>NZ_CP103289.1:0-2400000 GCF_024757985.1 Cellulomonas sp. NS3 | reverse complement strand
GAGGGCGTGGACCTGTCGGCCGCGGCCGGCGTGACGTCGCTCGAGGACGCGCTCGACGCGGTGCACGCCGCCGCCGAGGAGGTCCGGGCCGCGGGCGGGGACCGTGCCGGCCTCCCGCTCCTCGGCCACGGCTGGGACGAGCTGGCCTGGCCCGAGGGCCGTGCGCCCACCCGCGACGAGCTCGACCGGGCCGCCGGCGGCGCACCCGTCTACCTGGCCCGCGTCGACGTGCACTCGGCCGTCGTCTCGACGTCGTTCGCCGAGGCGCTCGGCCTCCCGGCGCTGCGCGGCTGGCGCGACGACGGCCTCGTGACGCTCGACGCGCACCACGCCGCGCGCGACGGGGCCCGGGACGTCGACGCGGCCCGGCGCGACGCGCTCTACACGCGCGTGCTCCGGAGCGCGGCAGCCGCCGGCATCGTCGCGCTGCACGAGCACAGCGCACCGCACGTGGACACCCGCGAGGGTCTCGTCGCCCTGCTCGGGATGACGGCCGACGCCGCCTCCGGCCTGCCGCACGTCGCCGGCTACCGCGCCGAGCTGTGCGTGACGAGCGACGACGCCCGCGAGCTCCTCGCGGCGATCCCCGGGCTGACCGGGATCGGGGGTGACCTGTCGGTCGACGGCTCGCTCGGCTCCCGCACCGCCGCGCTGCGCTCGCCGTACACGGACGCCCCCGCCGGCGCCGAGCACCCCGGCGGCGTCCTGCACCTCACGGCAGGCCAGGTGAGCAACCACGTCGCCGCGGTCACACGCGCCGGGTCTCACGCCGCCTTCCACGTGATCGGCGACCGCGCGATGGACGAGGTCCTCGTGGGCCTGCGCGCCGCCGTGGACGTCGAGGGGGTCGGCGCGATCCGCGGCGCGGGTCACCGGCTCGAGCACGCCTCGATGATCGACGCCCCGACGCTCGCCGCCCTCGTGCTGCTCGGCGTGCGGGTCAGCACCCAGCCCGCGTTCGACGCCGCGTGGGGCGGTGCCGGGGGCATGTACTCCCGTCGGCTCGGCGAGGGCCGGTCCGACGCCCTGCACCCCCTGGCCGACCTCGCCGCCGCCGGCATCCCGCTGGCCTTCGGCTCGGACTCGCCGGTCACGCCGTTCGACCCCTGGGGCGCCGTGCGGGCCGCCGTCACGCACCATGCCCCCGACCAGCGCATCTCCGCCCGCGCGGCGTTCCGCGCGCACACGCGGGGCGGCTGGCGGGCCGCGGGTCTCGACCACACCGGCGCGGGGGAGATCCGGCTCGGAGCGCCCGCGCACCTCGCCGTGTGGCGGGCCGAGCACCTCACCGTCCAGGCCGCGGACGGGCGGGTCTCCGCGTGGAGCACCGACGCCCGCGCGGGCACACCGCTCCTGCCCGACGTCAGCCCCGGCGCACCGGCCCCGCGCTGCCTGCGCACGGTGCGTGCGGGCGTCGTCCTGCACGACGAGCTCGGCTGACCCCGCAGGAGCACCACCCCAACGGGCGGACGTGTCGGCCGTCACGACGACACACCGGGCGACACGCCGGGGCGTCCGGGGACGACACGCCGCGACCGGCCACGCTGACCTGCCGCTAGACGCATGACCTGCGACGACACGGCCTTGACACGTGCTGCGCAGCCGGTAGGTTCACGTGGTGTTCCGCTCTGGCGGACGACGGTCGGTCCGGAGATGCGCTCAGGCACCCAGGGCCCGCCGCCCGTACAGGAGGACCCGGCTGGGCCCGCGTGTTCAGTAGAAAACGTACGCCGCACCACACGGTCGTGGCGTCCGGCACGAAGGACACGCGGGCCGGTCGGCCGGGTCACCCGGCTGACGTAGGCTTCTGCGGTGCCAGCCCGAGAGCCCTCGCGTGCGCTCAGCCTCGCGCTCGCCGCCGTCGGCGGCGTGCTCGCCTGGGCTGCGTTCCCCGACGTGGGGTGGTGGGGGACGGCCTACCTCGCGGTCGCCGCCCTGTTCCTCGCGATGCGGCGCGACAGCGCCCGGTGGAACGCCCTGCTCGGCCTCGTCTGGGGCCTCGTCTTCTTCCTCCCGCACATCGCGTGGGCCGACTACGCCGTCGGCCCGGTGCCGTGGGTCGCGCTGTCCGTCGTCGAGGCCGGCTTCGTCGCGCTCTTCGGCGCCGCGTGGAGCTGGGCGCGGCGCGGCAACGCCGTGTGGCGTGACGCCCGGCTCCAGCTGATCGTCTTCGCGGTGCTCTGGGTCGCCGTCGAGGAGCTGCGGTCCGCGTGGCCCTTCGGCGGGTTCCCCTGGGGCCGGCTCGCGTTCTCCCAGGCCGACTCACCGGTCCTCGCCTACGCCTCGTGGGGCGGCGCGCCCCTCCTGTCGCTCCTCACGGCCATGATCGGCGTCCTGCTCGCCCTCGCCGTCCTCGCGGCCCGCCGGCTCGCGGTGGGGAGCACCGCGCTGCGGGTGGGCGCTGCGCTCGCCGTCGTCGTCGGGGCGCTCCTGGTGCCGCTCCCGTCGGACGCCGAGGCGGGGAGCCTGCGCGTCGGAGCCGTGCAGGGCAACGTCCCCACCCCGGGCCTGGACGCGTTCGCCCAGCAGCGCGAGGTGCTGCACAACCACGCCGTCGGGACCCACGCGCTCCTCGAGCAGGTGGAGCCCGGCGAGCTCGACCTGGTGCTGTGGCCCGAGAACGGGACGGACGTCGACCCGCAGGTGGACGCGGCGGCCGCGGAGGAGATCGACGCCGCGGCGCAGGCGGTCGGGGCGCCGATGCTCGTAGGGACGGTCGAGTACCCCGAGTCCGGGGACCGGTACAACACCGCGGTCTTGTGGGTGCCCGCACAAGGCGTCGTGGCGACGTACTCGAAGCAGCACCCCGCGCCCTTCGCCGAGTACATCCCGCTCCGGTCGCTCGTGCGGCCGTTCTCCTCTGCGGTGGACCTCGTCCGCAACGACATGCTGCCGGGCACGAAGGTCGGGCTCGTGCCGCTCGAGTCGGAGCGGCTGGGTCGCGTCGTCGGCATCGGCGACGTGATCTGCTTCGAGGTCGCGTACGACGCGCTGCCCCGGGACGCGGTCCGGGCGGGCGCGGAGGTGCTCGTCGTGCAGACGAACAACGCGTCGTTCGGGTACACCGCCGAGTCGACGCAGCAGCTCGCGATGTCCCGTGTGCGGGCCGTCGAGCACGGGCGGGCGACGGTGCAGATCTCGACGGTGGGCGTGAGCGCGGTGATCCAGCCGAACGGCGTCGTGAGCCAGCAGACGGGGCTGTTCACCGCGGAGCAGCTCGTCGCGTCCCTGCCGCTGCGGGACTCGCTGACGGTGGCGTCGCGCCTGGGCGGGTGGCCGGCGTGGGTCGTCGACGCTCTCGCGCTCTGCGTCGTGGTGACCGGGATGGCGGGCGCGCGGCGCATCCGGCGGGGAGAGCGGCCGGACGGCGTCGGCTGAGACCAGGCGCCGCACCTGCCGGACCGTGCGCGCAGCGACGAACGCGGGGGCTGCACGACGAAGGGCGGGTACCGGCATCAGCCGGTACCCGCCCTTCGTTGATCCTCACCTCATCGCGGTGCGGACGCCGTCACGGCGTCACGCGCTGCGGCGCAGCTTGCCCGCCCGGAGCAGTCCGAGACGCTCGTCGAGGAGCTCCTCGAGCTCCTTGACCGTCCGTCGCTCGAGCAGCATGTCCCAGTGGGTGCGCGGCGGCTTGCCGGCCTTCGGCTCCGGACGCGACGCGTCGCGCAGGAGCGCCTCCTCACCGCAGCGGCACTCCCAGACGAGCGGGACGTCGGCCTCGACGGAGAACGGGAGGATGATGGTGTGACCGTTGGGACAGTCGTAGTGCGCCTGGAGGCGAGGGGCGAACTCGACGCCGTCCTCGGTCTCCATGCTGTGAGAACCGATGCGCATACCGCGCAGTGACCGGTTCGACATCTGTGGACCTCCGTGCTGTTGCCTTACGAGATCTTCCACCGGGCTCAACGATGGAGGGACCCTGGGTGTTCCAGTCTGCCGTGAAGGTCTCGTGAACGCGCGCGGGGCCAGGAGCAGCGCAGATGCAGAGCCGGGCATACCCGGACGAAACCCTGCTCGGGGTGCCACGGGGGTGTGACGGACGTCTCGCTTACCGGCCGGTCGGGGTCGGTCGGGGCCCCTCGCGGGCGACCCGCTCGCGCGTGATGCGGGTCACCAGCGTGGGTCGAGGACCCGGGCGCGGTCCTGTCCGAGGGCCGCCTCGGCCCGGATCCGCACGCCGACCCGCCCGGCCTCCGCCTGCAGCACACGCGACCACCCGCCCTCGAACGCGCCGCGGTCCCCGCCGCCGCGTCGGACGTACGCCACGAGCAGCGAGCCTCCGGGAGCGTCGTGCTCGAGGACGGAGGCGAGGACGTGCAGGAGGTTCGACGCCACGACGGGGTCGGCGACGAGCGGCACCTCGGGGATCGGCAGGACGACGGGGAGCACCCGGTCGTCCGCGTCGAGCACGACGAACCACAGGGCCGGCGGTCCCGAGCGGTCGCGGCCGACGAGGCCGAGCAGGAGCGCGAGAGCCTCGTCGACGCTCTCGAGGGTGCGGCCGACCGCGTCGGGCGCACCGTGCTCCGGGAGGCGGAGGGCGTCCCAGGGATCCGGCGGCACCGCGGGTGTCGCGTGCGGGCCGGGTGGCGGGGGAGCGCGGTGGCCGGCCCGTGCGTTCTCGGGGGAGTGGGGAAGGGGCTCGTCCGGCGGGAGGGTCTCCCGGTGGGGGCGCGGGCGGGGGAGCAGCTGGTCGTCGTCGGAGCTCATGGCGTGACGGTCGCGGACCGGGGCGCCGGGGTCGCGGCCCACCGGCGCGGGCGGCGGTCGAGGCGACACGTGCCGGGCCTGTGGGTGGCGCGCGGCGGGCGCCGACGGTCAGGCGTGCGGCGGCGCCGGCTGGGCGAGGACGACACCGTCGGTGAACATCACCCCGTCGGAGAACCGGGCCTCGACCCGCCCGCCCCCGAACTGCTCGGCGTACAGACGTGCGTAGAGCCCGTCCGGAGCGGTCACGAGCTCCTCGTGCGAGCCGCGCTCGACCACGCGGCCGTCGTCGACGACGAAGATGACGTCCGCGTCGCGGATCGTCGAGAGCCGGTGCGCGATCGCGAGGGTCGTGCGCTGCCGCACCGCCCGGGCGAGCGCACCCTGCACGAGCCGCTCGGACGCGGTGTCGAGCGCGGACGTCGCCTCGTCGAGGATGAGGATGCGGGGGTCCTTGAGCAGGACGCGCGCGATCGCGATGCGCTGCTTCTCCCCGCCGGACAGCCGGTAGCCGCGCTCACCCACGAGCGTCCGGTAGCCGTGCTCGAACGCCTCGATCCGGTCGTGGATGTTCGCGGCCCGGCACGCCTCGACGAGCTCGTCGTCGGTCGCGTCGGGGCGGGCGTAGCGGAGGTTGTCCGCGATCGTCGCGTGGAACAGGTACGGGTCCTGCGTGACCATGCCGACGGTGTCCGCGAGGCTCGACAGCGTCAGGTCCCGGACGTCGTGGCCGTCGACGCGCACGGCGCCCCGGTCGACCTCGTACAGCCGCGGGACCAGGTAGCTGAGGGTCGTCTTGCCCGCCCCGGACGGGCCGACGAACGCCGCGAGCTGTCCGGGCTCGACCACGAGCGAGACGTCGCGCACGGCCCAGGCGCGCCGCCGCGACCCGGCGAGCGCGTCGCCCGTGGCCGCAGCCGGCTCGTCACGGGGCAGGCGCACCGGCCCGCCGCCGCCGGGGTGCCCGCCGCCGGACGGTGCAGCGAGACCGGCCATCGCCCCACGCATGCCGGAGCCGCCGCCGCGACCTCCTGGTGCCGGAGGCGGCTGCGTCAGCCGGGGCGGGGGCGGGTACCGGAACCACACGTGGTCGAGCTCGACCCGACCCCGGGTCCCCTGCGGGTCGAGGTGCACGGCACCAGGGCGGTCCGTGATCGCGGGCGTCAGGTCGAGGTACTCGAAGATCCGCCGGAACAGGGCGAGCGACGTCTGCACGTCGAGCGCGACGCGCATGAGGGAGATGACGGGCATGAGCAGGCGGGCCTGCAGCGTCGAGAACGCCACGAGCGTGCCGGCGGTCAGCGTCGCCGTCCCCGCGCGTCCGTCGATCATGTAGCCCGCGACGAGGTACACGAGCGCGGGGGTGATCGCCATGAAGGCGGTGACGACGCCGAAGAAGCCCTGCCCGGCCATCGCCTGCCGCACCTGGAGGGTGACCTGCCGGTCGTTCTCCGCCCGGTACCGCGCGATCTCGGTGTCCGAGCGGTTGAACACCTTCGTCAGCAGCACCCCGGAGACGCTCAGCGCCTCCTCGGTGATCGCCGTCATGTCCGAGAGCGACTCCTGCGTCTGGCGCGCGATGACCTGCCGACGGGCGCCGACGCGGCGCTGCAGCACGATGAACACCGGCATGAGCGCGACGGCGACGACCGTGAGCTGCCAGCTCAGCAGGAGCATCGCGACGAGCGAGGCGAGCACGGTGACGGTGTTCGAGAGGATCGACGACGCCGTCGTGGTCAGCACGGAGCGGACGCCGCCCACGTCGTTCGCGAGGCGCGACTGGATGGAGCCGGTCTTCGTCGCGGTGAAGAACGCGAGCTCCATCCGCTCGAGGTGCTCGAACAGCCGGCCGCGCAGGTCGGCCATCGCGAGGTTGCCGATCTTGGTCGTCAGGTAGGTCTGGCCCACGCCGATCGCGGCGCTGAGCAGCGGGATGACGATCATCGCGGCGACGAGCCACGTGAGCAGGGGCAGGTCGACGCCGGAGCCGTCCACCGGGAACAGCGCGTCGTCGAACACGCGCTGCGTGAGGAACGGCGTGACGATCCCGAGCACGGACGCGACGACGATCGAGAGCGCGACCAGCAGCAGGGCACCGCGGTGCGGGGCGAGGAGGGCACCGATGCGGCGCAGCAGGCCGGCGTCGCCGGCACGGGCGGACGTGGTGGGCGCGGCCGTCGGGGGCGCGGTCCGTGCGGGGTCCGTCCCCGACGGCGCGGCGGGGTGCGAGGTGCCGGGGATGCCGTCCGGCTCGGGGGTCATGGGACCAGTCTCAGGCAAGCGTCGCCTCGACCGCGCGTGCGACGAGCGCCGAGTCGTCCGCGCCTTCCTCGCGCCACCGGCGCTGCCGGATCGCGCCGTTCCCGCGCGCGAGCACCTCCTTGAGGTGGCTCGTGACCCACTCGAGGTCGCCGCAGGCCTCGAGCGCCGGCCGCACGTGCGCGAGCAGCCCGGCGACCACGTCGGCGGCGGGAACGGTGGTGCCGTGCAGGGGGTCGACGAGACCGCCGCTCAGGCCGGAGCGTGCCGCACGCCACGCGGCGACGCGCAGGACCTCGGTCCGCGGCTGCTCGAGCACGGGTGGCCCGTCCGCCTGGGCGACGGCCGTGTCGGCGAGCGCGCGCACGAGGGCCCCCTGCAGCACCGCGTCGGCCGGGTCGAGGCACACGTCCGGCACGCGCACCTCGACGGTGGGGTAGCGCGCGGACAGCCGGGCGTCGAAGTAGATCATCCCGTCGTCCAGGATGGTCCCGCTCGCCAGCAGGTCGCGGACCACGGCGCGGTACGTCCCGACGTCGCCGAAGGGCGCGGTCGGGCCGGCCGTCGGCCACCGTCCCCACACCTGGGACCGGAAGCTCGCGTAGCTCGTGTCCTCGCCCTGGTAGTAGGGGCTGTTCGCGCTGAGGGCGAGGAGCACCGGCGCCCAGCGGCGCAGGTGGTCGAGGATGACGACACCCTCGTCGTCGTCCCGCACCTCGACGTGGACGTGGCACCCGCAGGTGAGCTGGTCGCGCGCGACCTGCCCGAACTCCGTCCGGATCTGCCGCGCCCGGTGGTTCGCGATGACCGTGGCCGCGACGCGCTGGGGTGCGGTCCCGAGAGCGGCGACGCGGGCGCCCGCGTGCTGGGCGGACGCGTCGGCCCGGGCGCGGCCTGACCGGACCTCGGTCAGCAGGGCGTCGAGCTCGGTGCACGGGTGCGTGGAGGTCTCGACCTGCTCCTGCGTGAACTCCTTCTCGAGCTCGCCGCCGGGTGTGGAGTCCGGGGCGGGCTCGGGCATGCGCGCGGACGCGTGCTGCAGGACGGCGGCGGCGACCGCCCGTGGGGTCCCGTCGGGGGAGACGAGCAGGAACTCTTCCTCGATTCCGATGCTGCGCATGCGCACAGTGTGGGGGTGAGCGGCGGGGATGTCCTGTGCAGGGGGCCCGGACGGGGAGGACCGCCCAAGGCGGTGGCGAGTCCTCCGGCCTCGAGTCGAGGACCGTCCGTGCCGATACGACAGGGGATACACACCGCGGGTACGATAACGGAAACACGCCTTGTCATCCCTCCTCGTGGCGCCGTTCGGCCAGCCCGGCGCGCGCGCTGCGCGCGTCAGCAAGGAAAGGGAGGCGAGGGGCATGTTTCCGTTATCGAAACTCAGAACCGGACGAGGCCCCGTCCACGCGGTGTGGGTGAGAACCGGTACACCTGTGCCATGAGCAGCGCGGGTCGCACCCTGACCGTCCACGACGTGACCGACCGGTACCTGGCCGGGCTCGAGGCGTCCGCGTCGACGCAGCGTCAGCGGCGGTGGGCCCTGCGCGACCTGTGCGAGCACGCGGAGGAGGCCGGGCGCGCCCAGGCCCTGGACGCGCTGCAGCCCGAGGCCCTCGTTGCGTGGCTCGCCGCCCGGGAGACGCCCGAGGACGGACGACCCGCGTCCGTCGCCGGCGTCCGGGCGCGCGCGAGCGCCGCGCGGGCGCTCACCGAGTTCGTCCGGGACCACCACCTCGTGCCCGGGCTCGCCGACGTCGGGGACGCCCTGAGCAGGCCGGACACCGCAGCAGCGGTCCACGACCCGCGCGCGGGCCGGTACCTGCTGTCGATGGCGTCGTCGGGAAGCCCCTGGGGAGTCCCCGCCGCCGTGTGGGCTCGGTTCTCCGCGCACGTGCACCTGCTGGCCGCCACCGGTGCCGGCGAGAACGACCTGGCCCGGCTGCGTGTCGAGGACCTGGGGCCGCGCCACGACGTCGTGACCCTGCGCGGCGGGACCGTCCCGCTGCCGGACCCCGCCCGCCGCTCGCTCGAGGTGTGGCTCGCCGCCCGGAGCGACGTCGTGCGCCGGCTCAGCGGCTCCGACCCGGCAGCGCTGTGGATCCGGATCCACCCGGGCAAGGACCGCCGCACCGGCGTCATCGCCCCGGCCGGGCTCGCGATCAGTGCCCGGGGCCTGCGGCTGTCGTTCCAGACCGTCCGCGCCGCCCTCGCCGCCGAGGACCCCCGCGTCGCCGAGGTCAGCGTCCGGGACGTCCGCGCGCTGGGCCGCCTCGAGGACGCCCGCGCCTGACGCGTGCGCGCGGTGCGCGTCCCCGGACCGGTCGCGCTCCGGGGACGCCCGCGGCGGTGCCCGGCACTGTCCTGCCCGGCACCGTGCTGCCTGCGTCAGCGCCGCGCGTCGACGACCGGGTCGGGACGCGTGACCTCGTGCACCAGGTGCGCGCCGGGGTTCGCCTCGACCGCGTCGCGCAGGCCGTGCCCGACCGACTGCAGGTACCTCTTCGTGGTGTCGAGGCTCTCGTGCCCGAGCAGCTCCATCACCTCGACGATCGACGCCGAACTGTTGACGAGCTGCGTCGCGAACGTGTGCCGCAGCGCGTGCACGCACGACTCGCCGCGGGGTGTGATCCCGGCGCGCGCGTACCAGCGGTAGACGAGGTGCTGCATCGCGCGTGGCGTGAACGGGCGTCCGTCGCGCTGCACGAAGAGCGCCTCGGAGGCCCCCGGTCGGGCGAGGGTGTCCTCGCGCTGCGCGAGGTAGGCCTCGACGGTCCCGACCGTCGCCCGGGCGAGCGGGACGGTGCGGTGCTTGTTGCCCTTGCCGAGCACGTGCAGGTGGGGTGACCCGGTCAGGTCGCGCACGTCGCCGACCGTGACGGCACAGGCCTCCGAGAGCCGGATCCCCGACGTCAGGAGGACGGACGCGAGCGCGAGGTCGCGGGCGGGCCACGGGCGTCGCGACGTCCGGGCGACGTCGGGCGTGGCGACGGTCCGCAGCAGACGCTCGGCCTCGTGGAGCTCGAACGGCGTGGGGGAGTAGGTGGGCTTCGGGCCCTTGCTGATCCGGGGGTCCTTCATCGGGTTCGCGGCCAGGAGGCCATGGGCACGTGCGTGCTCGCACAAGGCCGTCCACGCGGCCGCGGCACGCCGGCGGGTCGCCGCCCGCCGAGGCTCGGGGTCGATCCCGGGCCGCACGACGCGGCGCCGGTCCGGGGCCCGCGACCCGAACGCGGCGAACGCCTCCGCGAGGTGACGCGGGTGGAGGTCGCCGAGCGTCAGCACGGACACGAGCCGGACCGTCTCGTGATAGGTCGTCGGGCTCACACCCGCCGGCACCCGCTGCGAGGCGGTGCCGTCCAGGGACGGCGGGACCTCGCGCCCGAGGATCTCCGTCAGCAGGCGTGCGACGAGCTGGACGTCGGCGACGTACGCGCGGACCGTGGCCCGGGACTTCTCGCCGGTCAGCACGGTGACCCACTCGACGAACACGGGAAGCAGCGGCGAGTCGGGGCTGACGTCGACCTCGTCCGCGAAGCTCAGGCCGCCCATGCGGGCAGTCTGCCGTGCACCACCCACATCACCCGGCCACGCGAACGTCGGACCTCGGAGCGCGGGCCGCAGGAACGCAGGCGGGGGAGCGGTCGAGCAGGACCAGCGCCCCACACCGACGCCGGGAGCCCCGCTCGGGCCCAGGCGAGCTGCCCGCGTCCGCCCTCGCCCGTGCTGCGTCGGCGGTGCGCGACGCTCAGGACCGGCGCGGCGCCCACATCACGGGCGTCTCGAGAAAGCTCCCGTCGTCCCGGTACCCGTACGCCCGCCCGGCGACCGCGACCTCGTCAGAGATGTCCCCGGGGGACGACCACCCGCCCGGGCCGATGTCCGGCGGCTGCCCGGCGTCGAGGGCCGGAAGGCGCACGACCGACCCGAGGGACCGCGGCCACACGGCGGCCGCCTCGTACCGGTCTCGGTCACCTGCCAGCCAGCCACGTCGCCGCGCTCGTTGATGCCGGTCCCCACGCCATCCCGGGCACCGCGGTCATGCGACCCGTGCGTGCCGACCACAGGAAACCGGCGGAGCCGGCTCGACCGACGACGTCCCGACGACGTTCCCGGCGTCGTTGATGTCCGCAGCCCACGACTCCCGTCCTCGCGAAGCGCCCGAGATCCGTCATCACCTCGGTGCCGGGGTTCCACACGAACCCCCTCCAGCTCTCGTCCGCGCGCATCGCCTGGCCGACGACCTGACCAACATGGGGAACGGGGGAGTGCGCGCGCCGGCGTCGACGCTCGACCGGGACGGCGCGGAGCCGGGAGAGCGACGAGAAGACCGTGCCGTGCACTCTCTCGACCGTCATGCTCGGCGCGGAGTCAGGGGAGCAACCTACCGGTGCACGTCTCGGGCGACTAGAGTCAAGGATGCGTCTAGCGAAAGCAATACGTAGATAATGTCCGTTATCTCCGTATTCAGCGGCGGCAGCACCGGGGAGAGCCAGGGGCACCCTGAGCGAGCAAGCCGCAAGCCGGACTCGACGGCGGAGCGTCCGCAGCAGCAGCACTCGCGTCACGACCGCGAGCGCCGAGGCGTTCGGGGCGCTTGCGCGTCATCCCGCCGGACGGGTCGCGATCTGGTTCGGTTCGGGGCGGCTCGGCGACCGGACGATCAGCTCGGGCTCGTCGTGGACGGTCCGAGTCGCACCGCCGTGCCGTCAGCGACGCCGACGCGCTGAGCCACGTCGGCGTCGCCGGGCACATCGACGCCGCCGGCGCCGTGCTGCACGCCGGCACCGACGTCGGCCGCGGTCTGCGGTCGGCGCCGGCGTCTGCACATGCGCTCGTGCGTGCGCGCCCGGCAGGCTGCGTGTCGTGGCGGTGCAGCTCGCAGTCGTGCGTCGTCAGGAGCTCGGGAACCACGTCCTGGCACCCCGATCGCCTGTGCCCGTCACCGTCGACGTAACGCCGATAATGCACATTATGACATTTCCGCGTGGAGGGCGGAGCCCTTGGAGTCCGCTTCCCCTTGCCGACCCTCGACGCGTCCGCTCAGTTCCAGTTGTCGATGCGCACGTCCCGCGGTGCCGGAGCACCCGCGCCGGTCTCCACGAGCGCCTTCAGGCTCAGGAGGAACGACGCCCACTTGGTGCTGCAGTGGTGCATGAACTCCACCGGCTCGCGCCAGCCGCGGTGCGCGAACAGGACGATCGCGTGCTCGCCCTCCTGACGGAGGTCCCACTCGACGGTCGTCCCGACCCACTCCTCGGGTCCGTCGACCACGCGCCACACGACGCGCTCCGACGGCACCAGGTCGACCACCTCCATGTCGAAGCCGCCGGCGGGGAACCGGAACGCGAGGGTGTCACCGATCGCGTCACCGCTCCCCTGCGTGTCCTCGGTCCACCAGGCCGCGAGCGCGTCGACCCTCGTGAGCGCGTCGTACACCGCGGCGGTCGTCGGGGTCACGGCCCCGACCCTGTGCAGGATGTCCACCATCTCGTCTCTCCTTCGTGTGCTCGATCCTTCGTGTGTGCTCGGTTCTTCGTGTGCGCGACCCGTACGCCCCCTTCTGCGTGCGCCCGGTCCTGCGGGCGTGAAGTCTTGGGTGGTCGGCGGTTACCGCTCGGACCGCGCGCCGGCCGTACCGGAGTCGCGCAGCCCGCCCGAGTGCGTCGCCCTCCCCCACCGGGGCGCTCCACGCACCGGCCGCCGCCCACACATCGGTCCGCCCGCAGGGGCGTCGGTCCCGCTTGCCCCCGGCTCAGCCCTGCTGGGCGCGCTCGATCGCCTCGGCGAGGCGCTTGATGCGCTGCAGGCGGGCGTCCCAGGTCGTGCCCACCGAGGTGAGCTGGGCGACCGCCCGCGCGAGCTGCGCCTCGTCGACCTGGTAGCGCCTCTCGCGGCCGGCGGGTGCCGCCGTGACGAGCCCGACCCGGTCGAGCACGCCGAGGTGCTTGGCGACGGCCTGACGGGTCACGGGCAGGTGCTGGCTGAGCGTGGTGGCGGTTCCCCCACCGTCGGCGAGCAGCAGGTCGAGCATGCGGCGCCGCGTCGGGTCACCGACGGCGGACCAGAGCTCGTCGTCGACCACCTCGACCATGGCGGCGCTCACGGCCGCACCTCGAGCGTCGCGACGTAGGGAGCGATCCGTGGGAGGAAGAAGTCCCAGCCGGTCACGTGCTCCCGGTACTGCTGCTCGAGGACGGCCGCCTCCCAGCCGAGCTCGCGGAAGCCGGTCTCGGTCATCCGCAGGAGCGTGCCCCTGCCCGACGAGGTCAGCTCGAACGTGACGAGCAGCGAGTTCCCCGGGGCGGCGACCTCCCCCGCAGGGTGCGTCCAGCGGAAGGAGAACGTGCGCGGCGGCCGCGAGTCGACGACGGTGAACGCCACCACCACCCCGCCGTCGGCCGGGTCGCCGAAGACGATCTCCCCCGGTGCGCCGGGCACCTGCGCATAGCGCGCCTCGTCGGGCCACCAGCCCGTGAGGTGCTCCGGGCTGCTCACGACGTCGAACACGACCTCGGGCGACGCGTCGACGTAGATCTCCCGTTCGATCGTTCCTAGCTCCATGGCATCCTCCCGCAACGTTTGGTTGCGCATGACGCTACGCCCCTCCGGCGCACTGCGCAACCATCAGTTGCGCGACGGCCGGCGCCGACCGCAGCCGCCATCTCGGAGCACAGCCTCGGGAGCACCCCGACCGCCGACCGGGCGGGCGCGGCCCCGCACGACCGACGGCGCCCTCACCCCACGGCACGCCGGCAGAGCCAGCGCACGAGGCCGAGGCGCCCACACCACGACGCGTGCCCGGACCCGCGCGGGTCCGGCCGTCCGACGGGGCGCGTCAGGCGGTCGCCGTGCTCTCCGGCGTCAGCGCGCGCGCGTACCGGAGCTCGACGAGCCCCTCGCGGCCGGGTACCGGGTGCCGCTCCCCCGTGGGCGCGAAGCCCAGCGCGTCGTACAGGCGCAGGGCGGCCGCGTTGTCCTCCCGTACCCACAGCGACAGCGTCTCCGCCCCCACGTCGAGCGCCGCACCCTCCGCCGCGGCCAGCAGCGCCGTGCCGACGCCGCGGTTCCTCACCGCGGGGTCGACCCACAGCGCGACCAGGTGGCGGTCGGTGCCGGGCGACCCGGGCTCCTCGATCAGGCAGGCCAGCCCGACCGGCGGGCCACCCTCCACGGTTGCCACCCACCAGGGGCTCGACCGCAGCCGCATCCGCCAGTGCTGCTCCCGGAACAGCTCCTCGCGCGCGAGCGAGGACGCGAACGCCTCCGGGTCGCTGCGCAGCGCGCGCAGCCGGACCTCCGCCAGCCGTTCCCAGTCGTCCTCGTCGAGCCGCGTGACCGTTGCCGTCACGGCAGCTCGCGTGCGGTGACCTCGGCCTCGGGAGTGCCTCCGTGCCCGTCTGGGTCGGGCAGGGAGCGGGCGACGTCGGCGATCTCCTCCTCCGGGCGCGGCGGGACCGTCTCGTCGACCTCGAGGAGCTCGACCTCCTCGGACGCCCCCGGGACGGTGGCGGGCTGCGCGACGTCGGGGTTCTCGGGCACGGGGATGGTCACAGGGCGCTCCTTCGGTCGGGTCCGTCCACGGTAGTGGCGGTGCGCTCGGCGGGCAGCGCGGCGCACCGCCGGGTCAGCCGAGCGGGAGCCTGTCGCCCATCGACAGGCGCCGGTACTCCCCCGGCGCCAGGCCGGACACCAGCCGGTCGACCAGCGCGTTCCCGGCCCCGCTCAGGTGCGCGTCGTGGATGGGGACGAGAGTGCGCGCGCCGATCGCCCGGGCGAACTCGATCGCCTCGCCGACCTTGAGCCATGGCGCCGCCACCGGCAGGCACAGCACGTCGACGCCGTGCGCGCCCTCCGGGACGTCGAACGCGTCGCCCGGGTGCAGCACCGAGCCGTCGACCAGGTAGCCGACGTTCGCGATCCCCGGCACGTCGGGATGGATCACGGCGTGGCTCCCGCCGACCACGACGACGTCGAACCCCCCGGCCGTGACCCGGTCCCCCGGGACCACCGCGTGCACGCGCTCCGCACCGCCGGTCACCCCGGCGAGCTGGTCCGCGACCGACGCCGGCGCCCACACCTCGAGCTCGGGCTGGGCCTCGAGCACCGCACGCAGCTGGTCGGGCACGACGTGGTCGGCGTGCTCGTGCGTCACGAGCACCGCGTGCGCACCGGCGAGGGCGTCGGGCGAGCTGAACGACCCCGGGTCGACGACGAGGCGCCGACCCTCCCGGTCGAGACGGATGCAGGCATGGCCCCAGAAGCTGAGCTCGGTCGTCATGGGCCCAGCATGTCGTCCCACGGGTCGCACCCGCCAGGCGAGGACGCCCCGGGGAGGTCGACCGCGGCAGGCGGCCGACCCCCGCCGGGTCAGGCGACGACCATCACCAGGTCGCCGCCCTCGAGCTGCTGGACGGCGCCGATCGCGAGCCGCTGCACCTTGCCGGCCACGGGGGTCGTGATCGCGGCCTCCATCTTCATGGCCTCGACGGTCGCCACGGTCTGCCCGGCCTCGACCGCCTGACCCTCCTGCACGACCGGGGTGACCGCACCCGCGAACGGCGCGGCGATGTGCCCGGGCGTGCCGGGGTCGGCCTTCTCGGCGGTTGCGATGTCGACCTCCACCGTGCGGTCGCGCACCTGCAGCGGGCGGATCTGACCGTTCAGCGTGAACATCACCGTCCGCATGCCGCGCTCGTCGGCCTCGCCCACGGCCTCGAGCGCCACGAGGAGCCGCACGCCGCGCCCGAGCACGATGTCGACCTCGTCGCCCGCCGCCATGCCGTAGAGGTAGCGCGTCGTGTCGAGCACGCTCACGTCCCCGTAGGCGCGGTTGAACGTCTCGTACTCCTTGGTCGGCCCCGCGAACAGCAGGTGGTTCAGGCGGTCGCGGCGCGTCGCGGAGTCCCCGTCCAGGTCCTGGCGGTCCTGGTCGCTGAGCGGGGTGATCGCCGTCCGCACCGTGCGGCCCGCGAGGGCGCGCGAGCGGAACGGCTCGGGCCAGCCGCCGGGCGGGTCGCCGAGCTCCCCGGACAGGAAGCCGATCACCGAGTCGGGGATGTCGAAGTCCTGCGGGTTCGCCGCGAACTCCGCCGGGTCCGCCCCGCGCGCGACGAGGTGCAGCGCGAGGTCCCCGACGACCTTCGACGACGGCGTGACCTTCACGAGGTGGCCGAGGATCCGGTCAGCGGCCGCGTACGTCGACTCGATGTCCTCGAACCGGCTGCCGAGGCCCAGCGCGATGGCCTGCTGGCGCAGGTTCGAGAGCTGCCCGCCCGGGATCTCGTGCTCGTACACGCGGCCCGTCGGACCGGGCAGGCCCGACTCGAACGGCCGGTACAGACGGCGCACCGCCTCCCAGTACGGCTCCAGGTCGCACACCGTGCGCAGGCTCAGGCCCGTGTCGCGCGGCGTGTGCTCGAGCCCTGCGACGAGCGCGGACATGGGCGGCTGGCTCGTCGTGCCGGCCATCGCGGCGCTCGCCGCGTCCACCGCGTCCACCCCCGCGTCCACGGCGGCGAGCAGCGTCGCCATCTGGCCGCCCGTCGTGTCGTGCGTGTGCAGGTGCACCGGGAGGTCGAACCGCGACCGCAGCGCCGTGACGAGCTTCGCGGCGGCGGCCGGACGCAGCAGACCCGCCATGTCCTTGATGGCGAGCACGTGCGCGCCGGCCTCGACGATGCGGTCCGCGAGGCGCAGGTAGTAGTCGAGCGTGTACAGGTCCTCCGCCGGGTCGAGCAGGTTGCCCGTGTAGCACAGCGCGACCTCGGCCACCGGGGTCCCCGCCTCGCGCACCGCGTCGATCGCGGGCCGCATCTGCTCGACGTCGTTGAGGGCGTCGAAGATCCGGAAGATGTCGATGCCCGTCGCGGTCGCCTCGCGCACGAACGCCTCGGTCACCTCGGTCGGGTACGGCGTGTAGCCGACCGTGTTGCGCCCGCGCAGCAGCATCTGGATCGCGAGGTTCGGCATGGCCTCGCGCAGCGCCGCGAGCCGCTCCCACGGGTCCTCGCCGAGGAACCGCAGCGCGACGTCGTAGGTCGCCCCGCCCCAGGCCTCGACCGAGAGCAGCTGCGGCAGCGCGCGGGCCTGCGTCGGCGCGACGCCCAGCAGGTCGTGCGTGCGCACGCGCGTGGCGAGGAGCGACTGGTGCGCGTCGCGGAACGTCGTGTCCGTGACCGCCACGGCGGTCTGCTCGCGCAGCGCCCGCGCGAAGCCGTCGGGACCGAGCTCCAGCAGGCGCTGGCGGCTGCCGTGCGGCGCCGGAGCGGTCAGGTCGACCTTCGGGAGCTTGGTGCGCGGGTCGATCGCGTCCGAGGGCCGCGGGCCGTGCGGACGGTTGACCGTCACGTCGCCGAGGTAGGACAGCAGCCGCGTCCCGCGGTCGCGGTTCTCGCGCGCCGCGAGCAGCTCGGGGCGCTCGTCGATGAAGGACGTCGACACCTGGCCCGCCGCGAACTCCGGGTCCGCGAGCACCGCCTGCAGGAACGGGATGTTCGTGCGGATCCCGCGGATGCGGAACTCGGCGAGCGCGCGACGCGCACGGCGCACCGCCGTCGGGAAGTCCCGCCCACGGCACGTGAGCTTGACCAGCATCGAGTCGAAGTGCCCGGAGATCTCCGAGCCGGCCGTCGCCGTCGCGCCGTCGAGGCGCACGCCCGCGCCGCCCGGCGAGCGGTAGGCGATGATCCGGCCCGTGTCGGGGCGGAAGCCGTTCGCCGGGTCCTCGGTCGTGATGCGCGTCTGCAGCGCCGACCCGTTGACCCGCACCGTCTCCTGCGAGATCCCGAGGTCCGCGAGGGTCTCCCCCGCCGCGATCCGGATCTGCGACGAGACGAGGTCGATGTCGGTGACCTCCTCGGTCACCGTGTGCTCGACCTGGATGCGGGGGTTCATCTCGATGAAGACGTGCTCGCCCGCGCGCTCGCCGACGGTGTCGAGGAGGAACTCGACGGTTCCGGCGTTCTGGTAGCCGATGCTCCGGGCGAACGCCACGGCGTCGCGGCACAGCGCGTCCCGGACAGCCGGGTCCAGGTTGGGCGCCGGCGCGATCTCGACGACCTTCTGGTGGCGCCGCTGCAGCGAGCAGTCGCGCTCGAAGAGGTGGACGACGTTGCCCTCGCCGTCCGCGAGGATCTGCACCTCGATGTGCCGCGGGCGCAGGACGGCACGCTCGAGGAACACCGTCGGGTCGCCGAACGCGGCGTCCGCCTCGCGCATCGCCGCGGCGAGCGCGTCGGGCAGCGCCTCCCGGGTGTTGACGCGACGCATCCCGCGCCCGCCACCGCCCGCGACGGCCTTGACGAAGATCGGGAAGCCGACCTCGTCCGCCGCGGCGATGAGCTCGTCGACGTCCTTGGACGGCGCGGTCGACGGGAGCACCGGGATCCCCGCGTCGCGCGCCGCCTGCAGCGCGCGGACCTTGTTGCCCGCGAGCTCGAGCACCTCGGGCGGAGGACCGATGAACGTGATCCCGGCGGCCTGCGCCGCACGGGCGAGGTCCGGGTTCTCCGAGAGGAACCCGTAGCCCGGGTAGATCGCGTCCGCGCCCGAGTCGTGCGCGACGCGGATGATCTCCTCGATGTCCAGGTAGGCACGCACCGGGTGGCCCGGCGTCCCGATCGGGTACGCCTCGTCGGCCTTGAGCCGGTGCTCGGAGTTCCGGTCCTCGTGCGGGAACACGGCGACCGTGCGCGCGCCCAGCTCGTACGTGGCGCGGAACGCCCGCACGGCGATCTCAGCGCGGTTCGCGACCAGCACCTTGGAGAACACGACTCACCCCATCCGTAGATTCGGCAGCACCGTAGCGACCGGCGCCGGGGCCGGTCATGACCAACCGCATACCGAACACCGGTGCGGGGCACCGGTCGGAATCCTGCCACGGTTCTGTTTCGGCGCAGGGATTCGTGCGAGGACTGATCACGGCGTTACCGTGACGCCGTGCTGGTCCTCGGAGTGTGCAGCCTCAAGGGTGGTGTCGGGAAGACGTCCGTCACGCTCGGCCTCGCCTCGGCGGCGCTCGAGCTGGGCCTGCGGACGCTCGTCGTCGACCTCGACCCGCAGGCCGACTGCACGCTCGCGCTGGGCGCGGGTGCGGACGGCCAGGACGACGTCGCCGCGGTGCTCGACGACCCCACCGCGGAGACGATGCTGCGGGCCACGGTGCCCAGCTCGTGGGCTGACGACGGCCTCGACGTGCTCGTCGGCTCGTCCCGCTCCGTGCGCCACGACCGGCTCGACGACGCCGGCGGTGGGCTCGACGGCCTGCGGTTCGCGCTCTCCTGGGTGAGCGGGTACGACCTCGTGCTCGTCGACTGCCCGCCGTCGCTGGGCGGGCTGACCCGCACCGGCCTCGCCGCGAGCGACCGGGCTGTGATCGTCACGGAGCCCGGGCTGTTCTCCGTCATGGCCGTCGGGCGGGCGATGCGCACGATCGACGAGCTGCGCCGCGGCGTCGCGCCGTCGCTCCAGCCGCTCGGCGTGGTCGTCAACCGGGTGCGCTCGCGCTCGGTCGAGCAGGCGTTCCGGCTCGAGGAGCTCCGCACGCTCTACGGACCGCTCGTGCTGGCCCCCCAGATCCCGGAGCGCGCCGCGCTGCAGCAGGCGCAGGGCGCCGCCCAGCCGGTGCACGCCTGGCCCGGGGCTGCGGCCGCCGAGCTCGCGCAGGTCTTCGAGGACCTCCTCGAGCGCGCGCTGCGGGCACCCGGCTCGCGCTGAGCCGTCAGCAGCCGTCAGCCGGCGCACGCGTCGGTACCCGGGTGCGCTGTGCGCACCCGGGTCCTCTCGTGCTCCGGTCAGCCGGCGGTGCGGGCCTGCCGGCGCGCCGCGAGCTCGTCCGCCGCGCTCGGCTGGGCCGGGACGGCGTCGTGCGCGTCGTCGTCCGCGCGCTCGGTCGGCAGCTCGGCGAGCGTGCCCTCGACCTCGCGCCAGACGCGCCCCACGGCGATGCCGAAGACGCCCTGCCCGCCCTGCACGAGGTCGATGACCTCGTCGGCGGACGTGCACTCGTAGACGCTCGCGCCGTCGGACATGAGCGTGATGCGGGCCAGGTCGTCGACGCCGCGCTCGCGCAGGTGGCCGACCGCCGCGCGGATCTGCTGCAGCGAGACGCCGGTGTCGAGCAGCCGCTTGACGACCTTGAGCACGAGGATGTCGCGGAAGCTGTAGAGGCGCTGCGTGCCCGAGCCGGTCGCCGGGCGGATCGTCGGCTCGACGAGCCCGGTCCGCGCCCAGTAGTCGAGCTGGCGGTAGGTGATGCCGGCGGCACGGCACGCCGTGGGACCGCGGTACCCCGTCGCCGTGTCGAGGTCCGGCAGCTCGTCGCCGAACAGCAGCCCCTGCGCGCGCTGCGGGACCCCGCCCGCGACCTCCACGCTCTCCCCGCTGCCGCTCACGAGTCCTCCACTCACCGCCCGCACCCGCCCTGATCGGCGCCTGCTCAGGAGGCCGCGTCGTGCGTTGCGGCGCCGTCCTGCCTCGGATGTCTGACCTTGCAACGCTAAGCCTGCACCCTGGGGGCGTCAACGACGCGGAGCGACGCGCCGAACCGGCGTGTCGCTCCGGCGTGTCTCACCCTCTGCTTGAGGGTGAGATCCTCACGCGCCGGGTCGCTGCTCCGGGTCGTCGCCGGCGTCCTCCTCCGTGTCCTCGTCGTGCGTCCCCGGGTCGCCAGGCTCCTGGCCCGTGAGGAAGTCCTCCGCGCTGACCTGCTCGAGGAACGCGCGGAAACGCTCGACCTCCTGCTCGGACGGCCCGTCCGACGCCTCGATCCCGGCGACCGCGACGACCTCCGCGGCGCACAGCACCGGACAGCCGACGCGCACCGCCACCGCGATCGCGTCCGACGCGCGCGAGTCGACGCGGACCCCGGACGCCAGCACGAGCGCCGCGTGGAAGACGCCCTGGCGCAGCTCGGTGATCTCGACCGTCGCGACCGCCGACCCGAGCGCCGCCACGACGTCGCACAGCAGGTCGTGGGTCATGGGCCGGCGCGGCACGATGCCGGCCTGCGCCGACGCGATGGCGGTCGCCTCCGTCGGGCCGATCAGGATCGGGACGAACAGCTCCGCGGCCGGGTCCAGGAGCAGCACGACGAGCTCGTCGTCCACGAGGTGCTGACGCACCCCGACGACCTCGACCTGCACCAGCTGCTCGTCGTCCGCCACACCCTCACGCTACGACCCGAACGGCCGCGCGTCTGCACGAGAACCCCGCGCGCTCGCGCGCCTCGTGACGCACCGCTCAGGACGTGAGACCCGAGACGGCGGAACGGAGCAGGGCGGTGTGCAGCTGCGTGCAGAGCTCGCCGACCTCCGCGGCCAGGGTGCCGGCGCGGGCACGCGACGACGCGGCGTTCTGGCCGCGCCAGGGCGCGACGATCTGCTCGACCAGGTCGGCCTGGCGGTCCGCCGCCGCGCGGAAGACGCGCAGGTGACGCGCGTCGACCCCGTGCTCGCCGAGCGCCGCCGCGAGCACCACGACGTCCCGGGCCCACGGGTCGAAGTGACCGGACACGCTCGGACGCAGCACCCCCGAGCGCACCAGCTCGTCGACGAGCGCGACGTCGACGCCCGCCTCCCGGGCGAGCGCGTCGCCCGTGTAGCGCGCCGCGACCGCCGGGCCCTGCACGACTCCGTCGCGCGTCGCGAGCTGGGCACGCGGTGCGGGCTCGTCGTCCTCCCCCGCGTCGAGCGCGGCGAGCTGCTCCCCGATGACCTTGAGCGGGACGTAGCGGTCGCGCTGCTGGCGCAGCACGTAGCGCAGCCGCTCGATGTCCGCCGGGCTGTACTGCCGGTAGCCCGCGGGCGTCCGGACCGGCTCGACGAGCCCCTGCTCCTCGAGGAAACGGAGCTTGCTGTTGGTGACCGCGGGGAACTCGATGCGCAGCGCGGCCAGCACGTCGGAGATCCGCATCGACGCGCGGCGCGAGATGCCCCGGGGCCACGGCTCGACGACGGCGTCCTCGCCCGACTGCGGGTCAGGAGCTCCCGATGCGACACCCTCCGAGCCTGCGGCGAGCCGGGACGCGCGCTCGCCCGCCCTCATGACCGGGCGTCGGCAGAGCTCGCAGGGCCGCGACGGTCGCCGTCCCGCGCCGGGCTCGGGTGGAACGTCAGGCGGTACTTGCCGATCTGCACCTCGTCACCGGCGCGCAGCGCGGCCGCGTCGATGCGTCGGCGGTTCACGTACGTGCCGTTCAGCGAGCCGATGTCGCGCACGACGAACTCGTCGCCCTCGCGGACGAACTCCGCGTGCTTGCGCGAGACCGTGACGTCGTCGAGGAACACGTCCGCGTCCGTGCTGCGCCCGGCGACGGTGCGCTCGGCGTCGAGCAGGAAGCGCGCACCGACCGACGGTCCCCGCTGCATGATCAGGAGCGCCGACGTCGGCGGGAGCGCCTGGACCGCCGCGAGCTCGTCGGCCGTGAGGCCCGAGGGGGCGACCAGGTCGAGGTCGACCGGGTCCAGGTTGCCGAAGCTGATCGTCGTGTCGGACGACGTCCGGGCGAACTGCCCGGCGTCCTGCGCACCACGCTGCTCGGGCAGGTGCCGTTCGTCGCTCATGCCGCCTCCCGGGACTCGTCGTGCCTACGACCACGGCACGGGTGCCGGGTCGCGCACAGCCTATGCGGACGCAGCCCCTGCATGCAGCACGCGACTCCGGTCGACCCGCACGGACACCCCACGCAGGACCGGCGTCAGCCCTCCTCGGGCGCGAGCGGGGTCGCGAAGCGGGGCTCGGGGACCGTGCGGGTGGCGAGGATGCTGAGCTCGTCCTGCTGCACGGCGGTCGGGCGCCCGCCGTCGTTGCGGATGGTCGCGAACGCCCCGCCCGGGATCTCCATCGCGTTCCCCATGGTCGCGGGGTCGCCGATCACCAGCCACCGGTACGGGGGCTCGACCGCGACGCCGTCGACCACGACCCCCCGGCCCTCGCCCTCGACGACGTAGCTGCTCGCGGTGATCCGCAGGTCGTTGAGCTGCACGGCCTCGGCGCCCGCGTTGCGCAGCTCCTCGAGCAGGTTCAGCAGCGACCGGGCCGCGACGACGCCGTCGGGGTCGGCGACGGTGATGCTCAGCCCCGGTCCCTCGGCGGGCAGCCGGCCCGCGAGGATGCCCTGCGTCGCGGCGCTGCTCATCGCGGCGTCGAGCGCGGCCTGGCTGCTGGTCGAGCCGCTGAGCAGCTTCTGGCGGGTCCGCTCGAGCGAGTCGGCCTCGCGCTCGAGCTCGTCGCCCTGGCGGGTCGTCTGGTCGAGGATGCCGACGAGCTCCGACTGGCGCAGCGTGGACAGGCCCTCGTCGTGCGTCTGGCGGACCTGCACGACGACCGCGAAGCCGAGCATCCCGCAGAGCAGTCCCGCGAGGACCTGGGCCCGGTTGACCCGGGGCCGCAGGCTGCGGCCGAGCGTGCGCCAGGCCTCGGGCGGCGGGACGTCGCCGGACGGCTGTGCCGGCCCGGGCGCAGGAGCGTGGACGGGTGCGTGAGCGGCGGGCACCGGTGCCGGCCCGGACGTGCCCGGGCCGGTCGACGCCGGGTCGGGCGCCAGGACACCGGGCGGAGTTCCCCCGGCGTCGAGCGGGAAGGCGCCGTCCGCGGCCTCGTGCACCTCGTCCGTGGGTGCGGCGGGAGGGCCGTCGGACACGTCGTCGTGGTGCGGCCCGAGGTCGCGGTCGCCGGGGTCGTGCGCGTCGAGGTCGTGCGTGGCAACCTCGGGTGCGTCGACCTCGTGCGCGTCGGGGACGGGTGCGTCGCCGGGGACCCCGTCGCCCGCGTGGCCGGCCGGGCCGAGGGCCTCGGGCTCGCCCTCGGGCGGAACCGCGCGGTCGGCGGCGTCGTCGTCGGTGGTGCCCGCCGGGGCGGCGACCGGGTCGGACCCGAGGTCGCCGGTCACCGACGCTGCCGGCGCGACGCGCGGCACGAGCCGGGTGGGGGGCGCCACCTCGTCGTCGTACGCGTCCGTCGGCCCCGCGTCCCCGAGCGGCGCGTCGTCGTGCGCCGCCGCGCGCGCGGCGCGCTCCCACGCGGCCTCGTCCGAGGGCACGTCGTGGCGCGGCACCTCGAGCTCCTCGGCGAGGGGCTCCTCGGCGGGGGTCGGCTCGACGGGGGTCGCGGCCTCGGCGGGCGGGTCGACCGGTCCGGCGTCGACCTCGGCCCGCTCCCGGGGTTCCGGTGGGCGCGTCATGCCTTGAACAGGTGGCGACGGATGGACGCCGCGTTCGAGAAGATCCGGATGCCGAGCACGACCACGACGCCGGTCGAGAGCTGCGTCCCGACCCCGAGCTGGTCGCCGAGGAACACGATGAACGCGGCGACGACCACGTTGGACAGGAACGACACGAGGAAGACCCGGTCGTCGAAGATCCCGTCGAGCAGCGCCCGCAGACCGCCGAAGAGCGCGTCGAGCGCCGCCACGACCGCGATGGGCAGGTAGGGCTGCAGGCCGACGGGCACGGTGGGCTGCACGAGGAGCCCCGCCACGACGCCCACGACCAGGCCGATCACTGCGATCACGGACAGCTCCTCCTCATGCGCGTCATCCCCCGGACCCCGCCGGGTCCTGCTGCTCGCCCGTCACGGTACCCGTCGGTGTGCCCGTGCCCACCGGGCCCTCGCCCGCGCCACCCAGGAGGGGGACGCCGAGGGGCACGCTCGCGGACCGCAGGCCCGGTCGCGCGGCCGACGGCAGCTCGAGCTGGGTCTGCGACGCGATGTCGACCCCGATGCCCCAGCTCACCGTGAGGTCGCTGAGGTACGGGCCGACGCTCGAGCGCGCGAGGCCGGTGTGCATCTTCTGGGTGTCGCCGATCGCCTCGACGACGTACGGCCCGGAGAGCGGGACGAGGTCGACGAGGATCGCGCTGCCCGCGCTGCGGATCGCCGTGGTCGACGTCAGGCGCTGCCCGTCCACGGCGATCGCCTCCGCGCCGACCGCCCACAGCCCGTTGACGAGGATCTGCAGGTCCTGGTCCTGCACGCGGGACAGCGCCTCCTCGTCGGGCGCCCGGGCGGGGCCGTCCGTGATGGTGATCCGCAGCCCCGGCCCCGTCACGGGCACGGCACCGGAGACGAGCGAGTCCGCGGCGATCCGCTCCAGCAGCTCGGTGTCCTCGGCCGCGAGCACCGCAGCCTGCAGGTCCGCGATCTCCCGGCTGCGGTCGGCGTTCTCCTCACGCAGCCGCTCGACGCTCGCGGTGCGCTCCGCGATCTGCTCCTCGAGGAGCGTCCGCGCCGCCAGGACCGACGGCTCCGGTGCCCGCAGCGCGAGAGTCGCTGCCGTCGTCGCGATACCGAGGCCGACGGCGGTGAGCAGCAGCAGCACCCGACGCGGCCTCGAGCGCGGCGGGTCGCCCTGGCTCCGGCGCCGCTCGGCGACCATCGCGTACCCGGGGTCGAGCGGGCGACGGATCACCTCGTTGAGCAGCGTCATCGACGCGTCCGCCACGCGCGGCACGGTGGTCGGCCGCGGCGCGGGACGGTGCCGGGAGGTCATGCGTCGCTGCGCTCGTCGACGGTGAGGAGGCGGCGCGCCTGGACGACGTAGAGCAGGCCCGCGAACCAGTACAGCGCGAGACCCCACCACGCGAACGCCCAGCCGAGGACGTAGCAGACGGTCCCGATCGGCTCGCGCCACTCGGCGAGCAGCAGGAGGGGGAACGCGTAGAGCAGCGCGAACGTGCCGGCCTTGCCCGCGAGGTGGACCGGCAGCGGGCCGTAGCCGTGCCGCGCCACGACCGCGAACAGCCCGAGCAGCATCACGTCGCGCGCGACGAGCACGGCGACGAGCCACCACGGCACGAGGTCGCGCCACGCCAGCCCGAGCAGCGTCACGAGGATGAAGAGGCGGTCCGCCGCGGGGTCGAGCATCTGCCCGAGCTTCGAGACCTGGCCGAGCCGCCGCGCCAGCACCCCGTCGAGCCAGTCGCTCGCGCCCGAGACCGCGAGCACGACGAGCGCCCACCCGTCGTTGCCGACAGCGATGAGGACCGCGAACACCGGGACGAGCACCAGCCGGACGAGGCTGATCACGTTCGGGACGGTCAGGACGCGATCCGAGACGGCACCCTGCTCGGTCACTGCCTCCCCTGACGTCGACCCGGATGGACGGGGACGATCCTATGCGGGAGCGCGGGCGTGCCGGACCGGCACACGCGGGTGACCAGCGACCGCGGGGAGAAGTGGCCCGTCGGGGGCACCGGCGCGGCGCCGGTCCTCCGGGCCGCCTCAGGCTCGCGGGCGTGCCACCGGCGCGTCCGGGGCGGTCGCGTCGAGCGCGAGGCGGACGTCACGGGCGTCGACGTCGGCGCGCACGAGCCGCACCCGGACGCGCTCGCCGACGGGCAGGTCCTCGCCGTCGCAGCGGGCCACGACCGCGGGGTCCGTGAGCTGGACGGTGTCGTGGTCGAGCGCCACCCCGTCGAAGACCTCCCCGACGTGCGGGGCGAGCACGGCCGCCTCGACGACGTCCGTGCACGCGCGGTCGACCGCCGACGACCGCCGGGCGGCCTGGGCCATCTCCTCACCGAGCGTCGGGAGCGCCGCCGTGACCCACTCCGGGACCGGCCGGCCGGCGTGCGCCGCGAGGCTCACCTCGAGGCCGTACCGGTCGACGAGCCGGCGCAGCGGCGCCGTCACGTGCGCGTACGGCGCGGCGATCGCGCCGTGCAGCTCCTGCGCGGGCGGGGTGCCGTCGAACGTCGTCCACGCCGCCCCACGGAAGAGCGCGGTCGCGGCGGAGAGGAACGCGGCCGTCGCCGGCTGCGTGTGGTCGAGCCGGGCGAGCACGTCACCGTACTCCTGGCCGTCGGCCCACGCGACGCCCAGGGCGCGCGCCTGGCGCCGCAGCCGGGCCAGCGCCTCGTGGTCGGCCGGGGGCATGGTCCGCAGCACGCCCACCCCGGCGTCGAGCATGAGGCCCGCGGCGGCCATGCCCGTCAGCAGCGAGACCTGCGCGTTGTGGTCCTCGACCGGCAGCGGCGCCCGGTACTCGAGGCGCCAGCCGTCGCCGTCCGGCGTGACCTCCTGCTCCGGGCGGCCGAGCGAGACGCCCCCGCGGGCCCGTTCCTGCTGCGCCCGCAGCGTCCCGATCTCGGCGAGCAGGGTCGGGAGGTCGTCGCGGCCCGCCGACCCGAGCGCCGCCTGGACACCGGCGTAGTCGAGCTGCTCGCGGCTGCGGACCCGGCCGCGACGCACATCGGTCGAGGTCACTGCCCCGTCCGCGTCGAGGTCGAACGTCCACACGACGGCGAGCCGCTCGACAGCGGCGAGCAGCGACGCCGCACCCTCGGACAGCTCCTCGGGGTGCAGCGGGACACGCCCGTCCGGGCAGTACACGGTCTCCCCGCGCCGGTGCGCCTCCCCGTCGATCGCGCCGCCCGCACGGACGAACGCGGCGACGTCCGCGATCGCATACCGGACCCGGTACCCGGTCGGCCGGCGGGCGAGGTGCACCGCCTGGTCGAGGTCGGTCGACCCGGGCGGGTCGATGGTCACGAACGGGACGTCCCGCAGGTCGGTGCGCTCGTCGGCGTACGGGTCCGTGCCCGACGTCGCGGCGGCGTGCGCCTCGGCGAGCACCTCGGCGGGCAGCTCCTCCGGCACCTCGAGCTCGCGGCGGACGGCGGCGAAGGCCCCGCGCAGGACGTCGCCGTCGGCGGCCAGGGTCAGCGATGGTCTCGGCACGCCCTCACAGTAGGGCCGGCCCCCGTGGCCTGCCGGGTGCCCGCCGGGCGTCGACGCTGTGCCGGGCGGGCCGCTGTGGTTCGCTGAGCGGGTGAGCCACGTCAACAACCCCGAGGTGATCCACCGGCTCCTGACGAGCCCCGGGCGCTGGGCCGTCGTCGGGCTGTCGACCAGCCGGGCGCGCGCGGCGTTCGGCGTCGCGGCCTACGTCCAGGGCACGCTCGGCCACGAGATCGTCCCCGTCCACCCCCGGGCGGAGACCGTCCACGGCGCGCGTGGGTACCGGGCGCTCGCGGACGTCCCCGGGCGGGTGGACGTCGTCGACGTCTTCGTGAACTCGCGGCTCGCCGGGGCCGTCGTCGACGACGCGATCGCGGTCGGCGCCGGCGCGGTGTGGCTGCAGCTCGGTGTGGTCGACGAGGAGGCCGCGCAGCGCGCGCTCGCCGCGGGGCTCGACGTCGTCATGGACACGTGCCCGGTGATCGAGGGGCGGCGCGCGGGCCTCGCGTGACACGGCGTCCTGGGCCCGTGTGCCCGACGTCACCCCCGGTCAGCACGCCAGGTCGGCGCCTGCCCGGTAGTCTTGAGGCACCCCCGGAGTTTGTCGCGCTTCCCTCGTGTGTCTGTGCCGGTGTCCGCACCGTCGATGTGTTCGGGACAAGCGACCTCCTGGACGGCCCTCCTGGCCGGCCACGACGCCACTCCCCCGCACACGATCGGTGATCCCACATGACCATGACAGACCCCACGCTGCCCGCGACCGCCCCCAGCGGCCCCGCCTTCGCCGACCTCGGCCTGCCCGAGGCGCTCGAGCGCGCGATCGCCGACCTCGGCTTCGAGACGCCGTCCGCGATCCAGGCCGAGGCCATCCCGGCGCTGCTCGCCGGCCGCGACATCACGGGCGTCGCCCAGACCGGCACCGGCAAGACCGCCGCGTTCGGGCTGCCGCTCCTCGCCGCGATCGACCCCGAGCTCCGCCAGGTCCAGGCTCTCGTCCTGACCCCGACGCGCGAGCTGGCGATGCAGGTCGCCGAGGCCATCGAGTCGTTCGCCCGGCACCTGCCCGGCGTCGAGGTCGTCGCCGTCTACGGCGGCTCTCCCTTCCTCCCGCAGCAGCGCGCGCTCGCCCGCGGCGCGCAGATCGTGGTCGGCACACCCGGCCGCGTCATGGACCACCTCGACCGGCGCACGCTGCGCCTCGACGACGTGCGCTTCCTCGCGCTCGACGAGGCCGACGAGATGCTGCGCATGGGCTTCGCGGAGGACGTCGAGAAGATCTTCGCGTTCGCCCCGACCCAGCGCCAGGTCGCGCTGTTCTCGGCCACCATGCCGCCCGCGATCCGCCGCGTGGCCGCGCACCACCTCACCGACCCCGTCGAGATCACGGTCTCGCGCCAGTCGTCGACCGTGACCGACATCCGCCAGACGTACGCGGTCGTGCCGTTCCGGCACAAGACCGGCGCGCTCGCGCGGGTCCTCGCCGTCTCGGACGCCGAGGCCGCCATCGTCTTCGTGCGCACCCGCGGCGCGGCCGAGGAGGTCGGCAGCGCCCTCGTCGAGCGCGGCATCCCCGCGGCGTACATCTCGGGCGAGGTCGCGCAGGGCGACCGCGAGAAGATCGTCGAGCGCCTGCGCAACGGCACGCTCGACGTGCTCGTCGCGACCGAGGTCGCCGCGCGCGGCCTCGACGTCGACCGGATCGGGCTCGTGGTCAACTTCGACGTCCCGACCGAGCCCGAGGCGTACGTGCACCGCATCGGCCGCACCGGCCGTGCCGGGCGCACCGGCGAGGCGCTCACGTTCGTGACGCCGAGCGAGCAGCACCGCCTGCGCGCGATCGAGCGGACCACCCGCCAGCGCCTCGAGGAGATCCAGATCCCCTCGCCCGCCGACGTCTCCGCGCACCGCGTGACGAAGCTGCTCGGTCAGGTCGAGGAGCGTGCGGCCCTCGGCCGTCTCGACCTCTACCGCACGGCGGTCGGCGAGTACCTCGCCGCGAACCCGGGCGTCGACCCGGTGGAGCTCGTCTCGGTGCTCGCGGCGCTCGCCGTCGGCGACACCGGCCCGAGCGCGCGACCGGCCCACGGCGACGACCTCGACGACGCGCTGTCCCGGGCGTCGCTGTCCCCCGAGCGTGACGGCCAGCGGTCGTCCGCGTCGAGCTCCGGTCCGCGCCGGACCAGCCACCGCCCGGACGGCGCGCTCCGGTACCGCATCGCGGTCGGGCACACGCACGGCGCTCAGCCGGGCGCGATCGTCGGTGCGCTCACGAACGAGGGTGGGCTGACCGGCAAGGACCTCGGCAAGATCGACATCTTCCCGAGCTTCTCGCTCGTCGAGATCCCCGGCGGCCTGACCCCCGAGGCCTTCGACCGCCTCGGGCGTGCGCGCGTCGCCGGCCGTCCGCTGCGCATCCGCGTCGACGAAGGACCGGGCCCGCGCACCGGCCAGGGCGCCTCGCGACCGACCGGTCCGAGCACGCACCGCGGCGAGCGCCGTCCCGAGAACCGCTCGGACTCGCGCGAGCGTCACGTCCGCCCGCACGCCGCTCGCTGAGCCGGCCGGGCCACCCGGCCCGCGCCCGCCCGCAGCACGACCCGGCCCCCGGCCGCCCTCGATCAGCGCACGGTCGAGCGGCGCCGGGGGTCGGGCTGCGTCTGGGCCCGCAGCAGGGCGATGTCGGCCTCGCGCAGCGCGTCGTCGGCGTCGTGGAAGCGCTGGATGCTCGACAGGACCCCGACGGCGACGTCGACGCCGAGGTCGGTCCGGACGTGGGTCAGGAGCTCCTCGACGCGCACCGGGTCGCCGCCCGCACCGACGTCGTCCAGCAGCACCGCGAACTCGTCCTGACCGAGCCGAGCCGCGGAGTCGCCCTCGTGCAGCGCGCGCCGCAGCCGGCGCACCACCTCGCGTCGCACCTCGACGTCCCCGTCGCCGAGCTCGGTGCCGTCGTCGCGCAGCGGGTGACCCGGCTCGGCGACGACGCGCAGGAGGACGACGGTGCAGTCGAAGTCCCCCGAGCGACGGGTGCGCTTGATCGCGGCGCCGAGCCGGTCGAGGAAGAGCATGCGGTTCGCGAGACCGGTCTCCGGGTCGCGCAGGGCGTTGCGGCGCAGCGCGAGCTCCTGCTCCTTGCGCTCGGTCATGTCGACGAGCGCGCCGACCAGCCGGGCCGGGCACCCCGCGTCGTCGAGCACGGTGACCGCGCGGCACATCATCCAGCGGTAGTCGCCCGACGACGTGCGCACGCGGTGCTCGAGCTCGAGCGGCGTGCGGGCCCCACCGAGCTGCGCGGCGATCGACGCGGACAGCTCGTCGCGGTCGTCGGGGTGCACCCGCTCGAGCCACTCCGTCGGGGACGAGCCGATCTCGTCCTCGTCGTACCCGAGCGTCTGCTTCCACCGCGGCGAGTAGTAGACCGTGCCCGCGGACACGTCCCAGTCCCACGTGCCGTCCTGGGCCGCCATCGACGCGAGCGCGTACCGCTCCTCGCTCGCGCGCACGGTGTCGGCCAGCGCCCGCTCGCGTGCTGCTGCCTGCTCCAGGGCCCGCCGCTGGTCGCGCAGCGAGGCCACGAGCCGCTCCTGGTCGAGCGCGACCGCGAGCAGGGCGGCCCAGTGGTTGTACTTGTCCCGGGCGCTCGTCATGCGGGTCTCGACGTTCCCGTCGATCGCGAGCAGGCCCCAGTCGCTGCCGCCAAAGGTCACCGGGATGACGAAGGTGAGCTCGGTGCTCCCGATCGTCCCCGCGCGGGTGAGCGCCGGGGGCGGGAACTGGCTCGCTGGCGTGCGCAGCCCGATGAGGCGCGAGAGCGTGCCGGACGTGTCGTTGACCCCGACGATCTCGATCTCCCGGTCGCCCGGTGAGCGCTCGTGACCGACCCACAGGCCCAGGCACGCCGGTCCGCGCACGGCCCGCGGGAGCCACGTCAGCGCGCGAGGGCTCGGGCCCTTGCCGCGCAGGAGGTCCATGTCGACCTCGTACTGGTCGGCGATCGTCCGCTCGAGGTACCCGCTACGCGCGAGCATCGGTCGCGTGCAGCCCTTGGTCAGCGTGAGCAGCACCTCGGTCGTCACCCGGCGCAGCACCGGGAGCCGGTCCGACGTCGGTGGGAGCGCGCCCATGAGCTCGCTCTCGAGGTCCCGGACGGCCGACACGAGCTGCTCGAGCGCCTCGGGGTGGGGCTGGAGCGCCGACGTGAGGTCCGCGAGGCGGCCCAGGGCGACACCGGAGGGAGCCGACCCGCGCTCGGCGGCCGCCGCGATCGGGTCGACCACCGCGTGCAGCCAGCTCGTGCGCGCCTCGTCGCCCGCCCGGCGCGTTCCCGCCGCCGCCGACGGGCCTGCGAAACCGGTGTCGGACAGGCGCCGCAGCCGCGCCCGGGCCGGCGTCGAGCCGTACGTGTCGAGCGCACCGTCGTCGTGGCACGCGTCGGGCGTCGTGCTGGGCTCGCCGCACCCGCAGGACTCGCGCGTGACGAGGGTCGCCGGCGCCCGGTGCGCGCCCGTGGCCACCTCCTCGCCGCGCAGGCGGGCGAGGAGCAGCTTGACCGCGAGCTCGCCGACCCGGTCGTTGTGCGGGTCGACCGTCGACAGTCGCGGGACGAGGCGCGCGCCGCTCTCGGTGTGGTCGAACCCGACGACCGCCTGGTCGCGGGGCAGGACGAGCCCGCTCGCGCGCAGCGCCCGCAGGAAGCCGATCGCGTTGCGGTCCGTCGCGGCGACCGTCGCCGTGGTCGGCACGCCCGCCGCCAGGAACCGGGCGGCCGCGTCCGCGCCGCCCTGCTCGTGGTTGTCGACCGTCTCGTAGAACCACTCCGGGTCCGGCTCGACGCCGTGCTCCGCGAGCGTCTCGCGGTACGCCTCGTAGCGCTCGCGGATGTCGCGCTGCGCGAGGTTGCCCACGAACGCGATGCGCATGTGCCCGTGCTCGAGCAGGTGCTCGACCGCCGCGCACACGCCGCCCGCGTTGTCGGGGACGACGACCGGCGCCGGGAGCTGCGTCTCGTCCTCGCTGATCATGACGACCGGGCGGCCCCACTCCTGGACCGACGCGAGCCGGTCGTGGCGCACCGCCTTCGCGATGATGACGATCCCGTCGACCGCACCGAGCGCGACGGGGACCTCGAGGAGGGGCTCGTCGGGGTAGCGCTCGCGGTCGAGGCCCGCGGGGTAGGTCTGCACCGCGACGACGCGGTGACCCGACGTGCGTGCCGCACGGGAGACGCCGGCGATCAGGCCGCCGAAGTAGAAGCCCCCGACGACCGGGGACAGGACGCCGATGGTGCGCCGAGCGCTCGCCGCCACCGGGCCGCGCCGAATCGTGCCCATGCACACTCCTCGTCCACGTCATCGGAGCCGAGACGATGCGCTCGCACGCATCGGGCGACACACTAGGCGATTGTGGTCACACCCGCAGCAGACAGCCCAGGATCGCTCTCCCGCCGCCCCACGATCTCCGACGTGGCACGTGCGGCGGGCGTGTCGATCGCCGTCGTGTCGTACGCGCTGAACGGTCGGCCGGGGGTCTCGGCCGCCACGCGCGAGCGGGTCCTGCGGGTCGCGGACGAGTTCGGCTGGCGTCCGAGCGCGGCGGCGCGCTCCATGCGGACCGGCCCGCGCGCGGTCGGTCTCGTGCTCAGCCGCGGCGCCGGGGCCGCCGCGCACGCGACGTCGTTCCTCGACTTCGTCACGGCGACGCAGGACGTCGTCGCGCAGCGCGGGCTGGCCCTCGTGCTGCAGATCGTGGACTCGGCCGAGGCGGCCGTCACGACGTACCGCGAGTGGTGGGCCGAGCGGCGGTTCGACGTCATGGTGGTCACCGACGTCCTCACGCAGGACCCACGGGTCGAGGCACTGCGCCGCATGCGGGCGCCTGCCGTGGTGCTCGGCCCCCCGTCGGTCGCGCAGGGGCTCGCGTCGGTCTCGCTCGACGAGGACGAGGCCTACTCGCGCGTCGCGACGTACCTGCTCGAGCTCGGCCACCACGACGTCGCCGCCGTGACGGCGCCGGCCACGCTGCACCGCACCCGGCTGCGGCTCGACGCGCTCGGGCGGGCGATGGACGCGGTCGGCGGGACGCTCGTGCACGAGGCGACCAACGCGACGCCGGAGGAGGCCGCGGCAGCGACGCGGCGGCTGCTCACGGCGCCGGTCCCCCCGTCGGTCGTCGTGTACGACTCGGACCAGATGGCGGTCGCGGCGCTCGACGTGGCGCGCCGCACCGGGCTCGAGGTGCCCTGGGACCTGTCGATCCTCGCGGGAAGCGACTCGGCGCTGTGCCGGCTCGCGACCCCGTCGATCACGACCCTCCCCCTGCCGCTCGGCGACCTCGGGACGGCGGCGGGCGAGGCGGTCCTCGCCGTGCTCGACGGCACGCCCGACGTCGAGCGCACGGTCCCGATCGGCGGCATCGCGGTGCGCGGGAGCACGGGTCCCCGCTCGCGCTGACCCGCGCTCCGGCGGCGGCACGTGGTCGTCGCGGCTCCAGCACGCGTGCCCCGTCGCCCCCGGACGCGACTCGCACCTCGCCGCGACCCTGCGACCCAGCGCGCCCACCGGGAGCGCGCTCAGGTCACGATTAGGTAACGCGGAAACGCCTAATCGCTTCACCCGCTGCCCGCGCCGGGGCGCCGCGTGTGAGGTTCACGGCAGTCGCCGAGGACTCACCCCGGGCGACTCGTGCCCGGACCCTCCTGCTTCGGGACCGGCACGCCGATCCCAACCCGGAGGACCGTGTGTCCAAGATCCCCAAGCGGCTGAGGGCCGCCACCACCGCCGCAGCCGCGGCGGCACTCGTCATCGCGCCGCTGACGTTCGTCGCCACCGGCGCCCAGGCGGCCGAGGCGCACGTCGACAACCCGTACGCGGGTGCGACGCAGTACGTGAACCCGACCTGGTCGGCAGCGGTTGAGAGCGCTGCCACGCGCGCCTCGGACGCCTCGCTCGCCGCGAAGATGCGCGCGATCAAGAGCATGCCGACCGCGGTGTGGATGGACCGCATCAGCGCCATCGCCGGCAACGCGGACGGCAACGGGCTGAAGTTCCACCTCGACAACGCCGTCGCGCAGAAGAAGGCCGGCACGCCGCTCGTCTTCAACCTCGTCATCTACGACCTGCCCGGTCGCGACTGCTACGCGCTCGCCTCGAACGGCGAGCTGCCCGCCACGGACGCCGGGCTCGCGCGCTACAAGACGGAGTACATCGACCCGATCGCGGCGCTCCTGGCCGACCCGAAGTACCAGGACATCCGCATCGCGGCGACGATCGAGCCGGACTCGCTGCCGAACCTCATCACCAACATCGCGGAGCCGACCTGCCAGCAGGCGGCGCCGTACTACCGCGAGGGCGTCAAGTACGCGCTCGACAAGCTGCACGCGATCCCGAACGTCTACAACTACATCGACGCGGCGCACTCGGGCTGGCTCGGCTGGGACTCGAACGCCGGTCCTGCCGCCAAGCTCTTCGCCGACGTCGCGAAGACGACCAAGGCGGGCTTCGCGTCGATCGACGGCTTCGTCACCAACACGGCCAACACCACGCCGCTCGTCGAGCCGTTCCTGACGGACCCGACCAAGCAGGTCGGCAGCGGCCAGGTCCGCTCCGCCAAGTTCTACGAGTGGAACCCCGACTTCGACGAGATCGACTGGACCGCCCACCTGCACCGCCTGCTCGTCGCCGAGGGCTTCCCGGCCACCACCGGCATGCTCATCGACACGTCGCGCAACGGCTGGGGCGGCCCCGCGCGTCCGACCGCCGCCTCGACGAGCACGACGCTCGACACCTACGTCGACCAGTCCCGCATCGACAAGCGCGTGCACCGCGGCGCGTGGTGCAACCCGCTGGGCGCCGGCATCGGTGAGCGTCCGCAGGCGACCCCGTCGGGCTACGCCGCCTCGCACCTCGACGCGTTCGTCTGGATCAAGCCTCCGGGCGAGTCCGACGGTGCGTCGTCGGAGATCCCGAACGACCAGGGCAAGCGGTTCGACCGCATGTGCGACCCGACGTTCAACTCCCCGAAGCTCGCCGGCGCGCTCACGGGCGCCACGCCCAACGCCCCGCTCGCGGGTCAGTGGTTCGAGGACCAGTTCGTCACCCTCGTGAAGAACGCCTACCCGGTCATCGAGGGCACCGGCCCGGTCGACCCAACCGACACCACCGCCCCCACGGCGCCGTCGGGCGTCACGGCCGGCACGGTCACGAACACCTCGGTCGCGCTGTCGTGGACGGCCTCGACCGACGCCGTCGGCGTCACGGGCTACGACGTCTACCAGGGCGCGACGCGTGTCGGTACCTCGACGTCGACGAGCTACACGGTGACCGGCCTCACGGCCAACACGGCGTACTCGTTCACCGTCCGCGCCCGGGACGCCGCCGGCAACGTCTCGTCGCCGTCGACCGCGGTCTCGGTCCGCACGACGAACGACACGACGGTCCCGCCGGTCGACACGACCGCTCCCACGGCGCCCTCGGGCCTCGTTGCGGGCGCGGTCACGCAGAGCTCCGCCGCCATCTCCTGGACCGCCTCGACCGACGCGGTCGGCGTGACGGGCTACGAGATCTTCAGCAACGGCACGTCCGTGGGCACGTCGACGACCACGAGCTTCACCGCGACCGGCCTCACGGCCGCCACGGCGTACTCGTTCACCGTCAAGGCCAAGGACGCCGCAGGCAACGTGTCGGCGGCGTCGACGGCGCTGTCGGTCACCACGAAGCCGGGTGACACGGTTCCGGCCGGTGCCTGCTCCGTGACCTACGCGGCCAACAGCTGGAACTCCGGCTTCACGGCGTCGGTCAAGGTGAAGAACACCGGGACCACGCCGCTGACCAACTGGAAGCTGACGTTCTCGTTCGCCAACGGGCAGGCGGTCCAGCAGGGCTGGAGCGCCACGTGGAGCCAGTCGGGCTCGACGGTCACGGCCGCCGGCGCGTCGTGGAACTCCACGCTCGCGCCCGGTGCGACCGCCGACATCGGCTTCAACGGCAGCCACTCGGGCACGAACAACGCCCCGACCGCGTTCGCGGTCAACGGCGCGGTCTGCACGAACGGCTGACACCCGCACGACCGTCGGCCGTGGTCCCCGCCCCTCCCGGGCGGGGACCACGGCTCGGCACCCCGAACCAGCACGAGCACCAGCACCAGCACCAGCACCAGCACCACCGAACCGGAAGGTCCCCTCCGTGTCCCACGCACCCTGGTCGGCGGCCCCGCGCCGCCTGCGCGCCGCGGTCTCGGCCGCCGCCGCCGCCGCGGTCCTCGCCGGCCCGATGGTCCTGGCGGCTCCCGCGCAGGCCGCCCCCGCGCAGGACTGGCTGCACGTCGAGGGCAACCAGATCGTCGACGAGGCCGGCCAGGAGGTCTGGCTGACCGGCGTCAACTGGTTCGGGTTCAACGCGAGCGAGCGCGTGTTCCACGGGCTGTGGTCCGCGAACCTCGAGCAGACCACGAAGGCCATGGCGGACCGCGGGCTCAACGTCGTGCGCGTGCCGATCTCCGCGCAGCTGCTCCTCGAGTGGTCCCAGGGCAGGACCGTCGCGGCGCCGAACGTCAACACGTTCGCGAACCCGGACCTGGTCGGCCTGGACAACCTGCAGATCTTCGACCGGTTCCTCGAGCTGTGCGAGAAGTACGGCCTCAAGGTGTTCCTCGACCTGCACAGCGCCGAGGCGGACAACTCCGGGCACGTCTACCCGATGTGGTGGAAGGGCTCGATCACGACCGAGAAGGTCTACGAGGCGTGGGAGTGGGTCACCGCTCGCTACAGGACCAACGACACGATCATCGGTGCGGACGTCAAGAACGAACCGCACGGCTCGTTCTCGGAGCCGGAGTTCGCGAAGTGGAACGACACCACCGACGCGGACAACTTCAAGCACTTCGCCGAGACCGCCGGCAGGCGGATCCTCGCGATCAACCCGAACCTGCTGATCTTCGTCGAGGGCACCGCGGTGTACCCGAAGGACGGCGCGAGCTGGACCTCGAAGAACAAGGACGACTGGTACAACACGTGGTGGGGCGGCCAGCTGCGCGGCGTCGCCGACCACCCGATCGACCTCGGGGCGAACCAGGACCAGCTCGTGTACTCCCCGCACGACTACGGCCCGCTCGTGTTCGAGCAGCCCTGGTTCACGGGCACGTGGGACGCGACGACGCTTGAGCGCGACGTGTGGGACCCGAACTGGCTCTACATCCACAAGCAGGACATCGCGCCGCTCCTCATCGGTGAGTGGGGCGGCTTCATGGACGGCGGCCCGAACCAGAAGTGGATGACGGCGCTGCGCGACCTCATCGCGAAGTACCGCCTGCACCACACGTTCTGGGTCCTGAACCCGAACTCGGGCGACACCGGCGGCCTCCTCGGCAACGACTGGGTGTCGTGGGACGAGGCCAAGTACGCGCTCGTGAAGCCCGCGCTGTGGGCCGAGGGCGGCAAGTTCATCAGCCTCGACCACCAGGTCAAGCTCGGCGGCGCGGCCAGCACCACGGGCATCTCGCTCAGCGAGGCGACGGGAGGCGGCGGCGAGCCCACCGACACCACGGCCCCGTCGGTCCCGACCGGCGTGACCGTCGCGGCGACCACCGCCTCGAGCGTGTCGCTGACCTGGACCGCGTCGACCGACGCCGGCTCGGGCGTCGCGGGCTACGAGGTCTACCGCGGCACGACGCGCGTCGGCACGTCCACGACGACGTCGTTCACCGCGACCGGGCTCACCGCCGACACCGCCTACTCCTTCACGGTGCGGGCCACCGACCGCGTCGGCAACGTCTCGGCCGCGTCGGCCGCCGTGGCCGCACGCACGACGACCGGGACCACCCCGACCGACACGACGGCACCGAGCGTGCCGACGGGTCTGCGGGCCGGCACCGGCACGGCGACGTCGGTCGCCCTCGCCTGGGACGCCTCGACCGACGGAGCAGGTGGCAGCGGCATCGCCGGGTACGACGTGTACCGCGGGACGACGCTCGTCGGCACGAGCACGACGACCACCCTCGGGGTGACCGGGCTCAGCCCCGCCACGGCGTACAGCTTCACGGTCCGCGCCAAGGACGTCGCCGGCAACGTCTCGGCCGCGTCGACGCCGCTCGCGGTGACGACCCCGCCGGACCGGGCGACGGGTGCGTGCACCGTGAGGTACACCGCGAACGGCTGGAACGCCGGCTTCACGGGGACCCTCCGGCTCACCAACACCGGAGCCTCGGCGCTGTCGAGCTGGTCGCTCGGGTTCGCATTCCCGTCGGGGCAGACCGTGACGCAGGGCTGGAGCGCGACGTGGTCGCAGACCGGGGCCGCCGTCACCGCGACGTCCCTGCCCTGGAACGGGAGCCTCGCACCCGGTGCGAGCGTCGAGATCGGCTTCAATGGCGCGCACACCGGGACCAACACCGCACCGACCGCGTTCACCCTGAACGGAGCGACGTGCACCGCCGGCTGACGGCCGGCCCCTGAGCACAGGTGCGGGGGGCGGGCGGATCGCCCCCCGCACCTGTCCCCACGTGTCACCCCCCGTGATGTCCGGGTGACAGCAGCGAGGCCCCGCGCGTCCGGTCCCCCACCGGCCGCGCGGGGCCTCGTGCGTGCGGTCAGACCCGCGCCAGCTCGCCCTCGAGGGCCGCGACGAACCCGTCGACGTCGTCCTCGGTGGTGTCGAACGAGCACATCCACCGCACGGAGCCCGTGGCCGGGTCCCAGTCGTAGAAGCGCCGGACCTCGCGCAGCCGCTCCGCGACCGGCGGCGGGACGACGGCGAACACGGCGTTGGCCTGGGTCGGCAACGTCAGGGCGACGCCGTCGAGCCGCTCGACGCCGGCGCGGAGCCGGGCCGCCATCGCGTTGGCGTGCCGGGCCGAGCGCAGCCACAGGTCGTCCTCGAACAGGGCGACGAGCTGGGCCGAGACGAACCGCATCTTCGACGCGAGCTGCATGTCGATCTTGCGCAGGAAGTCGACCCCGGTCACGGCCGTGGGATCGAGCACGACGACGGCCTCGCCGAACATCGCGCCGTTCTTGGTCCCCCCGAGCGACACGAGGTCGACGCCCGCGTCGGTCGTGAACGCGCGCAGCGGCGCGTCGAGCCACGCGGCGGCGTTCGCGATCCGCGCGCCGTCCATGTGCACGCGCATGCCGAGGCCGTGCGCGTGCTCGGTGATCGCCCGGACCTCGTCGGGGGTGTACGTCGTGCCGAGCTCGGTCGACTGGGTGAGCGAGACGACGCCCGGCTGGGCGCGGTGCTCGTCGCCCCACCCCCACGCGTGGCGGGCCACGAGCTCCGGCGTGAGCTTGCCGTCGGGCGTCGGGACGGTCAGCAGCTTGAGACCGCCCACCCGCTCGGGGGCGGCGTTCTCGTCGGTGTGGATGTGCGCGGTCTCGGCGCAGATCACGGCGCCCCAGCGCGGGAGCGCGGACTGCAGCGCGAGCACGTTGGCGCCCGTCCCGTTGAAGACGGGGTAGGCGTGCGCCCCGGCACCGAAGTGCTGCGCGGCGACCTCCCGGAGGCGCGCGGTGTACGCGTCGCCGCCGTACGCGGTCTGGTGACCGCCGTTCGCGGCCGCGATCGCGGCCAGGACCTCGGGGTGCACCCCGGCGTAGTTGTCGGACGCGAGCTCGCGCCGCTCGGTGTCGTGCAGTCGGTTCACGCGTCCCAGTCTCCCCCACGCCGGCGCACCGTCCGTGCGGCGCTCGCGGCGGCCGGGGTCGTCAGTGCTGCGCGCTGCGCGCCGCCCGGCAGTCCGCGCACGTCCCGACGAGCTCGATGGTGTGCTCGACGTCGACGAACGCGTGCGCGGCGGCGATCTGGTCCGCCCAGGTCTCCGCGGCGGGCCCGTCGATCTCGACGGTCCGCCCGCAGTACCGGCACACGAGGTGGTGGTGGTGGCTGCCGCGGCGCTCGCACCGGCGGTACACCGACTCCCCGTCCTCGCTGCGGAGCACGTCGACCTCGCCGCTCTCGGTGAGCGACTGCACCGCGCGGTACACGGTGGCCAGGCCCGTCGAGGACCCCTGGGCGCGCAGGAGCTCGTGGAGCTGCTGGGCGCTGCGGAACTCGTCGAGCCCGTCGAGCAGCGCGAGGATCTCCGCGCGCTGGCGCGTGTTGCGCTGGATCACGGCCACGGGTTCTCCTCCGTCCGGTCACGCGGCGGGTGGGGTGCGGGCGGGACGAACCGTCCGCACCGGCGATTCTAGGCGAGCGGCACGTGCAGGCCCGGGTCGGGGTCGCACGGCGCGGGCCCCCGTGCGGTCAGCACGAGGGCCCGGGCCGGTCGGGCGCCCGGATGCGGCGCCCGCGGGGGTGCGACTACTTGGCGACGGCGCGCTTGAGGGCGCTGCCGGCCGTGAGCTTCACGCGGTAGCCGGCGGGGATCTCGAGCTTCTCGCCGGTCTGCGGGTTGATGCCGGTACGAGCGGAACGGTCCGCACGGGAGACTGCGAGCAGCCCGGGGATGGTGACGCTCTCGCCGGCGGAGAGCTGCTCGACCAGGACCTCCTGGAAGGCCTTGAGCGCCGCGTCGGCGGCGGTGTTGGTCAGACCCGCCTTGGCGGCGATGGCCTGGACGAGCTCGGTGCGGTTCACGCTCACGGGATGTGCTCCTTGTAGGTCGGACGTGCCTGCCCGGGCGACACGCCCGGACGTTCAGGCCGCACCCGTGGCGGCGGGGTGGGGACCCCTCCGCCGTCGGCCTGTCGCGGACGACCTTAGTGGCCGCTCAGGCCCGCGCACGCCAGGACGGGGGTCGCGCGCGTCACCCGACGAGCCGCTCCGCCCGGTCGAGGAGCCGCTCGACGGGCCAGGCGCACACGATCCGGTCCGGACCCAGGCCGTGCTGGACGGCGCGCTCGCAGCCGGCGACCTGCCAGTCGAGCTGCCCCGGGGCGTGCGCGTCCGAGTCGACCGAGAACACGCACCCGGCCTCGACGGCGACGTCGAGCAGTGCGTGCGGCGGGTCCAGCCGGTCGGGGCGGCTGTTGATCTCGACGGCGACACCGTGCGCCGCGCACGCCTCGAACACCGCGCGGGCGTCGAACTCGCTCTCGGGGCGCGGCCGGCCGGTGAGGCGCCGGCCCGTGCAGTGCCCGAGGACGTCGGTGCGCGGGTCGCTGACCGCCGCGACCATGCGCCGGGTCATCTCCTCGCGGCCCATGCGCAGCTTCGAGTGCACCGACGCGACGACGACGTCGAGCTCGTCGAGCAGGTCCGGGTCCTGGTCGAGGGACCCGTCGTCGAGGATGTCGACCTCGATGCCGGTGAGCACCCGGAACGGTCCGACCGCGCGGTTCAGCGCGGCGACCTGCTCGAGCTGCGCCCGCAGCCGCGCGGCGCTCAGCCCGTTCGCGACCGTGAGGCGCGGCGAGTGGTCGGTGATCGCGAGGTACTCGTGGCCCAGGTCGATCGCCGCGAGCACCATCTCCTGCACCGGGCTCGACCCGTCGCTGGCCTCGGTGTGCGCGTGCAGGTCCCCGCGCAGCGCCTCCCGGAGGGCCGCCCCCGGCCCGGTGTCCGACGCGCGTGCCCCGAGCCGCTCCTCGAGGTCGGCGAGGTAGGCGACCGCTCCCCCGGCCGCCACGTCGGCAGCGACCTGCGCGGTGCGCGCGCCGACGCCCGGGAGGTCGGTCAGGGTCCCGGCGGCGACGCGTGCGGCGACCTCGCCGGCCCCGAGCCTCTCGATCGCGCGCGCCGCCCCGCGGAACGCCTCGGCCCGGTACCCGCTCTCCTGCGCCCGCTCGAGCAGGAACGCGACACGCCGCAGCGTCGCGACCACGCGCTCGCGCAGGTCCGCCGGGTCGTGCCCCACGGCCTCAGGACGCCCGACGACGCGACGCGGTCTTCGCGGGCTCCTTGGCCGCGCCCGACCGTGCCGTCGACGCGCGCTTCTTCGGGGTCGCGGCCGCGTCGCCGTCGTCGTCGGCCTTCGCGCGGCGGGACCTCGTGCTCGCCGCCGGGGCGTCGTCCTTCGCGCTCGCGGACGCCTTCGACGCGCGCTTCGCCGCCGGCTTGCGTCCAGCACCGGCGCCACCGGCGCCACCGGCGTCGCCGTCCGCGTCCGACGACGCACGCGTGCGCGTCGCGGGTGCGGGGGCCTCGGCCTCGGCGTCCGCCGCTCCCCCGCGCCCCGCGCGGGCCTTCTCGACGCTGCGCTGCAGCGCCGCGAGCAGGTCGACCACCTCGCCGCCCGTGCTCTCGTCCTTCGCCGCCGTCGCGGGCACCTGACGCGTGCTGCCCGACGAGACCTTCGACTCGATGAGCGACTCGAGCGCCGCCTGGTAGGAGTCCTCGAAGCCCGACGGGTCGAAGTCCCCCGCGAGCGACTCGACGAGGGACGACGCCATCGCGAGCTCCTGCGGGCGGACCGTGACGTCGGTGTCGAGGATCGGGAAGTCCGCCTCACGCACCTCGTCGGGCCACAGCAGGGTCTGGAGGCAGATCACGTTGTCGCGGACACGCAGCACCGCCATCGACTCGCGCTGCCGCAGCGCGACCTTGACGACCGCCATCCGGTCGCTCGCCTCGAGCGCCTCGCGCAGCAGCGCGTACGGCTTGGCGGACGTCTTCTCCGGCTCGAGGTAGTACGTCTTCGCGAGGAGGATCGGGTCGACCTGCTCGGCAGGCACGAACTCGACGACCGAGATCTCGCGCTCGGTCGCCAGCGGCAGCTCGGCGAGGTCCTGGTCGGTCAGCACCACGAGCTCGCCCTCGTCGGTCTCGTAGCCCTTGGCGATGTCGCTGAACTGGACGGTCTCGCCGCACACGCTGCACACCTTGCGGTACCGGATCCGCCCGCCGTCGTCCTTGTGCACCTGGTGCAGCGGGACCTCGTGCTCCCCCGTGGCCGCGTAGAGCTTCACCGGGACGTTGACCAGACCGAAGGCGACGGCACCCTTCCAGATGGCACGCACCGACGACCACCTCCTCGAGCTCCGTGTCGCGCAGCCTCGCCGGTCCGCAGAGCGCGTTCGAGCGCGCGCCGAACACGGCCTACCTGGGCAGGATGGACCCGTGCAGCCCATGCTCGCCACCCCTACGACCCCCGGGTCACCCCTGCCGAGCGGCCCGGGGTGGGCGTTCGAGATCAAGTGGGACGGGGTCCGCGTGCTCGCCGACACCACCAGCGGACGCCTGCGGCTGCACGCGCGCAGCGGTCGGGAGGTCACCGTCGCCTACCCCGAGCTCGCGGCGCTCGCGGACCTCCCGGGCGCGGTGCTCGACGGGGAGGTCGTCGCGATGGCCGACGGGATCCCGTCGTTCGAGGCGCTCGCCTCCCGCATGCACGTGCGCGACGCCGCCCGTGCAGCCGCCCTGTCGCGGACGCTGCCGGTGAGCTACCTCGTGTTCGACGTCCTGCAGCTGTACGGCGTCGACGTGACCCGGCGGAGTTTCGACGAGCGCCGCGCGACGCTCGAGCGTCTCGAGCTCCCGGCGCCCGCGACGCTGTCCCCGGTCTACCCCGACGGACCCGGGCTGTGGGAGGTCACCCGCGCGCACGGGCTCGAGGGCGTCGTCGCGAAGCGCCGGTCGTCGACCTACCAGCCCGGCCGACGTTCACCCGACTGGCTCAAGGCGGCGCACCGCTCGACGCGCACCGCGCTCGTCGCCGGCTGGCGCCCCGAGACGACCGGCTCCGGGCGGCTCGGTGCGGTGCACCTCGCCGCCCCGGCCGCCGACGGGCGCCTGCGCTACCTCGGGCGTGCCGGCAGCGGGCTCGCCGGCGAGCTGGGACGCGAGCTGCGGCGCCTGCTGGAGCCGCACACCCGCACCGACTGCCCGCTCGACGAGCAGCTCGCGCCGCTCGACCGGCGCGACACCGTCTGGTGCGAGCCCGTGCTGCAGGTCGACGTCGCGTACCTGGGGCGCACCGGTTCGGGACGGCTGCGCCACCCCGCGGTGCGGGGGGTGCGCGACGAGGTCCCGGTCGACCCGTGGGAGGTCCGGTGACGCCGAAGGACGACGCCCAGGTCGTCGACGTGGGCGGGCGCCCGGTCCGGCTGACGCACCTCGACCGGGTCATGTACCCGTCGACCGGGACGACGAAGGGCGAGGTGCTGCACTACGTGACGCAGGTCGCCCCCGCGCTGCTGCGCCAGCTCGAGGACCGGCCCGTGACCCGCATCCGGTTCACCGGCGCCGTCGGCGGCGAGACATTCTTCGAGAAGAACCTCCCCGCGTCGGCGCCCGACTGGGTCCGGCGCCAGACGCTGCGCGCCGCCCCCGGGGCCGAGGACGAGGGCAAGGAGCTGACGCTGCCGTTCCTCGACGACCTCGCGTCCCTCGTCTGGGCGACGAACCAGGGAGCGCTCGAGCTGCACACCCCGCAGTGGCGCGTCGGACCGCGCGGCGGCGTGCGCCACCCCGACCGGCTCGTGATCGACCTCGACCCCGGACCGCCCGCGGGGCTCGACGCGTGCGCCCAGGTCGCCCTGCTCGTGCGGGAGCGGCTGCGCGCCGACGGGCTCGAGTGCCGGCCGGTCACGTCGGGCAGCAAGGGCATGCAGCTCTACGCGCCGCTGCCCGGGCGCCGGACCGTCCTGGAGGTCCGTGCCTACGCCCGGGACGTCGCGCACGAGCTCGCGGCCGCGCACCCCGACCTCGTCGTGGCGATCATGCGCAAGGAGCTGCGCGGCGGGAAGGTCCTGCTCGACTGGAGCCAGAACCACCCGGCGAAGACGACCATCACGCCGTACTCGCTGCGGGGCCGGGAGCGGCCGACCGTGGCCGCACCCCGGTGGTGGGACGAGATCGGGCCGGGCCTCGTGCAGCTCGGACCCGACGAGGTCGTCCGGCGGCTCGCCGAGGACGGCGACCCGCTCGACTGAGACCGGACGCGCACCGGGACCCCCGGGTGGGATGCTGACCGCATGCTCGAGGCGCTCACCGGCACCGGCCTGGCCACCGCGGCCGGGCTCAACGCGTACGTCCCGCTGCTCGTCATCGGGCTGCTCGGCCGCTGGACCGGCCTCGTCGACCCGCCCGTCGGGTGGGAGTGGCTGACGAACGGGTGGGTCCTCGTCGTGCTCGGGGTGCTCCTCCTGCTCGAGGTCGTCGCCGACAAGATCCCCGGGGTCGACTCGGTCAACGACGTCGTCCAGATGGTCGTGCGCCCCGCGGCGGGCGGCATCGCGTTCGGCGCCGGCTCGTCCTCGCAGACCGCCGTCGTCAGCGACCCGGGCGCGTTCGTCGAGTCGGGCCGCTGGGTGCCCGTCGTGATCGGGATCGTCCTCGCGCTCGTCGTGCACGCGGCGAAGGCGACCGCCCGGCCGGTCGTCAACGCCGCGACCCTCGGTCTCGGCGCCCCGCTGGCGAGCACCGCCGAGGACGCCACGAGCGTCGGCCTGTCCTTCGCGGCGATCCTCGCCCCGGTGCTCGTGCTGCTGCTCGTCGTCGCGCTCGCGGTCGTGTGGTGGCGGTTCCGGCGGCGGCGCACCGCTGCGGCCGCAGCCGGCGTGGAGACCGACGGGGCCCCGCCGCCACGGGTCGGCTGACCGCTCGCCCGGCCGCTCCGACCGGGGCCCACCACCACCGCCACCGGCGCGGAGGAGCGTCGCCGACGGCCGCGTCGCGGTCCCGCCCGCGACGCGCCCACCTGCGCGCTCGCGGGCGGGACCGGCTCCGCACCTGCGGTGACGCCCGGATGCGACCCCGCCGCTCGTAGGGCACGGTGGAGGCACACGAATCCAGGCGCCAGCACGGCGCCGGACACGAGGAGGCACCCCACCATGGCCCGTCGTACAGGTCTGCCCAAGTTCACCGTGCCGTCGCTCACCCCCGAGGACGGCGCCACGCTCGCCGAGATCCTGCAGACCCGCCTGAACGCGCTCAACGACCTCGCGCTCACGCTCAAGCACATCCACTGGAACGTCGTCGGCCCGCACTTCATCGCGGTCCACGAGATGCTCGACCCGCAGGTCGAGGCGGTGCGCGCGATGGTCGACGCCGTCGCCGAGCGCATCGCGACGCTGGGCGTCCCGCCGCGCGGCACGCCGGGCGCCCTCGTGGCCGAGCGGACCTGGGACGACTACTCCATCGGCCGTGCGGGCGCGATCGAGCACCTGGGTGCGCTCGACGAGGTGTACCAGGGCGTGATCACGGACCACCGCAAGGCGGCGAAGGACACCGAGGAGCTCGACGACGTCACGAACGATCTGCTCGTCGGGCACCTGCACGAGCTCGAGCTGTTCCACTGGTTCGTGCGCGCCCACCTCGAGTCCGCCGGCGGCGTGCTGAGCACCGACGGCGCGACGACCGAGAAGTCGGCGGCGGGCAAGGCCGGCTCGGCCGCCAAGGGCGCGGCGGACCGCTGAGCACCCCGATGACGCACCACGCGCGACCCGCCGCGACCACGACCCAGCGCCCGCACCGCGCGGCGCGCTACGAGGACGCGCTCAACCGGCGGGTCGCGCGCTGGTTGTCCGGCCGCGGGTGGACCGCCCGCGTCGAGCCCTACGTCGGGTACGGCTCGTCGGCGGGGTGGGTCCGCGTGCTCGCGCGCGTGCTCCTCGCCTCCCCCGCGGTGCCCGACGCCGAGCTGCCCGGGGCCGGGACGGCGACGAGCGAGCGTGAGGCGCGCGACGTCGGTGCGGTCCGGGGCTGGCGGTCCTTCACGACCGCCCAGGTGCCGGAGGCCCGTGTCGAGATCGAGGTCTCGGGCCGCACGTCCACCGCCGTCGCGGACCGCGGCGGCTACATCGACGCGGTGGTCGAGGCCGACCTCGCGCCGGGGTGGCACGACGTCACCGTGCGGGCGGAGGGCGGTGCGAGCCAGTCGGTGCCCGTGCTCGTGATCGACCCCACGACGCCCTACGGGCTCGTGAGCGACATCGACGACACGATCATGGTGACGCGCCTGCCGCGTCCGCTGATCGCCGCGTGGAACAGCTTCGTGCGGCACGAGAACGCGCGTGAGCCGGTCCCCGGCATGGCGGCGCTGTACCGCGCGCTGCTGACCGACCGCCCGAACATGCCCGTGATCTACCTGTCGACGGGGGCCTGGAACGCGGCGCCGACCCTCGGGCGGTTCATCCGCCGGCACCAGTACCCCGTCGGGCCCCTCATGCTGACCGACTGGGGACCCACGAACACCGGGTGGTTCCGCAGCGGGCAGGAGCACAAGAACCAGACGCTGCGCCGGCTCGTGCGCGACTTCCCCGACATGCGCTGGGTGCTCGTGGGCGACGACGGGCAGCACGACCCGGAGATCTACGCGAGTCTCGTGCGCGAGCGGCCCGACCGCGTGCACGCGGTGGTGATCCGTCAGCTGACCGGTGCCGAGCACGTCCTCGCGCACGGCGCGCCGACGTCGACCGACCAGGCGAACCGCGCGGAGGGCCGCACGCAGGCCGAGGGCGTGCCGGTCGTCCAGGGCGCCGACGGCACGGCGATCCTGGAGGAGTGGCGGACGCGGGGCGTCGCCCTGACCTGAGCCGGCCCGGCCGTCCCCCGCCCGGACGGTCCTGCCTGCACACGGATGCGCCCGACCCCCGGTGAGGGGTCAGGCGCATCCGTGCGTGGGGGTCCGTCAGAGGCGCGCGGGGTCGTCCCACTCGTCCGCGGCGGCGATCGCCTCGTCGTCGGCCTGCTGCTCCGTCGCGGAGAGCGAGTGCGGCGCGCGGCTCGGGTCTCCCCCGGTCCGGGCGTCCCCGGCGAACGCCTCGGCCTCGGTCAGGGGGCGCTCGGCGCGGTGGTCGGCGGCGGTGTCGGACGTCAGGTCGCGCGGGACGGTGCTCATGGTCTCGTTCTACCGTCTCCGGCGTGCGGGCGCATCCGTCCCCGACCCGCCAGCCTGCGCCGGTGGTCGGGCGTGAGCCCGGGCCCTCCCCTGCTGTCATTGTGTCTTCCTGTGCGCCCCTGTTGGCGCCTGTTTCCGTTATTGCGTACGCACCTGGACGCGTGATCGGTTTCTCGAGCCCGTTGACACCGTGTTGAGCCCCTGTTGAGCGGTGTCGGACACGCTGCCCCCATGACGACGACCGCCACGCGTCCGACACCGACCCGCACCGCCGCCCCCGCGGGCGACCGCACCCCCCACCTGCGCGCCGAGCCGCTCCCCCGCGTCCACGTGGCCGTGCACTGCGACGACGTTCTCAGCGCCGCCGGCCTCGAGACGCTCCTGCGCGACTGCGCCGACGTCGTCCTCGTGCCGCGCCCGGAGCGCGGGGCCGCCGACGTGCAGCTCCTCGTGCTCGACCGCGTCCGCGCCGAGGACCTCACGGCCGCCGACCCCGCCGGTCGTCCGCGGCCGCGCCGCGTCCTCGTGGTCACCGAGCTCGACGCCCACGACTTCGCGCTCGCGCGGTCCGCGGGCGTCGTGGGCGTGCTGTGGCGCCGGGACGTGACCCGGTCGAGCCTCGCCGCGCTCCTGCGCGCGGCAGCCGCCGCCCCGGCGCCGCACGTCGACCACGCGCGGCCCGCCGCTGCGCACGGCGGGGCGCACGGCGGGGCGCACGGCGGCGTGCACGGTGCGGGCCACCCGGCGCCCCCGGCGAGCCCCGGTGCAGGTCCGGCGCTCTCCGAGCGCGAGATCGAGGTCCTGCGGATGCTCGCCGCCGGCTCCGACACGCGGGAGATCGCCCACCGGCTCTGCTACTCCGAGCGGACCGTCAAGACCGTGATCCAGGACATCACGCGTCGGTTCGGGCTCCGCAACCGCTCGCACGCCGTCGCGTACGCCGTGCGGCACGGGCTGGCGTAGGGCCGGAGGGCGCGCGCCCGGGCCGTCGCGACCGGCGGCGCCGTCGGACCGTGGTCAGGACGGCGCGCGCCTCGGCGCCGAGGCGACCAGCGGGCCGGCCGCACGGACGGCGCGGACCGGCGCGGTGCGGGGCGGGTCCTCGACCGCTCGCCCGGCCGCCGCCGGCCGCCCGGGCCCCGGCCCGACGAGGACGTCGAGCTCGCGCAGGATCCCGGCGTACGCGCGCCGCGCCGCCGCGGCCGCCGCCGGCTCGCCGGCCTCGTCGAGCGAGAGCGCGAGACGCTGCCACAGACCGTCCTGGTAGGCGTCGACGGCCAGACCCCGGCGGCACACCTGGATCGCCGCCGCGTGGTCGCCGGCGCGGGCGTGCCGGTCGGCCAGCACCCGGCACGCGGACACCGCGGAGCTGCGCAGCCGCTCGCGCTCGTGCACCACCCACTCGCTCACCCCGTCGTCGGGCAGGAGGTCGGCGGGGTACGCGTCGACCGCCGCCTGGTAGAGCGCGGTCCCCGCGGCGCCGTCAGCGGAGATCCGGGCGTCGTGCAGGAGCCGCTCGAACGTCCGCGCGTCGTGCTCGTCGTCCGGGCCGAGCTGGAGCCCGTACCCCCCGGCGTCCCGGCAGATGACCGAGCCGCGAGCGCCCGCGGTGGCCGGCTCGAGGAGCTTGCGCAGCTCGCTGACGGCGACCTGGAGGCTGTGCTGGGCGCGTTCCGGGTCGCGCCCGGGCCAGAACCACTCGAGCAGCCGGTCGCGGTTCACGGGGGCGCCGGCGTGCGCGCACAGCGCCCGCAGGAGGGCCTGGTGCTGCGGGCGCAGGTGCGTGAGGGAGACGGGGCGGCCGTCGCGCACGAGCGAGAAGCCTCCGAGGCAGCGCACGACGAGGCGCGTCCGGCGCGCGAGGGGCGGCAGCGGGGAGGGCGCGGGTGGGACGAGTGCGTGCGGTCGCGTCGCGAGGTCGACGGCGGCGACGGGGCCGCGGGGCTGGAGCCGGGCGTGCTCGGTCCGCGCGTGCGCGGGTCCCGCTCCGTGGGTCGCCACGCGGCGGGCTGCGGTGAGGGGCACGACGCCGGCGGACCCGGCCGGGGCGGGCGGGCGGGCGCGTCCGGGTGCCTCGAGGGACCGGGCGACCGCGTCCAGCCAGCTGCGCCCGGACGGTGCGAGGGGCGCGCCTGTCCCGGCGGTGGGGGGCCGGTCGTCCGCACCGCCGTCCACGCCGCCGTCCGCCGGGACGCGCGCCGGGGTGCGCGGCGGGCCGGGCGGGGACGTCGCGTGGTCGGTCGCGCCTGCGGTGCGGGCCAGCCGGACGAGTGCGGCGGGTACCCCGGTCAGGCGCGGTGCACGCTCGCCGGGGGCTGCGTCCGGCACGCCGGTCTCGCAGTGCCGGCCGGCGGTCCGCGGCGTGGCCCGTGCGGTCGCGTGCGCGTGGGCGACCACGGCGAGGGCGGTGCACCAGGCGGCGAGGGCCGGTGCGCCGAGGGCCTCGAACCGGGCGCGGACGTCGTCGGCGTCCTCGGGGGTCGAGCTCCGCCGCACGACGTCGGCGCACAGCGCGAGGAGCCCCAGCACCGCGGCGCCCCAGTCGTCGCCGGCGGTCTCGGCGCTCGCCGTGAGGTGCTGCAGCGCGCGTGGGTGCGGGCGCGGACGGCAGGCGAGCTCGAGGCCGTCGGCGAGCCGCTCGAGGGCGGCGCTGCGGAGCAGGTGCGCGGCGGTGGTGGCGCGGGTGCGGGCGTCGTGCGCGGCGGCGTCCCCCGTGAGGCTCAGTGCGGCCGCGCGTGCGAGCAGGGCGAGCGCCTCGACGACGGGCGGGACGGTGCCGGCGTCGAGGAGAGCGCCGAGCTGCGCGGCGGCGCGGCCGGGGTCTCCCGCGACGAGCTCGGCGAGCGCGGGGACGAGGGTCGGCGGGTCTCCGGCGGCGACGCCGGCGCGGCTGCGGTCGGGGGTCACGAGCGCGGCGCGGGCGGGCTCGCGCCGGACGGCCAGCCGGTCGGCTCCCGGGACCCAGGCGGAGACGCACGCGAGCTCGCGCTGGACCCCCGCGCGGTCGGCCGGGGTCGCGGCGTGCTCGAGCGCGGTGCGGTAGGCGCTCGAGGCCTGTCGCAGGTCGCCCTCGGCGAGGTGGCGGCGCGCGAGCGCGAGGACCGCCCACGGGTCGCTCGCGCGCAGCACGTCGGGCAGCGCGTCGAGCCAGGGACCGGGGCGCCGGGCGAGCGCCGGGCCGTCGACGGCGAGGAGGTGGTGCACCGTGGCGTGGTCGTGCGCGCGGCACGCGGCGTCGAGCGCGTCGTGCGGGTCGCCGTCGGCGGCCGCGAGGTGCGCCGCGGCGGCGTGCAGGGCGCGGGTGCGTGCGGGGCCGTCCCGGTGCGCGAGCGCGGCGAGGAGGTGGGCGCGCAGTGGCTCGGTCAGCCGGAGCCGGCCGGGGTCGCCGGGCTCGGCGGTCAGGAGACCGAGTCCGTGCGCGGTGTCGAGGTGCTGCCGTGCGCCGTCCGTGTCGAGCAGCGCGGTGCAGCGCGCGACCGTCAGGTGCGCGAGGACGCTCGTCGTGACGAGGACCTCGCGCGTCGCGTCCGGGAGGTCGCCGAGGACGTGCCGGTCCAGGTACTCGTGCTCGAGGTCGGTGCCCTCCCCCGCGACGGAGCGCCGGCGTGACGCGGGCAGGCGGCGGGTCGCGAGGTGGAACAGCTCGACCCCGGCGGGCCAGCCGCCCGTGCGGCGCACCAGCTCGTCGGTGTCCGACGCCGCGACGGGGCCGCCGTGGATCCGGGCGAGCTCGGCGACCTCCCACGACCGCAGGCGCAGGTCGTCCGCGTCCAGCTGGGTCGCGGTGCCGCGCAGCCTCCGGGTCAGGAGGGCCGCGGGCGTGGTCCGCGAGGCGAGCAGCACCCGCAGGCGGGCGGGCTGGTGGCGCAGCAGGAGCGTCACGACGTCCGCGGCGGGGCCGGCGCCGAGGGTGTGCAGGTCGTCGAGCACGAGCACCCCGGGCGGGCCGGGCTCGTGCAGCGCGGCCACGGCGTGCTCCGCGGTGGTCCACGGCTCGCGCGTGGCGGTGAGCTCGGTGCACGCGTGTCGCAGGTGCGCGAGAAGGGCGGCGGGGTCACGCAGGCCGGCGTCGAGGGTCAGCCAGCCGCGAGCGCCGGTGCTCGTCGTGGTGACGTCGGCGAGGAGGGTGGTCTTGCCCCAGCCGGCGGGGGCGACGAGCGCGGCGAGGGGTGGAGCGTCGGGCCCGAGGAGGGAGCGGAGGAGGTGGGGGCGGTGCAGGGGGGGTGCGGGGGGTGGCCAGGTGCGGCTGCGCAGCAGGGCCGGGTGGCCTGATGTCGTCATACGCACCTCGCCTGGGTGTCCCGTTGCGTCGTTGCAACTGCCCTCGTGCCCCTCGTGCCGCGTACCGGTGCACAGTATCGGCTGGGCGTTTCGGGGGGAATGGGCGCTTGGGGTGGCGCTGAAAGGTTTCGAGGCCTCGATGGCGTCGAACCGCTTCGATACGGTCGGGCGCCGCCACGGCCCGCTGTCCGGGCTGCGGGGGCACCCCACCGTTCCCGAAGGAGTGAAGCGGATGCGTGTCCTACCAGTGATGGCGCCACTGACGGCGCTCGGCCTGGTCGCTGCGGCGGCGGTCGGTGTGAGCGCGGCGGACGCCGCCTCGGCCCCGGAGGCGGCTGCGGCCACCGGGTACGCCTGGGGCAACGTGGAGGTCGTGGGCGGGGGCTTCGTGCCCGGGATCGTCTTCAACCAGTCGGAGAAGGACCTCGTGTACGCGCGCACGGACATCGGGGGCGCGTACCGGCTGGACCCGGCGACGCGGCGCTGGGTGCCGATCACGGACCACGTCGGCTGGGACGACTGGGGGCACAACGGGATCCTGAGCCTCGCGACGGACCCGGTCGAGACGAACCGGGTGTACGTGGCGGCCGGGACGTACACGAACGGCTGGGACCCGAACAACGGCGCGATCATGCGCTCGACCGACAAGGGCGAGACGTGGAAGACGACCGTGCTGCCGTTCAAGGTGGGCGGGAACATGCCGGGTCGCGGCATGGGTGAGCGCCTGAGCATCGACCCGAACAGGAGCTCGGTGCTGTACTACGGCGCCGAGAGCGGCAACGGGCTGTGGCGGAGCACGGACTACGGGGCCACCTGGAACAGGGTGACGAGCTTCCCCAACGTCGGGAACTACGTGCAGGACGCGTCGTACGACTACACGGCCGACAACCAGGGTGTCCTGTGGACGACGTTCGACCCGACGACGGGCTCGAAGGGCCAGGCCACGAGGACGCTGTACGTCGGGGTGGCCGACAAGGAGAACAGCGTCTACCGGTCCACGGACGCGGGCGTGACGTGGGAGCGGGTGCCGGGTCAGCCGACCGGGTACCTGCCGCACAAGGGCGTCTTCGACCACGTCGGCAAGCAGCTCTACGTCGCGACGTCCGACACGGGCGGCCCGTACGACGGCGGCAAGGGCGACGTGTGGCGCCTCGACACGACGTCGGGTGCGTGGACGCAGATCAGCCCGGTCCCGTCGTCGAGCGCGGACAGCACGTTCGGGTACTCGGGCCTGACGATCGACCGGCAGGACCCGGACACGATCATGGTCACGACGCAGGTGTCGTGGTGGCCGGACATCAACGTGTTCCGCAGCACCGACCGCGGCGCGACGTGGACGCGGATCTGGGACTGGGCGGGCTACCCGGCGCGGACGCTGCGCTACACCCAGGACATCAGCGGCGCGCCCTGGCTGACGTTCGGCAAGCAGTCGGTCGAGCCCGAGCTGAGCCCGAAGCTCGGGTGGATGACGGAGTCGTTCGAGATCGACCCGTTCGACTCCGACCGGGCGCTGTACGGGACGGGCGCGACGATCTACGGCACCGACAACCTCACGCGGTGGGACGCGGGCGGGAAGATCGACCTCACGGTGCGCGCGCAGGGCCTCGAGGAGACGGCGGTGCTCGACCTCGCCGCACCTCCCGGGGCGGTGGAGCTCGTCTCGGGCCTCGGGGACATCGGCGGGTTCGTGCACACCGACGTCACGAAGGTCCCGTCGACGATGTACACGCAGCCCTACCACGGCTCGGTGACCGGGGTGGACTTCGCGGCGCTCGAGCCGGCCACGATGGTGCGGGTCGGCCAGGCGGTCGACGGCGCGGTCGAGTCCCACATCGGCGTCTCCACGAGCTCGGGCAGCAGCTGGTGGGCCGGGCAGGAGCCCCCCGGGGTGACGGGCGCCGGCACCGTGGCGATGAGCGCGGACGGCGGGACCATCGTCTGGAGCCCCGACGGCACCGGCGTGCACGTCTCGACGACGTTCGGGTCCTCGTGGACGGCGTCGACGGGCGTCCCGGCCGGTGCGCGCGTCGAGTCCGACCGCGTGAACCCGAAGACCTTCTACGCGTACGCCGCGGGGACGCTGTACGTCTCGACGGACGGCGGCGCGAGCTTCACCGCGTCTCCCGCGACGGGTCTGCCGACCGAGGGCAACCTGCGCTTCGCGGCCGTCCCGGGCGTCGAGGGCGACGTGTGGCTCGCCGGCGGTGCGGCGACGTCGGCGTACGGCCTGTGGCGCTCGACGGACTCGGGGAAGACCTTCACGCGCCTCGCGAACGTCGACCAGGGCGACGTCGTGGGCTTCGGCAAGGCGGCCCCCGGCAGGACCTACCCGGCGGTGTACACCTCGTCGAAGATCGGCGGCGTGCGCGGGATCTTCCGGTCCGACGACGCGGGCGCCACGTGGGTCCGCATCAACGACGACCAGCACCAGTGGGCGTGGACGGGCGGGGCGATCACGGGCGACCCTGACGTGTACGGCCGCGTGTACGTCGGCACGAACGGGCGCGGCATCGTGATGGGCGACCCCGACGGCACGGTGCCCACCCCGACCGCGACGCCCACGCCCACCGCGACGCGCACGCCGACCCCGACGCCCACGGTCACGCCGACCCCGACGCCGACGGTCACCACGACCCCGACGCCCACCCCGACCGCGACCACGGCCCCCGGCGCGTGCCGGGTCACGTACACGACGAGCGACTGGGGCTCGGGCTTCACGGCGTCGGTGAAGATCACCAACACGTCCGCGAGCGCCGTGCCGTCGTGGCGGCTGGGGTTCGCGTTCGCGGGGAACCAGAAGATCACGAACGGGTGGTCGGGTGAGTTCGCGCAGAGCGGGACGGCGGTGACGGTGTCGAACGCGGCGTGGAACGGCACGCTGGCCGCGGGCGCGACGACCGAGGTCGGGTTCAACGCCTCCTACTCGGGGGTGAACGCGCGGCCGTCGGCGTTCACGCTGAACGGCGCGGCGTGCACGACGGGGTGAGCCGACCGGGCGCGCGCCGCGGTCACGGGGCGCGCTGAGGCTCGACCAGCACGTCGGCCCGTCCCGGGGGTTCCCGGGGCGGGCCGACGCGTGCGGTGCGGCCGACGCGCGGGCCGGCGCGGGGGGCGGAGGTCTGCCGCGGGGACCGGTGAGGCTGAGACAGTGGGGGCGTGACGAACCTCGACGTGCGCCCCGACGAGACCCTGTGCCACCCCGTGCTGCAGCGTGGCCGGGTGCACCGGGTGCTGGAGCCGCGGGACGTCCCGCTCGGCGGGCTGCGGGCCATGCAGGTGAGCCGCACGCTCCCCCAGCGTGACCTGCCGCTCGTGGGGGCGTGGTGCTTCCTGGACCGGTTCGGGCCCGACCGCACGGACATGCGGGTCCTCCCCCACCCGCACACCGGGCTGCAGACCGTCACCTGGCCGCTCACCGGGGAGATCCACCACCGGGACAGCCTCGGCAGCGACGTCGTGGTGCGGCCCGGGGAGCTCAACATCATGACCGCGGGCCACGGGATCGCCCACTCGGAGATGTCGCTCGGCGACCGCCCGCTGCTCGACGGCGCGCAGCTGTGGGTCGCGCTGCCCGCGAGCGCGGCGGACGGCCCGGCGGCGTTCGCGCAGCACCGTGACCTGCCGCGGGTGACGGGCGACGGGCTCGTGGCGACGGTGCTCGTGGGCGAGCTGGGCGGGGCGGCGTCGGACGCGGTCGTGCACACGCCGCTGCTCGGGGCCGACGTCGAGGTCGCCCCGGGGACGACCGCGCAGCTGCGGCTGCGCCGGGACTTCGAGCACGCGGTCCTGGTGCTGGCCGGTGACGTCACCGTCGACGGGGCGGTGCTGCCGGCGGGTCCGCTGCTGTACCTGGGGGCGGGCCGAGACCGGCTCGCGGTGGCCAGCGGTGCCGGGGGACGGTTCCTGCTGCTGGGCGGGGAGCCGTTCGCGGACGAGATCGTCATGTGGTGGAACTTCGTGGGTCGCAGCCACGAGGAGGTGGCCCGGGCCCGGCACGACTGGGAGCACGCCCGCGAGGAGCGCTTCGGGGTGGTCGACGGGCACGACGGGGCCCGCATCCCTGCCCCGGAGCTGCCGAACGTTCACCTGACGCCGCGGCGGCGCCGCGCGGACTGACGCGGCGCGCGGACTGACGCCCCGCCGCTGGCGGCGCCCGGTGGCGCGGCGGCGGGTGGCGGCGGCGGGTGGCGCGGTCGGTCCCGCCGGTGGCGGCGGTCGAGCGGAGCACCGCCGGGGCCGTCCCTGCTCAACGCAGGTGCACGCCCACCTCGGTGGCCTTGACCGACAGCCACACGCGCACCCCCGGCCGCAGGCCCAGCTCGGCGACGGACGCGGCCGTGACGTCGGCGACGACCTCGGGCCGTCCGCTCGTGCGGACCCCCACGGCCGGCCCGCGCGGCTCGAGCGCCACCACCGTGGTGGGCCACACGTTGCGGGGGCTCGCGTGCACGGGCTCCTCGGTGTGCACGGACACCGCCCCCGGGGCGAACACCGCGGCGGCCGCGACGCCGTCGGGCACCGTGCCGGTGCCGCGCAGCACGCGCCCGTCCGGGGCCCGCACCCCGCCCGCGTCCCCCGCACCGACGACGAGGTTGACGCCCGCGAGCGCCGCCGTGAAGGGGTCGCGCGGTGCGGCGAGCACGGCGCCGGTGGGCCCGTCGTGCACGGCCCGGCCGGCGTCGAGGACGAGGACCCGGTCGGCGAGGACGACGGCGTCGAGCACGTCGTGGGTGACGACGACGGTCGTGGTGCCGGTGCGGGTGACCTGCTCGCGCAGGAGCTGGCGCACGAGGGGGGCGTGGGTCGCGTCGAGGGCCGCGACGGGCTCGTCGAGGAGCAGCGCGTGGGGCCGGGCGGCGAGCGCGCGGGCGAGGGCGACCCGTTGGCGCTGCCCGCCCGAGAGCTCACCGGGGCGCCGCGCGGCCAGGCCGGGCAGCCCGACGGCGTCGAGCCAGGCCGCGGCGGCGGCGCGGGCGGCGGCGCGGGAGGTCCCGTGGGCGCGGGGGCCGAAGGCGACGTTCTCCAGGGCGCTCAGGTGCGGGAACAGCCGCGGGTCCTGGCCGAGCAGCCCGACGCCGCGCTGCTCGGGGGGGACGGCGGCGTGCACCCGGCCGGTGGCGTCGACGTGGGTCAGGGCGCGGCCCGCGAGGTGCACGGTCCCGGCGCTCGGGCGCAGGAGCCCGGCGAGGACCGCGAGGAGGGTCGACTTCCCGGCGCCGTTGGGCCCGACGACGGCGAGCACCTGCCCGGGGTCGAGGTCGAGGCGCACGTCGAGCGTGAACGCCTCGGCGGCGCCGCAGGCGGGCCGGTGCACCCGGACGTCGGCCCGCAGGGACCGCCCGCGCGCGCCGGCCTCCGCTCCCGGGGCACGACCGGTGCCGGCGACCGCCACGACGCCCGCACCGGTCCCCCCGTCCTCACCCGCGGTGCCGGCGCCTGCCGGTGCACCCCACCGGGGCCTCATCCGCGCACCCCCGGGCGCCAGGCGCGGGCCACGACGAGGATCACGACCGCCACCGCCACCAGGAGCAGCGACAGCGCCACGGCGGTGTCCGGGGAGACCCCTGCGCCGTTGAACGCGGTGTAGATCGCGAGCGGCATCGTGCGGGTCACCCCGGGCACGTTGCCGGCGAACAGGGCGGTCGCCCCGAACTCGCCGAGGGCCCGGGCGAAGCACAGCACCGTCCCGCTCGCGAGGCCCGGCGCGGCGAGCGGGAGCGTGACGCGGCGCAGCACCGTCCAGCGGCCCGCCCCCAGCGTCGCCGCCACCGTCTCGTACCCGGTGCCGAGCGTGCGCAGCGACCCCTCGACGGCGAGCACGAGGAACGGCAGCGCGACGAACGTCTGGGCCAGCACGACCGCGGCGGTCGTGAACGGCACCCGCACCCCGAGCAGCGCGTCGAGGTGCTCCCCGGCGAGCCCCTGCCGGCCCAGGAGGTACAGCAGCGCGATCCCCCCGACCGTCGGGGGCAGCACGAGCGGGAGGGTCACGAGCGCGCGCACCACGTCCGCGGTACGCGTCGCCGAGCGCGCCAGGAGCACCGCGAGCGGGACCCCGAGGACGACGCACAGGGCGGTCGCGGCCGCACCGGTGCGCAGGGACAGGCTCAGCGCGGCGACGGCCTCCGGGGACGTGACCGCCGCGGGCAGGCCCGCCCAGTCGGCGCGCAGGAGCAGCGCCAGCACGGGCAGCACGAGCAGGGCGAGCCCCGCGGCCGCGGCGACCGCCACGGTGCGCGGCACCCGGGGACCGAGCGTGCGGGGCGGGGCACCCCCGGGCGGGGCGGTCCGTGGTGTCACGGCGCCTCGAAGCCGTGGCGGGCGAGCACCGCGCGCGCGTCCGGCGAGGCGAGCAGGGCGACGAGGTCGCGGGCCCGGTCCGGCTGCGGGGCGCCGTCCAGCACCGCCGCGCTCACCGTGGTGCGCGCCCGCGCCGCCCCGGGGATCTCGACCCCGTCGACCGCGCCCCGGGCACCGAGCACGTCCGTGACGTAGACGACGCCGGCGTCCGCCTCGCCCGAGGCGACCTTCGCCAGGACGGCCGTCACCGCCTGCTCCTCGCTCGCGCGCGGGACGTCGACGCCGGCGTCGGCCAGCAGCGTGCGGGTGGCCGCGCCGCACGGGACGGGCGCCGCGCACAGCACGACCGCGACGTCCGGGCGTGCGAGGTCGGCCAGCCCCGCGACGGCGAGGGGGTTCCCGGGGGCGACGGCGATCCGGAGCGTGTTGGCGGCGATCTCGACGCCCTGGTCCGCGAGCGGCCCGTCGTCCGCGGCCCGGGCGGTCGACGCCGCGTCGGCGAGCACCACGACGTCGGCGACGGCTCCCTCGCGCAGCTGGACGAGCAGCGCCGCCGACCCGTCGTACGTCACCTGCGGCGCCGGTCCGCCCGCACGCTCGGCGTGCAGCGCGAGGAGCTCGTCGAGCGGCCCGTGCAGCGAGGCGGCCGCGAGCACGCGCACGGGGTCCTGGCCGCCGGCCGGCGTCCCGCACGCGGCGAGGACGAGGGCGGCGCCGGTCGCGAGCACCGCGAGGGCGGCCCGGCGCGCACGCGACCCGGGCGTCGCCCGGAGCCGGAGCCGGGGCGAGACGGTCCCGGTCCCGGGTGCCCGGCGTGGTCCGCCGTCCCGTGCCGCGCCCGGCCGCGCCGTCGTCGCGCCGGACCGCGGTCCCGGGCGGGCCGTGCTCACCGGCTCGTGCCGGGCGTCTCGACCATGACCGTCGTGGCCTTGACCACCGCAACCGCGAGCGCCCCCACGTGCAGGCCGAGCTCGCGCACCGCCTCGCTCGACATGAGGGACACGACGCGGTGCGGGCCGCACTGGAGCTCGACCTGGGCCATGACCGTGTCGGCGGTGATCGCGGTGACGAGGCCGACGAACCGGTTGCGCGCGGAGCTGGCGCCCGCGCCCGGGTCCTCGGGGGTGCGGGCGTTCTGGACGGCGCGCGCGGCGAGGTCCGCGCCGTCGATGAGGCGGCGCCCGGCGCTGTCCCAGCCGGCGCGCAGCAGGCCGGAGTCGACCCAGCGGCGCACGGTGTCGTCGCTCACCCCGAGCAGCTCGGCGGCCTCGGCGATCCGGAAGTGCGTCACGAAACGGACGATATCACCGCAGACGCGGCTCGATGCCGAGGGCTCGTGACGCGGACGCGGTACCGCACACCCGCGGCTCGTCGACTCGGGGTCGCCGCACCCGGGCCCGGGTGGGGCGAACGTCACCCGAGGGATCGGCCCGCCCGCCGGTACGCTGAGCGGTTGGCGCGCACCTCGCGCCGGCGTGTGCCCGTGAGGACGAGGCCCCGCGAGGCCCGTCGTCCGCCCGGGGCGGCAGAGATGGAAGATCCCGATGACCGTCACCGACAGCCGCGACGCGCGCGACACCGCCCCGCACCGGGACGCCGAGGCACACCCCACCGACGAGCGCCCCACCGCCGCCCGGCCCGACGAGCAGCCGGACGCGCGGGCGGACGAGCAGCCCGAGGAGCACGGGCCCGGCGTCGGGGACGCGGACCTCGCGACGTTCCTGCGCGTCGTCGACCAGCTCGTCGCACTCCCCCACGACCACCCCCAGCACGCCGTCGCCCGGCGCGCGACGTCGGGGCTGTTCAAGGCCGTGAAGAAGCAGCGCCGCACCCAGAAGCGCGCCGCGATCAGCGCCGCGGACCGCGCCGTCGTCGCCGCGACCGCGACCGGCAGCCCGGGGCGCATCGACGACGAGACCCTCGGGATCCCGCTCGTGTCGAACGCGCGCGGCGCGACCGCCGGGACGCTGCTCAAGGCCCGCCCCTGCTACATCTGCAAGGAGCTCTACACCGAGGTCGACGCGTTCTACCACCAGCTGTGCCCGTCGTGCGCGGCGCTCAACCACGCGAAGCGCGACGCCCGCACCGACCTGACCGGACGCCGCGCGCTCCTCACGGGCGGGCGCGCCAAGATCGGCATGTACATCGCGCTGCGCCTCCTGCGCGACGGCGCGCACACGACGATCACGACCCGGTTCCCGCGCGACGCGGCCCGGCGCTTCGCCGCGATGCCCGACGCCGCCGACTGGCTCGACCGGCTCGAGATCGTCGGGATAGACCTGCGCGACCCCGCCCAGGTCGTCGCGCTCGCCGACTCGGTCGCCGCCGCCGGACCGCTCGACGTCCTGATCAACAACGCCGCGCAGACCGTGCGCCGCTCCCCCGGCGCGTACTCCCGCCTCGCCGACGCCGAGCTGGCCCCCCTGCCCGCCGGCCCGCTCCCGGCGATCCGCACGTTCGGGCACACCAGCGACGCCCACCCCCGCGCGCTCGCCGGCGCGGTCAGCGAGCTCACCAGCCCGGCGCTCGCCCTCGCCGCGGCGGACGCCGACGCGCTCACCGCGCAGGCCCTCACCGCGCACGCCGCGTCGCTCGAGCGCCTCGTCGCGGGCACGTCGATCGACGCGGGCGGGCTCGTCCCGGACACCCACGACACGAACAGCTGGGTCGCGACGGTCGACGAGGTCGACCCGATGGAGCTGCTCGAGGTCCAGCTGTGCAACCAGACCGCGCCGTTCATCCTCGTCAGCCGCCTGCGCCCGGCGATGCGGGCCGCGAGCGCCCGGCGCACGTACGTCGTGAACGTCTCGGCGATGGAGGGAGTGTTCTCGCGCGGCTACAAGGGCCCGGGGCACCCGCACACCAACATGGCGAAGGCCGCGCTCAACATGCTCACGCGCACGAGCGCCGCGGAGCTCGCGACTGACGGCATCCTCATGACGGCGGTGGACACGGGCTGGATCACCGACGAGCGCCCCCACCCGACGAAGGTGCGCCTCGCCGAGGAGGGCTTCCACGCCCCGCTCGACCTGGTCGACGGCGCCGCGCGCGTGTACGACCCGATCGTGCGCGGCGAGGCGGGCGAGGACCTGTTCGGCTGCTTCCTCAAGGACTACGCCCGCTCGGCGTGGTGACCGGACGGGGCGGGCGGGCCGGCACGGTGCCGGCCCGCCCGCCCCGCCGTCAGCCCTTCGAGCCCGTCGTCGCGATGCCCTGCACGAAGTGCCGCTGACCGACGAAGAACAGCAGGATCATCGGCAGCGTCGCGATGACCGAGGCGGTCACGACGATCTCCCAGTGCCACTCCCCGCCGAACCCGTACTGGTCGAGCAGCGCCTTGAGCCCGCGGGGGACGGTGAACTTGTCGGAGTCCTGCACGTAGATCAGCGGGCGCATGAGGTCGGTCCATGCGGCCTGGGTCTCGAACAGCAGGGTGAGCACCAGCGCGGGGCGTGCGAGCGGCAGGGCGATGGCGCGGAAGATCGTCCAGTTCCCGGCGCCGTCGAGCTGCGCGGCCTCGAACAGCTCGCGCGGCAGCCCGAGGAAGAACTGCCGGATCAGGAAGATGTAGAACGCGCTCCCGAACAGGTTCCCGGCCCACAGCGGCGTCAGCGTCCCGACGAAGCCCAGCTCCTTCCAGATCAGGTACGTCGGGATGAGCGTGACCGCGCCGGGCAGCATCATCGTGGCGAGGACGAGCCCGAACAGGAACCCGCGCCCCCGGAACCGGAAGTACGCGAACCCCCACGCGACGGCCGCGCTCGACAGGGTCACGGTGATCCCCGCGAGGACGGTCACGAGCGTGGTGTTGCCGAGCCACTGGGCCATCGGCACCTCGCGCCACACCTGCACGTAGTTGTCGAGAGTGAAGGTCTCGGGCACGAGCCGGTTGTCGAAGACCTCGCCGCGCGGCTTGAACGACGCGCTCACGAGCCACACGAACGGGTAGACGAACACGACGGTCGCGGCGACGAGCGCCGCGAGGACGAGCGGGCGGCCCACGCGGCGGGTCACTTCTGGTCCCCCTCGTAGTAGACGACGCGCTTGGAGACCGCGAGCTGCACGAGCGTCACCGCGAGGATGATCACGAACAGCAGCCACGCCATCGCCGAGGCGTACCCCATGTTGAGGTTCTCGAAGCCCTGCTGGAACAGGTAGATGACGTAGAACAGCGCCGCCTCGTTCGCGTACGTGGTGTTCCCTGAGCCGAAGAACGCGGTGTACGCCTCGGTGAACATCTGGAACGCGGCGATCGTGTTGACCACGACGACGAAGAACAGCGTCCCCGAGATCATCGGCACGGTGACCGCGAACGTCCGGCGCCAGAACCCGGCGCCGTCGACCCGTGCCGCGTCGTACAGCTCGGACGGCACCTGGCGCAGGGCCGCGAGCAGGATGATGACGGTCGACCCGATCGTCCACATGCTCATGAGCACGAGCGCGGGCTTGATCCACGCCTGGTCCGTCGTCCAGTACGGGCCCTGGACGCCGACCGCGCCGAGCGCCTCGTTGACCAGCCCGTTCTGCCCGTTGAACAGCAGCAGCACGAGCACGCCCACGGCGACGGGCGGGGTCATCTTGGGCAGGAAGAACGCGGTGCGGAAGAACCCGGAGGACCGCCCGGCCCGCTCGAGCAGCAGCGCGAGCCCGAGCGCGCCGACCACGTGCAGCGGGACGGCGAGCACCGTGTAGACGACCGTGTTCGTCAGGGCGAGCGCGATCTTCGGGTCGGCGGCCATGTCGCGGTAGTTCTCGAGCCCGATGAACCGCGGGTCGTTGATCACGTCGTAGTCCGTCAGTGACAGGTACGCGGAGTACAGCACCGGCCACAGCGTGAAGACGAGGAACCCGACGATCCACGGGCTCAGGAACAGCAGGGCGGACCACAGGTTGCGCCGCGACCGGGCCCGCGCGGTGCGGGTGGGCGCGACGGGACCCGCGGCCACCGGGGCGGCCGTCGTGGTCGTCACGTCAGCCGTCCGACCGCTCGTCCCACTCGGCCCAGGCGTCGTCGAGCGCCTCCTGCGCCTCCTCCTGCGCCTGCGCGAGCGCCTCGGCCGGCTCCTGCTGGCCGTTGAGCACGCGGTTCACGCCGTCCTGCCACGCCGCCTTGAACTCGGCGTCGGCCGGGTTCGCGGGCAGCGAGAACGTGTTCTCGTTCGCCTCGTACACCGCCTCGACCGCCTGGTCCCACACCGGGGAGCCGGACGGCTCGACGAGCGTCGAGCGGATCTCCTCGTCGGCGTCCGCGTTGCCGGTCAGCAGGCCCGTGAAGACCTGGCCCGACTCGGCGCGCGCGTCGGCGCGGGCCTGCGCGGCCGCGAGCCAGCTGTCCTGCTCGACCATCGTCGCCGCGAACCGGCACGCCGCCGCCGCGTTCGGGCTGCCCGCCGGGATGGCCCACGCCGAGCCCGTCGCGAACGCCAGCGGCTCGCCCTCACGGGTGCGGAACGTGTCGAACGCGAGCGTCGCGTCCGGGGAGACCTCGTTGAGGACGTTGACGTACCAGTTCTCCATCGGCATCGCCCCGAGGGTGTGCGTCGCGAACTGGTTGCCCTCGCCGAAGAAGTCCGCGGAGTCGCGGAACGCCTTCACCGCGGGGAACCCGCCCTGCGCGTCGTACACGGCGACCGCGAGCTCGAGCGCCTCGAGCGCCTCCGGGGAGTCCAGCTGGGCGGTGCGCGCGTCGTCGGACAGCAGGTCCGCGCCGTTGGACTTGGCCCACAGCGGGAAGAACTCGGGCAGCTTGGAGTCGAAGCCGATCACGGACAGCGCCCCGCCGTCGCGGCGGACCAGCGCCGACGTGGCCTGCGTGACCGCGTCCCAGTCGGACCCGTTGACGGCCTCGATGCCGAGCCCGGCCGCGGACAGCAGCGAGGAGTCCGCCATCGTGACCTGCACCTGGTTGAACTCCGGCAGCGCGTACACCTCGCCGTCGAACGTGACCTGGCCCGACGCGGCCTCCCGGAACTGGCCGGTGTCGACGTCCTCCGCGGCGATGCAGTCGGTCAGCGGGAGGATCGCCCCGCGCGAGGCGAACGTGCCGATCTGGTCGCGGTTCGCGTACACCAGGTCCGGCGGGTCTCCGGCCGCGACCGCGGAGAGGAACGCCTGGATGTCGAGGTCGCCCTCGACGAGCGAGACGTCGACGTCGTCGCCGAGCTCCTCCGTGGCACGGTCGTAGCGCACCTGCGCCACGTCGTCGCCGGTCCCGAACCCCATCACCGTGAGCTCGCCGCTCATCGCGGCGTCCGACCCGTACGTCACCTCGGCCTGCGTCGGCTCCCCGCTGCCCGACGCGCACGCGGCGAGCGCGAGCACCCCGGCCGCCGCCACCGTCCCGCACAGTCCAACCCGTCGCGTGCTCATCACGCACCCCTCCGATCCCGCCCGTGGGTACCCACGCCGGTCCGGGCCGACGGTCGTCGACGGAAGCGGACACGGACGCCGGCGGGCGGGCCGTCCACGGGTGGCGGGCGGCACCGTCCCACCCGGGCGGACCCGGGCGGGCGTCCCCGCTGGCTGGAGGACCGAGCCGACGCGGCTCTTGGGACAGATGGTGCGCCGGAGAAGCGCTTCTCGCGACCCGAGCCGGACGGGCGTCCGACCTGCCTCGCGCGGGGCACGTGCGCGAACCGGGCGCCCGCGCGATCCTTGTCCCGTGAACGTCGTCGAGCCGAGGAGCGCACCCATGGACCGGACCGTCGAGCGCGCGCACGCGATCACCGAGCTGCACACGCTGCTGCTCGAGGCGGCGGGCGTGGAGGAGTTCGTCGAGGGCGTCGCGCAGGCCGCGGCGGCGCGCATCCGGCCCGACGCGCACGTCGCGATCATGCTCAAGCGGCAGGGGCGGCCCACCGGCGTGGCCAGCAGCGACGAGCGTGCCGCGCAGTGCGACGAGGTCGAGTTCGCCGCGAACGAGGGCCCGTGCCTGACGTCCGCGGACACCGGCGAGCGGATCGTGATCCAGGAGCTCGAGCGCGGCGACGAGCGCTGGCCCGCGTGGGCCGACGCCGCCCGGCAGGCCGGGTTCCGGTCGGCCGCCGCGATCCCCCGCGCGGTGCGCGAGGGCGTCGACATCGCGATCAACCTGTACTCCGAGGAGCCGGGCGCGTGGGACGACGACGCGCTCGCCACCGCCGACATGTACGCCGACGAGGTCGCCCGCACCCTGCGGCTGTGCCTGCGCTCGGCGGACCAGGCGGAGATCAACGAGGACCTCAAGGCCGCGCTCGCCTCGCGCGCCGTGATCGACCAGGCGATGGGCGTCATCATGGCGGAGAACCGCTGCTCGTCCGAGGAGGCGTTCCGGATCCTGCGCAACGCGTCCCAGAACCGCAACCTCAAGCTCCGTGACGTCGCCGCGTCCCTCATCGAGAACGTCACCGGCGTCGCCCCGCAGCCCGGCACCGAGTTCGCGGAGCGCCGTCCGACGCCCTGACACCGCCGCCCGGGACCGCCCTCGCACCGGCGCCAGGCTGTCGTCCGGACCGCCCGGGACCGGCGCCGGGCTCCCGTCCGGACTGCTCCCGCACCGGCTCCAGGACCGGCTCCAGGACCGCCCCGACGGGCGGCGTCGAGCCCGGGGGAGGCGGCCCTCGGCACCCGCGCCGTCCGCGTCACGCGACAAGGCCCGGAACCGATACCGCAGGTCAGACGCTCGCGGTTCGGAACGAACCGGACAACCGCCGAGAAGCGGTTCGAGGTGCGAGAAGTGCTCGAGGGGAACAGAGTGTCCCTCGAGCACAGCCACGCGCTCCCCCGACTGACCCCTGGAAAGGTCGGCCTGCATGCGCGTGCTCGGCGTCAACGCCATCTACCACGACCCCTCCGCAGCCCTCGTCGTCGACGGCGTCACCGTCGCCGCCGCCGAGGAGGAACGCTTCAGCCGGCGCAAGCACGGCAAGCGCCCCGTCCCGTTCTCCGCGTGGGAGCTGCCCGAGCTGTCGATGCGCTGGTGCCTCGCCGAGGCGGGCCTCAAGCCGCAGGACCTCGACGCGATCGCGTACTCGTTCGACCCGGGCCTCGTGGTCCCCGCCGAGCAGCTCGGCCTGCACGACCCGTGGGACCACCTGCGCACCACGTACGCCGAGAAGGCCCCCGGCTTCATCTCGACCGCGCTCGGCGGCGAGGTCGACCCCGCGCTCGTGCGGTACGTGCCGCACCACGTCGCGCACGCCGCGTCGGCCGCGCTGGCCGCCCCGCACCGCGACTGCAGCGTCCTCGTCCTCGACGGCCGCGGCGAGCGCGCGTCGCACCTCGCGGGCCGCTACCGCGGCGGACGCCTCGAGGTCCTCGCGAGCCAGGCCCTGCCGCACTCGCTCGGGCTGCTCTACGAGTCGCTCACCGAGCACCTCGGCTTCCTGCGCTCGAGCGACGAGTACAAGGTCATGGCGCTCGCGTCCTACGGCAAGCCGCGCTTCCTCGAGGAGCTGCGCGAGGTCGTGCACCCGACGGGTGACGGCGGGTTCGTCGCCGAGGCGCCCGACTGGTCGCGGTGGGCGCCCAGGCGGGTCGACGACGGCACCTGGGGCGGCGACCACGCCGACCTCGCGTGCTCCGTGCAGGCGCGCCTCGAGGAGGTCCTCGTCGAGCTCGCGCGCTGGATCCACGAGCAGACCGGTGACCGGGTGCTCGCGATGGCCGGCGGCACCGCGCTCAACTGCGTCGCGAACTCCCGGATCTGGCGCGAGACCCCGTTCGAGGACGTCTGGGTCCAGCCCGCCGCCGGGGACGCCGGCACGTCGCTCGGCGCGGCCCTGCAGGTCGCGGCCGACGGCGGCGAGGAGCTCGCGCCCATGCCGGGCGCCGACCTCGGGCGCGGGTGGAGCGACGACGACCTCGCCGCGTGGCTGCGGGGCGCGGCCGTCCCGTTCAGCGAGCCCGCCGACCTCGGCGCGGAGGTCGCCGACGTGCTGGCCCGCAACGGCGTGGTCGCCTGGTTCGACGGCCGCAGCGAGTTCGGCCCGCGAGCGCTCGGCCACCGGTCGCTGCTCGCGCACCCGGGGCACGCGGAGAACCTCGAGCGCCTGAACGACGTGAAGGGCCGCGAGCAGTTCCGCCCCGTCGCACCGATGGTGCTCGCGGACCGCGCGGAGGAGATCTTCACGGACGGGCCGATCCCGAGCCCGTACATGCTGTTCGTGCACAGCGTCCGCCCGGCGTGGCGGGAGCGGATCCCGGCGGCGGTGCACGTCGACGGGACGGCGCGCATCCAGACGGTGGACCCGGCGGTGCAGCCGCGCCTGGGCGCGACGCTGCGGGCGTTCGAGGCCCGCACGGGGCTGCCGGTCGTGATCAACACGAGCCTGAACACCGCGGGGCGCCCGATGGTGGACGACCCGCGGGACGCGCTCGAGCTGTTCGGGTCGGCGCCCGTGGACCTGCTGGTGGTGGGCCCGTACCTGGTGCGGCGCTCGACGATGTTCGCGCGCGTGGGGGCGTCCGCCGGGGTGGCCGCCCGATGAGGGCGGCGTACGCGGTCGTGGTCCCGACGATCGGGCGTCCGTCGCTCGGGGTGCTGCTGGAGAGCCTCGCGGCGCAGCGGTTCGGCGAGGACCGCCCGGCGCCCGTGGAGGTGGTGGTGTGCGACGACCGGTCGCTCGAGGCCGCCCCGGGGGCGCTCGTGCTGCCGGACCTGACGGGTCTGGACCGGGCGGGCGTGCCGGTGCGGGTCGTCCGCTCGGGCGGGCGGGGCCCGGCCGCGGCGCGCAACGCCGGGTGGCGCTCGGTGCGCGCGGAGTGGGTCGTGCTGCTCGACGACGACGTCGTGCTGCCCGCGGACTGGTCGGAGCACCTCGCCGCGGACCTCGCGGCGGCCGGGCCGGACGTCGCCGGCATCCAGGCGCGCCTGCGGGTCCCGCTGCCCGGGCACCGGCGCCCGACCGACTGGGAGCGGAACACCGCGGGGCTCGAGGGCGCGCGGTGGGCGACGGCCGACATGGCGTACCGGCGCGAGGTGCTCGAGCGGCTCGGCGGCTTCGACGAGCGGTTCCCGCGCGCGTACCGGGAGGACGCGGACCTGGCCCTGCGGGCACGGCGGCAGGACTGGCGGCTCGTGCGCGGGTCGCGCGCCACGGAGCACCCGGTGCGTCCGGCGGACCCGCGGGTCAGCGTGCGGGTCCAGGCGGGGGCGCGCGACGACGCGCTCATGCGGGCGCTGCACGGGGCCCGGTGGCGCGAGGAGGCCGAGACCGGGCGGGGGCGGTTCGCGTGGCACGTCGCGACCGTCGGCGCGGGGGTGTGCGCGCTCGGGGCGGCGGTCCTCGGGCGGCGCGGTGCCGCGGCGCTGGCGGGTGCGGCGTGGGCGGCGCTCACGGCGGACTTCGCGCGGCGCCGCATCGCGCCCGGGCCCGCGCGCGGCGAGGACGGCTGGCTCGCGGAGCGGCGGACGATGGTGTGGACGAGCGTCGTGATCCCCGCGGCGGCGGTGCGGCACCGGCTCGCGGGCGCCCTGGCGCACCGCGCCGGCGCGCCCCCGTGGCCGGTCCCGGTGCAGGCGGTGCTGTTCGACCGGGACGGCACTCTCGTGCACGACGTCCCCTACAACGGCGACCCCGACCGGGTGCGGGTCGTGGACGACGCGCGCGCGGTGCTCGACGACCTGCGCGCCCGCGGGATCAAGGTCGGGGTGGTGACGAACCAGTCCGGCCTCGGGCGCGGCCTGCTCACGCTCGCGCAGGTCGAGGCCGTCGAGGCGCGGATCGAGGCCGAGCTCGGGCCGTTCGACGTGTGGGTGCGCTGCCCGCACACCCCCGCCGACGGGTGCACGTGCCGCAAGCCGCAGCCGGGTCTCGTGCTGCGCGCCGCGGCGCGGCTCGGGGTCAGCCCCGCGGAGTGCGTCGTCGTCGGCGACATCGGCGCGGACGTCGGCGCCGCGATCGCCGCCGGGGCGGGTGCGGTGCTCGTGCCCACGCCGGTGACGCGGCCCGAGGAGGTCGCGGCAGCACCGCTCGTCGCCGTGAGCCTGACCGAGGCCGTGGCGCTGGTCCGCGAGCGCCTCGCCGGGACGACTCCCCCGTCCCCGGAGCAGCGCACCCGCGCGGAGCACGCCCGCACGGGAGCGCACGCCCCGCGGGTGCCGACCGGCCCCGCGCCGGCGTCGCTGTCGACGGTCGGCGGTGGTGACCGGTGAGCAAGGTCCTCGCGGTCCGCCTCGACAACGTCGGGGACGTCCTGCTGACGGGTCCGGCGGTCCGGGCCCTCGCCGCGACGGCGTCGGGCGTCGACCTGCTCGTGTCGGGGTCGGGCGAGGCCGCCGCACGGCTGCTGCCGGGCGTCGACGAGGTGCTGCGCTTCGACGCCCCGTGGAGCGGGTACCGGCCGCCGGAGTTCAGCACGGGCGCGGTCCAGGCGCTGCTCGCGCGCCTGCGCGCCCACCAGTACGACCGCGCCGTGGTGTTCACGTCCGACCACCAGAGCCCGCTGCCCATGGCGCTGCTCGCGCGGATGGCGGGCATCGGGTGGGTCGGCGCGACGAGCCACGACTACCCGGGGGCCCTGCTGGACGTGCGGCACCCGCGCCCCGAGGGGCTGCACGAGGTGGAGGCGGCGCTCGGGCTCGCGCGGGCGGCGGGCGGCGAGCTCGCCCCCGGCGACGACGGGCGCCTGCGGGTCCGGGAGCCGCTGCCCCCGGTCGCGGACCTCGTGCCCGACGGCCCGTACGTCGTGGTGCACCCGTCGGCGTCGGTGCCCTCGCGCGCGCCGGCACCGGAGCACGCCGCGGCGATGGTCGCGGCCCTGACCGACGCCGGCTGGCGGGTGCTGGTCACGGGCGGGGCGTCCGAGCACGAGCTCGCCGCCCAGGTCGCGGGCAGCACCGGGACGCCCGTCGCGGGCCGTACCGACCTGCACCGGCTCGCCGCTCTCCTCGCCGGTGCGGCGTGCGTCGTGACCGGCAACACCGGCCCGGCGCACCTCGCGGCCGCCGTCGACACACCCGTCGTCTCCCTGTTCTCCCCCGTCGTTCCCGCGGAGCGCTGGGCGCCCTACGGCGTCCCGGTCCGGCTGCTGGGCGACCAGGGGGCGGCGTGCCGGGGCTCCCGGGCGCGGGAGTGCCCCGTCGCGGGCCACCCGTGCCTGACCGGCATCTCCCCGGCCGAGGTCGTGGACGCGGTCGCCGCGCTGGTCGCCGCAGCTGCCCCGCACGTGCCGGGCAGCCCCTCGGCCGTCCTCGCCGGCGCCTCCGGGGCGGCGGGAGCCGCCGTCGCCGGCGCGGCCACCGGGTCCGCGCTCGGGGCGGGGGTGAGCGCATGAGGGTCCTCGTGTGGCACGTGCACGGCTCGTGGCAGACGTCGTTCGTCGCCGGCCCGGACGAGTACCTGATCCCCGTGGTGCCCGATCGCGGGCCGGACGGTCGCGGTCGCGCGCGGACCTGGACGTGGCCCGCGAGCGCCCGCGAGGTCGCCCCCGAGGCGCTGCGGGCGGCCGAGCCCGACGTCGTGGTGCTCCAGCGCCCGCACGAGATCGAGCTGCTCGAGCGCTGGACGGGGCTGCGCGCGGGGCTCGACGTGCCGGCGGTGTACGTCGAGCACAACACGCCCGCCGGCCCGGCGGCGACGACCCGGCACCCGCTCGCGGACCGCTCCGACATCCCCGTCGCGCACGTGACCGCGTTCAACGCGCTCATGTGGGACTGCGGGCGCGCACCGACCACGGTCGTCGACCACGGGGTGCACGACCCGGGCCCGCTGTACACCGGGGAGCGCGAGCGGGTCGCGGTCGTGGTGAACGAGCCCGTGCGGCGTGGGCGGGTCGCCGGGACCGACCTGCTGGTGCACGCCGCGGGGCGGGTCCCGGTCGAGGTGTACGGCATGGGGGTCCTGGGGCTCGCGGACCTGGTCCCGGGCCTCGCGGGCCACCTGCACGACGACGTCCCGCAGGCCCGGATGCACGCGCGGCTCGCCGGGGCACGCGCCTACCTGCACCCGTTCCGCTGGACGAGCCTCGGGCTCGCGCTCGTCGAGGCGATGACGATCGGCATGCCGGTGCTCGCGCTCGCGACGACGGCGGCGCCCGAGGCCGTCCCGCCGTCGGCCGGCGTCGTCAGCTCGGACCCCGACGTGCTCGTCTCGGCCGCACGCCGCTGGCTGCACGACCCCGAGGAGGCCCGCGCCCACGGCCGGGCCGCCCGCGCCCACGCGCTCGAGCGCTTCGGTCTCGACCGTTTCCTGTCCGACTGGCAAGTCCTGCTCAAGGAGGTCGTCCGATGAGGATCGCGATGGTGTCGGAGCACGCCAGCCCGCTCGCCACGCTCGGTGGCGTCGACGCCGGCGGGCAGAACGTCCACGTCGCCGCGCTCGCCGAGCACCTCGCGAGGCTGGGTCACCGGGTCGACGTGTACACCCGGCGCGACGACGCGTCCCTGCCGCGGGTCGTCGAGATGCGCCCGGGCGTGCGGGTCGTGCACGTGAGCGCGGGGCCGGCGCGGGCGCTGCCGAAGGACGAGCTGCTCCCCTACATGACCGAGCTCGGCGACGAGCTCGCGCGGGAGTGGCGGGAGCACGGCGCACCCGACGTGGTGCACGCGCACTTCTGGATGTCCGGGCTCGCCGCGCTGCGGGCCGCCGCCGTGACGGGCCCGCCCGTGGTGCAGACGTTCCACGCGCTCGGGTCCGTCAAGCGCCGTCACCAGGGCGAGCGCGACACGAGCCCCGCGGGGCGCGCCGACGTCGAGGCCCAGATCGCCCGGACCGTCACGCGGGTCGTCGCGACGTGCACCGACGAGCTCGCCGAGCTCGTGCGGCTCGGCGTCCCCGCCTCGCGCGTGTCGGTCGTGCCGTGCGGCGTGGACGTCACGCACTTCCGGCCACCGCGACCGGAGGACGCCGTCCCGCCGCTGCAGGACGGGCGGTTCCGGATGCTGTCCGTGGGCCGGCTCGTCGAGCGCAAGGGTGTCGACAACGCCGTGCGCGCGCTGCCGCTCCTGCCCGACGTCGAGCTCGCCGTGGTCGGCGGGCCCGCGCAGGAGGAGGTGCGCGACGACCCCGAGGGCCGGCGCCTGTGGCAGCTCGCGGTCGACCTGCGGGTCGAGGACCGGGTCCGGTTCCTCGGGCGCGTCGCGCACGACGACATGCCGGCCGTGCTGCGGTCCGCGCACGTCGTGGTCGCGACCCCCTGGTACGAGCCGTTCGGGATCGTCCCGCTCGAGGCCGCGGCGTGCGGGCGACCCGTCGTGGCGAGCGCCGTCGGCGGGATGCTCGACACCGTCCAGGACGGCACCACCGGCGTGCTCGTCCCCCCGCGCGACGCGCTCGCGCTCGCCCGGGCGGTCCGCAGCGTCGTCGACGACCCCGAGCACGCCGTCGAGCTGGGCACCGCCGCCCGGCGCCGCGCCGTGCGCCGGTACGGGTGGGACCGCGTCGCGCAGCAGACCGCACGCGTGTACCGGGAGCTTCTGTCCGCCGGCCGGGTGGCCCACGTCGTCGAGGAGCAGGCCGTATGAGCACGCAGTCGTGGATCGAGGAGCACACCGGCGAGCTCACGCGCGCGCTGCGCTGGCTCGGGGACCAGAGCTGGCTCGTCGAGCGCTGGGGCGCCGAGCTCGCCGACCGCCTCGTCGCGGGGCACCGCGTGCTCGTGGCGGGCAACGGGGGCAGCGCCGCGGAGGCGCAGCACCTCACGAGCGAGCTCGTCGGGCGCTTCCTCGCCGACCGGCGGCCGTTCTCCGCGCTGTCGCTGTGCGCCGAGAGCTCGAGCGTCACCGCGATCGTCAACGACTACGGCGCCGACGAGATGTTCGCCCGGCAGGTCGAGGCGCACGGCCGCCCCGGCGACGTGCTCGTGCTGCTCTCCACGTCGGGGCGCAGCCCGAACATCCTGCGCGCGGCCGAGCGCGGCCAGGCGCTCGGGCTGCGCGTGTGGGCGCTGACGGGCGTCGCGCCGAACCCGCTGGTCGGGCGCTCGCACGAGGCGCTCGCCGTGCCCGCGCCGTCGACGGCCGCGGTGCAGGCCGCGCACCTCGTCGCGATCCACGCGCTGTGCGCGGCGTTCGACGCGCGCGTCGAGCAGCACGACGCGGGGCTCGCCGGGGTGGATGCCCCGTCGGCCGCGGTGGTGGGACCGCCCCCAGCGCCCCCAGGGCCCGCGGTGCCCGGTCCGCCCGCACCCGCGCTCGACCGCCGGTCCCTCGACGGCACCGGCGCGCGCGCATGACCGCCCGCCCCCACGTCGTCATCGTCGGCGACGTCGTCCTCGACCGGGACGTCCACGGGCGCTCCGACCGGCTCAGCCCCGACGCACCCGTGCCCGTCGTCGACGTGTCCGACGTGCGAGAGCGCCCCGGCGGCGCGGGCCTCACCGCGCTGCTGTGCGCGGCCTCCGGGGCGCGCGTGACGCTCGTCGCCCCGATCGCCGACGACCCCGAGGGCCGCCGGCTGCGTGCCGCCCTCGAGCCCCACGTCGGGGTTCTCGCGCTCGGCCACCGCGGGCCCACGCGGCTCAAGGAGCGCGTGCGCAGCGGAGGTCAGTCCCTCGTGCGCCTCGACCACGGCGGCCCGGGGACCCCCCGCGACGTCGAGGTCGCGGCGGTGCGCGCCGCGCTCGAGAGCGCCGACGTCGTGCTGGTCAGCGACTACGGCGCCGGGACGACGCGCGACGAGGACGTGCGCTCGCTGCTCGCCGAGCGGGCCGCGCGCGGGCTGCTCGTGTGGGACCCGCACCCGCGGGGCGGCGCCCCCGTGCCCCGCGCGACGCTCGTGACGCCGAACCTCGGGGAGGCCCGAGCGGCCGCCGCCGGCGACCACGGGCCCGGCGGCGACTCACCCGAGGAGCTCGCGGGCCGGCTGCGCGCGACGTGGCAGGCCCGCGCCGTGTGCGTCACCGTCGGCGCGCAGGGCGCGTACGTCGCGCCGACCGGCGGCGCGCCGCTGTTCGTGCCCGCGCCGTCCGTCGAGGGCGGGGACCCGTGCGGGGCCGGCGACCGGTTCGCCGCGACCGCGGCCGTCGCCCTCGCGCGCGGCGCCGTGCTCACCGAGGCCGTGCAGGCCGCCGTCGCCGAGGCCACCGCGTGGGTGCGCGGGGGCGGCGCCGACGCGTTCCGGGCCGTCACCGAGGCGGCGACCGCCGACGGGTCCGCCGCCGCGCAGCCCGACGCCGTCGAGCACCGCGACGTCGCGCTCGCCGACGTCGCTGCGCGCCTGCGCACCGGTGGGGGCACCCTCGTCGCGACCGGCGGCTGCTTCGACCTCGTGCACGCCGGGCACGTCGCCATGCTCGAGTCGGCCCGCCGGCTCGGCGACGCGCTCGTCGTGCTGCTCAACTCCGACGCGTCGGTGCGCCGGCTCAAGGGCGAGGGCCGACCCGTCGTGACCGAGGCCGACCGGGCGCGCGTGCTCGCCGCGTTCGACTGCGTCGACGCCGTCGTCGTGTTCGACGAGGACGACCCCCGCGCCGCGCTCGAGGCCCTGCGCCCCGACGTGTGGGCGAAGGGCGCCGACTACGGCGGCGCGGACCTGCCCGAGACCGAGGTCGTGCAGCGGCACGGGGGGCGGGTCGTCCTCCTGCCCTACCTCGACGGGCGCTCGACCAGCACCATGATCCGCCGCTCGGGGCTCGCCCGCGCGGACCACCAGTGAGGAGACCTCGTGACCCAGCTCGACACCTCGACCCGACCCGCCGCCCGGGCCCCGCGTGAGATCGGCACCGTCTTCGTGACCGGCGGCGCGAGCGGCCTCGGCGCGGCCGTCGTGGAGGCCGTCGCCGCGGCCGGCGGGCGTCCGGCGGTGCTCGACGTGAGCGCGCCCGCGGCCGACGTCCCGCACGTCCAGGTCGACCTGTCGGACAGCACCGCCGCCGCGGCCGCCGTCGAGCAGCTCGTCGCGCAGGTCGGCCCGCCGTCCGCCGTCGTCACCGCGGCCGGGACCGACGCGTGCGGGACGCTCGCCGACATCGACCCCGAGACGTGGGAGCGCGTCGTGCGGGTCAACCTGTTCGGGACCGTCGCGGTCGTCCGGGCCTGCCTGCCCCACCTCGAGGAGTCGCGCGGCACCGTCGTGACCGTCGCCTCGACCCTCGGGCTCAAGGGCGTGAGCGACGCCACGGCGTACTGCGCGTCGAAGTTCGCGGTCCGCGGCTTCAGCCAGGCGCTCGCCGCCGAGCTCGCCGGGCGGGTCGGCGTCACGCTGCTCGTCCCCGGCGGGATGCGGACCCCGTTCTTCGACGGGCGCACCGAGCAGTACCGCCCCGGGCCCGACGCGGACCTCAACGACCCCGCCGACACCGCGGCCGCCGTCCTGACCGCGCTGCGCCAGCCCGTCGGCTGCGAGATCCGCGAGATGCTCGTCATGGCCTCCGGCGAGGGCTCCTGGCCGTGACCGGTGCACCCGGCGGCGCACCGGGCCGTCCGGGAGCCGGGTCGGCGCGCCCCGGGGGCGACGTGCTCGTGCTGCGGGCGCTCGGCCTCGGGGACGCGCTGACCGCGGTGCCCGCGCTGCGCGGGGTGCGGCGGGCGTGGCCGGACCGCCGGCTCGTGCTCGCCGCACCCCGCGCCGAGGCCGGGCTGCTGCGCGACCTCGGTGTCGTGGACGCCGTCCTGGAGACCGACGCCACCGGGGTCTCCGCCCGCGGCGTCGCGCCGGGTGCCGCGCTGCCGTGGGACGCGCGGGGGCACGTCGCGGTCAACCTGCACGGCCGCGGGCCGCAGAGCCACGATGTCCTGCTCCGCACGGACCCGGACCGTCTCGTGGCGTTCGCGTGCCCCGAGGCCGGTCACGACGCCGGGCCCGCGTGGGACGACGCCGAGCACGAGGTCGCCCGGTGGTGCCGCCTCGTCGCGGACGCGGGCGGGCCCTGCGACTCCCGCGACCTGCGGCTCCCGGTCCCGTCGGCGGGGTCCGCCGGGTCGGCCGGGGACGCGGCGCCCGCCGTCCCGCGCGCCGACGTCGTGCTGCACCCCGGAGCCGCGTCGGCCTCGCGCCGCTGGCCCGCCGCGCGCTGGCGCACCGTGCTGCACGACCTCACTGCACGCGGGCTGACCGTCGCGCTCACGGGCTCGGCCGGCGAGAAGGACCTCGTCGACCAGGTCGCCGAGGCAGCGACCGCGCCCGGCCACGTGCACCGCACCGCGGGGACGCTCGACCTGCCCGGGCTCGTCGCGCTCGTGGCCCGCACGCGCCTCGTCGTGTGCGGCGACACGGGCGTCGCGCACGTCGCGACCGCGACCGGGACGCCGTCGGTCCTCCTGTTCGGCCCCGTCGCGCCCGCCCGGTGGGGGCCCGCGGTCGACACCGAGCGGCACACCGTGCTGTGGCACGGCGCCCCGGACGCCCCGGGCGACCCCCACGGCGCGACCCTCGACCCGGCGCTCGCCCGCGTCACCACCGACGAGGTCCTCGCCGCCGCCCGCGCGCTCCTGGCCCGCGCGCACTGAGCCCGCGAGGGCCCGCGCACGCCGCGCGCCGAGCCGCGAGCCCGACAGCTCCGTAGGGCGGCGCTGGTGACACCCGGCACCGGACGGCGGCGCGACGGCGCCGGCACCGGCGCTCACTCGGCGGGGTGCACCGGCGCCGGCCCCGCCCGCTCACGCCGGGACGGTCACCACCGAGCGGAACCACTCGACCGTGCTCGCGAGCCCCTCGTCCCACGACACGCGCGGGTTCCAGCCCAGCACCCGGCGGGCCAGCGCGGTGTCGGGGCGCCGGACCTCCGGGTCGTCCACCGGTCGGGGCACGAGCTCGACGGTCGACGACGAGCCGGTCGCGGCGATCACGTCCTGCGCGATCCGCAGGATGGTCCGCTCCGTCGGGTTGCCGATGTTCACCGGACCAGGGTGCGTGCTCGCCGCCATCGCGAGGATCCCCTCGACGAGGTCCGAGACGTAGCAGACGGACCGCGTCTGGGAGCCGTCGCCCGCGATGGTCAGCGGCTCCCCGGCGAGCGCCTGCCGGACGAACGTGGGGATGGCGCGGCCGTCGTTCGGCCGCATGCGCGGTCCGTAGGTGTTGAAGATGCGCACGATGCCGGTGTTGACGTGATGGGTCGTGCGGTACGCGGTCGTGATGGCCTCGCCGAAGCGCTTGGCCTCGTCGTACACCCCGCGCGGCCCCACGGGGTTGACGTGGCCCCAGTAGTCCTCGGGCTGCGGGTGCACCTGGGGGTCGCCGTAGACCTCCGAGGTCGAGGCGAGCACGAAGCGGGCACCCTTGTCCTTCGCGAGGCCGAGCGCGTGCGCCGTGCCCACCGAGCCGACCTTGAGCGTCTCGATGGGCAGATGGAGGTAGTCGACGGGCGAGGCGGGCGACGCGAAGTGCAGCACGACGTCGACGTCGCCGGGCACGTGCACGTAGTCGGTGACGTCGCAGCGCAGCAGGTGGAACGCGGGGTCGCTCATGAGGTGGGCGACGTTCGCGGGCGAGCCGGTGAGGAAGTTGTCGAGGCACACGACCTCGCTGCCGCGGGCGAGCAGCTCCTCGCACAGGTGGCTGCCGAGGAACCCGGCGCCTCCGGTGACGACCACCCGGCCGAGCGACGTGTGCACGGGTCCGGGCGCGGTCAGGCTTCTCGTCATGGTGTCTCCTGTCGCAGGGCTGGGTGGGGTCGCGACGGCGGGGGCTCGTCGCGCAGCAGGGCGCGCAGGGTCCGCACGTGGCGCGGCACGACCCGGCGTGCCCGCAGCGCGCGCGGCACGTCGCGCAGGGCGGCGCGGAGCCCGGCGCGAGGCGCGGGCCCGCCGGCCCACGCCCCGGTCACGGTCCGCAGCGCGTCGCGGGCCGGGAGCCGGAGCACCGCGGTGAGGACGCGCGCGCGGGTCACGGCGCTCACGCGCGCGTCGGGCGAGTGCCGGGCGGGTGACGGGTGGTGGTGGACGAGGACGTCCTCGACGTAGACGAGCTGCCACCCGTCCGCGGCGAGGTCGAGCGCGACCCGCTCCTCCTCGCCGGGGAAGCGCACCACGTCGTCGAACCCGCCGACGGACGTGAACGCGTCCGCGCGGACCATCGCGGCGCACGCGACGAAGCCGAGGACCGCCGGCCCCGGCAGCCCCGCCCGGCGCGGCAGCGGCGAGCGGGCGAGCTCGTCGCAGAAGGGGTCGAGCCGCTCCTCGGGACCCACGTGGATCCGGGCGGCCACGACGGCGACGTCCGGGTGCGCGTCGAGCACGTCGGCGGCGCGGCGCAGGGCACCGGGCGCCCACCAGGAGTCGTCGTCGGCGAACGCCACGAAGGGCGTGCGCGCGGCTCGCACGCCGAGGGTCCGGGCGTACGCACCGAGGTTGCGGTCGAGGCCGGTCACCTGGACGTCGGGGAGCGACGCCCGCACCGCCTCGGCCGTGCCGTCGCCGGAGGCGTTGTCGAGCAGCAGGACGGGGGCGCGGTGCCGGGCGAGGGAGTCCAGGAGCTCGCGACGCCGGTCGCGGCTCACGACGACGACGGTCACCCGGTCGTCCTCGACGACCCGGCTCGTGCCCTGGTGCGGCTGCATGCGCGCGCTCCCCCGTCGGTCCCTCGGGAACGTCGGCACTGGGCTCGGCCGGACCCCCGAAGGATGCCACGACCAGCCACGACGCGCGCGGCGACGAGAGCCTCCTGTTGCGTGGTCGGCATGGGCGATTCATGCTGGTTCCGCGGGTCCGCCGTGCCCGCTCTGGGGCAGCGGCTCGCACTGCGCCTGGGGAACACGGGCGCGCGAGGACGCACGCGGCACGAGCCGGACGTTCAGGGGTGAGCAACGGCATGACCACGACCAAGGACGACTTCACGATCGCGGCCGACGAGGTCGACGGGCACGAGCACGAGCACGCGGTGACGGGGACGGGGTGCGTCGAGCGCTTCCTCGAGCAGCTCCCGGTCGCGGCGCTGCAACGCGTGGTGCCGTCGGCGCACGTCGTGATCTCGGTGCAGGACGGTGACGTGATGCGCACGGTCGCCTCGAGCGACCCCGCCGCCGAGGCGTGCGAGCGCACGGCGGACGAGCGCGCCGAAGGGCCCTCGGCTGCCGCGCGGCGGCAGGGCCGGATGGTCGTCGTCCCGGACGTCGAGGACGACACGCGGTGGCCCCGGTGGGCCGACGCCACGCGCGCCTGCGGCTTCCGGTCCGTCGTCGCCGTCCCTGGGCGGCTCGAGGGCGAGGCCCAGCTGCTGCTCACGCTCTACTCCCCCACGCCCGACGCCTGGGACGGCGCCGCCCTCGCGACGGCCGTGGGCTACGCCCAGGAGCTCGCGCACGCCCTCACGGTCTGCCGCTCGGCGCAGCGCCAGGCCGAGGTCAACTCCCACCTCAAGGCCGCGCTCGCCTCCCGCGCGACGATCGACCAGGCGATGGGCGTGATCATGGCCCAGAACCGGTGCAGCGCGGAGGACGCCTTCGCGATCCTGCGGACCGCGTCGCAGCACCGCAACACCAAGCTCCGCGACGTCGCCGTCGCGATCATCGAGGGTGTGACCGGCCAGCCGGCGAGCCCTCCCCCGGAGTTCCGCGACTCGAGCCGCTGACGCGCCACGTCGGCGCACCGGGACCGGCCGACCCCGCCCGGTGCACCGGTGGCGGTGACCCCACCCGCGGCCTCTCCTCGGCCCCCGAGGCGGCGGCGAGGAACAGGCCGAGGGCCACGGGCACGTCGGCGGCCGCGCGGGTCGGGCTGCGTCCGGTCATCGGGAAGGCCTCTCGGCCGGGATGCTGGCGGTCACGTGGGCGCGGTCCTCGCTCCTCCGTCGTCGCTCCGGCGGAACACCGGCTCGCGGGCCACGACGGCCTGCGCGACCTGCGCGAGGGGCTGGTCGAGCGCGAACGCGTGGGCCCGCAGGATCGCGAGGGCGTCCCGCACTCCGACCGCGAGCTGCGCGACAACCATCCCGGTGGCCTGGTGGACCTGCGCGCGGTTCGACCAGGACCCGCCGGGGCCGAGGTCGGAGAGCACGCCGGCGTCCTGCAGGAGCGCGGCGGCGAGAGCGTCCGCGAGGAACTGCGCAGCCGCCTCGTCCTCGGAGAGCGGACCGGCGGTGCGCCGGTAGAGGGTCAGGACGCCCTGGACCGCGAACCCCTGGCGCATGGGCAGGGCGTAGAGCTGGCCGGCCCCGGTCTGACGCGTCGCGGACTCCGCGAACATCGGCCAGCGCTCCGCGGCCTGCGCGAGCGTCACGACGACGGGCTCGCCCGTGAGGTACGCCGACGTGGCGGGCCCTTCCCCCAGCACGTCGTGCAGGTTCTCGAGCTGCGCCGCGACCTCGTCGGTCGCGCACAGCGTGATGCGGTTCGTCGAGGCGTTGTCGACCGTGAGGGACGCGCCGTCAGCTCCGAGGAGCCTGCGCGTGGCCTCGCACAGCCGCCAGGTGAAGCTCTCGTGCTCGGGTGCGCCCGCGACCGCGGACGCGAGCCGGGCGAGGAGGTCCGTCTGCCCTTCCACCGCCACCCCGCTCTCGTCCGTCGCCGGCCGTGCACGCTGCTCGCGACCGGCTCGTCCTCCGACGTCGAGGGCCGACCGGTGATCGCCGGGCTCCCGCGCAGCGTGCCTCGCCGACCCACGGCCGGGTGGGGGGCGGCGACCGACGCCGCCCCCACCGGTCCGCTCACTCCTTGTGCAGCGCGTCCTGCACGGCGCCGGCGATCTTCTCGACGCGGTTCGGCAGGTCCGTCGTGCCGTACAGGCGCGAGTCGGGGCGCGTCGGCGGCGGCATGGGCACCGGGGTCTCCGTCGAGGCGTCCCGGTAGGAGAACTCGCCCTTGCCGTCCGGCGTGGGGCCGCTGGCCCACCGTCCCTCGGACGCGTGCTCCCCGTTGGAGAAGTTGATGTAGTCGTACGACACGTCGCGCTCCTCCTTGCGGATCGGGAAGTTGCTCGGCACGGGGAAGTCCTCGTACCCCTCCTCGCGCAGCTCGGCCGCGGCGGCCATCCACTGGTTCTGGTGCATCGTGTCGCGCGCCAGCAGGAAGCTCAGGAGGTCCCGCACGCCCGAGTCGTCCGTCATGTGGTAGAGCCGCGCCACCTGGAGCCGGCCCTGCATCTCGGCGTTCGCGTTGGCCGTGAAGTCCGCGAGCAGGTTCCCGCTCGCGGTGATGTACCCGGCCGACCACGGGTTGCCCATGGAGTCGACGGGCCGCGCGCCGGCACCCGCCACGATCGCGTGCTGCAGGTCCGTGCCGCCGATGACCGCGGCGACTGTGGGGTCGTTCTGCACGGCGTCCTCGGTGATGCCGATGGGCGCCTTCTCGAGGAGCTGGGCGATCATCGTCGCGAGCATCTCGACGTGCCCGAACTCCTCGGCGCCGATCCCGAAGAGCAGGTCACGGTACTTGCCGGGGATGTGGGCGTTCCACGACTGGAAGCCGTACTGCATCGCGACGGTGATCTCGCCGTACTGGCCGCCGAGCACCTCCTGGAGCTTGCGCGCGTAGACGGCGTCGGGCTTGTCGGGGGTGGCCTTGTGCTGGAGCTCCTGGCGGTGGAAGAACATGGATCACGCTCCCTGGGGGCTGGTGGCGGACGTGCCGTGCTGGGTGAGCTCGCCGAGGAACGCGTGACAGCGCTGCGCCCGCTCGGAGTCCTCGCGCATGACCTGCTCGAAGAAGTCGGCGATGTCGTCCCGGCCGGCGTTGCGTGCGTCGCGCACGTACTGGCCGTAGTCGTGACCCGCCTTGAGCGAGTGGTACTGCAGCGAGATGAGGTCGAACGTGACGTCGTCGAACCCGGTCTCTCCAGTTGCCATGGTGATGGCCCTTCCTGGTGGCCGGCCGCAGCCGGCTGCCGCCCAGGACTCTCGCGCCGGGCGGCTAGAGAGGCCCTGTGCTGGACCGCTCGTCCACGCTAACCCGGCCTCCCGGCACCGCAACCGCGCGCGGGCGACGACCGCCTCGTCGCCCGCCGTCGCGCTGCTCAGCGGGTCGTGAAACCGGTCGCCTTGTGGCTGCCGTCGCACCACGGCTTGATCGCCGACGCCCCGCAGCGGCACAGCGCGACGGTGGCCCGGCGGCGCGGCACGAGCTCGCCCGCGGCGTCGCGGATCTCCGCGTCGCCGCGCACGAGGAGCGGCCCGTCGGGGCACGCCACGATGACGGCCGGGCGCGGCGCGCGGGGGACGGGCGGGAGGTCGGGGTCGTCGAGCATGGTCGTCAGTCTGCTGCCGGCCCCGGACCCCCGCACCCGGTCGGCCCCGCGGAACCCGTCAGACCGGGCCCCGTGCGTCCGATGGGGCACCCGTGACCTCTGCACCGTCACGCCGCACGGCGACACCGACCCGGTCCCCGCTCGACGACGTCCTCACGAGCGGCGCGCTGCACAGCGTGTACCAGCCGCTCGTCGACTTGCGCACCGGCGCCACCCTCGGGCACGAGGCGCTGCTGCGGGGTCCGGCGGGGACCCCGTGGTCCTCGCCGCTCACGCTGCTCGAGGACGCTCGCGCGGCCGGCCGGCTCGTCGAGCTCGAGCGCGCGTCGCTGACCGCGGCGTTCGCCGGAGCGGCCGGCGACCACCCGGCCGCGGCCGCCACGCTGTTCGTCAACGTCGAGCCGCAGACCCTGACCCAGCACCTCGAACCCGTGCTCGAGCTGCTCGACCGGCGCCCGGACGGGCTGCAGGTCGTCGTCGAGATCACCGAGCGCGCACTCGCGGCGGAGCCCGCCCGGATCCTCGCCGCCGCCGACCGGCTGCGCACCGCGGGCTGTGCGATCGCCCTGGACGACGTGGGGGCCCGGCCTGCGTCGCTCGCGTTCGTCCCCCTCCTGCGCCCCGAGGTCGTCAAGCTCGACCTGGGCCTGCTGCGCACTCTCGAGGACCCGCAGACCGTCGTCGTGGCGGGCGCGGTGCGCGACTACGCCGAGCAGTCCGGCGCGGAGGTCGTCGCCGAGGGCGTCGAGGACGCCGACGACCTCACGCGCGCGGTCGTGCTCGGTGCGACGCTCGGGCAGGGCTGGTACTGGGGTCGTCCCGGCCCCGTCCCCGGCGCCGCGCAGCACCTCCCGGGGCGGTTCGCGGCGCACGCGCCGGTCCCCTCGCAGCACCGCACCACGCCGTTCGACCTCGCCGCCGCCGTCCGGACGGTCCAGCGCGTCCCCAAGCGCCTCCTCGTCCCGCTCTCGACGACCCTCGAGCTCGCGGCGCAGCACTCGCTCGTCCCGCCGATGGTCCTCTCGTGCTTCCAGCACGAGCGGTACGTCACCCCCGCGACGGCGCGCCGCTACGCCGGGCTCGCGCAGCGCCTGCCGTTCGTCGCGGCGCTCGGCGAGGACATGCCGGCGGAGCCGGCACCCGGGGTGCGCGGGTGGGCGCTCGACGCCCACGACCCCCTCGTCGAGGAGTGGACGGTGCTGGTGCTCGGCGCGCACGCGGCGAGCGCCCTCGTGGCACGCGCGGCCGGGCACGCCGACGCGGACGGGGACCGCCCGTTCGACATGGTCGTGACGCACGACCGCGCGCTGGTCACCGCGGCCGCGCGGGCCGTGGTGCGCCGGCTCAGCGTCGACTGACGGCCGGAGCCGGCCGGACCGGCACCGCCCGCGCCGTGCTGCGCGTGCCGCCCGGCCGTCCCGGCTCGGCGAGCGCCCGCTCCCGGCGGGCCGCCGCGCACCGGGCGCGCCGGACCCGGCCGGGTGCCGTCGCGCGCCGCACCCGCTGCCCGGCGTACGGGACGCCCCCGCGCACGCGCATCCCGAGCGCGACCCACGCGCACACGGCCCGCTCGAGCACCCACAGCGGCGCGCCGAGCGTGCACCGGGCGGGGAACCGCTCGGCCCCGCCCGCCCGGCGCCGGCCGCGCTCCGCGAGCGCCAGCACCGCGGCGAGCACCCCCACGGTCCGCACCCGCGAGCGCCCGGCCCACACGAGCGTGGGTGCGAGGGCGAGCTCGACGGCGAGCCGGACGGGCTGCCCGAGGCTGTCGTACGCCTGCCGGACGCGCTGCCCCGCGAAGTGCCGCGCGGTCGGCGGGCGGCGCGCGACCAGCACGTCGTGGGCGATCACCTCCGCACCGCCCGCCGCGCGCACGGTGCGCAGGAGCTCGAGGTTCTCGAAGAGCACGTCGCCGTCGTAGCCGCCCGCGGCCAGGAGCGTCGAGCGGCGGACGCCGAGCGTGCCCGGGTAGTCGGCGCCGAGGGCCCGGTTGAGCAGCGTGCGCCCCGAGTCCCAGACCGCGTGCCACGGCAGCGGGTCGAAGTAGTTCTGCGGGCGGACGGCGTCGGCCTCGTCGAGCAGCGCGTCGATCGCCGCGAGCGTGCCGGCGTCGTGGCGCACGTCGTCGTCGGCGAGCACCAGGTGCTCGTGACGCGCGAGGCGCACGCCCGTCATGACGCCCGCGACCTTGCCGTTGCAGCCGGGCCAGGCGTCGGGGCGCTCGTGGCGCACGAGGCCGTGCCAGGCGCGCGCGTGCGCGGCCAGGAGCGGGGGCGGCGAGCCGTCGACGACGAGGACCTCCTGCACGAGCCCCGCGAGCCCGTGCAGGTACGCGGTCAGCTCGTCGAGGTCAGCGTCGTCGGTCCAGCGCAGCGGCAGGACGTAGGTCAGGCGCAGGCGGTGAGGTCCCACGGCACGGCCCTCATGCGGCGCGCAGCGACGAGCGGCCCGCCTGCCACGCCGTCATGATGTGCTCGGCGACGGCGTCGTCGAGCGCGAGGCAGACCGCGGCGCCGAAGAGGATGTCGGCGGTGAGCCCGGGCTCGTCGCGCGCGAGACCCCCGGCGAGGTCGCGGCCCGCGATCTGCTCGTGCACGGCGTCGGCCTCGACGTGCTCGTCGAAGTACAGCGTCGTCTCGGGCCCGTGGCCGTGCCGGCGGAAGCCGTTGCCGTAGAAGCGGTTGGGCAGCGAGGACGTCATCTCGAACGCCGCGAGGTGCCCGGCGACCGCGCCGCGCAGGCGCCGGTGCAGCCCGAACAGCGACATCGCGTTGAGCGACGCGAGCGTGATCGCGGGGAGCTCCTCGACGTACCGGCCGTACGCGTCGTCGAGCCCGAGGCCGCGCATCGTCTGCGCGAACAGCGCGGCGTGCATGCGCTCGGGGTCCCCGCCGCCGTACTCGTCGGCCTGGATCTCGACGAGCGCGGCCTTCGGGGCGCCGGAGAGCCGCGGGACGGCCCACGTGTGCGGGTCGGCCTCCTTGAGCTGGTACAGCGAGCGCTGCACGAGCAGCTCGCGGAGCTGGCCCTCGGAGGCCTTCTTGCCGACGTACCGGGCGAGCCCGGGGCCCGTCTCCGCGGCCGCCATGGTGAACAGCGTCTCGGCGACGCCGGTCTCGTCGAGCCCGTGCGCGTCGGGCACCTTGACGCGCTCGCGCAGCTCGGTCTCGAACGCGTCCTCGAGGCGCCGGCGGGCGCGCAGGAGCCCGGGCTCCCACTCCCAGCGGTCGTCGACGTCCTCGAACCCGCGGTAGTGCAGCTCGTACAGGCAGAACAGGGCGAGCTGGACGTCGTCGTCCTCGAGCAGGTCGGTGGACGCCGCGAGCGCGTCCGCGACCGGGAGCGCGGGTGCGGGGTCGTCGTCGCCGGGCACGGGTCCCCGCAGCAGCGGGACGAGGGCGGAGCTCAGCGGTCCACGAGGGGTGGGGAGGATCATGTGCGGGGCACCTCGTCTGAGCCGGTGGGCTCGCCGGGGAAGGTCCGCGGCGCCTGCCTGGCCGCGGGCCACGGGGGGTCATACCGGACAAGCGTGCACCGGCCCCTGCGCCCCCGCATCCCGTGGCGTCAGCGCGTTCCGGCCCCCTCACCTGCGGAAGCGTCCGACGAGCCGGCCGGTGGCGCCCCGGCGGACCGGCCCGGCGGGACGCCGTCGCCGCGCGCCCGCCCCTCGGCGATCAGGGCGAGGCGATGGAGCGCCTCCTTGTTGCGCGGGACGATCGCGGCCTTGCGCAGCGGGCGCGGGACGAGCGCGCCCGGGCCCTTGACGGCATCCTCGGCGAGCACGACGCGGCACGAGGTGGGGCTCTCCGGGCGCACGTCGATGACGACGCGCGCCTCGCCGAGCGGCCACCCGTGGGCCTGCAGCTCGAGGCGCCCGCGGGGGTCCCAGCGGCGCGAGACGGTCTTGTCGTTGAGGACGAACGGCCACACGCCCGCGGAGTGGTGGATCGCCGCGCCCGGCTCCGGCCAGTGCGCGTCGACCTCGCGGATGCGCGACGCGCCGACGACCCAGCCGGCGTACAGCCAGCCGTCCTCGAGGACCTCGACGACGACCTCCGCGGCGCAGCCGACCCGCCGCTCCACGACGGCCATGCCGCCGCTGAGCGGACCGGAACGGGTGTGCGTCTCGCGAGCCCCGTGCGTCGTGCTGTCCGTCGTGGCGTCGCCGTCACCGGCTGCCGCGCTCACGGCGTCATCACGATCTTGTTGCAGCCGTCCGCCTTCTCGCGGAACATCTCGAAGCCCGCGGGGGCCTCGTCGAGCGTCATGCGGTGGCTGATCACGAAGCTCGGGTCGATCTCGCCGGCGACGATACGGTCGAGCAGCGGCTGCATGTACCGGTGCGTGTGGCACTGGCCCGAGCGCAGGGTCAGCGAGCGGTTGACGACGGCGCCCATCGGGAACTTGTCGACGAACCCCCCGTAGACCCCGACGACCGACACGACCCCGCCGTTGCGCACGTTGAGCACCGCGTCGCGCAGAGCGCCGGCGCGGTCCGGCTCGAGCTTCACGGCCTGCATGACCTTGTCGTAGGCGTTGATCGCGCCGACGTGGTGGTGCGCCTCCATGCCGACGGCGTCGATCACCGCGTCCGGGCCGCGGCCCGCGGTGATGTCGAGGAGCGCCTCCTTGACGTCCTGCTCCTCGTAGTTGACCGGGATGGCGCCGGCCTTCTCCTGCGCGATCCGCAGCCGGTAGTCGAACCGGTCGATGGCCACGACCTTGCCGGCGCCGAGCAGGTAGGCGCTCGCGACGGCGAGCTGGCCGATCGGCCCGGCGCCCCACACCGCGACGACGTCACCGGGCCTGATGTCGCACATCTCGGCGCCCATGTAGGCGGTCGGGAAGATGTCGGACAGGAAGAGCACCTGCTCGTCCGTCAGGTCGTGCTCGATCTTCAGCGGGCCGACGTCCGCGAACGGCACGCGCACGTACTCGGCCTGACCCCCGGCGAACCCGCCGAGCATGTGGGAGTACCCGAAGATCCCGGCGGGCGAGTAGCCCATGACCTTCTCGGCCATGCCGGCGTTCGGGTTGGAGTTCTCGCACAGGGAGTAGTTGCGCCGCACGCACTGCGTGCACGCCCCGCACGAGATCGGGAACGGCACGACGACGCGGTCGCCGACCCGCAGGTTCCCCGCCGCGCTGCCGACCTCGACGACCTCGCCCATGAACTCGTGCCCGACGACGTCGCCCTTCTCCATCGTCGGGATGAAGCCGCCGTACATGTGCAGGTCGGACCCGCAGATCGCGGTCGACGTGACCTTCACGATCGCGTCCCGCGGGCTGAGGATCTGCGGGTCGGGGACCTCCCCGACCTCGACGACTCCCTTGCCCATCCACCTGTTCGCGCGCATCTCGTCCCTCTCGTCGTCGGCCCGCGGTCCCGCGGTGTGCCCGCGGGGCTCGCTGTCCGGGTGCGGCCCGTGCGGGGCCGGCCGCGGCGCGCCCACGGGGTGCTGCTCGTGCCTGCTGGTCGTCGTGCTGGTCGTCGTGCTCGTCGTCGTGCTCGTCGTCGTGCTCGTCGTCGTGCTCGTCGTGGTGCTCGTCGTGCACGGTCGTGCGTCGCTGCCGGCCCAGCGTGCGGATCGCCGCCGCGGCCCGTCGGGGCGCCCGGCGGGTCAGCCGGCGCCGAGCGCGCCCTCGGGCGCCTGCTCGACGGGTTCCGCGGTCCGCTGACGCGCCTGGTTGCCCGCGCGCGTGCCCCCCGGGCTGCCCTCGGAGCGCACGATGTCGCCCGTCTCGAGGACCTGCTTGAACCGGCGCAGGTCGTCCTCGACCTGCTGGCGCGGCTGCTCCCCGAAGAGCCGGGCGACGAGCTCGCCGACCTTGCCGCCGGGTGTGCGGTAGTCGATCTCGACGCGGACCTCGGTGCCCTGGTCCCCCGGCGCCTCCGTCAGGCGCACGCTGCCGGAGTTCTCGACGTCGGCGCTGCCGACCGACTCCCAGCGCAGCAGGCGCGGTGCGTCGGCCTCGACCACGCGCGCGTCCCACTCGACGTGCGTGCCCATCGGGCCGGACACCCGCCAGTGCGAGGTGCCGTCGGGCGCGAGCGTGACCTGCTCGACGTGCGCCATGAAGCGGGGGAAGTTCGTGAAGTCGGACCAGTACGCGTAGACCTCGTCGAGGGGTCGGCGCACGGTGATCGCGGCGTGGACGCTCATGGGGCCTCCTGTCACCGACGACGCGGGACGTGTCGCCGGGGGTGCGGGTTCCGTGACCGGTCGGTCGCGGTCCGGGTCGGACGGGACGGGTCGGGTGCTTCTGCCACCGGGAGCGGCCCGACCGGTTCCGGGAGACGCGGACGCCTCCTGGACACCGAGCCTGCGCCCGAACGGCGGCACCGGCAATCGGAACGCCTGCTCAGGGGGCCCGACGGCGCGCCGGGCGCCGCGTCGACCGCCTCCCGCGCAGACCGCCGTCCCCGTGGACGGTCCCGACCTGGACGTGCGCCCGACGCCCGCGAGCGCCACGATCGTGGGATGCGCCCGCTCGACGACGCCGACCACGGCACCCTGCCCGCTCCCGTGCCGCGCGCGGCTGCCGGCGCCTCCCTGGCCGGCGCGGCGCTGGGCGTGCTCACGCGCGCGGTGACGGCGCTGCGGGGCGCGCGGCCGCTGCACCCGGACGGTGCGACGCTGCAGGCCACCGTGATCCGGTTCGGCTCGCCGCGTCCGACCGGCGCGCGCTGGCTCGACGAGCCCGGCACCGACCGCGGGATCGCCCGCGTGTCGCGGTCGGGCGGGGTGCCCGCACCGCTGCCGGACGTCCAGGGCCTCGCGCTGCGGCTCGACGGCGTGGACGGCCCGTCGGACCTGCTCCTGTCGACCACGGGTCTCGGGCGGGTCGGCAGGTTCCTGCTCACGCCGCACCGCGCCCCTTCGGGCGGGCCCTACGGGAGCCTCCTGCCCTACCGGACGCCGTCGGGCCCCGTCCTGCTCGTCGCCGAGCCCGGGCCCCGCGTCCTGCCCGCCGACCTCGACACGCTCGCGCGCGAGCTCGCGGCGGACCCCTGGCACCTGCGGCTCGGGCACGCGACACCGACGGGACGCTGGCACGAGTTCGGCGAGCTCGTCGTCGGCGGCCCCGCGCAGGCCACCGTGGACTCCGTCCTGCGCTTCGACGCGGTCCTGCACCCGCTGCCGGGCCTGGCGCTCGCGCCCTGGGCGGCGCGGCTGCGCGAGCCGTCGTACGCCGCGGCCCGCACGCACCACGTGGCAGGCTGACGCCCCTCCCACGTCGCCGGGACGGGTACGGCCTCCCCTTCCCCGGGCACGTCGCCCGTGCACGACGACGGGCCGGCCGCTCCGTGGGAGCGACCGGCCCGGGGTGTCGTGCGGGCGGCGTCAGTTCTTGAAGACGTCCTTGATCTTCTCGCCGGCCTGCTTCACGTCGGCCTTCGTCTGGTCCGTGCGGCCCTCGGCCTCGAGGTCACGGTCGCCGCTCGCGCGGCCCGCCGCCTCCTTGCCCTTGCCCTGCAGATCCTCGGCCGCGTTGCCGATCTTGTCGTCGAGTCCCATGACGAACCTCCTCCGGTCGTGTCCCTCGACCGTACGAGCGCACTGGTGGGCGCGCCACCGGAGGGGTCGGACGGTCGGCCGGAACCGGTCCCCGCCGAGGGTCGATCCGTCCGTCCGCCGTGGCCTGTGCCGCGGACCCCTGCACCCGGAAGACGCCGGGCGCGCGGACGCATCAGGGCACGTCGTCGTGGCTCCTCCCAGGACGAGGACCGAGCAGAGCGGAGCACCACCGTGGACCGACGCACAGGCACCGCCCCGGCCGCTGCCGAGCCCGCGCGGGCCGGACGATGAGCGACCTCGACGGCAGCCCGTTGACCGGCGACCCGCGCTCCGCGGACGTGCTCGCCCTCGTGGCCGCGATCCGCCCCGTGCGCCCGCTCGCGGCCCGCCTCCCGCCCGCGCCGTCCTCGGGCGCCCCGGCAGGCTCGAGCAGCCCGCCGGGCCCCGCCGGTCCGGTGGCGCTCAGTACGCTCGTCGCACGACCCGGCGCGGCCCGGGTGGACGTCGGGGCACCGGCGCCCGCGAGCGCCGGCCGCGCCCGCCCAGCCCGTTGAGGAGCGTCATGCCTGCCCTTCCCGCCCTGCCCCCGTCGGTCCGGCTCGCTGAGGGCCGCGGCGGCCTCGCGTGCGTGCGCGTCGAGACCCCGCACGCGACCGCCGAGGTGTACCTGCACGGCGCGCACGTGACGGCCTGGCAGCCGAGCGGCCAGGAGCCGGTGCTGTGGACGAGCGCGGCGAGCCGCTTCGAGGCGGGCGCGCCGATCCGCGGCGGGGTGCCGATCTGCTTCCCGTGGTTCGGCGCGCACCCTGCGGCGGCGGACGCACCGGCGCACGGCTGGGCGCGCACGACGGCCTGGGAGCTGCGGGGCGCCGCGGAGGACGCGTCGGGCGACGTGACGCTCGAGCTGGGGCTCGCGGACTCGGATGCCACCCGGGCCTCGGCGTGGCCGCACCGCTTCGCAGCGACGTACCGGGTCACCGTGGGCGGGACGCTGCGCCTCGAGCTCGCGGTGACGAACCACGACGACGCCCCCGTCACGCTGACGGACGCGCTGCACACCTACCTCGCCGTGGGCGACGTGCGCGGCGTCACCGTCGAGGGCCTCGAGGGGGCGTCCTACGTCGACAAGGCGCCCGCCTCCGGAGGACCGGTGGACGCGCGCCAGGGCGACGAGCCCGTGCGGTTCACCGCGGAGACCGACCGGGTGTACGCGAGCGGAGCGACGGTCCGCGTCGTGGACCCGGCGCTCGACCGCACCGTGACCGTCGCCAAGGACGGCTCGGGCTCGACGGTCGTGTGGAACCCGTGGGTCGGCAAGGCCCGCGCGATGGCCGACCTCGGCGACGACGAGTGGCCCGGCATGGTCTGCGTCGAGGCCGCGAACGTCGGCGCGGCGGCGGTGCACCTCGCACCCGGTGCGACGCATCGGCTCGTGCAGTCGCTGGTCGTGGCCACCGGGGCGGGCGACACCGCGTGACGCTCGTCACCTGAGCAGGCGACCAGGTCCTCCCGGGAGGCGGACCCCGCACGCTCCCTGGCACTCTGGGCAGATGCGCATCTGGCCCGGTCGTCCCTATCCCCTCGGTGCCACGTTCGACGGCACCGGCACCAACTTCGCCCTGTTCTCCGGTGTCGCGGAGCGCGTGGAGCTGTGCCTGTTCGACCCCGACGGGACCGAGACCCGCGTCGACCTGCCCGAGGTCGACGCGTTCGTCTGGCACGGCTACGTGCCTGCGCTCCAGCCCGGCCAGCGGTACGGCTTCCGCGTGCACGGGCCGTACGACCCGGCGCAGGGCCACCGCTGCAACCCGAACAAGCTGCTGCTCGACCCGTACGCCAAGGCGATCGACGGCCAGATCGACGGGGACCCGTCGCTGTTCTCCTACCAGTTCGGCCAGGAGGACGCGCGCAACGACGACGACTCCGCCGCGCACACGATGACGTCGGTGGTCGTGAACCCGTTCTTCGACTGGGGCCACGACCACCCGCCGCAGCACGAGTACCACGACTCGGTCATCTACGAGGCGCACGTGCGCGGCCTGACGATGCAGCACCCGGGCATCCCCGAGGAGCTGCGCGGGACGTACGCGGGCCTCGCGCACCCCGCGATCGTGGAGCACCTCACGAGCCTCGGCGTCACGGCGATCGAGCTGATGCCCGTGCACCAGTTCGTCAACGACCCGGTCCTCGTCGACAAGGGCCTGTCGAACTACTGGGGCTACAACACGATCGGCTTCTTCGCGCCGCACAACGGCTTCGCGGCGTACGGCGGCGAGGGCCAGCAGGTCCAGGAGTTCAAGTCGATGGTCAAGGCGCTGCACGCCGCGAACATCGAGGTCATCCTCGACGTGGTCTACAACCACACCGCCGAGGGCAACCACCTGGGCCCGACGCTGTCGTTCCGCGGCATCGACAACGCGAGCTACTACCGGCTCGTCGACGAGGACCCCGCGCACTACTTCGACACCACGGGCACCGGGAACTCGCTGCTCATGCGCTCCCCGCACGTGCTGCAGCTGATCATGGACTCGCTGCGCTACTGGGTCACCGAGATGCACGTCGACGGCTTCCGGTTCGACCTCGCGGCGACCCTGGCGCGCCAGTTCCACGAGGTCGACCGCCTCTCGGCGTTCTTCGACATCGTCCAGCAGGACCCGATCATCTCCCAGGTCAAGCTCATCGCGGAGCCGTGGGACCTGGGTGACGGCGGCTACCAGGTCGGCGGGTTCCCCCCGCTGTGGTCGGAGTGGAACGGCAAGTACCGCGACACGGTGCGCGACTTCTGGCGCGGCGAGCCGTCGACGCTCGCGGAGTTCGCGAGCCGGCTGTCGGGCTCGTCGGACCTGTACGAGCACACCGGGCGTCGCCCGATCGCGTCGGTCAACTTCGTGATCGCGCACGACGGCTTCACGCTCGCCGACCTCGTCTCGTACAACGAGAAGCACAACGCGGCGAACGGCGAGGACAACAACGACGGCGAGAGCCACAACCGGTCCTGGAACTGCGGAGTCGAGGGCCCGACCGACGACCCGGACATCCTCAAGCTCCGCGGGCGCCAGCAGCGCAACGTGCTGGCGACGCTGCTGTTCTCCCAGGGCGTGCCGATGCTCGCGCACGGCGACGAGCTCGGGCGCACGCAGCAGGGCAACAACAACGTCTACTGCCAGGACAACGAGCTGTCCTGGGTCGACTGGGAGCTCGACGAGCCGCGTGAGGCCCTGCTCGAGTTCACGCGCCAGGTCGTGCACCTGCGCCGCGACCACCCCGTGCTGCGCCGGCGCCGGTTCTTCGAGGGCTCCGCGGAGCACGGCGGCGAGTCCGACCTGCACGACATCGCGTGGTTCGCGCCCGACGGCACCCACATGCGCGACGACGCCTGGCACGCCGAGCAGGCGCGCTCGGTCATGGTCTTCCTGAACGGCGAGGGCATCGAGGAGCCCGACCTGCGCGGGGAGCCGATCGTCGACGACAGCTTCCTCGTGCTGTACAACGCGCAGCCGACGAGGACGACCTTCACGCTGCCCCCGCTCGAGTACGGCGAGGAGTGGACGGCGGTGCTCGACACCGACACGACCGTGCAGCAGGGCGACACGTTCAAGGCGGGTGCGACGCTCGAGACCGAGCAGCGCTCGCTCGTCATGCTGACCCGGCCCCCCACGGCCCGGCCGCGCACGATCGCCGGGACGCCCGCGGCGGCACCTGGGGCGGGCGCGTGAGCGAGTCGCCCCGACCGGGGACACCGGCGCGCCGGCTCGTCGGCGAGGGTCACCCGGTCCCCGTGTCGACGTACCGGGTCCAGCTCGGCGAGGACCTCACGCTCGACGACGTCGCGCAGCGCGTGCCGTACCTGGCCGCGCTCGGCGTCACGCACGTGTACCTGTCGCCGATCCTGCGCGCCGCGCCGGGCTCGACGCACGGGTACGACGTCGTCGACCACGACGAGGTCTCCCCCGTGCTCGGCGGGCTGCCCGCGCTGCGCCGGCTCGCGGACACCGCGCACGGCGCCGGGCTCGGGCTCGTCCTCGACATCGTGCCGAACCACATGGCCGTCCCGACGCCCGTGTGGCACAACCGCGCGCTGTGGTCGGTGCTCGTCGACGGACCCGAGTCGCCGTTCGCGGCGTGGTTCGACGTCGACTGGGCCTCGGGTGACGGCGCCGTGCTCATGCCGGTGCTCGGCGACCGCATCGGGGCGGTCCTCGCCCGCGACGAGCTGTCGCTCGACGAGGTCGAGGTCCCTGGCACCGAGGGCACGACGACGGTCCTGCGGTACTTCGACCACGTGTTCCCGGTGCGTGCCGGCACGGAGGCCCTGCCCCTCGCCGAGCTGCTCGAGCGCCAGCACTACCGGCTCGCGTACTGGCGGGTCGCGGACGAGGAGCTCAACTACCGGCGGTTCTTCGACGTCGGGACGCTCGCGGCGATCCGCGTCGAGGACCCCGAGGTCTTCGACGCGACGCACCGGCTGATCCTCGACCTGCTCGCCGACGGCACGCTCGACGGCCTGCGGATCGACCACCCGGACGGCCTGGCCGACCCCGCGGGGTACCTGGCCCGGCTGCGCGAGCGCACGGACGGCGCGTGGGTCGTCGTCGAGAAGATCCTCCAGGGTGAGGAGGAGCTCCCGAACGACTGGGACACCGCGGGCACGACGGGCTACGAGGCGCTGTGGCGCATCCAGCAGACGTTCGTCGACCCGGGCGGCGCAGCCGTGCTGGGCGCGGCCATGCACCGCCTGACGAACGACACGTCCGACTCGCTGCCCTCGATCGTCGACGAGGCCAAGCGCGAGGTCGTCGACGGCGCGCTGTACGCGGAGGTGTTCCGCCTCACCGAGCTCGCCGCGGCGATCTGCCGCGAGGACCTGCGCCTGCGCGACCACACGTGGCGCGCGCTGCAGGACTGCCTCGTCGAGCTGCTCGTCGCCTTCGACCGGTACCGCGCGTACGTCATCCCGGGGGAGGCCGTGCACCCCGACTCGCTCGAGGCGATGGAGGCCGCCGCCGCGTCGGCCCGGGCCCGGCTCGCCCCCGAGCGCGCCGCGACGATGGACGTGCTCGTCGACCTGCTCCTCGGGCGCGAGGCGGGCAGCGCGGGCCGGACCCGCAGCCCGCGCCGCGACGAGCTCGTGGTCCGTTTCCAGCAGACGTGCGGCGCGGTCATGGCCAAGGGCGTCGAGGACACCGCGTTCTACCGCTGGACGCACCTGACCGGGCTGACCGAGGTCGGCGGCGAGCCGGACCGCTTCGCGCTGACGCCGACGGAGCTCGCGACGTGGGCGGCCCGCGCGCAGACGCACACCCCGCTCGGCATGACGACGCTCTCGACGCACGACACCAAGCGCAGCGAGGACACCCGCAACCGCCTCGGCGTGCTGAGCGAGCTGCCCGTGGAGTGGTCCGCACTGGTCGACCGGCTCCGCGCCGCGTCGGCCCCGTACCGCGGCGCGCTGCTCGACGGGCGCACCGAGAACCTGCTGTGGCAGACGCTCGCCGGGACGTGGACCCCCGAGGGCCCGCTCACCGCCGACCGGCTCACCGAGTACCTGACGAAGGCGATCCGCGAGGCCAAGAGCCGCACGACGTGGACCGAGCCCGACGCGGCGTACGAGGCGGCGGTGCTCGACATGGCCCAGCGCGTGCTGACCGACGACACGTGCGTCGACCTGCTCGCGCACTGGGAGCAGCGCACGCGGGGCGCGGTCCGGGCGGCGACGCTCGGCACCAAGCTCGTCCAGCTCACGCTCCCCGGCATCCCCGACGTCTACCAGGGCACCGAGGTGCCGTCGGTCGCGCTGGTCGACCCCGACAACCGCCGGCCCGTCGACACCGCGGCCCTCGAGGCCCGGCTCGCGCGGCTCGACGAGGGCGCCGGCCCCCGCGACCTCGCCGACGAGAAGCTGCTCGTGACGTCGCGCGCCCTGCGCGTGCGCCGCGACCTGCCCGAGGTGTTCACCGGTCCCGACGCCGGCTACCGCGCGCTCGCGCACTCCTCGGGCCACCTCGTGTCGTTCACCCGGACCGTCGCCGGCGTCCCGCGCGTCGTGACGCTGGCGACGCGCCTCGGCGTCGGCCTCGAGCGGCTCGGCGGGTGGGCGGACCACACGGTCGCGCTGCCCGACGGCACGTGGCACGACGTGCTCACCGGGCACGAGGTGGCGGGCGGCGTCCAGGAGGTCGCCCCGCTGCTCGACCGCTTCCCCGTGGCGCTCCTGGTCCGATCGGAGGGATGACCGTGCAGGCACGTGTGTGGGCACCGAGGGCGCGGGCGGTCGAGCTCGTGCTGGGTGACGAGCGCCGGTCGATGACCCGCGCGGACGACGACTGGTGGACTGCGGACGGGGACCTCGCCCCCGGCACCGACTACGCGTTCGCGGTCGACCGGGGCGACCCGGCCCCGGACCCGCGCAGCGCGTGGCAGCCCGCGGGCGTGCACGGCCCGAGCCGGGTGTTCGACGCGTCCGCGCACACGTGGCGCGACGCCGGCTGGTCCGGGGTCGACGTCCGCGGCGCGGTCGTCTACGAGCTGCACGTCGGCACGTTCACCCCCGAGGGCACGCTCGCCGCCGCCGCGCGCCGGCTCGAGCACCTGGTCTCCCTCGGCGTCGACGTGGTCGAGCTCATGCCGCTCGCCGCGTTCAACGGCGAGCACGGCTGGGGCTACGACGGCGTCGGCCTGTACAGCGTGCACGAGCCCTATGGCGGCCCGGCCGCGCTGCAGGAGTTCGTCGACGCCGCGCACGGGCTCGGGCTCGCGGTGTGCCTCGACGTCGTGCACAACCACCTCGGGCCGTCGGGCAACTACCTCGGTGTGTTCGGGCCGTACTTCACCGACGCGCACCAGACGCCGTGGGGCTCCGCGATCAACCTCGACGGCCGCGGCTCGCACGAGGTCCGCCGGTGGATCTGCGACAGCGCGCTGCGCTGGTTCACCGACTTCCACGTCGACGCGCTGCGGCTCGACGCGGTGCACGCGCTCGTCGACGACTCCCCCGTGCACCTGCTCGCCCAGCTCTCCGACGAGGTCGCTGCGCTGCAGGAGGAGCTCGGCCGGCCGCTGTCGCTCGTCGCCGAGACGGACCTCAACGACACCGTGTCCCTCACGCCGACGAGCCAGGGCGGCTGGGGCATGACCGCGCAGTGGGCCGACGACGTCCACCACGCCGTGCACGCGCTCGTGACCGGCGAGCGGCACGGCTACTACGTCGACTTCGGGACCCCCGAGGTCCTGCGCACCGCGCTCACCGAGGTGTTCGTGCACGCCGGCACGTACTCGACGTTCCGGGGCCGCGAGTGGGGCCGGCCGGTGCCGCCCGGCACGGACGGTCACCGCTTCGTCGTCTTCGCCTCCGACCACGACCAGGTCGGCAACCGCGCGCTCGGCGACCGGCCCTCGGAGCGGCTCGACCCGGGTGCGCTCGCGGCCGAGGCGGCGCTCGTGCTGCTGTCCCCGTTCACCCCGATGCTCTTCATGGGCGAGGAGTGGGGCGCACGCACGCCCTGGATGTACTTCACGGACCACCCGGAGCCGGACCTCGCGCAGGCCGTCCGCGAAGGTCGCCGCCGGGAGTTCGGCGGGCACGGCTGGACGGCGCTGTACGGCGGCGACGTCGAGGTGCCGGACCCCCAGTCCCCGAAGACCGTCGAGCGCAGCCGGCTCGACTGGACCGAGCCGTCCCGCGAGCCGCACGCCGAGCTGCTCGACTGGTACCGCGAGCTCGTGGCGCTCCGGCGCAGCGACCCCGACCTGGCGTCGGGCGACCTCACGGCGACGTCGGTCCGGTTCGAGGGGGACGACGCCCCGGACGCCGGCGCCGAGGTGGCGCACGACGCGTCCGACGAGCCGGTCGGCCCCTGGGAGGGCTGGCTCGTCGTGCACCGCGGGGGCGCCCGGGTGGCGGTCAACCTTGCGCACGCCGAGCGCACGGTCCCGCTGGGTGCGGGCGGACCGTTCACAGTCGCGGCCGCGTGGTCGCCCGCGACGCTCCTGCCGCCGGACGACGAGGACCCCACGACGCGGCTCGTGCTGCCCGCGCGCGGGGTCGCGGTGCTGACGACCGCCGTGGTGGACGCCGTCGACTGACGGCCCCGGGGCACCGCGTCGGCGCGGGGTCAGCCGCGCCCGAGCACCACGAGCGGTCCCTCGTCGGGCGTCGGCACCTCGAACCCGTCGACGTGGGCGCGGGCCAGCTCCGCGGGCACCACGACGTCGTCCGGGCCTGCGCCCGTGCGCGCCGCGAGCCGGCGCAGCACCTCCTCGCGCGGCGTCGCCAGGTGGTAGGTGACCGGCACGACGCCGACCGGTGCGACGAGCGCGCGGTAGGAGTCCCGCGACGCGCGCGACCAGAAGGACGTGTCGACCACGACGTCCCTCCCGGCCCGCACGTGCGCGACGAGGCGCGCCCGCAGCACGTCGTGGACGGCGGCCGCGACGTGCGCGGGCAGCGGGTGGTCCCGGTGCCCGCGGCGCCACGCCTCCTCGTCGAACGACAGCCGCACGAATCCGGCGCGCTCGAGCCGCCCGGCGAGCGTGCTCTTGCCCGAGCCGGCCGGCCCGCAGGCGAGCGCGACCCGGGCGGCGCGCCGCAGGGGCAGCGCGTGGTGGACGAGGCCGTCCGGACCCGGCCCCACGCGCACGAGCCCGGCGCGGCGCAGCCCCGGGTCGCAGGCGACGCCCAGCGACGGCGCGTTGTCCGCGTCGATCCGCAGCACCACGGTCGCCGCGTCCGTCGCCGCGCCCAGCCACGTGCACAGGAGCCCGACGGCCCGCGCTGCGTAGCCGCGCCCGCGGAACGCCGGGAAGACGCCGTAGGCGACGTTGACCGTGCCCGGGGGCAGGTCCGGCAGGGCCAGGTGCGCCTCGACCGTCCCCGCCAGCGCACCCGTCGCCCGGTCGACGATCCCGAGGTTCCGCCGCGGCCCGCCGTCGCGCCACTCGCGCTGGTTCCGCCCGATCCACTCCTGCGTGCGTGCGAGGTCGGACGTGTGGCCGTCGTTGAGCCAGCGGACCTGGTCCGGGTCGTCGCCGTCGACCATCGCCTGCGCGTCGGCGTCCCGCAGGCAGCGCAGGGTGAGCACGTCGTCGCCGAGCACGAGGTCACCCCGCAGGCCGGTGGCGTGCTCGGTGACGGTCACGACGCCATGCTCCCCGAGCAGCGCACGGGACGCCGAGCCGATTTCCGCCGGCGGCGCTCAGACCGCGGCGGTCGTCCGCCCGACCTCCGCGAGCGCGCCGAGCCGGGACAGCGCCCGGTAGTACTTCTTGCGGTAGCCGCCCGCGAGCATCTCCGGGGAGAACAGCTCGCCGGCGTGGCCGCCGCCCAGCAGGACGGGCACGTCGCGGTCGTAGAGCCGGTCGACGAGGACGACGAGCCGGAGCGCGACGTCCTGTCCCGGCACCGGTCGCACGCCGGTGAACCCGGCGAGCGTGACGCCGTCGAGGAGCGCGCCGTACCGGCTCGGGTGCACGGTCGCGAGGTGCTCGAGCAGCGCGTCGAACGCGTCGAGGCTCGCGCCGGGGACCCGCGCCGCCGCGCCCCGGACCGCGTCGTCGTCGAGCGGGTCGGTGTCGGTCACGACGGCTCGGTGCCGGTAGTCCTCGCCGTCGACCCGCAGGACCTCGAACCGGTCGGCGAGCGCCTGGATCTCGCGCAGGAAGTCCTCGGCGGCGAACCGGCCCTCGCCGAGCGACCCGGGGAGCGTGTTGGACGTGGCCGCGAGCGCCACCCCGCGGTCGGCGAGCTCGCGCAGGAGCCGGGACATCAGGACGGTGTCGCCCGGGTCGTCGAGCTCGAACTCGTCGATGCAGACGAGCCGGCGCTGCCCGAGCGCCTCGACGGTCGGCCCGAAGCCGAGCGCGCCGACGAGGTTGGTGTACTCGACGAACGTGCCGAACGCGGCGTGCTCGCCGTGCTCCTTCGCGAGCGAGGCGAGCAGGTGGGTCTTGCCGACGCCGAAGCCGCCGTCGAGGTAGACCGCGGGCGGTGCGGTGCGCCGCCCTGGCTTCCACCAGGGGCGATCGGTGCGCGCGCCGACCTCCCCCGCGACCTCCCGCAGCCGCGTGAGCACCCGCGCCTGGCTCGCGTGCGCGGGGTCGGGCCGGTAGGTGTCGAACGACTCGTCGGCGAAGTGGCGCGGCGGCACGAGCTCGGCGAGGAGCCGCTCGGTCGGCACCGCGGGCCGGCGGGACGTGAGGCTGGTCACGGCGGACGCCGGAGCGCGTGCGGCGCCGGGTGCCGGGGGTGCGGTGTCGTGCGCGGGGATGCTCATCACGTCCAGCGTACGGCGGGCCGCGGGACGTCGCCGCGCAGGGCGGACGTGCTGGTGAGCGGGCGATCGGGGCCTCGGACGCCCGTCCTGGTCCGCATGACGACATCCGCCGTCCCGCATCGCGACCATCGCGTCTCATCCAGTGGTCACGCCCTCCCCTGATCGGGTTACGTCGGTCATCCTCGTCAGGTGCTGAAGTCGCCGATGTGTCCCTGCTGTCGCCCCTGTGGCGGCGCTGCGGACCTGCGCACCTTCTGCTGCTGTCCGCGGATCGCCTGAGTCGACCCGTCCTTTTCTGTGCCGGGCGCTCGTCCCGTCCCGGCACCCCGTCCCCAGCGACGGCAGGACGTGGCCCGCGCGCCCACGATCCCCGGAGGTAGCGCCCGATGGCGCAGACTCGGATCGCCCCGCCGGCGACCAAGAACGAGGGCCAGTGGGCCTTCGACCAGCGCGAGCCGCTCAACGCGAACGAGCAGTTCAAGCAGGACGACGACGGCCTGAACGTCCGCCGGCGCATCGAAGAGGTCTACTCGCGCGAGGGCTTCGCCTCGATCCCCGGCCAGGACCTGCGCGGGCGCATGCGCTGGTGGGGCCTGTACACGCAGCGCAAGCCCGGCATCGACGGCGGCAAGACCGCCACGCTCGAGCCGCACGAGCTCGACGACGAGTACTTCATGCTGCGCGTCCGCTGCGACGGCGGGCGGCTCTCGCTCGCCCAGCTGCGCACGGTCGGCGAGCTGTCGACCGAGTTCGGGCGCGGCACCGCCGACATCACCGACCGGCAGAACATCCAGCTCCACTGGGTCCGCATCGAGGACGTCCCGGAGATCTGGCGCCGCCTCGAGGCCGTCGGGCTCACGACCCAGGAGGCGTGCGGCGACGTGCCCCGCGTCATCCTCGGGTCCCCCGTCGCGGGCGTCGCGGCCGACGAGATCATCGACGGCACGCCCGCGATCGACCTCATCCAGAGCCAGTACATCGGCGACCCGGCGTACTCGAACCTGCCGCGCAAGTTCAAGACCGCGATCAGCGGCTCACCGCACCACGACGTCGTGCACGAGATCAACGACGTGTCGTTCGTCGGCGTCGTGCACCCCGAGCTCGGTGCGGGCTTCGACCTGTGGGTCGGCGGGGCGCTCGCGGCGAACCCGATGCTCGCCAAGCGCCTCGGGGCGTTCGTCCCGCTCGAGGACGTCCCCGACGTGTGGGCCGGCGTCGTCGGCATCTTCCGCGACTACGGCTACCGCCGGCTGCGCAACCGCGCGCGCCTGAAGTTCCTCATGGCCGACTGGGGCCCGCAGGTCTTCCGCGACGTGCTGGAGCAGGAGTACCTCGGCCGCCGGCTCGCCGACGGGCCCGAGCCCGCCGCTCCCCCGCTCGGGCGCCGCGACCACGTCGGCGTGCACCCGCAGGTCGACGGCCTCTTCTACGTCGGCGCGGCCCCGAGCGTCGGACGGATCAGCGGCCCGCTGCTGACCGAGATCGCCGACCTCGTCGAGCAGGCCGGCAGCGGCCGGGTGCGGCTGACCGTCGAGCAGAAGCTCGTCGTGCTCGACGTCGCCGCCGAGCGGGTCGACGCCCTTGTCGCCGGCCTCGAGGCGCTCGGGCTCCAGGTGCGCAGCGCGTCCACGTTCCGCCGGGGCACCATGGCGTGCACCGGGATCGAGTTCTGCAAGCTCGCGATCGTCGAGACCAAGGCGCGCGGCGCGGCGCTCGTCGACGAGCTCGAGCGCCGGCTGCCGACGTTCGAGCACCCGCTGACGATCAACCTCAACGGCTGCCCGAACTCGTGCGCCCGCATCCAGGTCGCCGACATCGGCCTCAAGGGCGCGCTCGCGGGCGGCGAGGAGGGCTACCAGGTCCACCTCGGGGGGAGCCTGGGCGTCGACAGCCACCTCGGACGCACGCTGCGCGGGCTGCGGATCGCGGCCGAGGACCTGCCCGACTACGTCGAGCGCGTCGCGACCCGCTTCGACCACGCGCGTCTCGAGGGCGAGTCCTTCGCCGAGTGGGCGCTGCGCGCGGACGAGGCGGACCTGCGATGAGCGAGGCCGACTCCGGGCACGTGACGCCGTACTACTGCCCGTTCTGCGCGGGCGAGGACCTGCGGCCCGCCGGTCCGCGCGGCGGCGAGTGGGAGTGCCGGGGGTGCACCCGGGTGTTCAGCGTGAAGTTCCTCGGACTGGTGGTGGGGTCATGAGCACGGTCGTGCACGACAAGGACGCGCTGCGCACGCTCGCCGAGCGCGCTGGTGCCGAGCTCGAGGGCGCCCACCCGCTCGAGATCCTCTCCTGGGCGGGCGAGACGTTCGGCGGTGACCTCGTGGTCGCCTCGTCGATGGGCGACGAGGTGCTCGTGCACCTCGCGAGCCGCGCGGTGCCGGGCGTCGACGTGATCTTCCTCGACACCGGGTACCACTTCGCCGAGACCATCGGGACGCGCGACGCGTTCGCCGAGACCACGGACATCCGGCTGCGGACGATCCTTCCGCTGCGCACCGTCGCCGAGCAGGACGCGGAGCACGGACCCCGCCTGCACGACCGCGACCCGAACCTGTGCTGCGCGCTGCGCAAGGTCGAGCCGCTCGAGCGCGGGCTCGCGCCGTACGGCGCCTGGGTCACCGGGATGCGCCGCGAGGACGCCCCGACCCGCACCGACATCACGGTGATCGGCTGGGACGCCAAGCGGGACAAGGTCAAGCTCAACCCGCTCGCCGCATGGACGCAGGACGAGGTCGACGCGTACGCGACCGAGCACCAGGTGCTGCTCAACCCCCTGCGCCAGCTCGGCTACGCGTCGATCGGGTGCGCGCCGTGCACGCGCCCGGTCGCGCCGGGTGAGGACCCCCGCGCCGGACGCTGGTCGGGGAAGGACAAGACGGAATGCGGGCTGCACACATGAGCACGGACGTGACCACGACAGCGCCGGCGCCCGCCGTCGCCGCCCTCGCGCGCCCCCTGACCCAGCTCGAGGCGCTCGAGTCGGAGGCGATCCACATCTTCCGGGAGGTCGCCGGGGAGTTCGAGCGCCCGGTGCTGCTGTTCAGCGGCGGCAAGGACTCGATCGTCATGCTGCACCTCGCGCGCAAGGCCTTCTGGCCCGCCGCGGTGCCGTTCGCGATCATGCACGTCGACACCGGGCACAACTTCCCCGAGGTCATCGACTACCGCGACGCGGTCGTGGCCGAGCACCGGCTGCGCCTGGTCGTCGCGAGCGTGCAGGACGCGATCGACTCCGGCGCCGTGCGGGAGCGCCCCGACGGCTCGCGCAACGCGCTCCAGACCGTCCCGCTGCTCGACGGCATCACCGCGCACGGCTTCGACGCCGTGTTCGGCGGTGGGCGCCGCGACGAGGAGAAGGCCCGGGCCAAGGAGCGCGTGTTCAGCCTGCGCGACGAGTTCGGCCAGTGGGACCCGCGCCGCCAGCGCCCCGAGCTGTGGGACCTGTACAACGGCCGGCACGCGAAGGGCGAGCACGTGCGCGTGTTCCCGCTCTCGAACTGGACCGAGCTCGACGTGTGGCGCTACATCGAGCGCGAGGGGATCCCGCTCCCGGAGATCTACTACGCGCACGAGCGCGAGGTGTTCCAGCGCGACGGCATGTGGCTCGCGCCGGGCGACTGGGGCGGTCCGCGCGGCGACGAGGTCGTCGAGCGGCGCCGGGTCCGGTACCGCACGGTCGGCGACATGAGCTGCACCGGGGCGGTCGAGTCCGACGCGGTGACGGTCGCCGACGTGATCGCCGAGGTCGCGGTGAGCCGGCTCACCGAGCGCGGCGCGACGCGCGCCGACGACCGGGCGTCGGAGGCCGCGATGGAGGACCGCAAGCGCGAGGGCTACTTCTGATGGGGACGACGATGACGCAGCAGGACCAGGACGAGCGCGCCGCCCCCGCGACCGGGCTCCCGGCGGGGCACGGGCCCTCGACGCACCACGAGCGCGAGCTGCTCCGGCTCGCGACCGCGGGCTCGGTCGACGACGGGAAGAGCACGCTGATCGGGCGCCTGCTCTACGACACGAAGTCGGTGCTCGCCGACCAGCTCGCCGCCGTCGAGCGCGCGAGCCAGGCGCGCGGCGGTGAGGTCGTCGACCTCGCGCTGCTCACCGACGGCCTGCGCGCCGAGCGCGAGCAGGGCATCACGATCGACGTCGCCTACCGGTACTTCTCGACCGCGACGCGCGCGTTCGTGCTCGCGGACACCCCCGGCCACGTGCAGTACACGCGCAACATGGTCACGGGCGCCTCGACCGCCGAGCTGGCCATCGTGCTCGTCGACGCGCGCAAGGGCGTGCTCGAGCAGACCCGGCGGCACGCGACGATCGCGGCGCTCCTCGGCGTCCCGCACGTCGTGCTCGCGGTCAACAAGATGGACCTCGTCGGCTTCGACGAGGCGACGTTCACCGGGATCGCCGACGAGTTCACGCTCTACGCCGCCGGCCTCGGCGTGCACGACGTCCAGGCGATCCCGCTCTCGGCGCTCGCGGGCGACAACGTCGTGGACCGCTCGGTGCGCACGCCCTGGTACGCCGGGCCGACGCTGCTCGAGCACCTCGAGGCCGTCCCGGTCGACCGCGACCCGACGACCGAGCCGCTGCGCTTCCCGGTGCAGTACGTGATCCGGCCGCAGACGCCCGAGCACCCCGACTACCGCGGCTACGCGGGGCGGATCGCGTCGGGGGTCGTGCGGGTCGGCGACGACGTCGTGGTGCTGCCCTCGGGCCGGCGCACGAGGGTCGTCGGCATCGACACGTTCGACGGGGAGCTCGACGTCGCGCACGCGCCGCAGTCCGTGACGCTGCGCCTCGCCGACGACGTCGACATCTCCCGCGGCGACGTGCTCGCCCCGGCCGAGGGCGCCCCGGTCACCGGCGCGGACCTCACTGGGACGCTGTGCTGGCTCGCCGACGCGCCGTCCGTCCCCGGCGCGCGCGTGCTCGTGCGCTCGGGCACCCGGACCGTCCGGGCGATCCTGCGCACGGTCGACTCCCGACTGCACATCGACACCCTGACCGTCGAGCCGGGCGTCGACCGCCTCGCGCTCAACGACATCGGCACGGTGCAGCTGCGCCTCGCCGAGCCCATCGTGCTCGACGACTACGCCGAGCACCGCCGCACGGGCGCGTTCCTGCTCGTCGACCCCGCCGACGGCACGACGCTCGCGGCCGGGATGGTCGGCCCCTCGACCGTCGTCGGGCTCGCCGGCGCGGAGGAGCGATGTCGCGCGCTCTGAGCTGAGCGCCCGCGTCATCCCCTCGCCCCGAAGGACACCCCTGCCATGACCGCCCTCCGACGTGCCCGTCGTACCCACCGCACCCGCGCCCTCGTGGCGTCCGCCGCCCTCGTCGCCGTCCTCGCCGCGTGCTCGTCCGCCGGCGGCGCCGAGACGCCCGACGCCTCGGCCGTCACCGCGGGCGGCGACGCCGAGGCCCCCGAGCTGCGGCTCGGGTACTTCGCGAACATCACGCACGCCACGCCCCTCGTCGGGGTCGCGGACGGCACGTTCGCCGAGGCGCTCGGCGACACCGAGCTGCGCACCGACATCTTCAACGCGGGTCCGGCCGCGGTCGAGGCCCTGTTCAGCGGCGGCCTCGACGCGACCTACATCGGCCCCAACCCGGCGATCAACGCGTTCGCGAAGTCCGACGGCGAGGCCATCCGGATCGTCGGCGGCGCGACGTCGGGCGGCGCCCAGCTCGTCGTGCGCGAGGGCATCGACGACGTCGAGGACCTGCGCGGCGCGACGCTCGCCACGCCCCAGCTCGGCAACACCCAGGACGTCGCGCTGCGCGCCTGGCTGCTCGAGGAGGGCCTGGAGACGTCCGTGACCGGCGGCCAGAACGACGTCGAGATCACCCCGCAGGAGAACGCCCAGACGCTCGACCTGTTCAAGCAGGGCTCGCTCGACGGTGCGTGGCTGCCCGAGCCGTGGGCCTCGCGCCTCGTCCTCGAGGGCGGCGCGAAGGTCCTGCTCGACGAGAAGGAGCTGTGGCCCGAGGGCGACTACGTCACGACGCACCTCATCGTCCGCACCGAGTTCCTCGAGCAGTACCCGGGCACCGTGAAGAAGCTCCTCGAGGCGCAGGTCACCGCCAACGAGTGGATCGCGGCGAACCCCGAGGAGGCCGCGACGGTCGCCAACACCGCGATCGGGGAGCTCACGGGCAAGCAGCTCGGCGAGGACGTCCTCGCGCGCGCCTGGCCGAACCTGCGCATCACGAACGACCCGATCGCGTCCTCGCTCCAGCTCTCGGCGGACCACGCCGCGTCGGTGGGCGTCTCCGACGAGGTCGAGCTCGACGGCATCTACGACCTGTCCCTCCTCAACGCGGTCCTCACCGAGCGCGGCCAGACCGCCGTCTCGGCCGCAGGGCTCGGGACGGAGTAGCGATGACGAGCGTCTCGACCGCCGCGGCGGCCACCACCGAAGATCCCGTGGGCACGTCGGCGCACGCCGCCACGCCCGCCGCCGTGCGCCTGCAGGGCGTCTCCAAGCACTTCGGCGACGCCAGCCGCCCGCCCGTGCTCGACCGGATCGACCTCACCGTCGCTCCCGGCGAGTTCGTCTGCCTGCTCGGCGCCTCCGGGTGCGGCAAGTCGACGCTGCTGTCGCTCGTGGCCGGGCTCGACGCCCCGAGCGACGGCACGGTCGAGGTCCCCGACGGCCGGCCCGCGCTCATGTTCCAGGAGCCCGCGCTCTACCCGTGGCTCACCGCGGGCCAGAACGTCGAGCTCGCGCTGCGGCTGCGGGGCGTCGGGCGCCGGGCCCGGCGGGCCGAGGCGGACCGCCTGCTCGCGCTCGTGCACCTCGAGGACTCGCACGCCAAGCGCGTGCACGAGCTCTCGGGCGGCATGCGCCAGCGCGTCGCGCTCGCCCGGGCGCTCGCGCAGCAGGGGCGCGTCCTGCTCATGGACGAGCCGTTCGCGGCGCTCGACGCGATCACGCGGGACGTGATGCACGACGAGCTCACCCGCATCTGGCGCGAGACGGGGCTGTCGGTCGTCTTCGTGACCCACAACGTGCGCGAGGCGGTCCGGCTCGGCCAGCGCGTCGTGCTGCTGTCGTCGCGCCCGGGCCGCATCGTGCGGGAGTGGGCGGTCGAGCTGCCGCACCCGCGCCGCATCGAGGACGCGGGCGTCGCGGAGCTCTCCGTCGAGATCACCGACCACCTCCGACAGGAGATCTCCCGCCATGGCCGCTGACACGACGCACACCGCGTCCCCGGTCGACGCCCGCGCCCTCGAGGCGGGCCTCGACGCGCTCGAGACCGCCGTCGTCGCGCCGCGGCGCAGCGCCTGGAGCACCGCCTGGTCGGCGTTCTGGCCGACCGCGCTCGCGCTCGGGGTCTTCGTCGCGGTCTGGCAGGTCGTGTACCTCGCCAGGGTCAAGCCGGAGTACGCGCTGCCGGGCCCGGCGGACGTCGCCGCGACGTTCGTCGGCATCCTCCAGGACGGCACCGCGCTCAAGGCCAGCGCGCTGAGCCTGCAGCGCGGCGGCCTCGGGTTCGTCGTGTCCGTCGTGGTCGGCGTGGTGCTTGGGGTCGCGATGGCGACGATCCCGCTGCTGCGCCGGGCGATCGGCCCCATGATCACGGGCCTGCAGTCGCTCCCGTCCATCGCCTGGGTGCCGGCAGCGGTCATCTGGTTCGGGCTGAGCAACACGACGATCTTCGCGGTCGTGCTGCTCGGTGCCGTCCCGTCGATCGTCAACGGCCTGCTCACCGGGGTGGACCAGGTCCCGCCGCTGTTCCTGCGGGTCGGGCGGGTGCTCGGCGCGCAGGGCTGGGACCGCATCCGGTTCGTGCTCCTGCCCGCGGCGCTCCCGGGCTTCCTCGGCGGGCTCAAGCAGGGCTGGGCGTTCGCGTGGCGCTCGCTCATGGCCGCCGAGCTCATCACGAACGCCCCGCGCCTCGGCACGGGCCTCGGCCAGGTCCTCGACCTCGGGCGCACGCTCAGCGACATGTCGCTGGTGATCGCGGCGATCTTCCTCATCTTCGCCGTCGGCATCGCGATCGAGCTCCTGGTCTTCTCCCCGCTCGAGCGGCGCGTGCTGCACGCGCGGGGTTTGACCGGCCTGGCAGGCCAGTGACAGGGTCCGCTCCTGTGCGGCTCCCCCTCCTGCTCGACGTCCGTGACCGGCTCGTCCTCGTCGTCGGGGGCGGGCCGGTCGCGGCTCGTCGCGCCGCCGGGCTCGTCGAGGCCGGTGCACGGGTGCGGGTCGTCGCGCCCGAGGTCGTCGACGAGCTCGCGGACCTCGCCGCCCGGGGAGCCGTGACGCACGAGGCCCGGCGCTACGCCGCGGGCGACCTCGAGGGCGCGTGGCTGGCGTACACCGCGACGGGGCACCCCGAGACGGACGCCCGCGTCGCAGCCGACGCCGAGGACGCCCGCGTCTGGTGCTCGAAGGGCGGTGACCCCGCAGCGTCCCGCGCGTGGACCCCGTCGGTGGCCCGGGCCGGGGACGTGACCGTCGCCGTCGGTGCGGGCGGGGACCCCCGTCGCGCGGCTGCCCTCAAGGACGCCGTCGCGCTGCTGCTCGACACCGGCGCGCTGCCCGTGCGCCGTCACCGGCCCGGCCCCGGCTCCGTCGCGCTCGTCGGCGGCGGGCCCGGCGCACGCGACCTCATCACGACGCGCGGGCGCCGGCTGCTCGCGGAGGCCGACGTCGTCGTCGTCGACCGGCTCGCACCGCGCGAGCTGCTCGACGAGCTCGACCCCGACGTCGAGGTCGTCGAGGCCGGCAAGACCGCGCACCGGCACACGCTGACCCAGGACCAGATCAACGCGGTCCTCGTCGAGCGGGCGCTCGCGGGCCGGCGGGTCGTCCGGCTCAAGGGCGGCGACCCGTTCGTGCTCGGCCGGGGCAGCGAGGAGGTCCTCGCGTGCGTCGCTGCCGGTGTCCCCGTCGAGGTCGTGCCGGGCGTCACGAGCGCGATCGCCGTCCCGGGTGCCGCGGGGATCCCGGTCACGCACCGCGGGCTCTCGCGGCAGGTGACCATCGCCTCGGCGCACGAGGCGCAGCCGGACTGGGGCTCGCTCGCGGCGCTCGAGGGCACGCTCGTCCTGCTCATGGGCGTCGGCCAGCTGCGCGACCAGGCCGCGCGCCTCGTCGAGCACGGCAAGGACGCGTCGACGCCCGTCGCCATCGTCGAGCGCGGGACGACGCCCGAGCAGCGCACCACCCGCGGCACCCTCGCCGACATCGCGGACGCCGCGGACGCGGCGGGCGTGCGCTCCCCCGCGGTCATCGTCATCGGCGAGGTCGCCGGCCTCGTGCTCGACGCCGCGCCCGACGCCGTGCCGGGCGCGCCGGAGACCGGCCGCGGCACGGCCGGCGCCGGGTCGGAGGTGCCGGACGCCCTCGATCCGGCGCGCGCCGAGCCGTCGCGGGTCGAACCGTCGGGCGCCGAGCCGGGCGCGCCCGCAGACTGACGCCGTGCCCGCACCCACGTTCGACGTCCTCCTGCCGCTCGCCCGAGCGGGTGAGCGCCTCCTGTCCGACCCCGACGAGTGCGCGCTGCTCGACCTCTACGCGCACCCCGACCCGGCACCGGGCCGGCGCAGCTGCGTCCGGGCCGCGATGGTCTCGACGCTCGACGGCTCCGCGACCGGACCTGACGGCCGCTCGGGCACGATCAACAACGCCGCGGACCACCGGGCGTTCGTCGTCCAGCGCGCCGTCGCGGACGTGCTGCTCGTGGGAGCCGGCACCGCACGCGCCGAGGGGTACCGCGAGTTGCCGCTCCCCGAGCCGCTGCGCGCGGCCCGGGTGCGCCGCGGGCAGTCCCCGGACGTCGCGCTCGCGCTCGTCTCACGCTCGGGAAGGATCCCCGAGGACCTGCTGCACTCGGCGTCCGCCCCGCTCGTCGTCACCTCGGCCGACAGCCCCGGGCTCGCGGCGCTGCGCGCGTCGGTCGGCGACGACCGGGTGGTCGTGGCCGGCGACGAGGACGTGGACCTCGCCCGTGCGCTCGACGGCCTGGCGGAGCGCGGGCTCGTGCGGGTGCTGGCCGAGGGTGGTCCGCACCTGCTGGCCGACCTCGTCGCGGCCGGCCTCGTCGACGAGCTGTGCCTCACCTCGAGCCCGGTGCTGGTCGGGGGCCCCGGTCCGCGCGTCCTCGACTCGGGCACGTGGCTGCCGGCCGCCGTCGGGGCGACGCCGTTGCACCTGCTGCACTCGGACGGCGTGCTCGTGGGCCGCTGGACGCTCGCGGCGCCGGGCCGCGCACTAGGCTCCCCCGCGTGACTGACACGATCCTGGTCCTGACCGAGGACACGCTCGCCTCCGCCGACGTCGCGCACATCGTGTCGCTGCACGAGGGCGAGACGCTCGCGTACCGCGTCCTCGTGCCTGCCGACACCGAGCGCAACCTGCTCGTCTCGCTCATCGACCAGCTCAGCCTGGGCGAGCTGCGCGGGGCCCTCGACACGGTCCGCGGGCGCGAGCCCGAGCCGCGCGTCGCACGCGCGACCGCCGCCGACCAGCTCGCGGAGAGCCTCGCCGCGTTCGAGGAGGCGGGTCGCGACGCCGCAGGCGAGGTCGTGTCCGACGACCCGCTGCCCGCGCTCCGCGCCGCGATCGCGCAGGGCCCGGTCCGCGAGGTCGTCGTCGTCACCTACCCGCACGCGGTCGAGGACACCTTCCACCGCGACTGGGCGTCCCGTGCGCGCGAGGAGCTCGACGTCCCCGTCCTGCACCTGTACTCGGGGACCAGCGAGCTCGGCTGACCGCCGACCTGCCGGCTCCACCCCGTCCCGCACACGACGACGCCGGGCCCCCGACGAGGGGGCCCGGCGTCGTCGCGTCGTGCGTGCGCGCCCGGGCGGCAGCCCGGTGCGGCTCAGGACCCGGAGCGGCGCACCAGCGGGCCGATCAGAACCCTGTGCCCGTCAGCTCCGGGTAGTGGGTCCGGAACTTGCGCACCTGGTTGACCAGCGCGAGCGTCACGTACGCGACCCGCTTGGGACCGGCGTCCTGCGCGTACCGCAGCGGGTGCGCGACGGCGCCCGCCTTGATCAGGCCCTTGACCTTCGCCGCGAGGGCCGGGTCCGCGACGTACTTGAGCAGCAGCCGGTGCGGGACGATCGCGTAGAGGATCTCCTTCTCGACCACGACCGGCTCGACGGCACGGCCCTCGACGCGGTCCTCGACGAGGAAGCGCACCGGGTTCGCCCCGGCCGCCGTCACGTAGTAGTTGTTGCGGCCGATGCGCGGGTTGACCTCGAAGAAGCGGTACGACCCGTCACGCGGGTCCACCTTGACGTCGAAGTTGGCGAAGCCGACGTAGCCGGTCTCGGTGAGGAAGCGCCGGGCCTGGTCGAGCATCGGGTCGATGCGCGTCGTGATCATCGCCGCGGGGTTCCCGAGGCCCGACGGCGTGTGCTCCTCGAGGAGCACGTGCGCCGAGCACAGCAGCGTGATCTGACCCCGGCTGTCGACGTACGCGGTGATCGAGCGCATCTGCGTGTCGTCGCCCGGGATCAGCTCCTGGACCACGAACCTGCCGCGGAAGCCGGCACCGGCGAGCGAGACCCAGAGCTGGTCGAGCTCGGCGGGCTCGGTGATCTCGAAGACCTTCTTCTTGCCCTCGAACTCGACGTCCTGGTAGTCCGCGCTGCTCGCCGCCTTCGCGATGAGCGGGTACGTGATGCCGGCCGGGACGGGCACGGGCTGCCACCCGGGCTCACCGGCACGGGCGAAGTCCTGCACCACGGTGCGGGGCACCGAGATGCCGATCCGCTCGCAGATCTCCGCGAACGTCGCCTTGTCGGAGATCTGGTCGAGCAGCTCCGCGCTGAGGAACGGCACGACGTAGTACGGCTCGAGCTCGGTGCGGTGCTGCACGACGACGCGGACCAGCCAGTCCGAGTTCGCCATGAGCACGAGCCGCCGGCCCGCGAGGCCGCGCGCGACCTCGACGAGCTTGTCGACCAGCTGGCGCGGGTCGTGGCCGTCGGCGACGAGCACGTTGTCGACGATGCGCGAGTCGGCGACGGGCCCGAGCGCGGCGCCGCTCACGACGATCGAGCGGACGCCGTAGGCCTCGTGGAACGCGCGCGCGAGGGCGTAGACGCCGATGTCGGCGCCGAGGATGACCGGCTGCAGCGGGCCGGTCGACGCCGTGGTGGCGGCGACCGGCTCGCGGGCGGTGTCGCTCACGCGGGGGTCTCGGTGCGGTCGCGGGTCCACTCGGTGTGGAAGGTGCCCTCGCGGTCGGTGCGCTGGTAGGTGTGGGCGCCGAAGAAGTCGCGCTGGGCCTGGATGAGGTTGGCGGGCAGCCGCTCGGCGCGGACCCCGTCGTAGTACGCGAGCGAGGAGGAGAACGCCGGGGTCGGCACGCCCGCGAACGCGGCGGCGGCCACGATCCGGCGCCAGGCGGCCACGCCGTTGCCGACCGCGCCGACGAAGTAGGGGTCGGCGAGCAGGAGCGGCAGGTTCGCGTCGCGTTCGTAGGCCTCGGTGATCCGGTTGAGGAACCGGGCCCGGATGATGCACCCGCCCCGCCAGATCCGGGCCATGGCGCCGCGGTCGATGCCCCACCCGAACTGCTCGGACGCCGCCGCGATCTGGTCGAAGCCCTGCGAGTACGCGACGACCTTGGAGGCGTACAGGGCCAGGCGCACGTCCTCGATGAACGCGTCCCGGTCGGTGACCTCGAACGGCTCGGCGTGCCCGACCAGGGTGCCGGCGGCGGCGGTGCGCTGCGGGACCGACCCCGACAACGCCCGGGCGAACGTGGCCTCCGCGATGCCGGTGATCGGGACCCCCAGGTCGAGGGCGTTCTGCACGGTCCAGCGCCCGGTGCCCTTCTGCTCCGCGCGGTCGAGGACCACGTCGACGAACGCCTGACCCGTGGCCGCGTCGGTGTGGGTGAGCACCTCGGCGGTGATCTCGATCAGGAACGACTCCAGGTCCCCTTCGTTCCAGGTCCGGAAGATCTCCCCGATCTGCGCGGCCGAGGCGCCCAGGCCCTGCTTGAGCAGGTCGTAGGCCTCCGCGATGAGCTGCATGTCGGCGTACTCGATGCCGTTGTGCACCATCTTCACGAAGTGCCCCGCACCCTCCGGCCCCACATACGTGCAGCACGGCACCCCATCGACCTTCGCGGCGATGTCCTCCAGGATCGGGCCCAGCACCGCATAGGACTCCCGCGACCCGCCCGGCATGATCGACGGGCCCAGCAGCGCGCCCTCCTCCCCGCCGGAGACCCCGGACCCGACGAAGTGCAGGCCGTGGGCCTTGAGCTCGCCCTCCCGGCGCACCGTGTCCGGGAAGTGGGCGTTGCCCGCGTCGATCACGATGTCCCCCGCCTCCAGGAGCGGGACCAGCTCGGCGATCACCGCGTCGGTGGCCGGACCGGCCTTGACCATGACCACCACCTTGCGCGGACGGGCCAGCGAGGCCACGAAGTCCGCCATCGACTCCGAGGCCACGAACGTCCCCTCGTCCCCGTGCTCGGCGACCAGCGACTCGGTCTTGGCCCAGGACCGGTTGTGCACCGCGACCGTGTACCCGTGCCGCGCGAAGTTCCGCGCCAGGTTCCGACCCATCACAGCCAGACCCGTCACACCGATCTGAGCAGTTCCTTCTACGGACATACGCGCGGTACTCCTTCGTCGGGGGGCGCCCGGGCCGGGAGGTGCACTCCGAACGGGCGGGCCGGTTTGTGCTGATGCGCCGGTCAGCCTAGTGGCGCAACGACACGCGCGACGCGGCGTGCCGAACGGCAAGACCGGACCCCCGCACGTAGTCTCGCTCGCGTGACACCAGCCGGTTCAGGGCCCGCTCCACCGGAGTTCCTGCGCGCACTTCGATCGCTCCGTGACGTGCAGCTACGACCCGAGATCCGCCTCGAGGAGGTGCCCGGTCCGGCGCGCATCGCCCCCTGGACGGCGGCCCTCACGGCCGAGGTGCGCGCGAGCCGGCGCGACCCCGACGCGGTCGAGCTGGCCTCCGGTCGGTTCGTCGTGCTGCACGACCCCGAGGGCCAGGAGGCGTGGCACGGGACGTTCCGCCTCGTGACGCTCGTGCGCGCGACGCTCGAGCCCGAGGTCGGCGCCGACCCGATGCTCGCCGAGGTCGCCTGGAGCTGGTTCGCGGACGCGCTCGCGAGCGCCGGGCTCGACGCGCACGCCGCGGGCGGGACCGTCACGCGCGTGCTGTCGCAGAGCTTCGGCGCGCTCGACGAGCGGCCGGAGCAGGTCGAGCTCGAGGTGCGGGCGAGCTGGACGGCGCGCGACGAGGACCTGGGCCCGCACCTGCGGGCGTGGGGCACGCTGCTGTGCACGACGGCGGGGCTCCCGCCGCTCCCCGCGGGCGTCGTCCCGCTCCCGAGGCGTCGATGACACGCCGCCGGAACAAGTAGCCCCGCCGAACCGCTCAAGGTGGGGGATGGTGCGGCCGATGGTCTTGTACGTGCCGGAAACATCCCCGGGGAGACCTACGTGAGCATCGAGCCGTTGCGCCGCACCGCGCCCACCCTGCGGGGTGTGCAGCCGCGTGCCGGAGAGCGCGCATCCCTCGTCAGCGCCGACCGCGCTGCCGGCGCGCCCGCCCAGCGGCGCGCCCTCGGCCAGATGTGCGTGGTCGTGTCCGACCTCGCCGACGGTGACGGACAGGTCCTCGTCCGCAACCTGCGGCGCCGCGGGTCCGGCCGGGTCATCCTGCTGGCCCGGCGCGCGAGCCGGCGCGAGCTCGTCGGCCTCCTCGCGGGGGGCCTGCGCGGCGCCGTCGCGTCCGAGGCGCACACGACGCTGACCCAGGTCCCGCCGCCCGCGCAGTTCGTGCGGGACCGCCCCGAGCTCACCGCACGCGAGCTCGGTGTCCTCAAGCTCGTCGCGGACGGCTGCAGCAACCGCCGGATCGGCGAGCTGCTCGGCCTGTCCGCCCTGACGGTCAAGAGCCACCTCGCGCGCATCTCCCGCAAGCTCGGCACCGGCGACCGCGCCGCGCTCGTCGCGATCTCGATCCGGACGGGCCTGCTCGACTGAGAGCGCGTCCGCACGTGCCCGCCCCTGCGGCGGTCCCGTGAGCGACCCCACACCACCTCGGCCCCGTCCGGCTGCGCGCGCCAGCGCGGCGGCGGGCCGCGGAACCCCTACGGTGGAGGTCATGCTTCCCGATCGACCGTCCGGCGACCCTGCGGTGCAGGTCCCCGCCGACGACGCCGTCGACGTGGCCGTGCCCGAGGTACCGGTCGTCGTCGCACTCACCGAACCCCGCGAGGGCGTCCCCCCGGTCGTCGAGACCCCGGAGGAGCTCGCGCGCGTCGTGTCGCTCTTCGAGGCCGGCACCGGGCCGGTCGCGGTCGACGCCGAGCGCGCCTCCGGGTACCGCTACGGCCAGCGGACCTACCTCGTGCAGGTGCGCCGCGAGGGTGCGGGCACCGCGCTCATCGACCCGATCGCGCTGCCGGACCTGTCGTCGCTGTCGCGCGCGCTCGTCGGGGTCGAGTGGGTGCTGCACGCAGCGTCGCAGGACCTGCCGGGGCTCGCCGAGCAGGGCATGACGCCCACCCGGATCTTCGACACCGAGCTCGGCGCCCGCCTGCTCGGGCTCGAGCGCGTCGGCCTGGCGGCCGTCGTGGCGGAGCTGCTCGGCCTCGGCCTGGCCAAGGAGCACTCGGCGGTCGACTGGTCGACGCGCCCGCTGCCGGGCGAGTGGCTGCGCTACGCCGCGCTCGACGTCGAGGTGCTCGTGGAGCTGCGCGCGGTCCTCGCCGAGCGTCTGGCCGTCGCCGGCAAGGCCGAGTGGGCCGCGCAGGAGTTCGAGGCCGTGCGCCTCGCTCCCCCGCCGCCCCCGCGCGTCGAGCCGTGGCGCCGCGTCTCGGGGCTGCACGCGGTGCGCGACGCGCGGCGGCTCGCAGTCGTCCGCTCGCTGTGGACCACGCGCGACGACAACGCGCGCCAGCGGGACATCTCCCCCGGGCGCGTGCTCCCCGACCACGCGATCGTCGCGGCCGCCCAGGCGCTCCCCCGGTCGGTCCCCCAGCTCGTGGCGCTGCCGGCGTTCTCGGGCAAGGGCACCCGGCGCCGCGCCGCGCTGTGGCAGCACGCGATCGACGAGGCCCTCGCTCTCCCCGAGACGGAGCTGCCCTCGGTCCGCGGGCCCAAGAGCGACGCTCCGCCGCCGCCGCGCGCGTGGGCCGACCGGGACCCCGCGGCCGCGGCCCGCCTCACGGCGGCGCGCGACGTGATGACGGCGCTCTCGGCCGAGGTGGACGTCCCGGCGGAGAACCTGCTCCAGCCCGACCTCCTGCGCCGCCTGTGCTGGTCGCCGCCCCCGACGCTCGACGCGGTGGCGCTGGCCGAGGCCCTGCGGTCCGGCGGTGCGCGCGAGTGGCAGGTCGAGCTCGCCGTCCCGCGGCTCGTGGAGGCGTTCGCGGCGGCGGCGGCCTGACCGCCTCCCGCGGAGGCGCGATGTTACTGTTCGGTAACTTGGCTGACGCGGGACGGACGTCCCGGTAACGTCGGCCCTCGCCGGCCCGCCTGGGTCGGCAGGACACCGTCGTCCCGCCTGGAGGTCCGATGCCGCGCGCATCCGCCCGGTCCGTCCGTCCCGTCGTCTTCGTCGAGGGTGTGCGCACGCCGTTCGGCCGTGCCCGCCCCGACGGCCTGTACGCGCACACCCGCGCCGACGACCTCGCCGTCAAGACGGTCCGGGAGATCCTGCGGCGCCACCCGGAGCTCCCGCCCGAGCGCATCGACGAGGTCGCCGTGGCGGCCACGACGCAGACGGGCGACCAGGGGCTGACGCTCGGCCGCACGGTCGGCGTGCTGTCCGGGCTCCCCGAGACGGTCCCCGGCTACGCGATCGACCGCATGTGCGCGGGCGCCATGACCGCGGTCACGACCGTCGCGTCGGGCATCGGCGTCGGAGGACTCGACGTCGCGCTCGCCGGGGGCGTCGAGCACATGGGCCGGCACCCGATGGGCTTCGACGCCGACCCCAACCCCCGGTTCGTCGCCGAGCGGCTCGTCGCCGCCGACGCCCTCAACATGGGCAACACCGCCGAGAACCTGCACGACCGCTTCCCCGAGCTCACGCGCGAGCGTGCCGACGCGTACGGCGTCGCGAGCCAGGAGAAGTACGCCGCCGCGCTGGCCGCGGGCAAGATCGACCCCGACCTCGTCTACGTCGCAACGCGCGACCCCGAGCGCGGCTGGGGGCTGGCGACCGCCGACGAGCCGCCCCGTCCCGGGACCCGGCTCGAGGACGTCCGCGACCTCAAGACCCCGTTCCGCGCCGGCGGCCGGGTCACCGCGGCGACGTCCGCACCGCTGACCGACGGCGCCGCCTCGTGCCTGCTGGCGGCGGAGGACACCGCCGAGGAGCTCGGGCTCGCCGCCCGCATGCGCATGGTCTCGTTCGCCTACGCGGGGGTCGACCCGGCCGTCATGGGCATCGGCCCGGTCCCCGCGACGCAGCGCGCGCTCGCCCGGGCCGGCCTGTCCATCGACGACATTGGGCTGTTCGAGGTCAACGAGGCATTCGCGGTCCAGGTGCTGGCGTTCCTCGACGCGTTCGGGATCGCCGACGACGACCCGCGCGTCAACCCGTACGGCGGAGCGATCGCCGTCGGCCACCCCCTCGCGTCGTCGGGCGTGCGCCTCATGACGCAGCTCGCCCGCCAGTTCGCGGAGCAGCCCGACGTCCGCTACGGCCTGACCACGATGTGCGTCGGCCTCGGCCAGGGCGGCACCGTGATCTGGGAGAACCCGCACCACCCCGACTACGACGGCGTGCGCCCCGCCGCCGCGACGACCTCCGGGAGCGCCCGATGAGCACCCCCACGACCGAGAACGCCCCCCGTCCCGAGCGCGTGACGCACGCGCTCGTGCGCGACGTGACGCTCCCCCGCGGCGCCGGCACGCTCGCGCTCGTCACGCTGGACAACGGCTTCGACCACACCAAGCCGACGACGCTCGGCCCGGGCGGGCTGGCCGAGCTCCAGGCCGCGCTGCGCACGCAGCAGGCGCGGGCCGCGGCGGGCGAGATCGTCGCGGTGGCCGTGACCGGCAAGCCGTACTACCTCGCCGCCGGGGCCGACCTCACGCTGGTCTCGTCCCTGAGTGACCCCGCCGACGCCCGGATGATCGCCGAGCTCGGCCACGCGACGTACCGGCTGCTCGGTGAGATGGGCGTCCCGACGTTCGCCTACGTCAACGGCGCGGCGCTCGGCGGCGGGCTCGAGGTCGCGCTCGCGTGCGCCTACCGGACCGTCGCGTCCGACGTGACCGCGCTCGCGCTGCCCGAGGTCTTCCTGGGGCTCGTGCCCGGCTGGGGCGGCTGCTACCACCTGCCGCACCTCGTCGGGGTCCGGCGCGCGCTCGAGCTGATCCTCACGCGCCCGCTCGCGAACAACCGCATGACGAAGGCGGCCGAGGCGCTCGAGCTGGGCGTCGCCGACGCGCTGTTCGCGGCTGCCGACTTCCTCGAGCAGTCGCTCGCGTGGACCGCCGACGTGCTCGCGGGGCGGGTCGTGCCCGAGCGGCGCGAGATCGAGAGCCAGGAGGAGTGGGACGCGGTCGTCGCCGGTGCCCGGGCCCAGCTCGACGCGCGTCTGCACGGCGCGAAGCAGTCCCCGTACCGCGCGCTCGACCTGGTGGCGGCGGCCCGCACCGCGGACCGGGACCAGGCGTTCACGGCCGAGGACGACGCGCTCGCCGAGCTCATCATGTCCGACGAGCTGCGCGCCGGCCTGTACGCGTTCGACCTCACGACCCGGCGCGCCCGCAAGCCCGAGGGTGCCCCGGCGCCCGAGCTCGCGCGGCCCGTGCGGTCGGTCGGCATCGTCGGCGCCGGGCTCATGGCCGGGCAGCTCGCGGTGCTCGTCGCCCGGCGCCTACGCGTCCCCGTGGTCATGCGGGAGGTGTCCGACGAGCGCGTCGAGGCCGGGCTCGCGGGGATCCGCCGGCTCGTCGAGGGTCAGGCCGCCAAGGGCCGCATCACGGCCGACGAGGCCAACCGGGTGCTCGCGTCGATCTCGGTGAGCACCGACCTGTCGACGCTCGCCGGCGCCGACCTCGTGATCGAGGCCGTGACCGAGGTGATGAGCCTCAAGCAGCGCGTGTTCGCCGAGCTCGAGGACATCGTCGCCGACGACGCGGTGCTCGCGACGAACACCTCGGCGCTGTCGGTGACCGAGATGTCGGCGCACCTGCGCCACCCCGAGCGGGTCGTGGGGATCCACTTCTTCAACCCCGTCGCGCAGATGCCGCTCATCGAGGTCGTCCGCACGGGCGCCTCGACCGACCAGCCGGTCGCGACGGCGTTCGCGCTGGCCCAGGGCCTCGGCAAGACCGCGGTGGGCGTCGCCGACCGCCCGGGCTTCGTGGTCAACCGGCTCCTGCTGCGGATGCTCGCGGAGGTCGCCGGGGCCGTCGAGGGCGGGACGCCGGTGCAGGTCGCCGACGTCGCCCTGCGCCCGCTCGGGCTGCCGATGGGGCCGTTCGCGCTCATCCAGCTCGTCGGGCTGCCGGTCGCGCTGCACGTGCTCGAGTCCCTGCACGCCGACCTCGGCGACCGCTACCCGCTGTCCCCCGGGCTCTCGCGGCTCGCCGAGGCGGGGCGTCGCGTGGTGCCCGAGCCCGACGGCCGGGGCAGCGAGCACGCGGTCGACCCGGCGATCCAGGACGCGTTCCCGGCGGTCGGCGCCGAGGGTGCGCTCGACGAGCAGGGCGTGCGCGACGCGGTGCTCGCGGGCCTCGCGCAGGAGATCGGGCTCATGCTCGACGAGGGCGTCGTGGCGACGCCCGAGCAGATCGACCTCTGCATGGTCCTCGGCGCGGGCTGGCCGTTCCACCTCGGCGGGATCACGCCGTACCTCGACCGCACGGGCTGGTCCGAGCGTGCGGCGGGCCGCCGGTTCCTGCCGCCGGGTCGCGCGGACGTGCCGGCGCAGGTGGCGTCCTCGGTCTGAGCCGGCCGGAGGGTGGGCGACGGCGCTCGCCGCCCACCCTCCGCCCCCTCGCCCGGGGACGGTCGGCGTCCCGTGCGGGACGCCCCCGCGGTCAGGGCTGGGCGTCCAGCCGCGCCAGCACCTCGGCCGGGAGCTCGACCTCGGCGGCGCGGATGTTCTGCTCGTACTGCTCCCAGGTCCGCACCCCCGTGATCGCCGACATCCGCGGCGCGCGCTGCGCGAGGATCCACGCGAGCACGAGCTGGTTCGGCGTGCAGCCGACCTCCGCGGCGAGCTCGTGCACGAGCGCCCGACGGGCCTCGTTCGCCGGCGCGTCGAAGAACCGGTGCTGCCAGTTCGTCGCCCACTTCGCGTCGTCGTCGTACGAGCCGCGCAGCGTCGGGGTGTACGCGAACAGCGTCACGTCGTCGTTCGCGCGCAGGTAGTCGAGCTGCTCGTCGTCGACGATCGACCCGTGGTCGAGGCCCGCGGTCCGGTGCAGGTAGGTGTGCTGCTGCTGGAGCGCGACCGGGACCGTCCAGCCGTTCGCGGCCGCCGTGGCCCGGACCCGCTCGAGGCGCCAGGCGCGGACGTTGGACCAGCCGAGGTGCCGGACCTTGCCCTCGACGACGAACGAGTGCAGGACCTCGAGCGTCTCCTCGAGCGGGGTCGACCGGTCGTCGACGTGCACGTAGTACAGGTCGACGTGGTCGGTCTGCAGGCGGCGCAGGCTGCCCTCGAGCGCGTCCCGCAGCGTCTGCGCGCCGGCACCCTCGTAGCGGGACTGCGCGAGCGCGCTGTCGGGCTCGTCGCTCCCGTCGCGCCACACGCCGTCGAGGTCGCGGATCCGGGCGCTGCCCTTGGTCGCGAGGAAGACGTCGTCGCGCCGTCCCGTGCGGGCGAACCACCGCCCGAGCACCTCCTCGCTCTCGTCGCCGGTGTACTGCGGGCCGCTCCACCACGAGTAGCAGTTCGCGGTGTCGACGTGCGTGCCGCCCGCGCCCAGGAAGTGGTCGAGCATGCGGTGCGCGGTGGGCTCGTCGGTCGTGGTGCCGAACAGCATCGCGCCGAGCGCGAGCTCGCTGACCTTCTCGCCGGTGCGGCCGATCTCCAGGGCTCTCATGCGTGTGCGTCCTCCGTGGCAGCGGCGTCGACGACGCCGCGGTAGTAGGTGAGCTTGTTGTCGATGAGCTGCAGGTGCTCGGTGTGGCGGCGCAGGAGCGCGTCGAGCACGTCGCGGTGCCGCTGGAGCACCTCGATGCGGTCGGGGATGGTGTGCTCGCCGGCGCGGGTCAGCTCGGCGAACGCGAGCATGTCGCGGATCCCCATGCCGGTGGCGCGCAGCAGGGTCAGGAGCTGGACCCAGCCGACGTCCCCGTCGTCGTAGGCGCGCCTGCCCCCCGCCGAGCGGGCGACGGGTGCGAGCAGGCCGATGCGCTCGTAGTAGCGCAGGGTGTGCGTCGTGACCCCGGTCTTCTCGGCGACCTCGCCGATGGTGTGACGGTTCGTCATGACGGCCACGCTAGGAGTTCGAGCGCACTCGAAGTCAAGGAGTCGGGCGAGCGGCTCTCCGGTCGCCCGGCCCGCTCAGTAGCGCTGCGCGTACCGCGTCGGGCTCTCGCCGAACATCGCCCGGAAGTCCCGGGTGAGGTGCGCCTGGTCCGCGTACCCGAGCTCGCCCGCGAGCGCGGCCCACCGGACCTCCGCGCCGGCATCGAGACGCACGGTGACCTCGCGGAGCCGATGGAGCCGGATGACCCATTTGGGGCCGGCACCGACGTGCTCGGCGAACAGGCGCTGCAGGTGCCGCGTGCTCAGCGACAGGTGCGCGGCGAGGTCGCGGACCGTCACCAGGCCGGGGTCGGTCGCGACGGCCGCCACCGCGTCGGCGGCGAGGGCCGAGCGCGGGTCCGGGGGCGGGAGGACCGAGCGGAGGAGCTCCGCGAGGGCGGCGGGGTCCGTGACGTCCGGGACGTCGCACCGCAGGACGTCGGCCGCGTCGACCGTGGTGTCCGTGAGGGTCGAGACCGCGCGCCCGAGCAGCGGCCGGAACCAGCCGGGCCGGAACGCCACGCCGAGCACCGAGCCCCGCCCCTCGAGGACCCGGTGCTGATGGGTCGTGGGGACGCCCGTGACGGTCGCCCGCCCGTCCCGGAACGTCAGGTGCACGTTCGGCGTCGGGACGACGAGCTGGCGGTACGGCTCCGCGTAGTCCCAGGTGACGGACCAGAAGCGCTCGACCCACGGCGCGAGGTCCGCGGGCACCGGCGGGAGCTCGTGCCGCTGGTGAGTCCGCCACGCACCGCCGACCTCGCGCGCGTCCCTGGTCACGGCGTCGAGCGTAGGTCGCGTTCGTTCAAGACGGCACGGGTCCCGCTCTGGTGGGCTGGGGACATGTCGCACACCGATCTCCTCCCCCGCGCCGCGGAGCCGCTGCTGCGGCTCGTCCCGACCCTCCCGGCCGACCGGCTGGACGCTCCGACGCCGTGCAGCGCGTGGGACGTGCGCGCCCTCGTCGACCACCTGCTGCTCTGGGCGCCGGCCCTGGAGGCGTCCGGGCGCAAGGCGCCCGCGCCGGCCGCCTCCGAGACCGTCGCCGACCTGCCGCCGGGCGGCTGGGCGGACGAGCTCGTCGCGCGCGTCCGCCGGGCCGTCGACGCGTGGAGCCGCCCGGACGCGTGGGAGGGCGACACCGCCCTCGACGGCTACGCGCTCCCGGCCCGCGTCGTGGGCGGGATGCTCGTGGGTGAGCTCGTCGTGCACGGGTGGGACCTCGCGCGCGCGACGGGTCACCGGGTGGGCTGGGACGACGACGTGCTGACGTACCTGCACGGCGAGGTGGCCTACAGCGCGCGGACCGGGCGTGAGATGGGCGTGTACGGCCCCGAGCGGGTCGTCCCGGTGTCGGCCTCGGTCCTCGACCGCACGCTCGCGCTCACCGGGCGCGACCCGGCGTGGTCCCCCGCGGCGGTCGGGACGTCGTGAGCCCGTGGGCCCGGAGCGCACGGACGCCCGACCTGGGGAGCATCGTTCCTCGACCCAGGTCGGACGACAGCGCGAGTCACCCTCCCTACGGTGAGTCACGTGACTCTCGACGGGACGCAGCACAGCCGCTCGACGACCGTCGGCGGCTTCGACCGCACAGGTGGCCTGTGGGTGCTCGCGGTGCTCGGGGGTGGCGGCCTCGGGCTCGGCGCGCTGCTCCCTGCCGTCGCCGGCTGGCTGAGGGACGCGCCGTGGGTGCCCTTCGAGGGCCCTCTCCGGCTCCTGTCGTCGTTCGACGCGTCGTGGCTGACGTGGGGACGCCCGGCGATCGGGCTCGCGGTCGGCCTCGCCGTGGCGGCGTGGGTCGTCTCGGCCACGCCCGTCCTCGAGGTCGACCCGCAGGAGGTGCAGGTCCGGCGCCACGGACAGGTCGAGCGGGTCATCGCACGCGCCACGGTGGCGGGCGTCCACCGGCGGGGCTCGAAGCTCGTGCTCGAGAGCGAGCACGGGCGCACGCTGTTCGCCGACGACGTCGAGGGCGACCGGGACGCGGTGCGTCGGGCGTTCGTCGAGCACGGGTACCCGTGGGAGGGTCCGCGAGGATGACGGGTCCGGTCCGGTCCGGGGCTCGAGGCCTGGCGCCCGGCTGCCGACGCAGCGGACGTCCCGGACAGCCTCGACGGGACGCTCACGCCCAGGACGTGACCTGGGCGGTCAGTACGTCGTGAGGCCGTGGGCGCGGAACTGCTCGCGCACGCGGGCGACGAGCTCGGCGGACGGCGCCGGGGTCTCGTCGAGCTCGTAGCGCATCCCGAGGGCGTCCCACTTGTCGCGGCCCATCTGGTGGAAGGGCAGGACCTCGACCCGGGTGACGGTCGCGAGGCTCGCGACGTACGCGGCGACCCTCTCGACGTTCGCCGGGTCGTCCGTCAGGCCCGGGACGAGCACGAAGCGCACCCAGATCTCGGTGCCGCGGGCGGCCAGGCGTCGGCCGAAGTCGAGCGTCGGGGCGAGCTCGCGGCCCGTGACCCGCTGGTACGTCTCCTCGTCGCCCGACTTCACGTCGAGCAGCACGAGGTCGAGGTCGTCGAGCATCGCGTCGGTGCAGTGCGCCCCGAGGTAGCCGGAGGTGTCGATCGCGGTGCGGATGCCGAGCTCCTTCGCGCCGCGCAGGACGCGGGCGACGAACGCCGGCTGCATGAGCGGCTCGCCGCCGGAGATCGTGAGCCCGCCACCGGTGACCTCGAAGATCGGGCGGTAGCGGCGGATCCGGCCCAGGAGCTCGTCCGCGGTGATCGGCTCGCCGCGGCGCATCTCCATCGTGTCGGGGTTGTGGCAGTAGAGGCACCGCAGCGGGCAGCCCGACAGGAACGTGGTCAACCGCGTCCCCGGGCCGTCGACGGCCGTCACGAGCTCCCACGAGTGCAGGGAGCCGAGCTCCCCGGCGCGCATCTGCGCGAAGCGCTCGGCCCGGTCGGCCTCGCTGACGTCGAGCCCCGCGGTGCCGGCCGTCGACCGGTGGTTCGACCCGCCCACGAGGGGCACGCCGAGCTCGACGACCGGGGCGCCGACCTCGTCGGCCTCACGCTGTGCGGCTGTCGCGTTCATCGCCGGCTCCTGTCGGTCTCGCGGGGATCGTGCTGCTCGTCGCCGTGGTGCGGTGGTGCGGGTGGTGCTGCACCGCCGGTGGCGGTGCCCGCCCCGGCGGACCGTGCCGGGTGCCACGCGGGCACCCGGCACGGCCGTTCCCCGGGGGTGCGGGGGTCAGAGTCCGCCGTGGAACGTCCGCGAGAGCACGTCGAGCTGCTGCTCCCGGGTCAGACGGACGAAGTTGACGGCGTAGCCGGAGACCCGGATGGTCAGCTGCGGGTACTTCTCCGGGTGCTCCATGGCGTCCTCGAGCGTGTCGCGGTTGAGGACGTTGATGTTGACGTGGAACCCGGCCGAGACCGTGTACCCGTCGAGCAGGCCGACCAGGTTCGCGACCTGCTCGTCCTTGGTCCGGCCGAGGCCCGAGGGCACGACCGTCGAGGTCAGCGAGATGCCGTCCATCGCCTCGGAGTAGGGCAGCTTCGCGACCGAGAGCGCCGAGGCGAGCATCCCGTGCGAGTCCCGCCCGTTCATCGGGTTGGCGCCCGGCGCGAACGGCTCGCCCTGGCGGCGGCCGTCGGGGGTGTTGCCGGTGGCCTTGCCGTAGACGACGTTCGACGTAATCGTCAGGACCGACTGCGTGTGCAGCGAGTCCCGGTAGGTCTTCTGCGCCCGGATCTTGTCCATGAAGTCGCGCACGATCTCGACCGCGATGTCGTCGGCACGGTCGTCGTCGTTGCCGTACGTCGGGAAGTCACCCTCGGTGACGTAGTCGACGACCAGGCCCGTCTCGTCGCGCACCGGGCGCACCGTCGCGTACCTGATGGCCGACAGCGAGTCGGCCACGACCGACAGGCCCGCGATGCCGCACGCCATGGTCCGCAGGATCGACCGGTCGTGCAGGGCCATCTCGAGGCGCTCGTAGGCGTACTTGTCGTGCATGTAGTGCACGCAGTTGAGCGCGTCGACGTAGGTCTCGGCGAGCCAGTCGAGCAGCGCGTCGAAGCGCGCCCGGACGTCGTCGTAGTCGAGCACGTCGCCGTCGACCGGCGCGGTGACCGGGGCGACCTGCGTGCCGCTGACCTCGTCGCGCCCGCCGTTGATCGCGTAGAGCAGCGACTTCGCGAGGTTCACCCGGGCGCCGAAGAACTGCATCTGCTTGCCGACCCGCATCGCGGAGACGCAGCAGGCGATCGCGGCGTCGTCGCCCCACGCGCCGCGGATGAGCTCGTCGGACACGTACTGGATCGCCGAGGTGTCGATCGAGACCTGCGCGCAGAACGCCTTGAACCCGGCCGGGAGGCGGTTGCTCCACAGGACCGTGAGGTTCGGCTCCGGCGCGGGGCCCAGGTTGTAGAGCGTCTGGAGGAACCGGAACGAGTTCTTGGTGACGAGCGGGCGACCGTCCTCGCCGATGCCGCCGATCGACTCGGTGACCCACGTCGGGTCGCCCGAGAACAGCGCGTCGTACTCCGGGGTGCGCAGGAACCGCACGATGCGGAGCTTGATGACGAGGTCGTCGACGAGCTCCTGGGCCTCCGGCTCGGTGAGGCGGCCGGCCTCGAGGTCGCGCTGCAGGTACACGTCGAGGAACGTCGAGGTGCGGCCCAGCGACATCGCGGCACCGTTCTGCTCCTTGACCGCGCCGAGGTAGGCGAAGTAGAGCCACTGCACGGCCTCGCGGGCGGTCGCGGCGGGGCGGGAGATGTCGTAGCCGTACGAGGCGGCCATGATCTTGAGCTCCTCGAGCGCGCGGATCTGCTCCGCGTTCTCCTCGCGGTCGCGGATGACGTCCTCGGACGAGCGCTCCATGTCGAGCTCGTGGCGCTCGATCCTCTTCGCGGCGACGAGGCCGTCGACCCCGTACAGCGCGACGCGGCGGTAGTCGCCGATGATGCGGCCGCGGCCGTACGCGTCGGGCAGGCCCGTGATGATGTGGCTCGAGCGCGCCGCTCGCACGTTCGGCGGGTACACGTCGAAGACGCCGGCGTTGTGCGTCTTGCGGTACTCGGTGAAGATCCGCTTGATGTCCTGCGGGATCTCGAAGCCGTACGTCGTCAGCGACGTCTCGACCATGCGCCAGCCGCCGTTGGGGATCATCGCGCGCTTGAGCGGGGCGTCCGTCTGCAGGCCGACGACGAGCTCGTTGTCCCGGTCGATGTAGCCGGCCGGGTGCGAGGTGATCGAGCCGGGCGTCGTGTTGTCGATGTCGTGGACGCCGCGCTCGCGCTCGGCGGGGAACATCTCGCTCAGGCGTGCCCAGATCCCGGTGGTGCGCGCGGTCGGTCCGGCGAGGAACGACGCGTCGCCCGTGTACGGGGTGTAGTTGCGCTGGATGAAGTCGCGGACGTCGACGCCGTCCGTCCAGGGGCCGGTGACGAAGCCCTGCCAGGGGCCGGTCTCGTTCTCCGGTCCGTCGATGGTGGAGGGTCCTGGTACGGCGGTGGTGGTCATCTCGGCACTCCTTGGTGTGCGTCTCGTTACCTGCGACGCTACGCACGGAGTGATGGGATGACTCGGGACCTTGGGCCCCACCTCGATGTGGTCCAGGTCACCCGTGCGCCGGCCCGCTCCGGGCGGCCGCGCACCGGCGCCGCCCGGCCGGCCCCGGACGAACGACGGCCCCGACCGCGTCGTGGCGGGTCGGGGCCGTCGTCTCGTGACCAGAGGTCTGTCCAGCAGCGTTCTCGTCCTCGCCCACCGCGCCCGCTTGTCCTCTTCACGCGCGGCCTGAACCGCCCCCGGCCTGTTGGGGGCTGTCGATGACGTGCCACCTGGTCGGCGTCCGGACACCCCTCACGAGGGGCGCGTGCTCCACCACCAGGACGGTCCGCGCGCCGGGAGTGCTGGAACCCCGACGTGGACCGCTGAACTGCGGCGCTGCGGCTCTCGCCGCGCGCACCCCCTCCATCGGCGCGGGGGCGTGCCGCATGAGGAGAACGACGCGGGTGATCCCGTGGGCCCGTGCGCGGGCATGCGGACGAGCGGGGCCGGACGAGCCCGGGAGGTCAGGCGTCGCGCGCCGCGAGCGCGCCGAGCACGTCGGCCGCGAGGTCCTCGGGCCGCAGGCGCACGGCCTCGACGAGCTGGGCGATGCTCGCGTGCTCGAGGAACTGCGCCGGGATGCCGCGCGCGAGCACCGGGGTCCGGATGCCGGCCTCGGTCACGCGCTGGGCGAGCGCCGCACCGACACCGCCCTCGACGACGCCGTCCTCGACGCACAGCGTGAGGTCGTGCTCGCCGACGACCTTGACGAGCGCGCTCGGCACCGGCAGGACCCAACGCGGGTCCACGACGGTGACCTGCAGGCCTGTCGCGGCGAGCTGCTCGCCGACCTGGACGGCGGTCGTGGCCATCGAGCCGATGCCGACGACGAGGACCCGGGCGCCCGTCCCGGCGTGGCGCGCGAGCACGTCGACGCCCTCGACCGCGTCGATCGCCGGGATGTCGTCGCCCAGCGGCGTCTTCGGGTAGCGCACGACCGTCGGGGCGTCGTCGACGTCGACCGCCGCGCGCAGCGCCGAGCGCAGCGTCGCCTCGTCGCGCGGGGCCGCCAGGCGCAGGCCCGGCACGACGCGCAGCATCGCCATGTCCCACATGCCGTTGTGGCTCGCGCCGTCCTCGCCCGTGAGCCCGGCGCGGTCGAGCACGAACGTCACGCCCGCGCGGTGCAGCGCGACGTCCATGAGGACCTGGTCGAACGCGCGGTTGAGGAACGTGGCGTAGACCGCGACGACCGGGTGCAGGCCCGCGAAGGCCATGCCGGCCGCCGACGTCGCGGCGTGCTGCTCCGCGATGCCCACGTCGAACGTGCGCTCCGGGAACTCGGCCTCGAACGGGGCGAGCCCGACGGGCGCGAGCATCGCCGCGGTGATCGCGACGACGTCGGGACGGCGCCGGCCGATGCGGACCATCTCGTCGGCGAAGACCTTGGTCCAGCTGAACCGGGACGGCGCGACGGGCAGGCCTGTCTCGGGGTGGATGCGCCCGACGGCGTGGAAGCGGTCGGCGACGTCCTGCTCCGCCGGGCTGTAGCCGCGGCCCTTCTCGGTGATCACGTGCACGATGACCGGCCCGCCGAACGCCTTGGCGCGGGCCAGCGCGCGCTCGACGGCGGCGACGTCGTGCCCGTCGACCGGGCCGACGTACTTCAGCCCGAGGTCCTCGAACATGCCCTGGGGCGCGACGACGTCCTTGATGCCCTTCTTGAGCCCGTGCAGCGCGTCGTACGCGAACCGCCCGGGCGCCCCCGACCGGCGCAGCGTGCGCTTGCCCCACGACAGCACGGCCTCGTAGCCGTTCGTGACGCGCAGGGTGTCGAGGTGGTGCGCGAGGCCGCCGATCGTCGGCGCGTAGGAGCGGCCGTTGTCGTTGACCACGATCACGAGGCGCCGGTCGCGGCCGGCCGCGATGTTGTTCAGGGCCTCCCACGCCATGCCGCCGGTCAGGGCGCCGTCGCCGATGACCGCGACGACGTGCCGGTCGCTGCGCCCGCGCACCTCGTGGGCCTTCGCGATGCCGTCGGCCCAGCTCAGCGCCGTGGACGCGTGGGAGTTCTCCACGACGTCGTGCGGGGACTCGGCGCGGCTCGGGTAGCCGGACATGCCCCCGCGGGTGCGCAGGTCCGAGAAGTCGTGGCGGCCCGTGAGCAGCTTGTGCACGTACGCCTGGTGGCCGGTGTCGAACACCACGGAGTCGCGCGGGGAGTCGAACACGCGGTGCAGCGCGATCGACAGCTCGACGACCCCGAGGTTGGGGCCGAGGTGCCCGCCCGTGCGGGAGACCGACGCGACGAGGAAGTCGCGGATCTCGGCGGCGAGCGCGACGAGCTCGTGCTCACCGAGCCCGCGCAGGTCCGACGGCGAGCTGATCCGGTCCAGCAGGCCCACTGGCACTCCCCTCGTGCGGCGTGAGGCCGCTCCGTGCGGACGCCGTGGTCGACTGTCCAGTGTACGGCGGCGGCAGCCGGTGCACGGGGCGGAGGGCCTGCCTCCTCAGGACGCCCACAGGGTCGCCACAGACGGGGGCGAGCACCGGCCCCGTCCGAGCGCCCGGTCCGGCGCCGGTGCGGCCCCCGTACCCTGGACGCATGCGCTTCCTGCCCGGCCACGCCGTCACGTCCGACCTCACCTACGGCGACGTCTTCCTCGTCCCCTCGGCCTCCGACGTGACCTCGCGCTTCGACGTCGACCTGTCCTCGAGCGACGGGACCGGCACGACGGTCCCCGTGGTCGTCGCCAACATGACCGCCGTCGCCGGCCGCCGCATGGCGGAGACCGTCGCGCGGCGTGGCGGGCTCACCGTGATCCCGCAGGACCAGCCGACCGACGTCGTCGCCGACATCGTGGCCTCGGTCAAGTCGCGGCACCCCGTCGTCGAGTCGGCGGTCGTCGTCGCGCCCCACGACACCGTGCACTCGGCGCTCACGCTCATCGGCAAGCGCGCGCACGGCGCCGCGGTCGTCGTCGAGGACGGTCGGCCCGTCGGCGTCGTCACGGCCGCCGACTGCTCGGGCGTCGACCAGTTCACCCAGGTCGCGGAGGTCATGTCGGGCGACCCGACCGTCGTGTCCCTCGACGTGCTCACCCAGGCCGGCGCGCGCGGGCTCGAGGCGGCCTTCGACACGCTGCACACGTCGCGGCGCCGCTTCTCCCCCGTGGTCGACGGCGACCGCCTCGTCGGCGTGCTGACGCGCACCGGTGCGCTGCGGTCCTCGATCTACGCCCCGGCGCTCGACGACCAGGGCCGGCTCCGCGTCGCCGCCGCGGTCGGCATCAACGGGGACGTCAAGGCCAAGACCGCCGAGCTGCTCGAGGCCGGCGTCGACGTGCTCGTCGTCGACACCGCGCACGGTCACCAGCGCAAGATGCTCGAGGCCCTCGAGGCGGTGCGCGCGCTCGACCCGCAGGTGCCCGTCGTCGCCGGCAACGTCGTGACCGCCGCCGGGGTGCGCGACCTCGTCGCCGCGGGCGCCGACATCGTCAAGGTCGGCGTCGGCCCCGGCGCGATGTGCACGACGCGCATGATGACCGCCGTCGGGCGCCCGCAGTTCTCCGCCGTGCTCGAGTGCGCCGAGGAGGCGCGCCGGCTCGGCAAGCACGTGTGGGCCGACGGCGGGGTCCGGCACCCGCGCGACGTCGCGCTCGCGCTCGCGGCCGGCGCCTCGCAGGTCATGGTCGGCTCCTGGTTCGCGGGCACGCACGAGTCGCCCGGGGACCTGCACGACGACGGCACGGGCCGGCTGTACAAGGAGAGCTTCGGGATGGCCTCCGCGCGCGCCGTCGCCGCCCGCACCCGCGACGGCTCGCCGTTCGAGCGGGCCCGCAAGGCGCTGTTCGAGGAGGGCATCTCGCACTCGCGGATGTACCTGGACCCGCAGCGCCCGGGCGTCGAGGACCTGCTCGACCACATCACGTCCGGCGTGCGCTCGGCGTGCACGTACGTGGGGGCGCGCACGCTCGCCGAGCTGGCCGACCGGGCGGTCGTGGGCGTGCAGTCCGCCGCCGGCTACGACGAGGGACGGCCGCTGCCCGAGAGCTGGTGACCTCGCGGCGTCGCCGGGCCGGCTGCGAGGGCGCGCCGCGCTCGGTGGCGCCGGGGTCGTCAGGCGCGCCGGTACACCGTGACCAGGGTGTGGTCCTTGGTGGGGCCGGAGACGTCCCAGCGCACGCGCCACTCGTCGGGCGACACGACCGTGAACGTCCCGGCGTAGTCGTCGGCCGCGCACGGGTGGTGCGCCGACCAGCGTCCGGGGCGCAGGTCGAGGTCGTGGAACTCCCGGCCGTCCGCGAACGTCACGTGCGCCGAGCCGTCGGCCTCGGGGTGCAGGTGCAGCGTGCGCCCCGCGGGCCCGACGACCCCGCCCCACGCGAGCTCGCCCTCCTCGGCGTGCTCGACGACCCGCGCACCGTGGGGACCGTCGCCGGGCAGGTCCCGGAACACCGCCGTGCCGCGGAACGTGCCCGCGACCCCGGCCCGGTGGTCGACGAGCTCGCGGTCCACGTGCCAGGTGCCGAGCAGGTAGGCGACGGTGTCGTGCAGCATCGGGCCATCGTGCCGCACCGGGCTAGGGTCGAGCGGTGAGCACCTCCCGCGTCGACGAGCCCGACGGCGCCCCGCGCAGCGTCCGGGACGAGCTCGCCGCGCTGTGCACCCGCACGGAGGCCTGGCCCCGCGTGCCGTGGCACCGCACGCTGGACCCCGCCACGGCGCGCCGCTCGGCCGTCCTGGTGCTGTTCGGGGTGCTCGACAGCGTCCCGGCGCACGCGCGCGCGGCGGCGGTCCCGCGGGACGTCGACGTGCTGCTCACGCGGCGCTCGGACACCGTGGGCCACCACCCCGGGCAGGTCTCCTTCCCGGGCGGCGGCATCGACCCCGGCGACGACGGCCCGGTCGGCGCGGCGCTGCGGGAGGCCCGGGAGGAGACCGGGCTCGAACCGTCGGGTGTCGAGGTCCTCGGGTCGCTCCCCGCGCTGCCCGTCGCGGTCAGCAACAACCTCGTCACGCCCGTGCTCGCGTGGTGGGCGCGCCCGTCGGCGGTGGCGGCCGCGGACCCCGCCGAGACGGTGCACGTGTTCCGCGTGCCGGTCGCCGACCTGCTCGACCCCGCGCTGCGGCGCACGTCGACGCTCACGCGCGGCGGGACGACGTACCGCGGACCCGCGTTCCTCGTCGACGGGCACGTCGTGTGGGGCTTCACCGCGCACGTGCTCGACGGGCTGTTCGACGCCCTGGGCTGGACGCAGCCGTGGGACGCCGCCCGGACCGTCGCGATCGCCACCTGAGCCGGCCGTGGCGGACCGCCCGGCAGCGGACGTCGACGTCTCGGTCGACCTCGTGCGCGCCCTCCTGCGTGACCAGCACCCCGACCTCGCGGACCTCGGGCTGCGGGTCGTGGCGAGCGGCTGGGACAACGTCGTGCTGCGGCTCGGCGACCGGCTCGCCGTCCGGGTCCCGCGGCGGCCCGAGGCCGTCGCGCTCGTGCTGCACGAGCAGCGGTGGCTCCCGGAGATCGCGCGCCGGCTCGACGTCGCGACGCCCGTCCCGGTCCGGGTCGGCGTCCCGTCGGACCGGCTCGGGCGGCCGTGGAGCGTCGTGCCGTGGTTCCCCGGGGTGCTCGCCTCGGGCGTGCCGCCCGAGCGGCGCGGGCCGGTGGTCGCGCCGCTCGCCCGGTTCCTCGCCGCGTTGCACGTGCCGGCGCCGGCGGGTGCGCCGGCCAATCCCGTGCGGGGCGTCCCGCTGCGTGCACGGGCCACCGCGGTCCGTGAGCGGCTCGCGACCGGGCTCGTGCCGCGGAGCGACGAGGTGGCGCCGCTGTGGGCCGCAGCGGTGGCGGCGACGCCGTGGACCCGGCCCGCGAGCTGGGTGCACGGCGACCTGCACCCGGCCAACCTCCTGGTCACGGCGCAGCGCGACCTCGCGGCGGTGCTCGACTTCGGTGACCTCACCGCAGGTGACCCCGCGACCGACCTGGCGACCGCATGGCTGACGTTCGCGGGCCCGGCCCGCGCGGAGCTGCGCGCGCTCCTCGACGCGACGGGCCGCTACGACGACGCGACGTGGGTCCGCGCGCACGGCTGGGCGCTGTGCATGGCCACGGCGCTGCTCGTCACGTCCGACGACGACGAGCACCTCGCCGCGATCGGCGCGCACGCGCTGCACGAGGCGCTCGACGACCCCGCCTGAGCCCGGACCCGACGTCGGACCCGCGCCCTAGGGTGCCGGGGTGAGCACCGACACGTCCGGCAGCGACCCGACCCCGACGACCACCACCGGGTCGACCGGGCGCCGGTGGGGGCTCCTGGGGGCCCCCACCAGCGCGGCGGCGCACGGGCCGGGGCTCGAGAAGGCTCCGGCGGCGCTCCGGGACGCCGGTCTCGTCGAGGCCCTGACGGACGCCGGGCTCACGGTGTCCGACCACGGCGACCGCCCGGCGGCCCGCTGGCGCAGCGCCCCGGCGCCCGGTCGCCCGAACGACGTCGAGGGCGCCGTCGCGGTCCTGCGGGACGCCGTCCCCGCGATCGAGGCGGTCCTCGCGGCCGGGGAGCTGCCGCTCGTGGTCGGCGGGGACTGCACGCTGGCCGTCGCGCTCGTGGACGCCGCCGTGCGCACGTTCGGCGACGTCGGGCTCGTCTACGTCGACGGCGGGCAGGACCTCATGGTCCCGAGCGAGCACCTGGACGAGCCGATCCTCGACGGCATGGGGGTCGCGCACCTGCTCGACCTGCCCGGCACGGTCGACGAGCTCGCGGGCCTGGGGGTGCGCCGCCCGGTCCTCACCGCCGAGCACGTGTGCTTCTACGGCTACGCCGACGAGGAGGAGGACACCCACGGCCGGGTCCCGAGCCTGCGGCTGCCCGCCGACGTCGTGGCCGCGGACCCGGCCGGGAGCGCCGGCCAGGCGGTCCGGGCGGTGCTGCGCGGGCGGGAGCGCTTCGTCGTGCACGTCGACGTGGACGTCCTCGACTTCTTCCTGCTGCCGGCGGCCGACGTCCCGTCGTTCGGGCGCGGCCTGACGCCGGCCACGCTCGTCGCCGCGCTCGCGGCGCTCGTCGCCGAGCCGGGATTCGCGGGGATGACGTTCGTCGAGCACAACCCCGACCACGGCGCGGCGGACGGGTCGACGACGCGCGCGCTGGTCGACCTGCTCAGGCAGGCGCTGGTGCCTCGCTGACGCCCTGCGTCCCGTCCTGCCAGCACCGCCCGAGCAGGACCGTGAGGATTTCCTCGTCGACGTCCGCGACGCGCTTGAGGTACAGGCAGCCCTTGCCGGTGCTGTGCGGGCCGAGCCGGTCCAGCAGGTCGGCGTAGTCCTCGAAGCCGTTCCACAGGTAGATCGTCAGCGCGGTCTTCCGCGCGGCGGCCGCGAGCACGGGCATGTCGCCCTCGCGGCCCGTCGCGTAGCGGTAGTGCCGGCTGCCGAACCCGACGATCGAGCTGCCCCACATCACGGGGGACTCCCCCGTGACCTGGTGCATGAGGCCGAGGACCGTGCGCAGGTCCGCGCGCCTGGTCTCGTCCTCGACGCCGGTGACGAACGCCTCGACGTCCGCGTCGGTCGCGACGGTCTTGTTGCTGCTGTCAGAGCTGGCCATGCCCCGAGTGTGCCGCGCTCTCCCCTCCCCGGCCAGGGTCCGCGCCGCGGAGCGGGGCGGCGGTGTGTCCCCGGCGCCCGGCGCATGTTTCCGTTATCGCAACGCGACGACCCTGGCGTCGCGAGGACGGACCGGCCCGGAACCGAGCTCGAGCCCGGCCCGGAGACGCCGGAGGGCGCCCGCACACGTGGTGCGAGCGCCCTCCGGGACGTGCGTCGTGCGGCTGCGCCGTGCCGTCAGGCCGTCACGAGCGAGCGGAGCACGTACTGCAGGATGCCGCCGTTGCGGTAGTAGTCCGCCTCGCCCGGGGTGTCGATGCGCACGACCGCGTCGAACTCGACGACCGAGCCGTCCGCCTTCGTGGCCCGGACCGCGACCGTGCGCGGCGTCGTGCCGTCGTTGAGCGCGGTGACGCCCGCGATGTCGAAGGTCTCGGTGCCGTCGAGCCCGAGCGAGTCCGCCGACTCCCCCGCCGGGAACTGCAGCGGCAGGACGCCCATCCCGATGAGGTTCGAGCGGTGGATCCGCTCGAAGCTCTCCGTGATGACGGCCCGGACGCCGAGCAGCGCCGTGCCCTTGGCCGCCCAGTCGCGCGACGAGCCCGAGCCGTACTCCTTGCCGCCGAGGATCACGAGCGGGACGCCCGCCGCCGCGTACGCCTGCGCCGCGTCGTAGATCGTCGTCTGCGCACCGTCGAGGTGGTTGACCGTGAACCCGCCCTCGACACCGGGCACGAGCTGGTTGCGCAGCCGGATGTTCGCGAACGTGCCGCGGATCATGACCTCGTGGTTCCCGCGGCGCGAGCCGTAGGAGTTGAAGTCGCGGCGCTCGACGCCGTGCTCCGCGAGGTACGTGCCCGCCGGGCTGTCGGCCTTGATCGAGCCGGCCGGGCTGATGTGGTCGGTCGTGACCGAGTCGCCGAGCTTCGCGAGCACGCGTGCACCCGAGATGTCCAGGACCGGCGCGGGCTCGGGCGTCATGCCCTCGAAGTACGGGGGCTTGCGCACGTAGGTGGACCCGGCGTCCCACGCGAACGTCGCGCCCTGCGGCGTCGGCAGCGCCTGCCAGCGCTCGTCGCCCGCGAACACGTCGGCGTAGTCCTTGGTGAACATGCCGCGGTCGATCGCCGAGTCGATCGTCGACTGGACCTCGGCCGGCGACGGCCAGATGTCGGCGAGCATGACCGGCTCGCCGGCGTCCGTGTGGCCGAGCGGCTCGTTCTCGAAGTCGAAGTCCATCGTGCCGGCGAGCGCGTAGGCGACGACGAGCGGCGGCGACGCGAGGTAGTTCATCTTCACGTCGGGGTTGATGCGGCCCTCGAAGTTGCGGTTGCCCGAGAGCACCGAGACGACCGACAGGTCGTGCTCGTTGACGACGGCCGAGACCTCCTCGGGCAGCGGCCCCGAGTTGCCGATGCACGTCGCGCAGCCGTAGCCGACGAGGTGGAAGCCGAGCTTCTCGAGGTACGGCCACAGGCCGGCCTTCTCGTAGTAGTCGGTGACGACCTTCGAGCCGGGCGCCATCGACGTCTTGACCCACGGCTTGGCGGTCAGGCCCTTGTCGACGGCCTTCTTCGCGAGCAGCGCCGCGGCGAGCATGACCGACGGGTTCGACGTGTTGGTGCACGACGTGATCGACGCGATGACCACGTGGCCGTGGTCGAGCTCGGTCTCGGTGCCGTCCGTGAGGGTCACCGGCACGCGCTTGTGCGGGCGCGTCGCGGCGTCGCCGTGGCCGGCCTCCGCCGGGCCGTCCGAGGCGTCGGCGTGCTCGCCGGCCGCGATCGGGTCGGACGCGGGGAACGTCTCCTCGACCGACTCGTCGAGGCCCGTGCCGCGCGGGTGCTCGCTCGCGTCGACGTAGTCGAGGATCGACGACGCGAACGCCTCCTTCGCGCCGCTCAGCTCGATGCGGTCCTGGGGACGCTTCGGGCCGGCGATCGACGGGACCACGGTGCTCAGGTCGAGCTCGAGGTACTCGGAGAAGACGGGCTCGACGTAGCCTGCCGCGGACGGGTCGTGCCAGAGGCCCTGCTCCTTCGCGTACGCCTCGACGAGCTCGAGCTGCGCCTGCGAGCGGCCCGTGAGCCGCAGGTACTCCATGGTGACGCCGTCGATCGGGAAGATCGCCGCCGTCGAGCCGAACTCGGGGCTCATGTTCCCGATGGTCGCGCGGTTCGCGAGCGGGACCGCCGCGACGCCCTCGCCGTAGAACTCGACGAACTTGCCGACCACGCCGTGCCCCCGCAGCTGCTGGGTGATCGTGAGCACCACGTCGGTGGCCGTGACGCCGGCGGGGATCTGGCCCGAGAGCCGGAAGCCGACGACGCGCGGGATGAGCATCGAGACCGGCTGGCCGAGCATCGCCGCCTCGGCCTCGATGCCGCCGACGCCCCAGCCGAGCACGCCCAGGCCGTTGACCATCGTGGTGTGCGAGTCGGTGCCGACGCAGGTGTCGGGGTAGGCGCGCAGCACGCCGCCGACCTCGCGGGTCATGACGGTGCGGGCGAGGTACTCGATGTTGACCTGGTGCACGATGCCGGTGCCGGGCGGGACGACCTTGAAGTCGTCGAACGCCGTCTGGCCCCAGCGCAGGAACTGGTAGCGCTCGAAGTTGCGCTCGTACTCGAGCGCGACGTTGCGCTCGAACGCGTCGGAGCGGCCTGCGACGTCGATCTGGACCGAGTGGTCGATCACGAGCTCGGCGGGGGCGAGCGGGTTGATGCGCTGCGGGTCCCCCCCGAGCTCGGCGACGGCCTCGCGCATCGTGGCGAGGTCGACGACGCACGGGACGCCGGTGAAGTCCTGCATGATCACGCGCGCGGGCGTGAACTGGATCTCGGTGTCGGGCTCCGCCGCGGGGTCCCACCCGGCGAGCGCGCGCACGTGGTCGGCGGTGATGTTCGCGCCGTCCTCGGTGCGCAGCAGGTTCTCGGCGAGGACCTTGAGGCTGTACGGGAGCTTCTCGAGACCCGGCACCGCCGAGAGGCGGTAGATCTCGTAGGTGGCGTCTCCGACCTGGAGACCCCCCTTCGACCCGAAGCTGTCGACACTGCTCACTGTGGCTCCTTCGCTCGCACGACTTGCCCGGCGGTGACGGTGCCGGACGGCGGATCGGGGCGCTCACCCGTCAGGTGCTCGGGGAGCCGCCGTGCATCTCGACGCAATATCTCGATGTCGAGATACATCCTAGCGCGTCCGCCCCGATCCGTCGTCGCGCACGCCGCCGGGAACGCCCGTCAGCTCGTGCCCGCGCGCGCGGCCCGCAACGCGTCGGCGGCCTTGCGCTCGAACTCGACGGCCCGCTCGTGCGCGCGCGGGTCGTAGTCGGGCGTGCCCTGCTTGTCCAGCTCGGCCCTGGCGACCCGGCTGGCCGCGGCCAGCCTCGTCGCCGCCTCGCTCTCGTGCCCGGTGGTCATCGCCGGCTCCCTCCTGGCGGGCCCCGGTGGCCCGGCCCGGTCCCACGCTATGCCGGGCCGTGCGGCGGCGCGAGGGACCGACCGGTGCGCGCGGGAACCGGCACCCGGGGCGACGCCGGGCGCCGGTCAGCGGCGCGTCAGGACCGCGACCGCCTCGACGTGGTGCGTCATGGGGAACAGGTCGAACCCGCGCACGTCGGCGAGCTCGTAGCCGCCCGCCGCGAGGTAGGCGACGTCCCGGGCGAGCGCCGCGGGGTCGCACGCGACGTAGACGACGCGCTCGGGGCGCAGCGCGGCGATCGACGCGGTGACGGCGCGCCCCGCACCCGCGCGCGGCGGGTCGAGCACGACGACGTCGGCGTGCACGACGTCGGAGTCCGGGTCGTCGCTGCCCGCGAGCGCGCGCCCGACGTCGGCGTGGTGGAGCTCGACGTTCGTGCGGTCGTGCACCCCGCGCCGGGCGTCCCGCACGGCGCGCGCGTCGCCCTCCACGGCGACGACCTCACCCGTGGGCCCGACGGCGTCGGCGAGCGGCAGCGTGAACAGCCCCGCGCCGGAGTACAGGTCGAGGACCGTGGCGCCGTCGACGTCCCCGACCGCGTCGAGCACCGCGCCCGTGAGCAGGCCGGGCGCCTCGCGGTGCACCTGCCAGAACCCCTCCGCCGCGACCCGGTACGTGTAGTCGCGCCCGCCGGCGTGCACGTGCTCGCGCACGGTCGACCGGGCGTTCGGCCGCGGGTCGACGCGGCCCTTGCGCAGGTCGAACGGCTGGCCGTCGACGAGCACCACCGGGGTGTCCCCGGACGCCGGGGCGACGACGTCGACCACCTGGCCGGGCCGCCAGCGGCGCGCGAACAGGCCGAGCTCCTCGATCGCGGGCGACGCGAGCGGCATCCGGTCGAGCGCGTGCACGTCGTGCGAGCGGTGCGCACGCATGCCGGCACGGCCCTGCGCGTCGGCGACGAGCTCGATGCGCGTGCGCCACCCGAGCCCGCCGCGCTCGTCATCGCCGGGCGCGGCCTCGACGACGACGTCGCGCTCGACCTTCGCGAGGCGGCTGAGCTGCTCGGCGAGGACCGTGGCCTTCCAGGCCCGCTGCGCCGGGAGGGCGACGTGCGCGAGCTCGCCGCCGCCGACCCCGTCGGGCCCGGCCTCGGGCCACGCGGAGGGCACGCGGTCGGGCGAGGCGTCGAGGATCTCGACCGCGTCGGCGCGCCAGAACGTCGCGCCCTCCCCCGCGTCGGTCAGGCGGGCGAGCACGCGCTCGCCGGGCAGCGTGTGCCGGACGAACACGACGCGACCGCCGCGACCGTCGGGGTCGGCGTCGAGCCGTGCGACGCAGTGCCCGCCGTGGGCGACAGGGCCGATGCGGAACTCGAGGAGGTCAGAGGTCACGCGGAACCGTACCCCGGACCCTGTCCTCGAGACCGGTCTGCCCCTCGGACGACGCGAGCTGCCACGGCACGGACGCGACCACGACGCCGGGCGTGAACAGCAGGCGCCCCTTGAGGCGCAGCGCGCTCTGGTTGTGCAGGAGCTGCTCCCACCAGTGCCCGACGACGTACTCGGGGATGTACACGACGACGATGTCGCGCGGGCTCTCCCGGCGCACCGAGCGCACGTAGGTGAGGATCGGCCGGGTGATCTCGCGGAACGGCGAGTCGAGCACCCGGAGGGGCACGGGGAGGTCGAGCGCCTCCCACTCGGCCTTCAGCCGCGCGACGTCGTCGGCGTCGACCCCGACCGTGACGGCCTCGAGCACCTGCGGACGGGACGCGCGGGCGTAGGCGATCGCCCGCATCGTCGGGCGGTGCAGGTGCGAGACGAGCACCAGCGCGTGCACGCGGCTCGGCAGCGCGCGCGCCGCCTCGGCGTCGGGTCCCAGCGCGAGCTCGGCACGCACCGAGTCGTAGTGCGCGCGGATCGCCCGCATGAGCACGAACACCCCGCCCATCGCGAGGATCGCGATCCACGCGCCGAGCATGAACTTGGTGACCAGCACGACGACGAGGACCACCGAGGTCATGCCGAAGCCGACCGTGTTGATCACGCGCGAGCGGGTCATCTGCGCGCGGCGGCGGGGGTCCGGCTCGGTGCGCAGCTCGCGCGTCCAGTGCCGGACCATCCCGAGCTGGCTCAGCGTGAACGAGACGAACACCCCGACGATGTACAGCTGGATGAGCCGGGTGACCTCGGCGTCGAACGCGATGATGAGCCCGATTGCCGCGGCCGCGAGCGTGAGGATGCCGTTCGAGAACGCGAGCCGGTCGCCGCGCGTGTGCAGCTGGCGCGGGAGGTAGCCGTCCTTGGCGAGGATCGAGCCGAGCAGCGGGAAGCCGTTGAACGCCGTGTTCGCCGCGAGCACGAGGATGAGGCCCGTCACGATCGCGACCGACACGAACGCCACCGGGAAGCCCGCGAACACCGTCTCGGCGAGCTGGCCGATCACCGGGTGCTGGACGTACTCCTCGCCCACGGGGACGCCGTCGCGCAGGAGCTGCTCGTGCGGGTCCTCGACGTAGTGGATTCCCGTGACCTGAGCGAGCACGAGGATCGAGGTGATGAACGTCGCCGAGATCAGCCCGAGGAACGCGAGCGTCGTCGCGGCGTTGCGGGACTTGGGCTTCTTGAACGCCGGCACCCCGTTGCTGATCGCCTCGACGCCGGTCAGCGCGGCGGAGCCGGACGCGAACGCGCGCAGCACGAGGAATGCCCCGGCGAGCCCGACGAGGCCCTGGTCGAACGCGGAGGACGGCACGATCTCGAGCTCGGAGCTCTCGGCCATCGGCAGGTCGCCCGCGAGGTAGCGCACGAACCCGATGACGACCGTCGCGCCGATCGCGAGCATGTACAGGTACACGGGGATCGCGAACGCCTTGCCCGACTCGCGTACCCCGCGCAGGTTCGCGAGGGTGAGCAGCACGACGAGCGCGACCGCGAACGCCGTCTCGTGCCCCCGCAGCGACGGGATCGCCGACGCGGCGTACTGCGCGCCCGAGGAGATCGACACCGCGACCGTGAGCACGTAGTCGACGAGCAGCGCGCTCGCGACCGTCACGCCCGCCTTGGGCCCGAGGTTGACCGTCGCGACCTCGTAGTCGCCGCCCCCCGAGGGGTACGCGTGCACGTTCTGCCGGTACGACGCGATCACCGTCATCATCACGACGACGACCGCCAGTCCGACCCACGGCGAGATCACGGTCGCCGTCAGCCCCGCGAGCGCGAGCGTGAGCAGCACCTCGTCCGGGGCGTACGCGACCGACGACAGGGCGTCCGAGGCGAAGATCGGCAGCGCGATCCGCTTCGGCAGGAGCGTGTGGCCGAGGCGGTCGCTGCGGACGGGACGTCCGAGGAGCAAGCGCTTGGCGGCATCACCGATGTCCGACACGAGTGACCATGCTATGCCCGCGCCGACGGCCCGCCTCCCGCACGCCACCTGCGGCGCGGCACCGGTGGGTCGCGGCCCCGGCACCGGGCCCGTCCCGGCCCGGCGGTGCGGCGGCGCACACCCGCGAGGTATAGCGTGACCGGCTGTGCACTTCGTCATCATGGGCTGCGGCCGGGTCGGCGCGACCCTCGCCCAGTCCCTCGAGAGCCACGGCCACTCGGTCGCCGTCATCGACCAGAACCCCGACTCGTTCCGGCGCCTCGACGCCGAGTTCTCCGGGAGCAAGGTCACGGGGCTCGGCTTCGACCGCGACACCCTCGCTCAGGCCGGCATCGACGACGCGTACGGCTTCGCCGCGGTGTCCGACGGCGACAACTCGAACATCCTCGCCGCGCGCGTCGTGCGCGAGACGTACGGCGTCGGCAACGTGGTCGCCCGCATCTACGACCCGCACCGCGCCGAGATCTACCAGCGCCTCGGGATCCCCACGGTTGCGACCGTGCGGTGGACCGCCGACCAGGTGCTGCGCCGGCTGCTGCCCATGGGCGCGACGGACGAGCACCGGGACGCGTCGGGGCAGATCGTGCTCGCCCAGGTCGACGTGCACCCGGGCTGGGTCGGGCACCCCCTGAGCCAGGTCGAGGAGGCGAGCGGCGCGCGCATCGCCTACGTCACGCGCTACGGCGACGGCCTCCTGCCGACCGCCACGACCGTGCTCCAGGAGAACGACACGCTGCACGTCCTCATGCGGGCCGACGAGAGCTCGTTCGTCGAACGCACGCTCACCCGTGGCCCGGAGGTCTCCCGATGAGGGTCGTCATCGCCGGAGCCGGCTCGGTCGGCCGGTCCATCGCGCGCGAGCTGCTCGGCCACGGACACGAGGTCACGCTCATCGACCGCCAGCCCTCCGCCATGCGCGTGTCGCAGGTCGCGGACGCGGACTGGCTCCTCGCCGACGCGTGCGAGCTGCCGACGCTGACGCAGGCCAAGGTCGACGAGTGCGACGTGGTCGTGGCCGCCACGGGAGACGACAAGGCGAACCTCGTCATCTCGCTGCTCGCCAAGACCGAGTACGGGGTCCCGCGCACGGTCGCGCGCGTGAACAACCCGAAGAACGAGTGGATGTTCGACGAGGCGTGGGGCGTCGACGTCGCCGTCTCCACCCCGCGCATCATGACCGCGATGGTCGAGGAGGCCGTCGCGGTCGGCGACCTCGTGCGGATCTTCACGTTCCACCAGTCCAAGGCGGACATCCTCGAGCTCACGCTGCCCGAGGGCTCACCCCTCGCGGGCCTGCGCGTCGGTCAGGTCGCGTGGCCCGAGGACACGGTGCTCGCGTGCATCGTGCGCGGGACCCGCCCGATCGCGCCCAGCGTCGACGACACCCTCGAGGAGCGCGACGAGCTGCTGTTCGTCACGGGGCGCGAGGCGGACGAGAAGGCTCTCGAGGAGCTCCTGACTCACGGACCAGGAGCCAGGTGACGTAGAGGCCGGCCGCGAACAGCGGCACGCCCATCACGAGCTTCGCGGTGCCGAGCCACCCGACGGCGTCCTCGCCCTGCAGGTAGAGCGGGACCTGGACGGCCAGGCGAGCGCCGAACACCCCGACCCACAGCAGCGTCGCCCACACGTACCGGCGACGCAGGAGCTGGGCGGCCGGGCGGCTGTCGAGCCGCCACGACATGTCCTCGCCGCGCACGAACGACACGATGACGCCGACCGCGGGCCAGCGCACGAGCACCGAGACCAGCGCACCGGCGCACCACGCGACGTTGACCCACAGGCCGTAGGCGAAGAAGTCCTGCGCCTCGCCGGTCCGCCACGCCCAGAGCACGCCGATGCCGATCCCGAGGATCCCCGAGAAGGCCTGCGTGACGGGGGTGCGCTGCACGAGGCGGACGATCACCGCCAGCGCCGCGACCGCGACGGACGCGACGAGCGCCGGGCGCAGCTCGCGGACGGCGACGTACACGACGACGAAGACGAGCCCGGGCAGCGCCGACTCGACGACGCCGCGCCAGCCGCCGATGGCCTCCGCGAGGGAGAAGTCCTCGCCGGCGAGCTGGTAGACGCCGCGCGCGGGCTTGGCAGCGGCGCTGCCGCCCTCGGCCGCGCTCCCGGGACCCGACACGTCGTCGGCCCCGATCGCGTCGCCGGGAACGGTGCCGGTGAGCGGGCGGGCCTGCTCGGACTCACTCACCGGGACGCGGCCGCAGCTCGTAGCGGGGGTTGAACATCGTGCGGCGACCGTCGATCGCGCACGCGAGCCCCTCGACCTGCAGGCGTCGACCCGGCTCGATCCCGGCGATCTCGCGCCGGCCGAGCCAGACGAGGTCGATCGTGCCGCTGCCGTCGTACAGCTCGGCCTCGAGCGCGGGCACGCCCTCGCGGGGGCGCAGGGTCACCGAGCGCAGGATGCCGGACACCTTGGCGCGGTGCCGGTCGGGCAGCTCGTCGACCGGGACGCAGCCGGCGACGGAGTGCGCGTCGGCGCGCTCCTCGTCGGCCTCGATCTCCGCCTGCGACGCGACCGCGCGCCGCAGCGCCTCGCGCAGCGTCATCGGATCTCCGTGATCTCGGGACCCCGGGTCATGGGGTCGAACGTCGGTGCGGCGGGCTCGTCGGCCGCAGGCTGCGCCGGGCCGCCGTCCTGCGCGGGGAGCCGCAGCGTGAGCAGGTCGCGCGGTGCCCGCGCCTCCGTGCCCCGCACGACGACGATGTCCGCGAAGACGCTCTCGAGCTCGACCGCGGCCTCGGGGTCGACCGCGGCCTTCCCCGTGACGACGCCGCGCAGGAACCACCGGGGTCCGTCGGCGCCGATGAAGCGCGCGGGCCGGTGCCCGGTGCGCCCCTCGGGCGTGCGCACGGGCAGGCGCGCCAGCAGCTCGCGCCCGAACGGGCCGGGCAGGTCGTCCGCCGAGCCGCCCTGCTTCGTGACGGACTCGGCGATCTCCGCGCGGATCTCGTCCCAGATGCCCTCGGTCCGCGGAGCGGCGAAAGCCTGGAGCTGGAGCGTCGAGCCGCCGAGGCTCACGGCGGCGGCGGACACCGCGCCGGAGGCCTTGTCGATCTCCATGCGCAGCTCCATGCCGGGCCGGCCGGGCACGAGGATCGCGCCGAGGTCGAGGCGTGCGCCCGTGCCGTCGACGTCGCTCACGTCCCACGGCCCGCGCTCGCGCGCCCCGCCGTCGTCGGACGCCTGCGCGGCCACCTCGGGCGTGGCACCCGTCGTCGTCTCGTCGGCCGCGTTCTCTCGCGCGCCGCGCCGGAAAAGACCCACTTCGATCGACCCCTTCTCACCTGTCGCCCGCCGCGGGGCACCCCCACGACAGTAATCCGCGTGCGCCGCGCGACCTAGCGGGGAGCCGGGTCGCGCGCGTTCAGGACCGGGGCGCCTGCGCGTCCGCCCAGCCGCCGCTCGAGCCGAACCCGCCCTCGCCGCGGTGCGAGCCCGGCAGCCGCTCCACCTCGACGAACCGCGCCCGCTCGACCCGCTGGATGACGAGCTGGGCGATGCGGTCGCCGCGCGCCAGCACGACGGGCGCCTCGACGTCGGTGTTGAGCAGGGTCACGGAGATCTCGCCGCGGTAGCCGGCGTCGACCGTGCCCGGCGCGTTGACGATCGTCAGCCCGTGGCGCGAGGCGAGCCCGGAGCGCGGGTGCACGAACGCCGCGAAGCCGTCGGGCAGCGCGATCGCGACGCCGGTCGGGACGGTGACCCGGCCCTGCGGCGGGACGACCACGTCGACCCGCGTCACGAGGTCGGCCCCCGCGTCGCCGGGGTGCGCGTACGCGGGCACCGGGGCCGCGTCGTCGAGCCGGAGCAGGAGGACCTCGAGCGTCGTGTCGGCCGTCACGGGGAGCGACCCTACCCCGCCCGTGCGGGCCTGCGGGTCTGGGATGCTGGACGCATGCCGCCGCACGCCGCCGAGCCCCCGCACGCCACGCCCGCAGGCTCGCCGGCGGGACGCGTGCCCGGCGGCGCCGCGCACGACGAGCGGCTCTGGCCGGGGCCGCTCGGGTGGTTCCTCGCGGTCGCCGGCGCGGGGCTCCTGGCGATCGCGTTCGTCCCGGTGCACCCGGGTCTCGCGGCGGGCGTCGGGGCCGTCGCGCTCGCCGGGACGCTGACCTTCGCGGTGCTCTCGTCCCCGCGCGTGCGCGTGCAGGACGGCGAGCTGACGGCCGGCCGGGCCCGCATCCCGCTCGCCCTGCTCGGCGACGCGCGCGCTCTGGACCGCGACGAGACGCGCGCCGCCCTCGGGCCGGGGCTCGACGCGCGGGCCTACGTCTGCCTGCGGGCGTGGGCGGGCACGGCCGTGCGCGTCGAGGTGCGCGACCCGCAGGACCCGACGCCCTACTGGCTCGTGTCGACCCGGCGCCCCGCGGAGCTCGCCGCCGCGCTCGGCGGGGCGGGTCACGCGCTGGGCGGCTGACGCACCCGCGGTCCACGCCGCGCGGCGCCGGTGCGCGCCGGGCGTCCCCGTGCCGACCGGCACCGGTCGGCGCGGCGACGCCCGACCACGGACGAGGCCGGCGCCCCGGGGGATCCCAGGTCGCCGGCCTCGTGGTGGTCGTCGGTGCCGAGCTCAGGCAGCGCACTCCGAGCAGACGGGGCGGCCGTCCTTCTCGTAGGCGAGCTGGCTGCGGTGGTGGACGAGGTAACAGCTCGTGCACGTGAACTCGTCCGCCTGACGCGGGAGGACACGCACCGACAGCTCCTCGCCCGACAGGTCGGCGCCGGGGAGCTCGAAGCCTTCCGCGGCTTCGGTCTCGTCCTCGTCGACCACGCCCGAGTTCTTGTCGGAGCGCCGAGCCTGGAGCTCCTGCAGCGAGTCCTCGCTGAGGTCCTCCTCGGTCTTGCGCGGGGCGTCGTAGTCGGTTGCCATCAGCGGGGTCACACTCCGGTCGTGTCGGCGGTTCGTCGTATGCGGGATCAATGCTTCGGCACCGTCGATTGTTCCCGCGGCGCTGGGATTGTGCACTATTTCAGGGCCGGGCGCACACACGGACAAATGCCCAGCGCGAGACGGCCCGAAATCTGCCCTTTCAGGCGCCTGTGCCCGCCCCGAGAGCGCTGAGGATCGACGTGAGCTGCGCCACCGTACCCGCCGGACCTGCGACCGTCATGGCCTCCCCCGCGGGCTGCCCGTCCAGGCCCGTCACGACCGCACCGGCCTCCTGCGCGACGAGCGCGCCCGCCGCGAGGTCCCACGGCTTGAGCCCCCGTTCGTAGTACAGGTCGAGCCCGCCCGAGGCGAGCGCGCACAGGTCGAGCGACGCCGAGCCGATGCGCCGGACGTCCCGGACCTGCGGCAGGAGCTCGGCCACGACGCGGGCCTGCGCGCGCCGCCGCTCGACGGTGTACCCGAAGCCCGTCCCGAGCAGCGAGCCCGCGAGGTTCTCGGCCGCCCGCAGCGTGAGCCGGCGTCCGTCGAGGTGCGCGCCGAGGCCGCGCCCCGCGATGTAGGTGCGCCCGTCCGCGACCGAGTGCACGCACCCCGCGACGACGGTCCACGTCGCAGGGTCGGGCGGGCCGGCGACGACCGCGACCGAGATCGCGTACGCGGGGATGCCGTAGAGGTAGTTGACGGTGCCGTCGATCGGGTCGATCACCCACGTGAGCCCGCTCGTGCCCGCGACCGGAGCCTCCTCCTCACCGAGGATCCCGTCGTGCGGGCGGTGCTCGGCGAGCATCGAGCGCAGCAGCGCCTCCGACGCGAGGTCCATCTGCGTCACGACGTCCATGGGGCTGGTCTTGGTCGCGGCGACGTCGACCCGGTCGGGGCGGCCGTCGCGCACGAGGTGCCCCGCGGCGCGCGCGAGGGTCTCGGCGAGCGCGACGAGCTCGCGCGTCTCGTCGGCGCCGGGCAGGCCGGGCAGGGACGGCGCGCCGGGCTCGGTGGTCGTGGAGGCGGGACGGGGACGCGTGGGGTCGTCGGCGGACGGTGCGGGCAGGGCGTCGGAGGTCACGCGCCCATCCTGCCCGAGCGGCTCGGGCCCCCGGCGGCCGGGCCGTCCGCCGCGGACCGGTCCGACGCGCACCCGGGGGACGTGCTCGCCGAGCGCACCGGAGAGAGCGCGGGTGGGCTCGCCCGGCGGTCAGCGTCCGCCCTGCGCAGGACCGCGCCACGGGCCGGGGGCCGACAGGTGCAGGCGCATCGCCACGACGCGGAGCACGAACACCACGGCGACCGCGAGCAGCTCCGTGAGCAGGGTGAGCGTCGACGTCGTCCACAGCAGCGCCGTCAGCGACGCCCCCACCACCGCGGGGATCGCGTAGAGCTGGCGGTGGTGCAGCACGACGGGGACCTCGCCCGTGAGCAGGTCGCGCAGCACCCCGCCGCCGACGCCCGTGATCACCCCGACGCACACCGACGCGGTCGCGCCGGCCCCGAGCTCGAGGCCCTTGAGCGTGCCGACGACGCTGAACAGCGCGAGCGCCCCCGCGTCGAGCACCGCGATCACGCGGCGCGCCCGCTCGAGCCGCGGGTGGAAGAAGTACATGACGATGCCGGCGGCGAACGCGGTGACGATGAACTCCCAGCGCGCGACCCCGACCGGCGGGACGGCGCCGACGAGCACGTCGCGGATCAGGCCCCCGCCCAGGCCGGCCGCCCAGGCGAGGACGACGATGCCGAAGATGTCGAACTGCTTGCGCACCGCGGCGAGCCCGCCGGACAGGCCGCCGACGAACACGCCGACGAGCTCGGTCAGCGGCTGGAGCGGGAGGTCGGGCGCCACGAGCGCATACTCTCAGGCGCCGCCGCGGCAGGTCCCGTGTCGCGGCGCACCGGGCGGGTTCCCCCCGGACGGCCGTGTTCGGTGGCACGCTCGTCCCTGAGCTACGAGGAGGTCGTATGGGTGAGCTCGAGCTGGTGGGTCTCCACGACGACGGGGAGCACCTCGTGCTCGTGGGGCCGGACGGGCAGCGGTTCCGTCTGCGCATCGACGAGCCGCTGCGCGCTGCCGTGCGCCGGGACCGCCCGAAGCTCGAGCAGCTCCGCGCCGAGCACTCCGGCGTCCTGAGCCCGCGCGAGATCCAGGCGCGCATCCGGGCCGGTGCGACCGCGCAGGAGGTGGCCGAGTCGGCCGACCTCGCCGTCGAGCAGGTCCGCCGCTACGAGGGCCCGGTGCTCGCCGAGCGCTCGTTCATCGCGGACCAGGCGCGGGCGACCCGCGTCGGCCGGGACCCCGGCGCGCCGGTGCTCGGCGACCTCGTGACGGACCGGCTCGCGGCCCGCGGCGTCCCGCTGCAGTCGCTCGCGTGGGACGCCCACCGTCAGCAGGCAGGCCCGTGGGTCGTCGTGGCGCGGTTCGACGTGGGGGGCGAGATCCGCGAGGCGCGTTGGACCTACGACGCCGCCAAGCGCGTCGTGCAGGCGGAGGAGGACGAGGCCCGCTGGCTCTCGGAGACCGAGCTCGCCGACGAGCCGATCCCGCGCCGCCACCTCGCCGCGGTCCGTGACGTGGTCTTCGACCTCGAGGCCGACGGCAGCGTCCGCGCGGTCGAGGGCTTCGAGGACGCGCCGGCCGACGCGGAGCCGGACCCGCGCGAGCGCACCCACGCGCTGCTCGACGACCTGAACACCCGGCGCGGCGTGCGCCAGCAGCTCGACCTGGACGACGACGACGAGTTCGAGGGCTTCGGACCGCAGCACGCGTTCGACTTCGCGGGGGTCGAGGCCCAGGTGCCCGGCGCCCACCCGGTCGACGCCGACCCGCTCGCCGAGGCGCAGGTGCTCGTGCCGGCCCGCCGCGAGCCCGTCCTGCGCGGCGAGGACGGCGGCGGGCACGGCGCCCCGGCGGTCCCTGCCGTCCCGGAGCCGCAGGCCGAGCGCGGCGACGAGCCCGACGAGGCCGTCGCTCCCCCGGCCGAGCGTCCGCGTGCTGCGCGCAAGGGCCGCGCGAAGGTCCCGAGCTGGGACGAGATCGTCTTCGGCGCGAAGCCCGAGTAGCGCGGGCCCGCCGGCCGCGACCCAGCCGAGCCCGGAGCCCGCGCGGCCGGACGCATGACGACGCCCCGGCGACCATGACGGTCACCGGGGCGTGCGCGCGCGTGGGTCAGCGGCCGCGGCGCGTCGCCTTGGTCAGGAGCTCCTTGGCCTTGCGCTGGTTCTCGGGCTTGCTCATCTCACGCTGGACCACCTGCGCGACCTTGATCGCGGCGCCGGTCTTCAGCATCTTGCCGATGTTCATGCGCGTGTCCTCACGTCCGGGCGGCGCCTCCGTGCGGCACCGCGCCCTGCCACGACCGTACGTCGCCGGGACGGCCACGGCGAGCGGGCCGCCCGTGCGCACACACCGTGCACAGCACCCGCACCCCGCGCACGTGGACCCGCCGGCGGACCCGTGCGCCGCGCCTCGACCTGCGGGCTCGCGCGGGCCCTCCTACGGTCGGGGGATGATCACGACACTCCACCTGGTCCGGCACGGCGAGAGCGAGGGGAACGTCGCCGCCGCGGCCGCACACCGCGCCGGGGCCCAGGTCATCGACGTGCCGGCGCGCGACGCGGACGTCGAGCTCTCGGAGCTCGGGGTCGCGCAGGCGCGCGGCCTGGGCACGTGGCTCGCCGAGCTGCCCGGGCACCAGCGCCCGCAGGCGGTGTGGGCGTCGCCGTACGTCCGGGCGCACCAGACGGCGCTGCTCGGGCTCGAGTCGGCCGGTCTGGACCTCCCGGTGCGGCGCGACGAGCGGCTGCGCGACCGCGAGCTGGGGATCCTCGACATGCTCACGGCGCGCGGCGTCGACGAGCGGGTCCCGCTCGAGGCGGAGCGCCGGCGCTGGCTCGGGAAGTTCTACTACCGCCCGCCCGGCGGGGAGTCGTGGGCGGACCTCGCCCTGCGGGTCCGCAGCCTGCTCGCGGACCTGGACCGGCCTCAGCTGCCCGACCGGGGGCTCGTCGTCTGCCACGACGCCGTGATCATGGTGATCCGGTACGTGTGCGAGCAGCTCACCGAGACCGAGGTGCTCGAGGAGGGCCGCCGCCGCTCGGTGCGCAACGCCTCCGTCACGACCCTCGTGCGCGAGCCCGGTGCCGACCTGTGGACGCTGCGCGAGTTCGACGCCGCGGACCACCTCGCCGACGTGGGCGTGCCCGCGACCGAGCACCCGGGGACCGCCGATGTCCGGCACTGAGCGCGGCACGCGGCCCGGCGACCGGTCCGGCACGGTCGTCACGCCCGCCCTGCTGCGCGGCTGGCCGCTGCCCGGGGACGCCGACTCGAAGGACGCCCGCGGCGCGGTGCTCGTCGTCGGGGGCGCGCGGCAGACGCCGGGCGCCGCGATGCTCGCCGGGCTCGCGTGCCTGCGAGTCGGGGCCGGCCGGCTGACCCTCGCGGTGGGCGGGTCGGTCGCGGTGGCGGTCGCGGTCGCCGTGCCCGAGTCGGCGGCGATCGGGATGCCCGAGACCGCGCACGGGCGGATCGGTGCGAGCGGCGTCGACGCGCTCGACGGCGAGCTCGCCCGCGCGACGGTCGTGCTCGTCGGGCCGGGCCTCGACGGGGCGGACGAGACCTCGGAGCTCCTGGGCGAGCTGCTCCCCCGGCTCGGCGACGACACCGCGGTCGTGCTCGACGCGTTCGCCCTCGGCGTGCTCGTCGACGTCGACCCGGACGTGATCGCGGCGTTCGACGGGCGGCTCGTGCTGACCCCCAACGCGGGCGAGGGCGCGCGCCTGCTCGGCCTCGACCCGGACAGCCCCGAGCTGGACGACCTCGCCGACGTCGCGGCCCGCATCGCGACGCGCTACGGCGCGGTGGTGAGCTGCCGCGGGGCCCTCGCCGCCCCGGACGGCCGGGCCTGGGAGTCGTCGACCGGCTCGGGCGGCCTCGCGACGTCCGGCAGCGGCGACGTCCTCGCCGGCGCGGTCGCGGGCGTGCTCGCGCGCGGCGCCGACCCCGCGCAGGCGGCGTGCTGGGGGACGCACCTGCACGGCGCGGCGGGCGACCGGCTCGCCGCACGGGTCGGGCAGCGCAGCTTCCTCGCGCGGGAGCTCCTCGAGGAGCTGCCCGCGGTGATCACCGAGCTGGAGGCCTGAGCCGCCGCGCCGAGGGCGGCTCGACGGTGCTGCGACTACCCCGGCCCGAGGGGTGGTGCCGGAGCTGATGTCGGCGCACAGTGGGGGGGAGGCGCAGGCGCCTCACGGTCCGCCGTCCTGGGGGTGTCCCATGCGTCAGAACCTGCCGCCCGACTGGGTACCGATGCTCTCGCGCGGTCGCCACCGGCGACCGACGAAGGGCGCGTGCTTCATGGAGCTCGCGTCGTTCCTCGCGGGAGAGCGCTGGAGCGACCACCCCGCGTGCACGCACGCGCTGCTGGCGACGCTCGCGCGCACGGTCAACGACCAGATGAGCGACGGCGGCCGGCAACGGCTGCTGCCGCTCGTCCCGTCGGTCATCGGCCTCACGTCCGAGGACCGCGAGGTCGACGTGCGGCTGGCGCTGTGGTGCGCGACGAGCGCGCTGCCCGTCGTCGCCGAGGAGACCCAGCGCGTGCTCGCGGTCGGCATCCTCGCCGCCGAGCGCCGCCTCGCCGAGATCGAGGGCCGCACCGACGGCGTGCTGACCGAGCGCAGCGCCCGCGCGCTCGCCGACGTCCCGCTCGCCGCGGAGTGGGCGCGCCGGTTCAGCCTGGGCCTGACGACGTCGGCGGCAGGGTTCCACGAGACCGGCGCCCCGAGCATCGTGTGCTGCTCGGTGCTCGGCGTCGCGGACGCGTGCGTGCCCGACACCGAGGACCGCATGCTCGCGATGCTCGCCGCGGGCATCGAGATCGTGCGGGTGGGCGCGGCGCGCGAGGAGCGCCGGGCACGGGCCGCCGAGGCGGGCAAGCCGCTGCCGCAGGCCCCCGCCGTCGCGTCGGCCCGCGAGCGCGTGGGCGCCGGGACCTGAGGGCCGACGGCACGGCCCGGGGAGCGCACCGCCCCCGGGCCGTGCCGCGCGTCCCGCCGGCCGTGCACCGGCACGGCGGGCGGGGTCCGGCCGTGCCGTGCCACCGCCACGGGGCGGGCGCCCGGCCTGCTCCCGGACGCCCGCCCCGCGCTCAGCGGACCACGAGCACGCGCGGCCAACCGACCGACGCGGTGTAGGACGCGTCGCCGCGGTAGACGACCGTCACGAGCGACGTCCGGGTCGACGTCGGGAGCGTGACCTGCGCGCGCCCGTCGCCGTCGAGCGTCGCCGTCGCCGCGCGGCGGCCGTTGACCTGCACCTCGACCGTCCCGGTCGGGGTGACCCCCGGCGCACCCGTCACCGCGACGTGCACGACCTTGGCGTCGGCCCGGCGCACGTCCCAGTCGGTCCCGGCGGTGCCGACCGTCGGCGTCGTGCGGAGGACCCGGTACCGCGCGGGGTCGGACACCGAGCCGGCCACCGCCGCGTCGCCGAGGTAGGCCGCGGTGACCTCGTGCGTGCCGACCGCGACGCCCGCGGGGAGCGCGACCCGGACGCGCGCATCGCGTGACGCGGCTCCGGCGGGGAGCTCGACGGTCGCGACGGCGACACCGTCGACGCGCACGTCGACGGTCCCCGACGCGCGACCCTCGGATGCCGCGACCGTGACGGTGGCGGTCCCGGGCCGGCCGAGGACCACGGTCGCGGGTGCGACGCGCACCGCCGTGGTGGACGTCGCCCGCTCGGCAAGCCCGACGCCCAGGACGTCCGCGAGGAGCGCCACGGAGTCCCCCGCGCGCCCGGCCATGAGTGCGTGCTCGGCGTCGGCGGTCCGCGCCGCGGCGTCGGCCGGCAGCCCGGGGCCGCCCTCGACGACCGCGGCCTGCGCGAGGTCGCGCACGAGCGAGACCACGAGCCCGGCGTCGGTGAACCGGTCGCCCCCGCCGTCGAGCGCGGACGCGGCCGTCGCGAGGAGCCGAACCGCGCGCTCGACGTCCGCGTCGTCGGTCGAGAGCACGTCCCCGTCCCACACGTCCGCGTCGAGCACCGCCTGCACCGCGGTGCGCGCCGGGCTCGAGCTCAGCCCCGCGACGACCTGCTCGAGCCGGGCCCGCGGGGCGTCCGTCCGCACGCCCCAGCCGTAGGCGTAGAGCGGTGCGTACGTCGTGTCCCCGACGTTGACCGGCACCTGGGCGGCGTCCGCCGGCCAGGACACGGGCAGCCGACCGGTGAACGGGCGGGCGCCGAACAGCGTGTCGGCGACCCCGGCACCCTCCGTCCCGGGCAGCCACGACGCGACGAGCCCGTCGATCGCGTCGAGCCGGTCCGTGACGAGCTGCGGACGGCCGGCGACGACCAGCACGACGCACGGCATCGCGCCGCACACCGTGTCGATCGCGGCCCGGTCCGCGGCCGGCAGCTCGAGGCTGCGGCCGTTGTTGCCGACGTCCCCGATGCCCTCGGCGTACGGCGGCTCGCCGACCACGACCACGCCGACGTCCGAGCCGTCGGTCGGTGCCGACGCGTCCTTCGACCACGTGACCTGGGCGGACGGCGCGACCTCGCGGATGCCCTCGAGGATCGTGGTGCCCGTGGTGGTGTCGCCCGAGCCGCCCTGCCACGAGATCGACCAGCCGCCCATCTGGTGGCCGAGGTCGTCGGCGTTCGAGCCCGCGACGTAGACCCGCGCGTCCGGCGCGAGCGGCAGGACGTCGTCGGCGTTCTTCAGCAGCACCTGGGACGCCGCGGCGGCCTCGCGCGCGACGGCCCGGTTCTCCGCCGAGCCGAGGTCGCCGGTGTGCGTACGGTCCGCGAGCGGCTCCTCGAACAGCCCGAGCGCGACCTTCTGCGTGAGGATCCGCCGGACCGCGTCGTCGACCCGGGACTGCGCGACGGTGCCGTCGGCGACCTTCTCCGTGAGCGCGGTGATGAACGCGCCGTAGTTGTAGGGCGCCATCGCCATGTCGAGCCCCGAGTTCACCGAGCGGGCCACCTTGTCGGCGTACGTGCCGCCGGGCAGCTTGTCGATGCCCTCCCAGTCGCTGATGAGGAACCCGTCGAACCCGAGCTCGCCCTTGAGCAGGTCGGTGTTGAGCGCGCCGTGCTCGTGCATGCGCAGCGGGCCGTCCCCGGAGTCGACCGCGGAGTACGACGGCATGATCGAGCCGACCCCGGCCTCGAGCGCGGGGACGTACGGGTCGACGTGCAGGCGCCGCAGCTCGCCCGGCGACCCGACGTGCGTGACGCCCTGGTCGATCGGGTACCCGCTGCCCGCGAGCGACGGCTCGTAGCGCGTGCCGCCGTCGCCGACCCAGTGCTTCGCGGTCGCGAGCACCTCGGTGGGTCCGGACATGTCCGCCGCGTCCTCGCCCTGGAGCCCGACGACCGCCGCGCGGGCCATCGCCGTCACGAGCGCCGGGTCCTCGCCGAACGACTCGTAGCTGCGGCCCCACCGCTCGTCGCGCGTCACGCACAGGCACGGCGAGAACGTCCACGGGATGCCGGTCCCCCGGACCTCGAGCGCCGTGACCTCCCCCGCCCGGCGCACGAGCTCGGGGTCACGCGCGGCGCCCAGGCCCGAGTTGTGCGGCAGGATCGTCGCGCCGACCACGTTGCTGTGCCCGTGCACGGCGTCGACGCCGTAGACGAGCGGGATCTGCAGCCGGGTCGAGAGCGCCTCGCGCTGGAAGCCGTCGATCATGTCGGCCCAGCCCGACGGGGTGTTGTCGGCCGGCACGGAGCCGCCGCCCGACAGCAGCGACCCGAGCCCGAGGCTCCCGATCTCGCTGTCGGAACGCAGGCCGAGCCGCTCGGCCTGGGCCATCTGACCGACCTTCTCGGCGAGCGTCATGCGCCCGAGGAGGTCCTCGACGCGCTCGGCGGTGGGCCGTGCCGCGTCGAGGTAGGGCGCGCCGGCCGCGTTGAGCACGACCCGCGGCGACGACGCGACGTCGGCCCCCTCGGCGGTGAGCGTCACCTCGACCGACCGGGAGTCGTCCTCCTCGGAGGTGGCGAGCGTGCGGACCTCGATCGTCTGCTCGGCGCCCGAGGGCGTCCCGGCGTCGAAGGTCAGCGTCCCCGAGAACGGCTCGTAGTGCGTGCCGGCCTCGGCGGTGTCGGCCGTCCCCGCGTGGGCGTAGGTGACGGTCGCCGGCTCGGGGAGCGGCTCGCCGTCGGTCGTCGTGAGCCGGAGCGTGACCTGCGCGACGTCGCCGCGGTCGACGAGCACGACGTCCTGCGTCGCGGCGACCGTGGCGGTCGGCACGGGCGCGGGCGAGCCGTAGAGCTCGACGTCGTCGACCGCCCAGCCGACGGGCTGCGCGGTGCCGGGGACCATCGTCACGGCATAGCCCCACGCGGACGTCAGGTCGAGCGTGCCGTTGCGGGTCGCCTCGTCGCCCGGCTGGTGGCCGCCGAGCCGGAGGTCGGTGAAGGGGATCTCGACGAGCTTCCACCGGCTGCCGTCGGGCGACCAGTTGTCCTTGAACGTCGCGGCCCACAGCTCGGCGTGCTCGCCGTCGGGCCCGCCGTCCTTGACCTCGACCTTGATGTCCGCGCCCGCGGTGGGCGAGGCGGGGCGGTTGTCCTGCGAGGCGTACCAGAGGAAGCGCAGCCCACGGAAGCCGCTCCAGTCCTGCGCGGCGGCGAGGTTGTGGCTGTACCCGCCCCAGCCGCCGGACGGGATGAGGTACTCCCCGCTCAGGACGTGGTTGCCGCCGGGGGCGCCGTCGCGGTCGCGCTCGGTCACCGCGAGGCTCACCTCGGAGCCGTCCGAGCCCCACGTGAAGTGCCCGACCGTCCCGCCGGGCTCGGCGACGGGGACGTCGCCCTCGAAGTCCTGGACCGTCGTGACGCGCTGGTAGAGCGCGACGTCGTCGAAGAGCCACGTGCCCGCGCCGAGGTCGGTGAGCGTGACCGCGAAGCCCGTGGACGCCGCGGGGTCGAAGCGCTCGTCGGACGCCGGGTCGCCCTTGACCCGGAGCTGCGCGAACGGCACGGTCACACGGCGCCAGCCCGCGCTGTCGTCGACGACGGACCGCTCGAACATGCGCCCGCCGCTCTTGAGCTCGTAGCGCAGCGTGCCGCCGTCCCCGGTGCCGCGGAACCAGAACGCGAAGCCGTCGTACGCCGACCAGTCGGCGGCGGGGCTGAGGTCGTGCGTGAAGCCGAACCAGTCACCCGGCGCCGGGATCGCGCCCACGGTGGCGGCGAGCGCGTGGTTCGCGTCGCCCGCACCCTCGCGCGTCGCCTCGGCGGTCGTGAGCACCGGCGTGACCGGGGCGCTGATCCCCCACGTCGTGTACCCGGCGGGCACGCCGTCCTCGAAGTCGTCGAGCACCTCGCTCGGGCCGACGTCGGGCAGGTCGCCGTGCGGCGCGATCGTCACCGTGGTCGTCGTGCGGGCACCGAGCACGAGGCCGGTCGGGTCGCTCAGGGTGAGGTCGAACGTGGTGACGGGTGCGAGCGGGCCGTGGTCGACGGTCGCGACCGTGACCTGCTGCGTCGTCTCCCCGGCGGCGAACGTGAGCACCTCGTCGACCGCGGTGTAGTCCGTCCCGGCGACCGCGGTGCCGCCGCCCGAGGTCACGCGCACGCGCGTCTCGCCGGTGGCCGGCGCGTTCAGCACGACGGGGACGGTCGCCGAGGCGCCGGCGGCGACCGTGGCGGTGGCCCGGCCGACCACGACGGCCGGCTGCTCGGGCGTGCCGTGGACCTCGATCGCGAAGAGCGAGTACCCGTACCAGTGCGGTCCCGCGGGGTCCCACGTGAACGGCACGCGCTCGAGCATGTGCACGCGCAGGTGCCGCGCGTCGACGGGCGCGGCGAGCGCGATCTCGTCGACGCCGCCGTCGCTCGCGGGCTCCGTGTGCACGGTCGACCAGCTCGCGGGGTCCGCGGGGTCGCCCGTCGCCGCCTGGATCTCGTACGACGCCGCATGGGCGGCCTCCCAGCGCAGGGTCAGGCCGTCCACCGCCGCAGTGGCGCCGAGGTCGACCGCGAGCCACGCGGTGAAGGTCGCGTCCTCGTCCGGGCCGTTGCCGCTCGCCCACCGCGTCGCCGGGTCGCCGTCGACCGCGTTCGAGGCCGGGAACGAGCCGTCCGTGTCGTCCTGCGACTGCGACGCCGTCGCCGTGCCCGCGATCGCGAGGTCGTCGCCGGCGGCGTGCGCGGGCCCGGCGGTCGCGAGCAGGACGAGCGGGGCCACGAGCGCGAGGGCCGCCGCGGCAGCGGTCGTGCGGCCGGCCGGCCACCCACCCCCGGGCCGCAGGATCGGGCCGGGACGCTGGCGTCGGGGCGGGACGAGGGCAAGGGTCGGACGCGTCACCTGTCACTCCTTCGTGAGGTCGGCCTGCTCAGAGAACCATCCGTACTTACTGCCGGGTAAGTGAAGAACAGGTCACGATCAGGTCACGATGCCCTGGTCGTCCGTCCAGCTGGACGGCTGCCGCACAGCACGCTCGACATGCCGTGCGCGGCCGTCCGACCTAGCCTCGAAGGCACCGACCAGCCCCTCCCGGAGGTCATCCCATGGACGTCACACCCCTGCCCCTCGCCGTCGTGACCGGCGGGTCGAGCGGCATCGGCCTCGAGCTCGTGCGCGAGTTCGCGGAGAACGGCTTCGAGGTGCTCAGCTGCGCCGAGGACGAGACCGGCCTGCAGATCGCCACCCAGACGCTCGTCGCCGACGGGCACCCCGTGCGCTCGGTGACCGCGGACCTCGCGACGCCCGAGGGCGTCGAGCGCCTCGTCGCCGAGATCGGCGGCCGGCCCGTCGATGCGCTCGCGCTCAACGCCGGCATCGCGAACGGCGGCCCCTTCCTCGAGACGCCGCTCGAGGCCGACCTGCGGGTCATCGCGCTCGACGTCGTCTCCGTGGTCCACCTCGCGAAGCGCCTGCTGCCGCGGATGGTGGCGCGCGGCGCGGGCCGGGTGCTCGTCACGTCGTCGGTCGCCGCGCGCATGCCCGGGCCCTACTACGCGACCTACGCGGCGTCGAAGGCGTTCGTGCAGAGCTTCACCGAGGCGATCCGCCACGAGCTCAAGGACACCGGCGTGTCGATCACGGCGCTGCTGCCCGGGCCGACGGACACCGACTTCTTCGAGGCCTCGCACATGGAGGGCACGCGCGTCGCCGAGCAGAAGAAGGACGACCCGGCCAAGGTCGCGCACCAGGGCTTCGAGGCGCTCATGGCCGGCAAGGACCAGGTCTCGACGCACTCGCTCAAGACCAAGATGCAGACCGCGATGGGTGCGGTCCTCCCCGACACCGCGAAGTCCGCGGTGCACGCGAAGATGACCGAGCCCCGCCACAGCGACCAGGAGGCCTGAGCATGGCGACCGACGAGACGACCCCGACCGACGAGACCGCTCCCGCTGACGCGACCGAGCCCACGGGCGGCACCGCGGACGACGCGCCCGGCGTCGGCAGCCCCGAGAAGGACCCGCAGGACTGGGTCACCGGCGACGAGCCGATGACCGGTCCGCAGGGCAGCTACCTGTCGACGCTCGCGCGCGAGGCCCGCGAGGAGGTGCCCGACGACCTGACGAAGGCGCAGGCCTCGGAGCTCATCGAGGAGCTGCAGTCGCGCACCGGGCGCGGGGCGGGCCAGGGCGCCTGACCCGCAGCACCACCCCCGCCGACCGGCCGCCCCACGGAGGGGCGACCGGTCGGCGAGCACGGACCTCGGGCTCGTGCGTCACGCGGAGTCGCGACGCACGAGCCCGACGACGTCGGAGCCCGGGCGCAGCGGGGCCTCCGTGCCCTCGAGCCCGTGCACGATCGTCTGCGCGATGTGCTCGGCGATCGCCCGGTGGTCGGTCGTGACCGTGGTGAGCGGCGGGTCGGCGACCGCCGCGCCGGGGATGTCGTCGAACCCGATGACCGCGAGGTCGCCCGGGACCGCGAGCCCCGAGCGCCGCACGCCCGTGAGGAGCGCGAGCGCGACGTCGTCGTTGTAGGCGCACACCGCGGTCACGCTCGCGCCGCGCCAGGTCGCGACGGCGTCCTTCGCGGCGTCGATCTCGAGCGGCACCGTCAGCACGACCGGGTCGTCGAGCCCCAGGTCGGCGCACGCCGCACGCACGCCCGCGAGCCGCGGCCCCGCGAAGCCCGCGACTCGCGGGTCGGCCGGGAACGCGTAGCCGAGCCGGCGATGACCCGCCGCCGCGAGGTGCTCGGCCTGCAGCCGGCCGGCGCGCTGCTGCGGGATCTCGAGCGCGCCGCGCCGGGTGCCGGCTCCCCCCCACCACCCCCGGCGAGCAGCGCGACCGTGACCTGGATGCCCTCGGCCCGCATCGCCGCGAGGTCCTCCTCGTCGGCGTCCTCGAACAGCACGACCGCGGCCGGGCTGACCGCCCGCCAGGCGTCGGCCAGCGTGCGTGACGAGCCCGCGCTCGGGTGCGCGAGCAGCGTGAGGCCCCGGGCCGCGAGCGCCGCGGACAGGTGCTCGAGCGACGCACCGACGGCCGGCCCGATGGGCCAGTTCGGCAGCAGGCAGAGGACCGTGTCGGAGCGCCCGCGCTGGAGCGTGCGCGCGGCCGCGGACGGCGCGTACTCGAGGCGTGCGACCGCGTCGAGGACGCGCTGCCGGGTCTCCTCGGGGATCTTCTGGTGCGGGGTGTCGTTCAGGACGTAGCTCACGGTCGTCCGCGAGACGCCCGCCTCGCGGGCGACGTCCGCGCTCGTGACGCGACGGGTCCGGATGGTGACCATGACGCCTCCTGTGTGCCCCTGCAGCGGCTCGACGAGGGTCCCGGCGGGTCCCTGCGGGCCGGAGAACGAGCCTCTGAACTGGTCTGTTGCCAAACCGACAATCCACACCCTACCGTACTGACACGCGCAAGTGACACGTGTCAGTGACACGCATCAGCCCGTTTTTCCGCCACCGCCAGCCGGAGCAGACATGAGCAGCGGAACGCCCGTCCAGCCCTTCAGCCCCCCGACGCCCGACACCACAGAGCCGTCCGCGTCGATCGTCACCTCCGGGATCCCGGGCCACGAGAGGCCCGTCCCCACCTCCGAGCACGCGCCGCCGACCGAGCCCGTCCGGGCGCCGTTCGTCCTCGGCTTCGCCTTCGCCCAGCTCGCGCTGTTCATCGCGCTGCTCGGTCCCGTCATGGTGAGCATGGCCATCAAGGTCATCCGGGTCGTCGGGCCCGAGAACGCCACGACAGCCCAGGGCCTCATCCTCGGCGTGGGCGCGTTCGCCGCGCTGCTCGCCAACCCGATCTTCGGGCGCCTGTCCGACCGCACGATGTCCCGCTTCGGCCGGAGGCGGCCATGGATGGTCGGCGGCAGCCTCGCGCTGGCTGCGTGCCTCCTGCTGATCTCCCTCGCCGACAACGTGCCCACGCTCGTCGTCGGCTGGTTCCTGGCGCAGCTCGCGGCCAACGCGTGCTTCGCCGCCTACCTCGCGACCATCGCCGACCAGGTCCCGAAGTCGCAGACCGCACGCATCAGCGCGCTCGCCGGCGTGATGCAGAACGTCGGCATCCTCGCCTCGATCTGGGTCGCCGGGCTGTTCACGAACGCGATGGTCCCGCTGTTCATGGTGCCCGCCGTGATCGGCGTCCTCGGGATGCTGACCTTCTCGCTCGTCCTGAAGGATCGCCCGCTGACCGAGCGTCCCGGGCCGATGGACGTGCGGGCGTGGCTGAACACCTTCTGGATCGACCCCCGCAAGCACGCCGACTTCGCGTGGGCCTGGTGGTCGCGGTTCCTGCTGACGCTCGGCAGCTTCCTGTTCTCGACGTTCCGGTTCTTCTGGATGAAGGACAACCTGGGGCTCACCGACAAGCAGGCGACCGACACCATCTTCACCGGCGTGCTCATCTACACCGTCGTGCTCGTGGTCGTCGGGCAGCTCGCCGGGATCGTGTCCGACCGGCTCGCCCGCCGCAAGGTCTTCGTCTTCGCCTCGACGGCGCTGTTCGCCGTGGGGCTCGGCCTGCTCACCCAGGTCACGACCGTCGGCGGGTTCTACCTCGTCGAGGTGCTCCTGGGCGCCGCGTTCGGCATCTACATGGGCGTCGACCTCGCGCTCGTCATCGAGGTGCTGCCGAACCCCGACGACGCCGCGAAGGACCTGGGCGTCTTCAACATCGCCAACGCCGGCCCGCAGTCGGTCGCGCCGTTCCTCGGAGCCCTGCTCATCGCCGGGCCCGCCCTCAACTACGACCGGCTCTACATCGTCGCGGCGCTGCTGGTGTTCGTCGGCGCGCTCGCCATCATCCCCGTCAAGAAGGTGAAGTGATGACCATGTCCCCCGTCTCCACGCAGACCGACGTGCGCGCGCTCGTCCGGACGCTCGACCTGCCCACCAAGGTGCGCCTCCTCACGGGGGCGACGGCGTTCACGCTGGCCCCCGACGAGTCGATCGGGCTCGGCGAGCTGCGCCTGTCCGACGGACCGACCGGTGTGCGCGGGCTGAAGTTCACGGGCGGTCGCAAGGTCGCCCTGTTCCCCAACGCGACGCTGCTCGCCTCCGCCTGGGACCCCGAGACGACCCGTGAGGTCGGCCGGATGCTCGCCGAGGAGGCGCTCGCCCAGGAGATCCACGTCGTGCTCGGCCCGACGATCAACCTGCACCGCTCGGTGCTCAACGGGCGCGTCTTCGAGGCGTACTCCGAGGACCCGCTGCTCACCGGCCGGCTCGCGGCGTCCTACGTCGACGGCCTGCAGTCGCTGCGCGTCGGGGCCTGCCTCAAGCACCTCGTGGCCAACGAGTCCGAGACGCAGCGCAACACGATGAACAGCGTGGTGGACGAGGCGACGCTCCGGGAGCTCTACCTGCTCCCCTTCGAGATCGCGACGCAGGAGTCGGACCCCTGGTCGATGATGGCCGCGTACAACGACGTCAACGGCGTCGCGGCGACCGAGCAGGACCACGTGATCAACGAGGTCGTCAAGGGCGAGTGGGGCTGGACCGGCCTCGTCATGTCCGACTGGTTCGCCACGAGGACCGCCGGCCCCGCGGCCAACGGCGGGCTCGACCTCGTGATGCCCGGCCCCGACGGCCCGTGGGGCGACGCGCTCGTCGCCGCGGTGCGCTCGGGCGAGGTCGACGAGTCCGTGGTCGACGACCACCTCGCGCGCCTCCTCGTGCTCGCGGACCGCGTCGGCGCGCTGGGCGAGCTCCGCTCGTACCCGGACGACCTCCCCGCGCCCGACAGCGCGGTGCGCCGGGAGCAGCTCACGCGCCTCGCCGCGCAGGGCATGACGGTCCTGACGAACCGCGACGCCGTCCTCCCGCTCGGGCGCGGCACGTCGGTCGCGCTCGTCGGGCGGCACGCGCTCGAGACGATCGACATGGGCGGCGGCTCGGCGCAGGTCAACCCGCCGTACCAGGTCAGCGTCGCGGAGGGCCTGACCGCCCTCCTCGGTGACGCGGTGACGGTCGTCGACGGCGTCGAGGTGCGCGAGCGCTCGGTCGCCGCCCGACCGGAGTTCGTGACCGACCCCGTGACGGGCGAGCCGGGCGTGCACGTCACGCTCCTCGCGGAGGACGGCACGGTGCTCGACGAGCGCCACTCGGACACCGCGACGACGATGGTCGGCTTCGACGACGACCTCCCGCAGGCCGTGCACACGGTGCGCTTCCAGGCCCGGCTGTCGCAGGCCGGTGCGGCCGAGGTCGGGGTCATGGGGGTCGGCGACTGGGTGCTGGCGGTCGGCGACCGGACGCTTCGGCACTCGCTGCGCGCCGGCGGCGGGTTCGCCGAGGAGATGCTCGCGCCGCCCGCCGCGACCGAGGTGCTCGACGTCGACACCGACGCCGTGATCGACGGCGAGGTCATGCTGCGCCCGCCGGCCGCGACGGACGTGCTCGACGTCGCCGCCGGCGTGACGGTCGAGGCGGACGCCGAGCCGATGGCCGGGGTCGGTCTGTTCGGGCTCGTCGCCCGCCCGGCGCCGCGGCCCGCGGCCGACGTGATCGCCGACGCGGTCGCCGCCGCACGCGCGGCCGACGTCGCCGTCGTGGTCGTGGGCCTGACCGAGGAGCGCGAGACCGAGTCGGTCGACAAGTCGACGCTCGCGCTGCCCGGCGACCAGGACGCGATGGTGAGCGCGGTCGCCGCCGCGGCCCGCAGGACGGTCGTCGTCGTGAACGCCGCGACGCCGGTGCTCATGCCGTGGCTCGACGAGGTCGACGCGGTGCTGTGGGCCGGGCTGCCCGGGCAGGAGGGCGGTCACGCCGTCGCCGCCGCGCTGCTCGGCGACATCGAGCCCGCGGGGCGCCTCGTCACGACGTTCCCCGCCGCGGACGGCGCCGCACCCGCGTGGTCGGTGACGCCCGTCGACGGCGACCTCGAGTACACCGAGGGCACGTTCGTCGGGTACCGCGGCCACCACGCCGGCCTGGCGCCGGAGCCGGCGTTCTGGCTCGGGCACGGCCTGGGCTACGCCACGTGGGAGTACGCGGACGTGACGGTCGACGAGTCGGGCGCCGCCCCGCGCGTAGAGGTCACGGTGACGAACACCGGGACGCGCCCGAGCCGCGAGGTCGTGCAGGTCTACCTCGACCCGCAGACCGACGACCAGCCCGTGCGGCTCGTCGGCTGGGCGTCCGCGAGCGCCGAGCCGGGCGAGTCCGTGCGCGTCGAGGTCACGACCGACGCGCGGCTGTGGCGGCGCTGGGACACCGCGTCGGGCACCTGGGGCCGGCTCGCCGAGGGCGGGCGCCTGCTCGTCGCGCGCGGGCTGGGCGACGTCCGCACGGAGGTCGCGCTGGCCGGGCACTGAGCCCGCTCGGGGCCTCCTCGCAGCACCCACGGCGCAGCGTCACCGGGCCCCCCGGTGGCGCTGCGCCGTCGCGCGTCCCGACCTACAGTCGGAGGACCGACGCCGACGACGAGGGGGCACGATGAGTGACGAGACGCCCGTGGAGCGCGACGCGCTGCCCATCCCGGACTACGACCACCTGCCGGTCACCGGCCTCGGCCACCGCATCCGGTCGCTGAGCGCCGAGCAGGTCGGGACGCTGCTGACGTACGAGCAGGCGCACGGCGACCGGCTGCCCGTCCTGCAGGTGCTCCAGGCCCGGCTCGGCGAGCTCGAGGACGGCGCCGAGCCGTCGGGCGGCGACGCGAGCGGCCTCGCACCGGAGCTCGCCGCCGGCGGCGCGCAGGGCGGCAGCCTCGTGAGCCCGCAGACGCAGGGCCCCAAGATCAACCCGCCGTCGCACGGCGACCCGACCAACCCGGCGCAGCCGCGCTGACACCCCGGCGAATCGTGTCTCCGGCACCGAGCCGAGGCGCGCCGAGCCGCGCCGGTCGACCGCAGACGCACGACAGGGCCGCCACGCACCGCGCGTGGTGGCCCTTGTCGGCCCGGGCCTCGCGCCCCCTTGGCACGACACCCCCGTGCCGCCGACCCTCAGCCGGCGACCCGCACGCGGCCGTCGGCGTCCACCACGACGTCGAACGTCCGCAGGTCCTGCGGCTCCTTGCCGGCCGCGTCGAGGCACGCCCCGGTGCGCAGGTCCCACACCTGCTTGTACATGGGCGAGGCGAGCGTCACCGCCTCCCCGGCCGAGCCGACGATGCCGCGCGAGAGCACGTTGGCGCCCGAGAACGGGTCGCGCTGCTGCACCGCGACGACCTCGTCGTCCTCCAGCCGGAACACCGCGACCTGCTGGTCACCGACGAGCGCCGCGGCCCCGCGCTCGGGCAGCAGGTCCTCGACGTGGCAGACGGTCGTCCAGGCGCTCATGAGCGCACCTCCAGCGTGCGGGCGACCACAGGGCTGCGGTCGGCGACGTCGTCACCGGCGCGCGCGGGGCGGACCTGGCCGCGCACCGGGGCGTAGACGAGGTCAGGGTCCGGGGTGTCCGGGGCGTTCACGAAGGACACGAACTGCCGCAGCTTCTCCGGGTCGTCGAGCGTCGCGCGCCACTCGTCGGTGTACTGCGCGACGTGCTCGGCCATGACCGCGTCCAGCTCGGCGCCCAGGCCCCGCGCGTCGTCGACGACGACCCGGCGCAGCTCGGCGAGCCCGCCCGGGTACTCCGCGACCCACGGCGCGGTCCGCTGCACCCGGTCCGCGGACTGGATGTAGTGCGCGAGGAACCGGTCGATCACCTGGACCAGCCGGTCGTCGTCGAGGTCCTCCGCGAGAAGCTCGGCGTGCCGCGGCGTGAAGCCGCCGTTGCCGCCGACGTAGACGTTCCAGCCCTTCTCGGTCGCGATGACGCCGACGTCCTTGCCGCGCGCCTCGGCGCACTCGCGCGCGCAGCCCGAGACGCCGACCTTGAACTTGTGCGGCGAGCGCAGGCCCCGGTAGCGGAGCTCGAGGCGCACCGCCATGCTCGCGGAGTCCTGCACCCCGAACCGGCACCAGGCCTGACCGACGCACGACTTCACCGCGCGCAGCGACTTGCCGTACGCCTGGCCCGACTCGAAGCCGGCGTCGACGAGGCGACGCCAGATCGCGGGCAGCTGGTCGATGCGTGCACCGAACATCGCGATGCGCTGCGCGCCCGTGATGCGGGTCGCGAGCCCGAACTCGGCGGCGACCCGGCCGAGCACGACGAGCTTCTCGGGGGTGATCTCCCCGCCCCGCACGCGCGGGACCACCGAGTACGTGCCGTCCTTCTGCATGTTCGCGAGCACGTGGTCGTTGGTGTCCTGCAGCGCCGCGTGCTCACGCTCGAGCACGTGCCCCGCGTTCGTCGAGGACAGCATCGAGGCGACGGCGGGCTTGCAGACCGCGCAGCCGCGGCCGGTGCCGTGCGCCTCGACGACCTGGGTGAACGTGCGCAGCCCGTCGCGGCGCACGAGCGCGAACAGCTCGGCGCGCGGCATCGCGAAGTGCTCGCACATCGCGTTCGAGACGGTGACGCCCGCGCTCTCGAGCGTCGAGCTCACGATCTTGGTCAGCAGCGGGACGCACGAGCCGCAGACGGTGCCGGCGCGGGTGCACGTCTTGACCTCGCCGACGCTCGTGCAGCCGTGCTCGGTGACCGCGGCGCGCACGGTGCCCGCCGAGACGTTGGAGCACGAGCAGACGACGACGTCGTCGGGCAGGTCCGGGCCGGGCGCGGGCGCGCCGCCCTCGGGTGCGAGGAACGCGGACGGGTCGGCGCCGAGCGGGCGGCCGAGCATCGGTCGCAGCGAGGAGTACAGCGACGTGTCGCCGACGAACACCCCGCCGAGCAGGGTGCGCGCGTCGTCCGACACGACGAGCTTGCGGTACGTCTGGGCGACCGGGTCGGCGAACATGACCTCGAGCGCGCCCGGGGTCAGCGCGAACACGTCGCCGAAGCTCGCGGCGTCGACCCCGACGCCCTTGAGCTTCGTGCCGTCCGCCGCGGGCCGGTAGGTCGCGGACCCGCCGAGCAGCTGGTCGACGACGACGTCGGCCATCGCGTTGCCCGGCGCGACGAGCCCGGTGCACTCACCCTCGAACGACGCGCACTCCCCCACGGCCCAGATCGACGGGTCGGACGTGCGGCACGTGGGGCCGACGACGACGCCGCCCCGCTCGCCGATCGCGAGCCCCGACTCGCGGGCCACCCGGTCGCGCGGGCGCACGCCGGTCGAGAACACCACGACGTCCGCGGGGACGGACGAGCCGTCGGACAGGTCCATCGTCGCGACCGCGCCGTCGTCCGCGGCCCCGAGCCGCGTCGCGCCCGTCGAGGTGCGCACGTCCATGCCGAGCCCGGTGACCAGGACGCGCAGGGCCTCGCCGCCGCCGTCGTCGAGCTGGACGTTCATGAGCCGGTCGGCGAACTCGACGACCGTCGCGCTCGTGCCGAGCGTCTGCAGCGCGGCTGCCGCTTCGAGCCCGAGCACCCCGCCGCCGACGACCGCACCCGCGAGCGGCCGGCCGAGCTCCTCGGTGCGCCGGGCGACCCAGTCGCGCAGCGCCTCGACGTCCCCGAGAGTGCGGTACGTGAACACGCCGGGCAGGTCGGTGCCCTCGGTGCGCGGGGTCCAGGCCCACGAGCCGGTCGCGAGCACGAGGTGGTCGTACGCCTCGACGCGCCCGGAGCGGGTCGTGACCGTGCGCGCGTCGCGGTCGATGCTGCGCACCGGGTCGCCCGTGCGCAGCTGCACCCGCGGGTCGAGCCACGGCGTCCCCGACAGGGTCAGGGCGCTCCCGTCCCGCCCGGTGAAGAACTCGGAGAGGTGCACGCGGTCGTACGGGGCGGCGTCCTCCTTGCCGAGCACGGTCAGCTGCCACTCGCCCTCGGGCGAGCGGGCGACGAGCTGCTCGACGAGGTGGTGGGCGACCATGCCGGCGCCGACGACGAGGACGCGGCCGGGAGAAGTCAGGCTCATGGTGGGTCTTTCGCTCGGGTCGCGGGCGTGGTGGACCCGCACGAGCCATGATCCCGGCCGGCTCCGGGCCCGGTCCGGGCCCTTCGACCCAGGCCGTCTCACAGCGCGCCGCGTTGACCTGGGAGCACGCGGTGCGCCGGCGCCGGCGCCTCAGGTGGTGAGGAAGCGCCGCAGGGTCTCGGCGTTGCGGACGGCGTGCGCGTGGCCGTCGTTGTTGAAGTACGCGAACACCTCGGTACCCGCGGACTCCCACTCCCGGATCCGGTCGGCCCACCAGCGCAGGTCGTCGTCGGAGTAGGAGCCGGCGTACAGGTGCTCGTGGTCGGGGCCGTGCAGGCGCACGTACGCGAACGGCGCGGTCACGCGCAGCCGGCACGGCAGTCCCGCGCCGCTCATCACGCAGTACGCCGCGCCGTGCCGCTCGAGGAGGCGCAGCACGTCCTCGTGCTCCCAGGAGGGGTGCCGGAGCTCGACGCAGACGCGGATCCACGGCGGGACGTGGGCGAGGAACCAGTCGAGCCGGGCGTCGTCGCGCGCGTGCAGCGGCGAGGTCTGCACGAGCAGCACCGCGCGCTTGTCGCCCAGCTCGTGCCACCCGGCCGAGATGCGCTCGATCCACACCTCGGGGTCGTACAGCTTCTTCGCGTGCGTCAGCCCGCGCGGGGCCTTGACCGTCATGAGGAAGCCGGGCGGCAGCCGCTCGCGCCACCCCGCGAACGTCGCGGTCCGCGGCCAGCGGTAGAAGCTCGCGTTGAGCTCGACGGTCGAGAACCGCCGGACGTAGTACCCGAGCCGGTCGCGGCTCGGGGTCCCCGGCGGGTAGACCTCGCCCTCCCAGTGGTCGTAGCTCCACCCCGAGGTACCGACGTGCACCGTCATCGGGGCGCGCTCACGTCTCCCCCGCAGCGCCGGGACCGCCCGGCCGCGGCGTGGTCGCGGGCTGCTGGTCGCCGAGCGCCCGCTCGTGCTCGCCGAGCGCCCGCCGTCCGAGCACCTGCTGCAGCGTCGCGGTGCGCTCGGAGCGGCCCCGCCCGACGAAGCTCACCGTCCAGTGCAGCAGCGTCGTGAGCCGGTTCTTGAACCCGACGAGGTACACGAGGTGCACGGCCAGCCACAGCACCCACGCGACGAACCCGGCGGTCTGGAACGACCCGACCTGCGCGACGGCGTGGAACCGCGAGACCGTCGCCATGCTGCCCTTGTCGCGGTACGCGAACGGCTGCCCGGTCGGCTCACCGCGCAGCCGGCGGCGGATCTGCCCCGCGGCGTGCTCGCCGCTCTGCATCGCCACCTGCGCGACCCCGGGCAGGTCCAGGGCCATGAGGTCGCCGACGACGAACACCTCCGGGTGGCCCGGCAGCGTGCAGTCGGGCTCGACGCGCACGCGTCCGGCCCGGTCGGTCTCCGCACCGCTCTGCTCCGCGAGCCGGGCGCCGAGCGGCGAGGCCGCGACCCCGGCGGCCCAGACCGTGCAGCGCCCCTCGACCCGGCTGCGGGAGCCGTCCGGGGCCTCGAGGTCGACGCCCGTCCCGTCGAGGCCCACGACCTTCGCGTCGAGCATCACCTCGACGCCCAGGTCCTCGAGCCGCCGGGCCGCGGCGCGCCCGAGCTTCTCCGGGAACGTCGGCAGCACGGCGGGCGCCGCGTCGGCGAGCACGATGCGCGCGTGCCGCGGGTCGATGTGCCGGAAGCTGTCCGCGAGCGCGCGGTGCGCGAGCTCCGCGATCTGCCCGGCCATCTCGACGCCGGTCGGGCCGGCGCCCACGACGACGAAGGTCAGCAGGCGGCGCACCTCCGCGGGGTCGCGGCTGAGCTCCGCGAGCTCGAACGCGCCGAAGATCCGCCCGCGCAGCTCGAGCGCGTCGTCGATGCTCTTGAGCCCGGGCGCGTGCGCCGCGAACTCGTCGTTCCCGAAGTACGACTGCCCGGCGCCGGCCGCGACGACGAGGCTGTCGTAGGACGTCGTGGTCGTGCCGCCCGGTGAGCGGGACGTCACGACCCGGCTCTGCAGGTCGATGTCGGTGACCGTGCCGAGCAGCACCCGGGCGTTGCGCTGGCGACGCAGCACGTCGCGCGTGGCCGGGGCGATCTCGCCCTGCGACAGCACGCCGGTGGCGACCTGGTAGAGCAGCGGCTGGAACAGGTGGTGGCCGGTGCTCGCGAGCACCGTGACCTTCACGGGGTCGTGCGCGAGCCCCTTCGTGGCGAACAGCCCGCCGAAGCCGGAGCCGATCACGACGACGTGGTGGGGCGCGGGGCGGCCCGCGGCGGTCACGAACCCTCACGGGCGCGTCGGGACGCGCGGTCGTTCGCCTTCTGGATCGCCTCGACGAGCTCGGCCTTGGTCATCGACGAGCGCCCGGGCACGTCGAGCCGCTTCGCGAGGTCGTACAGGTGCTGCTTGCTCGCGTTCGCGTCGACACCACCCGCGGTCGGCCGGTCCGTACCAGCGCCGCCCTCGGCCTGCGGGTCGGACGGCCCGTGCTCGTCCTTGGGATCCCAGTGGTCGCCGACCTTCTCGTGCGTGTGCTTGAGCGCGGCGTACGCGACGCGGTGCGCGCGCTCCTCGTCGCCGTCGTACTCCTCGGCGGCCGAGTCGTAGGTCTTGGTGAACGTGCGCTGGGCCTTCGCGTCGGAGCGCTTGAGCGTCTCGGGGAGCTCGCTCTGCTTGGGCTTGCCCGCGCGGGTCGTCTTCGGCATCCCGGTCTCCTCTCGTCGGGTCCCGGTCGTCGGGACCGCGTGGCGTGCGTCCGTCTCGTCCCAGCGTGCCGCGCGCGCCGTCGATCCGCGCGGCGGGGCGGAGCACCCGGCGGACCGCCACCCGGGCCGAGTGGGTGGCGGGTGTGACGATGGGTCGATGACCGACGACGCGGCACGGACCGGGGCGCACGGCGCGGCGGCCGGCGCACCCGCGTCGTCCGAGCCGTTCGACGCCCGCGCGGTGCTCACCGTCCTGCGCGCCGGGCTCGTCGGGCGGCTCGGCGAGCTCACGGGCTCGTTCGACGAGCTCGTCGCCGCCTCGGCGGACTCCAACGCGGACGACGAGCACGACCCCGAGGGCGCGACGATCGCGTTCGAGCGCTCGCAGCTCGACACGATCGTCCGGCACGTGCGTCACCAGCTCGCCGAGACCGACGCCGCGCTCGGACGCGTCGAGGCGGGGACCTACGGCGTGTGCGAGGTCTGCGGACGGCGCGTCCCGGTGGCCCGGCTCGAGGCGCGCCCGGTGGCCCGGACGTGCGTAGGGTGCGCGGCCTGAGCTCCGTCAGGCGTCGTGCGGGCGCCGGGGCGGGAGCGGCACGCGGTCGAGGTCGTCGGCGGCCGTGATCTGCGCCCCGGGAGCAGCCGCCCGGGCCTGCTCCAGCAGCGGCGCGACGTCCACGTACCGCGACGAGAAGTGCGTGAGCACGGTCGTCCGCGCGCCGGACCGCGCCGCGAGGGCACCCGCCTGCGCCGCCGTGAGGTGCAGGTACGTCTCGGCGAGCTCCGCGGTGTCCGCCCCGAACGTGCTCTCGACGAGCAGCAGGTCCACGCCGTCGGACAGCTGCTCGGCGCCCGCGCACTCCGCGGTGTCCATCACGACGGCGACGCTCTGCCCGCGCCGCGGCACGCTCACGTCCGCCAGGCGCACGCTGCGCAGCTCGCCCTCGCGCTGCAGCCGGCCGACGTCCGGCCCGGTGATCCCCGCGGCGGCGAGCCGTTCCGGGACGAGCGAGCGCCCGTCGGGCTCGACGAGCCGGTACCCGTACGTCTCGATCCGGTGCCGCAGCGCGACGACCTCGAGCCCCGCGGCCACCTCGCCGGGCCCGCCGTGCGGGCGCAGCCGCAGGTCGAGCCCGGGCGTCGCGAGCCCGACGAGCGCTCGGACCACGTCCTCGCCCGACGCCGGGTAGTGCAGCTCGACGGGACGCTGCACCCCGTCGAGGACCATGCGCGAGAGCACGCCCGGCAGGCCGTAGCAGTGGTCGCCGTGCACGTGCGTGAGGCAGATGCGGGTGATCGCCGTGGCCGGGACGCCCGCGTGCGTGAGTTGGCGCTGGGTGCCCTCACCCGGGTCGAACAGGATGCCGTCCCCGTGCGGCGCGCCGTCCCAGCGCAGCAGGTAGCCGTTGTGGTTGCGGGTCCGGGTCGGCACGTTGGACGACGTGCCGAGGACGACGAGCTCACGCACGGGTGCCTCCGGCGGTGGGGCCGGACGGACCGGCGCGGGTGGGTCGAAGGGCGGCGGTTCGGTGCGCCTACCGCGGGTAGTGGACGGGTGAGGGGGCGCACCTGCGCGCGCCGGGCCTCCCATGATGGTGCGTGCCGGCTCATCCCTGGACACAGACGACCATCCCCAGCCCGGACACCACGTCGACGCGGTCCGTCTGCGGGCACGTGGCATCGTCCTCTGGCATGACGACCCGACTGCAGGGAGGTGCTCGATGACGTTCTCGATCGTGGCCCGGGACGACCGGACGGGCGCGGTCGGGGTCGCGACCGCGAGCTTCGTCCTGGCAGTAGGGGCCCGCGTGCCGGTCGTCGTGCCGGGCGCCGGTGCAGCCGTCGTCCAGGGCGGGGCACCGCAGAGCCTCCGGCCGACGATCCGCCGTCGCCTCGAGCAGGGTGTGTCGGCGCAGGAGCTCATCGACGGCCTGGAGGCCGCCGGTCTCCCACCTGATGCGCAGGTCGCGGTCGTCGACGCACAAGGCCGCACCGCGAGCCACTCCGGTGCCGATCTCGAGCCGTACGTCGAAGCCGTGCACGGCGTCGGGGTGTGCGCGGTGGCGAACCTGATGGAACGCGAGCACGTGCCGGAGGCGAGCGTCACCGCGTTCGTGGACAGCATGGCGCGTGGACCGCTGGCACCCGCACTGCTCGACGCGTTGACCCGCTCGGACGAGCTCGGCGGTGACGTGCGGGGCCGGATGTCGGCTGCGCTGCTGGTCGCAGAACGCGACGAGCTCCAGGATCTGCGCGTGGACCAGGACCGGGCGCCGATCGAGAGGCTCAGCTCGCTGCACCGCGCGCACCGAGCCCACGCGGTGCTCGCGCGCACCCTCCGGGAGCACGGCTCCTACGCGGACCTCGTGGCCGTCGGGGAGGCGCTCCGCATGGCGCCCGAGGACCCCGTCTGTCTCGGAGCCCAGGTGCTGGCGTTGCTGCGCGCCGGCCGCGTCGACGAGGCCGTCGCCCCGGCACGGGTGCTGGTCCGTCTGGAACCCGCCGCGATCGGGCGTCTCCGCCGCTCGGCGGGCAACGGCGCTCTGGAGGAGGCCGCGACCGAACAGCTGATCTCGCTGGTGAGGACGTCGCCCGAGGTGGCCGGCTGATCGACTCCGCCATTGCCGGCGAGCCGCGCGCCCGTCTGCGGTTGCGTGCGGGTGGCGCGGCTCGAGGGGGCCCGGCGCACCTGTGCGCGCCGGGCCCCCTCACGATGCTGCGTGCCGCCTCAGCCCTTGACGCAGACGATCGTCCGCAACCGGGCGACGACCTCGACGAGGTCGGTCTGCGCCGCGATCACGGACTCGAGGTCCTTGTAGGCCCCCGGGATCTCGTCGACCACCCCGGCGTCCTTGCGGCACTCGACGCCCGCGGTCTGGGCCGCGAGGTCCTCGACCGTGAACCGCTTCTTCGCCGCGGTCCGCGACATCCGCCGCCCGGCCCCGTGCGACGCCGACTGGAACGACGCCGGGTTGCCGAGACCACGCACCACGTACGAGCCCGTCCCCATCGACCCGGGGATCAGCCCCATCTCGCCGGACCCGGCTCGGATCGCGCCCTTGCGGGTCACGATGAGCTCGGCGCCGTCGATGATCTCCTTCTTGACGTAGTTGTGGTGGCAGTTGGTCGCCTCGTCGAACGTGATGTCCCTGTCCGGGAACGAGTCCCGCACGGCCTGCACGACGAGCGCCATCATCACCGCACGCGAGCGCGCGGCGTACTCCTGCGCCCACCACAGGTCGTTCAGGTACGCGTCCATCTCCGGGGTCCCGGCGAGGAACACCGCGAGCTCGCGGTCGACGATGCGCTGGTTGTGCTCGAGCGTCTTCGCGATCGCGACGTGCCGCTCTGCGAGCTCCTTGCCGATGTTGCGCGAGCCGCTGTGCAGCTGCAGCCACACCTGGTCGGACTCGTCGAGGCAGAGCTCGATGAAGTGGTTGCCGCCGCCGAGGGTCCCGAGCTGCTTGCGGGCCCGGGCCTCGAGCTGCTGGACCGTGCGGTGCAGCCCGCCGAAGCGGTCCCAGAACGCGTCCGCGCCCTTGAGCCGCTCACGACCCGCCGGTCCGTTGACCGGGCGGAGCCGGCGCAGGTCGACGGGCTCGTCGTGCGCGTGGAAGCCCACCGGGACGGCCTGCTCGATGCGCGTGCGGATCGCGTGCAGGTCGTCGGGCAGATCCGCCGCCGTGAGGCTCGTGCGGACGCCGATCATCCCGCAGCCGATGTCGACGCCGACGGCGTTGGGGCTGACCGCGTCGCGCATCGCGATGACGCTGCCGACGGTGGCCCCCTTGCCGAGGTGCACGTCGGGCATCACGCGCAGGCCCTCGACCCACGGCAGCGACGCGATGTTGCGCAGCTGCTGGAGAGCCTGCGGCTCGACCTCGTGCTCGTGGGCCCACATCAGGGTGGGTGCGGCGGCTCCGGCCAGGGCGACCGGGAACGGGCTGGACATCATGACCTCCTCGGGAGAGGCCGACGGTAGGGGCGGGCGCCCACGCGGGTCGACGTCAATATCGTCGGACGTCGACCCGCGGGCCGCTCACCGGCGCGCGCGGGCGAGCCGCTCCTCGCGCGCCTTCTGCTTCTGGGCGTGCATCTGCTGCTCGCCCTTGAGCGTCGCCTGCTCGACCCAGGTCAGCGGCCCGCGCGCGTCCGGCGTCCGGAAGACCTGGCCGTAGCGGATCCGGCTGAACACGTCGACCATCCGGGGCTCCAGGTACCCGATCGCGACCCGCCCGAGGAGCCACGACGCCGCCACCCCGTTCACCACGCCGGTCGCGACGGCCACGGCGAGGGGTCCCGGCCCGCCCGCGGTGACGGCCCACACGATCACCGCGACGGTCGGCGCGACGGCGACGACGACGAGCAGCAGGACGACCCAGACGTGCAGCGAGATGTTCCCGTTCGCGTCGTTGGGTCCGACGCGGCGCCGCGGGTCGACACCGGGCGAGACGCCCACCGCCGAGACGAGGATCGCGGACCCGACGGCCGCACCGAAGACGGCGGGCATCGCCGCCACGAGGACCGGGATCACCCACCAGCTCCGGGCCAGCAGCACGAACACCACGCTGACCACCAGGGCGCGCGGCACGAACACGAGGAGCATCGCCCACTGCCGCCCGCGTACGTCGGCGCGGACTGAGCCGGAGCTCTCACCGACGACGTTCTGCCAGACCGCCGAGCCGTCCTGGCCGTACACGTTGCACCCGCTGAGCCCGAGCATGAACGCGACGATCAGGCCCGCGAAGGCCGCGACCGGTGCCGTGTCCTCCCCCACGAGCGCGAAGCCGCCGATGGCCACGCCGGTCCACACGGCCGTGCTGCTCTCGAGCGCACGCCACGGGTCCCGGCGCCACTGCCGCACCTCCTTCGCGGCGACCGCCCCGGTCGGGGTCGCCGGCAGGAGGCCCGCGCCGGCGACGAGGCGGGCCGAGCGCCGGCGGCCCCGGCGGCGGGAGACCGCCGCGCTGCGGGGGGTGAGCAGCGGGATCGCGGCGACCACGACGACGAGGTCGAGGCCCGCGAGCGCGAGCAGCACGCCGCCGGCGCCGCGCCAGTCCCCGCTGGCCGCTCGGTCGACCGCGTGGAGGACCCAGGCGCTCGGCAGGGCGTCGAGCACGCTCGTGACCGGCCCGGCCGGCAGCCCGTCCTGGAGCAGACGCGGCACGCTCTGCACGACGACCTGGACGACGATCCAGCCCGTGAACCAGACGGCGAACACCAGCCCGAACTGGACTCCCGCGATCTCGATGCCGAGCCGCGTCCGCATCGCGGCCCCGAGCAGCCCGTACACAAGGCGGGAGGTGACCACGACGAGGACCCACACGAGGGGCGCGCCGATCAGCACCACGACCACGGCGGTCGGCGCGAGGGCGAACGCGTGCACTCCCGCCGCCAGGAGCGCGAGGAGGACGAAGCCCGACGCGACGCTGACGAAGACCGTGGCGAGCAGGCCCCGCCCCAGGGTCGCGCGCGTGATCGGGAGCAGGGCGAACCAGTCGGCCCGCACGCTCCCGGCCCCGCTCATGAGCACCGGACCGATCGCGCCGCCGAGCCACCAGCACGCGAACCCGAGCGCCAGGACCTCGTGCCGTACGCCGTCGTCGGCCGCGAGCGCGGCACCGGCCCAGGTCGCCACGACGAGCAGCGCACCCGCGGCCCACCCGACCCGGCGCAGCGTCCTGGAGCTGTTGCGCAGCAGCGTGAGCTTGAGCGAGATCAGCCCCCGATCCACGTCAGCTCCTCCTCGACCGCGTCGGCGCCGCCCGCGAGCTCCACGAAGCGGTCGTCGAGGCTGCTCCCCCGGCGCACCTCGTCGAGCGTGCCGTCGGCCACGACGGCGCCGCGGACCACGATCGCGACGCGGTCGCAGAGCTGCTCGACCATCGCCATGACGTGGCTCGAGATCACGACGGAGCCGCCCCCCTCCGTGAAGCGGCGCAGGATGCGCGTCAGGACCCGCGCGGAGACCGGGTCGACCGCCTCGTACGGTTCGTCGAGGACGAGCACCCGCGGGGCGTGCAGCAGCGCGGTCGCGAGGCCGATCTTCTTGCGCATCCCGGTCGAGTACTCCCCGACGAGCGTGCCGAGCTCCTCGGCCTCCTCGAGCTCGAGGACGCGCAGCAGCTCCGCGGTGCGGGCCGCGACCACGTCCCGGGGCAGGGAGCGGAACCGGCCCCAGTAGGTGAGCAGCTCGCCGCCGGTGAGGCGCTCGGGCAGCGCGAGACCGTCGGGCAGGACGCCCAGGCGCTGCTTGGCGCCGACCGGGTCGGCCCACACGTCGATCCCCTGGACGTACGCGGTGCCGGCCGTGGGCCGCAGGAGGCCGACCGCCATCGACAACGCCGTGGTCTTGCCGGCGCCGTTCGGCCCGACGAGGCCGTAGAAGGCGCCGGGCGGGACCCGGAGGTCGACGTCGTCGACCGCGATCTTGTCGCCGAACTCGCGGCGCAGGCCGCGCAGCTCGAGCGCCCAGACGTCCGGTGGTGCGGGGTGCGTCGTCGTCATGGCCCCAGCGTGACCTTGCCACGCCGTCCGCCGCCTCGGCCGATCGGCCAGCCCGCGTTGCCGACCGGCCATACCTCGTGCCGCGACCGGTGACCCGTAGGCCAGGCGTCCGTACGATCGACGTCATGGCCGCGACCCGGGCGACGACGCGCGAGCGCGCCGGCCGCGCGGTCCTGCGGCTGTCCCCGTTCGCGGTGCCCCGGACACGCGCCGAGTGGGCGTCCGACTGCACCCTGTTCGGGATCGCCGTCCTCGTCTGGTTCGAGCTCGGGTTCACGAGCGCGCCCGAGTACACGGGCGTGCCCGACTGGTTCTGGCCGGTCGACCGGGTGCTCGGGGTCGTCTCGTGCCTGCTCCTGTGGTGGACCCGCCGGTTCCCCCGCGCGGCCGCGATCCTCGGCGCGGTGCCGGGTGCGCTCGCCGTCTCGGCCACCTTCGCGGCGCTCGTCGTCGTGCACCGCGTGGGTCGCCTCGCGCGCCCCTCCTCGTCGGTGACCATCACGGCGGCGACCGTTGCTGCCGCGCTGCCGTACCACGCGTTCTTCCCGCTGCCGGGCATGCCGTGGCTCGTGTGGCTGATCATGATCCCGCTCCTGTACGCGCTCGTGCTGAGCCTGGGGCTGCTCGCCCGGTCCCGCGCGCAGGTCGTCGAGGGCCTGCGCGCGGCGGCCGTCCTCGAGCACGACCGGTACGAGGAACGTCTGACCCAGACACGCCGGGAGGAGCGCGAGCGCATCGCCCGCGAGATGCACGACGTGCTGGCGCACCGGGTCTCGCTGCTGTCCGTGCACGCCGGGGCGCTCGAGTACCGCACGCGACCGGAGGTGCCCCCGGAGCGCTCGCCGACCGCCGCCGAGGTCCACGACGCCGCCGTCGTGATCCGGGACAGCGCCCACCGAGCGATCGAGGACCTGCGGGACCTGCTCCTGGTCCTCCGTGAGGAGGAGACCGGGACGCCGTCCGCGGCGACGCAGCGCCCGCAGCCGCGCCTCGACGACATCCACGCGCTCGTCGCGGAGGCCACAGGGGCCGGCGAGTCGGTCGAGGTGCGGGTGGACGTCCCGGCGGGCGAGGTCCGCGACACGACGCAGCGCACGGTGTACCGCAGCCTGCAGGAGGGGCTGACGAACGCGCGCAAGCACGCGCCGGGCGCCGAGGTGAGCGTCGCGGTCGAGTCCTCGGACGGCACGGTGCGGCTCGAGGTGAGCAACCCGATCCCCGTGGGGGTCACCTCCGCGGAGATCCCCGGTACCGGCCGTGGCCTCGTGGGCCTCGCCGAGCGGGTGCGGCTCGAGGGCGGGCACCTCGACGCGGGCGTCCACGACGGGCGCTTCTGCCTGGTCGTCGAGCTCCCGGCGGGCGGGCCGTGACGGCGCGCGCACGTCCCGAGACGGTCCGCGTCCTGCTCGTCGACGACGACCCGCTCGTGCGCGCCGGCCTGCGGCTGATGCTGGCCGGTGCGGGTGACCTGACGGTCGTCGGGGAGGCCGCGGACGGGGACGAGCTCGGCGCCGCGGTCGCCGAGCACCGTCCCGACGTCGTCCTCCTCGACGTCCGGATGCCGCGCGTAGACGGCGTCACGGCGTTGCGCGCGCTGCGCAGCGCGCCCGACCGGGGCATCCCTGCGGTCATCGTGCTCACGACGTTCCGCACGGATGCGGTCGTCCTCGACGCGCTGCGCGCCGGCGCCGTGGGCTTCCTGCTCAAGCACACCGCCCCGGACGCGATCGTGGAGGCGGTCCGCACGGCAGCGGACGGTCAGCCCACCGTCTCCCCGAGCGTGCTCCACCAGCTCATCGAGCACGTCACCGCGCAGTCGCCCGCACCGGCGACCCCTGCGCCCGACCTGCGCACCGAGGGGCTGACCGAGCGCGAGCACGCGGTGGCGATGGCGGTCGCCGAGGGGCTCGGGAACGCGGAGATCGCCGAGCGGCTGTTCCTGTCGGTCGGTAGCGTGAAGGTCCACCTGTCGAGCGCGCTCGCGAAGCTCGGGCTCGAGAACCGCGTCCAGCTCGCGATCCGCGCGCACGACTCGCGCACGCGCTGACGCGCAGGCGCACGGGAGCCGGGTCGCCCGGTCCCCGACGTGCCCGCGCGTCTGGACGCCGACACGAGAATGAGCGCGACCGCCGCGCACCCGGACGGGCAGTATCGGTGCGTGCCCGAGCTCCTCGTCGTGACCGGTCCGCCGGGTGCGGGCAAGTCGACCGTGGCCGCCCTCCTCGCCGAGCGCCGCGACCCCTCGGCGCTCGTCGTCGGCGACACCTTCTTCGCGTTCCTCCGCCGGGGTGCGATCGCGCCGTGGCGGCCCGAGGCGCACACGCAGAACCGGGTCGTGCTCGAGGCCGCCGCAGCGGCCACGACGCACCTGGTCGCCGGCGGGCTGCACGTCGTCTACGACGGTGTCGTCGGGCCGTGGTTCCTCGACCTCTTCGCCGAGGTCGTGCCGGACCTGCACTACGCGGTCCTGCTGCCGCCGGTGGAGACGTGCGTCGCGCGGGTCGCGGCCCGCACCGGGCACGGCTTCACGGACCCAGGAGCCGCCCGACGGATGCACCGGGAGCTCGCGACGTCCGGCATCGCCGCCCGCCATCCCCTGACGGACGCTGCGGCGGACCCGGTCGCGGTCGCCGACGTGATCGACAGCCGTGTGGCCGACGGGTCGCTCCGCCTGGCCGGCCCTGCCCTCCGCTGACGCGGCTCCGGACGCGGTCAGGCGGACGCCCGCCACACCACCTCGGTGTCGAGCAGCGCCCCACCGGGCACGACCTCGGCACCCTCGATCTGCCCGAGCACGATCTCCGCGGCCCGGCGCCCCATCAGCCGCGCGGGCTGGCGCACGGTGGACAGGGCCGGGACGCAGCGCACCGCCCATGCGGAGTCGTCGAACCCGACCACGCCGACGTCACCCGGGACGGACCGCCCGGCCTGGCGCAGCGCCTCGAGCACCCCGGCGGCGACCGCGTCCGAGGCCGCGAAGATGCCGTCGATCGCCGGCTCCCGACGCAGCAGCTCGCGCGCGCCCTCGAGCCCGCTGGCGTAGGAGTACAGGGGGTGGTCGACGACGAGGCGCGGGTCGAAGCGCTCGCCCAGCGCGTCGCGGAACCCGGCGAGCCGGTCCGAGCCCGAGTCGCGGTCGAGCGCGCTCGCGACCATGGCGACCCGCCGCCGCCCGGTCCGCAGGAGCTCCTCCGTGACCGAGCGCGCCGCCGAGCGGTTGTCGATGCCGACGTACGGGATCGCGGGGTGGCCCGGCGGGTGGCCGATGAACACGGCGGGCAGCCCGAGCCGCTCGACGGCACCCGCGATCGTGTCGTGCTGGCGGGCCGAGACGAGCACGGCGCCGTCGACGAACCCGCCCTGGAGGTAGTCCGCGACGCGCTGGCTGTCGCGCTCCGAGTCGAGCACGAGCACGACGAGCTGGAAGTCCGCCTCGGAGACGACCTCGTTGGCGCCGAGCAGGATCGCGCCGATGTTCGGGTCGTCGAGGAACAGCTCGTGCGGCTCATGCACCACGAAGCCGACGGCCCGCGAGCGCCGCGTCACGAGGTTGCGCGCGGCGGTGTTCTGCACGTAGCCGACCTTGGCGATGGCCTTCTCGATGGCCTCGCGCGCGTCCGACGAGACGTACGAGGTGCCGTTGAGCAGGCGCGACACGGTGCCGCGCGAGACGCCCGCCTCGGCCGCGACGTCGTGGATCGTGGCGCGGCGCCGGCCCGGAGGAGGAGTCATGCGCCGAATGTAGCCGCGGCGCCCGCTCGCGCCGCCGCGGCCGCCCCGTGCGGCGCGACGGCCTCGACCGCGAGCAGCACGGCGTTCTCGGGTGCGAGCAGCGGCGCCGCGAGGCCGACGTCGGTGAGCAGCCGCCCGGGGAGCGTGACCTCGCCGCGCGCGAACCACGGCGGCGGCGCGGCCTGGACCTGCAGCGGCGCAGGACCGACCGTCCGCACGCGGTACGTGCGGTCCGGGTCGAGGCCCGGGAGCCGCACCGGGGCGGGCAGCGCGGCCTCGGCCGCCGCGAGCGCGACGACCGCGAACAGCGCCTCCACGCCGTCGTGCGCGACGACGCCGTGCACCAGGACGCCGGGGTCGGCGGTGTCCGCGCGGACCACGCGCCCGGTGTGCAGCAGCCCGCGCCGGGCCACGTGCTCGGCGACCCAGTCGCGCACGACCGCGAGCTCGTCCGGCGACGCCGTCGTGAGGTCCCACTCGATGCCGGCGCTGCCGAACATCGCGGTCGCGCACCGGAAGCCGGTGCTCGCGGTGCGACCGGTGGTGTGGGCGCGCGGGGCTCCGAGGTGCCCGCCGAGGTACTCGGGCGGCACGAGCACGCCGGTCCAGCGCTGGATGTGCTGGCGCTCGAGCGGGTCGTTGGTGTCGGACGTCCACACGCGGTCGACGCGCTCGAGGATCCCCAGGTCGATGCGCGCCCCGCCCGAGGCGCACGACTCGATCTCGACGCCGGGGAACCGCGCGCGGAGCTCGTCGAGGAGCCGGTACAGCGCCGTCGTCTGCCGGTGCGCCGAGCCGTGCAGCAGGTCACGGTTGTGGTCCCACTTGAGGTAGGCGACCGGGTACTCGTCGAGCAGCGCCGCGAGCGCGTCCCGCACGCACGCGTACGCGCCCGGGTCACCGAGGTCGAGCGTGCGCTGGTCGCGCCAGGTCGGCAGGGCGTCCCCGCCGACGACCCACTCCGGGTGCGCGCGGGCGAGGTCGGAGTCGGGGCTGACCATCTCCGGCTCGACCCACAGCCCGAGCTCCATGCCGCGCGCGTGCACGCGCGCGGCGAGCGGGTGCAGGCCGTCGGGCCACGCGACGGGGTCGACCGTCCAGTCGCCGAGCGCCCGCGTGGCGTCGGTGCGGCCGCGGAACCAGCCGTCGTCGAGCACGAACCGCTCGACGCCGACGTCGGCGGCGAGGTCGACGAGCCGGTCGAGCGTCGCCGCGTCGTGGTCGAAGTAGACGGCCTCCCACGTGTTGAGCACGACGGGGCGGGCGCGCCGGATCGTCGACCAGGACCGGACCCACGGGTGGAGGCGGTCGGACAGCCCGTCGAGCCCGGCGTCGGACCAGGCCGCGACGAGCCACGGCGCGGTGTACCGCTCCCCCGGCGCGAGGCGCACCTCGCCGGGCGCGAGCAGCTCGCCGCCGCCGAGCACCGCCGCGCCGAGCGGCTGACGCTCGGCCCACTGCCGCTTGTCGCCGCTCCACGCGACGTGCGTCGCCCAGACCTCGCCGGACCGGAAGCCGAAGCCGGGCGTCCCCGCCACGACGAGGTACGGGTCGTCGTGGCCGGGGCGGCCGTGCCGCGTCTCGCGCGTCCAGGCGCCGTGGCCGAGCGTCGTGCGCTGCGGACGCCGCTCGTGCGCCCACAGGCCGGTGAAGTCGAGCACCTCGCGTGCGCGGTCCGGCACGGGCAGCGTCGCGTCGAGCGATCCCACCACGAACGTGTCGGCCCCGCCGTTCTCGAGCGCGTGCCGCACGCGGAGCACGCCGTGCTCGGACAGCTCGACGTCCGTCACGACCGCGAGCCGCCCGCCCGAGCCCGTGAGGTGCAGCCGGACCGCGCGGTCGCCCACGTGCTCGACCCCGGTGAGCGCGAGGCCCGCTGCCGGCTCCCCCGAGCCCGACCAGAACCCCTCGACCCCGGGCCGCCCGGTCCACCCCTGCTCGCGCGTCGGCAGGGCCGACACGCGCAGCGGGGTGTCGATCGCGCTCGGCGGGACGGCCGGCACGAGCGCCCCGGCGAGCGCCGCGAGCGCGTCGTCGTCGAGCGGCCCCAGGTCACGCCCCCAGTGCAGGACGGCGGGCAGTCCACCGTCCTGCACCGGGGTGTCGAGCAGCAGGCTCGTACCCGCCGCCCGCAGGTGCACGGTCACCCCGCCGCACGCGGGTGCAGGACCACGCGTCACTCGGCGACCGGGATCGACTGCGACTCGAGCGTCGAGACCGTCGACTCCTGCGCGGACTCGAGCGACTCGAGCAGCGTCCCCGAGCCGGAGACCGCGCCCTTGAAGCCGTCCGAGACGTCGGCGTAGACCTGCGTCATCGTCGGGCCCCACGTGAAGCCCTCGGGGACCTGCGTCGAGGCCTCCGCGAACACGTCATAGATGGCCTGGCCGCCGTAGAACTCGACGCCCTCCGCGAGCGCGGGGAGCTCGGCGCCGGCCTTCGTCGCGGGGTAGAGGTTCGCGCCCTCGTTGAGCAGCGTGAGCGCCTCGTCGGACGTGTTGAGCCAGAGCGCGAACTTCGTGGCCTCGTAGACGTGCTCCGAGCCCCGGAAGACCGCGGTCGACGACCCGCCCCAGTTGCCGGCGACCTCGTCGCCCGCCTCCCACTGCGGCATCGGGGCGACGGCCCACTTCCCGGCGGTGTCGGGCGCGCCGCTCGCGATCGAGTTGGCGCCCCACACCGCGGAGACCCAGGTCCACGCGGCGCCGGTGTTGTAGGCGTTGTCCCACTCGCTCGTCCACGGCGGGACGCTCGAGACGAGGTCGCGGTCGACGAGGTCCTGCCAGTACTCGGCGACCTCCGCCGACTCCTCGCCCGCGAGGTCGACGCCCCACGCCTCGCCGTCGTTCGTGAACCAGGTCCCCCCGGCCTGCCACACGAGGCCCGCGAACTGGTTGACGTCGCTCTGCGAGAAGTTGGTGATGTACCCGCCCGCGGCCTTGACCTGCTCCGCTGCCGCGGCGTACTCGGCCCACGTCGTGGGGACCGCGATGCCGTTCGCCTCGAACAGGTCCTTGCGGTAGAAGAGCGCCATCGGGCCGGCGTCCTGCGGGATCGCGTAGGCGTGGCCGTCCTCGCCGAAGCTGACCTGGTCCCAGGTCCAGTCGACGAAGTCGTCCTGCGCGGCCATCACGTCGGCGCACGCGCCGAGGTCCGTCAGCCCGTCCTGGACGCGGAAGTTCGGCAGCGCGTCGTACTCGATCTGCCCGAGGTCGGGGGCGTTGCCGGCCTTGAGCTGGTTGAAGAAGTTCTGGTACGTGCCGCCGTTGCCGTTGGGGCCGGTCTGCACGGTCACCTGGATGTCGGGGTTCGCCTCGTTCCAGACGTCGACGACCTCCTCGATCCCGGGGATCCACGTCGTGAACGTGAGCTCGACCGCGCCGTCGGACGGCTCGCAGGCACCGGCGGTGTCGCCACCGGCCGGGGTGTCGTCGCCCGACGACGAGCAGCCGGCGACGAGGAGGGCGACCGCCGTGAGGGTGCCGACGCTGGCAGCCTTCGAGGTGAGACGCATGGTTGTCCTTTTCTGTGGGGGGACGGCTCGGCAGGGGGCTGCCGAGCGGGAGGGGGTCGGTCGACGCGTGCTCGTGCCGGCGGTCACTTGACCGAGCCGGCGCCCAGACCGTTGCGCCAGAAGCGCTGCAGCAGCAGGAAGACGAGGATCAGCGGGACGATCGACAGGAGGGCCCCGACGAGCACGTAGCCGCGCAGCTCGGGGATCTGGTTCACCTGGGTGTTCCAGGAGTAGAGGCCGAGCGTCACGGGGAAGACGGCCTCGTCGCGGAGCATGATGAGCGGGAGGAAGAAGTTGTTCCAGATCGCGACGAACTGGAACAGGAACACCGTCACGAGCGCCGGGAACATGAGCCGGACGGAGACCGTGAAGAACGTGCGGACCTCGCTCGACCCGTCGAGGCGCGCGGCCTCGAGCAGCTCGTCGGGCACGCTCGCCGCCGCGTAGATCCGCGTCAGGTACACCCCGAACGGGCTCACGAGGCTCGGCAGGAACACCGCCCAGAACGTGTTCGTCAGGTTGACCTGGCTGAAGATCAGGAACAGCGGCAGCGCGAGCGCGGTCGCCGGCACCAGCACGCCGCCGAGCACGACGTTGAACAGCACGTCGCGACCCGCGAACCGGTACTTCGCGAGCGCGTACCCGCACATCGCAGCGAGCACGGTGCCGAGCAGCGCGCCGCCCGCGGTGTACGCGATCGAGTTGCCGACCCAGCGCACGAAGATCCCGCCGTCGTAGCGCAGCAGCGCCCCGATGTTCTCGACCAGGTTCATGTCCGCGAACCACAGCGGGTGCGTGCTCGTGAACTGGCCGCGGTCCTTCGTCGCCGAGACGAGCAGCCACCAGATCGGGACCAGGAAGTAGAGCGTGAAGACGCCCATGACGAGCATCGCGCCGACGCGCGACAGCGGGTTCTCCCGGACGCCGCGCGTGCCCGTGGTGGCGGTCGCGGCGGGGGCGGTGCGGACGGCGGCGCTCACTGGACGCCCTTCTTCTGGGTCAGCTTGAGGAACGCGAACGACAGCACGAACGTCGCCAGCGCGAGGACGACGGAGAAGGCCGCGGCGAGGTTGAAGTTCGGCACCGACGACGTCGAGTAGACGGTGAGGTTCGGCGTGAAGGTGCTCGTGACCGCGGAGCTGAACGAGCGGAACACCTGCGGCTCGGCGAGGAGCTGGAGCGTCCCGATGATCGAGAACACGGTCGTCAGCACGATCGCCGGCAGGACGAGCGGGATCTTCACCGACCACGCGATGCGGAGCTGGCCCGCGCCGTCGAGCCGCGCAGCCTCGTACACCTCGGTCGGGATCGCGAGCAGCGAGGAGTAGATGATCAGCATGTTGTAGCCGACGTAGACCCACGTCACGACGTTCGCCATGGCCCACAGCACGAGGTCGGCGGAGAGGAGGTCGACCGAGCCGGTGACGGCCGTGAACGGCGAGAGGTTCGGCGAGTACAGGAAGCCCCACATGATCGCCGCGACGACCCCGGGCACCGCGTAGGGCACGAAGAACGCGAGCCGGAAGAACCGCTTGCCGCGCAGCAGGGGCGAGTCCAGCAGCAGCGCGAACACGAGCGCGAGCAGCAGCATCACGGGGACCTGGACGACGCCGAACAGCAGCACCCGCCCGACCGAGGCCCAGAACGGCCCGTTCTGGAACACCTGCTCGTACTGCGCCAGACCGCCGAACACCTGCCGGGCCGGCCCGAACGTGCCCTCGCGCTCGACGACCAGCAGCGACTGCCACACCGCGTAGCCGACGGGCAGCGCGTAGAACAGCGCGAACAGCACGCCGAACGGCAGCACGAAGAACGCGATCGCTCGCTTGTGCGGCACGGGGAGCCGGCGCGCCGGCGGTGCGCCCCGCACGAGTGCGGGCGCGACGACCTGGGTGCTCGTCATGGTGTGTCCTCCCGGACGACCCGCACGCTTCCGGCGGGCACGTGGACGTGGCCGGCGACCGGCCGGTCGGTGACGAGCTCGTGCCCCGTGGCCGGGTGCTCGAGGTCGCGGTGCGCGTGGTTGACGACGAAGAGGTAGCTGCGGCCGTCCCCCGCGCGGCGGACGACCTCGACCGAGCCGTCGCCCTCGGGCCCGGTCGGCGTGACACCGGCGCCCAGCACCGCGGAGCGCAGCACGTCGCGCAGGTCGGCCGGGTCGAGCGCGGTCGCGACGTACCACGCGACGCCGTCGCCGCGCTCCGCACGGGTGACCGCGGGGACCCCGGCGAGCGGCCCGTCGGCGTAGGACGCGACCGTGGCGGCATCGGTCGTGCGCAGCCGCTCCGTCCACAGCGACGCGTGCGCGCCGGTGTCGAGCGTGACCCGCACGCCGGGCAGCAGCGGTGCGACCTCCTCGGCGACGACGCCGAGCAGCTCGCGGAACGCGCCCGGGTAGCCACCGAGCCGCACGCGGTCGTCCTGGTCGACGATCCCGGACCAGAACGTCACGAGCGCGTGCCCGCCGGCCTCGACGTAGGAGGCGACCCGCGCCGCCTGCGCATCCGTGACCATGTGGAGCGAGGGGACGACGACGAGGCCGTAGCCGCTCAGGTCGCTGTCGGGGCCGACGACGTCGACCGTGACGCCGAGCTCGTGCAGCGCGCGGTACGCGGTGTGCACCTGGTCGAGGTAGCGGACGGCGTGCGACGGGCGTGCCTCGCCGTCGGCGGCCCACCACGACTCCCAGCTGAAGACGAGCGCGGCGTCCGCGACGACGCGCGTGCCGGCGACCTCGTCGAGCCGGTCGAGCGTCGCGCCGAGCTCGACGACCTCGCGCCACACGGCCGTGTCGGTGCCGGCGTGCGGGACGAGCGCCGAGTGGAACTTCTCGGAGCCCTGCACCGAGGCGCGCCACTGGAAGAAGCACACGCCGTCGGCGCCGCGGGCGACGTGGGTCAGGGAGTTGCGGGTCATCTGCCCCGGCTCCTTGGCGACGTTGACCGGCTGCCAGTTCACGGCGCTCGTCGACTGCTCCATGAGCAGCCAGGGCGCGCCCCCGGCGAGCCCGCGCGTCAGGTCCGCCGCGAAGGACAGCTCCGAGCGGGGGTCGTCGAGCCGGTGGTCGAGGTAGTGGTCGTTCGCGACGACGTCCATCTCGGGCGCCCACGACCAGTAGTCGAGGTTCCGGATGTGCGCGGTGACCATGAAGTTGGTGGTGACGGGCGCGCTCGAGTGCCGGCGCAGCACGTCGGCCTCGGCGCGGTAGTGGTCGAGCAGCGCGTCGGAGCTGAACCGGTGGAAGTCGACGGCCTGCGCGGGGTTCCCCAGCGAGATCGTGGCGCGGGGCGGGAGGATCTCGGCCCAGTCGGTGTAGCGCTGGCTCCAGAAGCTCGTCCCCCACGCGGTGTTCAGCGCGTCGACCGTGCCGTAGCGCCGCTCGAGCCAGACCCGGAACGCGGCGGCGGACTCGTCGCAGTAGCACAGCGCGTTGTGGCAGCCGAGCTCGTTGGAGACGTGCCACAGGGCGACCGCGGGGTGCTCGCCGTAGCGCTTCGCGACCTGCTCGACGAGCGCCAGGGCCCGGCGGCGGAACTCGGCCGAGCTCGGGCACCACGCCTGGCGCCCGCCCGGGAACCGCGTCGTGCCGTCCGCCATCACGGGCAGGATCTCGGGGTGCAGGGTCGTGAGCCACGGCGGCGGCGACGACGTGCCGGTCCCGAGGTTGACCCGGATGCCGTGCGCGTGGAGCAAATCGACGACCTCGTCGAGACCGGACCAGTCGTGCTCGCCGGGCCGGGGCTCGACGTGGGACCAGCCGAAGATGTTCACCGCCACCAGGTCGACCCCGGCCTCGCGCATGAGGGCGACGTCCTCGCGCCAGACGTCGCGGTCCCACTGCTCGGGGTTGTAGTCGCAGCCGTACGCGATCGTGCGCGTCGTCGCGTCCTCCGTGCGGAGACCTGCGTCCGGCGAGTCCATGTGCTCCCTGCCCGTCGTGCGGCGGGAGCCGGTCCGGTCGGTGTGTGCACGTGCACATAGAGAGCCAGGTCGTCTCGCCGTCGAGAATGTGTGAACGTGCACACACTAGGCAGCGCGAAGATCGACTGTCAACAGGACCGGACCCGGGCCGAGCCGGACGGAGCTCGCCGGGGCTCCCCTCAGCGCCGGTCGCCCGCGCTGACCAGCACCGGTGCCCGAACGGGCGACGCGGCCACCGGACCACGCTCCGGCTCGGCGGCGCGCCGGCCGGGGCGCGTCAGCGCGCGCGCGACCGCGCGGCGCAGCGGCGGCTGCAGCGGCCGCTCGACCCACCGGTGCAGCACCCAGGCGAGGGCCAGGCACACGCTCACCACGACGAGGAGCGTCGTGACGCGCCCGAGCGCCGGGTGCAGCGCCTGGATCAGCGCCCAGCCGTAGTACTCGTGCGTGAGGTACAGCGGGTACGTCAGCGCACCGGCCGTCGTCAGCACGGGCAGGTCCAGGTCGCGCACCGCGGGCACGAACGCGACGGCCGCGACGGCCCCCACCGCGCCGACGACCGCGAGCGCGAGCAGCGGGGGCCACACCGGCGCACCCGTCGTGAGCGCGTCGATCGCCGGCGCCTTCTGGTCGACCGCGACGACGACACCCTGCAGCGTGTTGAGCGCGACGAGCGCCCACGTCCCGCGCGAGTGGCCCTCGCGGTAGATCACGAACAGCACCATCCCGGCGCCGAACATCGACGCCCACGGCAGCCCGGTCAGGACGCCGCGCGCCTCGGGCACCGCGAGCGTGAGCGCCGTGCAGACGAGCGGCCCGGCGCCCGCGAGCAGCAGCACGCGGCGCCGCGTGATCCCGACGAGCAGCAGCAGGAGCACGGCGGCGTAGAACTGGATCTCGACCCAGAGCGTCCAGTAGACCCCGTCGACCGCGGGCACCCCGAACGGCTCCGAGAGCATGGTGAGGTTCGCGAGCACCTCGCCGGGCGTCCGGGTCTCGAACGTCGGCCAGGCCCAGCGCAGCACCGCCGTGAGCAGCACCGCGGCCCAGAACGCGGGGTACAGCCGGCTCACGCGCGACGCGACGAACTGCGGCACGGAGCGCCCCCACGCCGACATCAGGATGACGAACCCGCTGATCACGAAGAACAGGTGCACGCCGGTGTACCCGTAGGGCGTGACCTCCGACAGGCGCGGGAACGCCTCGTCGGGATCCATCCCCCAGCGGTGCTGCTCGCGCGCCGTGAAGTGGAAGAGGACGACCGACAGGGCCGCGAGCAGGCGCAGCGCGTCCATCGCGCGCAGGCGCGGTGCGTGCGCCGGTGCGGCCTCCGCGCCGGGCGACCGCCCCTCGTGCGGGGAGGCGCCCGCGTGGCGACGACCGGCCCCGGGCGCGCCGGAGCGGGGTGTCGCGGGTGCGCGGGTCATCGTTCGACCATAAGCAACCACCGCCGCCCCCGCGCGCGGAGCCGACCCGGCGATAGCCTGGCGTGGCCCGCGACGAGGCGGGTCGCGAGGAGGTCACGTGCGCACGACGCAGCCCACACCGCCGCAGCTCTCGACAGGCCGGAGCCCGGCGCACCCCGCCACCGGCGGAGCGCGCGCCCCGCACCGGGGTGGCCGACGGACGACGGTCACCACAAGGACCTCGGCGGGGGTGCGCGCATGAGCGTCCGCCACGAGGTGCGCCCCCAGCCGAGCGACGCGCCCCTCCCCCGCGAGCACCAGCTCGCCTGGGCCCTCGCCGAGCTCGCCTGCGACCCCGTGCCGGTCGACCCGGACGTGACGGACATGGTGGTCAACCGCGTCCTCGACGACGCCGCCGTCGCCGCCGCGTCGCTCGTGCGGGCGCCCGTCGTCGCAGCGCGGGCCCAGGCGCTCGCGCACGGACCCTCGAGCGGGGGCCGGGGCTCGCTCGTCACCGGGGTCGGGTCGGCCCGCCGCACGAGCCCGGAGTGGGCCGCGTGGGCGAACGGTGTCGCGGTCCGCGAGCTCGACTTCCACGACACCTACCTCGCCGCCGACTACTCCCACCCCGGCGACACGATCCCGCCGCTGCTCGCGGTCGCGCAGCACGTCGGCGCGAGCGGCGCCGACCTCGTGCGCGCCGTCGTCACGGCGTACGAGGTCCAGGTCTCGCTCGTGCGGGCGATCAGCCTGCACCGGCACAAGATCGACCACGTGGCGCACCTCGGCCCGGCCGTCGCGGCCGGCCTCGGCACCCTGCTGCACCTCGACGCGGACGTCGTCTTCCACGCGATCGGCCAGGCGCTGCACACGACCACAGCGACGCGGCAGTCGCGCAAGGGCGAGATCTCGACGTGGAAGGCGTACGCCCCGGCCTTCGCGGGGAAGGTCGCGATCGAGGCGGTCGACCGGGCGATGCGCGGCCAGACGTCCCCGACCCCGATCTACGAGGGGGCCGACGGGGTGATCGCCTGGCTGCTCGACGGGCCCGACGCGCGCTACGAGGTCGACCTGCCCGGCCCGGGCGAGCCGCGGCGCGCGATCCTCGAGACGTACACCAAGGAGCACTCGGCGGAGTACCAGTCGCAGGCGCTCATCGACCTGGCCCGGCGGCTGCACCACGAGCACCCGGAGCTCGCGGACCCCGAGCGCGTGCGGGCGATCGTCCTGCACACGTCGCACCACACGCACCACGTGATCGGCACGGGCGCGGACGACCCGCAGAAGTACGACCCGCACGCGACCCGCGAGACCCTCGACCACTCGATCCCGTACATCCTCGCGGTCGCGCTGCAGGACGGCACGTGGCACCACGAGCGCTCGTACGCCCCCGAGCGGGCGGCGCGCCCCGACACGGTCGCGCTCTGGCAGCGGATCACGACGCAGGAGGACCCGGGGTGGACCCGCCGCTACCACGCCGACGACCCGGCCGAGAAGGCGTTCGGCGGGCGGCTCGAGGTCGAGCTCGTCGACGGGTCCCGGCTCGTCGAGGAGATCGCCGTCGCCGACGCGCACCCGCTCGGCGCCCGGCCGTTCGGACGCGCGCAGTACGTCGCCAAGCTCCGCACGCTCGCGACGGAAGCCGTCGGCGAGACCGAGCTCGACCGGTTCCTCGCGGCGGCGACCGCGCTGCCCGAGCTCGACGCGGGCGGCGCGCTCGACGCCGTGCACCTCACGGCGCGACCTGGCCTGTTCGACCCCGTCCCCGCACCCGGAGGGCTGTTCTGATGCTCTACTCGACCCGGTCGCCGCACGACAAGCGCGTCGCGCTGCGCGAGCGGCTCGCGAGCGGGGAGGTCCTGCGCGTCCCCGGCGCGTTCAACCCGCTCTCGGCCCGGCTCATCGAGGCCAAGGGCTTCGACGCCGTCTACGTCTCGGGGGCCGTCGTCGCCGCCGACCTCGGGCTGCCGGACATCGGCCTGACGACCGCGACCGAGGTGGCCCAGCGCGCCGGCCAGATCGCGCGGGTGACCGACCTGCCGACGCTCGTCGACGCCGACACGGGCTTCGGCGAGCCGATGAACGTCGCGCGCACCGTGCAGGCGCTCGAGGACGCAGGGGTCGCCGGCTGCCACATCGAGGACCAGGTCAACCCGAAGCGCTGCGGCCACCTCGACGGCAAGCAGGTGGTCGACGAGGCGACGGCGGTGCAGCGCATCCGCGCGGCCGTCGAGGCCCGGCGCGACCCCGACTTCCTGATCATGGCCCGCACCGACGTGCGCGCGGTGCACGGGCTCGACGCCGCGATCGAGCGGGGGCAGGCGCTCGTCGAAGCGGGGGCGGACGCGCTGTTCCCCGAGGCGCTGCTCGGGGAGGACGAGCTCGCGGCGTTCCGCGCCGCGGTCGACGTCCCGCTGCTCGCCAACCTGACCGAGTTCGGCAAGGGCGAGCTCCTGACCACGGACCGGCTCGCGGAGCTCGGGTACGCCATCGCGCTCTACCCGGTGACGCTCCTGCGCCTCGCGATGGGCGCCGCCGAGCGCGGGCTCGACGAGATCCTCGCGACCGGCACCCAGGCCGGCGTGGTGCACGCGATGCAGACGCGCGCCGAGCTCTACGACCTCGTCGACTACGCGGGCTACGGACGCTTCGACGAGGGGGTGTACGACTTCACGCTCTAGGACCGCACCGCCGACCGGCACCACCCGCACGGCGCGTCACCGCACCACCCGCACCACCGCTCCCTGCACCACTCCCGCACCACCCGGCAGGCCGGACACCCCGGCGCCACGCACGACCCCGACCCCGTCAACGACGATGGAGGCACCCGGATGACGAGCGACCCGACCACCGCCCACCAGGCACCCGACCAGCCCGCGCCCGACCACCCCGCCCCGCCCGAGCTGCACCGTGGCCTCGCGGGCGTCGTGGTCGACGAGACCGCGATCTCGTCGGTCGACGAGGCGAGCAGCTCGCTGCTGTACCGCGGCTACCCCGTCCAGGAGCTCGCCGCGTCCTGCTCGTTCGAGGAGGTCGCGTACCTGCTGTGGCACGGCGAGCTTCCGGACGCCGTGGAGCTCGCGGCGCTCGAGACGCAGGAGCGGGCGGCCCGCGAGCTCCCCGGCGCCCTCGTCGACGCCGTGCGCTCGCTCCCGCTGAGCGCCCACCCGATGGACGTGGTCCGCACCGCGGTGAGCGTCCTCGGCGCGCACGACCCCGAGCCCGACGACCGCTCCCCCGACGCCGACCTGCGGCGCTCGGTCCGTCTGCTGGCCCAGCTCCCGGGCGTCGTCGCGCTCGACCAGCGCCGCCGCCGGGGCGAGGAGCCGCTCGACCCCCGCGACGACCTCGGCTGGTCCGCCGCGTTCCTCGCCCGGACGTTCGGCGACGTGCCCGAGGACGTCGTCGTCGACGCCTTCGAGACGTCGATGGTCCTGTACGCCGAGCACTCGTTCAACGCCTCGACGTTCGCCGCCCGCGTCATCGCCTCGACCCTGTCCGACCTGCACTCGGCCGTCACCGGCGCGGTGGGCGCGCTCAAGGGCCCCCTGCACGGCGGCGCGAACGAGGCCGTCATGGCGACGTTCGCCGAGATCGGGACCGCGGACCGGGTCGGGCCGTGGCTCGACGAGCTGCTCGGCGCGCACCACAAGGTCATGGGGTTCGGCCACCGGGTGTACCGCCACGGCGACTCCCGCGTGCCGACGATGAAGCAGGCGCTCGACCGCCTCGTCGCGCACGCGGACCGGCCCGACCTGCTCGCGCTCTACGACGCCCTCGCGGAGCAGATGCGGACCCGCACCGGGATCCTGCCGAACCTCGACTACCCGACCGGGCCGGCGTTCCACCTCATGGGCTTCGACACCCCGACGTTCACGCCGCTGTTCGCCGCGAGCCGCGTCGTCGGCTGGACCGCGCACGTCCGCGAGCAGCTCGCGCACAACGCGCTCATCCGCCCGCTGAGCCACTACACGGGCCCCGCGCTGCGGCACGTGCCCGCGCGCTGACCGGCCGACGCGCTGACCGGCCGACCGGCGCCGGACGCACCGCGGGCCCCGGAGGTGATCCTCCGGGGCCCGCGGCGTGCGTGCGTGCGCGTCAGGCGACGCGGCCCGACGTCGACTCCTCGTCGCCGATCTTGTGCACGACGATCGAGTTCGTCGAGCCGACGACCCCGACCGGCGCGCCCGCGACGACGACCACGTAGTCACCGAGCTCGGCGAGCCCGTTGGCGCGCAGCGTCGCGTCGACGAGCTTGACCATCGCGTCGGTGCTCTCGACCTGCGAGACCTCGTACGTCTGCACGCCCCAGCTCAGCGACAGGACGTTGCGCACGTGCGTCTCGGGCGTGAACGCGAGCAGCGGGATGCCCGAGCGCAGGCGCGACATGCGCCGCGCCGAGTCGCCCGACTGCGTGAACGTCACGAGGTACTTGACCCCGAGCGTCTCGCCGATCTCCGCGGCGGCACGCGTGATGGCGCCACCGCGCGTGTGGGGCGTCGAGCCGAGGGGCGCGATGCGCTCCCGGCCGAGCTCCTCGGTGTTCTCGATGATCCGCGCCATCGTGCGCACGGCCTCGATCGGGTAGTCGCCCACGCTGGTCTCGCCCGAGAGCATGACCGCGTCGGCGCCGTCGAGCACCGCGTTGGCGCAGTCCGAGGCCTCGGCGCGCGTCGGACGCGGGGCCGAGATCATCGACTCGAGCACCTGCGTCGCGACGATGACCGGCTTCGCGGCGCGACGGGCCAGCTCGACCGCACGCTTCTGGACGAGCGGGACCTGCTCGAGCGGGAGCTCGACGCCCAGGTCGCCGCGGGCGACCATGATCCCGTCGAACGCGTCGATGATCTCGACGAGGTTCTCGACGGCCTGCGGCTTCTCGATCTTGGCGATGACGGGGAGGACGCGGCCCTCCTCCTCCATGATGCGGCGGACGTCGTCGTAGTCGGAGGCGTTGCGGACGAACGACAGCGCGATGATGTCGGCGCCGGTGCGCAGCGCCCAGCGCAGGTCGGCCTCGTCCTTGTCGCTCATCGCGGGCACCGACACGGCGACGCCCGGGAGGTTGAGGCCCTTGTTGTTGGAGACCGGGCCGGCCACCTCGACGCGCGTGACGACGCGGGGGCCGTCGACGTCGGTGATGCGGACGAGCACACGGCCGTCGTCGATGAGGATCGGGTCGCCGACGCGCGCGTCGTTCGGCAGGCCCTTGTGGGTCGTGGAGACGAGCTCCTTGGTGCCGGGGACGTCCTCGGTCGTGATGGTGAAGGTGTCGCCGACGGCGAGCTCGTGCTTGCCCTCGGCGAAACGGCCGAGGCGGATCTTGGGGCCCTGGAGGTCGACGAGCACGGCGACCGACCGGCCGGAGGCCTGGGCGGCGGCACGCACGTTGTCGTACACGCGCTGGTGCACCTCGGTGTCACCGTGGCTCCGGTTCAGCCGAGCCACGTCCATGCCGGCGTCGACCAACGCCTGGATCTGCTCGGGGGACTCGGTCGCGGGACCGATGGTGCAGACGATCTTCGCTCTACGCATGGGTGAAGCCTAGGCCTTTCCTTCGGGACAGGGTGTGGACCGAACGTCCCGCAGCCCCGGACGGAGCAGCGGTAGCGACGGTCCGGGAGGGGTCAGGGGCGGAGCGCCACCGTGCTGGCGGTGACCGGGGCGGGGAGCTCGGTGCTCCCCGAGAGGTAGGCGTCGACCGCGGCGGCCGCGGCGCGGCCCTCGGCGATCGCCCACACGATGAGCGACTGGCCGCGGCCCGCGTCGCCGGCCACGAAGACGCCGGGGACGTCCGTGGCGAAGTCCTCGGACCGGCCGACGACGCCGCGCGGGGTCACCGTGACCCCGAGCTGGTCGAGCAGCGGACCCTGCTCCGGGCCGGTGAAGCCCATCGCCAGGAGCACGAGCTGCGCCGGGACCTCGCGCTCGGTGCCCTCGACGGGCCCGAACCGCCCGTCGACGAGCTCGACGTCGACGAGCCGGATCGCGCGCACGTCGCCCGCGTCGTCGCCCACGAGCTCCTGGGTGCTGACCGCGTAGACGCGCTCGCCGCCCTCCTCGTGCGCGCTCGCCACCCGGTACAGCATCGGGTACGTCGGCCACGGCTGCGCCTCGGGGCGCTCGTGCGGGGGGCGCGGCATGATCTCGAGCTGGGTCACCGAGCGGGCACCCTGGCGGATCGCGGTCCCGACGCAGTCGGCGCCGGTGTCCCCGCCGCCGATCACGATGACGTCCTTGTCCGTCGCGAGCACCTGGCCCTCGACGGCGTCGCCGACGGCGGCCCGGTTGGCGGGCGGCAGGTACTCCATCGCCTGCAGGACCCCGCCCAGCGCCCGCCCGGGCACGGGCAGGTCGCGCGGTGTCGTCGAGCCGACCGCGAGCACGACCGCGTCGTAGCTCTCGCGCAGCTCGGTGCCCGTGACGTCGACACCGACCTCGACGCCCGGGCGGAACCGCGTGCCCTCGGCCTCCATCTGCGCCAGGCGACGGTCGACGTGCTTCTTCTCCATCTTGAACTCGGGGATCCCGTAGCGGAGCAGCCCACCGACGCGGTCGGCCCGCTCGTACACCGCGACGGTGTGCCCGGCCCGGGTCAGCTGCTGCGCGGCGGCGAGCCCGGCGGGGCCGGAGCCGACGACCGCGACGGTCTTGCCCGTGAGCCACTGCGGGACCTGAGGGACCACGTACCCCCGGTCGAACGCCTCGTCGGCGATCGCGACCTCGACGTTCTTGATCGTCACGGGCGGCTGGTTGATGCCGAGCACGCAGCTCGACTCACACGGCGCCGGGCACAGGCGGCCGGTGAAGTCGGGGAAGTTGTTCGTCGCGTGCAGGCGCTCCGCGGCCTCCTCCCACCGCCCGCGCCACACCAGGTCGTTCCAGTCCGGCACCAGGTTCCCGAGCGGGCAGCCGTTGTGGCAGAACGGGACCCCGCAGTCCATGCAGCGCCCGGCCTGCCGGTGCAGCATCGCGAGGTCGTCCGGGTCGCCCGCGCGGTGCTCGTGCACCTCCGCCCAGTCGAGGATCCGGACGGGCACCGGCCGGTTCGTCGGGAGCTCGCGCTCCCGCGTCTTCATGAAGCCGCGGGGGTCAGCCACGGTGCACCTCCACTGGTCGGGTCCCCCACCCCGCACGGCTCCGTCGCCGCGCTCGGGCGGTGCGGCCGGGCACGGTGGCCCGGTCGCGCGCTGGGGACGGTTCACGGGTCACGCAGGCGCGCGTCGCCGAGCGGTGAGCGCGCATCGGGAAACCTAGGCCCTTCGTGGGGGACGGGATGGGGACCGACGTCCCGGGCCCGCTCCGTGAGCACCGCGGCGACGTGGGAGGCACTTCAGGGCCGCAGCGCCACCGTCCCCGCGGTGACCGGCGCGTGGAGCTCCGTGCCACCCGAGAGGAACCGGTCGACGGCCGCGGCCGCGGCGCGCCCCTCCGCGATGGCCCACACGATGAGCGACTGCCCGCGTCCGGCATCGCCGGCCACGAAGACGCCCGGCACGGACGAGGCGAAGTCGTCCGTGCGCTGCACGAGCCCACGCGACGTCAGCTCGGTCCCGGCCTGGGAGACGAGCGTGTCGGTCTCCGGGCCCGTGAAGCCCATGGCGATGAGCACGAGGTCGGCCGGGACGTCCCGCTCCGTGCCGGACGCCGGCACGCGGCGGCCGTCGGGCAGGTACTCGGTCGTCGCGAGGCGCAGCCCCCGCACGTGCCGGGCGTCGTCGCCCTCGCCGCCCACGAACGCGACGGTCGAGGCGAGGTACGTGCGCTCGCCGCCCTCCTCGTGCGAGCTCGAGACCTCGAAGACCAGCGGGTCCGTGGGCCACGGCTGGTTCTCGGGGCGCTCGGTGGGCGGCTGCTTGCCGATCGCGAGCGTCGTGACCGACGCCGCCCCCTGGCGCAGCGCCGTGCCGAGGCAGTCGGACCCGGTGTCGCCGCCGCCGATGATGACGACGTGCTTGCCGGTCGCCGTGATCTGGTCGGTGACCTCCTTGCCCGCGACCACGGCGTTGGCCTGGTGCAGGTAGTCCATCGCGACGTGCACGCCCTCGAGCTCGCGCCCGGGCAGCGACAGCTCGCGCGGGACGGTCGCGCCGGTCGCGACGACGATCGCGTCGAACCGGCTGTGCAGCTGGTCCCACGTGATGTCGCGACCGATCTCGACGCCCGGGCGGAACCGCGTGCCCTCGGCCTTCATCTGCTTGAGCCGGCGGTCGATGTGGTGCTTCTCGAGCTTGAAGTCGGGGACGCCGTAGCGCAGGAGCCCGCCGATCTCGTCGTCGCGCTCGTACACCGCGACCGTGTAGCCGGCGCGCGTGAGCTGCTGCGCGGCGGCGAGCCCGGCGGGGCCCGAGCCGACGACCGCGACCGTGAAGCCCGTGAGCCGCTGGGGCACCTGCGGTGTCACGTAGCCGCGGTCGAACGCCTCGTCGATGATCGAGACCTCGACGTTCTTGATCGTGACCGGCGGCTGGTTGATGCCGAGCACGCAGCTCGACTCGCACGGCGCCGGGCAGATGCGCCCCGTGAACTCCGGGAAGTTGTTCGTCGCGTGCAGGCGCTCGGACGCGTCGGCCCACTGACCCCGCCACACGAGGTCGTTCCACTCGGGAATCAGGTTCCCGAGCGGGCAGCCGTTGTGGCAGAACGGGATGCCGCAGTCCATGCAGCGGCCCGCCTGGCGGTGCAGCATCGCCTCGTCGACGGCGGTGCCGTCCGCGGTGCGGTGCTCGTGCACCTCGCGCCAGTCCATGAGCCGGACCGGGACGGGGCGGCTCGGCGGGAGCTCGCGGTCCCGGACCTTGAGGAAGCCTCGCTGGTCAGCCACGTGCCACCTCCAGGATCTGGTCCCACACTCCCGGCGCCGCCGGGTCGAGCCCGTCGGCCTCGGCCTGCGCGAGCGCGCGGCGGACCCGCGCGTACTCGCTCGGCAGGACGCGCGTGAAGCGGGTGCGCGTCGCGTCGAGGTCCGCGAGCAGCTCCGCCGCGACCGGCGAGTCCGTCTCGGCGTGGTGCCGGCGCAGCAGCGTCTCGACGACCGCGGCGTCCTCGTCGTCGAGCGGCGCGAGCGTGAGCTCGCCGCTCTTGACCGAGGCCGTGTTCACGAGCGCCGGCTCGAGGTCGAGGACGTACGCCGTGCCGCCGGACATGCCCGCGGCGAAGTTGCGGCCCGTCGTGCCGAGCACGAGCACGGTGCCGCCCGTCATGTACTCGCAGCCGTGGTCGCCCACGCCCTCGACGACGAGCGACGCACCCGAGTTGCGCACGCCGAAGCGCTCGCCGACGAGCCCGCGCAGGAAGATCTCCCCGCCGGTGGCTCCGTACCCGATGACGTTGCCCGCGACGACGTTGTTCTCGCCGGTGAGCACCGCGTTGCGGTCGGGGCGCACCACGATCCGCCCGCCCGACAGGCCCTTGCCGACGTAGTCGTTCGCGTCGCCGAAGAGCCGCAGCGTGATGCCGCGTGGCAGGAACGCGCCGAACGACTGGCCGGCCGAGCCCGTGAGCGTCACGTCGATCGTGTCGTCGGGCAGTCCGGCACCGTGGTAGCGCTTGGTGACCTCGTGCCCGAGCATCGTGCCGACCGTGCGGTTGACGTTGCGGACCGGCAGCGCGATGCGCACCGGCTCGCCCCGCTCAAGGGCGTCGCCGGCGAGCGCGATGAACTGGTTGTCGAGCGCGCGCTCGAGGCCGTGGTCCTGGCCCTGCGTGTTGTGCAGCGCCGAGCCCGGCTCGGGCTCCGGGACGGCCAGCACGGGCGACAGGTCGAGCCCTGCGGCCTTCCAGTGGTCGATGACCGGCCGGGTGTCGAGCATCTCGACGTGGCCGACGGCCTCGAGCAGCGTGCGGAAGCCCAGGCGTGCGAGCAGCTCGCGGACCTCCTCGGCGATGAACTCGAAGAAGTTGACGACGAACTCCGGCCGGCCGTTGAACCGCGCACGCAGCTCCGGGTTCTGCGTCGCGACGCCGACCGGGCACGTGTCGAGGTGGCAGACGCGCATCATGATGCAGCCCGAGACCACGAGCGGGGCCGTGGCGAAGCCGAACTCCTCGGCGCCCAGCAGCGCGCCGACGAGCACGTCGCGGCCCGTCTTGAGCTGGCCGTCGACCTGCACCACCACGCGGTCGCGCAGGTTGTTGAGCACGAGCGTCTGCTGGGTCTCGGCGAGGCCGATCTCCCAGGGCGTCCCGGCGTGCTTGAGCGACGTGAGCGGGCTGGCACCCGTGCCGCCGTCGTGGCCCGAGATCAGCACGACGTCCGAGTGCGCCTTCGCGACACCGGCCGCGACCGTGCCGACGCCGAACTCGCTCACGAGCTTGACGTGCACGCGCGCCGACGGGTTCGCGTTCTTGGCGTCGTGGATCAGCTGCGCGAGGTCCTCGATCGAGTAGATGTCGTGGTGCGGCGGCGGCGAGATGAGCCCGACGCCGGGCGTCGAGTGCCGCGTCTTGGCGACCCACGGGTACACCTTGTGACCGGGCAGCTGCCCGCCCTCGCCGGGCTTGGCGCCCTGCGCGAGCTTGATCTGGATGTCGTCCGCGTTGGTCAGGTACTCCGACGTCACGCCGAACCGGCCCGACGCGATCTGCTTGATCGCGCTGCGGCGCACCGGGTCGTGCAGGCGCTCGGCGTCCTCGCCGCCCTCACCGGTGTTCGACTTCGCACCGAGCTGGTTCATCGCGACCGCGAGGGTCTCGTGCGCCTCGGCCGAGATCGAGCCGTAGGACATGGCGCCCGTGCTGAACCGCTTGACGATCTCCGACGCCGGCTCGACCTCCTCGAGCGGCACCGGCGGGCGCGCGCCCTCCTTGAACGTGAGGAGCCCGCGCATCGTCATGAGGCGCGACGCCTGCTCGTTGACGCGGTCCGAGTACTGCCGGAACACGTCGAACTGGCGCGTGCGGGTCGCGTGCTGGAGCCGGAAGACCGTCTCCGGGTCGAACAGGTGGTCCTCGCCGTCGCGGCGCCACTGGTACTCGCCCCCGACCGCGAGGCGCTGGTGCGGCAGACGGTTCCCGCTCGCCGGGTAGGCGTCGGCGTGCCGCGCCGCGACCTCGGCCGCGATGACGTCCAGGCCGATGCCGCCGAGCCGGCTCGTCGTGCCTGCGAAGTACCGGTCGACGAGCGCCGCCGACAGGCCGATGGCCTCGAAGACCTGCGCGCCGCGGTAGGACGCGATGGTCGAGATGCCCATCTTCGACATGACCTTGAGGACGCCCTTGCCGAGCGCCTTGATGAGGTTCTTGACCGCCTGCTCCGGCTCCACGCCCGGCACGTACGCGCTGCGCGCGAGGTCCTCGACGGTCTCCATGGCGAGGTACGGGTTGACCGCGGCGGCGCCGTACCCGATGAGCAGCGCAACGTGGTGCACCTCGCGCACGTCGCCGGCCTCGACGACGAGCGAGACCTGCGTGCGCGTGTGCCGGCGCAGGAGGTGGTGGTGGACGGCGCTGGACAGCAGCAGCGACGGGATCGGCGCGAGGTCGGCGTCGCCGTCACGGTCCGACAGCACGATGAAGCTCACGCCGTTCGCGACCGCGGCGTCGACCTCCGCGAAGATCTCCTCGAGGCGCGCCTCGAGCGCCGCTCCCCCGCCGTCGACCCGGTACAGGCCCCGGACGGTGATCGCGCGGAAGATCCCCGCGAGGCGCGGGTCCTTGTCGATGCGCACGATCTTCGCGAGCTCGTCGTTGTCGATCACGGGGAACGGCAGCATGAGCTTGCGGGCGTGCAGCGGGGTGTCGTCGAGCAGGTTCGGCTCGGGGCCGATCGCCCCGCCGATCGACGTCACGAGCTCCTCGCGGATGGCGTCCAGCGGCGGGTTCGTGACCTGCGCGAACATCTGCGTGAAGTAGTCGAACAGCAGGCGCGGACGGCTGGACAGCACCGCGACCGGCGTGTCGGAGCCCATCGCACCGAGCGGCTCGGCGCCTGTCGCCGCGATCGGCGACAGGATGATCTTGAGCTCCTCCTCGGTGTACCCGAACGCCCGCTGGCGACGGCGCACCGACGCGGCCGAGTGCGCGACGTGCTCGCGCTCGGGCAGCTGGTCGAGCGACACGGAGTGCTCGCGCATCCACTCGTCGTACGGGCGCTGCGCGGCGAGCTGGGCCTTGATCTCCGAGTCCTCGATGATCCGGCCCTGGCCGGTGTCGACGAGGAACATCTTGCCGGGCTCGAGGCGGCCCTTGCGGACGACCGTCGCGGGGTCGATGTCGAGCACGCCGGCCTCGCTGGCCATCACGACGAGCCCGTCCTCGGTGACCCAGAAGCGGCCCGGGCGCAGCCCGTTGCGGTCCTGGACCGAGCCGACGAGCGTCCCGTCGGTGAACGTCATCGCCGCCGGGCCGTCCCACGGCTCCATCAGCGTCGAGTGGTACTCGTAGAACGCGCGCCGTGCGGGGTCCATCTGGGCGTGGTTCTCCCACGCCTCCGGGATCATCATCATGATCGCGTGCGGCAGCGAGCGGCCCGCGAGGTGCAGCAGCTCGAGCACCTCGTCGAAGCTGCCCGAGTCGCTCCCGCCCGGGGTGCAGATGGGCAGGAGCGGCGCGAGGTCGCCGAGCGCCTCGCTCGCGAGCGTGCCCTCGCGCGCGGCCATCCAGTTGCGGTTGCCGCGCACCGTGTTGATCTCGCCGTTGTGCGCGAGCAGCCGGAACGGCTGGGCGAGCGGCCACGACGGGAACGTGTTCGTCGAGAAGCGCGAGTGCACGAGCGCGAGCTCGGAGGCGTAGCGCGGGTCGGACAGGTCCGCGAAGAACGGCTCGAGCTGACCGGGCGTGAGCATGCCCTTGTACGCGAGCGTGCGCGCGGACAGCGACGCGAAGTACACGTCGACCTCGCGCTCGGCGCGCTTGCGCAGGCGGAACGCACGACGGTCGAGGTCGACGCCCGCGAGCTCACGCGACGGGTCGGCGACGACGAGCTGACGGAACACGGGCATGGAGCCGCGCGCCGTGGGGCCCACGAGCTCGGGCGTCACGGCGATGTCGCGCCACGCGAGGACGTCGAGCTTCTCCTCGACCGCGATCGCCTCGATGGCCCGCACGGCGGCGGACTGCTCGTCGGCGTCGACCGGGAGGAACGCCATGCCGATCGCGTAGTGACCCGCGGGCGGCAGCTCGGCGTCGACGACGTCGCGCAGGAACGCGTCGGGGATCTGCGTGAGGATCCCCGCGCCGTCGCCGCTGTTCTCCTCGGCGCCGACCGCGCCACGGTGGTCGAGGTTGAGCAGGGCGGTCAGGCCGGCGTCGACGATGTCGCGCCCCGGCGTGCCGCGCAGGGTGGCGACGAACGCGAAACCGCAGGCGTCACGCTCGGCGGCAGCGTCGTACAGACCCTGCGACGACGGCGCACGAAGAGCGCCGTGGCTCACGGGCGACGTGGGCATCAGTACCGTCCTCACGAACCCCGTAACCGGGGTGTAGCACGAACATGGGGGAAACGTGGGACGTCGTTGGCCCAAACGCGTGGCGACGATACCCGCCGCTTCTCCGGGCGGACTCGTCGCGCAGTGTGAGGTGGCTCACACACCGGACCGCGGTCAGCGGTCGGTCGTCGGTGAGCTCTCCTCGTGCTCCTGCGGCGCCGGTGGATCCAGCAGGAGAGTCGTCTCGCGTCCGGGATGCCGGCGTCCGACCACGACGAACGCTACCAGCGCCCCGAGACCCACGATGATCGACGTCCAGACGTTGAGGCGGAACGGTCCGATCGTCTCGGCGGGGTCGATGCGCAGCAGCTCGATCCAGAGCCGTCCTGCGGTGTAGAGGACGACGTAGAGCCAGAATACGCGACCGTGGCCGAGCCTCAGACGGCGGTCCAGCACGACGAGCACCGCGGCGGCGGCGAGGTTCCAGAGCAGCTCGTAGAGGAACGTCGGGTGGAACAGCGTCCCCGGGTCGTAGCCCGCGGGCAGGTGCGCGTCGTCGATCTGCAGGCCCCACGGCAGCGTGGTGGGGCCGCCGAACAGCTCCTGGTTGAACCAGTTGCCGAGCCGTCCGACCGCCTGCGCGACGAGCAGGCCCGGCGCGAGCGCGTCGGCGAACGGCGCGAGGCGCACGCCCTGCCGGCGGCACCCGATCCAGGCACCGACCGCACCGAGCGCGACCGCGCCCCAGATCCCCAGGCCGCCCTCCCAGATCGCCACGGCGCGCCACGGGTCCCCCCCGGGGCCGAAGTACGCGTCCGGCGAGCTCAGCACGTGGTAGACCCGCCCGCCGACGATCCCGAACGGGACGGCCCAGAAGGCGATCTCGAGCACGTCGTCCGCGGCACCGCCGCGCTCGACCCAGCGTCGCCGCGTGATCAGGACGGCGGCGACGATCCCGGCGAGGATGGCGAGCGCGTACGCGCGCAGCGGGAACGGACCGAGGTACCAGACGGACGCCGGCGGGCTCGGGATCGACGCGGGGAGCACCGACGCGGGGACCGCGGCGAGCACCGACGCGACTGACGTCACGCGCGCGCCCCGCGCACCCCGGCCGCGATCGTCGACGTGACGCGGGCGAGCGCGTCGAGGCCGGAGGTGAGGTCCGGGGCCTCGACCAGCGGACGGACGAAGGCCGACCCGACGATCACCCCGTCGGCGTAGCGCGCGACCTCGGCGGCCTGCTCCGCGGTCGACACCCCGAGACCGACGCACACGCGCCGGGCGCCCGCGGCTCGGGTGTCCGCGACGAGCCGCTCGGCCTGCGAGCCGACGCTCGCCCGCACGCCGGTGACGCCCATCGTCGAGGCCGCGTACACGAAGCCGCGCGACGCCCCGACGGTCGCGGCGAGCCGCTCGGGCGTCGAGCTCGGCGCGACGAGGAACACGCGGTCGAGGTCGTGCGCCTGCGACGCCGCCCTCCAGTCGGCCGCCTCGTCGGGGATCAGGTCGGGCGTGATGAGCCCGGCGCCCCCGGCGGACGCGAGGTCCCGGGCGAACGCCTCGACGCCGTAGCGCAGCACGAGGTTCCAGTACGTCATGACGAGCACCGGTGCGCCGCGTCCCGCGACCTGCTCGAGCGCGTGCAGCGTGTCCGTCACTCGGGTCCCCTGCGCGAGCGCGTGGCCGACCGCCTGCTGGATCAGCGGGCCGTCGAGCACCGGGTCCGTGTACGGCATGCCGAGCTCGATCACGTCGGCGCCCGCGTCGATCAGCGTGCGCACGGCCTCGACCGAGCCGGGTACGTCGGGGTAGCCGACCGGGAGGTAGCCGATCAGCGCGGCCCGGCCCGGGGCCTCGGCCGAGCCTGCGGCGAGCCCATCGAGCAGCGGGCCCGTCGTCGCGCGGACGGTGGTCTCGCTCACGGCGCCAGCCCTCCCCTGCCCTCGTTCAGTGCCTGGTCCTTGCCCGAGTAGCCCGACGCCGTGGTGTCGTCGAGCAGCCCGAACCAGCGCGCCGCGGTCGCGACGTCCTTGTCCCCGCGACCGGACAGGTTGACCAGGATCACCGGGTCCGCGCCGTCGGGCACGTCCCACCCGCGCGCCTCCTGGCCCAGCTTGATCGCCCCCGCGAGCGCGTGCGCCGACTCGATCGCGGGGATGATCCCCTCCGTCCGGCACAGCACCCGGAACGCGTCCATGGCCTCGACGTCGGTGACGGGCCGGTACTCGGCGCGCCCGATGTCGTGCAGCCACGAGTGCTCGGGACCGACGCTCGGGTAGTCCAGGCCGGCGGAGATCGAGTGGCTCGGGAGCGTCTGGCCGTCCTCGTCCTGCAGGAGGTAGGACTTCGCGCCGTGCAGGACGCCCGGCGTGCCGCCGTTGAACCGCGACGCGTGCCGGCCGGAGTCGACGCCCTCGCCGCCCGCCTCGAAGCCGAAGAGCCGCACGCCCGGGTCGTCGAGGAACGCGTTGAAGATGCCCATCGCGTTCGAGCCGCCGCCCACGCACGCCGCGACGGCGTCGGGCAGCCGGCCGATCTCGTCGGCGAGCTGGAGCTTGGCCTCCTCGCCGATGACCTTGTGGAAGTCGCGCACCATCTCGGGGAACGGGTGCGGGCCGGTCACCGTGCCGAGCAGGTAGTGCGTGGTGTCGACGTTCGCGACCCAGTCGCGCAGCGCCTCGTTGATCGCGTCCTTGAGCGTGCGCGCCCCGATCGTCACCGGGACGACCTCGGCGCCGAGCAGCCGCATCCGCGCGACGTTGAGGGCCTGGCGCTGCGTGTCCTCCTCGCCCATGTACACCGTGCACTCGAGGTCCATGAGCGCCGCCGCCGTGGCGGTCGCGACGCCGTGCTGGCCGGCGCCGGTCTCGGCGATGACGCGCGTCTTGCCCATGCGCTTGACGAGCAGCGCCTGCCCGAGCACGTTGTTGATCTTGTGCGAGCCCGTGTGGTTCAGGTCCTCGCGCTTGAGGAACACCCGGACGCCCTGGCCGATATGGCGCGCGAAGCGCGGGACCTCCGTCAGCGGGCTCGGGCGGCCCGTGTAGGTCTTGTGCAGGCGTGCGAGCTCGGCGCCGAACGCCGGGTCGGCGACCGCCTTGTGGTACGCCGTGTCGAGCTCGTCGAGGGCCGCGATGAGCGCCTCGGGGACGAACCGGCCACCGAAGTCGCCGAAGTAGGGCCCCTGGTGCGTGCTGAGCGGACCGGCGACCGCCATCGCCTCGCGCAGCGCCTGCGCGGCGCCGCCCTCGGGCAGGTCCGGGCGGCCGGTCACTGGCGCACCGCCCGCAGCGACGGGTGCGAGCCCGCCGCGACGAGGTCGGCGACCGACTCGCGCGGTGCGTCGTCGGTCACGAGGGCCTCGCCTACGAGCACCGCGTCGGCCCCGGCCCGGGCGTAGTCCATGACGTCGTGCGGGCCGCGCACGCCCGACTCGGCGATCTTGACGATGCCGGCGGGGATCGACGGCGCGACGCGCGCGAACGTGCCGCGGTCGACGTCGAGCGTCTTGAGGTCGCGGGAGTTGACGCCGATCACCGTCGCCCCGGCGTCGACCGCCCGCGCGACCTCCTCGGCGTCGTGCACCTCGACGAGGGCCGTCATGCCGAGCGAGTGCACCCGCTCGACGAGCGACTCGAGCACCGTCTGCTCGAGCGCCGCCACGATCAGCAGCACGAGGTCGGCGCCGTGCGCCCGCGCCTCCCACACCTGGTACGGCGTGACGACGAAGTCCTTGCGCAGCACCGGGATGTCGACCGCCGCGCGCACGGAGTCGAGGTCCGCGAGCGTGCCGTTGAACCGCCGCTGCTCGGTGAGCACCGAGATGACGGACGCGCCGCCCTTCTCGTACTCCGCCGCGAGCTTCGCGGGGTCCGCGATCGAGGCGAGCGCTCCCCGGCTGGGGCTCGAGCGCTTCACCTCGGCGATCACGGTCACCGCGTCGGCGACGCGCAGCCGGTTCACGCACGCCTTGGCCTCGGGCGCACGTGCCGCCCGCTCCTTGAGTGCGGCCAGGGGCGTCGCCGCCTCGCGCTGGGCGAGGTCCTCACGGACGCCGGCGACGATGTCGTCGAGCACGGTCATCGTCTCGTCACCTTCCCTCGAGCCTCGTCGCCGGGGCGACCGGTGGTCTTCAGGTCATCGTAGGGGCGCACACGGGACGAAAGGACCACGCGCCAGGTCGTGGGACCGTGCAGGACCGCGCGACCGGTCCCGGCGGGGCTCCGCCGGGCCGCCGGCGCGGGTCCTCGACCGTCGAGCCAGGACCCGACGTCACCGGGCGGACAGGAGGCTCAGTACCCGCTCCCCGTCGACAGGAAGGACAGCCCCAGGACGCCCGCCATGCCGACGAGGTAGAGGACGAAGAAGCCGACGGCCACCACGCCGAGCGCGATCGAGATCCAGCCCAGCACGATGCCCGCCTGGGCCACGCCGAGGTTGTTGGCCTCCCCCGCGGCGACGGCCCGCTTGGCGTTGTTGCCCAGGATGACCGCCGGGATGCCGGTGAGGAACACGCAGCCCACCACGATGCCGACGATCCCGAGCACGAGCGACCAGACGCCGAGCTGGTTCTTCGGGTACGCGTACGCCGGCGGGTACGGCTGGCCCGGGTAGGGCTGGCCGGGGTACGGCTGACCCGGGTAGGGCTGACCCGCGTACGGCTGCGCGGGGTAGGGCGCCGGCGCGGGGTACGGCGGCGCGGCGGCGCCGTACGGCGCGGGCTGGACGCCGGGTGCGGCGGGCTCGGCGCCGGGTGCGGCGGGCTGCTGCTCGGCCGCGCGCGGCTTCGAGAGGTCCACGGGTGCGGCGTCCGGAGCGGAGCCCGACGGCCCGGACGGAGCCGCCGGCCCTGTCGCCCGCTCGTCGGGCGTCGGCTCAACGGGCGTCGTCATGGTGGTTCCTCACGGTGGTGCGGACGGGGCGGCGCGATTCTACCGGCGCACCGAGCGGTCCCCGGCACGGCTCGGCGGGGCTCGTCACGGCGCCAGCCAGGGAGCGAGCGCCGGGACGTTCCTCGCGACCGAGTAGACGAGCACGACGACGAGGAGGACCCCGGGTGCCGCGCGCCGGGTCGTCCGCGCCGCGCCGGCCGGGCCCGCCGGCCCCGGTGCGGGGTCCGGCACGCCTCGCCAGCGCCGCGCGAGCCACGTCGCCCAGGCGGCGACCAGCACCGGGACGAGCAGGACCCACAGCGGGTTCATGGCCCACGCGCCCGCGAGGTCACCGTGCGCGAGGTCGTGCGTGGCCCGCAGCCCGCCGCAGCCGGCGCAGAGCATGCCCGTGAGCGCGTACACCGGGCACACCCCGTAGCTGCCCGGCCGGTGCGGGTCCACCGACCCCACGACGAGCACCGCCGCAGCCGTGAGCCCCCCGACGGCGAGCGGCGGGAGCACCGCCCTGCCGCGGGACCGTCCCGCGCCCCACGACGACGCACGGCCCGGCCCTGCGTGGAGAGCCGGGCCGTGCGGTCGGACGGTGCCGTGCACCGGCAGGTCCTCGCTCAGTAGGTGCTCGTGCTGAGCTGGTCGATGCTCTCCATGTACGCCGCGAAGCCGCCGAGCGCGAAGAGCCAGATGAGCGTCAGGATGAAGAACGCGACCGAGACCCAACCGAGGATGACGCCCGCGAGCGAGAGCCCGCCGTTGTTCGCCTCACCGGCGGCGGCGGCCTTGCGGCCCTTGTTGCCGACGATGATCGCCGGGATGCCGGTGAGGATCGAGCAGAGGAAGAACGAGACGATGCCCAGGACGAGCGCCCACACCCCGAGGTTGTTCTTCGGGTAGGTGCCGCCGTAGCCGCCGCCGTACGCGGGCGCGTTGCCGTACTGCGGCGCCTGCGGGTAGCCGCCGGACTGCGGCGCGCCGTACTGCGGGGCGGACGGGTACTGGGGCGAGCCGGGGGTCGTCGGCTGCTCGGGCTGGTTGCCGGCGGCGTACGGGTCCTGCGGCTCGTTCGGGGTCGACATCGCTCTCTCCAGGGGTCGGGCCGGGCGGGGGGTCCGCCGGGTCGGGGGTCGTGCGCGGGCTCAGGGGTGTCAGTGACCGGAGCCGGACTGCTTCGCGAGGGTCGCTGCCCCGCCCTGCCCGTGGCCCATGGCCTGGAGCACCTTGCCGGCGATGATGCCGAGGAGGCACACGCCCAGGCCGGCCCAGAAGAGCCAGACGACGGCGAACGTCACGGCGAGCGCCGAGATCGTGAAGCCGACCAGGACGAGGACGACGAGCGTCCAGGCTGCGGTGGTGTGGCCGTGGTTGCGCGGAGGGCTGCTCAGCGGGAGGTACGCGACCTCGTTGGAGTGGGTCCCGGTGGGGGTCGAGCCGGTGTGCCGGCGTTCGACGGAGTGCTCGGCCATGCCAGCGCCTTTCGATCGTGTTTCTGCGGTCAACCCTAGCGGAACGCCGCTGCTGAGCAGGCTGGACGCGTGCCCGGGCGGGGCGGGCCGGTGCGCGGGCGCTCGTCCGGGTGACCCGCGGGACAGGGGTCCGGGGCCGCCCGACGACGGCTCCCGTCAGGTCGGGTCGTCGCCCCGGCTGAGCGCGTCCCACGCCGAGCGGTCGTCGTCGGGGCCCGGCGGCGGGGCGGCGGTCCCCCGGCCGCGCGCCTCGGCGGTCCCGTACCGGGCCGTCGGCGCGGCCCAGCGTCGCGACGACACCACGACGACGGCCGCGGCGAGCAGGTCGAGGACGCCGACGACGACCGCGACCACGGGCCAGGGCGTCGGGGTCGCCGGGCCCGCGAGCGCACCGACGCCGGTCACCGCGGCGACGACCGTGCGCGCGGCGCCCTGGGGGTCGCCGAGCACCGTGAGCGCGGAGACGACCACGGTGGCCCCGGCCGCCGCGACGACGCCCGCGACGACCCACCGGCCGACGCGACCGACGAGCCCGACCGCAGCGGCGGCCGCGAGCAGGGCGACGGCGGCGGCCAGCACCGCCGGGGCCGCCTGCGTGCCCGTCACCGGGACGTCGACCTCTCCCCGGACGGCGCTCGAGCCGGTCGCCCGCAACCAGACCGGCACGCTCGACGCGGCGGTCAGGAGCGCGGCGAGGACCAGCAGGCCCGCGGTGCGCCCGCGCCGTCGCGCCCCTGGCTTCGCCGCGGTCGTGGCCGGGTCCGGTTCGTGCGCGCCGGACGGCGTCCCGGCGGGCGCGCCGGCGTCGGGCGTGGCGCCGTCGGGCGCGCGTCCCGCCCGGTCCCCCGTGCCCCCCGGCGCGCCGGGGCCCGCGTCAGCCACCGGTCGCCGGCCGGAGCCGGGCCGCGACCTGCACGGCGCGGACGGCAGCCGCGGCCTTGTTGCGCGACTCCTCGTACTCCAGCGCGGGCACCGAGTCGGCCACGATGCCACCGCCGGCCTGGACGGAGGCCCGGCCGTCGCGGATGAGCGCGGTGCGGATCGCGATCGCCATGTCCATGTCGCCCGCGAGGTCGAAGTACCCGACGGTCCCGCCGTAGATCCCGCGCCGCGCGGGCTCGATCTCGTCGATGAGGGCGATCGCCCGGGGCTTCGGGGCCCCCGAGAGCGTGCCGGCGGGGAAGGTCGCCGTGAGGGTCTGCAGAGCCGTGGCGCCCGCGCGGAGCTGCCCGACGACCGTCGAGCAGATGTGCATGATGTGACTGAAGCGCTTGACCGCCATGAACTCGAGGACCTCGACGCTCGACGGCTCGCACACCTTCACGAGGTCGTTGCGCGACAGGTCGACGAGCATGATGTGCTCGGCCCGCTCCTTCGGGTCGGCGAGCAGCTCCTCGCCGAGCTCGCGGTCCGCCTCGGGCGTCGCGGCGCGGGGCCGGGACCCGGCGATGGGGAACGTCACGACGCGCCCCTCCGTGACCTTGACGAGAGTCTCCGGGCTCGAGCCGACGACCGCGAAGTCGCCGCCGTCGGCGTCCTGCAGCTGCAGGTAGTACATGTAGGGGCTCGGGTTGATCGTCCGCAGGACCCGGTAGACGTCGATCGGGGCCGCCGGGCAGTCGAGGTCGAGGCGCTGCGAGAGGACGATCTGGAAGACCTCGCCGTCGCGGATCGCCTCCTGGCCCACGCGCACCGCCTGCTCGAACTCCTCGCGGGTCGAGCGGAACTCGAGCTCGGGCTCGGCGAGGTCGGCGAGCACCGCGGTCGCGGGGGGCGCGGGGGTCGCCAGCGCGGCCTGCATCGCGTCGAGGCGCGCGACGGCGTCGGCGTGGGCCTCGTCGACGCGCTCGTCGGTGTCGTCGAAGTTGATGGCGTTCGCCACGAGCCAGACCGACCCGTCGACGTGGTCGACGACCGCCAGGTCGCTCGCGAGGCACAGCGTGAGCTCGGGGACGCCCAGCTCGTCGGGCGCCTCGGCGGGCAGCGTCGGCTCCCACTGCCGGACGATGTCCCAGCCGAGCGCGCCGACCAGCCCGCCCGTGAGCGGCGGCAGGCCGGGGACGGCGGGCGTCCGCAGGACCTCGAGCGTCCCGGCGAGGACGTCGAGGGGGGCGCCGTCGAGCGGGACGCCCACGGGCACGTCACCCGTCCACACCGCACGGCCGTCGCGCGAGGTGAGCGTGGCGCGCGAGCGGACCCCGACGAACGAGTAGCGCGACCACGTGCCGTCGGACTCGGCCGACTCGAGCACGAACGTGCCCGGGCGGCCCTGCGCGAGCGTGCGGTACAGCCCTACGGGCGTGACGTCGTCCGCGAGCAGGCGGCGCACGACCGGGACGACCCGCCGGTCCGCGGCGAGCGCGCGGAACTCCTCGAGCACCGGCCACGTCGTGCCCCACGGGACCTGGACCGCAGGTGCCTGGGGCGGGGTCGTGGCGGTGCTCATCGCGCTCCTCCGGTGCTCGGGGTGGTGTCGGGGCGCACGCCGACGACGGCGGGCAGCGGGCCGCCCGCCTCGAAGCACGTGCGGGTCCCGGTGTGGCAGGCCGCGCCGACCTGGTCGACCTGCACGAGCAGGGCGTCGCCGTCGCAGTCGAGGCTGACGGACTTCACGTACTGCGCGTGGCCGGACGTGTCGCCCTTGCGCCAGTACTCCTGGCGCGACCGGCTCCAGAACGTCACGCGGCCCGACGTCAGCGTGCGGGCGAGCGCCTCGTCGTCCATCCACCCGACCATGAGGACGTCGCCGGTGTCGTGCTGCTGCACGACCGCCGCGACGAGACCCGCGCCGTCACGGCTCAGGCGCGCGGCGACCTGCGGGTCCAGCGCGGACGGGGGGACGGGGGCGCCGACGGACGGCGCGGACGAGGCGACCACGCCGGAATCCTCCCACGACGCCGCGCGACGCCGCCGCAGCGGCCGCGCCTGCGGACGCACGTCCCGGTCAGCGCGTCTGGGCCACCCAGGAGCCGTGCATGCCCGCGTAGACGCCCCCGAGCGCGAGCAGCTCGGCGTGCGACCCGGTCTCCACGACGCGCCCCGCGTCGACCACGACGACGAGGTCGGAGGCCTCGGCGGTCGAGAGCCGGTGCGCGATCGTGATGGTGCTGCGCCCGTGCGTGAGCGAGTCGAGCGCGCGCGCGATGCGGACCTCGGTCGCGGGGTCGACCGCCGACGTGGCCTCGTCGAGCACGAGCAGGTCGGCGCCCGCGAGATAGGCGCGGGCGAGCGCGACGAGCTGGCGCTCCCCCGCCGAGAGGGACTCCCCGCGCTGGCCGACCGGCGTCGCCAGCCCCTGCGGGAGCTCCGCGAGCCAGTCGCGCAGCCCGAGGTCGTCGAGCGCCGTGAGCAGGTGCACCTCGTCGACGCCGTCGGGCCCGGAGCCGCCGCGCCAGCCGTACGCGAGGTTCTCCCCGAGCGTCGCGTCGAACAGGAAGCCCTCCTGCGGCACCATCACGACGCGCTCGCGCAGGCTCGCGGACCGGATCCGGCGCAGGTCCACGCCGTCGAGCAGCACCTGCCCGGTCGTCGGGTCCATGAGGCGGGCGACGAGCTTCGCGACCGTGGTCTTGCCCGAGCCGGTCGCACCGACGACCGCGACCGAGGTGCGCGCGGGGATCGTCAGGTCGATGCCGTGCAGCACCGGCGGACCCTCCGGGTAGGCGAAGCCGACGCCCCGCAGCTCGACGGTCGCCGGCCCGCGCGGGGAGTCGACGCCGTCCTCGCCCGGGTCGGGGACGAGGACCGGCGTCTCGATCACGGCGAGCACCCGCCGCCAGCCGGCGACGGCGTTCTGCAGCTCGTTGAGGATCTCCGTCGCCATCTGGACCGGGCCGGTGAAGAGCTGGACCAGGAAGAGGAACGCGAGCAGCCGCCCGACCGTCAGGTCGCCCGCGACGCCGAGGTACGTGCCGGCCACCACGACGACCGCGAGCACGAGGTTGGCGACGAGCACCCCGCTCGAGAACACGACGGCGACGACGTTCTGCGCGCGCACCATCGCCTGACGCGTGGCGCGGACCGACGCGTCGATCCGCCGGCCGGTGCGCTCCTGGACCCCGTAGGCCCGCACGGTCTCGGCGCCCACGACGGCCTCCGACACGGCACCCAGCATCGCGCCGACCCGCGCGCGCACGAGCGTGTACGCGGCGTTGACCCGCTTCTGCAGCGGGCGCAGGACGAGCACGAGCGGCAGGAACGACAGCCACACGAGGATCGTGAGCTGCCACGAGTAGACGGCCATGAGGACCGTCGCGACCGAGATCTGCAGCAGCGAGACGAGCAGCATGATGCCGCCCCACTGCACGAACATCGAGATGGTGTCGACGTCGGACGTCACGCGCGAGACGAGCGAACCGCGCCGCTCGGCGTCGAGCGTGAGCGCCGACAGGTCGTGCACGTGCCGGAACGCACGCACGCGCAGCGCGACGAGGCCCCGCTCGCTCGCGCGGAAGAGCCGCACGTTGACCAGCGCCGAGCACGCGGCGCCGAGCAGCAGGCCGGTCGCGGCGACGACCACGAGCATCACGACGCGCCGGACGTCGGGGCCGCCGGAGGCGAGGATCCCGGTGTCCATCGTCTGCTGGACGGTCACGGGCACGAGCACGCGGCCCAGTGCGGCGAGGACCGCGAGGACGACGGTCAGCGCGAGGCCGTCGAGCAGCTGCGGCGAGACCTGGACACCGCGGCGCAGGGTCGCGAGGACGCCGAGCTCGGTCGCGGAGATGCCGCGCGCCGACGCCTGCGGGCCCGGCTCGGGCGCACGCCCCCGCGGGCTCATCGGGCCACCCCCGCGTCGGCCTCGTCGTCGAGCGCGTCGGCCGCCGCGCGCGCACGGCGCAGCGACTCCTGCTCGTACGCCGTCGCCAGGGCCCGGTAGCCGGGGTCGCGCGCGAGCAGCTCCCCGTGCGTCCCCTGGTCGACGACGCGGCCGTTCTCGAGGTGCACCACCTCGTCGGCGAGCAGCACCGACGACATGCGGTACGCCACCATGAGCACGCTCACAGACCCCGGCGCGCCGCCCTCCCGCGGGCGCAGGCCCGTGAGGATCGCCTGCTCGATGCCGGGGTCGACCGCGGACGTCGCGTCGTCGAGCACGAGCAGGCGCGGGGACCGCACGAGGGCACGCGCGAGGGCGATCCGCTGGCGCTGGCCGCCCGAGAGGTTGGACCCGCGCTCCCCGAGCCGGGCGTCGAGCCCGCCGGGCAGCGCGCGCACCACGTCGTCGACGTGCGCGGCGGCGAGCGCCGCCCAGACCTGCGCGTCCGTCGGCGCCTGGGGGTCGTCGTCGTCGCACAGGGTGACGTTGGCGCGCACCGAGTCCTCGAAGACGAAGGTCGACTGCGCGACGAGGGCCACCTGCGCCGCGATGTCGGCGGGCCGCACGTCGCGCAGGTCCTGCCCGTCGAGCAGCACGGTCCCCGTCGTCGGGTCGGACAGCCGGCTGAACAGCGACACGAGCGTCGTCTTGCCCGCACCCGTCGAGCCGACGACCGCGACCGTCCGACCGGGCGCGACGTCGAGGTCGACGTCCACGAGCAGGTCGGCCGCGGTCTCGCCCGAGCCGACCCGGACCCCGACGCCCCGCATCCGGGCGTGGGCGCCCGCCGCCCCGCGGGGCAGCTCCGTGCGTCCGTCGACGGGCACGGCCGAGGAGTCGAGCACGCGCGCGACGCGGTCGAAGCCGACGAGCGAGCGCGGCAGCTCACCGAGCACCCACCCGAACGCGCGGACCGGCACCCCGAGCATCGTGAGCAGGTACGCGGCGGCCACGACGTCACCCGTGCCGACCGCGCCGTCGGCCACGCGCACCGCGCCGACGAGCAGCACGAGCAGCGTCCCGATGCCGGGCAGCACGTCGATCACCGGGTCGAACAGCGCCCGGACCACACCGACCCGGATGTTCGCGTCCCGCAGCTGCCCCGCGCGCTCGGCGAACCGCACGACCTCGCGGTCCTCGGTCCCGAGCGACTTGACCAGCACGCCCGCCTCGAAGCTCTCGTGCGCGATGTCGGAGACCTCGGAGCGCAGCTGCTGCGCGCGCGTGATCGCCGGCGACATCCGGCGCTGGAACACGACGTTCGCGACGACCGCGAGCGGGATGACGACGAGCGCCGCGAGCGCGAGCCACACGTCGGTGCGCAGCAGCCCGACGGCCGCGACCAGGATCATCACGACGACCCCGAGCGCGAACGGCAGCGGGTTGAACACCGACGTCGAGGCCTCGACGTCCGAGCTCGCGTTCGCGAGGAGCTGGCCGGTGGGGTGGCGGCGGTGCCACGACATCGGCAGGCGCAGGTACTGACGCGTGACCCGCACGCGCTGGTCGCCTGCTGGTCCGCGACGCCCATCCCCGCGAAGATGCGCCGGCCCGCCACCGCGAGGGCGAGGGCGAGGGCGACCGCGGCGAGCGCGAGGCCCGCCTGCCAGATCCGTCCGCGCGCGTCCGCCGAGCCGTCGATCGCCGGGACGACGACGCCGTCGGTGACCCAGCCGAGCACCCGGCTCACCATGACGGTCAGCGTGCCGAAGGCGGCGGACAGCAGGACCGCCCAGGTGTACGTCCAGGGCTGGGACACCATGCCCCGGACGAGGAGCTGGACCGACCGGCGCGCGACGGAACCGGTCAGGGCGACCCCGGCGGGGGGTCGGGCACGCGTGGGCACAGCAGGTCCTTCCGGGGCGGGCGGGGATCGCACCATCGTCTCACGCACGTGCGACGATGCCCGGATGACGTGGCACACCCTCGAACGACGCGAGCTCGCGCAGGCCCTGACCGACGCGGGTCCCGACGCCCCGACGCTGTGCGAGGGGTGGCAGGCGCGCCACCTGGCCGCGCACGTGGTGCTGCGCGAGAGCTCGCTCGTCGTGCCCGCCGGGCTCGCCGTGCCGCCGCTCGCCGGCCGCGCCGAGCGGGCCATCGAGGACCTGGCGCAGGCCGGGCTGAGCGAGGGCGGGTTCCGTGACCTCGTCGCGCGCGTCGCCGCCGAGCCGCCCGCCTGGCACCCGATGACGTGGGCGGGCGACGCGGCCAACCTCGTCGAGTTCTTCGTGCACACCGAGGACGTGCGGCGCGGGTCCGGGACCGTGACGGACCGCGAGCTCGAGCCCGAGCGCGAGCACGCCCTGTGGTCGCAGCTGCTGCGCGCGGCCCGGCTGACCTACCGCAAGGTCGCCGCCGGCGTCGTGCTCGTGCGTCCCGACGGCGTGCGGCGGGTCGTCAAGCGGCCGGCGCGCGGGTTCGGGACGGTCGTCGTGCGCGGGTCGGTCGCGGACCTGCTGCTGCACGGCTTCGGCCGGGGCACCGCCACGCAGGTCACGGTCGAGGGGGCCGCGCAGGACGTCGACGCCGTGCGCGAGGCGCTGCCGTTCCGCTGACGGTCCCGCGGAGCGTGCCGCTCGGCGCCCGGTGGCGCGGGCCGCGGGGGGACGGGGCGCTCGCGCGGCCCGTCCGACGCCGGGGCGCGGCGTTCAGCGGACGGTCACGCCCGCGTCGCGCAGCGCCTGCTTGACCTGGCCGACCGTGAGGGTCCCGAAGTGGAAGACGCTCGCGGCCAGCACCGCGTCCGCGCCCGCCCGGGCCGCCTCGACGAAGTGCTCCGGCATCCCCGCGCCGCCGCTCGCCACGAGCGGGACCCGGACCTCCCGGCGGACGTCCCCGAGCATCTCGAGGTCGAAGCCGGCGGTCGTCCCGTCGGCGTCCATGGAGTTCAGCAGGATCTCCCCCGCGCCGAGCTCCGCCGCCTGCGCGGCCCACGCGACGGCGTCGATCCCGGTCCCCCGCCGGCCGCCGTGCGTCGTCACCTCGTACCCCGAGTCGGTGCGCGTGCCGCCCGTGACCCGGCGGGCGTCGACCGACAGCACGAGGACCTGGCTGCCGAACCGCTCGGCGATCTCGGCGATGAGCTGCGGCCGGGCGATCGCGGCGGTGTTGACCCCCACCTTGTCCGCGCCCGCGCGCAGCAGGCGGTCGACGTCGTCGGTCGACCGGACGCCCCCGCCTACCGTCAGGGGCACGAAGACCTCCCCCGCGGTCCGGCGCACGACGTCGTACGTGGTCTCGCGGTTGCCCGACGACGCCGACACGTCGAGGAACGTCAGCTCGTCGGCGCCCTCGGTGTCGTACCGGTGCGCGAGCTCGACCGGGTCGCCGGCGTCGCGCAGGTTCTCGAAGTTGACCCCCTTGACGACGCGGCCCGCGTCGACGTCGAGGCACGGGATCACGCGCAGCGCGAGCGTCACGGCTCAGCCCTCCGTCGTCGGGTCGGTGCCGCCGGCGGGAGCGGTCGCGTCGGGTGCCGACCCCTCGGGCGTCGTGGCCGCGCGGCTCGCGAGCAGGTCGATCACGAACACCACGGTCTGCCCCTGGAGCTCCTCGCTCTGCGTGACGCCGAGCGGGTAGGACGGCGGGACGACGAGCATGACCTGGCTACCGACGGGCTGCTCGACGAGAGCCGACCACGCCGGGACGCTGTCGAGCGAGAACCACACCGGGCTGCCGCTCGTCCACGTCGACTCGAACGGCGCGCCGGTGGTCCACGAGAACCCCGTGTACTGGACCGTGATGACGTCGCCCTCGGCGACCTGCCGGCCGGTGCCCCGCAGCAGCTGCTGCGTCACGAGGTCGGCGGGCGGCTCGGCGGCCGACGGGGTGATCGACGGCGAGCCGTCGTCGGCGAGCGCGACCGTCGGCAGACCCTCGCGCGGCGGCACGGCCTCGCCGGCGGCGCGCGTCGGGAGCACGTCGAGGACCGTCACCGTGGGGAAGTCCGCCGCGCCGTTGCCCGGCGCCGGACTGACCTGCAGCAGCCGCGCCCCGACCCGCTGGCCGCGCAGCGTCTCGTAGAGGTCCTCCCCGAGGTCCTCGGCCGAGAGGATGCGCGCCGTCGGGTTGGTCGAGTAGCTCTCCTTGACGACCGTCGCGTCCGTCGCGTCCTCGAGCCAGAAGTCGACCAGCGCGGGGCGGCCCTCGACGAGCTCGGGGCCGGACCCCGGCCAGATCACCGTCGAGACGGTCTCGTCGACGCTGAGCGGCGTGCGGTAGGTGACGGTCGGGCGCTCCCCCGGCTCGCCCGAGACGACCACGTCGAGCGTCTCCTCCTCGGGTGCCGTGCACCCGGTGACCAGCAGCGCGACCGCCACCGCCACGGCTCCCAGACGTCGCACGACGCTCCTCTCCGCTCGCATGTCGGCCCACACTGTACGGGGCCGCGCCGCGCGCCCGGGAACGGGTTCGCGCCCCGGGACCGCCCGTTCCGACGGCTCCGGGGCAGGCCCGGGGGGCGCGCTGCAGGACGGCCCACCCGGGGTCGGCGCGACGGCGCCGGCGCTCACATGGACTCGATGAGCCTCTCGACCCGGTCGTCGACGCTGCGGAACGGGTCCTTGCACAGCACGGTCCGCTGGGCCTGGTCGTTGAGCTTGAGGTGCACCCAGTCGACCGTGTAGTCGCGCCGGGCCTCCTGCGCGCGCCGCACGAAGTCGCCCCGGAGCTTCGCGCGGGTCGTCTGCGGCGGGACCGCCGTCGCCTCGAACACCTCGAGGTCCGTCGTCACGCGCTCGACGAGCCCGCGCGCCGCGAGCAGGTTGTACAGCCCCTCGGTGCGCGAGATGTCGTGGTACGCCAGGTCCATCCGCGCGACCCGCACGTCCGACAGCTCGAGCCCGTGCTTCGCGCGGTACCGCTCGATGAGCCGGTACTTGATCACCCAGTCCAGCTCGCGCTCGACGAGCGACAGGTCGCCCGTCCGGATCGCGCGGAGCCCGCGCTCCCACAGGTCGAGGACCTGCTTGACGACCGGCGTCGCGTCGACCTCGGCGTCCACGAACTCCTTGACGCGCGCGAGGTACTCCTCCTGCAGGTCCACCGCCGTCATCGACCGGCCGTTGGCCATCGCGACCGGCTGCGTGCCCGTCATGTCGTGGGAGATCTCGCGGATCGCGCGGATCGGGTTCTCGAGCGCCATGTCGCGCATGGGGACCCCGGCCTCGATCATGCGCAGGATCAGGTCGGTCGAGCCGACCTTGAGCATCGTCGTCGTCTCCGACATCGACGAGTCCCCGACGATGACGTGCAGGCGCCGGTAGTGCTCCGCGTCGGCGTGCGGCTCGTCGCGCGTGTTGATGATCGGCCGGGACCGGGTCGTCGCGCTCGAGACGGCCTCCCAGATGTGGTCCGCGCGCTGCGACAGGCAGTACACGGCGCCGCGCGGCGTCGAGAGGACCTTGCCCGCGCCGGTGAGGACCTGGCGCGTGATGAGGAACGGCACGAGCACGTCCGACAGCCGCGAGAAGTCGCCCTGGCGGCGCACGAGGTAGTTCTCGTGGCAGCCGTAGGAGTTGCCCGCCGAGTCGGTGTTGTTCTTGAACAGGTGGATGCGCCCCGCGAGGCCCTCGTGCTCGAGCCGCTGCTGCGCGTCCGCGACGAGACCCTCGAGGATGCGCTCGCCGCCGCGGTCGTGCGTGACGAGCTGGCGCACGTCGTCGCACTCGGCGGTCGCGTACTCGGGGTGCGAGCCCACGTCGAGGTAGAGCCGCGAGCCGTTGCGCAGGAACACGTTCGACGAGCGCCCCCACGCCACGACCTTGCGGAACAGGTACCGGGCGACCTCGTCCGCGGACAGGCCGCGCCCGTCGTCCGACGCGCACGTGACGCCGTACTCGGTCTCGAGACCGAAGATGCGACGGTCCATGGGTGCCTCCTCGTCGTCAGTGTCCCTCAGGGTCCGCCGCAGCCGCTCGGCGAGCGGCGCCGGACGCCGTGCGGACGGCGTGCCCGGCCGGCCCGGTCAGGGGTGCGTGACCGCTCCGAGCAGGTCCTCCAGCGCGACGCCGGACAGCCGGCGGAACGCCCGGCGGGGGCGGGTCCGGTCGAGCACCGCGACCTCGAGCTGGCTCGCGGGGATGCGCCGGGGCTCTCCCTCGGCCGGGGTGCCCAGGACGCGCACCGCGAGGTCGAGCACCTCGGCGAGCGGCAGCCCGGGACGCCAGCCGTCGGCGAGCAGCGCGCCCAGCCGCTCGGCCTCGCCGCCCATCACGACGTACCCGTGCTCGTCGGCGACCGACCCGTCGTACGACAGGCGGTACACCTGGTCGGCCTCGGCGCGGTCGCCGACCTCGGCGACGACGAGCTCGACCTCGAGCGGCTTGGACTCCGTGGTGAAGACCGTGCCGAGCGTCTGCGCGTACGCGTTCGCGAGCCCGCGCGCGTTGACGTCCTGACGGTCGTAGGAGTACCCGCGCAGGTCGGCGTACCGCACGCCAGCGACCCGCAGGTTCTCGAACTCGTTGTACTTGCCCACGGCCGCGAACGCGATGCGGTCGTAGATCTCGGAGATCTTGTGCAGCGCGCGCGAGGGGTTCTCGGTCGCGAACGCGATGCCGTCGTCGTACTGCAGCACCACGACCGACCGCCCGCGCGCGATGCCCTTGCGGGCGTAGTCCGCGCGGTCCTTCATGAGCTGCTCGGGCGAGACGTAGAACGGCATGCTCATCGCTGCTCACCTCCTCGTGCGAGACGGCTCCGGTCGTGCTCGGCCCGGCGTGCGGTGGTCACGTCCGCCACGACACGCGCGAGCTCGTCGTCCGGGACCCGCACGTAGCCGGCCTCGGTCACGGTCGCGACGACGGGCCAGATGCGCCGGCTCTCGTCGGGCCCACCCGTCGCGGAGTCGTCGTCCGCGGCGTCGACGAGCGCCTCGACCGCGACGCGCACGCCGCCGGCGACGTCGAGCCCGGGGCGCCACAGCTTCTTGAGCGAGCCGCGCGCGAACACGGACCCCGAGCCGACGCTGTGGTGCTCGTGCTCCTCGTAGCGCCCGCCCGTGATGTCGTAGGAGAAGATCCGCCCACGGAGGCGGTCGAGGTCGAAGCCGCAGAACAGCGGGACGACCGCGAGCCCCTGCATCGCGAGGCCGAGGTTGCTGCGGATCATCGTCGCGAGGCGGTTGGCCTTGCCGTCGAGCGAGAGCAGCGTGCCCTCGATCTTCTCGTAGTGCTCGAGCTCGAGCTGGAAGAGCCGGACGAGCTCGACCGCGAGCCCCGCGGTGCCGGCGATGCCGACGGCGGAGAACTCGTCGGCCGGGAAGACCTTCTCGATCTCGCGGCTCGCGATCGTCGGGCCCATCGTGGCGCGACGGTCGCCCGCCATGACGACGCCGCCGTCGAACGTCAGAGCGACGATCGTCGTCGCGTGCGGGGCGGCGGGGACGTCCGCGGGCGGCAGCGGGCGGTTACCGGGGAGGAGCGACGGGGCGTGCCCCGCGAGGAAGTCGACGAAGGACGGCGACCCGGGCGTGAGGAACGCGCTCGGGAGCCGCCCCGGGGAGGCAGCGTGATCCGGACCCATCGAGGCTCACTGACCGCCCTTCTGCACGAACCCGCGCACGAACTGCTCCGCGTTGGACTCGAGGACCTCGTCGATCTCCTCGAGCAGCGCGTCGACCTCGGCGTCGCGGGCCTGCGCGGCGGGCGTCGCGGGCGCCGGCTCCGGGGCGTCGACCGGCTCGTCGTCCTCGCGACGGGCCCGCCCGTGTTCCTGACCAGCCATCGTGACCTCCCGTGTGTCTCGATCGTGCTCGGACGGGTCGTGCGCGTGCAGGTGCCGAAGCGCCCCGCGTGCGGCCCGCTCGCTCCACCCTAGGCCCTGCCCCGGACGCGCGGCCGACCGAGGGAGCGCGGCACGGACGGGGGACGCGCACGCCCGCGCCTGTGCACAGGCGCGGGCGGCGACCCGGCATGGACCAGGATGCCGCCATGCCTCTCGCGCAGGGCCCGAGCCCGAGCCCCGACCCGTACGCCGTCGTCCGGCGCCTCCTGGCCGACGCGACCGCGTGCCCCTCGTGCGCCGCGACGCTCACGACCGCGCGCTGCAGCGGCTGCGGGCTCGACCTGGCGGGGTCGGACGCGCGCGAGCTCTGGTCGCTCTCGCAGCGTGCGGTGGGTGCGCTGGACGCCCGTCAGGCGCACCTCGCCGGGATGCGTGGCCGCCAGCAGCAGGCCGCGGCGGACGCGCGGCGACGAGCCGCGGCCGCGCACGCGACCGCGGGTCGCGGCGCTGCGGCGCAGGCCCGGTCCGCCGCGCACCAGCCCTCGGTCGCTCCCTCGGGGCCTCGCCTGGGGTACTCGGGACCACCCGCTCCACCCCGCGCCCGGACCGCCCCTCCCCGGCCCACCGCGCCCGCGGGCGTGCCGGTCCGTGCCGCCGACGCCGGGCCGCCACGGCGGACCGCCCCGCCGGCGCGTGCACCGCGCCCGCGCTGGCGGGTGCAGACCGTGCTGCAGGTGCTCGGCGCGAGCCTGCTCGCGGCGGCGAGCATCGTGTTCCTCCTCTTCAGCTGGGGCTGGATCCCGCTGGCGGGCCGCGCCCTCGCCGTCGCCGTCGCCACCGTCGTGGTCTTCGCCGTCGCCGGCCGGCTGCGCCGGTCGGGCCTGACGTCGAGCGCCGAGGCCGTCGGCGGGCTGGCCGCCGTGCTGCTGCTGCTCGACGCGTGGGCCGTGCCGGCGACCGGGCTCGTGCGACCGGCCGAGCCGGCCGCGTACGCGGGCGTCTCGGCGCTCGTGTGCGGCACCGCGCTCGGGGTGTGGGGCGTGCGCGCGCGGCTGCGGGTCGGCACGCTCTCCGGCGCGGTCCTCGTCCCGGTCGCGCCGCTGCTGCTCGCACCGCTCGTGCCCTCGGTGGCCGGGTTCGCCGGGCTCGCCTGCGTGGCGCTCGCGCTGACCACCGCCCGGTTCGCGGGCCGGGCCACCGCCTCGAAGCGCCACGCGGTCGAGCGTGCGGTCCTCGGCGCGCTGGCCTGGGCCCTCGTCGCCGTCGTCGCACTCGTCGCCGCGGTCGCAGCACTCGTCGACGGCGCGGGCTGGGACGCCCCGGACGCCCCTGCGTGGGGGTCCGTCGCGGCCCTCGTGGCTGCCTCGGTGCTCGCCGCCGTCCAGGCCCGCCTCGCGGCGACCCGGGTCACCGTGCACGCGGACGGCGACCCGGTCGCGAGCCCCGGCGCGAGGCCGGTCGCGCCGGTCGGTACGGAGTCGGGGAGCGCCGGGTCCGGTGCGCCTGGCACCCCGACCGCACTCGCCGACGAGGTGCTCGGGACCGCACCCTCGGTCGCCGAGCACCGAGCCACAGCCGATGCCGGCTCGACCACCGAGCCGGCGCACGACCCGGCCGCGGCGACGCCGGCCGACGGGACCCGCGCGACGGCGCCGTCCGCCCCGGACCCGGGCTCCGGGCCGTGGACCGTCGCGGACCCGGGCTCCGGGCCGTGGACCGTCGCGGCAGCGTCCTCTGCGTCGCCCACGTTCGCCGGCTTCGGAGGTGGGGCGCGCGCCTGGGCGACGGTGTCGGGCGCCCTCGCGGCGGTCGCCGCGCTCGCGGTGGTCGTGCTGCTCGCCCGGGCCGGGGTGGTGGAGGCCGCGGCCCTGTGGGCGCTGGTGCCGCTGGCTCCGACGCTGGTCACGCTCGGCCTGCGCCTCGCTCGTCGCGCTCGCCTCGCTCGCGGCGGGCTCGGCGGCGGCCCGTGGGCCGTGCAGGGCGCGCACGCGGTCGCGCTGGTCGCGAGCGTCCCGACGGTCCTCGCGCTCCCCCTCGTCACCGCAGGCTTCCTCGTCGACCCGGACGTCTCCCCGGGGCCGGCGACGGTGGTCGCGCTCGTGCTCGGCGCGGGCGCGACCGTCGCCCTCGCACGAGCTGCGGGCGGGCAGGCCCGGGCCGGGTCGTGGATCGCTGTCGTGGTGCTCGTCGCGACCCCCGTCGCGCTGGCGAGCGGGTGGCCCGGACTCGTCGGCACCGGTCTCGTCGTCCTGCTGCTGGCCCTGGCGGCGCTCGCGTTCGCGGGTGACGCGGCGGGTGTGCGGCCTGTGCTCGACGTGAGCGCCCCCGCGCGCACGGTGGTGGTCGTGGCGGTGCTCGGCGCCCTCGCCGCGTCCCAGGGGGTGCTCGGGCCGCTCGCCGCGGCGCTCGCAGCGGCGGCGGCGCTCGGCGTGGGGACCCGGCGGTGGCTCGCGCGCCCCGTGGCCCTGCGCGCCGCCGCGCTCGCCGCGGGCGCGCTGCTCGGCTGGTCCGCCGCGATCGTCGCCCTCGTCGCGGCCGGGCTCGACCCGACGGTGGCGCGGACCTCCACGGCGTGCGTCGTCGTCGCGGGCTGCGCGCTGCTCGCCGTGCGGCGGCACGCGGCTGCGCCGGCGGACCGGGTGGCGTGGCTGGCGGCAGCGGCCGTCGCCCTCGTCACGGCGTGGCCGTGGGCGTGGACCGCGTCGACACCGGACGGCTCGGGCCCGCGGCGCGTGCTGCTCGTGCTGCTCGCCGTGCTCGCGGTCGCCGGCTCCGTGCTGGTCGCCGTGCGCGGCCGCCGGGTGGTGCCGCGCTCGGCGCGCGTCGCCGCCGGGGCGGTCGCGCCGCTCGGCGCGCTCGCCGTCGTGAGTCTGGAGCGTGCCCTCGGGTCCGCAGCTCAGGGCAGCACGCTCGCGGTCGGGGTCGCCGCGGCGGGCGCGGTCGGCGTGCTGCTCGCCCCGGTGCTCGCCCGGGGGGCTGCGGCGGACGACGCGCCGCGGCTCGGGGCGGCGGCCGAGGCGTCCGGGCACGACGAGCACGCGCGCCGCGCGGCCGAGGCCGGCGGGTGGGCCGTGCTGGCCGCCGCCGTCGCGACGGCGTCCGGCCCTGCCCCGGCCGGGTCGGCGTCGACGGCGGCGCTCGCGCTTCTGGTCGCCGCGATCACCGCCGGTGCCTGGTCCCTCGCGCCGGGCCGCCGATGGGCACGCTGGTGGACGCTCGCGCTCGGCACCGTGGCGTCCTGGGTGCTCCTCGACGCGGGGGACGTCGGGACGCCCGAGGCCTACCTCGCACCGGCAGGACTCGTGCTCGCGGTCGTCGGCGCGCGGCGCTGGAGGTCGGCTGCGGACGGTGACGTCGCGCTGCTGGGTGCCGGGCTCGCGCTCGCGAGCGTGCCGAGCGCGCTCCTCGGCGGCGAGCTCGCCGCCGGACTCCCCCGGGACGCCGTCGCCGGGCTCGTCGGCGCCGTGCTCGTCGGGCTCGTGGAGGTCCCTGCCGTGCGGAGCCGACCGGGGGCGGGGACGGCGGCCCTGCAGCCCCGGCACGTCCTGTCTCTCCTCGGCGCGCTGCTCGCCCTCCTGGGCCCGTGGGGGCACGTCCTCGCCGTCGCCCAGCCACCCGCCGTGGGTGGCTCGGCCGACCCGCTGATGGTCGACGTCGAGGCGTGGTCGCTGCCCGCTGCAGCCGTCGTCGCGGCCGCCGCCTGGCGTCTGGCACGCGACCCGTCGGCCGCGCACCTGCGCGTCGCGGCGTGGGGCGCCTGGGTCGTGGCCGCGGCCGCCGTCGTCCCGACCGTCGTGGCGGTGCGCGACTCCGGAGCCGGTCTGGTGCGCACCCTCGTGGTGCTCGCGGTCGGCGCTGCGCTCGCGCTCGGGACCGCCCGCCGGACGTCGGCGGCGCGCGAGCGTGCCGATCTCGCCGTCGTCGGTCTGGTCATCGCCGGCCTCGCCACCCTCGCCGGGGCGGCGACACTGACCCAGCCGCCGGGTGACGTGCTCGTGGCGGTGCTCGGCCTGCTGGCGCTCGCCGTGGCGGTACGCCGCGCCGCCGCCGGGACCGCCCCGTGGTGGGGCAGCGCCGGCGCGCTCCTGGTGCTCCCCGTCGCCCTCCAGGACGACGTCTGGCGCGGTGTCACGGCCGGCGGGGTCGCGGCGGCGCTGGTCGGGTGCGCGGCGCTCGTCCGCACCGGAGGCGCCGACCCGGCGGGAGCGGACGGGACACCGGGTCCGACGGCCCCGGCCTCCGCGGCGCCGGGCACGTCGTCGCGCGGAATCACGCCGAACACCCACGTCCTCCTGCTCGCGACCGCCGGCGCGCTGGCCCTGCTCGGTCCGGCGCGGTTGGCGACGGCCGCTGCGGGCGGACCGGGCGCGACCCTCGCCGGCGTCGAGATGTGGTCCCTGCCTGCGGCCCTGCTGCTCGCGGGAGCGCTGCGTGAGCTCACCCGCCAGGCGGCACCCGTCGCCGCCATCGCCCGCCGCCCCGGCGTCTGGCTCGTCACCGCGGTCGCCGTCGTACCGACCGCGGTCGCCGTCACCGCACCGACCTCGTCGTCGCTGTCGCTGGGCCGGACGCTCGCCCTGCTCGCCGTCGGCGCGACCGTCGCGGTCGTGGGCGTGACCGGCGCCGCCCCGCCCCGTCGGGTCCTCGCCACCTCGCTCGTCCCGCTCGGCCTGACGGTCGCCGGGCTCGCGTGGCTCGCGTCCGCCGCCGCAGCGCCGTCCGACCCGCCGCCGAGCGTGGTCCTCGCCGCGGTAGGACTGCTCGTGACCGGCGTCGGGACGGTCCTCGTGGCACGCGCCGACCGCGACGCGAGCTGGGCGTTCCTCGGTGCGTTCCTGGTCCTGCCGCTCGTCCTCACGCCCGCCCCGTGGGGTGGGCCAGTGGCGGGGCTCCTCGTCGCGACCGTCGCGCTCGGTGCCGGCCGGGGTCTGGCGCGGGCCGGCGTCACCGCTCGCGCTCGCGCGGTGCCGCTCGCGGTCGCCGGTCTGCTCGCGGCCGCGGTCGCGCTGCGGCACACCGGGGACGCCGCGAGCGCCGCGCCGGGTCCCCGGGTCGAGCTGCTCGCGCTCGCCGCCGCCCTGGTGCTCGCCGCGACCGCGGCGCTCCTGGCCTGGTCCTGGCCGTTCGCCGGTCCGTCGCCCCGCTCGTGGGGCGCCTGGCCGGTGGCCCTCGCCGCAGCCGCCCCGAGCCTCGCCGCCGCGGTCGACGCCCCCGCTGACCTCGCTCGTCCGGGTGCGGTGCTCGCTGTCGGGTCCGGCCTCGCCGTCGTGGGCGCGGCCCGTGCAGCCCGAGGTCGCCGCGTCGTGGCGGCCCCGGTGGCGCCCGCGGGAGCCGACCGTGGGGCTGGGCTCCGCGCGGGTGCTGTGGTTCCCGGGGTGGGCACCGAAGAACTGGGAGGGGTTCCCGCCGGCGCACGTGTCGCCGGGCAGGGTTCCGTTCCCGCCGACGCGAGCGGCGCAAACCCGGGTGCCTCGACCGCCGACACGAGCGTCGCACGATCCGGTGCCGTCACCGCCGGGTCCACCACCGGACGGTCGAGCGGCGTCTCGGCGTCCGCCGGTGCCGGCGCGTCCTCGTCCGCCGCTGCCCTCTGGGGTGTGCCGGCCGTCCAGGTGCGCGCCGTCGGTGTCGTGCTCGCGACGGCGGCGGCCCTCCTGGCCGCCGTGCGCGGCGGGACGGTGCCGGTCGACGCGCCGCTCGTGCTGCTCGGCGCGACCCTGCTGGCGGTCGGGGTCCTCGCGCTCCGCAGCGACGCCGGCGCCAGCTCGTGGGCGTGCCTCGCGCCCGGGCTGCTCCTCGCGCTCGTCGTCCCCGTCACGACCGGGTGGTGGGAGCCCACGATGTGGCGGCTCGTGCTCGTGCTCGTGGGCGCCACCGCCGCCGTCGTGGTCGGCGCGGTGCGACGCTGGCAGGCGCCGTTCGTGCTCGGCGCCGCCGCGCTCGCCGTCGTCGCCGTCGTCCAGGCGTCACCCGCCGCGGTCGCCGCGATGCAGGTCGTCGAGTGGTGGGTCGTGCTCGCGCTGGGCGGCGCGGTGCTGCTCGGGCTCGGGCTGACCTACGAGCGGCGGCTGCGCGAGGCCCGGGAGGCCGCACGCTTCGTGGCCGCGATGCGCTGACCCCGGGGCGACCCGAACCGATGCGACCCGACCCGCTGCGGCAGACCGCGCCTCAGGCCCCGAGGGCGCGGAGGAGCTCCGCGGCGTCGGCGCTGCGGTCGAGCAGCCCGCCGACGTGCTCGCGGGTCCCCCGTGTCGGGTCCTTCATCGGCACCCGCTGGAGCGTCGGCGCGCCGGGCACGTCGAAGATCACCGAGTCCCAGCTCGCCGCGGAGACCTGCGACCCGAATCGAGCGATGACCTCGCCCCGGAAGTAGGCACGGGTGTCGTGCGGCGCGTGCCCGACGGCCTCCTCGACGGCGTCGGCGGGGACCAGGTGCTCGACGGCGCCCGCCGCGGCCAGCCGGTGGTAGAGGCCGCGCTCGGGCCGGACGTCGGACCACTGGAGGTCGACGGCGGCGAGGCGCGGGTGGTCCCAGTCCAGCTGGTCGCGCCGGCGCATCCCCTCGAGCAGGCGCAGCTTCGCGAGCCACTCGACCTCGCGCGCGCAGCTCGCCGGGTCGTCGGCGAGGCGCCCGAGGAGCGAGCCCCAGCGCGCGACGACGTCCTGCGTCTCGTCGTCGGGCGCACCCCCGACGGCCTCGAGCACCGCGGAGACGGCCGCGAGGTACTCGCCCTGCACCTCGAGCGCCGTGAGCCGCCGGCCGTCGGCGAGCTCGAGCGGCACGGTCAGCGTGAGGTCGTGGCTGACGGTGTGGACCGCCTCGACCGGGTCGCGCAGCGTGAGGTGGTCCCACGCGTGGACGGCTGCCCGCGCGGCGGCCGCCGCAGGCCCCTCCCCGGCGGCGTGCTCGAGCACCCACAGCACGAGCGAGGTCGTTCCGAGCTTGAGGTAGGTCGCGACCTCGAGCAGGTTCGCGTCGCCGATGATCACGTGCAGCCGTCGCCACCGGGCCGGGTCGGCGTGCGGCTCGTCGCGCGTGTTGACGATGGGGCGCCGCAGCGTCGTCTCGAGCCCGACCTCGGCCTCGATGTAGTCCGCGCGCTGCGACAGCTGGAAGCCGGGGTCCTCGCCGCGCTGGCCGATCCCGACGCGCCCGGCGCCGGTGTACACCTGCCGGGTCACGAGGAACGGGATGAGCCGGGCTGCGAGCTCCGCGAACGGCACCGCGCGGTCGACGAGGTAGTTCTCGTGCGTGCCGTACGTCGCGCCCTTGCCGTCGACGTTGTTCTTGTAGAGCGACACGTCGGGCATGGCGGAGGTCGACGCGAGCGCGCGCACCGAGGCCAGCATCACGAGCTCGCCCGCGCGGTCCCAGCGCACCGCGTCGAGCGGGCCGCGGACCTCGGGCGAGGAGTACTCGGGGTGCGCGTGGTCGACGTACAGGCGGGCGCCATTGGTCAGGATGACGTTCGCGGCGCCCGGGTCCTCGTACTCCTCGACCAGAGGGCGGGCGAGCTCCTGCGGGCCGTCGGCGGACGGCGCGGCGTGCTCGGGGTCGTCCGTGAGCATCGACGGGTGGGCCGCGGTCCGCTGCAGCCGGAACCCGCGCGCGTCGTGCAGCGGGTCCTCGTCGTCGTAGTCCCAGCGGGCCCGGGTGCGGCCGCCCTCGCGCGCCGCCGCGTGGACGGCGACGACGTGGCTCGACAGCAGCATCGGGTTCGCATTCGGTCGCCCCGGCTGGAGGATCCCGTACTCGGTCTCGATCCCCATGACCCGGCGCACGCTCACGGGCCCACCCTACGGTGCTCGCCGAGGTGGGCCCGTGCGCCGTCCGCCCCGCGGGGACCTCGGGTGGCGCGCCGTGACGCAGCGGGCCGGCGCCTAGAGATACGGGCCGGTGCTCGTGACGGTCTCGATCGTGCGCGAGCCGTCCGCGCCCTTCTTGCCCTGCACGATGGTCCGGATGAAGACGATCCGCTCGCCCTTCTTCCCGGAGATGCGCGCCCAGTCGTCGGGGTTCGTCGTGTTCGGGAGGTCCTCGTTCTCCTTGAACTCGTCGACGCACGCGGTCAGCAGGTGGTCGACGCGGATGCCGCGCTGGCCGGTCGCGAGGAAGTCCTTGATGGCTGACTTCTTCGCGCGGTCGACGACGTTCTGGATCATCGCGCCCGAGTTGAAGTCCTTGAAGTACAGGACCTCCTTGTCGCCGCTCGCGTAGGTCACCTCGAGGAAGCGGTTCTCCTCGCTCTCGGTGTACATGCGCTCGACGACGCGGGTGATCATCGCGTCGACGGCCGCACGCGCGCTGCCACCGTGCTCGGCGAGGTCGTCGGCGTGGATCGGCAGGCCCTCGGTCAGGTACTTGGCGAAGATCTCGCGGGCACCCTCGGCGTCGGGCCGCTCGATCTTGATCTTCACGTCGAGGCGGCCGGGCCGCAGGATCGCCGGGTCGATCATGTCCTCGCGGTTCGAGGCACCGATGACGATGACGTTCTCGAGGCGCTCGACGCCGTCGATCTCGGAGAGCAGCTGCGGGACGATCGTCGTCTCGACGTCGCTCGAGACGCCCGTGCCACGGGTGCGGAACAGCGACTCCATCTCGTCGAAGAACACGACGACGGGGTGGCCCTGGGACGCCTTCTCGCGGGCGCGGGCGAAGATCAGCCGGATGTGCCGTTCGGTCTCCCCCACGTACTTGTTGAGCAGCTCCGGGCCCTTGACGTTGAGGAAGTACGACTTGGTCTCGTCGGCGTCCTCCCCGCGTGCCGCGGCGGCGGTCGCGGCGAGCGAGTGCGCGACTGCCTTGGCGATGAGCGTCTTGCCGCACCCGGGCGGGCCGTAGAGCAGCACGCCCTTGGGCGGCTTGAGGCCGTGCTCGCGGAACAGCTCCGGGTGCAGGAACGGCAGCTCGACCGCGTCGCGGATCGTCTCGATCTGCGGCCCGAGCCCGCCGATGTCGGTGTACTCGATGTCGGGGACCTCCTCGAGCACGAGCTCCTCGACCTCGGCGCGCGGGATCCGCTCGAACACGAACCCGCTGCGCGGCTCGATCGTCAGCGCGTCGCCGACCCGCACCGACGCCTCGAGCAGCTGCCCGGCGAAGCGCACGACGCGCTCCTCGTCGCCGCGGCCCACGACGAGCGCGCGACCGGTGCCGAGGAGCTCCTTGACGGTGACGAGCTCCCCGACCTCCTCGTAGCCGCCGGCCTCGACGACCGTGAGGGCCTCGTTGAGCATGACCTCCTGGCCGGGGCGCAGCCGGTGGACGTCCAGCGTCGGGCTGGCGCCGACGTGCATCTTGCGGCCGGCGGAGACGATGTCGACCGTGCCGTCCTCGCGCGCGGACAGGAACATGGCGTAGGTGCCCGGCGGCTTCGCGAGCTCGTCGAGCTGGCGCTTGAGCTCGACGATCTGCTCGCGCGCGGCCACGAGGGCTTCCGCGATCCGTTCGTTCCGGGCCGACAGCAGCGCGAGCTCGCGCTGCAGGTCCCGGCCTGGTGCTCCCGAGTCGGTCATCGCGTCAGCCTCCGTCCCCTGACCCTGGCGGGCCCTGGCAGTCGTCCACGGTGCACGCCGGTGTGCGCTTGCAGCGACCCTAACCACACGTGTCAATCGCTCGCACGGCGCGCCACCAGGTGGCGCGTCCGTGTCGGCCGGGGCGTCCCGAGGCGGGCGGGCGACCAGGTCAGTCGGCCGTCGGCGCCTGGCCGACGTCGCGCCGCACGCGCCGGATCTTCTTGTCGGAGATCGCCCGCTCGCCGAGCGCCTCGGGTGACCACGCCTCGTCAGGCACCGCGGCGGCGCTCGCGACGCCCTCGACCGCGTCGGCGTCCGGGTAGGCGCCCTTGGCGGGACGACGACGGCGCAGCGGCGCGTCGACCCCGTCCGCGAGCCGGCGCGTCGTGAGCAGGAAGCCGGTGTGACCGATCATGCGGTGCTGCGGCCGGACGGCCAGGCCCTCGAGGTGCCAGCCGCGGACCATCGACTCCCACGCCTCGGGCTCGGTGTAGCGGCCGTCGGCGCGGATGTCCTCGGCGAGGCGCGAGAGCTGCGTGGTGGTCGCGACGTAGGCGATGAGCACGCCACCCGGCGCCAGGGCTGTCGCGACGGCGTCGAGGTTCTCCCAGGGCGCGAGCATGTCGAGCACGACGCGGTCGACGGACGCCGGCTCGGAGGCCACGGGGAGCACGTCCGACAGGTCCCCGACCGAGAGCGTCCATGCGGGGTGCGGCGCGCCGAAGAACGCCTCGACGTTCCCGCGCGCGATCGCGGCGAAGTCCTCCCGACGCTCGATCGAGTGCAGGGCACCGCCGTCCCCGACGGCCCGCAGGAGCGACATCGTGAGCGCCCCGGACCCGACGCCCGCCTCGACGACGCGCGCGCCCGGGTAGATGTCGGCCATCGCGACGATCTGGCCCGCGTCCTTGGGGTAGACGACGGCGGCGCCGCGCGGCATCGACAGCGTGTAGTCGCTCAGGAGCGGCCGCAGGGCCAGGTACTCGATCCCGGCGGTGTTCCGGACGACCGTGCCCTCGGGCGCCCCGATGAGCGCGTCGTGCGTGAAGTACCCCTTGTGGGTGTGGAACGACGCGCCGGGGGCCAGCGTGATGGTGTGCAGGCGGCCGCGCGGGTCGGTGAGCTGGACGCGGTCCCCCTCGCGCAGCGGGCCGCGCCGCATCGCGGCTCCCGTGCTGCTCGTCGGCGCGGTCGGGGGGATCGTCTCGTGGGTCACAGGGGTCGAGTCTAGGAGCGCGCCGCGGCACCCGGGCCCACGTGGCGCAGCGCCGCGACGACGTCGGTGGCCCGGACGAGCGCCGTGACGCGCCCGTCGGCGACGACCGCCATCACGGGCGAGAGGCGGGTCGCCTGCCCCACGGCCCCGACCAGCTCGGCCCCGCGCAGCGTCCCGTCGACGACCGCACCGGGTGGGAGGACGACCGCGACGGCGGCGACGGGGGTCGACGCGCGCTGCTCGGACGGCACGCCGCCGGCGGCGGCCCGGTCGACGTACGCCTCGGGACGTCCGTCGGGCGAGACGAGCACGACGTCGTCGACCCCGGCGACGCTCCGGGCGCGGTCGGCGTCCGCGAGCGTCGCGCCCGCCGGGACGGCCGTGGCCGGCAGCCCCACGCTCGCCACGGTGACGAGGTCGAGCCGGCGCCCGGTGCGCCCCTCGCGGATCGCCCCGCTCGCCCCGCTCCACAGGAACGCCCCGACGAGCCCGGCCCAGCCGACCGTGAGCAGCGACGGCCTCGTGCCCTCGAGCAGGGGCAGGGCGAGCGCCCACGCGAGCACGCCGACGGCCACGACGCGGCCGGCCCACCCGGCGGCGACGGTGCCGGAGTGCCGGTCGCCCGTGACGCGCCAGACGAGCGCCTCGAGCACGCGCCCGCCGTCGAGCGGCAGACCGGGCACGAGGTTGAAGAGCGCGACGAAGCCGTTGGAGAACGCGCCGGCCCAGAGCAGCATCCCGAGCAGGCCCGACGAGGGCACCGCCTGGGCGGCGACCCAGCACACGGCGGCGATCGCGACGTTCGCGAGCGGGCCGACGACGGCGACCAGCGCGCTCGTCGCCGGGGTCGGCGCGGCACCGCCGAACGCGGTGTGCCCGCCCCAGAGCGTCAGCGCGAACTCGCGGACGACCTGGCCGCGGGCCCGGGCGACGAAGCCGTGCGCGAGCTCGTGGACGAACACCGAGACGAACAGCATGACGACGAACCCGCCGGCCACGACCCACGTGAGCCCACCGAGCTCCGGCGCGCGGGCCTGGATCGTGGGGGCGAAGACCGCGGTGAGCACCACGGCCGCGAGCAACCAGCTCGGGGTGACGACGACCGGCGCGCCGGCGGCCCGGCCCACGACCCAGCCCTGGGTGCCCTGCCGACGCTCCGCGGTGCTCACGCCCGCCAGCCTAGGTCGTCGTGTCGGTGGGGCCGCCTACGCTCGTGCTGTGACGACCCACCTGACCGATCTCGACGCGGCCGACCTCGCCGCGCCGCTCCCCGTGCCCGAGGGAGGCCCGGCCGAGGTCGCGGGTGACGTCGGCGGCGCTGTGTCCGCGGGAGCCGTGACCGTCGGGGAGGTGCACGCCGCCGGTGGCACGGAGACCGTCGGCGACGCGGAGACCGCGGGGATCGTCCCGACCGACACCGAGGTCCCGGCCCCGGCCGAGCGCCGCTCCGTCCCCGGGCTGTCGCCGTCCCGGGCGAACGACTTCCTGCAGTGCCCGCTGCTCTTCCGCCTCCGGGTCGTGGACCGGCTGGCCGAGCCCGCCAGCCCGGCCGCCGCACGCGGCACGCTGGTCCACGCGGTGCTCGAGCGGCTCTACGACCTCCCCGCCGGGGAGCGCACGCCCGCGGCGGCGCGCGCGATGGTCGACGGCCAGTGGGCTGCGCTCCTCGAGGAGTCGCCGGCGTACCGGGAGCTGTTCACCTCCGACGAGGAGCGCACCGAGTGGCTCGCGAGCGCGGGCACGCTGCTCGACACCTACTTCACGCTCGAGGACCCGAACCGGCTCGAGCCCCGCGAGCGCGAGCTCATGGTGCGCACGCAGCTCGAGGACGGCCCGCAGCTGCGCGGCATCGTCGACCGCATCGACGTCGCCCCGAACGGGATGGTCCGGGTCGTCGACTACAAGACCGGTCGCTCGCCGCGACCGGGGTTCGAGAGCTCGGCGCTGTTCCAGATGCGCTTCTACGCGTACGTGATCCAGCGGGAGCGGGGTGTGCTGCCCGCGCTCCTGCAGCTCGTGTACCTCGGGGACCAGCAGATCGTGCGGCACGCGCCGAGCGAGGCCGAGATGGTCACGTTCGAGCAGCGGGTCCGCTCGATCTGGGCCGGCATCGAGGACACCGCGCGGTCGGGCGACTGGCGCCCCCGCCCGTCGAAGCTGTGCGGGTGGTGCTCGTTCAAGGACCGGTGCCCGGCGTTCGGCGGCACGGCGCCCGAGGTGCCGGAGGGGGCCGTCGAGCTCGTGCTCGGCGTCGTCCCGTCGGGCTCCGGCTCCGCTGCCCCCATCCCCGCCGTGGGCACCCCGGTCGGGGCCGTGGGCTCCCCCGCCGCCGCGACCGGCTCGGGGCCGCTCCCCGCCTAGCCCTCGGCGGTCGCTGCGGTCGCGGCGCCGCGCAGGTCCACGACCTCGCCGCCGCCGATCGCCGCGAGCACGTCGAGGGACACCGAGCGCAGCGACCCGGTGATGCTCACGCCGTCGAGCGGCTCGACCGGCGCGAGCACCTGGACCGCCAGCACCCGCGCGCCCGAGGCGTGCGCGGAGGCGACGCCCGACCGGGAGTCCTCGACCGCGACGCAGTCCTGGACGTCGACGCCGAGCCTCGCGGCCGCCGTCAGGTACGGCTCGGGGTGGGGCTTGGGGTGGGTGACCTCGTCCCCGCTCACCACGACCTCGAACACGCCGACGGCACGCGCGAACGGTTCGGCGAGCTCGGCGAACGACGACGTGACGAGCGCGAGCGGCACCCCCGCGGCGACGAGCTCGTCGAGCAGCTCACGCGCGCCGGGCTGCCACGGGATCCCCGCGGCGACGCCGGCTGCGACGCGCGCGTTGAGGAACCCGCTGATCTCCTCGTCGGGCAGCGCCACGCCGCGCGAGCGCAGGGTCCGGGCGCAGACCGCCATGGAGCTGCCCACCATCCCGAGCGCGTCCTCGCGGGTCCACACGCCGCCGTGCGCCTCGACGAGCTCCGTCTCCGCGCTCATCCAGTACGGCTCGGTGTCGATCAGCGTGCCGTCCATGTCCCAGAGGACCGCCGCGGGCAGCGTGCGCGCTGCTGAGGGGGTGCGGCTCGCGCTCGCGCTGCCAGGCTGGGAGGTCAAGACGGGGCTCCGATCGTCGCCGCACACCGCGGTGGTGCACCGATCGAGGCTAACCGCAGCGCAGGACGGCGACCGGCTCGTGTGGTCGAACGCACACGAGCCGGCCGCCGGACGGCCGGACGGGATCAGCACCGGGAGCGACGTCGCCCTGCCCGTCCCCCACCTGCCGGCGCGGGCCGGCAGGACGGACGGGAGCAGGGCGTGCCGGCGGGCGGTCAGGTCGCGACGAGGTCGAACGCGTTGCCCTCCGGGTCGACGAGCGTCACGGACCGACGTCCGCCCGCAGTCAGCGCGCCGAGCCGGCGCGCGCCGAGGCCCTGGAGCCGGCGGACCTCGCCGTCCAGGTCACCGGTCGTGAGCTGGAGGTGCACGGGCGTGCGCAGCTCGCGGCCCTCCGTGACCTGGCGGAAGACGAGGCGGGGCATCCCCGCCGCGGAGCCGTCCAGCAGCTCCGCACCGAGCGCGCTCGCTCCCGGGGCGACCTCGGCGCGGAGCACCGCGGCCCAGAACTCGGCGGCGGCCCGCGCGTCGAACGCGTCGTAGGCGAGCCCGTGGAAGGCCGGGGCGGGCGCCGGACCGGGCGTCGCGGAGGCTGCAGCCGCGGCGACGGGTGTCGCGCGGGCGGCGGTCGGCGCGTCGGCAGGGGTGGTCGCGCGGTCGACGGCGCTCGTGGGGCGAGTGGCCGACGCGGCTCGGGCCGCCGTCGTGGAGCGGGTGGTCGTGGTGGTCATCGTGCCTCCGTCGCCGCGGCCGGCGTGCCGTGCGCGAGCCGGGCCACGTGGTCCCACTCCCGCCAGGTCGCGAGCCGCTGCTCGTAGTCGTGGGTGGCGATGGCGAGGGGCGCCTCACCGAAGAACACACGCAGAGGTGGGTTCGGGGCATCGACGACGGCGAGCAGCGCCGCGGCGCTCGCCTCGGGGTCGCCGACGCTGACGGTCCGCTGGATCCGTGCGAGGGAGGAGGCCTCCCGGACGCCGTCGTACGCGGGGTGGGGCGCTGCGTGCCGCGCGGACGGGCCGGCCCAGTCGGTCGCGAAGCCGCCCGGTTCGACGAGCGTCACGTGGATGCCGAAGCCGGCGACCTCCTGCGCGAGCGACTGGGTCAGGCCCTCGAGGGCCCACTTCGACGCGTGGTAGGCGCCGATGTTCGGGAACGCGCTGATGCCGCCGATCGACGACACCTGGATCACGTGCCCGCTCCCCTGCGCTCGCAGGTGGGGCAGCGCGGCCTGCGTGACCCAGACGGCGCCGAACAGGTTGGTCTCGAGCTGGTCGCGCAGCTCGCGCTCGGTCAGCTCCTCGACCATGCCGAACTGGCCGTAGCCCGCGTTGTTGACGACGACGTCGAGCCGGCCGAGGTGCGCGTGCGCGCGGTCGACGGCGGCGATCGCCGCGTCGCGGTCGGTCACGTCGAGCTCGAGCGGCAGCACGGCGTCGCCGTGACGCTCGACGAGGTCGTCGAGCGTGGACCGCGTGCGTGCGGTGGCGGCGACACGGTCGCCGCGCTCGAGGGCGGCCTGCGTCCAGGTACGGCCGAAGCCGCGCGACGCGCCGGTGATGAACCAGGTCTTCACGAGTGCTCCTCGGGGTGCTGGGGCTGGACGGGTGCGCCGGTCGGTCGCCTCGTGGACGTGGCGCGCTCGGCTGCGTACCCTGGAACGGAGGAACCTCCGTTTCCGTTGACGACACTAACCGGAGGACCCTCCGATTAGCAAGAGGAGAGCTGTGCCGACCACCCCCGCCGCGGACCGACCGCTGCGCGCCGACGCCCGACGCAACCGCGACCGCCTGCTCGCGGTCGCCGCCGAGGTCCTGACCAAGGACGTCGACGTCCCGCTCGAGACGATCGCCGAGCGCGCCGGCGTGGGCATCGGCACGCTCTACCGGCACTTCCCGAACCGCGACGCGCTCATCGAGGCCGTGTACCGGCACGAGGTCGAGGAGCTCTGCGACGCCGCGCCCCTCCTCGTCGGGGGCGACGGTCCCGCGCTCGACGGCTTCCGCGAGTGGGTGCGCAGGTTCGTCGGCTACGCGGCGACCAAGCGCGGGCTCGGCGGCGCGCTGCGCAACGCGGTCGGCTCCGACTCCCCGCTCTTCGACCAGACGCGCACCCGGCTGATCGGCGCGCTCACCGTGCTGCTCGACGCGTGCCGCGCCGAGGGCTCCGTGCGCACCGACGTCGACGCGAGGGACGTCATGCTCGCGATGAGCGGCGTGTGGCTCGTGCCGGACGGACCCGAGTGGGACGCCCAGGTCCGGCGCCTGCTCGACCTCGTGGTCGACGGCCTGCGCTACGGCGCCTGACGGGCGACGGCCGGCGGAGCCGGGCACCCGGCGGTGGGCGCACCTGCGTCCCCGGGCGGCGGCACGGGCACGACGAGGACCTCGGGCAGCGGCGCGAGCGGCGCCCGGTAGTCCTGGACGCTGTCGAGAATCGGCCGCACGACCGCCGCGGTGTCGACGAGGTGCGCGCCGGTGGTCTGCACGAACACCAGGAGACTCGTGCCGTCGGACCGCACGCGCGGCACGAGCACGCGGCGCACGACCCGCCCTCCCACTCCTGCGGGCAGTCCAGGACGAGCCGCGGCTCACCGAACGCCATGGTCGCGTCGAGGCGGCGGGAGCCGTCCGCGGGCCCCGCCGGCGCCGACGTGCATCCGCCGAGCGCGTGGACCACGAGCGCGGCGGCGAGGACGAGACGGGCGAGGACGGGCGAGGACGGGCGGCGAGGACGTCATGCGTCCACCTCAGCAGCGCCGCCGGGCCAGGAGCCCGTCGTCCACAGGCGCGATCCGGCCCCGGGTGCGTCGCGAGCCCTCGCCGCGGACGCACCCTACGCTGGGCAGATGACCGAGCAGGAGCAGCAGCGTCCCCACGACCTCCCGCCCCGCGAGACCATCCTGCTCGCGGCCTTCGAGGGGTGGAACGACGCCGGCTCGGCCGCGACCCAGGCTCTGGAGCACGTGCACGAGTCGTGGGGCGCCGTGCAGGTCGACGAGCTCGACCCCGAGGAGTACCACGACTTCCAGGTGAACCGACCGGTGGTCGGGACGGGCGCGGACGGGCGCCGGGAGATCACGTGGCCGACGACCGCGGTCGCCGTGGCGACCGCGCCGCGCACGGGGCGGCAGGTCGTGCTGGTGCACGGCATCGAGCCGTCGATGCGCTGGCGGCGCTACTGCACCGAGCTGCTCGACATCGCGGCAGGCCTGGGCGTGCGGACGGTCGTGACGGTCGGGGCGCTGCTCGCGGACGTCCCGCACACGCGCCCCATCCCGGTGACGACGACCAGCGACGACGCGGACGTGCGCGAGCTGCTCGGGATCGAGCCGAACAGCTACGAGGGCCCGACGGGCATCGTGGGCGTGCTCCAGCAGGAGGCCGCGGCGCGGGGCATGCGCGCACTGTCGCTCTGGGCCGCCGTGCCGCACTACGTCGCCCACCCGCCGAGCCCCAAGGCCAGCCTCGCGCTGCTCACGCGCCTCGAGCAGCTGCTCGGCGAGCCCGTCCCGCTGGGCGAGCTGCCCGACGACGCGGCGGCGTGGCAGCACGGCGTCGACGAGCTCGCGCACGAGGACACCGAGATCGCCGAGTACGTGCGCCAGCTCGAGGAGGCCAAGGACACCGCCGAGCTGCCCGAGGCGAGCGGCGAGGCGATCGCGCAGGAGTTCGAGCGCTACCTGCGCCGCCGCGACCGCGGCACGGGCGGGTAGCCACGGGCGACCGCGGGCCGCTGGTCGGGTCGCTAGAGCCGGATGCCCAGCAGCGCGTTGACGGCGCGCGCGATCACGCCCGGCGCGCCCTCGACCGCGTCGTCGGTGCTGCCCTGCGCGATCGACAGGTCGGCCCACGCGTCGACGTACCGCAGCGCCGCCGGTGCGTCGAGGTCGTCGGCCAGGGCCGCGCGGACCGCCGCGAGCGTCGCGTCCGCAGCGGGACCGCCGTTGCCCGAGACCGCGGCGCGCCAGCGCTCGAGCCGGACCTGCGCCTGCTCGAGCTCGCCGTCGGTCCACTCCCAGTCCTCGGCGTAGTGGTGCGCGAGGAGCGCGAGCCGCACGGCCATCGGGTCGACGCCCCGCGCGAGCAGCCGGGAGACGAGCACGAGGTTGCCGCGCGACTTGCTCATCTTCTCGCCGTCGAGCCCGACCATCCCGGCGTGCACGTGGGTGCGCGCGCCGTGGCCGGAGTCGAGCAGGCGCGCGTGCGACGTGCTCATCTCGTGGTGCGGGAAGCGCAGGTCGGAGCCGCCGCCCTGGACGTCGAAGGGCAGCCCGAGGCTGTCGCGCGCGATCACCGCGCACTCGATGTGCCACCCGGGCCGGCCGGCACCGAGCACGCCGCCGTCCCACGCGGGCTCCCCAGGGCGCGCCGCGCGCCACAGCAGCGGGTCGAGCGGGTCGCGCTTGCCCGGGCGGTCGGGGTCTCCCCCGCGCTCCGCGAACAGGGCGAGCATCTCGGGCCGCGGGAGCCCCGCGACGCCACCGAGCGACGGGTCGGCGGCGAGGTCCGCGTAGACGTCGCCCTCGCCCTCGCCCGACGCGTCCGGGACGCCGACGCGGTACGCGGCGCCGGCCGCGAGCAGCGCCTCGACGGCGCCTGCGACGGCCGGGATCGACTCGACGGCGCCCGTGTACGCGTCGGGCGGGACGACGCCGAGCGCGGTCATGTCGTCCGCGAAGAGGGTCGTCTGCTCGACGGCGAGGTCGCGCCAGTCCACGCCCGTCGCCGCCGCGCGCTCGAGCAAGGGGTCGTCGACGTCCGTGACGTTGGACGCGTACCGCACGCGGTGCCCGGCGTCGCGCCACGCCCGGACGAGCAGGTCGAACGCGACGTACGTGGCGGCGTGGCCGAGGTGGGTCGCGTCGTACGGGGTGATGCCGCACACGTAGAGCGTGGCCGACTCCCCCGGCGCCGCGACCACGAGCTCGCCGCTCGACGTGTCCCGCACGCGGACGGGGCCGCCTCGGCCGGGGAGCTGGGGGATCTGCGGGGCCGGCCAGGTGAGCACCACGGAAGCCTAACCGGGACGGCGCGCCACCACGCCCGCCGTCCGCCCGTGCGTGGCGGCGGGTGGCGGGCGGGCGTCAGGTCACTCGACCGGCGCGCCTGCGGTCGGCTCGAGCACGCCGGTGAGCAGGAGGACCACGACGAGCGCGGCGAGCGCGAGGCGGTAGATCACGAACGGCCGGTAGCTGTAGGTCGAGACGATCTTGAGGAACGCGATGATCACGACGTAGCCGACCGCGAACGCGACGATCGTCGCGAGCACGGTCGCCCCCAGGCTCGGGGTCCCGGCGGTGCCGAACTCGCCGACGCTCTTGGCGAGCTGGAACACCCCGGACCCGAACACCGCCGGGATCGCCAGGAGGAACGAGTACCGGGCGGCCGCCTCGCGGGTGTAGCCCATGAGCAGGCCGCCGGTGATCGTCCCGCCCGAGCGGGAGACGCCCGGGATCAGCGCGAGCGCCTGCGCGAAGCCGAACAGGACGGCGTGCTTGGGCCGCAGGTCCTCGAGCCGGCTCTGCTTCGCGCCGCGCGCGTCGGCCCAGCCGAGCACGAGCGCGAAGCCGGCCAGCGTCAGCGCGATGAGCCACAGGTTGCGGAAGGGCGTCTCGATGGCGTCCTGGAACGCGAGCCCGAGGACGACGATCGGGACGCTGCCGAGCGCGATGAACCACGCCATCCGCGCGTCGAGGTCCGCCGGTCCACCGACGGGGCTGCCGAGCCGCGAGCGCAGGTCGGTGCCGAGGTCGCCGCGCAGGGCGCGCCACCACGCGACGAGGATCCGCTTGATGTCGCGCCGGAAGTAGAGGAGCACCGCGGTCTCGGTGCCGATCTGCGTGATCGCCGTGAACGCCGCGCCCGGGTCACCGGAGCCGATCAGCTCCCCGATGATCCGCAGGTGCGCGCTCGACGAGACCGGCAGGAACTCGGTGAGCCCCTGCACCAGGCCGAGGACGATCGCTTCCCATGTACTCATGCCTGATGCCACGAGGCGCAACCTTAACGGTGCCGGACCCCTGTCCGATTACCCTTGCGCCTCATGGAACAGCGGCAGCTCGGACGGACCGGACTTCGCGTCTCGCACCTGGGTCTGGGCACGCTGACCTGGAGCCGCGACACGGACGAGCACGAGGCGAGCGAGCAGCTGCGTGACTTCGTCGACGCGGGCGGCACGCTGGTGGACACCTCGGCCTCCTACGCGGAGGGCGGGGCCGAGGAGCTCCTCGGGTCGCTCCTCGACCGCGTGGTGCCCCGCGACGACGTCGTGCTGTGCACCAAGGCCGGCGTGCGGCGCACCCCGTCGGGCGGTGTGGTCGACGCCTCGCGCGGCGGGCTGCTGCGCACGCTCGACGCGTCCCTGCGCCGGCTCGGGACGGATCACGTCGACCTCTGGCTCGTCCAGACGCCCGACCCGCGCACGCCGCTGACCGAGACGGTCTCGGCGCTGCGGATCGCGGTCACGAGCGGGCGCGCGCAGTACGTGGGGCTGTCCAACCACGCCGGCTGGCAGGTCGCGCGCGCCGCGACGCTGCTGGGCGAGGACGTCGGCCTGGCCGCGGTCGAGGCGGAGTACTCGCTGCTGCAGCGCGGGATCGAGCGCGAGGTGCTCCCGGCCGCGGCGGAGATGGGCGTCGGGGTGCTCGCGTGGTCCCCGCTGGGGCGCGGCGTGCTGACGGGGAAGTACCGGCGCACCATCCCGGCCGACTCGCGCGCCGCGTCGCCGCACCTCGCCGGCTTCGTCGAGCCCTATCTCGGGGCGGAGTCGCTCGCGGTCGTCGAGGCCGTCGCGACGGCCGCGGCCGGGCTGGACCGCACGCCGCTCGACGTCGCGCTCGCGTGGCTGCGCGTCCGCACGCAGGTCACGTCGGCGATCGTGGGTGCCCGGACGGCCGCGCAGCTGCGCGGGTCGCTCGCCGCCGAGGACGTCGTCCTGCCGCCCGAGATCCTGCACGCGCTCGACGAGGTCAGCGCCCCCGAGCTCGGGTACCCCGAGCGGCGCTGAGCCGGGCGCCGACCCCGGCCGTCACCGCTCGTCGGCCTGCACGCTCCCGGCGAGCGGCTCGAGGTCGTCGAAGTCGTCGTCGTGCTCGTCGTCGTCGTGCTCGTCCTCGTCGTCCTCGTCGTCGTCGTGCTCGTCGTCCTCCTCGGCGAGGTAGAACGGCGTGGCCTCCCCGTGCACGGTCCCGAGCGCGTCGTCGTACACCTCGAAGGCGTCGGCCAGGATGTCGTACGCGTCGTCGACGGCGGGGTCGTCCTCGCCCCGCCGGGCTGCGACTGCGTGGTAATGGGCCTCGAGGGCGGCGATCAGGCGATCGAGTGCGGCACGCGGGTCGACGGTCATGCCATGACGGTAGCGCCGCGCCGTGCACAATGGCACGGGAATGGTCCGGGCGCCCCGGGCGTTGGACCGGTCTCTCGCGAGAACGGCGGTGACGATGGCAGGGACGACAGGACGGTCCGTGCGCGGCGACTGGGTCGCGCAGGGCGGCCAGTACGAGTACCGGGTGCTGACGATCCCGCGGACGACGAGCCGCGGCGACGCCCGGCGCCTGCTCACGGACGAGGCCGAGTACGGCCGCTGGGAGCTGGCCCGCACGCTGCTGTTCGCCGGCGGCGAACGCAAAGTGTGGCTGCGGCGCAAGATCATCCGGGTGCGCAGCACGCTGGACTACACGCTGGAGTGAGCCGTCACACGGCGCGCAGCAGGCGGTCGAGCACCCGGACGCCGAACCGCAGCGCGTCCGTCGTGACCCGCTCGTCGACGCCGTGGAACATGCCCGCGAAGTCCAGGTCGGCGGGCAGGCGCAGCGGCGCGAAGCCGTAGCCGGTGATGCCGAGCCGGGCCAGCGACTTGTTGTCGGTGCCGCCCGAGAGCGTGTACGGCAGGACGCGCGCGCCCGGGTCCTCGGCGAGCAGCGCGCCCACCATCGCGTCGACGAGGTCGCCCTCGAAGGGGACCTCGAGCGCGATGTCCCGGTGGATGTGCTCGACGCGCACGTGCGGGCCCGCGAGCCCGCGGACGGTGGCGAGGAAGTCCTCCTCGGTGCCGGGCACGAACCGGCCGTCGACGACGCCCTCCGCCCGCCCCGGGACCACGTTCGCCTTGTAGCCGGCGATCAGCTGCGTCGGGTTGGTCGTGTTGCGGACGGTCGCCCCGACGAACCGCGACGCCGGGCCGAGCGCGCGGATCAGCCGGTCGACCGTGCCCTCGTCCTCCGGGTCGAACGGCAGTCCGGTGAGGTCGGCGACCCCCTCGAGCAGCGCGCGCACCGTGGTCGTGAGCGCGAGGGGCCACGGGTGGGCCCCGATGCGTGCGATCGCACCGGCGAGGTGCGTCACGGCGTTGTCCGGGGTCACCTGGCTGCCGTGGCCCGCGCGACCGTCCGCGATCAGCCGCAGCCACCCGATCCCCTTCTCGGCCGTCTGCAGCAGGTACGCGCGGCGCCCGTCGACGTCGACCGAGAAGCCGCCGACCTCGCTGATCGCCTCGGTGGCGCCCGCGAACAGCTCGGGTCGGTTGTCGACGGACCAGCGCGCCCCCCAGACGCCGCCGGCCTCCTCGTCGGCGAAGAACGCGACGACGACGTCGCGCGCCGGGCGCCGGCCCTCGCGGGCCATCTGCCGCACGACCGCGAGGATCATCGCGTCCATGTCCTTCATGTCGACGGCGCCGCGGCCCCACACGAGCCCGTCGTGCACCTCGCCCGCGAAGGGGTCGATCTTCCAGTCCTTCGCCTGCGCCGGGACCACGTCGAGGTGCCCGTGCAGGACGAGCGCGGGACGCGTGCGGTGCTCGCCCTCGAGGCGCACGACGACGTTCGCACGGCCCGGGGCCGACTCGTAGTACTCCGGGGCGAGGCCCACCTCCGTGAGCAGCGCCATGACGTGCTCGGCGGCGGCACGCTCCCCCGGGCCGGAGCCGTCGCCGTAGTTCGACGTGTCGAACCGGATGAGCTCCTGGCAGATCCGGACGACCTCGTCCTCCGCGGTCGGGTGGCCGCCGGTGTGCTCGTCGCCGCCCGGGGCGACCCCCGCCACGGCGCGGTCGGAGGGCTCGGACGACGCAGCGGAGGCAACCGTGGGCATGCGCACCACGGTACCCGCGCGCCCGGGCGCGCCGTGCGGGCGCAGCGGTCCCCCGGGGCACGGCGGATCGTCGCCGGCACGGCGCGCGCAGGCACGACGACGGCGAGGCGCGCGGGCCGGCGAGGGTCCCACCACGCCCGGCCCGCGCGACCCTCCGACGATCAGACCCCCGCTGCGGGCGGGACGGCGTCGAGCAGGCCGCGCCGCGCGAGGAGCGGCTCGATCTGCGGGTCACGGCCGCGCAGGTCGCGGAACGCGTCGAGCGGGTCGCACGAGCCGCCGCGCGAGAGCAGCGCCGCCCGGAACCGGTCGCCGTTGGCGCGCGAGAGCCCGCCGTTCTCCCGGAACCACTCGACGGTGTCCGCGTCGAGCACCTCCGACCAGATGTAGGCGTAGTACCCGGCCGAGTAGCCGCCGCCGAACACGTGGTTGAAGTACGTGGTGCGGTAGCGCGGCGGCACCGGCGCGAACGCGACGCCGGCCCGCTCGAGCGCGGCCTCCTCGAACGGCACGACGTCCTCGACGTCGGTCGGGACCTCGTCGGGCGCGAGGCGGTACCAGGCCTGGTCGAGGAGCGCGGCCGCGAGGTACTCCGTCGTCGCGAAGCCCTCGCCGTCCTGCTGCGAGGCGAGCAGGGTGTCGACCCACTCCTGCGGCATCGGCTCGCCGGTCACGTGGTGCACCGCGTACCGGCGCAGGATCTCCGGGTCGAAGATCCACATCTCGTTGACCTGCGACGGGTACTCGACGAAGTCGCGCGGCACCGCGGTGCCCGACTGCGAGGGCCAGCGCACCGCCGAGAACAGACCGTGCAGCGCGTGCCCGAACTCGTGGAACAGGGTCACGACCTCGTCCGACGTCAGGAGCGTCGGCTGGCCCGCCGGGGGCTTGGGGATGTTGAGGTTGTTGACGACGACGGGCTGCTCGCCGAGCAGCGTCGACTGGTCGACGAGGTTGTTCATCCACGCGCCGCCACGCTTGGACTCGCGCGTCCAGAAGTCGCCCAGGAAGAGCCCGAGCCCCGTGCCGTCGGCCTCGAGGACCTCGAACACGCGCACGTCGGGGTGGTACCCGACGAGGTCGGTGCGCTCGGTGAAGCGCAGGCCGTAGAGCGCGCCGGCGGCGCGGAAGACACCGTCGTGCAGCACGCGCTCGAGCTCGAGGTACGGGCGCAGCAGCGCGTCGTCGAGCGCGCGCCGCTCCTTGCGGACCTGCTCGGCGTAGTACGCCCAGTCCCACGGCTCGAGGGTCGCGCCGGGGACGTCGCGCTCGAGCGCGGCCTGCAGGTCGGCGGCCTCGGCACGCGCGTTCGCGACCGCGGCCGGCGCCAGACGGGCCAGCATCGCCTCGACGGCCTCGGCCGTCTTCGCGGTCGCGTCCTGCGCGACGTACGCCGCGTGGTGCGCGTACCCGAGGAGCCGGGCGCGCTCCGCCCGCAGGCGCGCGAGCGCGAGGAGCGTCGTGCGCGTGTCGTGCTCGTCGCCCGTCGCGCCGCGGCCGACCGACGCGCGGTGCAGGCGCTCGCGCAGCCCGCGGTCGCGCAGCATCGCGAGCGGCGCCTGCTGCGTCGGCAGCTGGAGCTCGAGGAGCCAGCCTGCGTCGTGGCCGCGCCCGCGTGCCGCCTGCGCCGCCGCGGCGCGCGCGTCGTCGGGGAGCCCGTCGAGCTCGGCCTCGTCGGTGACCAGCACCGCGGCCGCGTTCGTGCCCGCGAGCAGGATCCGGCCGAACGCCGTCTCGAGCGAGGTGATCTCGCCGTTGAGCGTCCGCAGGCGCTCCTGGGCGGCGTCGTCGAGCTCGATGCCCGAGCGCACGAAGGCGGTCGCCGTGCGGTGCAGGAGCCACGCGGTGTCCGGGTCCAGCGTGAGCTCGTCCGCGTCGACCTGCTCCTGGAGGGCACGCACGCGCGCGTAGAGCCGGCGGTCGAGGTAGATCGCGTCGTGGTGCTGCGCGAGGAGCGGGGCCACCTGCTCCTCGGCCGCCTCGAGCCCGGGCGTCGAGTCGGAGCTCGACTGGTTGAAGAACACCGTCGCGGACACGTGCAGCAGGCGGCCCGCACGCTCGAGCGCCTCGAGCGTGTTCTCGACCGTCGGGTCCGCCGGGTCGGTCGCGATGCGCTCGACCTCGGCCCGGTGCTCGGCCATGCCGGCCAGCATCGCGGGCAGGAGGTGCTCCTCGCGGATCGCGCGGAAGTCGGGCAGCCCGTACGGGAGGGTCGACGCCCACGCGAAGGGGTTGGTCGGGTCGAGGGTGGTGTCGGTCATGCGGTCCATCATCGCCGACGGGTGCGACGCAGGACGGCCGATCAGCGCGCGGTCACGGTCGCGGGTCGCCGGCGAGCAGGGTCGCGACCCACCCGTCCCGCCGGCTGCCCCGCTGCAGGACGAAACCGCGCACCGTGCCCTCGACCCGGAAGCCCGCGCGCTCGGCGACGCGCAGCGACGCGGTGTTCCCGACGACGGCGCTCCAGGTGAGCCGCTCGAGCCCCAGGCCGTCCGGCCGCAGCGCGTGGTCGACGACGAGGCGCACCGCGCGCGACATCGCCCCGCGGCCGCGCGCGTCCGGCCCGAGCCAGTAGCCGATCTCGGCCGACGCGGCGGGCGCGAGCGACAGGCCGACCATGCCGTCGAGGCGGTCCGTCGCCGCGTCGCGGACCGCCCAGGTCAGCTCCGTGCCCGCCGCCCACCCGGCGTCGACCACGTGCTCGACGAAGCCCTCGGCGTCCGCGCGCGTGTACGGCGACGGGACGACCGTCCACTCCTGCACGTCCGGGTCCTGGCACAGCTCGGTGATGCGGTCGACGTCCGCGGCTCCCGGTGCCCTGAGCACCACCACGTCGTCGGTCAGCTCGACTCGGTCCATGCGGAACCCTGGCACGCCCACCACGTGGCGTGCACGGTCATTCCGTGCGCGTGCCGTGCCCGCGTCCGGACGGCACGCGGTAGCGCAGCTCGAGGAACCCGTCGGCGAACTGCGTGACGCCGAGGACCTCGAGCCGGCCCGTGAGCCGCCGCGGGAGCACCGGGGTGCCGCCGCCGAGCACGACCGGCGCGACGCCGAGCCAGATCTCGTCCAGCAGCCCGTGCGCCGCGAACTGGGCCACGAGGTCCCCGCCCCCGACGAGCCACACGTGCCGGCCCGCGGCCGCCTCGACCATGCGCGCGTGGACCTCCTCGACGGGGTCCTGCGTCAGCTCGACGCCGGTGCCGGGCGCCACGGGCAGGTCGCGGTGCGTGAAGACCCACGTGCGCTGGTCCGGGTACGGCCACGGCCCGCCCTGGCCGAGCATGAACTCGTACGTCGCCGCGCCCATCGCGATCGCGCCGGTGCCCGCGACGAACGTGTCGACGTGGGCCAGGAGGCCCTCCGTGTCGTTGAACTGGAACAGCCAGTCGAGCGAGCCCTCGGTGTCGGTGATGTAGCCGTCGATGCTCGCCGCGACGAGGTACCGGGTCAGCGTCATGCGGTCAGCGTGCACCTCGGCACCGACACGACGCGCCCCGCCGGGCGTCGGGCGGGCCGTGCCGGGTGCACGGTGGGGCCGGGAGACGGGCCGGTCACCCGGCGAGCGCCGCGTCGACCGGCTGCGCCGCGTACCCGTGCGCGGCTCCGACCGCTGTGTTGTGCAGCGTCCCGGCGTGCGTCGTCAGGCCGCGGGCGAGCGCGGGGTCGGCCGCGAGGGCGTCGTGCCAGCCGCGGTCCGCGAGCGCCGTGAGGTAGGGCAGCGTCGCGTTCGTCAGGGCGCGGGTCGACGTCACGGGGACCGCGCCGGGCATGTTGGCGACGCAGTAGAAGACGCTGTTGTGCACCGTGAACGTCGGGTCGGCGTGCGTCGTCGGGCGCGTCGACTCGAAGCACCCGCCCTGGTCGACCGCGATGTCCACGAGGACCGACCCCGGGCGCATCGTCGCGACCATGTCGTCGGTCACGAGCTTCGGTGCGCGCGCGCCCGGCACGAGCACCGCGCCGACCACGAGGTCCGCACGCGCCACCTCGCGCGCGATCGCGTAGGTGCTCGAGGCCAGCGTCCGGACGCGCCCGGCGAACTCGGAGTCGAGCTCGCGCAGGCGCGGGAGGGAGACGTCGAGGACCGTCACGTCGGCGTGCATGCCCAGCGCGATCTCCGCGGCGTGCCGGCCGGCGACCCCGCCCCCGATCACGACGACGCTCGCGGGAGCGACGCCCGGGACCCCGCCGAGCAGCGTGCCCGAGCCGCCCTCGTTCTTCATCAGGTGGTAGGCGCCCACCTGCGTGGCGAGCCGGCCGGCGACCTCGCTCATCGGCGCGAGCAGCGGGAGGCTGCCGTCGCCGAGCTGGACCGTCTCGTAGGCGATCGAGGTCGTGCCCGCGGCGAGGAGGGCGTCCGTGGCGGGCCGGTCCGCGGCGAGGTGCAGGTACGTGAACAGCACGAGCCCGTCCCGCAGGAGCGGGTACTCCGAGGCGACGGGCTCCTTGACCTTGCACACCAGGTCCGCCGTCCCCCAGACCTCCTCGGCGTCGGCACCGATCCGTGCGCCGGCGGCGCGGAAGTCGTCGTCGTCGATCGCGGAGCCCGACCCGGCGCCCGACTGCACGACGACCTCGTGCCCAGCCCGGACGAGCTGGTCGACGCCCGCGGGCGTCACCGCCACCCGGTACTCGTGGTTCTTGACCTCGGTGGGGACACCAATTCTCATCGACGGCTCCTCGTGGGTGCGCTCGACGTGCGGGGTCGGTGCTCCGGACGTTACGGGACGGCGTCGGTGCGCGCGCGGGTTCACGCGCAGACGGCCCCGGACCCGGGCTGAGCCACAGGTCCGGGGCCGTCGCCGCCGGTCAGCATCTGTACGTCACCGTCCGTCGCGCCCGCTTGTCCTCTTCACGCGCGACCTGAACCGCCCCGGCCTGCTTGGGGGCCGTCGGTGACGAGCCACCCGGACCACGTCCGTCCACCCCTCACGAGGGGAGCGTTCTCCGTGTCCGGGCCGATCCTTCGCGGCGGGATGCTGACACCGCCGCGCAGACCGGGAGATCCGATCATGACACCCTCAGCGCTCCGGCTCCAGGCTTTATTCCCGTCGCCCGCCGGGTGTGGTCGCTGCGTCGTGCCGGGCGCAGGTGGACCCGGTGCGAGACCCCGGCGCGGCGGTGCGCCCCGGTCCCCCACGGTCCGTGCTCGTCCGCCCGGGCGTGCCACGGGCGGGTGGTCCGCCGCGGACCGGGCCCGTTCCCGGTCCGTCGACGGAGCGTGCGTCAGTCGCGCGAGGTGCCGGCGGTGGCCGGGTCACCCAGCTCGCCCACGAGCGCGTCGTAGATCGGCGATGCGCTCGATCCGGTCGACGTGCTCACGGCCGCGGGCTGCTGCTGGCGGTCGGTTCGAGACATGAGAGCTCCTGGTGCCGATGACATGTGCCGCAACATCTTCGCGGCAAACGGGTGACCGTGCCACACGAGCGCCCGCCACGCCTCCGCCACCGGTCCGTCACGTGCCGCGCCCGGGTTCTGCGCAGGTCCTGCACATGTCCGCCGACCGCCCGCGCACGGCGTCAGCGCCCCGCCGCCGCGCGTCGCTCGTCGACAGCACGGCGGACGTCCTCGAGCACCAGGTCGGCGTTGAGCGCGATCCCTGCGGCACTGCCTCCCGCCGCCGCCCCGACCACCTGCACGGTGGGGTCGACCACGTTCCCCGCGGCCCAGACCCCGGCGACCTCCGTCCGGCCGTCCGCGTCCACGGCGACGACCCCGTCAGGCCCCGGCGGGAGCCCGAGCGAGGCGAGCAGCCCGTCGCGGGGCACCAGTCGCGGCGCGACGACGAGAGCGTCGCACGGCACGAGCGTGCCGGTGCCGAGCCGCACGCCGGTGAGCCGGTCGTCCTGCACGACGAGCGCGGTCGCGCGGCCCTCCCGGACCTCGACGCCGCGCGCCGCGAGCTGCTCGGCGAGGACGTCGTCGGGCTCCGGGGCGCTGTGGCGCAGCAGCACGACGTCGGTGCTCCACTGGCCGAGCAGCAGCGCCTCGCGCGGTCCCGACGCGTCGGTCGCGAGCACCGCGAGGCGCCGGCCCCGGAGCTCGAAGCCGTGGCAGTACGGGCAGTGCACGACGTCGCGCCCCCACCGCTCGGCGAGCCCCGGCACGTCGGGCAGCTCGTCGGCGACCCCGCTCGTGACGAGCAGCCGCCGTCCGCGCAGCACCCGGCCGTCGTCGAGCCGCACGACCAGACCGTCGGCCGTGGGTCCGGCGGTCGCCGCGCGGCCCGCCACGACCTCGCCGCCGTACGCGCGCACCTCGCGCCGCCCCGCGTCGAGCAGGTCGAGCGGGGCGATGCCCTCGCGCCCGAGCACGCCGTGGGCGCCGTGCGCGGCGGCGTTGCGGGGCTCACCGGCGTCGACCACGACGACGCGGCGCAGCGAGCGCGCGAGCACGAGCGCGGCGCTGAGACCGGCCGGGCCACCCCCGACGACGACGACGTCGTACTCCGGGCCGTCGAGCGGTGCGGGCTCTCCTGTCGTCATCGTGACCACCTCCGTGCACAAGCCTGGTGTCCCGGCGGGGCGCCCGCAAAGGCAGCCGGCGCCGGCCGGCCGGTGCGAGGGTGGGTCCATGCGCGCACTGGTGACGAACGACGACGGCATCTCCTCCCCCGGGCTCGCGACGCTCGTCGCGGTCGCGCAGGAGGCCGGCTACGACGTCACGGTCGCGGCCCCCGCCGCCGAGGCGTCGGGCTCGGGGACGTCCCTGGTCGGCGTCGAGCACGGCGGCCGGCTGCGGGTCGAGCGCCGCCCGGCACCCGGGGTCGCCGACGACGTGCCGTCGTTCGCGGTGCACGCCACCCCCGCGCTGATCGCGTTCCTGGCCGCGTACGAGGGGTTCGGGCCGCGTCCCCACGTGGTGCTCTCGGGCGTGAACCGGGGTGCGAACACCGGCCACGCCGTCCTGCACTCGGGCACGGTGGGGGCCGCGCTGTCCGCGATGACGCTCGGCATCCACGGGCTCGCGGTGTCCATCGACTCCCCCGACCCGCAGCACTGGGCGACCGCCGGCGTCGTCGCGGCGCACGGGCTGCGCTGGCTCGTCGGCCGCGACGCCGCCGACGGCGTGCTCAACGTCAACGTGCCGGACCGGCCCGCCCACGCCCTGCGCGGCGTGCGCGCGGCGACGCTCGCGCCGTTCGGGGCGGTGCAGGCGAGCGTGCGCGCCGACGACGGGGGCGACCTCGTGGTGCGGTACCGCGCGGCCGACGGCGAGGCCACCCCGGGTTCGGACGCCGGGCAGCTCGCGGACGGCTGGGCGACGCTGACGCTGCTGCGCGCGCCGTGCGCCGACGGGTCCGTCGTGCTCCCCGAGGTGCTCGACGGACCGCTGCACGCTACGTCGCCGGAGCTCTGACCGGCGACGTAGCGACGGCCGGGTGCCGAGGAGCCGGCACGGGCGCTGGTGTCAGGCGCCGGACCGGGCCGCGGCGATGAGCGAGGTGAGCGAGTCGCGCAGGTGCTCGAGCTCGTCGAGCCCCATCCCGAGCCGCTCGACGACGGCCGGCGGGATGCGCTCGGCCGCGGCGCGCAGCGCGGCGCCCTGGGCGGTCAGCGTGACCGCGAGCGCCCGCTCGTCGCGCGGGTCGCGCGCCCGCGTCACGAGGCCCCGCGCCTCGAGCCGCTTGAGCAGCGGGGAGAGCGTCGCGGGCTCGAGGCTGAGCCGGCGTGCGAGGTCGCCCGCGCGGAGAGGGCTCGCCTCCCACAGCGCGAGCATGACGAGGTACTGGGGGTGCGTGAGCCCGAGCGGCTCGAGCAGCGGCTTGTAGGCGGCCGTCACCTCGCGGGCGGCGACGGCGAGCGCGAAGCAGACCTGCCGGTCGAGCGCGAGCAGGTCGGGCGGCGCCGGGGTGGAGGTCGTCACGGTGCAGGAGTCTAGCCGCGGTCCGGGCTATGCTGAGTGCACTGATGGTTCGTGCACTCAGCGATCAGCGGCTGCACCGACCCCGACCGCCCTCCCCGACCCAGGAGACCGCCGTGACCGAGGCCCGCCCGCGCCGTTCCTGGGGGATGCAGTTCACCGAGCGCTACCTCCTGCGCTTCTTCGGGCCCCCCGAGCTCGGCGCCGACCGGCCCGGCCGCCGGGCCAACGCCGACGAGGCCGCGCGCGAGGCGCGGCTCAACACCGAGCTCACCCGCGTCGTCGGGCCCGACGGCCGCGTCTACCTCGTGCAGCGCGACGCGCAGGGGCTGACCGGGGACCAGCAGGCCTGACCTGGCGCAGGCGCTCGTCCGCCCCGCGGTCGCTCGGGGCCGTCACGGACCCGGCCCGTCGCGCGCCGCGAGGGTGCACGCTGGACCTCGTGACCCCTGCGCCCGTGCCCCCGCTGCCCGTCTCGGTCGACGCGCCCGGTCTCCACGGCCGCGCCATCCTCTCCCAGCGCTGGGAGGACCTGACGTTCGTGCACTGGCGGGTCGACCCGGCGCTCGTCGCCCCGCTGCTGCCGCGCGGCACCACGCCGGACGTGCACGACGGCGCGACCTGGGTCGGTCTCGTGCCGTTCCGCCTCGCCGGCGCCGCCCTCGGCGAGGGACCGGGCGTGCCGTTCCTCGGGACGTTCGCGGAGACGAACGTGCGGCTCTACTCGGTCGACGCCGAGGGGCGGCGGGGCGTCGTGTTCCGGTCGCTCGACGCGGCGCGGCTCGCGGTCGTGGTCGGCGCCCGGCTCGCGTTCGGGCTGCCGTACGTGTGGGCGCGCATGCGGATCCGGTCCGAGGGCGAGCGGCACGTGTACACGACGTCGCGGCTGGCCCCCGGGCCGCGCGGCGCCGGCGGTCGCGTCGTCGTGACCCCGGGACCGCGGATCGCGGAGCCCGACGCCCTCGCGCAGTTCCTCACCGCGCGCTGGGGCCTGCACACCCAGCACCTGGGCCGGCTGCTGTACGTGCCGAACGAGCACGGCCCCTGGCCGCTGCACACCGCGACGCTGCACGAGCTCGACGACACGCTCGTCGCCGCCGCGGGTCTGGACGGCCTCGCCGGCCGGGCGCCCGACTCGGTGCTGTGGTCGCCAGGCGTGCGGACGGTGTTCGGGCGCCCGTTCGTGGTGCCGGGCGGTGCGAGGGTCGCGACGCGGTAGCCGCCCGGTCGGGCGGCACGAACCCGCGCCGACGGCGCGCCCACGAGGCCTTGTCCGCGCCCGCGTGGACGCAGGACGATACGACCGTGGACGCTGCGGCAGTCATGGAGTGGGTCGAGCGGTACGAGAGCGCGTGGCGGGACGACGACCCGATCGCCGTCGAGCGCCTGTTCTCACCCGGGGCGCACTACCTGCGCTCGCCGTACGAGCCGCCGCTCGTGGGGTGGCAGGCCATCCGGGACTTCTGGTCCGACGACACCCCGTTCACGATGCGGGCCGAGCCGGTCGCGGTCACGTGGCCGGTCGCTGTGGTGCGGGCCGAGGTGCACTACGGCGGGGACGAGCCTCAGGAGTACCGGGACCTGTGGGTGCTCCGCTTCGCCGACGACGGCCGGGTCGAGCACTTCGAGGAGTGGGCGTACTGGCCTGGGCGGGGGTACACCGCGTCGGTGGCAGGCGCGGGCACAGACGAGGTTCCTCCGGCCGGAGGAACGTCCGGCTGACGCCGTGACGCGGCCGCACGGGCGGGGCGCCCTCCACGGGACAGGGCCGCTGCGCAGGACGCCGCGACGTGCCGTGCTGTCCCGCCACGTCGCGGCGGCGGGTGCCCGTCGAGGGACCCGCCGCCGCGGCGCAGCACGGCGCGGCGCGGGTCAGCCGGCGACGACGACGCGCTCGTCGGGCACGCAGTGCGTCATCTCCAGCCCGGTGACGTCGCGCGGGCCGTTCTTGCCCAGGTTCGCGAGCCGGTCGAGCTCGGCGTCCGAGAGCGTCTGGCTCTGCAGCGGCGGCAGGTGCCGGACGTCGTCCGCGCTGATGCCGAGCCCCTCGCCGACGCGGGCACCGAGCTCGTCGTCGCACAGCAGGAAGTGCCACACCATGCGCTCCTGGACCTCGCGCACCGCCTCGCCGATGTTCGTCACGAGGTTGTGCACGAGGTCGTCCTTCTCCCACTGCTCCATGAGCTGGTAGCGCTGGCCCGCCTGCAGGTAGTCGTTCGTCCGCGGGATGCGCTTGCGGGTCAGGCGCCCGGTGACCTCCGGGCCCTGCTCGTCGTGCGTCGGGTAGGTTCCCTCACGCAGCCCGCCCGTGATCGACGGCTCGTAGTTCACGTGCGGGTTCCCGCCCACCGGGTCGACGCGGTACGCCATCTGCCCGCCCTGCTGGTTCGTGTGCACCTCGGCGTGGCGCGCCTGGTTCACCGGCAGCTGCAGGTAGTTCGGCCCGACGCGGTACCGCTGCGTGTCGCTGTAGGAGAACGTGCGCCCGACCAGCATCTTGTCGTCGGAGAAGTCGAGCCCGTCGACGAGGACACCGGTGCCGAACGCGATCTGCTCGTTCTCGGTGAAGTGGTCGCGCACGTTGCGGTCGAGCACCATGCGGCCCACGACCTTCGGCGGGAACTCGTTCTCGGGCCACACCTTGGTGTCGTCGAGCGGGTCGAAGTCGAGCTCGGGGTGCTCGTCGTCGGACATGAGCTGCACGCGCAGCTCCCACTCCGGGAAGTCACCGCGCTCGATGGCCTCGTAGAGGTCCTTCGAGGCGTGTCCGAGGTCGTTCGCTTGGATCGCCGCGGCGTCGGCCGCCGTGAGGCTCTTGACCCCGTCGCTCGGCATCCAGTGGTACTTCACGAGGTGCGTCTCCCCCTGGGCGTTCACCCACTTGTAGGTGTTCACCCCGAAGCCCTGCATCGTGCGGTAGCTCGCCGGGATCCCCCGCGGGCTGAACAGGTTGACGAGCATGTGCATCGCCTCGGGCGTCTGCGACATGAAGTCGAAGATGCGGGCCGGCTCCTGGCGGAACGTCACGGGGTCCGGCTTGAGCGAGTGGATGACGTCGGGGAACTTGATCGCGTCGCGGATGAAGAAGACGCCGAGGTTGTTGCCGACGAGGTCCCAGTTGCCGTCCTCGGTGTAGAACTTCACGGCGAACCCGCGCGGGTCGCGCGCCGCCTCGGAGGAGTCGCGACCCCCGATCACGGACGAGAACCGGATCGCGAGGTCGGTGCGCTTGCCCTCCTCCTGGAACAGCTTGGCGCGCGTGTACCGGGAGATCGGCTCGTCGCCCCACCGCCCGGTCGCCTCGAAGTACCCGTAGGCGACGAAGCCGCGCGCGTGCACGACCCGCTCGGGGATCCGCTCGCGGTCGAAGTGGCTGATCTTCTCCAGGAAGTGGTAGTTCTCGAGCGTCGCGGGCCCGCGGGCGCCGACGGTCCGCTGGTTCTGGTTGTCGTAGACGGGATGGCCCTGACGCGTCGTCAGGACCGGACGGTCGTCGTCGGGCGCGGAGTGCTGCGAGGCGACATCGGTCATGGTCGTGCTCCTTCGGGTCTCAGCTGGGCGGATCAGCTGCGGACCGGCTGGGGCGGGCTCAGCCGGCTCCCACGCACGCAGGGCGCAAGCCCCCGGAGGTCAGCGCGGCCTCGTCGACGACGAAGCCGATCGAGCCCCGGGCACGGGCGGGACCCGCGTGCGTGAGCGTCCAGGCGATCGAGGACCGCCCGGACCGAGCGGGCACCAGGTGCCCGTGGACGTCGAGCACCGCGTGCCGGGGACGGTGTGCGGCGGTCGGCGTCACCGATCCAGCATCAGGGGCGGACCGGCGTCGCTCAACCGGAGCGGACGCCGGACGGTCCGCGCCTGCGGCGCCTCGGGCGGCGCCCTGTCCGGGCCGCCGGTAGCGTCGGCGGCCCGACGCCGACCCCGGAGGGAGCAGCCGGTGCACCGCAGCAGGATCTCGACGTTGCTCGTCGACGCGCACCACGACGACGCCGCGGCGGCCGCCGCGTTCTGGACCGCCGCGCTCGGCGGGCCGGTCCGGCCGCAGACCGACGAGGAGGAGTTCACCGCCGTCCCGGACGCGGTCCCGGGCCTCGTGACGGCGGTCCAGGCCGTCGACGACGCCCCGCGCTACCACCTCGACTTCGAGACCGACGACCTCGACGCCGAGACGGGCCGGCTCGTCGGGCTCGGTGCCGTCGAGGTCGGGCGCTGGCTCGACTGCCGGACCCTGCGCGTCCCGGGCGGCCACCTCGTGTGCGTCATCCCGGTGCACAGCGACCCCGAGGAGTTCCGGGCGCGCGCCCAGGTCTGGCCCTGACGCCGGGGCGGTGACAGGCTCGCCCGATGACGCCCCTCGCCCGGCGGGTGCAGCGGACCTACCTCGCGCTCGTCGTCGGCAACACGCTCGCGACGGCGTTCATCTGGGGCATCAACACGCTGTTCCTGCTCGACGCGGGCCTGAGCAACGTCGAGGCGTTCGCGGCCAACGCGTTCTTCACCGCGGGCATGGTGCTGTTCGAGGTCCCGACGGGCGTGGTCGCGGACTCCCGCGGCCGGCGCGCGTCCTACCTGCTGGGGACCGTCACGCTGGCCGCGTCGACCGCCCTGTACTGGGCGCTCTGGCGGGTCGAGGGACCGTTCTGGGCGTGGGCCGTCGTGTCGGTGCTGCTCGGGCTCGGCTTCACGTTCTTCTCGGGCGCCGTCGAGGCGTGGCTCGTCGACGCGCTGCGGGCCACCGGGTACGCGGGCGCGCTCGAGCCGGTGTTCGCGCGCGGGCAGGTCGCGGGCGGCGTCGCGATGCTCGTCGGCTCCGTCGCGGGCGGCGTGGTCGCGCAGGTCACCGACCTCGGCGTGCCGTTCCTGCTGCGGGCCGGCGTCCTGCTCGTCATGCTCGTCGTCGCCGCCGTCTTCATGCGTGACCTCGGCTTCACCCCCGCCGCCCACGCCCGCCCCGGGGAGGCGGTACGGGCGATCCTCACGCAGTCGCTCCACCACGGCCTCGGCAACCCGCCCGTGCGCTGGCTCATGCTCGCGGCGCCGTTCGTCTCGGGCGTGGGCGTGTACGCGTTCTACGCGATGCAGCCGTTCCTGCTCGAGCTCTACGGCGACCCCGACGCGTACGCCGTCGCCGGTCTCGCGGCCGCCGTCATCGCGGGCTCGCAGGTGCTCGGCGGCGCGCTGGCGACCCGCGTGCGCCGCCTCGTGCACCGGCGGACGACGATCCTGATCGGCGGCACGGCGGCAGGTGCCGGCACCCTGGCGCTCCTCGGCCTGGTCGACGGCTTCGCGCTCGCCCTCGGTCTGCTCGTGCTGTGGGGCGTCGCCGCGGCGGCGGTCACGCCCGTGCGCCAGGCGTACCTCAACGACCTCGTCCCGTCCGAGCAGCGGGCGACGGTGCTGTCCTTCGACTCGCTCGTCGGCAACGTCGGCGGCGTCGTGGTGCAGCCCGCGCTCGGGCGTGCGGCCGACGTGTGGGGGTACGGCACGACCTACCTGATCGGGGCGGCGGTCAACCTGCTCGCGCTGCCGTTCCTCGTGGCGTCACGGCGCCGGCGCAGCCCCGCGGACGTGGGCGGCGGCTGACCGGTCGAGCCGCGGCCGGGCGCGTCCGTCGGGCACCCGCGCCGTCCGGTGCCCGTCCCGCCGGGTACGCGTGCCGCCCGGTCTCGTCGGGTCAGGCGCCCGTCCCGTCGGGCACGCCCGCGACGAGCTTGGTCCGCGACCGGCCCGTCGCGTCCTTGAGCACCACGTACTTGAGGTCGACGTGCGGCTCCAGCGCGCCGAACTTGTCGTTGGGGGCGCCGATCACGAGCTGGAAGCCGAGCCCGCGCCACGCGCCGATCGCCCGCCCGGTGAACCGCGCGTCGGCCTTGATGAGCGCCTCGTCGAGGAACACGGGCGCGTAGCGGGGCCGGTCGGCCCCAGCGTCGCCGAGCTGGTAGCGCAGCGCGGCTCCCACGATGAACGCGACGAGCTCCTGCGACTCGCCGCCGGACTTCTCGCCGATGTGGTCGTAGAGCGCGACGTGCCGTCCCTCGAGGTCGACCTTCTCGGCGCTGAGCCGGACGTGGCGGCGCACGTCGACGAGGTCGGCGAAGTCGGGCGAGGTGCGCCGGATCCGGTCGATGACCTTCGCCATCCGCACGTACCGGCGCTCCCGCTCGGCGTCGGTCGCCTCGGTCTGCAGCACCTCGCGCAGGTCGCGGAGCTCCCTGCGGAACCGCGCGACGACCGTGGACTGGGTGTCGCGCGCGTCGATGCGCAGGCGGTGCTCCTCGTCCGCGAAGGGCAGGTCGGCGAGGATGTCGTTGACCGGGCGGATGCGCTCCTTGATCTCGCGGACCGACCGGCTCAGCGCGTTGTGCAAGTCGGTCAGGTCGTTGCCCGAGAGCCGCAGGAGGCTCGTGCGCCACTCCCCCTCGAGCTCGTGCAGGCCGTGCGTCTCGAGCTCGGCGAGCAGGCGCGCGAAGTCGGCGTACGACGCGTCGGGGTCCGTGCCCAGGTCGGGGTCGGGCCAGCGCTCGACGAACGTCTCGAACGTGCGCCGCAGCGCGTCCCGGGCCGTCCCGAGGACCTGCTGCGCCGCCTGCCGGTCCGAGCGCAGGAGGTCGCTCGCGCGCGCCACGACGGCGTCGAACGCGGCGAGCGCACCGGCGGGGGTCGCCATCGCGGCGGCCGTCCCGGTGCCGTCCTCGCCGCCGAGCAGCGCGTCGAGGTACGCGCGCGCGTCCGCCGCGACCGTGATGCCGCCGGTCCGCGCCTCGTCGAGGGCGCGCTGCGCGGCGTCGACCTCATCGGTCGTCGCCGACCAGCGCTCACCGAGCTCCTGCGCGGCGCCCTTGGTCCGGCCGAGCTCCTCGGTGAGCGCGCGGGTCGCCGCCTCGAGCTCGGTCGCACGCTGCTGCAGCCGCGTCACCTCGGGGCTGCCCGAGGTGACGTCGTCGATGACCTGCGACCACCGGTCGACCTCCGCCTGCACGGACGCGACGTCGACCTGGTCCCAGGTCACCTCGCGGAGCGCCTCGAACGCGCGGCGCTCGACCTCGTGCCGGTCGAGGCGCCCCTCCGCGGCCACGACCTGCGCCTCGGCGAGCTCGAGGCGCTGCTGCGCGCGCGTGATCTGCTGGTCGAGGTGGGTCAGCAGGCGCGTGTTGGTGAAGCCGAGCACGTTGGCGCGGCCCTGCCCGCCGTGCGCACCCTGCCGCCCGTCGGAGACCTGGCCGGCGCGCGTCAGCGCCTTGGCGTGCTGGGAGAGCTCGCCCGGGGTGTCGACGCACACGTAGGCGAACCGGCTCGCGAGCTCGCTGCGGAGCCACCCGGTGAACGGCGTGGCGCGCAGGTCGAGGCGGCCGGGCAGCGTGCGCGGGTCGAGCGCGACGTCGGTGGCCAGCCCGGTCGGGACGCCCTCGAACCGGACCCGGCGCGCGGTGGGCACCGCGTCGATCGCCGCGCGGAAGGCCCGCAGGTGCGCGACGTCGAGGAGCAGGAGCGTCGCGAAGCCGCCGAGCGCCAAGGTGAAGGCGTCGCGCCACGGCTCGTGCTCGGTGCGGACCTCGACGAGCTCCGCGACGAAGGGCAGGTCGTCGACCGTGAGGCCTGCCGCCTCCGCGAGCGCCGCGCGGGCCTGGTGCAGGTCGCCGGGGATGTTGCCCTGCCGACGTGCGACCCGCGCACGCTCGGCGGTGAGGCCGGCGAGCTCGTCCTGGGCGTCCTTCTTCTCGGCCATCGCGTCGCCGAACGCGCTCCGGGCGGTGGCTTTGGTGTCGCCGTCCGCGAGCGCGTCGCCCGCACGCTGCACGAGCGCGTCGAGCTCCGCCTGCGTGGCCGGAGCGGCTCCGAGCGCGGGCACCACGACATCGTCGAGCCGGGTCCGGGCGCGCGCGACCCCCTCGAGGCGCTGCCGCGCGCCCGTGAGCTCGCGCTGCGCGGTCGCGAGCCGGTCGCCGCCCGACGACCAGAGCGTCTCCTTGACCCCGTCGAGCTCGGACCGCGACGCCTCGACGCGTGCCGACGTCTCGGTGGCGAGCCGCTGGGCGTCCTGGTGGCGGCGCTGCAGGTCCTGCTCGACCGCCCGCAGCAGCCCGAGCCGGCGCTCGTGGCGCCACAGCGCGGCGGGCGAGGTGCCGTCGTCGAACGAGCCGGCCTGCTCGATGACCCGCAGCCGCTCCACGGCGGCCTCGATGTCGGCGCGGTGCGCGCGGATGGGCTCGAGCGCCTTGACCTGCTGGCGCGCGGTGATCATCTGGTCGCGCGTGCCCGTGAGCTTGTCGAACTGCTCGACGACGGCGTCGGCGGTCGCGAAGGTGTCGGGCTCCTCGAGCACCATCGCCTTGTAGAGCGCGTCGACCGTGGTGATCTGCTGGCCGGCCTGGATGCGCCCGAGCAGCGCGACGGCCTTGTTCCCGTCGCCGGTCGCACCGATCCCGAGGGTCGAGTGCAGCCGGGCGGTGAGCTCGCGGTCGGTGTCGAACGGCGTGAGGCCCGCGGCGGTCACGGCCGCCCGGCCCAGGCGGTCCGCGGCGGCCGGCTCGAGGTCGCGCAGGTCGAACGGCCCGTCGAACGTGGCGCGCACCGCGACGACGTCGTCGAGCACGCGTGCGGCGGCCGGCACGTACCAGGCCCGCACGGCGGTGAGCTCGCGGCCCGCCTGGTCGGCCCACGTCATCGCGATCGCGGACCACGTGTCGCGCCCGTCGCCGCGCAGCACGCTCTCGCGCGTGCCGTCCTCGGTGCGGGACTCGTCGAGCTTGCCGCGCGCGTAGGACAGCACGTTGCGCTGGTCCTTGCCGCGCGGGCGCCCGACGACCCCGCCGTTCGAGGCCCCGTTGAACGGGGTCGTGTGCGGCATGAGCAGCGCGATGTACGCGTCCATGAGCGTCGACTTGCCGGACCCGGACCCGCCCGAGAGCAGCGTCGCGGTCGACGCGAGCCGCACACGGTGGTGTCCGTCGTACCCGCCCCAGTTGACGAGCTGGAGGTCGCGCGCGACCCACTGCTGGCCCGTCGAGGTGACGGGGACCAGCCCGAACAGCGTGTCGACCATCGTCATGCCGCGTCGTCCTCACCCGTGTGCGCCGCCTGCGCGCGCAGCCAGTCGCGCAGCTCGGCGAGCCGCTCGTTGCTCAGCACCACCTCGACCAGCGGGGTCACCCGGTAGCGCCCCTCCGACTCCTCCTCGATCAGCCCGTCCTTCGCGAGGCGGGTGACCGCGGCGCGGATCTCGCGCTGGCGGGTCGCGACGTTCGTGTCGTCGGGGTCGAAGTACGTCAGGGCCGTCTGCTCGAGCTCCTCGACGTCGACGCGCACCGACGTCTCCCCCGCGCCGCGCTCGCGCTGGAACACCGTGCGCAGATGCACGAGGACGAGGGTCTCGGCGCGGCTGTACGCGTCGTCGCGCAGCAGCACCGGGACGTCGAGCTCGACGGAGCGGACCTGCTTCTTGTAGGCGACGCCCCGCTCGTGGTCGACGACGAGGTGCACGAACAGGTCGTGCAGCCGCGACTCGATGACCTGCTGGTTCTCGAGCAGCGTCCGCCACTGGGCCCGGTTCTTCTCCGCCGTGAGGAAGCGGCGCTGCAGGAGCCGGACGAGCACCGTGCGCACGTCGGCGTCGAGCGTGCCGGAGTCCCCTGCGAACAGCTCGGCCGGGTCCTCCTCCATGGGGACCGGGGCGATGAACCCGTTCTCCGCGCCCGCGTCGTCCGCCTCGGACGTCGCGTCGACCGCCACCGGCGCCTCGCGTGCCTCGTCGGTCGTCTCAGCCATGGGTCTCCTCCTTCGTCGGCCCGGTTCCCGCCGTCGTCGTCACGCCCTCGAACGCGAACCGCCGCCGGCTCCCGTCGGGGCGGACCGCGTCGACGTACGCGACCTCGCCGGTCTCCGTCATGCCGTGCCGGTGCGCGATCTCGAGCAGCCCGAGCAGGTCGACGGGCCGGCGCATCGCGTCGGGGGCTGCGCGGAACGCCGCCGCGACGTCGACCTGCCCCGAACCGTCCGCGAGCGCCGCCAGGTGCGCGTCGAGCTCGGCGTAGCGCGGGCCACCCCAGGCGCGCACCTCGTCCTGCGAGACGTCCGTGTCGTCGTCGTCCCAGGCGCTCAGCGGCGCGGGCGCCTCGGGCGGGCGGAGGTCCCCGGCGGTCTGGCGCAGGTGGTCGACCTCCGCGACCGGCAGGCGCCGCAGCGGCTCGACGGACTGGCCGCGCCGCGCGTCGGGCACCCACGCCTGGAGCCCGGTCATGACGTCGCGCAGCAGCTCGTCGACCTGCCGGTCGCGCAGCGGGTCGTGGTTGCGGACCTGCGTCGTGATGACGTACGACGCCTCGCGCTGCGCGGTGAAGACCTGGTCGAGGCCCTGCTCGATGCGCCGGCCGATCTCGCGCAGCTCGGTGCGCTGCGGCGCCGGCAGCCGCCGGGCGAACCGGTGCCGCAGGACGACGTCGAGGTGCGTCGCGAGCTCGTCGAGGCGCTGCGGGTCGCCGATGAGGCGCAGCGCCCCCGCGAACGCGCGGCCCTCGGACGTCGACTCCATGACGTGCTCGCCGCGCGCGAGGTACTCGCGCAGCACCTCGCCGGTGGGCCGCTCGTCCTGGCGCAGCGCGGTCACGACGTCGCGCTGCATCGCCTTGATCGACTCCGCGACGCGCGCGAAGTCCGCAGGGAGCTCGCGTACGAGGTGCAGGACGTTCTCGGCCTCCTCGAGCAGCTGCTCGTCGTCGACCTCGTCGACCGCGCCGGTCCGCTCGATGCGGGCGACCTCGGCGCGCAGGCGCCGGATCTCGGAGTCGAGCCGCGCGAGGCGCACGAGGACGTCCGGGTCGGCGTCCTGCGCGAGGCGCTCGACCGCGTCGAGCAGGGTCCGCACGCGCGACTGCGAGACCCGCGCCCGGGTGCCGCCCGCGCGACCGGCGACCTCGAGCGCCCCGACGGCGTGCGCGGACAGGCGGTAGACCTCGACGTCGTCCTCGAGCACGTGGCGCACGAGCCAGCCCGCGTCGGACCACTGCCGGCACAGCTCGCGCGCGGTGCCGACAGGCAGCTCGTCGCCGTGGCCCGCGGCGCGCAGCTGCTCGAGCGCGTCGCCGATCTCGGTGTGCGCGTCGGTCACGGGGACGCTGGGGCGCTCGGCGGTGAAGACGACGGAGAGCAGGGACACGACGAGAGGCGCGTGCCGCTTGTGCAGCAGGTCGAGCATCGGGTTCTGGAACGCCCGGACGGCTCCGAGGTAGGCCGCTTCGGCACGAGTGGTCATCGCCGGACAGCGTAGGCGGCGCCGGCCGGCGCCCGTGACCCGACCCGCGCACGACGAGGGTGAGGCGACCCGGCGCCCGGCTCACCACCGCAGGCGCAGGCCGACCGCGAGCGAGGGCGCCGTCGGGTCGTCGGCGTCGACCGTCGCCAGGAGGCGCACGCCGTCGCCGGTGTGCTCGACCACGCCGAGGCCCTCGACCTTCGCGACCCCGCCGTGCACGTGCGGGAGGTCGACGCGGTCGCGCACGAGGCCGTCGTCCAGCACCGCGAGCACCGAGCCGACGACCGGACCGTCGTCGCGCGGGTCGGGCGTGTCCTCGGCTGCCGCGCTGACGAGCACCGCACCGTCCGCGAGGAGCACCGCGTCCGTCACCGCGAGCCCGACGCCGCGGGCGCACCCGAGGTCGTAGCGCCGCTCACCGGTCACGGGGACGTCGGCCGGGCGGGCGTCGCCGACGAGCGCCGCGAGCAGCGCGCGCACGTCGACGTCGACGCTCGCCGTGGGCACCCCGGCGTCCGGCAGGCCGCGCTGGAACCAGCGGAGCACATCGCCGACGACGCAGGCGCCCTCCAGGTTGAGCAGGTCCACCTCGATCCCGAGCCGGCGGGCCACGGCGGCGTAGAGCGGCGCGAGGTCCGCGACCAGCGGCTGCTCGGCGTCGGCCGCACCCCGGGCCCGCAACAGGCAGCCCCGGACGCGCGCGGGCGAGGACCCCGATCCGAGCAGCACCACGGCGCCGTCCCCGCCGGGCAGGTCGCCGAGCAGGCCGTCGGGCACGACGAACGCCGCCTCCAGGTCGGGCTTGAGCGCCTTCGTGCCGCGCGCCTCCTCGAACGTGTCGAGCCCGCGGACCGGCGGCAGGGCGCGCACCGGCGTCACGCCACCCGGGCGCACCCACGCGGCGTGCGTCGCATCGTCCTGCGCGACGAGCCAGCCTCCCCCGAACGCCACGACCGCCGACGCCGCCCGCACCGGCGTGCCGTCGTCGAACCGCAGCGCCGTGACGTGCTCGACCTCGACCTGCACGCGGCACCTCCTCGGGCGGCCCGGGCGCGGGCGGCCGGGCTCACGACGAGGCTAGGACGGGCTCGAGCCCGGCACCCGTCGACGAGCGTCGAGCAGCCGACGCCTCACCACACCCGGCGGTGGGACCGCTCCGCGAACCGGTCCATCGCCGCGAGCACCTCGCTCGCCTGCCACACGCGGTCACGTGCACCGCGACCGATCTGCTCGAGCACCCCGTCCTCGACGAGCCGGTCGATCGCCAGCTGGGCGTTGACGGTGCTGACGCCGAGCGTCTCGGCGGCGAGCCGCACGTCGAGCACGGGTCTCGTCATGACGAGGTCGGCGAGCGCCCAGGCCGCCGCGCCACGACGTGCGCGGATCTGCTCACCCCAGGTCGCGCGCGCGGCGGTCACGTCGGAGATCAGCCTGCGTGCGTTCGCCAGCGCGGGGAAGACCGCCTCCGCCACCTCCGTCACGATGGGCTCCACGTCACCGGTCCGGTAGACGTCCAGGGCGCCGAAGTACCGGTCCGTGTCGGTCAGCAGCCCGGCGGAGACCGGGACGATCGCCTGCCGTGCGAGCCCGCCGTGGCGCAGCTGGGCGTGCAGGATCGCCCGCCCCGTCCGGCCGTTGCCGTCGGGGAACGGGTGGATGGACTCGAACTGCGCGTGGGCCAGCGCGGCCTGCGCCAGCACCGCGATGTCGTCCCGGGCGATGAAGCGCACGAGGTCGTCCATGTGGGCCGGGACGCGCTCGTGCACCGGTGCGACGTACGCGGCGCCGTGCGGGCTCCGGCTGCCGCCCCCGATCCACACCGGCTCGGTGCGCCAGCGCCCGGCGGCCGACGGCGGGTGCCCGATCATGAGCGCGCGGTGCATCTGCAGGATGGCATCGGCGTCCAGGTGCGAGGCGTCGCGCAGCGCCTGCGTCATGGCGGTCACGTTCGCGACGATCTCGTCGGCGTTCGGCCGCCCCCTGCGGCCCAGCTCCGCGAGCGCGATCGCCTTTGGCGTGGACGTGAGGTTCTCGATCTGCGACGAGCTGGCCGCCTCGGTGCGCAGCAGGAGCGACGCGAACGACGTCGTCGCGCCGAGCGTCTCCCCGTCGAACCGGGCGATCTCCGCCGACGCCTCGGCCACCAGCGCCATCGTGCGCGAGGAGAGGCGGACGTCCGCCTCGGCGATGTCCGGTGCGAGCGCCGCGAGGTAGGCGCCCTGGTGCTGGCTCCGGCCGGTCCGGGGGCCGTAGGACGCGTCGGCGGCGCGCCACTCGACGCTCTCGGTACCGAAGACCGGCCATGGAGACGGGCCGTCGAGGGCCTCTGTGCTCGCCGCCGGATCCATGACCATCCCACGAGATTAGCATCGGATGTTCGAACATCCATTAGTAACGGCGATGGCTGTGCACGGGTACGGCGGTTCGCCGAGCCGTCCGCCATCCACGTCGAGCCCGGTCCGCGAGCAGATCACGGCGCCGCCGACTCCGATCGGGGACCATCGCACCATGAGTCGATCCCGAGAGCTCGCCCAGCTCGACCTGGGCGTCCTGAGTCGACTGCTCGCCGCCGGCGAGCCACCCGTCGACGCGCTCGACCCCCAGGAGTGGCTCGGGGTGGCGTTCCAGATCACCGCGCTCGTGCTCGCAGCCGACGCGGACGCCGAGCCGCGCGACTGGGCGGTCCGGTGCCGCGCAGTCGAGCACGCCGCCGGGGCCGTGCACGCGACCGGCCTCGAGGACGACCTCGCCCACCTCACCCGCCGGCTGAACGCCAGCGCCGCGCTGCTCGCCCGCACGCAGGCCCGCACGGACGTCGATCTGCTCGACCCTGACGCGATGCTCGACCGGCTGTTCCGCTCGCTCCCCCTGACCGCCGACGAGGCCCGGCGCCGCGCCGAGCACTGGCGGGAGCTGCCGCCGGCGCAGGTGCGCGAGCTGAGGGAGGTGAAGAACCTGCTGACCCCCGGGCTGGCGATCGCGCAGCACGCGCCCGTGCCCCGGTTCGAGACCGACGTGCGGGCCTGGGGTGCGGTGCGGCCGCTCCTGCCCTGACACCCACGCGGGGGCACGCACACGGGGCCGGACGAGAAGGAGCCCACGGCGGGCGGCACGACCTCGCGCGCCGGACGGGCTCGCGCGCCGTGAACGAGCAACGGCCCGACCACGCGTCTCCGCAGGTCAGGCCGTGTTCGTCGCTGTCTCAACGAGTGTCCGGAGGGGGACTTGAACCCCCACGCCCGTTAGGGCACTAGCACCTCAAGCTAGCGCGTCTGCCATTCCGCCACCCGGACAGGTGGACCGTGAGAGGACGTCGGGCACTCCCGGCGCTCCCTCAGGTGCGGCAGAAAACATAGCACGGTGCGGCGGCCGAGCATGCATCGGCCCTGGGGGGCACACTGGCCCCGACAGGCGTTCCAGCAGCGTACGGGCGGTCGGGGTGAGATCCTCGCGCGCCCGCGGACCAGGAGGTCGGCATGGCCGAGGAGAGCACGTCGAGCGACCGCTCGCCGGTCCCGAGCCGTCTCCTGGCGGGGGCGAGCCCGGCGGCGCGCAAGGTCGCCGGCGCGCGGCGCAACCCGTCGGTGATCGGCGTCGAGCAGACGGCACCGCACTGGCTGCGCGTCATGGCCGGCGTCGGGTGGCGGCTGCTCGTCGTCGTCGCGGCGGTGGCCCTGATCTTCTACGCGACCTCGCGCGTGCAGCTCCTGTTCGTCGCGGTGTTCATCGCGCTGGTCATGACCGCGGTGCTGCGGCCCGCGGTCGACGTGCTCGCACGGATCATGCCGCGCGGGATCGCGACGGCGCTGTCCCTGCTCGGCGGGATCCTCGTGCTGCTCGGGATGCTGACGTACGTCGGGGTCTCGGTCGCCGGCCAGTGGCAGAGCCTGTCCGTGCAGTTCGGCGAGGGCATCGACGACATCATCGACTTCCTGGAGAACGGCCCGCTGCCGTTCACCGTGACGACCGAGCAGCTCAACGAGTGGATCGACAACGGGCGCGCGTGGGTCGTCGAGCACGGCGGCGAGCTCGCCGGACAGGCCGCGGCCGGCGCCGGCGGGGTCGTCGAGGTGTTCGCCGCGCTCGCGCTCGCGACGTTCTGCTCCGTGTTCTTCCTCGCCCGCGGCCGCGAGATGTGGGTGTGGTTCCTCAACCAGCTCCCCTCGCGCGTCCGGGAGACCTGGAAGACGGCGGCCAGCGCCGGTTGGTACACGTTCTCCGGGTACACGCGCGGCACGATGATCATCGCCGCGACGGACGGGCTGCTCGCGTTCGCTCTGCTGTCGATCGTCGGCGTCCCGCTCGCCGCGCCGCTCGCGGTGCTCGTGCTCATCGGCGCGTTCATCCCGCTCATCGGGGCACCCGCTGCGATGGTCATCGCGATGATCGTGGCCCTCGCCGCGAACGGTCCCATCCAGGCCGCGGTCGTCGGCATCGGGATCGCGCTCATCGGGCAGTTCGAGGGGCACATCCTGCAGCCGCTCGTCATGGGCAAGCAGGTCTCGCTGCACCCCGTCGTCGTCGCGCTCGTCGTGACCGGGGGAACACTGACCGCGGGCATCCTCGGGGCGGTCATCTCGGTGCCGCTCGTGGCGGTGTTCTGGGCGATCTTCTCGCGGCTGCGGCGCGTCGACCCGCCCATGGAGGAGCCGGTGGCGGCCGACGAGGACGAGGCGCTGCCCGACGACGCGGCACGCATCGGCGACTGACGCGCGCCTCGGCGTAATTCGTCCGAGCGGGTGGCGGCCGCGTGCGGTCCGGGTTCGACCGGCGCGCGCCGCGCTACGGTGTCCGGCGTCGTCCGGGGAGGTGAGCCGTGCACCGCACGCGTGGTCGACGTCGCGTGCGCGACGTCCTGAAGAACGCCGTCAAGGGCGTCGCGGACGCGATCGAGGCCGTCGAGGTCCTCGGGCTGCTGGTGCGGGCCGCGACGTTCCCGTTCCGGCTCCTGGCGCGGGCGTTCAGCCAGCTCGACTGAGCCCGTTCAGCGGGACGTCGACGCGGCGCCCACGTCCGCGAAGCGGTCGAGCACGGCCCCGAGCGCAACCTCGAGCTCCGCACGCACGTCCGGCCCGGGCATCCGCAGCGGGGCCGGCACGTCGCCGAGCGGCAGGCCGAGCAGCTGGCCCACGGCGTGGATCGCGCGCGGCCCGCCCGAGCCCATGACGAGGTCGACGAGCGGCGCCAGGTGGTCGAGCAGCGCCAGCGTCCCCTCCTCGTCCCCCTGGGCGGCGAGGTGCGCGACGGCGGCGTACGGGCCGGGCAGGACGCCCGCGAGCGCCGAGTGCCAGGTCCGGGCGCCCGCGAGCAGCCCGTACGCGCCGAGCACGTCCCCGCTGTAGCCGACCTCGAGGCCGGCGGGGGCACCGCCGAGGACGGCGGCCGCTCGCGCACGCACGGCGTTGGCGTCCGGCGCGCGGTCCTTGACCCCACCCACGCCCGGCAGCGCGGCGGCCCGCAGGAGCGCCTCGACGCTGAAGTCGTACCGCGTGTTGACGGGGTTGTGGTAAATCCACACCGGCGGGCCGGCGGCCTCGGTCACGTCGCGCACGAGGCCCAGGACCTCGTCGTCGGTCAGGGGCAGGTAGGACGTCGTCGGCAGCAGGAGCGCGTCGGCGCCGGCGTCCTGCGCGCCGCGCGCGAGCGTGCGGACGTCACGGGTCGCGAGGGCGCCGACGCCGGCCATGACGGGCACCCGCCCGGCGGTGGCCTCGACCGCCGCCGCGACGACGGCCCGGCGCGTCGCAGGGTCGAGGTACGCGAACGTCCCGACGCTGCCGAGCACGCACACCCCGCTCGCACCCGCCGCCACGACACGGTCGACGAGGTGCCCCAGGACGTCGGGGGCGAGCGCACCGTCGGCGCTGCGAGGGGTCGGGACGTAGGCGACGAGCGGGCCGAAGAGCGACATCCGGGCAGCGTAGCCACGGCGCTCCGGCGCACCGGAGCGAAATACGGGCCGACCGTCGTCGCGACCGGCTGCGTGGACGCGTCCGCGAGCGCCGACCGGCGTCGCACGGGAGGATCGCCGCATGCTCCGTCGCCATGGACCGCTGCTGCTGCTCGCCCTCCTCGGCGGAGCGGTGATCGCCGCCGTGGCGTATTGGGGCCTGGGCTGGGAGGCGGACAGGAGCCTGGTGCGCGGCGTCGTGATGGTGCCCGCCCTCCTGCTGGTGTCCTGGTTCTCCGGGCGGCGGCGTGCGGCCCGCACCGGCGACGCGCCGCCGCGCCCTTAGTGGAAGTCGCGCGACGAGGACCGCACCCGCAGCGACAGCGGCGCGAGGTGCTCGGCGATGAGGTTCGTCGCGCCGTCGGCCCGCTCGAGCCGGCCGCGCACGACGAGCGCCGGTGACGTGCGCGCGACCTTGCGGAACCGCTGCCAGAGGCCCGCGGAGCAGATGACGTTGAGCAGCCCCGTCTCGTCCTCGAGCGACAGGAACGTCACGCCCCCGGCGGTCCCGGGCCGCTGGCGGTGCGTGATGACCCCGGCGACGGCGACGCGGCGCCCGGTCTCGTGGCGGAACGCCTGCTCGACGCGCAGGACCCCCGCGGAGTCGAGCCCGTCGCGCACGAACTGCGTCGGGAACGAGTCGGTCGAGACCCCGGTCGCCCACACGTCCGCGACGGCGAGCTCGACGTCGCTCATCCCGGGCAGCGTCGGGGCGCTCACGCCCACGGAGACCCCCGGGAGCGTGTCGGGGCTCTCCTGCGCGAGCGCACCCGCGGCCCACAGCGCCTCGCGCCGCGTCGCCCCGAGGCTGCCGAGCGCGCCGCCCGTCGCGAGCGCCTCGAGCTGCGCGGTCGTCAGGCGCACGCGCCGCGCGAGGTCGCGCAGGCCCGCGAACGGCCCGTGCGCGCGCCGCTCTGCGACGAGCCGCTCCGCGACGTCCTCCCCCACGCCCCGCACCGACGCGAGCCCCATCCGCACCACGAGCGTGCGCCCGGCCGGCGTGCGCGCACCGACGGCTGCGGTGCCCGACGGCGTCGGGACCAACGGCGGCTCACCGCCCGGCGGCGGCGGGGCCGTGCGCTCGACGCACGCCTGGACGTCCGAGTGCTGCACGTCGGGGCGCAGCACCTCGACGCCGTGCCGGCGCGCGTCGGCGACGAGCGACTGCGGGGAGTAGAAGCCCATCGGCTGCGCAGCCAGCAACCCCGCGTAGAACGCCGCGGGGTGGTGCACCTTGAGCCACGAGCTCGCGTACACGAGGAACGCGAACGAGTACGAGTGCGACTCGGGGAAGCCGAAGTCGGCGAACGCCTTGAGCTTGTCGTAGATCTGCTCGCGGACGCCCGGCGGGATGCCGTTGGCCTCCATCCCGGCCATGAGCCGCGCCCGCATCGCCTCCATGCGCTCGATCGACCGCTTCGAGCCCATCGCGCGGCGCAGCTGGTCGGCCTCGGCGGGCGTGAAGTCGGCGACGTCGATGGCCATCTGCATGAGCTGCTCCTGGAACAGCGGGACGCCGAGGGTCTTGGACAGCGACTTCTCGAGCAGCGGGTGCAGGTACGTGACCTTCTCGCGGCCGTTGTAGCGGTTGATGTACGGGTGCACCGAGCCGCCCTGGATGGGTCCGGGGCGGATCAGCGCGACCTCGATGACGATGTCGTAGAACTTCCGGGGCTTGAGGCGCGGCAGGGTGCCCATCTGCGCCCGCGACTCGACCTGGAACACGCCCACGGTGTCCGCGGCGCACAGCAGGTCGTACACCGCGGGGTCCTCGTGCGGGAGCCCGTGGAGCTCGACGTGCACGCCCTCGTGGTCGCGCACCTGGTCGAAGCCGATGCGCAGCGCGGTCAGCATCCCGAGGCCCAGCAGGTCGAACTTGACCAGCCCGGCGTCGGCGCAGTCGTCCTTGTCCCACTGCAGCACCGTGCGCCCGGGCATCCGCGCCCACTCGACGGGGCACACCTCGATGACCGGCCGGTCGCACATCACCATGCCGCCCGAGTGGATGCCCAGGTGGCGCGGCAGGCGCAGGAACCGTTCGGCGAGGTCGATGACGTGCTCGGGGATCTCGTCGAGGTCGCTCGCGGCGGGCGGCAGGTGCGCGGGGACGACGTCGTGGCGGTCCTTGGTGGGCTCCCCGACGGCGCGGTCGGTGTCGTGCACGCGGTGGTCGGGGACGACGGGCCGGTGCGCTTGACCGGGCCGCTGGCCGGGCGCCTGACCGGGAACCGGCGCCGGCCCGTGGTCGGGCGTCGCGGACACCGGCGCCGCGCCCTGCCACCACGGGAGCCCGCGGTCGGGTCCGCGCAGGCTCCCCCACCGCTCGATGCTCTTGCTCCAGGCGTCCTGCTGCCCGACGTCGTACCCGAGCGCGCGTGCGGCGTCGCGCACCGCCGAGCGCGGGCGGTAGCCGATGACGTTGGCGACCTGCGCGGCGTGCGTGCGCCCGTGCTTGGCGTAGACGTACTGGATGACCTCCTCGCGGCGGCCCGACTCGATGTCGACGTCGATGTCGGGCGGACCGTCGCGCTCGGGGGCCAGGAAGCGCTCGAACAGCAGCCCGTGCTTGACGGCGTCGACGGCGGTGACGCGCAGCGCGTAGCAGACCGCCGAGTTTGCGGCCGAGCCACGGCCCTGCGCGAGGATCCCGTTGCGGCGGCAGAAGTCGACGAGGTCGTACACGACGAGGAAGTAGCCGGGGAAGCCGAGGTCCTCGATGACGCGCAGCTCGTGCTCGATCTGCGCGTACGCCCCGGGCACCGACTCGGCCCCGGGCGGCCCGTAGAGCTCGCGCGCGCCGCGCCGGACGAGCTCGCGCAGCCACGTCGCCTCGGTGTGGCCCGCCGGCACGGGGTACGGCGGCAGGTTCGGGGCGACGAGGGACAGGTCGAACGCGCACTCGCGCGCGAGGTCCGCCGCGGTCGCCACCGCGTCGGGGTGGCGGCGGTGGCGCATGAGCATCTCGCGCGCCGAGCGCAGGTGCGCGGTCGGGGCGCCCGGCAGCCAGCCGTCGAGGTCCTCCATCGACGAGCGCGCACGCACCGCGGCGAGCGCGGCCGCCAGGTCGGCGTCGCGCGGGGTCGCGTAGTGCACGTTGCCGGTCGCGACGAGCGGCAGGTCGCCCGCGGCGGCGAGGGCCGCGAGCGCGTCCGCGAGCTCGGAGTCGAACGGGTCGCCCGTGTCGGTGACCTCGACCGCGACGTTGTCGTGGCCGAACAGCGCGACGAGCCGGTCGACCTCGGCGCGCGCGGCGACGAAGCCCTCGGGCGTCACGGGCCCGGCACCCGCGCGCCCGGTCAGCGCGCGCCGCACCGCGCCCTTGCGGCACCCGGTGAGCACGAGCCACTGCCCGGCGGCCTCCTCGGCGAGCCCCTCGAGCGTGTAGTGCGCGGCGCCCTTGGTCCCGGTCGCGAGGTGCGCGGTCGCGATCGCGCGGGACAGCGCGCGGTAGCCGTCGGGGCCGCGCGCCAGCACGGGCAGGTGCGTCGCGCGGGGGTCGGGCACGCCGGTCGGGGGGTCGAGCACGTCGGGTCCGGGCCGGGGGCGGGGGCGCCCGGGGGTCGTGCCGGGGCTCGCCCCGGGTGTCCCGCCGGGCACGGGCAGGTGCAGCTCGGCGCCGAACACCGTGGGGAGCCCGACGAGCCGGGCCGCCTGCGCGAACCGCACGACGCCGTAGAGCCCGTCGTGGTCGGTCAGCGCGAGCGCCGACAGGCCGAGGCGGGCAGCCTCGTACGCGAGCTCCTCGGGCTGGCTCGCGCCGTCGAGGAAGCTGAACGCGGAGTGCGCGTGCAGCTCGGCGTAGCGCGCGGACCGTCCCGTCCCCGTCATCGTGCGTCCCCCTCCCCCTCGTCTCCCTCCGCGTCGTGTCCCTGCCGGTGCCGCTCAGTCGTACGTCGCCTCGCACGTCCACACCCCGTCCGTGCACGCGAGCAGCACCGCGCGCCCGTCGTCGAGCGTTGCCTGCACGTGCGAGCGCACCCGGACCGCCCCGGTCCACCACCGGTCCGCGAGCGGCCACGGCCCGGCCCAGCCCGCGACGGCCCGCGGGTCCTCCCCGGGCCAGCGCACCGTCGCGGGCTCCCCGCTGAGGACCGCGCGCTCGTCGAGCCGCACGCGCGTGCCCGCCGCGTCACGCACGTCGACCGGCTGCGGCTCGGTCAGCACGGTCGCGGGCGCGGGCTCGGGCAGCCGCCCGGGCCACGGGCGGTCCGCCGGGCGCGGGGCGGCCGTCTGGTCGCCCCACGGGCGCAGGTGCACCTGGTCGCGCAGGTCGCGCCCGCCCTGGAGGGCCACCGTGAGCACGCCGTCGCCGCCGATGAGCCCCTGCACGCGGTCCAGCGCCCGGTGCGCACGCAGGTCGCCGCCGGACGGCCCGCCCCACAGCCGGCCCTGCTCGGCGCCCGCGGGGGCGACGTCCTGGGCCGCGATCGTCAGGTGCACGAGCGCGGCCGGCGCCGGGTCGTCCGCGGTCAGGTCGCGCGCGCGCCGGCCCGGACGCCCTGCGAGCGCCCCCGTCGTGAGCCAGCCCTCGAGCTGCCAGCGCACGCGGTCGGTGATCCGCGCCGCGGTGAGCCCGCCGAGCCCGCCGAGGTCGGTGCGCCACGTGCGCGCGAGCTCCTCGCCCGCGTCGGTGCGGGCCACGATCTGCAGCCGCCCGCACGTCACGGAGTGCTCGACCAGCAGCGCGTGGAGCTCCTCGGCGAGCCGGCGCCCCGCGAACGTCGCGGCGTCGACGCGCTCGGCGGGCGGGTCGAGCTCGCACGCGACCTCGAGGTCGGTCTCGGGGCGACGACGCGCGGGCGGTCGGTCGTCGGCCCCGCGCGCGAGCGTGTGCGCCCAGGCCCCGGTCCGCCCGAACCGCGCGTGCACGTCCGCCGACGGCAGCGTCGCGAGGTCCCCGAGCGTGCGCAGGCCGAGCCGCAGCAGCAGGTCGACGAACGCGGCGACCTCCTCGGCCGCGCCGTCCTGCACCGCGGCGTGCACGAGCTCCCCGACGCCGAGCGGCGCGAGGAACGCGCGCGACCCGCCGGGCGGGACGGTGCTCGCGCTGCGGGCGGCGAGCACGGCGGCGAGCAGCCCGTCGGCGGTGCCCACGTGCGCCTCGTGCCCGGTGCGCTCGGCGACGGCCGTGACGAGCCGCTCCGCGAGCACGTCCTCGGAGCCGTGGTAGCGGCTCGCGCCACCGGCGGGCAGCAGCAGGAGCCCGGCGCGGGCGACCTCGAGCCCCGCGACGACGGTCTCGGCGGCGGCCACGACCGGCTCGAACAGCCGCACGTCGCGCCCCTCGTCGACGGGGAGCAGCACGAGCTCGGGGCAGCAGCCCTGGGCCTGGCGCCGGCGCATGCCACGGCGCACGCCCTGCGACCGGGCGAGCGCCGAGACCGCGGTGACCCGGCGGGCGTCGTGCACCGCGGCGGGCAGGTGCGGCGGGACCTGACCGGCCCGGACCGCGGCGAGCACGGGCCAGTCGGGCACCCACAGGACGGTCGTGCGGGTGCTCATCCGACGAGCCTCAGCGTCGCGGCGGGCGCGTCCTCGGCCGCCGCGTCCCCGGGCGCCGGTGCGACGACGGGCGCGGGGGCCAGCGAGGCGGCGGTGACGCTCGCGCGCGGCTCGACGAGGGCCGGCGCGGGGCGGCCCAGCGGGAGCGCGAGGTCGACGGTCGCGGGGACGGCCGCCGAGCCGCGCCCGGTCCGCACGACGCGCAGCTCGTGCGTGCGCAGCCGCCCGTCACCCGTCCCGACCCCGCTCCACCGGCCCTGCTCGGCGGTCAGCACGACGTTCGCGCCGGGCCACCGCGCGCTCGTGAGCAGCACCGACCCGCGCTCGCGCGCCCGGGCGGTGAGCCGGCGCCGGTCGGCGCCGGTGAGCGCGGCCTCGGGGCCCACGAGGACGACGTCGACGCCGTCGAGCAGCGCGGCGACGACCGTGGGTGCGTCGAGCCCGGGCGCGGGGACGACCGCGAGCCGGTCGAGCGCGATCCCGGCCTCGGCGGCGGCGAGCAGGCCCGCGGTCGGCTGCCCGACGAGCGCGGCCCACGCCCCTCCGGCGCAGGCCGAGGCGAGCAGCGCGAGGAGCAGCGACGTCGAGCCGAGCACCGTGACGGTCCCGCCGCGGCGCAGGCCGTCGGGCAGCAGCGTGGTCAGCTCGGCGGGGACCGGGAGCGCGGGGCGCTCGGTCGTCAGGAGCGAGGTGCGGCGCGCGACGGGGACGTGGGCGCCCGCGCCGGGCACGGCGTCCGGCACGGCGTGCGGCAGCGTGTCCGGCACGGCGTGCGGCACGACGTGCGGCGCGTCGTCGCGCACCGCGCCACCTCGGGTGACGGGGGCACCGGGCCCGGACGGCGCCGTGGCGCTCGTTCCCCCTGCCGGGCCTGGTGCCCCCGTCACTCCCCCGCCACGACCGGGCCCCCACCCGGTCGCGCTGCCCCCCGCCCACCCGGCAGCCCCCTGCCCTGCACGTGCACCTGCACCCCGGCGGGAACCGTCGGCACCGCCCGTCGCGCCTCCCCCTCGCGGCACGACGTCGGCGGCCGTCCCCGCAGCACCGGCCCCGGCACTGCTGACCCCGTGCACCACGCTGCGGGCACCCGTGCGCTGCTCGGCGTGAGCCAGCACGGCACGCGCCAGCGCGGCCTTCTCCTCACGCGTCCCCACGCCCGGCACGATCCCTCCCCGTCTCGGTGCTCTGGGGCACAGCCGGCCCATCTCGCCCTGCGAGCCACCCACAGGACGTTCGAACAGGTGTTCGATACCGCTAGTACACGCTGGCGCGACGGGCGTGTCAATCCGGTCCCCCGGGAGACGGACAAACCTCACCCGGACGGCGATCTTGCGTCGAGGTCGGCATCATGAGACGGGTCCGAGCACCGTCCCGACGCCCCCAGGAGCATCACGTGGCCGCCTCGCTGACCCGTCCCGTCGCCCCCGACCCGTACGCGCTGCTGCCGCCCGTGCCCTCGTTCGAGCTGCGCAGCGACGACCTGGCGCACGGCGACCCGCTGCCCGACGAGCATGCGGCCCCGCCGCACGGGAACATCTCGCCGCACCTCGCGTGGTCCGGGTTCCCGGAGGCGACGAAGTCGTTCGTCGTGAGCGTGTTCGACCCCGACGCCCCCGGCCCGGCGGGCTGGTGGCACTGGACCGTGGTCGACCTGCCGGCCTCCACGACGTCGCTCGCACGCGGAGCCGGCGCCGCGGACGCCGGCCTGCTCCCGGCACCCGCGTTCGCGCTGCGCGGGGACGACGGCGTCCCCGGGTACGTCGGCGCCGCGCCGCCGCCCGGCGACCAGGTGCACCGGTACTTCCACGTCGTGCACGCGCTCGACGTCGAGAGCCTCGGCGTGGGCCCCGACGCGATGCCCGGCGCGGTCGGTGCGATGGTCGTGTTCCACACGCTCGCGCGCGCCGTGCTCGTCGCGACCTGCCGGCGCTGAGCCCCGGCCCGGCGATTCGTCCGCACCGACGCGAGCTTGTCCGTCCACACCTGCCTCGCCGACTCCCGCGGCATCCCCCGCTCCTGCGACAGCCGGAACGTTCGTTCAAGTACACCCGGGTGCTGCGACGTCGGCGTCGGCGCTCTCGCTAGCGTGACCCCGTGACGTCGTTCCTCGCGTACGTGTGGGTCCCGGGCTCGGACATCCCCGGCGTCCTCCGCCGGTTCATCGATCGCTACGTCGCGACGGAGCAGCCGGTGCACCAGCGGCCGCTCTCCGCTCTGACCCGCACCTACGTCGACCTGGAACCCGCGGAGAGAGACGAGGCCGAGCTGGAGAACTCGCCACGCCAGCCCGAGGCTGTGAACGCGTTCTCGGTCTACCTGCGGGGCGCCGCGCGCGACGAAGCGATCATCACCCTCACCGAGGAGTCCGACCTCGTGCTCGGCCTCGGGATCGACGACCGCGACCAGTCCCGGGAGGCCTGGGACGAGGCCGTCCACCTGCTCGACGAGCTCATGGAGGAGTTCGACGCCGTCAGCGGCATGGCCGGCCACGACGGGCTCGCACCGCCGCAGTCGGCGCTCGCGTGGGCGGACGAGGAGCCCGACCTGCGGGTGGGCAGGGACCTGGAGACCCGCATCGAGCCGATCTGAGCTGGATGCCGATGACGTGGGCGAGGTCGTACGCAAGTGGAGGAGATCTGTGCGCGGCGGCCGTCCTCGTCCACGGCGGCAACGAGCTCGGGTCGCGATGTCGAGAACAGGCCCGGCCGTTCGAGGAGAGGGGTGACGGACGGTCCGACCAGGACGGTCCCTGCCCCCGGGAGGACGCGATGTCCACGACCACCGACCCCACGACCCGCGAGGACGGCGCGCGCCGGACGCGCGCACTGCTGACCGCGGGCGTCGTCGCCGGCCCGCTCTACGTCGGCACCTCGCTCGCGCAGGCCCTCACGCGCCCCGGTTTCGACCTGTCCCGCCACCCCTGGAGCGCGCTCGCCAACGGTGACGTCGGCTGGCTCCAGGTCACCAACCTCGTCGTCACGGGGACGCTCGTGATCGCGTTCGCCGCAGGGCTGCGCCGCGCGCTCGGTCAGGGCCGCGGGGCGGTGTGGGCACCGCGGCTCGTCGGCGTCCACGGCGCGGGGATGGTCGCCGCCGGGGTGTTCCGGGCCGACCCCGTACCGGGCTTCCCCGCCGGGACGACCCCGGGAGAGGTCGTCGTCAGCTGGCACGGGACGGTGCACCTCGCCGCGGGCGCAGTGGGTTTCGTGTGCCTGACGGCCGCGTGCCTCGTGCTGGCCCGCCGATTCGCCGCTGAGGGTCGCCGTGCGTGGTCGGTGGTGTCGGCCGTGGTCGGCGTCGTGTTCCTCGGCGCGTTCGTCGGGATCGCCTCGGGCGCGGGGAGTCGGCCGACGGTCCTTGCCTTCGTCGCCGGGGTCGTGGTCGTGTTCGCGTGGATGACGGCGCTCGCCGCGTCGCTGCGCCGCGCGGACCGCTGACCCCGCACACCCGCCTCCCGGACGCCCCGGACGTCCGCTCCGGCCACCCGCTCGACCGACCGCAGAACCGACCGCGAAGGAGACGACCGTGCGCTACCTCGTTCTGCTCAGCCCCACGTCCGTGCCCTCGACCCCGCCTCCGCCCGACCTCATGGAGGCGATCATGCAGCTCGGCGCGGACGCCACGACCGCCGGCGCGCTGCTCGACACCGCCGGGCTCCAGCCCGCCGGTGCGGCGCTCGTACGGCTCGCCGCCGGTGACGTCCACGTGACGGACGGCCCGTTCACGGAGACCAAGGAGATCATCAGCTACGCCGTCTACGACGTCGCGAGCCGCGAGGAGGCGATCGAGTGGACGTCCCGGTTCCTGCGCCTGCACCGCGACCTGTGGGCCGGGTGGGAGGGTGAGGCGCAGGTCCTGCCCTTCTTCACGATGCCGTCGGGCCAGGTCGACGCCGCGGGCCCGCAGCACCGCTGAGCACGCCGCGATGACGGACCCCGAGGCCCTGCGGGCGACGCGCGCGACGGTCGAGGCCGTGTGGCGCATCGAGTGGACGCGGCTCGTCGCGTCGCTGACCCGCCTCACGCGCGACGTCGGGCTCGCGGAGGACCTCGCGCAGGACGTCATGGTCGTCGCGCTCGAGCAGTGGCCGCGGTCCGGGATCCCCGCCCACCCCGGACCGTGGCTCATGGCAACCGCGAAGCACCGCGCGGTCGACGCGCTGCGGCGACGCTCGACGTACGCGCGCAAGCTCGCGCAGGTCGCCCGGACGGACGGCGCGACACGCGTCGAGGACCCCGCCGACCGACCGGACGACGGGGTCGAGGACGACGTCCTGCGGCTCGTCTTCCTCACGTGTCACCCGGCACTCACGCGCGAGTCGCGCGTCGCGCTGACGCTGCGCCTCGTCGGGGGGCTGACGACCGCGGAGATCGCGCGTGCGTTCCTCGTCCCCGAGACCACCGTCGGCCAGCGGGTCTCGCGCGCGAAGCGCACGCTCGCCACCGCCGGGGTGCCGTTCGAGCTGCCCGGTGCCGCCGAGCTTCCCGCACGTCTGGGCGCCGTGCTCGAGGTCGTCTACCTCGTGTTCAACGAGGGGTACGCGGCGACCGCCGGGGCGGCGTGGACGCGCGGCGACCTGTGCGCCGAGGCGCAGCGGCTCGGCCGGCTTCTCGCGGCGCTGCTCCCCCGCGAGCCCGAGGTCCACGGGCTGCTCGCGCTCCTGGAGCTCCAGGCCTCCCGACTTCCGGCGCGCACGGCGCCCGACGGCTCCGCGGTCCTGCTCGACGACCAGGACCGGCGCCGCTGGGACCGCCTGCTCGTGCGCCGGGGGCTCGCGGCCCTGGACCGGGCGCGCGCGCTCGGCGGGGAGCTCGGGCCGTACGCGCTGCAGGCGGCGATCGCCGCGGAGCACGCGCGCTCGCCGTCACCCGGTGCCACGGACTGGCCCCGCATCGCCGCGCTCTACCAGGTGCTCGTGCACGTCGCGCCGTCGCCCGTCGTCGAGCTCAACCGGGCCGTCGCCGTCGGTCGGGCGCGCGGACCCGGGGCCGGGCTCGCGCTCGTGGACGCGCTCGTGGCCGCCGGGCAGCTCGCCGGCTACCCGCACCTGTCGGCCGTGCGGGGCGAGCTCCTGGCGGCTCTCGGTCGCGGCGCCGAGGCCGGGGTGGAGTTCCGCCGGGCCGCCGACCTGACCCGCAACGCCCGGGAGCGCGAGCTGTTCGAGCGGCGAGCGCGCACGGCGGAGGGTGCAGCGCCACCCCCTGGTGCGTGACGCGGGGGCTGTGCGACGCGGTCCGCGCGACCGGCCCCGAGCCGTGGACCCGGCGCGGCGGTCGGGTCAGCCGAGCTGCCAGCCGATCAGGTTCCAGCGCGCGAGGAACCACGCGAGCGCGCCGAGACCGCCGAGGAGCACGACCTGGTGGCCCCGCGCCGCAAGCCCGGCACCGGAGCCCCGCCAGGCGGTGACGGTGAGCCCGGCACCCGCGAACGCCGCCGCCAGCACGGCGACGCCGCCGCCCAGCAGCACCCGGAAGCCGGTCGGGACGCCGTAGAGGAAGTCGCTCGTGTCGCCGGCCACCACCACCCCGAGCACGACCAGCACCGCCGTCCCCCCGAGGCTCGCGCCGCACGTGAGGACGCGTGCGGCACGCCACCGCCGGGAGACGTCCGCCGGGCGGCGCCGCCGCGCCCGCCGCCGCGCACCGATCCCGGCGGCGACGAGCGCCGTCGCCGACGTCAGCAGCGACGCGGCCACGACCGCGAGGTTGACGGGCGCGGAGTCGGCGGCAGGGAGCAGCACCCAGTCGGGGCCGTCCGTAGCCACGTAGTGCCGCCCGCCCGTGCCGTCGAGCCCCACGAGAGCCCCTCCGTCGGGTGACCGGTACAGGCCGTCGCCCTGCGGCGCCCACGTGGTCCCGGCGAACTGCAGCCCGCCGCCGGCCGCGGTGCGCAGGCGGGTCTGGTCGAGCAGCACGAGCAGCCGTTCGACGGTCGACTCGTTGTGCCGGGTCGGGGTGTAGAAGCCCTCGCGCGGGCCGTCCGCGAGGTCCGCGCCGCGGGTGGCCGCCGCGGCGCCGTCCTCTGCGCCGGGTCCGGGCGCGACGACGGGGTCGATCCCGTCGCGTCCGCCGCGGGGCGCGGGTGCGACCAGCCCGGCGAACCGGTCGACGACCTCCCCGAGGGTTACGGCCCCCGCGGTGGCGTTGACCGAGACGAACATCCCGACCCCGCACTCCGGCACGAGCACGAGCGCCGACTGGAACCCCTCCCAGCTGCCGTCGTGCACGAGCGCGCGCCGGCCGTGCAGCGCGCGCTCGTGGAAGCCGTGCGCGGAGCCGGGGAGCCGGGGGTCCGCCGTGAACGACCGCGTGTGCATCCGCGCGGACGTCGCCGGGTCGAGCACCCGGGGCCCGGAGCCGAGGTGCGCGAGCGCGAACCGCGCCATGTCGGTCGCGGTCGCGCTCACGGACCCGTCGGGGACGAGGCGGTCGAAGGTGAACGGCTCGGGCGCGGGCGGCTCGGCGTCGGAGTCGTAGCTGCGGGCCAGGTCCGGGGCGAGCGCCGCGGGGACGGGCTCGACGGCGGTCGTGCGCGTCATGCCGAGCGGGTCCAGGACGTGGCGCTGCAAGTACGGCGCGTACGGCTCGCCGGACACCTGCTCGACGAGGTGGCCCGCGAGCGCGGCACCGTAGTTCGAGTAGGCGGCGACCTCCCCCGGCGGGTAGATGCGGGCGGGCATGTCGCGCGCGAGCGTCTGCGCGAGCGGGGGCACGTCGGCGGCGTCGCGCGCACCGATCCCGACGCCGCGCTCCTCGAAGCCGGCGGTGTGGTCGAGCAGGTCACGGACCGTCACGGGATGCGGGAACGTCGGCGGGAAACGGAACGTCGTGAGGTACCGGTTGACGTCGGCGTCGAGGTCGAGGCGGCCCGCCTCGACCTGCTGCATGACCGCGGTCGCGGTCAGGAGCTTCGTGACCGACGCGATGCGCACGAGCGAGCGGTCCGGGTCGAACGGCGTGCCGGTCGCGAGGTCGGCGACCCCGTACCCCGCCGCGTGCACGACCGCCCCGTCCGCGACGACGGTCAGGACGGCGCCGGGCACCCCGTCGCGCTCGAGCAGGTCCGGCAGGACCTCGAACGCCGCACGGGCCGCGTCGGGGGTGACCGGCGTGCAGTCCGTGCGGGTCCCGGCGGTGGTGGTCGGTGCGGCGGAGGTCGGTGCTGCAGCGGTCGGTGGCGCTGCGGTGGTGGTCGGTGCGGCGGAGGTCGGTGCTGCAGCGGTCGGTGGCGCTGCGGTGGTCGGTGCGGCGGAGGTCGCCGCGGCGGGTGCGAGCACGAGCGCCGCGGCGGCGGCGAGGACGAGGGTCACAGGGCGAGGTCGCATGCCGTCAGCGTGCTGACCGGCCCGCGGGCCCCGCATCGGAGCGGCGACGGGCCCGCGACCCGACGAAAGTCGCACGGTGCGCCGTCCGGGACGCGACGTCCGGACGGTCCGCCCGCCGGGCCCACGTCCCTACGCTCGGGGTCATGCCACCGTCCCGGGACCGCACCCTCGACACCGCGCTCGTGGTCGCGTCGCTCCTCCTGACCGCGATGGCGGCGCGCGGCGGTTGGTCCGCCGTGCCCGCGGTCGTGATCGGCGCGGCCGGGGCGCTCGGCAGCGTCGCGCTCCTCGTGCGCCGGGTCCGCCCCGTCACGGCGGCCGTGGTGGGCGCCGCGGCGTACGCGCTCTCGGGCAACCCCCTGCCCCTGGCCGTCGGGCTGTGGTCGGGTGGCGCGCGCGCCCCGCGCCGCGCTCTCCCGGTCGTGGCGGCCGCCGGCTGGTCGGGCCTGGCCGGCTGGTGGCGGCTCGACGAGGGGCGGCTCGACGCGCAGGACGCGGTCTGGGCCGCCCTCGTGACGGCCACCCTGGTGGGCGCGGGCGTGCACGCGGCGACGCGGCGGGAGCTGCGCGCGGCACGCGAGGCGGAGACGAGGCAGGCCGAGGTCGAGCGCGGGCTGCGCGACGAGCAGGCACGTGCCGCCGAGCGCGCCCGCATCGCCCGCGAGATGCACGACGTGCTCGCGCACAAGGTCACGCTCGTCGCGCTGCACGCGGGCGCGCTCGAGGTCGGCCCGGGCGCCGAGGACGCGCGGGTGCGCGACGCGGCCGCGCTGATCCGCGGGACGGCCCGGGAGGCCCTGCAGGAGCTGCGGGACGTGCTGGGTGTGCTGCGCGGGCCGGACGAGCCGCCCGCGGGCCCGGGCGGCCCGGTCGGTCCGGTCGACCTCGCCGGGCTCGTCGCGGCCGCCGAGCGCGCCGGTGAGCGGGTCGAGCTCGACCTCGACCCCGGCGACCTGCCGGCCCGGACGGCCGCCGTCGTGCACCGCGTCGTGCAGGAGGCGCTCACCAACGCGCGCCGGCACGCGCCCGGCGCACCGGTCGCCGTGCGCGTGCGCCGCTCGCCCGGCGAGGCGACCGTGACAGTGACCAACCCGGCCGGCGTGCCGGTGGGCCTCGACCTGCCGGGGTCGGGCTCGGGGCTCGTCGGGCTCGCGGAGCGCGTCCGGCTCGCCGGTGGCACGTTCGCCGCGGGTCGTGCGCCGGACGGCGGGTGGCGCGTGCACGCCGTCGTGCCGTGCGGGGACGAGCCCACCGAGGCCGGGCGGTGACCGCGGTCCTGCTCGTCGACGACGAGCAGCTCGTGCGCGCGGGCCTGCGCCTCATCCTCGAGACGGCCGGCGACCTGACGGTGGTCGGCGAGGCACCCGACGGGCAGGCCGCGCTCGACGCGGTACGCCGCGGCCGGCCCGACGTCGTCCTGATGGACCTGCGCATGCCGCGGCTCGACGGGCTGGCCGCGACCGTGGCGCTGCACGCGACGCCCGACCCGCCGGCCGTGGTGGTGCTCACGACGTTCGACACCGACGAGGACGTCTTCCGCGCGCTCGAGGCCGGCGCCGCGGGCTTCCTGCTCAAGGACACTCCCCCGCGCGACCTCATCGACGCGGTCCGCCGCGCGGCCGCCGGGGACGCGGTGCTCTCGCCCGCGGTGACGCGCCGGGTCGTCGAGCGCGTCGTGACGCAGGAGCGCACCGGCCGCCGGCGGGACGCCCTCACGGCGCTCGAGGTGCTGACGGCGCGCGAGCGGGAGGTCGTCGTCGAGATCGGCCGCGGCCGCTCGAACGCCGAGGTCGCGGTGCTGCTGCACGTCACCGAGGCCACCGTGAAGAGCCACGTGACGCACCTGTTCGACAAGCTCGGCGTCACGAACCGCGTGCAGATCGCGATCACCGCGTTCCGTGCGGGGCTCGTGGACTGAGAGGGTGCCCGCCCGCCCGTTCCCGCCGCCCCTCCCCTGGCCGGTCGTTACCCTGACGCCATGCCCGTGCTGACCCTCGGAACCCTGACCTGGCGCCCGGTCGTCGACCACCCCGAGCTCGTCGCCCCGAGCACCGCCGCCGCGATCACCGCGTGGGCCGCGCGGGACGAGCGCGTGGCGGAGCAGGTCGTCGTCGCGCAGATCGACCCCGACCTCGCGGACACCGCCGCGATGACGCAGGCGTACGACGTCCCGCTCGCCGTCTCAGCGAACTGCGTGCTCGTCGCCGGCCGCCGCGAGGGCGCCGAACGGGTCGCGGCGGCGGTCGTGCGCGCGACCACCCGCGCCGACGTCAACAACGCCGTCAAGCGGCTGCTCGACGTCCGCAAGGCGTCGTTCCTGCCGATGGACCGCGCGACCGCCGAGTCCGGCATGGAGTACGGCGGGATCACCCCGATCGGCCTGCCCGACGGGTACCGCGTGCTCGTCGACGCCCGGGTCGCGGCGCAGGACCCGGACGCCGGGCCGTACGTGGTGATCGGCAGCGGGGTGCGCGGCTCCAAGATCGCCCTCCCGGGCGCCCTGCTCGGCAGCGCCCCGGGCGTCGAGGTCGTCGACGGCCTGGCGCTCGCGTGAGGCGTGCCGCCGACCGCGCCCGAGGGCTGTGGGAGGTCCTCGCCGGGTCGGTGAGCCCGTTCCCGACCGACGGCGGCGTGGCCGTGGCCGTCGCCCCGGACTCGCTGCTGTGCCCGCCGGGCTGGGTCGGCGTCGTCGAGCTCGACGGCTCGGCGCTCGTCACCGCCCCCGACGACGCGACCGCGGAGCGCGTGCGGGTCCTCACCGCGCTGGGCCCGGGCTCGCGCACCGACGTCGACGTGGTCCGCGCGCACCTGCCCGTGGCGGACGTGCTCGGCCCCGCGCGGCTCGCGTACCTCGACGCCGCGAGCCTGACGACCGTCGAGCTGCGGACCACCCCGGCGGCTCCCGCGGCCGGCGATGCGCACCCGGACCTCCGGGACGTCGTCGAGCTCGACGCGTCGAGCACCGAGCTGCGCACGCTCCTCGACCGCGTCGAGCCGGACGACGCCGACGAGAGCGGCGTCGCCGAGCTCACCTCACCGGCGTTCGCCCTGCGGCGAGCCGGGGCGGTCGTCGCCGTCGCGGGGTTCCGCGCGTGGCCGGGCGACGTCGCGCACCTGTCCGTGCTGACCGCGCCCGAGGTCCGCGGGCACGGCCACGGCCGGCTCGTGGCCCGCGCGGCGACGGCGGCCGCGCTCGACGCCGGGCTCCTGCCGCAGTGGCGCGCCCGCGTCGAGGCGTCGCAGCGCATCGCCCGGTCGCTCGGCTACCGCGACCTCGGCTCCCAGCTGAGCGTGCGGCTGGGCTGACGCCTCGGCGACCAGCCCGAACGTGCGCCGTGACGGCCGGCGAGCAGGAGGTCCGGTCGCCGTAGCATCGGCCAGATGGACGTCGGGGTGCTCGGCCCCCTCGAGGTGCGCACGGACGACGGGGCGGTCGCGGTCGCGGGCGCCCGCCAGCGCGCGCTGCTCGCCGCCCTCGTCGCGCACCGCGGCCGCACGGTCGGCGTCGACCTCCTCGTCGACACCCTGTGGCCGGACGACCCGCCGCCGAGCGCCGCGCACACGCTGCACACCCACGTCTCCCGCCTGCGCCGCACGCTCGGCGTCCCGGTGCACGCGCACGACGGCGGCTACGTCCTGGACCTCGCGGACGGTCAGGTCGACGCCGCGCTGTTCGAGGCGTGGCTCGCGGAGGCGGAGCGCGCAGACGCGGAGACGGCCGTGACGCTGACCGAGAGTGCGCTCGGGCTCTGGCGCGGTCCCGCGTTCGGCGGCGCCGCCGACCTGCCGGGGGTGCGCGCCGAGGCTCGCCGGCTCGAGGAGCGGCGCGCCACGGCGCGCCGGGCGCTCGTGGACCACCTCGTGGCTGCCGGACGAGGTGTCGACGCCGTGCCGCTCGCCGAGGCGCTCGTGGCCGACGTGCCGACCGACGAGCGGGCCTGGGCCGGCCTCGTGCGGGCGCTCGTCGCCGCGGGGCGGCCCGCGGACGGCACGACCGCGTTCCACAGGGCCGTCGACGCGCTGGACGAGCTGGGCCTGGTGCCCTCCGCCGGGCTGCGGGAGGCACACGACGAGGCGTTGGGCGTCCGACCCGCGGCGCCGACCTCGGCCCCGGCGGGCACCACCGGCACCGTCGCCGCGGCCGACCCGACGGGCGCGCAGCCCGGCCCTGCCGCCACGACCGTGCCCGTGCCGCCGACGTCCCTCGTCGGCCGCGACGCCGACCTCGCCGTGCTCCGCCGGCTGCTCGCGGACGGGCGGCTCGTCACGCTCGTCGGGCCGGGCGGCGTCGGCAAGACCCGGCTCGCGCTCGAGCTCGCCCGCCGGGTCGTCGACGGGTTCACCTCCGGGGTGCGCGTCGTCGAGCTCGGCACGGTGCGCGACGCGGCCGCGCTGCCGGCCGCCGCGCTCGCACCGCTCGGGCTCGGCGCCGAGGCCGGTCCGGCGGCGACCGCGCTGCGCCGGCTCGGGGACCTCGACGTGCTGGTGCTCGTGGACAATGGCGAGCACCTCCTCGACGCCGCCGCGGCGCTCGTCGAGGGCGTGCTCGCGGGCGCGCGGGCGCGCGTCCTGGTGACGAGCCGCGAACGACTCGGCGTGCCGGGCGAGCACGTGCACGTCGTCGCGCCGCTGGCCACGGCGGCGACGGCGTCCGGCCCCGCGGCGCGACGGCTCTTCCTCGACCGGGCCGGCGCGGCGGGGCCCGTCGACGGGACGCTCGACGTCGCGCTCGTCGACCGCGTCGTGCAGGCGCTCGACGGGCTGCCACTCGCGATCGAGATGGCGGCCGCGCGCACCGCGACCGTGAGCCTCGCGGAGCTGGCGTCGATGCTCGCGGACGACCCGGTCGCACCGGCGCCCACCGCGCCCGGTCCGGCTGCGGCTGCGGGCAGCGGTGCGGACACGGCGCTCGGGCCTGCCGACGGCGCTGCGGCGCTGCGGCACCCGCACCGGGCCGCACCCGAGCGCCACCGCTCGCTGGGCGCGGTCATCGCGTGGTCCGAGGCGCTCCTCGACCCGGCCGAGCGCGAGGCCCTGCACCGGTGGCCGGTGTTCGCGGGACCGGTCGAGGCGTCGGACGCCGCAGCGGTCGTCGGCGCCGGGCGCGGGACGGTCGAGGCGCTCGTGCGGCGCTCGCTCCTGCTCCCGCAGCCCGGCGACCCCCAGCACCCGGTCCCTGGGACGCGTTACCGGATGCTGCACACCGTGCGGGCGGCCGTCCTCGCCGGGCCGGACCGCCGCCCGCTCCCGCACGAGGCGCACGCCCGTCACCTCGCCGAGGTCGCCGCCGCGTGCGACGCCGCGCTCCGTGGACCCGGTCAGGCCGCCGCGGTCGCGCGGCTGCGGTCGGTCGTCGCCGAGCTGCGCGCCGCGCACGCGTGGGCCCGCGAGCACGCGCCGGGCGTCGCGAGCGGTCTGTCCACGTCGCTGCACGTCTTCGCCGTGGGGACGCTCGACGACGAGGTGCTCGGTTGGGCGCAGCGGCTCGTGCCGCGGCTCGCCGGCGACGACCCCGCGGTCGCCGCCGCGCACGTCGGTGTCGCGGCCCGGCTGCTCCAGGCGGGCGAGCTGCGCGCCGCGGAGGTGCGCGCGGAGCGGGCCCTCGCCCTCGCGGTCGACGACCGGGTCCGGATGCAGGCGCACGAGGTGCTCTCGGACGCGGCGATCTACGACGGGCGGCTCACGGAGTGCCGGGCGCAGGCGGCGCGGCTGTGGGAGCTCGCGCTCGCCGCCGGCGACGGGCACTACGCGGCGATCGCGGCGGCGTCGGCGAGCCTCGCGATCGCGTACGCGGGCGACCGGCCGGCCGCCCACGCCGAGCTGACACGGCACCGGGAGCTGCTCGACGCGTCGGTGCCCGACCTCTCCCCGACCGCGCTCGGCTGGTTCGCGTACGTCGAGGGAGAGCTCGACCTCGACGTAGACCCCGACCGCGCCGCCCGGTCGCTGGGGCGGGCGGTCGCGCTCGCCGACTCGGTCGGAGACCGGTACCTCGGCGGCGTCGCGCGCGTGTCCGCCACGAGCGTGCGGGGCCGCCACGGCGAGGCGCGCGAGGCGCTCGTCGCGTTCGAGGACGTCGTCGGGTGGTGGCTCGAACGCGGCGACCGCACCCACCTGCTCACGACCCTGCGGAACCTCGTGGACCTGCTGCGCCGGCTCGACGCGCCCGAGGCCGCGGCGGAGCTGCTCGGTGCGGTCGCCGGGGCGGACGTCTCGCCCACGTTCGGCGCCGAGGGCGAGCGGCTCGCACGCGCGCGCGAGCAGCTCGCGGGCGCCCTCGGCGACACCCGGCTCGCGGGCCTGGTGCGCGCAGGTGCTGCGCGCGACGTCGAGTCCGCCGCCCGGGCGGCCCTCGACGCCGCGCGCCGGCTTCGCGAGGCGTAACACCGGCGGCCGGCCCTCTCAGAGGTGCAGGCGGTAGAACCGGAAGAGGTCGTGCTCGACGGGCAGCACCTCGACGCGGGAGAACCCCGCCCGCGCCGCGTACCCCGCGAGCACCGAGGGCCGCATGACCGTGCCGGTGCCCGCCCCGCCGTCGGTGCTGAGCCCGTCGGGCAGGCAGCACACGAGGGAGAACCCGTAGAGCAGCCGCTCGACCGGGCCCGCCGGGGCGCCGAACTCCTCCGCGGCGTTCTCGTCGACCACGAGCACGTACGCGTCGTCCGCGGCCATCCGCCGCATCGCCGCGAGGACCGCGACGGGGTCCGCCATGTCGTGCACGCACTCGTACGCGGTCACGACGTCGTACCGGCCGGCGGTCCCGTCACCGGCCGCCGCGGCGTCGACGTGCGTGAACGTCACGCGGTCGGTAACGCCCGCGGTCGACGCGTGCCGGCGCGCCGCGGCGACGGACGGCGCGTCGACGTCGTACCCGTCGACCCGCACGCCGGGGTACCCGAGCGCGAGCCCGATCGCGGACCAGCCCTCGCCGCACCCGACGTCCGCGACGGTCGCGCCGCCCGCCAGCCGCTCGTGCAGCGCCGGCACCGCGGGCAGCAGCTCCTGGGTGAGCTGGTGCAGAAACATCGGCCGGTTGAGCGCCGCCTGGGCCTCGCGCGCGTCCGCCCCGAGCTCCTCCCAGCCGACGCCGCCGCCCGTGCGGTACGCCTCGACGAGCCGGTCGACGACGCGCCCGGTCCCGGCGAGCAGCCGCGCGAGCGGGGCGACGTGCGCGAGGCTGTCGACGTCGGTGAGCACCTCGGCGGCGCCCGCGTGCAGGCGGAACCGGCGCCACGACGCGTCGACCTCCGCCCCGTCGAGCGCCTCCACGTACCCGTTGACAGACTGCTGCTCAAGCCACTCCCGGGCGTACCGCTCGACCGTTCCGGTCAGGACCGCGAGCTCGGTCGACGTCAGCGGGCCGTCGTCCGCGAGCGCCCGGTACCACCCGAGGCGCTCGCCGAGGTGGATCGCGGTGATCTCGAGGCTGCCGAGCGCAGCGGCCAGGACCCGGTCGGCGAAGGCCGCGGCGGGGGCGTCCGCCGGGAGGGGGGCCATCAGGTCGGTCGCGGCGAGGGGTACGGCGGCGGGTGCGGTCGTGGCCGTCCGCTCGTGCGTGCGGGTGGTGGTCGTGGTGCTGGTCATCGTGGTGCTCTCGTGACGGGCCCCCGTGCGGGGCCGTGCACGACGAGCGTCGCGGCGCCCCCTCGCAGGCGGCTCGCACGGGGATCGCAACCGGTTCGGGTGCTTCCCGAGCCGCTCGCCGCACGCTCGCACCGGCCGTCGGTCCGACCGGAGCAGCTCGGCGCACGCCCGGTCAGGGCCGGATGCCCGCGGCACCGCACCGGCGGCACTCGTACGCGTATCCGCCGCCTTCGTCGTCGCGCGGCACCTTCATCGCGTCGTGCCCCAGGACCCGGCACACCAGCGCCCTGAACAAGACCACGCGGCCCCTCCTCGACTCTCGGGACGCACCGCGGGCGCGCAGTGCGGGCGCTCGGTGCGGGACCGCGCCGCGACGACCTCGCCCATCGTCCCCGTCCCGCGGCCCGGGCGCTCACCGACGCGAGCGGCACCTGACGCCGACGACGAGCGGCACGCGTCGGCGCGGTGACGACGAGGTGAGCGGCACACCGGGGCGCGGTCACGACACGGGTCGGCGTCGTGCCGTCCAGACCCGTCCAGGCGCACGGCGCATACTGAGGTGCGGTCGCCTCTCGCGCCGCACCCAGGGATCGAGCGGAGGCCGGCACGATGAGCACCCCCACGGACACCGCCGTCGCGGACGGAGTCGTCACGGACGACACCGCCGCCGCGCCCGCCGTCGACCTGGACGACCCGCGCGAGCAGATCGAGGTCGGCGTGCTCCTCGCCAACGGCCGCCTCGCCGGACGGCGGTTCGGCTCCCGCGCCGAGGCCGAGGCGTGGGCCCGGCCCGACGAGGGCGACCAGGTCGTCGAGTACAACCTCGTCTGCGAGTGCTCGGTCTGACCCCGTGACCGTGGGCACCCGAGCCCGCGCGCGCCGCTGCCGCTGCGCCTGACGTCCTCCGCGCCGGCCCGGCCCGGCGGCGGCCGTCTCACACGTGCGTCAGCGCGTCAGCCAGGACGCCACCGTGCGTCAGCGCGTCGCCCAGAACGCGACGGCCCCCGCCGCAGCCACGTTGAGCGAGTCCACCCCGCCCGCCATCGGGATCCGCACGGTCCGCCGCGCGGACGCGATGGTCTCGGCCTTGAGCCCGTCCCCCTCGGCCCCGAGGATCAGCGCGAGCCGCTCGGGCGGGTCGGCCGCGAGCTCGTCGAGCGTCAGCGCGTCGTCGCGCAGCGCGAGCGCCACGGTCACGAACCCCTCGTCGTGCAGCAGCTCCATGCCGCCCGGCCACGGGTCGATGCGCGTCCACGGCACCTGGAACACGGTCCCCATCGAGACCCGCACGCTGCGCCGGTAGAGCGGGTCGGCGCAGCGCGGCGTGACGAGCACCGCGTCGACACCGAGCGCCGCGGCGCTGCGGAACGCCGCCCCGACGTTCGTGTGGTCGACGACGTCCTCGAGCACCGCGACCCGGCGTGCGCCGGCACCGTCCCGGGCGCCCGCGAGCAGGTCGTGCAGCGCGGGCAGCGCCGGCCGGTGCATGGCGGCGAGCGCGCCGCGGTGCACGTGGAAGCCCGTGATGCCCTCGAGCACGTCGGGCTCGGCGACGTACACCGGGACGCGGCCCCCGTCCTCGGGCAGACCCGCGAGCATCTCCTCGACGTCGGACGCCCAGCGCGGCGCGACGAGCACCGAGCGGGGCCGGTGCCCGGCGGCGAGCGCGCGGCGCAGCACGGTCGAGCTCTCCGCGATGTAGAGGCCCTTCTCGGGCTCGTGCCGCGAGCGCAGCGCGACGTCGGTCAGCGAGACGTAGTCGGCGAGCCGGGGGTCCGTGGGGTCGGTCAGCGTCACGAGGTCGGGCGTCGGCACGGCCCCATCATCGCGCGTCCGGCACGGCCGCCGCTCTCCCGGGCCGGCGGGCGACGCGCGGGCCGGCGAACGCCGCGAACGCACCGACGAGGGCCATGACGGGCACCAGCACGAACGCGCTGTGCGCGCCGAAGGCGTCGGCGAGCGCCCCGAGCGCGAACGGTGCGACACCGATCGCCGCTCCCCCGGCGAACGTCGCCCGGGACTGCGCGCGGTCGGCGGCGCCGCCGGCGGTCGAGAGCAGCAGCGCGATCGACAGCGGGTACTGCGCGCCGTACCCGAAGCCGGCGATGACGAGACCGGTGAGCGCCACGGCCGGGTCGGTCGCCGTCCACAGCACGGCCCAGCCGACGATCGCGAGCAGGAACGAGCACGCGAGCAGCGTCGCGGGCTCGATGCGCAGGGAGAGCGGGCCGACGACGAACCGGATGACCGACATGCCCGCGACGAGACCCGCGGTCGCGGCGGTCGCGATCCCGGCGGGCGCGCCGGTCTGCTGCGTGATGAGGTCGGCGGACCAGAAAGTCGTGGCGTTCTCGACAGCGAGCGTCGCGACGACGGCCACGAGGTAGCACCACGAGGCCCGGGCCGCGCCGGGTTGTGCGGCGCGCGCCGCGTCCCGGTCCGGGGTCGCTTGCGCCTGCGCGTCGTCGGCCACCGGACGACCCGCCCCGCCCGGCAGCCCGTCCGCCGGAGCGGCGACCGCGGTGGGTCCCGCGGCTGTGGCCGGGGCCGGGTCGACGGCGGGCGCGGGGACGGCAGGTGCCGCGCCCTCCGCCGGGTGCGCCATGACCCCGCGGCGCGGCAGGAACCCGACGACGACGGCCGTGGCCACCGCGAGCAGCCCGGTCACCGCGACGGCCGGGCGCCACCCCCAGCCCGCGGCGACGCACGCCCCGACCGCCAGCGGCCCGAGCAGCCCGACCGACGAGCCGACGCCGTTGGCCTCGGTCACCGCCGCCGAGCTCGTGCCCCGGTGGTGCAGCACGAGGCCGGCCTGCCCGGCGCTGATCGCGACGTTGGCCCCGAGCGCCATGACGAGCACGCCCGAGAGCGTCCACGCGAACCCCGGGCCCGTCACCAGCAGCACGGTCCCGAGCGCGATGAGGACCCCTGCCCCCACGAGGGTCGCCCGGCGCCCGAACCGGGGCAGCAGCCGCGGCGTCGCGAGCGCGGCGAGCACGGCGCCGACGGCCAGAGCGGTGCCGTGCAGCCCGGCCTGGGCCTTGCTGATCCCGAGCTCGCGCCCGAGCAGCGGGACCGCGGGGTTGAAGCTGTAGAGGAACCAGCCCCACACCACGAAGTAGCCGTAGAGGCTCCAGGTCAGCCTGTCCCGCCGCAGCCGGACCGGCTCGGCGCGGGCGGGGCTGGTCGGCGCAGTCGTCACCGCACGAGCGTAGGCGGCCCCGGTGACACGTGCCCGCGACCGAGGTCCCGCGGACAGAGCGCCCGCAGCAGAGCGGCCTCAGCGGCGCACCCCTCGGCGGAGCGGCCCGAGCGGCGCACCCCTCGGCGGAGCGGCCCGAGCGGCGCAGCCCTCAGTCGGCCGACGCGACCGCCGCCGCGAACTGGCTCGCGTACAGCCGCGCGTACGCCCCGCCGGCCTCGAGCAGGTCGGCGTGGTTGCCCTGCTCGACGATCGACCCGTGCTCCATGACGAGGATCACGTCCGCGTCCCGGATCGTCGAGAGCCGGTGCGCGATGACGAACGACGTGCGCCCGGCGCGCAGCACCCCCATCGCCTGCTGCACGAGCACCTCTGTCCGGGTGTCGACCGAGGACGTCGCCTCGTCGAGCACGAGGATCGCGGGGTCGGCGAGGAACGCGCGGGCGATCGTGAGGAGCTGCTTCTCGCCCGCGCTGACGTTGCCGCCCTCGTCGTCGATGACCGTCTCGTAGCCGTCGGGAAGCGTGCGCACGAAGCGGTCGACGTGCGTGGCCTCGGCCGCCGCGACCATCTGCTCGGGCGTGACGTCGTCGGCGCCGTAGGTGATGTTCGCGGCGATCGTGCCGCCGAACAGCCACGTGTCCTGCAGCACCATGCCGATCTGCGAGCGCAGGTCGTCGCGCGTCAGGGTCGCCGTGTCCACGCCGTCGAGGGTGATGCGCCCCGAGCCGACCTCGTAGAACCGCATGAGCAGGTTGACGAGCGTCGTCTTGCCCGCGCCGGTCGGCCCGACGATCGCGATCGTCTGCCCGGGCTCGGCGACGAGCGAGAGGTGCTCGATGAGCGGTGTCTCGTCGTCGTACCGGAACGACACGTCCTCGAACGCGACCCGTCCGCGCACCGGCGGGGCGACCCGGGCGGGCTCGGCCGGGTCCGGGCTCTGCTCGGCCGCGTCGAGGAGCTCGAACACCCGCTCGGCGGACGCGACGCCCGACTGCAGGAGGTTCATCATCGAGGCGATCTGCGTGAGCGGCTGCGTGAACTGGCGCGAGTACTGGATGAACGCCTGGACGTCGCCGAGCGAGATCGCGCCCGACGCGACCCGCAGCCCGCCGACGACGGCGACGACCACGTAGTTGAGGTTCGCGAGGAAGCCCATCGCGGGCATGATCGTCCCGGAGATGAACTGCGCCCGGAAGCTCGCGTCGTAGAGCTCGTCGTTCTGCACCCGGAACGTCTCGACGGCCTCGCGCTGGCGCCCGAACACCTTGACGAGCGCGTGGCCCGTGTACATCTCCTCGATGTGCGCGTTGAGCCGCCCGGTCGCGGCCCACTGCGCGACGAACTGGGGCTTCGAGCGCTTCGCGATCTGCGCGGTCACCACGACGGACACCGGCACGGTGACGAGCGCGACGAGCGCGAGCAGCGGCGAGATCCAGAACATCATGACGAGCACGCCGACGACCGTGAGCACCGACGTGATGAGCTGCGAGAGCGTCTGCTGCATCGTCTGGCCGACGTTGTCGATGTCGTTGGTGACGCGGCTGAGCACCTCGCCGCGCTGCTGGCGGTCGAAGTAGGACAGCGGCAGGCGCGAGAGCTTCGCCTCGACCTCCTCGCGCATCGTGTACACCGTGCGCTGCACGACACCCGTGGTCAGGCGCGCCTGGAGCCAGCCGAACAGGAACGACCCGACGTAGACGACGAGCACGAGCACGAGGATCCCGCGCAGCGCCCCGAAGTCGATGCCGACGCCCGGCACGGCGCCGGTGCCGCTGACGAGGTCGGCGAGCTGGTCCTGACCCTGCGCGCGCAGCCCCTCGACGGCCTGCGCCTGCGAGACGCCCGCCGGGAGCTGGCGCCCGAGTACGCCGTCGAAGATCACGTCGGTCGCCCGGCCCAGCAGCCACGGCCCGGTCACGACGAGCGCGACCGACGCGACGCCGAGCACCACGATGACCCCGAGCCACGCGCGCTCGGGGCGGAGCACGTGCAGCAGCCGCCGGCTCGACCCGCGGAAGTTCACCGACTTCTCCCCGGGCATCCCCATGGAGCCCATCGGGCCGTGCCCGCGCTGCGCGGGGGCGTGCGCCGGACGGGCCGGTGCGGCGGCGCTCATGCGGCCTCCTCCTCGCTGATCTGGGAGTACACGATCTCGCGGTAGGTCTGCGAGGACTGGAGCAGCTCGGGGTGCGTCCCGCTCGCGACGACCTCGCCGTCCTCGAGCACGACGATGCGGTCGGCGTGCCGGATGGTCGCGACGCGCTGCGCGACGATGACCACCGTCGCGTCGCGGGTCTCGGGGACCAGCGCCGCACGCAGCGCCGCGTCGGTCGCGAAGTCGAGCGCCGAGAACGAGTCGTCGAACAGGTAGATCTCGGGCCGGCGCACGAGGGCCCGGGCGATCGCGAGCCGCTGGCGCTGACCGCCCGAGACGTTGGTCCCGCCCTGCGCGATCGGGGCGTCGAGCCGCTCGGGCATCGCCTCGACGAAGTCCCGCGCCTGCGCGACCTCGAGCGCGTGCCACAGCTCCTCGTCGGTCGCGTCCGGCTTCCCGTAGCGCAGGTTCGAGGCGACGGTGCCGCTGAACAGGTACGGCTTCTGCGGCACGAGCCCGATCGCGGTCCAGAGCGCCTCGGGGTCGAGCTCGCGCACGTCGACCCCGTCGACGAGCACCGCGCCCGCCGTCACGTCCGCGAGCCGCGGCACGAGGTTGAGCAGCGTCGTCTTGCCCGCGCCCGTCGAGCCGATGATCGCCGTCGTGCGGCCCGGCTCGGCGACGAGGTCGACCCCGCGCACCACGGCGTTCTCGGCGCCCGGGTAGCGGAACTCGGCGCCGCGCAGCTCGAGGTGCCCGCGTCGGCCGGGGTCGGGGGTGCGAGGTGTCGCGGGCGGGACGACCGACGTCTCGGTGTCGAGGACCTCCTCGATGCGCTCGGCCGACACCACGGCGCGCGGCACCATGACGAACATCATCGTGGACATCATCACGGCCATGAGGATGTACATGAGGTAGCTGAGGAACGCGGTGAGCGCCCCGATCTGCATCTGGCCGGCGTCGATGCGCTGCGCGCCGAACCACAGCACCGCGACGCTCGACGCGTTCATCACGAGCATCACGACGGGGAACATGAGCGCCATGAGCTGCCCGACGCGCAGCGACGCGGTGTACAGCTCGGTGCTCGCGACGGCGAACCGCTCCGACTCGCGCCGCTCGCGCACGAACGCCCGCACGACCCGGATGCCCGTGATCTGCTCGCGCAGCACCCGGTTGATCGCGTCGATGCGCTTCTGCATGGCCCGGAACCACGGGATCATCCGCGAGATGATCAGTCCGACCGTCACCCCCAGGACGGGCACGACGACGACGAGCAGCCACGACAGCGTGACGTCCTCCTGCAGCGCCATGATCACGCCGCCGACGAGCATGATGGGCGCGGTCACCATCATCGTGAAGCTCAGCAGCACGAGCATCTGGACCTGCTGCACGTCGTTCGTCGTGCGCGTGATGAGCGACGGCGCCCCGATCCGCCCGACCTCGCGCGCGGAGAACTCCTGCACGTGCGTGAACAGCCCGCCGCGCACGTCGCGGCCGAACGCCATGGCGGTGCGCGAGCCGATGAAGACCGCGGCGACGGCGCACACGATCTGCAGCAGCGAGACCCCGAGCATCACACCGCCGACGCGCAGGATGTAGGCCGTGTCGCCGCGCGCGACGCCGTTGTCGATGATGTCCGCGTTGAGGCTCGGCAGGTACAGCGTCGCGAGCGTCTGGACGAGCTGGAGCACGAGCACGGCCACGACGGCGCCCCGGTACGGGGCGAGGTACTGCCGGATGAGTCGGACGAGCACCCGTGCATCCTTCGCCGCTGGTCAGGGGCGGTCAAGCGAGTTGCGGGGTGTTCGGCTCAGGGCAGACACGGGTCGGGCGGCGCACCGGCTCGCGGTGCGCCGCCCGACCTCGTCCCCCTCGCGGCGTCAGCCCTGCGCGGACGGGCCGTCGTACGGGCGCGTGTCCCGCTCGATCGGCGCGGCCTGCTGCGGGCCGGACTGCGGCGGCGTCGTCGGCTCCGCCTGCCGCGGGGCCGCCTGCGCCGGGGCGTCCGGCGTGGCGTGCTGGGGCTTGGTGTACCCGAACGCCCCCGTCGGACGCTGCCCGGCGGCGGCCAGCGGGTCGGAGGGCTGGCCGCTGAGCGTCCCGGCGCTCGTGGCGTCGGCCGTCGCGATCTCGAGCTCGCGCCGTGCCTGCGCGAGCGCCTCGGCCGGGTCGACGAGCGACGTCGGCGGCAGGTCGTCCCCGAGCGGCGACGTGCCCGCGGGACGGGTCGGCGCAGCCTCGCCGTCCTCCCCGGTGAACGCGCCGGCGAAGCCCTTCGTGAACTGGCCCAGGGCGCCCGTGAGCTCCGACGGGATGACCCACACCTTGTTCGCCGGGCTCGACGCGAGCTTCGGCAGGGTCTGCAGGTACTGGTACGCGAGGAGCTTGGGGTCGGCGTCGCCGCGGTGCACGGCGTCGAAGACCTGGAGGATCGCGCGCGCCTCGCCCTCGGCGGTCAGGATCGCCGCCTGCGCGGACCCCTCGGCCCGCAGGATCGCCGCCTGCTTGTCGCCCTCGGCGGTGAGGATCTGCGACTGCTTGACGCCCTCGGCGGTCAGGATCGCCGCACGGCGGTCACGCTCGGCGCGCATCTGCTGCTCCATCGAGCCCTGGATGCTCTGCGGCGGGTCGATCGACTTGAGCTCGACGCGGTTGACGCGGATGCCCCACTTGCCGGTCGCCTCGTCGAGCACGCCGCGCAGCTGGCCGTTGATCTGGTCGCGGCTCGTGAGCGTCTGCTCGAGGTCCATCGACCCGATGACGTTGCGGAGCGTCGTGACCGTGAGCTGCTCGATCGCGGTGATGTAGTTCGCGATCTCGTAGACCGCCGACTTCGGGTCCGTGACCTGGAAGTACAGGACCGTGTCGATGCTCACGACGAGGTTGTCCGACGTGATCACCGGCTGCGGCGGGAACGACACGACCTGCTCGCGCAGGTCGACGCCGGCGCGCACGCGGTCGACGAACGGGATGAGCAGGTGCAGGCCGGCGTCCATCGTGCGCGAGTACCGGCCGAGCCGCTCGACGATGACCGCGACGGTCTGCGGCACGATCCGCACCGACCGCGCGAGCGCGATGACGACGAACACGGCGACCAGCGCCAGCACGACGTAGCCGACGATGGTTCCTGGGCTGACAGATGACTCGTCCACTGTGCTCCTCCGTGGCTGCGCGAGCGGGCCCGCGCGCGGGTCCTCGGGCTCGGCGAGCCCGCGGTCGGTCTGGGGTCAGGCGGGCTCGGCGAGCGCGACGACCGCCGTGGCGCCGTCGATCGACGTGACGCGCACCTCGGCCCCGGGCGGGTACGTGACGTCCTCGGCGGCGGCGCGGGCCGACCACACCTCGCCCGCGAGCTTCACACGGCCGCCGAGCTCGGTCGTCGTCGCGACGACGATGGCGGGCCGCCCGACGAGCGCCGCCGCGTTGGTCTCGACGAGCGGCATGCGCCGGCGCAGGTGGCGCAGCAGCCAGGGACGCAGCGCGAAGAGCATGAGGACCGACGTGACGGTCGCCGCGACGATCTGGATCGTGAGGTCCGCCCCGAGCAGGGCGGCGGCAGCCCCCGCGAGCGCGCCCCCGGCGAGCATCAGGAGGATGAGGTCGAGGGAGAGGATCTCCGCGATCGCCAGCAGCGTGGCGCTGCCGACCCACCACAGCCAGGCGTTCATCTGACTCACCGTCTCTCTGGTGCCGGCGACGCGGTGGACCCTCGACCGGCGTGGTCGTGACCCTGCGTCGTCGGATCGATTCTAGACGATCGCTTTGCCCCGACGTGAGAGAACGCTGAGGCGTTCGTGCACGTCGCAACGACGTCGCCGCCGCCGGGACACCGGCACAGCCGGAGGCTCACGGGGGACGCCGGGACGCCGGGACGATCAGCCCGCCGCGCGCGCAGTCCACCGGTCGCCGGTGCGCTCGACCACGAGGTCGAGGCCGAACGCGCCCGACAGGTTCTCCGCGGTGAGCACCTCCTCGAGCGGCCCGCGCGCGTGCACCTCGCCGTCGCGCAGCAGGAGCAGGTGCGTGAAGCCGGGCGGGATCTCCTCGACGTGGTGCGTCACGAGCACGAGCACGGGCGAGCGCGGGTCGCCGGCGAGCTCGGCGAGCGCGGCCACGAGCTCCTCGCGCCCGCCGAGGTCGAGGCCCGCGGCGGGCTCGTCGAGCAGCAGGAGCTCGGGGTCGGTCATGAGCGAGCGCGCGATCTGGGTCCGCTTGCGCTCGCCCTCGCTCAGCGTCCCGAACCGGCGGTCGGCGAGGTGCGCGACCCCGAACGCCGCGAGCAGGTCGCCCGCGCGGCTCTCGTCGAGCTCCTCGTACGACTCGCGCCAGCGGCCCGTGACGCCGTAGGCGGCGGTGAGGACGACGTCGCGCACGGTCTCCCCCGCCGGGATGCGGTCGGCGAGCGACGCGCTCGACAGGCCGATGCGGGGGCGCAGCTCGAACACGTCGACCCGGCCCATCCGCGAGCCGAGCAGGTCGGCGGTGCCGGCCGAGGGGTGCATGCGGCCCGAGGCGACCTGGAGCAGGGTCGTCTTGCCCGCGCCGTTGCGACCGAGCACCACCCACCGCTCCCCCTCGCGCACGGTCCACGAGAGCCGGTTCAGGATCGTCGTGGTACCGCGACGGATGGACACGTCCTGCAGGTCGAGCACGTCGGTCATGGGCACCGACCTTAGTCGGCGCGAGCGGGCCGGACGTCACCGGGGCGTGCCCGGATCACGGCGGTCCACGTCGTACCGTGGTGCGGTGGATCACTCGGTGCTCGCCCTGCCGCGCTCCGTGCTGCTCGCGCTCTGGCTGCAGGAGATCGGCTCGGGCTCGGCGCCCGTCCAGCGGGCCGTGACCGCCGTCCAGGGGGACGACGAGCCGCACACCGTCCGCGTCGGCGAGGGCACCGACCTCGGGGCCGCCGCGACGCTGCCCGACCTCGTCGCCGCATGGGCCGCCGGCCCGCGCGCCGCGGCCGCCGCGCTGCCCGTCCCCGGGGACCCGGGCGGGGCACCCGCGGCCGTCGCCGGTCCCGCGGTGCTCGCGGGCGAGTGCGTGCTCGTGCACGGCCTGCACGGGACGTTCGCCGCGGTGCCGCACGTCGAGGAGTTCGGCAGCGCGTACGAGCCCGGGCACCTCGTCACGTGGGAGGTCGCGCGGGTGCCCGACTGGCGTCCGGCGCTCGTCGGGCAGGTCGGGACGCTCGCCGAGGCGGAGCGGGACCTGCGCACCGCGCTGATCCAGGCGACCGAGGCGCTCGCGTCGCTCGACGTGGCCCGGTGGCGACCCGACGCGGCCGAGGCGATCGCCGCCCTGCGCAGCGACGTCGACCCGGGCTGGGGCCTGCCGCCGACGCTCGAGGGGCGGCGCGTGCGGGTCCTCGCGAGCGCGGCGCGGCTCCGGGCGATCGTGCGGCTCGCGACGGCCGACGACGGCGGCGCGGTCAACCTGTGGCAGGCGGACCAGCGCTCGACGGCGCTGCGCGAGGTCGACCGGGCGGCCCGCCGCGCGATGTCGTCGGCGACGCACGTGCCCGACGCGTTCTGAGCCGACGCGTTCTCAGCCCGAGCGTCCCGACCGCGCGCAGCACCTCCCGGGGAAGCGGTCGACGACGCGCTCAGGCCCCCAGCACGCTCCGGTAGACGTCGATCGTGCGCTCCGCGACCGCGTCCCACGAGAAGTGGTCCTCGACGCGCCGGCGCGAGGCCACGCCACGCTCGGCCGCCCGAGCCGGGTCGGACACGGCCTCGACGAGCGCCGACCCGAGGTCCGCGACGAACTTCTCGGGATCGAGCGGGGTCCCGGTGCCGTCCTGGACCTGCTCGATCGGCACGAGCCACCCCGTGACGCCGTCGTCGACGACCTCGGGGATCCCGCCCGTCGCGGAGCCGACGACCGGCAGCCCGACCGCCATGGCCTCGAGGTTGACGATGCCGAGCGGCTCGTACACCGACGGGCACACGAACACGGTGCCGGCCGCGAGCACCGCGACGAGCTCGGGGCGCGGGAGCATCTGCTCGATCCACACGACCCCGCCGCCGCGGCGCGCGCGCAGCTCGTCGACGAGCCCGGTCACCTCGGCGGCGATCTGCGGCGTGTCCGGGGCGCCCGCGCACAGCACGAGCTGCACGTCGGGCGGGAGCAGGTCGGCGGCCCGCAGCAGGTACGGCAGGCCCTTCTGCCGGGTGATGCGTCCGACGAAGACCACGGACGGCCGGTCCGGGTCGATGCCGAGGCGGCGCACCACGGCGTCGGCCTGCGCGAGCGCCTCGTCGTCCGTCGGGCGCTGCCACCCCGCGAGGTCGATGCCGTTGTGCACGACGTGGACGCGGTCCGGGTCGATCGCCGGGTAGCTGCGCAGGATGTCGGCGCGCATGCCGCCGCTCACCGCGATGACGCCGGCCGCCGCCTCGAAGGCGGTCCGCTCGACCCAGCTCGACAGCGCGTAGCCGCCGCCGAGCTGCTCGGCCTTCCACGGGCGCAGCGGCTCGAGGCTGTGCGCCGAGACGACGTGCGGGACGCCGTGGAGGAGCCCGCCGAGGTGGCCCGCGAGGTTCGCGTACCAGGTGTGGGAGTGCACCAGGTCGGCGCCCTCGAGGTGCGCGGCGATCTGCAGGTCGACGCCCATCGTCGCGAGCGCCGCGTTCGCGCCGGCGAGCTCGGCGGGCACGTCGTACCCGTGCACGTCTGCCTCTTCGCGCGGACCGTCGAAGCAGTGCACGCGCACGTCGATGCTGCGCCTCAGCACGGCCGCGAGCTCGGCCACGTGGACCCCTGCCCCGCCGTACACGTGGGGCGGGTACTCCCTGGTCAGCAGGTCGACTCGCATCGTGTCCCCTCTCCACCGGCCGGGGCTCCCCCGTCCACCGTGCGACACGCTAGTCCTTCGCGGCGTTCACCTCGCCTCGGGAACGGCGGAGGCCTAGGGTCTGTCCCATGGCAGCGCCGCGCGTCCTGGCAATCGTCCTCGCAGGTGGGGAAGGCAAGCGGCTCATGCCGCTGACGGCGGCACGGGCCAAACCCGCCGTGCCGTTCGGCGGCATCTACCGGCTGGTGGACTTCGCGCTGTCGAACCTCGTCAACTCGCACTACCTGCACATCGTGGTGCTGACGCAGTACAAGTCGCACAGCCTCGACCGGCACGTCGCCAAGACGTGGCGCATGTCGACGCTCCTCGGCAACTACGTCGCCCCGGTGCCCGCGCAGCAGCGCGTCGGCAAGCACTGGTACCTCGGCAGCGCGGACGCGATCTACCAGTGCCTCAACATCATCGAGGACGAGCGCCCCGACATCGTAGTCGTGGTCGGCGCCGACCACGTGTACCGCATGGACTTCTCCCAGATGGTCGACCAGCACGTCGAGTCGGGCGCGGAGATCACCGTCGCCGGCATCCGGCAGCCGATCGGCATGGCCGACCAGTTCGGCGTCATCGAGACCGACCCGAGCGACCCGGTCCGCATCGCGGCGTTCCGCGAGAAGCCGAGCGACCCGGTCGCCGTCCCGGGCTCGCCCGACGAGATCTTCGCCTCGATGGGCAACTACGTCATCAACGCCGACGCGCTCATCGAGGCGGTCACCGCCGACGCGGCCGACCCGAACTCGCGCCACGACATGGGCGGGGACCTGGTGCCGTCGTTCGTCGAGAAGGGCACGGCGGCGGTCTACGACTTCATCAAGAACGACGTCCCGGGCTCGACCGACCGGGACCGTGACTACTGGCGCGACGTCGGGACGCTCGACTCGTACTACGACGCGAACCAGGACCTCATCTCGATCGAGCCGGTCTTCAACCTGTACAACGACTCGTGGCCGGTGTTCACGGGCTACACGGGCCTGCCGCCCGCCAAGTTCGTGCACGCGGGCCCGGGGCGCCTGGGGCACGCGGCCGACTCGATCGTCTCCCCCGGCGTGCTCGTCTCGGGCGCGACGGTCTCGGGCTCGATCCTGTCGCCCGGGACCTACCTGCACTCGTGGGCGCAGGTGACCGACTCGGTGCTCATGGACGGCGTGCACGTCCAGCGCTACGCGCAGGTGCACCGCGCGATCATCGACAAGAACGTCATCGTCCCGGAGCGGGCCCGGATCGGGCTCGACCGCGAGCACGACCTCGCGCGCGGGTTCACCGTCACGGAGTCGGGCATCACGGTCGTCCCCAAGGGCCACGTCATCGAGGACTGACCCCGGGGGCCGGGCCCGGACCTGTCGTCGCGCCGCCTGAGCCCGTGCCGGCACGGACCGACGGGGCCGGGCCGACGAGGGCTGAACGCGCACGACGGGCCCGCCGCCCCCACGGCTACCCTGCCTCGCGTGACCACCGTGCCTGCCGCCGACGCCGCCCGCCCCGACGCCGCCGCCCGCCCGCGCCACCTCGTCGTCATGGACGTCGACTCGACCCTCATCACGGGCGAGGTCATCGAGCTGCTCGCGGACCACGCCGGAACGCGCGCGGAGGTCACCGAGATCACCGAGCGGGCGATGCGCGGCGAGCTGGACTTCGCCGCGTCGCTGCACGCGCGTGTCGCGGCCCTCGCCGGCCTGCCGGTCACGGTCTTCGACGACGTGCTCGCGGCGGTCGAGCTCTCCCCCGGTGCCACGGAGCTGGTCGAGGAGCTGGCGCGCCGCCGCTGGCCGCTCGGGCTCGTCTCGGGGGGGTTCGTCGAGGTCGTCGCCCCGCTCGCCGCGCGCCTCGGGATCACGCGCTTCCGGGCCAACGCGCTCGAGGTCGACGGCGGCGTGCTCACGGGCCGCGTCTCGGGGCCCGTCGTGGACCGGGCCGCCAAGGCCACGTTCCTGCGCGAGCTCGCCGCGGCCGAGCAGATCCCGCTCGACCGCACCGTCGCGATCGGCGACGGGGCGAACGACCTCGACATGATCGCCGCCGCGGCGTTCGGGGTGGCGTTCAACGCCAAGCCCGTCGTGTGCGCGCAGGCGGACGCGGTGCTGGGCGCGCGGCTCGACGAGGTGCTCGCGCTCGGGCCGTTCGCCTGAGCCCGCCGCGCTGACCGGTCGGCCCGGCCGGACCGGTCCGCACGACGCGTCAGGACGGCAGGTCGACCCGGGCCCGATCGGCCCGCACGACCCGTCGGGACGGCCGCCGTGCCGCCCGGCCCAGCGTGCGCGGAGCGGTCAGCCGGCCGTCACGAGGCGCAGCAGCCGCGCGCCGTCCGGCTCGAGCGCGGACCACGCGACGTCGGTCTCCAGCACCGAGTAGCTCGCCGTGGGGACGCCCGTGCGCACGCGCACCTGCGCCGTCTCGTCCGACCCCGGCCCCGCGAGCAGCGCGGCGGCCTGGGAGACGGTCGGCTCGTGCCCGACGAGCAGCACGGTGCGCGCGTCCGGGTCCACCGAGCGGACGAGCTCGAGCAGCTCGCGGGCCCCCGCGGTGTAGAGCTCGTCGGACACTTCGACGTGCGGGGCGTCCGTGCCGAGCGCGTTGCGCGCGAGGTCCCACGTCTGACGCGTGCGGACCGCCGAGGAGCACAGCACGAGGTCCGGGACGAGGCCCGCGTCGCGCAGGCTCGCCCCGACCAGCCCCGCCTGGCGGCGACCCTCGAGCGCGAGCGTGCGCACGTGGTCGTCGAGCACCCCGCCCGGCTCGGCCTTCGCGTGCCGCAGCAGGACGAGCCGCCGCGCGGCCGTCGACGTCCCGGTCACGGGCTACAGACCCATCGCGTGCACGCCGCCGTCGACGTGCACGATCTCGCCGGTCGTGGCCGGGAACCAGTCGGACAGCAGCGCGGCGACCGCGCGCGCCGTGGGCTCGGGGTCGTGCACGTCCCAGCCGAGGGGCGCGCGCTCGGGCCAGCCGCCCTCCATGGCCTCGAAGCCGGGGATCGACTTCGCGGCGGTCGTGCGGATCGGGCCGGCCGAGACGAGGTTGACGCGCACGCCGTGCGGTCCGAGGTCGCGCGCGAGGTAGCGGGCCGTCGACTCGAACGCCGCCTTGGCGACGCCCATCCAGTCGTACACGGGCCACGCGTAGCGCGCGTCGAAGGTCAGGCCGACGATCGACCCGCCCGAGGAGAGCAGCGGCTGCGCGGCGACCGCGAGCGCCTTGAGCGAGTACGCGGACACGTGCACCGCGGTCGCGACGTCCTCCCACTCCCCGGCGAGGAAGTTGCCGCCCATGACGGACTGCGGCGCGAAGCCGATCGAGTGCACGACGCCGTCGAGCCGGTCGACGCCGAGCTCGCGCACGCGGTCCGCGAGCGCAGCCAGGTCCTCGGCCGACGTGACGTCGAGCTGCACGACGGGCGCCTCCGCGGGCAGCCGCCGGGCGATCGCCTGCGTGAGGCGGAACTGGCGCCCGAAGGAGGTGAGGACGACCTGCGCGCCCTGCTCCTGGGCGAGGCGGGCGACGTGGAACGCGATCGAGCCGTCCGTGAGGACGCCGGTCACGAGGAGCTTCTTGCCGTCGAGCAGACCCATGGGTGCTGTTCCGTTCCGGTCGAGTCGAGAGGGGGTCAGTGGCCCATGCCGAGGCCGCCGTCGACGGGGAGGACGGCCCCCGAGACGTAGGCGGCGTCGGGCGAGGCGAGGAAGTGCACGGCGGCGGCGATCTCGTCGGCGTGCCCGAACCGCCCCGCGGGGATCGACGCCTTGTAGGCGTCCTGGCGCTCGGCGGGCAGCTCGGCCGTCATCGCCGTGTCGATGAAGCCGGGGGCGACGACGTTCGCGGTGATCCCGCGGCCGCCGAGCTCGCGCGTGATCGACCGTGCCATGCCGACGAGGCCGGCCTTGGACGCGGCGTAGTTGACCTGCCCGGGCGAGCCGTAGAGCCCCACCACCGAGGAGACGAGCACGATGCGCCCCCGACGGAGCCGGATCATGCCCTTGGAGGCGCGGCGCACGCAGCGGAACGCGCCCGTGAGGTTGACGTCGAGCACCTGCTCGAACTCCTCGTCGGTCATCCGCATGAGGAGCTGGTCGCGCGTGATCCCGGCGTTGGCGACGAGCACCTCGACCGGTCCGTGGGCGGCCTCGACCTCGGTGAACGCGGCGTCGACGGCGGCGGTGTCCCGCACGTCGCCCGTCACGCCGAGCACCCCGTCGGGGAGGTCGCCGCTGCGGTAGATCGTGGCGACCTTGTCGCCGGACGCGACGAAGCGCTCCGCGATCGCGCGGCCGATGCCCCGGTTGGCACCCGTGACGAGGATGCTGCGGGGTCCGTTCTCACCTGCTGGAGTCTGCGGCACGAGATCCGACGGTATCCGACACGCGGGCCGGGTGTCGGTGACGCCCGCGCGCGAGATGCCGCGCCGCCCTTGTCGGGTGCCCACAACGACGCCGGACTACCATCGTGAGGTGAGAAGGAAGAGCCGTGAGACGGACGACGTGATCAGCATCACGTCCGCGCCGGAACCGCTCGCCGACGACCTCGCGCGGCGCACGCGCCGGTACCTGCTGCAGATGGGCATCCGCACCCTGTGCTTCGTGCTGGCCGTCGTGCTGTACGGCGTCGTGCCGGCGTGGGTGTCGCTGCTGTTCATCGTCGGCGCGGTCGTGCTGCCCTACGTCGCGGTGCTGTTCGCGAACGCGGGCCGCGAACGGGTCGACCGTGTGCCGACCTACGTGGACCCCCGCGCGATCGGCGCGCGCCGCGAGGACGGCGTCGGCCCGGCCGACCCCGCCGACCACCCGGACCCGAGCCGTCCCCGAGGATCCCGAGGACCCCGATGAGCCTCCTGCAGCCCACCCCCGACGCGGTCGACGAGCTCGTGTGCTCGCGCCGCGGCTGCCGCGCCGAGGCGGCGTGGGGTCTGCTGTGGAACAACCCGAAGCTGCACACGCCCGAGCGCCGCAAGGTCTGGCTCGCGTGCGACGAGCACCGCGAGCACCTGAGCTCCTACCTCGACGTGCGCGGGTTCCTGCGCGGCGCCGTGCCCGTCGCTGAGCTCGAGGTGGCCGAGAGCCCGTGAGCCCGCACGTCCGCCGCGCGCTCGCGCTCGTGCTCGTCGCGCTCGTCGTCGCGACGGGCTGCGCGTTCGCGGGCCGCTGGCAGTGGAACCGGCACGTCGCGCGCGACGCGCTGATCCGGGTGGTCGAGCGGAACTACGCCGCGGAGCCGGTGCCGCTCGACGAGGTGCTGCCCTCGGCCGACGCCGCGCTCGGCACGGACGACGTGTGGCGCCGGGCGGTGGTGACCGGCCGCTACCTGCCCGAGGCCACGGTGCTGCTGCGCAACCGGCCGGTCGAGAGCACGCCGGGGTACCACGTGCTCGTCCCGCTCGTGGTCGAGGCGGGCGGCGAGCCGGGCACGGTGCTGGTCGTGAACCGCGGGTTCGTCGGGATGGGGACCGACGGCTCGGCCGCGGTCGACGTCCCCGCTCCCCCGGCCGGGCCCGTGGAGGTCACGGTCCGGCTCCGGCTCGACGAGCCGCCCGCGCGGGCGGCGGCCGCCGGCCAGGTGCAGGCGATCTCGGTCGCGCAGGTGCTCGACCAGGCGCCGGACGACGCGGCACTCGACGGCCTGACCCCCTACCGCGCGTACGGCGCGCTCGCCGACGAGGACCCGGCCCCGGCGCGGGCGCTCGTGCCGCTGCCGGCACCGAGCACCGACCCGGGATCGCACCTGTCCTACGCGTTCCAGTGGTGGACGTTCGCGCTCGGGGCGCTCGTCGGGTTCTCCGTGATGGCCCGGCGCGAGCTCGTCGACGCACGCCTCGGGGACGAGGGCGAGCCGGAGGGTCCAGGGGCGCCGGGGCCCGACGACGAGGGCACGCCGCCGACCCCGCCCCGCACCCCCCGGGCGGCACGTGCGGCTCGACGGGACCGCGGCCCGAGCGCCGAGGACGTCGAGGACGCCCTGATCGACGCCCAGCTGCGCTGACGTCCCGCAGCGCACTGCCGCCGCGCGTGGGCACGGGACGGGCGAGCGTCCGCGCGCCTGATCCCCGCCGACGCGCGGCCCGGCACGGACCGCCCGGACCTGCTCCCGCTACGCGAGCGAGATCAGGTCGAGGTACGCCGGGCTCCACAGGTCCTCGTCGCCGTCGGGCAGCAGCACGACGCGCTCGGGGTTGAGCGCCGCGACCGCGCCCTCGTCGTGGCTGACCAGGACGACCGCCCCGGTGTAGCCGCGCAGCGCCGCGAGGATCTCCTCGCGCGACGCCGGGTCGAGGTTGTTGGTGGGCTCGTCGAGCAGCAGGACGTTCGCGGAGGACACGACGAGCGCCGCGAGCGCGAGCCGGGTCTTCTCCCCGCCCGAGAGCACGCCCGCCGACTTGTCGGCGTCGTCGCCCGAGAACAGGAACGACCCGAGCACCGAGCGGACCTGGGTGTCGGTCAGGTCGGGCGCCGCGGAGCGGAGGTTCTCCACGACCGTGCGGCTGAGGTCGAGCGTCTCGTGCTCCTGCGCGTAGTACCCGAGCTTGAGCCCGTGCCCGGCCTTGACCTCGCCCGTGTCCGGCTGCGCGAGGCCCGCGAGCATGCGCAGGAGCGTCGTCTTGCCGGCGCCGTTGAGGCCCAGGACGACGACACGGCTCCCCCGGTCGATCGCGAGGTCGACGTCGGTGAAGACCTCCTGCGAGCCGTAGGACTTGCTGAGCCCCTCGGCCGTGAGCGGCGTCTTGCCGCACGGCGCCGGCTCGGGGAACCGCAGCTTGGCGACCTTGTCCGAGACGCGGACCTCCTCGAGCGAGGAGAGCATGCGCTCGGCGCGGCGGGCCATGTTCTGCGCGGCGACGGCCTTGGTCGCCTTGGCGCGCATCTTGTCGGCCTGCGCGAGCAGCACCGCGGCCTTCTTCTCGGTGTTGGCGCGCTCACGCTTGCGGCGCTTCTCGTCGGTCTCGCGCTGCAGCAGGTACGCGTCCCAGCCCAGGTTGTACTGGTCGAGCTCGCCGCGGTTGGCGTCCAGGTGGAAGACCTTGTTCACGGTCGCACGCAGCAGCTCGGTGTCGTGGCTGATGACCACGAAGCCGCCCGGGTAGCTCTTCAGGTAGTCGCGCAGCCACAGGATCGAGTCGGCGTCGAGGTGGTTGGTCGGCTCGTCGAGCAGCAGCGTGTCGACCCCCGAGAACAGGATGCGCGCGAGCTCGACGCGACGGCGCTGACCACCGGACAGCGTGCCGATCGTCTGCCCGAGCACACGCTCGTCGAGGCCCAGGTTCGCCGCGATGCGGCTCGCCTCGCTCTCGGCCGCGTACCCGCCGGCGGCCGTGAAGCGCGCCTCGAGCCGCGTGTAGCGCTCCATCGCGGTGTCCCGCGTGTCGTCGTCCGCGCTCGCCATCTGGCCCTCGGTCTCGCGCATCGCGCGCACGACCTCGTCGAGCCCGCGCGCCGAGAGGATGCGGTCCATCGCGAGCGCGCCGAGGTCGCCCGTGCGCGGGTCCTGCGGCAGGTAGCCGATCTCGCCGGCGCGCGTGATCTGCCCGCCCGACGGCTGCGTCTCCCCCGCGAGCGTCTTGGTCAGCGTCGTCTTGCCCGCGCCGTTGCGTCCGACGAGCCCGATCCGGTCCCCGGCGGCGATGCGGAACGTCGCCTCCTCGAGCAGCACGCGTGCGCCGACACGCAGCTCGACGGCATGGGCAGTGATCACGGGGGTCCTTCCGGGACCGGGCGCCGCACGGGAAGCGGGCGCGCCGATGGACTGGGTCGGGCTGTGGTGTTCCTCCGAAGGCCGCACGCCGGTGTTGGACGCGGGCACAAACGCAACCAAGTCTACGACCGGCTAGCGTTGCGCCCGGCCGCCTCACCCGGTCGCGCCCGCCGAGCACGGCCGGAGCCGGTCCGGGTCGCGGCGCACCGGACGCCGAGCAGGGCGTCCACGCCGTGGACCCGGTCCGCGTGCGCACCCCGCCCGTCCTGCAGAGCCCGGCACCGCTGCCTCCGACACCAGGGAGACCCCATGACCGACGCACCCGAGCCCACCTCCGTGCGGCCGTCCGGCGCCCTCGCGGCCGACGGTCCGGCCCTGCCCGTCGCGCGCACCTCCGCCGCGACCGACGTCGCGCTGGTCGCGACGTTCGCGGCCTTCATCGCCGTGTGCGCGATCCTGCCGGCGATCCCCGTCGCCGGGCTCGCGGTCCCCATCACGCTGCAGACGTTCGGCGTGATGCTCACGGGCATCGTCCTGGGTGCCCGGCGCGGCGGGCTCGCCGTGCTGCTGTACGTGGCCGTCGGCCTCGCCGGGCTGCCCGTGTTCTCCGGCGGCGCCGGCGGGGTCGCCGTCGTGGCCAAGCCGTCGTTCGGCTACATCGTGGGCTTCGTGCTCGCGGCGGCGCTGGTCGGCTTCCTCGTCTCGCGGTTCGCCGCGCGGCTGCGGCCCGCGCGGCGGTACTGGGCGATCTTCGCGTGCGCGACGGTCACGAGCCTCGTCGCGATCCACCCGCTCGGCACCGCCGTCATGGGCTGGCGCCTGGGCATGTCGCCGGGCGAGGCGATCGCCGCGGGAGCGACGTTCCTGCCGGGCGACGTGGTGAAGAACCTGCTCGCCGCGCTCGTCGCGACCGCGCTGTTCCGCGCGTTCCCCGACCTGCTGCGCTCGCGCCGCTGACCTGGCGGACGACGACGCGAGGATGCCGGTCCGATGATCGAGCTCGACGCCGTGACCGTCACCGCGTACGCCACGCACGACGGCCGGTCCGAGGACGTCGTGACGCTGCTCGGTCCGGTCACGTGCCGGCTCACGGAGCGGCGGATCGCGGTCGTCGGAGCCAACGGCTCGGGGAAGTCGACGCTCGCGCGCCTCGTCAACGGCCTCGCGCTGCCGTCGTCCGGGAGCGTGCGCGTCGACGGGCTCGACACCGCGCGCGAGGGGCCCGCGGTCCGGCAGCGCGTCGGGTTCGTGTTCACGGACCCCGAGGCGCAGCTCGTCATGCCGACGCCGCTCGAGGACGTCGCGCTGTCGCTGCGCCGGCTCCGGCTGCCGGCCGCGGAGCGGGACGCCCGCGCGCGGGCCGTGCTCGAGCGCTTCGGGCTCGGCGAGCGGGCCGAGGTCCCGGTGCACGCGCTCTCGGGCGGGCAGAAGCAGCTCCTCGCGCTCGCCGGGGTCCTCGCGACCGAGCCCGCGGTGCTCGTGTGCGACGAGCCGACGACGCTGCTCGACCTGCGCTGGCGCCGGGCCGTCGACGAGCTGCTCGCCGGGCTCGACCAGCAGGTGCTGCTCGTGACGCACGACCTCGACGCCGCAGAGCGGGCCGAGCGGGTGCTCGTCGTGGACGGCGGTGCGGTGGTGTTCGACGGCGACCCGCACGAGGCGGTCGCGACGTACCGGGCGCTCATGGCAGATCGGAAGCCGTGGTGAGCACCGCACGCGTGGCACGCCCGGCGCGGCGGGCGACCCGGGCTCGTGCGTCGACCGCGCCCGTGCCCGCGACCCGGGCGCTGAGGTGACGCGGGCGCGGGCTGCGCGCGCCGGCCGGCCCCAGCGCTCGCCGTGGGCCGGGCCGCTCGGCCTGTACCACCCGGGCACGACCGTCCTGCACCGCGCGCGCCCCGGGCTCAAGCTCGCGGGGCTCGCGCTGCTCGGTGTCGCCGTCGTGGTCGCGACCGGGCCGCTCAGCGCCGGGATCGCGCTCGGCGTCGGCGTCCTGCTCGCGCTCGTCGGGCGCCTGCCGCCGCACGTGACGCTGCGCGGCCTCGGCCCGGTGCTCGTGACCGCGGCGCTCGTCGGCCTCTACCAGTGGTGGGCCCGCGGGTGGCCCGTCGCGGTCGAGGTCGCGCTCGACCTCGTGGCGCTGGTGCTCGCAGCCGTCGTCGTCACCGCGACGACACCGGCGGACCGCCTGCTCGACACCCTCACGCGGCTGGCCCGCCCGCTGCGGCACGTCGGGCTGCCGCCGGAGACGTTCGCCCTGGCGGTCGGGCTCATGCTCCGGACCGTCCCCATGCTCGCGCGGACCGTGCACGAGGTGCGCGACGCCGCGCGGGCCCGCGGGCTCGAGCGGGACCCCCGCGCGCTCCTCGTGCCGGCGGCGGTGCGGACCGTCGCGCACGCACGCGCCGTCGGGGACGCGCTCGCCGCGCGCGGGCTCGGCGAGGAGCCGGACGACCGTCCGTCTCGCCGTGCACGGGCGTGAGGTGCGGTCTACCGTCTGCGCCATGACATTCAGCGAGGGTGGCGGATTCGAGGGTGGTCGCGTCGAGACCAGCCGTGGCGGGCGTGGGGCTGCCGTCGGGGGCGGCGTCGGGCTGGTCGGGATCGCGGTCTTCCTCATCGCCCAGTTCACGGGCGTCGACCTCAGCGGCGTCGTGGGCGGCGCGCAGGGCGGCGGGGCGGCCGAGGAGGTCGGCGCGGTTGGCGACTGCACTGTCGAGGAGGCGAACACGAACCGCGAGTGCCGTCTGTCCGCGACCGTGCAGTCGCTCGACGCGTACTGGGCCGCCGCCCTGCCCGCGGCGGGCGTCGAGTTCGTCGCCCCCGGCGTGCGGGCGTTCCAGGACTCGGTCGGGACCGGTTGCGGCCAGGCGTCCGCGTCGACCGGGCCGTTCTACTGCCCGCCCGACCAGAAGATCTACATGGACCTGCGGTTCTTCGACCTGCTGCAGAGCCAGTTCGGCGCCTCCGGCGGCGAGCTCGCCGAGATGTACGTCACGGCGCACGAGTACGGCCACCACATCCAGACCGTCACCGGCGTCATGGACCGCGCGGACCGCCAGGGCACGGGCGCGACGTCCGACTCGGTGCGCGTCGAGCTCCAGGCCGACTGCTACGCCGGGGTGTGGGCGGGCACCGCCGCGAGCACGGTCGACCCCGACACGGGGGTCACGTTCCTCGAGCCGATCACCGACGCCCAGCTCGCCGACGCGCTGTCCGCCGCCGAGGCCGTCGGCGACGACCACATCCAGGCGCAGTCCGGCGGCGGCGTGAACCCGCACACGTGGACGCACGGGTCGAGCGAGCAGCGCCAGCGCTGGTTCACCACCGGGTACAACGAGCGCGACATGGCGGCGTGCGACACGTTCGCGGCGACGGACCTCTGACTCGCGGCGACGACCGCGCCGGACCGGCCCCGACCGGGACCTCCGCGCCGCTCGCGCCACGGCACGACGAGAGCCCGGCACCTGTGCGGTGCCGGGCTCGCGTGCGTCGTGAGGCGGTGCCGGGCGGACCGGAACCGCTCCGCGGGGCGGTGCGCCCCGCGTGGTCGGTCGCTCAGATGTTGAAGCCGAGCGCCCGCATCTGCTCGCGGCCGTCGGGCGTGATCTTCTCGGGGCCCCACGGCGGCATCCAGACCCAGTTGATCCGGAAGCCGTCGACGACGCCGTCGAGCGACTGCCCGGCCTGGTCCTCGATGACGTCGGTCAGCGGGCACGCCGCCGAGGTCAGGGTCATGTCGATCACGGCGGTGTTCGTCTGGTCGACCGTGACGCCGTAGACGAGCCCGAGGTCGACCACGTTGATGCCGAGCTCGGGGTCGATGACGTCGCGCAGGGCCTCCTCGACGTCCGCGGCCGTGGTCGGGCTCGCGGGTGCGCCGCCCGGTGTGGTGGCTGTCATGCGTCCTCCTTGGTCCCGGCCGGCGCAGTGGCGCCGGTCCTGATGAGCGCGTCCTGCAGTGCGGCCCAGCCGAGCAGCGCGCACTTGATGCGGGCGGGGTACTTCGCGACCCCGGTGAAGGCGGTGGCGTCGCCGAGGCGGTCCTCGGTGTCCGCGGCGAGCCCGGCGCCGCGCGAGCCCATGAGCTCCCGGAACTCCGCGGCGAGCGCGTCGACCTCGTCGAGCGGCGTGCCGGTCACGAGGTCGTGGAGCACCGAGACGGAGGCCTGGGAGATGCTGCAGCCCTCGCCCTCCCAGCTCAGGGCGGCGACGCGGCCGTCCGCGACCTCCACGCGCAGCGTCACCTCGTCGCCGCACGTCGGGTTGACCTGGTGCGACTCCCCCGCCCCCGGGCCGGCGGCGACGAGCCCGCGGCCGTGTGGCGCGCGCGCGTGGTCGAGGATGACCTGCTGGTACAGCTGCTCCATCGAGCTCATCGCAGCTCCTCCCGCGCGGTGCCGGCGGGCGCCGGTGCGTCCGTCACCCCGAAGAACGCCCGGACCCCCGCGAGTGCTTCCCGGAAGACCTCGATCTCCTCGAGCGTCGTGTACACCGCGCCGCTCGCGCGCGCCGTGGCGGCGACCCCGAACCGGCGGTGCAGCGGCTGCGCGCAGTGGTGCCCGACCCGGACGGCGACCCCGGCGTCGTCGAGCACCTGGCCGACGTCGTGCGCGTGCACGCCGTCGACGACGAACGACACCGCGGCGAGCCGGTCCCGGGTGTCCGTCGGGCCGATCACGCGGACGCCCGGCACGGACGCGACCGCGTCGAGCAGCGCCCCGGCGATCTCGGCCTCGTGCGCCGCGACCGCGGGCATCCCGAGCTCGTGCAGGTAGCTCGCGGCCGCGCCCATCGCGACGGCCTGCGACACCATCTGCGTGCCGGCCTCGAACCGCTGCGGCGGCGGCGCGTAGGTCGTGGTCTCCATCGTGACGACCTCGACCATCGAGCCGCCGGTCGTCACGGGCGGCATCGCCTCGAGCAGCTCGCGCCGCCCGTACAGCGCACCGACGCCGGTCGGCGCGAGCATCTTGTGCCCGGAGAACGCCGCGAAGTCGACGCCGAGCCCGGCCAGGTCGACCGGCAGGTGCGGCACGGACTGGCACGCGTCGAGCACGGTCAGCGCGCCGACCTCGCGGGCCCGCGCCACGAACGCCTCGACGTCCGTGACAGCACCGGTGACGTTGGACGCGTGCGTGAAGGCCAGCACGCGCGTGCGGTCGGTGACGACGGTCGCGAGCTCGTCGGTCCGCAGGCGCCCGTCGTCGTCCACGCCGATCCACCGCAGCGTCGCCCCCGTGCGGGCGGCGAGCTCCTGCCACGGCACGAGGTTCGCGTGGTGCTCGAGCTCGGTGACGACGATCTCGTCGCCCGCGCCGAGCGCGAACCGCCGGGCGTCCGCCCCGCCGCGCCCGAGCGACGCGTTCTGCATCGCGTAGGCGACGAGGTTGAGCGCCGCCGTCGCGTTCGACGTCCAGACCAGCTCGCCCGGTGAGACGCCGACGAACGACGCGACCCGGTCGCGCGCGTCCTCGAACGCCTCGGTCGCCTCCTCGGCGAGCTGGTGCGCACCGCGGTGCACCGCGGCGTTGCGCTGCGCGTAGAAGTCCTGCTCGGCGTCGAGGACGACCTCGGGCTTCTGCGACGTCGCCGCCGAGTCGAGGTAGACGAGCGGGCGGCCGTCGCGCAGCGTGCGCGTGAGCAGCGGGAAGTCGGCGCGCACCGCCGCGAGCTCGCTCGCGCCCAGCCGGTGCTCCTGGGTCGTGGTCACGTCGTCCGTCCTTGCTGGGTGTGCCGGCGGCCGCAGGTCACGGCCGGTGCCCGCCGGTGGGCCCGCCCGCCGGAGCGGGTCGGGACCACCGGGCGGGGATCACGCGGTGCGGCAGGTCACGCGGTGACGGTGCCCGTCGGCAGGAACCGGTCGTAGCCCTCGGACTCGAGGCGCTCGGCGAGCTCGGGGCCGCCCTGCTCGGCGACCTTGCCGTCGACGAAGACGTGCACGAAGTCGGGCGTGATGTAGCGGAGGATGCGCGTGTAGTGCGTGATCAGCAGCACGCCGACCTCGCCGCCCGAGCGGACGCGGTTGACGCCCTCCGAGACGACGCGCAGCGCGTCCACGTCGAGACCCGAGTCGGTCTCGTCGAGGATCGCGAACTTCGGCTTGAGGAGCTCGAGCTGGAGGATCTCGTGACGCTTCTTCTCACCGCCCGAGAAGCCCTCGTTGACGTTGCGCGTCGCGAACTCGGGGTCCATGCGCAGCAGGTCCATGGCCGCCTTGACGTCCTTGGTCCAGGTGCGCAGCGGAGGCGCGGTGCCGTCGATCGCGGTCTTCGCGGTACGCAGGAAGTTCGTCACCGAGACGCCCGGGACCTCGACGGGGTACTGCATCGCGAGGAACAGGCCCGCCTTGGCGCGCTCGTCGACGCTCATCGCGAGGACGTCCTCGCCGTCGAGCGTCACCGTGCCGGCCGTGACGTCGTACTTCGGGTGGCCCGCGAGCGAGTAGGCCAGCGTGGACTTGCCCGAGCCGTTGGGGCCCATGATGGCGTGGGTCTCGCCGCTGCCGATCGTCAGGTCGACACCGCGCAGGATCGGCTTGGGGCCCTCCTTGGTCTCGACGCTGACGTGCAGGTCGCGAATCTCTAGCGTGGCCATTCTCAGTTCTCCTCGGAGGATCCGTGGGGGGCGTCGACGTCCACGAGCACACGCTCGCCGTCGACGGTCAGGGGGTAGACGGGGACGGGGCGCACGGCCGGGGGGCTGAGCGGCTTTCCCGTGGCGAGGTCGAAGCGCGAGCCGTGCAGCCAGCACTCGATCGTGCGGCCCTCGACCTCGCCGTCGGACAGCGAGACAGCGCCGTGCGAGCAGATGTCGGAGACGGCGTGCAGGCCGCCCTCCTCGTCGCGCACGACGGCGACCTCGACGGGGCCCTTCTCGCCCTCGAGCTCGAGGCGCAGGGCGCAGCCGACGGCCACGTCCTCGGCGTAGCAGGCGAACTGTGCGCTCACACCTGCTCCTGCTCGCGCACCTCGACCGGGGTGAGGTCCGTGTCGCCGGTGGGCAGGGTCGCCTCGGCGCCGAGCACGCTCATGCTCTTCTCGAGCTCGGCCTCGATCGACTCGAGCAGGCGCTCCTCGACCTCAGGCACACCGATCGCGTGGATGAGCTCGGCGAAGAACCCGCGCACGACGAGCCGGCGCGCGTCGGACTCGGGGATGCCGCGCGAGCGCAGGTAGAACAGCTGCTCGTCGTCGAAGCGCCCGGTCGCGCTCGCGTGCCCGGCACCCTCGATCAGGCCGGTCTCGATCTCGAGGTTCGGCACCGAGTCGGCCCGCGCGCCGTCCGAGAGGACGAGGTTGCGGTTGAGCTCGTAGGTGTCGGTGCCCTCGGCCTCGGCGCGGATCAGCACGTCGCCGACCCACACCGTGTGCGCGCCCTCGCCCTGCAGCGCGCCCTTGTACGTGACGCGCGAGCGGCACGAGGGGACGTTGTGGTCGACGAAGAGCCGGTGCTCCTGGTGCTGGCCGGCGTCCGCGAAGTACAGGCCGATCATCTCGATCGACCCGTTCTCGCCGGCGAACTCGGCGTCCGGTGTGACCCGCACGACGTCGCCGCCGAGCGTCACGACGATGTGCTTGACCGTCGCGTCGCGGCCGACCTTGATGCGGTGGCTCGACGCGTGCACCGAGCCCTCCGCCCAGTCCTGGACCGACACGAGGGTCAGGTGCGCGCCGTCCTCGACGACGACCTCGACGGTCTCCGCGAGCGACGCCGGACCGACGTGGTCGATGACCACGAGCGACTCGGACAGCTCGCGGGCGTGCACGAGGATGTGCGACGCGGTCGTCTTGGCGGCGTCGATGCCCTCGACGCGGACCATCGTCGCGGCCGACGCCACGGCCTGCGGCGGGACCGTGAGGATCGTCGCGCGCTGGAACGAGGCCCACGCCGTGGCGGCCGTGCGGTCGCCCGGCTTGCCGGCCTGGCCGAGGCGCACGTCGTCGCGGTCGACGACCTCGACCGTGACCTCGGGCGCCTCGACGACCGTCGTGATCACCTTCGGGCCGGTCAGCTCGTCCGCGAACAGCGGGGCGAGCCGGTCGACCGGCGCGAACCGCCACTCCTCCTCGCGCCCGGTCGGCACGGGGAACTGCGCGAGCTCGAACGAGCTCACGCGCTCCGCGCGCGACGACTGCGGCGTGCCGCCGACCCCGTGGCGGTGCGCACCGTCGGCGACGGCACGCGAGTGGTCGGTCGTGAGGCCGCCGGGCGTGCCCGGGGTCTCCTGGTCAGTTGTGGTGCTCGTCATCAGCCGACGGACCCTTCCATCTGCAGCTCGATCAGGCGGTTCAGCTCGAGGGCGTACTCCATGGGCAGCTCGCGCGCGATCGGCTCGACGAAGCCGCGCACGATCATGGCCATGGCCTCGGTCTCGGCCATGCCGCGGGACATGAGGTAGAACAGCTGGTCCTCGCTCACGCGCGAGACCGTGGCCTCGTGCCCCATCGAGACGTCGTCCTCGCGGACGTCGACGTAGGGGTAGGTGTCCGAGCGGGAGATCTGGTCGACGAGCAGCGCGTCGCACAGCACGTTGGACGCCGAGTGGCTCGCGCCCTCGAGCACCTGGACGAGACCGCGGTACGACGTGCGGCCACCGCCACGAGCGACCGACTTCGACACGATCGACGAGGACGTGTGCGGCGCGGCGTGCACCATCTTGGCGCCCGCGTCCTGGTGCTGGCCCTCGCCCGCGAACGCGATCGACAGTGTCTCGCCGCGCGCGTGCTCGCCCATGAGGTAGATCGCCGGGTACTTCATCGTGACCTTGGAGCCGATGTTGCCGTCGACCCACTCCATCGTCGCGCCCTCGGCGGCCGTGGCGCGCTTGGTCACGAGGTTGTACACGTTGTTCGACCAGTTCTGGATCGTCGTGTACCGGACCCGGGCGTTCTTCTTCACGATGATCTCGACGACCGCGGAGTGCAGCGAGTCCGACGAGTACACCGGCGCGGTGCAGCCCTCGACGTAGTGCACGTACGAGCCCTCGTCCGCGATGATCAGCGTCCGCTCGAACTGGCCCATGTTCTCGGTGTTGATCCGGAAGTAGGCCTGCAGCGGGATCTCGACGTGCACGCCCGGCGGGACGTAGACGAACGAGCCGCCCGACCACACCGCCGTGTTGAGCGAGGCGAACTTGTTGTCGCCCGGGGGGATCACGGAGCCGAAGTACTGCTCGAAGATCTCCGGGTACTCGCGCAGGCCCGTGTCGGTGTCGACGAAGATGACGCCCTGCTCCTCCAGCTCCTCCTGGATCTGGTGGTAGACGACCTCGGACTCGTACTGCGCGGCGACGCCGGCGACGAGGCGCTGCTTCTCCGCCTCCGGGATCCCGAGCCGGTCGTAGGTGTTCTTGATGTCGTCCGGGAGGTCCTCCCAGCTCGTCGCCTGCTTCTCCGTCGACCGCACGAAGTACTTGATGTTGTCGAAGTCGATGCCCGACAGGTCCGAGCCCCACCAGGGCATCGGCTTCTTGTCGAACAGGCGCAGCGACTTCAGGCGCGTCTTGAGCATCCACTCGGGCTCGTTCTTGAGCGCCGAGATGTTGCGCACGACGTCCTCGTCGACGCCGCGGCGCGCGGAGGCGCCGGCGGCGTCGCCGTCGTGCCATCCGTACCCGTAGGTGCCGATGGACGCGATGGCCTCGTCCTGGGTGAGGGGGGTGCTCACGGGGTTCTCGGTGGACGCACTCATGCGTTCGGTCCTTCCACAGGGGCAGGGGGCGTGGTGATCGGGATGTTCGTGGTGCACACGTGTCCCCCGGCGGCGAGCGTCGAGAGTCGTTGCACGTGGACTCCGAGGAGACGCGAGAACGCGTGCGCCTCGGCCTCGCAGAGCTGCGGGAACTCGGTGGCGATCTGCTGCACCGGGCAGTGGCCCTGGCACAGCTGGACCGCCCGTGCGCCCGGTCCGGGGCGCGCGGTCGCGGCGTACCCGTCGCGGGCGAGCCCGTCGGCGAGGGCCTGGGCGCGTGCCTGGACGTCGGGGCCGGCCGCGGCGACGGCCGCCGCGTGCCGGGTCTCGAGGTCGCGCACGCGGCGCTCCGCGAACTCCTCGAGCGCGCCCGGGCCGGCGACCTCGGCGAGGAAGCGCAGCGCCTGCGCGGCGAGCTCGGGGTAGCGGTGGGAGAGCGCCGCCTGGCCCTGCGCTGTGACGACGTACCGGCGGGCCGGACGTCCGCGGCGGGCGGGCGCGGGGGTGCTCGACTCGTGGACCGCGATCTGGGCGGTGCCCTCGAGGACGCCGAGGTGCCGGCGGATCGCGGTGCCGGTCAGGTCGAGCTCTGCGGCGAGCTCCGCCGCGGAGACGGGGCCGTCGGCGGCGACGAGCTCGAGGATGCGGCGGCGGGTCCCGGCCTCGTCGGCGGCACCAGGCGCACCGCGCACGGCCGACGGGACGGCTGAGGTCGCGGCGTCGTGAGCGGCGGTGGTCTCGTGGGCCTGCGGGGTCGTCCGAGGTGCCCGTGTCACCGGCATCGTCGCGCTCACGAACCACCTCCTCCGCAGTCTCGATATTGCCAACATCCTTGTTGCCGAATTCGTTCCGTGCAAGCAAGGTGACCCTCACCACGGCGGCGCTCCACGCGCGCGGGGCGTCGGCACGCACCACCTAGACTCCCTGCGTGCCCGAGACCCCCGCCGTCGAGATCCGCGGCCTCGTGAAGCGGTACGGCTCGCGGGCGGTCGTCGACGGGCTCGACCTCGTCGCGGACGCCGGACGCGTGACTGCGGTCCTGGGGCCGAACGGCGCGGGCAAGACGACCACCGTCGAGTGCTGCGAGGGCCTGCGCTCCCCCGACGCCGGCTCCGTGCGCGTGCTCGGGCTCGACCCGCTGGCCGACGCCCGCGCCCTGCGCCCGCGCGTCGGCGTCATGCTCCAGGACGGCGGGCTGCCGACCGGCGTGCGTGCGCTCGAGATGCTCGAGCACGTCGCACGCCTGCACGCCCGCCCGCGCGACGTCGGCGAGCTCAGCGAGCGCCTCGGGCTGGGCGGGTTCGCGCGCACGACCGTCCGGCGGCTCTCGGGCGGTCAGCGCCAGCGGCTCGCGCTCGCGACCGCGCTCGTGGGGCGCCCCGAGCTCGTGTTCCTCGACGAGCCCAGCGCCGGGATGGACCCCCAGTCGCGGCGCGCGGTCTGGGAGCTCGTGCGGGAGCTGCGCGACGAGGGCACGTCCGTCGTGCTGACCACGCACCTCATGGACGAGGCCGAGGACCTCGCCGACCGCGTCGTGGTCGTCGACCACGGTGCGGTGATCGCGCAGGGCTCCGTCGCGGACCTCGTCGCGGCCGGCAGCGACCGGACGCTGCGGTTCACGGCGCCGGTGCCGCTCGACGAGGCCGCGCTGGGCTCGCTGACCGAGGCGCTCGCCGCGCGACCCGCGGGTGCCGGACGCGTCGTCCGCCCCGCCCCCGACGGCGGCGAGCTCGACTACGTCGTCACCGGGGACGTCGACGCCCGCGCCCTCGCCGACATCACCGCGTGGTGCGCGGCGCGCGACCTGCTCGTGAGCCGCGTGACCGTCGGGCGGCGCACCCTGGAGGACGTCTTCCTCGACCTCACCGGACGGAGCCTGCGATGAGCCGCGACGCCCGCCCGGCACCCACGGGCACCGACCGGCAGCGCTCCGCCCCCACCGCGCCCGGCGCAGCGCCCACCCTGCGGCGCGTGCTCGCGCAGGCCGGCTTCGAGACGCGCATGATCCTGCGCAACGGCGAGCAGCTGCTCGTGACCGTGATCCTGCCGGTCCTCGTCCTCGTCGGGCTCGCCCGCACCGGCTTCGTCGACCTCGCGACCGACGGCGCGTCGCGCATCGACTTCGTCGCCCCGGGCGTGCTCGCCCTCGCCGTGATGAGCACGTCCTTCACGTCGCAGGCCATCGCGACCGCGTTCGACCGGCGCAACGGCGTCCTGCGGCTGCTCGCCACGACCCCGCTCGGGCGCGGCGGGCTGCTCGCGGGCAAGGTCCTCGGCGTGCTCGCGGTCGAGCTCGTGCAGGTCGTGGTGATCGGGGCCGTCGCGGTCGCGCTCGGCTGGCGGCCCGAGCTCGCCGGCGTCCCGGCCGCGCTGCTCGCGCTCCTGCTCGGCACCGCCGCGTTCACCGCGCTCGCGCTCGCGCTCGCCGGCGCGCTGCGGGCCGAGGCCGTCCTCGCGACCGCCAACCTCGTGCTCGTGCTGCTCGCCGTCGCGGGCGGCGTCGTGATCCCGGCGAGCCAGCTCCCGGGCGCGCTGGGTGACGTTGCGCTGCTGCTGCCCTCGGGGGCGCTCGGCGAGGCGCTGCGTGCGGGGCTCGTGCGCGGGGAGCTCGCGGGCACCTCGCTGCTCGTGCTGCTCGCCTGGGCGGTCGCCCTCGCGTGGGGCGCCCGCCGGCTGTTCCGCTGGCACTGACCGCCCGTCGTCCGCTCGGCTGACAGCCGCGCGCCGTGTCGCTGTGCTCCCCGGCCGGCCGGGGGGCACGGGCCGCACGACCTGGCTGCGGGCGTCGCCCATCTCACGTCCGCGCGGGGCCGGAGCCGGGGTGGGCGACGGCCGCGCCGCCGTACCCTGGAGGACGTGAGCACCGCGCCCGTGACCGCCCCGCCCGCCCGTCGTGACCCGCTGGCGCGCTGGCGGTCGTGGACCCGGCCGGCGCTGGTCGCGAACCTCGTCGCGCAGATGGTCATCATCGTCACCGGTGGTGCGGTCCGGCTCACCGGCTCGGGCCTCGGGTGCTCGACGTGGCCGCAGTGCGAGCCGGGCGAGTTCACCCCGGCGCTGCACTCCGCGAGCTCGATCCACCCGTTCATCGAGTTCGGCAACCGCACCCTGACCGGCGTGCTCGGCGTCATCGCGATCGCCGTCGCCGTGCTGGTGTGGACCGACCTCACGCGCGCACCGGGCTACCGGCGGCTCGGGCTCCTGCCGCTCGTCGGCGTCGCCCTGCAGGCCGTGGTCGGCGGCATCATCGTGCTGCTCGAGCTGCCGCCCGCCCTCGTCGGGCTGCACATGATCATCTCGCTCGGGCTCGTCGCCGCGTCGACCGCGCTCGTGGTGCGGCACCGGCAGGGCGACGGTCCGCCGCGCGCCGTCGTCGGGCCCCGCGTGATCACCCTCAGCCGGGTCCTCGTCGGCGTCGCCGTCGTGATGCTCGCGCTCGGCATCCTCGTGACGGGCTCGGGTCCGCACGGCGGCGACGAGGAGGTCGCGTACCGGTTCGAGTTCGACCCGGTGCTCGCCGCGAAGCTGCACGCCGCGTCGGTGTGGGCGTTCCTCGCGCTGCTCGCCGCGCTCGTCGTCGGCCTGCTCCGCGGCGCCGCACCGCACCGGACCCGTCGCGCGGCGGTCGTGCTCGTCGTCGTGACGCTCGCCCAGGGACTCGTCGGCTACGTGCAGTACTTCACGGGCCTGCCCGCGCTGCTCGTCGGCGTGCACATGCTCGGGGCCGCGCTGCTCGCCGCCGCGCTGACCGCGTTCGTCAGGGAGCTGCGTCCGCGGGCGTGAGCTCGTCCCACCCGCGTGCCCTCGCCGCCGCGGCGGCGAGGATGCCGACGACCGCCGACGGGCTGCGCAGCCGGCCCGCGAGCACCGCGGCCACGGCGTCGTCGAGCGGCACCCAGACGGGGACCATGCCGGCCTCCTCGTCGGTCCGCTCGAACCGCTCGTCGTCCGGCACCGGCGAGAGCCCGCGTGCGAGGAAGACGAGGATCTCCTCCGACGAGCCCCCGGGCGTCGTGTAGAAGTCGACGAGCGCGTGCCAGCGCTCGGCGCGCAGGTCCGCCTCCTCCGCGAGCTCGCGCGCCGCGGTCAGGACGGGCGGCTCGTCCGCGACGTCCCGCAGGCCCGCCGGCGGCTCCCACAGCTCGGAGCGGACCGGGTGCCGGTACTGCCGGAGCAGCAGCACCCGGTCCTCGTCGTCGACCGCGATGACCGCGACCGCGCCCGGGTGGTCCACGTACTCCCGCAGCACCTGGGTCTCCCCCAGGTCCACGACGTCACCGACGAGGTCCCACACGCGACCCTCGTGGATCAGCGTGTGCTCCGTGACGGGGCGCGGAGCCGCGCGGTCGGCGACCTCGGTGAGGTCCTGGTCGTCCCCGGCGCGCGGCTCCGTGCTCGTCATGTCAGTCCTCGTCCGTCCCGTGCTCCGCGAGCGCCGCACCGATCAGGCCCGCGAAGAGCGGGTGCGCGCGGTTCGGGCGCGACTTGAACTCGGGGTGCGCCTGCGTCGCCACGAAGTACGGGTGGGTCTCGCGCGGGAGCTCGACGAACTCGACGAGCGACCGGTCGGGCGAGACGCCCGAGATCACGAGCCCGGCCGCCTCGAGACGGTCGCGGTAGCCGTTGTTGACCTCGTAGCGGTGCCGGTGGCGCTCCGAGACCTCGGTCGTGCCGTAGGCCTCCGCGACGACCGACCCGGGGGTCAGCACCGCGTCGTACGCGCCGAGCCGCATCGTGCCGCCGAGGTCGCCCGCGCCGTCGACGATGGCGAGCTGCTCCTCCATCGTCGCGACGACCGGGTCGACCGGGTCGGTGTCGAACTCCGAGGACGACGCGCCGGGCAGGTCGAGCACCGTGCGCGCGAACTCGATGACCATGCACTGCAGGCCGAGGCAGATGCCGAGCGTCGGCACCTTCTGCTCGCGGGCCCAGCGCAGCGCGCCGAGCTTGCCCTCGATGCCGCGCACGCCGAACCCGCCGGGCACGAGGACCGCGTCGACGCCCTCGAGCGCCAGCTTGGCGCCCTCGGGGGTCTGGCAGTCGTCCGAGGTGACCCAGCGGATGACGACCTTGGCGTCGTGGTGGAAGCCGCCGGCACGCAGCGCCTCGGTCACCGAGAGGTACGCGTCGGGCAGGTCGATGTACTTGCCGACGAGCGCGACCTCGACGCGGTGCGCGGGGACGTGCACGCGCTGCAGCAGCTCGTCCCAGCCGCTCCAGTCGACGTCCCGGAACGGCAGGCCGAGGCGCTGCACGACGTACGCGTCGAGGCCCTCGGAGTGCAGCACGCGCGGGATGTCGTAGATGCTCGGCGCGTCCTTGGCGGTCACGACCGCCTCGGCGTCGACGTCGCACATGAGCGCGATCTTGCGCTTCGTGGACTCGGGGATGTCGCGGTCGGCACGGCACACGATCGCGTCGGGCTGGATGCCGATCGAGCGCAGCGCAGCCACCGAGTGCTGCGTCGGCTTCGTCTTGAGCTCACCGCTCGGGCCGATGTACGGCACCAGGGACACGTGCAGGAAGAACACGTTGTCGCGGCCGAGGTCGTGGCGCACCTGGCGCGCCGCCTCGAGGAACGGCAGCGACTCGATGTCGCCGACCGTGCCGCCGATCTCGGTGATGATCACGTCCGGCGCCTGCCCCTCGGCGGGGTCCGCCTGGGCGCGCATGCGCAGCTTGATCTCGTCGGTGATGTGCGGGATGACCTGCACCGTGTCCCCGAGGTACTCGCCGCGACGCTCCTTGGCGATGACCTGCGAGTACACCTGGCCGGTCGTGACGTTCGCCGAGCCCACGAGCTCGACGTCGAGGAAGCGCTCGTAGTGCCCGACGTCGAGGTCGGTCTCCGCGCCGTCCTCCGTCACGAAGACCTCGCCGTGCTGGAACGGGTTCATCGTCCCGGGGTCGACGTTGAGGTACGGGTCGAGCTTCTGCATGGTGACCTTGAGGCCACGGGAGCGCAGGAGCCGACCGAGGGAGCTGGCCGTGAGGCCCTTGCCCAGAGAGGAGGCGACGCCTCCGGTGACGAAGATGTGCCGGGTCGTGTTGTCCGACCGCCCGGAGAGTCGATTTGCGCGCTCTGCCACGGGCTTCCACTCTACCCGACGCGGGCGCCGGACCCGGACCGCGCGGTCGGCGCGTCCCCGACGGGCGGTGGCGGGGTCGGCTCGGCGGACGTCAGCCGGGACGGCCCGGCAGGCGTCAACGGCCGCGCGTGCCGCCGCCGGAGCCACCGGCGTCGAACCCGTAGACGCGCAGGAGCTGGGCGACGACCTGCGCGACGTCGGGCAGCTCGGCCGACCGCGCGGCTGCCGCCGCTCGCAGCGCCTCGCGACTGTCGTCGTCCGCCAGCACCCTCCGGACCGCCTCCGCGAGCCGCGCCGCGGACCCCACGGGCACCAGCAGCGCGGCGTCGCCGGTCACCTCGCGCGTCCCTCCGGCGTCGGTCGCGACGACGGCCGCCCCGACGCGCAGCGCCTCCTGGACGGCGATTGGCTGGCCCTCCCAGACGGCCGTCGAGACGACGACGTCGGCGGCGGCGAGCAGGTCCGGCACGTCCCCGCGCCGGCCCAGGAGCCGGACGGGCAGGTCCTCGTCCCGCACGCGCGCCGCGAGCACGCCCTCGAGCGGCCCGTCCCCCGCGACGACCCACACGAGCGCCGGCGCGGACCCGAGGAGCGCCGCGGCGTCGAGCAGCGTGTCGAGGCCCTTCTGCGGTGCGAGGCGCGCCACCGTGACCGCGAGCGAGGCACCGTCCGGCACCCCGAGCGCGGCCCGGACGTCCGAGCGCGACCGGGTCGGCGGCGCGGTCGTGGGTGCGGGTACGAGGGCGCGCTCGGCCTCGCGGGCTCCCCGTGCCGAGGCCCGCACGACGAGGTCGCCCGACACCCCGAGCACGACGTCGGCACCACGGGCCACGACGAGCTCGAGCACGGTCGAGACCGTGCGTACCGCACGCCCGCCGACGGGCAGGTTGTGCAGCGTCACGACCGACCGGGGACGGGCCCGGCGCGGCAGCGTCCGCGCGGCGATCACCGCGAGCGCCCCGGCGCGCAGCCCGTGCGCGTGCAGCACGTCGGCGCCGCGCACGAGCCGGCGCAGCTGCCGGACGGCGCGCGCGTCGGCGGCGGGGCGGGGCCGGTCCGCGATCTCGACGGCCCGGAACGCGGCCCGCATCGTCCCTCCCACGACGGTGCGCTCGACCGCCGCCGGGCCGACCACCTGCACCTGCAGCGCGCCGGCGCCACCCTCGGCCTCGGCCAGGGCGGAGGCGATCTGCGCGACGTGGCGAGCGACGCCGCCGGCGCTGGATCCGAGCACCTGCACCAGTCGGCGGCTCATGCGTCTGTTCTCCGGTTGGGTGTCCTCGAGGAGCGCCGCACCGAGCCGTCGGCTCCGGCGACCGCGCGCACGATTCCGCGGTCCAGCGCGAGCACGACGCCGGCGCCCAGCACGAGGGCCACGAGCCCGCCCCCCGCCCCGGCGCTGACGGCTGCGAGCCGGCCTGCGCCCACGAGCTCGAGAACGGCGTCCGTCACCAGGCGGCCGGCGAGGGCACCGAGCACGCCACCGGTGACGAGCACGACGAGGGACCGTCCGATCCCCTGGAGCGCCGCCCGCCCTGCAGCACGACGCAGCTCGATCAAGAGCGCGCCCCCCGCGACGAGCATCCCCACGGCGTTCCCCGCGCCGAGAGCGACGAGCGTTGCCGGCGTTCGCGGGTCGGGGACGACCACGAGGCACAGGAGGCATGACGCGCCGACGACGCCGAGCCAGCCGATCGCGGCCGCGCGCACCGCCGCCCTGCCTCGATCCAGTGCGTACAGCGCCCGGGCGACGTGGAACAGCAACGCGTACCCGAGCAGCCCTGGCGCCATCCAGCTCAGCGCCGGGCCCATCGCCTGGATAACGTTCGGATCACCCTCGCTCGCGATCTCGAGGAACAGGCTCGCGACCGCCGGAGCGCCCGCGACGAGCGCAGCCGCGCCGAGGCCGGATGCCACCAGCACGGCGCGCGTCGTGAGCGCCGCCAGGCGGGCGAACCCGCCGTGGTCGGCCGCGGCAGCACGCTCGGCGAGACGGGGAAAGGTCGCTGTCGCGAGCGGGACGGCGAGGACCGCATACGGCAGCACGTAGACCGCCTGCACGTAGAGGAAGACAGCATTCGTGCCCTTCGGACCGCCGAGCGCCAGGCCGAGGACGACGAGGACGGCCGCCTGCTGCGCGAGCAGCGCACCCACGCCCGCGAACGCCAGTCGGCGCAGGTGCGCCGCCACCCCCGCGGGCAGGCGCAACGTCAGCCGCAGCCGGACACCGGACCGCCAGACCGGCACGAACAAGGGCAGGCTCATCGCCGCGACTCCGGCCGTGGTTCCCCACGCCAGCCACCGGAGGGCCGCGTCGGGGACGGCGGACGGATCGCTTCCCTCGCCCCCGGCGATCGCGCCGTACACGAAGTAGGCCACCAGCACCACGACGCTCGACATGACCGGCGCGAACGCCGGCCAGAAGAACCGGCGCTGCGCCTGGAGCACTCCCGCGAGCGTGACCGCGACACCGTAGAGGGGCACCTGCACGGCGAACACGACGACGAAGAACCGGACGAGGTCGTGCTGCTCGGGGTCGCCCGAGAGGGACGTCACCAGGCGGGCCACGGGGTCGGCGAGCAGCCCGAGCAGCAGGCCGAGCGGAATCAGGGCGACGAGCACCCAACCCAGCACGGCGGAGGCGATCTGATCGACGTCCCCGCGTGCACCACGTGCCACCGGCCCGGCGAGGACGGGGATCAGCGCTCCCGCGAGCGCCCCGCCGGCGGCGACCTCGAAGATGACGTTCGGCAGCGCGTTGGCGGCCGCGTAGGCGTCCACCACCGAGTCCGCGCCGACGTTCGACGCGAGCGCGAACGTGCGCGCGAAGCCGAGCAGCCGGCTGACCACCGTGACCACGGCGATCATCGCCGCCGCGCCGGCGAGCCCGCCGACGAGCGCCCGGAGCCGCGGGCTCACGCGCCGGTGCCCTCGACCCGGACGGGAGCCGCCGGGCGCCGTCCCCACGCGTCGACCTCCCGCAGCACGGGCGTGCGCGCGATGACCTCGGTGAAGCTGATCCGCTCGCTCGCGAGCGTGAGGGCCACCAGCCCGGCGAGCACCCCGTACCGCACCGGACGGCTCGCCTCGACGACCACCGCCGTGCCGAGCAAGGCCCCGAGCGCGTTGGCCCCGCCGTCGCCGAGCATGTCGCGCTCCGCGAGGTCGGCCTCGAGCCCGGCCCCCGCCGTGCCCAGGACCGCTGCGGCGAGACCTGCGCCGGGACCGCCCGCGAGCGCGATCGGCGCCGCCGTGAGCCCCACGGCCTTGAGCGCGCGCCCGGGGCGCAGGTCGAGCAGGTTGACGAGGTTGGCCGACGCGGCGACCAGCGCGCCCGAGACGAGGACGTCGAGGCCCCAGCCGGCGGCCGAGCGCCGGGAGCCGTCCGCCGCGCGCACCGGTGTCGCGATCGCCGCCGCGAGCACGGCGCCGGCGCCGATGCCGAGCACCTTGAGCCCGCCCGTCGTCACGCGTCCGCGGGCGAGCGCACCGAGGTGCCCGCGCAGGCCCTTCGTCCGCTCGGTGGTGTCCTCCGTCAGGTCGTCGACGACACCGAAGGACGCCGCCGTCCCGGTGGCGACCGTCGCCGCGAGCGCGCCGCGCACGCTCCCCGCCCCGAGGAGGCCACCGACGAGCGCACCCGCCGCGGCCGCGGGACCGGCGAGCATGCTCACCGGCTCACCGCGGTGGTTCGTGCGCGTCCAGCGCGCCGTCCCGCCCGGGACCTCGTCGAGCAGCTCGCGGGCCACGAGCGTCACGGTCGCCGCGCCGGCGGCCCCCAGCACGCGGCGCAGCGGCCGGACCGTCATCCGCCGTTCCCGGCGGCGTTCGGGTCGGCCGGCACCGCCGAGGTCGGCGTGCGGTCGACGGGTGCGAGGACGACCGGCTGCGGCAGCACCGTCTGCTCCTCGCCGAAGCCGTAGTGGTCGTTCGTGCCGCCGATGCGCGCGTTGAGCGCGAGCGCGACGGAGATCTGGCCCGGTGCCTGGTCGGTTCCCGTCACGGTCGTGAGACGGTCCGCCAGCTCGGGGTCGGCGAGCACCGCGCTCGTCAGCGTCGCGGCGTCCCGCGGGGCGTCCGCCAGCACGGCGCCCTCGGAGCGCTCGTGGGCCGCCACGAGGATCGCGAGCTGCGCGCTCGTCACGCTCTCCTGATCCTCGCCGGCGGGCGTCTCCGCCGCTGCGGCAGCCTCGTCGTACGGGCTCACCACGACGACGGCGTCGGCCGCCGTGACGACCGGCTCCGTGACGGCGATGAGGGCCTGGTCCCCCTCGTCGAGCAGGTCGAGCAGCGTCGACGCGGACTCCGACAGCGTGTCCGGGGACGTCGGCGAGGCATCCGTGAGCCCCTGCGCGAGCGCCTGGGCCAGGATCGTCTCGTCCTGAGCGTCGTCCGCGGGCGCCGGGTCGAGGTACTGCACGAACGTCCCGGCCAGGGCGCGGCGCATGCTGCGCAGCTCCTCGTCGGTCCACACGTCGGTCACGGTCACGTGCGCCGTCAGCGTGGCGCCGGCGTCGGTGAGTGCGGAGTCGATCGCCGTGGCGCGCTCCGCGTCGATCTCGCCGAGCGCGACGACGGCGACCCGGCGGCCCTCGAGCGTGCCGTCGACGAGCTGCGGTCCGGCGGCGCCGATCCACGACGTCGAGTTCGCGAGCCGCGCCTGCGACGTCTCGAGCTCGGTGCGCAGCCCGTCCTTCTCGGCGCGCAGCAGCTCGACCTGGCCGGTGAGCGTGTCGCCGATCGTCTCCTTGAGCGGTCCGGCGCCCAGCGCGATGCCGACCGCGAGGGCCAGGAACACCGAGATGAGCGAGACGATGTGGTAGCGGAAGTCGATCACGTGAGGATCTCTCGGTTGCAGGCGGGCGGCGTCAGGCTCATTCCTGGGGTTCCCCCACGAGCGAGCCGAGCCACGAGAACAGGTCGTCGAAGCGCGCGCCGGCGAGGCCCGCGAGCGTCTGGCCCGCGGCGGTCGACGCGAGCGCGACGGTGAGGGCCAGGAGCCCGGCGAGCACGAGCAGCACGAGCTGGACGTTCGAGATGCGGTGGCGGTAGAGGCGCGAGACGCCCTTGGCGTCGACCAGCTTGCCACCGACGCGCAGCCGCGTGAGGAACGTGCTGGCCATGCCCGAGCGGCCCTTGTCGAGGAACTCCACGAGCGTCGCGTGGGTCCCGACGGCGACGATGAGCTCGGCGCCCTTGTCGTCCGCGAGCAGCATCGCGACGTCCTCGCTCGTCCCCGTCGCCGGGAACACGACGTGGCCGACGCCGAGCTGCTCGACGCGGGCGAGCCCCGGTGCGCGCCCGTCGCGGTACGCGTGCACCACGACCTCGGCGCCGCACCGCAGCGCCCGGTCCGAGACCGAGTCCATGTCGCCCACGATGAGGTCGGGCGTCCACCCCGCGTCGAGGATCGCGTCCGCACCGCCGTCCACCCCGATGAGCACCGGCCGGTACTCGCGGATGTACGGCCGGAGGGTGACCAGGTCCTCCTTGTAGTGGTAGCCGCGCACCACGATGAGGACCTGGCGGCCGTCGATGTCGGTGTCGATGTCGGGCACACCGACGCCGTCGAGCAGCAGGTCACGCTCGCGGCGCAGGTAGTCCATCGTGTTCGCGGCGAACGACTCGAGCTGCACGGACAGCCCGGCGCGCGCCTCCTCCATCGCCGCGGCGACGGTCTCCGCGGTCTGCAGCACACCCTCGGCGACGAGCGTCTCGCCGTCGTAGACCGCGCCGTCGACCACCCGCACGGCGTGGCCCTCGGTGATCGCCATGACGTCGGGCCCGAGGTCGTCGACGAGCGGGATGCCCGCCGCGAGCAGGATCTCGGGTCCCAGGTTCGGGTAGCGGCCCGACGTCGAGCGCGCGGCGTTGAGCACCGCGGCGGGACCGCACGCGACGAGCGCCTCGGCCGAGACGCGGTCGATGTCCAGGTGGTCGATGACCGCGACGTCGCCGGGGCGCAGGCGCTTCGTCAGCGCCTTCGTCCGGGGGTCGACTCGGGCCGGACCGGCGAGGCCGGGCTCGTCAGGCAGGGAGGCGCGCTTGCGCAGGGGAACTCTCATCGCCCGTCATCGTCCCACGCCGGAGAGCTCCAGGAGCTCAGCCGCGTGCGAGCGCGCCACCTCGGAGTCCTCCTGGCCGGAGAGCATGCGGGCGAGCTCGCGGACACGGTCCGCGCCCGCGACGGAGCGCACGTCCGACTCGGTGACGACGTCGACCCCGTCGGCGTGCGACTTCGTCACCACGAGGTGCTGGTCCGCGAACGCGGCGACCTGCGCGAGGTGCGTCACGACGAGCACCTGCGAGTCGCGCGCGAGCGCCGCGAGCCGGCGGCCGACCTCGACGGCGGCCTTGCCCCCGACGCCGGCGTCGACCTCGTCGAACACGAAGGTCCCGGGCCGGTGGGCCCCGGAGCCCGGCGACGTCGCCAGCGCGACCTCGATCGCGAGCATCACGCGGGAGAGCTCACCGCCCGACGCGCCCTTGCCGAGCGGCCGCGCGGGGGCGCCGGCGTGCGGCACGAGGAGCATCTCGATCGCGTCGAGCCCGTGCGGCCCCGGCTCGGCGGCGGGGGCGACGTCGACGACGAGCCGGGCGCCGGCCATCGCGAGGCCCGCGAGCTCGGTCGACACCGCCTCCGCGAGCACCCCCGCCGCGTCCTGGCGGGCCCGGGTGACCTGCTCGCCGAGCTCGGCCAGCCGCGCGCCCAGGGCGTCCCGCTCCCCCTCGAGCTCCGCGACGCGGTCGTCCCCGCCCTCGAGCTCGAGCAGCCGCCGACCGGAGACGTCCGCCCACGCGAGCACCTCGGCGACGTCCGCGCCGTAGCTGCGCGTCAGCGTCCCGAGCTCGGCGCGCCGGCGCTGCGCCGTCTCGAGCCGGCCGGGGTCGGCCTGGAGGTCCTGGACGTACGACGAGAGGTCCGCCGCCGCGTCCGCGACCAGGTAGCCCGCCTCGGCGACGCGGGTCGCGAGGGCGGCGAGCGTCGCGTCGTGCTCACCGACGTTCTCGAGCAGGCGGCGCGCGTGGTCGATCACCGCGCTCGCCGAGCCGTCCGCGGTCGCGTCGTCCTCGCCGACGAGCGCGGTGTGCGCGCCGGACGCGGCCGCACGCAGGTCCTCGGCGTGCGAGAGCCGTTCCACCTCGGCAGCGAGCTCGACGTCCTCGCCGGGCTGCGGGTCGATCCGCTCGACCTCGCTCAGCCCGAGCCGCAGCAGCTCCGCCTCACGTGCCCGGTCCTGGCTGCGCTCGACGAGCTCCGCGAGCTCGGCGACGACCGCCTGGCGGGCGTTCCAGGCCTCGCGGTACCGCTCGAGCGTCGCCGCGTGCTCGGGGCCGGCGAAGGCGTCGAGCGCGGCACGCTGGCGCGACGGGGACCGCAGCCGCGCCTGGTCGGCCTGGCCGTGCACGGTCACGAGGGCGTCCGCGAGGTCTGCGAGCACGCCCTGCGGCACCGAGCGGCCACCGAGGAACGCACGCGAGCGGCCGGAGGTCTCGGCGGTCGCCGCGCCGACGGTGCGCAGGACGACGAGCGTCCCGTCGTCGTCGGCCTCCGCACCGGCGTCCTCGGCGCGGCGCAGCACCGCGGAGCCCTCCGGCTCGACGATGCGGCCCTCGACGGACGCGCTGCGCTGCCCGGTGCGGACGACAGCGGGGTCGGCCTTGCCGCCCAGGAGCAGCGACAGCCCCGTGAGCACCATCGTCTTGCCCGCGCCCGTCTCGCCCGTGAGGACGGTCAGGCCCCGCCCGAGCGTCACGTGCGCGCGCCCGATGACGCCCAGGTTCTCGATCCGGATCTCCTCGAGCACAGTCAGTCCTCGTGTCCGTCGGTGGGGAGGGCGCGTCGCCCCCCGTTCGGCTTCTCGCCGCGCCACCCCTCGACGGGCAGCGCGAACTTGTTCACGAGCCGGTCCGTGAACGGGGCGTGGCTGAGCCGTGCGAGGCGCACCGGCACCGGGCTGCGGCGGACCTCGACGCGCGAGCCGACCGGCAGCTCCGTGCTGCGCCGTCCGTCGCACGTGACGACCCCGCTGGCCGGTGAGCGGCCCAGGATCTCGACGGCGAGCACGCTCGACGGCCCGACGACGAGCGGGCGGGCGAACAGCGCGTGCGCCGAGAGCGGCACGAGGATCATGCCGTCGACGTCCGGCCACACGACCGGACCGCCGGCGGAGAACGCGTGCGCGGTGGAGCCCGTGGCCGTCGCGAGGACGACCCCGTCGCACCCGAAGGACGACAGCGGACGGCCGTCGACCTCGATGACGACCTCGAGCATCCGGGCGCGGTCGCTCTTCTCGAGGGCGGCCTCGTTGAGGGCCCAGCCGACGTCGGGCGCACCCCCACCCGGGGTGTGCACGCGCACGTCGAGGGTCCCGCGCTCCTCGACCGTGTAGGCGCCGTCGGCGAGGCGGCGCACGGCCTCGACGATGTCCTCGCGCTCGCTCTCGGCCAGGAAGCCGACGTGCCCGAGGTTGACCCCGAGCAACGGCACGCCGGTGCCGCGGGTCAGCTCGGCGGCCCGCAGGATCGTGCCGTCGCCGCCCAGGACGACCGCGAGGTCGAGGTCGTCGACGCACGGCGGGGTGCCGTCGTCGTCCGCGATGACCGGAACGAACCCGGCCGCCTTGAGCGCGCGCACGGCCTCGTCGGTCGCGGCGACCGCCTCCGCCCGTCCGCCGTGCGTCACGACGAGGACGCGGCGGGTCACGACGCGGTCCCGTCCGCCGCACGCACGACGGCCTTCACTCGACGCACGAGCTCGTCGCCGGTGAGCCCGGTGCGGGCGGTCCCGGGGCCGGGCGGCCCCGCGTCGGTCGGGTGCGCGCTCGTCCGGCCGGGGCCGGTGTCGCGGTGGTCACCGGTCCGCGCCGCGCCCGTGTCGCGGGCGTCCGCCGACGCGGCCTCGGTCGGCGCGGCCTCGGTCGGCGCGGCGTCGGTCGGCGCGGCGGCGGCCCGTCGGTCCGCGCGGCGCAGCCACAGGAAGAACTCCACGTTCCCGCTCGGCCCCGGCAACGGGCTCGCACACACGTCGACGACGACCAGACCGAGAGCGACTGCGGCGCGGGCCACCGAGAGCACGGCGTCGGCGCGCAGCCCGGCATCACGCACGACCCCGCCCGACCCGAGACGCTCCCGGCCGACCTCGAACTGCGGCTTGACCATGACGACGAGGTCGGCGCCGTCCGCGGCCACACTCGCGAGCGCCGGGAGCACGAGCGTGAGCGAGATGAACGAGAGGTCGGCGACCACGAGCTCGGGCGACGGATCCAGGTCCGCGGGCGCGAGGGCGCGGACGTTCACGCCCTCCCGCGAGTCGACGCGCGGGTCGGTGCGCAGCGCGTCGACGAGCTGACCGTGCCCGACGTCGACCGCCACGACCCGGCGGGCGCCGTGCCGCAGCAGCACGTCGGTGAACCCGCCCGTGCTCGCCCCGGCGTCGAGGCACACCCGGTCCGCGACGCGCAGCCCCGCGGGCAGCCACCGGTCGAGGGCACCGGCGAGCTTGTGACCCGCACGCGAGGCGTAGCCGGGGTCGTCGTCCGGGACCACGGTCACCGACTGCTCGGCCCTCAGTGCCGTGGCGCTGCGGGAGGTCGCGACGCCGTCCACGGCGACCCGCCCCGCGGCGATCAGCTCGCCCGCGTGACGGCGCGAGCGAGCCAGCCCGCGACGCACCAGCTCGGTGTCCAGACGTGCGGTCGCCACGCTCATCCCTCGGTGTCCGCGAGGCGGTCCTGCAGCGCGGTGTGCACGCCGTCGAACACGGCGACGTGCTCCCGCAGCGGCAGCGCGTCGAGCGTCGCCAGCAGCGTGAGCGCCTCGTCGACCGCGTGGTCGCCGGTCCCGTCCTCGGACGGCACGTCCTCGACGTCGCGCGAGCCCACGGGCGTTGGCGCGACCCGGACGCTGGCGGGCGTCGGCCGCCAGCGTCCGGGCACGAGCTGCGTCGCAGCCGCGCCGACGGGCGCCACGCCCTGACCGACGGACACGGGAGGGGACGGCAGCGGCACTGCGCGCGTCGTGTCGACGTGCTCGTCCATGTCCGTCCTCCCGTCGTCGTGGGACCGCGTCAGCCGACGCGCCACCCGGACCGGGGACACGCTACCTTCCGGCGCTGACCTCGCCCGGTTCTCCCACACCGAGCTCGGGGACCGAGCTCGCGTCGAGCGTGAGGCCCGCGTCGACCGCGTCCCATGCGGCCGCGCACGCCGCGCGGACGAGGTCGACCCCATCGTCTCCCGACCCCTCGGCGCGGTGCAGGTCGAGACGCCCGTCGACGACGCGCGCCGCAGCGCCCCTGCAGACCCACCAGCCCTCGGCCGAGAGCTCGGGGAGCGGGTGCGGCTCGAGGAGCGAGAGGAGGTCCGCGCCGATGAAGTGCGGGCGCTCCCCCGGAGCCGCCAGCACGTCGTCACGCGCCGAGCTGACCCCGGTCAGGACGTGGAGCCCCGGGATCTCGCCTGCACGGGCGCCGGCCAGGTCGGTGTCGAGGCGGTCGCCGATGACCAGGGGCGAGGCCGCGCCGGTCCGGCCGATCGCCATGCGGTACATGTCCGGCGACGGCTTGCCCGCGCTGTCGGGCGTGACCCCGGTCGCCGCACGCACCGCCCCCACGAGCGAGCCGTTGCCCGGAGCGAAGCCGCGTGCGGTCGGCAGGCTGAGGTCGAGGTTGCTGGCGACGTGCCACGCGCCCCGCTGCACCGCGTACGCCGCCTCGGCCAGCTGGGCCCACCCGAGCTCGGGCGCGAACCCCTGCGCCACGGCGTCGGGCTCGTCGTCCGCCGACTCCACGACCGTGTAGCCGGCGGCCGTCACGGCGGTGACCAGACCCGCGCCACCGACGACGAGCACCTTCGCGCCCTGCGGCAACCGCGTCCGCAGCAGCTCCGCCGCAGCCTGCGCCGCGGTCATGACCTCGGCGGGGCCGGCGGGGATCCCGAGCCCCGTCAGCTGCTCGGCCACCGACTCCGGCTCGCGCGACGCGTTGTTGGTCACGAAGACGAGCCGCATCCCGCGCGCCCGCGCGCCGGCCAGCCCGTCCGCCGCACCGGCGATCGGCTCGTGCCCGCGGTACGCGACCCCGTCGAGGTCCACGAGCGCCAGGTCGTGCGCCTCCGCGAGGGGGACGTCGCAGCCCAGCAGCCCGCGGCTCACGCGTCGCCCTCGCGCTCGTCCTGGCCCGCGCCCTCGCGCTCGCCCGGGCCCGCGCCGTAGGCCTCGCCCGCCCCGTCGGCCTCGCCCACGCCGCCGGACTCGCCCAGGCCCTGCGGATCGCCGCCGTCGTCGGCCTCGCCCGCGCCCTGCGGGTCGCCACCGTCGTCGGCCTCGCCCGCGCCCTGCGGGTCGCCACCGGCGTCGGCCTCGCCCGCGCCCTGCGGGTCGCCACCGTCGTCGCTCCCCGCCTCAGAGCCCGCGGTTTCCCCGGGTCCCGCACCCGGGCTCGCCGCGCCGGGGTCCGACACGGCATCCGTGGCGGTGTCGTGCTCCTCGCCGTCCGGCACCTGCTCGTCCTCGTCGAGGTCGAAGACGACGACGTCGTCCTCCTCCTCCGCCGTGCCCGACGCCTCGTCGAGCTGGGACTGCGTGTAGCCGGCGAGCGCATCCCGCGCCTCGTCGGCACGCCCTGCGGCCTCGTACGCCGCGGCGAGCGCCTGCGCGACCCGCACCGCCACCACTCCCGCCGCGTGCTGCACCGCCGGGGCGCGCAGCACGGCGATCGCCGCCTCCGGCTCGCCGAGGTCGAGGCGCGCACCGCTCACGACGATCGCGAGCTCGACGGACTCGGCGGGCGCGAGACCTTCGGCCTCGGGGCTCGACGCGAGGGTGAGCGCCCGCTCCGGACGCCCGAGCCCACGCTCGCAGTCGGCCATCACGGCCAGGTGCTCCGACGAGCCGTTGAGCCGGCGCACCGTGCGCAGCTCGCGCAGCGCCTCGGCGAAGCGACCGGTGCGGTACGCCGCCAGGCCGGCCGCCTCGCGCACGACGTCGACGCGACCGGCGCGACGTACGGCAGCCTGGGCGTGCTCGTACGCGAGCTCGGGGTCGGAGTCGAGCAGCCGCCCGGTCATGACCAGGTGCAGCCCGACGTTCTCCGCGTTCTCCTTGCTGAGCGTGCGCAGGCGAGCCCGGACGGCGCGGTCGAGGTCCGAGAAGGCGATGTCCTCGGGAAGCTCGGGCGCGGCGACGCGCTCGGGCTGCGGCGGACGGGTCGGACGACGGTCGTCGTCCCCGAACCGGCTCGACGACTCGTCCCCGCGGCTCCACGGGCGTGCGGCGCCGGGCCGCTCGCCCCGCGGACGCCCTGGCCGGTCGCCACCGACGCGGTCCGACCGCACGCCGGTGGGACGCGACGTCCGGTCCGTCGACGGACGAGCGGGCCGACCGGTGCCCGGGCGGTCGCGATCGCCGCTGCCCGGCCGGTCACCGAACCGCCCACCCCTCTCGGCACCCGTCCCGTACGAGGGGCGGTCGCCGGACGACGGACGGTCCCCGCGTGACGTGTGGGGACGCTCACCCGCGGGCCGGTGCCCACGGTCGCCGCCGCCGGGGCGGTCGCCGAACCGCGGTCGCTCGCCGGACCGGGCGCGGTCGCCGGACGCCGCGCGGTCACCGGTCGGCCGGTCGCCCGCCGCGCGCGCCGCGCGATCGTCGGAGCCGTACCGGGCGTTGCGCGACGGGAAGGCCTCGCGCTCACCTGCGCCTGCCCGCTCGTCACGCGACGGGTAGCCGCCCCGTGCCCCTGCGGCGGGCGGGACGTCGCGCGACGGGTAGCCGCCCCGGTGCTCCTGCGGCCGCCGCGACCCGGACGACGCCGCACCTCCACGCTGCTCCTGCGAGGGGCGCGCTCCCCGCGAGGGGTAGCCCCCGCCGTCGGGTCGGCCCCCACGCTGATGCTCGCTGGAACCTGCGGTCGACGGTCGCGCGCCCCACGCGCCGCCCGATCGACGGTCTCGGTCGCCGCCCCCGCCGAAGCCAGTTCGCGGCGAGGAGGACCGATCCTGCGCGTGGTCGGGGCGCTGACCCGGACCGCCGTACGACGGTCGGTCGCCTGCGAAGCCCTGAGGGCCACCGGCCCGCTCGTCACGCGGTCGCTCCTGCGGTCGGTCACCGCCGCGCGAGTAGCCCGCGCCCGTGCCACCCTGCCCGAAGGGCCGACGGTCCCCCTGCTGCGGGCGGTCAGGACGGCTGCCCGCGACACGCGGACCTGCACCCGAGCTGAACGAGCGCGGCCCGGACCCGGACGCACGAGGCGGCCGGGTTTCGCCGGCGCGGCCCGGTCGAGCGTCACCGCGCGGTGACCACGAGCCCTCGCCCGCCCCGCGGTCCGGTCGGCCGTACCGCTCGCCCGAGCCACCCTGGGCGCCCGGACGACCGGAGGCATCGCGCGCGCTGTCGCCGCCACGGAACGAACGCGGACCGTCGGAACCGCCGGACGCGGGTCGGCGGGCGCGGTCGCCCGCGTCGCGCCCCGAAGCGCCCGTGCGCGACGAGCCGTCCCGCGACGGACGAGCCGGCCGGTCGTCACGCGCCCCGCCGGCGCCGGCGCGGAAGTCCCGCGCGGCTCCGCCAGTCGGCCGACCACCAGCTCGTGCTCCACCGCCGGAGGGGTTGCCGAACGCACGGTCGCCACCGCTTCGGCCGGATCCGGTCCCCTGGGGACGCTGTGCACCGCGCGCGCCGGAGCGGTCGCGGTCCGAGCCTCGGTTGCGATCGTCGCTGTTCATCTATGGACTTCCCCTCATCGGACTGCAGACGCTCATGATCGCACCCGCGGCGCGACCGGGACCACATCGCTCGAACGCCCGGCGTGCCCGGCGCGTTGCCTTCGAGGGGGTGCGGGGTGGTTGGGTGCGCCGGTGCGGACGGGTGGTTGCCGGCGGTGTGCGCGCGGGGGGCGCGCGGGCGTGTTCCGGGCATACAGAAAGAGCCACCCCAGCTGGGGTGGCTCTTTCTGAATGGTGTCCGGCGGCGACCTACTCTCCCACACCCTGGCGAGTGCAGTACCATCGGCGCTGAAGGGCTTAGCTTCCGGGTTCGGAATGGGACCGGGCGTTTCCCCTTCGCTATGACCGCCGTAACTCTGTCGAGTTATGACTTCACGGGAGTTCCCGTTCGTCTCTCGGGAACCGCACAGTGGACGCGTCGCACAAAAGTATTGTGGTGAAGTTGTCGGCTTATTAGTACCGGTCAGCTTCGTGAGTCTTTAGTCCCCACTTCCACATCCGGCCTATCTACCCAGTGGTCTAGCTGGGAGCCTCTCAGGGAACAAGTCCCCGTGGAAACCTCATCTTGAAGCAGGCTTCCCGCTTAGATGCTTTCAGCGGTTATCCCTTCCGAACGTAGCCAACCAGCCGTGCTCCTGGCGGAACAACTGGCACACCAGAGGTTCGTCCGTCCCGGTCCTCTCGTACTAGGGACAGCCCTTCTCAAGTTTCCTGCGCGCGCAGCGGATAGGGACCGAACTGTCTCACGACGTTCTAAACCCAGCTCGCGTACCGCTTTAATGGGCGAACAGCCCAACCCTTGGGACCTACTCCAGCCCCAGGATGCGACGAGCCGACATCGAGGTGCCAAACCATGCCGTCGATATGGACTCTTGGGCAAGATCAGCCTGTTATCCCCGGGGTACCTTTTATCCGTTGAGCGACGGCGCTTCCACAAGCCACCGCCGGATCACTAGTTCCGACTTTCGTCCCTGCTCGACCTGTCAGTCTCACAGTCAAGCTCCCTTGTGCACTTGCACTCGCCACCTGATTGCCAACCAGGCTGAGGGAACCTTTGAGCGCCTCCGTTACATTTTAGGAGGCAACCGCCCCAGTTAAACTACCCACCAGGCACTGTCCCTGATCCGGATTACGGACCGAGGTTAGATATCCAGAGCGACCAGAGTGGTATTTCAACGTTGACTCCACCGACACTGGCGTGCCGGCTTCACAGTCTCCCACCTATCCTACACAAGCCGCACCGAACACCAATACCAAGCTATAGTAAAGGTCCCGGGGTCTTTCCGTCCTGCTGCGCGTAACGAGCATCTTTACTCGTAGTGCAATTTCGCCGAGTTCGCGGTTGAGACAGCGGGGAAGTCGTTACGCCATTCGTGCAGGTCGGAACTTACCCGACAAGGAATTTCGCTACCTTAGGATGGTTATAGTTACCACCGCCGTTTACTGGGGCTTAAATTCTGAGCTTCGCCTTGCGGCTGACCCGTCCTCTTAACCTTCCAGCACCGGGCAGGCGTCAGTCCGTATACATCGTCTTGCGACTTCGCACGGACCTGTGTTTTTAGTAAACAGTCGCTTCCCCCTGGTCTCTGCGGCCGTCAGTGCTTCCCCAGCAAGTGGGTACACACGTCGGGCCCCCCTTCTCCCGAAGTTACGGGGGCATTTTGCCGAGTTCCTTAACCACGATTCTCTCGATCGCCTTGGTATTCTCTACCTGATCACCTGAGTCGGTTTAGGGTACGGGCGGCTAGAACCTCGCGCCGAGGCTTTTCTTGGCAGCATAGGATCACCCAATCATCCCGCATTCGCGGTCACCATCAGCTCTCAGGCTATGTGAGAGGCGGATTTGCCTACCTCTCGCCCTACAACCTTGGACGTGGTCTACCATCGCCACGCTGGGCTACCTTCCTGCGTCACCCCTGTTAATACGCTTACCTACTACCGGTTCGGGTCGCGCGCTCCCCCGTCCGAGTCCCCGAAGGGACGGTGGACGGCTTCGGGCGCTTAGCATCACCGGGCTCGGTATGGGCGGTTCTTCGCCGGTACGGGAATATCAACCCGTTGTCCATCGACTACGCCTGTCGGCCTCGCCTTAGGTCCCGACTTACCCAGGGCGGATTAGCCTGGCCCTGGAACCCTTGATCATTCGGCGGACGGGTTTCTCACCCGTCTTTCGCTACTCATGCCTGCATTCTCACTCGTGTGGCGTCCACCGCTGGGTCACCCCGCGACTTCACTCGCCACACGACGCTCCCCTACCCATCCACACGCCTGAACCCACAAGGGGCTGAGCTATTGTGTGAATGCCACAGCTTCGGCGGTGTGCTTGAGCCCCGCTACATTGTCGGCGCGGAATCACTTGACCAGTGAGCTATTACGCACTCTTTCAAGGGTGGCTGCTTCTAAGCCAACCTCCTGGTTGTCTGTGCAACTCCACATCCTTTCCCACTTAGCACACGCTTAGGGGCCTTAGCTGGTGGTCTGGGCTGTTTCCCTCTCGACTACGGAGCTTATCCCCCGCAGTCTCACTGCCACGCTCTCACTTACCGGCATTCGGAGTTTGGCTAACGTCAGTAACCTGGTGGGGCCCATCGGCTATCCAGTAGCTCTACCTCCGGCAAGAAACACGTGACGCTGCACCTAAATGCATTTCGGGGAGAACCAGCTATCACGGAGTTTGATTGGCCTTTCACCCCTAACCACAGGTCATCCCCTCGGTTTTCAACCCAAGTGGGTTCGGTCCTCCACGCGGTCTTACCCGCGCTTCAACCTGCCCATGGCTAGATCACTCCGCTTCGGGTCTAGAGCACGCGACTGAAACGCCCTATTCGGACTCGCTTTCGCTACGGCTTCCCCACACGGGTTAACCTCGCCACGTACCACTAACTCGCAGGCTCATTCTTCAAAAGGCACGCTGTCACCCCTGCTAGGGAGGCTCCAACGGATTGTAGGCACACGGTTTCAGGTACTATTTCACTCCCCTCCCGGGGTACTTTTCACCTTTCCCTCACGGTACTTGTCCGCTATCGGTCACTAGGTAGTATTTAGGCTTACACAGTGGTCTGTGCAGATTCACTCCGGGTTTCTCGGGCCCGGAGCTACTTGGGATCCCCTTCGGGAGGCCACGCCATTTCGTCTACGGGGGTCACACCCTCTGTGCCGGGCCTTTCAATGCCCTTCGACTATGACGCGACTTTCTGACTCCCTGCTCGGACGGCAGTCCCAGCTGAAAGGTCCCACAACCCCGCACACGCAACGCCTGCCGGCTTTGACACGCATACGGTTTGGCCTGATCCGCTTTCGCTCGCCACTACTCACGGAATATCTCTTCCTGCCGGTACTGAGATGTTTCACTTCCCGGCGTTCCCTCCACACACCCTATATATTCAGGTGCGGGTCACTGGACATGACTCCAGCGGGGTTTCCCCATTCGGACATCCTCGGATCACGGTTCGTTTGCCAACTCCCCGAGGCTTATCGCAGGCTACAACGTCCTTCTTCGGCTCCTAGTGCCAAGGCATCCACCCTGTGCCCTTAAAAACTTGACCACAAAAACATACAAAGATGCTCGCGTCCACTGTGCAGTTCTCAAGCTACGAACGATCCCCGTCATCCCCGGCGCCTACCCCCAGCACCGACCACCGAAGCGATCGACACCAGGAGCGGTTCATCCGGACCCGACAGGCCCGCAGGCAGCCACCCCCACCGGGGGCGACCCCCAAGGACAACAACCGGTGAACGGCTGTTCCCTCAGGACCCAACAGCGTGCCAGGCCGACCCCCCACGAACCCCGCTCGTTCCCTCCCCAGGCGAACCCGAGGCGTACTAGAGCCAGACCCGCGACGAGCGCGGCCGTAGTCGATGTTCCACCCTTGAGCTCCACCCCGATCGCGTTCGGACCGAGCGTGGGCCTGGACACCAGGGCGCCGGCCACGAAGGACCGACCCGGTGCCAGATGCTCCTTAGAAAGGAGGTGATCCAGCCGCACCTTCCGGTACGGCTACCTTGTTACGACTTAGTCCCAATCGCCAGTCCCACCTTCGACGGCTCCCTCCACAAGGGTTGGGCCACCGGCTTCGGGTGTTACCGACTTTCGTGACTTGACGGGCGGTGTGTACAAGGCCCGGGAACGTATTCACCGCAGCGTTGCTGATCTGCGATTACTAGCGACTCCGACTTCATGGGGTCGAGTTGCAGACCCCAATCCGAACTGAGACCGGCTTTTTGGGATTCGCTCCACCTCGCGGTATCGCAGCCCTTTGTACCGGCCATTGTAGCATGCGTGAAGCCCAAGACATAAGGGGCATGATGATTTGACGTCATCCCCACCTTCCTCCGAGTTGACCCCGGCAGTCTCCTATGAGTCCCCACCATGACGTGCTGGCAACATAGGACGAGGGTTGCGCTCGTTGCGGGACTTAACCCAACATCTCACGACACGAGCTGACGACAACCATGCACCACCTGTACACCGACCTTGCGGGGAGCACATCTCTGCACTTTTCCGGTGTATGTCAAGCCTTGGTAAGGTTCTTCGCGTTGCATCGAATTAATCCGCATGCTCCGCCGCTTGTGCGGGCCCCCGTCAATTTCTTTGAGTTTTAGCCTTGCGGCCGTACTCCCCAGGCGGGGCACTTAATGCGTTTGCTGCGGCACGGAACTCGTGGAATGAGCCCCACACCTAGTGCCCAACGTTTACGGCATGGACTACCAGGGTATCTAATCCTGTTCGCTCCCCATGCTTTCGCTCCTCAGCGTCAGTTGCGGCCCAGTGACCTGCCTTCGCCATCGGTGTTCCTCCTGATATCTGCGCATTCCACCGCTACACCAGGAATTCCAGTCACCCCTACCGCACTCTAGTCTGCCCGTACCCACTGCAAGCCCGAGGTTGAGCCTCAGGTTTTCACAGCAGACGCGACAAACCGCCTACGAGCTCTTTACGCCCAATAATTCCGGACAACGCTTGCGCCCTACGTATTACCGCGGCTGCTGGCACGTAGTTAGCCGGCGCTTCTTCTGCAGGTACCGTCACTTGCGCTTCTTCCCTGCTGAAAGAGGTTTACAACCCGAAGGCCTTCATCCCTCACGCGGCGTCGCTGCATCAGGCTTGCGCCCATTGTGCAATATTCCCCACTGCTGCCTCCCGTAGGAGTCTGGGCCGTGTCTCAGTCCCAGTGTGGCCGGTCGCCCTCTCAGGCCGGCTACCCGTCGTCGCCTTGGTAGGCCATCACCCCACCAACAAGCTGATAGGCCGCGAGCCCATCCTTGACCGATAAATCTTTCCAGACGCAACAGATGCCTGTACGTCTCATATCCGGTATTAGCCGCCGTTTCCCGCGGTTATCCCAGAGTCAAGGGCAGGTTACTCACGTGTTACTCACCCGTTCGCCACTGATCAGACAGGGCAAGCCCCGTCGTCACCGTTCGACTTGCATGTGTTAAGCACGCCGCCAGCGTTCGTCCTGAGCCAGAATCAAACTCTCCGTAAATGTCTACATGGCACCCCACCGCCGAAACGGCAAGGCAACCGACACACGAAACAGCCCCGAATCACTCCGGGACCAGTTGAATTCGGCTTCATGAGGACCGCACCCCCACGGAGGCGGAAGACGATCCCCAGTCAACCAAGACTCACCACACGAGACCACCCGACCAAACGGCCGAACAACCCCGCCGATGAACCATCTTGGCATCGACTACTTGGCACACTGTTGAGTTCTCAAGGAGCAGACGCTCATCCATCCAGGCCCTTCGACCCATCCAGAGGCAACTTCTCAATCTTACCTGAGCTTTTCGCTCTCCGTGACCACCCTGTTCGGGATGATCTGCGGATCACCTTCGTCAGGCGATCCGCGGGAGAGAGACTAGCTCATCCCGAGCGCGTCTCGACCGGCGCCAGAAGCGCCTGAGGTCGATGCTCGGGGGTGGCCACCTCGGTGGGACCGACCACCAGGATCTTCTCTGGTGTCCGTTCCTCCCTGCCGGGCGACATCCAGAACATTACGCGGACGTTTCCCGGACCGTCAACTCCGGTCCTCCCGCAGGACGGCGTGAGCAGCCCCGGACCGCGCGGTCGCGGCCCCTCCAGCGCGCTGATCTGCGGCGACGCTGCGCGTGTCCCCCAGATCGTGACGCGGGCGACACCCGCGTGGCCCAGCGCCGGGCGTGCGGGGGCCGCTGGAGGGCGCCGGCGGCTCCCGGGACGCGACGACGGCGGGCCGCGACGACCGCCGGAGCAGTCGTCGCGGCCCGCCGGCCACCGCGAATGGTCAGGCCCGTGCGTCGGCCACGGCGAGCGTGCGCTTGCCGCGGCGCAGGACCGCCCAGCGACCGTGCAGCAGGTCGGCGTCCGTGAGCGTCGCGTCCTCGTCGGTCACCTTGACGTTGTTGACCGACGCCCCGCCCTCGGCGATCGCCCGGCGCGCGGCTCCCTTGCTCGCCACGATCCCCGACGCGGCGAGGACGTCGACCACCAGGTCGCCCGTGCGGACCGCCGCCGACGGCAGCTCGGCGACGGCTGCCGCGAGCGTCGCCTCGTCGAGCGCCGCCAGGTCCCCGCGCCCGAAGAGCGCCTGGCTCGCCGAGACCACCTTGTCCGCAGCCTCGGTGCCGTGGACGAGCGACGTCACCTCGTGCGCGAGCGCGCGCTGGGCCTCGCGGGCCGCTGGCCGCTCGGCGACCGCGCGCTCGAGGTCCTCGATCTCCTCGCGGCTCCGGAACGAGAAGACCTTGAGGTAGCGGACCACGTCGGCGTCGTCGGCGTTGAGCCAGAACTGGAAGAAGGCGTACGGGCTCGTCAGCCCGGGGTCGAGCCACACCGTGCCCGACTCCGTCTTGCCGAACTTCGTGCCGTCGGCCTTCGTGATGAGCGGGGTCGTCAGCGCGTGCACCCCGACCCCCTCGGCCTTGCGCACGAGCTCGACGCCGGAGAGCAGGTTGCCCCACTGGTCGCTCCCGCCCGTCTGCAGGCTCACCCCGTGCCGCCGGTACAGCTCGAGGAAGTCCATGCCCTGGAGCACCTGGTAGCTGAACTCGGTGAAGCTGATGCCCTGCTCGCTGTTCAGGCGCCGGGCCACGGTGTCCTTGGCGAGCATCGTGCCGAGCCGGTAGTGCTGGCCGACGTCGCGGAGCAGGTCGATCGCGGACAGCTGCGCCGTCCAGTCGAGGTTGTTGACCATCGTCGCGGCGTCCGGGCCGTCGAAGTCGAGCAGCGGCTCGATCTGGAGGCGGATGCGCTCGACCCAGCCGGCGACGACGTCGCGGGGGTTGAGCGTGCGCTCCCCCGTCATCTTCGGGTCGCCGATCAGGCCGGTCGCCCCGCCGACGAGCGCGAACGGTCGGTGGCCGGCGCGCTGCAGACGGCGGATCGTGAGGATCTGGACGAGGTTGCCGATGTGCAGGCTCGGCGCGGTCGGGTCGAACCCGCAGTAGAGGTTCACCGGGCCGGCGTCGAGAGCCGCGCGCAGCGCGTCGAGGTCGGTGGTCTGGGCGACGAGGCCGCGCCAGGCGAGCTCGTCGAGGACGTGGTTCACAGGTGCTCCTTGGGGATGCGCGTCGAAGGGGGCGCGGCGCGCCGTGGGGGCGCGCTCGCGACGGGTCAGGCCGACGTCGTCCCGCTGGGCGGGCTGCTCACCGACGCCGGCGACCGATACGCGGGGCGGTAGGCGGAGACCGTGCGCTCACCGGACAGCCAGAGCCGCCACGGGAACCGGGACGGGTCGGCGCCCTCTCCCCCGACGCCGACCCGGGGGCCGGTGGCGAGCGCCGGGAAGAGCAGTCCCTCGTGACGGTGCACCAGGACGGCCCCACCGCGCTCGGTCACGTCGGCGCCGTTGGCCCCGAGGTCGAGACCCAGCGCGACAGCCAGGCGCGCCGGACCGCGGGCGAGCGAGCGCTCGGAGTCGACGACACCCTTGCTCTCGCGGCGCGCACGCGCGAGGTCGGCTCCCTCGACGACCTCGCCGGCCCGCAGGAGGACCGCCGCCGGCTGGCCGCTCGGGCTCGTCACCACGTTGACGCAGTGGTGCAGGCCGAGGTGGCGGTACACGTACAGGCGCCCGGGTTCGGCGAACATCGTCGCGTTGCGCGCGGTGCGACCGCGGAAGGCGTGCGAGCCCGGGTCGTCGGCTCCGCCGTAGGCCTCGACCTCGGTGAGCCGGATCGTCACGTCGCCCTCGGGCGACCGGCTCGTGATGTGCGCGCCGAGCAGGTCGCGGGCCACCGCGAGCACGTCCCGGGCGTACCAGACGCGCGCGGGGACGATCCCCACGCCGTCACGCGCGTCCGGTGCTGTGCTCATTCCACCATCCTGCCGTACGCGTCGAGCCGGACGTCGGCGCGGTCCGCGGTGCCCTCGCGCCGGAAGTGGACCTGCTCGTCGTGCATCCACCGCTCCCAGTGCGGCCGCATCGCCGCGCCGTCCCGCTCGAGACCGCGGTCGAGCCGCAGGGGCGCGGGCGCCTCGACCCAGACGAGCACGACGGCGTCGTGCGTGACGGCCCGGCGCCCGGCGCCGCAGCCCTCGACGACCAGGGCCTGCGGGACAGGGACGTCGACCCAGTCCGCGAACCGCTCGCTCGGCCAGTCGTAGCGCTGGTAGCGCCCGGCGCGACCCCGCCGCAACGGCTCGAGGACCTGCGCGGACAGGCGCGGGGCGAGGTCGCCGTCGAGGCCCGACCAGCCTGCGTAGAGGTCGTCGAGGTGCAGCACGGCGGCGCCCACCCCGCGGTCCGTGAGGTGCCCGGCGAGCGCGGCGGCGAACGTCGACTTGCCCGAGCCCGCCGGGCCGTCGACGCACACGAGACGGACCGGACCCAGCCGAGCGGCCCGTCCGAGGGCGAGCTCCGCGACACGGGCGGCTGCTGCCCGTGCCTCGGTCGGTGACGTGGCGGCGGCCGGCGCACCGCTCGGGGTCGCACCGCTCGGGGTCGCGCCGCCGGCGGCCAGGGCCGCGGGAGCCGGGTCGGCGGACCCGCCGACGGCCGGGAGCACCTCGCCGTCCGGCCAAGCCGCGTCGGTGTCCGGCCGGTCAGCGTCCGTGCCGGCCGCGTCGGTCCCGGGCCCGTCCACGCCCGGGACCTCCGCGTCGGTCACGACGTCCAGGCGCGCAGCTCCGCGGAACGGTCGCGTGCGCGCACGAGCTGCTCCGCGACCCGGACCGGCGCGGTGCCGCCCGTCGCCGAGCGCGACGCGAGCGAGCCCTCGACGGTCAGCACCGAGCGGACCCCGGGCGTGAGGTGCTCCGAGATGCCGGCGAGGTCGTCCTCGCTGAGGTCCCACAGCTCGATGCCGCGCTCCTCGCACACCCGGACGCACGCACCGGCGACCTCGTGGGCGACGCGGAACGGCACGCCCTCGCGCACGAGCCACTCCGCGACGTCGGTCGCGAGCGAGAAGCCCTGCGGCGCGAGCTCGGCGAGGCGGTCGGTGTCGAACGTGAGCGTCGCGACCATGCCCGCGAAGGCCGGCAGGAGCACCGAGAGCGTGTCGACCTGGTCGAACACCGGCTCCTTGTCCTCCTGCAGGTCGCGGTTGTACGCGAGCGGGAGGCCCTTGAGCGTCGTCAGCAGCCCTGCGAGGTCGCCGACGAGCCGCCCGGCCTTCCCGCGTGCGAGCTCGGCGATGTCCGGGTTCTTCTTCTGCGGCATGATGCTCGACCCGGTCGAGTAGGCGTCGTCGAGGCGGACGAAGCCGAACTCCTTGGTCGCCCACAGGATGATCTCCTCGGCGAACCGCGACAGGTCGACGCCCGTCATCGCCGCGACGAACGCGAACTCCGCGACGACGTCGCGCGACGCCGTGCCGTCGATCGAGTTCTCGACGGGGCCGTCGAAGCCGAGCTCGGCCGCGACCGCCGCGGGGTCGAGCCCGAGCGACGAGCCGGCGAGCGCCCCCGAGCCGTACGGCGACCGCGCGGCGCGGGCGTCCCAGTCGACCCAGCGCTCGACGTCGCGCAGCAGCGGCCACGCGTGCGCGAGCAGGTGGTGCGCGAGCAGGACGGGCTGCGCGTGCTGCAGGTGCGTGCGCCCGGGCATCGGGGCGTCGCCCGCGGCCGTCGCCTGGTCGAGGACCGCGTCGACCACGTCGAGCACCAGGCCGCCGACGTGGCGCGCCTCCTCGCGCAGGTACACGCGCACGAGCGTCGCGATCTGGTCGTTGCGCGAGCGACCGGCGCGCAGCTTGCCGCCCACCTCCGGGCCCGCGCGCTCGATCAGCCCGCGCTCGAGCGCGGTGTGCACGTCCTCGTCGGCGAGCACCGGCAGGAACGCGCCGCTCACGACGTCGTCGTGCAGGCGGGAGAGCCCGTCGAGCATCGTGGCGAGCTCGGCGTCGTCGAGCAGGCCCGCGCGGTGCAGCACGCGCGCGTGCGCGACCGAGCCCGCGATGTCGTGGCGGGCGAGCCGCCAGTCGAAGTGCGTCGACTGCGACAGCGCCGCGAGCGCCTGCGCGGGACCGCCGGCGAACCGGCCGCCCCACAGGCTCACGGGCGCCTGCCCGGCGACGGTCCCGCCGCTCCCTGCGCCGTCGCCGGACGGTCCGCCCTCGAGGCCGCCCGACGGTGTGCCGGACGACGTGCCCGCTGCGTCCGTCATGTCAGTCCGTCCCGACTTCCATCGCGGCGCTCTCGAGCGCGAGCTCCTCGTCACCGACGACCGAGGGGTTGTCCGTGATGACGTCCGCGCCGCCCGTGGGCAGGGCGCCGAAGAGCGTGCCGTTCTCGACGAGGACCTGGCCCTGGTCGACCGGCTGCTGCGCGTACAGCTCGAGCTTCGCGCGGGAGTCGGCGATGTCGAGGTTGCGCATCGTCAGCTGGCCGATCCGGTCGGTCGGGCCGAAGGCGGCCGACTCGGTGCGCTCCATCGAGAGCTTGTCCGGGTGATAGGACAGCGCCGGGCCGTCCGTGCGCAGGATCGTGTAGTCCTCACCCCGGCGCAGGCGCAGCGTGACCTCGCCCGTGACGACGGACGCGATCCACCGCTGGATCGACTCGCGCAGCATGAGCGCCTGGGGGTCGAGCCAGCGGCCCTCGTAGAGCAGCCGGCCGAGCCGGCGGCCCTCGGCGTGGTAGCTCGCGATCGTGTCCTCGTTGTGGATGGCGTTGACGAGCCGCTCGTAGGCGACGAACAGCAGCGCCATGCCGGGGGCCTCGTAGACGCCGCGCGACTTCGCCTCGATGATCCGGTTCTCGATCTGGTCGGACATGCCGAGCCCATGCCGCCCGCCGATCGCGTTGGCCTCGCGCACCAGTGCGACCGCGTCGTCGAAGCGCACGCCGTTGATCGTGGTCGGCCGGCCGCGCTCGAAGGCGATCGTCACGTCCTCGGTGTCGATCGCCACCGCGGGGTCCCAGAACCGGACGCCCATGATCGGCTGGACCAGCTCGAGCGAGACGTCGAGCTGCTCGAGCGTCTTGGCCTCGTGCGTGGCGCCCCAGATGTTGGCGTCGGTCGAGTACGCCTTCTCGGCGCTGTCGCGGTACGGCAGCTCGTGCTCGACGAGGAACTGGCTCATCTCGGCGCGCCCGCCGAGCTCGGACACGAAGTCCTTGTCGAGCCACGGCTTGTAGATCCGCAGGGACGGGTTCGCCAGCAGCCCGTAGCGGTAGAACCGCTCGATGTCGTTGCCCTTGAACGTCGAGCCGTCGCCCCAGATCTCGACGCCGTCGGACTGCATCGCGCGCACCAGCAACGTGCCGGTCACGGCGCGGCCCAGGGGGGTCGTGTTGAAGTACGACCGGCCGCCGCTGCGGATGTGGAACGCGCCGCACGCGAGCGCCGCCAGGCCCTCCTCGACCAGCGCGCCCTTGCAGTCGACCGCTCGCGAGAGCTCCGCGCCGTACATCAGGGCGCGGTCGGGCACCTGGTCGATCTCGGGCTCGTCGTACTGGCCGAGGTCCGCGGTGTACGTGCACGGGATCGCGCCGTGGTGACGCATCCAGGCCACCGCGACCGACGTGTCGAGACCGCCCGAGAAGGCGATCCCCACGCGCTCGCCCACGGGCAGCTGAGTCAGAACCTTGCTCACGTGTCTTCCTTCTCTCGTGCGTCGTCGCGGCCGGCCGCGAGATCGAGGAACCGCTGGGCGACGGCCTGGCCGCCGCCGGGGTCGCTGCTGATGACCAGGACGGTGTCGTCACCGGCGATGGTGCCCATCACGCCCGGCATGACCGAGTGGTCGATCGCGGAGGCGAGGAACTGCGCGGCTCCCGGCGGGGTGCGCAGGACGACGAGGTTGCCCGACGCCTCGGCCGTCACCACCAGCTCGGCACAGAGCCGCGCGAGCCTCGCCGCGAGCATCTCGGCGTCGGCGACGGGCGCGGGGGCGCGGTTGCCGCCCTCGGCGGGCACGGTGTACACGAGCGACCCGGACGGTGTGCGGACCTTGGTGGCACGGAGCTCGACGAGGTCGCGCGACAGCGTCGCCTGGGTCACGGTGACACCCTCGCCCGCGAGCGCCTCGGCCAGCTCGGACTGCGAGTGCACCGCGCGGCGCCCGAGCAGACCCGTGATCAGCGCGTGCCGGGCCGCCTTCGTCGGCGGGGAGGTCGCCCCGGCGGTACCCGCGATGGTGCCGGGGCTCATGACCGCTCCAGCAGCCAGGTGAGCAGCGCCTTCTGGGCGTGCAGGCGGTTCTCGGCCTCGTCCCAGACCGCCGACTGCGGGCCGTCGAGGACCTCCGCGGTGATCTCCTTGCCGCGGTACGCCGGCAGGCAGTGCAGCACGATCGCGTCCGGGGCCGCGGCCGCGAGCGACGCGCTGTTCACCTGGAACGGCAGGAACGGCTCGGCCCGGGCGTCCGCCGTCGTCTCGTGCCCCATGGAGACCCACGTGTCGGTCGCGATCACGTCGGCGCCGGCCACGGCGACGGCGGGGTCGTGCGTCACGAGGACGGAGCCGCCCGTGCCGGCCGCGACGCGCTCGGCGTCCGCCAGCACGGCCGCGTCGGGCAGGTACCCGGGCGGCGCCGCGACCCGCACGTGCAGGCCCGCGGTCGCACCGCCGAGGAGGTACGAGTGCCCCATGTTGTTGGCCCCGTCGCCGAGGTACGCGAGCGTCTTCCCGGCCAGCGCCCCGACGCCGCCGCGCAGCTGCGCGATCGTCATGAGGTCGGCGAGCACCTGGCACGGGTGGAACTCGTCCGTCAGCGCGTTCACGACCGGGACGCCCGAGGCGCCCGCCATCGCGTCGAGCCGGCTCTGCGCCGACGTGCGCCAGACGATCGCCGCGCACTGGCGGTCCAGCACGCGCGCGGTGTCCTCGATCGGCTCGCCGCGCTCGAGCTGGGACGTCCCGGAGTCCAGGACCAGCGGGTAGCCGCCGAGCTCCGCGACACCGACGGAGAACGACACGCGCGTGCGCGTCGAGTGCTTGTCGAAGACCAGGGCGACCGCACGCGGGCCGGCGAGCGGCGTCCGGATGAACCGGTCGTCGCGGAACGCGAGCGCGAGCTCGAGGACCTCGCGCTGCTCGCGCGGGCTCAGGTCGTCGTCGCGCAGGAAGTGCCGCACCATCTCAGGCCTCCGGTCCGAGGTCGCGCGGGAGCCCCGCGAGGAAGTCGACGAGCTGCTGGCCCTGGCCCGCGGTGAGGATGAGCGGGGGGGCGATCCGGAGCGTGGTCGGCGTGCATGGGTTGACGATGATCCCGGCCGCGAGCGCCTGCGCGGCGACCTCGGCCGCCACCGGGCGCGCCAGCTCGATCGCGATCAGGAGACCCTCGCCGCGCACCTGCGCGACGAGCGGGTGCCCGAGCGCGGACACCGCGGCACGCAGCCCGGCGCCGACGTCGCGGACGTTCGCGAGCAGGCCGTCGCGCTCGATGACACCGATCGTCGCGAGGCCCGCCGCCGCGGCGACCGGGTTCCCGCCGAACGTCGTGCCGTGCTGACCGCGGCCCAGGAGCGTCGCCGCGCGCTCGCCGTACGCGACGACCGCGCCGATCGGGAAGCCGCCGCCGAGGCCCTTGGCGAGAGTGACGACGTCGGGCACGATCCCGCCGCCGAGGTGGTCGTGGTGGTGCGCGAGCCAGACGCCGGTCCGGCCCATGCCGGTCTGCACCTCGTCGAGCGCGAGCAGCGCTCCCGCGGCCGACGTGAGCTCGCGGGCCAGTGCGAGGTACCCCGCGGGCAGCGGGCGCACACCGGCCTCGCCCTGGACGGGCTCGAGCACGAGGGCCGCGACGTCCGCTCCCCCGCCGTTCTCCGGCGCGAACGCCGCCCGCAGGGCCTCGCTGTCGCCGAACGGCAGGAACTCGACGCCGCCGGGCAGCGGCTCGAACGGCTCGCGGTAGGCCGGCTTGTGGGTCAGCGCGAGCGCCCCCATGCTCCGGCCGTGGAAGGACCCCTCGAGCGCGAGGATGCGTGGGCGGCCCGTGCGGCGCGTCATCTTCACGAGCGCCTCGTTGGCTTCCGTCCCCGAGTTCGTGAAGAACACCCGCGAGCCGTGCGGTGCGCGGGCGAGGTCGAGCAGCCGCTCGGCGAGCGCGACCTGCGTCGGCGTCGCGAAGAAGTTCGACACGTGCCCGAGCGTGCCGAGCTGCGCGGAGATCGCCGCGGTCAGCGTCGGGTGCGCGTGGCCCAGCGCGTTGACCGCGATGCCCGCGAGCAGGTCGAGGTACCGCTTGCCGTCGGCGTCCCACACGTAGGCGCCGTCGCCGCGCACGAGCACGCGCTGCGGCGGGCCGAACGTGTCCATGACCGCCGCGGAGTACCGCTGCGTCCAGTGCGCGCCCGAGTCGGGGGCGACGAGGTCGCCCGTGCCTGCGCCCACGCCCGCACCGGCGGGCTGCGTCACGTCGGTGCCGCTCATGCCCGCGACCTCCGGACCGCGGCCTCGTCGACCGCCGGGATCTCGCCCGTGAACGGGGACGGGACCGGCTCGTCGTCGGGCAGCACCATCGTGCCGACGCCGTCGGACGTGAAGACCTCGACGAGGATCGAGTGCGCGGCGCGCCCGTCGATCACGTGCGCCCGGCCCACGCCGCCCTCGACGGCCCGCCAGCACGCCTCCATCTTGGGCCGCATGCCGGCGTCGAGCGTCGGCAGCAGCTCGGCGAGCGCGCTCGACCGGATGCGGCGCACGAGCGAGCCGCGGTCCGGCCAGCTCGTGTAGAGGCCCTCGACGTCGGTGAGCACGATGAGCTTGCGCGCGCCGAGCGCGACGGCGAGCGCCGCCGCCGCGGTGTCCGCGTTGACGTTGAGCACCTGCGTGGGGTCCTCGAGGTCGGGCGCCACGGTGGACACGACGGGGATGCGGCCCGCGTCGAGCAGGTCGAGGACCGCGCTGGGGTTGACCTCGACGACGTCGCCCACGAGCCCGATGTCGACGCTCTCGCCGTCGACGACGGCGTGCCGGCGCCGGGCGCGCAGCAGCCCGCCGTCCTCGCCGGACAGCCCGACCGCGTAGGGGCCGTGCGCGTTCAGCAGCCCGACGAGCTCGCGCGAGACCTGGCCCGTGAGGACCATGCGGACGACGTCCATCGCCTCGGGCGTCGTGACCCGCAGCCCGCCGCGGAACTCGCTCTCGATGCCGAGCCGGTCGAGCATCGCGTTGATCTGCGGACCGCCGCCGTGCACGACGACGGGCCGGAGCCCGACCTGGTGCAGGAAGACCATGTCCTCGGCGAACGCCCGCTTGAGGTCGTCGTCGACCATCGCGTTGCCGCCGTACTTCACGACGACGAGCGCGCCCTTGAAGCGCTGCAGCCACGGCAGGGCCTCGATGAGGACCTCGGCCTTCTGGTCCGCGCGCAGGTCGGTGCGGGTGTTGAAGACGAAGTCGTCGCTCACGGTGGGTCCGTCGGTGCTGGGGGTCACGTCGCTCTCGCTCATGTGGAGTAGGCGCTGTTCTCGTGGACGTAGTCGTGCGAGAGGTCGTTGGTCCAGACCGTCGCGGACGCGTCACCGGCGTGCAGGTCGATGACGACGTGCACCTCGCGCTGCGAGGCCAGGTCGACCTTCGAGCGGTCCTCGTAGGCACCGCCCGCGCGGCAGACCTGGACGCCGTTGAACGTCACGTCGAGCTGCGCGGGGTCGTACGCCGCGACCTCGACCGGGACGGTCCCGACCTGGGCGAGGATCCGGCCCCAGTTCGGGTCGTTGCCGAAGATCGCGGTCTTCACGAGGTTGGAGCGGGTCACGGCCCGCGCCACGGCGACCGCGGCGTCCTCGGTCTCGGCGTTCACGACGGTGACCTCGACGTCGTGCGTGGCACCCTCGCAGTCCGCGACCAGCGCCCGCGCCAGGCGCGCGCACACCTCGCGCACCGCCTCGGCGAACTCGGCCGGGTCGGGGGTGACGCCGCTCGCGCCGGAGACCAGCAGCGCGACCGTGTCCGAGGTCGACATGCAGCCGTCGGAGTCGATGCGGTCGAGCGTCGTGCCCGTCGCGGCGCGCAGGGCGGCGTCCGCGGTCGCGGCGTCGACGTCGGCGTCGGTCGTGATCACGCACAGCATCGTCGCGAGCGCGGGGGCCAGCATCCCGGCGCCCTTGGCCATCCCGCCGACCGTCCAGCTGCCCGACGGCGTCTCGACCGTGACGTGCGCGGTCTTCGGGACGGTGTCGGTCGTCATGATCGCGACGGAGGCGTCCGGTCCGCCGTCCGCCGACAGCGCGGGGCCGGCGGTCTCGACGCCCGCGAGGAGCTTCTCGCGCGGGAGCCGCTCGCCGATCAGCCCCGTCGAGGCGACGAGCACGTCGCCCGACGAGACCCCGAGCACCTCGGCGACCTTCTCGGCCGTCGCGTGCACGTCCTGGAAGCCCTCGGGGCCGGTGCACACGTTGGCGCCGCCGGAGTTGAGCACCACGGCGCTCGCGATCCCGTCGGACACCGCCTGGCGCGACCACACGACCGGCGCGCCGACGACGCGGTTCGACGTGAACACCGCGGCCGCGACCTGCGACGGACCGTCGTTGACGACGAGCGCGAGGTCCGGGCGGCCCGACGCCTTGAGCCCGGCGGTCACGCCCGTGGCGCGGAAGCCGGCGGCGGCGGTCACGCCGGGCGACGGGGTGGGCGTCGCGGGGGTCTTGGGTGCGGTGCTCACGGGGCGACTCCGTCCAGCGGGAGGCCGAGCGTCTCGGGGAGGCCGAGCGCGAGGTTGAGGGACTGCACGGCGGCGCCGGCGGTCCCCTTGACGAGGTTGTCGATCGCGGTGACGGTCACGACGCGGCCTGCGCGCTCGTCGACCGCGACCTGCACGAGCGCGGTGTTGGCGCCGAGCGTCGCGGCGGTCGTCGGCCACTGGCCCTCGGGCAGCAGGTGCACGAACGGCTCGTCGCAGTAGGCCTGCTCCCAGGCGGCCCGAACCGACGCCGGGTCGGTGCCGGGCACGAGGCGGGCGGTCGCGGTCGCGAGGATCCCGCGCGCCATCGGGACGAGCGTCGGGGTGAACGAGATGCTCACGGCCGCCGCGCCCGCGACGCCGAGGTTCTGCTCGATCTCGGGGATGTGCCGGTGCGTGCCGCCGACCGCGTACGGCTGGGCCGCACCGAGGGCCTCGCTCGCGATCAGGTGGGTCTTGAGCGACTTCCCCGCGCCCGAGTAGCCGTTGGCGAGCACCGCCACGAGGTCGGTCGGCTCGATCAGCCCGGCGGCGATCCCCGGCTGGAGGCCGAGGGTGACGGCGGTGACGTTGCACCCGGGCACCGCGATGCGCCGGGTGCCCGCGAGCGCGGCGCGCTGGGCGCCGGGCGTCCGCTCCCCCGCGTGCAGCAGCTCGGGCAGCCCGTAGGGCCAGGTGCCGGCGTGCGGGTTGCCGTAGAACGCCTCCCACGCGGCGGCGTCGACGAGCCGGTGGTCGGCGCCGAGGTCCAGGACGAGCGCGGCGTCCCCGAGCTCGGCCGCGACCGCCCCAGACGCGCCGTGCGGCAGCGCGAGGACGACGACGTCGTGCCCCGCGAGCTGCTCGACGTCGGTCGGCGCGAGCACGCGGTCGGCGAGCCGGCGCAGGTGCGGCTGGTGCTCGCCCAGGCGGGTCCCGGCGTTGGAGTGCGCCGTGACCGTGCGGATCTCGGCCTCGGGGTGGTCGAGCAGCAGGCGGAGCATCTCCCCGCCCGCGTACCCGCTCGCGCCGGCGACCGCCACGGTGAACGTCATGTGCATGACCATACACCCAAGTGCATAGTCACTACGACGGGGCTCGCCGTCGAAGGACCTACGCGCCGACCTGCTCGCGCACCTGCCGCTTGGTCCGCTCGAGCATCCCCGTCATCCCCCGCAGCCGCAGCGGGCTCACCGCCTCGGTCAGGCCGATCGTGAACGGGTAGTCGTCGGGCAGCGCGAGCACCTCCTGCGCGGTGAGCCCCTCGAGGCCCTCCGCGAGGATCGCGGCGAAGCCCCGCGTCGTGGGCGCCTCGGGCGGGGCGGACGCATAGAAGTGCACGATCCCGTCGCCGTCGACCTCCGAGAAGGCGCGCACGGGCGACTGGCACTCCTCGACGCGCTCGAGCAGGCCCGGCTGCGCGGCGTAGCGCTCGGGCAGCTCGGGCAGCTCGCGGGAGAACTCCAGCAGCAGCTGCAGGCGGTCCGGCTGCGGGACGGCGAGGAACTCCTCGCGGATCCGTGCGAAGGCCTCGGGGACGTGGGTCTCAGCCATGGGACCGATCCTCCCACCTTCTCCGGACCGCCTGGCAGCCCGCGGGGCTCACGCCGGGAGGCTCCCCGGCTCCTCGCCCTTGACGATCGGGACGCGCACCGAGTTCCCCCACTCGGTCCACGAGCCGTCGTAGTTGCGGACGTTGTCGAGGCCCAGGAGGTGCTTGAGCGCGAACCACGTGTGGCTCGACCGCTCGCCGATGCGGCAGTACGTGATGACCTGGTCGTCCGGGGCCAGACCGAGGCCGCCGTCCTGGTAGATCGCCTCGAGCTCGGCACGCGACTTGTACGTCCCGTCCGCAGCGACCGCCGTCGCCCACGGCACGTTGCGGGCCGTCGGGATGTGGCCCGTGCGCAGCGCGCCCTCGTTCGGGTAGTCGGGCATGTGCGCGAGCTCGCCCGTGTACTCCTTGGGCGAGCGGATGTCGACGATCGGGTTGCCGAGGTGCGCGAGGACGTCCTCCTTGAACGCCCGCAGCGTCCGGTCGTCCCGCTCGACGACCGGGTACTCGACGGGCGTCGGCGTCGGGACCTCGGTCGTGATCTCGCGGCCCTCGGCGATCCACGTGTTCCGGCCACCGTCGAGCAGCCGCACGTCCTCGTGGCCGAACAGCGACAGCACCCACAGCGTGTAGGCGGCCCACCAGTTGTTCTTGTCGCCGTAGATCACGACGGTCGTGTCGCGCCCGATGCCCTTGGAGCCGAGCAGCTGCGCGAGGCGCTCGCCGTCGACGTAGTCGCGCACGTCGGCGTCGTTGAGGTCCGTGTGCCAGTCGATCTTGACCGCGCCCGGGATGTGCCCCGTCTCGTACAGCAGCACGTCCTCGTCCGACTCGACGACGACCAGACCCTCGGCGCCGAGGTGGTCGGCGAGCCACTGGGTCGTCACGAGACGCTCCGGGTGCGCGTACTGCGCGAGCTTCTCCGACGTCCTGTCGATCTCCACCGTCATGCCCAGCTCCGTCCGCCGTGGAGCCCCCGTCGGACCCCGCGGGCCTGAGCCTGCGAGCGGGGCGCGGGGCGCGTCAAGGCGGGACGGCGAGGTGCACACATCGTGAGACGCCGTGTCCGCCGCGGATGATCCGGCCGGCGACCGGCGTTGCGCCCGGCGTGCAGACGATCCAGGCCGGCAGCGCCGGCGGCCCCGAGGTCCTCGAGCTCGTCGAGCTCCCCACGCCCGAGCCCGGGCCCGGACAGGTCCGCGTGCGCGTCGCCGCGGCGGGCGTGAACTTCATCGACACCTACCGCCGGTCGGGGCTGTACCCGGTCCCGTTCCCGCACGTCGTGGGCGGCGAGGGCGCGGGCACGGTCGACGCGCTCGGCGACGGGGTCACCGGGCTCGGCGTCGGCGACCGCGTCGCGTGGGCGTCCGGCGCTCCAGGCTCCTACGCCGAGCAGGTGCTGCTCGACGCGGAGCACGCGGTGCCGGTGCCGGAGGGCGTCGACCTCACGACGGCCGCGGCGCTGCTGCTCCAGGGCATGACCGCGCACTACCTCGTCTCCTCGACGTTCCCCGTGACCGCCGGCCAGGACGTGCTGGTGCACGCCGCGGCCGGGGGCGTCGGTCTGCTCCTGACCCAGCTCGCCGTCGCCCGGGGCGCGCGGGTGCTGGCCACGGTCGGGGCGGCGGAGAAGGAGGACCTGGCGCGCGGTGCCGGGGCCGCCGAGGTGGTCCGGTACGACCTGCTCGACGACCTGGCGACCGCGCTCCCCGCGCGCGTGCGCGAGCTCACCGGCGGCGCCGGTGTGCACACGGTGTTCGACGGCGTGGGGCGTGCGACGTTCGACGCCTCGCTCGCGTCGCTGCGCCCGCGCGGCGGCCTCGCGCTCTTCGGCGCCGCGTCCGGGCCCGTCCCCCCGCTGGACCCGCAGCGGCTCAACTCCGCCGGCTCGCTGTTCCTGACCCGCCCCACGCTCGCGCACTACACCGCGACGCGCGAGGAGCTTCTCTGGCGGGCCGGCGAGCTGCTCGACGCCGTCGCCGCCGGCACGCTCGACGTCCGGGTCGGGGCGACGTTCGCGCTGCGCGACGCCGCGGACGCGCACCGCGCGCTCGAGGGGCGCGCCACGACCGGGAAGGTCGTCCTCGTCCCGTGAGCGTCCCCCAGCCTGCCTCCGCCGTCGACTCCCCCGTCCCGCGCGCGGCCCACCCGGACGACGTCCCCGCGCTCGCCGTGCTCAATGACGCCGCCGTCCCGGCCGTCAACGCGCTCGGCGCCGCCGGGCTGGCCGCGCACCTGCCCGCGTGCGACGTCGCACTCGTCGTCGACGACCCCGCAACCGGCGCGCCGCTCGCGTTCCTGCTCGCGCTCGCCCCCGGGGCCGCGTACGCGAGCGAGAACTACCGGTGGTTCTCGACCCACCGGCCCGGCTCGCTGTACGTCGACCGGATCGTCGTCGCGCCGCACGGGCACGGCCGTGGCGTCGGACGCGCGCTCTACGACGCGGTGGACGCCGCCGCCGTGCGGGCCGGGCTCGGCGAGGTCACGTGCGAGGTCAACCTCGACCCGCCCAACCCCGCGTCGCTCGCGTTCCACCGGCGGCTCGGCTTCGCGCAGGTCGGGGAGCAGGTGACGTCCGGCGGAGCGGTCCGCGTGGCGCTGCTCGCGCGGGAGGTCGGCGCGGCCTGAGGGCGGCGGCAGGCTCCGCTCCGCACGTGCGGCGCGGAGCCCTCGCTCAGCGCACGCCGGCCGGCTCGCGCTCGGCCGTCGATCGCGACGGCTCCGGCCACGACGGCATCGACGTGCCCTGCGCGAAGAACAGCCACTCGTGCCGGCACGAGCGCACGAAGGCCTCGAGCATGCGCGCGCGCTCCGCCGGACCGGCGGACCGGGCCGCGTCGTCGGTCAGCTCGCGCGCCCGGTCCGACGCCCGCGCGAACTCGGGGTCGCCGTACGTCGCGATCCAGTCGGCGTACGGGTGCCCGTCGAGCTCGGACCGGGCCAGCAGGCGCGCGCCGATGTCCGCGTACAGCCAGTAGCACGGGAGCACCGCGGCGACGAGCTCCGTGTACGAGCCGGTCGCCGCGACCGCGCGCAGGTGGTCGGTGTACGCGGCGGTCACCGGTGACGTCGCCGCGCCGCCCTCGGCCACGCCGTACCGCCCCAGCCACCGCCGGTGGAGGTCCGACTCCACCGCGAGGCAGTGGTGCGCGCCGCGCGCGAAGAACTCCTGCGCCCCGCGGTCCGGGGCGAGCTCGCTCGCCCGCGCCAGGACGCGGGAGTACTCGCGCAGGTACAGCGCGTCCTGCGCGAGGTAGAACGCGAACTGCTCCGGCGCGAGCGTCCCGGCGGCGAGCCCGCGGACGAACGCCAGCGCGTCGCAGGCCTCCCGCAGGTCCGCGACCTGCTCCCAGGCCTCGTCGGTGAAGCGCCGCGCGCTGCCCTGCCGGTGCGCGTGGTCGACGGGACCGTTGCCGGTCCCGACCTGCAGCGCGGCCCCGGCCCGGAGGGCGCCCGTGAGCCACTCCTTGGCCTCGCGCACCGCCGTGACCCAGTCGTCGCGCTGCGGGCGCAGGGTCGCGACCGCGGCGGACAGCGAGCAGCCGGTCCCGTGCGTGTGGAGCGTCGCCACGCGCGGCGCGTCGATCTCGACGGTCCCCTCGGTGGTCACGACGGCGTCTGGGCTCCGGCCGGGCTCCCCCGCGAGGTGACCGCCCTTCACCAGCACCGCGACCTCGTGCAGGCGGGCGAGCCGCACCCCCTGGTCGAGCGCCTCGGGCCACGTCGCAGCGACCGGCTCGCCGAGCAGGACCGCGAGCTCGGGCAGGTTGGGCGTCACGAGGTCGGCGTGCGCGAGCAGCGACCGCACGGCGTCCTCGGCACCGCCGTCGAGCAGCCGGTCCCCGCTCGTCGCGACCATGACCGGGTCGAGCACGACGTGCGGCGGCCGGTGCGCCGCGAGCCACGCACCGAGCTCGCGGGCGACGGCCTCGGTCGCGACCATGCCGATCTTCAGCGCGTCGACCGTGACGTCGTCGCTCACCGCGTCGAGCTGAGCGCGCAGGAACGCGGGGTCGGGCACGTGGCTCGTGCGCACGCCGCGGGTGTTCTGCGCGACGAGCGCGGTGACCACGGCCATGCCGTACCCGCCGTGCGCGGCGATCGACTTGAGGTCCGCCTGGATCCCGGCACCCCCGGTCGGGTCCGTGCCCGCGACCGACAGGACGCGCGGACGGCTCGGTCCGCCCGGTGCACCGAAGCGGAGACGGTCCGGCGCGGCGTCGAGCCCCGGCCGGTCCGCCGGGACGGGCGCGGCCCCGAGCGGCGGGGTCACGAGGCGCTCGCGGCGTGCGAGCGGGCCCGCGCCCACGCGGCGACGAGCTCGGTCGCCGCGGCGTACGGCGCGGGGTGCGAGCACACCGCGGACACCACCGCCAGGCCCACGGCGCCCGCGAGGCGCACCGGCTCGGCGTCCTCGACGGTCAGCCCGCCGATCGCGACGACCGGCAGCGTGGACCGGCGCGCGACCTCGGCGAGCCCGTCGAGGCCGATGGGGTCCGCGGCGTCCGGCTTGGTCGGGGTCGCGCGGACCGGTCCGGCACCGAGGTAGTCGACCACCCCGGTCCGCAGCGCCGCGTCGACGTCCTCGTCGCGCGCGGCCGAGACGCCGATGAGCGTCCCGGCACCCAGCAGCCGTCGCGCGTCCACGGCCGGGAGGTCGGACTGCCCGAGGTGCACGCCGTCCACGCGCGCTCCCCGGCGGCGGGCCGCGAGCACGACGTCGACCCGGTCGTCGACCACGAGCGCGGGCGGACCGACGAACCGCGCGAGCCGGCCCGCCGCGGCGACCGTGAGGTCGAGCAGCGCGCGCACGTCGCGGTCCTTGGCGCGCAGCTGGACGACGCCGAGCCCGGCGTGCGCCGCGGCGTCCACGACGTCCAGCGGATCGTGCCCGGCCCCCTCGCAGACCGCGGCGTCGAGCACGAGGTACGGACCCGGGGGCAGCGCGGCGCTCATGCGCGGGGCCCCGCGGCCGTCAGCGCGCCGACGTGCAGACCTGCGGCCGCACGCTCGACCAGCCTGTCCGCGGTCAGGGCGTACACGGCATCGACGAACGCCGCGGCGAACGACCCGGGCCCGCGCGCCACGAGGGCGGCGTCGGTCGCGGCCTCGTTGAACCAGGCGCTGGCCGTGACCGCCGCGACGAGCGGGCTCGCGACGGCGCTCGTCGCGGCGACGAGCCCGCCGAGCGCGCACCCTCCCCCGGTCACCAGCGTCAGGAGCGGGTCGCCGCCGGTGATCCGCACGACCGTCACGCCGTCGGTCACGAGGTCCGTCGCGCCCGAGACCGCCACGACCGCCCCCGTGCGCCCGGCGACCGCCACGGCGGCGGTGAGCGCGTCGTCGACGTCGTCGCGCGCGTCGACCCCGCGCCCCGCGGAGGAGAGCCCGGCGAGCGCCCGGATCTCGCTCGCGTTGCCCCGGACCACCGCCGGAGTGTGCACGAGGATCTCCGCCGCGAGCCGCGTCCGGAGCGAGAGCACCCCGACCGCGACGGGGTCGAGGACCCACGGCGTGCGGGCACCCTGCGCCGCGGCGACCGTCGAGCGGATCGACACGCGGTGGTCCGCACCCATCGTCCCGAGGTTCACGAGCACCGCGTCCGCGACGTGCGCGAGCTCCTCCGCCTCGCCCGGCGTCGCGACCATCGCCGGGGACGCGCCCGCGGCGAGCAGCACGTTCGCGACCAGGTTGACGGTCACCTCGTTCGTGAGGCACTGCACGAGCGGCGTGCGGTGCCGGACCTGCTCGGCAGCCTCGTGCACCGCGCCGAGGAGCGCGTCACGCTCCGTGGCCGAGCCGGCCGGGTCGTTCTCAGGCGCATGAGTCATCTCATGACATCCCTTCGCTAGTACGAACTAGATCAGGTTCGACGGGTGTGATCTCAGCTCGCCCGCACCGGTCGCAGCCGGTACGCGAGCACCCCGTGTCATTCGCGGATCACCCTATTCGGACACGCCCCGCGCCGGAAGCGTTCCGCGCGCCGTCACGGGCGCGTCGCCGTGGCGTGTCGGCGCACACCTCCCCGGGCACGCCGGCCGCAGGGCTGTCGGCGGGTGGTCGTCTCCTCCCGCGAGCGCCGGCCCGTGACCCGCTCGACGGCGGACGACGAGGGCGCCCGCCCCCCGGGAGGGGGACGGGCGCCCTGGTGCGCGCTCGACGGGTCAGGCGCGGAGCCGTGCCCCGAACTGCCGGTCCACCTCGGCGACGACCGCCTCGCGCACCGCGGCCGTCTCGTCCGCGGTCAGGGTGCGGTCAGCCGCGCGCAGACGCAGCGAGAACGCGAGCGACTTCTTGCCGTCCCCGACCTGCGGCCCGGTGTACACGTCGAACAGCCGCAGCTCCTCGAGGACGTCGCCCGCCGGGCTCGACACCGCACCGGCCCGGACCGCCGCCTGCACGTCGCCCGCGGGCACCTCGGCGTCGACCACGAGCGCGACGTCCTCCTTCGCGACCGGGAACGTCGAGACCTCGACGACCTGGACGGGCTCGGTCGGCGCCGCCGCGAGCAGCACGTCGAGGTCGACCTCGAACGCCGCGGCCCGCGACGGGAGCCCGAGCGCCGCGACGACCTTCGGGTGCAGCTCGCCCGCGTGCCCGGCCAGCGTCCCGTCCGCCGTCTCGAGGCGCGCGCACCGGCCCGGGTGCCACGGCGCGTGGTCCCCGTCCTGGCGCACCACGAGCTCGACCCCGAGCGTGCGCGCGACCAGCAGGGCGCCCGCGACCGCGTCGGAGTGGTCCGCACGCCGGCCCGGACCCCACCAGCCGGCGGGGTCGCGCTGCCCGGTCAGGACCCCGGCGAGACGCCGCGGCTGCGCCGGGACCGCGGCCCGGAGCGCCGTGAGGTCCGCGTCGGACGGCCGAACCCCGCCCGGCAGGCGCGGTGCCGGCTGCGCACCGGCGGCCGGGCGGGTCACGAGCCCGATCTCGAAGACCGCGAGGTCGGTCGTCCCGCGGCTCACGTTGCGGCGCGCCGTGTCGAGCAGCGTCGCGAGCAGGCTCGTGCGCATCTCGGGCTGCGAGTCGTCGAGCGGGTTGACGAGCCGGACCGCGCGGCGCCGGTCGTCGTCCGCCGGGAGGCCGAGCACGTCGTGCTGCTCGGGGGCGACGAACGGGTAGCTCAGCGTCTCGACCCAGCCCGCCCCGACGAGGGCGCCCGCGACCGCCCGGCGAGCGCGCTGACCGTCGGTCAGCCCTCGCCCGACGGGTGCGACGGGCAGCACGGACGGGATCTCGGAGTACCCGCGCAGGCGCGCGACCTCCTCGACCAGGTCGACCGGCACGGCCAGGTCCGGGCGCCAGCTCGGCACCCGCACGCGCACGCGGCCCGGCGCGTCGGCGTCGGTGACCTCGCAGCCGATCTCGGTGAGCGTCTCCCGCACCTGCTCGGGGGTGTACGCGACGCCGACGAGCCGCGACGGCAGGTCGAGGGCGAGCTCGACGACCGGCGGCTCGCTCGTGCGGTCCACGTCGGTGAGCTCGGCGTCGGGCGTCCCGCCGCCGTGCTCGACGAGCAGCTCGACGACCCGGGCGACCGCGACGCGCGCGAGCCGGGGGTCGACGCCGCGCTCGAAGCGCTTGGCCGCCTCGCTCGGGAGCTTGTGGCGCCGTGCCGTGCGAGCGACGCTGATCGCGTCGAAGTGCGCCGCCTCGACGAGCAGGTCGGTCGTCGACTCGCCGACCTCGGACTCCGCACCGCCCATCACGCCGGCCAGGCCCAGGATGTGGCTCGCGCGCGCACCCGCCGGGCTGTCCGTGACGAGCAGGTCCTCGGTGGACAGCACGCGGTCCTGGCCGTCGAGGGTGCGCAGCCGCTCACCCTCGCGGGCCCGCCGCACCACGACGGGCGCCGTGAGCTGCGCGAGGTCGTAGGCGTGCAGCGGCTGGCCGAGGTCCAGCATCACGTAGTTCGTCACGTCGACCGCGAGCGAGAGCGGCCGCATCCCGGCCTGGGTCAGCCGGCGCTGCATCCACGCAGGCGACGGGTCCGACGCGGCGACCCCGCGCACGACCTGCGCGACGAACCGGTCCGCGCCCGACACACCGTCGATCGGCGCGTCGTCGTCGAGCTCGACGGCGAAGCCCCCGCCCGCGGGCGCGTCCGGCACGGGCACCCCCGGGTCACGGAACGTCGCGCCGGTCGCGTGGGAGTACTCGCGGGCCACGCCGCGCATCGAGAAGCAGTAGCCGCGGTCCGGCGTCACGTTGATCTCGAGGACCTCCTCGCCGAGCCCCAGGAGCTCGCGCGCGTCGGTCCCCGGCTCGGCGTCGAGCCCGAGCCGCGAGATCACGATGATGCCGTCGTGGTCCTCGCCGAGCCCGAGCTCGCGCGCCGAGCAGATCATGCCGTCGGACACGTGCCCGTACGTCTTGCGCGCGGCGATCGGGAACGGCCCGGGCAGCACCGCGCCGGGCAGCGCGACGACGACGCGGTCGCCCACGTCGAAGTTGTGCGCCCCGCACACGATCCCGCGCGGCGAGCCGTCCTCCTCGTTGTGCGCGCCGACGTCGACACGGCACCAGTTGATCGTCTTGCCGTTCTTCTGCGGCTCCGGGGTGCGCTCGACGACCTCACCGACCACGAGCGGCCCCGTGACGGCGGCGGGGTGGATCGCCTCCTCCTCGAGGCCGACGCGGACGAGGTCCGCGGCGAGCTGCTCGGCCGTCGTGCCGGCCGGGAGGTCGACGTGCTCGGCGAGCCACGTCAGCGGGATGCGCGGCATCAGGCCACCCCTCCCAGCTGCGCGGAGAACCGCACGTCGCCCTCGACCATGTCGCGCATGTCGGCGATGCCGTGGCGCAGCATCAGCGCGCGCTCGACCCCGACCCCGAACGCGAACCCGGAGTACACGTCGGGGTCGATGCCCGCGGCGCGCAGCACGTTCGGGTTGACCATCCCGCACCCTCCCCACTCGATCCAGCCGGGTCCGCCCTTCTTCTGGGGGAACCACAGGTCCATCTCCGCGCTCGGCTCCGTGAACGGGAAGTACGCGGGCCGCAGGCGCGTGCGTGCCTCGGGACCGAAGACCGAGCGGGCGAAGTGGTCCAGCGTGCCCTTGAGGTGCGCCATCGTCAGGCCCTTGTCGACCGCGAGGCCCTCGACCTGGTGGAACACCGGCGTGTGCGTCGCGTCGAGCTCGTCGGTGCGGAACACCTTGCCCGGGCACGCGATGTACACGGGCAGCTCGCGCTCGAGCAGCGTGCGCGCCTGCACGGGCGAGGTGTGCGTGCGCAGCACGAGGCCCGACGCCTCCCCCGGCTCGGCACCCTCGACGAAGAACGTGTCCTGCATCTGGCGCGCCGGGTGGTCGACGCCGAAGTTGAGCGCGTCGAAGTTGAACCACTCGGCCTCGACCTCGGGGCCCTCCGCGATCTCCCAGCCCATCGCGACGAACATGTCCGCGATGCGCTCCTGGAGCGTCTCGAGCGGGTGCCGCGCGCCGGCGGTCCGGCGCTCGGCCGGCAGCGTCACGTCGACGCGCTCCTCGACGAGCACGCGGGCGTCGCGCTCGGCCTCGAGCTCGGTCTGGCGTGCGGCGAGCGCGGCGCCCAGCCGGCCGCGTGCGGAGCCGAGCAGCTTGCCGGCGACGGCCTTCTCCGCCGGGGCCAGCCGGCCGATCTCGCGGTTCGCGAGCGACAGGCGGCTGCGGTCGCCGACGTGCTCGAGCCGTGCGGCCTTGAGCTCGTCGAGGTCGGCGGCCTTCGCGAGCGCCGCGAGGGCGTCCGAGAGCGCCGCCTCGATGCCGTCGGCGTCGAGCGGGGACAGGGGTGAGGAGGACATGCGGACCTTCCAGGCGGGGAGGGTGCGGCCGGTCCGACGAGGGTCCCGGCCAGCTGGGCAGTCTAATGGCGCCCGTCCCGGGGACCGGCGGCTCGCTCGGCGAGCGCCGCAGGTCGCCCCCGCGGGGACGACTCGGTCACGTGCGCAGCGTCAGCGGCGCGGCCCGGGAACGGGCCCGGGAAATCGGCGACCACGGGTCACCGGCGCGTCACGTCGCGAGACTGGCATGGGCACCATGCTGCCACAGGGCCCGGTCGTGCAGCGGGACGACGAGCTCCTCACGCGCCGCCGAGCCGCCACGAGTCCACCGGCGTGTACAGCGGACCGCCGCCCCGCCCCGCACCCGGCTCCGACTCGACGAGCAGCAGCTCCTCGACCGTCCACACGGGGCCCTCGTACACGGCGAGCGCGCGCACGAGCGCGTCGACCGGCGCGCTCGGCGGCTCGTCGTCGGGCCGGCGTCGCGAGCGTCGCGTGGGCCGGGCCGACGGGCTGACCCGACCGACCGTGAGGTGGGGGCGCGAACGGACACGCTCGTCGGGACGGGTCCCCGCCTCCGCGCCCGCCTCGGCCGACCGGGCGCTCAGCCGGTTCATCGCCTCGACCTCGCCGCTCGCCCCGACCCACAGCGTGCGGTGCGAGAACACCCCGGCCCCACGCAGCCGCAGCTCGAACGGCTCCGCCTCGTCCGCGACGCGCGCGAGGCCGCGCGCCAGGTCCTCGGACACCCCGGCGGGGACCTCGCCGTAGAACGCGACCGTCAGGTGACGGTTCTCCTCCGCGGTCCAGCGCACGGGGGACGTCCGGTCGTCGGCCACGGCGCCCGCGCGTACGACGCGCAGCGCGAGGTCGAGGTGGTCGAGCACGTCAGCGGGGGGCCGCACGGCGGCGAAGAGGCGCACCGCACCAGGGTCTCAGGAGCACACGTGCGCCCGGCACCGCGGTCCGCGCCGGCCCTCCGGGTCCGCGCGCGGAGCCGGCCGTCCCGTCAGCGCTGTGCGCGCGAGCTCGCGTACAGGCACACCGTGGCGGCGGTCGCGAGGTTGAGCGACTCGGCACGCCCGCGGATCGGGACCCGTACGACCGCGTCGGCCAGCGCCCGGTCCGCGTCCGGGAGGCCCCACGCCTCGTTGCCGAAGACCCACGCGGTCGGGAGTGCCAGGTCGGGCGCCGCACCGGTGCCGGGCGTCCGGGTGCCGCCCGCTGCGCCGGTCGAGCCGCCGCGCCCCGCGACGTCGAGCAGGTCGTCGAGGTCGTGCTCCCCCGCCCCGTCCGCCGCGAGGACGGCGAGCCCGCCCCGGCGCAGCGCCGCGACGGCGTCGGCCAGGGTCACCCCCGTGACGACGGGCAGGTGGAACAGCGAGCCCGCGGTCGAGCGGACCACCTTCGGGTTGTGCACGTCGACGCTCTCGGCCGTGAGCACGACCGCGTCGGCGCCCGCGGCGTCGGCGGCGCGGACGACGGCGCCCGCGTTCCCCGGGTCCCGCACGCGCGACAGGACGGCGACGAGCCGCGGCGAGCCGGCCAGGACCTCGGCGAGCGCCACGTCGTGGGGCTCCGCGACGGCCAGCACGTGCTGGGCGTCCGGGCTCATCGCGTCGAGCACCGCGGGCGTCGCGAGGTGCGTCCGCACTCCCGCGGCACGGGCGGCCGCCACGATCTCGTCGTACCGGTCCGCCGCGGCCTCGGTCAGGTAGAGGTCCCGCACCCGGGGTGCCTCCTCGCGCACGAGCTCCCGCACGGACTGGGGACCCTCGACGAGGAACTGCCCGTGACGCACGCGCGCGGACCGCCCGGCGAGCGCGCGGACGGCCTTGACGCGGTCCGCGCGGGGGTTGTCGAGCAGCGGGCGCCCGCGGCCGGGCGCGGCGGGGTCGGGGCTCGTGGCGCTCATGGCGTCATCCTCTCGCGCCGCCGGGTGCGGCTCGGGCGTGCGGGGTCTCGTCGGCGGGCTCGCGCGGTCCGGGTCCCGCGGGCCGGGTCAGGCGGGCACGGTCCGCTGTCGCGGCCGGCGACCTCGGGCCCACGCACGACGACGCCCCCGTGGTCACGTGGACCACGGGGGCGTCGTGCGTGTGCGAACGGGCGTCAGGCCGCCGAGGCGGGGGCGTTGACGTCGGCCGGGAGGGCCGCCTTCGCGACCTGGACGAGCGCCGCGAACGCCGGGGCGTCGCTGACGGCGAGCTCGGCGAGGACGCGACGGTCGACCTCGACACCCGCGAGCTTGAGGCCCTGGATGAGGCGGTTGTACGTCATGCCCTGCTCGCGAGCCGCCGCGTTGATGCGCTGGATCCACAGCTTGCGGAAGTCGCCCTTGCGCGCCTTGCGGTCGCGGTAGGCGTAGACGAGGGAGTGGGTGACCTGCTCCTTCGCCTTGCGGTACAGGCGCGAACGCTGGCCGCGGTAGCCGCTGGCGCGCTCGAGGGTAGTGCGGCGCTTCTTCTGGGCGTTGACCGCCCGCTTCACGCGTGCCACGTGATGCTCCTTGCGTTTCGGGGCTCACAGGTGAGTCCGGGGCGCTCACGCGCCCCCGGGCTCACTTGCCGAGCAGCTTCTTGATCTTCGGGGTGTCAGCGGCGGAGACGACGACGTCACCGGCGATGCGGCGCGTACGGCGGCTCGACTTGTGCTCGAGCAGGTGGCGCCCGCCTGCCTGCTCGCGCATGACCTTGCCGCTGCCGGTGATCCGGAAGCGCTTCTTGGCACCGGAGTGCGTCTTGTTCTTCGGCATGGCTGCCGCTCTCTCCTTGAGGTCGCATCGCGCGGGGCCGCGCGACTCGTTCGTGCGGGGGTCCTGGTGAGGATCCCCGTGGGGAAGTCAGGCCTTGGCGTCCTCGCTGCTCGACGAGGGCGCCGGGCGCGGGGCCGGCTTCACACCGCTCGGGGCCGGTCGCGGGACCGGCTTGGGCAGCGCCGACGGCTTCGGCGCGGCGACGGGCTTGGCCGCTGCGGGACGCGGGGCCGGTGCTGCAGCCGGTGCCGATGCCGCTGCCGGTGCGGCCGCGGGACGCGGCGCCGAGGCGGACGACGGCCGGCTGGCCGGCGCGGCGCTCCCGGTGGGACGCGCCGACGACGCGGGACGACCGGCACCCGAGGACGCCGGGCGCGCACCCGAGCTCGCGGGACGCGGGGCCGAGGCGGCGGGACGCGAGGCGGGTGCGGGCGGCCGCGGAGCCGCGGGGCGCGACGGAGCCGGCGCGGACGCCACCGGTGCGGGCGCGGCAGCCGGGGCCGACGCAGGAGCCGGACCGTCGGCCGGAGCGGTCGAGGCAGCGACGGGCGTGGCGACCGCAGCGGCAGGCTGGGCCTGCGCCGCGGGAGCGGCGGCGGTCGCGGCTGCTGCGTCGACGTCGAACTCGATCGTCTCGGCCTGCTCGCGCGGCGGACGCGTCTTCTCGACCCGGCGCTGCTCCTGCTTCTGCTCGGCCTTCTTCTTGGTCGGCCCGAGCACCATGATCATGTTGCGGCCGTCCTGCTTCGGCGAGCTCTCGACGAAGCCGAGCTCGGCGACGTCGGCCGCGAGCCGCTGCAGCAGGCGGATGCCCATCTCCGGGCGCGACTGCTCGCGGCCACGGAACATGATCATGACCTTGACCTTGTCGCCGGCCGAGAGGAAGCGCTCGACGTGGCCCTTCTTGGTGCCGTAGTCGTGCGGGTCGATCTTCAGCCGGAAACGGATCTCCTTGAGGACCGTGTTCGTCTGGTTGCGCCGGGCCTCGCGGGCCTTCATGTCTGCTTCGTACTTGAACTTGCCGTAGTCCATGATCTTGCAGACGGGCGGGCGGGCGTCCGGGGCGACCTCGACGAGGTCGAGGTCGGCGTCCTGGGCCAGGCGCAGTGCGTCCTCCACGCGGACGATGCCGACCTGCTCGCCGTTGGGGCCGACCAGGCGGACCTCGGCGACGCGGATCCGATCGTTGATGCGGGGCTCGCTGATGTGGTGCTCCTTGAACTCGTCGTGGGACCCCGGGAACGAGGAAGGCCCCCGTCCTGGGTACAGGTGGGGGCCTCACGAGTCCGAGCAGGTGCTGCGCCGACGGGCGGCACGACACCGGGCGTGCGCCGCGGGAACGCGACGCACCCCTCGGACCGGACCCGGCCTCTGTCGTCGCGCCCTGTGCAGGTCGCGAGCGGTCGACGCTCGGGTGGGATCAGCTCCACTTGTACACCGCACCCCGTCGCCCGTCTCCGGGCAGCAGGACGCGGCTGGTCGTCGTCAAGGCTACCACGGACGCGGGATCTGCGGGAATGTCCGCCCTGAGGTCCCCGCGCGGCACCCCGGGGTCGTCCACGCTCGAGCGCAGCCCCACCTTACTTGAACGATTCCAGAAAAGGTGGCAACGTGCTGGTCATGGACCTCTCCGCCGCCCTGCGTGAGCGCGGCCTGCGCGTCACGGAGCCGCGGCTCGCCGTGTTCGACGTGGTCGGCGCGCACCCGCACGCCGACGCCGACACCGTCCTGAGCGAGGTCCGTCGCACGCTGCCCACCGTCTCCGTCCAGGCGGTCTACGACGTGCTGCGCGCGCTCACCGACGCCGGCCTGCTCCGCCGCATCGAGCCCGCCGGCCACCCCGCGCGCTACGAGCGTCGCGTCGGCGACAACCACCACCACGTCGCGTGCCGCGGCTGCGGCGCGCTCGACGACGTGGACTGCGCCGTCGGCCACGCCCCCTGCCTGGTCCCCAGCTCCACGTCCGGGTTCACGATCGAGAGCGCCGAGGTCACGTACTGGGGCCTGTGCCCCGACTGCCGCGCCGCCGGAACCACCTGACGCCCACGCCGAGGCACCCGCCCGGCCCCTCGACCCTCCCCCAGCTCCGCCGGCTCCGCCGCCGCGCGGCACACCCCCGGCCGGCCCTGCCCGGTCTCGTGAAAGGAACCACCGTGTCCCAGGTCCCGTACACCACGACGAACGCCGGCGCGCCGGTCGCGTCGGACGCGCACTCGCAGTCCGTCGGCGCCGACGGCCCCATCGCGCTCCACGACCACTACCTCGTCGAGAAGCTCGCGCAGTTCAACCGCGAGAAGGTCCCCGAGCGCATCGTGCACGCCAAGGGCGGCGGAGCCTTCGGCACGTTCACCACGACGCACGACGTGAGCGCGTACACGCGGGCCGCGCTGTTCCAGAAGGGCGCCACGACCGAGACGCTGCTGCGCTTCTCGACGGTCGCCGGCGAGCAGGGCTCCCCCGACACGTGGCGCGACCCCCGCGGCTTCGCGCTGAAGTTCTACACGACCGAGGGCAACTACGACCTCGTCGGCAACAACACCCCCGTCTTCTTCATCCGCGACGGCATCAAGTTCCCCGACTTCATCCACTCGCAGAAGCGCCTGCCGGGCAGCCACCTGCGCGACAACGACATGCAGTGGGACTTCTGGTCGCTCTCGCCCGAGTCGGCGCACCAGGTCACCTGGCTCATGGGCGACCGCGGGATCCCGGCGTCGTGGCGGCACATGGACGGGTTCGGCTCGCACACGTACCAGTGGATCAACGCCGCGGGCGAGCGGTTCTGGGTCAAGTACCACTTCAAGACGAACCAGGGCATCCGCAACTTCACGCCCGACGAGGCCGCGCAGCTCGCCGGCTCGGACGCGGACCACCACATCCGCGACCTGTACGAGGCCATCGAGGGCGGCGACTTCCCGTCGTGGACGCTCTCGGTCCAGGTCATGCCGTACGCCGACGCCGCCGAGTACCGGTTCAACCCGTTCGACCTGACGAAGGTGTGGCCGCACGCGGACTACCCGCTCATCGAGGTCGGCCAGCTCGAGCTGAACCGCAACCCCGAGAACTACTTCGCGCAGATCGAGCAGGCGACGTTCGCGCCGAGCAACTTCGTCCCCGGCATCGCGGCGAGCCCCGACAAGATGCTGCTCGCGCGGATCTTCTCCTACGCGGACGCCCACCGGTACCGCGTCGGCACGAACCACGCGCAGCTGCCGGTCAACGCCCCGCACGCCGCCCCGGTGTACTCGTACTCGAAGGACGGCGCCGCGCGGTACGCGTTCAACGCCCCGAGCGTCCCGGTCTACGCGCCGAACTCGGTCGGCGGAGCCGCGGCGGACCCGGCGCGCGCCGCCGAGTCGCCCGGCTGGGAGTCCGACGGCGCGCTGCAGCGCTCTGCGGCGACGCTGCACCCCGAGGACGACGACTTCGGGCAGGCCGGCACGCTCTACCGCGAGGTGTTCGACGACGCTGCACGTGCCCGGTTCCTCGAGACGATCACCGGCCACGTCGGCGCGGTGAAGAGCGAGGAGATCCGCGAGCGCGCGATCGGCTACTGGACGAGCGTCGACGCGGGCCTCGGCGCCGCGCTGCGTGCCGCCCTGGCCGGGACGGCGCCCTTCGAGACGGGCGAGCCGGCGACGGCGAGCGTCCCGGTCGCCTGACGCACGAGCACGACGGTCCGACGGGACCGGCAGCAGGGCCCGCACCTCTCGGTGCGGGCCCTGTCCGCGTTCCGGGGCGGACGGGGCGCCGAGGTGCGCGCGGACGTGCGCGGCGGGCGGTGAGAGGATCGGGGCATGTCCGAGCACAGCGCGAGCACGAGCCCCGTCGACCCCCGCACCCCCGAGACGGAGGCCGTGCGCGACATCGCCGACGTGGCCGCGGTCGAGGTCATCACGACCGCGGCGGTGCACCTCATGAGCGCCGCGGCGGTGAAGTGCGGCCTGAGCCCGGACACCGAGGACGCGCGCGGCGAGGACCACCTCGACCTCGACGAGGCCCGCAAGCTCATCACCGCGCTCGCCGCACTCGTCACGGCCTCCGCGCCCGACCTCGGCAACCAGCACGCCCGCTCGCTCCGCGACGGACTGCGGTCGCTGCAGCTCGCGTTCCGCGAGGCGTCGCCGTTCCCGGACGCGCCCGGCGAGGGCCCAGGCGAGAAGCTGACCGGCTCGGTCGTCTGACGCAGGGGCGGGCGGCCGGCTCGGGCGCCCGCCGCCCGGCGAGAAGCCGGGCGCGTCGCTGAGCGGCTCGTCGTCCGACGCGCCCGCGGCGCAGGGGCGCTCCCCCGACCGGCGTCGTCCGTCGGCACCTCAGCCGCGCGCGTCGACCGGGAGGTGCGTTCCGTCCGCGTCGTGCGCCTGCTCGCGCTCGACCGGGGACGCCGACCGGAGCGAACGGTCGCGGGCGAGCCGGAGCACGACGAGCCCACCTCCGGCGAGCACCACGCCGATCGCGCTCGCCGTCAGGAAGCCGGCCCCCGGGCCGTGCCGGTCGATGAACCAGCCGCACAGGGGTGCGCCGACCGCGGCACCGAGCGTCATCGCGGTGCCCTGCCAGCCCATGACCTCGCCGCGGCGCTCCTCGGGCGCGAGCCGGACGAGCGCCGCCGTGATCGAGGAGAGGGCGGGCGCACAGGGGACACCGGCGAGCACGACCGCGACCGCGAGCAGCAGCGGCGTCCCGGCCGCCGCGGCTGGCAGCGTCAGGAGCGCGAGCACCAGCACGAGCACGAGCGGGTGCACCGCACGCCGGCCCGCGCCGTAGACGAGGCCGCCGACGACCGAGCCGCCGGCCCAGAGCGCGATGACCCACCCGACCGACGACTCACGTCCCCAACCCTCGAGCGCCGCGACGATGGACACGTCCGTCGCGTTCAGGACGAACGACACCGCGACCGCGGCCGCCAGGACCACGAGGAGCGCCGGGGTCACAACACGGAACGTCGACGGACCGGGCACCGCGGCGGCAGGGACCGGGGTCGCGAGCGGGACGACGCCCTCGGCGTCCGGGCCCGCCGGCTGCGCCGCGGACGACCGGGCGTGCACCTGCGACGTGCGCGTCGGCGGGTCGAACCAGATCAGCAGCGCCCCGGCGGCGACGGTCGAGACACCGACCGAGACGAGCGCGACCGTCGTCGAGACCTGGGTCGCGACGAGCACGCCGACCACCGGCGCCAGCATGAAGGTCAGCTCGGTGCCGACCGAGTCGAGCGCGTAGCCCGTGCGCTGCTGGACCGGCGGCACGAGCACACCCAGCGACTGCCGCACGACCGAGAACACCGGGACGAGGAACAGCCCGGCGACGAAGGCGGCGACCACGAGCGCCTCGTACCCGAGGAACGGCGCCACCACCCACACCGCCGACTCGACGACGACGGACGGGACGAGGGCGCGCCGCAGCCCGAGCGTGTCGACGCGACGCCCGCGCCACGGGGCGCCGATCGCGGAGCCGATCGTCACCGCGGCGACCACGACGCCCGCCTGGCCGTACCCCTTGTCGAGCGTCAGGACGACGTGCAGCGTGACGACGACGCCCGAGGCGGCGTGCGGCACACGCGCGACGAGCGCGACGAGCACCAGGCGGAGGACGCCGGGCAGGCGCAGCAGGTCGACGTACGGCGAGAGGGACACGGACGCCATTGTCTCCCGGCCTCCCGACGCCGAGCACGGACATATCCGGAGCGCCGACGTGACGTGCGCCGCGTGCGGTGGCTGCTCGGCGGCGCGACCGCTGCCGGGGCGGGCCCACCGGTCGTTCGCGGACGGAGCACCGCGGGCGCGACGTCCCGCCCGACCGGTGGCGTCCGGGGCACCAGTCCGGCTCACCACGGACGGACGACGGGCTCCACCGGGTCCCGCTCTATCCTGGGACGGTGACCCGTGAGCCGGAGACCGACGACGGCACCGCCACGCCTGCCGCCCGAGGCCTGCCCGACGACCTCGACCTCCTCGCCGAACCCCTCCGCACCCCCGTGCGGGAGCGGGACGGGAGGGCCGAGGCCGTCCCTCCGCCGGGCACGGCCGTCACCGCGAGCCGGCACGAGCCGGGCGCCGGAACCAGCACCGGGCGCACGGTCGGCGAGGCGTCGGACCGGGGCGTCCGGGAGCCCAGGCCCCCCGCCGTCACGGACGGCGGCGTGCAGACCGACCGGGCCCCCTCGCGGGGCGACGCGCCCACGGGCGGCGAGACCCTGACGACCCGGGCCGGCGGGCCCTCGACGCCGCAGGGCCGGACCGGCGAGACCGCGGCGGATGCGCACCCGGGCGCCGCCGCCCCGACGGACCGGGCCCCGGGCGTCGCCGGGCCGACCGTCGGCGCCACCGGTGCCGACCGACCCGCACCCGAGGTGGGCGTCGACCGGCGCCAGAACCCGCCAGGGGGCACAGCGACACCGCACCCGGACGCCGCCGCGACCCGCGTCCTGCCGCCCGTGAGCACCGCGCCGGCGCCCGGGCCGGACGACCGCCCGGGCACGCCCGCGCCGGTGCACCACGGCGGTGGCAGCCACGCCGGCGCGCGCCCGGGCGCGTGGACGCCGCCGCCGCACGTCGCACCCGAGGTGGTGCCGGCCCGGCACCGCCGCCAGCCGTGGGCGGTCATCGTGCTCGCGATGCTGTTCGCCCTGACGCTCGCGCTCGCGACGTACCTCGTCGTGCTCACGCGTGCCCACGAGGAGCGGGCTGCGGAGTGGGAGCAGGTCGCCCGCACCACCGGCACCGAGCTCGCGCAGCAGCGCGTCGAGCTCGACGGGGCGATCGCCGAGCTCGAGGCGGTGCGCGCACAGCTCCAGACCGCGCAGGCGCGGATCACCGAGCTCGCCGACGAGAAGGCGCAGATCGGCGACGAGCGCGAGGCGCAGCGACAGCTCGTCGACTACCAGGCGCGCGTCTCGGACGCCGCCGGCAAGGTCGCGGGCGCGCTCGACGTGTGCGTCGACGGGCAGTACCAGCTCATCAGCTACCTCGAGAACGCCGCCGCGTACGACGCGGCGGACCTCGCGCGGTTCCGCACCGACGTGCAGCAGGTGTGCGGTGCGGCGCGTGACGCCAACGCCGCGCTGCAGCTCGAGCTCGAGCGATGACCCGGGCGCGGGCCCGGTCCGGCACCGTGCTGACGGCCGCCGCGTGCGTCGTCCTCGCGGGCTGCGGCGTCGTCCCGGCGATGCCGGAGCCGATGCCGACCGACGTCGTGCCGTCGACGGTCACGGCACCGACCCCCGCGCAGACCGGCAACCTGTCCCCCGACGGGTTCGACGCCGCCCAGCGCATGGCGGTGCGCATCCGGAACATCGGGTGCTCGGCGCTGTCCACCGGCTCGGGCTTCGCCATCGACGAGACGACCCTCATCACGAACCGGCACGTCGTCGCCGACTCCGCGGACCTGCACCTGAGCACGTACGACGGGCGGGACATCGCCGTGACCGCCGCGCAGACCGCCGCGCTCGCCGACCTCGCGGTGGTCCGCACGGCCGAGCCGCTGCCCGCCGCACCGGTGCTCGCGGACGCCGACCCCGCGCCGGGCGACGCGGTGAGCGTCGTCGGGTACCCCAAGGGCGGGCAGCTCACGGTGACGAGCGGCCACGTCATCGGCTCGACGACCGACCCGCTCAACGAGAACCTCGGCGAGGTGCTCGTGACGGACGCGCCCGTGGAGCCGGGCAGCTCGGGGTCGGCGGCGCTCGACTCCGAGGGCCGGGTCATCGGTGTCGTGTACGCCAAGAACACGACCGGTCAGAGCTTCGTCGTGCCCGTGAGCACCCTGCGCGCCCTGCTCGCCGACACGACGGCCTTCGCTCCCGCGACGTCCTGCACGTCGCCCTGAGCGACCGGCCACGGGGCCCGTCGGGCCGGCGACCCGGTCCTCGGGCGCCCCGGGCCGTTGTAGGGGCACGTCCCGCGCTGCCACAGTGGGTCGACCGACGAGCCCGGGAGGAACCGTGTCCGCGACCCCGCACCCAGAGCGTCCCGAGCAGGCCGTCGACCCCGAGCCGACGCACGCGCGCACGCGCTTCGACCCCGCAGCCCTGACCCGCGCGGCCGGCGACACCTGGACCGTGCGGCGGGTCTTCGGTGACGCGTACGAGCGCGGCGGCACGACCGTCATCCCGGTCGCGAGGGTGCACGGCGCGGTCATGACCGGCTCGGGCACCGGCGAGGTCGGTGCGGGCGGCGGGACGAGCAGCGGCGAGGGCGGCGGCTCCGGCGGCGGCGGCGGGTACGCGACGCGCGTGCGCGCGGTGGGCGTCTACGTGGTCGACGACGACGGCGTGCACTGGCGCCCGGCGCTCGACCTCAACCGCGTGATCCTGGGCGGGCAGCTCGTCGGTGCGGTGGTGCTCAGCGCGTTCTCCCTCGCCTGGGCGCTGCGCCGCCGGCGGTGAGCCGAGCGGTCGGCGACGTCGGGTCGCCGGTCAGCCCGCGAGCAGCCGCAGCTCGAGCGAGTCGACGCGCAGGGTGACGGTCTCGTCGGCCGCGAGCGCCGCGTTGACCCGGGCGAGGACGCCATCCAGGCGCGCGCGGTCGAGGCCGGGCACGAGGCGCAGCAGCACCGCGACCTCGGCGCGGCGGCCGGGCCGGGCGTCGAGCCCGAGGACCTCGGGCACGGCTCCGAGCGCACCCTGCAGCGCGGCGCGGACGTCGGGGTCCACCTCGCCCTCGTCGGTCGCACCCGCGAGGGCCGGCGCGGCAGCCCTGGACGGACCGGCGGGCTCCGCCCCGGGCACGCGCCGGACCGCGGGGACCCAGTCGCGCTGCTGCGCGAGCGCCCACACGGCCGGCCGGGGCACGAGCACCGTGACCGGGCCACCGGGGTCGAGCACGAGCAGCTCCCACCGCTCCTCGACGGCGGAGAGCGCCGCGCGTGCGACGTCGGTCGGCACGGGCCGCGCGTCGGGCCGCCACGCCTGCATCGCCGTGACCGACGAGAAGACGGGCAGCGCCGTGCGGCCGTCGGGCGCCTGGAGCGCGACGATCCCGGCGGACGCCTCCTTGTCGACGGTGTGCTCGTGCCCGCCGTGCTCGACGACGTCCGCGGCCTCGAGCTCCGCGAGGACCGGGACGAGCACCCGCGTCCCGGCGAGCGCCGCCACCACGCCCGCGAGCGAGCCGCGTGCGGTGCCGAGCGCCCGCAGCGCGTCCGCGAGCCGCGGGTCGCAGCCGCCGTCGTCCCCCGCGAACGCGGACGTCGGCGGCAGCTCGCGCGGAGCGGTCACGGCCGTCCGGCGACGTCGAGCGCCTCGGGCAGCGTGAACGCCCGGGCGTAGAGCGCCTTGCCGACGATCGCCCCCTCGACACCGACCGGGACGAGGGCCCGCAGCGCCTCGAGGTCGGCGAGGCTCGAGATGCCGCCCGACGCCACGACCGGGGCGCTCGTGCGCGCGCACACCTCGCGCAGCAGGTCGAGGTTGGGGCCGCGCAGGGTGCCGTCCTTCGTCACGTCGGTCACGACGTAGCGCGCGCAGCCGGCCGCGTCGAGCCGCGCGAGGACCTCCCAGAGGTCGCCGCCCTCCTGCGTCCAGCCGCGCGCGGCGAGCGTTGTCCCGCGCACGTCGAGGCCGACCGCGATCGCCGCACCGTGGCTCGCGATGACCTGGGCGGTCCACTCGGGGTCCTCGAGCGCCGCGGTGCCGAGGTTGACGCGCGTCGCTCCCGTGCCGAGCGCGCGCTCGAGCGACGCGTCGTCCCGGATGCCCCCCGAGAGCTCGACCTTGACGCCCTTCGCGGACAGGTCCGCGGTGACGTCGGCCAGCAACGGCGCGTTCGACCCGCGCCCGAAGGCGGCGTCGAGGTCGACGAGGTGGATCCACTCGGCCCCGCCCGCGTGCCAGTCGAGCGCCGCGGCGAGCGGGTCGCCGTAGCCGGTCTCGGAGCCGGCCTCGCCCTGGACGAGGCGCACGGCCTGCCCGTCGGCGACGTCGACGGCGGGCAGCAGCTCGAGGCGGTCGGTCATGGCGGTCCTCTCGTGGGTGCCGTGCGGCACCTGCTCGGGTGGGTGGCCGGGCGCGCCCGGCCCACGTGCCCCGGTCCTCGGGGCGCGGACGATCAGCGCAGGGAGTCGACCCAGTTGGTCAGGAGCTGGGCACCCGCGTCACCCGACTTCTCGGGGTGGAACTGGGTCGCGGAGAGCGGGCCGTTCTCGACGGCGGCGACGAAACGGTCGCCGTGCTCGGCCCACGTGACGCGCGGCGGCGCGAGCCGCTCCTCCGGGGAGCCCTCGGTGAGCGGGAACGTGCGCGCCGCGTAGGAGTGCACGAAGTAGAAGCGCTCGTCCTCGAGGCCCGCGAACAGCGTCGTGCCCTCGGGGGCGTCGACCGTCGCCCAGCCCATGTGCGGGACGACGTCGGCCTCGAGGCGGTCCACGAGGCCCGGCCACTCGCCGAGGCCGTCGGTCCGCACGCCGTGCTCGTCGCCCGCCTCGAACATGACCTGCATGCCGACGCAGATGCCGAGCACCGGCCGGCCCCCGGCGAGCCGGCGGTCGACGATCTGGTCGCCGCGCACGTCACGCAGGCCGGCCATGACCGCGGCGAACGCGCCGACCCCGGGGACGACGAGGCCGTCCGCCTCCGCGGCGGCGTGCGGGTCCGCCGTCAGCTCGACGTGCGCGCCGACGCGTTCGAGGGCGCGGACGGCGGATCGGACGTTGCCGAAGCCGTAGTCGAGGACGACGACGCGGGGCTGGCTGGACACCCCCTCAGGTTACCGGGGTGCGCCGCAGGGTGCGGCCCGCGAGCGGTCCGTGAGACCGGTCGCCGGTCGCCACCGAGACCTGCTCGTCAGCCGCGCGTGCCCCGCGCCGACTGCGCGAGCAGACGCATGGCCTTCCAGCGCGAGAGCCCGACGCTCGTGACGACGCCCTCGACGTCGCTCACCGAGGCGCCCCCGAGCAGCAGCTCCTCGAGCACCGGGGGCGCGTCGGAGAGCACGAGGCCCGCAGGCAGCTCGTCGCCCTTCTGCCCGCCGGCCCAGCGCGTCGCGGTGATCTGCCCGCTGCGGCGCTCGAGCAGGATCACGGGGACGGTCTTGAGCAGCTTCGAGATGGCCGCGGCTCCGTCCGGACCGGTCCGGGGCTCGCGCAGGACCGCGAGCGCGCCGACCGGCGACGGGACGACGTCGACCGCGACCCCGGCGAGCGCGCACGCCGCCGCGAGCGGGGCGGCCGCGGCGACCTGGGTCAGGACGAGCGTGACCGACGGGGCCTCGGCCGCCCCGGGGTCCGTGAGCGACGCGAGGTCGTCGGGCACCGTGCTGCTCGGGTCGTCGTCCGTCGTGCGGTCGTCGGGCCCGCGACCGGCGGCCGCGAGCGGGGTCGGAGCGGCCTCGTCGTGGCCGGACCCGGGTGCGTCCTCCGCTCCCCCGGCGCCCGGCGCGGAGCCGTCGCGCCCCGCGGAGCCGGCCGGCACGTCCCGGCCGGGCTCCGCGGTCGCGGGCCCTCGGGGGTCCGCCGCCGGCGCCTCCGATGCGTCCGGTGCGTCCGGCGCGTCGAAGAGTCCCGACAGGTCGTCGGGGACCGTGAAGTCGTCCGGGAGCGCGTCGTCGTCCGGCCCGTGGCCGGTCCCCGCGCTCACAGCACGCCCTTCGTGCTCGGGATGCCGGTGACGCGCGGGTCGGGCTGCACGGCGAGACGCAGGGCGCGTGCGAGGGCCTTGAACTGCGCCTCGACGATGTGGTGCGGGTCCCGGCCGGCGAGCACGCGCACGTGCAGGCAGATGCCCGCGTGGTGCGCGATCGACTCGAGCACGTGCCGCGTGAGCGACCCCGTGAAGTGCCCGCCGATGAGGTGGTACTCCTGTCCCTCGGGCTCGCCCGAGTGCACGAGGTAGGGACGCCCGGAGACGTCGACCACGGCCTGCGCGAGCGCCTCGTCGAGCGGCACGAGCGCGTCGCCGAACCGCGAGATGCCGCGCTTGTCGCCGAGCGCCTGGCGCAGCGCCTCGCCGATCGCGATCGCGACGTCCTCGACCGTGTGGTGCGCGTCGATGTGCGTGTCGCCCGTCGCGCGGACCGTGAGGTCGATGAGGGAGTGCTTGCCCAGCGCGGTGAGCATGTGGTCGTAGAACCCGACCGTCGTCGAGATGTCGGTCGTGCCGGTGCCGTCGAGGTCGAGCTCGACGAGCACGCTCGACTCGCTCGTCGTGCGCTCGACGCGCCCCGTCCGCTTGCCTGCGCTCACAGCGCTGCCACCTCCACCAGGGCGTCCTTGAACGCCGCCGTCTCCTCCGGGGTGCCGACCGACACCCGCAGCCATCCCGGGGGCCCGACCTCGCGGATCAGGACCCCCCGGTCGAGCAGACCCTGCCAGACCGCGTGCCGGTCGTCGAACAGGCCGAACAGCACGAAGTTCGCGTCCGAGTCGGCGACCGTGAGCCCGCGCTCGCGCAGCCACACGACGAGGGCGTCGCGCTCGTCGCGCAGCGACCCGACCTGGGCCATGAGCGCCGGCGCGTGCCGGAGCGCCGCCCGGGCGACCGCCTGCGTGACGGCCGACAGGTGGTACGGCAGGCGCACGACCCGCAGCGCGTCGACCAGGGCCGGCGCTGCGGCCAGGTACCCGAGGCGTGCGCCGGCGAGGCCGAACGCCTTGGACATCGTGCGGCTGACGGCGAGGTTCGGGTGCGCGGGCAGGAGCTCGAGGGCCGAGGGCGTCCCGGTGCGGCGGAACTCGCCGTACGCCTCGTCGACCACGACCACGCAGCCGCCCGGCACCTCGTCCGCGACGGCGAGCACCGCCTCGACGGTCGCGCGCGGGAGCGCCGTACCGGTCGGGTTGTTGGGGCTCGCGAGCAGCACGACCGACGGCTGCTCGCGCGTGATCGTCGCAGCCACGTCGTCCGTGTCCAGGCTGAAGTCCTCCGCGCGCCGGCCCTCGACCCAGGCCGTCGACGTCGCGCGCGCGTACTCCGGGTACATCGAGTACGTCGGGGCGAACGAGACCGCGGTCCGCCCGGGGCCGCCGAACGCCTGGAGGAGGTGCAGCATGACCTCGTTCGAGCCGTTGGCCGCCCAGAGCTGCTCCGGGGCGAGCGTGACGCCGGACTCGGTCGCGAGGTACGCCGCGAGGTCCTCGCGCAGCGCGAGGAAGTCCCGGTCGGGGTACCGGTTGAGCGTCGCGGCGGCGGCCGCGACGTCCCGGGCGATGTCCGCGACGACGTCCGGTGCCGGTGCGTAGGGGTTCTCGTTCACGTTGAGCAGGTACGGCACGTCGAGCTGCGGCGCGCCGTACGGCGCGACCCCGACGATCTCGGGGCGCAGCGGCAGGACGGGTCGGGACGTGGGGGCGCTCACGCCCCTGATCGTAGTCAGCGGCGCCCGGGGGCTCTCGCCTGCGGCCGACGAGCGGACGGTCGGGGCTCGCGACGGCAGCGGGGCTGGGACGCGTGCCGGGGCGAGCCGCCGCCGTGGCCCTGGCCTGGCCGACCCACGAGGCGGACCGGGTCCGGCCCCGGCGAGCGGAGACGTCGCGTCGGACGCGCGGGCCCGAGGGATGACGTGTCCGAGGGGCGACCTACGATCGAGCGCATGACCCCCCGAGCGACGACCCTGGCCGACGTCGACCGAGCGGCGCTCCGCGAGGAGGCGGAGCGCGCGCTGCGGGCCCTCGTCGGCCGGGAGGACGCGGTGCTCCGCGAGGACCAGTGGGTCGCCGTCGAGGCGCTCGTCGCGGACCGGCGTCGCGCGCTCGTCGTGCAGCGCACCGGGTGGGGCAAGTCGGCGGTGTACTTCGTCGCGACCGCGCTGCTGCGCGCGGGGGCCGGCGGCGGCGAGCCCTCGGGGCCGACCGTCATCGTCTCGCCGCTGCTCGCCCTCATGCGCAACCAGGTCGCCGCGGCGGCGCGGGCCGGGATCCGCGCCGAGACGATCAACTCCGCGAACGTGACCGAGTGGGACGCGGTGCACGAGCGCGTCGCCGCCGGCGAGGTCGACGTGCTGCTGGTCTCGCCCGAGCGGCTCAACAACCCCTCGTTCCGCGACACCGTGCTGCCCCGGCTCGCCGCCGACGCCGGGCTCGTCGTGATCGACGAGGCGCACTGCATCTCCGACTGGGGTCACGACTTCCGGCCCGACTACCGGCGCATCCGCACGCTGCTCGCCGACCTCCCCGCCGGCATCCCGGTGCTCGCGACGACCGCGACGGCGAACGCGCGCGTGACCGGCGACGTCGCGGAGCAGCTCGCGGTGCGGGGCCCGGACGCCGGGGACGGCGCGGGGAGCTCCGGGCTGGAGGACGTGCTGGTGCTGCGCGGACCGCTCGACCGCGAGAGCCTGCACCTGACCGTCGCGCGCCTGCCCGACACCTCGGCGCAGCTCGCGTGGCTCGCGCACAACCTCCCGCGCATCGACGGGTCCGGCATCGTCTACTGCCTCACGGTCGCGGCGGCGCAGCAGGTCACGGAGCACCTGCGCGCGAGCGGGCTGGACGTGCGCGCGTACACCGGGCAGACGGACCCCACGGAGCGCGAGGCCGCCGAGGCGGACCTGCTCGCGAACCGCGTCAAGGCGCTCGTCGCGACGTCCGCGCTCGGCATGGGCTTCGACAAGGGCGACCTCGCGTTCGTCGTGCACCTCGGGGCTCCCGCGTCGCCGATCGCGTACTACCAGCAGGTGGGGCGCGCCGGCCGCGCGACCGATCACGCCGAGGTCGTCCTGCTGCCCGGCCGGGAGGACCGCGCGATCTGGGACTACTTCGCGTCGATGGCGTTCCCGCCCGCGCAGGAGGTGCGGGCGACGCTCGCCGCGCTCGACGCCCACGGCACGCTCTCGACCGCCGCGCTGGAGACGCACGTGTCGCTGCGGCGCAACCGCCTCGAGCTCATGCTCAAGGTGCTCGACGTGGACGGCGCCGTGCGCCGGGTCACGGGTGGCTGGCAGTCGACGGGCGAGCCGTGGGAGTACGACGCGGAGCGGTACGAGCGCGTCGCGGCCGCCCGCGCCGCCGAGCAGGAGTCGATGGTCGAGTACGTCCGCGGCGAGACGTGCCGCATGGCGTTCCTGCGCCGCGCGCTCGACGACCCGGAGCTGAGCGGTCCCGGCGGCGAGGCGTGGCGGTGCGGCCGGTGCGACGTCTGCGGCGGCGCGAGCGCCGGGGTCGCTCCCGACGAGGCCGAGGTCGAGGCGGCCCGCGAGCGGCTCGCCGTCCCGGGCGTCGAGGTCGAGCCGCGGAAGATGTGGCCGTCGGGGATGGCCGCGCTCGGCGTCGAGCTGAGCGGGCGGATCGCCCCCGGGGTGCAGGCCTCGGCCGGGCGCGCGGTCGCGCGGCTCGACGGCATCGGGTGGGGCGGGCTGCTGCGGGACCTCTTCGCGGCCCCGGGTGGGCCCGGCGCCGACGCGGACCCGCACGCCGAGCACGGCGCGCGCGACGACGGGCTGCCCGTCCCGCTGCGCCGCCCCGTGGTCGAGGTGCTCGACGCGTGGCACCCGGACCCCGCCCCCGCGGGCGTCGTCCTCGTGGAGTCGGCGACGCGCCCGTCCCTCGTGCGCCACCTCGCCGAGGGGGTGGCCCGGCACCTCGGCGTTCCGGTCGTGGGCGTGGTGCGCCCGGTCGACGGCGTGCCGCCCGGTCGCCACGACGTCAACTCCGCGCAGCGGCTCGCCGGCGTCGCGCGTCGGCTCGAGCTGGACCTGTCCCCCGCGGCGGCCGCCGGGCTGCCCGGGCGTGCGGTCCTGCTCGTCGACGACCGGACGGACTCCGGCTGGACGCTCACCGTCGCGGCGCGCCTGCTGCGCGAGGCCGGCGCCGAGGCCGTCCACCCGTTCGTGCTCGCGGTCGGCTGACGCGGCGCTGAGACACCCGGGGGTGCGCCGGGCTCAGAAGCGCGCGCGGACCGCCTCGCCATGCGCGGGCAGCCCCTCGGCCTCGGCGAACGCCACGATGCGGTCGGCGACCTCGTCGAGCGCCGTCGCGTCGTACTCGATGACCTGCACGGCCCGCAGGAACGAGTGCACGCCGAGCCCGCTCGTGAAGTGGGCACAGCCGCCGGTCGGCAGCACGTGGTTCGAGCCCGCCATGTAGTCGCCGAGCGAGACCGGCGAGTACGGTCCGACGAAGATCGCCCCGGCGCTGGTCACGCGGTCCGCGACCGCGGCCGCGTCGGCCGTCTGGATCTCGAGGTGCTCCGCGCCGTACGCGTTGACGACCTCCAGGCCCGCGTCGAGGTCGTCGACGAGCACGATCGCGGACTGCGGACCGGACAGCGACGTCAGGACGCGCGCGGCGTGCGGCGTGCTCGGCGCCCGGTCGCCCAGCTTGGCGGCGACGGCCCCCGCCAGCTCCGCCGACGGCGTCACGAGCACCGCGGCCGCGAGCGGGTCGTGCTCGGCCTGCGAGATGAGGTCGGCTGCGACGTGCACGGCGTCCGCGGTGCCGTCCGCGAGGATCGCGATCTCCGTCGGGCCGGCCTCCGAGTCGATGCCGACCACGCCGCGGACGAGGCGCTTGGCCGCCGCGACGTAGACGTTGCCGGGCCCGGTCACCACGTCGACGGGCTCGCACAGCACGGCGCCGTCGACCTCGTCGGTGCCGTCCGCTCCGTAGGCGAACATCGCGACGGCCTGCGCGCCGCCGACCGCGTAGACCTCGTCGACCCCGAGCAGCGCGCACGTCGCGAGGATCGTCGCGTTGGGCAGCCCGCCCGAGTCCTTCTGGGGCGGCGACGCGACGGCGAGCGAACCGACGCCGGCCTCCTGCGCGGCGACGACGTTCATGATCACGGACGACGGGTACACCGCGAGGCCGCCCGGCACGTACAGGCCGACGCGGCGCACCGGCAGCCAGCGCTGGCGCACCTGCGCCCCGGAGCCGAGGTCGACCGTGAAGTCGGCCGGTCGCTGCGCGGCGTGCACCTTCCGGACCCGCACGATGGTCTCGTCGATCGCGGCGCGGACGTCCGGGTCGAGCCCGTCGACGGCCGCGCGGATCTCCTCCGCGGGCACACGCAGGTACACCGGGCGCACGCCGTCGAACCGCTCGGCGAGTTCACGCAGCGCCGCGGCGCCGTGCGCGCGGACGTCCGCGAGGATGGGCGCCACGGTGACCGCGGCCGTCTCGACGTCCACCTCCGCACGCGGGAGGGTGTCGAGCAGCTCGCGACGGGACAGGGTGCGACCGCGCAGGTCGATCCGGGAGATCACCTCTCGAGTGTAGTGATCCGGGCGCGCACGGCCCCTCGTCGTCCTGCGGCCCGCGACCGGGGAGGATGGGCGCATGAGCACACGTGAGCCCGCCGGTCCGCGACCCGAGGTCGTCGCCATCACCGACGAGAGCATCCGCCTCGGCCAGTTCCTCAAGCTCGCCGGGCTCGCCGACTCGGGCGCGCACGCGCGCGAGCTGCTCGACGACGAGGTCGTCACCGTCAACGGCGAGCCCGAGCAGCGCCGAGGGCGTCAGCTCCGGGCAGGGGACGTGGTGGTGGTCGACCTCCCCGCCGGTCCGGCGAGCGCCGTCGTCGGCTGACGGCGTCCTAGCGGACCGACCCCAGCACGCGGTCGACCGCGAGGTGCAGCACCACGCGCTCCGGCTGGAACGGCCGGGGCCGGTATCGCACCGCGTACGCCGCGACCGCCTCGGCGATCTGGTCGGGGTCACGGGAGAGCGTGATCTCGCCCTCGAGCGTGAGCCACCTCCGCCCGTCGACCTGGCACACCGCGGCCCGCACCGGACCGTCGGCGCCGGCGACGTGGCGCGCCTTGACCGACGTGACCTTGGTCGTCACGCGGACGCGTCCGCGCTCGGCGTCCCACGTGAAGCCGACCGGGACGACGTGCGGCGACCCGTCGGGCCGCAGCGTCGAGAGCGTCGCCAGGTGCCGTTCGGTCACGAACGCGAGCTGGTCGGGGGTGAGTGCGAGCACGAGGCGCGAGTCTAGGCGGCGGGTGCGCCGCCCGCCTCGGCACGGACGCGGAGCCGGACGTCCCCCGGGCACACGAGCTCGGCGCCCTCGGACCCGACGTCGTCCGGCTCCCCCGCGGCGAGCCGGCCGCCCGAGCCGACGGCGCTGACGAGCGACTCGCGCAGCGACTCGACGTCGCTCCAGGTCAGCGTCGCGTCCGCGGGCGCGTCGTCGATCCCGGGGGTTCGCTCGACGACAGGGAGCACGGCGCGACCCGGCACACCGCCCAGCACGCGCCGGCCGGGGCCCGAGCTCGTGCCGTCCTCGTGGACCCCGGCGACGCGGGCGGCCCCAGCGCCTGCGACACCGGTGTCACGGGCCTTGCCCGCGTCGCGTGCGTCGCCGTCGTCACGGGCGTCCCTCGCGTCAGGTGCGTCACCTGCGCGAGCCGCATCGTCGTCCGTCGCCCTGGTGCTCGCGGCGCCGCTCTCGGTCCAGCCGAGCCACGCGTGGAGGAACTCGGCCGTCGCCGCCGGGTCCGCCGAGACGAGCCGGTCGCCGGTCACCTCGACGTGGACGGGTCCGACCGCGGGGAGAAGGCCGCGGTAGGCGGGCAGGAGCTCCTCGAAACGGTCGGCCCACTCGTCCTCGCGCCCGACGAGCAGGAGCCCGAGGTGGTCGAGGAACGTGTGCCAGCCGGCACCGTAGCCTCGCGCCGCACCCCGCGTCAGCCGCCGGTGCTCGACGACGAGGACGGAACCCGAGCCGCGCCTCTCCACGCGCGCCTCGATCTCGCTCGGGTCCTCTCCGGGGAAGTGCCACGTCAGGAGCAGCCGGTCGGGCGCGTCGCACGCCAGCACCTCACCGGTCGCGCGCTGCGCGACGGCGTCGGCGTCGGCGTCGTCGGCCATGTCGAGGGAGTACGCACCGCCGACGCGCAGGTCGCCGCCGAGCCGCCCGAGCCAGCGCTCGACCCGCGACGGCTCGGTCAGCGCCGACCAGAGCCCGGCGGGCGGCACCGCGAAGGTCCGCTCGAAGCGCACCTGCGCCTCGTGCCCCTCGGCGGTGAGCAGTCCGAGCTCGTCGAGCATGCGTGACGTCATGGCCGTGCCTCCTGGTCGTGGGTCAGGTCCGTGCTCCGTGCCTGTCGCCGGCCGCGCGCCACCTCGGTCTCGAGCGCGTCGAGCCGCTGGTCCCAGAAGCGGCGGACGCCGCGCACCCACAGCTCGACCTCGGTGAGGGACTCGGCGCGCACCGAGTACAGGCGGCGCTGGCCGTCGACGACGGACTCGACGACGCCGGCCTCGCGCAGGACGCGCAGGTGACGCGACGCACCGGGCTGGCTCACGCCGAACTCCGCGCCGACGGCCGTCGCGAGCTCGCCCGCGGTGCGTTCGCCGTCCGCGAGGAGCTCGACGAGCCGTCGCCGGACCGGGTCCCCGAGCGCGTCCATCGCCTGCATGACCGGACTCTTTCACCCTGCGTTATATAACACAAGAGTCATACGCAGAGTCGGAGCGCTCGCCGTGCATCGGCGGTGTCAGACCGGCGGTGAGGCGACGGCGTCGTCGTGTCGGCCGCGCCGCGTCAGGGCGTCGCGAGGCAGCTCGGGCCGAGCAGCGCCTTCAGGTCGCCGAACAGCGACGGCGACCGCTCCACACGCAGTCCCTCGTCGAGCCGCATGACCGTCGCCCGCCCCGGGCTCGTGAGCCGCAGGTGCACCTCGGTGACCCCGGGGTGCGTCGAGAGCACCTCGCGCAGCCGCTCGACGACGGGCGCCGTGCACCGCGAGACCGGGAGCGTCAGCACGACCGGGGAGTCCGCCGCGGCGGACACGTCCGGGATCGACACCTCCATCGCCTGGAGCTGCATGGTCTCGTCCCGGCGACGCACCCGGCCGCGCACGACCACGACCGCGTCCTCGGCGAGGGCCGTCGAGTACGCGAGGTACGTCTCGCCGAAGAACATGATCTCGACCGCGCCCTCCATGTCCTCGAGCGTGACCGCGGCCCACGGGTTGCCCTGCTTCGACATCTTCCGCTGGAGCGACGTGATCAGGCCGGCGACGACGACCGTCGAGCCGTCCGGGCGCGCCTCGTCGGCGTTGAGCGTGGCGATCGAGACGTCCGCCGCGGCCGCCAGCACGTGCTCCAGCCCCGAGAGCGGGTGGTCCGAGACGTAGAGCCCGAGCATCTCGCGCTCGAACTGCAGCCGCTGCTTCTTGTCCCAGTCCGGCAGGTCCGGGATCACGACCGAGAAGCCGGGGCCCTCGTCGTCCCCACCGAGGTCCGCGAACAGGTCGAACTGCCCCTCCGCCTCCTTGCGCTTGACGCCGATGACCGAGTCGACGGCCTGCTCGTGCACGAGCAGGAGCGCTCGGCGCGCGTGGCCGAGCGAGTCGAACGCGCCGGCCTTGATGAGCGACTCGATGGTCCGCTTGTTGCAGACGACGGCCGGCACCTTGTCGAGGAAGTCGGTGAAGGACGTGAACGCGCCCTTCTCCTCGCGGGTGCGCACGATCGCGTCGACGACGTTCGCGCCGACGTTGCGCACCGCGGTCAGGCCGAAGCGGATGTCCACGCCGACGGCCGTGAAGTTCGCCGACGAGGAGTTCACGTCGGGCGGCAGCACCGTGATGCCCATGCGTCGGCACTCGCCGAGGTACAGCGCCGACTTGTCCTTGTCGTCGCGCACGCTCGTGAGCAGCGCGGCCATGTACTCGGTCGGGTAGTTCGCCTTGAGGAACGCCGTCCAGTAGGACACGACGCCGTACGCCGCGGAGTGCGCCTTGTTGAATGCGTACCCGGCGAACGGGACGAGCACGTCCCACACCGCCTGGATGGCCTTGTCGGAGTAGCCGCGCTCGCGCATGCCCGCCTGGAAGGGCACGAACTCCTTGTCGAGCACCTCCTTCTTCTTCTTGCCCATCGCACGGCGCAGCAGGTCGGCCTGGCCGAGCGTGTAGCCGGCGAGCTTCTGCGCGGCACGCTGGACCTGCTCCTGGTACACGATCAGGCCGTGCGTGATGCCCACGACCTCCTCGAGCGGCTCGGCCAGCTCGGGGTGGATCGGCTCGATCTGCTGCAGGCCGTTCTTGCGCAGCGCGTAGTTGATGTGCGAGTTCATGCCCATCGGGCCCGGGCGGTAGAGCGCGATGACGGCCGAGATGTCCTCGAAATTGTCGGGGCGCATCTGGCGCAGCAGGGACCGCATCGGGCCGCCGTCGAGCTGGAACACCCCGAGCGTGTCGCCGCGCCCGAGCAGCTCGTAGGTCGGCGGGTCGTCGAGCGCGACCTCCTCGATGAGGATCGGGTCCTTGCCGTTCATCTCGATGTTCTCGAGCGCGTCGTCGAGGATCGTGAGGTTGCGCAGCCCCAGGAAGTCCATCTTGATCAGGCCGAGAGCCTCGGACGAGGGCTGGTCGAACTGCGTGATGATCGCGCCGTCCTGGGGGCGGCGCATGATCGGGATGATGTCGAGCAGCGGCTCGCTCGACATGATGACGCCGGCCGCGTGCACGCCCCACTGGCGCTTGAGGTTCTCGAGCCCGCGTGCGGTCTCCAGGACGCGCTGCGCCTCGGGGTCCGCCTGGACGACCTGCCGGAACTCTTCCGCCTCGGCGTACCGGGGGTCGTCCGGGTTGTAGATGCCCTTGAGCGAGATGTCCTTGCCCATGACCGCGGGCGGCATGGCCTTGGTGAGCTTCTCCCCCATCGCGAAGGGGAAGCCCAGCACGCGCGAGGCGTCCTTGAGGGCCTGCTTGGCCTTGATCGTGCCGTAGGTGACGATCTGCGCGACGCGGTCCTCGCCGTACTTCTCGGTCACGTACCGGATGACCTCGCCGCGCCGGCGCTCGTCGAAGTCGACGTCGACGTCGGGCCACGAGACGCGCTCGGGGTTGAGGAAGCGCTCGAAGATCAGGCCGTGCTCGAGCGGGTCGAGCTCGGTGATGCCCATCGCGTACGAGGCCATCGAGCCGGCGGCGGACCCACGGCCGGGACCCACGCGGATGCCCTGGTCCTTGGCCCAGTTGATGAAGTCGGCGACGACGAGGAAGTAGCCCGAGAACCCGAGCTGCGTGATGACGCCCGTCTCGTAGTCGGCCTGCTTGCGCACGTCGTCGGGGATCGCGCCCTTGTACCGGCGCTGGAGGCCCGACTCGACCTCCTTGATGAACCACGACTGCTCGTCCTCGCCCGGCGGGACCGGGAAGTTCGGCATGTAGTTGGCGTTGGTGTTGAACTCGACCTCGCACTGCTCCGCGATGCGCAGCGTGTTGTCGCACGCCTCCGGGAGCTCGGCCCACTTGCGCCGCATCTCCTCCGCGGACCACAGGTAGAACTGGTCGGTGTCGAACTTGAACCGGTCGGGGTCGGCGAGCGTCGAGCCCGACTGGACGCACAGCAGCACCTCGTGCGCGTGGCTGTCCTCGTGGCGCGTGTAGTGCAGGTCGTTCGTCGCGACGAGCGGCGCGTCGATGACCTCGGCGAGCCGGCGCAGGTCCTTGATGACCCGCTGCTCGATCTCGAGCCCGTGGTCCATCAGCTCGACGTAGAAGAACTCCTTGCCGAAGATGTCCTGGAACTCACCCGCGGCCCGCACGGCCTCGTCGAACTGCCCGAGCCGCAGGCGCGTCTGCACCTCGCCCGACGGGCAGCCCGTCGTCGCGATCAGGCCCGTCGAGTACCGGCTCAACAGCTCGCGGTCCATGCGCGGCCACTTGCCCATCTGCCCCTCGAGGGACGCGAGCGACCCCAGCCGGAACAGGTTGTGCATGCCCTCGGTGGTCCGGGACAGGATCGTCATGTGCGTGTACGCGCCGCGCGCCGAGACGTCGTCGCTCGCCTGGTGCGCCTCGCCCCACCGCACCCGCGTCTGGTCGAACCGGCTGGTCCCGGGCGTCAGGTACGCCTCGATGCCGATGATCGGCTTGATGCCGTGCGCCTTGGCGCGCGACCAGAAGTCGAACGCGCCGAACAGGTACCCGTGGTCGGTGATCGCCATGGCCGTCTGGCCCAGCCGCTCGGCCTCGGTGAAGAGGTCCTCGACGCGGGCCGCACCGTCGAGCATCGAGAACTCGGTGTGTGCGTGGAGGTGGACGAAGTCAGATCCTCCAGATGCCATGCGGGCCATCCTAGGTCGTCTCGCCGACACCTCCGGCGGGTCGCGAGCGTGTCGGCGGGTGGCCTCGCGCACAGCCGCGCCGCCGCCGTCCGACCACCGCCCGCCCCACGGCGCGTCGACCCGGCGCGTCGCGGGACGACCGCGTGCCGGACCGCCCGCGGCCGGACGCAGCGGTCAGCGGAAGCCGTCGCCGAGGACGTCGAGCGCGCGCGCGAGGTCGTCCGGGTAGGAGCTCGTGAGCTCCAGCCAGGTGCCGCTCGTGGGGTGCTCGAAGCCCAGGCGCATCGCGTGCAGCCACTGCCGCGTGAGCCCCGTGCGGGCGGCGAGCGTCGGGTCCGCGCCGTACGTCAGGTCCCCGACGCACGGGTGGCGCAGCGCCGCGAAGTGCACGCGGATCTGGTGCGTGCGCCCGGTCTCGAGGTGCACCTCGACGAGCGACGCCGAGGGCAGCATCTCCAGCACCTCGTAGTGCGTGACCGACGGCTTGCCGTCCGCGACGACCGCGAACTTCCAGTCCGAGCTCGGGTGCCGTCCGATCGGGGCGTCGATCGTGCCCGTGGTCGGCTCCGGGTGGCCCTGCACGAGGGCGTGGTAGACCTTCTCGACCGTGCGCTCCTTGAACGCGCGCTTGAGGACCGTGTAGGCGTACTCGCTCTTCGCGACGACCATGAGGCCCGATGTGCCGGCGTCGAGCCGGTGCACGATGCCCTGGCGCTCGGCGGCGCCCGACGTGGAGATCCGGTACCCGGCGGCGGCGAGCGCCCCGACGACCGTCGGCCCCTCCCACCCCGGCGAGGGGTGCGCAGCGACGCCGACCGGCTTGTCGACGACCACGAGGTCGTCGTCGTCGTGCACGATGCGCATGCCCGGGACCGGCTCGGGCACGACCTCGACGGCAGCGGCCTCGCGCTCGTCGGGGATCTCGACCTCGAGCCACGACCCGGCGTGCAGCCGCTCGGACTTGCCGGCCTCTTGCCCGTCGACCCGGACCGCCCCGGCGGCCGCGAGCTCGGCGGCCCGCGTCCGCGAGAACCCGAGCAGCCGCGAGAGCGCGGCGTCGACCCGCTCCCCCGCCAGGCCGTCCGGCACCGGGAGCGAGCGTGTCTCAGCCATCGGTGCGCACAGGACCGTCGAGCGGGCCGGCGGCCGACGCGGGCGCGACGTGCGTCCCGCCGGCGGTCCGCTCGGTCGACGTCGTCGAACCGTCCGGACGGGCGGGGTCGAGCCCTGCCCCGGCCGCGTCCGGTACGGGCGTCGCGTGCTCACGCGTCCCGTCGAGCGCGATCCCGCGCACGGCCAGCAGCATGATCAGCCCCGCGGCACCGACGATCGCGATGTCGGCGACGTTCCCCACGAAGACGTTGCCGTAGGCGATGAAGTCGACGACGTGACCGCGCGCGAACCCCGGCTCCCGGAAGAAGCGGTCGACCAGGTTCCCGAGCGCGCCGCCCAGCAGGAGGCCGAACGCGAGCGCCCAGCCCCGCGACCCGAGCCGGCGCGAGGCGCGGACCACCACGACCACGACGACGGTCGCGACGACCGTCAGCAGCCACGTCTGGCCGTTCGCGAGGGACAGCGCCGCTCCCGGGTTGAACACCAGGCGCAGCCCCAGGAGGTCGCCGACGAGCGGGACCCGCTCGGTCTCGCTCAGCTCGCGCAGCGCGACGACCTTGGTCAGCTGGTCGAGCGCGAGGACCCCGACCGTCAGGCTCGTGAGCAGCACAAGCAGGCGACGCCGGTGGGCCGGGTCGGCGCGGTCAGGGGTCGGCTCTACCTCGGGCGTCGTGGACATCGAGGACGAGTCTACGGGCGCGTCAGCGACGCTCCTCGCGCTGCTTGCACTCGACGCACAGCGACGCGCGCGGGAACGCCTGCACCCGGGCCTTGCCGATCGCCTTGCCGCACGACTCGCACGTCCCGAACGTGCCCGCGGAGATGCGCGCGAGGGCGTGGCTCGACTGGGTCAGCAGGTCGCGCGTGTTGTTGACGAGCGTGAGCTCCTGCTCCCGCTCGAGCGCGCTCGAGCCGGAGTCCGCCTGGTCGTCGCCGGCCCCGTCCCCCGAGTTGCGCAGGAGGTCCGACAGCTCGGCGTCCGCGGCGCTGAGCTCCGCGGTGAGCCGGTCGACGTCGCCGATCAGCTCGTCGGCGACCGCCTGCACCTCACGAGCGGTCCAGGGCTTCTCGCCGTCACGGACCGGGAAGCCGCGGACCGCCTTGGCGAGGTCCGGAAAGTCGTGCGATGCGGTCGTCGTGCCGACCGAGTCCTTGATGGCCACGAGCACCCTCTCGTTGTGAGTCACGCGAGACTATGCGCCCGAGTCAGCACGCACAACACACCACGCCGGTCGACGGACCGGACGTGGTGTGCTGTGGGCAGAGCTGCTGGTCAGAGGGTGCGACCCTCGCCCACCGGCTGGGCGTTCTGACCACTGCGCGGCGGGAGCGCCGAGCCGCGGTTGTCGAGGTCCCCGAGGAGGTTCTCGAGGTAGCTCTTGAGGCGCGTGCGGTAGTCGCGCTCGAAGACCCGGAGCTCGTCGATCTTGCGCTCCAGCAGGGACCGCTCCTGCTCGAGCTGGCCGAGGGTGCGGGCCGACGTCTCCTCGGCCTCACGCACGATCCGGGCGCCCTGCGACTTGGCCTCGGAGATGAGCCGGTCGCTCTCCTCCTGGCCGCTGCGCACGTAGTCGTCGTGCAGCTTCTGCGCGAGGGCGAGCATGCCCGTCGCGGACTCCGGCTCGTTGGGCCGGCCCTGCGGCACCGGGGCCACGGCGACCGGCGCGGGCGCGATGGGCGCCGCGACGACCTGGCGCTCGGGCTCCGGCTCGGGCAGCGGCTTCGGCGCGGGGGCGGCCTGCTGCGCACCGGCCCGGCTCAGCTCCGCGATCCGGCGCTCGGCCGCCGCGAGCTTCGTCTTGAGGTCGTCGTTCTCGCCCTGGAGGTCCCGGAGGGTGTTGACGACCTCGTCGAGGAAGTCGTCGACCTCGTCCTGGTCGTACCCCTCTCTGAACTTGGTCGCCTGGAACTTCTTGTTCAGGACGTCGTCTGCGGTCAGCAGTGCCATCGTCGTCACCTCTTCGGTCGCACTTGGTCAAGCCGGTGGGCAGTCCACCGACCGCCTCGGCTCACGGTAGCGGACATTGCGGGACGAGCACGCGACCCGCCACGCCCGCCCGGGGCGCGCGGTCGCTCGGGTCGCCGACGAACCGGACGAACCGGACACGCGGCCGACCCGTGGTTCTCAGATGCGGCTGAGGATGTTCATCAGGACGTAGCACGCGAGCATGAGGACCAGGAACGCGAGGTCCAGGCGCACGGTCCCGATGGTCAGCGGGGGCAGGATGCGCCGCAGCGCGCGCAGCGGCGGGTCCGTCACCGTGTAGGTCGCCTCGGCGACGACGAGCGCCACGCCGCGCGGCCGCCACTCGCGCGCGAAGAACTGGACCCAGTCCAGGACGAGCCGGATCAGCAGCAGGATCACGAAGACCAGGACGACGAGGTACAGCAGGTCGGCGACGAGGGACACGCGTCAGCTCTGGTTGAAGAAGCCGGTGCGCACCGGCTCGACGGGCGGCGGCTGCTCCTCGCCGGTCACCTCGACGTGCGCGGGCGACAGCAGGAACACCTTGTTGGTGACCCGCTCGATCGCGCCGTGCAGCCCGAAGATCAGGCCGGCCGAGAAGTCGACGAGCCGCTTGGCGTCCGCCTCGTCCATGTCCGAGAGGTTCATGATCACGGGCGTGCCCTCGCGGAACGCCTCGCCGATCTTGCGCGCGTCGTTGTACGAGCGCGGGTGGATCGTCGTGATCCGGCGCAGCTCGCCCGTCTCCGGGTGCACGTCGTGCGCCGGCGCCACCGACCGCGTCGCCGTCGGGCGGTGCAGCGGTGTCACCTGAGCCTCGTACTCGTGCGCCACGTCGGCCTCCAGGTCGTCGTACTCGTCGACGTACTCCTCGTGCTCGCCCCGGTCGTCGGCGAGGCCGAGGTACAGCATCGTCTTGCGCAGCGCTCCGGCCATCGCGGTCTCCCCATCCCCCGAACTGATCTGTCCAGCGACTTTCACGCTAGCAACGTCGGAGGATCGTGACCCCGCGACACGCGCGGCGCCTCTCGACTTACCGTAGATCACCCCGAGATCACCCGGACGAGCGAACCACCCCCGCGAACCGTCCCGTGGTCGTGCCGCCGCGGGTCGCGAGGCGGTGCGAGAAGAACCGCGGGTCGCGCGCCGTGCAGACGTCGACGCTGGTCACGTCGTGGATCCCGGCCCGCGCGAGCGCCGCGCGCGCACCGGCGGGAAGGTCGAGCGCGGGGGTTCCCCACGAGGTCGTCGCCCAGGTCTCGGGCACCGCCGCCGCGACCTGCTCGCGCAGCGCGGCGGGCACCTCGTACTCGGCGCCGCTGATCGCGGGCCCCACGACGGCCCGGACGTGCTCGAGCCGCGCGCCGGCCGCGGTCAGCGCGTGCACCGCCGCCTCGAGCACCCCGCGCTCGAGGCCCTGCCGGCCGGCGTGCGCGACGCCGACGACCCCCGTGCCCGCGTCCGCGAGCAGGACCGGCACGCAGTCGGCGACCAGGACCCCGAGCCCGACGCCGGGACCCGCCGCGACGAGCGCGTCCGCCACGCCGACCTCGACCTCCCCCGGAGCCGGCTCGCGCTCCAGCGTCAGGACGTCCGCGCCGTGGACCTGCGCGGCGAACGCGACACGCCCGCCGAGCCAGCGCTCGACGCGCCCGCGGTTGACGAGCACCCGGTCGGGGTCGTCGCCGACGTGCAGCCCGAGGTCGAGCGAGTCCCACGGCGCGGAGCTCGCGCCGCCCGTGCGCGTCGTGAAGCCCGCGCGCACCCCGGGGCCGAGGTCGACCTCCAGCACGTCGATCGCGTGCGCGCCCACCCGCGGCTACTTGAGGAAGTCGGGGACGTCCAGGTCCTCGCTCGGGCGGCGCGTCACACGCTCCTCCTCGAACACGCGCGGGACCTCGAGCTGGCCGGTCGCCGGCGCGGGCTCGTGCTCGCTCGCGAGGAACGCCGGGACCTGACGCGGCGCGGCGTGCACCGGCGCGGAACCGACACGCACGACGTCGTCGTCCGTGGGGACCGGCCGCGGGGCGGCGTGCGACGGCACGGTCACGGGCGGCGCGAGCCGCGGCGGCGCCGAGCTCCCGCTGACCTGGCCGAGGCCGCGCGACTCGCGCCGCACGACCGGGGAGCCGCCGTCGAAGCCGGCGGCGATCACGGTGACCCGCACCTCGTCGCCGAGGGCGTCGTCGATCACGGCACCGAAGATGATGTTGGCCTCGGGGTGCGCCGCCTCCTGGACGAGGCGCGCGGCCTCGTTGATCTCGAAGAGACCGAGGTCGGAGCCGCCCTGGATCGACAGCAGCACGCCGTGCGCGCCGTCGATGCTGGCCTCGAGCAGCGGCGAGGAGATCGCGAGCTCGGCGGCCTGCACGGCACGGTCCTCCCCGCGCGCGGAGCCGATGCCCATGAGGGCCGAGCCGGCGCCCTGCATGACGGACTTCACGTCGGCGAAGTCGAGGTTGATGAGGCCGGGGGTCGTGATGAGGTCGGTGATGCCCTGGACGCCCGAGAGCAGGACCTGGTCCGCCGAGTGGAACGCGTCGAGCACCGAGACCGAGCGGTCGGAGATCGACAGCAGCCGGTCGTTCGGGATGACGATGAGCGTGTCGACCTCGGCCCGCAGCGCGTCGATGCCCGAGTCGGCCTGGACCGAGCGGCGCCGGCCCTCGAACGTGAACGGGCGGGTGACGACGCCGATGGTCAGGGCGCCGAGCGAGCGGGCGATCCGGGCGACGACCGGCGCGCCGCCGGTCCCGGTGCCACCGCCCTCGCCCGCGGTGACGAAGACCATGTCGGCGCCGCGCAGGACGTCCTCGATCTCCTCCGCGTGGTCCTCGGCGGCCTTCTTGCCGACCTCGGGGTCCGCGCCCGCGCCGAGGCCGCGCGTGAGCTCGCGGCCCACGTCGAGCTTGACGTCGGCGTCCGACATGAGGAGCGCCTGGGCGTCCGTGTTGATGGCGATGAACTCGACACCCTTGAGGCCGACCTCGATCATGCGGTTGACGGCGTTGACGCCGCCACCGCCGATGCCGACGACCTTGATGACCGCCAGGTAGTTCTGCGGAGCTGCCACGGTGGGTGCCTCTCGTTGTGCGCCAGTGCTGCGGGTGTGCGGAGCCGGGATCTGACCCCTGCACCCGCCGAAACCTTCACCCTCTACTAGAGGGTTATAGTTATGTCAGGTGCTTCTTGTCGTGACGGTAGGTGCGTCGCGCGTCGGGATCAACGACCACACCGGGCGTGTCGGCGATGTCGCGCGCGTCACCGGGTGATCGGCAGGGTCGGGGCGGACACGTCGAACACCGCGGCGCCCGCGCTCGCAGGCGCCGCGCGCAGCGCCTGCAGCACGGCGATCTTGAGCGACGTCTCGTGCGCGCTCCCCCAGACGACACGGGCACCGTCGCGCAGCACCATCGAGACGGTGTCCTGCGTCTCCGCGGACACCTCCCCGACCTGCCCGAGCAGGTCCGGCGGCAGCGCCTCGAGCACCGTGAGCACCGCCCGCAGCGTCCGGGCGTCGCCCACCGGGACCCGCACGACGGGCAGCCCCTCGGGCGGGACGTCGACGCGCCCCACCTTGACGCCCTCCATGTCGAGCAGCGCGAAGCCCGCGACGGGACCGCCCGGGGCGGCCGCGGACGTCGACGGCGGCTCGGGGACCGCGGCGACGGGCTCCCGCGACACGAGCTGGACCACGAGCCCGCGCGGCCAGTCGCGCATCACGCGCGCCTCGCGCACGCCCGGGACCTCGAGCACGTCGTCGCGCAGCGCCACGGTGTCGAGCCGCGGGAGCGGGGTGCCCGCACGGCCGCCGACCACCGCGGCGACCTGGTCGACCGCCACGACGGTGCCCGCGCCGGAGATCGCCACGCGCGCCGGGTCGAGCGCGAGGACCGGCGAGAGCAGCAGGAGCCACGCGAGCGAGCCGACCGCGAGGAGCGTGCTCGCACCGATCACGACCTGGCGGACCGCGACCCGGCGGCGCGCCCGCGCCCGCTCGGCGAACCGCTCGGCCGAGCGCTCCGAGACGACGGAGGCCCGCACCGGCAGCGCGAAGCCGCGCCGGCCGGACGTGTACGTCGTCACGGTCGGTGCGTGCGGGTCGAGGACCTCGGCCTGGCCGCCGGTGTCGGGTGCCGGCTCCCGGACGGGCCGCGGTGCCGCCGGCCGCAGCGGCGTGGGGACGGTCCGGTGCTCCCCCGTCGCACGGGACTCGCCGGGCGCCGTGCGCTGCGGACCCGTCGAGGGGCGCGGCTCGGCCGGCGGGAGCGCGCGCGGGCGAGCCTCGGGTCGTGCCGCCGGGGTCGCCGGGCGGGCGGGCGCGGGTCGCGGGCGTGCCGGACGGCCGGTCACGGGACGGCGCGGCGGAGGCGTCATGCGCGCTCCGCGGCGCCCGACTGCGGTCCCGCACCGGCTCCGGCCACGCGCGTGAGCTCCGCGAGCACCTCGGGGACCAGGGCGGTGACGTCCCCCGCGCCGATCGTCAGCAGGAGGTCGCCGGGCCGAGCGGCGCGCGCGACGGCGACCGCCGCCTGCCCGCGGTCCGCGACGAACGTCGCCCGGCCCCCGGTCGGGACGCGGTCGGTGATCAACGCGCCGGTCACCTCGGGGTCCGGGTCCTCGCGCGCCGCGTACACGTCGGTGACGACGACGACGTCCGCGAGGTCGAGCGCCGCGGCGAACTCCGCGGCGAACGTCCGGGTGCGGGAGAACAGGTGCGGCTGGAAGAGCGCGAGCACGCGCCCCTTCCCCGCGACCGCACGGGCGGCCCGTAGCAGCGCGGCCACCTCGGTCGGGTGGTGCGCGTAGTCGTCGACGACCCGGACGCCGCCGGCGTCGCCGCGGTGCTCGAACCGGCGGCCCGTGCCCCGGAACGCGGCGAGCCCCGCGGTCGCGGACGGCACCGACGCGCCGAGCCGGCGGGCGGCGACGTACGCCGCGGCCGCGTTGAGCGCGTTGTGCGCGCCGGGGGCCGTCAGGACCAGCGTCGTGCTGCCGATCGCCGGGGCGGCGTCGAGCGTCGCGGACCAGGATCCGCCCTCGTGCTGCACGGGCCCGACGACCACGTCGGCGCGCGCGTCCGTCCCGTACGTCACGACCTCGACGCCGCGTGCCGCGAGACCGGCGCGTGTGCGCTCGACGAGCCGCGCGGCGCCCGGGTCGTCGAGGCACGTGACGAGCAGCCCGCCGGGGACGACGCGCTCGGTGAAGGCGACGAACGCGTCCTCGAACGCCTCGCGCGTGCCGTAGTGGTCGAGGTGGTCGGGCTCGACGTTCGTCACGACCGCGACCTCGGGCGCGTACGCCAGGAAGGAGCCGTCCGACTCGTCGGCCTCGGCCACGAAGGCCGGACCGTCGCCGGGCCGGCCCCCCGCCACGGGGCCCTCGACGGTCAGCACCGTGCCCCCGATCGCGAACGACGGGTCCAGGCCGGCCTCGAGCAGCGCCGTCGCGACCATCGCGGACGTCGTCGTCTTCCCGTGCGCGCCCGCGACGGCGACCGCGCGACGCCCGACCATGAGTGCGGCGAGCGCCTGCGACCGGTGCAGGACGCGCAGCCCGTCGCGCCGTGCGCGCGCGAGCTCGACGTTGGACTCGCGGACCGCGGAGGACACCACGACCGTGTCGACCCCGTCGAGGTGCGCGGCGTCGTGCCCGACGAACACCGTCACACCCGCGGCACGCAGCGGGACGAGCGCCGGACCGTCCTGCGCGTCGGACCCGCTGACCGGCACGCCGCGCGCCGCGAGCAGGCCCGCGACCGCCGACATCCCGGCACCGCCGACGCCCACCAGGTGGGTGCGGCCGAGGACCGCGAGACCGTCGGACGCGACGAGCTCCTGGACGTCCGTGGCGCCAGGGCCGGTCACGGGGTGTCCCCCGACGGGACGCCGTGCGCCGCCGTGCCGTCCGCCGCCGTGCCGTCTGCCGGCGTGCCGCTCGGGGCGTCGCCGCCCGCGGTCGCCGCCGGCGCGAGGTGCGCCTCGACGAGGTCGGCGACGCGCGCCGCCGCGTCGCGCACGCCCACCGAGGCCGCCGCGGCGCTCATGCGCTCGCGCTCGCCGCGGGCACCCGGACCGACGAGCAGCGGCAGCAGGTTCTCGCGGAGCCACGGCGCCGTGAGCTCGTCGTCCGCGACGACGAGGCCGCCGCCCGCCGCGACGACGGGCGCGGCGTTGAGCCGCTGCTCGCCGTTGCCGATGGGCAGGGGGACGTACACCGCGGGCAGCCCGAGCGCCGCGATCTCGCTGACGGTCCCCGCGCCCGAGCGGCCGAGCACGACGTCGGCGCACGCGAGCGCGAGCTGCATCTCGTCGAGGTACTCCCGCACGTGGTAGCGGTCGGCGCCGGGCAGCCCGTCGACGACGGCGCGCACCGCGTCCGCCTTCCCGGCGCCGGTGGAGTGCAGCACCTGGACGCCCGCGGCGACCAGGTCCGCGGCGACGGACGCGATCGCCGTGTTGACGCTCACGGCCCCGAGCGATCCGCCCGTGACGACCAGCGTCGGGAGCGCCGGGTCGAGCCCGAGCCGGCGCGCCGCCTCGGTGCGGGTCCCGGCGACGTCGCGGGCGCGGTCCGCGATCAGCCCCGCGATCTCGGGGCGCAGCGGCAGGCCGGTGACGAGCGCGCCGGGCAGCTCCGTCCCGGGGAACGTCACCGCGACCGAGGCCGCCCAGCGGGCGCCGAGGCGGTTCGCGAGCCCGGGTCGGGCGTTCTGCTCGTGCACCACGACGGGCACGGCACGCGAGCGCGCGGCGAGGTATGCGGGCGTCGAGACGTACCCGCCGAACCCGACGACGACCTGGGCGCCGCTCGCGTCGATCGCGTCCCCCGCGGCGCGCACCGCCTCCCGCAGCCGCCCCGGGAGGCGCAGCACGTCCGAGCTCGGGCGGCGCGGGAGGGGCACGCGCGGGACGAGCGCCAGCGGCAGCCCGCGCTCGGGCACGAGCCGCGCCTCGAGGCCCGACGCCGTGCCGAGCACCGTGAGCCGGATCGCCGGGTCCCGGCGGCGGAGCTCCTCCGCCACCGCGAGCAGCGGGTTCACGTGGCCGGCGGTCCCCCCGCCGGCGAGAAGGACGGAACGGACGGGCAGGTCAGGCACGGATCCTCCCGAGCACCGCGAGCGAGCGGCGCACGACGTGCGGGCGCGCGGCGAGGGCCTCGGCAGCACCGGGCTCGGCGCGCGCGAACGAGATGACCATGCCGAGGGCCGTCATGGTCACAATGAGCGCCGACCCGCCGGCGGAGACGAGCGGCAGCGGGACGCCGATGATCGGGACGAGACCGATCACGACGCCGACGTTGACGAGCGCCTGCCCGATCACCCAGCACGCGACGGCGCCCGTGGTGATCTTGACGAACGGGTCGGGGTGGCGACGGATGATGCGGAACATCGCGAGGGCGAGCAGCGTGAACAGGCCGAGCACGAGCAGTGTGCCGATGAGCCCGAGCTCCTCGCCGATGATCGCGAAGATGAAGTCGTTGTGCGCCTCGGGCAGGTAGGACCACTTCTCGGCGCTGCCGCCGAGCCCGACCCCGCCCCAGCTGCCGGTCGCGAGCGCCCGGATCCCGTGCTCGGACTGGTAGCACTCGTTGGTGATGTCGCACTCGTCGCTGAGCCACGAGAAGATGCGCTTCCTGCGGTTCGCGCTGGGGATCGTGAGCGCGGCGACGCCCACCGCCGCGATCGCCCCGGCGAAGCCGAAGACGCGCAGCGGGATCCCGGCGATGAACAGCGCGCCGGCCACGAGCACCATGAGCACGAGTGCAGTCCCCAGGTCGTGCCCGAGCATGACGAGCCCGACCATGAGCACCGCGACGGGAACCGCGGGCACGAGGGCGTGGCGCCACTCACCGAGCAGCGGGCGCTTGCGCGCGAGCACGGCTCCGAGCCACGCGGCGAGGGCGAGCTTGACCACCTCGGCGGGCTGCATCGTGAAGGACCCGATGCCGATCCACCCGCGGTTGCCTCCGGCGCTCAGGCCGAGCGGGGTGAGCGTGAGCAGCTGCAGCACGGCGGCGACCGCAAGCGCCGGCCAGGCGATGCGCGTGTAGAAGCGCTGGGGCAGGCGCGACGCGACGAACATCAGGGGCACGCCGATGAGCGCGAACTGCGCCTGGGTGACGAACACCGCGTAGGGCGACTCGTTCGCGGCCAGCGACTCGACGCTCGAGCTCGACAGGACCATGACCAGCCCCAGCACGATGAGCAGCGCCGTCGCACCCGTGAGCACGTAGTAGCTCGTCACGGCGCTGTCCCACTGCCCGAGCAGCGACCCGGCGCGTGAGCGAGCCGGGGACGGGGGCTCGACCGCACCGGGCCGCGCGGGTGTCGTCTGCGCCACGGCCGCGGGCCTCAGGGCGCGTCCGGAGCGAGTGCCCGGACGGCCGCGGCGAACGCGTCCCCGCGCTCGGCGTACGAGGTGAACTGGTCCATGGACGCGCACGCCGGGGCGAGCAGCACGGTGGCGGGGGTCTGCGTCCCGGCGAGCGTGCGCGCGGAGTCGACGGCGCGGGTCATCACCGATCCAGTGTCACCGGGATCGACGGAGACCACGGGAACCTCGGGCGCGTGTCGGTCGAGCGCGTCGCGCAGCGGCTGCTGGTCGACGCCGATCAGCACGACGCCGCGCAGCCGGTCGCGTCGCGTGCGCACGAGCTCGTCGAACGTCGCGCCCTTCGCCAGCCCGCCCGCGATCCACACGACCGTGCCCGCCTCGAACGACGCGAGCGCGGCCGCGGCGGCGTGCGGGTTCGTGGCCTTCGAGTCGTCGACCCACGCGATCCCGCCGGTCTCCGCGACCCGCTCGATGCGGTGCCCGCCCGGGGCGTACGCCCGCAGCCCGTCACGCACCGCGACCGGTGCGACCCCGTGCGCGAGCGCGAGCGCCGCCGCGGCGAGAGCGTTCTGGACGACGTGCGGCGGGACGGCGCCGTCCGGCCCCGCGAGGTGGGCCAGGTCCGCGAGCGTCCCGAGCTCGGCGGCGTGCGTGTGGCGCAGCGACGCGAACCCACGGTCGACCAGGACGTCCTCGACGACGCCGACCTGGCCCACGCGCGGGGTCCCGAGCGTGAAACCGACCGCGACCGCGCCGTCCTCGACGTCGGCCTCGCGCACGAGCTCCTCGGTGCGCGGGTCGGCCGCGCTGTACACGCACGCGACCTGCGTCCGCTCGTAGACCCGGCCCTTGTCCGCCGCGTACGCGTCGAACGAGCCGTGCCAGTCGAGGTGGTCCTCGGCGACGTTGAGCACCGCCGCGGCCTGCGCCGACATCGCGTGCGTGAAGTGCAGCTGGAAGCTCGAGAGCTCGACCGCGAGCACGTCGAGGCTCGGGTCGGTCGCCGCGAGCACGACGGGCGTCCCGACGTTCCCCACGGCCGCGGCGTGCTCGCCGCCGGCGCGCAGGATCGACGCCAGCATCCCGACGGTCGTGGTCTTGCCGTTGGTGCCCGTGACGGCGAGCCACGGCGCGGGACCGCCGCCACCCGCGCGGTCGACGCGCAGCTGCCACGCGAGCTCGACCTCGCTCCACACGGGCACCCCGCGCTCGAGCGCGCCGGCGAGGAGCGGGTCGCTCGGCGGCCAGCCCGGCGAGGCAACCACGAGGTCGACCTCGTCGAGGCCCCCGCCCGCGACGAAGGCTGCGGGGTCGGACGCGTCGGCGTCGGCGGCGTTCCGGTCGACGGTGACGACGTGCGCCCCGGCGGCCGTCAGGACCTCGAGCGCGGCGCGCCCGGAGACCCCGAGCCCCGCGAGGACGACCCGGTGACGTGCGAGGTCCACTAGCCGGCCACCCACTCGCCGTAGAAGATGCCGACACCGACGGCGACGAACAGCCCGGCGATGATCCAGAACCGGATGACGATCGTGACCTCGCCCCAGCCCGAGAGCTCGAAGTGGTGGTGCAGCGGCGCCATCTTGAACACCCGTTTGCCGGTCATCCGGAAGAAGCCGATCTGGATGACGTCGGAGAGCACGACCAGCACGAACATCCCGCCGATGATCGCCGCGAGGATCTCGGTCCGGGAGAGGATCGACAGGCCGGCGAGCGCGCCGCCGAGGGCGAGCGAGCCCGTGTCGCCCATGAAGATCTTCGCCGGGCTCGCGTTCCACCAGAGGAAGCCGAAGCACGCCCCGGTGATCGCCGCCGCCACGACCGCGAGGTCGAGCGGGTCCCGCGCCTCGTAGCAGCGCGGCCCGGCGGTGGCGAGGAACTGGCAGCTCTGGTTGAACTGCCACACGCCCACGAGCACGTACGCGCCGAAGACGATGAGCGAGACGCCCGTCGCGAGGCCGTCGAGGCCGTCGGTCAGGTTGACGGCGTTGGACCACGCCGTGATGAGGAAGTTGGCCCACAGCACGAACAGGATGAGCCCGACCGTCGCGCCCGCGAACGCGAGGTCGATGTCGGTGTCCCGGATGAACGAGACCCGCGTCGACGCCGGCGTGCGGAACTGCGCGTTCGGGAACTGCAGCGCCGCCACGGCGAACGTGATGCCGACGAGCCCCTGGCCGAGGATCTTGGGCTTCGCCTTCAGGCCCAGGCTGCGCTGCCGGGAGATCTTGATGAAGTCGTCGAGGAACCCGACGGTGCCGAGCCCCGTCATGAGGAACAGCACGAGCACGGCGGACACGCTCGGCAGCTGCTGCGTCGCGATGAGGCCGCCGACCCAGCCGAGCAGCGTCGCGCCGATGATCACGACGCCACCCATCGTGGGCGTCCCGCGCTTCGTGTAGTGCGCCGTCGGGCCGTCCTGCCGGATGAACTGGCCGTACTGGCGCCGGATCAGGAACCGGATGAACAGGGGCGTGCCGAGCAGCGCGACGAGCATCGAGAGCCCGCCGGAGATGAGGACCGCTCTCACGGGGCGACCTCCTGCGGTGCGAGCAGCCGGTCGCCCAGCTGCCACAGCCCGGACCCGTACGACGACTTCACGAGGACGACGTCGCCGGCGCGCAGCTCCTCGGCGAGGAACCGCTCGGCCGCGTCGACGTCGGGCACGACGACGACCTCGTCGCCCCACGAGCCCTCACGCATCGCCCCGTCGGCGATCGCCTGCGCGCCCGCCCCGACCACCACGGTCAGCGCGACGTTGAGCCGCACGACCATGAGGCCGATCGCCTCGTGCTCCGCACGCGCGTCCGGGCCCAGCTCGAGCATCTCCCCGAGCACCGCGACCGAGCGCCGGTCCCTCCCGGCGAGCACCGCGAGGGCCTTGAGCGCGGCCCGCATCGAGTCCGGGTTGGCGTTGTAGGAGTCGTCGACGACCGTGACCCCGTCGGGGCGGTCGACGACGTGCATGCGGTGCGGGCTGAGCGCGTCGGCGGCGCTGAGCACCCGCGCGACGTGCTCGAGCGGGAGACCGACGGCGAGGGAGGCGGCCGCCGCGGCGAGCGCGTTGTTCAGGTGGTGCTCGCCGACGAGCCGCAGCTGCACGGGGGCGCTCGCGTCGGTGCCGTCCGGTCCGGGCGCCACGAGCGTGAACGAGACCCGTCCGGCGCGGTCGAGCCGGATGTCGCGCGCCCGCACGGTCGCCTCGGGCGTGCCGCCGAACGTGACGACGTCGCCGCTCGCGAGCCCGGCCATCGCCATGACGCGCTCGTCCTGCGCGTTGAGCACCGCGGTGCCGCCCGGCACGAGGCCCGCGACGAGCTCCGACTTGGCGCGCGCGACGGCCTCGATCCCGCCGAACTCGCCCAGGTGCGCCGAGCCGACGACCAGCACGACCGCGACGTCCGGGGGGGCGATGTCGGTCAGGTAGGTGAGGTGGCCGATGCCGCTCGCGCCCATCTCGAGGACGAGGTAGCGCGTCTGCTCGTCGGCCCGCAGCACGGTCAGCGGAAGGCCGATCTCGTTGTTGAACGACTTCTCGGGCGCGACCGTCGGGCCCGCCGCACCGCACAGCTGCGCGAGGAGGTCCTTGGTCGTGGTCTTGCCGACCGAGCCGGTCACGGCGACGACCTGCAGGCCCGAGCCGCCGGGCTCGACCGCGGCCTCGCGCAGCCGCACCAGCACGTCGCGCGCGAGGTCGCCGAGCGCCTTCTCGACGTCGGGGACCACGACGCACGGCAGCGCCTCTCCCCCGGGTCCGGTGAGCTCGCGCGCCGCGACGACCAGCGACGCGCCGGCGGCGACCGCGCCCGCGGCGAAGTCGTGCCCGTCGACGTGCTCGCCGGGCAGCGCGACGAACAGCGAGCCGGGCCCGACCTGGCGCGAGTCGACGACGACGGGCCCGTGCAGGACGGTGCGCGGGTCCAGGCTCTCCGGGCGCAGCGCGCCGCCGGTCGCGGCCGCGATGTCGGCCGCCGTGAGCGCGATCACGCGGGCTGCCCCTGGCTCTCGCGCGCCTGGCGCGCCGCGTGCGCCGCACGCAGCACGTCGCGGTCGTTGTACCGGTGGAACACCCCGGCGATCTCCTGGGTGGGCTCGTGGCCCTTGCCGGTGATGATGATCGTGTCCTGGTCCGTCGCGAGGTCGAGGGCGTCGTGGATGGCCTGGGTCCTGCTGGTCGCCTCGTGCACCTCCGCGAGCGACGGGCGCTCGGCGCGCACGCCGTCGAGGATCGCGGCGCGGATGGACGCGGGGTCTTCCGAGCGCGGGTTCTCGTCGGTCACGACGAGAACGTCCGCGAGGCGCGCGGCGATCTCGCCCATGATCGGGCGCTTGCCGCGGTCGCGGTCGCCGTCGGACCCGAAGACGATCACGAGCCGCCCGGGGGTGATGGGGCGCACGGCCTCCAGCGCGAGCACCAGCGCGTCGGGCGTGTGGGCGTAGTCGACGAGCGCGAGGGGCGTGCCGGGGGCGCGCTCGATCACGCGCTCCATGCGGCCGGGGATCGCGTGCGCGTGGCCCACGGCCTCGATCGCCGTCGCCAGGTCGACGCCCGCCCGGTGCGCGAGCACGACGGCGAGCGCGGCGTTCGACACGTTGACCAGCCCGGGCAGCGGGCTCGCGGCGACGTGCTCGGTGCCGTCCGGCCCGCGCAGCGTGAACGTCGAGCCGACCCCGTCGAGCCCGATGTCCGCGCCCGTCACGGCCCAGTCCGCGGTCGCGCCGACGTCCGCGCCGACGTGCGTCGACACGGTCTCCACGGGGATCCGCGCCTCGGCCGCGAGCCGGCGACCCCACGCGTCGTCGACGACGACGACCCCGCGGCGCGCCTGCCCGGGCGCGAGCAGGCGGGCCTTGTCGCGGAAGTAGCCCTCCATGTCGCCGTGGAAGTCGAGGTGGTCGCGCTGCAGGTTGGTGAATCCCGCGACGTCGAGCTCGAGCCCGCCGACACGGCCCAGCGCGAGCGCGTGCGACGACACCTCGGTCGTGACCGCCGTCGCGCCGCGCTCCCGGGCGAGCGCGAGGATCGCCTGCAGCACCGGCGCCTCGACGGTCGTGCGCGGGCTCTCGATCGCGTCGTCGCCGATCCGCAGCTCGACCGTGCCGAGCACGACGGTGCGCGCGTGCGCCGTCCGCAGCGCCGCGTCGACGAAGTACGTCGTCGTGGTCTTGCCGTTGGTGCCCGTGATGCCGACGGTCGCGAGGGCCGCGGCGGGGTGGCCGTACGCCCAGGCGGCGACGGGCCCGGCGAGCGCCCGCGCGTCGGAGGTCACCAGCACCGGGGCAGGCACCGCGACGGGCTCGCGTGCGAGCAACTCGGCTCCCGCAGCGTCGGTGAGCACCGCCACGGCGCCCTGCGCGACGGCCTGCGTGGCGTACGCGGCGCCGTGCACCTTCGCGCCGCTCAGGGCGACGAAGACGTCGCCCGGGGCGGCGTCGGAGCTCGAGACGGTCACGCCCGTGAGGACGGCGTCAGGATCGGGGGCCGGGCCGCGTACCTCGAGCTCGAACGCGGCGACGAGGTCGACGACCCGGTGCGTGGCGGGATGCTCAGGGCGCAGCCGGCCCTGGGGGGACGTCATGGGGAGAATCTACCCCGGGCGCGGGCGCCCCAGCGGCGCGGCGGGAGTCCCCCGTCCGGTCGACGCGGGGCCCGCAGGCTCACTCCCACGTGGTCGGGAACAGCTGCGCGGGCACGCCCGACGGGGCGACGCCGAGCTCCTGGAGCGCGAAGCCGGCGACGTCGCTGAAGACCGGCGCCGCGACCGTGCCGCCCCACTCCGACGAGCGCGGGTCCTGCAGGAACACCCCGACGGCGATCCTCGGGTCGTCCGCCGGCGCCACGCCGATGAACGACGCCGTGATGCCGTTCGGGTTGAACTTCTGCGCCGTCCCCGTCTTGCCCGCCACGCGGTAGCCCGGGATCGCGGCGTTGCCGCCGGTGCCCTCGTCGACCGCGCTCTCGAGCATCGTGAGCACGGTGTCCGCGGTCTGCGGCGAGACGACCTGCGTCGACGCGGGCGGCGCGACCGGCTGGGGCGTGCCGTCGGCCGCCGTCCAGCCCTTGATGAGGTGCGGCTCGACCCGCACGCCGTCGTTGGCGATCGTCGCGAACACCGACGTCGCCTGGAGCGCGGTCACCGAGACGCCCTGACCGAACAGGACGGCGTACTTGGTGCGGCCGTCCCAGTCCTCGGAGGGGTGCAGCAGGCCCTTCGACTCGTTGGGCAGCTCGATCCCGAGCCGGGAGCCGAAGCCGAACTTCGCGAGGTAGTCGTGCCGCACCTGCTGCGGGATGTCCTGCCCGATCATCACCGTGCCCGTGTTCGACGACTCCGCGAGCACCCCCGTCGTCGTGAGCTTGAGGCCGGCGTGCTCGTGCGAGTCCTTGAACGTCTGCTCGTTCGCCGTCGTGTACTGGTACGGGACCTCGTACGGCGTCGTCGGCGTCGTGAGGCCGAGCTCGAGCGCCGCCGCCATCGTCACGACCTTGGCGGTCGAGCCCGGCTCGAAGACGTCCGAGATCGCGCTCGATCCGCGCAGGTTCCCGGCCGACGGCTGGTTGGGGTCGACCGCGCCCGAGTCGGCCAGCGCGAGCAGCTCGCCCGTCCGCGGGTCGAGGACGACGATGACCCCCGAGCTGGCCCCCGTCTCGGCAACCCGTGCGTCGATCGCCTCCTGGGCGTAGAACTGCAGGTCGTTGAGCAGCGTGAGCTGCACGCTGTCGCCTGCCTGCGGGCTCGTCCCGTCCTGGAACCCGCCCGGGATCTCCTGCCCGAGGCGCCCCCGCTCCCACACCGCGACACCCGGCGTGCCGGCGAGCCGGTCGTCGAGCAGGGCCTCGAGCCCCGACGCGCCCTGGCCCTCGCGGTTGACCCAGCCGAGCAGGTTCCCGGCGACGATGCCGTTCGGGTACACCCGCTTGGGCGTCGGGTCGAAACCGATCGAGTAGATCTTGAGGTCGCGGATCGCGCGGACCTGCGCGGGCAGCACGTCGCGCTGCACGACCCTGTACTTGGCGTCGCCGGTGAGCACCGCGCCCAGCTCGGCCGGGTTCATGCCGAGGATCGGCGCGATCCTCGCCGCGGCGCCCGCCGGACCGGCGACGAGCGGGTCGCTCCCCTTGAGCTCCCACTTGGCGAGCTCGCGCTGGTTGACGTGCATCGTGTAGCGCTCGACCGAGGTCGCGAGCGGCTTGCCGTTCGCGTCCGTGATCTGGCCGCGTGCCGCGATGAGCTCGGCGTACGAGAGCCGCTCCGCGAGCGCCTCCGCCGCGATCGCCTCGCCCTGGAACCCCTGGATGTACACGAGGCGGCCCGCGAACACCGTGAGCAGCACGAGCACGAGCACCGTGAGCACGGCCTGGCGGCGGTGCGGGTCCGCGGGCTCGCGCGGCGGCGCCGGTGGCGGGGGGACGCGGCGGGCGGGGACCCGGACGCCGGCGGACGGGACGAGACCGCGCCGCACCGCGGTGCGTCCGTCCGCGCCGGGGCGCAGCACCCGGTTGCCCGCCGGCGGCGTGCGCGTCGAGGATGCGGCGGCACGCGGGGCGGACGTGCGGAGCGCGGCGCCGCCCGTCGCGGCTCGCCCTGACGTGCGCGGGGCGGCCGTCTGCGGCGCCGAGTCGCCCGGGCGGGCCGTGCGCGGCGCGGCGGTGCGCGGGGCCGAGGCGCGTGGGGTCGACGCGCGCCCGGTGGACGTGCGCGGGGAGGCGGAGCGGGCGGCGGTGGCGGGGGGCGCCCGACGCGCGCGGCGTCGCGACACGCGCCGGCCCCCCCGCCGGCGCGGACTCGCCGCGACGGCGGCGCGCACCGATCGCCGAGGTGGCCCCCCGCGGCGTGGAGCCCACGGGCTCGTCGTGGGCGGCCACGGGCCCGGGCACCGAGCGCAGGCCGGCGGCGCCGCCGCGGGGCGTGCGCTGCTGGGCGGGGCGGGCGGCGTCGACGGACCGGTCGACCTCGCGCGGACCGCCCGGGCGCGCCCGGTCGTCGCGCACGGAGCCGGTGCGGGCCGCGCTCTCACGCAGGAGCCCGTCGCGGTCGACGGAGCCGGGTCGCGACGCGTCACGGCGCGGGTCCGTCCCCGCGGGGGCGCGCCGGGCCGCCGGCGCCGTCGTGCGCACCGGGGCCCGGCCCGTCATCCGGCCGCTCCGACCGGTGTCGGGGCGCCGAGCACCGAGCCGTCGGACAGCTGGAGCCACGCCGGGCTCGTCGCCCGGACCATGCCGAGCGCACGCGCCGCGGCGGCGAGCTCGCTCGGCGAGCTGCGCCGGTCGAGCTCGGCGGCGAGGTCCTGCTCCTGCACCGAGAGGCGCGCGAGCTCGCGGTCGAGGTCGTGCTTCTCGTAGGCCCCGCTCGCCATCGTCGTGTTGAGCAGCAGCGCGGTCAGCAGGGCGCCGCCGAGGATCGCCATGCACACCAGCACGAACGGCACGCGTGTGCGGGTCTGTGCCGGCGCCCGGACGAGCAGCAGCCGCGGCGTCGTCTGCGGGGCCGCCTGCGGAGAGCTCGGGCGGGGTGCACGGGCAGGGGCGACGCGGAGGGCGGACTGAGCACTCATGCGGATCTCCTCGGCGCGGTGGTGGCGCGCAGGTGGTGCGGGGTGGGGCGAAGTCGCTCGGCGGCGCGGAGGCGGACGGACTGCGAGCGCGGATTGCGCTCGCGCTCGGTGTCGTCCGCCTCCTCGGCGCCTCGCGTGAGCAGCCGGAGGTACGGCTGGTGCGTCTCGGGCTCGACGGGCAGTCCGGGGGGCGCGCTCGACGTCGCGCCGACGGCGAGGGCCCGCTTGACGAGGCGGTCCTCGAGCGAGTGGTAGGCCTCGACGACGATGCGCCCGCCGACGGCCAGGCACTCGACCGCGGCCGGCAGCGCCCGCTCGAGCACCTCGAGCTCGCCGTTCACCTCGATGCGCAGCGCCTGGAACGTCCGCTTGGCGGGATTGCCGCCCGTCTTGCGCCCCGCCGCCGGGATCGCCGCACGCAGGACGTCGACGAGCTCGCCGGTGCGGGTCAGCGGCGCCTCGGCACGGCGGCGCACGACCTCGCGCGCGATCCGCCCGGCGAAGCGCTCCTCCCCGTAGACGCGCAGGATGCGGGCGATCGCCTTCTCGTCGTACGTGTTCAGCACGTCGGCCGCGGTGATGCCCGTGGTGGCGTCCATGCGCATGTCGAGCGGTGCGTCCTGGGAATAGGAGAACCCGCGGGACGTCTCGTCGAGCTGCAGCGAGGAGACGCCGAGGTCCATGAGGACGCCCTGGACGGACGCCAGCCCGAGCCGGCGCAGCACGTCGGGCATCTCGTCGTACACCGCGTGCACACCGGTGAAGCGGTCGCCGAACGCCTCGAGGCGCCGGCCCGCGAGCGCGAGCGCCTGCGGGTCGCGGTCGAGGCCGACGACCCTGGCGTGCGGCAGCGCACGCAGGACGCCCTCGGTGTGGCCGCCCATGCCGAGCGTCGCGTCGACGAGCACGGAGCCGGGGGCGTCGAGCGCCGGGGCGAGCAGCTCGACGCACCGCTCGAGGAGGACCGGGGTGTGCCGTGTCGCAGCGTCGACCGCCTGCTGCTCGTCGTCCGCGGTCATCACCCCTCCTCTCGCGCTCGTGCCCGGCAGCGCGGCCCCTCGTGACGCCGCGTCGTGTGTAGTCGAACGGCCCCTCCGCCGTCCGACCAGATCCCCCACCGGCCCTCTGACGCCGGGGAAGTGCGTCAGAACGGACGGGAGGAGATCTCACCGGGCGGCCTCGCGGCCTGGTCGTGCGGTCCTGCTGCTCGTGCGGTGGGCGTCAGTCGTGGATCAGAACGGTCCGTGCGGGAAGACCTCCTCCGCCGTCTCGGCGTAGCCGGCCTCCTGCTCGGCGAGGTACGTCTCCCACGCCGCGAGGTCCCAGATCTCGACGCGGGTGCCCGCACCGATCACCGCGACCTCCCGGTCCAGCCCCGCGTAGGTGCGGAGCATGGGCGGGATCGAGATGCGCCCCTGCTTGTCCGGCATCTCGTCGCTCGCACCGGACAGGAACACGCGCAGGTAGTCCCGCGCCTGCTTGCTCGTCACGGGCGCCTGCCGGATCTGCTCGTGCATCCGCCGGAACTCGTCCATCGGCAGCAGGAACAGGCAGCGCTCCTGGCCGCGCGTCATGACCAGCCCGGGCGCGAGCTGCGACCGGAACTTCGCCGGCAGGATCAGCCGCCCCTTGTCGTCCAAACGGGGGGTGTACGTCCCGAGGAACGGCGCGTACGAGCCGAAGCCGCTGAGGCTCGACTCGCTGCTCACGGCGGCCCCCTCTGCTCGTCGTCATCACTCGCGTCCCGGGTCTCGTGAAGGCTTCTCATCCAGTGCTCACCAAGTGGCTCCACGCTACTCCACTTCCCTCCACCCGCAACGGGAATGATCGGTGTTTCACCCCGTCTTCACGATAGATACGCAGGTCAGAGCGGGTGGAGGAGAGTGGAGGACGTGCGCGGCGCCGTGTCGCGCCCCGGGCGACCGACGCCGCGTTCGTCGCACCTTTTGGTCCGTTTCGACCCGTTCCAACCGTCCCGAAACGGACACCCCGCGCCCCGCACGGGACGTCGCCCGGCCCGGCGTGGAGGGAAGTGGGGCGACGCCCGAGGGCCCCGTGGGCCTCCGCACGAGTTCACCCGTACGGAGCACGTGCAACCCGTCCGGCCCCGTACGCTCGTCCTAGCCCGCCGAAGGAGTCGACAATGCTGCAGGCCGTCCCCACGACAGCCGAGCTCCACGCGCTCGTGCAGACCACCAACCGGATGCGCGCCGGGATCGAGGAGGTCGTCACCGGCCGCTCCGAGCTCGTGCGCACGACGGTCGCCGTGCTCCTCGCTGAGGGGCACCTGCTCCTCGAGGACGTCCCGGGCGTCGGCAAGACGACGCTCGCGAAGGCGCTCGCCCGGACCATCGACTGCTCGGTCGGCCGGATCCAGTTCACGCCCGACCTGCTGCCGAGCGACCTCACCGGCGTGAACATCTTCCGGAGCCAGACGCACGAGTTCGAGTTCCGCCCGGGCCCGCTCTTCGCGCACGTCGTCATCGGCGACGAGATCAACCGGGCGTCCCCGAAGACCCAGTCGGCCCTGCTCGAGTGCATGCAGGAGGCACAGGCCACGGTCGACGGCCAGACCTACCCCCTGCCGCGCCCCTTCCTCGTGGTCGCGACGCAGAACCCGGTCGAGATGGAGGGCACCTACCCGCTGCCCGAGGCCCAGCGGGACCGGTTCATGGCCCGGCTCACCGTGGGCTACCCGAGCGTCGAGTCCGAGCTCGACATGCTCGACCTCCAGGAGACCTCCGACCCGCTCGACGGGATGCGTCCGGTGACGGACGCGGAGCAGGTCGGCCGGCTGATCGCGACCGCGCGCCGGCTGTACGCCGCCCCGTCCGTCAAGCGGTACATCGTCGAGCTCGTCACGGCGACGCGCGAGGACCACGCGCTGCGCCTCGGCGCCTCGCCGCGCGCCGCGATCCAGCTGCTGCGCGCCGCGAAGGCCCTCGCGGCGATGTCCGGCCGGGACCACGTGCTCCCGGACGACGTGCAGCAGCTCGCCGAACCGGTCCTGGCCCACCGTCTCCTGCCCAGCACCGAGTCGCGGCTCTCGGGCCGCACGACGAGCGACACCGTCCGGGAGATCGTCGACCGCATCCCGCTGCCCACGAGCGGCACGGGGATCCCGCGCGAGCGGCGGGCGACGGGCTGATGCGCGTCCGCCTGACCGCGCGCGGTGTCGGGCTCGCCGTGGCCGGCCTGGCCGCGACGGTGGTCGGCGTCGTGATCGGCGCGGTGGACCTCGTGCGGATCGGCACGCTCGCCCTGCTCCTCGTGGTCGCGGCCCTCGTCGGCGTCGGGGTGCTCGACCCGGCGCGCGGGCGACACCGGCTCCAGGTCCACCGCACCGTCAGCCCCAACCCCGTGCACGCGGGCCAGCGCGCCGACGTCGAGGTCGCGGTGTTCGCCGCGGACACCGCCGGGCGCGCACGCCTCGGCGGGCTGCGCCTGGGCGAGCAGGCGTCCGCGGAGCTCTCGGGCGGCCGACCGCTGCGGGCGCACGTGAGCCGGGCGCCCCACCGCGTCGCGCTCGCCTACCCGGTCGTCGCCGCGCGGCGCGGTCGCTGGGCGCTCGGACCCCTCGTGGTGACGCGCACCGACCCGTTCGGCGTGGCGCGCGCGACGACGTCCCTCGGCGAGCACGCCGACGTCGCGGTGTGGCCGGCCGTCACGGCGCTCCCGGTGCCGCGCGAGGTGCTCGCCGGCGAGCCGGACCGCGTCGCGCTCGGCGCGCGCTCCCCCTCGACCGACGACGCCGCGCTGCGCGACTACCGCCTCGGCGACGACCTGCGCCGCGTGCACTGGCGCAGCAGCGCACGCCGCGGCGAGCTCATGGTCCGCTCGGACGAGCGCGCGGGCATGCGCCCCGTGAGCGTCCTCCTGGACCCGCCGACGCGTGCCGTCGCGCTCGAGTGGAGCATCTCGCTCGCCGCCTCGGTCGCGCTCGCGATGCTCGACGCCGGGCACCCGGTCCGGCTCGTCGGCGGCGCGCTCGGCCAGGACGGCCTGCGCACGGCCCGCCACGTGCAGGGCCGCGCCTCCGGCAACGCCCGCTCCGAGCTGCTCGACCGCACGATCGACCTCGGCGTCGCGGAGTCCCCCGCCGCAGCCGACGCCGACCTGCTCGCCGCGGCCCGGCTCCTGCAGACGACGGACGCGGGTGGCGAGGTCGTCCTCGCCGTCCTCGGGCCGCTGTCCGCACGCTCCCGAGCGGCGCTCGCGAGCCTCACCGACACAGCACAGGGATGGGCGATGGTGCGCACCGCGGACGGGTCGGCGACGCAGGAGCGGGAGGTCGAGCACACCGTGCGCGCGCTCCGGCGGGCCGGGTGGCGGGCGTGCCCCGTGACGCCGGGCGAGGACATCGGCGAGTGCTGGCTGCGGCTCCTCGGGTCGACCCGATGACCGGGGTCGGGATGCTGCCGCGCGGGATCCGGTCCGTCCTGGGCTCGGCGCTCGTGGCGGTCGCGACGTGCGGGAGCCTGCTCGCACTGTCCGGCCTCCTCGCGCCCGGCCGCTGGACGACCGCCGCGGTCCTCACCGTCCTCCTGCTCGCGGGCGTGACCGCCGGCGTGCGGCACGTGACGCGCTCGTGGTGGGCCCCCTCGCTCACCGGGCTCGTGCTGCTCCTGCTCGGGGTGCTCGTCGTCTACGGCGGCCCGCCCGGCCGGGTCCAGGTCGTCCCCGACACCGGCTCGGTCGAGCGCCTGCTCGCCGCGGTGCGCGAGGCGGTCGCGCTGATCAACGCCGCGCTGGTGCCGATGGTCGCGAGCCGCCCCGTCGAGATGCTCGTCGTCGTCGGCGCCGGCGCGGCCTTCCTCGTCGCCGACGCGCTCGCGATCGGGCTCGGCGCACCGGCGTGGTCCGGCCTCGTGCTCGGCTTCCTGTGGATCCCCACGATCGTGCTCGGGTTCCCCGCGTCCGGCTGGGCGCTGTTCTGGGCCGGGATGGCGTTCCTGCTGCTCCTCGCGCTCAGCGTCGCACCGCCCGCGTCCTCGGAGCAGGGCCCACGACGCACCGTCGAGGCGCTCTCGGGCGCGGCCGCGATCGTCGTGCTGACCCTCGTCGCCGGTCCCCTCGTCGCCGCCGCTCCGGGGTGGGCGTCCCTCGACCTCCCCCAGCTCGGCTCGGGCCCCGTCGGGCCGCTGCGGCTGAGCGACGACCTCGACCTGCGCGAGAGCCTGGGCGCCCGTTCGGGCCAGGTCGTCCTGCGGTACACGGTCACGTCCCCCGACGGGACCGCAGAGACCGAACCGCAGCCGACCGCGAGCGACCTGACCCCGGCGACCGACGCACGCCTGATCGGACCGCTGCGCGCCTTCACGCTGCGCGACTTCGACGGGCGGAGCTGGCAGCGCACCGAGGCCGGTGAGCTCACGGGCTGGGACCCCGAGCAGCTGCTCACGTCCGACCCCGGGCTCGCCGGGACCGAGCCGGACCCGACCGGCGGCACCCTCGCCCGGGTCGAGGTGCTGGTCGACGGCCTGCGCGAGCAGCGCCTGCCCGTCAGCACGTTCCCGCGCACCGTCGCGATCGACGGCGCATGGTCCTACGACCCCGAGCAGGACGAGGTCGTCGGCAGCCGCAGCACGCAACAGGGCACGGGGTACACCATGACGGTGCAGGTCCCCGAGATCACGGCCGACTCCCTCCGTGAGCAGGGTGAGGGCACCCCGACCGACGTCGAGGCGTACACCCGCGTGCCCGAGACCGAGCACACGGCCGACATCCGCGCGCTCGCCGCCGAGATCACCGCCGACGCCGAGGGGGCCTACGAGCAGGCTCTCGCGCTGCAGTCGTACTTCCGGGACACCCAGAACTTCACGTACGACACGCGGGTGCCGCCCGCCCGCACCGACGACGCCGTCTGGGACTTCCTCGAGAGCCGCCAGGGCTACTGCGTGCAGTTCGCGACGAGCATGACGATGATGGCCCGGCTGCTCGGCATCCCCGCACGCGTCGGTGTCGGCTTCCTGCCCGGCGTGCCCAACCGGGACCGCGAGTACGTCGTGACCGGACGGCAGTCGCACGCCTGGCCCGAGCTGTACTTCGCCGGTGCGGGGTGGGTGCGGTTCGAGCCGACGCCGGCCGTGCAGACCGGCCTGCCGCCGCGGTGGAGCGACCCGCTCGCGCTGCTCACCGGCACCGCCGAGGAGCGCGAGGTGCCGGCCGTCCCGACAGGCGCGGCGAGCCAGGCACCGGTGCCCGGGACGACCACCGCACCGGGCGAGACCCCGGAGGACGAGGGTTTCCCGCTCGCGATCGTCGCCGCCGGCGCGGTCCTCCTCCTGACGTCGGCCACCGCTGTCGCCGTCGTCCTGCGACGCCGGCGGGCAGCGCGCGCCGCGGAGCTCGATCCGGAGCAGGCGTGGGAGCGGCTGCGCGCCCGGCTCGAGCCCGCCGGGGCCGGCTGGTCGTCGGCGACCACGCCGCGCCAGGCCGTCGACGTCGTGCGCACCCGCGTGGCCGAGGCGTACGGGACCGCGCTGGACGCCGAGGCGGAGGCAGCGCTGCGCTCGCTCGCCCGCGCGGTCGAGTCCGAGCGGTACGCGCCGGCACCCGTCGAGGTCTCCGCCGACGAGCTCGAGACCTGGGTCGCCCAGGTGCTCGGTGGGGTGCTGTCCCCGGGCGAGAAGCGCAGCGAGGCGATGGCCACCGCGGCGGACCGGGACGCCTGACCGACGCGGGTGCGCGCCCGGCGGGCCGGTCCTCACCGACGCGGTCACACGCCCCTGGCGGACCGGGACGCCCACCGACGCGGGTGCGGGCCCCGGCGGGCCCGTCCTGACCGACGCGGTCGCGCGCCCCGCCGGGCCGGTCATCTCCGACGCGGCCGCGCGCCCGGCGTGCGCGCGTGAGGCGGCCGCGCGAGCGCACCGGCGGGCCGGTGCGGGTCGGACGCACTGGGTCCCGGTCCGCACGACCGCGCCCGGGCCGGTATGACAGCGCTGCGGCCTCGACGCACACGCATCAGGCTGCGCAGTTCACGCACTCGCCTCAGGCCGCGCAGACACTACGACCTCGGTTGCCCAGCTTGTCTCCGACGAAGGGCGCCACGTCGTCCGGAGTTCATCTATCCCCGGAGCGCACACCCGCGAAGCGGGTGCCGTCGACGTCGACGGCACCCGTCAGGTGCGAGACGGGTCAGCGACCACCCTCGTCGCGGCGGTGCTGCCACCGCTCGTCGAGGCGCTTCATGAGGCCGCCCTGACGCTTCTTGCGCGGTGGAGTGACGCGACCGTCAGGGCGGACGACACCGGCCGGCCCGGACTGACGCGGATTCGCGAACGCGAACGCCACGGCGGCGAACATGACGACGAAGCCGATCACGCCGAGCCAAGCCAGTGACGCGGCTGCGCCGGCGACGAGCAGCAGCAGTCCGACGACCGCCCCGGCACCAGCGAGCACGTATCGGCTCATGGGCTTTCGCCCACGCGCGGTCAACGTGTTCGCGAGCCTGGGATCGTCAGACGTGAGCTGCCGCTCCATCTGCTCCAGTACGCGTTGCTCGTACTCGGACAGAGGCATTCCTACCCCCGTACTTCCGTCGAGGACCTGTTCACATCAGGATAGGTCCCCGCGGGCGATGTCGGTAGTCGAACGGCGCCCCACCACCCCGGAGGAGGACGCCGGACGGAGCGCCGCCGCCCCGAAACGCTCGCGCACGTGGTCCATCACGCGTTCCGCCTCCCGGCGACCGTGACCCATTTCACCCACGGCCTCCTCGAGCGTCGGCTGACGGACGGTCGACGCCGCCGGGCTGAGGCCCTCGGCACGCACGCCGACGAGCCGCACAGGCAGGCCGCCGAGGTCCACCCCGGCCAGCAGCTCGCGCGCCACGAGGTACAGCTCCCGGCCTACGTCCGTCGGGGTCGGCAGCGTGCGGGACCGCGTCAGGGTCCGGAAGTCGGACGTGCGGACCTTGACCGTGACGGTGCGGGCGAGCAGGCTCTGCTGCCGCAGGCGCGCGGCACACCGGTCGGCGAGGTCGAGCGCCTGCGTCTGGACGACGGCGAGGTCGGCGACGTCCGACGGGAACGTCACCTCGGCGCCGATGCTCTTCTCGTCGCGCCCGGGCTGCACCGGCCGCGGGTCGCGGCCCCACGCGAGGTCGTAGAGGTGCGCGCCGGCGACGCGGCCGACCGCCCGCTGGATCGTCCCGACGTCGCTGTCGGCGAGCTCGGCGACGGTCCGGATGCCCCAGCGAGCGAGCGCGGACTCCGTGCGCTCCCCCACGCCCCACAGTGCACCGACGGGCAGCGCACGGAGGAACTCGACGGTCGCCGCCTTCGGGATCAGCAGGACGCCGTCCGGCTTCGCGTGACCCGACGCGAGCTTCGCGACGAACTTGGTGCTCGCGATGCCGACCGAGCAGGTGATCCCGTGACGGCGGTGGACCTGCTCCCGGATGAGTGCGGCGATCCGCGTGGGCGGCCCGAGCCGGCGGCGCGCACCGGCCACGTCCAGGAACGCCTCGTCGACGCTGACCTGCTCGACGAGCGTCGTGACGTCCCGCAGGACCTGCATGACGGACGTCGAGACCGCGCGGTACGCCTCCTGGTCCGGCGCGACCACCACGGCCTGCGGGCACATCCGGCGCGCGACCGCCATGGGCATCGCGGAGTGCACGCCGAACGCGCGCGCCTCGTAGGTCGCCGCGAGCACGACCGAGCGCTCCGCGCCGCCGACGATGACGGGAAGCCCTCGGAGCTGCGGGCGCCGAGCGAGCTCGACGGACGCGAAGAACGCGTCCATGTCGACGTGCAGGATCGAGCAGCCGTCCTCCTCCGAACCCCAGTCGCGACGGAGCGACGGTGAGCGCGGCGCGCGGCTCACGACGCCCGCGCGGCGACCAGCCGCGGGCGCTCGGGCACGGGAGCGAGGTGGTCCGCGCTCTCCTCGAGCAGCGAGCGGACCTCGTCGAGGAAGTCCTCCGCGGCGCAGAGGACCTGCTCCGCGCGCTCCGCCGACACCGTCTCGAAGCGACCGGCCTCGATCGCGGCGCGGAGGCCGGCGCCCCCGGCGAAGTACCCGCTCCACCGGCCCAGCTCGGGCGCGACGGCGTCGAGCATCTCCCACACCGTGCGCGGGGCACGCCGGCCTCCGGGCTTGCCCCGCTCCGCGACCACCGCCGCGCCCGCGCGCAGGGCGGCGAGGTGGGCGTGCGAGAACCGCTCCCAGGGCTCCGGCGAGAACTGCGCCGCGACCAGCTCCGCCTCCGCCCGCTGGACGAGGCTCGCGGCGCGCGGCGGAAGACCCGCGCTCACCACCCGGTGCTCGTGTGCCACTGCCGCCACCTCCTCCGACTGCCGTCACCTCAGTATCGAACACGTGTTCGAACGGGTCAACCCTTACGGTGGACGCGTGGCCGCACGTGACCGATCGGGACGACGTTCCTCAGCCTCTCACCGACCACCCACATCACCGCGGTGGCCGGACGGCCCGGTGCGGGTGCCCACCGGCACGGTCGAGGTGGTGCGCACCCCGGACGACCCCGACGGCGTGACCCTCCTCGTCAACGGCGTGCCGAGCAGCCACCTCGACCTCGCGGACCCCACCCGCCTCGACTTCGAGTACATGCAGCAGATGGCTGCGCTCCTGGACCGGCTCGGCGCCCCGCGGGACCCGCTGACGGTCGTGCACCTCGGCGCGGGCGGGTGCGCGCTCGCACGGTACGTGCACGCGACGCGGCCGGGCTCGCGGCAGGTCGCGGTCGAGCTCGACGCGGCGCTGCCGGAGCTCGTGCGCGAGTGGTTCGACCTGCCCCGCGCCCCGGCGCTGCGGATCCGGGCGGGCGACGCGCGCGCCGAGCTCGCCACGCTGGCCTCGTCGAGCGTCGACGTCGTGGTCCGTGACGTGTTCGCGGGCGACCGCACGCCCGAGCACGTGACGACGCTCGAGTTCACCGCCGACGTGGACCGCGTGCTGCGTGACGGAGGGCTGTACCTCGCGAACTGCGCCGACCGCCCGCCGCTCGCCCTCGTGCGCGCCGAGGCGGCGACCGTCGCGGCGGTGCTCCCGTACGTCGCGGTGGTCGCGGAGCCGGGGCAGCTCCGCGGACGCCGCTACGGCAACCTCGTCCTCGCGGGGACGCGGGACCCGGACCTGCTCGAATCCGCCGCGCTCGAGCGCACGCTGCGCTCCCTCCCGACGCCGTCGCGACTGCTGCGCGGGGACGAGCTCGCGGCGTTCGTCGGCTCGGCGCGTCCTCTCCTCGACGCCGCACCGCTGCTGGCCGAGGGCGACGAGGACGCCTGAGCGGGTCCGGCACCGCGGCACGGCCCGGCACGCCCGGGCCAGGGCACGCTTCGACGCCGCGGCTCGCCCGGCGGCCGGCACGTCCGCCTCCCGGCACTCCCCCGCCCGGCACCTCGGACGAGCCGTGCCGGACGAGGACCGGCGCCTCACCCTCGACCGGCGCACCCCCGGACGACGACGAGGCCGCCTCCCCGGAGGGAGACGGCCTCGCCACGAGCAGCGGGTCGTCAGCGACGGCGCCGCACGTCGGTGATCAGAGCGGGCGGACCTGCTCCGCCTGCGGGCCCTTCGGACCCTGCGTGATCTCGAACTCCACGCGCTGACCCTCCTCGAGGGAGCGGTAGCCCTGCGTGTCGATGGCCGAGTAGTGGACGAAGACGTCGGCGCCGCCGCCGTCCTGGGCGATGAACCCGTAGCCCTTCTCAGCGTTGAACCACTTGACAGCACCCTGTGCCATGTTCTCGTCCTTCTGTTCCAACCGGTGACGACCCTGAGCCGTGCGCTCAGGCCGTGCCGCAATGCCTTGTCCCACGTCCTGCACCGGATGGACCAGCCACGCGGGCTGGCGGTGCCTCCACATCCCTGCGGGGGCGCCGGTCAAGCGTCAGTACGTCACTGCAACGCCCCCGATACTCTCACGCACCCTCTTTCGAGCGCCATCGTTCACCGCCCGGAAAAGCACGCGTCGCGCAACGATCCGGTCACGACTCGATGAGCGTCGTGCCATGCGCCGGCGCGCGTCACCGACGCCGACCGCCGGTGCGTCAGAGCGCGATGCCCGGGTGAGCGGCGCGGGTCCGCGCGCGGCTGACGAGGACGCCCACGACCCCGACCACCCAGGGCACGGCCATGAGCGCGAACGCCCAGCGGTACGCGTCCAGGTCCCGGTCGCCGCTCGGGGCGAGCACGTCGAGCGCCACGCCGATCGCGAGCATCGAGGTAAGCGCCGCGACGAAGCCCCCGGTGTTGACGAGCCCCGTCGCCGTCCCGAGCCGCGCCGGGGTGACGCAGCTGCGCGCGAGGTCGAAGCCGATGAGCGACGCCGGGCCGCCGACGGCCACGACGACCGAGAACACCACGAGCACCCCGAGGCCCCGCGGACCGGGGGGTGCGAGGACCGCGACCCACGCAACGGCGACGGCGACGGCGATGACGAGGACGGCGCGCGTGCGGCGACCCGGCCTGCGCGCGGCGAGCTCCCCGAGCAACGGCCCCGACACGATCCCCGCGACGACGATGACGCTGAGCAGCGCGCTCGCCTCGCCCGTCGTGCGGCCCTGGCCCTCGACGAAGAACGAGAACCCCCACAGCAGCACCACGACCTGCGAGCTGAACGGGGTCAGGAAGTGCGCCCAGAACCCGAGCCACACGCCGGGCTCCCGCACGACGGCGCGCAGGGCTCCGCCGTCCGCCGGCCGGGCCGCCCGCGTCCGGAGCACCTCGGCGGCGGTCCGCTCGCCCGGCGCGCCGAGGCGACGTCGCCACGTGCGCCTGCGCCCCGCGTCCTCCGGGGAGTCGCGCACGAGCGCCGCCACGAGCAGCGCCGCCGCGAGCGCGAGGACCGCGAGGCTGCCGAACGCGGGGCCCCAGCCGCGCCCGTGCAGCACGAGCACGAGCGGCACGGCGGACAGGATCTGCCCGAGCTGGCCGACCGCGCCGGTCACCTGCGTCAGCAGCGGGACGCGCCGGACGGGGAACCACGCGGGGATCAGCCGGATCACGGACACGAAGGTCATGGCGTCGCCCGCGCCGACGAGCACGCGGCCGGCCAGCGCGCCCGGCACCTCGGTGGCGACCGCGAGCACGAGCTGCCCGACGCCCATGAGCACCGCGCCGCCCGCGATCAGCAGGCGCGGGCCGAGGCGGTCGAGCAGGACACCTACCGGGATCTGCAGGCCTGCGTAGACGACGAGCTGCGCGACGGCGAAGGTCGCGAGCAGCGACGCGCCCACGTCGAAGCGCTCGGTGGTCTCGAGCCCCGCGACGCCGAGCGACGAGCGGTTGAGCACCGCGACGACGTACGCCGCGACCGCGACGCCCCAGACCAGCAGGGCCCGGGACGGGGGCGGGACGGAGGTGCTCACGGGAGTCCATCCTCCACCGCTGCGGGGGTGCACCACCGCAGCGCCTCCCGACGGCGAGCCCCGCGCCGGCCTGCGGTCGCCAGCCGGGGCCCGCCCGGGGCTCAGGCGCCCTGGCCGTCCTCGCTGTTCTCGGCCAGGAAGCGCTCGAACTCGGCGCCGAGCTCGTCGGCCGTCGGCAGCTGGGTCGTCTCCGCGAGCAGGCCCGTGCGCCCGAGGTTGCGGGCGAACGCGTCGTACTGCTCCTCGAGCGCGTGCACGACCGCGGCGACCTCCTCGGACCCGCTGACCTGACGGTCAATCTCCTCGCTGGTCTCCTCGGCGGTCGCCGTCAGCGCACCGACCTTGAGCTCGAGCCCCGTCGCGCGCTCGACGTTCTGCAGCGCCGCGATGCTGGCCTGCGGGAACGCGGACTGCGCGAGGTAGTGCGGGACGTGCACCGCGAAGCCCATCGCGTCGTGACCCGACTCCCCGAGGCGCATCTCGAGCAGCGCGCTCGCGCTCGCGGGGACCTGGACGGTCCCGAACCACGACGGGTGGTCGGCCACGAGCTCGGGTCGCGTGCCGTGCGCCGTGACGGACAGCGGACGCGTGTGCGGGATGCCCATGGGGATGCCGTGCACGCCGACGGTGAGCGGCACGTCGAAGCGCTCGACGAGCTGACGGACCGCGGCGGCGAACCGCTCCCACTGCACGTCCGGCTCGACGCCGTGCATGAGCAGGAACGGGACGCCCGCGCCGTCGCGCACGAGGTCGACCACGAGCTCCGGCTCGGCGTAGTGGCTCCACGTCGTGGAATCGAACGTCATCGTGGGCCGCCGCGACCGGTAGTCGAGCAGCTGGTCGACGTCGAACGTCGCCAGGCGGGCGGTCGGGAGCTCGTCGGTCAGGTGGCCGGCGGCCAGCTGGCCCGCGTTGCCGGCGTCGACGAAGCCGCGCAGGGCGTGCACCAGGACGGGGCCGGTCCCACCTGCGGACCGGGCCTCGACCTCGGCCGCGACCGCGGGGTCGACACCGTAGATCTCGCTCGGGTCGAGCATGGGGTCCTCGCTCTCGTCTGTGCTCGTGCGTGCGTCGTGCTGCGGGGTGCGGCGGGTCGCGACCTGCGGCCCGGCCCGTCGTCCCGTCACAACACGCGCGGCCGCCGCACTCTTCCCGACGCCGCTCAGCGCGTGGGGAGACGGACCACCGAGACGAAGAACTCGTCGATCTGGCGCACGACGTCGATGAACCGCTCGAAGTCGACGGGCTTCGTGACGTAGGCGTTGGCGTGCAGCGAGTAGCTGCGCAGCACGTCCTCCTCGGACTCCGAGGTCGTGAGCACCACGACCGGGATCGAGCGGAGGTCCTCGTCCTGCTTGAGCGCCTGCAGGACCTCGCGACCGTCCATGCGCGGCAGGTTGAGGTCGAGCAGGATCAGGTCGGGCGTGGGGACGTCGGCGTACTCGCCCTCCTTGCGCAGGTACGCGAGCGCGCTGACGCCGTCCGAGACGACCGCGAGCCGGTTCGCGACCTTGTTGTCCTCGAACGCCTCGCGCGTCATGAGGACGTCGCCCGGGTCGTCCTCGACCAGCAGCACGTCGATGATCTTGGTGGGGGACATCGCCACTCCGTTCCGTTCCGCCCGGCTCCGGGCGCTCAGTCCTCGGCCGGGGCGAGGCGGGGCAGCGTCCAGCGCACGGACGTGCCGTCCCCGTCCTGGGGCTCGATCCAGATCCGACCGCCGTGGTGCTCGACGATCTTCTTGCACAGCGCGAGCCCGATCCCGGTCCCGTCGTAGACGTCCTTGGCGTGCAGCCGCTGGAAGATGACGAACACCCGCTCCGCGTACTGCGCGTCGATGCCGATCCCGTTGTCCCGGCACTCGAGCTCCCAGGATTCTGCCACCTCGCGCGCTCCGAGACGGATCACGGGCGGTTCGTCCGGGCGCCGGAACTTGATCGCGTTGCCGACGAGGTTCTGCAGGAGCTGCACGAGCAGCGCCCGCTCGCCGCGCACGACGGGGAGCTCGTCGCGGGTCACCACGGCGCCCGACTCGGCGACGGCCTCGCTGAGGTTGTCGAGCGCGTCGTCGAGCGCCTGGCCGAGGTCGACGTCGACCGGCTCCCCGACCATCCGCCCGACGCGGGAGAAGCCGAGCAGGTCCTGGATGAGCTGCTGCATGCGCTTCGCGCCGTCGACCGCGAAGCCGATGTACTGGTCGGCACGGTCGTCGAGCTGCCCGCCGTAGCGCTTCTGCAGGAGCTGGGTGAAGCTCGCGATCTTGCGGAGCGGCTCCTGCAGGTCGTGGGACGCGACGTAGGCGAACTGCTCGAGGTCGCGGTTCGAGCGCCGCAGCTCCTCGGCCTGCTCCGTGAGCTGCTCGTGCGCGGCGGCGATCTCGGCGGACGAGGCACGCAGCGCCCCGAGCTGCGCGACGAGCGCGACGCGCATGCTCTCGACGTCCGCGGCGAGGTCGGCGATCTCCCCGGGTCCGGTCGAGAGCACCGGGTGGTCGAGCTCGCCCGAGCTGACCGCCCGCGCGTCCGCGGCCAGCGCCGCGAGCGGGGCGGCGATCCAGCGGCGCAGCAGCACCGAGAGCGCGAACCCGACCGCGACCGCCGACAACGACAGGACGACGAGCGCCGCCGCGACGAGCCGTGTCCACAGGGTGAGCTCGTCGACCGCCTCCCGGCGCTCCGCGCGCAGCACGTCGAGGTAGTCCTCGACGGCGGTGCGCGTCCCCTCGAACAGCACGCGGCCGAGCTCGATGTCCTCGGTGCTCACCGCACTCGTCCCGCGCAGGTCGACCGCCTCGATCGCGGGCGCAGCGAACTCACGCTCCCACCGCTCGGCGGACTGCGACGCCGCGCTCGCGGCGCGCGTCACCTCGGGCGTCACGATGTCCCGCTCGGTCTCCTCCTCGAGCTCCACGAACGACGGAGAGCCGGTCGCCCGTTCGAACGGCTCGAGCGTCACCGCGTCACCCGTGAGCGCGTACCCCCGCACGGCGGTCTCGGCGTCGACGAGGCGCGTGTACGCCGCCTCGGCGCGGGTGACGGCGAGGAAGTAGGTCTCGGTCACGTCGTGCTGCCGGTCGATCATGCGCTCGACCGCGAGCCCGGAGACGAGGACGACGACTCCGAGCAGGACCCCCGCGAGCGCGAGGGTCCGGGACAGCCGCTGGCGCAGCGTCGTGCCGGCCACGGGCCCGCGTCCGGTGGCCGCGCTCATGCGCCGCGACCCAGGACGACCACGGCGGTGTCGTCGACGAGCTCTCCCCCGTGGAGGTGCCGGACCTGCTGCAGGACGTGCTCCACGAGGTCCTGGCGGCCCGCGGCGAGCGCGGCGTCGAGGACGGCGACGAGACCGGCCTTCCCGACCCGCTCCCGTCCCCCGTCGACCGTCGCCTCGAGCACGCCGTCGGTGTAGAGCATGACCCGCCAGGCCTCCCCGAGCTCGAGGTGGCACGGGTCCCAGCCGCCGCTCACGGGCACGCCGAGCGCACGTCCGCGGGCGTGGGTCGGCAGGGTCGTGGACGGCGGACCGAGCAGGATCGGCACGGGGTGGCCGGCCAGGTACAGGTCCGCGGACGTGCCGTCGGGCGACACGGCGACCATCGAGACGGTCGTGAAGACCTCGGGACGCGAGCGCTCGGCGACGAGCACGCGCTCCAGGAGCCCCAGGATCGCGTCCGCGGGGGTGTCGGCGAGCACGAGCGTCCGCCACGCCGTGCGGAGCGTCGCGCCGAGCGCGGCCTCGTCGGGCCCGTGGCCGCACACGTCGCCGACGATCGCGAGCACCCGCCCGTCGGTGCACTCGACGACGTCGTAGAAGTCGCCGCCGAGCAGCCCGTCACGACCGGCGCGGTAGCCGACCTGGACCTCGATGCGGGCGTCGTGCACGAGCGGGTTCGGCAGCAGCGCGCGCTCGAGGCGCGTCATCTCGTTGGCGCGCACGAGGCTCCGGTACAGCGCACGGTCGGTGTCCTCGAGCCGGCGGCGCTGCACGGCGTAGCGCACGGACCGCCCGAGGAGCTCGCCGTCGACCTCGCCCTTGACGAGGTAGTCCTGCGCGCCGGCGGCCACGGCCCGCACCCCGACGTCGGTCCCCGACAGGCCCGTGAGCACGACGACCGCGGGCGCGCCCGCGGCGAGCAGCCGGTCGAGCGCCCCGAGACCCATCGCGTCGGGCAGGCCGAGGTCCAGCAGCACGCAGTCGACGTCGAGGCGCTCGACGGCCTCGTCGAGCGTGCGGACCCACGTGAGGTCGACGTCGAGCCCCGCGTCCTGGAAGTGCTCGTCGACGAGCAGCGCGTCGCCGTCGTCGTCCTCGACCAGCAGGACCCGGATCCGCGGGTTCCGCGCGTCGCCCACGAGCAGGTCCGCGGTCCCGGCGTCGAGCTCGGGGAGCACGAGGGCACCGTCGGGCGCTCCGGTGCTGTGGGTGGTCACGCAGGGTCCTCTCGTCGGGCGGTGGCGTGGGCAGCCTAGGGCCGGGCAGGCCCCGTCGCGCACCCGGACGGGGTGAACACCGCGGCCGTGGGCGATCGCGGGCGGTGCACGGCACCCGCGCCGGGGGCAGATAATGGACGGCCGCTCGCGCCGCCGCGCGGGTGACCCGGAACCGGCGAGGCCCGTCGCGCACGCACGCGCGCGGACCCCGGGCCCTCGTGGACAGGAGCGCACGTGGCGGGGATCGAGTCGGAGCTGCGCCGTGAGCAGGAGACGGTCGACGGCCTCTACGGACGCCTGGACGCGCTGCGCACCCAGACGCGCGAGCGGCTCGCCGACGTGCGGCGCGGCGGCCCCTCGGGCTCCCCCCAGAACCGCAGCGAGCGCGACGCGTTCGCAACGCTCTACGAGGACCGGCTCGCCCAGCTCGAGGCGGTCGAGGACCGGCTCGCGTTCGGCCGTCTCGACCTGGCCGACGGCGACGCCCGGTACATCGGCCGCATCGGCCTGACCGACGACCAGCACGCGTCGATGCTCACCGACTGGCGCGCCCCGGCCGCGCAGGCCTTCTACCGCGCGACGGCCGCCCAGCCCGACGGCGTCGTGCGTCGCCGGCACCTCGTGACACGGGGCCGTGCGGTCACCGGCGTCGAGGACGAGGTGCTGGACCTGGACGTGCTCGCCTCGGCCGACGGGCTCGACGCGGACCAGCGCGAGCGGCTCATCGGGGGCCTCTCGGGCGAGGGTGCGCTGCTCGCCGCGCTCGCCGCGGGACGCACGGGCCGGATGGGTGACATCGTCGCGACGATCCAGGCCGAGCAGGACACGATCATCCGCTCCGACCTGCAGGGCGCGCTCGTGGTCCAGGGCGGCCCCGGCACCGGCAAGACCGCGGTCGCGCTGCACCGCGCCGCGTACCTGCTGTACGCGCACCGGCGGCTCCTCGAGCGCTCCGGCGTGCTGCTCATCGGCCCGAGCCGGACGTTCCTGCGCTACATCGACCAGGTGCTGCCCTCGCTCGGCGAGACCGGCGTGGTCACGACGACGATCTCCGAGCTGTTCCCCGGCGTCGTCGCCGGCGGCGACGAGGACGAGGCGGTCGCCGAGATCAAGGGCCGCGCGCTCATGGCGCGGGTCGTCGCGCGGGCCGTCCGCCAGCGCGAGCGTGTGCCGCGCGAGGCGACCGAGATCCGGGTCGACGGGCGCACCGTCGTCGTGACGCCGTCCGACGTGCAGTCGGCCATCGCGCGCGCCCGGCGCGGTCACCGCCCGCACAACCAGGCCCGGGTCGCGTTCGTGCGCGACATGCTGGGCCGGCTCGCCGCGCAGTACGTCGAGCAGCTCGGCTGGGAGGTCCCGCCCGACGAGCGCGGCGAGATCGTCGAGGAGCTCCGGACCACGCGCGAGGTCCGCATCGCGCTCAACCTCGCGTGGATGCCGCTCACGCCGCAGGGTCTCGTGACCGACCTGCTGACCAGGCCCGCACGGCTCGCGGCCGCGGCGCCCGAGCTGTCCCGGCGCGAGCGCGACCTGCTGCTGCGCGACCGCGAGGCGCCGTGGACCCCCGCGGACGTCCCGCTGCTCGACGAGGCCGCCGAGCTCCTGGGCGAGGACGACCAGGCGGCGCGGGCCCAGGAGCGCGCGGACGCCGCGCGCCGCTCGGCCGAGGTCGACTACGCACGGCGGGTCCTGCAGTCCTCGGGCAACGACGGGCTCGTGTCGGCCGAGCTGCTCGCGGACCGCTTCGCGAGCAGCGGCCCGCGGCTCACCACCGCCGAGCGCGCGGCGGCGGACCGGACGTGGACCTACGGCCACGTGGTGGTCGACGAGGCGCAGGAGCTGTCCGCGATGGCGTGGCGCATGCTCGTGCGCCGGGTGCCGACGCGGTCGATGACCGTCGTGGGCGACGTCGCGCAGACCACCGCCCGCGCGGGCGCCCGGAGCTGGGCGGACATGCTGGACCCGGTCCTGCGCACGTCCTGGCGCCTGTCCGAGCTCACCGTGAACTACCGGACGCCCGCGGCGGTCGCCGACGCCGCCCAGCGGATGGCGCGCGCGGCGCGGCTGCCGGTGAGCACGCTCACGTCCGCGCGCGAGGTCCCGGACGCCCTGCGCGTCACGCGCGTCGCGCCGGACGACCTCGCGCGGGCCGCCGCGGACGAGGTGCGCGCGGCGCTCGCCGTCGTGGGGGACGCGTCCGGCGGCGGGCGCGTCGCGGTGCTCGGCCCGCCGGAGCTGCTCGCGCGGGTACGCGGCGCGCTCGACGCGGTGGGGCTCGCGCCGGAGGCGCCCGACGGCCGGTCCGGGGCGCCCGCGGCGGACCTCGACGCACCGCTGTCGTTGCTCACGCCGCGCGAGGCCAAGGGGCTCGAGTTCGACGTCGTCGTCCTGCTCGAGCCGGCCGACGTGCTCGCCGAGAGCGCGGGCGACCTCTACGTGGCGATGACGCGGCCGACGCGCGCGCTGCGCGTGGTGCACGCCGCGCCGCTGCCCCGCGGCCTGGAGGACGTCGAGGGCTGAGCGGCGCCGTCGTCCGGCCGGGTCGGCGGTCAGGCCCGGCCGGCGGTCAGGCCCGGCCGGCGGTCAGGCCGGGCCGGCGTCAGGCAGCCCGCGTCAGGCGGCGCACCCCCGTCAGGCCGTGCCCGGCGCCGGCCGCCGCGCGCGTCAGGCGCCGTCGCAGGCGACCTGGCCCACGCGCGCCAGGCCGGCGAGGTCGCCCGGGCCGAGGTCCGTGCGGGCGCCGGTCACGGGCGCCATGAGCTCGTCGGGCGTCTCGACGTGGTCGAGCCCGACGACGTGCGCGAGCTCGTGCACGACGACGGCACGCGCCCGGGCGTACCCGTCGGGGCCCGAGAGGATCGCCGTGAGGTCGGGTGCCTCGAGCAGGACGCGCCCGCCGGCGAGGAACTGGGAGCGGCCGTCGGCACCGGGCACGACGGAGGCGCCGCCGAGACCCGCGGTGGGGCCGGCGAGCTCGGGGTGGACCGTCTCGTCGGACCACGCGAGCAGCACGGGCGCCCACCCGTCGCCGTACCGCGCCTGGACCAGAGGACGCTCGAGGTCCGGCTCCTCGACCGTGAGCCCGGCGTCGACGAACGTGAGCCCCGTCGCGGCGGCGACCAGCGCGACCGACTCGGCCACGAGCTGCTGCCCCACCGCGGGCGCACCGTCGGGGCGGACGACGTAGCGGATCGGGCGGCACGGGTCGAAGCCGACGGGCTCCCCCGTCGGCCCCTCGTGCAGGAACGCGTACGCGCCCGAGGTCGTCACGGGCACCGGCGGTCGCGGTCGGACGGCACCCTCGACGGGCGCGGGGACGGACACGAGGCGCCCCTCGACCGAGACCATCGCGCGCGGCGCCGCGAGCCCGATGACCGGCTCGAGCGCGCCCCGCTGCCAGGCGAGCGCCGTGAGGACCACGGCGAGCACCGTCAGGAAGCCCGGGTGCAGCACCCGTCGACGCGTCGCGACGGGCTGCCCGGACCGTGCGAGACGCGCTGCGCGGCGACGGTACCGCCACATCGACAGGCTCACGCCGCGAGTCTGTCAAGCCCTCCGCGGGCGTGCGTACCACGGCACGGGTGAAGCGGCTGCCCACAGGGGTGAATGTGTCCGAGGGACGGGACCGGCTTGGACGCCCCCGGCCCGGGGAGCACCATGGGGGCGTGCTACGCGCCCTCCTCCTCGAGAACCTCCACCCCCAGGCCCGGACGATCCTCGAGTCCGCCGGCTTCGACGTGACCACGCGCACCGGAGCGCTCGACGAGTCCGAGCTGGTCGACGCGCTCCAGGGCGTCCACCTCCTGGGCATCCGGTCCAAGACCCACGTCACGGAGTCCGTGATCGCCCAGGCACCGGACCTGCTGGCCGTCGGCGCCTACTGCATCGGCACCAACCAGATCGACCTCGCCGCGGCGGCGGACCGCGGGGTCGCGACGTTCAACGCGCCGTTCTCGAACACCCGCTCGGTCGTCGAGATCGCGATCGCCGACATCATCGCGCTGACCCGCCGGCTCACGGAGTTCAACTCCGCGATGCACGCGGGAGTGTGGAACAAGAGCGCGGAGGGCGCGCACGAGATCCGCGGCCGCACGCTCGGGATCATCGGCTACGGCAACATCGGCACGCAGCTGTCCGTGCTCGCCGAGAACCTCGGCATGTCGGTGGTGTTCTACGACACCGCGGAGAAGCTCGCGCTCGGCAACGCCCGGCGCGCCGAGTCGCTCGACGAGCTGCTCGACGTCGCGGACATCGTGACGCTGCACGTCGACGGGCGCAGCGGGAACGCCGGCCTGTTCGGCGAGAAGCAGATCGCCCGGATGCGTCCCGGCTCGGTCTTCCTCAACCTCTCGCGCGGCTTCGTGGTCGACTACGCGGCCCTGCGCGACGCGATCGTGTCGGGCCACGTCGCCGGCGCGGCCGTCGACGTCTTCCCCACGGAGCCCAAGCGCAAGGGCGACCCGTTCACCTCGGAGCTCCAGGGTCTGCCGAACGTCATCCTCACGCCGCACACGGGCGGGTCGACCGAGGAGGCGCAGGAGGCGATCGGCCAGTTCGTCTCGAACAAGGTCCGCGACTACCTGGCGACCGGCTCGACGACGCTGAGCGTCAACCTCCCGAACGTGGCGCTCGACCAGCCCCCGGGCGCGCACCGTCTCGCCTACCTGCACCGCAACGTCCCCGGCGTGCTCGCGGCGGTCAACGCGACGCTCGCCGAGCACGGCGTCAACGTCGCCGGTCAGCTCCTCGCGACGCGCGGGGAGATCGGCTACGTCGTCACGGACACCGACGCCCCCGTCGAGGACGCGGTGCTCGACGCGCTGCGCTCGCGCCCCGAGTCGGTGCGGCTCCGCCTGCTGTCCTGAGCACCGGCCCGGGCCGACGGCGCCCCGGTCCCTGAACGCCACGAGGCGCCCGGACGAGCGATCGTCCGGGCGCCTCGCGCGTGTGGTGCGGGCGTCCCCTCGCGGGGCACCGCCGAGTTGTCAGGCCGAGCCGGACTTGCGCCGGAACTGGCGCTGCACGGGGCCGGCCGTCTCCGAGCCGTGCACGGATCCGGTGTTGCGCGAGCCGTCCGCGGAACGGTGCTGCGCCGCGGCCTTCTTGCGGTCGAGCGCTTCGCGGAACTTCGCCTTGGCGTCCTGGGCGACCTGCTCGGTCGTCGTGCTCTCGTCGTGCTCCGCCATCGCGGTACCTCCTCGTCGTGGTGGGTCCGGGAAGCCCGGCCGGCGGAGCGGGTCGCTGCGCTGCAGGGCCAGCCTCCCCGAGTCGGACGTGCAAAGCCAACCGGTTTCGGCACCGGGGGCTCCGGTCGCCGCTCGTGCCGTCGCGTGCGGCGAAGACCACCCGGCGTACCCATCAGTAACCTACGCCTCCGTAAGTTACGCTCGCGTAGTGACCACGACGCCCGACCGGCCCTGGCTCGCCTCCTACGCACCCGGCACGCCCGCGGAGATCGAGGTGCCCGACGAGCCGCTCGTCGCCAGCCTCGTGCGCGCCGCCGAGCAGCACCCCGACCGGGTCGCCGTCGACTTCCTCGGCCGCGAGACGACCTACGCCGAGCTCCTCACCGAGGTCGAGCGCGCCGCCGGGGCGCTGCACGGGCTGGGGGTCCGCGCCGGCGACCGCGTGGCGATCGCCCTGCCCAACGGCCGCGCGCACGTCGTCGCGTTCTGGGCCGTGCTGCGCCTGGGCGCCGTCGTGGTCGAGCACAACCCCACCTACTCCGCGGGCGAGCTCGAGCACCAGCTGCACGACTCCGGCGCCACGGTCGCCCTGTGCTGGGAGCAGACCGCCGCTCGCGTCGCCGAGGTCCGGGCACGCACCGCGGTCACGACCCTCCTCGCGGTCGACATCTCGCGCGACCTGCCCTGGCGCTCCCGCCTCGCGCTCACCCTGCCGGTGCCGGCCGCTCGCCGGACGCGAGCCAAGATGCGCGGACCGGTCCCCGCCGGCGCGCTGCGCTGGCACGACGTCCTCGCGCACGCCGAGCCGCTCGACCCCGGCCACCCGTTCCCGGAGGCGGGCGACGTCGCGCTCCTGCAGTACACCGGCGGCACCACCGGCACGCCCAAGGGCGCCGTCCTGACGCACCGCAACCTCGTCGCGAACGCCGTCCAGGGCGCCGTCTGGACCGGGCTCGGCAGCGGCTCCGAGACGATCTACGGCGCCCTGCCGTTCTTCCACGCGTTCGGCCTGACGCTCTGCCTGGCGTTCGCCACGCGCGTCGGAGCCACCCTCGTCGCGTTCCCCACGTTCGACCCGGACGCCGTGCTGCGCGCCCAGGCTCGACGGCCCGCGACGTTCATGCCGGGCGTGGCCCCGATGTTCGACCGCGTGGCCCGCGCCGCGGAGGAGCGCGGCACGGACCTCCGCTCGATCCGTGTGGCGATCGCCGGGGCGATGCCGATCCCCGCGGAGACGGCCGAGCGGTGGGAGCGGCTGACCGGAGGGCTCCTCATCGAGGGCTACGGCATGACCGAGACGTCCCCCGTCGCGCTCGGCAACCCGTGCACCCCGGACCGCCGCCCCGGCGCGCTCGGGCTGCCGTTCCCGAGCACCGACATCCGCATCGTCGACCCCGAGGACCCCACGCGCGACGTCGCGTCGGGCGAGCGCGGGGAGCTGCTCGTGCGCGGGCCGCAGGTGTTCTCGGGCTACTGGCAGCGCCCGGAGGAGACCGCGGAGCAGCTCCTCGACGGCGGCTGGCTCCGCACCGGGGACGTCGTCACGATGGACGACGACGGCGTCGTCACGCTCGTGGACCGCATCAAGGAGATGATCATCGCCGGCGGCTTCAAGGTGTACCCGTCGCAGGTCGAGGACCACCTCCGGACCATGCCGGGCGTCGCCGACGTCGCGGTGGTCGGCGTCCCCGGGGGCGACCTCGGGGAGAAGGTCGTCGCGGCCGTCGTGCTGGACGACCCGGCGCGGACCCTCGACGTGGCCGCCGTCCGGGCCTGGTGCGAGCAGCGCCTCGCGCGCTACGCCGTGCCGCGGGAGCTCGTCATCATGACCGAGCTGCCGCGCTCGCAGATCGGGAAGGTGCTGCGCCGCGTCGTGCGCGAGCGGGTGCTCGCCGGCGACGCGTCCGCCTGACGCCGACCCACAGGTTCAGGCCGACGGGCCCGACCGCCCGGCACCCGACGGCGACGCCTCGGGCTCGGTGCCGGGCTCCCCCGCCGCGGGCTCGTCGCTCGACGCCGCCGCGCGTGCTGCCTCGTGGTCCGCGCGGAGCACGGTGATCGCCGCCTCGAAGTCCTCGAGGGAGCTGAACGCCTGGTAGACGCTCGCGAAGCGCAGGTAGGCGACCTCGTCGAGCTCACGCAGCGGACCCAGGATCGTGAGCCCGATCTCGTAGGCGTCGAGCTCGGCGCTCCCGCTCGACCGGATGGTCTCCTCGACGCGCTGGGCGAGCAGCGCGAGGTCGTCCTCGCTCACCGGCCGGCCCTGGCACGCCTTGCGGACGCCGTTGATGACCTTCTCGCGGCTGAACGGCTCGGTGGCCCCGGAGCGCTTGACCACCGAGAGGCTCGCCGTCTCGACGGTCGTGAAGCGACGGTTGCACTGGGGGCACTGACGGCGACGACGGATCGAGGAGCCGTCGTCGGAGGTCCGGGAGTCGACGACGCGGGAGTCCCCGTGTCGGCAGAAGGGGCAGTGCACGCCTGAGAACCTAGGCGCTCGCGCGGCGACGACGCAACAGCGCCGCGCCTCAGCGCCGGACCGGGAAGGCCTCAGCGCTGAACGGGGAGGATGAGCTCCTGGCCCGCGTCCAGGCCCGCCGTCGTCAGCCCGTTGAGCGACTGGAGCTCGAGGACGACGTCCCGGACGTCCTCACCAGGAAGGGCGCTCTCCGCGGCGATCTCCCACAGGGTCTCGCCGGCGCCGACCGTGTACGTCGTCACCTCGAGCGCACGCGAGGGCCCGTCCGCGAGGGCCTGGCCGCCCTGCACGCCCGCGATCAGGACGAGCGCGGCGAGCAGCAGGACCACGAGCCGGCCGCGGCGCGTCAGGCGGAGCGGGCGCTCCTCGGCCGGGACGACGGTCGAGCGGTGCGCCGCGGCGACCGGGCGCCGGAGCGAGGCGGTCGCGGGTCGCGCCGGAGCAGCCGCCGCGGCGCGCCCGGGTGCCGCGGCGCTCCGGACCCGCACGCCGTCACGCGCCGGGGCGACGGGTCGCGCGCGCCGCGGCGTCGGGACTGCCGCCACCTGCGCCTCCGGCGCGGCGAACCACGCCTCGCGCGCCCGTGCTGCTGCGCTCCCGCCACGCACGTCCGAGCCGCGCGCTGCCGTGGAGATCACCATCGCACCCATGCCGCCACCCTCCCTCGTCGACCCCGCGCTCCCCGCGCGGGTTCGAACACGTGTTCGTCGAACGCTTGTACGGTTCTACCACCCCGCGTCGCGGGATGTCGAGACACGCTCGAACAGATGTTTGATCCGTCACCCCTGCTCCCCTAGGCTGACGTCGCAGGAGACAGCGCACCACGAGGCACTGACACGGGCGCTGGCCAGCACCGATACATCTGGAGGCGACGGTGGCGAAGCAGCGCGGGACCGAGGAGAGGGCGGCGGACGCCCCGGGCGGCGCGGCCCGTGGCGCCCTGGCGTCGGTGCACGCGCTGCCCGACGCTGCCCCGGACGGCGACGGGCTCACGGCACGCCAGCGGCTCGTGCTCGAGACGATCCGCACCTCCGTCGAGTCGCGCGGCTACCCGCCGAGCATGCGCGAGATCGGCGACTCGGTCGGGCTGACGAGCCCGTCGAGCGTCAAGCACCAGCTCATGGCGCTCGAGCGCAAGGGCTACCTGCGTCGCGACCCGAACCGGCCACGGGCGATCGAGGTCGTGCAGCCGGACGACTCGCGCGGGGTCACGACGTGGTCGGCGCCGAGCGTCACCGCGACGGCCTCCGCCGGGCTGGGCGACGAGGACAGCGCCGCGCGGGACTCCGCACCGGCTCCGTCGTACGTCCCCGTCGTCGGCCGGATCGCGGCCGGTGGTCCGATCCTCGCCGAGCAGGTCGTCGAGGACGTCTTCCCGCTGCCGCGCCAGCTCGTCGGCGACGGCGACCTGTTCCTGCTCAAGGTCCAGGGGGACTCGATGGTCGAGGCCGCCATCTGCGACGGCGACTGGGTCGTGGTGCGGCGTCAGCCCGTCGCCGAGAACGGCGAGATCGTCGCCGCGATGATCGACGGCGAGGCGACCGTCAAGACGTTCAAGCGCGCCGACGGGCACGTGTGGCTGCTCCCCCACAACGCGGCCTACGCCCCGATCCCGGGGGACGACGCCCAGGTGCTGGGCCGGGTCGTGAGCGTGCTCCGCAGCCTCTGACCCGGCGCCGGTCGCCGACCCACGCCGGCGCCCGCGAGGTGCCGCCTGCCGGCTCACGTGGGCGCCGGGAGCACCCCGGACCTGCACCGGCGAGGCCCGCACCGACGAGTCGCGCCCCGACGAACGAGACGGCCGCCCTCCCCGCGATCAGCGGAGGGGCGGCCGTCGTCGTCCGGACGCGTGCGCCCGGGTCAGAACCCGAAGCGGCGGGCCACCGCGCGCAGCGTCTCGGCCGAGCGGCGCAGCCCGGCGAGCTCGTCCGCCGACATCGGCACCTCGAGCCGCTCGCCGACGCCGTCGCGACCCACGAGCGCCGGGACGGAGAGGCACACGTCGCGGATGCCGTGGTACCCGTCGAGCAGCGAGGAGACCGGCAGGATGCGCTGCTCATCCTTGATGACGGCCTCGATGATGCGGGACCCGGCGAGGGCGACCGCGTAGTTCGTCGCCCCCTTGCCCTCGATGATCCGGTACGCGGACTCGACGACCTCGCGCGCGATGCCGTCGCGCACCTCCGAGGTGAGCGGCCCTCGCCCGTTGATGCCGTTCCACTCGAGTAGCGGCACGGCCCCGATCGTCGCGGAGCTCCAGAGCGGGAGCTCGGTGTCGCCGTGCTCCCCCGCGACGTACGCGTGCACGTTCTGCACCGCGACGCCGGTCTGCTTCGCGATGAGGTAGCGCAGCCGCGAGGAGTCGAGCACCGTGCCGGAGCCGAACATCTGCGTCGGCGGGAGGCCCGACTGCTGCAGGGCGGCGTACGTCACGATGTCGACCGGGTTGGTGACCATGATGTAGACCGCGTCGGGCGCGACCTCGACGAGCGGCGGGAGGATCTTGCCGACGAGCGAGATCGTCGCCTCGGCGAGGTCGATGCGGCTCTGCCCGGGCTTCTGCTTCGCACCGGCCGTGACCACGACGACGTCCGCGCCGGTGCAGACCGCGATGTCGTCGGAGCCGACCACCTCGGCCATCGGCATGAACTGGATGCCGTGCCCCAGGTCGAGCGCCTCGGCCTCGACCTTCGCCTTGTTGATGTCGTAGAGCGCGACGCTGCGCGCCGCGCCGCGCATGAGGGCCGCGTACGCCATCGTCGAGCCGACCGCGCCGGCCCCGACGATCGCGAGCTTGCTGGTCCGTCGCACCTGGCCCGCGGTCACACCCGTCAGCCCCAGGTCGTCCCCGTCGTTCTCGCTCACGCGTCCTCCTCACCGGTGGGCCCCCGCGGCCCCGACGCCCGTGGGCGTCGTGATCAGGCTAGTTGCTCGCGCCGGTGCCGACGCGTCCGTCCAGGCGGCGCAGCGCGGCCTCGACGACCCCCCGGTCGGTGGTCCGCCAGAAGCCGGGGAGCGACCGGGTGAGGAAGTCGCCGTAGCGCGCCGTCGCGAGCCGCGGGTCGAGCACCGCGACGACCCCGCGGTCGTCGACGCCCCGGATGAGGCGCCCCGCGCCCTGCGCGAGCAGCAGCGCGGCGTGCGTCGCCGAGACCGCCATGAAGCCGTTGCCGCCCGACGCGGCGACCGCCTCGGAGCGGGCCGACCGCACGGGGTCGTCCGGGCGGGGGAAGGGGATCCGGTCGATCAGCACGAGCTGGCACGACGGCCCCGGGACGTCGACGCCCTGCCAGAGCGAGAGCGTCCCGAACAGGCACGTGCGCTCGTCCGCGGCGAAGTCGCGCACGAGCGTCGGCAGCTGGTCCTCGCCCTGCGCGAGCACCGGGACGTCGAGCCGCTCGCGCATCGCCGCGGCGACCGCGTCCGCGGCCCGTCGCGAGGAGAAGAGCCCCAGCGTGCGCCCGCCGGCCGCCTCGATGAGCGCGGCGATCTCGTCGAGCTGGGCGTCGGTCGCGGGCTCGCGCCCGGGCGGCGGGAGGTGGCGCGCGATGTAGAGGATCCCCTGGCGCGGGTAGTCGAACGGGCTGCCCACGTCCAGCCCGCGCCACGGCAGCGGGTCGCCGGGCGGCGGCGTCCCGGGCGGTGCGGACGCCGGGACGGCGAGCGTGCTCCCGGTGCCGCTCGCCCCGTCGGCGTCCACGCGCGCCGCGAGGTCCTCCACGTCGGACGACGCGAGGTGCTGCGGACCCTGCGGCTCGGCGTCGGTGCGGCCCTCGAGCCCGAGCGAGCGGGCGATCGGCGCGAACGTCCCGCCGAGCGCGAGGGTCGCCGACGTGAGCACGCTCGACCGCCCCGCGAGCACGTGCGTGCGGATGAGCCCGTTGACGGACAGCGGGGCGGCGTACAGTCGCGTCATCGCCCCGCCGCGTCCGGTGTCGCCGCGTGCGCACCACAGCACGGTGTGGCGGTTCTGGTCCGGGTCCGCCGCCATCCGCTCGGCGACCTCGAACAGCGCCAGCATCGTCGACATCGCCATCTTGGAGCCGCCGTCCGCGCCGGCACCGGCCTTGGCCGCTGCCGGCTCGGGCTTGAGCGCCGTGAGCAGGCCGCGCGCGGCGTCCCGGACGGCCGCGACCGCCTCGAGCGCCCCGGGCGGCAGGCCGTCGGGGAACCGACCCTCGGGCAGCTGGACGAGGACCGACCCGAGCGCCGCGCTCGCCGCGTCCAGGTCCGTCGTGAGGATGCCGCCGTGCCGGCGCGCGAGCCGGGCCGCGTGCTCGACGATCGCGACCGACAGCTCGGCGGTCGCCTGCGCGGTCACGCGGTCGGTGAGCTCGTGCGCCTCGTCGACGATCACCACCTCGTGCTCCGGGAGCACGTTCGGGGAGCCCGAGGCGGCGATGCCGAGCATCGCGTGGTTCGTCACGACGACGTCCGCCTCGCGCGAGAGCACGCGCGCCTTCTCCGGGAAGCAGTCGTCGATGAGCGGGCAGCGCGTGCCGAGGCACTCCATCTTCGTGACGGACACCTGGCGCCACGCGCGCTCGCTCACGCCCGGCACGAGGTCGTCGCGGTCGCCGGTCGCGGTCTGCTCGGCCCACTCGCGCAGCCGCACGACCTGCTCGCCGAGGCTCGCGGCCCCGCGCGGGCTCTCCGCGGTGCCCGGCTCGGGGGCGGGGTGGTCGGCCGCGCCCGCGTGGTCGCCGAGGTCGAACAGCGTGCCCGGCTCGTCCGCCGGGTAGCCGCCCGCGACCTTGTGCAGGCAGACGTAGTTGTGCCAGCCCTTGAGCAGCGCGATGCGCGGGGGCCGTGGCAGGCGGGGGGCGAGCGCCTGCGCGACGAGCGGCAGGTCCCGGGTCACGACCTGGCGCTGCAGCGCGAGCGTCGCCGTCGAGACCACGACGTGCTCGTCCTCGAGGACCGCGTGCCGCACCGCGGGCACGAGGTACCCGAGCGACTTGCCCGTGCCGGTCCCGGCCTGCACGAGCAGGTGCTTGCCCGAGCCGATCGTCTCCGCGACCGCGTTCGCCATCTCGTGCTGGCCGTCGCGCCGACCCCCGCCGAGCACGCCGACCGCGAGGTCGAGCAGCTCGTCGACCGACGCCGTCCCCGTCGACGGGCGCACGGCCCGGGCTCGGGCGCTACGTCCGCCCGGGGACTTCGCCGCGGGCGCGGCGGAGGACGGGACGACGGGCTCAGGCACCGCGACAGCCTAGTGCGGACGGCTGACAGGCCCGGCCGCCGGGCGGTGCACGCGCGCGCGGCGCCGACCACGGCCGGCCGGGCCGCCGGCGAGCAGGGGCCGTCACCGTCGCCCGCGCGGGCGACGGTGACCGGGTCAGGCCGAGCGGACCGCCGCCGCCGACAGCTCCGAGGCGAGCGTCTCGTCGACCCGGGCCCGCAGCGCGGTCCCGGCCTCCGTGTGCTCCTCCGAGTCGATCTCGCCGTGCTGGTGCACGCGGTGCACGAGGTCGCCGCGGTCGTACGGGATCACGACGTCGACAGTGACGCTCGGCCGCGGCAGCTGGTCCGCGATGAGCGCCTGCAGCGCCTCGATCCCCTCGCCCGTGCGCGCGGACACGACGATCGACCCCGGCTCGCGCGAGCGCAGGCGGGCGAGCGCCTCCGGCTCGGCGAGGTCGGCCTTGTTGAGGACGATGACCTCGGGCACGTCCATCGCGCCCGGGATGTCGGCGAACACGCGCCGCACCGCCGCGATCTGGCTCTCGGGGTCCGGGTGCGACGCGTCGACGACGTGCAGCACGAGGTCCGCGTCCGCGACCTCCTCGAGCGTCGACCGGAACGCCTCGACGAGCTGGTGCGGCAGGTCCCGCACGAAGCCGACCGTGTCCGTGAGCGTGTACACGCGCCCGTCGGCGGCCTCGGCGCGCCGGACCGTCGGGTCGAGCGTCGCGAACAGCGCGTTCTCGACGAGCACGCCCGCGCCGGTGAGCCGGTTGAGCAGCGACGACTTGCCCGCGTTCGTGTACCCCGCGATGGCGACCGACGGGATGCCGTGCTTCCTGCGGGACGCGCGCTTGGTCTGCCGCGCGGGCTCCATCGCAGCGATCTCCCGCCGCAGCTTGGCCATGCGGTCGCGGATGCGCCGGCGGTCGAGCTCGATCTTCGTCTCGCCGGGACCGCGCGAGCCCATGCCCGCCCCGGCGCCGCCGACCTGGCCACCGGCCTGCCGCGACATCGACTCGCCCCAGCCGCGCAGGCGCGGCAGTAGGTACTCGAGCTGCGCGAGCTCGACCTGCGCCTTGCCCTCACGCGACTTGGCGTGCTGGGCGAAGATGTCGAGGATCAGCGCGGTGCGGTCGATGACCTTGACCCGCACGACGTCCTCGAGCGCACGGCGCTGCGAGGGTGCGAGGTCCGCGTCGACGATGACCGTGTCGGCACCGACCGCCGCCACGACGCCCGCGAGCTCGGCGGCCTTGCCTGAGCCGAGGAACGTGCTGGGGTCCGGGGTGCGGCGCCGCTGGAGCATGCCGTCGAGGACCTGCGAGCCGGCGGTCTCGGCGAGCGCCGCGAGCTCACGCAGCGACAGCTCCGCCTGCTCGGCCGTGCCGGAGCCCCACAGGCCCACGAGCACGACGCGCTCGAGGCGCAGCTGGCGGTACTCGACCTCAGTGACGTCCTCGAGCTCGGTCGACAGGCCGGCCACGCGGCGCAGCGACGTGCGCTCCTCGAGGTCGAGCTGGTCGCCGTCGAACGAGGAGTGGACCGTGCCGCCCTCCTGCAGGGCCGTGCCGGCGCGCGCGAGCACGCGTGCCACGACGTCGTCCGCGACCTCCTGCGCGCTGCGGCGGTCCACGGCGGCGTCGGCCGTCTCCTCACGCGTCTGGGGGTGCTGCGGGTCGCTCACGCGGTGCCTCTCGTCCGTGGTGTCGTCGATCTCTCGTGCTCGTTCCAGGGTGTCACGCGGTTCCCCGCCCCGCGACGGATATTCGCTGCAGGCGGATAGGGTCGCGCCGTGAGCGGGAACGACCACTACTTCACGGCCCGGCCCGCGTCGCCGGACGAGCGCCGCGTGCGGACCGTCACGCTCGGCGGGCAGGACGTCGACGTGGAGACCGCGGGCGGGGTGTTCTCGCCCGACCACGTGGACCTCGGCACCGAGGTGCTGCTGCGCTCGGTGCCCGCGCCGCCGGCCGAGGGCGACCTGCTCGACCTCGGCTGCGGCTGGGGGCCCGTCGCGCTGTCCCTCGCGCTCGCGTCGCCCGGGGCGCGCGTGTGGGCCGTCGACGTCAACGAGCGCGCGCTCGACCTCGTGCGGCGCAACGCCGAGCGGCTCGGCTGCCCGAACGTCGTCGCGGTGACGCCCGACGAGGTGCCCGACGACGTGACGTTCGCGGCGCTCTGGTCGAACCCGCCGATCCGGGTCGGCAAGGCCGAGCTCCATGCGCTGCTGCTGCGCTGGCTCCCGCGCCTGTCGCCCGGCGCGCAGGCGCACCTCGTGGTGTCGAAGAACCTCGGGGCGGACTCGTTGCAGCGCTGGGTCGCTCAGACCCTCGCCGCGGCGGCCGACGTCGAGCGGGTCGCGAGCGCGAAGGGCTTCCGCGTCCTGCGGGTCAGCGCGCGCTGAGGGCGGCGACCGCGGCGCGCGCCTGCGCGAGCGTCGGGGCACCGACGACCCGGGCGCGCTCGACGCCGTCGGCGTCGAGGACCAGGACGGTCGGTGTCGCCCGGACGTCGAGACGCTCGCCGAGCGCCAGGTGGTCGGTCACGTCGACGTCCACGTGCACGACGCCCGGGGTCGTTGCCGCGACGCGCTCGAGCACCTGGTGCGCCGCCCGGCACGGCCGGCAGAACCGGCTCGAGAGCTGCACGAACGTCGCCGTCCCGCCCGGGGTGATCCCGAGCTCCGCGACGGCGGGGTGCGCCGCGGGCGGCGGTGTCGTGAGGTCCACGCCCGGCTCAACGGTACGGGGCGGGCCGCTGTTCCCCACGCTCTCGCGCCGCACGCCCCTGCCGATCCCGCCCTCGCGCTCGCGGGGCCCGGACGGTCCTGCGGCTGTGCGCCGCCCCGGGGCCGGGAACCCGGGGAGCGCGTCCCTCAGGCGACGAGCGCCGCCAGGTCGACGTCGACCTCGGCCACGAGCACGGCGGGCCCGGCGAGCTCGACGTGCCCGTCGGGCAGGACCCGCACGCGCACGCTGCCGCCCGGCACGTCCACGACCCACACGTCCGGGGCCTGCGGGCCGGCCCACGCGCGCACCGCGAGCGCGGCGGCGCACGCTCCCGTCCCGCACGAGCGGGTCTCGCCGACCCCGCGCTCGTGCACCCGCATCCGGACGCGCCCGACGAGCGTGCCGTCCGGCGCCGTGTCCTCCCCGAGCGGCACCACGAGCTCGACGTTGGTGCCGTGCTGCGGGACGGGGGTCACCGTGGGCGCGCGGGTGAGGTCCGCGCTCGTGAGCTCCGCGTCGTCGGCGAGCGCCAGGACGGTGTGCGGGTTGCCGACGTCGACGGTGAGGGCGGGACGGGCCACGTCGACGCCCGCGACGAGCACCTCGGCGTCCTGCCCGGCCGCGGCGGCCTCGGGTCCGCCGGGCAGCGCCCACGGCCCCATGTCGACCGCGTACCAGGGGGCGCCGCCGTCGGGTGCGTCCACGCGCCGCACGCGCCGCACCCCGGCCCGGGTGCCGAGCGCGAGCTCGCCGGCCGCGGGGTCCCACGCGCCGAGCCGCTCGAGGTACGCGGCGAAGACCCGCACGCCGTTGCCGCACATCTCGGCCACCGAGCCGTCGCCGTTGCGGTAGTCCATGAACCAGTGCGCGGCGGGCTCGTCCGCGAGCACGGCAGCGCCCTCGGGGAGCGACGCGCTGGGCGCGACGCGGATCACGCCGTCCCCGCCGATGCCGGCGCGCCGGTCCGCGAGCGCCCGCACGAGCGCCGGCGTCAGGTCCAGGGCGCCGGCCCGGTCGTCGAGCAGGACGAAGTCGTTCTGGGTGCCGTGCCCCTTGGTGGCGGCGAGCCGACGGGCTGCGGGCGGCGCGGTCACCGCGGACAGTGCCGCACCCGGGGCCGTCGTGGTCTCGGGGGAGGTCGCCGGGCTCGTCATGAGCCCAGACTACGGCGGGGCGCGGGGTCGTCGGTCGCGAGCCCGAGCGTGCCCGCGTCGGCGCGTGCGACGAGGTCGAGCGCGCGCTCGACGAGGTCGGGGCTCTGCGCGTCGAGCCAGTGCACACGCGGGTCGCGCCCGAACCAGCCCATCTGCTTGCGGGCGAGCCGGCGCGTCCCGGCGGCCACCGCGGCGCGCGCCTCGTCCTCGGTCAGCTCGCCCCGGAACGTCGTGAGCACCTCGGCGTACCCGACGGCGCGCGACGCGGTGCGCCCGATCCCCCGGTCCGCGAGCGCCCGCACCTCCTCGACGAGCCCCTGGTCCCACATCCGCGCGACGCGCCGCTCGATCCGCTCGTCGAGCACGCCGCGGTCGCAGTCGAGGCCGAGCTGCACCGCCGGCACCTCGTACACGTGCTGCGGCAGGCTCGCCGAGTACTGCCGCCCGGTGAGCTCGATGACCTCGAGCGCGCGCACGAGCCGCCGTGCGTTCCGCGGGCCGATGCCGGCCGCCGCCACCGGGTCGCGTGACTCGAGCTCGGCGTGCAGCGCGCGCGAGCCCTCGGCCTCGACGCGGGCCTCGAGCCGTGCCCGGACCTCCGGGTCGGTCCCGGGGAACTCCATGTGGTCGAGCAGCGACCGGACGTAGAGCCCCGAGCCGCCGACCGCGATCGCGCGGGCACCGCGGGCGTGGATCGCGGTGATGTCCGCGCGCGCCCCCGCCTGGTAGTCGGCGACCGAGGCGTCCTGCGACGGCTCGAGCACGTCGAGCTGGTGGTGCGGGACGCCCTGGCGCTCGGCGACGGTGAGCTTGGCGGTGCCGATGTCCATGCCGCGGTAGAGCTGCATCGCGTCGGCGTTGACGACCTCGCCGCCGAGCGCGTGCGCGAGCGCGAGGGCGAGGTCCGACTTCCCGGTCGCGGTGGGGCCGACGACGGTCACGACGAGCATCATGCGTGCGTGTCCTCCGAGGGGGCGGCCGGGCGGCGCACGCTCGCCCGGGAGCCGGCGCGGGTCGCCGGGTCGTGCGCGACGACCCAGGTCGCGACCACGTGCTGCGCGCCGAGCGGCGCCTGTGCGGTGTGCACGGTCGCGGTCACGGCGCGCTCGGGCGGAGCGTCGACGGCACCGTCGCGCGGCAGGGCGCCGAGGAGCACCTGCCAGGGGCCCCAGCCGGTCACGTCGAGCTCGCCCGCGAGACCCGGGTCGAGCGAGCCGAGGCGCGTGAGCGCGTCCGCCCCCGCGTCGGCGAGGTCGGCGAGCACCGCGGCGTCGTAGCCGGGGGCGCGCTCGTCGTCGGCGCGCGGGGCGTCGGGGCCGTGCCGTGCGCTGAGGGAGCCGACGACGACGAGGCCCGTGCGGGGCGCGCCGACCGGCGCGAGGTCGCGCCCCGTCGCCACCAGGCGGGCCGCGGACGACCGGTCGGCGCGGGCCGTGGGGGCCGTCTCGACGACGTCCACCGGGCCCGCCCAGCCGGCCTGACGGAGCAGGAGCACGGCGACCGAGGCGGACACGCCCACGGCCCGGGTCGCAGAGCCGGTGCCCTCCGTGGCGTCCAGGCCCGCGTCGCGGGCGTCCTGCGTACCGCCCGCAGCGGGCCCGCCAGCCGTCGGCGTCTCCCCCGGGGTCGGCCACCCCAGCGCGCCGTCCGGGATGCCGGCGGCGGCGAGCGACGCGCGCACCGGGGCGGGCGTCACGCGCACGGGACCGGAGTCGCCGGACCCGGTGCCGGGGGCCACGACGACGACACGCTCGACGTGGCGCGCCAGCACCGACCGCACCGCGTCGAGCGCGTGGCTGCGCAGGTCTCCGTGCACGTCCGTCACCCCGGACGCCCCGGGGACGAGGAGCACGGTGTCCGGGACGAGCGCGGCGGCGACGAGCATGCCCCGACGGTAGCCGCTCAGTCGGTGAGCACCCGCGCGACGTCGTCCGCCTCGCGGTCGCGACCGGCCCGGCGCAGCACGTCGATCAGCAGCGCCGCGACCTGGGCGCGCAGACCGGCGTCGCGCACGAGCCCGAACCCCTCGACCGCGGACTCGAGGTGCTCGACCGCCGGGTCCGTCGCACCTGCGTCGGCGTGCAGCCGGCCGGCGAGCCAGAAGGCGTGCGACGCGTCGGCGACGTGGCCGGCCACGCCGAACGCCTCCGCCGCGGCGGCCGCCCGCGTCGCCGCCTCCCCGTCGCGCCCGAGCGTCGCGAGCAGGCGGGCCGCGCAGTCGTCGAGCTCGGCGCGCTCGCGCTCGACCTCGGCCCGGCGTCGCTCGGCCAGCTCGGCGGCGCCCGGCACGTCGGCCGGACCCTCGGGTCCGCCGTCGGCCGTGGTCGGCGCGGCGAGCTCGTCGAGGCACCGCTCGACCTCCGCGAGCGCGGCGTCCGCCCGGCCGAGGTCCGCGGCCGACCGCGCGTGGGTCCGCACGACCGCGGCCGTGAGCAGCGGGTCCGCACCACCCGCGCGCAGCAGGGTCGTCGCACGGGTGTACGCCCAGGACGCACCCTCGTGGTCGTCGAGCACCTGCGCGCACCGCGCGGCCTCGGCCAGCGCGGAGCCGGCGTCGGCGAGCAGCCCGGCATCCTCCGCGTGCCGCGCCGCCTCGAGGTACAGCGGCGCCGCGGCCGCGGGGTCGCTGTCGTCCACGAGCTGCGACGCCCGGAGCAGGGTCGCGGTGACGTCGGGGAGCTCGGCGCCCGGTGCCGGCGACCCTGGGTCGGAGGGCCGGAGCGCGCTCGCCGGGGCACCGGAGACGCCGCCGTCCGTCGCGTCCGTGCCCGCCCGCCGGGCCTGTGCCGGGATCACCGCGAGGTCGAGCGCCTCGGGCGCCGCCTCCGTCCGCCACGCGCGGGCGACGAGCCGGGACACGTGGTCGGTGCCGTTGCGGCGGTCGAACGCGGCCGCGAGCGCGTCGGCCTCCGCTCGGGCCCAGTCCGCGAGCTCGGCGACGGTCGTGGCGGGCACGGTCGTGAGGCGGACGGGACGCCCGGGCTCCGTGGCCCGGAGCGCCGCGAGCGCGGCGCCGACGTGCACGAGGTAGGTCAGCCGGCTGTCGGGCGAGTCCCCGCCGGTGAGCAGCCGCTGGTCCGCCTCGATCATCCGCACCGCCCGGTCGCCGTGCCCGCCGCGCGCCAGGAGCTCGACGTGCCGGCCGCGGGCGCCCGCCATGTCGCCGTGGCTGTCCGCGAGGTGCGCGAGCCCGCGCCGGTGGGTCGCCGCCGCGTCGGCGAGGCGGCCCTCCTCGAGGTAGGCGAGCTGGAGGTGGGACAGCATGTCCGCGGGCTCCGTCGCGCACGTCGGGTTCTCCGTGAGCGTGCGCTCGAGCAGCCGGATCCCCTCGTCGGTGCGCCCGACCTCGAACAGGTACGACGCGCGGTCCCCCGGCTCGCACGCCTCGCACTGCGAGAAGTCGTCGCGCGGCGTCGCGACCCACGCCTCGTAGGCCGCCGCGGTGTCCTCCGCCCCGCGCGCCCGCGACCACACGAACCGCTGCAGGGCGACCGCGTTCATGCCGTTGCCCGCGACCGCGAACCGGTGCTCCATGTCGGCGAGCGTGCGGTCGATCTGCGCGGCGGGGACGGTCGGGAACTCGGTGAGGTTCGCGACCATCCACTTGAAGGACCAGAACAGCGTGTGCCGGTCCTGCTCGTCGAACAGGTCCGGGCGCTCGTCCCACCACCGCACGAGCCGGGTGAACGGCACGTACGCCTTGTCGACCTCGCCGCCCCAGACGTACGCCTCGACGAGCGTCGACAGCGCGTACGCGCGGGCGTCGTCCGGCCCCTCGGAGTCGACGAGCCGCACCTGACGCTCGGCCGCCTGGGTGCGGGCGAGGCCGTAGGGCAGGTCGCGGACGCGCGAGATCTCCCGGTTGGCGGACTCGAGGGTGCGGCTCATGGGGTCTCCGGGGTGACGGAACGAGCGGCGCGGCGGGCGCCGGGGACGGATCGGGGTGGGGGCGGAGGTCGGGCGGGTCAGTGCGTGGGGTCGGCTCCGCGGAGCCCGGCGCGCAGCAGCACCGAGAGCGAGGCGTTCATGGTCGCGACCTCACGGGCGCGCAGCGGCTCTCCCGCGAGCAGGAGCGCCGAGACGTAGAGCGACTCGAGCCCGGCGTCGCGCACCGTCCCGGCCGGCGCCGCGAGCAGGTCCTCGACGAGCGGGTTCGCGCAGTTGAGCACGAGCTGGCGCGAGCGCGCCGTCCCGCCGAAGCCGGCGAGCACCTCGCCCCACAGGTCGTCGGCCTCGCCGACGGTCCGCGAGAGCTCGCGCTCGTGGTCGCCCGCACGGTCGTGCAGCAGCATGGCGGGCAGCTCGACCGGCTCGAAGGTGCGCAGCGCGACCTCGCAGTCGTGCGGTGCGAGCACCGCGTTCGCGGCCTCGACCACCGGGAGCAGCTCGAGCTCGCGCACGGGTGCCAGCGGGGCCAGGACCTGGTCGACGTCCTGCGTGCCGAGCGGGCGCACGCCCCACGCCGGCCGCCGGTCCGCGAGCCGGGCGAGCAGGTCCGCGTCGTACACGTACCCCGCGTTGACGACCCCGAGGCCCTGCGCGCGGGCGACGGGGGCGATGCGCCGGAACTCCTCGACGGTCGGTGCGTAGAGCACGTCCCCGTGCGCCTCGTGCACCTCGGCGAGCGTCAGCTGGCCGTCGGTGGTCTCGTACGGGAGCACGTCGGCGACGAGGTCGAGCATCGCGTCGTCGGTCGTCGCGAGCGCACGCACCGCGAGGTGGTGGGCCTCGACGAACGCGCGCGCGAGCGGCGAGCGCTCCCGCAGGGTCGCGAGCGTCCAGGCCCGCACCTGCTCGCCGAGGGCGTCGCGCGCGGCGAGCAGGACCTCGTCGGCGTAGAGCTGCTCGCGCGACGCCGTGGGACGGAGGCCGGTCGCGTCGACGACGCACCGGACGAAGAAGGCCCACTCCGGCAGCAGCCCCTCGACGCGCGGGCCGAGCAGCATCCGCTTGAGGTAGGCGCGGTGCGTGCCGGAGCCGGTGGGCGGCACCGCGGCCGGCAGCACGAACGCGACACCGCTGACCCCGGCGAGGGGCACCTCGAGGTCGACGTGCGCGAGCGGGGTGAACCCGAGGGTCCGCTCGCAGTACCGCACGAGCGCCTCGGCGCGCTCCTCGGGCGTGGCGTACCGGCGTCGCCACGGCAGGTCGGGCTCGGTCAGCCGCCGCCACGCGGTCGCGCCGTCGACGTCGACCTGGACCGCGACGTCGACGGGCAGGAGCGAGCCGAAGTCGCGGGCGAGGGCGACGACCGTGTCGTGCGCGAGCCAGTGCTCGAGGTCGCGCCGGGGCCGCAGACGCACGGTGCTGCCGACCGGGACGTCGGCGTCGAGCTCGGTGAGCTCGTAGCTGCCGTCCGCGCGCCCGAGCCAGCGCACCGGCGGCTCGCCCGTGCCGCGCGCGGTCCGGGAGACGAGCTCGATCTCGTCGGCCACCATGAACGCCGAGAGCAGGCCGATGCCGAACTGCCCGAGGAACTCCTCGCGCCCGAGCCCGACCTCGAGGTCGCGCTTCGAGCTCCGGCCGATCGTCGCGAGCAGCTCGCGCGCCTCCACGAGGGTCAGCCCGATCCCGGAGTCGGCCACCTCGAGCGCGCCGTCCGCCGCGGTGCGCAGCCGGACCGTCGCGGGCGCCGCCGGGTCGAGGGCGCGGCGCGCCGTGATCGCGTCGACGCCGTTCTGCAGCAGCTCGCGCAGGTACACGCGCGGGCCGGAGTACAGGTGGCGCGCGAGCAGGTCGACGACGCCGCGCAGGTCGACCTGGAAGGCCTGGGCGGACGAGGGCTCCCCCACCTCAGTCGGCGTCGCTCGCGCGGTACGCGGCCAGCTGCGCCTTCGCCGTCTCCGCGGCCTGCGGGTACAGGTCGTCGAGGTGCGCGAAGAGCTGGAGCGCGGTGCTGATGCCGCACGCCATGTGCAGGTCGAGCTGCTCGTCGGTCAGCCCGTGCTCGTAGCTCACGACGTGCTCGGCGTACACGCCGACGTCGTCACCCTCGACGCGCACGTACGCCTTGGGCCAGAGCGTGTCGAGGTTCCACTGGTTCGCCGCGCGCGTCAGGGCGTCGGCCTCACTGACCGGGACCTCGCGCGTCCACCGGCCGCGGACCTGGAGGAACTCGCCGTCGGCACCCAGGCGGAAGAAGTAGAACAGGTGGTCGTCCCACCGACCGCCGATGTCGCCGTCGTCGTCCACCCCGTACGTGAAGCCCTGCGCGTCGAGGCGGTCGATGATGCGCTGGTGGCTCAGCGGCGCGAGCACGGGCTGCGCCGCGGCGCCCGCCTCCGGCTTGGTGAAGAAACCCATGGGAACCTCGTCGTCTCGTGCGCGCCGTGGGCGGCGCGTCGTGCCCTTCCGGGGCCGCGCGGCGCACGAGCGCCACGGACCAGGACCGTGCCGCACGAGACTAGCCGCCCGCACCGACCCGGTGGCGCGAAGTCGGACGGACCGGGACGATCCACCCGTCCGGCCCAGCCGCGGGCCCACCTCCGGCCGCTCGCGGGCTCCGCGGGTAGGCTTCCGCGCATGGGTTTCTTCCGGGACCGACGCCTCCGCCGGTGGCTCGGGCTGCGGCCCGAGGCCTCGGGTCGGGGGCCGCGCGACGCCCGCCGCACCGGCGGCGGACCGGTGCTGGGCCCGGGCGTGCCGGACGACGAGCTGCACGAGCACGTGACGCAGCTGCTCGCCCGTGAGCTCGGCGCGGTCCAGCTCACCGGCGACGTCCCCACCCCGGTGACCGCCGCCCGGGTCGCCGAGTGGTTCAGCCGCCACCAGTTCAGCTACTTCGTCGACAACGACGGCGACCTGGGCGGGCTCTGGCGCGGGCGGCTGTTCTACTTCTTCCTCTTCGGCGAGCACTCCGAGATCCTCCAGGTCCGCGGCCAGTGGCACCGCGAGGTCGCCATCGAGCGGCTCGAGGAGGTGCTCGACGTGTGCAACGAGTGGAACGCGGACCGGATCTGGCCCAAGGCGTACGCACGCGTGCGCGACAACGGCATGGTGCACGTCGTCGCCGAGGTCGCGACCGACCTCGAGCACGGGGTGACCGACGACCAGCTCAACCAGCTGCTGTTCTGCGGCCTGAGCACCGGCAGCATGTTCTTCGACTCGCTCGACGAGCTGTACCCCGACCCCGCGGGGGTGGCGCCGTGAGCGACGGAGCGCTCCCCCGCTGGGTCACGCGCGTGCTCGGCGGCTTCGCCAAGCCCGAGAAGCACGCGCCGGTCCGCGACCAGGAGGTCCCGACGCCGCTGTCCCGCGACCGGATCGAGGGCTACCTGCGCTCGCGCGGCTACCGCTACTTGATCGACGACGACGGCGACCTCACAGGGACGTGGGACGGCAGCCGCTTCTGGTTCCTGCTGCTCGGCGAGCACGACGAGATCCTGCAGGTGCGGGGGCGCTGGCACCGCTCGCTCGCCCTCGAGCAGCGCCGGTCGGTGGCCCTGGCGGTCAACGACTGGAACCGCGAGCGCATCTGGCCCAAGGTCTACGTCCGCGAGGAGGACGGTCTGCTCGCGCTCTACAGCGAGGTCTCCGCGGACCTCGAGCAGGGCGTCACCGACGTCCAGCTCGCGCAGCTGCTCGCGTGCGGGCTGGGCACGGGCGTCCAGATGTTCACGGCGATCGAGGCGATCCTGCCCGGCGACGAGGCACCCCCGGGGATCCCCGACAACTGACCGGGCGACCCGGGCGTCTCGCGCGGCCGCAGGTCTGCGCGGGGACGCTCCCCGACGCCGCCCGCGGGTCCGGGAGCGTCAGCGCCGTGGCGCCCCGAGCGTCGGCAGGCCCAGCACGACGGGCCCGGCGGGAGCGGGTGCAGCCGTCCCGCACCCGGCTGCCGCCGGCGCACCGCCGTGCGCCTGCTCGCCGCCGGCCTGCCGCGCCTCCCACGCGTCGCCCGCGCGCGTGCGCCGCACGCCGAAGGCCCCGGGATCGGTCAGGGCGGAGTCCGCGACCAGGTGGTACGGGGCGGCGTGCGTCACGGTCACCGTCACGAGGTCTCCCGGGCGCGGCGCGGCGTCCGCCGGCAGGTCCTCCGGCAGCGCGAGGTGCACGAGCCGGTTGTCGGCGGCGCGGCCCGTCACGCGGTGCGTCGCGCCGTCCTTGCGACCCTCGCTCTCCGCGACCAGGACCTCGACGCGCCGGCCGACCTGCGCCTGGTTCTCCTCGAACGCGATGCGGTCCTGCAGCGCGGCGAGCCGCACGTACCGCTCCTGCACGACCGCCTTGGGGAGCTGGTCGGGCAGGTCCGCCGCCGGGGTCCCCGGGCGCTGCGAGTACTGGAACGTGAACGCCGACGAGAACCGCGCGGCCTCGACGACGCGGAGGGTCTCGGCGAAGTCCTCCTCGGTCTCCCCCGGGAACCCGACGATGATGTCGGTCGTGATCGCGGCGTCGGGCATCGCGGCGCGCACGCGGTCCAGGATGCCGAGGAACTTCTCGGAGCGGTACGACCGCCGCATCGCCCGGAGCACCCGGTCCGAGCCCGACTGCAGCGGCATGTGCAGCTGCGGCATGACGGTCGGCGTCTCCGCCATCGCGGCGATCACGTCGTCCGTGAACGCGGCCGGGTGCGGGGACGTGAAGCGCACGCGCTCGAGCCCCTCGATCGCCCCGACCGCCCGCAGCAGCTTGGCGAACGCGCCGCGGTCCCCGAACTCGACGCCGTAGGAGTTCACGTTCTGCCCGAGCAGCGTGACCTCGACGGCTCCCTGGTCGACGAGCGCCTGCACCTCCGCGAGGATCTCCCCCGGCCGGCGGTCGCGCTCCTTGCCGCGCAGGTGCGGGACGATGCAGAAGGTGCAGGTGTTGTTGCACCCGACGCTGATCGACACCCAGCCCGCATACACCGACTCGCGCCGCGTGGGCAGCGTCGAGGGGAACACCTGGAGCGACTCGGCGATCTCGACCTCGGCGCGCTCGTTGTGCCGCGCGCGCTCGAGCAGCACCGGCAGGGCGTCGAGGTTGTGCGTGCCGAACACCACGTCGACCCAGGGCGCGCGGTCGACGATGCCGGCGCGGTCCTTCTGCGCGAGGCAGCCGCCCACCGCGATCTGCATGCCCGGACGCGCCCGCTTCGCCCCCGCCAGGCGCCCGAGGTTGCCGTACAGCTTGTCGGCCGCGTTCTCGCGGACCGCGCAGGTGTTGATGACGATGACGTCGGCGGCCTCCGCCGCGGCGTCGGACGCGCTCGCCTGCACGTACCCCGCCTGCTCGAGCATCCCGGCCATGTGCTCGGAGTCGTGCACGTTCATCTGGCAGCCGAGCGTCTTGACCAGGTACGTGCGCGCGGGCGCGCCGCGGTCCCCGGCGGGGGTGCCGTCGGCGTCGCGGGCGGCGCGCGGGGCGGGGCCGGCGAGCAGGGCGGCGGCGTCCGCAGGGACGTGGGGCAGGGTCGTGGACATCGCCGTCCAGGGTACGTCTCCCCGGCGCCGGGCCCGTGCGCTGCGGGGTCGCACATTTCCGGGACGTTGCCGGACCGTGACCTCAGCGGGTAGCGGGCGCAACACTTCACCCCTAGGTTCGTCGAATGGTCGACACCCCCGCCGCCCCTGCGACCGCAGTGCAGCCGCGCACCCTGGGCGCCCCGCTCGTCGTCCTCGACGGGGTCAACAAGCACTTCGGTCAGCTCCACGTCCTGCAGGACATCGACCTGACGGTCCACCGCGGCGAGGTCGTCGTCGTGATCGGGCCGTCGGGCAGTGGGAAGTCCACGCTGTGCCGCACGATCAACCGCCTCGAGACGATCGACTCGGGCACCATCGCGATCGACGGGGTGCCCCTGCCCGCCGAGGGCAAGCAGCTCGCGCGGCTGCGCGCCGACGTCGGCATGGTGTTCCAGTCGTTCAACCTGTTCGCGCACAAGACGGTCCTCGAGAACGTCACGCTCGGGCAGATCAAGGCCAAGGGCGTCCCCCGTGGCGAGGCGCGCGAGATCGCGATGTCGCTGCTCGAGCGCGTCGGGGTCGCGAACCAGGCCGACAAGCTGCCCGCGCAGCTCTCGGGCGGGCAGCAGCAGCGCGTGGCGATCGCCCGGGCCCTGGCGATGAAGCCGAAGGTCATGCTGTTCGACGAGCCGACGTCCGCGCTCGACCCCGAGATGATCAACGAGGTCCTCGACGTCATGGTGTCGCTCGCGAGCGAGGGCATGACGATGGTGGTCGTGACCCACGAGATGGGCTTCGCGCGCAAGGCCGCGCACCGCGTCGTCTTCATGGACGCGGGACGCATCGTCGAGGAGGAGACCCCCGAGACCTTCTTCACGGCGCCGAAGAGCGACCGTGCCCGCGACTTCCTGTCGAAGATCCTGACCCACTGACACCCCGACCCGTCCGACCCGGCGGAGCCACCGCCTCGCCGGGCGCACCGAACGTCACCGACACCGTGGTGCACCGCAACGAGAGGAACTGACAATGCGCAGACGAACCGTGGGGAGCGCAGCGGCCCTGGCCGCCCTCGCCCTGACCCTCACCGCGTGCGGCGGCTCCGACGAGCCCGCCGGCGGCGCGACCAGCGAGGAGACCTCCGCCGGCGGCGGCGAGTCGATCCGGATCGGCATCAAGTTCGACCAGCCCGGCCTCGGTTTCAAGGACGGCGACGACTTCACGGGCTTCGACGTCGACATGGCGCGTGCGATCGCCGAGAAGCTCGGGTACTCCGAGGACCAGATCGAGTTCGTCGAGTCGCCGTCCGCGCAGCGCGAGAACCTGCTGCAGACCGGCCAGGTCGACATGATCTTCGCCACCTACTCGATCACCGACGCCCGCAAGGAGACCGTCGCCTTCGCCGGTCCGTACTTCGTCGCCGGGCAGGACCTGCTCGTCGCGGCGGACGACGACTCCATCAGCGGGCCCGAGGACCTCGAGGGCAAGAACCTCTGCTCGGTCACCGGCTCCACGTCGGCGCAGCGCATCAAGGACGAGTACGCCGCCGGCACCAACCTGCTCGAGCAGCCCAGCTACGCCGAGTGCGTCACGGCGCTCACGTCGGGTGCGGTCGACGCGGTCACGACGGACGACATCATTCTCGCCGGCCTCGCCGCCCAGCCCGCCAACGAGGGCAAGGTCAAGGTCGTCGGCAACCCGTTCTCCGAGGAGAACTACGGCGTCGGCCTCCCGCAGGACAACGAGACCTGCGAGGACATCAACACGGCCATCACCGAGCTCATCGAGGACGGCACCTGGCAGCAGATCCTCGACGACAACGTCGGGGCCTCGGGCTACGAGGCGAACGAGGAGCTGAACCCGCCCACGGTCGAGGCCTGCGCCTGACCTGACCTGACCCGCAGCCGACCGGGACGGGGCGACGGACCTCTCGTCGCCCCGTCCCGCTCGGTGCGAGCCACCCTGCACCGAGGAGGTGAGAGCGCTGGACGGCACCTATCTGGACCAGTTCGTCGCGCTGTTCGAGACCTTTGACGTCCCCGCGGCGTTCTGGGTCAACATCAAGCTGACGTTCTTCGCCGCGCTGCTCTCGCTCGTGCTCGGCACGGTGCTCGCCGTCATGCGCATCTCGCCGCTGCCGAGCCTGCGCTGGGCCGGCACCACGTACGTGAACGTGTTCCGGAACACGCCGCTCACGATCATCATCGTGTTCTGCGTGCTCGGCCTCTGGGGCCAGCTGGGGGTGACGCTCGCCCCCGACTTCAACGAGAACTTCGTGCGGCTCGCGATCCTCGGGCTGGCGGTCTACCACGCGGCGTTCGTCTGCGAGGCATTGCGGTCCGGCGTCAACACCGTGCCCGTCGGCCAGGCCGAGGCCGCCCGGGCCATCGGGCTCGGGTTCCTGTCGACGGCGCGGCTGATCATCCTCCCGCAGGCGTTCCGCGGTGCTGTGGCCCCGCTCGGCAACACCCTCATCGCGCTGACGAAGAACTCCACCGTCGCCGCCGCCGGGTCTGTCGCCGAGGCGTCCGGGCTCATGCGCACCATGATCGAGTTCCGGTCCGACGTCGTCATCGCGATCTTCCTCACCTTCGCGCTCGGGTTCGTGCTCCTCGTCATCCCCGTCGGCCTGCTGACGACGTCCCTCTCGCGACGACTGGCGGTGGCCCGGTGAGCAGCACCCAGAGCGTCCTGTTCGACGTCCCCGGACCGCGCACGCGCCGCCGGATGATGTGGCTCAACATCGTGTTCGCGCTCGTCGTCGCCGGGATCGGCGTGCTCCTGCTCGTGCTGCTCGGCCGCAAGGGGCAGCTCGAGGCCGCCCTGTGGACGCCGTTCCTGCAGTGGCGCACGTGGGAGAGCTTCCTGCTGCCGGGCCTGCTCAGCACGCTCCAGGCGGCCGGGCTCGCCATCGTCGGCTCGTCCGTCTTCGGGCTCGTGTTCGGGCTCGGGCGCCTGTCCGAGCTGCGGCTCGTCCGCGTGCTCAGCGGCACGGTCGTCGAGTTCTTCCGCGCCGTGCCGGTGCTCCTCATGATGATCTTCGTCTGGCTCGCGCTCGGGTTCTCCGACATCGGCAGCATCGACCCCGGCGACTACCCGCTCGTCGCCGTCGTCACCGCGCTCGTGCTCTACAACGGCTCGGTCTTCGCCGAGCTCGTGCGCTCCGGCGTGCACGGGCTGCCGCGCGGCCAGCGCGAGGCTGCGCTCGCGACCGGGCTCACCGGCCCGCAGTCGCTGCGGTCCGTCGAGGTGCCTCAGGCCCTCATCGCGATGCTCCCGGCGCTCGTCAGCCAGCTCGTCGTCATCCTCAAGGACACCGCGCTCGGCTACATCATCACGTACCGGGAGCTGCTCCAGGAGGCCCGGCAGGTCGGCTCCGGGAACGGCAACATCCTCCAGGCCCTCGCCGTCGCCGCGGTCGTGTTCATCGTCATCAACTACGCGTTGACGAAGGCCGCGCCGTGGGTCGGGCAGCGGATGGGGCGCCGGACGAGCGGGCGCGCGAAGGCCGAGGCGCCGAGCCTCGTCGTGGCGACGCGCGACTGAGCAGGAACGCCGGGCGGCCCGGCCCGGGGGGCTGCGGTTCTCGCGGTTGCTCCACGAGGCGGGTCGACACCGCCACGAGCCCTGCGTCTCGCGGTCGCGCGTCCACGGCCCTGCGTCCACACGGGTCGCGGGTGCGCTCGGCCCGCGTCCGCCTCGGCCGTGCCCGCGGAGAACGGGCGCGCCGCTGCCGCAGGCCCGCCGTCGATGTCGGGAACGAGGTCAGCCGGCGGTCGCGCTCGCGCGGATCTCGCGGACGACCGTGACCTTGATCTCGCCCGGGTACTGCAGGTCCGCCTCGATGTGCTTGGCGATCGCGACCGCGAGCTGCGGCAGGGCGTAGTCGTCGACCTCCGACGGCTCGACGACCACCCGGACCTCGCGGCCGGCGGACATCGCGAGCGCGCGCCGCACCCCGGCGTGGGCCGTGACGAGCTGCTCGAGCTTGTCCATGCGCTCGACGTACTGGTCGAGCTCCTCGCGGCGTGCGCCGGGCCGTGCGGCCGAGATCGCGTCCGACGCCTGCACGAGCACCGCCTCGACGGTCTCGGCCGGCACCTCCTCGTGGTGCGCCGCGATCGCGTTGACGACGGCGGGTGACTCCCCGCACCGCCGCGCCAGGTCCGCACCGACCAGCGCGTGCGTGCCCTCGACCTCCGCCGTGAGCGCCTTGCCGACGTCGTGGAGGAACGCGGCACGGCGGGTCGTCGCGACGTCGGCCCCGACCTCGGCGGCGATGGCGGCCGCGATCAGCGCGGTCTCGACGAGGTGCTCGAGCACGTTCTGGCCGTACGACGTGCGCAGCCGGAGCCGGCCCATCGTCCGGACGAGGTCCGGGTGGAGGCCCGAGACGCCGGCGCGCTCGGCGGCGTCGTGCCCCGCGGACACGGTCCGGTCCTCCGCGCCGGCGAGCGCCTCCGCGTACGCCGCCTCGATCCGCTGGGGGTGGATCCGCCCGTCGGACATGAGCGCCTCGAGCGTGACCTGGGCGACCTCGCGGCGGTCGGCGTCGAAGCAGGAGAGGACGACGGAGTCCGGGGTGTCGTCGATGAGCACGTTGACGCCGGTGAGGGCCTCGAACGCGCGGATGTTGCGGCCCTCCTTGCCGATGATCCGTCCCTTCATCTCCTCCGACGGGAGAGGCAGGACCGTGATCACGGACTGCGAGCTCGTCGGCACCGCGGTGCGCTGGACAGCAGCCGCGACGATCCGCTTCGCCCGGGACTCCGCGGTCCGGCGCGCCTGGGCTTCCGCCCGACGGACGAGCGTCGCCGCGTCGTTCGTCGCCTCGTCGACCATGCGGCGGACGAGCTCCGCGCGGGCCTCCTCGGCGGTCAGGTCGGCGACGGCCTCCAGCCGGGCGCGGGCGTCACGCTCCGCCGACGACCGGCGCTCGGCCACCTCCTGCTCGGCGGTGGCGAGGGCGTCCTGCCGCTCACGCGCCGCGCGCTCGGCCTCGGCGACGGCCCTCTGGTCGTCCGCCACCGCACGCTCACGCTCGACGAGCCGGGCCTCGCGGCGCTCGGCGTCGGCGAGGAGCGCACGCGCGTCGTCCCGGATCGACGCGACGTCGGCCTTCGCCTGCCGGCGCTGCTCGTCCGCCTCACGCCGAGCGACGAGCACCAGGATGAGCGCGACCAGGCAGGCCCCCAGGAGAGCCACGACCAGCCCGAGCTCACCCATCGACGCGTCCCCCTCCGGCGCTGCTGAGCGCTCCGCGGCCCGGATGCCGCGTGATGCCCTCCGGAGCATTCTCCCGCACGCACCCGACGGCCGACGCCGCGGCGCGCGGCGTCACCCGGGAGCCCGGCGTCGCCCGGGAACCCGGCGTCGCCCGGCAGCCCGGCGTCGCCCGGGAGCGCGACGAGCGCCGTCACTCTCCGCGGGCGATGTCCTCGGCGACGTCGCCGATCTCCGCGCCCTCCTCGGCTAGCGCCTCGCGCACGAGCCGTGAGACGAGGGCTGCCGGGTACCCCCGCCGGCCGAGCGCCGCGAAGGTGCGTCGGGCGCGGACCTGCGGGTCGAGCCGGGCCGTCGAGGCAAGCTTGCGCCGGACCAGCGCGCGCGCCGCCTCCTCCTCATCCTCGTCATCGACCTCGCCGAGCGCGTCCGATGCGACCTCGTCGTCGATGCCGCGCCGGCGGAGCTCGACGCCGATCGCCCGGCGGGACAAACCCCGCTCGGCGTGCCGCGTCCGCACGAGCATCCGCGCGTACTCCGCGTCGTCGATGAGTCCGACCTCGGTGAACCGGTCGAGCACGCGCGCGGCGACGTCGTCGGGGACGTCCTTGCGCTGCATCGCCTCGGCGAGCTGCGACCGGCTCCGAGCCGAGCTGGCGAGCAGGCGCAGTGCGATCGCCCGGGCGACCGACTCCGGGTCCGCCTCCTCACCGAGGCCGGACGCACCGGAGGCGGGCGGCTCGTCACCGCGCCGCCCGCCCCGGCCCCGCATCGGTCGCCCGGTCAGAAGGCGACCTTCGGATCGACGTCGGCGGGTGCGTCGAGCTTGGCACCGACGCCGAGCTTCTCCTTGATCTTCTTCTCGATCTCGTTCGCCAGGTCGGGGTTGTCGCGCAGGAAGCCGCGCGCGTTCTCCTTGCCCTGGCCGAGCTGGTCGCCCTCGTACGTGTACCAGGCGCCGGACTTGCGGATGAACCCGTGCTCGACGCCCATGTCGATCAGGCCGCCCTCACGCGAGATGCCGACGCCGTAGAGGATGTCGAACTCGGCCTGCTTGAACGGCGGCGCCATCTTGTTCTTCACGATCTTGACGCGCGTGCGGTTGCCGACCGCGTCGGTGCCCTCCTTGAGGGTCTCGATGCGGCGGATGTCCATGCGGATCGACGCGTAGAACTTGAGCGCCTTGCCACCCGTGGTGGTCTCGGGCGAGCCGAAGAACACGCCGATCTTCTCGCGGAGCTGGTTGATGAAGATCGCCGTGGTGCCCGAGGAGTTGAGCGCGCCGGTGATCTTGCGCAGGGCCTGCGACATGAGACGGGCCTGGAGGCCGACGTGGCTGTCGCCCATCTCGCCCTCGATCTCGGCCTTGGGGACGAGCGCAGCGACCGAGTCGATGACCACGATGTCGATCGCGTTGGAGCGGATCAGCATGTCCATGATCTCGAGCGCCTGCTCACCGGTGTCCGGCTGGGAGACGAGCAGAGCGTCGGTGTCGACGCCGAGCTTCTTCGCGTACTCGGGGTCGAGCGCGTGCTCGGCGTCGATGAACGCCGCGATCCCGCCGGCGCGCTGCGCGTTGGCGACGGCGTGGAGAGCGACGGTCGTCTTGCCCGAGGACTCCGGGCCGTAGATCTCGACGACGCGGCCGCGCGGCAGGCCGCCGATGCCGAGCGCGATGTCGAGCGCGATCGAGCCCGTCGGGATGACCTCGACGGGGGCGCGCCCCTCGTCGCCGAGGCGCATGATCGAGCCCTTGCCGAACTGCCGGTCGATCTGTCCGAGCGCGGCCTCGAGGGCCTTCGTCCGGTCCTGGGGAGCTGCCATGTCACACCTCGTGGTCTCGAGCAGCGCGGTCGCTGCACCTCGTCTGGGGCTGGTCTGTTGACTGCGGGTGACGCTATGCCCGACCACCGACATCCGTCCGCGCACTGTCCACAGCCCGGGGCTCCCCGGCACTGGTGGACAGCCCTCCGCCCGGTCGGCCCGGGTCGCAGGAGCGCTGACGTCCTCACCGCGCACCACGTTACCCGAACAGGTGTTCGATGCGGCGCGACACGCCGGGCGTGCTTCCGACGCCTGACGGGACCCGGTGCGGGGTCGCGCCGGCGCGGTGCCCGGCGTCAGCGACGCCCCCACGCTGCCTGCGGTCAGCGCCGGGGCGGTGCCTGCCGTGCGGCCGAGCCCCAGCGCCGGCCCTCGGGGATCTCCATCGCGTCACACAGCGCGTGCCAGACGTTGCGCGGCTCCTCGCCGTCGTCGAGGGCCTGCACCGCGGTCCGCCCCTGCAGCTCGAACAGGACGAGGTCGCGCGCGAGCGCGCGACCGTGCGCGCTGCCGAGCACCTCGTCGACCAGCTGCCAGAACTCGCGGTATCGCACGGCACCAGCCTGCCACCCGCCACCCCCGCTCGCGCCCACGGCGCGGGCCCGGACGTGTGACGTCGCCGGTCGAGGTGTCCGGGCCACGGCGCGTCGGGCCGCCGGCCGGGAGCCCTGCCGACGCTCGACCGGCCGGTGTGGGCGCAGCCAGCCACAATGGCCCGGTGGACGAGGCGACGCAGGCCGCGGAGGTGCTCGGGCGCTTCTCCGCGCCCACCCGGGACTGGTTCACGGGCGCGTTCGCCGGTCCGACGACGGCGCAGGTCGGGGCGTGGGAGGCGGTCTCCTCGGGCGAGCACGCGCTGGTCGTCGCACCGACGGGCTCCGGCAAGACGCTCGCGGCGTTCCTGTGGGCGCTCGACGGCCTCCTCGGCGGCCCGGCACCGGGCACCCAGGCGCCGGCCGGCCCCGCGTCGGCCCCGCCCGCGGAGCCCGAGGACCCGATCCAGCGGTGCCGTGTGCTGTACGTGTCCCCGCTCAAGGCGCTCGCGACCGACGTCGAGCGCAACCTGCGCTCGCCGCTCGTCGGCATCCGCCAGGCCGCCACCCGCGCGGGCCGCCCGATCGCCGACGTGAGCGTCGGCGTCCGCACGGGCGACACGCCGCCCGCCGAGCGCCGCGCGTTCGCGACCAAGCCGCCCGACATCCTCATCACGACGCCCGAGTCGCTGTTCCTCGTCCTCACCTCGGCCGCGCGCGCCGGGCTCTCGGGCGTGCGCACGGTGATCCTCGACGAGATCCACGCCGTCGCCGGGACCAAGCGCGGCGCTCACCTCGCCGTCTCGCTCGAGCGGCTCGACGCGCTCCTGGACCGACCGGGCGGCCCCGGACCGGCGCAGCGCATCGGCCTGTCCGCGACCGTCCGTCCCGTCGACGCGGTCGCCGCGTTCCTCGGCGGCGCGCGGGCGCACGCGGACGGCGGCCGGCGGGTCGTCGTCGTGCAGCCCCCGTCGACGAAGCGCATCGAGGTCGACGTCGTCGTGCCCGTGCCCGACCTCGCGGACCTGGCTTCGGCGCCGGCCGTGGGCACCCCGGGCCCCGACGCCCTCCCGCCCGGCGAGGTCGACCTGACCGGCCCCGCCGCGGGTGCGCCGCCGCGCCCGTCGATCTGGCCCCACGTCGAGGAGCGCGTCGTCGACCTCGTGGCCGAGCACCGCTCGACCCTCGTCTTCACGAACTCGCGGCGCGGGGCCGAGCGGCTCACGGCCCGCATGAACGAGGTGTGGGCCGAGCGCCAGGGCGAGGACGTGCCCGACCCCGGCGAGCTGCAGCCGGCCGCGGCGCCCGCGCAGTCGGGCACCGCGGTCGGGGTCGACACCCGGGACGCCGCGACGATCCTCGCCCGCGCGCACCACGGGTCGATGAGCCGGGCGGAGCGCACCCGGACGGAGACCGAGCTCAAGGCCGGGCGGCTGCCGGCGGTCGTCGCGACGAGCTCGCTCGAGCTCGGCATCGACATGGGCGCGGTCGACCTCGTCGTCCAGGTCGGTGCTCCCCCGTCGGTCGCCAGCGGGCTCCAGCGCGTGGGACGCGCCGGCCACCAGGTCGGCGCGGTCTCGCACGGGATCATGTTCCCGACGTTCCGCGGGGAGCTCGTGCCCGCCGCCGTGACCGCCACGCGCATGCGCCGCGGCGAGCTCGAGGCGCTGCACGTGCCCGCGAACCCGCTCGACGTGCTCGCGCAGCAGGTCGTCGCGATGGTCGCGACCGAGGACTGGAGCGTCGCGGACCTGGCGGCGGTCGTCCGGCGGGCCGCCCCGTACAGCGGGCTCGGTGACGCGACGCTGCACGCGGTCCTGGACATGCTCGCGGGCCGCTACCCGAGCGAGGAGTTCGCCGAGCTGCGGCCCCGGATCGTCTGGGACCGCGCGCGCGACGTGCTCAGCGGCCGACCCGGGGCGCTGCGCCTCGCGGTGACGAGCGGCGGGACGATCCCGGACCGCGGGCTGTACGGGGTGTTCCTCGCGAGCGGGGCGACGACGAGCGACGTCCCGGTCGACGCCGAGCGCACGGGCGGCCAGCTGCGCGGCGGCAAGCGCGTCGGCGAGCTCGACGAGGAGATGGTCTACGAGTCGCGGGTCGGCGACACGTTCACGCTCGGGTCGAGCACGTGGCGCATCGACGACATCACCCCCGACCGCGTGCTCGTCACCCCGGCGCCCGGCGTCCCCGGGCGCCTCCCGTTCTGGAAGGGCGACGCTCCGGGCCGGCCCGCGGAGCTCGGCCGGGCGATGGGCGCGTGGGTGCGTGAGGTCGCCGCGAAGCCCGACGAGGAGGCGCGCGCGCAGGTCTCCGCGGCGGGGCTCGACCCCTGGGCGACCGACAACCTGCTGTCCTACCTGCGGGAGCAGGAGGCCGCCGCGGGTCAGCTCCCGACCGACACCACGCTCGTCGTCGAGCGCTTCCGCGACGAGCTCGGGGACTGGCGCGTCGTGCTGCACTCCCCGTACGGGGCGCGCGTGCACGCGCCCTGGGCGCTGGTCATCGCCGCCCGGCTGCGCGAGCGGTTCGGCGTCGACGCCGCGGCGATGCACTCCGACGACGGGATCGTGCTGCGCCTGCCGGACATGCTGAGCTCGGACGCGGCGTTCCCGCTCGGGGACGGGCTCGGCGCGCGCTGGGCCGACGACGCCGAGGCGCCGCCGGTCGGCACCGACGACCTGCTCGTCGACGCCGACGAGGTCGCGGACGCCGTGCGCGGCGAGCTCGGCGGCTCCGCGATGTTCGGCGCACGCTTCCGGGAGGCCGCGGCACGCGCGCTCCTGCTCCCCCGGCGTCGCCCCGACAAGCGCCAGCCGCTGTGGCAGCAGCGCCAGCGCTCGGCGCAGCTGCTCAGCGTCGCGGCGCAGTACCCGGAGTTCCCGATCCTGCTCGAGGCGGTCCGTGAGTGCCTCCAGGACGACTTCGACGTCGCGGCGCTCACGACGCTCATGCGCGACGTCGCGGCCCAGAAGATCCGCGTCGTCGAGGTCACGACGACCACCCCGTCGCCGTTCGCGCAGTCGTTGCTCTTCGGGTACACCGCGCAGTTCCTGTACGACGGCGACGCGCCGCTCGCCGAGCGCCGGGCCGCCGCGCTCACGCTCGACCCGACGCTGCTCGCGGAGCTGCTCGGCGCGGGCCAGTCGCAGCTCGCCGACCTGCTCGACCCCGTCGCGGTCCAGCGCACCGAGGCCGAGCTCGCGGGGACGGCCCCCGACCGTCAGGCGCGCACGCTCGAGGCCCTCGCCGACGTCGTCCGCCGACACGGCCCGCTGACCACCGCCGACGCGCAGGCGCGGACCGTCGAGGGCGAGCGCGCGCACGTCCCCGGCTGGCTCGCCGAGCTCGAGACGGCCCGGCGCGTGCTCCGGGTCCGGCTCGGCGGGGTCGAGGCGGAGCGGGGCGAGCAGTGGGCGGCGATCGAGGACGCGGGGCGCTTGCGCGACGCCCTCGGGGTCGCGCTGCCCGTCGGCGTGCCCGAGGTGTTCACGGAGGTCCGGCCCGACCCCCTGGGCGACCTGGTGCGCCGCCACGCCCGCACGCACGGGCCGTTCCCCGCGGCACAGGTCGCCGCCCGGTTCGGGCTCGGCGTCGCGGTCGTGACCGAGGTGCTGCGCCGCCTCGAGCAGACCGGCGTCCTCGTGCAGGGCCGCCTGCGCCCCGACGAGCTCGGCGGGACCGGCGACGAGTACTGCGACGCCGAGGTGCTGCGGACCCTGCGCCGCCGCTCGCTCGCGGCGCTGCGGGCCGAGGTCGAGCCGGTCGACCAGCAGGCGCTCGGGGTGTTCCTGCCGCGGTGGCAGGGCATCGACCCGAGCCCACGACGCACCGGGGGCCTGCGCGGCATCGACGGCCTCGCCCGGGCCGTCGAGCAGCTCGCGGGCGCCGCCGTCCCGGCGTCGGCGCTCGAGACGCACATCCTGCCGGTCCGCGTCGCGGACTACTCCCCCGCGATGCTCGACGAGCTCACCGCCGCGGGCGAGGTGCTGTGGGCCGGCCACGGCGCGCTGGCCGGGCACGACGGGCTCGTGAGCCTGCACCCCGCGTCCGTCGCGGACCTCACGCTGCCCCCGGCCGTGCCGGTCGAGGCCGACGGGTTCCTCGACACGCCGCTGCACCGGGCGACGCTCGCCGCGCTCGCGGGCGGGGGCGCGTACTTCGTTGGTGGATTGCTCACCCGGGTCCGGGAGATCCTGGCCGCCGAGGAGACGTCGGAGCCGGGCGCGCCGGCGGGCGCCGAGACGATGTCGGGGGCCAGGTCCGCGTCGGCGACCGGAGGCGCGGTGCCCTCGGCTCCGGCGGTCGATCCCGGCACCGACGGCGCTCCCACGGTGTCCCAGACCACGCTCACCGCTGCGCTGTGGGACCTCGTCTGGGCCGGTCACGTGACGAACGACGGCCTCGCCGTCCTGCGGGCACGCCTCGGCACGGGTGCCACGGCACACCGCACCAAGGCCCCGGCGGCGCGCAGCCGGAACCTCGGCGGCGCGGCCCGCTTCGGTCTGCGCTCGGGGTCCCTCGCCCCTCGCGGGACGCCCAGGCCCGGCTCCGCGCTGCTCGCCGAGGCCGGCGGCCGGTGGTCGCTGCTGCCGGAGCGCGAGAGCGACCCGACGCTGCGGGCGCACGCCCTCGCGGCCCAGCTCCTCGACCGGCACGGCGTCCTGACCCGCGCCGTCGCACCCGCCGAGGGCGTCACGGCGCAGTTCGGCGCCGTGTACCGCGTGCTCGCGGCGCTCGAGCAGGCCGGCCAGGTCCGCCGCGGGTACTTCGTGGAGCACCTCGGCGGCTCGCAGTTCGCGCTGCCCGGCGCGGTGGACCGGCTCCGGGAGGACGCCCGCACGGTCGAGCGTGCGCGCGAGCAGGCGGCCGAGAGCGCCGACGACGCGGTGGGGGCGCCCGGGTCCGCCGACCCGTGGTCCCCGGCCCCGCACCAGCCCGAGCGGACCCGGTTCGTCGTGACGCTCGCGGCGACCGACCCCGCCAACCCGTACGGCGCGGCGCTCGCGTGGCCCCTGCCCTCCGCTGCCGACGGCCTCGCACCCGGCGCGACGGGCCTGCACCGCCCGGGACGCAAGGCCGGTGCCGTGGTCGTGCTGGTCGACGGCGCGCTCGTGCTCTACGTCGAGCGCGGGGGGCGCACGGTGCTCACGTTCACGCAGGACCCGGCGCTGCTCGACGTGGCGGCGGGCCGGCTCGCCGACGCGGTGCGCACCGGCAACCTCGGGCGCATGACGCTGCACCGCGCCGACGGGGCCGCGCTGCTCGAGGCCGAGGCGCTGCGCAGCCCGCTCGGGCGCGCGCTCGCCGCTGCCGGGTTCGCGCCGACACCCCGCGGCCTGCGCCTGCGCGGCCAGGCATGAGACGCCGCCCGCACGGCGCACGACCCAGGGCCGGCCGTGCCCGAGGGTGACATCCTGCGGCGCACCGCGACGCGCATGGACCTCGCGCTCGCCGGGCGTGTGCTCGTGCGCGCCGAGCTCCGCTGGCCGTCGGCGGCGACCGTCGACCTCGTCGGTCGGACCGTGCTGGAGAACGTGTCCTACGGCAAGCACCTGCTCACGCGCTTCGACGACGGGCGGACGCTGCACACCCACCTGCGCATGGAGGGGTCGTGGCGGATCGCGCGCACCGGGACCCGAGACGCCCGGGCGTCCGGCACCTGGGTCCGCGCGGTGCTCGGGAACGAGCTGTGGACGACCGTGGGCGAGCGCCTCGGGATGCTCGACGTGGTGCCCACGAGCGAGGAGCACACGCTCGTCGGGCACCTGGGACCCGACATCCTCGCGCCCGACTTCCCGACCGTGGGGCTCGTCGAGGGGCTGCGGCGCTGGGGCGAGCGCGGGTCGGAGCCTGTGTGCGACGTCATGCTCGACCAGCGGGTCGTTGCCGGGATGGGCACGATCTACATGGCCGAGCCGCTCTTCGCGGTCGGGCTCTGGCCGTGGACGCCGGCGGACGAGGTGCCGGACCCCGAGCGCCTGCTCGCAGTGGCGCGCGCGATGATGCTGCGCTCGGTCGAGGCCCGCATCCCGACCGCGACCGGCGAGCAGGGCTTCCGGGCGACGAGCCGGGTCCACGGCCGCGCGGGGCAGCCGTGCCGACGCTGCGGCACGCCGATCGAGAAGGGGCAGGCACGCAAGCCCCCGATGGAGCGTCCGGTCTTCTACTGCCCGCGCTGCCAGCACCCCTGACCGGGCGCACCGGGCGTGGGTCCGTGCCACGCCCGCGCGGCGCGCGCGCCGCGGTGTGCGTGCCGGAGCACGTGCCGGCGCCGACGGCGTGCGCACGCGGCGACGAGCGCAGCTGCGGGGCACCGGCCCCGGACGCACGAAACCCGCGGTCGCGCAGCGGCACGCGACCACGGGTCCGTCGTCTCAGCCGGCTGCGAGGAGCTCCTCGGGCCGGACGTCAGGTCTCAGCCGATCGGAGCGAGCTCCGAACGGGGTCGGGCCCAACCACCGTCGGCGGGTCCGCCGAACGACGCAGTCAGGTCCGCAGGGACGGTGTCCGGGATCAGCAGACCCTCGGCCACGGCGACACGGTCGCTCACCTCACGGAGCACGAGCGACAGGGGCACGTCGAGCGCGTCGCAGATGCTGCCGAGCAGCTCCGACGACGCCTCCTTCTGACCCCGTTCCACCTCACTCAGGTACCCGAGGGACACCCGAGCCGCGGAGGACACCTCACGCAGGGTGCGACCCTGCCGCTGCCGGGCATCCCGCAGCACATCGCCGATCTCGCGGCGCAGTACGACCATCTGGCGTCCCCCTCTCGCGTCTCGATCCTCACCCTGTGCGGGCGTCGGGAGCGAGGACCTGGTCCCGACCCCCACCGTGACGCCCGTACGTCCCCTCGCGGGGATACTTCCACCGTACCTCGCGCCGCTCGTGCGCGCGGTCCCGGGTCGAGCCGCCGGTCTGGTGTTCATCACGACCATCCCAACGCCCATGGTGACCCGGGTGTTCCCCCCGCCGCAGCGCCTGCACACGACATTCACCCCATGGGAGCGACAAGATCACGCGCGAGCGCCAGCACGGCGTCGCGGGCGCCCTCGCGGACCTGCGTCCGGTCCCCGGGCAGCACGAGCGCCCGCACGTGCGCGCCGGCGGGACCGACGACGGAGACGAACACCGTGCCCGGCGCCTGGCCGTCCTGCGGGTCGGGGCCTGCCACCCCGGTGGTCGCGAGCCCCACGTCGGCTCCCATGCACGCCCGTACGCCCTCCGCCATCGCGTACGCGACGTCGGGGTCGACCGCGCCGCGGACCTCGAGCAGGCGCCGGTCGACGCCCAGCAGCGATGCCTTGAGGTCGGTGGCGTAGGCGACGACCCCGCCGCGGACCACCTGCGACGCCCCGGGCACGGCCACGAGCTCGGCGACGACCAGACCCCCGGTGAGCGACTCCGCGACCGCGACGGTCCACCCGCGCAGCGCGAGCCTCGCGAGCAGCCGCTCGGCGACCCGCGCGGGACGGGGCCGGGCGCCCGGGGCGGCGCCGTACGGCGAGTCGGTCATGCGCGACGCGGCCCGGTCAGTGCGCGGTCGCCGGCGGCCGGTGCTCGGCGCGCCGCACCCGCAGCGCGGTGCGCACGTAGTCCACCCCGGTCGCGAGCGTCACCGCGACGGCGGCGGCCATGACGACCGCCGCGACGACCTCGACCACGCCCGGCAGGTGGTCGAGCGGCAGGAGGTACAGGCCGATCGCGACCGACTGCAGCACCGTCTTCGCCTTGCCGCCGCGCGACGCGGGGAGCACGAGGTAGCGCAGCAGGAACAGCCGCAGGACCGTGATCGCGAGCTCGCGCGCGAGCACGACCGCGGTGACCCACCAGGGCAGGTCCCCGAGGTAGGACAGCACGACGAACGCCGTCCCGATGAGCAGCTTGTCCGCGATCGGGTCGAGGATCTTGCCGAGGTCCGTCACGAGGTTCGAGCGGCGGGCGATGTGCCCGTCGAACCGGTCCGTGACCGCCGCGAGGACGAAGATCCCCGTCGCGACGAGCCGCCAGCGCACCGTGTGGCCGCCGTCGGCCAGGAGCGCAGCGGCGAAGAACGGCACGAGCACGATCCGCAGGACGGTCAGCGCATTCGCGACGTTCATTCGGGAGGGGACGGCGGGAACCACGTCGACAGCCTACGGGTGCGTCGGGGACACCGGCGCCCCGAGCGGCCCGGGGCGACGCACGGCCCGGCGCACCGCGCGGCCGTGCACCGGCGTCACCGCGTCCCGAAGCCGAGGCGCCCGGGGTCGACCTCGTCGTCCGCGTCGTCGTGGTAGTCCGTGGCCACGGGCGGGTCCCCCGGCATCGCGCCGTCGGAGGACGCGTACCGGTCCTCGGCGGGCGCGGACACCGGCGGCTCCCCGTGGTCGCCGCGCAGCATCGCGAGCGTGCCCGGCAGGTCGTCCGGCTGGACGAGCACCTCACGGGCCTTGGAGCCCTCGGACGGGCCGACGATCTCGCGCGACTCGAGCAGGTCCATGAGCCGCCCTGCCTTCGCGAAGCCGACGCGCAGCTTGCGCTGGAGCATCGAGGTCGACCCGAACTGGGTCGTCACGACGAGCTCCGCGGCCTGCAGCAGCAGGTCGAGGTCGTCGCCGATGTCCTCGTCGACCTGCTTCTTGGCCACCGTGACGGCGACGTCCTCGCGGTAGCTGGGCTTGAGCTGCTTCTTGACGTGCTCGACGACGGCGTGGATCTCGCTCTCGGAGACCCACGCTCCCTGCGTGCGCATCGGCTTCGCGGCGCCCATGGGGAGGAACAGCGCGTCACCCTGCCCGATGAGCTTCTCGGCGCCGGGCTGGTCGAGCACGACGCGCGAGTCCGTCAGCGACGACGTCGCGAACGCGAGCCGCGACGGCACGTTGGCCTTGATGAGCCCGGTCACGACGTCGACGCTGGGCCGCTGCGTCGCGAGGACCAGGTGGATGCCGGCGGCGCGCGCGAGCTGCGTGATGCGCTGGATGGACGCCTCGACATCGCGCGGGGCGACCATCATGAGGTCCGCGAGCTCGTCGACGATGACCAGCAGGTACGGGTACGTCGCGATCTTGCGCTCGGAGCCCGGCAGCGGCTTGACCTTGCCGGCGCGCACGGCGGTGTTGAAGTCGTCGACGTGCTTGAACCCGAACATCGCGAGGTCGTCGTAGCGCGCCTCCATCTCGCGCACGACCCACTCGAGCGCCTCGGCGGCCTTCTTGGGGTTCGTGATGATGGGCGTGATGAGGTGCGGGATGCCCTCGTAGATCGTGAGCTCGACGCGCTTGGGGTCGACGAGCACCATGCGGACCTCGTCGGGCGTCGAGCGCATGAGGACCGAGACGATCATCGAGTTGACGAAGCTCGACTTGCCCGCGCCGGTCGCGCCGGCGACGAGCAGGTGCGGCATCTTGGCGAGGTTGGCGACGACGTACCCGCCCTCGACGTCCTTCCCGACGCCGATGACCATGGGGTGCTCGCTGCGGCGCGCGGCGCTCGAGCGCAGCACGTCGCCGAGCGAGACCGTCTCGCGGTCGGTGTTGGGGATCTCGATGCCGATCGCGGACTTGCCCGGGATCGGGGAGAGGATGCGCACGTCGGCGCTCGCGACGGCGTAGGCGATGTTCTTCGAGAGGGCCGTGACCCGCTCGACCTTGACCGCGGGTCCGAGCTCGACCTCGTAGCGCGTGACGGTGGGCCCGCGCGTGAAGCCGGTGACCTGGGCGTCGATCTCGAACTGGTCGAGCACGGTCGTGAGCGCCTCGACGACGCGGTCGTTCGCGGCGGAGCGGACCTTGTGCGGGGCACCCTTCGCGAGCACCTCCTCCGACGGCAGCGTGTACAGCACGTCGCCCTCGAGCATCGGCTGCTCCCCGCGCGGCACGGGGGCCGTCGGCGGCGGGGCGAGCGGGCGGCGGGCCGCCGCGGCGGGTGCGCCCGCGGCGGGCATCGCCGTCGTCGGCGTCGCGTCGGCCTGCGCGGCGGCCTCGGCCTCGGCGGCCTCCCGCTCGGCCTCCTCACGCGCGGCCACGATCGCCGCCCGCTCGAACGCCTCGTCGCCCTCGTAGCCGTCGAGCAGCTCGGTGTCCCCGAGGTCCGGCGGGCCCTCGGCGCGGGACTTGCGCAGCCCGAGGCGGCCACGGGCCTTCTTCTTCGGCGGCGCCTCGATCTCGGGGAGAGCGCTGTGACCCGCGTTGATCACGAGCGGCGCGTCGTCGTCGAGCGGCTGCTCGAGCACCCGCTGGTTCCCGGTGAGCCGGTCGTACCCGGCGCGCAGGCGCGGGCCGATCTGGTGCACGGGCGTCGCGGTCACGACGAGGACGCCGAAGAACGCGAGCAGCACGAGCAGCGGGACGGTGACCCACGCGGTGAGCAGGCTCTCGAGCGGGGTCGCGACGAGGTAGCCGATCACTCCCCCCGCGGCCTGCACCGGTCCGAAGCCGTCGGCGGGCGCGGGGAGGCCGGCCTCGAGGTGGATCCCGCCGCACGCGGCGAGCCCGATCGCGGAGAACCCGATGCCGATGCGCGAGTTGGCCTGCGCGAGCTCGGGGTGGCGCATGAGGCGCACCGCGGTCGCCAGGAGCGCGACGGGGACGGCGACGCCGACCTGGCCGAACGTCCCGGCGACGACGTCGTGGATGACGTCGCCCGCGGTGCCGGACAGACCCCACCACTCGCGCGCCGCGACGACGATCGCCAGTGCGAGGAGCGTGAAGGCGATGCCGTCGCGCCGGTGCGCGGGGTCCAGGTCGCGCGCTCCCTGCCCGACGCGGCGCGCGGTGCCGCCCAGCAGGTGCGCGCAGCCCATCCACACGCCGCGCACGATCCGCAGCGGGAGGGCCGGGCGGTGCGGCAGCGGCTGCTTGGGCGCCCGGCCGGCGGGGCGGGTCGAGGCGCCGCGCGCACCGGTCCGCGCAGCCCCCCGGGCCGGGGACGACGAGGCGGACCCGCCCGCACGGGGGGTCGAGGAGGACGTACGGGTCGCCATGGTCCTCACGGTAGCGGCGGCGGGGCCCTGCAGCCGGGAGCGCCGGTGCGCGTGCGTGTCGGTCGGGGCCCGGCGCCGGTCCGGCCCCGCTCCGGCACGGCCACGCTCCTCACGCCGTGAGCAGGCCGATCCCGAGCGTCACGACCCCGGCGGCGAGGACGGTCGCGCCCACGGGCAGCAGCGCGACCCACCGGCTCGGGCGCTCCCGCCCGGGCCCCATCGCGGAGAAGAAGAACCCCAGGGGCATGACGACGGCGGCGACGAGCACGCCGGTCTGCGCGAGCCAGCGCGCGACGCCCGAGAGCGCCGTGGCCTCGCCGAGCAGGAGGCATACGAGGCCCAGGGTCACGAGCACGCCGGCGTGCGCGTGACCCGCGCGGTAGAAGCCGCGCTGGAACTCGGTCACCGGCACCTTCCCGGTCCCGACCCGGACCAGGAAGTACCCGCCGGACTCGATCGCGACGATGCTGAGCGCGACGATCCCGGCGGTGGTCCGGGCGGCCTCCGTGAGCTCGATCATGATTCCTCCTCGGTTTACGAACAGCGTTATAGAACACCGTTCGTGAACTCGCGTCAAGCGATCTACACTCGCCGCATGCCCCGACCGCGACTGCACGACGACGCGCTGCGCGAGCGGCTGCTCGAGGTCGCGTCCGCCGCCATCTCCCGGTCCGGGGTCGACGCCCTGCGGGTGCGTGACGTGGCCGCGAACGCCGGCACGTCCGCCTCGGCCGTCTACGCGCTGTTCGGCGGTCGGGACGAGCTCGTGCGCGCGGTCGGGGACGAGGCGTTCCGCCGGTTCGCCGCGCACCTCGCGCGCGTCGACGCGACGGACGACGCCGCGGCGGACCTCCTGGCCCTCGGCGTGGCGTACCGCAGGAGCGCGCTCACGGACCCGCACTTCTACCGGGTGATGTTCGAGGCCGCGCGCGTGGGGGCGCAGGAGCCGACCCAGGGACCGGCCACCGAGCACCCGACCTTCGTCGTGCTCCGCGAGGCGGTCGAGCGCGTGCTCGCGGCGAGCCGGGCACCGCGCCGCGACCACGACGCGCGCGAGCTCGCCGTGCAGCTCTGGGGGCTCGTGCACGGGCTCGTCGGGCTCGAGCTCGCCGGCCTGCTCCCCGGCGGACCGGCCGAGCAGGACGAGCGGTTCCGCAGCGCGCTCGGCGCGGTGGGGACCGCGGTGTTCGCGGCCGCGCGCGAGGACGCCTAGGCCACGATGTTCGCGGCCGCGCGAGGACGCGCAGGCCACGGACCGCGTCGGCGACCGGTCGGGCGTCGCGGGCCGACCAGGGTGGCTGTGCCGCCCCTTGCCGGCTCGCCGGCCGGACGTCCACGGCGGCCGCCGGCGGCCAGATGCCGCCGCTGCGCGACGAAGTCCTGCCGAAGTCGCCGCGCGGACGCAGGAGGCCGTCCAGGGCCGGTGCCGCGTGTCGGCGGCCGGTGGCACGCTGGCCCTGGAGGTGGCGGCATGGCGCGCGCGCGGACGACGGGCACGAGCGGGACGACGACGGGCGGGGGCGACCGGCGGGGCACCGGCGGCGGTGCACGTGCGGCCGCGGCGAGCGCCGCGTCCGACGCGGGTCCGGGCGTCCCGGTCAGCCGGGGGCAGGTCCTGCGGCACCGCGTCCGGGCACAGCAGCTCGACCGGCCCGGCGACGACGCCCGCCGGCCGGACGACGCCGACGTGCTCGACCTCGGCGTGCAGGACACCGGCACCGGCGGCGCCGCGTGGTCGCTCGCCAACCGCGGGGTCCCCGTCGCGGCCGACCCCGAGCGCTGGCCCGGCGAGCTCGCGCTCGCGTGGACGGTGCGCGGCGCGCCGCACGCCTACCGCCGGGCCGACCTCCCCGGCGTCGAGGTCGCGCTCCGCCCCTACTCCCCCGCCGACGCCGCCAAGCGCGTGTACGACGCGAGCAAGCCGCTGCACGAGGCCGGCATCGAGGTGCCGGACGCGCTCGCCGCCGTCGCCCGGGAGATGCGCCGCATCGTCGCGGAGCCCACGATCAAGGGCGAGATGTCGACCCGGCTGACCGCGGCGATGCCCGCGCCGTACCTGCGCTACTGCCGCCCGTGCGACGCGACGCACCTGTACGAGATGCCGTTCCGCCTCGCCGCGCTGCACGCGGGGCTCGAGCTCGAGCCCGGGACGTCACCGCCGGTCCTGCGCCCGGTCCCCGGCTGGCCACCCGACCACGTCGCCGACCTGTCCCCGGCTCCCGCCTCCGGCGCCGGGGCACCCGGCCCGGCGGCGGTCGACCGGCTCGACGTCGTGCGCGCCTACCTGCACCACCTCGGGCCCGCGACGCCCCACGACGTCGCGGGTTATCTCGACGCCACGCTCGCCGACGTCACCGCTCGCTGGCCGTCCGACGTGCGCGAGGTGGTCGTCGAGGGCGAGACGCGCTGGGTCCTCGAGGCGGACGCCGACGCCCTGCTCGCCGACGCGGGCACCGACCCCGGCGGCGACGATCCCGTCGTGCGCCTGCTCGGGCCGTTCGACCTCTACCTGCAGGCCCGCGACCGGGCGCTCCTCGTCGCGGACCCCGCGCGGCAGAAGGATCTCTGGCGCACGCTCGGCCGACCGGGTGCCGTCCTCGTCGACGGCGAGGTGCTCGGGACCTGGCGACCCAAGGCGTCGGGCCGGCGGCTCACCGTGGCGGTCGACGCCTGGGAGCGCTGGTCCCCGGCGGTCCAGCGGGCCGTCGAGGCGGAGCAGGAACGGCTCGCGGCGCACCGCGGGCTCACGCTCGTGCGGGCCGGCGCATGAGCCGCCGGGGCTGGGTGCTGCTCGTCGCCGTCGGTGTCGTCTGGGGAGTGCCCTACCTGCTCATCAAGGTCGCGGTCGAGGACGTCACGCCGCCGATGCTCGTGCTGGTCCGCACCGCGCTGGGCGCCCTCGTGCTGCTGCCGTTCGCGCTGCGCGGCGACGGCCTGCGCGCGCTGCGCGGTCGGTGGCGCGCCGTCGCCGCGTTCGCCGTCCTGGAGATCGTCGGTCCGTGGGTGCTCCTGTCCAACGCGGAGCGGACGCTCGCGAGCTCGACCACGGGGCTGCTCGTCGCCACCGTCCCGATCATGGCCGTCGTGCTGGGCCGCCTCGTGGGCGACCGGCTGCCCGTGGCGGGCGTGCGGTGGGCCGGTCTGGCGGTGGGCCTCGCCGGGGTCGCGGTCCTCGCCGGGCCCGGCTCCGGCGCCGCGGAGGCGTGGCCGCTCGCCCAGGTGCTCCTCGCCGCGCTCGGGTACGCCGCGGCGCCGATCATCGCGGCGCGGTCGCTGCAGGGGGTCCCGGCCGTGACCCTGACCGCGGTGTGCCTGTCGCTGTCGGCGCTCGTCTACCTTCCGGTCGTGCTGCTCACCGGGCCGCACCCGGTGCCCGGAGCAGCGGCGCTGGGGTCGCTGGCTGCGCTCGGGCTCGTGTGCACCGCGTTCGCGTTCGTGCTGTTCTTCCGCCTGATCAGCGAGGTCGGTGCGGCGCGCTCGACGCTCGTGGCGTACATCAACCCGCTCGTCGCGGTCGCGCTCGGCGCCGTGGTGCTCGACGAGCCGGTCACGGCCGCGGTCGTCGCCGCCGCGGTGCTCATCGTCGCCGGGTCCGCCGCGGCGTCCGTCCGGGGCCGGCCGCGCCGGAGGCCGCCGACCGGCGAGCCCGCCGCACCCGAGGTGGCACGCACCGCGGCCCCCGGCTGACCACGGCGGGAGGCCGCCGGCCCGAGCGGCACCGCCCCGACGCACGAGAGCCGGCGGGCGACGAGGTGGGACCCCGTCGGCCTGCCGGCTCCGGTGCGCGCTCGGCTACGCCTCGACGATGACCGGGATGATCATGGGGCGACGCCGCAGGCGGTTCGACACCCACCGGCCCACGATGCGCCGCACGACCTGCTGCAGCTGGTGGGTGTCGGACGCCCCGCCGCGTGCCGCGTCCTCGAGCGCCTGGACCAGCTCGGGCATGATGCCCTCGAACACCGCGTCGTCCTCCGCGAACCCGCGTGCCTGGATCTGCGGCCCGGCGAGGACCTTGCCGTCGGCCGAGCTGACGACGGCGAAGATCGAGATGAAGCCCTCCTCGCCGAGGATCCGCCGGTCCTTGAGCTCGACCTCGGTGATCTCCCCGACGCTCGAGCCGTCGACGTACACGTACCCGCACGGCACCGCGCCGACGACCCGCGCGCGCCCGTCGATGAGGTCGATGACGACGCCGTCCTCGGCGAGCACCACGCGGTCGGCCGGGACACCGGTCTTGACCGCGAGCGCCGCGTTCGCGACGAGGTGGCGGACCTCGCCGTGCACCGGCATGACGTTGCGCGGCTTGAGGATGTTGTAGCAGTACAGGAGCTCGCCGGCGCTCGCGTGCCCCGAGACGTGCACCTTGGCGTTGCCGCCGTGCACGACACGGGCACCGAGGCGGGTCAGCCCGTTGATCACCCGGTAGACGGCGTTCTCGTTGCCGGGGATGAGCGACGACGCGAGGATCACGGTGTCGCCGTGACCGACCGAGATCTTGTGGTCGTTGTTCGCGATCCGCGACAGCGCGGCCATCGGCTCGCCCTGCGACCCGGTGCACATGAGCACGACCTCGTCGTCGGGCAGCCGCTCGATCTGCTTCTGGTCGACGAGCACGTCGTCCGGCACCTTGAGGTAGCCGAGCTCGGCCGCGATCGTCATGTTGCGGACCATCGACCGGCCGACGAGCGCGACCTTGCGGCCGTGCGCGTGCGCGGCGTCGAGCACCTGCTGCACGCGGTGCACGTGCGAGGCGAACGACGCGACGATGATGCGCTTCGCGGAGTCGGCGAACACGCCGTCGAGCACGGGTCCGATCTCGCGCTCGCCCGTGACGAAGCCCGGGACCTCGGCGTTCGTCGAGTCGACCATGAACAGGTCCACGCCGGCCTCACCGAGCCGCGCGAACGCGCGCAGGTCGGTCACGCGACCGTCGAGCGGGAGCTGGTCCATCTTGAAGTCACCGGTGTGCAGGACCGTCCCGGCCCCGGTGCGCACCGCGACCGCGAGCGCGTCCGGGATCGAGTGGTTGACGGCGACGAACTCGCACTCGAAGACCCCGAGCTGCTCCGTCTGACCCTCGCGGACCGCGAGCGTCAGCGGGTTGATGCGGTGCTCCTTGAGCTTCGCCTCGACGAACGCGAGCGTGAGCTGCGACCCGACGAGCGGGATGTCGCGACGCAGGCGCAGGAGGTACGGCACCGCGCCGATGTGGTCCTCGTGGCCGTGCGTGAGCACGATCGCCTCGATGTCGTCGAGCCGGTCCCGGATGTACTCGAAGTCCGGGAGGATCAGGTCGACGCCGGGCTGGTGGTCCTCGGGGAAGAGCACGCCGCAGTCGATGACGAGCAGGCGGCCGGCGTACTCGAGGACGGCCATGTTGCGGCCGACCTCCCCGAGCCCGCCGAGAGCGACGACGCGCAGCGCACCCTCGGGAAGGGCGGGCGGCAGTGTCAGCTCGGGGTGGGGATGGCTCATGGTTCTCCTGGGTCAGCTGGGGACGACGTCGAGGAGGCCGGCGACGCGCACTCCGGCGCGCACCCCCTCCGCCTCGTCGTCGGAGGCGGCCACCAGCGGCAGCCGCATGTGTCGGTTCGGGATGAGGCCGAGGGCCTCGACGGCGGCCTTGGCGGCGACCGCCTGGAAGCCGGCTCCGTTGAGCGCGTCGATCGCCGGGACGATCGACCGGAAGACGTGCAGGGCACGGGCGGTGTCGCCGGCGTCGAAGGCGGCGGTGAGCTCGGCGAGGCGCGCGCCGGCGACGTGGCCGACGACGCTGACGATGCCGGCGGCGCCGTGCGCGAGCATCGCGAGGTAGGCGCTGTCGTCGCCGCAGTACCAGGCGAGGCCGGTGCGCTCGATCGCGGTCAGGCTCGCGTAGAGGTCGCCCGACGCGTCCTTGACGGCGATCACGCGGTCGTGGGCGGCGAGGCGGTCGAGCGTGTCCGCCGCGAAGCGCACCCCCGTGCGGCCCGGGACGTCGTAGAGCATGACGGGCAGCGGGGTCGAGTCCGCGACCGCGACGACGTGGCGGTACACGCCCTCCTGGGACGGCCGCGAGTAGTAGGGGCTCACGACGAGCAGCCCGTGCGCGCCGGCGTCGGCGGCCTGCTCGGCCATCCGGACGGCGTGCGCGGTGTCGTTCGAGCCGGCGCCCGCCACGATGCTCGCCCGGTGCCCGACCGCCTCGACGACGGCCGCGATGAGCTCTGCCTTCTCGGGTGCGTGCGTCGTCGACGACTCGCCGGTCGTGCCGTTGAGCACGAGCCCGTCGTGCCCGTGGTCGACGAGGTGGGTCGCGAGCCGGACGGCCGAGTCGACGTCGATCGCACCGTCCGGGGTCATCGGCGTGACCATGGCGGTGAGCACGGCACCGAACGGGCGCGCGGTCGAGGTGGCGCGAGGCATGGCCCCAAACTACCGTCCCGAGCCGCCCCGACGACCGTGCGTGCTCGTCAGGTGGTCCGCCGACGCGGCGCGCCCACCGGCCAGGACGTGCGTGACGGTGTGAGATCGGGGCTGCGCACCGACGCCCGACACCGGAGGACACCGTGCCCGCTCCCGACCGCCCGCTCGCCATCGCCCACCGCGGCGACCCGGTCGAGCACCGTGAGAACACCGTCGCCGCGGTGCTGGCCGCGGCCCGCCAGGGCGCCGACGCCATCGAGGTCGACGTCCAGCTCGCGGCGGACGGCACCGTCGTCGTCGTGCACGACGACACGTTCGCCCGGCTCTGGGACGACCCCCGGCCGGTCGCCGCGATGACGTGGCCGGAGATCGCTCGGCTCGGCGACGGCGACGTCCGCGTCCCCCGGCTCGCGGAGCTGCTCGAGGTCGCGGACAGCGCGGGCGTCCCGCTCGTGCTGGACCAGAAGCACCCCGTCGCCGCGCTGCCGGCCCTGCGCGTCGTGCGGCAGGCCCGCGCGGACGCGACCGCGTTCTGCGGCTCGACCGACGGCCTGCTCGAGATCCGGGCCGCCGCCCCGGGGGCGACCGTCTACCTCAACGACGACAGCATGACGCTGCCCGATGTCCGGCTCCTCGCGCAGCTGCGCCCGCAGCTCTACAACCCGTGGTTCCGGCTCCTGGCACCCGCGACCGTCGAGGCCATGGCGGCGTTCGGCATCCGCACGTGCTGCTGGACGCCGAACACCGACGCCGAGCTGCGCCTCGTGCTCGACCTCGGCGTCGACGCGGTCATGACCGACCGCGTGGGCCGGCTCGTCGAGCTCCTCGACGAGCGCGCGAGCGCGGACGGTCGCGACGGCCGCTGACCCGGCCGGGCCGAGGACGCGTCCGCCGGCCGGGCGACGCGTCCGCTCGTCGACCCTGTGACGGTCGCCGCGCCGATGCTCAGCGCGGCGCGCGCTCGTACGTCACGAAGCGGTACCGCAGCCCGTCCGGCCCGGTGGACGTGCACCAGCCCGCCGCGGGGACGCGCTCGACGACCTCCCACTCGCCGTCGACCACCGGGGCGTAGGTGTCACCGGCGAGCACCGCGTCGACCTCGGTCACCTCGAGGCGGTCGGCGCGGGCGATCGCGGCCTCGTAGACCGCCCCTCCCCCGATGACCCAGACGTCGCGGTCCCCGACCAGCGCGAGCGCGTCGGCGAGCGAGGGCGCGACGGTCGCGCCCTCGGCGATGTACCCCGGGCGGCGCGAGAGCACGACGTTCTCCCGGCCGGGCAGCGGGCGGAACCGCTCCGGCAGGGACTCCCACGTCGCGCGGCCCATGACGACCGGGTGCCCGGTGGTCAGCGCACGGAAGCGCGCCTGGTCCTCGGGCAGGCGCCACGGCAGGGTGTTCTCGACGCCGATGACGCCGTCGAGCGTCTGCGCCCAGATCAGGGCGATGCTGCTCACGGGGCGCGCCCGTCAGACGGCGATCGGCGCGGCGATGCGCGGGTGGTGGCGGTAGCCGACGACCTCGACGTGCTCGAGCGTGTACGCGTCGATCGACTCGGCGGGGCGCAGCGCGAGCGTCGGGTACGGGTAGGGCTCGCGCGTGAGCTGCTCGCGGACCTGGTCGACGTGGTTGTCGTAGATGTGGCAGTCCCCACCGGTCCACACGAGGTCGCCGACCTCGAGGCCCGTCTGCTGGGCGACCATGTGCGTCAGCAGCGCGTACGACGCCAGGTTGAACGGCACGCCCAGGAACAGGTCCGCGGAGCGCTGGTAGAGCTGGCACGAGAGCCGGCCGTCGGCCACGTAGAACTGGAACAGCGCGTGGCACGGGGCGAGCGCCATCGACGGGATGTCCGCCACGTTCCACGCCGAGACGACGTGGCGGCGTGAGTCGGGGTCGCGGCGGATCGCCTCGATGACCTGCGCGAGCTGGTCGACCTCGCCGCCGCCCGGCGTCGGCCACGAGCGCCACTGCACGCCGTACACCGGGCCGAGGTCGCCGTCGGCGTCGGCCCACTCGTCCCAGATCGTCACGCCCTGCTCGCGGAGCCAGCCGACGTTCGAGTCGCCGCGCAGGAACCACAGCAGCTCGAGGACGACCGACTTGAGGTGCACGCGCTTCGTCGTGACGAGCGGGAACCCGGCGGAGAGGTCGTAGCGCAGCTGGTGACCGAAGAGGCTGCGCGTCCCCGTCCCGGTGCGGTCCGACTTGGGGGTCCCGGTCTCGAGCACGAGCCTCAGGAGGTCCTCGTACGGGGTCGTCACGGGCATCGTGGCCGCTTCCGTCATGGCGCCATCCTAGGCTCCGTAGCGCCGGCCCCGACGCCGCGCCACACTGGCCCGATGACCTCCACCACGCTGCCCGCCGCCGTCGCCGAGCGCGTCCCGACCGGTCTCCTGATCGACGGGACCTGGCGCCCCGCCACCTCGGGGGCCACGTTCGCGGTGACCGACCCTGCCACGACCGACACGATCCTCGACGTCGCCGACGCGGGGCCCGACGACGCGCTCGCGGCCCTCGACAGCGCCGACCGCTCCTGGGCGGAGTGGCGCGCCGTCGCCCCTCGCGAGCGCTCCGAGCTGCTGCGTGCGGTCTACGAGGCCCTCGTCGCGCGCACCGACGACGTCGCGGCCCTCGTCACCGCGGAGGGCGGCAAGCCGCTCGCCGAGTCGCGCGCCGAGGTCGCGTACGCCGCCGACTACGTGCGCTGGTACGCCGAGCAGGCCGTGCGGATCAACGGGCTCACGCGCAAGGCGCCCGCGGGCAGCAACCACCAGCTGGTCCTGCGCCGCCCGGTGGGTCCCGCGCTGCTCATCACGCCGTGGAACTTCCCCATCGCCATGATCACGCGCAAGGTCGCCCCAGCCCTCGCCGCGGGCTGCCCGGTCGTGATCAAGCCCGCGCAGCTCACGCCGCTCACGACGTCGTTCTTCGCGGAGATCGTGCGCGCCGAGCTCGAGGCGCGCGGGCTGCCGACGGGCGTCGTCAACGTCGTGCCGAGCTCCTCGGCGCGCGCGCTGACCGAGCCGCTCCTCGCCGACCCGCGCCTGCGCAAGCTCTCCTTCACGGGTTCGACCGAGGTCGGCCGCACGCTGCTCGCGGGCGCCGCTCAGCGCGTCCTGCGGACCTCGATGGAGCTCGGCGGGAACGCCCCGTTCCTGGTGTTCGACGACGCGGACGTCGCCGCCGCCGTCGAGGGCGCGGTGACCGCCAAGATGCGGAACTCGGGGCAGACGTGCGTCGCCGCGAACCGGTTCCTCGTGCAGGAGGGCGTCGCCGAGGAGTTCACCGCCGCACTGACCGAGGCCTTCGACCGGCTCGTCGTCGGGCACGGCGCGGACGAGGGCACGACCGTCGGACCGCTGATCGAGAAGTCCGCGGTCGACCGCGTCGAGGAGGTCGTCACCGCGGCGGTCGACGGCGGGGCCCGGGTGCGCACGGGCGGCGCCCGGCCCGAGCTGCCGCTCGCGGGCCACTTCTACGCCCCGACCGTGCTCAGCGGTGTCTCCCCCGACGACCGGGTCGTCACCGAGGAGGTCTTCGGGCCCGTCGCCTCGGTGCTCACCTTCGGCTCCGAGGCCGACGCGGTCGAGCTCGCCAACGGCACCGACTTCGGGCTCGTGGCCTACGCGTTCACGCGCGACGTGGGACGCGTCATGCGCCTCGCGGAGCAGGTCGAGGCCGGGATGCTCGGGGTGAACCGCGGGCTCGTGTCGGACGCGAGCGCGCCGTTCGGCGGCGTCAAGCAGTCCGGGCTCGGTCGCGAGGGCGGCGAGGCCGGCATCGAGGAGTACCTCGAGTCGACGTACGTGTCGCTCTGACGGGCCGCGCACGGGCGGGGCGCCGCGTCTGCTGCGTGTGCGACAGTGACGGCGTGACGACCGACGACCGTCGCGCCGAGGTGCGCGCCGCGATCCGCCAGGCCGTCTCGGTGTCGGTCGCGACCGGGCTGTACGGGGTGTCCTTCGGGGCGCTCGCGGTCGCCGCCGGTCTCGACCTGCCGCAGACGATGGCCCTGAGCCTGCTGATGTTCTCGGGTGGCTCCCAGTTCGCGTTCATCGGCGTCGTGGGCACCGGGGGCGCGTTCGGCGCCGCGGTGGCGACCGCGGGGCTGCTCGGGGTCCGCAACGGTCTCTACGGCGTCCAGGTCGCCCCGCTGCTCGGGGCCCGCGGCGTCCGGCGGACGGTGGCGGCTCAGCTCACGATCGACGAGTCGACCGCGGTCGGCACCGCGCACGCCGACCCGCAGGCCGCCCGGGCGGGGTTCTGGTGGACGGGGGTCGGGGTCTTCGTGCTGTGGAACACGTTCACGGTCGTCGGCGCCCTGCTGGGCGACGCGCTCGGCGACCCGCGCCGGTACGGGCTCGACGCGGCCGCGGCTGCGGCGTTCCTCGCCCTCGTCTGGCCCCGGCTCGCGACGGGGCCGGCCCGGGTCGTCGCCGCGGTCGCGGTCGTGGTCGCCCTCGCGCTCACGCCGCTCGCGCCCGCCGGCATCCCGGTCCTCGCGGCGGCCGCGGTGGCGATCGTGCTCGGCTGGCGCACCCCCGCCCGGGAGGCACGCGGATGAGCGACTACACCCTGACGTGGCTGGCGATCCTCGCCGCCTCCGCGGTGTGCTTCGCGATCAAGCTCGTCGGCCACCTGGTGCCCGAGCACTGGCTGGCCGAGCCGCGCGTCGCTCGCACCGCCGCGCTGGTCACCGTCGCGCTGCTCTCCGCGCTCGTCGGCGTGCAGACGCTGACCGAGGGCCGGGCGCTCGTCCTCGACGCCCGCGTGCCGGCTCTCGCGGTCGCCGGCGTCGCGCTCGCGCTGCGGGCACCGTTCGTGGTGGTCGTCGCGGCCGCCGCCCTCACGGCCGGGGTGCTGCGCGCGTTCGGGATGCCCTGAGGCCCGCCGTCCCGGCCCGTTGGTAGCCTGCCTCGGACGAGCGCATCGCGGCCCGTCCGGTCGCACCGCCCCACCGACCTCCCCTCGCTCCCCCGGAGACCCGTCGTGCCCCTGACCCCGCTCCATGCCGCACGACCGCACGCCGCGCACGCCTGATGGCGCTGTTCAGCGAGCAGGCGGACGTCTCCGTCCGCCCCGCCGTCCCGGGCGACGAGCTCGCCATCGCCGCGATCCAGCTCGCCGCGTGGCGCGTCGCCCACGCCGAGACGCTCGGGGCCGACGTGCTCGACCGGCTCGACGGTGCGGCGTTCGCCGAGCGCTGGGCCCGAGCGATCACGTCGCCCCCCGCTCCCGGCTACCGGGTGCTCGTCGCGTGCGAGGGCGCGGACGTCGTCGGCTTCGCCGCTGTCGCTCCGCTGCCGGCACCCGAGGAGACCCCGCTCGCCGCCCCGGGCGGGGAGCTGCTCAGCCTGGAGGTCGCACCGGGCTCCCAGCGCGCCGGTCACGGGTCCCGGCTGCTCGCCGCGGCGGTCGACCTCCTCCGCGAGGACGGCGCCGCGCACGTGCAGACGTGGGTGCTCGACGGCGACTCCGGGCGCGCCCGGTTCCTCGCCTCGGCCGGCCTCGGCGCCGACGACTCCGTCCGCGCGCTGGCGACCGGCACCGGGCCGGACGGCGAGCCGCTCAGCGTCCACGAGCACGGCTGGTCCGCGAGCATCTGAGGCGGAGCGGGCGCTCGGGGACCGGGTGCCGCGCCGGCGTCGTGCCGGACCGCTGCCGTGCTCGTCGAGAGCCGCGACCGGCGCCCTACCGCCCCCGGTGCAGCCGAGCCGCGGCGCGCAGGGCCGCCCGGGCGCGGCGCCGGTCCCCCGACGCGTCGTACGCGAACGCCAACCGGTACCACGACCCCCAGTCGTCGGGCGTGGCCTCGGTCTGCGCCCGCACGACCTCGAACGCCGCGTCCGCCGCCACCCGGTCGATCCGCCCGCCCGGTGAGCGCGGCAGGTCGTCGACCATCAGCCCGCCCGTCGCCGCGAGCTCGTCGGCCATGCGCTGGACCTGCACCGCGAGGCGCCACTCGCGGGCGACGAACCACGCGGCGATCAGCGGCAGGACGAGGATGGCGGCGCCCAGCACGATCCCCACCGGGTCCCCGGTCCGCAGCAGCGCGACACCGCGCACGGCGACGACCCACACGTAGAGGCCGAGCAGTACCGTCAGCGCGAGGGCGCCGGCGATCGCACGCCACCGCCGCGACGTGGACCGGGCCGGTGCGCCCGTCACCGCGTCACCCGAGGTCCAGCACGTGCTCGAGGCCCACCGTCAGCCCCGGGTGGTCGGCGACCACCCGGACGGCGTGCACGACGCCCGGCATGAAGCTCTCGCGGTCGAAGGAGTCGTGCCGGATCGTCAGCTGCTCGCCGCGGTTGCCGAGCAGGATCTCCTCGTGCGCCGTCAGGCCGCGCAGCCGCACGGCGTGCACCCGCACACCGTCGACGTCCGCGCCCCGAGCGCCCTCGAGCGCCGTCGTCGTCGCGTCGGGGCTCGGCCCGACGCCGGCGCGGGCCCGTGCGGCGGCGACCGCCCGGGCGGTGTGCAGCGCCGTCCCGGAGGGGGCGTCGACCTTGTCGGGGTGGTGCAGCTCGACGACCTCGACCGACTCGAAGTAGCGCGCGGCCCGCGCCGCGAACGTCATCGCGAGCACCGCGCCGAGCGCGAAGTTCGGGGCGACCAGCACCCCGACCCCGGGCCGCGTCGTGAGCTGGGCGCGGACCGCGTCGAGCGCGTCGGCGGTCCAGCCGGTCGTCCCCACGACCGCGTGCACGCCCGCGTCGACGAGCGCCCGCACGTTCTCGGCTGTCGCGGCCGGCACCGTGAAGTCGACGGCGACCTGGGCCCCCGCGGACCTCACCGCCGCGCCCACGTCGTCCCCCGCGTCGAGCGCCGCGACGAGCTCGAGGCCCGGCGCCGCCTCGACGGCGCGGACGACCGTCGACCCCATGCGTCCTGCGGCCCCGAGGACGGCGACCCTGATCTGCTCGCTCACGGGTGACCACCCTAGTCGCCGTGCCGCACCGGGCCGCCCGGTGACGAGGTGCCGTGCGGCTCACCCACCCCGGACGCACGCCACCCGCCCCGGCGAGGTGCCGAGGCGGGTGGGTGGAGGGCAGGGCGTCAGGCGGCGGCGAACGGTCCGATCCGGACGGTCGACCGGGGCCGCGCCGCGAGCTCGGCCGCGAGCTCCTGGACGTCCGACGCGCGCACGCCCCGGATCCGCTCCAGCGTCTCGTCGACCGAGAGCAGCTCGCCGTGCACGAGCTCGGACTTGCCGAGCCGGCTCATGCGCGACCCCGTGTCCTCCATGCCCAGGACCATGCCGCCCGAGAGCTGGCCGATCGAGCGCTGGAGCTCCGCCGAGGTGATGCCGGAGTCGGCGAGGCGCTCCCACTCGGCCACGAGGAGCTGCGTGACCTCGTCGACCTTGCCCGGCGCGCACCCGGCGTACAGCCCGAAGACGCCGGTGTCGGCGTGCCCCGAGGCGAACGAGTACGTCGAGTACGCGAGGCCGCGCTTCTCGCGGATCTCCTGGAACAGGCGCGACGACATGCCGCCGCCCAGGACCGCGTTGAGCACCGAGAGCGTGAACCGGCGCGGGTCCGTGGCGGTGAGCCCCGTCCCCCCGACGATGACGTTCGCCTGCTCCGTCGTCCGCGAGACCGTGATCTCGGAGCCCGCGGACGGGGTGCCGCCCTCGACGTCCTCGGCGCCGCGTCGGGCGTTCGGTGCGGCGCCGTCCGCGAGGTCCCAACCACCCTCCGCGAGGGCGTGCGTGACCTGCTTGACGAGCACGTCGTGGTCGACGCCGCCCGCGGCCGTGACCACGAGGGTCGCCGGGCGGTAGTGCTCGCGGTAGTGCTCCCACACGGCGTCCCGCGGGACCGCCCGGATCGTGTCCGGGGTGCCGCCGATCGGGCGTCCGAGCGGGTGCGTGCCCAGCACGGCCTCCGCGAAACGCTCGTGCACGACGTCGCTCGGGTCGTCGTCGTTCATCGCGAGCTCTTCGAGGATCACGCCGCGCTCGGTCTCGAGCTCGTCGGTGTCCAGGCGCGCGGACGTCACCATGTCGGCGATCACGTCGACCGCCATGGGCAGGTCGGTGTCGAGCACGCGTGCGTAGTAGCACGTGTGCTCCTTGCCGGTCGCCGCGTTGGCCTCGCCACCGACCTCGTCGAACGCCTCGGCGATGTCCATCGCGCTGCGCCGCGCCGTGCCCTTGAAGAGCAGGTGCTCGAGGAAGTGGGTCGACCCGTGGTGCCCGTCGCGCTCGTCGCGCGAGCCGATGCCGACCCACGCCCCGACGGTCGCGGAGCGCAGGCCGGGCATGTGCTCGCTGAGCACGCGGACCCCGCCGGGCAGGACGGACCGACGCACGATGGCGTCGCCGTCCTGCCCGGCGGTCAGCTCGCTGCCCGGGTCACCGGGCCGTGCGAGCGGGAGGTCCAGCGGCACGTCAGGCGTCGGCCGGCTCGGTGGCGACGGTCTCGGCCGAGGCCGCGTCGTCCGTCGCCGCGGACTCGTCGATCACCGCGTGCAGCGAGAGCTTGCCGCGCGGGTCGATCTCGCCGATCTCGACCTGGACCTTCTGGCCCACGCCGAGCACGTCCTCGACGTTCTCCACGCGCTTGCCGCCGACGAGCTTGCGGATCTGCGAGATGTGGAGCAGGCCGTCCTTGCCGGGCGACAGCGAGATGAACGCGCCGAAGGTGGTCGTCTTGACGACGGTCCCCACGAAGCGCTCGCCGATCTCCGGCATGTGCGGGTTGGCGATCGCGTTGATCGCCGCCCGCGCGGCCTCCGCCGACGGACCGTCGGTGGCGCCGATGAAGACCGTGCCGTCGTCCTCGATGGAGATGTCGGCACCGGTCTCGGCCTGGATCTGGTTGATCATCTTGCCCTTCGGGCCGATGACCTCGCCGATCTTGTCGACCGGGACCTGGACCGTGATGACGCGCGGGGCGTACGGGCTCATCTCGTCGGGCGCGTCGATCGCCTCGTTGATGACGTCGAGGATCGCGAGGCGCGCCTCCTTGGCCTGGTTCAGCGCGCCGGTCAGCACCGAGGCGGGGATGCCCTCGAGCTTCGTGTCGAGCTGGATGGCCGTGACGAACTCGCGCGTGCCGGCGACCTTGAAGTCCATGTCACCGAACGCGTCCTCGGCGCCCAGGATGTCGGTCAGGGCGGCGTAGCGCGTCTGGCCGTCGACCTGGTCGGAGACGAGGCCCATCGCGATGCCGGCGACCGGCGCGCGCAGCGGGACGCCGGCGTTGAGCAGCGACAGCGTCGAGGCGCAGACCGAGCCCATCGACGTCGAGCCGTTCGAGCCGAGGGCCTCGGAGACCTGGCGGATCGCGTAGGGGAACTCCTCGCGGCTCGGCAGGACGGTCATGAGCGCACGCTCGGCGAGCGCCCCGTGACCGATCTCGCGACGCTTCGGCGAACCGACGCGGCCCGTCTCGCCCGTGGAGTACGGCGGGAAGTTGTAGTTGTGCATGTAGCGCTTGCGCGTCTCCGGGGAGAGCGTGTCGAGCTGCTGCTCCATGCGCAGCATGTTGAGCGTCGTGACGCCCATGATCTGCGTCTCGCCGCGCTCGAAAATCGCGGAGCCGTGCACGCGGGGCAGGACCTCGACCTCGGCCGAGAGCGTGCGGATGTCGCGCAGACCACGCCCGTCGATCCGGAAGCCGTCCGTGAGGATGCGCTGGCGGATGAGCGTCTTGGTGACCGAGCGGACGGCTGCGGACAGCTCCTTCTCGCGGCCGGCGAACTGCTCGGCGAGCTGGCCGAGGACCTCGGCCTTGACCTCGTCGAGACGGTTCTCGCGGGTCTGCTTGTCCGCGATCGTGAGCGCCTCGCCGAGCGGGCCGGCGGCCGCGGCCTGGACGGCCTCGAGCGCGTCGGGCTGGTACTCGGGGAAGACCGGGAACTCCTGCGTGGGCTTCGCGGCGCGCGCGGCCAGGTCGGCCTGCGCCTCCGCGAGCACGCGGATGAACGGCTTCGCGGCCTCGATGCCCTGCGAGACGACGTCCTCGGTGGGGGCGGTCGCGCCCTCCTCCTTGATGAGGTTCCACGCCTTCTCGGGGGCCTCGGCCTCGATCATCGCGATCGCGACGTCGTCGCCGACGACGCGGCCGGCCACGACCATGTCGAACGTGGCGCGCTCGCGCTCGGAGTAGCGGGGGAACGCGACCCACTGGCCGTCGATGAGCGCGACGCGCACCGCGGCGACCGGGCCGGAGAACGGCAGGCCCGAGAGCTGCGTCGAGATCGACGCGGCGTTGATCGCGAGGACGTCGTAGGCGTCGTCCGGGTGGATCGACAGCACGGTCACGACGACCTGGACCTCGTTGCGCAGGCCCTTGACGAACAGGGGGCGCAGCGGGCGGTCGACGAGCCGGCACGCGAGGATCGCCTCGGTCGAGGGGCGGCCCTCACGGCGGAAGAACGAGCCGGGGATCTTGCCCGCGGCGTACTGCCGCTCCTCGACGTCGATCGTCAGGGGGAAGAAGTCGAACTGCTCCTTCGGGTGCTTGCCGGCCGTGGTGGCCGACAGCAGCGTGGTCTCGCCGTCGAGGTACGCGACGGCCGCGCCGGCCGCCTGACGGGCGAGGCGCCCGGTCTCGAAGCGCACGGTGCGGGTGCCGAAGCGACCGTTGTCGATCACTGCCTCGGCGAACTGGATCTCGGGACCCTCCATGGGTGCCCTCCTCTTCGTTGAAGGCGCCGGCCTGACCACGGCGGTCTTCGATCGAGGTACCCGGAGCGGGGCTCCGGACGCCACTACCGAGGACCGGACGGGTGGTCGGCGCGGTGGGTGGTGCTGGTGGTGCTCGTCGTGCCTGCCGGGTCCGCCCACCTGGACGTGCCCGACGCGGAACCAGCCCGGACCTTGGGGGGTCCGGGCTGGTCCGAGGTGCTAGCGGCGCAGGCCGAGACGCTCGATCAGGCTGCGGTAGCGGTTGATGTCGACCTTCTGGAGGTAGCCCAGCAGGCGGCGACGCTGGCCGACCAGGAGCAGCAGGCCACGCCGGCTGTGGTGGTCGTGCTTGTGCGCCTTGAGGTGCTCGGTGAGGTCCTTGATGCGCTGCGTGAGCATCGCGATCTGCACCTCGGGGGAACCGGTGTCGCCCTCGTGGGTGGCGTACTCGGTCATGATGGACTGCTTGGTGGCACTGTCGAGGGGCACGGTTCTCCAGGTGTGTACTCGTTGCGCGGTGCTCCGGGGCATGTCCACCCGAGCGCTCTCGGTCCGCGGCCGATCTGACGGCACCTGCATGTTACCAGTCGGTGACCTGCGACCCAATTCACCGGGCGGTCGGCGCCGGCCCGCCCGCGAGGACGACGCGCGCACGGGCGACGTCGTCGTGCATCTGCGCGACGAGCGCGTCCACCGAGTCGAACCGCTCGGTCGGGCGCAGCCGGTCGACGAGCTCGAGGACGACCTCGTCGTCGTACAGGTCGAGGTCCGTGCGGTCGAGCACGTACGCCTCGACGCGGCGCTGGAGCCCCGCGAACGTCGGGTTGGTGCCGATCGACACCGCCGCGGGCAGCACCTCCGGGGCGTCCGCCGCCGCTGCGCCGGGCTCGGTGACCCGGCGCAGCCAGCCGGCGTAGACGCCGTCGGCGGGCACCATGCCGGTCGCGTCCGGCGCCAGGTTGGCCGTCGGGAAGCCGAGCTCGCGGCCGCGGGCGTCGCCGTGCACGACGACCCCGCGCAGCCGGTGCGGTCGCCCGAGGACGTGCGCGGCGCCCACGACGTCCCCCGCGTCGAGCAGCTCCCGGACCCACGTCGAGGACCACCGCCGGTGCCCCTCGCCCTCGCTCGCGCTGGGCTCGGGCACCACGTCCTCGAGCACCTCGACCGTGAACCCGTACCGGCGGCCGAGCTCGATCATCGTGCCGAGGTCGCCCGAGTTCTCCCAGCCGAACCGCACGTCGCGGCCCACGACGACGGTCCGGGCCGCGAGACCCCCGACGAGGTACCGCTCGACGAACTCGGCGGGCGTCTGCCGCGCGAACTCCAGCGTGTACGGCAGGAGCAGCACGGCGTCGAGGCCGGTCCCGGCGAGCAGCTCGAGGCGGTCCGCGTCACCGGTGAGCAGCGGCGGCGCCTGCTCGGGACGGTGCACCTGCTGCGGGTGCGGCGTGAACGTGACGGCGACCGCGGCCGCGTCGGACGCGCGGGCGTCCGCGACGAGCCGGGTCAGCACGCTGACGTGGCCGCGGTGCACGCCGTCGAAGTTGCCGATCGTCACGACGGACGGGCCGAAGCCGTCCGGCACGTCGGCAAGGTCGGTCCAGCGGTGCACTCGCGCTCCTCGGAGACGGGGCCGCGGGTGGCGGCCGGTCAGGCGGGGACAAGCCTGCCACGCACGGGAGGTCCCGCCGGACGGTGCCCACGCCGGTGCGGGGTCGGGCCGGGTGAGGTCGGGCGGGGCGCGCGGCCCTAGGGTCGGACGATGCGATGGCAGACCTTCGGCGAGCGGACCGTGTACGACTCCCCCTGGGTGCGGGTCGCGCTCGTCGACGTCGAGGTCCCGGGCGTGGGACGGCTCGACCACCACGTCGTCCGGATGCCGGCGCACGCCGCCGGCACGGTCGTGCACGACCCGGAGCGCGGGGTGCTGATGCTGTGGCGCCACCGGTTCATCACGGACAGCTGGGGCTGGGAGATCCCGGCGGGGCGCCTCGAGGACGGTGAGACGCCGGCGGACGCGGGCGCCCGCGAGACGCTCGAGGAGACCGGCTGGCGTCCCGGGCCGCTGCGCCCGCTGGTGCAGTACCACCCGACCAACGGCTCCAGCGACCAGACGTTCCACGTGTTCGTCGCCGACGGCGCCACCCACATCGGCGAGCCCGCGGACGCGTTCGAGTCCGAGCGCGTCGCGTGGGTCCCGCTCGACGAGGTCCGCGCCCTGGTGCGCGACGGCGGGATCGGCGACGGCCTGTCGCTCACCGGGCTGCTGCGCTTCCTGCTCGACCGCCCCTGACGCACGCGGGCGCGGCGGTCGCAGGACCCGGCCGGGCCTGCGCGGTCCCATCTGACCGGACCCCACACGCCGGCGGTCCGGACATGGCCGCCGTCGCCCGACGCGGTCGGGTCAGGCGGGCGCGAAGACGAGGACGGGCGCCGCGTGCTCCCCACGCTGCTCGAGCAGCGCGACGAGCGTCCCGTCGGGCGAGATCGCCGCGACCGGGCTGCCGGCCCGCACGCTGTCGGTGGGTGTGCCGGCCGTCTCGGCGCTGTCCGTCGCGGCGCGGTCCGTCGTGGCGTCGCCCGTCACGGTGCCGCTCGTCGCGGTGCCCGGCTCGCCGGCGTCCGGGTCCGCCGCGATGCGCTTCCCGTACGACAGCGCCGCCGCCTCCTGGGCCGTGACTTCGCGGACCGGGAAGGTCGCCCGGGCGGCGTCCGCGAGCGGGAGGACGTCGAGGGGGACGTCCTCGGGCCACGCGAGCAGCTCGTCGAGCGTCCGGGCCCCGGCGAGGTCGTAGCCGCCGACGCGGGTACGGCGCAGGGCGGTCAGGTGCCCGCCGACGCCGAGCGCCGCGCCGAGGTCGCGTGCGAGCGCGCGGACGTACGTGCCCGACGAGCACACGACCGTGACGTCGACGTCGAGCGCACCGGCAGGCACGGGTACACCCGCGTCCGCGGTGGGCTCCCCGGCGCCCCGGACGTCGTGCACGTCGAACCGGCTCACGGTGACCGGGCGCGCGGCGAGCGCGACGTCCTCACCGGCACGGACGCGTGCGTACGCCCGCTGGCCGTCGACCTTGATCGCGCTCACGGAGCTCGGGACCTGCTCGATGCGCCCGGTGAGGGCGGCGACGGGCCCGGAGAGGTCGTCGCGCGTCACGCCCGAGGCGTCGGCGACGGCGACGACCTCGCCCTCGGCGTCGTCGGTCGTCGTGCGGACGCCGAGCCTGATCGTCGCGCGGTACTCCTTGTCGGCGCCGACGACGTACGTGAGCAACCTCGTCGCGCGCCCCACGCCGACGACGAGCACGCCGGTCGCCATCGGGTCGAGCGTCCCGGCGTGACCGACCTTGCGCGTGCCGGCGATCCGGCGCATGCGGGCGACGACGTCGTGGCTCGTCATCTCGGAGGGCTTGTCGACGACGACGAGCCCGTCCGGGGCGGTGGGCCGGCGCGGGCCGGGCGCCGGGCGCTGCCGCGGGGTCCGTGGTGCGTCGTCGGTGGAGGTCATGCCCGGCAGGTTATCCGCCGGCTCATGCCCGACGGACGCCACCGAACCGCGGTCACGACCTGCCGACTGATCCGCACGTGCGGACCTGTGGGCGCCGATGTTCCGACTCTGCGCCTGCACGACGCGTGGGCAGACGCAGATACGGTCCGGCCGGAGCGCGCCGGACCGCGCAGCCCGCGCGAGGTGCGAGAGCGCACGTCGGACGCCGTCGCCGCGCGAGGGTGCGAGGACGCACGCCGGGCGACCCCCGCCCCGCCCCGCGAGGTGCGTGGGACCGGCCCGGAGCCGGGTCCCACGCACCCGACGTCAGGAGCGACGCGGCGCCGGCAGCACCTGCAGCGTCGCGGAACCCTCGCGACCGGACGACGTCCCCCGCACCGTCACGGTGTACGCGCCGGGGTCGGTGTGGCGCGGCACGTGCACGCTGATCGACACCGTGCCGTCCTTGCGCACTGCCCGCGTCTCGAGGAGCTCGTCACCGAGCCGGACCTGCACGACCTCCCGCGCAGCCGCACCCCGCACCGCCACGGTCACGTGCCCACCCGCCCGCAGTGCGGGCGACGAGAGCCGCACCGCGAGCCGCTCGGTGGCGACGACCGCGAGGCGGGCGACGTCGGTGGCCTCGGAGCCGGACGCGTTGGTGAAGACGGCGCGGTAGAGCGTGCCGTGGTCGGCGAGCGCGGCCGTCACGGTGAGCGTCGTGCTCGTCGCCCCCGGGACGTCGGCCCACCGGGCACCGGGCCGCTGCACCTGCCACCGCACGGTCGGCGCCGGGACGCCGTCGGCTGCGGCGGTGAACGTCGCGCTCGCGCCCGGCGCGACGGTCGCGTCGGCCGGCTGCTGCGTGACCCGCACGGGCGTGCTCGCGTCGGCGGACCCGTCACCCTGGTCGGCGACGAAGGACGCGACCCACGAGAGCACGGAGTTCCAGTTGATCGCGACCTCGTTGGACGCCCACGACCCCAGCTCGTCGAGGTAGCACATCGACGGCGCGCAGCCGCCGGCGAACGCCGCCTGCATCGTCGGGTCCCACGTGCCGGTCGTCGAGTTCGGGCCGCCCGCGAGCGAGCCGTCCGGGGACACGCCCGGGACCGAGAGCGGGAACCAGCGGTTGTGCTGGTGCTGCGCACTGACCTCGCCGTAGCCGGAGACGTACGACATGTTGAGCGCGTTGCGGCCCAGCAGGTAGTCGACCGCCTCGAGCGCCGAGCGCCGGTACGTCTCGTCGCCCGTGAGGTCGAACGCGGTCGCGACCACGACCGTGGTGTTGAGCACCATGCTGTTCGAGCCCCACTCGTACAGGCCGTCGGGTCGCACGTACGTGCTCCCCCAGGCCTGCGCGTCCTGCGTGGCGACGTACGCGTCCGCGGCGTCGATCACCGACTGCCGGATGGCGTCGCGGGATGGGAGGTCGTTCGGGACGGTCGCCAGGTCGAGACGCCCGAGGCCCGCGGTGCTCCCCCAGTTCATGCCGCCGGGCCCGAAGACGTCGCCCGTCGCGTGCGGGCTCGCGAGCACGTGCTCGGCGAACGCGTCCTCGCCCGTCGTCAGGAACAGCTCCGCGGCGGCCCAGTAGAACTCGTCCGTGACGGTGCCGTCGCTGTACGCGCCGCCGCCGTTGTTGCCCGCGGCGTCGGGGGCGAGCACCGCCGGGTGAGCCTGCGCGGCGTCCCAGGCGGTGCGTGCGGCGTCGAGGAGCTCGGCCGCGAAGTCGGGGTCGTGGTCGGCGAAGAGGCGGGCGCCCTGCGCGGCCGCGGCGGCCAGGTTGAGCGTCGCCGCGGTCGAGGGCCGGGCGAGCCGGCGCTCCTGCGGGTCCTGCGACGGCAGCAGCGGCAGGCCCGTCCACCCCACGTCGTGGATCTTGTGGTGCGCCATGCCGGCGTACTCCCCGCCGTCCGCGGGCACCTGCATGCTGAGCAGGAACTCGAGCTCCCACCGCGCCTCGTCCAGCACGTCCGGGACGCCGTTCGCGCTCTCCGGGACGGCGAGCGTCCCGTCCGCGAGCGCACCGGGCTCGGCCGTGCCGGCGTGCAGGCTGCGCTCGTAGGTGCTCAGGAGCTGCGCCGCGGCGATGCCGCCGTTCACGACGTACTTGCCGTGGTCGCCCGCGTCGTACCAGCCGCCGCGTACGTCGAGCGCGTACCCCTCGGGGCACGTCCAGTCGCCGTAGGCCCAGCCGGCCCCCTCGTCGGCCGCCGTGAGGCACGTGACCGCGCCGTCGCCCTGGTTGGGCGCGACGTCGACGTGCCCGGCCGGCCGCGCGTAGTCGGCGTTGATCGAGGCGTCGATCTCGACGCCGCTGCGCATGAGGTAGAAGAAGTTCAGCGCGTCGTACCGGAGCTGCTGGTAGAGGTCGGGGTCGATGTCGAACGGCCGGCTGGTCTCGCCGTCGGCCGTCAGGACGAGACCCTCGTGCTCGGTGGTGAGCGCGCCGAAGTCGATCGTGTGCACGTTCAGGCCCGAGCTCGGCTCGACGCCGGCGGGAACCGTGTCCCCCTCGGCGAGCACGCCGCCCGACACGGTGCGGACCTGCCAGACGACGGGCTCGGTCGCATCGGTCACGAGCGTCGCCTGCTTGGGGCCGGCCGGCAGGTACCCGACCTGGTTCACCCGGACGCGCGGTCCCGTCTCGGGCTCGTAGGGCGGGGGCGGCGTCAGGCTCTCGACCAGCGAGACGTCGTCGAGCGTGAAGGTCCAGTCGCCCCCGCGCCCGCCGACCTGGAACGCGAGCTGACCCTCGAACGGCCCGCCCGGGGTCGTCGTCGCCGGGTAGGAGTCGGTCGCGGTGAACGTGTGGGAGACGGTCGTGGGTTCGGTCGTCACCGGGACGGTCCTGTCCAGGACGGTGCCGTAGCTCCCCCCGTTCTCGCCCACGATCGCGCGGATCGTGCGCTCCTCGGACGCGCTGACGTCGAAGGTCAGCGTGTAGCTGGTCCCCTCCTCGATCGCGAGCCCGTTGAACCCGACGCCAGCGTAGATGCCCGAGCCGGCGGGCACGGGGACGACGAGCGCGCCGCTGGACACGTCCGCGGTGCCGAGGTCGCCGGCGACGAACCAGGGGTCGGTCGTGCCGCTCGCGAAGTCGCCGTTCGGGATCAGGTTGGTGCCGAGCGGCGTGATCGAGAGGTCGTCGATGCACAGCTCGTACGGCTCGCCCTGGTTGCCGAGCTGGAACGAGACGTTGCCGGTGGTCGTGGTCCAGTCGTCGGCGACCGGGCTGCCCTCACCGGTGGGCCATGCCGACGGCGAGAACGTGAGCTCGACGTGCTCCGGCGTCGCCGACCCGTCGAGCTCCACCGAGCCCCCGAACGCCGCCGGGTAGCCGGGGCCGCCCTGCACGGGAACGGTCACGGCGCGGCTCGCGTGCGCGTCGAACTCCACGACGTACGTGGCGTCGCGGTCGAACGTCACGGCGTCGTGCTGGACCGCGACGTCCCAGGGGTTGCCCGTGTGGGCGCCGACGGCGGAGCACAGCTCGCCGGTCTCCGCCGACGTGGTCACCGCCTCGGGTGGGTAGGAGAACCAGCCCTGCGGTCCGGTCGCGAAGTCGTGGACCTCGGTCACGGGGCCGGCGAAGGCGACCGGGCTGACGGCGGCCGCGAGGGCGAGGACCGCCACGGTGGCGGCAGCGGCGCCCGAGGCACGGGCGCTCGCATCGGGGAAGGAAACCACGGTGTCTCCGTTCATGGGAGCGCTCTCACGACGATGTGGAGCAGCCCGGGACGATGTGCGTGAACCACGCTAACAGGGCGGACCCAGACGCGGCAGGGGTGGAGAGCTCCCCTGTGCCGCTCGCCCGCACCCCGCGTCCGGCGCGCGCCCGACGACCGTCGGCGGGTCCGGAGCGAGAAGGGACCCCGCTCCGCGGTTCCACGCAATCCTGTGCGCCAGGATTTCCGACGTCCCGCGACGCACCCGGTGGGAGCAGCAGCATTCTTCGCGCGGGCCGTTCCCGCCCAGGGATTCCTGCGGCGCGCGACGGCCCGGAAATGCATGGTCCACGAGTCCGGGCGACGCGGTCGTCTCACCCCATGGATGCGTATTGCGCCGGCGCGGACCGTGTCACTAGTTTTCCCGACATGTTCACCGAGGCCGCACTGCGCGAGGTCACGGAGGGTCGCCCGTCCGGGCACCTGCCGGTCCACCTCACGTCCCAGCGCGCCGTCGACCTCATGCGCGTCGCCAGCCGGCTCTGTCGGTAGTCACCGCACCACGCCCGGCGCACCACCGCGCGACCCGGGCGTCCAGCCGCCGCTGAGCCTCCGTCCCGACGTCGGGACCCGTTCGCCGCGCACCGGCTGACCGCCGACGGTCCCGCAACGACCGCTCCCCACCGCTCCACGACGGACGGCCCGTGCGCCCACCGCGCTCCACGCGTCCGGACGGACCGGGAGCGCCCGTGCACCCGCGGTCGGTGGGCCGTCCGTTCCCGCGGCGCTGCTCACCGGACCGGTGGTCTCGCCGGTGTCCCACCCCGCCCGCCCTGCTCCCGCGCACCCCTGCCCGGAAAGGCAGGTCATGCCCACGCCCAAGCTCAGGTTCGACCACGTCCACAAGGACTTCACGGTCCGCGACGACACCCGCGGACGCGGCGCCCGCACGCTGTTCACCGCGCTCGACGACTTCACGCTCGACGTCCCCGCGGGGCAGCTGCTGACCGTCGTCGGGCCCTCGGGATGCGGCAAGTCGACGCTGCTCGACCTGCTCGCGGGCCTCACGCAGCCGTCGTCGGGCGCGATCCTGCTCGACGGCCAGCCGCTCACCGGCCCCGGTCTGGACCGGGGCGTCGTGTTCCAGCAGTACGCGCTGCTGCCCTGGCGGACGGCGCGGGCGAACGTCGAGCTCGGCCTCGAGGCCAAGGGGCTCAGCAAGGCACGGCGTGCGGAGATCTCCGCACGCTACCTCGACCTCGTGGGCCTCAGCGGCTTCGAGCAGCGCTACCCGCACGAGCTGTCCGGCGGGATGAAGCAGCGCGTCGCGATCGCCCGGGCCCTCGCGTTCGAGCCGGAGGTGCTCCTCATGGACGAGCCGTTCGCGGCGCTCGACGCCCAGACCCGCGAGACGCTGCAGGACGAGCTCCTGCGCATCTGGCGCGCGACCGGGACCACCATCGTCTTCATCACGCACGGGATGGACGAGGCCCTCTATCTGGGCCAGCGCGTGGCGGTGATGAGCCCGCACCCCGGCCGCCTGCGCACCGTGATCGACGTCCACCTGGACCGCGGCCGGTCCGACGACATCCGCTCCGACCCCGAGTTCGGGCGCCTGCGGCACCAGGTCTGGACCGAGCTGCACAGCCCGACCGCGGACGCCGACGACGCCGCGACCGACCTCCTGCCCCTGCACGCCACGCTGGAGCCCGCCCGTGCCTAGCACCCTGTCACCCCGGACCGACCCGGGCACCGCACCCCTCGCCGTCCCGGTCGCCGAGGACACCGTCGCGTTCGCGGACCCGCCCACGCTCGGGCGCCGGCCCGCGCTCGCCGCGGACCGCGACGCGACTCCCCCGCTCTCCCGGCGTGTGCGCGCCCACGCCGCACGAGCGCTGCGGGCCTCGATCGTCCTCGTCCTGTTCCTCGCGCTCTGGGAGGTCGCACCCCGCGTCGGGCTCGTCGACGCGGTGTTCCTCCCGCCGCTGAGCCGCGTGCTCGGCGCCTTCGGCACCCTCGTCTCGAGCGGCGAGCTCGCCCTGCACCTGGGTGCGAGCCTGAGCCGCGCGGGCACCGGCTTCGCGATCGCGGTGCTGGCCGCGATCCCGCTCGGCGTCGCGATCGGCTGGTACGGGCGCGTCTCCGACGTCCTCAACCCGTTCCTCGAGCTCTTCCGGAACACGGCCGCGCTCGCGCTGCTGCCGGTGTTCATCCTCATCCTCGGCATCGGTGAGACCTCGAAGATCGCGCTCGTCGTCTACGCGTGCACCTTCCCCGTCCTGCTCACCACCATCTCGGCGGTGCGCTCGGTCGACCCGCTGCTCGTGAAGTCGGCCCGCTCGCTCGGGCTGTCGTCGTTGCGGCTGTTACAGAAGGTCGTGCTCCCCGCCGCGGTCCCGACGGTGTTCACCGGGGTCCGCATGGCCGGCGCGTCGTCGATCCTCGTGCTGATCGCCGCCGAGATGGTCGGGGCGAAGGCCGGTCTCGGCTACCTGATCACGTACGCGCAGTTCAACTTCCAGATCGAGAAGATGTACGCCGGAATCATCGCGATCGCGCTCGTCGGCGTGAGCGTCAACGGCGTGCTCCTCACCCTCGAACGGCATTTCTCGCGCTGGCGCACCGCGTCCTCCTGAACGCTCCCGCCCCGCCATTTCCCCACGCGTCCACCGGCTCGTCCGCAGCACGGCGTCGGCCCTTTCGTCGACCCCGAAAACACCTCCCTGGAGCATTCTCATGTCCTTGTCCTCACGTCTGTCCGCCGCGGCCTCCGCCGTTCCCGCAGGAGCGCTCGTCCTCACGCTCGCCGCGTGCTCGGGGGCTGCCGACGCCGCGACGGTCGACGCCGACGGCACGACGACGATCCGCTACGACGGCTCGGCCGGTCAGGTCACGCTCCCCGAGCTGGCCGACGACCTCGGCTACTTCGAGAAGGTCCGGCTCGAGTGGGTCGGCAACTCGACCGGCGGGCCGCAGAGCATCCAGTCCGCGGCGACGGGCGCCACCGACGTCGGCGGCGCGTTCAACGGCGCGATCGTCAAGCTCCGGTCGTCGGGCGCGAAGGTCACGTCCGTCATCTCGTACTACGGCTCCGACACCAAGGCCTTCGGCGGCTTCTACACGCTCGAGGGCTCTCCCGTCGCCGGGGCGCGGGACCTCATCGGCAAGAAGATCGGGATCAACACCCTCGGCGCGCAGAGCGAGTTCGTCATCCGCGAGTGGCTCGCCCGCGAGGGGCTCGACGCCGACGAGATCGCCCAGGTCGAGCTGACGGTCGTCCCGCCCGTCAACGCGGAGCAGGTCCTGCGCGAGGGCCAGGTCGACGTCGTCGCGATCAGCTCGGTCTTCCAGGACAAGGCCCTCGAGCCCGGCGGGCTGCGCCTGCTGTTCTCCGAGGTCGAGCTCTTCGGCGAGTTCAGCTACGGGTCGTACATCTTCCGTGACGACTTCATCGAGGAGAACCCCGAGGCCGTCGCCGACTACGTGCAGGGCATCGCCCGCGCGATCCGCTGGACGCAGGTCACCCCCGTCGAGGAGGTGCACGCGCGGTACACGCAGATCATCGAGGGCCGCGACCGCGGCGAGACCCCGGAGCTCGTGCCCTTCTGGAAGTCGGTGGGCGTCTCCACGCCCGGCGGCGTCATCGAGGAGCGCGAGGTCTCGACGTGGATCGACTGGCTCGTCCGCAACGGCGAGCTCGAGAAGGGCCGCTTCACCGCGGACGACGTCTACAGCAACGAGTACAACCCGTACGCCAACGGCACCTACGAGCCGGACAGCGGACCCGACGGCGAGCCCGTGGACGCCTCCTGACCCTCTCCCCTCCACCGATCGCGAGGTCCACCATGTCCGACCAGCCCGCACGCCGGCAGCTCAGCCTCAACCTGTTCATCAACGGCGTCGGCCACCACGAGGCCGCCTGGCGCCACCCGTCGACCCCGGTCGACCGCCTGTTCACCGCCGGCTACCACCACGAGCTCGCCCAGCACGCCGAGCGTGCCGCGTTCGACGCCATCTTCTTCGCCGACGGCCCGGTGCTCAGCCCCGGCATCGAGTTCAACAGCGCGGCCCACCTCGAGCCGATCCTGACCCTCGCATCGGTCGCCGCCGTCACGACCCGTATCGGGCTCATCGCGACCGCGTCGACCACCTTCTACGACCCGTACAACCTCGCTCGCCTGTTCGCGACGCTCGACCACCTGAGCGGCGGCCGGGCCGGCTGGAACATCGTGACGACCGCGGCGTCCGCCGCCGCCCCGAACTTCGGGCTCGACGAGCACCCCGACCCGAGCGAGCGGTACGCGCGCGCCGGCGAGTTCGTCGAGGTCGCCACGCGACTGTGGGACAGCTGGCAGGACGACGCGGTGCTCGCGGACCGCGCGACGGGCCGGTTCGCCGACCCCTCCCGCATCCACCCGGCGGCGTTCCGCGGCGAGCACCTGCGCGTCGCGGGGGCGCTCAACGCCCCGCGCCCGCCGCAGGGCCACCCGGTGCTCGTCCAGGCCGGGGCGTCCAACGCGGGCCGCGCCTTCGCGAGCCGGCACGCCGAGGCGATCTTCACGGCGCACCAGCAGCTCAGCGACGCACAGGCGTTCTACGCCGACATCAAGGCCGGCGTCGAGCGCTACGGTCGCCGCCCGGACCAGGTCAAGATCCTCCCGGGGATCAGCCCCTTCCTGGGCGGGACCGAGGCGGAGGCCCGCGCGCTCGAGCGCGAGTTCAACGAGCTCACGGTGCCCGAGTACGGCCTGCGCCAGCTCGCGACGCTCGCCGAGGCGACGTTCGACGTCGCGGACCTCGACCGGCCAGTCCCGCTCGACGTGTTCGCCGACGCGGGCGACGTGACCGAGAACAACCGCTCGCGCCGGCAGGTCGTCGCGGGCATCGTGCGCCGCGAGCAGCCGACCCTGCGCGAGCTGCTGCACCGCCTCGCGGGAGCCCGCGGGCACCGCGTCGTGGCCGGCACGCCCGAGCAGGTCGCCGACACGATCACCGAGTGGTTCACGCACGGCGCCGCGGACGGCTTCAACGTCATGCCGCCGTTCCTGCCCGGCGGCATCGAGGCGTTCACCGAGCACGTCGTGCCGCTCCTGCGGGCGCGCGGGCTGTTCCGCGAGGGGTACACGGGCACCACCCTGCGCGACCACCTCGGGCTCGACCGGCCCGTGAACCGGTACGCGACGGCTCCCGAGGCCGAGCCCGCCCTGGCCGGCGTCTGACCCGCCCGACCCCGAGAGGACCCCTCATGACCCGCAGCACCGAGACCCCGCTCAAGGTCGTCGCCGTCAACGGCAGCCCGAGCGTCCCGTCCAAGACCGCGGCGCTCGTCGCCGAGATCGTCGAGCGCCTCGGCCGGCACCTGCCGCTCGACGCCACCACCCTCCACGTGACCGACCTCGTGCCGTTCTTCACCGACACGTACGGCGACCCGGGCTCGCCCATCGCCCGCTCGCTCGCCGAGATCGCCGCGGCGGACCTGGTCGTCGCGGCGAGCCCGATCTACAAAGGCTCCTACACGGGCCTGTTCAAGCACGTGTTCGACCTGCTGGCCCCGACCGCGCTCGCCGGGACCCCGGTCCTGCTCGTCGCGACCGGCGGCTCCGAGCGGCACACCCTGGCCCTCGAGCACCAGTTCCGGCCGCTGTTTGGCTTCTTCCAGGCCGAGACGCTGCCGCTCGCGATCTACGCGCACGACAGCGAGTTCACGAGCTACCAGGTGACGGGCGCCGAGCTCGACTCCCGCATCGACAAGGCGCTCGCCCGGGCGCTGCCGTTCTTGTCGGAGCGGCGCCGGGACGAGTCGCTCGTGCCGTCGATCTGACATCCCCCGGACGCCACGACGCCCGTGCCCCAGCGTGAGGGGCACGGGCGTCGTCGTGCGCGCGTCGGGTCAGCGGACGTCGTCCGCCGCGTCCTCGCCCTCGTCCTCGACCGGCTTGCGGTACGGGTCCGGCTCGCCCGCGTACCGGGCCGATGCGGCGAGCGCGGCGACCTCGGCGTCCCGGCGGGCGGCCTCGAGCAGCGCCGCCTCGAGGTGCGCCGCCGTCTCCGGCACCGCGTCGAGGTGGAAGTCGAGCGTCGGCGTGAGCCGGATCCCGGTCTGCTTGCCGACCTCGGAGCGGATGAGCCCCTTGGCGCTCTCGAGCGCCGCAGCCGTCCCCGCACGCGCCTCGTCGTCGCCGAGCACCGTGTAGAACACGTCGGCGTGCTGGAGGTCGCCGGTCATGCGCACGTCGGTGATCGTGGCGAACCCGAGACGCGGGTCCTTGATCCGCGTGTCGATCATCTGCGCGACGATCTGCTGGATGCGCTCCGCGAGCTTCCTCGCGCGACCGTGGTCAGCCATGACATCTCCGCCTTTCGTCGTCGGTCGGACCCCGTCCCGGGGCCGACAGGTGCCGGAGCGCCAGGTGGCCCGGACCAGCAGGTCCGGGCCACCCGACGTTCACGGCGTCATGCGGGTCGTGCGGTCGAGCACGCGGTCAGGACCGCGGCTTCTCCCGCATCTCCCACGTCTCGATCGTGTCGCCGATCTCGATGTTGTTGAACGAGCCGAGCCCGATACCGCACTCGTAGCCCTCGCGGACCTCGGTCGCGTCGTCCTTGAACCGCTTGAGCGACTCGATCGTGAGGTTGTCGCCCACGACGGTGCCGTTGCGGAGCACGCGCGCCTTCGTGTTGCGGCGGATCTCCCCGGAGCGCACGAGCGAACCGGCGATGTTGCCGAACTTCGAGGAGCGGAACACCTCGCGCACCTCCGCGGTGCCGAGCTGCGCCTCCTCGTACTCCGGCTTGAGCATGCCCTTGAGGGCGGCCTCGACGTCGTCGATGGCCTGGTAGATGACCGAGTAGAACCGGACGTCCACACCCTCGCGGTCGGCGAGCTCCTCGACGCGCTCCGCGTACTTGACGTTGAACCCGATGATGATCGCGTTGTCGACCGTCGCGAGGTTGACGTCGTTCTGCGTGATGGCACCCACACCGCGGTGGATCACGCGCAGGTCGACCTCCTCGCCGACGTCGATCTTGAGCAGCGCGTCCTCGAGGGCCTCGACGGCACCCGAGACGTCGCCCTTGAGGACCAGGTTGAGGGTCTCGACCTTGCCCTGCTGGAGCGCCTGCGTGAAGTCCTCGAGGCTGATGCGCTTGCGACGCTTCGCCAGGAGGGCGGCACGCTCGGCCGCCTCGCGCTTCTCGGCGATCTGCCGCGCGGTGCGCTCGTCGGACGCCACCAGGAGGGTGTCGCCGGCGCGCGGGACCGACGCGAGACCGAGCACCATGACCGGACGCGCCGGCCCTGCTGCGGTGACCGTCTCGCCGTGCTCGTCGAACATCGCCCGGACGCGGCCGTGCGCCGTGCCGGCGACGATCGCGTCACCGACGTGCAGCGTGCCCGACTGGACGAGGACCGTCGCGACGGCACCGCGTCCCTTGTCGAGGTTGGCCTCGATGGCCACGCCGCGCGCGTCCTTGTCGGGGTTGGCCCGCAGGTCGAGCGCCGCGTCCGCCGTGAGGAGGACCGCCTCGAGCAGCGAGTCGATGCCCTGGTTCTGCTTCGCGGAGACGTCGACGAACATCGTGTCGCCGCCGTACTCCTCGGCCACGAGGTTGTACTCCGTGAGCTGCTGGCGGATCTTGGCGGGGTTGGCCCCCTCCTTGTCCACCTTGTTGACCGCGACCACGATCGGCACGCCGGCCGCCTGGGCGTGGTTGAGCGCCTCGATCGTCTGGGGCATCACGCCGTCGTCGGCCGCGACCACGAGGATCGCGATGTCCGTGACCTGCGCACCACGCGCACGCATGGCGGTGAACGCCTCGTGACCCGGGGTGTCGATGAAGGTCAGCGCGCGGTCGACGCCCTCGTGGACGTGACGCACCTGGTAGGCACCGATGTGCTGCGTGATGCCGCCGGCCTCGCCCGCGACGACGTCCGTGGAGCGGATCGCGTCGAGGAGCTTGGTCTTGCCGTGGTCGACGTGGCCCATGACGGTCACGACGGGCGGCCGCGGCTGCAGCTGCTCGTCGTCCTCGTCCGCGAGCTCCTGGTCCAGGTCGATGTCGAAGGCCCCGAGCAGCTCGCGGTCCTCCTCCTCGGCCGACACCATCTCGATGACGTACCCGAGCTCGACCGCGAGCGTGCCGAACGTGTCCTCGTCGAGCGACTGCGTCGCGGTGGCCATCTCACCGAGGTGGAACAGCACCGTGACGAGGCTCGCGGGGTTCGCGTCGATCTTGTCGGCGAAGTCGTTCAGCGAGGAGCCGTGGCGCAGGCGCACGACCGTGCGCCCGTTGCCGCGGGGAACCTGCACGCCACCCAGCGAGGGGGCCTGCATCTGCTCGAACTCCTGGCGCTTCGCGCGCTTCGACTTCCGTCCGCGCACAGGGCGACCGCCGGCGCGACCGAACGCACCCTGCGTGCTGCCGCGACCGGCACCGCCGGGGCGACCACCGCCGCCACCGGGACGACCGGCGAAGCCGCCACCGCCCGCGGGAGCGCCGCCGGGAGCGCCACCGGGACGACCGGCGTAACCGCCACCGCCGCCGCCGGGACGACCACCGGGGCCGCCACCACCCGGACGACCGCCGGGACCCGGTCGCTCACCCGGGCGGCCGACGCCGCTCGAGCTGCGGCCCGGCATCATGCCGGGGTTGGGACGCGGCCCACCGGGACGGGGACCGCCGGGACGCTCGCCCGCGGGGGCCGGGGCACCCGAGGCGGCCGCGGGGGCCTCGCCGCCGCGACGGTCGCCGGGACGCGGCATGCCCTGCGAGGGCGCGAAGGGGTTGTTGCCCGGACGCGGGCCACCCGGACGGGGACCGCCCGAGCCGCCCTGACCACCGGAGCGAGGCATGCCCTGCGACGGCGCGAACGGGTTGTTGCCGGGACGCGACGCGCCACCGGGACGACCGGACGGAGCCGATGCGGCCGGGGCCGGACGCGGGCCAGGGCGCGCGGCGTCGCCGGCAGGGCCGGGACGACGTGCCGGGGCCGGGGCGCCGGGAGCCGGCGCGGCGGGTGCCGAGGCGCTCGCCGCACGGGCGGGGGCGCTCGGCGCAGCCGGGGCGGCGGCAGCCGGAGCCGCGGGAGCGGCCGGCGCCGGGGCGGCCGGACGTGCGGGTGCTGGGGCGGCGGGCGCCGCCGCGGCGGGGCTCGGAGCAGCAGCGGCCGGGGCCGGCGCAGCAGGGGCGGCAGCCGAGGGGGCCGGCGCGGCGGCCGGCTTCGGCGCCGCAGGACGGGCGGGTGCCGGAGCGGGCGCGGACCCACCACCCACCGGGTAGAGGTCGCGCAGCTTGCGCACGACGGGCGGCTCGATCGTCGAGGACGCCGAGCGGACGAACTCCCCGAGGTCGCCCAGCTTGGTCATGATGGTCTTGCTTTCCACACCGAGCTCTTTGGCGAGCTCGTAGACGCGGACCTTGGCCACATCTCTCCTGTCTCGGTCCGCCCAGGAGAGGGTCGGACCGTCGTTAGTGCGAGGTACTCATCGCTGGGTACTCATCGGTGCGTGCTCATCGGGCAGCCATCGGCTTGTCAAACCCGCTTCCCATGTCGACGGTTCGGTGCTTCCGGGTTCGGGACCCGGTCGCTGGTTCCCCTCAGCCACGCTCGAGATGCTCGCGCACCGGTGCGGCGTCCAACGGACCTGCATGACGCAGGGCCCGCGGGAACGCCCGACGGCGCTCGGCAAGCTCGAGGCAGTGAAGCTCGGGGTGCAGCCACGCCCCCCGGCCCGGCATCCGACGACCGACGTCGACGACCACTGCGGGTTCTCCCGCGGTGCCCGTCCCGACGACCGTCCTCAGCAGGACCGACCTCGGGCCGGTCGACCGGCACCCCACGCACGTGCGGAGCGGGCCCATGCCGGACACCGGAAGGGCGTCAGGGGGTCGCCTGCTCGGCGCGGAGAACCGGGCATCCAGCCCAGCCTCCGGAAGTCTACCGCGCCTCGTCACCGCGTGGGACCGGAGCCGGCTCCCCGCTGCGTCTCGCCGCGGGCCGGCTCGTCCCGGCGCCCGTCCGCGGGCCCGTCGGCAGCGGCCCCCGCCGCACCCTCGGCGTCCGAGCGGATGTCGATGCGCCAGCCCGTGAGCTTCGCGGCCAGGCGGGCGTTCTGGCCCTCCTTGCCGATCGCGAGCGACAGCTGGTAGTCGGGCACCACGACGCGGGCGGCCCGCGCGACCGGGTCGACCACCGTGACCGACAGCACACGCGCGGGCGACAGCGCGTGCGCGACCATCTCGGCCGGGTCGTCCGAGTGGTCGACGATGTCGATCTTCTCGCCGTGCAGCTCCGCCATGACGGCCCGCACGCGCGCGCCGAGCGGCCCGATGCACGCGCCCTTCGCGTTGAGGCCCGCCACGCGGCCCCGCACGGCGACCTTGGTGCGGTGACCCGCCTCGCGGGCGATCGCGGTGATCTCGACCGAGCCGTCGGCGACCTCCGGGACCTCCATCGCGAAGAGCTGGCGCACGAGGTTGGGGTGCGTGCGCGAGAGCGTGATCTGCGGACCCTTCGGCCCGCGCGCGACCTCGAGCACGAGCGAGCGCAGGCGCTCCCCGTGCACGTACTGCTCGGTCGGCACCTGCTCGTGCGCGGGCAGGACCGCCTCGGTGCCGCCGACGTCGACGAGCACGACGCGCGGGTCGCGACCCTGCTGGATCACCCCGCCGAGGACCTCGCCCTCCTTGCCGCGGAAGGCGCCGAGCACCTGGTCGTCCTCGGCGTCGCGCAGGCGCTGCACGATGACCTGGCGGGCCGTCGCCGTGGCGATGCGCCCGAACCCCTGCGGGGTGTCGTCGAACTCCGGCCCAGGAGCCGGGGGCGGCACCGCGACGCCGTCCTCCGCGGGCTCGGGCGGCGGCTGCTGCTCGCGCGCCCAGACCGTCACGTGGCCGGTCTTGCGGTCCAGCTCGACGCGCGCGGTCGCGTGCGCGCCGGGGGTGCGGTGGTAGGCGGACAGCAGCGCCTGCTCGATCGCGGACACGAGCACGCCGAGACTGATGTCCCGCTCGCGCTCGAGCATCCGCAGGGCGGCCATGTCGATGTCCACGTCAGCTCTCCTCTGTGGCCGGCGCACCGGCGTCGGGGTCGGCGGCGTCGGTTGCCGAGCCGTCCGGGTCGAAGTCGTCCGCGTCGTCGAGGTCGTCGGTGCCGGCGCCCGTGCCCTCGTCCAGGTCCTCGCCGAACAGCTCGGCGTCGGTCCCGTGCGCGAGGCGGGCGAGCTCGACCTCGACGTGCGCGTCGCGCACGCGGTCGAGCGTGATGTCCTGGGGCGGGGCGGCGACGGGCTTGCGGCCCTTGACGCTCACGGGCTCGGGGACGACGTGCAGCACCGTCGCCGGGCCCTCGCCCTCGACCGAGACGAGGCGTCCCGTCACGGGCTCGCCGTCGCGCAGGCGCACCGTCACGAGCCGGCCGCGAGCGCGGGCGAAGTGCCGCCGCTCGGTCAGGGGGCGCGAGACGCCCGGGCTGGACACCTCGAGGGTGCTCTCCCCCGGGATCACGTCGTCGAGGACGGCCGAGATGTCGCGCGAGACGTCCGCGATGCGGTCCAGGCTCAGGCCGCCGCTCTCGTCCTCGTGGAGGTCGAGGACCACGCTCACGACGGTCCTCGCGCCGACCCGCGTCACCTCGAGCTCCTCGAGGTGCAGGCCGGCCCCGCTCACGACCGGTTCGATGACGTCCCGGACCCGGTTCGTCGGTGCTGGCGCGGGCATGGTCGCCTCCTGTCGGCTCCGGCGGGTCACCCTGACGCGCCCCTCCGGACTGCCGACCCTGTGATGTTGTGGCGCCCAGCCTAACGACTCGACGCGACCCGCCCGACCGCGGGCGCCACCACCGTACGGGCGCCGCACGCGTGGGAGGATCGCGGGCGATGAGTGCCACCTGCCTCGCGGAGCCGTCCGCGCACCCCGTCCCGCCCGGGAGCGGCGCTCGCGCACCCCGGGCCGGCGCGCACGCACCGGGCCGCCCCGCCCGGCTGGTGCTCGCCGTGCTCGGCGCGGTCCTCGCGCTCTCGGGCTGCGGGCTGCGCCTGGAGACCCCGCCGCCCGAGCCGCTCGTCCCCGACGCGGTCGAGCTCGTGCGCAGCCGGACGGTCGACGACGCCCTGGCTCTCGCCGCCGGGGCGGCGGACCTCGTGGACGCCAGGTCGGCCACGGCCGCACCCGAGGACGCGCTGACGCCGGTGCTCGCCGACGTGACCGCGTTCTCGACCGCGCACGCCGAGCAGCTGGGCGGTGTCTACGACTCCGGGCTGCCCACGCCCACGCCGAGCACGACGCCGACCCGCACGCCCGTCGCGGACGCGGACGCCCTCCTCGCGCTCGTCGCGACCGCCGCCGACACCGCACGGACCGACGCCGACGCCGTCGAGGACGGCCAGCTCGCCCGCCTGCTCGGGTCCGTCGCGACCGCCCGAGCGAGCCTGCGCGACCGGCTGGGAGCCGCGATCGGCGCGACCCCGCCCGAGCCCGTGGACCCCGCGCCGAGCCCGGCCGCGTCGGTCCAGCCGGGGCCGCTGACGCCCGAGACGTACGCCGACCTCGTGGTCGCCGAGGACGAGGTCGGGTACGCGTACGAGGTCGTCGCGGCGAAGCTCACCGGGGACGCACGCGCGGCCGCGCAGGCCGACGCGGCGGCGCACCGGGCACGCGCCGAGGCATGGGCGCGCGAGTCCGGGGTCGACGGCACCGCGATCGACCCGCGCCGCACCGCGTACGCCCTGCCCGGCGGCATCGACGACCCCGCGGTCGCGGTCGAGCTCGGGCGCACGCTCGAGCTGCGGCTGACCGTCGCCTACGCGAGCGCGGTCGCGGTCGCCCCCGCCGGTGACCGGGTCCCGGTGCTGGAGGCGCTGCGGAACGCCGACGCGGAGGCCGCGGCGCACGGCGCTCCCCCCGTCGCGTTCCCGGGGCTCCCCGAGCAGCAGCCGGGCGCGGACGTCGCGCCCGACGCCGGACCGGCCGAGCCCGCGGGGGGCGCGGGCGGCTGAGCCCGACGGGATCTCCCCGTCCGACCCCGCTGAGGCACCTGCGGGGACCGGCTGACGGGCCTGCCGGGACGGGTCGACCGCACGGGCCCCGGCGCGCCGCCGGGCGGCGGTCGTCCTCAGCGCGCCACCGGGCGGCGGTCGACCTCGCGCGCAGCCGGTCGACCGGGCGGCCGCCGGTCGGCGGCGCGCCCGGCTCGACGAGCGCCCCTCAACCCGCGATCAGGTCGTCCACGAGCTCGGCGACGCGGTCCACGGCGTCCGACACGGGGACCTGCTCGGCCTGCGGCCCGCCGTCGACGACCACGCGCGGCCGGACCTCGACGACGCCCTCGGCGAGCCCGCGCCCCACGACGACCACGAGCGGCACGCCGAAGAGCTCGGCGTCGGCGAACTTCACGCCGGGCGAGACCTTCGGACGGTCGTCGTAGAGCACCTCGATGCCGCGCGTGGACAGCGTCGTGGCGAGCGACTCGGCGGCCTCGAACACCGCGGGGTCCTTGCCGGTCGCGACGACGTGCACGTGCGCGGGGGCCACGCCGGCGGGCCAGGCGAGGCCGCGCTCGTCGTGGTTCGCCTCGGCGAGGGCCGCGAGCACGCGGGTGACGCCGATGCCGTAGGAGCCCATCGTCACGACGACGGCCTTGCCGTTCTGGTCGAGCACTGTGAGCCCGAGCGCCTGGGCGTACTTGCGCCCGAGCGCGAAGATGTGGCCGATCTCGATGCCGCGCGCGAGCTCGAGCGGGCCCGAGCCGTCCGGCGCGGGGTCGCCGGCGCGCACCTCGGCGGCCTCGATCGTCCCGTCCGCGGTGAAGTCCCGGCCCGCGACGAGGTCGAACACGTGGCGCCCGGGCTCGTTCGCACCGGTGATCCAGCGCGTGCCCGCCACGACGCGCGGGTCGAGCAGGTAGCGCAGGCTCGTGCGCGTCTCGTCGTCGGCCGCCTGGCCCGTGGGGTTGGGGCCGAGCACGGCCGGGCCGAGGTAGCCCTTGACGATCTCGGGGTGCGCGGCGAAGTCCGGCTCACCCGCCGGCTCGACCTCGGCCGGCGACACGGCCGCCTCGAGGCGCTTGAGGTCGACCTCCCGGTCGCCGGGCAGCCCGACGACGACGAGCTCGCGCTCCCCGGTCGGGTGGACGAGCGCGAGCACGACGTTCTTCAGCGTGTCGGCGGCCGTCCAGGCCCGGTCGGGGCGCGCGAAGCGCTCGTTCGCGAGCGCGACGAGCGTGTCGATGGTCGGGGTGTCCGGGGTGTCCTCGACGTGCGCGGACGGCGCGCCGTCGAACGGCAGGGCGTCGGGGACGACCGTCGTGACCGCCTCGACGTTGGCCGCGTAGCCGCCCGCCGAGCGCACGAACGTGTCCTCGCCGATCGTGGTCGGCGTGAGGAACTCCTCGCTGCGCGAGCCGCCCATGGCGCCCGACGTCGCGGCGACGATGACGTACTCCAGCCCGAGGCGCGTGAAGATCCGCTCGTAGGCGTCGCGCTGGCGCTGGTAGGACTCCGCGAGGCCCTCGTCGTCGACGTCGAACGAGTACGCGTCCTTCATGATGAACTCGCGGCCGCGGATCAGGCCTGCGCGCGGGCGCGCCTCGTCACGGTACTTCGTCTGCACCTGGAAGAGCGCGAGCGGCAGGTCCTTGTACGAGGAGTACAGGTCCTTCACGAGCAGCGTGAAGAGCTCCTCGTGCGTCGGCGCGAGCAGGTAGTCCCCGCCCTTGCGGTCCTTGAGCCGGAAGATGTTCGGGCCGTACTCCGTCCAGCGGCCCGTCGCCTCGTACGGCTCCCTCGGCAGGAGCGCCGGGAAGTGCACCTCCTGCGCGCCCGCGGCGGCCATCTCCTCGCGGACGACGGCCTCGACCTTGGCGAGCACGCGCAGCCCCAGCGGGAGCCAGGTGTAGATGCCCGGGGCGGCCCGGCGGATGTACCCGGCGCGCACGAGCAGGCGGTGGCTCGCCACCTCGGCGTCGACCGGGTCCTCTCGCAGGGTGCGGACGAACAGCGAGGACAGGCGCAGCAGCATGGCGCAGAGCCTAGTGCGTGCTCCACGATGGACCCGTGCCGGAGCTGCCCGAGGTCGACGCGCTCGCGTCCTTCCTGCGTGACCGCGTCGTCGGGCGCGCCGTGACCGGTGCCGACGTCGGGGCGATTAGCGCGCTCAAGACCTTCGCGCCCGGCCCGGCGGACCTCGTCGGGCGGACCGTCATCGGCGTCGAGCGGCACGGCAAGTGGATCGACGTGGCCGTGGGCGACGAGCCGGGGCTGCACCTCGTGCTGCACCTCGCGCGCGCCGGCTGGCTGCGCTGGTACGACGCCGTCCCGAAGACCGCCGTCAAGCCGGGCCGCTCCCCCATCGCGCTGCGCGTGCGGTTCGACGACGGGAGCGGGTTCGACCTCACCGAGGCCGGCACCCGCAAGCGCCTCGCCGTGTACGTCGTGACCGACCCGCAGGAGGTCCCGCAGGTCGCGACCCTGGGGGTCGAGCCGCTCTCGGCGGAGTTCACCGAGACGCGGCTCCGCGAGCTCCTCGCGGCGCGCAACCAGCAGGTCAAGGGACTGCTGCGCGACCAGGGCACCATCGCCGGGATCGGGAACGCCTACTCCGACGAGATCCTGCACGCCGCCCGGCTCAGCCCGTTCACCCCCACGCGCTCGTTCGACGACGACCGCACCGCCACGCTCTACCGGGCGGTCGTCGACGTGCTCACCGAGGCGGTCGGCGCCGCGGCCGGCAAGCCCGCCGCGGAGCTCAAGGACGCCAAGCGGCGCGGGATGCGCGTGCACGGCCGCACCGGCGAGCCGTGCCCGGGCTGGGACGGTGTGCCGTGCGGCGACACCGTGCACGAGGTGTCGTTCGCGGACTCGTCGCTGCAGTACTGCCCGACGTGCCAGACGGGCGGTCAGCCGCTCGCGGACCGGCGGCTCTCGCGCCTGCTGCGCTGAGCGTCAGGACAGCACGGTCGCGCCGAGCGTCAGGACAGGACCGTGCGCCGAGCGTCAGAACAGCACCGTCGCGTACGTCCCGACCTGCCGGAACCCCACGGACCGGTAGGCCGCGAGCGCGCGGGCGTTGTAGTGGTTCGCGTAGAGGCTCACCACGGGCGCGACGTCACGGCGGGTCGCTGCCACGACAGCCGCCATGCCCGGCTCCGACAGCCCGCGCCCCCGGTGCGACGGGCTGACCCACACGCCCTGGACCTGCGCGACCCCGCCGGCGACCGCGCCGAGCTCGGCCTTGAACACGACCCCGGGCCCGCCGTCGGGCGCGACGCCGTCCTCGATGCGCACGAACGAGCGCCCGTCGGCGATGAGGCTGCGCACGCGTGCCTCGTAGGGCCCGTCGGTCCCTGAGACCGGCGAGTACCCGACCTCCTCGACGAACATCCGCACGCACGCCGGCAGCACGAGCGGGTACTCCCCGGGGTGCGAGCGGCGCACCGCGGGGTCGGGGTCGAGCACCGGGTCGTCGTCGAGCACCATCGACGGCTGGTCGGCCCGCACCTCGCGAGCCCGCGGCCACTCGTCGGCGAGCCGGTCCCACAGACCCAGCACCGCGGGGGCCTCGCCCACGATCGACGAGCACCGGCGCCCGTGCCGCGACGCGAGCGCGGCGAAGCCGTCGAGCGCGTCCTCCGCGGCGTCCTCGACCGGGACGACGGGCACGAGGTTGGCCCCCGCCCAGCAGACCGCGAGCAGCTCACCGGCCTGCTCGTAGCCCCAGAGCTGCCCCCCGGTCGAGCGCAGGCCGGAGCGCGCGGCCGACTCGAGGCGTGCGGTCGCGAGCACCGAGGCGACCGGGTCGAGCGCGCACACCGCGAGGGCCGCCGCGACGTCGGCGTCGCCCAGGAGGCGCCCACCGGCGACCTGGCGGTCCTGCGTGGCCCAGCGCCCACGTCCCATGGCAGCGATTCTGCCCCACGTCCCGGCGGCGTGCCGGGCCGGACGCAGCGCTGCTTCCGGCCCCGGTCGGCTGGTCCTCAGCCGACCGTCACGACCGTCGGTCCGCCTGCTCCGTCGACCGGCTCCATCGAGTCCGCGAGACGCATGGCCTCCTCGATGAGCGTCTCGACGATCATCGCCTCGGGCACGGTCTTGATGACCTCGCCGCGCACGAAGATCTGGCCCTTGCCGTTGCCCGACGCGACGCCCAGGTCCGCCTCCCGCGCCTCGCCGGGACCGTTGACGACGCAGCCCATGACCGCGACCCGCAGCGGGACCTCGAGCCCCTCGAGACCGGCCGTCACTTTCTCGGCGAGCGTGTACACGTCGACCTGCGCGCGCCCGCACGACGGGCACGAGACGATCTCGAGCTTGCGCGGGCGCAGGTTGAGCGACTGCAGGATCTGGATGCCGACCTTGACCTCCTCGACGGGAGGCGCGGACAGCGAGACGCGGATCGTGTCGCCGATGCCCTTGCTCAGCAGCGCACCGAACGCCGTCGCCGACTTGATCGTGCCCTGGAACGCCGGGCCGGCCTCGGTCACTCCGAGGTGCAGCGGCCAGTCCCCGCGCTCGGACAGCATCTCGTAGGCGCGGACCATGATCACGGGGTCGTTGTGCTTGACCGAGATCTTGAAGTCGTGGAAGCCGTGCTCCTCGAACAGCGACGCCTCCCAGACCGCGGACTCGACGAGCGCCTCGGGCGTCGCCTTGCCGTACTTGGCCAGCAGGCGCGGGTCGAGCGAGCCCGCGTTGACGCCGATCCGGATGGAGACGCCCGCGTCCGTCGCGGCGCGTGCGATCTCCTTGACCTGGTCGTCGAACTTGCGGATGTTGCCCGGGTTGACGCGCACCGCGGCGCACCCGGCATCGATCGCCGCGAACACGTACTTCGGCTGGAAGTGGATGTCGGCGATGACCGGGATCTGCGACTTGCGCGCGATCGCGGGCAGCGCGTCGGCGTCGTCCTGGCTCGGGACAGCGACCCGCACGATGTCGCAGCCGGCCGCCGTCAGCGCCGCGATCTGCTGGAGCGTGGAGTTGATGTCGGTCGTCGGGGTCGTGCACATCGACTGGACGCTGACCGGGGCGTCACCGCCGACCGCGACCTTGCCGACGTTGATCTTGCGCGTCTTGCGACGGGGGGCCAGCACCGGGGCGGGGGCCTCCGGCATGCCGAGGTTGAGGGGGATGCTCACCGTCCCATTGTCCCACCCGCAGCCGTCGGGCGGGCCCGGGAGTGACGACTCTCACCACACCCACCCACTCCCCTCGCGCGACCCCACCGGCCGCGCCGAGCGCGGGCTCAGCCGAGCGTGATGGGCTTGAACAGGTCGGCGTAGACGAGCAGCAGGCCGAGGCCCGCGAGCAGCACGAAGACGCCGTAGGCGAGCGGCACGAGCCGCGCGGTGTCGAACGGTCCGGGTCGGGGCAGCCCGCGCAGGCGCGCCACCTGGCGGCGGGCACCCTCCCACAGCGCACCGACGACGTGGCCGCCGTCGAGCGGCAGGAGCGGGATGAGGTTGAACGCGAAGAGCGCGATGTTCAGCGAAGCGATCAGGCTCAGCAGCGACTGGAACTGCTCGGTGGCCGAGTACTCTTCGTTGGCCGCGATCTCGCCCGCGAAGCGACCGATCCCGACGACGCCCACGAGCCCCTCGCGGTCACGCGGCTCGGAGGTGAACGCGGACTCCGCGAGCCCGGCGACGTGGCTGGGCAGGTTCGCGATCACGCCGAACGTCCGCCACGTCGCGTCCGCGACGAACGCGGGCGCGGCGGAGAGCGGCTGCCGGACGAGCTCGCTCGCGGGCGTCATGCCGAGGAAGCCCACCTGCGTGGTCCGGGCCTCGCCGTCGGGGCCCAGCACGATCTGGCCCTCGTCGTCGAGCACGGGGCGTTCTGCGGTGATCGGCGTGATCGACGTGGTCACCCGCTCGCCGTCGCGCTCGAGCACGAGCTCGACCTCCTCGCCGCCCGACGCCCGGATGAGCGCCTGGAGCTGCGTCCACTCCTCGACCGCGACGCCGTCGAACGACACCACGCGGTCCCCCGGCCGCAGCCCCGCAGCCGCGGCGGGTGCCGGCGTGTCGTCCGGCGTGCACGTGCGGTCCGCGTCCTCGCTCACGGGGATCACGCACGTGCTGACCGCGTCGAGCGTCGTGCTCGACGTCGGCAGCCCGAAGCCCGAGAGCAGGACCGCGAACAGCCCGATCGCGATGAGCAGGTTCATGAACGGCCCGCCGAGCATGACGACGAGCTTCTTGGGCGTGGAGAGGCGGTAGAACGCCCGGGCGTCCTCGCCGGGCAGGATCTCGGCGGCGCTGACCTCGCGCGCGTCGGCGGCGACCCGCCCGAAGAAGCCGCGCTGGGACGGGTTGCCGACCGACTCGGCGGGCGGGTACATCCCGACGAGCCGCACGAAGCCCCCGAGCGGGATCGCCTTGAGCCCGTACTCGGTCTCGCCGCGCACGCGCGACCACAGCGTGGGCCCGAAGCCGACCATGTAGTGGCTGACCCGCACGCCGAAGCGCTTCGCAGGCACCATGTGCCCGACCTCGTGCAGCGCGATCGACACGAGCACGCCGACCACCAGCACGAGCACACCGACCAGGTACTCCATGACAGCTCCGCTCCCGTTCCGGTCCGGTCGACCGCCCGTCCCGGGACCATCATCCCCCGCCCTCACGGGTGACCGGGTCGCCGGATGCGCGGATCACCCTCGCGGCGGGCGGTCGCGCCGGGTCGCGGGTCGCTCCGGCGCCGGCCACGACCGGCGGACCGGCCCCCGCGCGGGCGGGCGACACGCTCGCTAGGGTCGCGCCATGAGCGCGCCCGACGGACGCCCGACACCCGCGACCCGCCCCTCGGGGAGCACGTGGTGACGCCGGCACCGCTGCCCGTGCCGCTCTGGGACACTGCCGGGACCTCACCCGGGGCGCACCCCGACGACGGGTTCGACGGTGGCCTCGACGGGGACACCCGCGCGGACGTGGTGGTCGTCGGGGCCGGGGCCGCAGGGCTGTGGACCGCGTACTACCTGCTCGAGGCCGACCCCGCGCTCGACGTCGTCGTGCTCGAGCAGGAGCGGGTGGCGGCGGGCGGGAGCGCGCGCGGCCTCGGCTCGTGCTCCGCACGCCTCGCGGTGAGCGCCGAGGACGTCGCGCGCGCCCACGGCCCGGGCACGGCTCGTAGCCTGCGGGCCACGATGCGCGACGCGGTCGTCGAGGTCGGGGGTGTCGCCGCCGCCGAGGAGATCGACTGCGGCTTCACGTACGCGGGGGCCGTGACGGTGGCCCGGACCCTGCCCCAGCTCGCGCGCGTGCGGGCGCGAGCCTCCAACGCCGGTGCCTGGGGCGACGAGGAGCAGCTCCTGGCGCCCGACGCGGTCGCGGAGCACGTGGGGGTGCCGGGCGTTCTCGGGGGGTCCTGGACCCCGGACAGCGCCCAGCTCGACCCGGCGCGACTGCTGCACGGGCTCGCGGACGTGCTCGTCGCACGCGGCGTCCGGCTGGTCGAGGGCACCCGCGTCGTGCGGGTCTCGCCCGGCGCCGTCGTCACGGAGCACGGGACGGTGCGGACGCGCGTCGTCGTCCGGGCCGCGGGCGCGTGGACCCCGACGATCGCTGGGGTCGACCGCCCGGTCGCGGCGGCCGCCCTCGACCTCGTCGCGACGGAGCCGCTCGGGGACGCGCGGTGGGAGGCCGTCGGGCTCGCGCGCGGTCAGGGCCTCGCGGACGCCGCGCACGACCGGCTCGAGGTCCGCCGCACCGAGGAGGGCCGGCTCGTCGCGGCGCTGCCCGGTCGTCGGCGGTGGGCGGGCACGGGTGGCGGTCCCGGCACGGGCCGTGGCGAGGCGGGCGGTCGCGACGCGGGCGGGCTCGCCGCGGCGGAGGCCGAGCACCTGCAGGGCCGGCTCGTCGACCTCCTGCCCGGCGCCGCCGGGGCCCCCGTCACGCACGCGTGGCGGGCGCCGGTCGCCGTGACGCGCGACGGGATGCCGCGCGTCGGGCTGGACCGGGACACCGGGCTCGGCTGGGCCACGGGCTTCGGCCGTGGCGGCGTCGCGGCGGCGAACGTCGCCGGGCGGACGCTCGCGGACCTCGTCACCGGGAGCGCCACCGAGCTCACCCGGCTGCCGTGGGTCGACCACGACGGTGCACGGCCGTCGGCGAGCCGGACGGGGCTCGCGCTCGCGTCGCACCTCGGCCGGCTCGCGGACGCGGTCGAGGCGCGGACCGGGTGGGAGAGCCCGGAGCTGCCGCTCGTCCGGTGGTGACCAGGTGCCCGGCGGTCGTGATCGGCTGCCCGACCGACCGGCGGTGACCGGACGCCCGGCCGGCGGGCAGCGGGCGCCCCCGCCGCGCGCCCCGTCGGGGGGCGGTGCGCACCACGGCGGTCAGCGCCGGGCGAGCACCTCGTGCGCGCGAGCCCGCGCCCACGTCTCCGCCTCGAGCACGTCGTCGAGCCGCACGTCGGCGGGCGCGGTGCCGTCGTGCTCCGCGAGGACCCGCTCGACGGTCGTGACGATGTCGAGGAAGCCGATCTGCCCCGCGAGGAACGCCGCGACGCACTCCTCGTTGGCGGCGTTGAGGACCGCGGGGTGCGTCGCCGAGGCCGCGACGGCCGCCCGCGCGAGCGCCACCGCGCCGAAGACCTCCTCGTCGAGCGGCTCGAACGTCCACGACGTCGCGCGCGTCCAGTCGCACCCCGGCGCGGCGTCTGCGACGCGGTCGGGCCAGGACAGGCCGAGCGCGATCGGCAGTCGCATGTCCGGGGGCGAGGCCTGCGCGATCGTCGAGCCGTCGACGAACTCGACCATCGAGTGCACGACCGACTGCGGGTGCACCACCACGGTGATGTCCTCGACGGGCACGTCGAACAGCAGGTGGGCCTCGATGAGCTCGAGGCCCTTGTTCATGAGCGTCGCGGAGTTCACCGTGACGACCGGACCCATCGACCACGTCGGGTGGTGCAGCGCCTGCTCCGCCGTCACGGCCTTCAGCTCGTCGCGGTCCCGCCCGCGGAACGGCCCGCCCGAGGCGGTCAGCACGAGCCGGCGCACCTCGTGCGCCGCACCCGCGCGCAGCGCCTGGGCGATCGCCGAGTGCTCGGAGTCGACCGGGACGATCTGGTCGGGACGCTGCTGGGCCGCCCGCACGAGCCGCCCGCCGACCACCAGGGACTCCTTGTTGGCGAGGGCGAGCGTGCTGCCCGTCGCGAGCGCCGCGAGCGTGGGTCCGAGCCCGACGGAGCCGGTGATGCCGTTGAGCACGACGTCGGCGCGGCGCTCCGCGAGCCTCGTCGCCGCGTCCGGGCCGGTCAGCACCTCGACGCCCAGCTGACGCAGGCCGGCCTCGGCGCTCACGCGCGTCAGCTCCGCGAAGAGCGGGCCCGCTGCCGCAGGGTCCGCGACCGCGACGGCCTCGACGCCGAGCTCGATCGCCTGGCGCGCGAGCGCGGCAGGGTCTGCTCCCCCGGCGCTGAGCCCCGTGACCCGGAACCGGTCGGGGTTGCGGCGGACGACGTCGACGGCCTGGGTCCCGATGGACCCGGTCGACCCGAGCAGGAGGACGGTGCGCTGGCTCACGTGCCCATCATCCCTGGTCCGCCGCCACGCCCCGTGCACGCCGGGGACGCGGGAGCACCTCGACCGACGTGGACGGAGGGACCGCGTCCGGGCTGCCCGGCGCGGTCTGCGGTCACTCGGCGCCGAGGATGACCTCGACCGCGCGGTCCAGGAACGCGTCGACCGGGGCCTCGGCGTACCCCGCACGGCCGTTGCGGCGACGGAAGGTCGCCGAGCGCAGCTCCTGCGCCGTGAGCGGCTGACCCTTGTCGAAGTAGGCGATCAGCCGGTGGCAGAGGTCGTCGACGTCCGCCGGCTCGTAGCCCGGCTGGCGGCCGTGCGGCGGGGCGAACCGCTCGCCGTCGGGCCGCGTGAGCCGCCCGTACAGGGTGCGCGCCTGCTCGGCGAGCCGGTCCATCCAGGCCTGCTGCCCGTGCTCCGCCACGAAGTCGGCACGGGCTCGCGCCACGAACGCCGCCTCCAGCCGGTCGAGCGCCGCGTCGACCGCCGACGTCACGTACCCGCGGCGGACCATGTCGAACGCGACCGTCCGCACGTCACGTCCGGAGAGCGCCCCCGCGGGACCCTTCTCGTACACCGCCCGCGCGTGCTCGAAGAAGTCGTCCACCTCGTCGGGGTCGTAACCGGTGCGCAGGCCCGAGACGGTCCGGAACATGACGTCGCTCACCCTTCCTCATCGGCTGCGAGCTGGCCGCACGCGCCGTCGATGTCACTCCCCCGAGTGTCACGGATCGTCGTCGGGATGCCGTGCGCGCGCAAGCGTGCCACGAACTCGGCCTCGACCGCGGGATCGCTCGCCGTCCAGATCGACCCCGGTGTCGGGTTGAGCGGGATGGGGTTGCAGTGCACCCAGCCCTTGCCGCGCGCGTTGAGCTTCTCGCCCAGCATGTCCGCGCGCCACGCGTGGTCGTTCATGTCGCGGATCAGGGCGTACTCGATCGACACGCGGCGGCCGGTCACCTGGAAGTACCGGTACGCCGCGTCGAGCGTCTGGTCGACGCTCCACCGGGTGTTGACCGGCACGAGGGTGTCGCGCAGCTCGTCGTCGGGGGCGTGCATCGACACGGCGAGGGTCACCGGGATGCCCTCGTTCGTGAGCTTCTCGATCGCGGGCACGAGGCCGACGGTCGAGACGGTGATGTTGCGCGCCGACATTCCGAGCCCGTCGGGCGCGGGCGCCACGAGGCGGCGCACCGTCTCCATGACCGCCTTGTAGTTCGCGAGCGGCTCGCCCATGCCCATGAACACGAGGTTCGACAGCCGCGTCGGGCCGCCGGGGATCTCGCCGTCCGCGAGCGAGCGCGCCGCCGCGCGGACCTGCTCGACGATCTCCGCGGTCGACAGGTTGCGGGTCAGACCGAGCTGTCCCGTCGCGCAGAACGGGCACGCCATGCCGCAGCCGGCCTGGCTCGACACGCACAGCGTCGACCGGTTGGGGTACCGCATGAGCACCGACTCGACCTTCGCGCCGTCGAACAGGTGCCACAGCGTCTTGACGGTCGTGCCGCCGTCGGCCTGGAGCGTACGCGCCGCCGTGAGCAGCTGCGGGAAGAGCTCCGCGGCCAGCGTGTCGCGGCTCGCCTTCGGCAGGTCGGTCATCTCCGCCGGGTCCGACGTGAGGTGCGTGAAGTAGTGCGTCGCGAGCTGCTTGGCGCGGAACGGCTTCTCGCCGAGGGCGGTGACGGCCTCGACCCGCTGCTCGGGCGTGAGGTCGACGAAGTGGCGCGGCGGCTTGCCGCGGGCGCCGCGCGTCGGCGCAGACATGTTCAGGGTGACGGGTGTCCCGCTCATGACGGGCACCCCCTCTCGGGGTTCGGGGTGGTGCGCCGCTCAGACGACCGGCTGGAGCACGGTGAGGATCAGGTACACGACCGGGGCCGTGAGGAGCATCGAGTCCAGGCGGTCGAGCAGACCGCCGTGGCCCGGGAGCAACGAGCCCATGTCCTTGAGCTCGAGGTCACGCTTGAGCAGCGACTCGGACAGGTCGCCGAGCGAGGCCGTGACGACCGTCGCGACGCCGAGCGCCACACCGACGAGCGGGGCGCCGTCGAACATCGCGCCGATCCCCACGACTCCGACGAGGCACGCCAGGACGAGCGAGCCGATCAGCCCCTCCCACGTCTTCTTCGGGCTGACGGAGGGCGCGAGCGGGTGCCGGCCGATCAGGACCCCGACGACGTAGCCGCCGGTGTCGCTCGCGACGCACAGCAGGATGAACAGCAGCACACGGAACGCGCCGTCCGGCTGCGCGAGCAGGAGCATGACGAAGCCCGCGAGGAACGGCAGGTACGCCGCCGCGAACGCCGCACCGGTCGCGTCGCGCAGCGCGGGCGCACCGCTGCCGTCGAGCACCCGCCAGACGACGGCACCGCCGACCGTGAGCAGGAACGCGACGAACAGCGCCTCGGCGCCGGCCATGTAGGCCGACACGAGGATGCCCACGTCGCCCACGAGCAGCGGCAGCAGCGGCAGGTGGATCCCGCGCCGCGCGAAGGCCTGCGCCAGCTCCCACAACCCGGCGCCCACGGCGAGCACCGTGAGCAGGAGGAAGCCCTCCTTGCGCACGAACAGCGAGGCACCGACGATCGCGAGGAGCGTCAGCCCCACCACGACGGCGACGGGCAGGTCGCGGCCCGTGCGCGAGACCCCGGGCGTGCGGGGTGCGCTGGCGGCGGCGAGGCGGGCGGCGTTCTGGGGCATCAGACCTCGAGCAGCTCGTTCTCCTTGGCGGCGAGAACCGTGTCGATCGCGTCGACGTGCCGCTTGGTCAGCTGCTCGAGCTCCTTCTCCGCACGACCGACCTCGTCCTCGCCCGCCTCGCCGTCCTTCGCGATGCGGTCGAGCTCCTCCTTGGCACGCCGGCGGATGTTGCGCACCGAGATGCGCGCGTCCTCGGCCTTGGTGCGGGCGAGCTTGACGTAGTCCTTGCGGCGCTCCTGCGTGAGCGCGGGCAGCACGACGCGGATGACGTTGCCGTCGTTCGTCGGGTTCACACCGAGGTCGGAGTCGCGCAGGGCCTTCTCGACGGCGCTCGACGACGACTTGTCGAACGGCGTGATGAGGATCGTGCGCGCCTCGGTCACGTTGAACGACGCGAGCTGCTGCAGCGGGGTCGGGCTGCCGTAGTAGTCGACGAAGATCTTCGAGAACATGGCGGCGTTCGCCCGGCCCGTGCGGATCGTCGCGAAGTCCTCCTTGGCGACCTCGATCGCCTTGTCCATCTTGTCCTCGGCCTCGAGGAGGGTCTCGTCGATCACCGGTGCTCCTTCATGTGCTCGGGGGGTGCGGTCGTGCGGGGTGGTCGTGCGGCGCGGACGCCCGTCAGTCGACGGTGACCAGCGTGCCGATCTTCTCACCCTGCAGCGCGCGCGTGACGTTGCCGGGCTCCATGCCGAACACGCGCATCCGCACGTCGTTGTCACGGCACAGGCTGATCGCCGTGGCGTCCATGACGCCGAGGTCGTTGACGAGCGCGTCCGTGTAGGTCAGGTGGTCCAGCTTGACCGCCGTGGGATCGGTGCGCGGGTCCGCGGTGTAGACGCCGTCCACGCCGTTCTTCCCCATGAGCACCTCCTGGCAGTGCGTCTCGAGCGCGCGCTGCACGGAGACCGTGTCCGTCGAGAAGAACGGCATGCCCGCGCCGGCGCCGAAGATGACGACGCGGCCCTTCTCCATGTGCCGGATCGCCCGCAGCGGGATGTACGGCTCGGCGACCTGACCCATCGTGATCGCGGTCTGCACGCGCGTGCTGACGCCGGCCTGCTCGAGGAAGTCCTGCAGCGCGAGGCAGTTCATGACCGTGCCGAGCATGCCCATGTAGTCGGCCCGGGCGCGGTCGATGCCGCGCTGCGCGAGCTCGGCGCCGCGGAAGAAGTTGCCGCCGCCGACGACGATCGCGACCTGCACGCCGCTGCGGACCGCCACGGCGATCTCGGCCGCGACCCGCTGGACGACGTCGGGAGCGAGGCCGACGGCGCCGCCGCCGAACATCTCGCCCGAGAGCTTGAGCAGGACCCGGCGAGGAAGCACGCCGTCCTGGTCCGGTGCGGTCACGTCCTGGCCCACGGTGCCTCCTGCTGTGCTCGACGTGCTCGGTCTGGGGTGCTCGTACCGGTGGCCCCGGCCCGTGGTCGGGCCGGGGCCACCGGGGGTCGCGTCGGTGCTCAGGCGCCGACGCGGAACCGCACGAACGCCGTGACGGTGCCGCCGGCCTCGGTGAGGACCTGGCCGACCGTCTTCTTCGGGTCCTTGGCGAACGCCTGCTCGAGCAGGACGTTCTCCTTGAAGTAGCCGTTCAGGCGACCCTCGATGATCTTCGGGAGCGCGGCCTCGGGCTTGCCCTCGTTGCGCGCGGTCTCCTCGGCGATGTGACGCTCCGAGGCGACCGTCTCCTCGGCGACCTCGTCACGCGTGAGGAACGTCGGGGAGTACGCCGCGATGTGCGTCGCGATGTCGCGCGCGACCGAGGCTCCGGCCGCGTCCGTCGCCACGAGGACGCCGACCTGCGGGGGCAGGTCCTTGTTGACCTTGTGCAGGTAGACCTCGACGTGCTCGCCGGTGACGCGCGCCACGCGGCGCACGACGACCTTCTCGCCGAGCGTCGCGGCCGTCTCGTCGACGACCGACTGCAGCGAGGAGCCGTCGACGTCCGAGGCGAGGAGCGCCTCGGCGTCCGCGGCACCCGACGCGACGGCGGCCGCGAGGACCTTGTCGGCGAGCGCGATGAACGTCGTGTTCTTCGCGACGAAGTCCGTCTCCGAGTTGACCTCGACGAGCACGCCCGTCCGGCCCTGGCCGTCGGCCGCGACGTTCGCCGCGACGAGACCGTCGGAGGCCGAGCGGCCCTCACGCTTGCCGACACCCTTGAGGCCCTTGACGCGGATGATCTCGAGCGCCTTGTCGGCGTCGCCCTCCGCCTCCTCGAGCGCCTTCTTGACGTCGAGCATCCCCGCGCCGGTCTTCTCGCGGAGCGCCTTGATGTCAGCGAGGCTGTAGTTCGCCATCAGTCTGTGTCCGTCCTTGTCGTCAGATGGGGATGGGTGCGCGTCACTTGGACGCGGCGTCACCCTCGTCGGCGGGCGTGGCGACGTCCGGGACGTCGATCGCGGGAGCGGCGTCCTGGCCCGGGGCCTCGGCAGCCTCGCCGGCCGGCGTGGAGTCGTCCCCGACGGTAGCGGCGTCCTGCGCGGCAGCGTCCGTGGCGGCGACGACGGGCTCGGCGGTGGCCTCGGTCGTCTCGGCCTGGGCGGCCTCGGTCGGGGTGGTCGCCCCGCCCGCGAGGTCGGCCTCGGCACCGGCGAGGAGCTCGCGCTCCCACTCGGCGAGCGGCTCGGCGTCGGCAGCAGCCGCGTCCGTGCCGCCGCTGCGGCCCGAGTGACGCTGCATGAGGCCCTCGGCCGCGGCGTCCGCGATGACGCGGGTCAGCAGCGAGACGGCGCGGATCGCGTCGTCGTTGCCCGGGATCTTGTAGTCGACGACGTCCGGGTCGCAGTTCGTGTCGAGGATCGCGACGATCGGGATGCCGAGCTTGCGCGCCTCGTCGACCGCGAGGTGCTCCTTGTTCGTGTCGACGATCCAGATCGCCGAGGGCACCTTCGTCATGTCGCGGATGCCGCCGAGCGTCTTGGCGAGCTTGTCGCGCTCGCGACGCATGATGAGGAGCTCCTTCTTGGTGAAGGCGCTGCCCGCGACGTCGTCGAAGTCGACGAGCTCGAGCTCCTTGAGGCGCTGGAGCCGCTTGTTGACGGTCTGGAAGTTGGTGAGCATGCCACCGAGCCAGCGCTGGTTGACGTAGGGCATGCCCACGCGCGCGGCCTGCTCGGCGACGGGCTCCTGCGCCTGCTTCTTCGTGCCGACGAAGAGGATCGTGCCGCCGTGCGCGACCGTCTCCTTGACGAAGTTGTAGGCGCTGTCGATGTACGTCAGCGACTGCTGCAGGTCGACGATGTAGATGCCGTTGCGCTCGGTGAAGATGAAGCGCTTCATCTTGGGGTTCCAGCGGCGGGTCTGGTGCCCGAAGTGGACACCGCTCTCGAGCAGCTGGCGCATGGTCACGACGGCCATGGCACGTCCTTCCGGCGCGCACCCGTGGGCACGCGCGTCTGGGCGGGTCCCACGCCGGGGACCCGCGTTCTCGGTTGTCGGCCCCGACCGGTCGGTCGTTGCCCCTGGCGCCACGTCGCTGCTGGCGCCGGGCTGCGAGCCCGGACCGGTGCCAGCGCCGACCCTCGTGCCCGTGCGTGACCGCACCCGGAACGGGTGCGTGCCTGCGGGGCGGAGATGATGACGCGCGATGTCGACCGGCACGTACCGGTCGCGAGCGTCAGTCTAGCGGACGGTCGCCGAGGTCTCGGCCACACGCCCGGTGGCCTGCACCACCCCCAGCCCGGACACCGCGCGCCGGCGCCCAGGTGGGACGAGGCGCCCGGCCTCCGGAGCGCCGTGCGCGGGCAGGGTCGCCGCCATGGACAGCCTGAGCGCGCCCCTCGGCCGGACGACCCGCCGCCGGCCCCGAGACGTACCCGAGCGCACCTCCGGTCCGCTCCCCCGGCTCGCCCCCAGGAGCGCGCTGCGGGCAGCGCTCGTCGCGACCGTGCTCGCGGTGCTGCTCGCCGCGGTCGCTGCCGGGCACGTCGCGGCGGGGCCTGCCGTCGGCGCGGGTACCGGGGTCGAGCCCGGCTACACGTTCCCCCTGCGCGAGCCGGTCGAGGTCGTGCGCGAGTTCGACGCACCCGAGGAGCGCTGGCTCAGCGGGCACCGCGGCGTCGACCTGCGAGCCGCGCCCGGTGACCCCGTGCTCGCGCCTGCCCCGGGCGTCGTGACGTTCGCGGGACCCGTCGCGGGGCGCGTCGTCCTGACGCTGCGGCACCCGGACGGTCGCCGGTCGAGCGTCGAGCCGGTCACCCCGGGCGTCGCGACGGGTGACGTGGTCGAGCAGGGCGCGGTCGTCGGTCAGGTCGCCGGTGACGCGAGCCACTGCGCGCCCGCCACGTGCCTGCACTGGGGCGTGCGGACGTCGGACGACGCGTACGTCGACCCGCTCATGCTGCTGGCGGGACGAGGGCCGGTGGTGCTGCTGCCGGACGCGCCGTGACGCGGGCCGGGGTCAGGGCGGCAGCGCGTCACCGTACGGGACGGCGCCGGGCAGCGAGGCGACGGGCGATGGAGCCTCGTCGCACAGCGAGGCAGCTCGGGGCGCCGGGTGACAGGGCGCCGCAGGGTGACGGCGTGTGCAGAGTGACGCGGCACCACGGGCGACGGGGCAGCGCGCGCCACGCCGTCAGACGCGGTCCGACTCCGTGAGCTTGGTGCGCAGCCGCAGCATCGCCGCGGTGTGCATCTGCGAGATCCGCGACTCCGTGACACCGAGCACGCGGCCGATCTCCGCGAGGGTCATGCCCTCGTAGTAGTAGAGGACCAGCACGATCTTCTCGCGCTCACCGAGCTGCTCGATCGCCCGCGCCAGCAGGAACTTGGTCTCCTGCGCCTCGAACGACCCCGCCGGGTCCTGGGCACGGTGGTCGCCGAGCGTGTCGACGAGGCTCACCTTGTCCGAGCGCTCCGAACCGGCGCCGAGGAGCTCGTCGAGCGCGACGACGTTGACCGTCGAGAGCTGGGTGAAGACGCCGCGGAGCTCGCCGATACCCATCTCGAGCCGCCCGGCGACCTCCTGCTCGCTGGGCGTGCGGTGCAGCTCCCCCTCGAGCTCGGCGTACGCACGGTCGACCGCGCGGGCCTTGGTGCGCACGGAGCGCGGGATCCAGTCCATCGCCCGCAGCTCGTCGATGATCGCCCCGCGGATGCGCGCGCTCGCGTACGTCTCGAACTTCACGGCGCGGTCGAGCGCGTACTTCTCGATCGCGTCGATGAGGCCGAACATCCCGTACGAGACGAGGTCCGCCTGCTCGACGGTGCTGGGCAGGCGCATGCCGACGCGCGAGGCGACGGACGTCACGAGCGGGGCGTAGTGCAGGATCAGCCGCTCGCGCAGCAGGCGGTCGCCGGTCGCCTTGAACTCGCGCCACGCGGCCTCGATCGGGTCGACCTCGAGCAGGTCCACGTCGCCGGGGACGGCGGCCGGGATCGCCGGCGCAGGCACCGAGCTCAACCGCCGGTGCGCGGGGACGACCGCGGCGGCGTGCGGCTGGGGGACGACGCCGTCCGGGGCCGTCACGCTCCGGGCGCGCTCAGCGAGGGACGCGACCGTCTCGGCCTGTGCCGTCATCGTGCTCTCCGATTCCGTCATGCTCGTGGGTGTGCCTGCTCGAACGACGAGCGGAGGCGCTCGGCCGTGACGTGGGTGTACCGCTGGGTCGTCGCGAGGCTCGCGTGACCCAGCACCTCCTGGACGCTGCGCAGGTCGGAACCCCCCTGGAGGAGGTGGGTCGCGGCGCTGTGGCGCAGGGCGTGCGGGGCGATGTCGTCGACACCCGCGAGCGCCGCGAGGTCGTGGGCGACCGCGCGCAGCTGGCGCTGGTCGACGCGGCCCCCGCGGCGGCCGAGGAACAGCGCCGGCTCGGTGCCGCCCTCCGCGAGGACGGGTCGGCCGGTCGAGAGCCAGGCTGCGACGGCCTCCGCGGCGGGGAGGCCGAACGGGACGACGCGCTCCTTGTCGCCCTTGCCGACGACGTGCAGCGTGCGCTCGGTGACGTCGACGTCGGTGACGTCGGCCCGGCAGAGCTCGCCGACGCGGGCGCCCGTGGCGTAGAGCAGCTCGAGCGCGGCCCAGTCGCGCAGGTGCACCGGGTCGGCGTCGTCGGCACGCGTGCGGGCGACCTCGAGCAGGCGGGCCGCGTCGTCGACCCCGAGGACCGTGGGGAGCGCGACGGTGGGGCGCGCGCTCGCGAGCCGCAGCGCGGGGTCGGTCGCGACGCGGCCGGTACGCACCGCCCAGTCGAAGAACGTGCGGACCGCGGCGCCCCGACGGGCGAGCGTCGCCCGGCTGCGCTGGGCCGTCGACATGGCGGCGAGCCAGCCGCGCAGCACCGTCAGGTCGATGTCGCCGAGGTCGGCGCGGCCGTGGCGCGCGGCATGGGCGAGCAGGTGCTCGACGTCGCCCACGTAGGCCCGGACGGTGTGGTCCGAGAGCCCTCGCTGAGCGCGGAGGTGGAGTGCGAAGTCGGCCGTGAGCCGGACGGCCGGAGCCGCCTCCGTGACCCCCGTCGCCGTCTGCATGTCCCTACCGTGACGGGTCACACGGCTGGCCCACAAGCGGGCCCGCACACAGTTCACCCTCTGCGCGGCTCAACCGTCGCACTTGTCCGGATTTGAAGATGGGCATCTGTCCAGTTCGACCCGTCGCGTCGATGTGAGCGGTCTCAGGAGGCGGACGCGGGGGCCGCCCGCGACGGGGTGGACGGCCCCCCCGGACGGGTCAGGCCGTTCACCGACGGGCACTCCCGAGAAGCTCGTCCGGACACCTGGCACGGCCGGCCGGCGCGCCCGGTCGGGATCGGGGTCGCGACGCCGCCCGGCGACGGCAGCGGCGGCGGCAGCGGCCGTGGGCAGTGGTGGGCGGTGGGCGGTGGGCGGTGGGCGGTGGGCGGTGGGCGGTGGGCGGTGGGCGGTGGGCGGCGAAGGCACTCACGGACGGTGACGGGCGGTGACGGGCGGTGACGGTGACGGCTGCGACGCCGGCGCCGGCGCCGGCGCCGGACGAAGCGTCACGTGACCGCGCGCGTCCGGCGCCACCCGGTCGCCCGCAGCTCGGCGAGACGTGCGAGCTCGAGGGTCCCGAGCGCACCGCGGACGTCCCCCGGCGACAGGCCGGCGCGACGCGCGAGCGTGTCGACGTCGGCCGCGGACCGCAGGGACAGCGCGTCGAGCACGCGGTCCGCGACCCAGTCCAGACCGTCATGCGGGCGGGCCTGCTCGTGCCGCTCCTCGGGCGCCGTGCCGAGCGGTCCGGCGAGCTCGAGCACCTCCGCGGCGTCCGTCACGCAGATCGCCGCGCCCTCGCGCAGCAGGCGGTGACATCCGGCGGACGCGACGGACGTCACGGGCCCCGGGACGGCACCGAGCGGGCGCAGGAGGGCTGCGGCGTGGTGCGCGGTGCTCAGCGCCCCCGAGCGCCACGCGGCCTCGACGACGACCGTCGCCCTGCTGACCGCGGCGATCAGCCGGTTCCGCATCAGGAACCTGCTGCGGCTTGGGACGCCGCCCGGGGGCACCTCGCTGAGCACCGAGCCGCCCTGCTCCAGGACGCGTTCGAGCAGCGGCGCGTTGCCGGCCGGGTAGGCGCGGTCGACCCCGCCGGCGAGCAGCGCGACGGTCGCGCCCCCACCCGCGAGCGCCCCGCGGTGCGCAGCGGCGTCGATCCCGTACGCGCCGCCGGACACGACGCACACGCCGCTGCCGGCGAGCCCGTCGGCGAGGTCGACCGCGACCCGGTCGCCGTAGGCGGTCGAGGCGCGAGCGCCGACGAGCGCGACGGAGCGGGTCAGCAGGCGGTCGAGCTCCGGCCGGCCACGCTGCCAGAGGCCCAGCGGTGCGGCCGCGCCGAGGTCGTCGAGGCCGGTTGGCCAGCCGGGAGCGCCCGGGTGGAGGAACCGCCCGCCCAGCCGGTGCACGTGCTCGATCTCCTGCGCCGGCTCGAGGGCGGCGAGCCGCGGCTCCCAGCGTGCGAGCGCCGCGCCGAGGCGCCGTCGCAGCGGCGCGAGCGCCTCGTCCTCGCGTGCGACGAGCGTCTGGACGGCAGACTCCGCGCGCCCGCTGGTCGCCGCCCAGCGGATCCAGTCGAGCGACTCACGCGCTCCCAGGGCGTGCACGAGCGCCCCGGCGACCGCGTCTCCGGGTTCCACGAGCCGGCTCCAGGCGGCGCGCGCGAGCATCTCCTCGGTGCCGCTCCCCCGCGCGGCCGTCATCCGGCCGCCTGCCCACGGGTGCGCAGCAGCAGCGCGTGACCGATGTCCGTGCGGTTCGGCGCGTCCCGGCCCGCGAGGTCGGCGAGGGTCCACGCGACCCGCAGGACACGGTCCACGCCGCGCAGGCTCAGCAGCCCGCGGTCGAACGCGCGGTCGAGGTCGAGCACCAGCACGCGGTCGGGCCCGAGCCGCGCGCGCAGCCAGCGGCCCGGCACGTCGGCGTTGGTGCGCCACGTGGTCCCGGCCAGGCGCTCCGTCTGCGCCTCGCGGGCGCGTGCGACGCGGGCGGCGACCACGGCGGTGCTCTCGGCGACGGACGCTCCGGCGAGGGCCGCCCGGGGCACAGGCTGCACGTCGACCTGGAGGTCGACGCGGTCGAGCAGGGGGCCCGACAGCTTGCTGAAGTACCGGCGGCGCTGCTCGGAGCGGCACGTGCAGTCGAGCCCCTTGCCGACGGCCCGCCCGCACGGGCACGGGTTGGCGGCCATGACGAGCTGGAAGCGGGCCGGGTAGCGCGCGACCCCGGCCGCGCGGTGCAGGACCAGCTCCCCGTGCTCGAGCGGCTGGCGCAGCGTCTGGAGCACGGCGGTCGAGAACTCGGGCGCCTCGTCCATGAAGAGCACCCCGCGGTGTGCGCGGGACGCGGCACCGGGCCGGGGGACGCCGGAGCCGCCACCCACGATGCTCGCCGGCGTCGCGGTGTGGTGCGGGTCCTCGTACGGCGGCCGCCGCACGAGTCCGCCGCGCGGGTCGAACGTGCCGGCGACCGAGTGCACGGCGGTGACCTCGACCGCCTCCGTCTCCGTGAGGTCGGGCAGGAGCCCCGGCAGCCGGGCGGCGAGCATCGTCTTGCCCGCGCCCGGCGGTCCGACCATGAGCAGGTGGTGCCCGCCCGCCGCCGCGACCTCGAGCGCGACCCTGGCGTCGTCCTGCCCGAGGACGTCGGCGAGGTCCGCCGCCGGCCCGGGCGATCCGGGCTCCAGGTGCTCGGCACCGACCGCGACGACGTCCGGGACGTCCAGGTCGGCGCCGTACCGGTGGGCGACCTCCGCGAGGCTGCGCGCACCCACGACGCGGGCGCCCGGGACGAGCAGGGCCTCGGCCTCGTTGGCGACGGGGACGACGACGTGGGGGTGGCCGGCCTGCACCGCGGCGGCCACGGCGGGCAGGACGCCGCGGACGGGCCGCAGGCGTCCGTCGAGGCCGAGCTCGCCGAGGTGCACGACCCCGGACACCGCCTCGGGACGCACGAGCCCTGCCCCGGCGAGCGTCGCGACGGCGATCGCGAGGTCGAACGCCGAGCCGGACTTCGGCAGCGTCGCGGGTGACAGGTTCACCGTGATCCGCCGGTTGGGCCACGCGAGCCCGCTCGACGTCACGGCTGCCCGGACGCGGTCGCGTGCCTCGGCGAGCGCGGCGTCGGGCAGCCCGACGAGCGTGAACGCCGGCAGCGACGCAGCCAGGTGCGCCTCGACCTCGACGACGTGGCCGGTCAGGCCGCGCAGCGCGACGGCGACCGTGCGCCCGAGCGTCACCGGACCACGCCCGCGAGGTGCTCGAGCACGAGCGGCTCGCCCCGCCGCAGCAGGATCGCGATCACGTCGATGCGCACGGACGTCGGGCGGGTGTCGTGCGTGGCGAGCCACTGCGCCGTCAGGCGACGGATGCGCGCGAGCTTGCGCGCGGTCACGGCCTCCGCCGGGTGCCCGAACGCGGTGCTGCGCCGGGTCTTGACCTCGACGGCCACCAGCTCGTCGCCGTCGAGCGCGACGAGGTCGAGCTCGCCGCCGTCGCCCCGCCAGTTCCGGTCGAGCACCGTCCACCCGGCGTCGCACGCCCACGCCGCCGCGACGTCCTCCCCGTACCTGCCGACCGCGTCCTTCGCCCGCATGGCGACCACCTCCGCGGGAGATGCTCGCGGACCGTCGACGCCGTCGGAGGGCGCGCGTCGCGGACCGGCGGCCGCCCGGCGACCGCGCGGGGCTGTGGGTGGGCGGAGGGGACCGCCGAGAGGTCAGGGCGCCGCGGTGCGCCTCGAGGTCGTCCCGCCGGGGCTGGGCTCGAGGCAGGGCTCGCAGGGCCGGGTCAGCGGGAGAAGCCGGGTCCGCCACCCAGGTCGAGCTCCGCCTTCGCGAGCTCCTCGACGTTGACGTCCTTGAACGTCACGACACGCACCGACTTCACGAACCGTGCGGAGCGGTAGACGTCCCACACCCAGGCGTCGGCGAGCGCGAGCTCGAAGTACACCTCGCCCGCGGCCGACCGCACCTGCAGGTCGACCTGGTTGGCGAGGTAGAACCGGCGCTCGGTCTCCACGACGTACGAGAAGAGCCCGACCACGTCCCGGTACTCGCGGTAGAGCGCGAGCTCCATGTCGGTCTCGTAGTTCTCGAGGTCTTCCGCACTCACCCGGTCATCATCCCCCATCGTCGAGCCCGTCCCGCGCGCGGAGGCCGGCTCGCGACCGCACCCGCCGCGAGGTTCACCCGCCCGCTGCGCACTCGTCGAGCGGCAGCCGCCAGCTCACCCGGTGCAGCGGGCTCGGTCCGTGCACGCGCAGCGCGGCCACGTGGTCGCTCGAGCCGTACCCCTTGTTGGCGTGCCAGCCGTAGCGCGGGTGCTCGCGCGCGAGGGTGGTCATGGTCTCGTCGCGCTCGCACTTGGCGAGCACGCTCGCGGCGGCGACGCTCGCGCACGTGCGGTCTGCCTTGACCATCATGCGCACCCGCGGCACGAAGCCGAGCGCCGCGATCTCGTCGTCGGCGGCCGCCCGACGCTCCCTCGCCTCGCGGTCGTCCTCGGCCTCGGCGTCGGCGTCGGCGTCGGCGTCGGCGTCGAACAGCGCACCCTGCGCGGGGGGCGTGAGCCAGTTGTGCGAGCCGTCGAGCACGACGGCGTCCACGGGGCCGACGTCCTGCGCGACGGCACGCAGCGCCCGGGACCCCGCGAGGCGCAGGGCGGCGATGATGCCGATCGCGTCGATCTCCTGCGCCGAGGCGTGGCCGACGGCGCGTGCGGTCCCCCAGCGCTGCAGCGCCGGCACGAGCGCGGACCGCGCCGCGGGGCTCAGGAGCTTGGAGTCGGTGACGCCGGGCGGGCAGGCCCGCGTGCGGGCGTCCACCACGACGACCCCGACACTGACCGGTCCGGCGAGAGCGCCCCGACCGACCTCGTCCATCCCGGCGACGAGCAGCGCGCCCGAGCGCAGCAGCGTGCGCTCGTGCCGCAGTGTCGGTGCGGTGCGGGTCGGTGCAGTGCGGGTCGGTGCCGCACGCGTCGGCGCCGTGCGAGCAGGAGCGGTGCCGGTCGCCGCGTCTGCGGCCGGTGCGGCGCCGGCCGACGTGCTGCCGGTGGAGCCCGCGCGGGCGGACCCGGCCCCGTGCGCCGCGGTGTCCGGCTCGTCGCGCGGAGCCGCCGAGAGCACGGGCGCCGTGCTTGTGAGGTCGAGCAGCGTCATGCGGGGTCCGGCACGGCCGCGAACGTGTCCGTGGGGTTCGTGAGCGTCCCGGCGCGGTCGAAGGGCCAGACGGTCACGAACGCCGTGCCGACGACGTTCTCGACGGGCATGTACGGCCCGCCCGGGGAGCCCATGTTCGCGCGGGAGTCGGCGGAGGCGCCGCGGTTGTCGCCCATGAGCCACAGCGTGCCCTCGGGGACGGTGATGTCGAACGCGCTGATGCTCGGGACGGCGCCCGGGGCCAGGTACGGCTCGTCGAGCGGCACGCCGTTGACCGTGACCGGGGCCCCGTCGCCCTCGCAGGCGACCTGGTCGCCGGGCAGGCCGATGATGCGCTTGATCAGGTGCTCGCCCGCGTCCTGCGGCAGGAGGCCCACGAAGGTGAGCGCCTCGTTGACGACCTTGCGCGCCTCGCTGGGCTGGGGCGCCGTGGCCCCGCTCAGCCAGCCGCCGGGGTCCTTGAACACGACGATGTCGCCGCGGCGCAGGTCGAAGGGACCCGGGCGCAGCTTGCTCACCAGCACGCGGTCGCCCTCGATGAGCGTCTCGTGCATGGACTCGCTCGGGATGAAGAACGCCTGCACGAGGAACGTCTTGACGATCAGCGACAGCAGGAGCGCGCTGACCAGGATGATCACCGACTCGCGCAGCCACGCGAGCCCCGAGCTCCGCGCGGGCTTGCGCGCCTGCCCGCGGCGCTCGGGTCGGCTGCCCTCGGGGAAGGTCGTGTCGTCACGCTCCGCGGCGTCCTGGTCGGTCACCCGACCACTCTTCCATGCCTCGGCCGGTACGGGCGCGACGTCCCACCGGCCGGTCGCGCCCGACCACCGACCGGTCGCGCCCGACCACGCGGCGACGGCCGTCCGCGGAGCGGCTGCAGCACGTTCGCGCGAGCGCCGGGACGCCGACGGGCGGCCACCGAGACCGGTGACCGCCCGTGCGAGCCGTGCGAGGTGCGTCAGGCCTTCTTGGCCGGCACCGAGTCGCGCTTCTCCTTGATCTTCGCCTTCTTGCCGCGAAGGGCGCGCAGGTAGTAGAGCTTCGCGCGGCGGACGTCACCACGGGTGACGACCTCGATCGACTCCAGGCTGGGCGAGTGCACGGGGAACATGCGCTCGACGCCGACGCCGAAGCTGACCTTGCGGACCGTGAAGGTCTCGCCGACGCCGCCGCCGTGACGCGAGATGACGACGCCCTGGAACGCCTGGATGCGGGAGCGGTTGCCCTCGACGACCTTGACGTTCACCTTGAGGGTGTCGCCCGGGCGGAAGGCGGGGATGTCGGAGCGCAGCGAGGCTGCGTCGACGGGGTCGAGCGTGTGCATGGTGTTCACTCTCTCGCGCTGCCACAGGTCAGGCGCGTCGTCGAGGGCGCTCCGCCGACCCGTCAGACGTGGTCTGACCGGACCGCGCGGGCGTCCCGATGGCTCATGGACGGTGCGTCGGACCCGGCGGACCGGGGACGAGCGGCCGTGGTCGTCTCCCCTGTGGCAGAGACGCAGCCGGTGCGCACCAACGGACCAGTCTGCCACACGCCCGTCAGCGACCGGAAACCGCCCGGCACTCAGCCCTGCGGCGCGCCCGCGGGAAGGTCCGGCTCCGTGTCGGCATCATGGTCGGCCTCGGGGTGGGCCTCGGCCTCGACCGCAGCCACGGGCGTCAGCCGCCCGTCGGCCACGACCCACCCGGCCTCCGCGAGCACCGCCCGGTCGCGCGCGTCGAGCAGCCCGACGTCGAGCACCCGCACGAGGTCCGGCCGGCGCTCGGCCGTGCGGGCGAGCGCCTCGTCGCGCCGCCACCGCTCGATGCGCGCGTGGTGGCCCGAGAGCAGCACCTCGGGCACGTCGAGGCCCGCCCAGCGCGGCGGCTTGGTGTACACGGGGTACTCGAGCAGCCCCGCCGCGCCGTGCGACTCCTCGACCAGGGAGGCGGGGTTCCCGACGACGCCCGGCAGCAGGCGGGCGACCGCCTCGACCAGCACGAGCGCCGCGACCTCTCCCCCGTTGAGCACGTAGTCGCCGAGCGAGAACTCGCTGACCTGGACGCCGGGGACGGTGCGGTAGTGCTCGGCGACCCGCGCGTCGATGCCCTCGTAGCGGCCGCAGGCGAGGACGAGGTGGTCCTCGCCCGCGAGGCGCTCCGCGGTGCGTTGGGTCAGCGGCGCGCCCGACGGCGTCGGCACCAGCAGGTGACCGCCCCCGGCGAGCACCTCGTCGAGCGCGGTCCCCCACACGTCCGGGCGCATGACCATGCCGGCGCCCCCGCCGAACGGCGTGTCGTCGACGGTGCGGTGGCGGTCGGTCGTCCACGTGCGCAGGTCGTGCACCCGCAGGTCGAGGATCCCGGCGCTGCGCGCCTTGCCGACGAGCGAGAGGTCGAGCGGTGCGAGGTACTCGGGGAAGATCGTGACGACGTCGATGCGCACGTCAGCCCTCGTCGCCGGACGGCTCCGGCGCGCCGCTCGTCTCGTCGCTCACGACCATGTTCTCCGCGTCGGACGCCATGAGCCCCGCCGGCGGGTCGAGCACCACGCGGCCCCCCGGCACGTCGACGACCGGCACGATCGCCCGGACGAACGGCACGAGCGTGCGCTCCCCCGACGGCTCGCGCACCACGAGCAGGTCGTGCGCGGGCAGGTGCTCGAGGCCGACGACCTCGCCGAGCAGCGTGCCGTCGACGTGCTCGGCGCGCAGGCCCGCGAGCTCGTGCGGGTACCACGCGTCCTCGTCGTCCGAGGCGTCCTCCTCGGCGAGCAGGTCGACGCCGCGCAGCGCCTCCGCGGCGGTGCGGTCGGACGCCTCGGCGAACGTGACGAACCAGCGGTCGTGCTGCACGCGCGTCCGGGCGACCGTGAGCGGGCCGGCCGACGCGGGCTCGGTGACGAGGACGGTCCCGGCTGCCAGCCGCTCCTCGGGCGCGTCGGTGCGCAGGTCGAGCGCGACCTCGCCGCGCAGCCCGTGGGCGCGCACGATCCTCGCGACGGTCAGCAGCATCGGGGTTCCTTCCAGGGCGGGCGGGCCGGCGGTCGACGGCACGGGTTACGCGGAGCGGCGCGGCGGCCGGGGACGACGGGCGGGACGCCGAGAGGCCCGGCCCCAGGGTAGGGGCCGGGCCTCTCGGTGTGGTCGACGGTGGTCGACAGCTCAGCGGCGGTCGACGTCCACGACGTCGACCCGGACCGGGCCTTCCGTCGAGAGGGCGCCGACGACGGTGCGCAGCGCACGCGCCGTGCGACCGCCGCGCCCGATGACCCGGCCGAGGTCGTCGGGGTGCACCCGGACCTCGAGCAGCTCACCGCGACGCAGCGTCTTCGTGCGGACCTGCACGTCGTCCGGGTGGTCGACGATGCCCCGCACGAGGTGCTCGAGCGCGTCGTCGAGCATCAGGCCTGCTCGTCCTCGGCGGCGTCGGCGGCGGGCGCCTCGGCCTTGGCGGCAGCCTTCTTCTCGGACGCGTTCGCCTTGACCTTCTCGGCGTCCTTCGCGGCGGCCTCGATGGCCGAGCTCGGGTCGACCTTCGGGGCCTTCACGCGCAGCGTGCCCTCGGCGCCCGGGAGGCCCTTGAACTTCTGCCAGTCACCCGTGACCTTGAGGAGCACGAGGACCTGCTCGCTCGGCTGCGCGCCGACGCCGAGCCAGTACTGCGCACGCTCGGAGGAGATGTCGATGAGCGACGGCTCCTCGGTCGGGTGGTACTTGCCGATCTCCTCGATGACGCGGCCGTCACGCTTGGTGCGCGAGTCCGCGACGACGACGCGGTAGTACGGCGCGCGGATCTTGCCCATGCGCTTCAGACGGATCTTGGTGGCCACAGTGTGGTCTCTCCTGGTTTCTGCTGTGGTGGTCAGGCGCGCCCGCACGTGGGGAGAGGGGCTCGTCCGACCGGAAGGACACGGTCGCGGCCGGCTAGAGGGTCCGGGCGCGCCGAGTACAGGGAAGCATTCTGCCAGACGCGGGGCCCCGCTCCCAACCGGGCCGCGACGGGACCGTGCCGCGACGCCGTCAGCGGACCTGGACGCCCCGGAGCACGACCGCGGACGGCGCCGCGAGCACCTCGATGTCGGTGCGCGGGTCCGCCGGGTAGACCACGACATCGGCGCTCGTGCCCTCGTCGAGCGCCTCGACGCCGAGCCACGCCCGGGTCCGCCAGCTCGCGGCGGCGGCGACCTCGGCCGCGGGGATCCCCGCGAGCACCATCTCGCGGGCCTCGTCCGCGATCCGCCCGTGCGCGATCGTCCCGCCCGCGTCGGTCCCCACGAGGACCCGGACGCCGGCGTCGTGCAGGTCGCGGACCTGGTCGTACCGGCGGGCGTGCAGACGGCGCATGCGCGCGGCGAACAGGGGGTAGCGCACCGCCTGGGCGGCGATGGCCTCGAACTGGGCGACCTGGAGCAGCGTCGCGGTCACCGGCACGCCGTCGGCCGCGAGGCGCGCCACCTGCTCGGGCGTCGCGCCCGTCGCGTGCTCGAGGCAGTCGACCCCCGCGTCGAGCAGCGCGTCGACCGACTCGGTCGCGAACGTGTGGGCCGTGACCCGCGCCCCCTCGGCGTGCGCGGCGGCGACGGCCTCGGCGAGCACGTCCGCCGGCCACAGCGGGCGCAGGTCGCCGTCGGCGCCCAGGTCGCGGTCGATCCAGTCGGCCACGAGCTTGACCCACCCGTCGCCGCGCCGGGCCTCCTCGGCGACGGCCGCGGGCAGCTCCGCGACGTCCGCAAGCTCGCGGCCGTAGTGGCGCAGGTAGCGCTTGGGACGGGCGAGGTGGTGGCCGGACCGGATGAGCCGCGGGAGGTCCGTGCGCGCGTGCACCCACGACGTGTCCGCCGGGGACCCCGCGTCGCGGACGAGCAGCACCCCGGAGTCGCGGTCGGCCAGGGCCTGCTGCTCCGCGGTCGCCGCGTCGACGGGCCCGTCCGCCGCGAGGCCGATGTGGCAGTGCACGTCCACGAGCCCGGGCAGCACGACCCCGTCGAGCACCCGGACGTCCGTCGCCGACGGACGTGTCAGCGTGAGCCGCCCACCGACGACCCAGGCCTCCCCCACCTCGCGCTCGTCGTCCAGGACGACGGTCCCGCGCAGGTGCAGCACCGGCCCGGCGGTCACGGGCGCCCGGCCCACGTCGGCGCGGGGTGCACGTCAGCGCCCGAGGAGCTTGTCCAGGCCGGGCGGCAGCTGGAGCGCGCCGGGGTCGACCTGCTCCGGGGCCGCGGGCTGACCGAGGCCGAACGCCGAGCCCTGCGGCGCGCGCGGCGTCAGGCCGGCCGCGCGGTCGGCCGCGAGCCGCTCCTGCTCGGCGCGCTTCGCCGGGTTCCCCGACTTGCCCTTGGCCTTGCGGGGCGGCGGCGCGACGCGCCCGCGCGACTTCTTGCCGCCCATGCCGGGCAGGTTCCCCATGCCGGGGACGCCCATCCCGCCGCCGCGAGCCATCTGCTTCATCATCTTCTGCGCGCCCTCGAACCGGTCGAGGAGCTGGTTCACGTCGGTCGCCGTGGTGCCCGAGCCGCGCGCGATGCGCGAACGGCGCGAGCCGTTGATCATCTTGGGGCTGCGGCGCTCCGCGGGGGTCATCGAGCGGATGATCGCCTCGATGCGGTCGACCTCGCGCTCGTCGAAGTTGTCGAGCGCCTCACGCATCTGGCCCATGCCCGGCAGCATGCCGAGCATCTTCTTCATCGAGCCCATGTTCTTCATGGCCTGCATCTGCTGCAGGAAGTCCTCGAGCGTGAAGTCCTCGCCGCTCGCGAGCTTGCCGGCCATCGCCTCGGCCTGCTCGGCGTCGAACGCCTTCTCGGCCTGCTCGATGAGGGTGAGCACGTCGCCCATGTCGAGGATGCGCGACGCCATGCGGTCCGGGTGGAAGACCTCGAAGTCGGTGAGCTTCTCGCCCGTCGACGCGAACAGGATCGGCCGGCCCGTCACGCTCGCGACCGAGAGCGCGGCGCCACCGCGTGCGTCGCCGTCGAGCTTCGAGAGCACGACACCCGTGAAGTCGACGCCCTCGGCGAACGCCTGTGCGGTCGCGACCGCGTCCTGGCCGATCATCGCGTCGATCACGAACAGGATCTCGTCGGGGCCGACGGCGTCGCGGATGTCCGCGGCCTGCTGCATGAGGTCCGCGTCGACACCGAGGCGGCCGGCGGTGTCGACGATGACGACGTCGTGCTGGCGGGCGCGCGCCGTGGCCAGACCCTCGCGCGCGACCGCGACCGGGTCGCCGCCCGCGAGGCCCGACAGGTCCTCGCTGCCCTGGTTGCCACGGTGCGGGGCGAAGACCGGCACGCCGGCGCGCTCGCCGACGACCTCGAGCTGCGTGACGGCGTTGGGGCGCTGGAGGTCCGCCGCGACGAGCAGCGGCGTGTGCCCCTGCGAGCGCAGGTGCAGCGCGAGCTTGCCGGCGAGGGTCGTCTTGCCCGCGCCCTGGAGGCCCGCGAGCATGATGACGCTCGGCGGGGTCTTCGCGAGGCGCAGCGGGCGGTTCTGCCCGCCGAGGATCGCGACGAGCTCGTCGTTGACGATCTTCACGACCTGCTGCGCCGGGTTCAGGGCACCCGAGACCTCGGCCGAGAGCGCACGCTCGCGCACCGCGCCGGTGAACGCACGCACCACGGGGACGGCGACGTCGGCGTCGAGCAGCGCGCGGCGGATCTCGCGCACGGTGGCGTCGATGTCCGCCTCGGACAGCTTGCCCTTGGTGCGCAGGTTCTTGAAGGTGGATGTCAGTCTGTCGGACAGGGTGGCGAACACCGCTCGATCCTCACGCTCTCCTCGCCGATCACGGACGGTCCAGGGTACCTGCCAGCCGGTCGCCCGCCCGCGCCGTCGCGTCGTCGACGAGCCGCTCGCGCCAGGCGCTCCACGCGGTCGGCCCCGCGGCGGTCGCGTCGGCCTCCGTGAGCGAGCGCAGGAGCCCGAGCAGGTCGGCCCGGTGGTCGACCGCCTCGAGCAGGCGCTCCGTCGTCGCGGGGTCGTCCGGGTCCGCCGTCGTCGCGAGGTCGGCGAGCGTCAGGTGGTGCCGGACGAGCCGAGCCACGTCGTCGGCGTCCTGCTCCCCGAACCCCATCCGCAGCACGATCGGCCCGGCGAGCCGGGCACCCTCGGTCGAGTGGTCGCCCGCGCCCGCGCGCTTGCCGATGTCGTGCAGCAGCGCCGCGAGCAGCAGCAGGTCGCTGCGCTCGACGCTGCGCTTGTCCCGGCTCGCGAGCGCGACCGTCTCGACGAGGTGGCGGTCGACGGTGTGGCGGTGGATCGCGGAGCGCTGCGGGCGGTTGCGGACGCCCGCCCACTCGGGGATCCAGGTCGTCACGACGCCAGCCAGGTCGAGCGCCTCCCAGACGGGCACCTGCGCGTGCCCGGACCCGAGCAGCTGGAGCAGCGACGTGCGTGCCGCCTTGGGCCACGGGGTGGGCAGCGGCGGGGTCTGCGTGAGGCTCGCGACCGTGACCGGCGAGAGCGGGAGCCCGGTGCGGGCGGCCGTCGCCGCGGCGCGCAGCGACAGGATCGGGTCGAGCGCCGGGCGCGCGTCGACGGCCAGCACGATCTCGCCGTCGTGCTCGACGAGGCCCTCCCCGATGGGCCGCAGGAGTGGGGCCCCGCGCCGGCCGCGCACGAGCACCGGACGGCGCACGAGCGGGCGCTGGAGCGCCTGGCGCGCGTTGCGGACCGTCGAGTCGAGCGCGTAGGAGATGATCCGGCCGGCCTCCGCGAGGCTCGCGAGCAGGTCGTCGCGGTCGTCGAAGCCCGTGAGCGCCGCGACCTCGTCCTGGTCCGCGGCGAGCAGCCGGTTGGTGTGCCGACGCGTCGCGACCTGGATCGCGTCGCGCACGTCGAGCAGGTGGGCGTACGCGTTGTCGACCGCGCCGTGCGGGCGGTCCGTGAGCCACGTGGCGGCGAGCGCCGAGAGCACGACCGCGTCACGGATGCCGCCCCGGGCCTCCTTGAGGTCCGGCTCGATGAGGTAGGCGAGCTCGCCGTGCCGCTCCGCGCGCTGCTTGGTCGACGCGAGGAGCTCCGGCAGCCGACGGCGCGCCGCGGAGCGCCAGTCCGCCAGCAGCGCGGACTTCGCCCGGTGCACCACGAGGTGGTCGCCGGCGACGGGCACGAGGTCGAGCAGCCCGACCGCGGCCGGGAGGTCCTTCGACGCGACCTGACGGCACTGCGCGAGCGAGCGCACCGAGTGGTCGAGGTCGAGCCCCGCGTCCCAGATCGGGTACCAGAGGCGCTGTGCGAGCGCCGAGACCTCCTCGGCCGAGTGCCCCCGGCCCTCGTGGACCAGGAGCAGGTCCAGGTCGCTGACCGGGCTCGCGTCACCTCGGCCGACGCTGCCGACCGCGCCGAGCGCGATGCCGCCGACGTCGCGCCCCGCGGTGGCCTCGTCCCAGAGCTCGGCGAGGCGCCGGTGGACCAGGGTGACGCCGGCGAGACGGCGCGCGACCCCGTCGCTGCCCGGGCCCGTGAGCCCGGCGGCGAGCTCGAGCCGTTCCGCCCGGAGGCCCCGCACCCCTGTCGTGGGGCGCGGGGCCTCGGGCGACCCGTCGCCGGCCGCGCCCCCTGCGGGCGACCGTGACTGCGTCATCGGCGGGAGTCTGCTGCCCGGCTCAGAGCGCGTCCGCGCCGTGCTCGCCGGTGCGGACCCGCGCGACGTCCTCGACCGGCACGGTCCAGACCTTCCCGTCGCCGATCTTGCCGGTCTGCGCGGCCTTGACGATGACCTCCGTGACCGTCGCGGCGTCCTCGTCGGAGACCAGGACGTCGATCTTGACCTTGGGGACCAGGTCGACCGTGTACTCCGCACCGCGGTAGACCTCGGTGTGGCCGCGCTGCCGGCCGTAGCCGCTCGCCTCGCTCACCGTCAGGCCCCGGACACCGGCCGCCTCGAGCGCCGACTTCACGTCGTCCAGCCGGTGCGGCTGGATGACTGCTGTGACGAGCTTGGTCATCACTTCACCTCCGTAATGATGCGGGCACCCAGGGTCTCGTACGCCGTTTCGCCGTGCACCGCCAGGTCGACGCCGCCGACCTCGGCCTCGTCGCTCACGCGCCAGCCCATCGTGGCCTTGAGGATCAGGGCGATGACCAGGGTCGCGAGGCCGCTGAACACCATCGCCACGACGGCCACGATGATCTGTGTGCCGAGCTGCGTGAGGCCGCCGCCGTAGAACAGGCCGTTGAGCGCGCCGTCGGGGTACCAGGTCGAGTTGGCGTCGGTCGAGAACAGGCCGATGAGCACCGTCCCGACGAGGCCGCCGACGAGGTGGACGCCGACGACGTCGAGCGAGTCGTCGTAGCCGAACTTGTACTTCAGGCCGACCGCGAGGGCGCACAGGACACCCGCGACGAGGCCGATCGCGATCGCGCCGAACGTGTCGACGGCCGCCGCGGCCGGGGTGATGGCGACGAGGCCCGCGACGACGCCGGACGCGGCACCGAGCGACGTGGCGTGGCCGTCACGGAACTTCTCGGTGAGGAGCCAGGCGAGCATCGCGACCGCGGTGGCGACGAGCGTGTTGACCCAGGCCCGGCCGGAGACGTTGTCCGCGCCGAACTCGGAGCCCGCGTTGAAGCCGAACCAGCCGAACCACAGGAGCGCGGCGCCGAGCATCACGAACGGGAGGTTGTGCGGGCGCATCGGCTCCTTGGCGAAGCCGCGGCGCTTGCCGATCACGAGGGCGAGCACGAGGCCCGCGACACCGGCGTTGATGTGCACGACCGTGCCGCCGGCGAAGTCGATGGGGGTCGAGAGCGCGCTCGTGATGCCCTCGGCGCCGAGGTGGCCGCCGCCCCACACCATGTGCGCGAGCGGGATGTAGACGACCGTGACCCAGACCGCGGTGAACGCGAGCCACGTCGAGTACTTGGTGCGGTCCGCGATGGCGCCGGAGATCAGCGCGACGGTGATGATCGCGAACGTGGCCTGGTACCCGACCGCGACGAGCGCCGGCACGCCGGTCGCCTTCATCAGGCTGTCCTCGTCGGTCATGCCGGCGAGGCCGAAGAAGTCGAGCGGGTTGCCGAAGAACCCGGCGACGTCCGTGCCGAAGGTCCCGGAGTAGCCGTAGAGGACCCAGATGAGGGAGACGACGCCGATCGCGCCGAAGCTCATCATCATCATGTTGAGGACGCTCTTGCCCCGCACCATGCCGCCGTAGAAGAACGCCAGACCCGGCGTCATCAGCAGCACCAGCGACGCGGCAGTCAGCATCCATGCTGTGTTGCCCGTGTCCAGCACAAACTCTTCCATCTGGATTGCCTTCCTTCGCCAGCCGGGCGGCCGGGTCGGGCACAACCTTCGGGGAGGGGAGTTTCACCGGGAGGCCGGACGGGTTACGCGCGCGTGACAGCGGCGCCCGCCACGTAAACGTTGCGTTTCGTGCTGGGCGCGGGTCCAGGAACCGGGTCAGACCTGGAGGAGCCCGTCGACGAAGTCCTCGGGGTCGAACGGCGCCAGGTCGTCGGGCCCCTCGCCGAGGCCGACGAGCTTGACGGGCACCCCGAGCTGGCGCTGGACGGCCACGACGATGCCGCCCTTGGCGGTCCCGTCGAGCTTGGTCAGGACGATGCCGGTGACGCCCGCGACCTCGGCGAAGACCTTGGCCTGGTTGAGGCCGTTCTGGCCCGTCGTCGCGTCGAGCACGAGCAGGACCTCCGAGAGGGGGGCCTCGCGGGTGATCACGCGCGTGATCTTGCCGAGCTCGTCCATGAGGCCGGCCTTGTTCTGCAGGCGGCCCGCGGTGTCGACCAGGACGACGTCGAACTGCTCGCGCACGCCGGTGCGCACCGCGTCGAACGCGACCGCGGCCGGGTCGCCGCCGTCGCGGTCGGAGCGGACGGTCGGCACGCCGACGCGCGAGCCCCACGTCTCGAGCTGGTCCGCCGCGGCGGCCCGGAACGTGTCGGCGGCGCCGAGGACGACGGTGCGGCCCTCCGCGACGAGGACCCGCGCGAGCTTGCCGACGGTCGTCGTCTTGCCGGTGCCGTTGACGCCCACGACGAGCACGACCGCCGGTACGTGCGGGAGCGCGGCGCCGTCGGGCTCCTCGCCCGTGCCGTCCGCGGCGAGCGCCGAGGGCGGCGTCGTGGCGAGCGAGCGGTCGAGCGACGGGTCGACGAGCGCGACGAGCTGCTCGCGCAGCAGCGCGCGGACCTGGACCGGGTCCTTGACGCCCTGCACGCGGACCTGGGTGCGCAGCGCGTCGATCAGCTCGCCCGCGGGGCCCGCGCCCATGTCGGCGAGGAGCAGCGTCTCCTCGAGCTCGTCCCAGTCGTCCTCGGAGAGGTGGTCGCGCGAGAGGACGGCGAGGAGGCGGGTGCCGAGAGGCGACCCCGAGCGCGCGAGGCGGTCGCGCAGGCGGGCGAGCCGTCCGACGGCGGGCGCCGGGACCTCGAAGCCGACGACCTCGTCGAGGTCGGGGACGACCTCGACGTCCTCCGCGGCCGTGGTGGTGCCGGGGGCGACCGGCGGACGCTCGAGCGTCGCGGTGCCCGCTCCCCCGGACGGCTCGCCGGCGGTCCCGCCGCGTGCGGCACGCGCCCCGTCGTCGGTCGCGCCGGACCCGCCGCCCGTCCCGGGGCGCCGGCGGCGCGCGACGAGCACGCCGACGACGGCCGCGAGGGCGGGCACGCCGACGAGCAGGGCTGTGAGGAGTTCGTTGTCCACCGGATCAGTCTCTCAGCACAGGCACGGCTGTGGCGCGACGCCGGCGCCCGGCGCGCACCGTGGCGGTCGGGCGTCGCACCCGGCGCGTCGGGGTCAGCCGGGGCGGCGCGTGAGCTCGTGCACCGACCGGACGGCCTTCTGCCGGGCCTTCCCGAGGGTGTCGCGCAGCTCGTCGACGTGCAGGTAGCCGTCGTCGTCGACCTGGGTCGCGAGCAGGAACTCGTCGAGCGGGACGTCGACGGGCTCGGCGTCGAGGAGCTCGGCGCCCAGGCGCGCGGACGCGGGGTCGCGCCGCGCGGCGAGGCCGGCGCGCAGGTCGCGGACGAAGGAGGCGTCGGAGCCGTTGCTCGTCGCGCTGGCCACGAGCGCGACGACGCCTGCGGCGACGAGCGCGACGAGGGTCCAGATGATCAGAGCAGTCATGGGATCATTATCGGCTCCTTGCGGCGGCTCGTCCCCGGGTGCCGCGCAGGCTGTGCGCAACGCCACACGACCTTCACGCGACCGGCGCAACGCCGGGGCCCGGGACGCCGCCGGACGCGTCGTGGCGCCGCGGGGCACGACGTCGGCCGGCCCGTCTCGGCATCGGCCTCGGCCTCGGGGGCGTCCTCAGCCGCGGACCGCTCAGGCCGAGACGTCCTCGCCCGCGGACCCGCTCAGGCGGAGACGTCCTCCCGCATCCGCTGGCTGATCACCGTCGTGACCCCGTCGCCCCGCATGGTCACCCCGTACAGCGCGTCGGCGATCTCCATCGTGCGCTTCTGGTGCGTCACGACGATGAGCTGCGAGTCCTCCTGGAGCTCCCGGAAGATCTCCAGGAGCCGGCCCAGGTTCGCGTCGTCGAGCGCGGCCTCGACCTCGTCCATGACGTAGAACGGGCTCGGGCGCGCCTTGAAGATCGCGACGAGCAGCGCGACCGCCGTGAGCGAGCGCTCGCCGCCGGAGAGCAGCGACAGGCGCTTGACCTTCTTGCCCGCGGGCCGGGCCTCGACCTCGATGCCGGTCGTGAGCATGTTCGCCGGGTCGGTGAGCACGAGGCGTCCCTCGCCGCCCGGGAACAGCCGCGGGAACACGACGTCGAAGGCCGCCGCGGTGTCGCGGTACGCGTCCGTGAAGACCTGCTCGACGCGCTCGTCGATCTCGCGGACGATCTCGAGCAGGTCGGCCCGGGACCTCTTGAGGTCCGCGAGCTGCTCGACGAGGAACTTGTGGCGCTCCTCGAGCGCGGCGAACTCCTCGAGCGCGAGCGGGTTGACGCGCCCGAGCAGCGACAGCGCGCGCTCGGCGCCCCGCAGCCGCTTCTCCTGCTGCTCGCGCACGTACGGCACCTCGGTCGGTGCCTCGGGGTCCGGCTCGACGCCGGGCGCGAGCACGACCGGAACCCCCCGGTGCGGCCCGTACTCCTCGAGCAGCACGGCGGGGTCGAGCCCGAGGTCCTCGACCGCCCGGGTCTGGAGCTGCTCGATGCGCAGGAGCTGCTGGGCGCGGGCGACCTCGTCCCGGTGGGCCACGTCGGTCAGCTCGGCGAGCTCGCGCGCGCGCTGCTCGACCTCGGCGCGGACCTGGGTGAGCGCCGCCTCGCGCTCGGTGCGTGCCGCCTCCGCCGCCGCACGCTCGTCGGCCGCCCGCGCGAGCGAGCCCTCGAGCGCGGTGAGCGCCTGCTCGGCACCCGTGCGCACCGCCTGGGCGAGGCGCGCCTGCCGCACCCGCGCCCGCTCGCGCTCGGCGGCCCGCTCGCGCGCGGCGCGCTCGGCCCGCGCGGCACGCTCGAGCGACTCGGCCCGGCCCGACAGCGCCCGGGCCCGCTCCTCGCTCGTGCGCAGCGTGAGGCGCGCCTCGGTCTCCCGTGCGCGCGCGGCGGTCGCGAGCCCGGCCAGGCGGTCGCGGTCGGCGGTGCCCTCGGCGATCGCGGCCTCGGTCTCGGCGGGCTCGGTCTCGGCGGCGGCGAGCCGCTCGGTGAGCTCCGCGAGCTCGTCCGCGCCGGCGGCGAGCGTCGCGGTCGCCGCGTCGAGCGAGGCCTGGACCCGCTCGGCCTCGGCGCGCGCGGCGCGGGCGGTCGCGCCCAGGTGGCCGAGCTGCTCGGCGACCGCCGCGAGCGCCGCGTCGGACTGGTTGAGGCGGTCGAGGGTCTCGTCGTAGCGGGCCTGCGCCGTGGCGTGCGCCTCGCGGGCCGCGGTGAGCTCGAAGCGTGCGCGCTCGCCCGCGGCGGTCGCGGACGCCGAGCCGGTGCGGGCCTCGTCGAGCGCCTGCTGCAGGTGCAGGGCGCTCGGGGCCGTGGCCGAGCCGCCGGACGCGCGGTCGCGGGCGAGGACGTCGCCCGTGCGGGTCGCGACGACGAGGTGCGGGTGCGCCGCCACGACGGCCCGGGCGGCGGCCAGGTCGTCGACGACGACGACGTCCGCGAGCAGGCGGTCGAGCGACGAGCGCACGCTCGCCGGCGCCGTGACGAGGTCGACCGCACGGTCGGTGCCCTCGGGCACGTCCGCCGGCGCGAGCGGGCGCTCCGGCCCCGGGGCTCCCCCGACGACGAGCGTCGCCCGCCCGGCGTCGTCGGTGCGCAGGCGGCGGATCGCGTCGACCGCCGCGTCGACCGACTCGACCGCGACCGCGTCCGCGAGGTGGCCGAGCGCGGCCACGACCGCGTCCTCGTCGCGCGCGGCGACCTCGAGCAGCGCCGCGAGGGACCCGATCGTGCCGGGCAGTCCGTCGGCGGCGAGCAGCGCACCGGCGCCGTCCTTGCGCAGCAGGCTGAGCTCGAGGGTCTCGATCCGCGAGTCGAGCGCGGTGCGCTCACGGTCCGCCGCCGTGACCGCCTCCTCGAGGGCGGCGAGGCGCGCCGCGGCCTCCTCGACCGCGTCGGCCGCGGCCTCGTGCTCCGCGTCGAGCCCCTCCTCGCCCTCCTCGACGCCCGCGACCTGGGTCTCGAGCGCCGCGAACTCCGTCGTCGCCTGGTGCCCGCGCCGCTCCGCCTCGGCGAGCGTCGTGCGCAGGCGCCCGATCTCGGCCTCGGTCGCCTCGAGCCGGCTGCGACGGGCCGCGACCTGGCCGGCGAGACGCGCGAGCCCTTCCCGGCGGTCCGCCGCGCCGCGCAGCGCGGTCGCGAGCTGCTTCTCCGCCACCGTGGCGGCGGCCTCGGTCTCCGCCCGGTCGCGCGTCGCCGCGTCGAGCGCCGCGCGCGCGAGCTCGACCTCCGCGACCAGCTCGGCCTCCGCGGCGCGCACCCGCTCGGCCTGGGCCGCGAGGTCGTCGGGGTCCGAGCCACCCGCGCGCTCCGGTCCGGCGCTGCCGAGCAGGCGGACCCGCTCGCCCGCGAGCGTCGCGGTGCCCCGCAGGCGCTCGCGCAGCGACGACAGCCGGTACCAGACCTCGCTCGCCTCGCTCAGCGCCGGGGCGGCCTCGGCGGCCTCGCGCTCGAGCGTCGTGAGCCGCGCACGGGCCTCCGCGAGCGTCGCCTCGACCTCGGCGCGCCGGGCCCGCAGCGCCGACTCGTCCGCGATCTCCTGCTCGAGCGTCGCGGACAGCTGTGCGAGGTCGTCGGCGAGGAGCCGGGCGCGCGCGTCGCGCAGGTCCGTCTGCACGACCTGCGCCTTGCGCGCGACCTCGGCCTGGCGGCCCAGCGGGCCGAGCTGGCGGCGGATCTCCGCGGTCAGGTCGCCGAGCCGCGTGAGGTTCGCCTGCATCGCCTCGAGCTTGCGCAGCGCCTTGTCCTTGCGCTTGCGGTGCTTGAGGACCCCCGCGGCCTCCTCGATGAAGCCGCGGCGCTCCTCGGGCGTCGCGCGCAGGACCGCGTCGAGCTGGCCCTGGCCGACGATGACGTGCATCTCGCGGCCGAGCCCCGAGTCGGACAGCAGGTCCTGGATGTCGAGCAGGCGGCAGCCCTGGCCGTTGATCGCGTACTCGGAGCCGCCGTTGCGGAACAGCGTCCGGGAGATCGTGACCTCGGAGTACTCGATCGGCAGCGCGCCGTCGGTGTTGTCGATCGTGAGCGCGACCTCGGCGCGGCCGAGCGGGGCGCGACCGGCGGTGCCGGCGAAGATGACGTCCTCCATCTTGCCGCCGCGCAGCGACTTGGCGCCCTGCTCCCCCATGACCCACGCGAGGGCGTCGACGACGTTCGACTTCCCCGAGCCGTTGGGGCCGACGACGCACGTGACGCCGGGCTCGAAGCTCAGCGTCGTCGCCGAGGCGAACGACTTGAACCCGCGCAGGGTCAGCGTCTTGAGGTGCACGAGCCGAGCCTAGGTGCTCCGGGGCGGACCCCCGGGGACCCCGTCGACGCGCCGGGCCGGCCCGCTCCCCCGGCGTGGAGGTGCGGACCGGCCCGTCGAGCAGCGGCCAGGCGGCGTCGGCGCGTCAGGGCGCCGGGAGGAGAGGCGTCAGAGCGAGGGGAACCACAGCGCGATCTCGCGCTGCGCCGACTCGACGGAGTCCGAGCCGTGCACGAGGTTCTGGATGACCTTGAGGCCCCAGTCGCGCCCGAGGTCCCCACGGATCGTGCCGGGGGGCGCGACGGTCGGGTCGGTCGCGCCGGCGAGGGTCCGGAAGCCCTCGATGACCCGCTGGCCCTCGGCGACGACCGCGAGCACCGGGCCCGACTTCATGAAGTCGACGAGCGGGGCGAGGAACGGCTTGCCCTCGTGCTCGGCGTAGTGGGCGCCGAGCAGCGCGTCGTCGGCGGTCCGCAGCTCGACGGCGACGAGCGTGTAGCCCTTGGCCTCGACGCGGCGCAGGATCTCCCCCGCGAGGCCCCGGCGCACGCCGTCGGGCTTGACGAGGATGAGGGTGCGTTCGGTCTGCGGGGCGTCGGCCTGGGATGCGGTCTGCGTCATGGTGCGACCCTAACGGGCGCCGCCCGCGCGCTTCACCCGCTGACCTGGCCGGGGTGCGCGGCGTCCCACTCGGCGCGCTCGCGGTCGATGCGGCCGCCGAGCCGCAGGCTGACGAACCACAGCACCACGAACACGCCGCCGACCACGAACATCATCGGCACGACGAAGCCCATCGCGAGCACGACGACCTGCACGACGGACCCCGCGACGTACCCGCCGGGGCGCCCGGGCAGCCGGGACAGCACGACCAGGACGAGCATGAGCACCCCGCCCGCGAGCCACACCGCCGAGGGCGGGAGCGGGCCGGAGCCCGCATTCGCGAGGCCGTACGCGACGAGCGTCGCGAACAGCACGAGGAACGCCTCGAGCAGCAGGATCGTCGAGGCGAACTGCTGGCGCGCGGGTCGCTTGCGACGGATCGACCCCGGCGCAGCGGGCTGCGCCGGGGTCGAGTCCGGGAGGGTCGGCTCCGGGGACGTCATCGCGCCAGGTTACCGGCGTCCTCGTGCTCGGCCCGCGCGGCGGGGTCGGCGTCGGTCCCGCGGGTGCCGTCGCCGCGGTGCGGCTCGACGGAGCCGTCGGGCTCGGTGACCGTCTGGGCCGACGGCGCGGCGGCCGCGTCGAGCACGGCGGCCTTCGCCGGGTCCTCGATCGCCTCGCCGCGCGCCACCATGCCGGCGACGTCGGAGAGCTTCACCTCGCGCAGGAACAGCGTGAGGACGAACGCGAGCGCCACGAGCGGGACGAGGTACCAGAACGCGGGGGCGAGCGCGTCGGCGTAGGCGTCGACCACGCCGTCCCGCACGGCCTCCGGGAGCTGCGCGACGACCGCGGGCGTCAGCGAGGACTCGGCACCGTGCGCGCCCCCGCCCCCGCCGGCCGGGGCCTCGCCCAGCACGGGCACGAGCCGCTCGGTGAGCCGCGTCGTGAAGATCGTGCTGAACAGCGCCGTGCCGACGGCCGCGCCGATCTCGCGGAAGAAGTTGTTCGCGCTCGTCGCCGTGCCGATCTCGTGCGGGTCGACCGAGTTCTGCACCGCGAGCACGATCGTCTGCATCACGAGGCCGAGGCCCGCGCCGAGCACGAAGATCATGGCGCCGAACAGCCACATCGACATGTTCCCGGTCAGCCGCGTGAGCCAGATCAGGCCGAGCGTCGCGACGGCCATGCCGACGATCGGGTAGGCGCGGTAGCGCCCGGTGCGCGTGATCGCGATGCCGGAGCCGATCGCGGTGATCATGACGCCGACCATCATCGGCAGCATGAGGAAGCCCGACTCGGTGACGCCGGCGCCGGTGGACATCTGCAGGAACGTCGGCAGGAACGCGAGGGCCGCGAACATGCCCATGCCGATGATGAGGCCGACCGTCGTCGCGATCGTGAAGGTCGGGTTCCGGAACAGGTGCAGCGGGAGCAGCGGCTCGGCGGCGCGCTGCTCGACGAGCACGAAGACGACCGCCGAGACGAGCGTGAGCGCGGTCAGGCCGAGCAGCCCGGCGTCGGACCAGTCGTAGGTGCGGTTGCCGCTCCAGCTCTGCCAGCTCGTGAGCAGCACGAGCCCCGAGGTCGCGACGACCATGAGGAAGATCCCGGCGACGTCGATCTTCTTGCCCGAGCGGTGGCTCGGGAGCTTGAGCGTGAACCACGCGGTGACGAACGCCGCGATGCCGATCGGGATGTTGATCCAGAAGCACCAGCGCCAGTCGAGGTGGTCGGTGAACAGGCCGCCGAGCAGCGGGCCGATGACGGCGGCGATCCCGAACAGGGCGCCCATCGGGCCCATGTACTTGCCGCGCTCCTTGGCGGGCACGATGTCGGCGATGATCGCCTGCGACAGGATCATGAGCCCGCCGCCGCCGAGCCCCTGGACCCCGCGCCAGAACACGAGCTCGGCGAACGAGCCGGCGAACCCGGCGCCGGCGGAGGCGACGGTGAACAGCCCGATCGCGACGAGGAACGGGTACCGGCGGCCCCACAGGTCGCCGAACTTGCCGTAGAGCGGCATGACGATCGCGATCGCGAGGATGTACGCGGTCACGACCCAGCCCTGGTGCTCGACCCCGTCGAGCTCGCCGACGATCGTGGGCATCGCGGTGCCGACGATCGACTGGTCGAGCGAGGACAGGAACATGCTCGCCATGAGCGCGCCGAAGATCAGCCAGACGGTGCGCTGCGTGAGGACGACGAGCGGCTTGTCGGGCGCCGTCGACGGGGGTGCGGTGGACATGCGGACCTCTTCGTGGGTGCGTGCGGGGGGGCGGGTCGGGGCACGGCGGCCGGCCCTGGTGGGCCGGTGCCGGGGGTCAGTCGTCCGCGAGGACGGTGCGCAGGTCGTGCATCACGTCGGGCAGGTGCTCGCGCGCGTCGCCGGCGCCGCCCGCGGAGTCCCAGCGGACGAACGTCGCGCGCGTGAGGATCATCAACAGCATCCCGAGGAGCTCGACGCGGGCGGGGTCCGCGTCGGCGAGGCGGCGCTGCATGAGCTCCTGGACCGCGCCGCGGTGGCTCTCCATCCACGCCATCTGCCGCACGAGGAGCCGGGGCTCCTGGCGTGCGAGCTCCATGACGGTCGCGAGCCGGTCGTGGCTGATCATCGGGCTCTCGAGCATCGCGGCCACGAGGACCTCGAGGTCGGCGCCGAGGCGACCCGTGGGCCCGCCGGTGGCGAACGTCTCGGCGATCGCGGGGTCGAGCGACCACGGCTGGATGCCCAGCACGGCGTCGTCCTTGGACTCGAAGTAGTTGAAGAACGTGCGCGGCGAGACGCCGGCGTCGGCGCAGATCGCGTCGACGGTCACGGCGTCGAGCCCGTGCTGGGCGACGAGGCGATGGGTCGAGTCGATCAGCGCCTCGCGGCGCGCGCGCTTCTTGCGCTCGCGGAGCCCGACGGGCAGGTCGGCCGCGTCGAGAGCGGCCGCCGGGGCGGAATCGACTTTCTGCACGACTGCAAGATTACACCCTCTGCAGAATTGCAGCGGGTGAAGGTTGGTGCGGCGCGGGTCACACCTCGCCGAAGCCGCCCTCGACCGCGGCCGCCAGCGCGTCGAGCGCGGCCCGGGCCTGCGGACCGCTCGCCGCGACCGTGACGGACTGCCCGCCGGTGACGCCGAGCTTCATGAGCTCGAGGACGCTCGAGGCGTTGACCCCGTCGACCGTGACCACCGCCTCGAAGCCGCCCACGAGCCGCGCGAGCACGGCGGCCGGGCGGGCGTGCAGGCCCAGCGGGTTGCGCAGCGTCACCTGGGCCGTCAGGTGCGCCCGCGGCTCGTGCACCCCGGCGGGCGGCACCGGCACCGGATCCGGCACCGCGTCCCCGGCGCGGCCCCGCCCGACCGGGGCCTGCTCGGCCGCCGCGAGCACCTCGTCCGCCGACCCGCCCGTCTGCGCACGGACCGCCGCGGCGACGGCGCCCTCGACGAACGGCGCGTCGGCGACCCGCACACGCGCGGCGACGTCCCCGTCGGCCAGCTCGAGCACCGAGTCGGTCGTCAGGAGCGCGGACCCGAGGTCGACGAGCACGACGGCCGACCGGCCCCCGTCCGTCGCGGCCACGACCGCCCGCTCGACCTCGTCGTAGCTCGTCCCGAGCCCGCCGTGCCCGTCACCGCCCGCGGCGATCAGCGGGACGTCGGGAGCCATCTGCCGGGCGAGCTCGACCGTCCCGTCGGCCAGCCGGCGCGAGTGCGAGACGAGCACGAGACCGACCCGCACGCCGGGCTGCTCCCGGCTGCCGGCGGCGGACACGCTCACGCCGCGCCACCCTCCCCGGCGCCGCCGGGCGCGCCCGCCCCGCTCGACGCCGCCTGCGCGGCCGCCCGCAGGATCAGCGCGCTCGACGTCGCACCCGGGTCGCGGTGGCCTGCGGACCGCTCACCGAGGTAGCTCGCGCGGCCCTTCGTCGCGACGAGCGGCACGGTCGCGTCCGACCCGCGCTCGGCGGCGTCCGCGGCCGCGGCGAGGACCTCGGCCGGCCCGGCGCCCGCGTGCGCCGCCGCGACGGCCGCCTCGACCGCCGGGGTCCACGCGTCGACCATGGTCTTCTCGCCGGGCGACGCCTTGCCCCGCACGACGATGCCCTCGAGCGCGGCCTCGAGCATCGCGACCACGCCCGCGCTGTCGAGGGTCGGCGCGCCCGTGATCTTCGCGGCACGCAGGTACGCGGTGCCGTAGAGCGGACCGGCGGCGCCGCCGACGCTCGACATGAGGGTCGTCGCGACGAGCCTGAGCACCTCGCCGATCTCGGCGGGCGGCCCGTCGAGGGCGTCGAGCCGGGCCAGGACCGCGCTGAAGCCACGCGCGAGGTTCTCGCCGTGGTCCCCGTCGCCGATCTGCCGGTCGAGCTCCACGAGCTCGTCGCGGTGCTCGAGCACCGCCGCCGCCGACGTGCGGACCCACGCCGTCGCCCACGCCACGTCCACCGTCATGCCTGCTCCCGCCTCAGCCGTCCGGACCGCCGCCTCACCACCGGAGAGCGGCGGTGTGCACCGGTGCGTCCCACAGGGCGGTCAGCTCGTCGTCCAGCCGGAGAACGGTCACCGAGGCGCCCTGCATCTCCAGTGATGTCACGTAGCTGCCGACGAGCGACCGGGACACCTCGACCCCCCGCGCCTCGAGCAACCTGCGTGCCTGACCATAGACGACGTACAGCTCCGAGGCAGGGGTGCCCCCCATGCCGTTGACCAGGAGCAGCACCCGCTCGCCGTCGGCCAGCGCGAGGTCGTCCGCCACCGCGGTCACGAGCATCTCGGTGATCGCGTCGGCGCTCGCGAGCGGGATCCGGTGCCGGCCCGGCTCGCCGTGGATGCCGATGCCGATCTCGACCTCGTCCTCGGGCAGGTCGAAGCTCGGCCGGCCGGCGTGCGGCACGGTGCACGCGGTCAGCGCGACGCCCATGGTCCGCACGTTCGCCACGACGCGCTCGGCGACGGCCGTCACGGCGTCCAGGTCGTCGCCGCGCTCGGCCGCGGCGCCGGCGATCTTCTCGACCGCGACGGTTCCCGCGACCCCGCGGCGCCCCGCGGTGTACAGCGAGTCCTCGACCGCGACGTCGTCGTTGACGAGGACCGTGCGGACCACGAGGTCGTCCGCCTCGGCGAGCTCGACCGCGGTCTCGAAGTTGAGGACGTCGCCCGTGTAGTTCTTGACGATCGCGAGGACCCCGGCACCCCCGTCGGCGGCGGTGAACGCGGGCGCGATCTGGTCAGGGGTCGGCGAGGTGAACATCGCCCCCGGCACGGCCGCGTCGAGCATGCCGTGGCCGACGAAGCCCGCGTGCAGCGGCTCGTGCCCGCTGCCGCCGCCGCTCACGAGCCCGACCTTGCCCGGCACGGCCCCGCCCGCGCGGGCCACGAGCAGCGGGTCGGTGCGCACCGCGACGAGGTCGGCGTGCGCGAGCCCGAAGCCCTGCACGGACTCCGTGACGACGTTCTGCGGGTCGTTGATGAGCTTCTTCACCGGGGACCTCTCCTCCTCTGCCGGGCACCTGCGGGCGCCCGGCGGCAGCCACCGGCAGCGGCGCCGGGGTCCCCTCACACTCGCCGCGCCCTGGACGAGCGTCAAGCGCAGGCGGTGCGCGCGCGGGCCCCGTCGCACGTTCGTGCGCCGGGGCCCGCGGCTGCGGCCGTCAGTCGCGGCCGAGCAGCGTCCGTGCCTGGGCGACGAGCACGACCGACCCCGTGATCAGGACGCCCGCGCCGTACTGCGCCTCGCTCTCGGCCCGGTTCGACGCGAGTGCGATCGCCTCGTCGAGCCGCTCGGCGACGTGCACGCGGTCCTCGCCGAACACGTCGACCGCGACCTCGGCGAGGTCCGGCACCTCGAGGGCCCGCGACGACGCGGCGCGGGTCACGACGACCTCCGCGAGCAGCGGCTCGAGGCCCGCGAGGATGCCCTCGGGGTCCTTGTCCGCCATGACGCCGACGACGCCGACGAGCCGCGTGAACTCGAAGGCCTCCTCGACCGCCGACACGAGCGCCGCGACGCCCGCGGGGTTGTGCGCCGCGTCCACCAGGATCGTCGGGCTCGTCCGGACGACCTCGAGCCGGCCCGGGGACGACATGTCCGCGAAGGCCGCCTCGACGACCTCGCCGCTGAGCGCCGCGCCGCCCGTGAGCAGGCTCTCGACCGCGACGAGCGCGAGCAGCGCGTTGTGCGCCTGGTGCTCGCCGTACAGCGGCAGGAACACGTCCTGGTAGACCGCCCCGGTGCCCCGCAGCGCGAGGAGCTGCCCGCCGACCGCGACCTGGCGGTCGACGACCTCGATGTCGACCCCCTCGCGCAGCACCCGGGCGCCGCGCTCGGCCGCCGCCTGGAGCAGCACGCCCTCGACGTCCTCGTCCTGCGCCGCGAGCACCGCGGTGGCGCCGTCCTTGATGATCCCGGACTTCTCGCTCGCGATCTCGACGAGCGTGTCGCCGAGGTAGCGCTCGTGGTCCCGCGCGACGGTCGTGATCACCGCGACCTCGCCGTCGACGACGTTCGTCGCGTCCCACGTGCCGCCGAGCCCGACCTCGATCACGGCGACCTCGACCGGCGCGTCGGCGAACGCCGCGAACGCCATCACGGTGAACACCTCGAAGAAGCTCAGCCGCGGTCCGCCGCGCTCGAGCGAGCGGGTGTCGACCAGGTGCACGTACGGCGCGACGTCCTGCCACACCTCGACGAAGCGCTGGTCGCTGATCGGCTCGCCGTCGACCGTGATCCGCTCGGTCACGCGCGTCAGGTGCGGGCTCGTGAACCGGCCCGTGCGCAGCCCGTGCTCGCGCAGGAGCCGCTCGACCATGCGCGCGGTCGACGTCTTGCCGTTGGTGCCGGTGATGTGGACCGTGCGGAACGCGTGCTGCGGGTCGCCCAGCAGCTCGCAGACCTCGCGCACGCGGTCGAGCGACGGCTCGATGTCGTTCTCGGGTGCGCGCTCGAGGATCGCGGCGTACACCTCGTCGGCCGCCGAGCGCGCGGCGGCCTCGGCCTCGCGGCGCAGGTGCTCCGCGCCACCCGGCTCGCCGGAGTACCCCGACGGCCCGCTGCCCCGCTTCGCCGCGCTCATGCCCGGGCCACCCGGACGACGAGCTCGGTGCCGCCACCGGGGGTCACCACGATCTCGGTCGCGAGCGTCTCGGCCGCGAGGAACTCCCGGTGCGTCTCGATCGCGGCGAGCCCCTCGGCGGGGACGTCGAGCTCGAGCACGATGCGGTCGCTGACCCGCAGCCCCGCGGCCTTGCGCGCGTCCTGCACCGCACGCACGGCGTCGCGCGCGTAGCCCTCGGCGCGCAGCTCGTCGTCGAGCGCGAGGTCGAGCACGACGAAGCCGCCGCCCGGCAGCACCGCGGCGGCGAGGTCACCCGCTCCCCCCGCCGCCACGACGGTCGCGAGCTCGTACTCGCCCTCGGCGAGCGTCACGTCGCCGCCCGCGGTCCGGACCACGACGTCGCCGTCCGGGGTCTGCTCCCAGTCGCCGGCCTTCGCGGCACGGATGACGTCCTGGACGCCGCGGCCGAGCCGGGGCCCGGCGGCGCGCGCGTTCACGGACAGGCGAGTCTCGACGCCCACGTCGGTCGCCGCCGCGTCGTCGAGCGACAGCAGCGTGACGCCCTTGACGTTGAGCTCGGCGCCCACGAGGTCCGCGAACGGCTCGACGGCCGACGGGTCCGCGAGCGCGACCCGGAGCTCGCGCAGCGGCTGCCGCACGCGCAGGGAGTGCGCCTTGCGCAGCCCGAGCGCGGTCGAGACGACCGCCCGGACGCGGTCGACGGCCGCGACGAGCTCGTCGTCCGCGGGCAGCGCGACGTCGTCGACCGACCCCTGGACGAGGCTGGGCCAGTCGGTCAGGTGCACGCTGCGCCCGCCGGTGAGCCCGCGCCAGACCTCCTCCGAGACGAGCGGGGCGAGCGGGGCCATGACGCGCGTGAGCGTCTCGAGCGCGGTCCACAGCGTGTTGAACGCCCCCGCGTCCTCGCCCCAGAACCGCTCGCGCGACGTGCGGACGTACCAGTTGGTCAGCACGTCGAGGTGCTCGCGCACGCTCTCGCACGCGCCCGGGACGTCGTAGGCGTCGAGCTGCGCGGTGACCTTCTCCACGAGCGTGCGCGTGCGGGCCAGCAGGTACCGGTCCATCGTCGCGAGCCCGGGCAGGTCCTCGGCGGTGACGCGGCGCGCGGTCAGGCCCTCGCCGCCGTTCGCGGCGCCCGCGTACAGCGCGAAGAAGTACCACGTGCTCCACAGCGGGAGCAGCACCTGGCGGACCTCGGCGCGGATGCCCTCCTCGGTCACGACGAGGTTGCCGCCGCGCAGGATCGGGCTGGCCATGAGGAACCAGCGCATCGCGTCGGAGCCGTCGCGGTCGAGGACCTCGGACACGTCGGGGTAGTTGCGCAGCGACTTGCTCATCTTGCGGCCGTCGGACCCGAGCACGATGCCGTGCGACACCGCGGTGCCGAACGACGGGCGGTCGAAGAGCGCGGTCGCGAGCACGTGCAGCGTGTAGAACCAGCCGCGCGTCTGCCCGATGTACTCCGTGATGAAGTCCCCCGGGTAGTGGTGCTCGAACCAGTCGGCGTTCTCGAACGGGTAGTGCACCTGCGCGAACGGCATCGAGCCCGAGTCGAACCACACGTCGAGCACGTCGGGGATGCGGCGCATCGTCGAGGCGCCCGTCGGGTCGTCCGGGTTCGGGCGCGTCAGGTCGTCGATGAACGGCCGGTGCAGGTCGGTGACCTCGACGCCGAAGTCGGCCTCGAGCTCGGCGAGCGAGCCGTACACGTCGCGGCGCGGGTACGCCGGGTCGTCGCTCTCCCACACCGGGATGGGCGTGCCCCAGTACCGGTTGCGCGAGATCGACCAGTCGCGGGCGCCCGCGAGCCACTTGCCGAACTGGCCGTCCTTGATGTGGTCGGGGACCCAGGTGATCTTGTCGTTGAGCTCGACCATGCGGTCGCGGAACTCGGTGACGCGCACGAACCAGCTCGACACCGCCTTGTAGATCAGCGGGTTCCGGCAGCGCCAGCAGTGCGGGTAGGAGTGCTGGTAGGTCTCGTGGCGGACGACGACCGCGCGGTCCTCGGCGTGCACGGCCGCGAGCGCACCCGTGCCGGCCTTGAGGTCCGCGATGACGTGCGGGTTCGCCTCGAAGACCTGCTGGCCCGCGTACTCGGGCACCTCGGTGGTGAAGCGTCCCTTGCTGTCGACCGGGACGACGGTCGCGATGCCGGCCGCCGCGCACGCCGCCATGTCCTCCTCGCCGAACGCCGGCGCGAGGTGCACGAGGCCGGTGCCGTCCTCGGTGGTCACGTAGTCGGCCGTCAGGACGCGGTGCGCGTTCTCGCGGCCCGCGAAGTACGGGAACGGCGGGGTGTACGCGCGGCCCGCGAGCTCGGCGCCCGTGAGGTGCTCGACGACGGTCGCGTCCTCGCCGAGCTCCTTCGCGTACGACGCGAGGCGGGACGCGGCGAGCAGCACGCGCTCGCCCGCGAGCGCGCCCTCGACGGGCGCGACGACGACGTACTCGATCTCCGGCCCGGCGGCCACGGCGAGGTTGCTGGGCAGCGTCCACGGCGTCGTGGTCCAGATCAGCGCGAGCTCGCCGGTCTCCAGGCGCACGCCCACCGTCAGCGCGGGGTCCTGGCGCGACTGGTAGACGTCGTCGTCCATGCGCAGCTCGTGGTTCGACAGCGGGGTCTCGTCGCGCCAGCAGTACGGCAGCACCCGGTAGCCCTCGTAGGCCAGGCCCTTGTCGTAGAGCTGCTTGAACGCCCAGACGACCGACTCCATGTAGGTCAGGTCGAGCGTCTTGTAGTCGTTGTCGAAGTCGACCCAGCGCGCCTGGCGCGTCACGTACTCGCGCCACTCGTCGGTGTACTTGAGCACCGACGTGCGGCACGCCTCGTTGAACGCGGCGATGCCCATCTCGTCGATCTGCGACTTGTCGGTGATCCCGAGCACGCGCTCGGCCTCGAGCTCGGCGGGCAGCCCGTGCGTGTCCCACCCGAAGCGGCGCTCGACCCGGCGCCCGCGCTGGGTCTGGTAGCGCCCGACGAGGTCCTTCGCGTAGCCCGTGAGCAAGTGGCCGTAGTGCGGCAGGCCGTTCGCGAAGGGCGGGCCGTCGTAGAAGACGAACTCGTTCGCGCCGTTCTCGCCCGCGGGGCGCTGGTCGACCGACGCCTGGAACGTGCCGTCGGCCGCCCAGTGGGCGAGCACGTCCTTCTCGAGGGCGGGCAGGTCGGGGCTCGCGGGCACACCGTCGTCGACGCGGTGCAGCGGATAGGCCATGGTCTTCGGGCTCCCGGGGTCGGTCGTGCGCTCTCGTCACCTGCACGAGGACGACGGCCCCGGCTCTCACCGGTCGCCACCGCGGTACCACCCCGCTTGCCACGCCCCGCGAACGGGTGCGCGACCACTCTCCGACGGCTGTGACGGGCCTGCCCCGTCCGGTTCTACTGGGCGGCGCTCCCCCCGTGACCCGGGCGTTCACCGCTGTTCTTCCGGAGGCTCGCCGGTGATGGCCGGGTCGACGCCTGTGCCCGCCATCCTAGACGCCGGTGCGGTGGGGTCCGCCAGCGGGATGCCGCCGGTCGGGCCGGCGCGTGCCGGCACGGGGGCGCGTCAGACGACGGCCGAGCCGCCCGGGCGCCAGACGGCCTCGTCGACCCAGTGCCGCGTCGCGGACTCGTCGACGCGGCGGTCGTACTCCTCGGGCGTGATCGCCCCGCTCTCGAGCGCGGTCAGGTTCTCGACGTCCTCTCGGTTCGGCACCCAGCCGCCCGCCGCCGCCCGCACGAACGACTGCGCGACGGAGCGGCGCTGCTGCTCGTCGAGCGGCTCGAACAGCTCCGGCCACAGGGACTCGACGTCGGGCTCCTCGTGCATCGCCGCTCCCCCTCCTCGCGCGGACCGACCGACGGCCGCGCCGCACGGCCGACTGTACGCAGCGCCGGTCCGGGCGTCCTGCGGTGGGATGATCTCGCCCGTGACCTACCGCCTCGCGCTGCTCGACCTCGACGGGACCCTGACCGACTCCGCCCCCGCGATCACCGCCTCGGTGCGCGCCGCGTACGCCGCGATGGGGATCCCCGCACCGGACGCCGCGACGCTGCGGACCTTCGTCGGGCCGCCGATCTGGGACAACTTCCGGGCCCACGGCGTCCCGCCGGAGCTCGTCGAGACCGGCATCGCGGCGTACCGCGCGGACTACGCCGAGCGGGCGACGCGCGACGCGGTCCTCTACCCCGGGATCGTCGAGCTGCTGACCGCGCTGCGCGCCGCGGGCCTGCGCACGGCCGTCGCGACCTCGAAGCCCGAGCCGACCGCGCGCCGCATCGCCGCGCACTTCGGCCTCGACGCCCTCGTGGACGGCGTGTTCGGCGCGTCGTTCGACCAGAGCCGCGCGAGCAAGGCCGCCGTCGTCGCGCACGCGCTGGACTCGCTCGGTGCGCGGGTCCTCGTCGCACGTGGGGAGGTCGTCATGGTGGGCGACCGTGAGCACGACGTGCTCGGCTCACGCGCGCACGGGGTCGAGTGCATCGCCGTGACCTGGGGGTACGCGCCGGCCGGGGAGCTCGAGGCCGTGGCGCCGCTCGCGACGGTCTCCTCGCCCGCGGAGCTGCGCGCGCTGCTGACCGCGGGCCGCGGGGCCCCGGCGGGGGTGGCCGCCCCGTGAGCGCCGTCGACGTCCTCGGCTGGGCCGGGTCGGTGCTGCTCGTCTACTCGGTCCTCCAGTCGCGCATGCTGCGGTTCCGCGTGCTGAACCTCGCCGCGTCCGGGGCGCTCGTGGTGTTCAACGCGCTGATCGGCGTGTGGCCGATGGTCGCGATGAACGTGGCGCTGTGCGCCATCAACGCGTGGTTCGTCGTGAGCCTGCTGCGGCGTCGGAGCACCGGGACCGCGTTCGAGTGGGTCGCCGCGGCCGTCGACGACCCGTTCGTGGCCCGCTTCCTGAGCCAGCACGGGGAGGACGTCGCGCGGTTCTGGCCCGCCGCGCGCACGCTGCCGACGCTCGACGTGGCGCCACCGAACGTGCTGTGCGCGCTCGTGCTGCACGGCGACGTCACGGTGGGGCTCGTCGTGGCGGTGCGGGAGCGCGACGCCGTCGGCGCCGGGACGTGGCAGCTGCTCGTCGACTACGTGATCCCGGGCTACCGCGACTACACCGCGGGCTCGCTCATCTACTCCCCCGCCGGCCCGTTCGGGGCACGCGGGGCGCAGCGCGTCGTCAGCACGGGGGTCGTCGCCGCGAGCGTGCGCCCGTACCTGCACCGCGCCGGTTTCGCGCGGGACGGCGAGCGGTGGGCGCGCGCGCTCTGAGGCCGACGCTCCCGCACGCCGGCGCTCAGCTCCCCGCGGGTCGCCGCGCGATCTGCGTGTTCGAGACCTGGGCCCGCGGCCGGACGACGAGCGTGTCGATGTTCACGTGGTGCGGGCGCGTGAGGGCGAAGGTGATGACGTCGGCGACGTCCTCGGCGAGCAGCGGCTCGTAGCCGTCGTAGATCCTCGCGGCGCGCTCGGCGTCGCCCCCGAAGCGCACGAGCGAGAACTCCTCGGTCGCGACGTTCCCGGGCGCGACGTCGATGACCCGCACGGGCTCGCCGATGAGCTCGAGGCGCAGCGTCGTGGTGAGCATCCGCTCGGCGTGCTTGACGCCCGTGTATCCGCCGCCGCCCTCGTAGGGCGCGATGCCCGCGGTCGAGGTCACGACGAGCACGTCGCCGCGCCCGCTCGCGCGCAGCGCCGGGAGCAGCGCCTTCGTGATGCGCAGGGTGCCGAGCACGTTGGTCTCGTACATCCAGCGCCAGCCCTCGACGTCGGCGTTCTCGACACGGTCGAGCCCGAGCGCGCCGCCCGCGTTGTTGACCAGCGACGTCAGGCCGCCGGTCGCCTCGACGTGCGCGGTCAGCCGGGCGACGTCGTCGTCGGACGTGATGTCGCACGCGAACGGCTCGGCGCCCGTCTCCGCCGCGAGCGCCTCGAGCCGGTCGGCGCGGCGCGCGACGGCGACGACGTCCCAGCCCTCGGCGCGCAGCCGGCGCACCGTCGCGGCGCCGATCCCCGACGAGGCGCCGGTGACGACGGCGCGCAGCCGCGTCGTGGTGGGTGCCCCGTCCGCGCCCTCCCCGGTCGTGCCCTGCGTCGTGCCGTCCGAACCCGTGGTGCTCACAGCTCTCCCTCGATCACGGTCAGTGCCTCGTCGTACACGGCCAGCGCCCGCGCCACCTCGTCGTCCGTGACCACGCACGGCGGCACCACGTGCAGGCGGTTGTCCGCGAGGAACGGCAGCAGGTCGCGGGCCATCATCTCCGACTTCAGTCGGCCCATGAGCGCGGGGGCCAGCGGCTCGCGCGTCGCCGGGTCCGCGACGAGCTCGAGCGCCCAGAAGACCCCGAGCCCCCGGACCTCCCCGACCACCGGGTGGCGGTCGGCGAGCGAGGCGAGCCCGGGCGCCAGCACGTCGGTCCCGATGCGCGCGGCGTTCTCGACGACGCGCTCGCGCTCCATCGTCTCGATCGTCGCAACCACGGCCGCCATCGCGAGCGGGTGCCCCGAGTAGGTGAGGCCCCCCGGGAACACGCGGTCGTCGAACGTCGCCGCGATCTCGTCGGCGATGAGGACCCCGCCCGCGGGGACGTAGCCCGAGTTGACGCCCTTCGCGAACGTCACGAGGTCGGGGCGCACCCCCCAGTGGTCGAGCGCGAGCCACGCGCCCGTGCGGCCGAAGCCCGACATGACCTCGTCGAGGATCAGCAGCACGCCGTAGCGGTCGCACAGCGCGCGCACCCCGGCGAGGTAGCCGTCGGGCGGCACGAGCACCCCGCCGGTCCCGACCACCGTCTCCAGCAGCACCGCCGCGACCGAGTCCGGGCCCTCGCACTGGAGCACGCGCTCGAGGTGGTGCAACGCGCGCTCGCACTCCTCCTCGGGCGTGCTCGCCCAGAACTCGCTGCGGTACAGGTACGGGCCGAACGCGTGCACGTGACCGCGCGCGAACTCGTTGGGCACCCGGCGCCAGTCCCCCGTCGCGACGACCGCCGCGCCGGTGTTGCCGTGGTACGAGCGGTACATCGACACGACCTTGTCGCGGCCCGTGTGCAGGCGCGCGAGCCGGATCGCGTTCTCGTTGGCGTCGGCGCCGCCGTTCGTGAAGAACACCTTGTGCATGCCCGCGGGCGCGTGCCCGACGACCGCCCGGGCGGCGAGCCCCCGCGTCAGGTTCGCGGTCGCCGGTGCGACGGTCGGCAGGAGGTCGGCTTGCATCTGGATCGCCTGCACGACCGCAGGGTGCCCGTGGCCGATATTGGTGTTGACGAGCTGGCTCGAGAAGTCGAGGTAGCGGCGGCCGGCGTGGTCCCACACCTCGCAGCCCGAGCCGCCCGCGACGACGAACGGGGTGAGCGCGCCCTGCGCCGACCACGAGTGGAACACGTGCGCGCGGTCGAGCTCGGCGGCGCGCACGTCGTCGGGGTGCGGTGCGAGGTCCGGCGGGGGTGCCGGCGGTGCAGCGGTCATGGCGGGCGCCTTCCTGGTCGCGTGGTGCGTGGTGCCTCGTGCGTGGTGCCTCGTGCGGTGGGTGGTGCCCCGGGGACGTGCGGCGCCGGGGCGGGCGCGGACGGCGTGGAGACCGCCCGGGCCCGCCCGAGCCCGCCCCCGGGACGGTCAGGCGCCGCCCGGCTCGAGCGTCACGTCGACGGGCTCGAAGTCGGCGCCCGTCACGTCGACACCCTCCTCCTCGAGCTCCTCGAGCGCCCGGTCCACGTACTCGTTGGTGAACGCCGGCTCGGCGGGCTCCTCGGAGAGGAGCGTCGCGCCCGTCTCGTTGGAGGTCTTCAGCGACATCTCGACGGTCGCGTCCCACGCGGCCTCGTCGATGTGCCCGATCCCGCCCGTGCTCGGCCAGATGAGCTTGTTGACCTCGTTGGTCATCCACAGCTGGTGGCTCGTGCCCAGGGTCGAGCCGGCCTCGGTCACGTGGTCCGCGGCCTCCTGCGGGTTGTCCCGCGCGAACACCCAGCCGCGGATCGTGGCCTTGAGGAACTTCACGGTCGTCTCGGCGTACTGCTCGTCGTCCGCGAGGCGGCCCTGGTCCGCCCAGATCGCGTCCTGGAGCATCGCGGTGCCCTCCTCGTTCCAGTCGATGACCGTGAAGTCCTCGGGCTGGTAGAGCTCGCCGGTCTCGGGGTTCTCGGCCTCGAGCAGCTGCGCGTACTCGTTGTAGGTCATGGCCTGCGCCGCGTCGATGTCGCCCGCGAGGAACGCGTTCATGTCGAACGCCTGCTGCACGATCTCGACGTCCGTGACGCCGGCCTTGGTGAGCCCCGCGAACAGCTCCCACTCGTTGCCGTAGCCCCAGCTGCCGATCTTCTTGCCCGCGAGGTCCTCGACCGAGTCGATCCCCGAGTCCGCGAACGCGACCTGCAGTGTCGCGGACCGCTCGAAGATCTGCGCGACGTCGACGATGTCGGCGCCCTGCTCGATCGAGCCGAGCACCTTGGGCACCCAGGCCACGGCGTAGTCGACCTCCCCGTTCGCGAGGGCGTCCTGCGGGACGACGTCGCCGCCGCTCGGCAGGATCTCGACGTCGAGGCCCTCGTCGGCGTAGAACCCCTCGGCGAGCGCCGCGTAGTAGCCGGAGAACTGCGCCTGCGTGAGCCACTGGAGCTGGAGCTTCACGGGCGTCATCCCGTTCGCGGACTCGCTGGCGCCCGCCTGGGGCTCGCTGTCGCCGGCGCAGCCCGCGAGCGTGAGCGCGGCCGTGAGCCCGAGCGCGGCCCACCGTGCGCGTGTGGTGTCCCTCATGTCATCGCCTTCCGTCGGTGTGCGTGGGGCCGCCCCTGCCCCGGGCGGGGTCGTGCGGGTTCGTGCGTGCTGCGGTGATCGACCGACCTGGCGACGTCGGCAGGTGGACCTCTGGGGTGGGCGTCAGCCCGGCGCCTGGTGCCGGGTCGCGGCCCGCTCGGCGGCGAGCGTCGCGGCGTAGAAGACGAGCCCGACGACGATGCCGCCGACGACGTACGCCCAGGCGCGCGCATAGTTGCTGCCCGCGGCGGCGGTCGTGACGAACGAGCCGATGCCCGAGCGCGGTCCGCCGAAGTACTCCGCGACGATCGCGGAGATGACCGCCAGCGACGACGCGAGGCGCAGGCCGGTGAAGACGAACGGCACGGCCGCGGGGATCGTCACGGTGCGCGTCACCTGGCGCGGCGTCGCGGCGAGGACCCGCATGAGGTCCCGGTGCACCGGCCGGACCTGGCGCAGCCCGCGCAGCGAGTTCACGAACACCGGGACTCCCACCGCGAGCGCCGCGACGAGCTGGCGCGCGACCTCCGAGCTCGCGCCGTACATCGTGTAGAGCACCGGGGCGAGCGCGACGATCGGGACGACCGCGAGCGCCGCGACGAGCGGCCCGAGCAGCGCGTCGACCGCGCGGGTGCGGGCCGCGAGGACCGCGAGGCCGATCCCGGCGAGCGACCCGAGCGCGAGCCCGACGAGCGCGTTCGTACCGGTGACGAGCGCGGCGGCGGCGATCGCGGGCCCGAACGCGAGGACCTCGGCGCCGATCGCCGCGGGGCCGGGCAGCAGGTACGCCGGGAGGTCGCCGAGCGTGACGGCCGCCTGCCACGCGGCGAGGACCGCGAGACCGAGCAGGACCGGGGCGAGGACGCGCTGCGCGACGTCGGCACCGGCGCCGGGTGCAGGGGCGGTGCGCGCGCTCACGGGACGTCCACCCCGCGGGCCGGCACGAGCGACCCGCCGTGCAGCGCCTCACGCACCGCGGTCACGGCCGCGAAGTAGGCGGTGTCCTCGCGCACGCCGTCCTCACGCCCCGCGGCCCGCCCGAGCCCGACGTCGACCACCGTGCGGATCCGGCCCGGGCGGGGCGACATGACCACGACCCGGTCCGAGAGGAACACCGCCTCGGGGATCGAGTGCGTGACGAACACGACGGCGGCCCGCGTCTCGGCGCAGATCCGCACGAGCTCGTTCTGCAGCCGCTCGCGCGTCATCTCGTCGAGCGCGCCGAACGGCTCGTCCATGAGCAACAGGCTCGGCTCCTCGGCGAGCGCGCGGGCGATCGCGACGCGCTGCTGCATGCCGCCCGAGAGCTGGTCGGGGAAGTGGTCCGCGAAGTCGGTGAGCCCGACGAGCGCGAGCATCTCCTCCGCGCGGGTCCGCCGGGCGGCCCTGCCGGTCCCGTGCAGCGCCAGCGGCAGCTCGACGTTCGCGCGGACCGTGCGCCACGGCAGGAGGCCGGCCTGCTGGAACGCGATGCCGTAGTCGTGCGCGAGCCGCGCCTGCTCGGGGCTGCGACCGAAGACCTCGATGGTCCCGGACGTCGGGGCGTCGAGGTCGGCCACGAGCCGCAGGAGCGTGCTCTTGCCGCAGCCGGACGGGCCGATGAGCGAGACGAACTCCCCCGCGGCGACGGCGAGGTCGACGTCGTCGAGCGCGGTCACGCTCGCGCCCCCGCTGCCGGGGAACACCCGGCTCACGCCGCGGACGTCCACTGCGACGGCGCTCACGCGGGCACCTCCGCCCGGCGGTAGCGGCCGAGCGGGGCGCCGAGCAGCGCGACCACGCCCGACGCCACGAGCCCGAGGGCGATCGCCCCGAGGATGGGTGCCCACGGCTTCGCGGGGTCGCTGCTCGCGAAGTTGGCCAGCTCGAGGATCATGCGTCCGACACCTCCGGGGAGTCCGGTCGAGACCTCGGCGACGACGGTCCCGACGACGGCGGCCGCGGCTGCGAGGCGCAGCGCGGGGAGCAGGTAGGGCACGGACGCGGGCAGGTGCAGGTGCACGAGCGCCTGCCACCAGCCCGCGCCGTAGCTCGTGAGGAGCTCGCGGTGGATCGCGTCGGGCGACTGCAGGCCGCGCAGCGCCCCCACCGCGACGGGGAAGAACGCGAGGTAGGACGCGATCACCGCGACCGACATCCAGCCCTGCCACTCGAACGCGCCCAGCTCGAGCCTCGAGCCCCACGACTTCACGAGCGGCGCGAGCGCGATGAGCGGGACCGTCTGGCTCAGCACCACGAACGGCAGCACCGCGCGCTCGGCGAGCCGCACGCGCTGCATGAGCACCGCGAGCAGCAGCCCGACGCCGACCCCGAGCACCCACCCGACGGCCGCGACCCGCAGGCTCGACGCGCACGCCCGCACGACGGCGACCCACAGCGCCGGGACGCCGGCCGCGCCGGTCACGGGCTCGGCGAGCCGCGCGAGCACGTCGGCCACGTGCGGCATCGCGAGGTCGGACGTGCGCGGCAGGAGCCGCAGCTCCCCGACGAGCCAGCCGTCGTCGGGCCCGAGGAGCTTGTAGCCCTCCCACGCCGCGACCACGAGGGCGAGCGCCGCGAGACCCAGGCCGACGCGGTGGGCCCGGCCCGCCGCCGCGGCGCCCGCCCGCCGGACCGCCGCCCGTCGCTCGCTCACGCGGTCGCCACGACGGTCTCGCGCAGCGCAGGGATGACGCGCTCGCCGTACAGCCGCAGGGTCTCCTCCTTGTTGTCGTGCTGGAGGTAGCCGGCGAACTGCGTCACGCCGAGCGCGCGCAGGGCCTCGAGCTTCTCGACGTGCTCGCGCGGGCTGCCGAGCAGGCAGAACCGCTCGACGATCTCGTCGGGCACGAAGTCCGCGTGGGTGTTCCCGGCGCGGCCGTGCTGGTTGTAGTCGTACCCCTGCCGGCCCTCGATGTAGTCGGTGAGGGCCTTCGGCACGGTCGACCCGGCGCCGTACTTCGTGACGATGTCCGCGACGTGGTTGCCGACCATGCCGCCGAACCAGCGGCACTGCTCGCGCATGTGCGCCCGCTCCGCCGGGGAGTCGCCGTTGCCGACGTACATCGGGGCCGCGACGCAGAACTTCACCGTGTCGGGGTCCCGCCCGGCCTGCTCGGCGGCGTCCCGGACGGTACGGATCATCCACGCGGCCACGTCGAGGTCGGCGAGCTGCAGGATGAACCCGTCGCCCACCTCGCCGGTGAGCCTGAGCGCGAGCGGCCCGTACGCGGCGACCCACAGCTCGAGCGCGGAGCCCCGGCTCCACGGGAAGCGGACCTTCGCACCGTTGACCTCGACCGCGCGGTCGTTCGCGAGCTCGCGGATCACGTGGATCGAGTCGCGCAGCGTCGCGAGGTTCGACGGCCGCCCGTTGAGCGTGCGCACCGCGGAGTCGCCGCGCCCGATGCCGCACACGGTCCGGTTGCCGTACATCTCGTTGAGCGTCGCGAACAGCGAGGCCAGCACGGTCCAGTCCCGCGTCGCGGGGTTGGTCACCATGGGCCCGACGACGACCTTGCGGGTCGCGGCCAGGATCGCCGAGTAGATGACGAACGGCTCCTGCCACAGCAGGTGCGAGTCGAACGTCCACACGTAGTCGAAGCCGTGCGTCTCGGCCTGGCGCGCGAGCTCGACGGTGCGCGAGGCGGGGGGGTTCGTCTGCAGGACGACGCCGAAGTCCATGGGGTGCTCCGTTCGGGTCAGATGAGGTACTGCGACAGCTCGCGCTTGACGTAGCGGCCGTGCCCGGCCCGCCCGTGGAACTCGCCGCCGTCGACGACGACCGACCCGCGCGAGAGGACCGTGTCGACGTGCCCGTCGACCTCGAAGCCCTCCCAGGCCGAGTAGTCCATCTGCATGTGGTGGGTCTTCCCGAGCCCGATCGACGTGTGGCCGGCGGGGTCGTAGACGACGAGGTCGGCGTCCGCGCCCGGGGCGATCACGCCCTTGCGGCCGTACATCCCGAACATCCGCGCGGGCGTCGTCGAGCAGAGTTCGACCCACCGCTCGAGCGTGATCTCGCCGGTCACGACGCCCTGGTAGAGCAGGTCGAGGCGGTGCTCGACCGAGCCGATCCCGTTGGGGATCTTCGAGAAGTCGCCCACGCCCAGCTGCTTCTGGGTCAGGCAGAAGGGGCAGTGGTCGGTCGAGACGAGCTGCAGGTCGTTGGTGCGCAGCGCGCGCCACATGTGGTCCTGGTGGTGCTCGGCCCGCGAGCGCAGCGGCGTCGAGCACACCCACTTCGCGCCGTCGAAGCCGGGTGCCCCGAGCTGCTCCTCGAGCGACAGGTACAGGTACTGCGGGCAGGTCTCCCCGAACACGTTCTGGCCCTCGTCGCGGGCGAGCGCGATCTGGTGCGCGGCCTGCTTCGCCGAGACGTGCACGACGTACAGCGGGGCGCCCGTGAGGTTCGCGAGCAGGATCGCGCGGTGCGTCGCCTCGGCCTCGGCCTGCCAGGGCCGGGTCAGCCCGTGGAACACCGGGTCGGTGTCGCCGCGGGCGAGGGACTGCTGCACGAGCAGGTCGATGACCGAGCCGTTCTCGGCGTGCATCATGATCATCGAGCCGTTCGAGGCGGCCTTCTGCATGGCCTTGACGATCTGGCCGTCGTCGGACAGGAACACGCCCTTGTAGGCCATGAACAGCTTGAAGCTCGACACGCCCTCCGCGACGAGCTCGTCCATCGCGTCGAGCGAGGAGTCCTGGACGTCGCTGAGGATCTGGTGGAAGCCGTAGTCGATCGCGCACGCCCCCGCGGCCTTGTCCTGCCAGAGCGCGTACTGCTCGAGCGGGTTCTCGCCCGCGTACTGCACGGCGAAGTCGACGATCGTCGTCGTGCCGCCCCACGCGGCCGCCTTGGTGCCGGTCTCGAAGGTGTCGGAGGCGAACGTGCCGCCGAAGGGCATCTCCATGTGGGTGTGCGCGTCGATGCCGCCCGGGATGACGTACTTCCCCGTCGCGTCGATCACGCGGTCGACCGAGGCGGCGAGGTCGTGGCCGAGCAGCGTCGAGCCGGGCGCGAGGACGGCGGCGATCTGCTCGCCGTCGACCAGCACGTCGGCGGCGCCGCGGCCGGTCGCGTTCACGACGGTGCCGCCGGTGACGAGGGTCGTGCTCATGCGGGGCCTCCCTTCGGGGGGCGTCGGTGGTCCGGCACGCGGGGGCCCGCGCTCACGGCGCGACGATCGGGGCGTAGGCGTCGGGGCGGCGGTCGCGGAAGAACTGCCAGCGCTCGCGCACCTCGCGGACCTGGTCGAGGTCGACGTCCCGGACGATCAGCCCGGCCTCGGTCGAGGACGCGACGTCGCCGACGACGTTCCCGTCGGGCCCGACGACGTACGAGGAGCCGTAGAACGCGACGGCCTCGTCGCCGTACTCGTTGGTCTCGGCGCCGACGCGGTTGCACGCCGCGACGAAGTAGCCGTTCGCGACGGCCGCGGCGGGCTGCTCGATCTCCCAGAGCTTGTTCGAGATGCCGGGCGCGGTGGCGTTGGGGTTGAACACGATCTCGGCGCCGTTGAGGGCCAGCGTGCGCCAGCCCTCCGGGAAGTGCCGGTCGTAGCAGATGTTCACGCCGATCTTCCCGACCGCGGTCTCGAACACCGGCCAGCCGAGGTTGCCCGGGCGGAAGTAGAACTTCTCCCAGAACTTCGGCAGGTGCGGGATGTGGTGCTTGCGGTACTTGCCGAGGTAGGTGCCGTCCGCGTCGATGACCGCGGCGGTGTTGTAGAGCACGCCCGGCTGGTCCTCCTCGTACACCGGCAGCACGATGACGATGCCGAGCTCGGCGGCGAGTGTCGCGAACCGCTCGGTCGTCGGCCCGGGGACGGACTCCGCGTACTCGTAGTACGCCGGGTCCTGCGTGATCCCGAAGTACGGGCCGTAGAAGAGCTCCTGGAAGCAGATCACCTGCGCGCCCTGCGCGGCGGCCTGCCGCGTGAAGTCCTCGTGCAGGGCGGTCATCGACTCCCTGTCGCCCGTCCAGCCGGTCTGGGTCAGCGCCACGCGCACCACGCTCATCGGTCCTCCGCCTCGTCGATCCGTCGTCGCCGCCGGGCGTGCCGGTCGGCGGTCCGGTGCGGGGTCCCGGGGCCGGCGAGGGCCGCGGGGCCACGTCGCCAGGAATGTGACTGTGGGCGTTGAACATTTCTGCGGCGTAACCGCGTGTTTCCCCGTCGAGAACCCCGGTGACGGTCCGGTAAACCTTCGCCACCCGTGCCCGGTTCGTCCCCCGGGGGTGCGTCCCGCCGCACCGCGGGCGGACCCGGGCACGGCACCATGACGCCATGCCCGAGGACGCCCCCGACGCCGCCGCCCCTGCCGGCGACTCCCTCGCCACCGCGCCGGCGCGCCTCGCCGCGCACGTCGACGACCGCAGCCCGCGGGGCATCGCCGCCACCGTCGCGCGCCTCGTGCGGTCGGGCGAGCTCGTGCCGGGCGACCGCCTGCCGACCGTGCGCGAGCTCGCGGCGGAGCTCGGGGTCTCGCCCGCGACCGTGAGCGGCGCCTGGCAGGCGCTCGCGGGGGTCGGCCTCGTGGTCTCCCGCGGCCGCGCCGGCACCTACGTCCAGCCCGAGCCCGCGAGCTGGCTCCCGCCGCGGTACCGCGACCTCGCGACCGGTGCACCGGCCGCCCGCCTCGACCTGTCGGCCGGGACCCCGGACCCCGCGCTGCTGCCCGCGCTCGGGCCCGCGCTGCGCCGCGTCGCGGAGCGCACGCCCGCGGCCGGGACGGGGACGTACCTGTCGGCGCCGCTCGTCGAGCCGCTCGAGCGGCTGCTGCGCGCGTCGTGGCCGTTCGCCCCGGAGCGCCTCACGGTCGTCGACGGCGCGGTCGACGCGCTGAGCCGCACGCTCGAGCAGGTCGCGCGCTTCGGGGACCGCGTCGTCGTCGAGGACCCCTGCTTCCCGCCGATCCTCGACCTGCTCGACCAGCTCGGGCTCGAGCGGGTGCCCGTCGCCCTGGACCGCCAGGGCCTGCGCCCCGACCTCCTCGCGGCCGCGCTCGACACCGGCGCGAGCGTCGTGGTGCTCCAGCCGCGCGCGCACAACCCGACGGGCGTGAGCATGACCGCGACCCGCGCGCGCGAGCTCGCCCGCGTCCTGCGGGCACCGCGCGAGGGGCCGCGCGTGCACGTGGTCGAGGACGACCACTCGGGCGACATCTGCCGCGCCCCCGACGTGAGCCTCGGCCAGCACCTGCCGCACCGCACCGTGCACGTGCGCTCGTACTCCAAGTCGCACGGGCCGGACCTGCGCATCGCCGCCGTCGGCGGGCCCGCGGCCGTGCTCGACCCGCTGGTCGCGCGCCGGATGCTCGGGCCGGGGTGGACGAGCCGGCTGCTGCAGGAGGTGCTCGTCGACCTCATGACCGACGGCGACGCGATGGGGGCCGTGCTCGACGCACGGCGCGTCTACTCCGCCCGGCAGCGCGCGCTCACCGGCGCGCTCGCGCAGCACGGGGTGCACGTCCCGCCCGGCGACGGGATCAACCTGTGGCTGCCCGTCGCCGACGAGGCCGCGGCGCTCGTGCGGCTCGAGGCCGCAGGCATCCGGGTCGCGCCCGGCTCGCCGTTCGTCGCGTCCACCGGCCACGCGGACGGCGAGCGCCCGGCGCATGTGCGCGTCACGGTGGGGGTCCTGCGCGACGATGTCGACGCGATCGCCCGGGCGCTCGCGCTCGCGGCCGCGTGACCGCTCCCCTCCGGGCGCTCGCCGACCTGGACGGCTGTCCGACGACTTGGCTCACGTCCCCGCCGGATCCGCCGATAGGACGTCCATCAGCGCGCGCACCCGGGCGGCGCCGTCGGCGGGGAGGTGGTGGCATGTCGGTGACCGACGCGCCGCACGCGACGTTCGCGCACCCCGTCGACGCGCCGGACTGGGACGCGCTCGTCGACGAGCTCGAGCTCCTCCAGGAGTCCGACGCCCCCGCGTGCGTCGAGCGGGCGCGCGAGCACCTGGACCTCGCGCGGCTGCACGGCGACGAGCACGCCGAGATGCGCCTGTCGTGCTGCGTCGCGTTCGCCCACCACGTGCTCGCGCAGGACGCCGACGCGCTGCGCGCCGCCGAGCGCGCCCAGCACCTCGCGCACGAGCTCGGCGATCTCGTCTGGGAGTCGCGCGCGCTCGTCTGCCAGGGGCTCGTGCACCACGAGATCGGCGACGTCGAGGGCGCGATCGACGAGCTCGACCGCGCGCTCGGGCTGCGCCGGCAGACCGACGACGACGCCGGCACCGCCTCGGTGCTCAACAGCCTCGGCACGGTCTACATGGGCATGCCGCACTTCGCCCCCCAGGCCGCGCAGGTGCTCTCCGAGGCGCGCCGGCTCTGGCTCGCGGCCGACGACCCCGACCACGCGTCGATGGCCCTGACGAACCTGGCGAAGGCCTACGTCGTCACGAGCGGGCGGCTCGTCGCGGCGAACCCCCGGGGTGCGCTCGCCGCCGCCCGCCACGCTCTCGGCATCGCGCGCCAGTCCGTCGACGAGGCCGACGCCGCGGGCCTCGCCCGGACCGGTATCGACGCCCGGCTCGCCGTGGTCGGCGCCCACATGCACGCGGGTGACCTCGAGGCCGCCGGGCAGGCGCTCGAGGGCACCCACGCGATGCTCCGCACGTTCCCCTCGGCGCGTCAGGAGCTGCAGTACCACGGGCTGCGCGGACGCTGGCTCGTGCGCACCGGGCGGCTCGACGAGGCCGTGCTCGCGCTGTGCGACGGCCTCGACCTGTGCGCCGAGCTCGACCGGCCGGGCGAGCGCATCGAGCTGCTCTCGACGCTCGTCGACGCGCACGAGGGCCGCGGCGACCTGCCGTCGGCCCTGGCGGCCCTGCGCGAGCTCCACGAGCTGACGCTCCAGCAGGGCGACGCCATCGCCGACCGCCGCGCGCTGCTGCTCAGCTCGCGGCTCGAGGTCGAGCGCGCGGAGCGGGCCGCCGACGCGGAGCGCACCCGGGCCCGGGCTCTCGAGGAGCACAACGCGCGCCTCGAGCACGAGGCGACGCACGACGCGCTCACCGGGCTGCCGAACCGCCGCGCGCTCGACGTCGCGCTCGCGCGCTGGTCGGGCGACCCGTCCCGGCGGTTCGCGTGCGTGCTGCTCGACATCGACCACTTCAAGCGGGTCAACGACGAGTTCTCGCACCAGGTCGGCGACCAGGTGCTGGCCCGGCTCGGGGAGGTCCTGCACGACGTCGTGCGGGCGAGCGACCTCGCCGCGCGCTACGGCGGCGAGGAGTTCGCGATCCTGCTCGACGGGCTGACCGACGTGAACGCCGCCGACGCGTGCGAGCGGATCCGCCGGGTGATCGTCGCGCAGCGGTGGGACGACCTCATCCCGGGCGGGACCCTGACCGTCAGCGTCGGCGTCGCCGTGCACCGCCCGGACGAGACGGTGGCGTCGATGCTCACGCGCGCCGACGAGGCGCTGTACCACGTCAAGCGCAACGGCCGGGACGCGGTGCACGTCGCGCTCTGAGGGGTCCGCTCGCGCGCGGCGACCCGGTGCGCCGGGGCTACGATGACGCTGGATCCCGGGCTGGACTTGGCTCGGAGCGAGGGCCTGGACATGGGCCCGGGTTCGACGTCGGCGAGCTGCGCCGACCACCTGACGTCGCGGGCCCGACGCTGCGCCCCGAGCCGCACCCAGCACCGCACCCCAGGAGCGCCCCCATGTCCCGCCCTGCCCCCGACGCAGGCGCGTCCGCCCGCCGGTCCGCCCGCACGGCCGTGCGCCGCCGCCCCGTCGGCGCCCTCACCCTCGCGCTGTCCCTCGGTGCCGCGCTCGCCGCGTGCGCGCCGTCGCCCGCGACCGAGGAGCCCGTGACGGCGCCACCCTCGCCCTCCGGCGGCTTCTCCCCCGTCACGCTCGACAACTGCGGGACGGAGGTCAGCCTCGACGCGCCGCCCGAGCGGGTCGTGACCATCAAGTCGACCGCGACCGAGATGCTGCTCGCGCTCGGCCTGGAGGACGTCCTGGTCGGCACCGCGTTCGCCGACGGCCCCGTCCCCGAGCAGTACGCCGACGCCGCCGCCGGCATCCCCGTGCTCTCCGACAAGGTCCCCGGCCAGGAGGCGCTGCTCGAGGTGCAGCCCGACCTCGTGTACGGCGGCTGGGAGTCGAACTTCTCCCCGGACGGCGCCGGCGACCGTGAGGCGCTCGCCGCGCTCGGCATCGCGACGTACGTCGCGCCCGCGGCGTGCAAGGGCGAGGAGTACATGCCCGACCCGCTGACGTTCGAGGAGCTCTTCGACGAGATCCGCGAGGTCGCGTCGCTGTTCGGCGTGACCGACCGGGCCGAGGAGCTCGTCGCCGAGCAGGAGGCGGCGCTCGCGTCCGTGACCCCGCCCGCCCAGGAGACGACCGCGCTCTGGTACAGCTCGGGCACCGACACGCCCTACGTGGGCGCGGGCATCGGCGCCCCGCAGATGATTCTCGAGGCGGTGGGCCTGACCAACGTCTTCGCGGACGTGCACGACACCTGGACCTCCGCGGGCTGGGAGCAGGTCGTCGCCGCGGACCCCGACGTGATCGTCCTCGTCGACGCCGCGTGGAACACGGCCGAGTCCAAGATCGAGCTCCTCGAGTCCAACCCGGCGACGCGCGAGCTCACCGCGGTGCGCGAGCAGCGCTACCTCACCCTGCCGTTCCCCGCGGCCGAGGCGGGCGTGCGCAACGCCGACGCGGTCGTCGACCTCGCCGAGCAGCTCGCCGCGCTGCCGGCCGCGCGCTGACGGGCGGGCGGCCCCCGGCATGGACCGAGCCCCTTGGCGCCCGCCGCTGCCCGTGCTCCTCGCGGTCGGCGGCGCGCTGCTCGTCGCCACGGTGCTCGTCACCGTGACGATCGGACCCGCGGACATCGCGGTCGCCGACGTCGGACGCAGCATCGCCGCCCACCTCGGGCTCCCGGGCGCCGCCCCGGTGCCGCGCCTGCTCGACGCGATCGTGTGGGAGCTGCGCCTGCCCCGCGTGCTCACCGCCGCGGCGGTCGGTGCCGGGCTCGCGCTCGCGGGGGCCGTGATGCAGAGCCTCACCCGCAACCCGCTGGCCGACCCCTACCTGCTCGGGCTGTCCTCGGGCGCCTCGCTCGGTGCGGTCGCGGTGCTCGTCGTCGGCGTCGGCCTGCTGCTGCCCGTCGCGGCGTTCGCGGGCGCGCTGGCCGCGCTCGTCGCGACCCTCGCGCTCGCGCGCACCGGCGGCGTGCTGACCCCGGGGCGGGCCGTGCTCGCCGGCCTGGCGGTCTCCCAGCTCGCCGCGGCCGGCACGTCGTTCGTCATCTTCTGGACCGCGACCGGGGACTCCTACCGCGAGATCCTCAGCTGGCTCATGGGCTCGCTCGCGGGCGCCACCTGGTCCTCGGTGTGGATCGCGGGCGGCGCGCTCGCGGCCGTGGGCGTCGTCCTGGTGCTCAGCGCGCTGCGGCTCGACGCGTTCGCGTTCGGCGACACGTCGGCCGCGGCCCTCGGCATCGACGTGGGTCGCACGCGGTGGACGCTCATGACGCTCGTCGCGCTGCTCACGGGCGCGATGGTCGCGGTGAGCGGCGCCATCGGCTTCGTCGGGCTCGTCCTGCCGCACGCGGTCTCGGTGGTCACCGGGCCCGCGCACCGCCGGCTGCTGCCCGTCGCGGCGCTCACCGGCGCTGTCTTCCTCGTCTGGGCGGACACGCTCGCGCGCACGGTGTTCGACCCGCGCGAGCTGCCCGTCGGGATCATCACCGCGCTGATCGGTGTCCCGGTCTTCGCGGTGCTGCTGCGCCGCGGTCGGGGGGTCGCGTGGAGCTGACGCTGACGGGCGTGCGGACGCGGCTCGGCGGGCGCTGGGTCGTCGACGGGATCGACGCGACGCCACCCCCGGGTCGCCTGACCGGGCTGCTCGGGCCCAACGGCGCCGGCAAGACGACGCTGCTGCGGCTCGTCGCCGGGCTCCTGGTGCCCGAGGGAGGGGCGGTGCTCGTCGACCCCGGGGCGGACGCGGGCGCCGACGCGCACGCGGGCGTCGCCACGACCCCGACCGGCCCGGCGACCCCCGACCGCACCGCCGCGCGGGTGCCCGTGCACGAGCTCCCTCGCCGCGCGCGGGCGCAGCGGATCGCGCTGCTCGAGCAGGAGTCGTCGAGCACCGTGCCGCTGTCGGTGCACGACGTCGTCGCGCTCGGACGGATCCCCTACCGCACCGTGTGGGGCACCGACCCGGACCCCGCGGCGGTGACGCGCGCGCTCGAGCACGCCCGCGCGGGGCACCTCGCGGAGCGCCCCTGGTCGTCGTTGTCGGGCGGCGAGCGCCAGCGCGTGCACGTCGCCCGCGCGCTGGCGCAGGAGCCCGAGCTGCTGCTGCTCGACGAGCCGACGAACCACCTCGACGTGAGCACGCAGCTGAGCCTGCTCGCGTTCGTCCGCGACCTCGGCACGACGACGGTCGCGGCGCTGCACGACCTGAACCTCGCCGCGGCGTTCTGCGAGCACGTGCTCGTGCTCTCCGGCGGGCGGCTCGCCGCCGCGGGGCACCCGCGCGACGTGCTGCGTCCCGCGCTCCTGCGCGAGGTCTACGGCGTCGACTGCGACGTGCTGACGCACCCGCGCACGGGTCGCCCGGTCATCGCGTTCGCCGAACCGACGAGCGAGCGGGCGCCCGCGTCCCCCGCACCCCCGACCGACGGAGCACACGCATGAAGGTCACGGTCCTCTCGGGCGGCGTCGGCGGCGCGCGGTTCACGCGCGGGCTGCTGGCCCTGCTGCGCACGCGGTTCCCGGGCGGACCGGACGACCCCGCGGGCACGACCGCCGAGGTCACCGTCGTCGCGAACACCGGCGACGACATGTGGTTCCGGGGCGTGCGGGTGTGCCCCGACCTCGACACGCTGATGTACACGCTCGGCGGGGCGGTGCACGAGGACCAGGGCTGGGGCCGGCGCGAGGAGACGACGCGCACGAGCACCGACCTCGCCGCGTACGGGCTCGGCGGCGAGTGGTTCACCCTCGGCGACCTGGACCTCGCGACCCACCTGGCCCGCACCGAGCTGCTGCGCGCCGGGCTCGGGCTCGCCGACGTGACCGCCCGGTTGTGCGGGCGCTGGTCGCCCGGCGCCCGCCTGCTCCCGATGACGGAGCAGGAGGTCGAGACGCACGTCGAGGTCGACGGCCCCGACGGCGCGCCCGTTCTGCTGCACTTCGAGGAGTGGTGGGTGCGGCACCGCGCCGCGCTGCCCGCGCGGCGGTTCGTGCAGGTCGGCCTCGAGCGGGCGGCCGCGGGCCCCGGGGTCCTGGACGCGCTCCGCGACGCCGACGTCGTGGTCGTCCCGCCGTCGAACCCCGTCGTCTCGGTCGGCACGGTCCTCGCGGTCCCGGGGGTGCGCGAGGCGCTGCGGGCGACGAGCGCGCCGGTCGTGGGCGTGAGCCCGGTGATCGGCGGGGCTCCCGTGCGCGGCATGGCCGACGCGTGCCTGCGCGCGATCGGCGTCGAGACGAGCGCCGCCGCCGTCGCCCGGCACTACGGCCGGCGGCCGGACGGCGGCGTGCTCGACGCGTGGCTCGTCGACTCGGTCGACGCGGGTGCGGCCGAGGCGCTCGCCACCGAGGGCTGGGCCGCCCGGGCGGTCCCGACGCTCATGACCGACGTGCCCACCACGGCGCGGATCGCCGCGGACGCGCTCGCGCTCGTCGGCGTCTGAGCGACGCACGCGCTCGCGCCCGTCGGCGTCGGAGCCGTGGAGGCGCGTGCACCGTCCGGCGTCCGGGCGGTGGATGCGCCCATCCCGTCAGGCCGCGGGCAGCCGTCCCCACGCGGTGAGGACCTCCGCGGTCCGGGGGCCGGCACCGAGCCGGGCGACCGCGTCGAGGTCGGCGCGCACGTCGACGTCCTGACGCAGGCTCGACCCGGGGCCGACGTCGAGCGCGACGTGACCCGCGGCCGCGTGCGCGGCGGCCGAGCCCCGGCCGAACCGCGCACGCGGCGCGACGTGCGGCACGACGGTGAGCAGCGTCGTCCCGGTGCCGGCGGCGTCCGCCACGTGCGCGCGGGGGTGGGCCGCGGCGGCGGTGAGCGCGGCGTCGAGGTCCGCGGGGCGCAACGCCGGGAGGTCGCCGAGCAGCACGGCGACGCCCGTCCCCGCGTCGAGCCCGCGTGCCCGGTCGACCCCGGCCCGGACCGCCGCGCCGAGCCCCCCGGGGAACGGCTCGGGGACGACGTCGACGCCCGCCCCGGGCGTCGCGAAGGCCTCCGCCGCGACGACCTCGTCGCCCGTGACCACGACGACGCGCACCACCGCGCGCGCCTGCGCGGCCGCGCGCACGGTGTCCGAGGCCATGGCCCGCACGAGCTCGACGCGCTGATCCGGCCCGAGGTCCCCCGCGAGCCGGGTCTTGCCGAGCCGCGCGGCCTTGACGGGGACGACGACGGTCCAGCGCACCTCCGCCGCCGCGCTGCCGTCCGGCACGCAGCCGCCCTCCGTCGCCACGCCGCCGTCGCCGGTCGCCGTGCCGCCCCGGCTCACGCGGGTGCCCGGCCCCCGCGCTGGGGACCGCCGCGCCCGTCGGCCGCGTCCTTCCAGCCCTGCGCGTACGCCTCCGCGCTGCCCTGCTCGAACATGTCCTCCGGGCCGAGCCGTACCAGGCTGCGCGCGCCCGGGCCCTCCTCGTCGGTCACGTGCTCGGCGAGGCCGCGCACGACCGCGACGGGCCGCCCGGTGGCCTTGCCCTTGACGAGCTCCGCGGCGCCCGCGATCTCGTCGGCGACCGCGGCCTGGCTGACCTGCAGCGCACGCCCGTGCGCGTCGGGCCGCCCGCGCAGGTCGTCGAGCACGCGCACGCCCGCGGCACCGATCGCGAGGTCGGTCTGCCCGTGCCGCCAGGGCCGGCCCGCGGTGTCGGTCAGCAGGACGCCGAGCCGAACCCCGAACCGCGCGCGCAGGCCGTCCCGCAGGCGCCGCGCGGACGCGTCGGGGTCGAGCGGCAGCAGCAGCACGGTGCCCTCGGGCGTGTTCGACGCGTCGACCCCCGCGGCGGCCATCACGAGGCCGAGCCGGTTCTCGACGATCCGCGTCACGCCGCCGGGGTGCTCGCGCGTCGCGACGACCCGCACTGTCTCGGCGGTGATCGCGTCCTCGCGGTCCGCCGCCGGCACGACCCGCCCCTCGGCCTTGGACACGATCTTGCTCGTCACGACCACGATGTCCCCGTCCGCCGGCGCGGGCAGCGCGGGGTCGGCGAGCGCGCCCGCGACGAGCTCGACGAGGTCGTCGCCGGGCACGACCTCGGGCAGTCCGTCGGGCGCCCAGACGCGCAGCTCGCTCATCGCACCAGGCTCGGCAGGACGTCGCGGCCGAAGACGTCGATCCACTCGCGCTGGTTGCGGCCCACGTTGTGCAGGTAGATGCGGTCGAAGCCGAGGTCGACGTACTTCTGGATCTCGGCGCGGTGCACGTCGGGGTCCGCGGAGATGACCATGCGGCCCTGGAAGTCCTCGGGGCGCACGAGCTTGGCCATCTGCTCGAAGTCGAAAGGCGAGCGGATGTCGGCCTTGGGGAACTTCATGCCGCCGTTGGGCCACTCGGTCATCGCGTTCGTGAGGGCCTGCTCGTCGGTCTCGGCCCAGGACAGGTGCAGCTGGAGCACCTTGGGCATCGCGTCGGGGTCCTTGCCGGCCTCGCGCGCGCCCTCGGCGAACTTGGCGAACAGCCCGGAGATCTTCTCGAGCGGCGCGCCGACCGTGATGAGCCCGTCGGCGTGGCGGCCCGTCCGCTTGGCGGTCACGGGCCCGGCGGTCGCGACGAGGATCTCCGGCGGGACCTCGGGCATCGTCCACAGCCGGGTCGACTCGAGCTTGTAGAACGTGCCCGAGTGCTTGACGTCCTTGCCCGCGAGCGACGCCGTGAACAGCTTGTTGATGATCTCGATGGCCTCGAACATGCGGTTGATCCGCTCGGGCGCCTCCGGCCAGTACCCGGCGACGACGTGCTCGTTGAGCGCCTCGCCGGACCCGAGCCCGAGCCAGTGCCGCCCGGGGTACATCGCCGCGAGCGTCGCCGACGCCTGCGCGACCATCGCAGGGTGCCAGCGGAACGTCGGTGCCGTCACCCCGGGGCCGAGGTCGCCGCGGGTGCGCTCGCCCAGCGCGGACAGGACGTTCCACACGAACGCGGACTGCCCCTGGGCCGGGACCCACGGCTGGAAGTGGTCCGCCGCCATGACGCCCGAGAAGCCGTTCTCCTCGGCGTACGCGGACAGGTCCACGACCTCGCTCGGGTGGAACTGCTCCAGCATCGCCGCGTACCCGACCGTCAGTCCGGCCGCCGTCACACCCTGCGCCACGTCGCCACCTCTCTCGGGCCGACCTGACCTCGGTCGGCGCCCGCACACCAGCACCTCGGACGAGCGTGCCTCGTCGAGCCTAACGAGTCCGGGTTTCGCGGATGTTCCCGCACGCCCGCGCGGGGCCGACCTCGGGCCGGGCGCCGGCCGCGGCGCGTCGGCAGGCCCGCGCATCTGGGAGGATGTCGCACCATGACCGACCTGCGTCCCGAGCCGACCCCGACCGCACCCGGCAGCCCTTCGGCGAGCACCGCGGACCCGACCAGCGCAGCGACGACCGCCCGCCCCGTACCCGACAAGGTCTCGCTCGACGGGCTCGAGCAGCGCTGGGACACGGCGTGGGGCGAGCAGGGCACGTACGCGTTCGACCGGACCGCGGAGCGCACGCAGGTCTACTCGATCGACACCCCGCCGCCGACCGTCTCGGGCTCGCTGCACGTGGGGCACGTGTTCTCCTACACGCACACCGACGTCGTCGCGCGGTTCCAGCGCATGCGGGGGAAGTCGGTGTTCTACCCGATGGGCTGGGACGACAACGGCCTGCCGACCGAGCGCCGCGTGCAGAACTACTACGGCGTGCGCTGCGACACCTCGCTGCCCTACGTCGAGGGCTACGAGCCGCCGTTCGCGGGCGGCGACGGCAAGAGCGTCAAGGCGGCCGACCAGCAGCCCATCAGCCGGCGCAACTTCGTCGAGCTGTGCGAGCGCCTGACCGCGGAGGACGAGCGCCAGTTCGAGGCGCTGTGGCGTCACCTCGGCCTGTCCGTCGACTGGTCGCACCACTACCAGACGATCGGGCGCGAGGCGCAGAAGGTCGCGCAGACCGCGTTCCTGCGCAACGTCGCCCGCGGCGAGGCGTACGCCGCGGAGGCGCCCGGGCTGTGGGACGTCACGTTCCAGACCGCCGTCGCGCAGGCCGAGCTCGAGGCCCGGGACTACCCGGGGCACTTCCACAAGGTGGCGTTCCACGCCGGTGACACCCCGGTCTACATCGAGACGACGCGCCCCGAGCTGCTGCCCGCGTGCGTCGCCCTGATCGCGCACCCCGACGACGAGCGCTACCAGCACCTGTTCGGCACGACGGTCCGCTCGCCGCTGTTCGACGTCGAGGTCCCCGTGCTGGCCCACCCGGCCGCCGAGCCCGACAAGGGCGCGGGCATCGCGATGTGCTGCACGTTCGGCGACCTGACCGACGTGCAGTGGTGGCGCGAGCTCCAGCTCCCGACGCGCTCGGTCCTCGTGCGCGACGGCCGCCTGACGCGCGAGGTCCCGGAGTGGATCACCTCGGAGCGCGGCACGGCGCTGTTCGCCGAGATCGCCGGCAAGACGACCTTCTCGGCACGGACGGCCGTCGTCGACGCGCTGCGCGAGTCGGGCGACCTGGACGGCGAGCCCGTCGCGACGCAGCGCAAGGCGAACTTCTTCGAGAAGGGCGACAAGCCGCTCGAGATCGTCACGTCGCGCCAGTGGTACATCCGCAACGGCGGGCGCGACGTCCCGCTCCGCGAGGAGCTGCTCGCGCGCGGCACCGAGCTCGGGTTCCACCCCGACTTCATGCGCGTGCGCTACGAGAACTGGGTCGGCGGCCTCAACGGCGACTGGCTCGTCTCGCGCCAGCGCTTCTTCGGCGTCCCGATCCCGGTCTGGTACCCGCTCGACGCGCAGGGCGAGCCCGACTACGACCACCCGCTCGTGCCCGACGAGGCGACGCTGCCGATCGACCCGTCGTCCGACGTCCCGCCCGGGTACTCCCCCGACCAGCGCGGCGTGCCGGGCGGCTTCGTCGGCGACCCCGACATCATGGACACGTGGGCGACGAGCTCGCTGACGCCGCAGATCGCGGGCGGCTGGCTCTCCGACCCCGACCTGTTCGCACGCGTCTTCCCGATGGACCTGCGCCCCCAGGGCCAGGACATCATCCGGACGTGGCTGTTCTCGACGGTCGTGCGAGCGCACCTCGAGCACGGCAGCCTCCCGTGGGCCAACGCCGCGATCTCGGGCTGGATCCTCGACCCGGACCGCAAGAAGATGAGCAAGTCCAAGGGCAACGTCGTGACGCCCATGGGCCTGCTCGAGGAGCACGGCTCCGACGCCGTGCGGTACTGGGCGGCGTCGGCGCGGCTCGGCACCGACGCGGCGTTCGAGGTCGGCCAGATGAAGATCGGCCGCCGGCTCGCGATCAAGGTGCTCAACGCGAGCAAGTTCGCGCTGACCTTCGGCTCGCCCGAGGACCGCGCGCGCCTGCTCGACGCGACGCTCGTCACCGAGACGCTCGACCGGGCGATGCTCGCGGGGCTCGCGGACGTCGTCGACCGGGCCACCGCGGCGCTCGAGGCGTACGACCACACGCGGGCCCTCGAGCTGACCGAGACGTTCTTCTGGACGTTCTGCGACGACTACCTCGAGCTCGTCAAGGACCGCGCCTACGCGGGCGGCGCGGCCGACGCGGACGTCCCCGCGGAGTCGGCCTCGGCGCGCGCGGCGCTCGGCATCGCGCTCGACACCCTCCTGCGGCTGTTCGCGCCGGTGCTGCCGTTCGCGACCGAGGAGGTCTGGTCCTGGTGGCGCGAGGGCTCGGTGCACCGCGCGCCGTGGCCCGTCGCCGGGCCGCTGCGCGCGGCCGCGGGTGACGCGGACGCCGCCGTGGTGGGCGCCGCCGGTGCCGCGCTCGCGGCGCTGCGCAAGGTGAAGTCCGAGGCGAAGGTCTCGATGCGCACCGAGATCACCCGCGTGACGCTCGCGGTCCCGGCCGCGCACACGGCCGGCGTCGAGGCCGCGCTCGCCGACGTCCGGTCGGCCGGCCGCGTGACGGGCCCGCTCGACCTGGTGGCCGAGGACGGCGAGACCGTCGTCGCACGCGACGCCGAGCTCCTCCCGCCCGAGCCGAAGGTGCAGGGCTGACCGCTCCGGCGTGCGCGGCACCTCGCTCGCGCGCAACGTGGCGCAGGATGGGACCACGGTCCTATCCTGCGCCGCTTTGCATGATTACTTTGTATTGCGCATACTCATGCACGAACGCCCATCGTGAGAGGACAGCCGTCATGACCCGCACCACCCGCCTCGTCCCCCTGGGGCTCGCCGTGACGCTGCTGCTCTCCGCGTGCAGCGGCGGCGACGGCACGCCCGCCGCCACGTCCGACAGCGGCGTCCCGCTCGTCGCCGAGGGGAAGCTCACCGTCTGCACCAACCCGCCGTACGAGCCGTTCGAGTTCACCGACGACTCCGGCGAGATCGTCGGGCTCGACATCGACATCGTGAACGAGATCGCGAGCGACCTCGGCGTCGAGCCCGAGATCAAGGTCGCGCAGTTCGAGGGCATCCAGTCGGGCGCCGACCTCGAGACCGGCAACTGCGACCTCGTCGCCTCGGCCATCACCATCACCGAGGAGCGCGCCGCACGCATCGACTTCTCGGAGCCGTACTTCGACGCCGACCAGGGCCTGCTGCTCCCCGCGGCCGCCGGGGTCGAGCCGATGGACGAGGAGGAGGCGCTCGCGTCCCTCGAGGGCTCGACGATCGGCGTGCAGCAGGAGACGACCGGCGCCGCCTGGGCCACCGAGAACGGGCTGACGACCATCGAGTTCGAGGACCTCGGGCTCCAGGTGCAGGCGCTCGAGAACGGTCAGGTGAACGCGATCATCAACGACGTCGCGGTGCTCGGGCCGTTCGTCGAGGACGGCTACACGTTCGGCGCGACGTTCACGACGGGCGAGCAGTACGGCTTCGGGGTCAAGAAGGGCAACACCGCGCTGCTCGACGCGGTCAACGGCACGCTCGAGCGGATCCAGGGCGACGGCACCTACGACGCGATCTACACCGAGCGCATCGGCGACATCCCGACGGCCGACTGACGTGACGGCGATCTCCCGTCCGGACGCCGCCGTCCCGCCGCGGCTCCCGGCGGCGCGGCGGCGCACGAGCCCGCGCCGCCGCCAGCGGATCATCCGCGGCGTGCAGTACGGGGTGCTGCTCGTCGCGCTCGTCGTCATCGTCGTCGCGACCGACTGGGCGCGGGTCGGCACGCAGCTCTTCAACCCGGCGGTCGCCGCCGACATGGCCTCGTCCCTCCCGGGCGCCCTGAAGAACACGGTCGTCTACACGATCGCCGCGTTCGCGATCGGGTTGAGCCTCGGCACGGTGCTCGCGCTCATGCGGCTGTCGTCCGTCGGCCCGTACCGCTGGATCGCGACGCTCTACATCGAGTTCTTCCGCGGCATCCCCGCGCTGCTCGTCGTCATCGCGTTCGGGTACGCCGTCCCGATCGCCCTCGGCGTGCGGATCGAGTCGGTCGTCGCCAAGGCCGGGCTCGCGCTCGGCATGGTGTCGGCCGCCTACATCGCCGAGACGCTGCGCGCGGGCATCCAGGCGGTGCCGACGGGCCAGGTCGAGGCGGCGCGCTCGCTCGGCATGTCGCCCACGCGCACGCTCGTGCAGGTCGTGATCCCGCAGGCGTTCCGGATCGTGCTGCCCCCGATGACGAACGAGCTGATCCTCCTGACCAAGGACACCTCGCTCATCTCCGTCGTCGGCCTGCTGCCGACGCAGTTCGACCTCACCAAGGTCGGGCGCGACATGCTCAACAGCGCCACCGGCGGCCTCACCGCGCTGTTCGTCGTCGGCGCGTGCTACCTCGTCATCACCATCCCGCTCGGCCTCGTCGCACGCTGGCTCGAGCGCCGCACCGGAGGGGGCTCACGCCCATGACCGTGTCCCCCGAGGCCAGCACCGGCGCCGCCACGACCCGCACCGGCGGCGACGACGTCGTCGTCCGCATCGACGCCCTGCACAAGTCGTTCGGCGACAAGCAGGTGCTCCGTGGGATCGACCTCGAGGTCCGCTCGGGCGAGGTCGTCTGCGTGATCGGGCCCTCGGGCTCCGGCAAGTCGACGCTCCTGCGCTGCGTCAACCTCCTCGAGGAGCCCTCGGGCGGGAGCATCGAGGTGCTCGGCACCGAGGTCACCGACCCGGACGTCGACATCGACCACGTCCGCACGCACGTCGGCATGGTCTTCCAGCAGTTCAACCTCTTCACGCACCGCACGGTGCTCGACAACTGCACGATGGCCCAGCGCACCGTGCTGCGCCGTTCCCGTGCCGAGGCCGAGCGGGTCGCGCGGGAGAACCTCGCGCGGGTCGGGCTCGCCGGCACCGAGGCGCTGATGCCCGCGCAGCTCTCGGGCGGGATGCAGCAGCGCGTGGCGATCGCGCGGGCCCTGTCGATGGACCCGCAGCTCATGCTGTTCGACGAGCCGACGTCGGCCCTCGACCCCGAGCTCGTGGGCGACGTCCTGGGCGTCATGCGGGACCTCGCCGAGGGCGGCATGACGATGATCGTCGTGACGCACGAGATGGCGTTCGCGCGTGAGGTCGGTGACCGGGTCGTCTTCATGGACGGCGGCGTCGTGGTCGAGGACGGCCCCGCGGACGAGGTCGTCGGCGCACCGCGCGAGGAGCGCACGCGCGAGTTCCTCCAGCGCGTGCTCGACCCGACGCACCGGCACGACGACCAGGCGGCCGGTGGTCCCGGGACGTCCCGCTGAGAGCGGTCTAGGGTCTGGGTGTCCGGCCCGCCGACAGGAGCACCGATGCCCGAGACCCACTCCCCCGCCCTCGTCGAGCCCGACGCGGCGTGGAGCATCCCGCGACTGCTCGCTGAGCGCGTCGCCCGCGACCCGCACGGCACCCTCGTCGAGCGCTCGACCGGGCTCGGCGGCGCCTGGCGACCCGTGAGCGCCGCCGCGTTCGCCGACGAGGTCGCCGGCGTCGCGCGCGGTCTCGTGGCCCGCGGCATCCAGCCGGGCGACAGCGTCGCCATCATGTCGCGCACCCGCTACGAGTGGACCGTCGCCGACTTCGCGGTCTGGGCCGCAGGGGGCGTGAGCGTCCCCGTGTACGAGACGTCCTCGGCCGAGCAGGTCCGGTGGATCCTCTCGGACGCGCGGGTCCGGCTCGTGCTCGTCGAGACCGCGGCGCACGCCGCCGTCGTCGCGCAGGTCCGCGACGAGCTGCCCGAGCTCGGCGACGTCCTCGTGATCGACGAGGGCGCGCTCGACCGGCTCGCCGAGACGGGGACCGACGTCCCCGCGGCCGAGGTCGAGCGCCGGAGCAGCGCGACCGTCGCCGACGACCTGGCCACGATCATCTACACGTCCGGGACGACCGGGCGCCCCAAGGGCGTCGAGCTGACCCACGGCAACTTCGCGGCGATCACGCTCAACGGCGTCGCCGGCCTGACCGACGTCGTCGCCTCCCCGGGCTCGCGCACGCTGCTGTTCATGCCGCTCGCGCACGTGTTCGCGCGCTTCATCCAGGTCCTGTGCATCCCGTCCGGCGCCGTCCTGGGCCACACGCCGGACACCCGCAACCTGCTCGCCGACCTCGGGACGTTCCAGCCGACGTTCATCCTCGCGGTCCCGCGCGTCTTCGAGAAGGTCTACAACTCCTCCGAGCAGAAGGCCGGCACGGGCACGAAGCTGCGCATCTTCCGCTGGTCCGCCAAGGTCGCGATCACGTACTCGCGCGCGCTCGAGCAGCCCGGCGGACCGGGCGCGGCGCTCCGGGCGCAGAAGGCCGTCGCCGAGGCGCTCGTCCACCGCAAGCTCCGCGCGGCTCTCGGCGGACGCGCGCGCTACGCCGTGTCGGGCGGTGCCCCGCTCGGCGAGCGGCTCGGGCACTTCTACCGCGGCATCGGCCTGATCGTGCTCGAGGGCTACGGCCTGACCGAGACGACCTCCGCCACCGCGGTGAACCGCCCCGAGCTCACCAAGATCGGGACGGTCGGCCCGGCGTACCCCGGTGCGTCGCTGCGGGTCGAGGACGACGGCGAGATCCTCGTGCGCGGCCCGCACGTCTTCCGCGGCTACCACGGCAACCCCGAGGCGACCGCGGAGGCGCTGCAGGACGGCTGGTTCCGCACGGGCGACCTCGGGACCCTCGACGAGGACGGCTGCCTGCGGATCACGGGCCGCAAGAAGGAGATCATCGTGACCGCGGGCGGCAAGAACGTCGCGCCGGCCGTGCTCGAGGACCGGCTGCGTGGCCACCCGCTCGTGAGCCAGGTCGTCGTGGTCGGCGACGCCCGCCCGTTCATCGGGGCGCTCGTCACGCTCGACGCCGAGCTGCTGCCCGGCTGGCTCACGTCGCACGGGCTCCCCGTGATGGACGTCGCCGCGGCCGCGGTCCACCCCGAGGTGCTCGCCGCGCTCGACCGCGCCGCCGAGCGGGCGAACGAGTCGGTGTCCCGCGCCGAGTCGATCCGCAAGCTCCGCGTGCTGCCGCTCGACTTCACCGAGGCGAACGGGTACCTGACCCCGTCGATGAAGGTCAAGCGCGCCGTCGTGCTGCGTGACTTCGCCGGCGAGATCGACGCCCTGTACGTCGACACCCGTGACACCGGCGGGCAGTGACCGGTCCCAGGTCCGACGAACGCCCCGACCGCGGGGCCGGGGCGTTGCGTCGGGCCGGTGGGCGGACGCCCGGGGACCGCGTCAGGTCAGACGACGTCGTGCACGCGGGTGCGGTCAGCCGACTGCGACAGGACCGACTCGCTCGGCGTCGACGGGTCGTGCCAGCGCAGCACGGCGCCCACGCCGTCGATGAGGTCGACGCTGCCGTCGTCCGCGAACGTCAGCCCCGAGTCCTGCCCGAGCGCGGCGCGCACGAGGGCGATGTCCGACCGCAGCTCGCGCGCTCCGTCCGTGACCCCCATCGCCTCGAGCTCGGACCTCGTGAGAGCGATCTGCATCGGGTCCTCACCGACCCACACCATGCGGTCCGCGAGCGGTGAGGCCGGCGTCGTGACGGACTCGTGCAGCACCAGCTCGGCGACCTGACCGCGGCGCAGCACCTCGATGACGTCGCCGAGCTGCGTCACCGCCGCACCGCCGCGCCCCTGCTCCTGACGGAACTTCTCCAGGACCGCCTCACGCCGGCGCGCACGGAAGGCCAGGAGCGTCGCGTCGACCCGCTCGTTGAACGCGTCCTGCTTGACGCCGTCGGCACGCGAGCCGCCGGGGACCTCGACGACGAGCTCCTTCGCGCGGTGGCCGAGCGCCGCGTGCAGGAGCGGGACCTCGCGCACGTCCCCGGTGAGGATGACCAGCTCGGGGTTGCGCTCGACGACCTGCCGGTCGATGTCCGCCGCGACGATCTCCGCGTTGCGCTCCCACGAGTCCTCGGCCCGCATCTGCGAGTGGTCGTGGTGCCAGCCGCCGCCGGTGCGGACCTTGCGGATCTCGTCGTGGTCCCCCTCGACCACGTCGTGGTCGCCACCCTGGATACGTCCGGTGTCGCCGCTCCAGTACAGGTCGGCGCCCTGACGGTCGACCTCGACGATGAGGAAGTTCACGGCCTCGTCGGCCGCGCGGGCCGCGGGGAGCAGCGACGGCACCGGGCCGTGCACGGCGGAGTTCCGGTCCGGCGGGTCGGCGAGGACCTTGTCGATGCGCACGCCCTCGGAGTCCGCGATCAGGACACGGCCGTGCGGTCCGGGCAGGTGGGTGGGCCGGGCCACGACGTCCTCGATCTCGTCGAGGATCCGAGCGGGTGCGCCCTGGCGTTCGAGGTCGCGCCGCAGCCCCTTCCACCGGTCGAGCACCTCCGTCTCGCCCGCAGGGTCGGCGCGCGTGGCGTCGACGTAGACGGTCGTGAAAGGACCCGGGCGTCCGAGCAACGGCTTGAGCCAGTCGAGCTTCATGGGCAGCGCCTCCGGAGACGTCGTGGAGTTGACCCGGCGCGGTGCTCTGCCGGGTGCTGACCTCTCCACCATGGGTCACCCCGCGGGGGTCCGCCACCCGGTCGGGCGTCCTGATCGCGCACGGTTCCGCCCGCGGGCTGCCGCTGTCCGGACATGTCCGGACAGCCCGCGCCGACCGGGACGCGCGGCCGCCGCCTCCTCCTCGAGGCCAGCGCGCGTCCGGCCTGGCGGCACGTCCGCTCACGTCCGCCCCCGGCGGTCAGGCGGGTGCGGGACGCGACCTCCCAGCGGTCGGCAGGCGGTAGCGCAGCGGGCGGCAAGCAGTACCGCGGCACCCGGCCGGCGGTACGGCGGCGGTCAGCCGGCGGTACGCGCGTCCGACGCGATCGCCTCGTGGTGGCGGATCACCTCGTCGACGATGAACGCGAGGAACTTCTCCGCGAAGACCGGGTCGAGCTCGGCCTCGTGCGCGAGCGTGCGCAGCCGGGCGACCTGGCGGGCCTCGCGGGCGGGGTCGGACGGCGGCAGGCCGCGCGACGCCTTGAGCACGCCCACCTGCTGGGTGGCCTTGAACCGCTCGGCGAGCAGGTACACGAGGGCGGCGTCGATGTTGTCGATGCTCCCGCGCAGCCGGACGAGCTCCGCGGGCAGACCCGCGCCTGGAGCGGCCAGGGGCGCGCCCGTCGAGGCCGGCTCGGCGGGCAGCGCCGGGTCGTCCCGTCGCGCGCCGTCCGCAGGCGGGGCGGCGGTCTCGGTCGGCAGGGTGCGGCTGTCCTCGGTCACGCGGCCGATCCTAGGTGTCGTCGTGCCGCGCGTGCCGGGACCGTCCGCTCAGGCCGACTTCTCGCGCGGTGTGCGCTTCGGGGTGCTCGCGTCGCGCGGGACGAGCGTCGGGTTGACGTTCTCGAGGACGACCTCGCGGGTGATGACGACCCGGGCCACGTCGTCGCGGCTCGGCACCTCGAACATGACCTGCTGGAGCACCTCCTCCATGATCGCCCGGAGCCCGCGCGCGCCCGTGCCGCGCAGGAGGGCGAGATCGGCGATCGCCGCGATGGCGTCGTCGGAGAACTCGAGGTCGACGCCGTCGATCTCGAACATCCGCTGGTACTGCTTGATCAGCGCGTTGCGCGGCTCGGTGAGGATCCGCATGAGTGCCGACTGGTCGAGCGGCGAGACGGTCGTGATGACGGGGACGCGGCCGATGAACTCCGGGATGAGCCCGAACTTCAGCAGGTCCTCCGGCATGACCTCGCCGTAGACGTCCGTGTCGTCGGCCGAGTGCAGCGGCGCACCGAACCCGATCCCGCGGCGGCCCGAGCGCGACGTGATGATCTCGTCGAGCCCCGCGAACGCGCCCGCGACGATGAACAGCACGTTCGTCGTGTCGATCTGGATGAACTCCTGGTGCGGGTGCTTGCGCCCACCCTGCGGCGGGACCGACGCGGTCGTCCCCTCGAGGATCTTCAGCAGCGCCTGCTGGACGCCCTCGCCCGACACGTCGCGCGTGATCGACGGGTTCTCGCTCTTGCGGGCGATCTTGTCGACCTCGTCGATGTAGATGATGCCCGTCTCGGCCTTCTTGACGTCGTAGTCCGCGGCCTGGATGAGCTTGAGGAGGATGTTCTCGACGTCCTCGCCGACGTACCCGGCCTCGGTCAGCGCGGTCGCGTCGGCGATCGCGAACGGGACGTTGAGCATGCGGGCGAGGGTCTGCGCGAGGTACGTCTTGCCGCACCCGGTGGGGCCGATCAGCAGGATGTTCGACTTCGCGATCTCGATCGGCTGCTCGCCGCCGGACCCGGGACCCAGGCGGCCGAGCTCGCCGGCCTGGATGCGCTTGTAGTGGTTGTACACCGCGACGGCGAGCGACCGCTTCGCGGGCTCCTGCCCGATGATGTACTGCTCGAGGAAGGCGAAGATCTCCTTCGGCTTGGGCAGCTCGACCATGCCGACCTCGGTCGCCTCGGCGAGCTCCTCCTCGATGATCTCGTTGCACAGGTCGATGCACTCGTCGCAGATGTACACCCCTGGGCCCGCGATGAGCTTCTTGACCTGCTTCTGGGACTTCCCGCAGAACGAGCACTTGAGGAGATCGGCTCCGTCCCCGATGCGAGCCACGTGCGTCCCCTTCCTCGGTGTCGCTCTCCGCCCGGTCGGGCGGCGCGTCGGTCCTGCGCAGAGCTCTCCGGTCGCCGACCTCGGCGTTCCCCCGTGCTCCCCACCATTGCACACCACCTGGGCCGACATGTCAGCCCGCCGGGCCGGTGGACGCCCGACTGTCCGCCGGGCCCGCAGGTTGCGGGCCCGGCGGGACCCGTCAGACCGGCTGGACGACCGGTGTCACGACGCCCTTGCGGGACGCGAGCACCTGGTCGACGAGGCCGTACTCGTGCGCCTCGGCCGCGGTCAGGATCTTGTCGCGCTCGATGTCGTTGCGCACCTGCTCGACGTCGCGACCGGTGTGCTTCGCGAGCGTCGCCTCGAGCCACTCGCGCATGCGGATGAGCTCGTTGGCGTGGATCTCGATGTCGGACGCCTGGGCGTAGCCGCCGCCCTCCATCGCGGGCTGGTGGATCAGCACGCGGGCGTTCGGCAGCGCGAGGCGCTTGCCCGGGCTGCCGGCGCCGAGCAGCACGGCCGCCGCCGACGCGGCCTGCCCGAGGCAGACCGTGACGAGCTGCGGCTTGATGTACTGCATCGTGTCGTAGATCGCCGTCATCGCGGTGAACGAGCCACCGGGCGAGTTGATGTACAGCGTGATGTCACGGTCCGGGTCCGTGCTCTCGAGCACGAGCAGCTGGGCCATGATGTCGTCGGCCGACGCGTCGTCGACCTGCACCCCGAGGAAGATGATGCGGTCCTCGAAGAGCTTGGTGTAGGGGTCCTGGCGCTTGAAGCCGTAGGCCGTGCGCTCCTCGAACTGCGGCAGCACGTACCGGCTGCTCGGGGACGCGGGCCCCTGCCCGGGCCAGCCGGACGCGCCCGGCCCTGCCAGGCGCCCGGCGCGGGCGATGAACTGGGACTCGATGCTCACTGGGTTCTCCTCAGGTCTCGGTGGTCGGTCGGGACGCGGTCAGGACGCCGTGGTCCCGCCACCGCCGGAGACCGATCCGGCGTGGGTGACGACGTGGTCGACGAAGCCGTACTCGAGGGCCTCGTCCGCGGTGAACCAGCGGTCGCGGTCCGAGTCGGCGTTGATCTGCTCGGGCGTCTTGCCGGTCTGCTCCGCGATCAGGTCCGCGAGGACCTTCTTCATGTGCATGATCAGCTGGGCGTTGATCCGCACGTCCGTCGCCGTGCCGCCGATGCCGCCCGAGGGCTGGTGCATCATCACGCGGGTGTGGGGGGTCGCGTAGCGCTTGCCCTTGGTGCCCGAGGAGAGCAGGAACTGCCCCATCGACGCCGCCATGCCGATCGCGACCGTGGCCACGTCCGGCTGGATGTACTTCATGGTGTCGTAGATCGCCATGCCGGCCGTGATCGAGCCGCCGGGCGAGTTGATGTACAGGAAGATGTCCTTGTCCGGGTCCTCTGCGGCCAGGAGCATCATCTGGGCGCAGATGGCGTTCGCGTTCTCGTCGCGCACCTCGGAGCCCAGCCAGATGATGCGCTCCCGCAGGAGCCGGTTGTAGATGTGGTCGTTGAGGCCGAAACCGGGGGAATCGGCCCGGGCGATCGCCGGCATCTGGTCGTTCACGAAGGCTCCCTCGTCAGACTGCGTCCGCTCCCGGAACCGGGGGCAGACCTGCATGTGCAAGGACCCTAACGCGCACGTGCGACGGCGAACGTCCCGCGGACACGCGTTTTCGCTGACGGCGCACCCGGCCCGGCGCCCCTCACCCGGACGCACGCAGGGCCCCGCACCGGGTAGGTGCGGGGCCCTGCGTCGACGGACCGACCGGGGTCAGGCCTTGGCGTCCTCGGCGGGCGCCTCGTCGTCGAAGACGATGTCCGAGTCGTCGGCGCCGACGCTCGCCTGCACGGCGGCGTCCTCGATCGCGTCCTCCTCGTCGGACCCGATGAACTCCGACAGGTCGACGGGTGCACCGCTCGCGTCGGTCACCGAGACGCGGCGCAGCGCGATCGCGAGCGCCTTCGAGCGCGCGACCTCACCGACCATCGCGGGGATCTGACCCTGCTGGTCGACGGTCTGGATGAAGGTGTTCGGGTCCATGCCGTACTGGCGCGACGCGCTCACGAGGTAGTCGAGCAGCTCGTTCTGGCTGACCTTCACCTCGAGCTGCTCGGCGAGCGTGTCGAGCAGGATCTGGTTGCGCAGCGCCGTCTCGGCCTGCTCGCCCACCTCGGCGCGGTGCTCGGCGTCCTCCAGGCGACCCTCGTTCTCGAGGTGACGGTGCACCTCGGCCTCGACGACACCGGCCGGGACCGGGATCTCCGTGGCGGCGAGGAGCTGCTCGAGGAGCAGGTCGCGCGCCTGGACGGCCTGGCCCGACGCCTTGTTCTTCGCGGCCTGCTCGCGCAGGTCCGCCTCGAGCTCGGCGAGCGTGTCGAACTCGCTCGCGAGCTGGGCGAAGTCGTCGTCCGCGGCGGGGAGCTCACGCGTCTTGACCGTCGTGGCCGTGACCGTGACCTGGGCCTTCTCGCCCGCGTGGTCGCCGCCCGCGAGGGTCGTCTCGAACGTCGTGGTCTCGCCGCCCGAGAGGCCGGCGAGCGCCTCGTCGAGGCCCTCGAGCATGTTGCCCGAGCCGATCTGGTAGCTGATGCCGCTAACCGAGTCGACTTGCTCGCCGTCGATGGTCGCCTCGAGGTCGAGCACGACGAAGTCGCCCTCGGCCGCCGGGCGGTCCACGCCGACGAGCGTGCCGAAGCGCTCGCGCAGCGCGTCGAGGCGGGTCGCGACGTCCTCGTCGGTGACGGTGACGTCGTCGACCGAGATCGTCAGGGAGTCGAGCTCGGGGACGGTGATCTCGGGCCGGACCTCGACCTCGGCGGTGAAGTGCAGCTCGCCCTCCTCGCCCGCGGGGGCGGCGGTCAGCGCGGGGACCTTGGTGACCTCGACCTCGGGCTGGCCGAGCGGGCGCAGCTTGTTCTCGCGGACGGCCGCGGCGTAGAAGCCCGAGAGGCCCTCGTTGACGGCGTGCTCGATCACGGCCACGCGACCGACGCGCTGGTCGATGATGCGCGGGGGCACCTTGCCCTTGCGGAAGCCGGGGACCGTGACCTGCTCAGCGATGTGCTGGTAGGCGTGGTCGATGCTCGGCTTGAGCTCGTCGTACGGCACCTCGACGGTCAGCTTGACCTTGGTGGCGTCCAGGGTCTCGACGGCGCTCTTCACTTCGATGATCTCCAACTGGTCGGGGCGGGCGCCGGCGACTCCGGCGATCTCCGGGGCCGACGCGCGGCCCCGCGCCAGGCAGCCCGGCAGGTGACCGCACGCTGGCGACCCTCGATCCTACGTCACCCGCTCCGACGCCCCAAGCCGCCAGGTCACGCGCGCGGACCGCCCGGTCGGCGCAGGACGTCGCGGGCCTGGCCGGCCGCACGAGTCGGGATGGCGGGATTCGAACCCACGACCTTCCGCTCCCAAAGCGGACGCGCTACCAACCTGCGCCACATCCCGTGCGGGCCGAGTCTAGTGGCGCCGCGGGCGGGCAGGGCCGCGCGGGCCGGGGCGGGACGGGCGCGTCGCACGGCGCTGCGCGGAGCCGCTAACCTGGGGCCGCTGGTCCGGCGTGAGCCGGCCGTGCGGGTGTAGCTCAATGGTAGAGCCCCAGTCTTCCAAACTGGCTACGCGAGTTCGATTCTCGTCACCCGCTCCACCCCTGCCTACCGGCGCAGCTCGACGCCCGCGTGGTCGACGACGCGCCCCGTCAGCACCCCCAGCCAGTGCGAGCCGACCTTCCAGTGCTGCCAGTACAGCGGCACGTCGAGGTGGTGCCCCGCGGCGAGCTCGACGAGGTCGCCCCGCGAGACGCCGGCCCGTGCGGCCTGCTCGGGCACCATCCCCCAGCCCAGACCGCGCGCGACCAGCTCGACGAACGCGTGGTTCGACGGCACGAGGTGCCGCGGCGGGTCGACGCGGCGCCCGGTGACCTGCGCCGCGAAGCGGTCCTGCAGCGCGTCCTTGCCGGTGAATGCGAGCAGCGGGGCACGCCCGAGCGCCTCGGGCGCCGGCCCGTCCGGGAGCCACCGCGCGACGAAGCCCGGGGCGGCGACGGCGAGGTACCGCATGTCGCCGAGGTGGTGCACGCGGCAGCCCTGCACGGGGGCGCTGTCGGTCGTCACCGCGGCCATGACCGAGCCCTCGCGCAGCAGCGCCGCCGAGTGGTCCTGGTCCTCGCGGCGCACGTCGAGCAGGACGTGCGCCGGGAGGCCCGCGAGCACCGGCGGGAACCACGTGGACAGCGAGTCGGCGTTGACGGCGATCGCGAGCCGGACGTGCGCGTCCGGGTCGTCGCCCCCGAGGACGCCCGCGGCCTCCGCCTCCAGCACGCTCCACTCGCGCGCGAGGCGGAGCAGGGCGCGGCCCGGGACGGTGGGCTCGCACGGCCGGGCCCGCCGCACGACGACGTGGCCGGCGGCCCGCTCGAGCGCCTTGATGCGCTGGCTCACGGCGGACGGCGTGACGTTCAGCGCCCGCGCCGCGCCCTCGAAGCTGCCCTCGTCGACCACGGCGGCGAGCGCCTTGAGCTGCGCGGGGTCCAGGTCCATGAAGCGATGCTAACGATCCGTGCGGATGATTCGCTGGTCTGCACGCGCCAGGCTGCCTACCGTCGGGCCATGGCTTCCTCGCACCTCCGGGCCCACCCGTGAGCGCCTCCGCGCCCGCCGACGCGCTCGTCGGCCTCGTGACGGGCCTCGGCCTCATCGTGGCGATCGGCGCGCAGAACGCGTTCGTGCTCCGGCAGGGCCTGCGCCGCGAGCACGTGCTCGGCGTCGTGCTGGTGTGCGCGCTCGCCGACGCCGCGCTCGTCACCGCGGGCGTCGCCGGACTGGGACCGGTGCTCACGGCTCACGAGACGGTCATGACCGCCGTGCGGTACGGCGGTGCGGCGTTCCTCGGCTGGTTCGCGATCAGCGCCGCACGCCGCGCGCTGCGGCCCGCGACGCTGCAGCCCGCCGCGGACGACGCCCCGGGCGGACGCGCCCGCGTGCTGCTCACGTGCGCCGCCCTGACGTTCCTCAACCCGCACGTGTACCTCGACACCGTGGTGCTGCTCGGCTCGGTCGCGCACCAGCAGGACCGGCCGTGGGCCTTCGCCGCCGGGGCGGTCGCCGCGAGCATCGGCTGGTTCGTCACGCTCGGCTTCGGGGCGGGCCGGCTCGCCCCGCTGTTCGCGCGGCCGCGCGCGTGGCAGGTCCTCGACGCCCTCGTCGCGGTCGTGATGGCGGCGCTCGCGGTCTCGCTCGTGGTCGCCGCCTGACCGGCCTCGTCGACGGCGCCCGACCGGCTTGTCCGTCCCGGGCGCCTGTGCTGCACTCCGGGCATGACGCTTCTCGAGGCGGGCGACCGCATCCTCTTGACCGGCGACTCCATCACCGACGGGGGCCGCGACCGCCGCGACCCGGCGAGCCTCGGGCACGGGTACGCGATGCTCGTCGCCGCGCTCGCCGGCGCGCGGCGGCCCGACCTGGGCCTGACGTTCCTCAACCGCGGGGTCGGCGGGGACACCGCGCGCCAGCTGCGGGACCGCTGGGAGGCCGACGCCCTCGCGCTCGAGCCGACGGTGATCTCGGTGCTCGTCGGCATCAACGACACGTGGCGCCGCTACGACGCGGGTCGCTCCACGTCGGTCGACGCGTACGAGGAGGACTACCGCGCGATGCTCGACTCCGCGCGCGACCGCCTCGGCGCACGTCTGGTGCTCGTCGAGCCGTTCGTCGTGCCCGTCGAGGAGGCGCAGCACGGCTGGCGCGAGGACCTCGACCCGCGCATCGGGGTCGTCCGCCGGCTCGCCGCGGAGTTCCGCGCGACGCTCGTGCCGGCCGACGGCCTGTTCGCCGCAGCCTCCGTCCGCACCACGCCGGCCGCGTGGGCGTACGACGGCGTGCACCCCACCCCCGCCGGGCACGGCCTGCTCGCCCAGGCGTGGCTCGACGCCCTCGGGCTCCGCTGAGGGCCCTGCAGGGGCACCGGCGGACGAGCGCCCGCACCACCCCTCCGGGTGCACCCGTCCGTGAATGCGACGGCGCTGTCGATATCGACCGCAAACGGATGTTCCGGACTCCTCGCGACCGCGGCGTGGAGCCGTTCCGAAACTTGTCGAAAACAACGCCTTCTTGCGCATTCTCACGCCCGTGACCTGCACGATCGCCCCGATCCGCACGGGCCGATATCACCGACACCGGAGCGCCGCCGCCCGGTCGGCGATCTTTCACCCGCCTGCCGTGCGCTGTGACTCTTGTCGCACGCGGTCGCGACCGCATACGGTCCTCCTGTCCACGAAAAGGCAAAGCTGCCGCGAGGCAGTGACGCAAAGCCATGGGACCCACGAGGTTCGCCAGGCTGCCGAACGACGGAGAATCCAGTGCTCAATGCAGTCCGTAGCTTCCGCGCGCCCATCGACGCCACGGCCGGTCGTGACGACCGCCGCACGTCCCGCCGCCGGGCCCGCTCGCTCGCCCTCGTCGCCGGCCTGAGCGTCGCCGCGACGCTCGCCGCGACCGTCCCCGCGTCGGCCGTCGGCGTCGCGCCGACCGCGCTCGACATCCCGGTCCTCAGCAACGCCGGTCCCGACACGACGGGCGTGCCGGCCGGCACGGTCCTCAAGGTCGTCACCGGTGACCTGGTCGTCACCACGCCGGGCGCCGTCGTCGACGCGGTCGACGTCCGCGGGTTCATCAAGGTCAAGGCGCCGAACGTCACGATCAAGCGCTCGATCGTCCGCGGCCGCCCGATCACCGGCAGCTTCGGCCTCATCACCAACGATCTCGGGGCGCACCCCTTCACGGTCGAGGACAGCGAGCTGGTCGCGACCGAGGCCTCGCCGTGGATCAACGGGATCATCGGCCACAACTTCACGGTCCGCCGCACCGAGATCGCCAACGTCATCGACTCGGTCCACATCACCGGCTCGAACGTGCTCGTCGAGAGCTCGTGGCTCCACGCCAACCTGTTCTACGCGCAGGACCCGAACCAGAAGGGCGGCCCGAGCCACGCCGACAGCGTGCAGATCCAGGGCGGCTCGAACATCCGGATCGTGCGCAACAACATCGAGGGTGCGTACTCCTCCGCCGTCCAGACGACGCAGGACCGCGCCGCGGTGTCCGACGTGACCATCCGCGACAACCGGATCGGCGGCGGTGGGTGCACCGTCAACGTGGCGTACGGCAGCCGCCCGGCCATCGTGGGTCTCGCCGTCACGAACAACGTCTTCCGGCTCGACACGCGGCACACGCGCTGCGCGATCATCGCCCCGAGCACGAACACGATCGGGAACGTCGACAACTACTTCACGGACGGCGCGGCGGTGAAGATCTCCCGCGGCTGACGCAGGACGGCACGGCCTCTCGCTGAGGGGGCACGCACGGCGAGCGGTGCACGGGTCTCCCGTGCACCGCTCGTCGTGCGTCGTGCGTCGTGCGTCGTGCGTCGTGCGTCGTGCGTCGTGCGTCGTGCGTCGTGCGCCGTGCGCCGCGAGTCGTGCGTCTGTGTCGCGGCACCGTCGCGGGTGATGTCCCGCGCCTCGGGCATGCTTTGCACCGCGGGGACGTTGTCGATAGCGTCAGCGCGTCCATGACCGACCGGGAGGAGAGGTGACCGTGCTGCTCCGCCGCGCGTCCGTCACCGCCCTGGTCCCGTGCGAGGCCTCGTGCGCCCGGCTCGACCGGGTCGCCGCCGCCTGCTGTCGCTGTCACTAGAGCGCTGGCCGCTCCCGCTGCCCCGGCAGCGGGAGGCCCGCACGGGCACATCCCCCCGCGCCAGCGCTCGCCCCACGCGCCGCCCCGGTTGTTCCCGGCGCTCGGCGGTTCCCCGGCAGCGTGCCCTGCGCCCTGCCGCCCGGCCGGACGACGAGCCCACCCCCCGGCGCGCGACCCCGGAGCCCTCCCGGTCCCCCGGCTCACCTCCCCCACCCCGCCACGCCCCCCGTGGCCCCGCACAGACGAGGACGACATGGCCCGCATCTACGACGACGCGACGCAGCTCATCGGCAACACCCCCCTGGTCCGCATCAACAAGCTGACCGAGGGCGCCGGTGCCACGGTGGTCGGCAAGCTCGAGTTCTACAACCCGGCGAGCTCGGTCAAGGACCGCATCGGCGTCGCGATCATCGACGCCGCCGAGGCGTCGGGCGAGCTGCCCGCGGGCGGCACGATCGTCGAGGCGACCAGCGGCAACACCGGCATCGCGCTCGCGTTCGTCGGCGCGGCTCGCGGGTACAAGGTCGTCCTGACGATGCCCGAGACCATGTCGAAGGAGCGCCGGGCGCTGCTGCGGGCGTACGGCGCCGAGCTCATCCTGACGCCCGGCTCCGAGGGCATGAAGGGCGCGGTCAACCGCGCGAACGAGATCGCCGCGGAGCGTCCGGGCGCCGTGCTCGCCCGCCAGTTCGCGAACGCCGCCAACCCGGCGATCCACCGCGCGACGACCGCCGAGGAGATCTGGGCCGACACCGACGGCAAGGTCGACATCTTCGTCGCCGGGATCGGCACGGGCGGGACCATCACGGGCGTCGGCCAGGTGCTCAAGGAGCGCAACCCCGACATCCAGATCATCGCGGTCGAGCCGGAGGAGTCGCCGATCCTCAACGGCGGCCAGCCGGGGCCGCACAAGATCCAGGGCATCGGCGCGAACTTCGTCCCCGAGATCCTCGACACGTCGGTCTACGACGAGGTGTTCGACGTCAACGCCGAGACGGCCGTCCAGTGGGCGCGCCGCGCGGCGAAGGAGGAGGGGCTCCTCGTCGGCATCTCCTCCGGCGCGGCGCTCTACGCCGCCGTCCAGGTCGCCAAGCGCCCCGAGAACGCCGGCAAGCTGATCGTGACGATCATCCCGTCGTTCGGCGAGCGCTACCTGACGTCGATCCTCTACGCCGACCTGCTGGACTGACCGTGCCCTCGCTCACCCGCTTCCTCCGTGTCCTGCGCGAGGACCTCGACGTCGCGCGGCGCCGTGACCCCGCGGCCCGCTCGCTCGCCGAGGTCGCCCTCGGCTACCCGGGGGTGCACGCGGTGTGGGCGTACCGGCTGTTCCACCGCATGTGGCGCGAGCCCGGCCTGAGGCTGCCCGCGCGCCTGCTCTCGCAGGCGACGCGGGCGGCCACGGGCATCGAGATCCACCCCGGCGCGCGGCTCGGGCGCCGGCTGTTCATCGACCACGGCATGGGTGTCGTGATCGGCGAGACGGCGGTCGTGGGCGACGACGTCGTCCTCTTCCACGGCGCGACGCTCGGGGGCCGCACGATGCGCGTCGGCAAGCGGCACCCGACGCTCGGCAACGAGGTCGTGGTGGGCGCCGGCGCCAAGATCCTGGGCCCGGTCTGGATCGGCGACGGCGCGCAGATCGGCGCGAACGCGGTCGTGGTCAAGGACGTGCCGGCGGGCTCGGTCGCCGTCGGCGTCCCGGCCGAGGTGCGTCGCCGGCCCGCGGCGTGGACGACCGAGGAGATCGTGGACGACCCGGCGATCTACATCTGACGGCGTCGTGGCGCACCTGACCGGCACCTGATTTGGCCGGTCGCGACCTGACAGACTCCTCCCCGGGCGCGACGAGGCGCCCGCACGAGGCAGGGACGAGGGACGCGATGCGACTGGGTTACCACACGGGCTACTGGTCGGCGGGTCCGCCCCCGGGCGCGCAGGAGGCGGTGCTCGCAGCCGAGCAGCTCGGGTTCGACTCGGTCTGGACGGCAGAGGCGTACGGGTCGGACGCCCTGACCCCGCTCGCCTGGTGGGGGGCCCGGACCTCGCGCATCCGGCTCGGCACCGCGATCGCGCAGATCTCGGCGCGCACCCCGACCGCGGCCGCGATGGCGGCCCTCACGCTCGACCACCTGTCCGGTGGGCGGTTCACGCTCGGCCTCGGGGCGTCCGGGCCCCAGGTCGTCGAGGGCTGGTACGGCCAGCCCTACCCCCGCCCGCTCGCCCGCACCCGCGAGTACGTCGAGGTCGTCCGCCAGGTGCTCGCCCGCGAGGCGCCGGTGACCTACGACGGCGCGTTCTACCAGCTGCCGCTCCAGGGCGGCGCGGGCCTCGGCAAGGCCCTGCGCTCCACGGTGCACCCGCTGCGCGCCGACCTGCCGGTCCACCTCGCCGCCGAGGGGCCGAAGAACGTCGCCCTCTCCGCCGAGATCGCGGACGGCTGGCTGCCGCTGTTCTACTCCCCGCGCATGGACGCGACCTACCGCGAGCTGCTCGCGGACGGCTTCGCGCGGCGCAGGGCGGGGTCGCGTCCCGCCGAGGAGTTCGAGGTGACCGCGACGGTGCCCGTCGTGCTGGACGACGACGTCGAGCGCGCGGCCGACCGGGTCCGGCCGTTCATCGCGCTCTACGCGGGCGGGATGGGCGCCAAGGGCGCGAACTTCCACCGTGACGTGCTCGACCGGCTCGGGTACGCGGAGGCGTGCGACGAGATCCAGGCGCACTTCCTCGCCGGCGACCGCGCGCGGGCGACGGCGGCCGTGCCGCTCGAGCTCGTGCAGGACGTCGCGCTCGTCGGGCCGGCGGAGGAGATCCGGGACCGGCTGCCGTCGTGGCGGAGCACCGCGATCACGACTCTGCTCGTGCAGGCGGACCCGCGCGCGCTCGCGGAGATCGCGGCGCTGCTCGCCTGACCTGCGCGCACGCGGTCGGGCGTGCGAGCCGCGTGCGTGTGCCGGGCTGCGGCCCGGGCCGCCGACCACGCCGCCCGGGGACCCCTGCGCCGTGACGGAGACCGTCACGGCCGATCGGTGCTGCCCTCCGGACGCACCCCTCGCGACGCCACCCGAGCGGGTGATGTCGGCAGCGGCCCGCGTGGACCGGGTTGGCCGCGGGGGCGAAGGGGCGCTACTGTCGGGCCGTTCCCACTGTGTGGGAAGGGTGTCCCAACATGTGGACACCCGACGACGACGAGAGGCAGGCTCGTGGCGCAGCGCACCATGCCCGTCCCGTCGCACGTCGCCGCGACGAGCTGTCGCGCGTGCTGTTGTCCGCAGCCGCACCGCAGCCGCGCCTGACGGGTCCGCCCGCCCAGACCCTCCCGGTCCCCGACCGGCGCGCCCGCCGGTGCACCACAGCCCGCAGCTCCCCAGCACGCGTGCACCCGGCCGGCGCCCCACCCGTCCCGGAGCCCGTGCCCGACTCCCCCAGGACGGTCATGGCCCTCACCGCCTCCCTCGCGAGCCGCGCGCCCCGCGCCGCGGGCGCCCACCCCGTCGCGCTGCGCGGCGTGAGCCGCACCTTCCCCACCGCGACCGGCCCGCGCGTCGTGCTGCACGCCGTGGACCTCGAGCTCGCCGCCGGGGAGATCGTCGCCATCATCGGCCCCTCGGGCTGCGGCAAGTCGACCCTCCTGCGCCAGGTGGCCGGGCTCGACGTGCCGGACGCCGGTCAGATCCTGCTCGACGGCAGCCCCGTCGCGGGCGTCGACACCCGCACCGCCGTGGCCTTCCAGGAACCGCGCCTGCTGCCCTGGCGCACGCTCAGCCAGAACGTCGCGCTCGGGCTGCCGCGCGGCACCGAGCGGGCGGCGGGCGCCCGCCGGGTCGCCGAGCTGCTCGACCTCGTCGGGCTCGCGTCCTCCGCGGGGCTGCGGCCACGTCAGGTCTCGGGCGGCATGGCGCAGCGCGCGTCGCTCGCCCGGGCGCTCGCCCGCAACCCCGGGGTGCTCCTGCTCGACGAGCCGTTCGGCGCCCTGGACGCCCTGACCCGCCTCAAGATGCAGGACCTCCTGCTCGAGGTCCACGCCGCCGAGCCGACGACCGTGCTGCTCGTGACGCACGACGTCGAGGAGGCCCTCTACCTCGCCGACCGGGTCGTGCTGCTCGCGACCCTCGCCGCCGCGGACGCCGGGACCGGCTCCGTCCGCTCGGTCATCACCGTGCCCGGCGAGCGGCCGCGCGACCGCGCCGACCACGTGCTCGCAGAGCTGCGCGCCGAGCTGCTCGAGGGCCTCGGCGTCCCGACCCACCACCGCGCGCCCGGCGACCCGGACCTGCACCACTCCATCTGACCCCCGCTCCCCCACCGGCGCCGTCCCCCGCGGCGCACCACCCGAGAGAGAGACCATGAAGATCCGTACCGCACTGCCCGCCGCCGCCCTCGTCACCGTGCTGGCCACGAGCGTGCTGAGCGGCTGCGTCGCGGGCGAGGGCGCCGCCGCCGAGCCCGACGACGCGGGCACGCCCGCGGCCGACGCCGGGTGGAGCGACACCGAGCTCACCCTCGACTTCGCGACCTACAACCCGCTGAGCCTCGTCATCAAGGAGCAGGGCTGGATCGAGGAGACCCTCGGCGACGACGTGACCGTCACCTGGGTCCAGTCGGCCGGCTCGAACAAGGCCAACGAGGCGCTGCGCGCCGGTGCCGTCGACGTCGGCTCGACCGCCGGCTCCGCGGCGCTGCTCGCCCGCGCGAACGGCTCGCCGATCAAGGTCATCGACATCTACTCCCAGCCCGAGTGGGCGGCCATCGTCGTGCCCGCGGGCTCGGACATCACCGACGTGAAGCAGCTCGCCGGCAAGTCGGTCGCCGCGACCAAGGGCACCGACCCGTACTTCTTCCTGCTGCAGTCGCTCGAGGAGGCCGGCGTCCCGCTCGCCGACGTCGAGGTGCAGAACCTCCAGCACGCCGACGGCAAGGCCGCCCTCGAGAACGGCAGCGTCCAGGCGTGGTCCGGGCTCGACCCGCTCATGGCCGCGAGCGAGGCGACCGCCGGCTCGAAGCTCATCTACCGCAACATCGACTTCAACACCTACGGCTTCCTCAACGCGACCGAGGAGTTCCTCACCGAGAACCCGGACCTCGCGCAGGTCGTCGTCGACGCGTACGAGAAGGCGCGCGCGTGGGCCGAGGAGAACCCCGAGGAGGTCGCCGCGATCCTCGCCGAGGTCGCCGCGATCGACCCGGCCGTCGCCACGACGGTCATCACCGAGCGCACCAACCTCGCGGTCGACCCGGTCCCCGGCGACGCGCAGCGTGAGGTGCTCGAGGTCGTCGGCCCGATCTTCGTCGAGTCCGGCGACGTCGCGAGCCAGGACCTCATCGACGACGCGCTCGACGCGCTCCTCGAGCCGGCGTTCGCCGAGAAGGCCGACCCGAGCACGATCGCGGACTGACCGTCGGGGCCGTCCCCGCGCCGCCGCAGCGGCGCGCGGACGGCCCTCCTCGCGACCCCCGGGCCGCACCCGTGCACGACCCCGCACCCGCACCACCAGGAGCACTCATGACCATCCCCGGCAGCCTCGGGACGGGACCGGTGACCGACGACGAGGACGGGCCCCGCGCGCGCCTCGACCCGCTCCCGTCCTCCCCTGCTGCGGGCACGTCCCGCCCGGACGCGCCCGGACCGGTCGGCGCGGGCTCCGGCGTCGCGCTCGCGGGTGCCTCGCCGGCGCGCGCGCACCGCCGTCCCGCGCTCTCGCGGGCCTGGGTCCGCGCCGCCCTGGGCGCCGTGCTCCCGCTCACGCTGCTCGGCGTCTGGCACGCCGTGACGACGACCGGCCTCGTGCCCGCCTACCAGCTGCCGGCCCCGGCGTCGGTGTGGACGGCGGCGGTCGACCTCGCCGAGCGCGGTCAGCTCGCGCAGTACACCGCGATCTCGACGCAGCGGGTGCTGCTCGGCTTCGCGATCGGCGGCAGCCTCGGGCTCCTGGTGGGCGCGCTCGTCGGCCTCTCGCGCGTCGCGAGCGCGCTGCTCGCGCCCACGATCGGCGCCGTCCGCGCCGTGCCGTCGCTCGCCTGGATCCCGCTGCTCATCCTCTGGATGAAGATCGGCGAGGAGTCCAAGATCACCCTCATCGCGATCGGGGCGTTCTTCCCCGTCTACACGACCGTCGCGGCCGCGCTGCGGCACGTCGACCCGCACCTCGTCGAGGTCGGTCGCGCGTACGGCCTGCGCGCGGTGTCGCTCTTCAGCCGGGTCCAGCTGCCCGCGGTGCTGCCGTCGATGGTCTCGGGGCTGCGCCTCGCGCTCGCGCAGTCCTGGCTCTTCCTCGTCGCCGCGGAGCTCATCGCGTCGTCGATGGGGCTCGGGTTCCTGCTGATGGACTCGGGCAACAACGGCCGGATCGACCGGCTGCTGCTCGCGATCGTCCTGCTCGCCGTGCTCGGGAAGATCACCGACTCGCTGCTCGGCCTCGCCGAGAAGCACCTGCTCCGGAGGTGGTCGTGACGACCGGCACCGACACCGTGACGACCCACGCGCGCGAGCGCTCCTACCCCGCCCCGGCGTCGTTCTCCGCGCATGCCCAGGTCGGCCCGGCCGAGCACGCCCGGCTCGCCGAGTCCGCCGACGCGGACCCGGTCGCGTTCTGGGAGGACGCCGCCCGGCGGCTGCAGTGGGACACCCCGTGGCACACCGCGCACACGTGGTCGCCGGCCGTCCCCACGAGCGACGACCCCGACGCGCCGCTGAGCGTCCCCGAGGCGCGCTGGTTCCTCGGCGGGACGCTCAACGTCGCGGTGAACTGCGTCGACCGGCACGTCGCCGCCGGCAAGGGTGACAAGGTCGCGCTGTTCTTCGAGGGCGAGCCGGGCGACCGCCGGGCGGTGACCTACGCCGAGCTGCAGCGCGAGGTGGCCTGCGCGGCGAACGCGCTCACCGCGCTCGGCGTCGGGACGGGCGACCGCGTCGTCGTCTACCTGCCCGTCCTCGTCGAGACCGTGGTCGTGACGCTCGCGATCGCCCGGATCGGCGCGATCCACTCGCTCGTCTTCGGCGGGTTCTCCGCGGAGGCCGTGCGGTTCCGGCTCCAGGACACCGGCGCGAAGCTGCTCGTGACGTCCGACGGCCAGTTCCGCCGCGGCGTCGCGACGCCGACCAAGGCGACCGCGGACCGGGCCGCCGAGGGGCTCGACACCCTCGAGCACGTGCTCGTGGTGCGCCGCACCGGCGACGCGACGCCCGACGTGCCGTGGACCGAGGGCCGCGACGTCTGGTGGCACGACGTGGTCGGCGCGGCGAGCGACGTCCACGAGGCCGAGTCGTTCGACTCGGAGACCCCGCTCTTCATCATCTACACGTCCGGCACGACCGGGCGGCCCAAGGGGCTCGTGCACACCGCGGGCGGCTACCTCACGCAGGCGTCGTGGTCGCACTGGCTGCACTTCGACGCGCGCGACGACGACGTGCACTGGTGCACCGCGGACCTCGCCTGGGTCACCGCGCACACGTACGAGATCTACGGCCCGCTGTCCAACGGCCTGACGCAGGTGATCTACGAGGGCGTCCCGAACGCCCCGCACCAGGAGCGCCACCTCGAGATCATCGAGCGCTACGGCGTCACGGTGTACTACACCGCGCCGACCCTGATCCGGACGTTCATGACGTGGTTCGGCAACGACGTGCCCGCCGGGCACGACCTGTCCTCGGTCCGGCTGCTCGGCAGCGTCGGCGAGGCGATCAACCCCGAGGCGTGGGCGTGGTTCCACCGCAACCTCGGCCGCGGCGAGGCGCCGGTCGTCGACACGTGGTGGCAGTCGGAGACGGGCGCGGCGATCGTCGCTCCCGTGCCCGGCGTGTCGACGCTCAAGCCCGGCTCGGCCACCCGGCCGTCGCTCGGGGTCTCGGCCCGCGTGGTCGACGAGGCGGGCGAGCGGAGCGCGCCGGGCGAGCAGGGCTTCCTCGTGCTGGACCGCACCTGGCCGGCGATGGCCCGCACCATCTGGAACGACCCCGAGCGGTACCGCGACGCGTACTGGTCCCGGTACGCCGCGCAGGGCTGGTTCTTCGCGGGCGACGGCGCGCGGTACGACGAGGACGGCGACATCTGGCTGCTCGGCCGGGTCGACGAGGCGATCAACGTCTCGGGCCACCTGCTCTCGACGATCGAGATCGAGTCCGCGCTCGTCGCGCACGCGGCCGTGGGCGAGGCGGGCGTGACGGGAGTGCTGGACGCGCTCACCGGGCAGGGCATCGCCGCGTTCGTCGTGCCCACGACCCCGCCCGGGCCGGTCGAGGACGTCGCGGCGTGGCAGGCGGCGGCAGCGGCGCTGCGCGACGAGCTCCGCGCGCACGTCGCGACGGCCATCGGCCCGATCGCCAAGCCGCGCGACGTCGTCGTCGTCCCCGAGGTCCCCAAGACCCGCTCGGGCAAGATCCTGCGCCGCCTGCTCGCCCAGCTGTGGGACGGCGAGACACTGGGCGACACCACGTCGCTGCAGAACCCGTGGGCCGTCGAGGACATCGCCCGGATCCTGGGTACCGTGCAGCCGGGCACGCCGGCTGACGACGCGACCCACCCCCGCACGACCGAGGCCGAGGAGGCCCGCACCGCATGACCGACCACCGCTTCGGGTTCCGCACGCGCGCGCTGCACGCCGGGGCCATCCCCGACGCCGCGACCGGCGCGCGCGCCGTGCCGATCTACCAGTCGACGTCGTTCGTGTTCCAGGACACGACCGACGCCGCGACGCTGTTCGCGCTGCAGAAGTACGGCAACATCTACTCCCGCATCGGCAACCCCACGGTCGCCGCGTTCGAGGAGCGCATCGCCTCGCTCGAGGGCGGGATCGGCGCCGTGGCGACCGCGTCCGGCATGGCCGCCGAGTTCATCGTCTTCGCGGCGCTCGTCGGGGCCGGCGACCACGTCGTCGCGGCGGCCCAGCTCTACGGCGGCACCGTCACGCAGCTCGACGTGACGCTGCGCCGGTTCGGCGTCGAAACGACGTTCGTGCCCGGCACCGACCCCGCGGACTTCGCCGCGGCGATCCGCCCCGAGACCAAGGTCGTGTACGTCGAGTCCATCGCGAACCCGTCGGGCGAGATCGCCGACCTCGCCGGGCTCGCCGAGGTCGCGCACGCCGCCGGGGTCCCGCTCGTCGTCGACTCGACGCTCGCGACGCCGTACCTCCTGCGGCCGATCGAGCACGGCGCGGACATCGTCATCCACTCCGCGACCAAGTTCCTCGGCGGGCACGGCACGACGCTCGGCGGCGTCGTGGTCGAGTCGGGGCGGTTCGACTGGGGCAACGGGCGCTTCCCGCAGATGACCGAGCCCGTGCCGTCGTACGGCGGCGTGAGCTGGTGGGAGAACTTCGGGGAGTACGGCTTCCTCACCAAGCTGCGCAGCGAGCAGCTCCGCGACATCGGCCCCGCGCTGTCCGCGCAGTCCGCGTTCCAGCTGCTCCAGGGCGTCGAGACCCTGCCGCAGCGCCTCGACGCGCACCTCGCGAACGCCCACGCGGTCGCCCGGTGGCTCGAGGAGGACCCTCGCGTGTCCTACGTGAACTGGGCGGGGCTGCCGAGCCACCCGCACCACGAGCGCGCCGCGCACTACCTGCCCCAGGGACCGGGCTCGGTCTTCGCCTTCGGGCTGGCCGCGACGCCCGAGCGGGACGGCCGCGAGGTCGGCCGCCGGTTCATCGAGGCCCTGCAGCTCGCGAGCCACCTCGCGAACATCGGCGACGCGCGCACGCTCGTCATCCACCCCGCGTCCACGACGCACCAGCAGCTGAGCGCCGAGCAGCTCGTCGCCGCGGGCATCCCCGTGGACCTCGTGCGGCTCAGCGTCGGCATCGAGGACGTCGAGGACATCCTGTGGGACCTCGACCAGGCCCTCACCGAGGCGAGCGGAGCGACCCGATGAGCACCGTGATCCCCCCGGCCGGGGGCGGCGACGCCTGCGCGGTGCCGTCCACCACCGCGACAGCCGCGCCCGCCGACGCCGGAGCGCCCGCGCAGCCGGCCCGCACGTGGACGGGTCCGGGCGCGCAGGAGCGGCTCGCGCTCCTGCGGCGCACGCGTACGGTCGCGATCGTCGGGGCGTCGACGAACCCGGCGCGCGCGAGCTACTTCGTCTCGACATACCTGCTGTCGAGCTCGCCGTACGAGGTGTACTTCGTCAACCCGCGCGCGAGCGAGATCCTCGGCCGCCCGGTCTACCCGTCGCTCGCGGCGCTGCCGGTCGTGCCCGACCTCGTCGACGTGTTCCGCCGCCACGACGACCTCCCGAGCGTGCTCGACGAGACGCTCGCAGTCGGCGTGAAGGCCCTGTGGCTCCAGCTCGGCTCGTGGCACGAGGACGTCGCGCGGCGGGGCGAGGCCGCCGGGGTCCAGGTCGTCATGGACCGGTGCCTGAAGATCGAGCACGCGCGTTTCCACGGCGGCCTGCACCTCGCGGGCTTCGACACGGGCGTCATCAGCTCGCGGCGCGCCACGTCCTGACGGTCGACGTCCGGCGGCGGGCGGGTTCGACGACCGCGCGCACGACACGGCCCGACCCCTCGACCGACGCCCGCGCCGCAGAGGCGCGGGCGTCAGTCGTCGTCATCGGGGAACCAGATCGCCCGGCGCAGCGCGACGCGGGTGCCGTCGGCCGTGAGGGGCGTGCCCTCGGCGCCGAGCTGGTCGAGCGCCCGCCGGGTCGCGTGCACGGGCGGCCGGCCCGCGGCGTTCACGACGCGCCACCACGGCACGCCGCTGCCCGCGCGCGCGAGCACCTGACCGACCTGGCGCGGACCGCCGCGCGCCGTGCCGCCCGACGCCACGAGCCCGTCGGCGACGACCTCGGCGATCGTGCCGTAGGTCATCGCCCGGCCGGCCGGGATCCGCTCCACCAGGTCGAGGACGGCCTCGAGGTACTCCTCGTCCACGGTGCGCCTCCCCCGCTCAGTCGCGGTGCACGAGCACGAGGGCCCGGTCGTCGTTCTCGCCCGCGCGCACCTCGGCGAGCACGGCCTCCGCGCCTCCGCGCCGGGTCGCGAGGAGCTGCTCCGCGGCGCCCATGAGCCGGTCGATGCCCAGGTCGAGGTCGTAGCCGGGCATCTCGACGAGGCCGTCGGTGTACAGCAGCAGGACGTCCCCGTGGTCGAGCCGGCCCGACCGTGCCGTGTAGGTCACGCTGCCGACGACCCCCAGAGCCGGGCTGCCGACCGTGTCGACGACCTCGATGCGCCCCGAGCCGGCGTGCAGGTGCACCGCGGGCGGGTGCCCCGCCGACGCGATCCAGTACTCGCCCGTCCCGAGGTGCACCGCGACGTGCACCGCGGTCGCGAACCCCTCGTCCCACTCCTGGGAGAGCAGGTACTCGTTGGCTGCCCCGAGGAACTCCGTGCGCGGCATCGAGCCGAGCAGCCCGCCGAACGCGCCGGACAGCAGCAGCGACCGCACCCCCGCGTCCTGCCCCTTGCCGGAGACGTCGACGAGCACGATCTCGAGCTGGTCCCCGCGCTCGCGCTTCGTGGCGACCATGAAGTCCCCGGAGAACGCCTCGGCGTGCGCCGACCGGAGCGCGGTGTCGACGCGCCAGCCCGGCGGGAGCGGCGGGATGCGGCCGTGCGCCGCGAGGCGGTCGCGCAGGTCGACGAGCATGAGCTCGCCCGGCGCGCCCTGGAGGCCGAGCCGCGCCCGGGCCCGCGCGAACGACAGCACCGCGACCACCGAGATCGCGAGCACCACGAGCACCCCCGGGACGAGGGTCCGCAGACCGCTCGACCACAGCAGCACGATCTCCGCGAGGACGAAGCCGCACAGCACGGCCATCCCGCCGAAGCGCAGCAGGAACGCGCTCACGAGCAGGAGCAGCAGGAACGTCGCGGGCGGCACCCAGTCGGGGAACGTGAGCGCGCCCAGCACGACGAGGATGCTGACGCCGCTGAGCGCAGCGGTCAGGACCACCTGCGACTGCAGCCCGAGCCGGCGCTGCAGCGCGCTGAACCGGGCCCGGGCGGGCGCGCGGCCCCGGACGCGGCCCCCCGATGTCGTCACGTCGTGAGGGTATCCAGGGCGCACGTCCAGGGACAGGCGGACGCGGCCGGAATTGCACGTGACCTGCGCCGCCGCTCCACCCGAGGATGGGGGCATGACGTCTGCTCCCGCTGGTTACCGCGTCGTCGAGATCCCGGAGTCGCGCAAGGACGAGCTCCTCGAGGTCGACCACCTCGCGTTCGCGTTCGAGCCCGACGCCGAGACGTCCGCGCAGGTCCCGATGACCCTCGAGTGGGACCGGACCGTCGGCGTCGAGGCACCGGACGGCTCGCTCGCCGCCGTGCACGGCTCGTTCCGCCTCGTCCTGCCCGTGCCGGGCGGCTCCGTCCCGTGCGCGGGGCTGACGTGGGTCGGCACGCGGCCGGACCAGCGCCGGCGCGGGCTGCTGTCCACGATGGTCGACGCCCACTTCGCGCGGTCGCTGGCCCGCGGCGAGCCGGTGTCCGCGCTGTACGCCGCGGAGTCGGCGATCTACGGCCGGTTCGGCTACGGCAGCGCCGCCCAGAACGTGCGGCTGAACGTCCCGCGCGGCGCCGCGCTGCGCCCCGTCCCGGGCTCGGACGCCCTGGGCGTGCGGTACGAGAAGCTCGACCCGGACGTGCACGGACCGCTCGTGCAGCGCGTGCACGTCGCCGCGGGCGCGGGCCGGCCGGGCTGGATCACCCGGGACACCGACGCCCTGCGGCGCAAGCACCTGGCGGACCCGCCCGCGTGGCGCGACGGCGCCGAGCCGCTGCGCGTCGTCACGGCCCTCGACGGCGACGAGCCCCGCGGCTACGCGCTCCTGCGCCGGAAGGAGGTCTGGACGGACGGGCAGCCCTCGATGGTCGTGCGGATGCACGACCTCGCCGCGCTCGACGCGGCCGCCGCGCACCGCCTGTGGTCGGTCGTGCTCGACCTGGACCTGACCTCGGTCGTGGAGACCCCGATGCTCGCGGTGGACGACGCGCTCGTGCAGCTGCTCCTCGACCCGCGGGGCGCGCGACCGCGCGTCGCCGACAACCTGTGGCTGCGCGTCCTCGACGTGCGCGCGGCCCTCACCGCCCGCCGGTGGAGCGCTCCGGTCGACGTCGTGCTCGACGTGCAGGACGCCCGGCTGCCCGCGAACGCCGGGCGGTGGCGGGTGACCACCGGCGAGGTCGGCACCGACGGCACCTGGGACGCCCGTGTCGAGCCGACGGACGACCCGGCCGATCTCGCGCTCGACGTGCGCGAGCTCGGGGCCGCCTACCTCGGAGGCCGCGCGCTCGGTGCGCTGGGCCAGGCCGGCCTGGTCACCGAGCTCGTGCCCGGGACGCTGCACCGGGCGTCGACCGCGTTCGCGTGGCCGCTCGCACCGGTGTGCAGCTGGGCGTTCTGACCCGCGGCCGGTCGCGACGCGGGTCGAGCTGCGGGCGCGCCGCCGGTCGACGGAGGCTCGGTCGCCCGAGGGTCAGCGAGCGGCCTCGTACGCCGTGAGCAGGTCGATGCGGCGCTGGTGGCGCGGGTCGCCGCTGAAGGGCTCGGCGACGAAGGCCTCGACGAGCGCGACGGCGTCGTCGACCGGGTGCTGCCGCGCACCGATCGCGATCACGTTGGCGTCGTTGTGCTGGCGGCCCAGCTGCGCGGTCTCGGTGCTCCACGCGAGCACCGCACGCACGCCGGGCACCTTGTTCGCAGCGATCTGCTCGCCGTTGCCCGACCCGCCGATCACGATGCCGAGCGAGCCCGGCTCCGCGACGACGGCCTCGCCCGCCGCGAAGCACACCGGGGGGTAGTCGTCCTGCGCGTCGTACTCGTGCGCACCGTGGTCCACGACCTCGTGCCCCGCGGCCCGGAGGTGCTCGGTGAGGGCGGACTTGAGCTCGAAACCGGCGTGGTCGGCGGCGACGTGGATGCGCATGGGGCGATTCTGCCGCATCCCGGACCGGCCGCGCGGGAGCCGTCCGGGCCCGGTCCGCGCCCACGCCCGCGGACGCCCGGCGGGCTGCACGCCTCCAGCGAACACCGCGGCGCGGCCCGTCGCCGGTGAGCACCCCACGCCTACGCTGGGTGCGCCCCGCACGAGGAGAGCTCGTGGGACGCCCGAGGAGAGCGAGAGAACGCATGGCACGCAGCGGCATCGACCTGACCGCGCTCGACACCGACGTCCGCCCCCAGGACGACCTCTACGCGCACGTCAACGGCCGGTGGGTCGCGTCGCACGAGATCCCGGCGGACCGGGCGACGGACGGCGCGTTCCGCGCGCTGCACGACCGCGCCGAGGAGCAGGTCCGCGTCATCATCGAGGAGGCCGCGGCGCGGGCCGCCGCGGGCGAGGGCGAGGGTGTCGAGGCCCAGGTCGGCGCGCTGTACGCGAGCTTCATGGACGAGGACCGGGTGGAGGCCGCCGGCGTCGAGCCGCTGCGCGCGGACCTCGCGCTCGTCGACGGCGCGACCACCGCGGCCGAGCTCACGGAGGCCCTCGGCGCGCTCCAGCGCACGGGCGGCGCGGGCGCGGTCGGCTTCTGGGTCGACAACGACGCCAAGGACCCGACGCGGTACGTCGTCTACCTCGTGCAGTCGGGCCTGGGGCTGCCCGACGAGTCGTACTACCGGGACGCGCAGTACGCCGAGGTGCTCACGGCGTACCGCCCCCACGTCGCCCGGATGCTGCGCCTCGGGGGCGCGGTGGCCGACGCGGACCGGGCCGACGAGCTCGCGGGCCGGGTCGTCGCGCTCGAGACACAGCTCGCCGCCGGCCACTGGGACGTCGTCAAGGACCGCGACGCGGACCTGACCTACAACCCGACGACGCTCGACGCGCTCGCGGCGGCGGCGCCGGGCTTCGACTGGCACGCGTGGGCCCGCGCGCTCGGCGCGCCCGAGGCGGCGATGGAGCAGCTCGTCGTGCGTGAGCCGTCGTTCGCCGAGGTGTTCGCGCGCCTGTGGACCGAGCTGCCGCTCGAGGACTGGAAGGCCTGGCTGGCGTACCACCTCGTCTCCGCCCGCGCGCCGTACCTGCCGGCCGAGGTGGTCGAGGCGAACTTCGACTTCTACGGCCGCACGCTGACCGGCGCCCAGGAGCTGCGGGACCGCTGGAAGCGCGGCGTCGCGCTCGTCCAGGCGGCCCTCGGCGAGGCCGTCGGCAAGGTCTACGTCGAGCGGCACTTCCCCGCGGAGCACAAGCAGCGCATGGAGGTGCTCGTCGGGCACCTCGTCGAGGCGTACCGCGAGTCGATCGGCGAGCTCGACTGGATGGGCGAGGAGACGCGGGTCAAGGCGCTCGCGAAGCTCGACGCGTTCACGCCCAAGATCGGCTTCCCGGCGCGGTGGCGCGACTACTCGGCGCTCGTCGTCGAGCCCGACGACCTCCTCGGGAACGTGCGGCGCGCCAACGCGTTCGAGCAGGACCGCGAGCTCGCGAAGATCGGGAAGCCGATCGACCGCGACGAGTGGTTCATGACGCCGCAGACCGTCAACGCGTACTACAACCCGGGCATGAACGAGATCGTGTTCCCGGCCGCGATCCTCCAGCCGCCGTTCTTCGACGCCGAGGCCGACGACGCGGTGAACTTCGGCGGGATCGGCGCGGTCATCGGGCACGAGATCGGGCACGGGTTCGACGACCAGGGCTCGAAGTACGACGGCGACGGCCGGCTCGAGGACTGGTGGACGGCCGAGGACCGCGCCGAGTTCGAGGAGCGGGCGGCCGCGCTCGTCGCGCAGTACTCGGCGTTCTCCCCGGCCCAGCTCGGCGACGAGCACCGCGTCAACGGCGCCCTGACGGTCGGCGAGAACATCGGCGACCTCGGCGGGCTCACGATCGCGCTCAAGGCGTACCGCCTCGCGCTCGGGCGCCCGCTCGACAAGGCCCCGGTGATCGACGGGCTGACCGGCGTGCAGCGCGTGCTGCTCGGCTGGGCGCAGGTCTGGCAGACCAAGGCGCGCGACGAGGAGGCGGTCCGTCGCCTCGCGGTCGACCCGCACGCGCCCGCGGAGTTCCGCTGCAACGGCGTGCTGCGCAACCTCGACGAGTTCTACACGGCGTACGACGTGCAGCCCGGCGACGCGCTGTACCTCGCGCCGGAGGAGCGCGTGCGCATCTGGTGAGGCGACGAGCCGGGCCCCTGCCGCGACGCAGGGGCCCGGCTCGGCCGCGCGGGCCGTGCGAGGAGCCGCGGCGGGCGACGGTGCGGTCAGCCGAGCTCGACGAGCTCCGCGGTCAGCCGAGCTCGACGAGCTCCGCGCGCGCGAGCCTGAAGCCGGTCCCGGACTCGTCGACGCACGTCACGCCGTTCGTGGCGCTCGTGCACGTCCACCCGCCCACGGTCGACGTCGCCCCGTACTCGAGCCGCGGGACGTCGTCCGCGGCCACGGCCGGCACCGGCCCGTCGGCGCACGGCAGCTCGACCCCGTCGGCACCCGCGACCACGACATGGCCGAGGGTTCCCGCGGCGCACGCCTCCGCGCCCGGCGGGGTGAACGTGATGCTCGCGATCGAGCAGGTCACGCCGTCGTCCGCCATGGCGCAGGAGATGTTCCCCGTCGGGCTCGCGAACGTCTCGACGCCCGTCGGTCGGGCGGACGGGGTCCCGGGCGAGGCGGACGCCGACGCGCCCGGCTCCGTGCCCGGCGCGGCGTCACGTGGGCCCGAGCCGCGGAGCACGCCGCTCAGGACGACGGCGGCGACGACGACCAGGGCGAGCACGAGCACGAGGTCGATCAGCAGGAACGCCCTCATCCCCCGGCTCAGCCCCGCCATGCGTGACGACAGACCCACCTCGCACCCTTCCGTCGGCCGTGCGTGCGGCGCCCAGCATCACACGAGCCGGGCGTGCTGCTCCACACGGGTGACCCCGCGCACCCGCCGGTCGGACGGGGCGCGGGGTCGGGTGCCGCGGGGCGAGGCGGGCGGCGAGGGCGCGGGGGGGCCGGCAGCCGCGTCCCGTCAGTCGAAGACGGGCCCCTGGGTGCGGGTGCGCTTGATCTCGTAGAAGCCGGGCACGCTGGTCACGAGCACGAAGCCGTCGAAGAGCCGGCCCGCGGCCTCGCCCTTGGGCGCCGGGGTCATGACCGGGCCGAAGAACGCGGTCTCGTCGATCGCGACGACGGGCGTGCCGACCTCGTCGCCCACGAGGTCGATCGCGCGCTGGTGCGACGCACGCAGCTGCGCGTCGTGGGCGTCGGTCGAGCCGGCCTCCGCGAGCTCCGCGGGCAGGCCGACCTCGGCGAGCGACTCCGCGATGATCTCGGCCGTGTCGCGCCGGCCGCCCGGGTGCCGGCGCGAGCCCAGCGCGTCGTACAGCGGCCGCAGCACCTGCGGGCCGTGCTGCTCCGCGGCGGCGACCAGCACACGGACCGCCGCCCACGAGTCGTCCATGAGCGTCCGGTAGCTCTCCGGGAGGTCGCGGCCCTCGTTCAGCACGGACAGGCTCATGACGTGCCAGCGCACGTCGACGTCGCGCACCTTCTCGACCTCGACCATCCAGCGCGAGGTCATCCACGCCCACGGGCACGCCGGGTCGAACCAGAAGTCCACGGTCGTGCGGGTCGCCCCGTCGGCGGCCGTCGCGGCGGTCTCGGTCGCGGTCGTCTCGGCGGTCTGCGGCACGTCGTCTCCTCGAGGGTCGAATCAGGTTCTTCGGGGCAACCACATCAGCCGCGCGGGCATTCCGCCCGTGAAATGATCGGGTCGGCCACGAGCCGCCCCCGCGCCTGAAGGAGACACCGCGTGCCTGCTGAGAACCTCACCCGTGACGAGGCGCGCGAGCGCGCGGGCGTCGTCGCCGTCGAGTCGTACGACGTCGCGCTCGACCTCACCACGGGCCCGGCCACGTTCTCCTCGCGCACCGTCGTGCGGTTCACCGCGACGCCCGGCGCCGGCACGTTCCTCGACCTGATCGCCCCGACGGTCCACGAGGTGACTCTCAACGGCCGCGCGCTCGACGTCGCGGACGTCGTCGCCGAGTCCCGCATCCGGCTCGACGACCTCGCCGCCGAGAACGAGGTCGTCGTGCTCGCCGACTGCGCCTACATGAACACCGGCGAGGGCCTGCACCGGTTCGTCGACCCGGTCGACGACGAGGTCTACCTGTACTCGCAGTTCGAGGTCGCCGACTCGCGCCGCGTCTTCGCGGTGTTCGAGCAGCCCGACCTCAAGGCCACGTTCGCGTTCACCGTGACCGCGCCGGCGCACTGGACCGTGGTGTCGAACTACCCCGCCGCCGGGGAGCCCGTCGCCGTCGAGGGCGGGACGAACCGCAACGGCGGCCGCGACGCCGGCACCGCGACGTGGACGTTCGAGCGCACCCCGCGCATCTCGAGCTACATCACCGCGGTCGTGGCGGGCCCGTACCACGCGGAGCACGGCGAGCTCACGAGCAGCGACGGGCGCACCGTGCCGCTCGGGGTGTACTGCCGCGGCTCGCTCGCGCAGCACCTCGACACCGAGAACATCCTCGACATCACGCGTGCCGGCTTCGCGTTCTACGAGGAGGCGTTCGGCGTCCCGTACCCGTTCGCGAAGTACGACCAGCTCTTCGTGCCCGAGTTCAACGCCGGCGCCATGGAGAACGCGGGGGCGGTGACGTTCCTCGAGAACTACGTCTTCCGCTCCAAGGTGCCCGACGCGACCGTCGAGCGCCGCGCCGTCACGATCCTGCACGAGCTCGCGCACATGTGGTTCGGCGACCTCGTCACGATGCGCTGGTGGGACGACCTCTGGCTCAACGAGTCGTTCGCCGAGTACGTCTCGACGCTCGCGACCGCCGAGGCGACGCGCTGGACGAGCGCCTGGAGCACGTTCTCCTCGATGGAGAAGAACTGGGCGTACCGCCAGGACCAGCTGCCCTCGACGCACCCGATCGTCGCGGACATGCGCGACCTCGAGGACGTCGAGGTCAACTTCGACGGCATCACGTACGCGAAGGGCGCGAGCGTCCTCAAGCAGCTCGTCGCGTGGGTCGGGAAGGACGAGTTCTTCGCGGGCGTGCGGAGCTACTTCGCCAAGCACGCGTGGGGCAACACCGAGCTCGCCGACCTGCTGCGCGAGCTCGAGGCGACGAGCGGGCGCGACCTGTCGGCCTGGTCCGGGCTGTGGCTGGAGCGCTCGGGCGTGACGCTCCTGCGGCCCGCGATCGAGTCCGCGCCCGGCGAGGACGGCGTCGAGACGATCACGTCGTTCGCCGTCCTGCAGGAGGTGCCCGCCGAGCACCCCGTGCAGCGCCCGCACCGCCTCGCGATCGGTGGCTACGACGTCGTCGAGCAGCCCGACGGCAGCACGGCCCTCGAGCGCACCCTGCACGTCGAGCTCGACGTCGACGGCCCGCGCACCGAGGTGCCGCAGCTCGTCGGGGAGCAGCGACCGGACCTCGTCCTGGTCAACGACGGCGACCTCGCCTACGCGAAGGTCCGGCTCGACGGCCGCTCGCACGCGACCGCGCTCGAGCACCTCGGCGCGTTCACCGACTCCCTCCCGCGCACCCTCGTGTGGACGGCGATGTGGGACGCGACCCGCGACGGTGAGACCCCGGCACGCGACTTCGTCGACCTCGTGCTCGGCAACCTCGCGCGCGAGTCCGACTCGTCGGTCGTCCAGGTGCTGCTGCGCCAGCTCTCGACCGCGCTCGACCTCTACGTCGCACCCGAGCACCGCCAGGCCACCGAGGTCGCCGCGGCGGACCGCCTGCTCGTGCTCGCCGAGCAGGCGACGGACGGCTCCGACACCCAGCTGCAGCTCCTCAAGGCGTTCGCGGGCCGCTCCGTGACCGCGGAGCACCTCGACGTCGTCGCCGCGCTGCTCGACGGCTCGCGCACGCTCGACGGCCTGACCATCGACACCGACCTGCGCTGGGAGCTCCTGACCGCGCTCGTCACGGGCGGGCGCGCCGGGGAGCCGGAGATCGCCCGTCAGCTCGAGGCCGACCCGACCGCCACCGGTCACCGGGCGGCTGCCGCCGCGCGCGCCGCGATCCCGACGCCCGAGGCGAAGGCGGCGGCGTGGCGCTCGGCGGTCGAGAGCGACGAGCTCGCCAACGCCCTGCAGGCGGCCACGATCGGCGGCTTCGGGCGCGTGCACGACCGCGGCCTGCTCGTGCCCTACGTCGAGCCGTACTTCGCGGCGATCGAAGACGTCTGGGAGAACCGGACCAACGAGATCGCACAGAACATCGTGCTCGGCCTCTACCCGACGGACCTCGCCGACGACACGCGCGTCGACGTGCTCGGCGCCACGGACGCGTGGCTCGCGGCCCACCCCGACGCGGCCCCCGCGCTGCGCCGGCTCGTGGTGGAGTCCCGCGACGGCGTGCGTCGCTCGCTGGCCGCGCAGGAGGCGGACCGCGCCCGCGGCTGACGACCGGGTACGACGGCGACGGCCCGGACCCCGCGTGGGGACCGGGCCGTCGTCGTCCGTGCGGGGCGGCGCGTCGTCGTCCGTGCGCACCGAGGGCCGGCCCGGACCTGACGGGCTCGGCCGGCCGGTCCCGGCGCCCTGCGGCGTCAGCCGCGGTCGAGGCGGTTCAGCACCGCGGCGAGGGACCGCAGGCGCGCGTTGTCGAAGAGCTCCTCGACAAGCACGACCTGCCCGGCGCCGTCCGCCAGCGGGACCTTCCAGTTCGGGTACTCCTGGTCGGTGCCCGGCTGGTTCTGCGCGCGCCGCTCCCCCACGGCGTCCGCGAGCGAGACCCCGACGAGCGCGGCCGGGCTCTCGAGCACCCACGCGTGCAGCGCCTCGACGGTCTCGCGCTCGGACGGCTGCGGGCCGACGAGCCCGCGTCCGCGCAGCGCCTCGACCATCTGCTCGCGCTCGGCGCGCGCGGCCCGGCGGACCTGCTCGACCGGCTCCGAGAGCAGCCCGAGGCGGTCGCGGATCGTCACGTGCTCCTCGGCGAGGTAGCCGGCGGTCGGTGGCAGGTCGTGCGTCGTGACGCTCGCGAGCGTGAGGCGGCGGTACTCCTCGGGCGCCAGGGGCTTGCCGGCGTGGTCCTTCTCGAACCACAGCACCGACGTGCCGAGCACGCCGCGGTCGCTCAGGTAGTCGCGGACCCACGGCTCGAACGTGCCGAGGTCCTCCCCGATCACGACCGCGCCCGCGCGGTGGGCCTCGAGCGCGAGGATGCCCACGAGCGCCTCGTGGTCGTAGCGCACGTACGCGCCCTGGTCCGCGGGCGCGCCCTCCGGGATCCACCACAGCCGGAACAGGCCGATGACGTGGTCGATCCGGATGGCGCCCGCGTGCCGCAGCACCGTGCGCAGCATGTCCCGGTAGGGCCGGTAGCCGACGCGCGCGAGCCGCTCGGGGTGCCACGGTGGCTGCGACCAGTTCTGGCCCTGCTGGTTGTACATGTCGGGCGGCGCGCCGACGGTCGCGCCGGTCGCGAGCACGTCGCCGAGCGCCCAGACGTCCGCGCCCTCGGGGTGCACGCCCACGGCGAGGTCATGCATGATCCCGATCGTCATGCCGCCCTCGTGCGCGGCGCGCTGGGCGTCTGCGAGCTGGGAGTCCGCGACCCACTGCAGCCAGCAGTAGAAGTCGACGCGGTCCGCGAGCTCCGTCCGTGCCCGCTCGACGAAAGCGGAGGACAGGTCCTGCGCGCCGGGCGGCCACGGCTCCCCGGCGTACTTCTCCACGAGCGCGCACCACAGCGCGAAGTCCTCGAGGCCCTGCCCCTCGTCCTCGCGGTAGTCCTCGAACGCCGCCTGACGCGCCGCCGAGCGGGGTGCGGCGAACACGACCTCGAGCGCCGAGCGCTTCGCGTCCCACGCCACGTCGCGGTCGATCGGGCCGGCGTCGGTGTCGAGGGCCCGGGCCGGCTCGGACGCCCACTCGACGAGCGCGCGGTCCGCCGCCGAGAGGTACGCCGTCTCGCGGACGTCCTCCACGCGGATGTAGACCGGGTTCACGAACCGGCGCGTCGTCGGCAGGTACGGCGACGGCGTCAGCGGGGTGACCGGCTCGGCCGCGTGCAGCGGGTTGATGAGCAGGAAGTCGGCGCCGCACGTGCGGCCCGCGAGCCAGCCGAGGTCGGCGAGGTCGGCGAGGTCCCCGACGCCCCAGGACGCCCGCGAGCGCACCGAGTAGAGCTGCGTCATGAAGCCCCACGCGCGGCCGTCGCGCAGCTGCTCCGGGAGCTCGAGGGCGTTCGGGGTCACGACCACGGTCGAGCGGGCGCGGGCGCTGGGCCCGTCCGCGTGCAGCTCGTGCCAGCCGAGGGGCAGGTCCGTCGGGAGCGTGAACGTCGCGCGCCCGACGAGCCGGCCGTCGACGCTGCGCGGGTCGATCACGACGTCCGCCTGCGGCAGGTCGCGCCGCCCCCCGCCCGCCTCGGGGTCGAGCTCGAGCCACACGCGCACCGGGTCTCCGTGCGTGACGTGCACCGCCACGTGCGCGTTCCGGCCCTCGCGGACCACCGTGACGGGCGGGAGGGTGCGCCGCCACGGCATGTCCTCGACGTGGGCGATCGCGAGCGCGACCCGCTCGGGCGACGACGCGTCGACGCCGAGCGCGCGCAGCACGCCGACGAGCGTCGACGCGGTGACCCGGTGCTGCGTGCCGTCGTGCGCCCAGTAGTCGGGCACGATCCCGTAGGCGGCGGCGAGACGTAGCAGGTCCGGGGAGGGTTCAAGGGTATCGGCTGCCACGCGTCGATCCTGCCAGAGCCCCCCGGAGGACCGCAGGACGAGAAGGGGGACACGACGGCGTCCCGCCGCCCGGGCACGGTGGGCCCAGGAGCGGGTCCACGGACCCAGCGGGACGAACCGGGCGTGCGCGAGGCTCCTCCCATGTCCTCCCGCACCTCGGCCGGCGCCCCTCGCCGGGGCACCTGGCGCCCGTCCCGTGACGCGGGCCAGGGCACGCTCGAGTACCTCGGCATCGTCTGCCTCGCCGCCGTCCTCGTGCTCGGCGTCGTCGCCGCGGTCGCCGCGGCCAACCCGAGGTTCCACAGCACGCTGCGCTCGGCCCTGTGCACGATCTCGACGTTCGGCGGCGGCGACTGCACGCTCCCGGCGCCGGACGGCGAGGAGGACCGCGACGACCCGTGGCACTGCAGCTGGTTCGGGATCGGCTGCGAGGACACCGGGTCGGACGACGAGGGCGGCAGCTCGGACGACGAGGGTGACAGCGCAGACGAGGGCGGCGACGACGAGGACCAGCCGTGGCACTGCGACTGGTTCGGCATCGGGTGCGACGACGACGGGACGCAGGGCGAGGACGAGGACGAGGAGGAGACCGAGGACTCGGGCGCCGACGAGCCGAGCGACGGCACCTACGTCGTCGACGGCGTCACGATCCCCGAAGGGCTGATCCCGAGCTCGGAGACGGTGCAGACGCTGCTCGCGACGGAGCGCGGGCGCCAGACGCTGCAGTGGCTCGCCGACCACGGGATCCCCGTCGTGTTCGACTCCGTCGCCGGTGGCGCGTGGTGGGACGGCACCTCCGTCACGCTGGGCACCGGCTACGACGACCCGGTCCAGGCGGCGCTCACGATCCTGCACGAGGCGAACCACGCGAGGTACGACCGCGAGGGCCGCTCGGTCGGCGACGACATCGGCGACCTCCCGAGGGACGAGTACGTGGGCGGGATGCTCGACGAGGAGACCGACGGCGTCGTCCAGGAGGTCCTCGGCGCCCGGGAGCTCCGCGACACCGGCACGGAGGTGCCGGTGTCGGCCGCGGAGTCCCGGTACGGCGCCGCGTACGACGCCGCGATCGCCGCAGGGCGGTCGAGGGCGCAGGCCGAGGACGCGGGCTTCGCCGCGGTGCGCGAGATGTTCACGGACGGGACGTTCGTCACCTCGACGACGGGCGAGAGCTACGAGGACTACTACGGCGACTCGTGGGAGGACAACAACTGATGGGCACCGAGCAGGGGAGACTTCATCCCATGACCACGAACCGCGCCCGGCGACGGCTGCTGTCCCTCGCCGCGGGCGTCACGCTCGGCGCCCTGACCCTCACGGCGTGCAGCGACCCGGGCACGGAGCCCGACCCCACGGCGAGCGCCACCTCGGCGCCGACGACGACGGACGAAGGTGAGCCGGACGTGCGCGACATCCTGGCCCGCGGCCTCGAGCCGCTCAGCGCGGCGACGGCGAGGCTCGTGGCGGACCCCACCACCGACGTGACCGAGGTCGAGCTCGACTTCCTCGACCGGTGGCGCGTGGCGGACGTCCTCGGACACGGGGCGCACCCGACGCGGCTGTTCGTCGCGTGGACGGCCGACGGCGAGGTCCGTGTGCTCACCGGGCGCCCCGAGGAGTTCTCCGCGGTGCTCGAGGACGACAGGGTCGACGTCGCGGACGAGGCGACGGCCGAGGCGGTCGCGGCGGCGTTCCTCGACACCACGCGCACGTTCCGGCAGCTCTCGTACCCGGTCCGCTCGGTCGACGACATCCGCTGGCTGCCGACCCTCGACGAGGCGGGGACGGCCGCACGGGATGCGGTGCTCACGGGCTTCCGCGAGCGCGTCGGTCCCCCGGTGGCGGCGCCGGACGGCTCGGCGTGGGCCGTCGAGGCCTGGACGGTCGACGGCTCGACGCTCGTCCGGCACGTCGTGCGGATCGGCAGCGACCTCACCGTCACGGACTCCCCGACGGTCGAGGCGAGCGACCTCCCGGTGCCCGTCTCGCCCTGAGCATGGCGGCCGTGCGGGCGACGTAGCCTTGCCGACCATGAGCTCCTCCGTTCCCCTCCCGACCCCGCACGGCACCGCGCTGCCGCCCTACCCGCCCGCCGAGCGGCTGGACCTCGTCGAGGACCTGCACGGGCGCCGGGTGGCCGACCCGTACCGCTGGCTCGAGGACCCGCACGACCCGCGCACGCAGGCGTGGTCGGACGCGCAGGACGCGCTCTACGCCGCCTACCGTGCTCGGCTCGTGCACCGCGACCCGGCGGGCGACGGCCCGACCCCCGGGGCTCCCGCGGACGGCGCCCTGTCCACCGCCCGGCTCACCGCGCGGCTGCGCGAGCTGCTCGGCGCGGGCTTCGTCGGGACCCCCGCGTGGCGCGGCGAGCGCCGGTTCTTCTCGCGTCGCTCGGGCGACCAGGAGCACGCGGTCGTCGTCGTCGCCGAGCCGGGACCCGACGGCGGCACGGTCGAGCGCGTGCTGCTCGACCCCGTCGCGCTCGACCCCGCCGGAACCACGACGCTCGACGCGTGGCAGCCGAGCAAGGAGGGCGACCTGCTCGCGTACCAGGTGTCCTCGGGCGGCACCGAGGAGAGCGTCCTGCACGTGCTCGACGTCGCGACCGGCGCCCTGGTCGACGGCCCGATCGACCGCGCGCGCTACTCGCCCGTCGCGTGGCTGCCGGGCGGTGAGGCGTTCTACTACGTGCGCCGGCTCCCGCCCGAGGAGCTGCCCGAGGGCGAGCAGCAGTACCACCGGCGCGTCTGGCTGCACCGGCTCGGCACCGACGCCGCGCAGGACGTCGAGGTGTTCGGCGCGGGCCTGGACCGCACGAGCTACTACGGCGTCACCGTCTCGCGCGACGGGCGCTGGCTCGTCGTCTCGGCGTCCGCGGGCACCGCACCGCGCTCCGACGTGTGGATCGCCGACCTGACCGCGGGCGTCGAGGCGCCGGAGCTCGTCCCGGTCGTCGTCGGCGTCGACGCGCAGACGCACGCGTGGGTCGGGCGCGACGGGCGGCTCTACCTGCACACCGACCTCGACGCCCCGCGCGGCCGCGTCGCGGTCACCGACCCGACGTCGCCGGGGGTCCCGCACTGGCGCACGCTGCTCGCCGAGGACCCCGAGGCGGTGCTCGAGGACGTGGCGTTCACCGACGCCGGCGGCGGTCCCGGGGACGTCGTCGAGCCCGAGCTGCTCGTGGCCGCGTGGCGCCGGCACGCCGTGAGCGAGGTGACGCTGCACGACCCGCGCACGGGCGAGCGGCTCCCCGGCGACGACGGCACGCTCGTGCTGCCCGGGCTCGGCTCGATCGGCGGCCTCGCGACGCGGCCCGAGGGCGGCCCGGAGCTGTGGTTCTCCTACACCGACCACACGACGGTCTCGACGGTCCACCGCTTCGACGCCCGGACCCGCACCACGTCCGTGTGGGCCGCACCGCCCGGGCTCCTCGCCGACCTGCCCGACGTGCGGGTGCAGCAGCTCGCGACCCCGAGCGCCGACGGGACGACCGTGCGGGCGTTCGTCGTCGCACGGGCCGACGCGCTCGACGCGGACGGGCGCCCGCTCGCACCGGCGCCGACGATCCTCTACGGCTACGGCGGCTTCCAGATCTCGCTCGACCCGGCCTACTCCGCGACGACGCTCGCGTGGGTCGAGGCCGGCGGGGTCTACGTCGTGACCAACCTGCGGGGCGGCGGCGAGGAGGGCGAGGAGTGGCACCGCAGCGGCATGCGCGGGGCCAAGCAGAACGTCTTCGACGACTTCCACGCGGTCGGCGAGCGACTCGTCGCGGACGGGTGGACCACCCCCGACCGGCTCGCGTGCTGGGGCGGCTCGAACGGCGGCCTGCTGGTCGGCGCCGCGCTCACGCAGCGGCCCGACCTGTTCGCGGCCGTCGTGTGCTCCGCGCCGCTGCTCGACATGGTGCGCTACCAGCGGTTCGGGCTCGGCGTGACGTGGACCGAGGAGTACGGCGACGCCGACAACCCGCGCGAGCTCGACTGGCTGCTCGGGTACTCGCCGTACCACCGCGTCACGCACGGCACGGCCTACCCCGCGACGCTCTTCACGGTGTTCGAGGGCGACTCGCGCGTCGACCCGCTGCACGCGCGCAAGCTCGCGGCGGCGCTCCAGGCCGCCACGAGCGCCGACCCCGAGGCGGCACCCGTGCTGGTCCGCCGCGAGACCGGCGTCGGGCACGGCGGGCGGGCGCTCTCCCGGACCGTCGGGCTCACGGTCGAGCAGCTGCAGTTCGTCGCCGACCGGACGGGGCTGCGCGCGGCGGGCGGTGAGCGGTGAGCGCCCGGACGCTGCTGGCGGCCGGGGCCACGCCGGAGCCCACCGAGACGACGCCCGCCGACGTCGTGCGCGAGGCGAACGCCGCGATGCGCTGGCTGCTCGAGACCGGGCTCCCGTGGTTGCTCAGCACCGGCCTCCGCGTCGCCGTGATCCTCACGGTCGCCGGCCTGGTGCTGCTCGCGCTGCGGCGGGTCATCCGCACCGTCACCAACCACATCGCCGAGGGCACCCCGCTGCTCGAGCGCGGCCGGCTCGGGGACTCCGAGGTCGCAGCGGCCCTGCGGCGGGCGAGCCCGATCGTCACGGCCCGCCGGGCGCAGCGCGCGCGCACCATCGGCTCGGTCCTGCGCTCGACCGCGACGATCGTCGTCGGGACGCTCGCGGTGCTCATGGTGCTCGACGCGCTCGGCGCCAACATCGCGCCGTTCATCGCGTCCGCGGGGATCGTCGGCGTCGCGCTGGGCTTCGGCGCCCAGAGCCTCGTCAAGGACTTCCTCTCGGGCATGTTCATGCTCCTCGAGGACCAGTACGGCGTCGGCGACGTCGTCGACGTGGGGCACGCGACCGGGACCGTCGAGGCCGTCGCGCTGCGCGTGACCAAGATCCGCGACAGCTCGGGCACGCTCTGGTACGTCCCCAACGGGACGATGGTCCGCGTCGGCAACAAGACCCAGGGATGGGCCAAGGCGGTCGTCGAGGTCAAGGTCGACTACTTCGCGGACCTCGACGAGGTGCGGCACGTGCTCGAGGAGGCCGTCGGGCGCGTCGCCGCCGACCCGGTGCTCGGCACGTACCTCGAGGGCGAGCCGTCGGTCACCGGGATCGAGGACCTGGCGTTCGACGCCGTGACGCTCCAGGTGACCGTCAAGACCGCGCCCGCGATGCAGTGGGAGGTCGCCCGGGCCCTGCGCGCCGCGGTGCGCCGCGCGCTCGAGGAGGCCGGCATCCCGCTCGGCGGTCAGCGCGACCTGCTGGAGGCCTACCGGGCGCAGCTCGACGCGGCGGTGCGCGTGCCCGACGAGGGCGCCGCTGCCCCGGAGGCGACCGGGGAGGGCGGCAAGCCGGCGCCGGTCACGGACACGCGGCGGGAGTCGGACTCGCTCGACACGACGGCGCCGCCCGCCGACCCGGGCCGCGCGGGGCGCTGACGCGGTCCCAGGGCCCGCGCCTGGCGGTGCGGGCCCTGGGCAGTCGCGTGGGTCCGCTCAGCGGAGGGTGTCGAGCTCCGCGGCGAGGTTGTCGGCCTCGGGGCCGACGATGACCTGCACGACGCGACCGGACCGGACCACGCCGAACGCGCCGGTCGCCTTGAGCGCCGTCTCGTCGACGAGCTGCGGGTCCGTCACCTCGACGCGCAGACGGGTGATGCACGGCTCCAGATCGACGACGTTCGCGTCGCCGCCCAGCGCCGCGAGGATCTGCTCTGCCTTGCTCATCGAACTCCTCAGCTCGTCCCTGCGCCGTCGTGCGCTGGTGGAGGCGCACAGGCGTCCAGCCTAGTCCCGGCCGTGCCGCCCGGCGCGCCCAGGTCGCGGCGTGGACAGCCGTGTTGGTGCGTGGCGGTGCGAGACTGGGGCGCGTGACCTCCCCCGCTCCCGAGCCCGGCCCGGCCCACCGCGCCGACTCGTTCTACGCCGTGATCGGCGGCCACGACACGTTCGTCCGGCTCGTCGACGCGTTCTACCGCGGAGTCGCCGACGACCCGGTGCTGCGGCCGATGTACCCCGAGGAGGACCTCGGCCCCGCGGCCGAGCGCCTCACGCTGTTCCTCGAGCAGTACTGGGGCGGCCCGACGACGTACTCGGACCAGCGCGGGCACCCGCGCCTGCGCATGCGGCACGCGCCGTTCAAGGTCAACCCCGACGCCCGCGACCGCTGGCTCGCGCACATGCGCGAGGCGGTCATGGAGCTCGGGCTGGCCCCGCTGCACGAGGCGCAGCTGTGGGACTACCTCGAGCGCGCCGCCCACTCGATGCTCAACACGTTCGAGGACTGAGCCCATGACGACCGAACCCACCGCCGTGACCCCCACGCGGGCCCTGCTCGACGTGCTCGACCTGGGCCCGGACGCCGCGGACCCCGACGCCTTCACCGGCACGAGCCTCCCCCAGCCCAGCGGTCGCGTCTTCGGCGGCCAGGTGCTCGCGCAGGCCCTGCTCGCCGCCGGGCGCACCGTGCCGGTGACGCGGCTGCCGCACTCGCTGCACGGCTACTTCCTGCGGGCGGGCGACGTCCGCGAGCCGATCTCGTTCGCGGTCGAGCGGCTGCGCGACGGGCGGTCGTTCACCGCACGGCGCACGCACGCGCTCCAGGGCGGGGCCCCGATCCTGTCGATGATCGCGTCGTTCCAGGAGGAGCAGCCCGGCCTCGACTACGCCGAGCCGATGCCGGACGCCCCCGACCCGGAGGACGTCGTCTCCGCGGACACCCACCTCGCCGGCATCGACCACCCCGTCGCGCGGTTCTGGAGCCAGGAGAGCGCGTTCGACGTCCGGCACGTCGAGGGCGCGATCTACCTCGGCGGCTCGGGCGAGCCGGCGGGCCAGCAGATGGTGTGGGTCCGCTCGCGCGAGGCCCTCCCCGACGACCAGCTCCTGCACCGCGCGCTGCTCGCCTTCGCGTGCGACCAGGTGATGCTCGAGCCGGTCCTGCGCCGGAGCGGGCACAGCTGGGCGACGCGCGGGCTGTCGATCGCGAGCCTCGACCACGCGATGTGGTGGCACCGGGACGTGCGCGTCGACGACTGGCTGCTCTACACGCAGACGGCGCCGAGCGCGCAGGGCGGCCGCGGCCTCGGGGCGGCCCGGGTGTTCACGCGCGACGGGACGCACGTCGCGTCGATCGCGCAGGAGGGCATGGTCCGGGTCCCCGACTGACGGGCTCTCCGGCACGGTCGCGGTCCCGGACCGACCGGCTCGCCGGCAGCCCGGGCACCCGTCCGACGGGCGCGCCCGAGTGGTGCCGTTCCACCGCTCGGCGGCTCGCCGCGCGGTCGGCGCGTCGCGGGGTGAGACTTCCGGCATGCCCAGGCTGCGCCGCGCACGTGTCGACGGTCCCGGCTGGACGCGTCGCCGCGCCGGCCGGGGCTTCTTCTACCTGGACGCCCACGGCGAGCGGATCACCGACGAGGACGACCTCGACCGGATCGCCTCGCTCGCGATCCCGCCCGCGTGGCGCGACGTGTGGATCAGCCCGCACGCGAACGCGCACATCCAGGCGACGGGGATGGACGACGCCGGGCGGCGCCAGTACCTGTACCACGCGCAGTGGCGGCTGCGCCGGGACCGCCTCAAGCACGACAAGGTGCTCCAGGTCGCCCGCAGCCTGCCCGCGGCACGGCGCCGGGTGCGCAAGGACCTCGACCTCGACGGCATGCCGCGCGAGAAGGTGCTCGCCCTCGCGTTCCGGCTGCTCGACCTCGCCTACTTCCGCGCCGGCGGGGAGGGGTACGCCGCGAAGAACGGCTCGTACGGGCTCGCGACGCTCCAGAAGGAGCACGTGCGGATCCTGCGCCCCGAGACCCCCGACGGCGAGGGACGCGTGCACTTCCACTACCCCGCGAAGTCCGGCCAGGTCCGTGACGTCGTGATCGAGGACGACGAGGTCGCGACGCTCCTGCGCCGGCTCGTGCGCCGCCGCGACGACGCGGGCGACCTGCTCGCCTGGCAGGACGACGGCGACACGTGGCACGACGTCACGAGCGCCGACGTCGTCGCCTACGTCAAGGACCGGCTCGGGTCCGACGCGAGCCCCAAGGACTTCCGCACGTGGCACGCGACGGTGCTCGCCGCGCGCGCCCTGGCCGACGCCGGCCCGCCACCCCGGTCCGAGCGCGCGCGCCGCAAGGTCGTCACCGAGGTGGTCCGCGACGTCTCGGGAGAGCTCGGGAACACCCCGGCCGTGTGCCGCGCGTCGTACATCGACCCGCGCGTGATCGACCTCTGGGAGCGGGGGCACACCATCCGCCCGACGCGCTCCCGGCTCGTCGCCGAGAAGGAGACGCTCGCGCTGCTCGCCTGAGCGGATGCGGACCGGACCCCGCCGGGCTCAGACTGCGACATGACCGACGACCCCCGGCCCTCGCCCGACCTGCTGCCCGAGCCCGTCGCGCCCTCCCTCCCGGGGCTCGTGCCAGGGCTGGACGCCGACGGTCGACCGGCGCCCGACGCGCCTCTCGTGGCCGTGACCGGCGTGACCGGCTACGTCGGCGGTCGGCTCGTCCCCGAGCTGCTCGCCGCGGGGTACCGCGTGCGTGCGCTCGCCCGCAACCCCGAGCGGCTGCGCGGGAGGTCCTGGTACGCCGACGTCGAGGTCGCGCAGGCCGACGCGGGCGAGCTCGAGGAGATCCGGGCCGCGCTGCGCGGCGTGCGGATCGCCTACTACCTGATCCACGCGCTCGGGACCGGCCCGACGTTCGAGGCCCGCGACCGGCGCACCGCGCTGACGTTCGCGCAGGCCGCGCGCGAGGCCGGCGTCGAGCGCATCGTCTACCTCGGCGGGCTCTATCCCGAGGGCGAGGAGCTGTCGCCGCACCTCGCGTCGCGCACCGAGGTCGGCGAGATCCTGCTCGCGTCGGGCGTCCCGACGACCGTGCTGCGCGCCGCAGTGATCCTCGGCTCGGGCTCGGCGTCGTTCGAGATGATGCGCTACCTGACCGAGCGGCTCCCCGCGATGACCGTGCCGCGCTGGGTCGAGAACCGCATCCAGCCGATCGCGATCCGCGACGTGCTGCGCTACCTGGTCGGCTCCGCCGCGATGCCGCCCGACGTGAGCCGCGGCTTCGACATCGGCGGCCCCGACGTCCTCACCTACCGCGAGATGATGCAGCGCTACGCGCAGGCCGCCGGGCTCCCCCGCCGGATCATCGTCGGCGTGGGCGTGCTCACCCCGCGGCTGTCGAGCCTGTGGGTCTCGCTCGTCACCCCGGTGCCGTCGGGCCTCGCCCGCCCGCTCGTCGAGTCGCTCGTGCACGAGGTCGTGTGCGACGAGCACGACATCGCCGAGCACGTCCCCGACCCGCCCGGCGGGCTCATCGGCTTCGACCGGGCCGTGCGCCTCGCGCTCCAGCGCATCCAGGACGCCGACGTCACGACGCGCTGGTCCTCGGCGTCGGTCACGGGAGCGCCGAGCGACCCGCTGCCGGGCGACCCCGACTGGGCGGGCGGCTCGATGTACGTCGACGAGCGGCGCGTCGAGGTGGACGCCTCGCCCGAGTCGCTGTGGCGCGTCATCGAGACGATCGGCGGCGAGAGCGGCTGGTACTCCTGGCCCCTGGCGTGGCAGCTGCGCGGGCTCGCGGACAAGCTCGTCGGCGGCCCGGGCCTGCGTCGTGGGCGCCGGCCGGGGCGGCTGCTCGTGGACGACGCGGTCGACTGGTGGCGCGTCGAGGAGGTCGAGCCGGGCGCGCTGCTGCGGCTGCGCGCCGAGATGCGGGTGCCCGGCCTCGCGTGGCTCGAGCTGCGGGTCGAGCCGGTCGAGGGCGACGACCACCGCACGGTCTTCGCGCAGCGCGCGCTGTTCCACCCGCACGGGCTCGCCGGCCAGCTCTACTGGGGTGCGGTCTACCCGTTCCACGGCGTCGTGTTCGGCGGGATGCAGCGCAACATCGCCCGCGCCGCCGAGACCGCCGAGCGCGCGCGCACTGACCGCCGGCCGGCCGGCGAGGACGTCCGCTCGCGCAGCTGAACCCGGACCCGCCGCGACGCTCCTCATTGCGGCGGGCGCGTACGTCGTGCTCAGAGCGTCCCGGTCGCCCGCAGCGAGACGAGCCCGAGCGCACCCGTCACGATGCCCGCGGTCGCGACCCCGGTCGCCGTCTCACCGTTCGCCCGCTGGAGCCGCCGCGCCTCGATCCCGAGCCACAGCGCCGCGACCGCGGCCAGGACCGCGCCGAGGAGCAGGCTCACGGCACCCCAGACCAGCGACCAGCTCGCCTTCTTCCGGGCGCGGACCCGCGCGTCCGGCGCGCCGTACGCAGGGTGCCCGGCGTACCCGCCCTGCGCGGGGTAGCCGGCGAACCCGCCCTGCGCGGGGTACCCGCCGAACCCGCCCTGCACCGGCTGCCCGCCGAACCCGCCCGGCACCGGCTGCCCGGCGAACCCGCCCGGCACCGGCTGCCCGGCGAAGCCGCCCTGCACCGACTGCCCGTCGAACCCGCCCTGCACCGACTGCCCGTCGAACCCGCCCTGCGTGGGGTACGCGGCGTACCCACCGCGGACCGCCGGGCTCTCGCCGGTCGGGGCGTGGCCCGACGCCGCGGGCTCCTGGACCGCCGGTGCGTACGGCAGCCCGGCGGGGGCCGGCACCGAGGCCGCGGGCACGGACGCGCTGTCGGGCAGCGCGGCCGGGTCAGGGGTCCACGCCACGGGCGGTCGAGCGTCGTCATCGGTCGGCCACGTGGGCGGGATCGTCACGCGGGCACGGTAGTGAGCGGACCGGGCGGCCGTCCTGCGGCTGTCGCGTTCCGCCCGGTCTGCCCGGCGGGGAATACCCGACCGGCCCCCGGACGGCTCAGCGGCGGCGACGCAGCTGGACGGGCGCCTCGAGGTAGACCTCCCAGGCGGCGCGCACCTCGGGGCCGATGCGCCGCGGCCCCCCGGTCGCAGCGTCGACGAGGACCACGGTCGTGAGCGCGCGGGCGAACACCGTGCCGCCGTCGTCCGCGGGTGCGTCCCGCACCTCGTAGCAGACGTCGAGGCTCGCGCCGCCGAGGTGCCCGATCCACATCTCGACGAGGACCGGCGTGCGCCGGTAGCCCAGCGGCCGCAGGTACTCGATCTCCTGGCGCGCGACGAGCGTCGACAGCTCGGCGCCCGGTCCCGCGTCGAGCACCGCCGTGGGCCACGTCCCCTCGGGGACGTCGGCGGACGGCACCTGGCGCCAGAACGCCTGGATCCGCGCCTCCTCGAGCAGCGTCAGCATGGCGACGTTGTTGACGTGCGCGTACGCGTCCATGTCGGACCAGCGCAGCTGGACCGGGACCACGAGTCGGGTCACGGGGATCTCCTTCGACGAGCGGGGTCGGGGGTGGGGTCGGGGGTGGGGGTCGGAAGTCGGGAACCGGGGACGTGCACTTCGTGCGCGCAGGCGGCGGACAGGGCGGGGCAGCGGACGGGACCGGACGGCCGACTGACCAGGCGGCCGACGGAGCCGGACGGAGGACGGGGCCGCACGGAGGACGGGGCTGGACGGCCGACGGCTCGCCCACCGTCACGGCACGGGGCGGACGGGGTCAGCGAGCGGCGCGGCGTGCTCCGTCGCGGCACCGCTCGAGCGCGGCGAGCTCCGACGTGACGGGTTCGACGACGAGCCGTCCCGCGACCGCGTCGATCGCCTCGCGCAGCCGTCGCCGCACCCGAGTCGCCCTCCGCCGGGCTCCGACTCCCCCGGCGACCCGCCCGAGCAGCGCCACGAGCAGCCCGGCGAGCGCGCCGCCGACCGCGAGCACCGTCGGCGCGGGCAGCTCCCACCAGACGGGCGTGGGGGGTGCGGGCAGCTGGAGGTACGCCGCACCGGCGAGCAGCGCGAGCCACAGCAGCCCCGCGACGAGGGCCGCGAACAGCACCCACTGCAGGGCACCGAGCACCCCCCACCACACCGGACGACGCTCCGCCTCGAGCCGCGTCCCGGCCACCGCCTGGTCGAGCGCGTCCGGCAGACCGTCGGTCGTGGCCCGCCGGCGCGCCGCGAGGACCCAGTCGTCGGGCGCCCCGGCCGTGGCCGCGTCCGCGTAGGTCCGCACCGCGGTCGCCGCGCGGGCGCGTGCGGCGGGTCCCGGCGTCGGGAGCGACGTGCGGGCGAGGTCGGGGCGTTGCTCGTCCGAGCGCCCGGAGCCGAGGCCGAGCCGCCGCAGCGGGTCCGGCCGGAAGCGCGCGAGCCAGCGCGTGGCGGGCCACCCCGTCGCAGCGCGGGCCTGCCGCGCCGCCGAGCGCCGCACCGCCGCCACGACCGTCGGGACGGCGGCCGCCTCCTCGAGCGCCGAGACGAGCTCGGCGCGCGCCTGCTTGGCCGCGCGGTTCGCGGGGGCCTCGCCGCAGGCGGCGAGCAGCTCGCGCGCAGCACGGCGGACGTCGGCCCGGACGCGTTCGGTCGCGGCCTCACGCCGCCGCGCCGCCTCGGCGAGCAGCGCCTGGAGGTCAGGGACACCGTTGCCCGTGCGCGCGCTGACGGCGAGCACGGGGACGTCGCGGAGGCCGTCCTCGGCGGCGAGCCGGCGCAGGTCGGCCAGGCAGCGCTCGCGCTCGTCGGGCGTCAGCCGGTCCGCGTGGTTGAGCACGAGCACGACGACCGAGGAGTGCCCCGCGAGCGGGCGGAGGTAGCGCACGTGCAGCGCGGCGTCGGCGTACTTCTGCGGGTCGACGACCCACACGAGGAGGTCGACCCGGCCGTAGAGCCGCTCGGCGCGCACACGGTGCTCGGTCTCGACCGAGTCGTGGTCGGGCAGGTCGAGGAGCACGAGGCCCGTCGTGACGCCCGAGGGCGTGACCGTCCCGGCGACCTCGTGCCGCTCGTCGACCCCGAGCCAGTCGAGCAGCGCGTGCGCGGCGCCGTCCTCCCCGGCCGCGTCGCCCGGTCCCCCCGTCAGTGCCCGCACCGCCGTGCCGGCCCGTGCCCCGCCGGTCCCCGCCGAGCCGCTCCCCGCCGTGCCCGTCCCCGCCGAGCCCGTCCCCGCCGAGCGCGTCTCCGCGGTGCCCGTTCCCGACGTGCCCGTTGCTGCCGTGTCGTCGCGCGCGGAGCCCTCGCTCGCGGGCGTGGGCCACACCGCAGCGAGCGCACGGCCGGTGGTCGGCCTGCGCACCCCCGGGACCGCGAGGTCCGCACCGGCGACGGCGTTGAGCAACGAGGACTTGCCCGAGCCGGTCGCCCCGGCGAGCGCGACGACGGTGTACTCCCCCGACAGCGCCGCTCGCTCGCGTGCGTGCGCGAGCACCGCGTCGGCGTCGTCGAGCACGCGCTGCGGGAGGCGGCCCTGGCCCGCGTCCACGGCTTCCGCGAGCGCGTCGACCTGCGCGGTGAGGTCCCGTCCCGGTGCGCGGCCGCTGCGTCGGGCGCTCACGCGTCCTGGCCGTCCTGCGGCGCACCGGTGACGCGTCGCCACCAGGACCGCAGCCGACCCTCGGGCGGCCGCTCGGGCGACGGCGCCCCGGTGCGCTGCGCGCTCGTCCCCTCCGGCGCGAGCGGGTCGGGCTCGCCGTCCGTCGTGGTGCCGCGTCCACCCCGTCCGGTCGGGAGCTCCCCGCGCTCGGCGGCGAGGCGCGCGAGCATGCCGGCACCCCGGAGCCGCCCGGTCTCGGCACCCGCGCCGGGGACGCCGACGACGGGCTCCGCCGCCGACGCCGCGGCCGCGCCCTCGGCGCGTGCAGCCGCGGCGGTGACCTGGGCGACCGCCGTGCGCAGCGAGTCACCGCTCGCGTCGGCGGTGCCCAGCGCGTCGAGCTGCGCCGTGAACCGCGCGGCCTGGCCGGCGAGCACCGCGCGGACGCGCACCGCGAGCCGCTCGTGGGCCTCGCGGGCGAGCTGGCGCACGGCCTCGTCGCCGAACACCGCCTCCAGGAGCCGCTGGGCGAGGATCGCCGCACCGCCCGCGATGCCGACCTCGGCACCGGTGAGGCCGCCGGTCGAGGCGAACACCGCGACCATGAGCGCGGCGCCGAGACCGTTGACCCCGTAGGACACGGCGCGGGCGGTCGTGCGCTTGTCGGCGCCCTCCCGCTCGACGAGCGCGAGGACGTCGGACTGCCACGCACGGATCTGCTCCGCGACCTGGCCGCGCAGGTCGCCCGACGCGCGGGACAGCGCGAGCCCCTCGAGCAGCGCGACGCCCGCCGGGTCGGTGCGCCACGCCGAGTGCGCGCGCTCGGCGGCGTCCTCGGCGGCGTCGAGCACGACCGCCTCGAGGCCGTGGCCGATCGCGTGGGCGAGGGCAGGCTCCGGTGCCCGCTGACCGCGGAACGCGGCGGTGATCCGGTCGCGGAGCCCCGAGACCTTCTGCTCGACGGCCCGCAGGAACTCACCGGTCCCGACGACGTCCTGCCAGCGCGCGAGCACCTCGCCGCGCAGCATCGTGCCGTCGGACGTCGCGCGCTCGACCTGCGTCGCGGCGTCCTCGTAGGCGGCGGCGACCGCGGCACGCAGCCGGGCGTCGGCCGCGCGCTGGTCGTCGGCGGCGCGGGCCAGGTCCTCGGCGCGCACCAGCACGTCGCGCGTCACGCCCTCGCGGGTCCCGCGGATCACGCGGGCCCGCGCCGCCGGGTCGCCGCCGAGGGCCGTGAGCCAGTCCGCGACGGCCCCGACTGCGACCTCGGGGAGGAGCCCGCCGTCGGTCGAGGTCTCCGGCACGAGGAGGACCGTGGCCTCGGTGAGGTCGTGCTCGTCGAGCATCTGCCGCAGGTGGGCGCTCACGAGCGCCTCGGTGCCGTCGTCGACCCGGTCGAGCACGAGCGCGAGGTGCACCCGACGGCGCGCGGCCGCCCCGAGCAGCTCCCACGGGACGGCGTCGGCATAGCGCGCCGCAGTCGTGACGAAGAGCCACAGGTCCGCGGCGGCGAGCAGCTGGGTCGCGAGCGCGCGGTTCTCCTCGACGACCGAGTCGATGTCGGGTGCGTCGAGCAGCGCGAGTCCCGGCGGCAGGGCGGGCGAGGACACGAGCCGCAGCCCGGCACCGCGCCCGTCCGTGCCCGTCTCGCCGGCGTCACCACCGGCGATCGAGGAGCCTCCGGTCGATCCGCCACCCGTCGCACCGGCACCGCCGGACCAGCCCGCGTTCCCGGTCCCTCCCGCAGCGCCGCCGTCGGTCCCGCCCTTCGCGAGGTCCACGCGCGCGCCGACGAGCCGCGCGAGACCGGGCAGGACGCGGTCGGTCGAGAACCACCGCGCGTCGAGCGGGTGGTGCACGAGCACCGGCCAGCGGGTCGTCGGCCGCAGCACGCCCGACGTCGTGACCTGCTCACCGAGCAGCGAGTTCACGAGCGTGGACTTGCCCGCGCCCGTCGACCCGCCGACCACGACGAGCAGCGGCGCGTTCTCCGCGCGCAGCCTCGGCAGCAGGTAGTCGTCGAGCTGGTCGAGCACCTGCGCGCGCTCGACGCGCCCCGGCCCTGCCGAGGCGACGTCGAGCGCGAGCCGGGTCTCGGCGACGCGCGAGCGCAGCACCGTGAGGGCGTCGACCAGCTCCGTGTGCACGCTCGCTGCCACTGCGCGGCTCTCCGGCTCAGTCCCGCGTCAGCTTGCGGTACGTGACCCGGTGCGGCCGGGCCGCGTCGGCGCCCAGGCGGGCGACCTTGTTCTCCTCGTAGGACGCGAAGTTGCCCTCGAACCAGTACCAGCTCGACGGGTTCTCCTCGGTGCCCTCGTAGGCCAGGATGTGCGTCGCGACCCGGTCGAGGAACCACCGGTCGTGCGAGACCACCACGGCGCAGCCGGGGAACTCGAGCAGCGCGTTCTCGAGCGAGCCCAGCGTCTCGACGTCGAGGTCGTTGGTGGGCTCGTCGAGCAGGAGCAGGTTGCCGCCCTGCTTGAGCGTGAGCGCGAGGTTGAGCCGGTTGCGCTCACCGCCCGAGAGCACGCCCGCCGGCTTCTGCTGGTCCGGGCCCTTGAACCCGAAGGCCGCGACGTACGCGCGCGAGGGCATCTCGACGTTGCCGACCTTGAGGAAGTCGAGCCCGTCGGAGACGACCTCGAACAGCGTCTTCTTCGGGTCGATGCCGCCACGCGACTGGTCGACGTAGGAGATCTTGACCGTCTCGCCGACCTTGAGCTCGCCGCCGTCGAGCGGCTCGAGCCCCACGATGGTCTTGAACAGGGTCGTCTTCCCGACGCCGTTCGGGCCGATCACGCCGACGATGCCGTTGCGCGGCAGCGTGAAGCTCAGGCCGTCGATCAGCACCCGGCCGTCGAAGCCCTTCTCGAGGTTCTTCGCGTCGAGGACGAGGCTGCCGAGGCGCGGGCCCGGCGGGATCTGGATCTCCTCGAAGTCGAGCTTGCGCGTGCGGTCGGCCTCGGCGGCCATCTCCTCGTAGCGCGCGAGGCGCGACTTGGACTTGGTCTGGCGGCCCTTCGCGTTCTGACGCACCCACGCGAGCTCCTCGGCGAGGCGCTTGGCGAGCTTGGCGTCCTTCTTGCCCTGGACCTCGAGGCGCTGCTGCTTCTTCTCGAGGTACGTCGAGTAGTTCCCCTCGTACGGGTAGAGGCGTCCGCGGTCGACCTCGCAGATCCACTCCGCGACGTGGTCGAGGAAGTACCGGTCGTGGGTCACGGCGAGGATGGCCCCGTGGTACTGCGACAGGTGCTGCTCGAGCCAGAGCACGCTCTCGGCGTCGAGGTGGTTGGTGGGCTCGTCGAGCAGCAGCAGGTCGGGCTTCTCGAGGAGCAGCTTGCAGAGCGCGACACGGCGGCGCTCACCACCGGACAGCACCGAGACGTCCGCGTCCGGCGGCGGGCAGCGCAGCGCGTCCATCGCCTGCTCGAGCTGGGCGTCGAGGTCCCACGCCTCCGCGGCGTCGATGGCCTCCTGGAGCTGGCCCATCTCGGCGAGCAGCGCGTCGAAGTCGGCGTCGGGCTCCGACATGAGGTTCGAGATCTCGTTGAACCGGTCGAGCTTGCCCTTGATCTCGGCGACGCCCTCCTCGACGTTCCCGAGCACCGTCTTGCTCTCGTTGAGCGGCGGCTCCTGCATGAGGATGCCGACGGTGTAGCCGGGCGAGAGCCGCGCCTCGCCGTTCGAGGGCTGCTCGAGGCCGGCCATGATCTTGAGGATCGTGGACTTGCCCGCGCCGTTGGGGCCGACGACGCCGATCTTCGCGCCGGGCAGGAAGTTCAGGGTGACGTCGTCGAGGATGACCTTGTCGCCGTGCGCCTTGCGCGCCTTGTACATGGAGTAGATGAACTCAGCCACTGGCTCTTCGTCCGCCTCGGTGCTCGGGGGTGTGTCGAGGGAGTGCACGGAACGGGCCTCCCGGCCGCGCGCGGTGTCGCGTCGGCAGCCGGAAGGCCCGGGCCCTGCGGTCCGGTGGCCCCAGCCTAGGCGATCACCTCGTACCGGTCAGTGCGAGGTCCTCGTCGGGGCGCACGTCGGCCAGCCCGTAGAGCGCCGGGTCGCCGGCCTCCGCGTCGTCGAGCGCGTCGAACCCGTCGCCGTCGCCCGGTGCGCCGTCCGGGGTGTCCGCCGGGGCGGCGTCGCCCGCGCTCGAGTGGATCGTGCGCATGTAGCGGGCGGTGCCGAACGCCAGGTCCGGCCCGATCGCGATCGCGTCGAGCACGAGCGACGTGCGGGGCTCGCCGTCGGCGGTGCTCCACTCGTCGGTCGAGAGCCGCCCGTGCACGAGGACCGGGTCGCCCTTGCGCAGCGACTCGGCGACGTTGCGCGCAGCCCCGCGCCAGGCCTTGACCGTGAACCACTCGGTGCGCCCGTCGACCCAGGTGCCGCGCTCGCGGTCGAACCACCGGCGGGTCGACGCCATGCGGAACGTCGTGAAGGGGGTCGACGAGCCGCCGGCCGCCGACGGTGCGCCCGGCGTCGCACCGCCCGACGTCCCCGCCGCCGTCGGGGCCTGGCCCGGGACGGCGCCGGGGCCGTTGCTCGTGCCGGGGTAGTGCTTGGGGTCGGTGCCCAGCCACCCGACCAGCGTCAGGGTCAGCTCGTTCGTGCTCATGCGTCCTCCTCGGTGAGGGGCCGGCGAGCGCCGACCCTGTGGAGGCAGCGTGGCGCGCGGGCACGACCGCACCGGGGCGACGTGACCGCGACGGTGCGCGCGGCGGCGGCCGGACGGGCTGGGGGTGGCTGGTGCCGGGGTCAGCGCACGGTCGCGAGCGCGACGAGCTCGCGCACGCGGCGGTGCTCCGCGACGACCTCGGCTGCGGGCTCCGCGAGCCGGGTCCGCGCGACGGCCTCCAGCTCGGCCCGACCCTCGCTCAGGACCCGCTCGGAGCGGCGGCGCGCGAGCGCGCGGCGCAGCAGCCACGTGGCCACGGCCAGCACGAGCGCGAGCACCGCGAGCCCGGCCGCGACGGGTAGCGCCCAGTCCTCCGAGCCCTGCCCCACGGACCCCAGCTCCAGGCCGAGCCCGATCGACGCCACGGCCACGGCGCCGACGCCCGCGAGCACCGCGAGCACGAAGCCCGTGACGGCGAGCCGGGAGCGGCGGGCCGCGACGGTCACCCGCGCGAGCGCGTCGTCGATCTCGAGGCGCAGCCGCTCGGCGGGCGTCACGCGCGCGACGATGTCGTCGGCCCACCGGACGGGGACGGTGCGGGTCACGCCCGCGAGCCAGCCGGCCCGTGCGAGCACCACCGTGTCGGCCTGGACGGCGCCGAACGACGGCACGGTGCGGGAGCCGCCGCGCACGACGGCGCCGACGGCGTCAGCGATCGCGGGCAGGCCGGCGCCCTCGGCGAGCACGTCGACGAGCTCGACGACCCCCAGCCGGCTCGGCGCGGGCTCGCGGTCGGCGACCTGGCTCGCGAGCAGGGTCGCGGCGTCGTTGAGCTCGGCGCCCGCGCGCTCCGCGGCGACGCTACGGCGGCGGACCACCGCGGCGAGCCCGTCCCGCAGCTCGGGGACGCCCTCGCCGGTGTGCGCCGACGCGGTGCGCACGTGCACCCCGGTCAGGCCGTCCTCGACGAGCAGGCCCTCGACGTCGCGGACCAGTTCGTCGTGCATGTCGGCAGCGACCGTGTCGATCTGGTTGAGCACGACGGCCATCGCCGCCTCGTGCCCCACGAGCCGGCGCAGGTAGCCGGAGTGCAGCGCGTCGTCCGCGTACTTCTGCGGGTCGACGACCCAGACGAGCAGGTCCGCCATGGGCAGCAGCAGGTCGACGACCGCACGGTGCGCGGGCTCGATCGAGTCGTGGTCGGGCAGGTCGAGCAGCACGAGCCCGCGCAGGGGCGCCTCGGTGTCGCCGTCGAGCAGGCTCTCGCGCTCGATGCGCCGGTCCTCGTCGACGCCCAGCCAGTCGAGCAGCGCACCGCCGCCCTCGCCCCACACGCACGCGGTGACCTTGGACGTCGTCGGGCGCTTGACCCCGACGTCCGCGAAGTCGAGCCCGCAGATCGCGTTGAACAGGCTCGACTTGCCGGAGCCCGTGCCGCCGACGAGCGCGACGATCGTGTGGTCGACGCCGAGGGCGAGCCGCTCGCGCACCCGCCCGACCGACGCGGCGACGCGCGCCGAGACCTCGGGGTCCAGCCGGTCACCACCGACCTCGAGCGCCTCCTCGAGCTGCGCCACGCGGTGCGTCAGCGCCTCCGTCTCGGCGCCGTGGAGCGTCCCGTGCACGGTCGCCCAGCCCGGCAGCGTGCGGACCGTCTCGGTCCTCTCGGTCATGTGAGCCCCTTCAGGACGGCGAGGCGCAGGCGCAGGAGGGACGAGGCGTCCTCCGCGAGGTCGGGCTGGTCGAGCAGCGCGGCGGCGGAGGTGCGCTCGAGCTCGACCTGCGCCGCGGCGCGGTCCGCGAGCTCCTCACGCAGCACGTCTCGCGCCCACGTGCCCGCGTCGCCCAGGAGGTCCTCGAGCAGGAAGCGGGCGGGCTCGAGCCCGGCGGCGGCGGCGAGCGCGACCGCCGCGATGCCCTGCTCCCCCAGCGCGCGCTCCGCGAGCTCGGCGCGCCGGGCCGCACGCGCGACGTCCTTGGCGCTGCGCAGCTCCGCCGCGTCGCGTCCCTCGCCACGCGCGCGGGCGAGCGCCGCGCGCACGATCACGGGCGCCTCGTCGACCCAGTCGCGCGCCGAGCGCTCCGCGGCAGCGACGCGGGCGTCCTTGCGCTCCTGCGCCGGCCAGAGCGCCTCGACCGACGGCCCGCCCACCGGTGCCCCGGCGCCGGTCAGGCGCGTGCGCAGGAGGCGCTCGGCCTGCGCGCCCGCAGCGGTCAGGTTCGCGGCGGCCGACCGGGTCAGGTCACGGCTGAGCGGTGCGACGGCCTCCTCGCGGCGCCGGCCCGCGCGGCGCGAGCGGTGCACCCGGCCGGACGAGCGCACCACGTCGGCCAGCGGGCCACCCGCGGCGGTCAGCTCGGCCCAGCGCGCGCGCACCGCACCGTCGGCGACGACACCGCCGTGGACGGCGGCGCGCGCGGCGTCGGCCGGCCCGGCCGCGGCCACGTCGAGCTCGGCCGCGATCGCCTGGGCGGCGTCGGCCTGCGCCTGGACCGCCTCGGCGAGCTCGTCGACCCACGGGCGCAGGGCCGCGAGCGAGCCGCGCAGCGTGCGGCCGATCACGGTGCGCGCCCGGTCGGGGCCGGCCAGCATCGTGAGCCAGCGGTTGATCGGCGCGACGACCGCGGAGCCCAGCAGACCCTCGTGCGGACCGACGTCCGGCACCACGAACAGCGGCGCGCCCTGCATCCCGTGCGCGCGCAGGCGCTCGAGCAGGTCGCCGCGCACGGTCGGCAGGGACGCCGGGGTCACCCGGTTGAGCACCATCGCGATCGAGGCCCCGCGCGCGACGGCACCCCGCAGCACCTGCCACGGGAGCGCGTCGCCGTAGCGCGCGGCCGTCGTGACGAACAGCCACAGGTCGGCGGCCTCGAGGAGCCGGTGCGCGGACGCCCGGTTCGACTCGAGCACCGAGTCGAGGTCGGGGGCGTCGAGCAGCGCGACGCCGCGCGGGACGTTCGCGTTCGCGACGACCTGGACGGCCTCGAGGACGGGGTGGTGCGCGAGGAGGTCCTCGTCGTCGGGGTGGTGCACGAGCACGGGGCGGCGCGTCGTCGGCCGCAGCACGCCCGCCGCGGTGACCTCGGCGCCGAGGAGGGAGTTGACGAGCGTCGACTTGCCCGCGCCGGTCGAGCCGGCCACGACGACGACCGCGGGCGCCGAGAGCTCCTCGAGCCGCGGGACGAGGTGGTCGGCGAGCTGGTCGAGCAGGCGGGCCCGTGACGCCCGTGCCTCGGGCACGCCGGGGATCTCCAGGGGGAACCCCGTCCGCTCGACGTCCCGGTGCAGCACGCGCACGGCGTCGAGCAGCGACATCTGCGCCAGGGGCCGGACGAGCAGCTCCTCAGCGACTGCGGTCCCCGCGTGCGCACTCACGTCCCTATAGTCGCGTGCCGACGTGAACAGGCCAAACGCACGCGCCGCAGCGACGGCGGCGCGTCCGCCGGTGCGTGTGTCGGCCGTCACAGCCGAGGCGTGCGATCCGGGTCAGGCCGCGACGGCCCGGGTCGCGAGCACGCGCGGGCCGAGCCGATACGGTAGGCCGGAGAGGCCCGGCGGCCCGACGCTCCCCGTGAGCACCGATGTCCGGGCCCCGCCCTCATAGCTCAATGGATAGAGCAACGGCCTTCTAATCCGTAGGTTGCAGGTTCGAGTCCTGCTGGGGGCACACCGGCGGCGCCGGCTCTCGGGCGGCGGTGCGTCCGGCCCCGGACCGGCACCTCAGAGGTTGGGACCCGGGCGGCCGGGGTCCACGTTGGCCCAGGGCTCGATCGTGGGCCCCGCGTCCTCCCGGACGGGCTGGTCGTCGACCGGCCACCGCCCCGCACCTTCCCACCCGGCGAGCCCGGGCGCGGCTGCACGGTCCGGCTCCGCGTCGGACGCGCGCACCGCGGAGAGGACGGCGGCGACCACGTCGTCCGGGCGCGTCTCGGGCAGCCAGTGCCCGGCGGCCAGCGGACGGTGCTCGTACGGCCCGCGCACCAGACGCCGGGTGCCCTCGACCGACGCGGGCGCGAAGGAGGGGTCCTGCGTCCCGGTCACGAGCACCGTCGGCACGTGCACCTCGCCCGCGGCGGACCCGCGTCCCAGCGGGATCGCGCGGTACCACGCCAGGGCGGCCGTGAGGGCGCCGGGCTCCTGCATGCGGCGCAGGTCGTGGGTGGCGAGGTCGTCGGGCAGCCCGGAGCGCACGAGCGCGCGACGGAGGACGGAGCCACCCCGGGCGAGCAGCAGGCGCTCGGGCAGCCACGGGAGCTGGAAGCCGGCGACGTACGCGGAGCGCAGCCCCTGCGAGCTGCGCGTGAGGGCCCGGACCATCGCCGCGGGGTGCGCGGTCGAGAGCACGGTGAGCGACGCCGTGCGCTCGGCGCGCCGGCTCGCGAACGCCCACCCGACGGCACCGCCCCAGTCGTGGCCGACGAGGTGCGCCCGGTCGACGCCCGCCGCGTCGAGCAGCGCCGCCACGTCGGCGACGAGCTCGCGCAGCACGTACGCGGAGCGCCCCGCCGGCCGGGCACCCGGGGAGTACCCGCGCTGATCGGGTACCAGGACCCGGAACCCGGCGGCGACGAGCCCCGGGACCACGCCCTCGAACGCGCGCGCGTCCTGCGGGAACCCGTGCAGGCACACGACCGTCGGCGCACCCGCCGGCCCCGTGTCGCGGACGTCGAACGTCAGGCCGTCCCGCGTGAACGTCTCCATCGCCGCTCCCTCGTCCGCCCCGTCGCACCCTGCGCCGGGCTGCTCAGTCCACCGGGCGCAGCGGCTCGTCGGGCGGCAGGTCGCCCGCGTGCCCTCGCGCCGACTTCCACGCGCGCCACCGGTCCACGATCGTCACGACCCCCGTGATCGCCACCGCGAGCGCGATCGCCGCGAGCACGTCCGTGAGGAAGTGGTAGCCGAGGTAGAGCCGGCTCAGGCCGACCACGGCGATGCCGAGCGCTCCCCCGACGGTCCACGTCACGATGCGGGCCGCGGTCGGCCGCCGACGGCACGCGAGGTAGCCCGCCACGAGCAGGAACGTCGACGTGCCGATCGTGTGCCCCGACGGGAACGACGCCGTCGTCTCAGCGCCGGGGATGTCCATCGTCTCCATCGGCGGCCGAGGGCGGGCGACCAGCCCCTTGATCGCGAGGGAGAGCAGCGTCGAGCCTGCCATGGCCCCCGCGAGGAGCAGCGGCCGCCACCACTCGCGCCGCACGAGGGCCCACAGCGCGCACGCCACGACGACCACCGCCGGCAGCACGGTGGGGCCGGTGACGAACGTGATCGCCGCGAGCACCGCCGTCGCGGCGTCACCCCGCTGCTCGACGAGCCACGTGAGCAGCGGGCGGTCGAGCACCGTGAGGTCGTCCTGCTCCTGCACGCCGTCGAGCAGACCGCCGAACACGGCCAGACCGAGCGCGACGAGCAGCAGGCCCGGGACGGTCGCGCGGACGAGCGCGTCGCCGGTGACCCGCGACCACGCGCGGCGCAGCGACGAGGTGTCGCCGGGGACCGCGTGCTCGTGGGACATGCACCGACGCTACCCAGGCGTCCCGCGACCGGCGCGTCGAACCCCGAGGTCGACGAGCGCACCGCACCGGCGGGCGGGACCCCGGGGCGCCCACCCGCCGCCGGGGCGGCTCGCACCAGAAAAAAGGGATGACCCGGGCACGTGCGCGGTGGTTCCGTGGACCTACCGCGGTGACCTCCCGGGCCAGGCCAGGCCCACTCGCACGACTCACGGAGACCACCACCATGCACCCCACCACGACCTTCGACCTCGTCCGTCGCGACCACGAGGAGCGCCTCGCCGCCGCGCGTGCGGAGCGGGCGCGCCGCCCGGTCCCCGACCGGCGAGATCCCGCCTCCGAGGCCTCCGGTCGACCGCCCGAACAGCGGCGCCGTCCGTGGCTGATCCTCGCGGTCCCGGCTCTCGCCGGCGCCGCACGCTGAGCCCGGCGCCGCACGCTGAGCCCGGCGCCGCACGCGGACCGCGAGCGCGCGCTCACCCGTTCGGGCCGGCCACCCGGCAGGACCCGAGCACCGCACGACCGACGACGCGGACCACCCCTGGGGGTCCGCGTCGTCGCGCTGCCCGGAGGCACCGATCCACGCCCGCACGTGGGGGACGCGTGGAACGATGGCCGGATGACTCCCGGGGTGCCGCCGCCGACCGGCTCGCGCGCCCTGCCCGCGCCGTGACCGCGGGCGACCACGGGGCGCGGGGCCGTCCCGCGGCGCGGCCGGGTCGAGTCCAGCGCCTGCGGGCCGGGCTGCGCGCGCTCGGCGAGCGTGCGGTGCTGGGGGCCGTCGCCGGCGGGGCCACCACGCTCGTGCTCGCGTGGGCCGGTCTGCCGTGGCGCACCGCGCTCGTCGCGGGAGGCGTCGGCGCGGCCGTCGTGGTGCTGGCCGCGTGGGTCGCGTCGACCGTGCCACCCGTGCCCGGGCCGTCGATCGCCCCGGGCAGAACGCGCGACGGCGCGCCAGACGAACCGGGCAGGTCGGGCCCGCACCGCCCCGCGCCGTAGGCTGGCGGGGTGACGACGACGGGTAACGGACACACGAGCAACGACCGGATCGTGTGGATCGACTGCGAGATGACGGGCCTCGACCTCACGGCGGACGCCCTCATCGAGGTGGCCGCGGTCGTGACGGACTCCGAGCTGAACGTGCTCGGCGAGGGCGTCGAGGTGGTCGTGGCACCGCCACCGGGCGCGCTCGAGCAGATGAACGACTTCGTGCGGGACATGCACACGACGTCCGGGCTGCTGCTCGACCTGCCCGGCGGCACGTCGCTCGCCCAGGCGCAGGAGCAGGTGCTCGACTACATCCGCCAGTGGGTCCCCGAGCCCGGGCGCGCGCCGCTCGCGGGCAACTCGGTGGGGACGGACAAGACGTTCCTCGACCGCGACATGCCCGAGCTCGTCGGCTACCTGCACTACCGGGTCATCGACGTGTCCTCCATCAAGGAGCTCGCGCGGCGCTGGTACCCGCGGGTGTACTTCGCGTCCCCCAAGAAGAACGGCGGGCACCGCGCGCTCGCCGACATCCTCGAGAGCATCGACGAGCTGCGGTACTACCGGGCGGCGCTCCTCGCGCCGCAGCCGGGTCCGGACTCCAAGACGGCGAAGGCCATCGCCGCCGAGGTCGTCGCGACCTCCGTCGCGCGCGTCGCGGCCGCGGCGCCGACGGGCGCCGGGACCGGGGACGCGACCGGTGCCGCGGTATCCGGTGCACCGCACCCCGCCTGACCTTGTACACTTCTTCTCGCGCCGTCCGCGGCGCAGGCTGGCCGGGTCCCGGAGCGACGGGTCCCGCGCAGGCATGGTGGGTATAGCTCAGCTGGTAGAGCACCTGGTTGTGGTCCAGGGGGTCGCGGGTTCAAGTCCCGTTACTCACCCCGGCACGAAGGCCCCGCACTCGTCGAGTGCGGGGCCTTCGTCATGAGCCCGGGAGCCACGGACCCTCGCGGCCACTCCGGCCTCGCGGGCCGGGCCGGGCCGGAGCCGCGGTCCGCGGGTTCAGAGCCTCGCGGCGAGGGCGTCCGCGAAGCGCTCGAGGGACCCGTCGCCGAGGGAGAAGAACAGCGACGGCTCCGTCAGTGCGAGCTCGAGCACGACGGGGCGCCCGGCGTCGTCCGGGACGAGGTCGACGCGCGCGTACAGCAGCGGGCTCTCGACGCCGTCCACGAGCTGCGGCAGCGCCGCGACGACGCGCTCGGCGACCGCGATCTCCTCGGCGCTCGCCTCGCGCGCCGTCATGACCTCGTGCTTGACGGTCTTGTCGCCCTCGGCGTCCTCGGCGCGGAACGGGCCCTCGAGCTGCGGGGCCTTGCGGACCGCGTGGCTGAACCGGCCGTCGATGAACACGAGCGCGCTCTCGCCGACGGTGTCGACCTGCCGGAGGTAGCGCTGGACCATGACGTGCCGGCCCGCGGTGAGCAGGTTCTTCGCGTGCGTGATGGCCAGGGCCCGGGACGGGGTCTCCCCGGCGTTGTACCGCCCGGTGTCCCGCGAGCCCGTCGAGATGGTCGGCTTGATGACGAAGTCGCCGAACGCCGGGAAGCGCGTGTGGATCGCGCGCGAGTCGAAGTTGCGCTCGGGGTCGAGCCAGATGGTCGGGATGATCGGCAGGCCGGCGCTCTCGAGCGCGCGCTGGTACTGCTTGTCGACGTTCCACGCGACGGCCGACGCCGGGTTGACGAGGCGCGAGACCTCCTCGACCTTCCGGCTCCAGGCCAGGAAGTCGTCGGGGTGCTGGGTGTAGTCCCACGTCGAGCGGATGAGCACGAGGTCGTAGGACGACCAGTCGACCGCCGGGTCGTCCCAGACGACGGGCTCGGCGGTGATGCCGCGCTCCGCCAGGGCCGGGACCAGCGGGCGGTCGTCGGCCTCGAGCTCGGGGAGGGCGGACGAGGTCGCGAGGGCGATGCGGGGCTGGGTCACCCGTGCAGCGTAGCGAGCCGTCGTCCGGGCCACAGCGCGGGTGCGGCCGCGGCCGGTCAGGCGGTGCGACCGGCCGCTGCCTCGGCGTCGAGCGCCGCGCGGGTCACCCGGTGGAGCGCGGCGAGCAGGGACGCGCCGTCGAGCGAGCCGACGACCCTCCCGCCGTCCGTGACCGGCACGTGCCCGCCGTGGGCGGCCGCCAGCCGGGCGAAGGCCATGTCGAGCGACGCCCCCAGCGGGAGCGGTTCCGCGGGCGGCAGGGCGGGTTCACGCTCCTCACCCGCACCGGGAGCGCTCGGGACGGGGACCAGGTCGCCGAGCTCGACGCGACCCAGCGCGAGCAGCCGGACCGCCGCCCCCTGTCCGACGAGGTCCGCGACCGCGGCGCTCGCGGGTGCCGCGAGCACCTGCACCGGGTCGGCGAGCTGCTCGAGGTGCCCGCCCTTGCTCAGGACCGCGATGCGGTCCCCGAGCCGGACGGCCTCGTCGACGTCGTGCGTGACCAGCATCACGGTCGTGCCGAGCTCGCGCCGGATCCGCGCGAACTCGGACTGGAGGCGGCGGCGCCCGACCGGGTCGACGGCGCCGAACGGCTCGTCCATGAGCAGCACCGGCGGGTCCGACGCGAGCGCGCGGGCGACCCCGACGCGCTGGCGCTCGCCGCCCGAGAGCTCGTGCGGGTAGCGCCGGGCGTACACCGCGGGGTCGAGGCCGACGAGATCGAGCAGCTCCTCGACGCGGGCGGTCGTCCGGCGCCGGTCCCAGCGCAGCAGCACCGGGACCGTCGCGACGTTCTGCGCCACCGTGCGGTGCGGGAACAGCCCGACGTGCTGGATCACGTAGCCCATGCGCCGGCGCAGCTCGACCGCGTCGGCGTTCGTGACGTCCTCGCCCCCGAGCAGGATGCGGCCCGACGTGGGCTCGACGAGGCGGTTCGCCATGCGCAGCGTCGTGGACTTGCCGCAGCCTGACGGGCCGACGAGCGCGAGCAGCTCGTGCTCGCGGACCTCGAGCGAGAGGTCCTCGACCGCCACGGAGCCGTCCGCGTAGACCTTGCGCACGTGCTCGAACGCGATCGCGGTTCCCATCCCGGGGACGCTACCGGGCCGGACCGACAACGGTCCTCCGGAGCGACGCCCGCCGCGTCCCCCGGTGCGGCTGTCGGCGGGCGCCGGTACGTTCGCCCGGATGATCCCCTCCCGTGCGCTGCGCGCCGCGACCGAGCCCGCGAATCCGTGGCTGTCGTGGGACTACGTCACGCGCAACCAGGAGGACCTGCTGCGCGCGCTCTCCCAGCACACGACGCTGACCTTCCAGGCCGTCGCGATCGCCCTCGTGCTCGCGCTGCCGCTCGGCGCGATCGCGCACGTGCGGCCGCGGCTCGCCGGTCCGCTCGTCGGGACCGCGGGCGTGCTCTACACCGTGCCGTCCGTCGCGCTCTTCGCCATCCTCGCCCCGTGGACGGGGATCGGCCGCACGACCGTGCTGATCGGCCTCGTCACCTACGCGCTGCTCGTGCTCCTGCGCAACATCGTCGTCGGGCTCGCCGGGGTCGACCCCGCGGTGCGCGACGCCGCCCGCGGCCTCGGGTACGGCCGGCTGCGGCTGCTGCTGACCGTGGAGCTGCCGAACGCGCTCCCGGCGATCGTCGCGGGCGTCCGGCTCGCGACCGTGACCACGGTCGCGCTCGTGACGGTCGGTGTCGTGGTCGGCTACGGCGGGCTCGGGCAGCTGATGTTCCGGGGCTTCCGCAGCCGGTACCACGCCGAGATCATGACGGCGACGCTGCTGTGCCTCGCGCTCGCGCTCGTCTGCGACCTCGTGCTGTACGCCGCGGGGCGCGCCGTGACCCCGTGGTCGCGGGCGGGCCGGACCGCATGACGCGGGACCGCAGCGCTCCGGACCGTGCCAGGCCGGACCGTGCGGGGCCGGGCCGCGTCGTCCGGGGCCACGTCGTCCCGGGCCGCGTCGTCCCGGACACCCTGAGGGAGGCGTGATGGACGTCGTCCAGGACGCGCTGCTCTGGCTCAACGACCCGCTCAACTGGACGGGCCGGGGCGGCGTGCTCGCGCTGGCCCGCGAGCACCTGCTGATCTCGGTCGCGGCGGTCGCGCTCGCGGCGCTCGTCGCACTGCCGCTCGGGGTGTGGCTCGGCCACCGGCGCCGCGGCGGCGCGGTCACGGTCGTCGTCGCGAACACCTCGCGCGCGCTGCCCACGTTCGCGCTGCTCACGATCTTCGCGTCCGCCGGGCTCTTCGGCGGCTCGGCGACGACCCTCGCGGTCGCGATCTTCGCGGTCCCGCCCATCCTCACGAACGCCTACACGGGCGTCCTCGAGGTCGACGCCGACGTGCGGGACGCCGCCCGGGGCATGGGGATGTCCGCCTGGACCTCGCTGCGGCGCGTCGAGCTGCCCCTCGCGCTCCCCCTGATCGGGGCGGGGCTGCGGACGGCCGCGGTGCAGGTCGTCGCGACCGTGCCCCTCGCCGCGTTCGTCGGCGGGACCTCGCTCGGCTCGCTCATCGCGTCGGGCCTGGCCCTGCAGCGCTACGGCGAGGTCCTCGCGGGCGGCGTGCTCGTCGCCGGCCTGTGCCTGCTCGTCGAGGCCGTCCTGGCCGGCGGGCAGCGTGCGCTGACGCCCCGCCCGATGCGCGGCCGCGTCGCGCGCGAGAGCTCGTGACCCGCCGGACCGTCGCCGCGACCCTCCGGCCCCGCAGGATCGTGACCCGATGGTGACGTGCTCCACCCCGCGTGCTGTTGCCGACGCACGCCAGGACCGGTCGAATTGTGCCACCACCCCGCCAGGCCTTCGCGAGGAGAACGCCATGCCCGCACGTCGCCCGATCCTGACTGCCGGCGCCGCCGGACTCCTGCTCCTCGTCGCCGCGTGCGGCAGCCCGGGCTCCGGCGGAGGCGAGGAGGAGACCGCCGCGTCGACGGCGGCCGGCGCCACCTGCGAGCCTGTCGCGGGCGACGAGCTCGTCGTGCTCGAGGACGACAAGGGGCTGCAGAATGCGGACAACGTCATCCCGGCGGTCAACGCCGCGGCCGCGGCGGCGGACCCGGCGCTGGTCCCGCTGCTCGACTCGGTCTCCGAGTCGCTCGACACGGACGACCTCATCGAGCTGAACCGCTCGGTCGACATCGACCGGCGCACGTCGAGCGAGGTCGCGGCCGAGTACGTCGCCGACGAGGGCCTGGCCGCGGCGGACGCGAGCGCAGGTGCCGGCACCAAGGTCGTCATCGGCGCGGCCAACTTCTCCGAGAGCGCGACGCTCTCCGAGGTCTACGGCGAGGTGCTCCGCTCCGCCGGCTACGAGGTCGAGGTCCAGACGATCGGCAACCGCGAGACCTACCTGCCGGCGCTCGAGAGCGGCCAGATCACGCTGACGCCCGAGTACGCGGCCACGCTCGCCGAGTTCCTCAACACGAAGGTCAACGGCGACGGCGCGGAGCCGGTCGCGAGCGCCGACCCCGGGGAGACCGTCACGGCGCTGACCTCGCTCGGCGAGGAGGTCGGCCTGACGTTCGGCGCGGTCGCCGAGGCCCAGGACCAGAACGCGTTCGCGGTGACGAGCGCGTTCGCCGAGGAGCACGGCGTCGAGACGCTCAGCGAGCTCGCCGAGGCCTGTGGCGGCCTCGTGCTCGCCGGCCCGGCCGAGTGCCCCGAGCGCCCGTTCTGCCAGCCCGGGCTCGAGGAGACCTACGGGCTCGAGTTCGCCGAGTTCACGGCCTACGACTTCGGCCTGATCGGCGAGGCCGTCCGCCAGGGCGAGGCAGCGATCGGCCTCGTGCTGTCGAGCGACGGCTCGCTCGCGAGCTGACCCACGACGACGCCCCGCTCCCCCGGCACGACCGGGCGGGCGGGGCGTCGTGCTGTCCGGACCCGGACGGCGCCCGTCGTGCGGGTCAGAGGCCCGCGGTCTCGAGCAGCCGGAGCCACACCTCGCTCACGGTCGGGTAGGCCGGCACGGCGTGCCAGAGCCGGTCGAGCGGCACCTCCCCCACCACGGCGACGGTCGCGGCCTGCAGCAGCTCGGCCGCGTCGGGGCCGGTGAACGTCGCACCGACGATCGTGCCGCGCACCTCGTCGAGCACGAGCTGGGCGGTGCCCGCGTACCCGTCAGCCGCGACGGCCGCCCCGGCGACCGACCCGATCGCGTAGCGCACGGTGCGCACGTCGAGCCCGGCGTCGCGCGCCTCGCGCTCGGTGTGCCCGACCCACGCCACCTCGGGGCGGGAGAAGACGACCTGCGGCACCGCCGTGTGGTCGGCGCTCGCCCGGTACCGGCTCCACGGCCCGGCCGTGCGCTCGCGCTCCGCCGCCGTCTCGACGCCGCTGAACCTCGCCGCGACCACGTCGCCCACGACCCGGGCGTCGTACTTCCCCTGGTGCGTCGTGGCGGTCCGGCCGGTCACGTCGCCCGCAGCGAAGAGCCAGCCGCCCTCGACCCCGGTGACCTCGAGCGCGTCGTCGACGGCGAGCGGCTCGCCCGGCGTGAGGCCCAGCACGTCGATCCCGAGGTCGGCGGTGCGCGGCGTGCGGCCCGTCGCGACGAGCAGCTCGTCGGCGTCCACCCGCGAGCCGTCGGCCAGGGTGAGGTGCACTCCGCTCTCGTCGCGCGTCGCCGCCGTCGCCTCCACCCCGTAGCGCACGTCGACCCCGCGCTTCACGAGCGACTCCCCGACCTCGTCGCCCGCGAACGGCTCGGCGCGCGGCAGCACGCGCTCGCCGCGCACGAGCAACGTGACCCGCGAGCCCAGGTCGGTGTACGCGACGGCCATCTCGACCGCGACGACTCCGCCGCCGACGACCACCAGCGTCCCGGGCACCTGCTCCGCGGACGTCACCTCGCGGCTCGTCCACGGACGGACCGCCGCGAGGGCGTCGGGGACGACCGGCTCGCTGCCCGTCGCGACCACGACCGCGTGCCGCGCGCGCACGACCTGCACCCCGCCGTCGGCGTCGGTCAGCGCGAGCTCGCGCGGCCCGGTGAACCGCGCACGGCCGCGCAGCAGCGCGAGCCCCGCGCCCTCGAGCCACCCGACCTGGCCGTGGTCGTCCCAGTGCGACGTGAACTCGTCACGCCGCGCCAGGGTCGCGGCGACGTCGACCGTCCCGGTGACGGCCTGGGCAGCACCCGGGACCGCCCGCGCGGCCTCGAGGACCGCGCCGGGGCGCAGCAGCGCCTTGGACGGCATGCACGCCCAGTAGGAGCACTCCCCGCCGACGAGCTCCTCCTCCAGCACGACGACGCTCAGCCCGTCCCGGTGCGCGCGGTCGGCGGCGTTCTCCCCGACGGCTCCCGCCCCGATCACCACGACGTCGTACTCGTGCACCTGCCGGTCGTCCTGCGCCATGTCCGCTCCCTCCTGAGGTGAAGCCTCATCGTCGCGGCGGACGCCCCCGTTGCACCAGCGTGGGCGGACGTCGGCGCGGCGACCCGCGGGCACCGTCCGCGGTGCGGCGCAGCGTCGGGTACCCGACCGGAGACCATGCCCGGGAACGGCGAAGGCCCCCGACCATCCAGGTCAGGGGCCTCGCGGTGGTGCGCCATCAGGGACTCGAACCCCGAACCCGCTGATTAAGAGTCAGCTGCTCTGCCAATTGAGCTAATGGCGCGCGGGGCGAAACGTTACCAGGGGTCAGGCCGTGGTCGCGAACCGGATACCGCCGCCGGGCGGCACTGTGACGCGGTTCACCCCGCGGCGGCGTCGGGGTCGACCGGGAGCTCGTCCTCGGCGCCCGCGGCCGCGTCGTCCGCGGAGGCGGGGCGGTCGTCGCCCTCCCACCAGGCGTCCTCGGGGATGCCCTCGGTCTCGAGGATCGCCTGCGACACGGGACCGTCCGGCGCGGCGAGGTCGGCGAGCAGCGCGAGCGGCACGTGCTCGGCCAGCAGGTCCATCACGGAGGGCGGCGTGACGGCAGGCGCCACGGCCGGCGGCTCCACGGACGCGTCGGCCGGGGCGTCGTCAGCCGGGTTCTCGAGGTTGTCAGTCATCCGTTCATCTCCCTGGTCGACCGTCATCGCAGCACCCGTGGTGCCGTGCGCGCAAGCAGGAGATCCGCGCGTGCCCCGTGCGGCTGCACCCGGCCGGGCCCCGAGCGGCCCCCACGGACCCGAGCGGGCGCCGTCGCCACGGGGGACGTCACAACGGACGTCACAGGTACAGCCCGGTGCCCTCACGCCCAGCGTGTGGCTGCGCGACGGCGTGGACGTCCTTCTCGCGCAGGAGCAGGTAGGTCCGGGCCTCGAGCTCGACCTCGGCGCGCTCGTCCGGGTCGAACAGCACGCGGTCGCCGATCTCGACCTGGCGGACGTGCTGGCCCGCGGCGACCACGACGGCCCACGCCAGGCGCTTGCCCACGACCGCCGTGGCCGGGATGACGATGCCGGCCGTCGACCGGCGCTCGGACGCCTCGTCGTCGAGCTCGACGAGCAGGCGGTCGTTCAGCATCCGGATCGGGAGCTCGGGGCGCGGGGACGGGACGGGCTGGCTCACGGGCCGACGCTACCCGCACGCGCGACGACCGACAGCCGCGCCCCGCCGCCCCGACGTAGGCTTGCGGGCGCCGACCACCCGCACGAGCCTCGGAGACCCATGCCTCGCCTCACCGCCGGAGACACCGCGCCGGACTTCACGCTGCCCACGGCCGACGGCCGCAGCGTGACGCTCTCGGAGCTGCGCGGCCAGCACGTGGTCGTGTACTTCTACCCGGCCGCGATGACGCCGGGCTGCACGACGCAGGCGTGCGACTTCCGCGACTCCCTCTCGGCGCTGCAGGGGGCCGGTTACGCGGTCGTCGGCATCTCCCCCGACCCGGTCGACAAGCTGGCGCAGTTCGCCGAGCAGGACGGCCTGACGTTCCCGCTCGCGTCGGACACCGAGCGGTCGGTGCTCGAGGCGTGGGGCGCGTTCGGGGAGAAGAAGCTGTACGGGAAGACCGTCACGGGCGTGATCCGCTCCACCGTCGTCGTCGACCCGGACGGGAAGGTCGAGCTCGCGCAGTACAACGTCAAGGCCACCGGGCACGTCGCGAAGCTGCGGCGCGACCTCGAGATCGACTGACGCACCTCCGCCCGCCGGACGCGCACCTCCGGCGGGCGGCAGCAGCCGGGTGCGCGCGCGGGAGTGGTGAAACGGCAGCCACGCCAGGTTTAGGTCCTGGTGCCCTCACGGGCGTGCGGGTTCGACTCCCGTCTCCCGCACCGGAGTACCACGCGGGCGGGCGTGCGGGCGGGCGGCCGCGGGGCGCACGACGGTGGCCGCCCCCGCGTCGTCGTGACGCAGGGACGGCCACCGGTCCCGTCAGCGGGTGTGCTCGCCGGTCAGCCTCAGCTGAACGGCAGGCTCACCTTCGAGCTGGTCAGGTCGACCGTGCTGGTCGCCCCGCCGAACACGTTCCAGATCTCGACGCGCACGGACCCCTTCGCGAGGTCGCCCAGCGTGCCGGACTGGCTCTCCAGGCCGGCGGCCTGCGTGTACCGCTCCCAGCCGGTCACCGGGTCGGTCGCGAAGTACCGGTAGGTCTCCACGCGGTCCCAGCTGCCGTTGCCGGTCAGGTCGTACGAGACCCGCACGCGGGTCGCCTGCCCGACGCTGGTGCCGGCGTCGAGCGCGACGTCGAACGACGTCGTCCCGCCGCCGAGCTTCCCCGTGAGCCCGGTCGCCGTGTAGACGAGGCCCTTGCCGGGCTCACCGACCGCGTCGACGCCGGTGGCGATCGGCACGGTCGCGGTAGGCGTGGTGCCGGCCTTCGAGCCGAGCGAGCCGTTCGACTGCAGGAACAGCGTGAAGCCGGTCGGGGCCGTCGACGTCGGGGTCGGTGTCGGCGTGACGGTCGGCTTCGGCGTCGCCGTGGCGGTCGGCTTGGGCGTCACCGTCGGCTTCGGGGTGGCCGTGGCCGTCGGCTTGGGCGTCGCGGTCGGTGACGTCGTCGGCGTCGGGTCCGGGTTGCCCCCGGGGCCACCGGTGCCCGAGCCACCGCTCCACGTGTACTTGCCCGTGGTCGCCGTGGTGCCGGCGGCGACGTCGAGCGTCGTGCCGTCGGAGAAGGTGACCGTGAGGTCCTCCGAGGTCACGTTCGCCGCGACGTACGTGCGGTCGCCGTCGTCGCTGAACACCGCGGAGAGCGGGTGGTCGCCGTGGACGCCGGTGTCGAGCGTCCCGAGAGCGGCCAGGTTGGCCACCCAGTGGTACGTGTGCGCCCGGCTCTCGCCCTCCTCGACCGTGTAGCCCGGGTTGGCGTCGAGCGCCTTCAGCGCGGCCGGCGCGTCACCGAGGGCGAGGTACTCCCACAGGATGTCCTGCCACACCGTCGGCTCACCCGCGTTGGCCTTGACCAGCTCGGCGTAGTTGGACCGCACGTCCTCGGGACGCATGCCGAGATACAGGTGCCCGCCGGTGATCGGGAGCGTGTTGATGCCCTGGATCATCTCCGGCTCGGCGCTGAACCACGTCGTGTATGTGGCGCCGTCGCCCCAGACCATGCCGACCGTCGTGTGGCCGAACTTCTCCGGGAGGTTGTCCGCCCCGTTGAACCAGTACGCCTGGATCGCGGCGGCCTGCGTCGCGTACATGAAGACACCGGCGTCACGGACCTCGGTGTCACCGGTCGCCTCGCCCCACTGGATCAGGGCGTTCGCGAAGTTCATGCCCTCGGAGCTCGACTCCTGGTTGTTGCCCGCGGCGAACGCGCCGTGGCCCGAGGCCCAGTCGTGGCCCGCGTAGATGTCGAAGTCGCGCAGGTACGGGAAGCGGGTCTCGTCGCGGTCGTAGTTGTTCGCGTCGCGGATCAGGAGGTCGACCATGCCGCCGTACTGCTCGTCCGACGCCCACTCGGGGTCGAACCGGGCGAGGGTCGCGGCCGCGACGATGTAGTAGCCGTAGTGGAAGTGGTGGTCGTTGAGCTCCTTGTCGGAGCCGTACGAGGCCGGGAAGCCGACGAGCGTGCCCCAGTTCTCGTTGTACGCGAACACCTTCTCGGCCTTGCCGGGCGTCGCGGTGAACCACTCGGTCAGCGTCGCCTTGATCTGGGCGAGCGCCTTGTCGCGCACGTCGTCCCGGCCGACCTGGTCGGCGATCTCGGCGATGCGGGTGGCGCGGCCGAGGGCCTTGCCGGTCCAGTAGGTGTCGCCGTTGATGATGCCCATCGGGTCGTCCTTGACCTGGTCGAGCAGGCCGTCGAGGCGCGTGTTCGCGGCACCCTCACCGGTCGCGACGGCCGGGATCTCCGGCAGCACGCCCGTGAACGGCGTCTCGGTGGTGAAGGACGTCGCGCCGACGTAGGTCGTCATGTCGCCGCGGGGCGAGAAGTACTCGCGATCGAGCTCGGCCGCGGAGCCGTCGCCCGCGGCGGCCTCCGTCACGAACTGCGACTGGTGCGGGTAGAGCGAGACGACGGTGCCGGACTGCTCGCCCTCGAGCGCGGTGGTCTCGAGCGCGTAGGTGGTGCGCACGGCGCCCGCCTGCTCGTCGTACTCGTAGGCGACCGTGGTGCCGGTGACCTCGGCGTAGGCGTGCTCCGCGTACTGCTCCGCGAGCGCCTTGCGGTCGGCGTCGGTGTCGTCGGCGGTGGTCGGCAGCGAGGCGACGCTCAGGTAGCCCTTGCCGCCGAGCGTGCTGCGCAGCGACGAGCCGGAGACGGTCCAGGTCGAGCCGCTCGGGGCGTACGCGACGTAGTCGGTGCCGCCCGCGGTGAACCCGACGGTCTCGCCGTCGTTGAGCCACACCGTCTGGTCCTCCGCGGAGCTGAGCACCGCGTCACCGCCGGTCACGTGGTACCAGCTGAACGGCAGGCCGTGGCCGATCGTCGCGCGCAGCGACTGGTCGGAGTCGGCCCACGACGCGGTCACGGTCCAGTCGGTCCAGTCCGCGACCTCGACGACCCCGGCGGACAGGCCGGCGACCCCGACGACGACGTCCTCCGCGTAGGAGTAGTGGAACTCCCCGACCCCGCCGGACCGCCCGCTGATCACGGGCGTGGTGGTGTACGACAGGCCGAGCCCGGTGGCGCTGGGCTGGTACGCGAGCGGGTGCGCGTGCAGCGGTTCGCTCGCCGTGCAGTTCCACTTCTTGAACAGCAGCGACGACCACCAGTCGTTGGTCGGGACGGGCCCTTCGGGAGCGTCGTCCGTCACGTAGGCGCGCGCGTCGGTCGCCAGGGCGGCGCACCCCTCGGGCGCCGGCCCGACCTGATCGGTCGTGTACCCGCCGGCCCCGACGTCGCGCACGGCGGCACCGGCGGACGACGCCACGGTGCCGACGGTGGCCGCGGCGAGCAGCGCGACGAGCGCAGCCGACGTGACCCGCGTCCGGGCGCTGCGTGGCGCGCCCGAGGAGGGTTGAGGTGAGTGGATCTCTGTGCGTGAGTGCATTTTCTGGAGCCCCCGCGGGACCGGCGCGTGTCCTGACGCCGTGCCCCGTGTGTCGGACGGCACGCATCGTTGCGTGCCGCCGAGATCCGCTCCCCGTCAGGCCCCCGTTTGGTCAGACTGTGAGAGCGGTCTCATGAACACCGTAAGTCGTGTCTTGCCAGAGAGCAAACCGAAGGATAAGGAGGCACAAATTCCCCGTCAAGGGACTAAAGGATGCAAAAGGGCCCGCCTGCCGGACGGCAGACGGGCCCCCGATCGCGCAGGTCAGGCCTCGGCGGGCTCCGCGGCCTGAGCCGCGATCAGCTGGCGCACCTCGTCCATGTCGAGCTCCTTGACCTTCTGCAGCACGCTCTCGAGCGCCGGGCCCGGCAGCGCGCCGGCCTGGTTGAAGACCAGGATGCCGTCGCGGAAGGCCATCAGGGTCGGGATCGACGTGATCGCGAGCTCGCTCGCGAGCAGCTGCTCGGCCTCGGTGTCGACCTTCGCGTGGACGACGTCGGGGTGCTTGTCCGACGACGCCTCGAAGACGGGGCCGAACCGCTTGCACGGTCCGCACCACTCGGCCCAGAAGTCGATGAGCACGATCTCGTTGCTCGTGATGGTCTGCTGGATCGTGTCGTGGGTCAGCTCGGTGGTGGCCATGCGGTGCCTCCTCGGGGTCGTGGGTTCCGCCCGGTAGAGCGCACGGGGGCCGCCGGGTATTCCCCGACGGGCGAACGCAGAGGCAGGCAAGGGCACGCCGGGGCACGCGCCGAAGCGTGCCGCGAGCGGCGCAGGCGCCGGGCAGGGTAGAACAGCACGGTGACCGACACCGCCGACTTCCCCCGCGAGCCCGAGCGACCCGCCGGCTGGCTCAGCCCCGACGCCATCCAGAACGCGCGCGCGACCCTCCCGCTGCTCTACGTGGACGCCGTGCCCGTCCGCGTCGACGAGTCCGGCGATGTGGTCGCCGTCGGGCTCCTGCTGCGCGTGACGCCCGAGGGCGTCATGTCCCGCGCGCTCGTCTCCGGCCGGGTGATGTACCACGAGCGCGTGCGCGACGCGCTGCTGCGGCACATCGAGAAAGACCTCGGGCCGGTCGCGCTCCCCCAGATCCCCGCGTCGCCGCAGCCGTTCACGGTCGCCGAGTACTTCCCGACGCCCGGGGTCACGCCGTACCACGACCCGCGCCAGCACGCGGTCTCGCTCGCCTACGTGGTGCCGGTCTCCGGTGACTGCCGGCCGCAGCAGGACGCGCTCGACCTCGCGTGGCTCACGCCCGAGCAGGCCGCCGACCACCAGGTGCAGCTCGAGATGACCGGCGGCCAGGGGCTCCTCCTGCGCCAGGCGATGGCGCACGTGGGCCGCCTGCCCTGAGCCGCGCGCCCGGCCGCCCCGGCCGGTCAGCCGAGGACGAGCTCCGGCCAGTCCGCGAGATCGGCGCGCATCTTCCGGTCGTGCGTCGCGACCACGACGGCCACCGAGGTCGCGCGCAGCGCCTCGGTGAGCTCGTCGACGAGCCCGATCGACAGGTGGTTGGTCGGCTCGTCGAGCAGGAGCACGTGCGGCGCGGCGAGCAGCGCGCACGCGAGGTCGAACCGGCGCCGCTGGCCGACCGAGAGCTCCTCGAGCGGGCGGTCGAGGTCCTCCTCGGTCAGCAGGCCGAGCGAGGCGACCGGCACGAGCCGCGTCGTGTCGAGCGCGCCCGCCTCGAGCAGCTCGAGCGCGCGGCGCGCGTAGGCGTCGAAGCCGCTCTCGCGCTCGGGGGCGCCGGCGCGGGACGACCCTGCGACGGAGGTCCGTGCCGTCCGGCTCCCCCGCGCGGGCACGCCGCCGTCGAGACCCTCCTGGCCGAGCACCCCCAGGCGCACGCCCGCCGCGACGCTGCGGGTGCCGCGGTCGAGACCGAGCGTGCCCGCGAGCGCCGCCAGGAGCGTCGACTTGCCCGCACCGTTCGCCCCCGTCACGAGCAGCCGCCCGCAGGGCGGCAGGTCGATGCGGGTCCCCGCGAGGTCGAGCCGGTCACGCCCGCCGGCGCCCGCGACCCGGGGCGCCCGCACGTCGAGCAGCGGCCCGCCGGGGTAGTCGTCGGGGACGGACGGCAGGTCGGGGAACGTGAGCTCGAGCGGCGGGACCGGGACCTCGACGGCCTCGGCCTCGAGCCGCTGCACGAGCCGGTCCGCCGCCTTGACGTGCTGGCGGGCGCGGGTGCCCCGGCGGTGCTTGTCCGAGCCCTTGGGCGGGCGCCACTCGTCGGACAGCCCCTCGTACGACGCGTCGAGCCGCTCCGCGAGCCGCACCGCGCGCTTGCGCTCCGCGGTGTACCGCGCGCGCCAGCGCCGCAGCGCCTGCGTCTTGGCGAAGCGGTAGGTCGCGTACCGGGTCGCGCCGTACAGCACCGGGCGCCCGTCCATCGACGGGTCGAGGTCGAGGATCGCGGTCATCACGTCGTCGAGCAGCTGCCGGTCGTGCGTGACGATGACGACGACGCCCGGCCAGCCGCGCAGCTGCGCGGTCAGGTAGTCGATGCCGGCGACGTCGAGATGGTTCGTGGGCTCGTCGAGCAGCAGGATGTCGGCGCGCTCGGCCAGGCGGCAGCCGAGACGCACCCGGTACCGCTCCCCCACGCTCAGCTCGTCGAGGCGCCGGCCCGGGTCGCGCGGCGCACCGAGCCTGCTCAGGGCCTCGTCGACGCGGCGGTCGGCGTCCCACGCCGCGAGGTGCTCGACGCGCCCGATCGCCTCGGTCAGCGCCGCCAGGTCGCCGGTCTCGTGGTCGAACCCGTCGACGACCTCCTCGAGCCGGGCGGAGGCGGCCCGGACGCCCGCGAGCGACTCGCCCACGAGGGTCCCCACCGTCGCCGCGGGCCCGACGTCCAGCTCCTGCGCGACGACCGCCACGGTCCCGGCGCGGCGGACGGTGCCGTCCTGCGGCGCGAGCTCCCCCGCGAGGACCCGCAGCAGCGTGGACTTGCCCGCGCCGTTCTCCCCGACGACGCCGAGCCGCGTCCCCGCGGGCGCCGCGACGTCGACGCGGTCGAGCACCGCGCGCCCGGGGTAGCCGAACGTCACGGCGTCGGCCACGAGGTGCACGGCGCCGAGCGTGACCGGGGCGGCGCCCGGGCTCACCGCTGCGCCGAGCGGCTGCCCGCGTGCCCCGCCGCGCGTCACGCTCACGGCCCGGCGTCCGGGGTGCCCGCGACGGGGCCGCCGGCGTCCGGGGTGCTGCGGCTCGGCCCGCCGTCGCGCAGGACACGGACCAGCACCGGGACGAGCGCGCGGAACGCCTGCCCGCGGTGGCTGATCGCGTTCTTCTCCCCGGGCGTGAGCTCGGCGCACGTGCGCGTCTCGCCGTCGGGCACGAGGACGGGGTCGTAGCCGAAGCCGCCGCCGCCGCGCGGCCGGTCCGTGAGCCGGCCCACGAGGTGCCCGGTCTCGACGTGCTCGAACCCGTCCGGCGTCACGAGCGCGGCGGCGCACGTGAACCGCGCGCCGCGGTGCTCGGCGCCGATGTCCGCGAGCTGCGCGAGCAGCAGGGCGAGGTTGGCCGCGTCGTCGCCGTGCCGCCCGGCCCAGCGCGCCGAGAAGATCCCGGGCGCCCCGCCGAGCACGTCGACGGAGAGCCCCGAGTCGTCGGCGACGGCCGGCAACCCGGTGAACCGCGCGAGGGCCCGCGCCTTGAGCAGCGCGTTCGCCTCGAACGTCACGCCGTCCTCGACCGGCTCCGGGGCGCCGACGTCGCGCGCCCCGACGACGCTCACGGGGTCGAGGTTTGGCAGCGCGGGGCCGAGGATCGCGCGGAGCTCGTCGAGCTTGTGCGCGTTGTGCGTGGCGAGGACGAGCCGGGGAGCCACCGTCATGCGGTCACCGGACCCGTCACCTCGCCGGCCGGCACGGTCTCGGCCGTCGTGTGCACGAGCGTCGACCGCGACGCGCTGCCGTCCGAGGCGGGCGCGTCGAGCGCCGCGCGCTGCAGCCGGGTGAGCTCGGCGGTCCCCGCGAGGGCGAGGTCGAGCAGCGCGTCGAGCTCGGCGCGGTCGAACGGCGCGTGCTCGGCCGTGCCCTGCACCTCGACGAAGGCGCCCGAGCCCGTCACGACGACGTTCATGTCGGTCTCCGCGCGCACGTCCTCGACGTACGGCAGGTCGAGCACCGGGACGCCGTCGACGATCCCGACGCTCACCGCCGCGACCGAGTCGCGCAGCACGGGCTTCCTCCGGCTGATCGCCTTCTTCTGCAGTCCCCAGGCCACCGCGTCGGCGAGCGCGACGTACGCCCCCGTGATGGCCGCGGTGCGCGTGCCGCCGTCGGCCTGCAGCACGTCGCAGTCGAGCACGATCGTGTTCTCCCCGAGCGCGCTGACGTCGATGATCGCGCGCAGCGAGCGCCCGACGAGCCGGGAGATCTCGTGCGTCCGGCCGCCGACCCGGCCCTTGACCGACTCGCGGTCCGACCGCGTGCTCGTCGCGCGCGGCAGCATCGAGTACTCCGCGGTGACCCAGCCCTCGCCCGAGCCCTTGCGCCAGCGCGGCACGCCCTCGGTGAACGACGCGACGCACAGCACCTTGGTGCCGCCGAACTCCACGAGCACGCTGCCCTCGCCCGCCTCGAGGAACCGCCGGGTGATCGTCACGGGGCGGAGCTGGTCGGGGCGGCGGCCGTCGGGGCGCGTCGCGGGCGTGCCGGAGGTCACGGGAGTCGTGGGGGTCATGCGGACGAGCCTAACGGCGGCTCCGGACGACGCCTCGGGAGCGCCCGGGAGGCGCGGGCAGGTCGGGGTCAGGATCCCGGGAAGCGCCGGCGACCTGCGTCAGAGGACGTGCACGTCGCCGGTCCGCGCGAGGTCGAGCGGGCCCGCGTACACCGCACCGGCCTCGGCGAGGGTCTCCGCGGAGTCGTTCCACGCGGGGATGTGCGTCAGGACGAGGCGTCCGGCACGGCCTGCGGCCGCGGCGAGGCCGGCGCGGCGCCCGGTCAGGTGCACGCCGCGCAGCCCGTCGTCCCGGCCCTCGAGGTACGCGGCCTCCGCGAGCAGGAGGTCGACCCCGTCCGCGAGCTCGGTGAGCCCGGGGCACTCGTCGGTGTCCCCGGTGTACGCGAGCGTCACGGTGCGCGAGGCGTCGTGGTCGGAGGGTCCGGTCACGCGGAAGCCGAACGCGGGGACCGGGTGCTCGACCGCCACGGGCACGAACGTCAGCGGCCCCACGACGACGGGCACGCCGGGCTCCCACGTGCGGAACGCGAACTGCCCGGACACCTCGGTCGCGGGGTCCTTGCCGGCCATGAGCGCGAGGCGCTCGGACGCACCCTCGGGAGCGTGCACCGCCACGGGCGGGCAGGGACCACCGGGCCGGTACCGGCGCAGCACGTTGAGCACCACGAGGTCCGCGACGTGGTCGGAGTGCAGGTGGGACACGGCGATCGCGTCGAGCGCGGTCGGGTCCGCGAGGCGCTGCAGCGGGCCCAGCGCGCCGTTGCCCAGGTCCATCAGGACCGTCCAGGTGCGCACCACGCCCGTGCGCTCGTCGGGCCCCTCGGCCTGCACGAGGTACGCGGACGCCGCCGCGTCCGGGCCCGGGAACGACCCGGCGCAGCCCACCACCACGAGCCTCATCGTGCGCCCCCCGCGCGGTGACTCACCGGTGCGCCTGCCAGCGCAGCGCGAGCCGGTCCTCGACGGCCCCGACCTCGGGCCCGAGGAAGCGGCGCGCGAGCACGTGGAACGACGCCGGGTCGCCGGTCGCGAGGAACCGGTGCTCGGGCGGCCCCGCGGCCGGGTCGCGCTCGAGGTCGTGCGCGACGAGCGTGCGGTACACGTCCTTCGCGGTCTCCTCGGCGCTCGAGACGAGCGTGACGCCCTCCCCCATGACGTAGGAGATGACGCCCGTGAGCAGCGGGTAGTGCGTGCAGCCGAGCACGAGGGTGTCGACGCCCACGTCACGCACCGGGTCGAGGTACTCGTGCGCGGCGGCGAGGATCTCGGGCCCCGAGGTGATGCCCGCCTCGACGAAGCCGACGAACCGCGGGCACGCGCGCGTCACGAGCTCGACGCCCGGGGCGACGGCGAACGCGTCGTCGTACGCGCGGGACTCGACGGTCGACCGGGTCGCGATCACGCCGATGTGCCCGGTGCGCGTGGCGGCGACGGCACGGCGGGCCGCGGGCAGGACGACCTCGACGACGGGGATGCCACGGCGCTGGGTGTACCGCTCGCGCGCGTCGCGCAGGACCGCCGACGAGGCCGTGTTGCACGCGATGACCAGCATCTTCACGCCCGCGTCGACCAGGTCGTCCATGACCTCGAGCGCGTGCGCCCGGACGGCGGCGAGCGGCTTCTCGCCGTACGGGGTGTTGAGCGTGTCGCCGATGTACAGCGTCGACTCCTGCGGCAGCTGGTCGAGGATCGACCGCGCGACGGTCAGCCCGCCGACACCGGAGTCGAAGATGCCGATCGGGGCGTCGTTCACGCGGCCGAGCCTAACCGCTCCGCCGCGACGGACCGGTCCCCTGCGGGTGTGACGCGGCTCGCGTGCGTGTCGGCGGCGGCCCGGCGCCGGGTCCGGCTGCCACCGGAGGCCCGGGGCCGGTCAGCGGGAGCGGCGCAGGTCCTCGAGCATCACGGCGAGCAGCGACTCCTGGAGCCAGCTCAGCGCCGCGTACACCGACCCGAGGTACTGCCGCGCCTGACCGGCGGGGTCGTCCTCCCCGACCTCCGCCTCGAGCGTCTCGTAGAGGGCGTCGGCGGCCTCCTCGTCGACGATCCCGAGCCGCTCCGCGAGCACGAGCCGCAGGTCGGTCAGCGTCGCGGCGAGCGCCTGCGCGTCGCCGGGCTGCACGACGAGCGCGCCCCCGCGCCCGTCCCCGGACGTGAGCTGCTGCCAGACCGCCGCGAGGCGCGCGATCTTGGTGCGGCGCAGGTCCGCCTCCGTGAGCCGCCGGAACTCCGCGGCGACCGCGGGGTCCTCGCGCGACGCGTCGGGGAGCAGGCGGCGCACGGCCGCGTCCTCGGGCGGGGCGACCCACTCCTCGTCCATCCGCAGGCCGAGCGGATCGGGGTGGCCCGTCTCCGGCGGCGGCCCGTCCTCGAAGCGGGCGGCGCCGAGCAGCTCGGCGACGTCGGCGACGACCGAGGCGACGACCTCGCGCTCCTGCGCGTCGAGCTCCGCGACGAACGCCCCGCGCTCGCGCCGGAACCCCCGCATCACTGCCCCCCGCGCTGCATCGTCGCCCAGAGGCCGAAGCCGTGCATCGCCTGCACGTCGACCTCCATGGTCTCGCGGTTGCCGGTCGAGACGACGGCGCGCCCCTCCTCGTGCACCTGGCGCATGAGCTTCTCGGCCGTGGCGCGCGGGTAGCCGAAGTAGGACTGGAAGACGTAGCTCACGTAGCTCATGAGGTTGACGGGGTCGTTCCAGACGATCGTGACCCATGCGTCGCCGAGCCCCGTCTGCTCCTCGGCGGCGACGGTCTCCTCGGGAGCGAGCTGGGCGACCACGCGCCCACTCTAGGTGCGGGCGCGACACCCGTCCGCCTACGTTTGCGCCATGAGCGCTCCGCAGACCGCCGCCGCCCTGCCCGACGCCGCGACGGACCGCCGCGCCGCCCGCCACCGCAGCACCGCGCTCCTGACCGACCGCTACGAGCTCACGATGCTCGACGCGGCGCTCAACGACGGGACGGCGTCGCGGCACTGCGTGTTCGAGGTGTTCACGCGGCGGCTGCCCGCCGGGCGCCGGTACGGCGTGCTCGCGGGCACCGGCCGCGTGCTCGAGGCGCTCGCCGACTTCCGGTTCGAGGAGACCGAGCTCGAGTGGCTCGCGCAGGCGGGCGTCGTGAGCGCGGCGACGCTCGACTTCCTCGCCGGCTACCGGTTCACAGGGTCGATCCACGGGTACGCCGAGGGGGAGATGTTCTTCCCCCAGTCTCCCGTGCTGGTCGTCGAGGGCTCGTTCGCCGAGGCGGTGCTGCTCGAGACGCTGGTGCTCTCGGTGCTCAACTACGACTCGGCGGTCGCGTCCGCCGCGTCGCGCATGACCAGTGCGGCGATCGGGCGGCCGTGCCTCGAGATGGGCTCGCGGCGCGCGCACGAGGACGCGGCGGTCGCGGCAGCCCGGGCGACCGCCGTCGCGGGCTTCGCGGCGACGTCCAACCTCGAGGCGGGCCGCCGGTACGGGATCCCGACGATCGGGACCGCGGCGCACGCGTTCACGCTGCTGCACGACGACGAGGAGTCGGCGTTCCGCGCGCAGGTCGCGACCCTCGGGCCCGGCACGACGCTGCTCGTCGACACCTACGACGTGCGTCGCGGCGTCGAGACCGCGGTCCGGGTCGCGGGTCCGGGACTCGGGGCGGTCCGGCTCGACTCGGGCGACCTCGGGGTGCTCGCGCTCGAGGTGCGCGCCCAGCTCGACGCGCTCGGGGCGACGGGGACGCGGATCGTCGTGACCTCGGACCTCGACGAGCACGCCATCGCCTCGCTCGCGGTCGCGCCGGTCGACTCCTACGGCGTGGGGACCTCGGTCGTGACCGGGTCGGGCGCGCCGACGTGCGGGATGGTCTACAAGCTCGTCGCGCGCGAGGGGCGGGACGGGACGCTCGAGCCGGTCGCGAAGGCCTCGCGGCTCAAGACGAGCGTGGGGGGCCGCAAGGGTGCGGCGCGCCGGCTCGACGACGAGGGCCGGGCGGTCGAGGAGCTGCTGATCACGGGCGCCGACTCGGACGTGACGTCGTGGAGCCCCGACGACCAGGCGATGCGGCCGCTGCACGTGCCGCTCGTCGTGCACGGTGCCGTCGACACGCGCTGGACCGGGGCTGCGGGCGTCCGGACGGCGGCAGAACGACACCGGGCCTCCCGAGACGAGCTGCCTCGGGGGGCCCGGCGCCTGTCCGCGGACGAGGCCGCGGTTCCGACGGGGACGCTGCGGCTGGGTGGGGGGACCGCCGCCGCGGACGTCGCGTCGTAGGTGTTAGATGCGTGCGCCGCGGCCACGGCCGACGAGGCCGAGGATCAGGCTGACCACGAGGACCGCGACACCGATCCACAGCAGGAACTGGCCGATCTCGGTCGCGACCCCGAGCACGATGAGGACGACGCCGACGAGGATGAGCAGGAGCCAGGACGGCATGATGCGCCCCTTCCGTTCAGACGACCCGGAGGCCGTTCGCTTCAGCTGACCGGGGGTACCCGGTGCTGGGTGACGGCTCAACCGTGGCACCGGCGTGCGGGCTCGGCATCCGCTGCGCTGCGCTTGCGGACGCGCGGTTCGCTGGTAAGTGGTCACGCGTCCAGCGCCCTGACCTGCACGAACGCACACATGAGAACTTGATGAAAGAGCGCAACCCCCTGTCCATCATGTGAGACGGGTGCGAGGTCGATCGCGCCGGCCGCCTCCGTCGAGGGGTCGCCGGGACCCCGGCAGCCCGTGGCCGCCGCCCGGAGCGCCGCCCCGGGCGCTCAGCGCTTGCCGACGAACCAGCCCCGGAGCATCTCGACGCGCGCCGCGAGCTGGTCGGGGTCCGCGAGCGCGACCTCCGGACCGCCGCAGCGGCGGCGCAGCTCGGTGTGCACGGCGCCGTGCGGCTGACCGCTGCGCCGCGACCACGCGCCGACGAGCTGCGCGAGCTCCTTGCGCAGCTCCGCCTGCTTGCGGTGGTCCATCTCCGCGAGGCGCTCGGCCTCCTGCTGCGCGCCGGCCTTGGGCCGCCGCTTGCCGCTGAGCTGGTCGGCCTGGCGCTGCCGGAGCAGCGTCGTGACCTGGTCCGCGTCCAGCAGGCCCGGCAGCCCGAGGAAGTCGAGCTCCTCCTCGGAGCCGACGTCCGCACCCGTGCCGAACTCGCCGCCGTCGAACAGCACGCGGTCGAACGACGCCTGCGCCTCGAGCGCCTCGAAGGACCCCTGCAGCCCGTCGGGGCCCACGGCGTCCGCTCCCCCGCGGGCCGAGCTCGCCGCCGCGAGCAGGGCGTCCTCGGGGTTGTAGTCGTCGCCCTGCTCCTCCGCGGTCAGCGGGCGGTCGAGGGCGTGGTCCCGCTCGGCCTCGAGCGTGTTCGCGAGCACGAGCAGCTGCGGCACGCTCGGCAGGAACACCGAGGCGGTCTCGCCGCGCCGCCGGGCACGCACGAAGCGCCCGACCGCCTGGGCGAAGAACAGCGGCGTCGCGGTGCTCGTCGCGTAGACGCCGACCGCGAGCCGCGGGACGTCGACCCCCTCGGAGACCATGCGCACCGCGACGAGCCAGCGCGAGTCCGACGCCGAGAACTCGTCGATCCGGTCGCTCGCGCCGTCGTCGTCCGAGAGGACGACGGTCGGCGACGTCCCCGTGATCCGCGCGAGGTGCCCGGCGTACGCGCGCGCGTCGGTCTGGTCGGTCGCGATCACCATCGCGCCCGCGTCGGGCACCGCGCGCCGGACCTCGGTCAGCCGGCGGTCCGCGGCCGCGAGCACCGACGGGATCCACTCGCCGTTCGGGTTCAGCGCGGTGCGCCACGCCTGCGCGGTCATGTCCTTGGTCAGGGCCTCGCCGAGGCGCGCGCTGACCTCGTCGCCCGCCTTCGTGCGCCAGCGCATCGCGCCCGAGTACGACAGGAAGATGACGGGGCGCACGACGTGGTCGCGCAGCGCGTCGCCGTAGCCGTAGGTGTAGTCCGCGGCGCTGCGCCGGATGCCGTCCTCGCCGCGCTCGTACGTCACGAACGGGATCGCCGCGGTGTCCGAGCGGAACGGCGTGCCGGTCAGCGACAGGCGCCGCGTCGCCCCCTCGAACGCCTCGCGGACCGCGTCTCCCCACGAGAGCGCGTCGCCGCCGTGGTGCACCTCGTCGAGGATCACCAGGGTCGGCGCGGCGCCCGTGCGCGCGGCGTGCAGCGCGGGCTTGCTCGCGACCTGCGCGTAGGTGACCGCGACGCCGTCGAACCCGTGGCCGTGGCGGCCCTGGGCGTTCTTGAAGTTCGGGTCGAGCGTGATCCCGACGCGTGCGGCGGCGTCGGCCCACTGGCGCTTGAGGTGCTCGGTCGGCGCGACCACCGTGACGCGTCGGACCGCGCCGGCCTCGAGCAGCTCGGTCGCGATCCGCAGCGCGAACGTCGTCTTGCCGGCGCCGGGCGTCGCGACCGCGAGGAAGTCGCGCGGGTTGCGCGTGCGGTACAGCTCGATCGCCTCGGCCTGCCAGGCCCGGAGCTTGCCCGCGGTCCCCCACGGCGCGCGCGCCGGGAACGCCGGCGGCAGGTGCTGCGCGGCCGACGTGGACGCGTGCGTCGAGGGGACGGAGGGCAGGCGCTGGGGCGCGCTCACTTCCCGCCGGAGGAGTCGCCGGAGCCCTTGTCGTCCTGCGGCGGGCGCAGGCCGTCGTAGATCTCCTTGCACACCGGGCAGACCGGGAACTTCTTGGGGTCGCGCCCGGGGACCCAGACCTTGCCGCACAGCGCGATCACCGGGTTCCCCGACAGGGCGGAGGCCATGATCTTGTCCTTGCGGACGTAGTGGGCGAAGCGCTCGTGGTCGCCCGGCTCGACCTGCTCGGTCGTCTCGGACCGCTCGAGGACGCTCGTCGAGGTGCCCGAGCCGGGGTCCGCCCCGAACGGGTCGTCAGGACCGGTGCTGGGGGGCAGGGGCTCGCTCATGGGGTCCGAGTCTACGGCGCCGGACCGACACCGCCGAGGTCCGTCCCCCGCGCGTCCGCGCGCCGCGCCACGAGCGGACTAGGTTGACGCGCCGACTAGTCAGGCATACCTTCTAGTTGTGTCCACCGACGCCGCGGCGACCCGCTCGCCGGCCCACGCGCCCGCCGGCGACCCCTGGCCGGGCGAGTGGCTCCGCGGCGCGCTCGAGGTGTGCGTCCTCGCGGTGCTCGACGAGGGACCGACCTACGGCTACGCGATCACCACGCGCCTCGACGAGCTCGGCCTCGGGACGGTCAAGGGCGGGACCCTCTACCCCCTGCTGGCGCGCCTCGAGGAGTCCGGGGCCGTGACCGTCGAGTGGCGGCCCGGCGAGGGCGGCCCCGGCCGCAAGTACTTCACGCTGACCGACCTCGGCCGGACCGCGCTGGCGACGAAGGGGGCGGCCTGGACGCGGTTCGCCGCGACGACGGCGGCCGTCGTCGCCCGCTCCGCAGGCCACGGCACCCCCGCACCGCCCGCACCCGGCGCACGCGCCACCACCCCGAGCTGAGAGGCCACCATGACCACGACCCAGCGGATCCCCCGGGCCTGGCGCGACGAGCTCGTCCTCGCGCTGCGCGAGCGCGACGTGTCCGGTGCGGACATCGGCGACGCGCTCGCGCACGTCGAGTCCTTCTGCGCCGACGCCGACCGGGACGCCGAGGAGGCGTTCGGGCCGGCGCGGGAGCACGCCGCGAGCCTCCGGCTGCCCAGCGGCTCCGCCACCCCGACTCCTGGCGTCGAGCTGAGCCGCTCGACGCTGGTGCGGTACGCCGTGGGTATGCTCGCGGTCGCCCTCGTCGGGATGTCGGCCGCTTCCTGGGCACGCGACGAGCCGCTCCGGCTCGGCGCCGCGCACGTCGCCGTCGCCCTCGTGGCGCTCGTCGCCCTGGGCCTGCTCGTCGGGCACCTCACGGCGTTCGTGCGCTGGTGCACCACGCGCCCCTGGCTCGCCTGGGTCGCGGTGCAGGTCGGGGCGTGGCTCGCCGTCGGGTTCGGCCTCCTCGGTGCGCACCTGCTGCCCGGCGTCGGCGCCACCGTCCCGTCCGCCCCGCTCACCGCCGTGGCGGCGGCGGTGCTCGTCGTCCCCGCCCTCGTCGCCCAGCTCCGCGGCTCGCTCGACAGCGCCGACGTCCTCGCCGGCCCGCTCGAGGACCCCGCCTCGGTCCGGCGTCGCTCGCGCCGCGCGGACACCCTCCTGACGTGGGCCCTGCCGCTCTGCGGTGCGGTCTCGGCAGGCGTGACGCTGGCCCTGGACCACCTCCTGCGCGGCTGACCCGGGCGGCGGGAAGCACACGGGACCCCCGGGCGTTGTCGCCGCCATGGAACTCGGCTTCTACACGTTCGGCGACATCCACCCCGACCCGGTGACCGGCGCGGTCACCGACCCGGCGCAGCGCCTCGCCGACGTGCTCGAGCGCGTGCGGCTCGCCGAGCAGGTCGGCCTCGACTACGTGGGCATCGGGGAGCACCACCGGCCCGACTACGCCATCTCCTCCCCCTCGACGGTCATCGCCGCCGCCCTCGCGCAGACCGAGCGGGTCACCGTCGGCAGCGCCGTCACGGTCCTGTCGACCGAGGACCCGGTCCGGGTGTACCAGCAGTTCGCGACCATGGACCTGCTCTCGCGCGGACGGGTCGAGCTGCTCGCCGGGCGCGGCTCGTTCATCGAGTCCTACCCGTTGTTCGGCGCCTCGCTCGACGACTACGACGCGCTGTACGACGAGAAGATCGTGCTCCTGCTCCGCCTCGACGCCGACGAGCGCGTCACGTGGTCGGGGCGGTTCCGGCCCGCCCTGGACGACGCGCTGGTGCTGCCGCGCCCGTACGACCGACCAGGCCGCGGCCGGCACCTCGACATCGCGGTCGCGACCGGTGGCAACCCGGAGTCGTCGGTGCGCGCGGGCGTGCTCGGCCTGCCGATCAGCTACGCGATCATCGGCGGGCAGCCGGCGCAGTTCGCGCCGCTCGTCGACCTCTACCGCAGCGCGCACGAGCAGTCGGGGCACGACGCGTCCACCCGGAAGGTCTCGGTCGCGGGCATGGGCTTCCTCGCGGACGACGGGCGCGCCGCACGCGACTTCTTCTACCCGTACTGGCACGACTCGATGCGCCGGATCGCCTCGGAGCGCGGGTTCGCGATGCCGAACCGCATCTCGTTCGAGTCCCAGGCGGCCCGGGGCGGTGCCTACTTCGTGGGCGGGCCGGAGGAGGTCGCCGAGCGCGTCGTCGCGCTGCACGAGGTGCTGCACCATGACCGGCAGGCGTTCCAGATGGACCTCTCGGGGGTCCCGCAGAAGGAGTCGCTGCGCGCGATCGAGCTGCTCGGGACGCGCGTCGCCCCGCTCGTGCGCGAGGCGCTCGGCGGCTGACGGGTCTTGAGCTCCCCCGAGCCCCGTGTCGAAGCGGTTCGTCGCACCCTCGGCCGCGCAACGCGGGTGGACACGCTCCCGCAGGTCAGAGCCCTGCCGTGAGACATCTCTCACGTTGTACATCGGTCATTGACGGCATTCCGGACGCCCGTCTACCTTGACGTCGCCGCGTGCGGTCGCCGCCTCCCCCGATCGGCGGCCTGCCTCAGCGCGGCCTCCCCCGCTGCGCCCCCGCGTGGCGGACGACGGAAGGTAGTGAGCGTGAACATGCAGCATCCCCGACGTGCGCGAGGCGGTCGGTCGGCCTGGTCCCGCGCCGTCGCCACCCTGGTGGTCGGCGCGGTCGCCGCCCTCGGCGGCGTGGCCGTCGCCGGCTCCGCGCAGGCAGCGCCCGGCATCGACACCGGCGCCTGGTACTCGCTCGTCAGCTGGCGCAGCAAGAAGGCGGTCGACGTCGCCGGGTCCTCGACCGCCTCCGGCACGGCCGTCGCGCAGTGGACGCCCACGGGCGCGACGAACCAGCAGTTCCAGTTCGTCGCGGTCGGCGGCGGGTTCTACGAGGTGCGCGCGCGGCACTCGGGCCTCGCCCTGACCATCGCGACCGGCTCGGGCTCGCTCGCGACGCAGTCGACGCCCGCGGGCGCAGCGACGCAGCAGTTCACGGTCGCCGCCGGCTCGTCCGGCCGCATCAAGCTCGTCAGCCGTGCGAGCGGCCTCGCGCTCCAGGTCGTCGGCGCGTCGAAGGAGAACGGCGCGCGCCTCGAGCAGGCGGCGGACACGAACGCCAACCACCAGCAGTTCACGCTCGTCGCCCAGGGCAGCGCCCCGAGCCCGACGACGCCGGCGCCGACCGCCAGCGCGACGCCCAGGCCGACCGCCGGCGCGACGCCCAGGCCGACCGCGGGCGCGACCCCGACCGCCACCGCGCGGCCGACCCCGCCGCCCGCGACGGGCGCCTGGCCCACGCCGACGTCGTCCCAGAAGGTCTCGGCGACCATCGAGATCAGCGGCACGAAGGACATGGGCCTCGTGCGCTACCACGGCATCTCCTCCGGCGACCAGGGCGAGAGCCAGCCGCCGATGTTCAGGCTCGCCGACGGCGCGGTGCTCCGCAACGTCATCCTGGGCACCGGCGCGGGTGACGGCATCCACTGCACCGGCACGTGCACCGTCGAGAACGTGTGGTTCGAGGACGTCGGCGAGGACGCCGCGACGTTCAAGGGCACCTCGGCCTCGCAGACGATGACGATCAACGGCGGCGGCGCCCGCTCCGCGAGCGACAAGGTCTTCCAGCACAACGGCCCCGGCACGTTCGTCATCAAGAACTTCCAGGTCTCCGACATCGGCAAGCTCTACCGCTCGTGCGGCAACTGCTCCACGCAGCACGCCCGCACCGTCGTCGTGCAGAACGTCACCGTCACCGCCCCGGCGAAGTCCCTCGTCGGCATCAACCCCAACCTCGGCGACAAGGCGACCCTCTCGGGCCTGACCATCGTCGGGGACCCCGCGAAGAAGATCGCGATCTGCGAGGAGTACAAGGGCGTGACCTCCGGCGAGCCCAGCAAGGTCTCCTCCGGGCCGTCCGCCGCGTGCGGGTACACCCCGTCCACGATCGTCTACCGGTGACGCCGGGGTCGCCCCCCGACCCCGACCCCGCCGAACCCCCGCGGTGACCTCGGGTCACCCCAGGACCACGCCCGGTCCGCCGCACCCCCCCTGCGGCGGGCCGGGCGTGCTGCGTCCGGCCGTCAGAAGTCGGCGAGCGCCCACCGGATCGCGCGGACCATCGCGTGCCCCGACGCCCGCACCACGGTCGCCTCGACCGGGGGCGCGTAGGGCAGGCCCAGCGGACGACGCGTCCACCGCGGCAGCATCGCGACGCCGGCCCCGGCGAGCGCCCCGTACGGCATGCGGGCGGGGAGCGGGAGCGGCGGGTGCACGAGCAGGAACCGCGCCGCGTCCCGGGCCGCCTGCGTGCCGCGCAGCTCGCCCCGGTACCGGGCGAGGGCGCGCTCGAGCGAGGCGACGTCGGTCGGCACGTCCGCGCCGCCGAGCTTGCGGGCCACGACCGCGGCCTGCGCGACGTACTCGTCGCAGCCGGCGTCGTCGAGCGGGTTCTCGCCGTAGAGCTGGTGCGCGCGCAGGAAGCTGTCGACCTCGGCGACGTGCACCCAGTCGAGCAGGTGCGGGTCGGAGGCCCGGTAGGGCACACCGTCCTCGTCCTTGCCGCGCACGCGCTCGTGCACGTCGCGCACGTGCCCGACGACGCGCTCGGCGTCGGCGGCGGTGCCGAACGTCGTGACGGCGAGGAAGGTGCTGGTGCGCTGCAGCCGGCCCCACGGGTCGCCGCGGTAGCCCGAGTGCCCGGCGACCGCGGCCATGGCCTGCGGGTGCAGCGACTGGAGCAGCAGCGCGCGCAGGCCACCGACGAACATCGAGGCGTCGCCGTGCACGCGCTGGATCGCACTGCCGGGCTCGAACCAGCGGTCACCCGGAGTGAAGTGGATGCGGTCGTGCTTGTCGCGGTGGTCGTCGCCCGCGACGCGGCCGAGCAGCGCGGTCGCGAGGCGGGTGCGGGCGGACTCGGCGACGGACATGCCTCATGGTCACCGCCCGGGGGGCGGGTCGCGAACCGACCTTCTCAGCGGCGTCTCAGGTCGGTGTGCACGGCCGCACACGCACACGGGTGCTCGCGGGTGCTCGCCTGCGCTCAGCGCCTCCCGGCCGCAGGGCCGGCGACCCAGCCGCGCGCACCCCGCGCCTGCACCGAACGGCTCGCGACCCGCGTCGCCGCGGCCAGCGCGGTCACGGGGTCGACGCCGCGCGCGAGCTGCTCCGCGAAGGCGCCGTGCAGCACGTCGCCCGCGCCGAGGGTGTCGACGACGTCCACGGCCGGGACCGTCGACGGCTCGACCGCGCCGACCTCCGCGTCGGGCGCACCGGTGACCCGCCGGCGGAACCGCACCGGCCCGGGTCCTGCCGAACGCGCGACGAACGCCGGGCCGAGGAGCGCGACGGCGGCCAGGTCGTGGTCGTCGGGCGCGCCGGCCGTCAGGGCCTGCGCCGCGCCGCGCAGGCCCTCGGGCAGGCGGAAGTCCGCCGAGAGCACCGCGTGGTCGACGTACCCGAGCAGCTCGTCGGTGCGCGGCTTCCAGCTGCCGCCGTCGAGCACGACGGGGACGCCGCGCGCACGGGCGGCCTCGGCGAGCACGAGCGCCGCACCGAGGTGGTGACCGTCGAGGAGGAGGACGTCCGCGCCCTCGAGCACCGCGGCGGCCCGGGAGCGGGCGGCGGGTGCGAGGTCGCCCGACGCGCTCGCGTTGACGGACACGACCGCGCGCTCCCCCGTGCCGCGCGTGACGAGCACGGTCGAGACGGCGGGCGACGCGGGTACGCCGTCGAGCAGGTCGACGACCTCGACGCCCGCCTCGTCGAGGCCCGCACGCACGAGCGCGGCCACCGGGCCCGACCCCAGCGCGGTCACGAGCCGGGCCGGCACGCCGAGCGCGACCGCCGTCGCCGCGGCGTTCGCGGCCGGCCCGCCGAACGTCACGTCGAGCCGGGTCGCGACGAGCTTCTCGTCCGGCGCCGGCACGTGGTCGACGTCCTGCAGCACGTCGAGGGTCACGAGCCCGCACGCGACGACGAGGGGCAGCGTGGACGTCATGCGCCCATCCTGCCGCGCCCGACCCGGCGCAGGACCCGCCCGCCGGGGACCCCGCCCGGCACGCTCGTCCCCGGACCCGGCGGGCCGACGGTGAGCGCAGGCCGGCCGGCCGGCCGGCGCCGACGTGGACCGGTCAGGCGTGCGTCGTCACGCGGACGGCACGCCCCGCGTCGGCCCGGTCGACGAGCAGCCACACGCCCACGCCCGCGACGAGCGCCGCCAGCAGGACCGACGGCCAGGGCCCGAGCACGTCCGCGACCACGTGCGAGCCGGCGAACGCCGCGAGCGCCACGGCACCGGCGCCCGCGGTGCGCACGGGCCCCGCCCGCCGGACGGAACGGGCCGCGCACCAGAGCAGCCCCGCCGCGAGCACGACCCCGCCGAGCCAGCGCACCCCGGTCCCCTGGGCGACGGCGAAGCCGACGACGAGGGTCACGGCGGCGATCACGGCGGTCGGCAGGCGGCTCATGCGCGCCACTCTAGGCAGCGCCCGTCGGTTCCGTCGCATCCCGTCCGCCCCGCACGGCCCCTGCGCGCGGACGTCCCAGGACCGGTCCCCCGCGCCGCAATACGGTGGTGCCACGACATCGCGAGAGGGAGCACCGTGACCACCACACCCATCGACGCCACGAGCACGAGCGCCTGGCAGGACCTCACGGCCCACCGGTCGGCGCTCACGCCGGACCTGCGCGGCTGGTTCGCCACCGACCCCGAGCGTGCGACGCGCCTCACCCGGACGGTCGGGGACCTGCACGTCGACCTGTCCAAGAACCTCATGACCGACGAGACCCTCGAGCTCCTCGTCCGGCTCGCCGACGAGGTCGGGCTCCCCGGGCGCATCGAGGCGATGCTCACGGGCGAGCACATCAACGTCACCGAGGACCGCGCGGTGCTGCACACGGCGCTGCGCCGCCCCGCGGGTGCGTCCCCGGCGCTGCACGTCGACGGCCAGGACGTCGACGCCGACGTGCAGGCCGAGCTCGCCAAGGTCTCCGCGTTCGCCGACAAGGTGCGCAGCGGCGAGTGGACCGGCGTCACGGGCGCGCGCGTCGCCACGGTCGTCAACATCGGCATCGGCGGGTCGGACCTCGGGCCGGTCATGGCCTACGAGGCGCTCAAGCCGTACGTCCAGGACGGCCTCGAGGTCCGGTTCGTGTCGAACATCGACCCGACCGACCTCGCCGAGACGGTGCGCGGCCTGGACCCGACGACGACGCTGTTCATCGTCGCGTCCAAGACGTTCGGCACGCTCGAGACGCTGACCAACGCGCGGCTCGCCCGCACCTGGCTCTGGGAGCAGCTCCTCGCGGCCGGCGCGATCGAGGACACCGACCAGGCGCGCACGCAAGCCGTCGCCCAGCACTTCGTCGCGGTCTCGACCGCGCTCGACAAGGTCGCGGCGTTCGGCATCGACCCCGCGAACGCGTTCGGCTTCTGGGACTGGGTCGGCGGCCGGTACTCGCTCGACTCGGCGATCGGCACGTCGCTCGCGATCGCGATCGGCCCCGACGGGTTCCGCGACCTCCTGGCCGGCTTCCACGCGGTCGACGAGCACCTGCGCAGCACGCCCTTCGCGCAGAACGTGCCCGTGCTCATGGGGCTGCTCAACGTCTGGTACGTCAACTTCCTCGACGCGCACACGCACGCGGTGCTCCCGTACGCGCAGCACCTGCACCGCTTCCCGGCCTACCTCCAGCAGCTCACGATGGAGTCGAACGGCAAGTCCGTGCGCTGGGACGGCACACCCGTCACGACGGACACCGGGGAGATCTTCTGGGGCGAGCCGGGCACGAACGGCCAGCACGCGTTCTACCAGCTCATCCACCAGGGCACGCGGCTCATCCCGGCGGACTTCATCGCCGTCGCGACACCCGCGCACCCCCTGCAGGACGGCGACGCCGACGTGCACGAGCTCTTCCTGTCGAACTTCTTCGCGCAGACCAAGGCGCTCGCGTTCGGCAAGACGGCCGACGAGGTGCGCGCCGACGGTGTGGCGGAGGAGATCGTCCCGGCGCGGGTGTTCCCCGGCAACCGACCGACGACGTCGATCATGGCGCCGTCGCTCACGCCCTCCGTGCTCGGCCAGCTGATCGCCCTCTACGAGCACATCACGTTCGTCCAGGGCGTCGTGTGGGGCATCGACAGCTTCGACCAGTGGGGCGTCGAGCTCGGCAAGGTGCTCGCGATGCAGATCTCCCCTGCGGTGTCCGGCGACGCCGACGCCATCGCGGCGCAGGACCCGTCGACGCGCGGGCTCATCGAGTACTACCGGGCGCACCGGGACGCCTGACCGCACCCGGGTCGGGCGGCGGGGTCCGTCGCCCGGCCGGCTGCGGGTCCGGCGGTCAGGCGGTCGCGTACCGCTCGGCCGACCGGGCCCTGCGCTTCTCGGCCTCGACCTCGCGGTCCTTGGGCGGCGCTGACGTGACGAGCGCGTCGAGCAGGTGGCGCGTCGCGTGCGCGATCTCCTCGACGGCGCGGTCGAACGCCTCGCGGTTCGCCTGCGACGGCACGGTCGAGCCGCTCACCTTGCGCACGTACTGCAAGGCCGCCGCGTGCACCTCGTCCTGCGAGGCGGGCGGCTCGAAGTTGTGGAGGGTGTGGATGTTCCGGCACATGCTCCCGACGGTACGGCGGACGTCGTCCGGGCGGAACCCCGGGACCCGCCGAACGCACCGCCGGGCGCGGCGCGGGGCGCGCGTGCGGCCGTCCGCCCGGCCGCGCGGGCCGATCGGCGCGTGATCACCCGCTCCAGCAGTCGCGCTCGCCCGCACGGGGAGCGGACACTGGGGAGTCCGGAGCGGTCCGCGGGGAGCGGACACGCGAGCAGGTCTCGCATCCGGGCCGCACACCGGCTATTGTCGTGCCCGGAGTTACTGTGATTCGCACGTCCTTGACCGTCGGGGCTGAGCCTCGGCGTTGCGTTCTCTAGGGAGCGGACGACGACACCGTGATATCGCCCCCGACACCCGGGGTCGTCCCCTAACCCGCAAGGGAGCAACCATGACGACTGGAACCGTGAAGTGGTTCAACGCCGAAAAGGGCTTCGGCTTCATCGCGCCTGACGACGGCGGCGCCGACGTCTTCGCGCACTACTCGGCCATCCAGAGCAGCGGCTACCGCTCGCTCGAGGAGAACCAGAAGGTGCAGTTCGACGTCACGCAGGGCCCGAAGGGCCCGCAGGCGGAGAACATTCAGCCCCTCTGATCCTCGGATCGGCGCGCTGACCCTCACCGGTCGGCACCCAGCACACAGAACCGCCCCGGCCTCGGCCGGGGCGGTTCTGTCGTCTCCAGGCACCTGTCGGCGGCACGGAGTCCGCGCGGCCGCGTTGGTCACCACGGGGCCGAGCCCGTCCTCGACCGGGGTCGGGCCGTGGACCCGGCGTGCCGCCGCCGGAAGCGCCCGGTGGCGTCCATGCACAGCCGCAGCGCCCTACGGAGTCGCAGCACCCCACCGGCCCCAGGACCGCACCGGCCCCGGCGCAGGACGGTGCCCCGGCCCGTGAGGACCGGGGCACCGCGGCTGACGGGGCCCTGCGCCTGTCAGCCCACCGGCGTCCGCCCGCCGGTCGTCGGCGCACCCCGGGGCGCGCCGGCGTTCGTGGTCAGCGCGCAGAGCAGCTGACGGTCGCACCCGCACCGGAGCCGGTGCCCTGGAAGCCGAGCTCGGTGCTGCGGCCCGCGGCGAGCGAGCCGTTCCACGCGGCGTTCTGCACGGTCACCGATGTCCCCGCCGTGCTCGCCTGGCCGCCCCAGACGTTCGCGACCCCGCCGTCCGGGAGCGCGAGGGTCACGGTCCAGCCGGTCACGGGCGCCGAGCCGGCGGTCACCGTGACCGCGCCGATGAACCCGCCCTGCCAGCTGTTCGCGACGCGGTAGACCGCCGTGCAGCCGGCGCCGGCGGTCGGCGTGGGCGTCGGGGTCGCGGTGGGCGTCGGGGTCGGCGTGGGCGTCGGGGTCGGGGTCGGCGTGGGCGTCGGGGTCACGCCGTCGAGCACGCCCGCGAGCGCCGGGTACCACCGGTCCGCGAGCTTGACGATGCCGGCGTCGTTCGGGTGCACCCCGTCGGACGTGTCCGCCGCAGAGTTCCAGCCGGTCCACTGGTCGACGACGGTGATCGGCGACGCGCTGGTGCTGAGCGAGGCGGCCCAGGCGGGGATCGCGGCGTTGAGGGCGACGGTGCGCTGCGCGCACTCGCCGCACGTCGGGGGTGCGACGGGGATGATCTGCGCCACGAGCACCTTCATGGCCGGGTTGCTCGCGCGCATCTGGCGCACGAGCGTCGTGTACGCCGCGAGGATCTGGGTCGTCGAGCGGTTGCTCCACACGTCGTTGGTGCCGAAGTGCATGAGGACGACGTCCGGGCGCGTCTGCGCGAGCCACCCGGTGAGGAGGCCCTCCGCGGCGACGTTCGTCGCGAGCAGGCCGCCGTGGCCCTCGTTGTCGCCGTCGTGCGCGATGCCGCAGCCCTGCGTCGGCAGCGTCCCGACCATGTCGACGTCCGTGTACCCGCCGTTCTGGAGCTTCTGCCACAGCAGCGCCCGCCAGCAGCCGGGTGAGCCCGTGATCGAGTCGCCGAGGGCCATGATGCGGACCGGCGCCGAGGCGGCCGCGCGGCTCGGAGCCGCGGCGGCGAGGACCCCGGCCAGGAGCAGCGCGGCGACCGCGACGAGGGCGAGCAGGGAGCGGCGGTTCGGGTGTGCGGACGGCGTCGTCATGGCGCAGGTCTCCCTCTCGAGGGGGCTGGGGACGGGACGCGCGGGGACAGCGCGCGGGCCGGACTGGCAGCCTGACGGGCGCTCGCGGGACGGCGCCAGGACGCGCCCGCGGACGAATCCATTAAGTGGGCGCCGCGTCGCCGACGGTTCCGCGCGGGCCCCCGTGGGCGGCGCGGCGCAGGGACCGGTCCTCGTCCGGTGCCGGAGCAGCGCGCCCCCGAGCCCCCGGTGACCGACCCCGGTGACCGACCTCACCGCTCCCCTCCTGGGCCGGGACGCGGGGGCGTGCGACCCTGGAGGCAGGGCCCCCACGGGTTCCCGGACGAGGTGCGCCGTACCCGGAGTGCGACAAGACGGCGCCGAGGGAGATCGTCATGTCCTGGCTCGTGCTGGTCCTGTCCGGTGTTCTCGAGGCCGTCTGGGCGACCGCGCTCGGGCGGTCGGAGGGGCTCACCCGCTGGGTCCCCACCGTGGTCTTCGCCGTCGCGCTCGTGCTGAGCATGGGTGGGCTCGCGTACGCGATGCGCGAGCTGCCGACGGGGACCGCCTACGCCGTGTGGGTGGGGGTCGGCGCGGCGCTGACCGTGGCCTACGCGATGGCGACCGGTGCCGAGCCGGTGTCGCTCGTGCGGGTCCTCCTGCTGCTCGGGATCGTGGGGTGCGTCGTCGGCCTCAAGGTCGTCGGCTAGCGCTCCTCGCCGGCACCACCGGTCACGGGCTCCCCGGTCGGGTCCGGGGCGCCCGCACCGGCCCGACGTGCACCTTTCACCCCGCGCACACCTCGCACGCCGCCGTCCCCGGCCGATCACCTCCACGAAGGACCCGCCGAGGTCCGGCCGCCGCGCGGTCGGTGCCCCGGCGACGTGGGGCCTCGTCGTCGATGCGATTGGTGCGTGATCTGGGTGAGGAGCGCGTGGTCCCGCTGGCTCGCGGCCTCCTCCGCGGTCGCCGTGCTGCACCTGCTGCTCCCCCTCGGGTTCCCGCGCGGCATCGTCTACGTGTCCGTCGGCTTCCTCTCCGTCGCGGTCATGCTCGTCGGGATCAGCCGCAACGCACCGGCGGCCCGGCTCCCCTGGTACCTGCTGACCGTGGGCATCGCGCTCATGACGGTCGGGGACTTCCTGTGGTCCTGGTTCGAGCTCGTGCTCGAGACCGACCCGTACCCCTCGGCCGCGGACGTCGTCTACCTCGCCGCGTACCCGTTCCTCGGTGCGGGGCTGCTCATGCTGGCGCGGGCCCGCGGCAGCGAGCGGCACCCGACCGCGGCGATCGACAGCCTGCTCGTGTCCATCGGGCTCGGGCTGGTCGCCTGGGTCACCCTCGTCGCGCCCGCGCTGCGCGACCCCGAGCTGGACCTCGCGAGCACCGTCGTCGGAGCGGCGTACCCGATCGTCGACATCATCCTGATCGGGCTCCTCGTCCGGCTCCTGACGGCGCCCGGGGCCCGGTCGACCGCGTCGGTCCTGCTCGTGAGCGCGACGGGGTCGCTCATGGCGGTCGACGCGCTGTTCCAGCTCTCGGCGCTCGTGCCGGCGCTCGAGGAGCACGTGCTGCTGCTCGACGCGGGCTGGCTCGTCTCCTACGCGCTGTTCGGTGCCGCCGCGCTCGACCCCGGCATGCGCCTGATGTCCGAGCGCGCGGTCGAGCCCGAGCAGCGCAAGGGCCGCCAACGGCTCATGCTCGTCGGCCCCGCCGTGTTCATGGCGCCCACGGTGCTCGTGGTGCAGCTCGTGCTCGGCGGCACCGTCGACGTGTGGGCCGCCGCGGTCGCGGCCGTCGCCCTGACGGTGCTCTCGCTCATCCGGATGGCGCGCATGACCCGGTGGCTCGAGGAGCAGGCGCAGAGCCTGCGCGGCGCCGCCGACACCGACATCGTGACCGGCCTGGCGAACCGGCGGCTGCTCGTCCGGGAGATCCGGGACGCCCTCGCGGCACCGCGGGCCCGCGTCGCGCTCGTGCTGGTCGACGTCGACCGCTTCAGCGAGATCAACGAGACGTTCGGGCACCGCACCGGCGACGAGGTCCTGATCCGCATCGGCGAGCGGCTGCGGTCCGTCGCGGGCCACGCCGGCCTGGTGGCCCGGCCGGGCGGCGACGAGTTCGCGATCCTGTTCCGCGACGTGCCCGGGAGCGGCACGGCGATGAACCTGGCGCAGTCGGTGCACGACGCGCTCGCCCGTCCCGTCCGGCTCGACGACCTCGAGGTGCGGGTCCAGGTGAGCGTCGGGCTCGTGGTCGCGCCCGACGACGGCACGGACCCGCTGGACCTGCTGCACCGCGGCGACGTCGCGCTCTCGACCGCGAAGCGCGGCTCGCGCCTGCCTGCGCGCTACGACGCCTCGATGAGCTCGGCCAGCACCCTCGCCCCCGCGCTGGGCGGCACGCTGCTCGGCGCCATCTCGCGCGGCGAGCTCGTGCTGCACTACCAGCCGATCGTCGAGGTCAGCACCGGGCGCGTCCTCGCCGTCGAGGCGCTCGTGCGCTGGCAGCACCCCGAGCACGGCCTGCTCACCCCGAACCTGTTCATCCCCACCGCGGAGCGCACGGGCGTGATCGGTCCGCTCACGCGCGACGTCCTCGACCAGGCGCTGCGCGCGGTCGCGGGCTGGCGCGCCGACGGCCTCGACATCGCGGTGGCGGTCAACCTGGCGGCGCAGAACCTGCTCGACCCCGAGATCGTCTCCGACGTGCGCGCCGCGCTCGCGCGCCACGGGCTGCCGGCGTCCGCGCTCGAGCTCGAGATCACGGAGAGCAGTGCGATGAGCGACCCGGAGCGCGCGCTCGAGGCGCTGGACGCGCTGGAGCGGCTCGGTGTCGAGCTCGCGGTCGACGACTACGGCACGGGCCACAGCTCGCTCGCGTACCTGCACCGGCTGCCGGTCGGCCGGCTCAAGCTCGACCGCGCGTTCGTGGGCGGCATCGCGCAGGACCGTGCCAGCGAGGCGATCGTCCGGTCCACGATCGAGCTCGCGCGGCACCTCGGGCTGTCGGTCGTCGCGGAGGGTGTCGAGGACGACGCGACGTTCGCGATGCTCTCGGAGATGGGCTGCTACGCCGCGCAGGGGTTCGGCCTCGCGCGTCCCGGGCCCGCCGCGGGCATCCCGGCGGTCATCGCGGAGATCACCCGCACGCGCGCACCTGTGGCACCGGCGCGGCGGGACGGCGTCCCGGCACCACGCGCCGCGGCGGCGGCGCCCGCACCGCGCTGACCGTCGGGCAGCCGTCGGGCCCCCGCGCCGACTCCCTCGGGAGCGAGCCGGGAACGGTCCGCCCTGCCCCGCGCGTCGCGCACCCGCACGCCCGCACCCGCCCACCGCGGCGGGCCCGCCGCTAGCGTGGCCCGATGACCCCGTCGTCCCGGCCGCGTCCGCCCTCCCCCGCGTCCGCCGCCGTGCTCGGCGCGGTGCTCGCGCTCTCGGGCGTGCTGCACCTCGTCGTGCCGCGCGTCTACGAGCCGCTCATCCCCCGCCCGCTCGGGAACCCGCGCGCATGGGTGCTCGGCAGCGGCGTCGCCGAGCTCGCGTGCGCGGCCGCGCTCGTGCCCGCGCGGACCCGGAACGCCGGGGCGCTCGCGACGGCTGCGCTGCTCGTCGCCGTGTTCCCCGGGAACGTCACGATGGCGCTGCGCACCCGCCGCGGGGCCCCCGGGATCACGACGCGGCGGGTCGTCGCGTGGGGGCGGCTGCCGCTCCAGGTGCCGCTCGTCGGCTGGGCGCTCGCCGTCGCGCGGGGTGCGCGCGCCGCCAAGGTCACCGCACCGGTCGCGTCGGGCTCGACCCGATGACCCGGACGGGCGCGCCCGCGCCGACGTCGACCCAGTACCCCGTCCCCGGCCTCGTGGTGCGCGAGCACCGCGTCGCGGTCCCCGTCGACTGGTCCGCGCCCGAGCGGTACGCGCCGATCGAGGTCTTCGTGCGCGAGCTCGTCGACCCGCGCCGCGCCGGCGAGGACCTCCCCCTGCTGCTGTTCCTGCAGGGCGGGCCCGGCGGAGCGAGCCCACGCCCGCTCGGGAGCGGCTGGTGGACGACGCTGCTCGCGACCCACCGGGTCGTGCTGCTCGACCAGCGCGGGACGGGTCGCTCGACGCGCATCGCGGCCCGCGAGGTGGCCGCGCTCGGGACCCCCGCCGAGGGCGCGGCGTACCTCGCGTGCTTCCGGGCCGACGCGATCGTGGCCGACGCCGAGCACGTGCGGCGCACCGTCTACGGGGGGCGGCGCTGGGCGACCCTCGGGCAGTCCTACGGCGGCTTCGTCACGCTCGCGTACCTCTCGCGGCACCCGGAGGCGCTCACGGAGTGCCTCGTGACGGGCGGCCTGCCGCCGCTGACCGCGAGCGCCGAGGAGACCTATGCGCGCACCTACCCGCGGCAGGCGGCCCGCAACCGGGAGCTCGCGCGCCGGTACCCCAGGGACGTGGCGCTGCTCGGCCGGATCGCCGACCGCGTGTCCGCCGGCGACGTCCACCTGCCCGACGGCGACGTGCTCACCGTCGAGCGGCTGCAGCTGCTCGGGATGCCGCTCGGCATGAGCACCGGCGTCGACGCGCTGCACTGGCTCCTCGACACCGCGCTCGACACCACGGGCGAGCTCGCCGACCCGTTCCTCGCGGCGCTCGCACAGGGGACGTCGTTCGTCGACAACCCGCTGTACGCGGTGCTCCAGGAGGTCATCTACCACCAGGGCGAGCGGGCGGGCGGCTGGGCGGCGCAGGCCGAGCACGAGCGGCGGGACGCGTTCGCGCCCGGTGCCCGGCCGCTCCTGCTGACGGGCGAGGCGATGTTCCCGTGGATGTACGAGCAGATCGGGTCGCTGCGGCCGTTCCGGGCGGTCGCCGAGGAGCTGGCCGCGCGCACGTCGTGGCCCGCGCTCTACGACCCCGACCGGCTCGCGTCGAACGAGGTCCCCGTGGCCGCGGCGCAGTACTACGACGACCCGTACGTCGACCTCGACCTCGCGCTCGACACCGCGTCGCGCGTGGGGGCGACGCAGGTGTGGGTGACCAACGAGCTCCTGCACGACGGCCTGCGCGTCGCGGGCGACGTGATCCTGCCGCGCCTGCTCGACCTCGCGGCGGGCCGGTGGAGCGTGACCGGGCGGTGAGCCGGCGTGCTCAGCCCGCGAAGCGCTCGCGGCGCTCGACGACCCGGCCGGCCTGCGCGGCGTCGTCCCACGCGTAGACGCTCACGCCCTCGATGAGGACGTGCTCGACGCGGGCGTGCACGTCGAGCGGGTCGCCGGACCAGACCACGACGTCGCCGTCGAGCCCCGGGCGCAGCGACCCGACCCGCTCGTCGAGCCCGAGGATCGCCGCGGGGTTCACGGTGAGGGCCTCGAGGGCGGTCGCGCGCGGCAGCCCCTCCTTGACCGCGAAGGTCGCCTGGTGCACGAGGAAGTTCACCGGCACGACGGGGTGGTCGGTCGTGATGGCGACGCGCACGCCGGCGGCCGCGAGCGTCGCGAGGTGCTCGATGCCGCGGTCGCGCAGCTCGACCTTGGAGCGGTTGGTGAGCATGGGGCCGTAGATCACCGGGATCCCGCGCTCGGCGAGCACGTCCGCGATCTTGTGGCCCTCCGTGCCGTGGTTGACGACGAGCCGGTAGCCGAACTCGTCCGCGAGCCGGATCGCGGTCGCGATGTCGTCGTGGCGGTGGCAGTGCTGGTCCCACGCGAGCTCGCCGTCGAGCACCCGCACCAGGGTCTCCAGGCCGAGGTCGCGTGCGAACGGCTCCCCCTTGGTGGCGGCTGCGGCCCGCGCGGCGGCGTAGTGCTGCGCCTTGACGAACGCCTCGCGGATGACCTTCGCGACCCCGAGGCGGGTCGACGGCGTCTGCCCCTTCTCGCGGTACACGCGCTTGGGGTTCTCGCCGAGGGCCGACTTCACGCTCACGGAGGCCGAGAGGACCTGCTCGTCGATCGTGCGCCCGCCCCACGACTTGATCGCGACGGTCTGCCCGCCGATCGGGTTGCCCGACCCCGGCTTGACGACGACCGACGTGACCCCGCCCGCGAGCGCGTCGCGGAAGCCCTCGTCGTCGATGTTCACCGCGTCGACCGCGCGCACCGCCGCCATGTCCGGTCCCGTCATCTCGTTGACGTCGTCCCCCGCGACACCCTCGCCCTCCTCCCAGATGCCGACGTGCCCGTGCGCCTCGACGAAGCCGGGCAGCACCCAGCGGCCGGTCGCGTCGACCACGTGCGCGCCGTCGGGCACCGCGACGTCGAGGCCGACGGCGACGATGCGCCCGTCCTCGATGAGGACGGTGCCGGCGTCGAGCGGCTCGGAGGCGACGGGGACGACGTACCCCCCGGTGACGGCGACGACGGACGGGGTGCTCGCGCTGCGGTGGACCATGCACAGCACGCTAGCCCCGCCGGGCGTGCGCGGGCAGGTCGGCGGCGTCGACGACCCGGGCGGCACGAGGACCGGACGCGAGCACGCCGACGCCGTGACGGACGCGTGCGACACAATGGGGCGAACCCCGCCCGTCCTGACGAGAAGGCCGACCGTGAACCAGCCCCGCATGAACGTCGAGTCGTTCAACCTCGACCACCGCACCGTCGCCGCGCCCTACATCCGCCTCGCGGACCGCAAGGTCCTCCCGGCGGGCGACGTCCTGAGCAAGTTCGACGTGCGCTTCACGCAGCCCAACCAGGGCCACCTCGAGATGCCGGTCGTGCACTCGCTCGAGCACCTGTTCGCGGAGCACTCGCGCAACCACTCGACCCAGGTCATCGACTTCTCCCCGATGGGCTGCCAGACGGGCTTCTACCTGATCCTCGAGGGCGAGTGGGAGCCGGAGGCCGTCATGGGCCTCGTCCAGGAGACGCTCGAGGACGTCACGCGGGCGACCGAGGTCCCCGCCGCGAACGAGGTGCAGTGCGGCTGGGGCGCGAACCACACGCTCGAGGGCGCGCAGGAGGCGGCCCGCACGTTCCTCGCCGCGCGCGACGGGTGGAGCCAGGTGACCGCGTGATCGCCGTCGACGCGGTCGTCGTGACCGCGATGGCCGACGAGGCCGAGGCGTTCGTCGAGCGCGCGGACTTCGTCGGCCCCGTCGCCCAGGTCGGGCACGCGCTGCACCGGGTCCTGTCGGTCGAGAGCCGCGGGGTCCTGCTCGTGCAGTGCGGCATCGGGCTCGTCAGCTCGGCGACGGCCGCGGCCGTCGCGATCAGCGGGACCCGCCCCAGCGTCGTGATCAGCGCGGGGAGCGCCGGCGGCGTCGGCGAGCAGGTCCGCGTCGGCGACGTCGTGGTCGGCACCGAGTTCGTGTACTCGGGCGCCGACGCGCGCGCGTTCGGCTACGCGCTCGGGCAGGTCCCCGGGATGCCGGCGCGGTTCGTCGCGAACGAGGCGCTCCTCGAGGCGACCCTCGCCGTCCCCCACGACGGCCTCACCGTGCGCGCGGGGACGATGCTCTCGGGCGACGCGTTCATCGACGCCTCGCTCGTGGACGCGGTCCGCGCCTCGTTCCCCGACGCGCTCTCGACCGACATGGAGACCGCGGCGCTCGCGCAGACCTGCCACCTGTACGGGGTCCCGTTCCTCTCGGTGCGCGGCATCTCCGACCTGTGCGGCCCCGCGGCGAACGACGACTTCCTCACGCACGTCGACGACGCCGCGCAGCGGTCCGCGAGCGTCGTGCTCGCCGCGCTGCACCGCGTGGTCCCGCGCGACTGACCCCGCACCGGCACCCCTCAGGGGTCGTTCAGGGGCCGGGTCAGGGACGTACCCGATGACCCGGCCCCCGCACGGTGCGAGCGTGGAGCACGGTCCGGACGTCCCGGGCCACGTGCTCAACGTGAGGTCACCCATGTCGCTGCGTCCCGTGCTCGCCGTCACCTCCGTCGGTGCCCTGCTCCTGCTCACCGGGTGCGGGGCGGCGGCGTTCGGTCCGTCCACCACGGAGGAGCGCCCTGCCGACGGCGTCACCGCCGTCGAGCTCTCGACGTCCGGGACCCTCGTGATCGAGCACGGCGACGAGCCGTCGCTCACCGTCACCGCGGGCCGCAACGTCCTGCCCCGGCTCACGAGCGAGGTGCGCGACGGCGTCCTCGTGCTCGACCACGACGACCGGCCCGGCTGGTCGCGCACCGGCACGGTCGAGTACCGCCTCGTGGTCGACCACCTCGACGCGATCCGGCTCGAGGGCTCCGGGGACGTGCGGGTCGACGGCGACGTCGCGACGCGCGACGAGCTCGCGGTCCTGCTCGAGGGGTCGGGCGACGTGGTCGTCGAGGGCGTCGACGTGGACCAGGTCGACGCGAGCAGCCAGGGTTCCGGCCGGATCACGCTCGCCGGCACCGCGGACGTGCAGCGCGTCACCGTCGCCGGGTCCGGGGGCTACGACGCCGCGGCTCTGCGGACCCGCGAGGCGGCGGTGGCGGTCGAGGGGTCGGGCGACGCCACGGTGGACGTCACCGGGACGCTCGAGGCGAGCGTGTCCGGGAGCGGGTCGGTCACGCACACGGGCGGCGCGCGGGTGACGTCGGACGTCGACGGCTCGGGGTCGGTGCGCGAGGGGTCGTGAGACCCGCCCGGGTCACCCGTCCTGCCCCGTCCGGACGAGCTGCACGTGCGTCACCGCCGGTGAGCTCACGAGCTCGGTGCACGTGAAGCCCGTCGGGCCGCCGTCGAGGTCGTCGAACAGCCGCTCGCCCGCCCCGAGGAAGACGGGGACGACCACGAGGTGCAGCTCGTCGACCCGGCCGGCGCGCAGGTACAGCCGGACGGTCCGCGCGCCGCCGCCGAGCCGCACGTCCCGGCCGTCCGCCGCCTCGAACGCCCGCTCCAGGGCGAGCTCCGGGTCGTCGACGAAGTGGAACGTCGTCCCGCCCTCCATCGTCAGCGCGGGGCGCGGGTGGTGCGTCAGGACGACCACCGGGTGGTGGAAGGGCGGGTTCGGCCCCCACCAGCCGCGCCAGGACTCGTCGGGCCACGGCCCGCGCACCGGTCCGAACATGTTCCGGCCCATGAGCGTGGCGCCGATCCCCGTCTCGCCGCGCCGCACGAAGCCGTCGTCGACGCCCCGCTCGCCCGCGGTGTCGCCGTCCCGCCCCTCGCCGCCGTGGAACGAGGGGGTCGCGAACTGCCAGTCGTGCAGGCGCTCGCCGCCGACACCGAGCGGGTGCTCCAGGCCCTGGTGCGGGCCGGCGACGTAGCCGTCGAGCGACATCGCGAGGTTGTGGACACGCAGCAGCGGCACGGGGACCTGCCTTCTCGGGGCTCGGGCGGCGGACACCGGGGAGACCGGGCAGGCGCGCGGAACTCATCGGTGCCCGGCTCGGTCCGCCGACCGCCTCTTTCCCCGGTCACCACGGTGCCCGCGCGGTCCCCGCGGCGACGCGCTCAGACGAGCTCGCTCCGGCGCCGCTCGAGGAACGCCCGCTCGGCCGCGTTGGCGCACCGGGCGAGCGCCTCGTCGTACGCCGCCACCGCGTCGCCCCGGCGGCCGAGCCGGCGCAGCAGGTCGGCGCGCACCGCGTGGAAGACGTGGAACGTCGTGAGGCCCAGCGGGTCGACGGCCGCGAGCGCCACCTCGGGACCCTCGACCTCCGCGACCGCGACCGCCCGGTTGAGCGCGACGACCGGTGATCCGGTGAGGGTCAGCAGGTGGTCGTAGAGCGCGAGCACCTGCGCCCAGTCGGTCGAGGCGACGTCCGGGGCGTCGGCGTGCACCGCCTGGATCGCCGCCTGCACCTGGTACGGCCCCGGTCGCCCGCGGCGCAGGCACCACCGGACGAGGTCCTGCCCCTCGGCGACGAGCGCGCGGTCCCACCGGCTCCGGTCCTGCTCCGCGAGGGGCACGAGCGCGCCGTCGGGCGCGGTCCGGGCGGCTCGGCGGGAGTCGACGAGCAGGAGCAGCGCGAGCAGGCCCGCGACCTCCTCCTCGTCGGGCATGAGCTCGGCGAGCAGCCGTGCGAGCCGGACCGCCTCCGCGCACAGGTCGGCACGCACGAGCGCGTCGCCCGCGCTCGCGGTGTGCCCCTCGGTGAACACGAGGTACACGACCGCGAGCACCGCACGGAGCCGGTCGGGCAGCTCGGCGTCGTCCGGGACCCGGTACGGGATGCGGGCGTCGCGGATCTTGCCCTTCGCGCGCACGAGCCGCTGCGCCATCGTCGGCTCCTCGACGAGGAACGCACGGGCGATCTCGGTGGTCGTGAGCCCGCCGACCATCCGCAGCGTGAGCGCGACGCGCGCCGCCGGGGAGAGCGCAGGGTGGCAACAGGTGAACACCAGGCGGAGCCGGTCGTCGTGCACGGGGCCCTCCTCGACGGGCTCGGGCGGGGCGTGCAGGAGCGCGGCCTGCGCGTGGCGGTCCGCACGGCTGGACTCGCGCCGGATCCGGTCGATCGCCCTGCGGCGGGCGGTCGTGAGGATCCAGCCCGCCGGGCTCGGCGGCAGCCCGGTCGCGGGCCAGCGCTCGACGGCCGCGGCGAACGCGTCCTGCACCGCGTCCTCGGCGAGGTCCAGGTCGCCGAGGACGCGGGTCAGGACCGCCACGGCCCGCCCGTGCTCCTCACGGAACACGCGCTCGACGTCCGCGAGGCCGATCGTGGTCATGCGACGGTCAGCGCCCCTGCGCGAACTGGAAAGGGCGGACCTCCACGGGGAGCGTTGTCGCCTGCGCCATGCGACGACCCCAGTCGAGCGCCACGTCGAGGTCCGGGACGTCGATGACCGTGAGGCCCCCGAGGTGCTCCTTGCCCTCGAGGTACGGGCCGTCGGTCACGAGCACCTCGTCGTCCTTCGCGCGCAGGACCGTCGCGGTGCTCGCGTCGTGCAGGCCGCCCGTGAACAGCCAGACGCCGGCGGCGCGCAGCTCGGCGTCGAGCTCCTCGACCGCCGCCATGATCGGCGCGAGCGCCTCCGGCTCGGGCGCCGGGCCGTCGGGCTGCATCACGCTGAGGAGGTACTGCGTCATGGGAACCCCTCCTTGGGGATCTCGGCCGACCCTGCGCCGGCCTCTCACCTTTTACACGAACGGCCGCCCACGAGATCGACGTGCAGCGACCGATGAGTTCTCGCCCGCAAACAGGTCGACCGGTGTCGGTGGGGACCAGCACACTGGTGGCTCCCCGCCCGCGCCGCACCACCGGCGCGACGTGCACCGCGCGACGCCGCGCAGCCCCGTTCCTCCCGACCGACAGGTGTGACTTGTGACCCAGACCCGGACCGAACCGGCCCCGAGCACCCCACCGGGCGCCACCGGGACCGACCTCCCGTCCGGCCACGCGCCGGACCACTCCCCCGACCGCATGACGGCCCGCGACCGCACGGCCGTCTCGCTGCTCCTCGTGTCCGCGTTCGTCGTCATCCTCAACGAGACCGTCATGGGGGTCGCCCTCCCGCGGCTCATGGAGGACCTCAGCATCACCGCGAGCGCGGCCCAGTGGGTCACGACCGCGTTCATGCTGACGATGGCCGTGGTCATCCCGGTCACGGGCTTCGTGCTGCAGCGCACGACGACGCGCGCGGCGTTCCTCGCGGCGATGGGCCTGTTCAGCGTCGGGACGCTGGTCTGCGCGCTCGCGCCCGGGTTCGAGGTGCTCCTGCTCGGCCGGGTCGTCCAGGCGAGCGGCACGGCGATCATGATGCCGCTGCTCATGACGACGGTGATGACCGTGACCCCGCCCGCGAGCCGCGGTCGGACGATGGGCAACATCTCCGTCGTGATCTCGGTCGCGCCGGCGCTCGGCCCGACGATCTCCGGCTTCGTGCTCAGCGTGCTCGACTGGCGCTGGCTGTTCGGGCTCGTGCTCCCGATCGCCGTGGGCGCGCTCGCGCTCGGTGCCGCCCGCCTCGTCAACCTCACGACGCCGCGCGAGGCCCGCGTCGACGTCGTCTCGGTCGTCCTCTCGGCGCTCGCGTTCGGTGGGATCGTGTACGGCCTCAGCCGTGTCGGGGAGTCGGCCGCGGGCGGCGGGGCGAGCGCGGCGTGGACCGCGCTCGGTGTCGGGCTCGTTACCCTCGGGCTGTTCGTCGCACGCCAGCTCGTGCTGCAGCGGACCGACGCGGCGCTGCTCGACCTGCGCACCTTCCGCTCCCCGGTGTTCACGGTGGCGATCGTGCTCATGGCGATCAGCATGATGTCGCTGTTCGGCACGATCATCCTGCTGCCGCTCTACGCCCAGCAGGTGCTTGGGCTCGAGGCGCTGCAGACCGGCCTGCTCATGCTGCCGGGCGGGCTGCTCATGGGCTTCCTGGCGCCGTCGGTGGGCCGCGCGTACGACCGGTTCGGGCCGCGCGTGCTGCTCGTGCCGGGGGCGACGATCGTCAGCGTCGCGGCATGGCTGCTCGCCACGCTCGGGGAGCAGAGCTCGCCGTGGCTGCTGCTCACAGGGCACGTCGTGCTCAGCGTCGGGCTCGCGCTCATGTTCACGCCGCTGTTCACCGCGTCGCTCGGCTCGCTCACGCCGAACCTGTACTCGCACGGCAGCGCGATGGTCGGCACCGTCCAGCAGGTCGCGGGCGCCGCGGGGACGGCGCTGTTCGTCACCGTGCTCACCGCGCGGGCGGCCACGCTCACCGAGACCGGCGCCGGTCCCGTCACGTCGATGGCGGGCGGCGTGCACGCCGCGTTCCTGGTCGGTGCGGTGATCTCGGTGCTCGCGATCCCCGCGGCGTTCGCGGTGCGCGTGCCGAAGGCCGAGCGGGGAGCGGTGGACGCCGGGTCGGCGCCCGCCGGGGTGCACTGACCCAGACCAGGACGTAGCGGACGCCACCCGTGTGCGGTGCGTCACGGTGCCCGCTCGGGCGCCGTGACGCACTTGCTCCGGGTGGCGTCCGTCTGCCTACGGTGGGGTCACCGACGTGCCACCGACCGGGGGGAGCTGCGCCGTCGTGCGACGCCTCATCCCTGCGCTGATCCTCGCGGCCGGCGCCCTCGTCCTCGTCGTGGTCCTGCTCGCCGGGCCGCTCTCGCCGAGCCAGGAGCCCGAGCCCACCGCCGCGGCACCCGCCAGCACCGCCGCCGCGCCCGAGCGCGTGAGCACCGTCCTGTCGAGCGAGTTCGAGGACGGCACCGACGGCTGGGAGGGGCTCGGGACCGCCGAGGTCACGACCCGCGAGGGTGACGCCCGCAGCGGCGCGTCGAGCCTGCTCGTGAGCGGACGGACCGAGGCGTGGAACGGCGCGCTGCTCGACCTCCAGGGCGTCGTCACCCCCGGCACGGAGCACACGCTGTCGGTGTGGGTGCGCCTGGCGCCAGGCGCGGCGGGGACCGAGCCGGCAGCGGCGGACGCCGGTGGCGACGAGACCGGCGACACCGGTGACCGGGCGGTCGCCGCCGGTGGCGAGGCCGACGAGCTCCAGCTCACCGTCCGGCGCGACGCCGACGGTGAGCGCGTCTACGACCACCTCGTGCACACCCCCGTGGGCACCGACGCCTGGGTCGAGCTGCGCACCGCGTACACGCTGCCCGAGGGCTCGCAGCACCCCGAGCTCTACGTCGAGTCGACGGGGACGCTCGCCGACCTGCTCGTGGACGACGTCACCGTGACCAAGGAGGCGCCCCCGGTGCAGACCGACATCCCCGCGCTGCGCGACGCCCTCGCCGCCGACTTCCCGGTCGGCACCGCCGTCGGGCGCCAGGACCTCGAGGGCGCACCCGCGGAGCTCCTGACCCGCCACTTCTCGACGATCACGCCCGAGAACGCGCTCAAGCCCACGAGCCTGCAGCCCCACGAGGGCGAGTTCACGTTCGAGCAGGCCGACCAGGTGCTCGACTTCGCCGTCGAGCACGGGCTCGCCGTGCACGGCCACACCCTCGTGTGGCACCGCTCGACCCCCGACTGGTTCTTCCGGGCGGCCGACGGCCGGGAGCTCGGCCCGAGCGCAGAGGACCAGGCGCTGCTGCTCGCGCGGCTCGAGGCGCACGTGCGGGCGGTCGCGGACCACCTCCAGGAGCGCTACGGCGACGCGAACCCGGTCCGCACGTGGGACGTCGTCAACGAGGCGATCGACCCCGAGGAGGACGACGGCCTGCGCCGCAACCAGTGGTACGCGGTGCTCGGCCCGGAGTACGTCGCGCACGCGTTCCGGATCGCGCGCGAGGCCTTCGGCCCCGACACGGTGCTGTACCTCAACGACTACGGCACCGAGGGCGCGGCGAAGCGGCGCGCCGCGGCGGACGTGGTGCGCCGGCTGCTCGACGAGGGCGTGCCGGTCGACGGGGTCGGCCACCAGATGCACGTGAACCTGGGCGTCCCGGTCTCGCGGATCGAGGACACGATCGCGACGTTCGCGGACCTCGGCGTCCGGCAGGCCGTCACGGAGCTCGACGTCGCGATCGCGGAGTCGCCCGACGAGGCCCTCGACCACACCCCGCGCGAGCGCCTCGACGAGCAGGGCCTGTACTACCAGGACCTCCTCGCCGCGTTCCGCCGGCACCCCGGCGCCGTCTCGTCGCTGAGCGTGTGGGGGCTCTACGACGCGCGGAGCTGGCTGCGCGCCTGGCCGACCGAGCGCCCGTACGAGGCGCCGCTGCTCTTCGACGGTGACCTGCAGGCCAAGCCCGCGTACTGGGGTCTGGTCGACCCGGCGCGGCTGGACTGAGCAGGCGGACCGGCCGGGCCCGACGCACGGAGGGGCCCGGGCACGCCGACCGGCGAGGGTGGCGGCCGGGCGCGGCTCGTCCTGGCGAAATGTCCGATTCTGCCGCTAGTGTGACCCGCGTCACGCAGGGGGCGTGAGTGACGGACGGGCGCTCACCCGTCGCGACGGGGGGGATCATGAGACAGCGAGGACCACGCACGGCGCTCGTCCTGACGGCCGTGCTGCTGGCCATTGGCGGCATCGTCGGCACACCGGCCGTGGCGCAGGCAGCGGTGTTCACCGAGGCGCCGGACGTCACGTGCACCTCCGAGGAGCACCCCGAGCTGGCCGGTCGCCTGGCCGACGTCGTGCGGGCAGCGGTCAACACGGGGTCCCAGGTGCACAACGGATTCGTCGACCAGCCCGGCGTCGCGTTCTACGACCGGGTCACCGGGACGGAGTGCTGGAGCGACGAGTCGACCGGCTACCAGACCGCCAGCCTCGTGAAGGCCGCGATCATGGCGGCGCTGCTGGCCCGGCCGCAGGCGCTCACGGACGCCGAGCGTCCCCAGGTCGAGAAGATGATCATCGAGTCCGACAACGAGACCGCCCTCGCGCTCTGGCGGGACAGCCTGGGCTGCGGCAAGGACGGCGACGGCGACCCCGACGACAACAGCAACGTCCGGCCCTGCACGGCGTTCCGCAACTTCCTCGAGGCCGCCGGGACGACGGGGACGTACCCGGACGACGGCGGTGCCTTCGGCGACACCTACACCACCGCCCGTGACCAGGTCACCCTCTTCAAGCTGTTCGCCTACCCGAACGACCTCATCGAGGACTCCCGCCGGGAGTACGCGCTCGACCTCCTCCGGCGGGCGGAACGCAAGTACGGCGTGACGTCGTCGGCCCCGCCCGGGACCGAGCGCGCCGTCAAGATCGGCTTCTCCAAGCTGGGCGGGGAGGACGACGAGTGGCACGTGACATCGACGGGCCACGTGAGCGGGGGGCGCGCCGGGTACGACTACGTGCTGTCGCTGCTGAGCGACGACAACGCGGAGCTGCCCTTCACGCCGCTGCCGCTCAACGGGATCGAGCGCCTGGACCGCATCGGCGAGGTGGTCAACTGCGGCATCCGTGAGCTCCACGGCGACGGCTCGTGCGTCGACTACCAGGACGACAGCTGCGACATCTTCTCGACGCAGCTCACGTGCGAGACCGACCGCCCGGTGTGGGCCCACCGCACCGAGAACTGGGTGCGCGTCGACCTCTCGGCCAAGCTCGGGTCGACCGTCCACTGGGAGCTCGTCGACGCGGCGAACGGGACCGTCGTGGACGCGGGGGACGCGGTCGGCGGCGAGGGATGCGAGTGCGAGCGCACCGTCCGGGGTCTGCACGGGCTGTACGTGCTGCGGCTGCGCACCGACCAGGGGCTGGGCGGCGACGACGGCACCCTGCTCAACTACACGGGCGAGAAGCCCGGCGGGAGCACGGACCAGCCGCCGGTCGTCGGGGCCGGGCCGGACCTCCGCGGCGACGAGGGGGCGCCGATCAGCATCGCCGGCTTCGCCAGCGACGACGGCGGCACGCCAGGGGTGCGCTGGAGCAGCGAGCCGGTGTCCGGCGTGGACACGGGCGGCGCGTGCACCTTCGCCGAACCCACGTCGTTGCGGACCACCGTCACCTGCAACGACGACGGGACCTTCCGCCTCACGCTCACGGCGAACGACGGCGTGAACGGCGCGGTCAGCGACTCCGCGCAGGTGGTCACGGCCAACGTGGCCCCGTCGGTCGGCGGGACGACGGGTCAGCGCGCGCCGCTCGGCGTCGCAGCCGCCGGTGCCGCCCCGGCGGTGGCCGCTGCGGCGGGGCAGCCGGCCTCCCCGGTGGACTGGCAGCTGTTCCGGGCCGGGGAGAGCGTCACCGTGCGTGCCCCCATCACCGACCCGGGCACGAACGACACCCACACGTGCCGCATCCGGTGGGACGACGGCACGTCGGAGGACGTCACGGCCACCGGGTCGGCGGGCTGCGTGGCCACGCACACCTACCGGCACGCCGGGATGTTCACGATCGACCTCGCGGTGACCGACGACGACGCCGGGCAGGGCACCGGGGACGTCATGGTCGTCGTGTACGACCCGGACGCCGGCTGGGCCAACACCGACGGCTCGATCGCGTCACCCTCGGGTTCGCTGGTCGGCACGGGGTCCCGCGAGGACGTGTGGTTCCACCTGCGAGCGCAGTACTACCACTCGGACGACACCCGACCGGTGGCGACGGCGAAGACCTGGGTCGCGGGGAGCGACGCCGCCTACCGGTTCGACGCCGGCGACCGAGGGGTCGACTGGCTGGTCGTGACCCCGGACGGGAAGGTCGCCGCCAAGGGCACCGGCACGCTGCAGGGCCGGTCGGGGCGCTACGGCTTCGTCTTCTACGGGTGCACCACGCGCGCCACGAGCGGGTGCCCGGGCGGGGCGGACGCCTTCCGCACCGTGGTCTGGGACCTCGCTGCGGGACCGAACCCGGGGGCCGGCACGGTGTACGACAACCGGCCGTCGGCCGGGTTCGACCTCGACCTGAGCGAGCCGCAGCGGCTGCGCACCGGCATCGTCAGCATCCACCCGCCGCACTGAGCGGGGCGGACCCGGCCCACGGACGCCGTCCCGCCCGAGCCGGGTGGGGCGGCGTCCGGCGTCAGCCCGGCGTCCCGTCGCGGGCGAGCCCCGCGGCCTCGCGCGTGCGGCGGTTCGCGTGCGGCGACCAGCGCGGCACGGTGAGCACGAGCGCCGCCGTGGCGAGCAGCGCGAGCCCGCCGGTCGCGGCCACACCGAGCGCGAGGCTGCCGAGCGCCGCGCCCCCGGCGACGACGAGCGGGCCGGCGGCGACCCCGGAGTCCTGCAGGAGCCGCCACGCCCCGAGGAACTGCGAGCGCGCCGCCGGCGGCGCGACGTCCGCGCCGAGCGTCATGAGCAGCCCGGAGCCGATGCCGTTCCCGAGGCCCAGCGCCATCGCCGCGACCGCCAGCGCGGGCAGCGTCCCGGCGAGCGGGAGGAGCAGCAGGGCGACACCCATGACGAGCATCGACGGGACCGCGATCCACAGCCGCCCGCGGCGGTCCATGAGGTGGCCCGCGGGGTAGAAGAGCAGCATGTCGACGGCGCCCGAGAGCCCGAACACGAGGCTCGTCGTGGCGGGCGCGAGCCCGAGGTGCTCGGACCAGAGCGGCAGGACGACCTGACGCGCACCGCGCACCGCGCCGACGAGCAGCACGGCCACCCCGAGCGAGGTGAGGACGCGGCGGTGCGCCCGCAGCACCGCACGCACCGGGACCCGAGCCGCGGTGCGCCGCCGCACCGTCTCGGCCCCCGCGGCGTCCGGCACCGCCAGCACGACGGCACCCGCGAGCAGCGCGGTGACCACCGCGAGGCCGAACGCCGCGGACGTCCCGCCGAGGTGCACCGCGAGCGCCCCGGCGAACGGCCCGAGGAACGACCCGATGCGGCTCACCCCGCCGAGCGTCGACAGCGCCCGGGCGCGGGTCTCGACCGGGGTGATCTCGGTCAGGTACGACTGCCGGGCGAGCTGGTACACCGACGCCGTCGCACCGGTGCCGAGCACGGACACGGCCAGCACGAGCAGGTCCCGGGACAGCGCCGCACCCGTGAGCGTGAGCGCCGCGACGCCCGAGGCGACGAGCATCGCCCGGCGGTCACCGACCCGCGACGCGAGCCAGCCCGCGGGCACGTCGCCGAGGATCTGCCCGACGCCGACCATCGCGGCGAGCAGCCCGGCGAGCGCGAGCGACGCACCGCGCTGCGACGCGGTCACGGCGACCATCGGCACGGCCGCGCCGATGCCGACCTGGAACACGAGCGCGGGCAGGTAGACCCCGGCGAGCGACCGGCGGTCGAGGAAGGCCGGCGTGCGGCGCGCTGTCGAGCTCATCGCCGCCAGTCTGCGCGGGGACGCCTCGGCCCGCAGCAGGGTCTCAGCGCGGCAGCCGCAGCACCGCGCGCGCACCGCCGAGCGGCGCGTCACCGAGCTCCACGTCGCCCCCGTTCTCGCGCGCGACCTCCCGCGCGATCGCCAGCCCGAGCCCGCTGCCGCCCGCCTCGCGCTCGCGGGCGTCGTCGAGCCGCACGAAGCGCTCGAACACGCGCTCGCGGTCCGCCGCCGGGATCCCGGCGCCGTCGTCGTCCACGGTGATCGCACCGTCCTCGACGGTGACCTCGACGCGCCCCGCCGCGTGCCGGACGGCGTTGTCGAGCAGGTTGCGCACGACGCGGAGCGCCGCCGCGGGGTCGGCGTGCGCGCGGCCCGAGCCGCTGACGGCGACGTTCACGTCCGCGCGCGCCGCGACCGCCCCGGACGCCTCGGCGGCGCCCCGCACGACGTCGAGGAGGTCGAGCTCGACACGCTGGGCGCGCGTCGACCCCACGCGCGCGAGCAGCAGGAGGTCGTCGACGAGCGCCTGCATGCGCAGCACCTCGCCCTCGAGGTCCTCCGCGAGCTCGGCGCCGGTGTAGGCGTCGGGGTGCGCGCGGGCCACCTCGATCGAGGTCCGCAGCGACGCGAGCGGCGAGCGCAGCTCGTGCGCGGCGTCGCCGACGAACGTGCGCTGCCGGGCGGCGGCGACCTCGAGCCGGTCGAGCATCTCGTTGAGCGTCCGCGTCAGGGCACCGAGCTCGTCGTGCGCGCGCCGCACCGGGAGCGAGCCCGGGCCCCCGGTCCGGGCGACCTGCGCGGCCGCCTGCCGGAGCTGCTCGACGGGGTGCAGGGCCCGCCCGAGGACGGTCCAGATCACGACGGCGAGCAGCGCGGTGAGGACCGGGACGACGCCGACGAGCGCGAGCCGGAGGGCGTCGAGCAGCCCGCGCACCTCCGCGAGCGGCACGGTCGCGACGACCGTCACCGGGGCGTCCCGGTAGGTCTCGGCGAGGACCGCGACGCGGGCGTCCCCGTCGTAGGCGCTGCGGTCGGTCCCGGTGACGAGGACGTCGCCGGTCGCGGCCGCCTCGGCGCGCAGCCCGCGCACCGCGTCCGGCGGCAGCACCGGGAGCGTGCGGCTCGCGTTCGGGGACGACGCGACGACGGCGCCGTCCGCGTCGAGGAGCTGGACGAGCTCCCCCGGCTCACCGACCGGGAGTGCCTCGGGCAGCCGGTCGTCGCCCACGAGCGTCGCCACCGTGAGCGCCCGGTCGCGCGCGATGTCGTCGAGCGCGTCGACCCGGCTGACCGAGAGCACGTTCGTCAGGATGAGTGCGCCGGCGGCGAGGCCCGCGCACAGCACGCCCGAGGTGAGCAGGGTCAGCCGCAGGCGCAGCGACCAGCGCCCCGGACCGCGGGCCGGCACAGGCTCGGTCCCGGGCGCACCCGGCCCGGTCATCCGGCCGCGCGGTACCCCGCACCGCGCACGGTCGCGACGACGTCCCGCCCGAGCTTGCGCCGCAGGTACCCGACGTAGACCTCGACGACGTTGAGGTCCTCCCCCGAGCCGTCCCACACGTGGTCGCGCAGCTCGACCTTGCCGACGACGCGGTCGGCGTGGCGCATGAGGTACTCGAGCAGCGCGGTCTCACGGGTCGTGAGCGCGACGACCTCGCCCGCGCGGGTCACGACGCGCGTCGCGGGGTCGAGCACCACGTCGCCCACCTGCAGGACGGCGGGCCGGGCGTGCGCGGGCCGGCGCACGAGCGCGCGCAGGCGGGCCACGAGGACCACGAACGAGAACGGCTTCGTGAGGTAGTCGTCCGCGCCGACGTCGAGCCCGTCGGCGACGTCGTGCTCCCCGTCCTTGGCGCTCAGGAGCAGCACGGGCGTCCAGACGCCCAGCGCCCGCAGGTCGGTGACGACGTCGTAGCCGTTGCGGCGCGGCAGCATGATGTCGAGCACGATCGCGTCGTACTCGTTCTCGGTCGCGAGGTGCAGCCCGGTCGCGCCGTCGAACGCGACGTCGACCGCGAAGCCCTCGGCCGTCAGCCCGCGGTGCAGGGCGCGCACGAGCCCGCGTTCGTCGTCGACCACCAGGACCCGCACAGGAGGAGCATCCCACCGCGCGCGCCGCGGACCCCACAGCCGGACCGGACGGCCTCTCAGCGCGCCCTCAGCCGCCGGGGCGCACAGTGGAGCCATGACCGAGACGACCGAGCCCTCGAGCACTCCCCGAACCTTCTCCCAGCGCGCCCGCTGGGCGGTCCCGGCCGTCGCCGCCGTGGCCGTCGCGGGCGCCTTCGTCGCACCCCCGCTGCTCGCCTCCGCGGGCGCCGAGGGCCTGCCCGACGTGACCCCGGCCGAGCTCATCAGCTCCGTCGCCGCCGCCCAGCCCGTCCCGATGAGCGGCACGCTCGTCTACACCGCGCGCCTCGGGCTCCCCGAGATCCCGTTCGGCGAGGTCGGTGGCGCCGACCCGATCGCCCTGCTCGGCGGCAGCTCGACGCTGCGCGTCTGGACCGACGGGACGGAGCGCTCGCGCGTCTCGCTGCTGGGCTCGGTCTCCGAGTACTCGGTGGTCCGGGACGGCGCCGAGGCGTGGACGTACTCGAGCTCCGACGAGGAGGTCGTGCACTACGCGCTGAGCCCCGAGGACCAGACCCGCTACGACGCGCTCGCCGAGCAGGCGCGCGCCGGGTCGCTCCCCGAGGTCGCGGGCGAGCTGCCGACGCCCGACGAGGTCGCCGGGCACGTGCTCGCGCAGGCCGAGCAGTTCTCCTCGGTCACGCTCGACGCCGAGCTGACGGTCGCCGGGCGCGACGCCTACCAGCTCGTCGTGACGCCCAAGGGCGGCGCCGACACGCTCGTCGCCCGCACCGTGGTCGCGGTCGACGCCGAGACGTCGACGCCGCTGCGCGTGCAGGTCTGGAGCACGCAGGACGACGGCGCCCCGGCCCTCGAGGTCGGCTTCACCGACGTCGCGTTCGAGGCCCCCGACGACGCGGTGCTCGCGTTCTCCGCCCCGGCGGGTGCGAGCGTCAAGGACGTCGAGGTCCCGCTGCCGAGCGCCGCGGACCTCGCGCAGGTGCCCTCGGCCAAGGACGCGCAGGAGCTGCCCCCGGGCGTCACGGTCACCGGCACCGGCTGGGAGTCGGTCACCGAGGTCACCGGGCTCGACGTCGCCAACCTCGTCGCGGGCGACCCGGCCGCGCTCACGAGCGTCCCGGGCGCGGGGAAGAGCTTCGGCTCCGAGAGCGCGCAGGACCTCATCCAGGAGTTCGCGCCGACCGACGAGAACGGCCAGCACGGCGTGCCGGACCTCGACACGAGCGCGCTCTACGAGCAGCTCACGACCGAGGTCCCCGAGGGCCGGCTGCTCAGCTCGTCGCTGCTGAGCGTGCTCGTCACGACCGACGGCCGCGTCCTGGCCGGGGCGGTCCCCGCGGACGTCCTGCGCGGGATGGCGTGACGGGGACCACCGTGGCGTCGGACGTGACCGCGACGGCGGGCAGCGCACAGCTGCCCGCCGTCGGCGGCGCGCCCGGCGACCACGACCTCGCGGTGCGGACCGACGGCCTGACCAAGCGCTTCCGGTCGGGGCAGGTGGCGGTCGACGGGATCGGTCTGCGCGTGCCCCGTGGCTCGGTGTACGGCTTCCTCGGCCCGAACGGCTCGGGCAAGACGACGACGATCCGCATGCTGCTCGGGCTCGTGCGCCCGACCAGCGGGCGGGCGTGGCTGCTCGACGGTGCGATGCCCGAGGCGGGCGCCACGGTGCTCCCGCGCGTGGGTGCGCTCGTCGAGGGCCCCGCGTTCCACCCGTACCTCACCGGCCGGGCCAACCTCGCCCGGCTCGACGCGAGCGACGCGACGGCCGACCCGCGCACGTCGCACCGGCGCAGCGAGGACGCGCTCGAGCGCGTCGGGCTCTCCGCCGCCGCCGCGAAGCCGTACCGGCAGTACTCGCTCGGCATGAAGCAGCGCCTCGGCCTCGCCGCCGCGCTGCTGCGCCCGCGCGAGCTCCTCGTGCTCGACGAGCCGACCAACGGGCTCGACCCGCAGGGCACCCGCGAGGTCCGCCACCTCGTGCGGGAGCTCGCCGACGCCGGCACGACCGTGCTGGTCTCCTCGCACCTGCTCGCGGAGATCGAGCAGGTCTGCACGCACATCGGGATCATGAGCCGCGGCCACCTGCTGCTGCAGGGCGAGCGCCAGGCGCTGACGGACCGCGGCACGGCGCACGTGGGCGTCACGACGTCGCTCGCGCACGTGGGCGCCGTGGCGGAGGTCCTCACGGGCCTCGGGCTCACCGAGGTCACCACCGACGGGCCGACGCTGCGTGCCCTCCTCGCGAGCACGCCGCCCGAGAAGATCTCGGCGGCGATCGTGCACGCGGGGCTCGACCTCGTGGGGCTCGAGGTCACGCGGCCGAGCCTCGAGCAGGTCTTCGTGGAGCTGACCGGGGAGGGCTTCGATGTCGCACGCTGAGGTCCTCGACGGCGCCGCCGCCGCACGGACGTCGACGCCGCCGGTCCCCGCCGTGCGCCGGCGCGGTGCGTGGGCGCGGCTCATGCGCAGCGAGCTCCGGCTCGTGTTCGGCCGGCGCCGCAACCAGGTGCTGCTCGCCGGGCTCGCCGCCGTGCCGCTGCTGCTCGGCACGGTGCTGTTCGTCACGCAGGACTCGGCGCTCGGCGGCCAGGGGCCCGGGTTCGTGGGGCGGGTCACCGGCAACGGGCTGTTCCTCGTGGTCGCCGCGCTGTTCCTGTGCCTGCCGTTCCTGCTCCCGCTGACCATCGGCATCGCGTCGGGCGACGCCGTGGCGGGCGAGGCGTCCGCGGGCACGCTGCGCTACCTGCTGACCGTGCCGGTCTCGCGCACGCGGCTGCTCGGCGTCAAGGCGCTCGGCGCGCTCGCGTTCGCCGGCGCGGCGGTCCTCGCGATCGCGGTCGTCGCGTTCGTGGCGGGCGCGGCGTACTTCGGGCTCGACGACGTCGCGCTGCTGTCCGGGTCGACGATCCCGCTCGGCGACGGCATCGCGCGCATGGCCGGCGTCGTCGCGTACGTCGCGCTGTCGATGACCGGGCTCGTGGCCGTCGGGCTCTTCCTCTCGACGCTCACCGAGGTGCCGGTCGGGGCCATGGCGGCGACCGTCGTCGTCGCGATCGTCTCCGCGGTGCTCGACACGCTGCCGCAGCTCTCCGCGATCCACGGCGGGCTGCTCACGCACCACTGGCTCGACTTCGCGGAGTTCCTGCGCGTCGAGGTGGGCTGGGACGTGCTGGCACAGGGGCTCGCGGTGCAGGGCGCGTGGGTCGTCCTTTTCGGCGCGCTCGCGTGGAGCCGGTTCACGACGGCGGACGTCTCGTCCTGACGTGATCCTCCCCGGGCAGGGCCGGCGTCCGCGGCGTGCCGGCCCTCCCCCGCGGCCCGGCAGCGACCTCACACCTCGAGGTCGGTCACGACCGCGTCGTGGTCCGACGGCAGCACGCCGTCGACCTCCGCCGTGCCCGCGAGCACGCTGCCGTGCGCGACGCCCGCCCCGCCCGGTCGCCCGGGGCGGGCGTACGCGTGGTCGATGCGGCGGTCGACCTGCTTGACGGCCTCGAGCGGCGCGAAGGGCACCGCGGAGCTGAGCGTCACGGCGTCCGGGTCCCCGCCGCCCGCGGTCCACAGGTCGGTCGCGACGGCGTCGAGCGGCGCGGGCTCGGGCGTGCCCGGGCCGGCGTTGAGGTCGCCCAGGAGCACCACGGGGAGGTCGCCGTCGAGGGCCGGGTCGGCGAGCAGAGCGCGCGGGTGCGGGGTCCGGAACGAGCGGGTCGGGACGGCGGGTCCCGGCGGCCGCCGGCGGCCCCGGCGCCCGGCACCCGTGGGCCACGGGCGGCGCGTGTGGGCGGGCGCCGGTAGACAGGGGTCAACGGCGGCCGGCCCGGTGCGTGGAGGGGCGTCCGCGAGGCCCGACGACGAGGAGCACACCCATGCCCGTCCGCTGGTACTCCGTGGAGGTCGACTGCACCGACGTGCGCGCACAGACAGCGTGGTGGGCGCAGGTGCTCGGCTGGGTCGTAGCGTACGAGTCCGGCGAGGAGTCGATGCTCGTCCCGCCGCACGCGTTCGACGCGTCGCGGGACGTCCCCGTCGAGGAGCGCGGCCCCGGGCTGTGCTTCGGCGCGGTGCCCGAGCGCAAGCAGGTCAAGAACCGGCTGCACCTCGACCTCGCGCCGCGCGCCGGCGAGGACCAAGCGGAGGCGGTCGAGCGGCTGCTCGCGCTCGGGGCGACGCGGGCGGACGTGGGGCAGGGCGCCGACGTCTCGTGGATCGTGCTCGCCGACCCCGAGGGCAACGAGTTCTGCGTGCTGAGCCCGCGGGACTGAGGCGTGTTCGACGGCTTCGCGGAGGACCGGGTCCCCGCCGGCGACGTGGACCTGCTGGTGCGTCACGGCGGCAGCGGTCCGGCGGTGCTGCTGCTGCACGGGCACCCGCGCACGTCGGCGACGTGGCACCGCGTCGCGCCCCTGCTCGTCGAGCGCGGGTTCACGGTCGTGTGCCCGGACCTGCCCGGATACGGGCGGTCGGGGAAGCCGGTGCCCGCCCCCGGGCACGAGCCGCACTCCAAGCGCGCGGTCGCGGAGCGGCTGCGCACGGCGATGCGGGCACTCGGGCACGAGCGCTTCGGCGTCGCCGGGCACGACCGCGGCAGCTACGCCGCGCTGCGTCTGGCGCTGGACCACCCCGACGTCGTGGACCGCGTCGCGCTCCTCGACTGCCTGCCGATCAGCGAGCACCTCGCCCGCGCGGACGCGCGGTTCGCGACCGCCTGGTGGCACTGGTTCTTCTACGCCCAGCCCGGGATCCCGGAGCGCGTGATCACCGCGGACCCGGACGCCTGGTACCGCGGCGACCCCGAGGTGATGGGGCCCGAGAACCACGCCGAGTGGCGTGCGGCGGTGCGGGACCCGGAGGTCGTGCGCGGGATGCTCGAGGACTACCGCGCCGGGCTCACGGTCGACCGGCGCGACGAGGAGGCCGACCGGGCCGCCGGGCGCCGGGTCGAGCCGCCGCTGCTCGTGCTGTGGTCGACGCGCGACGACCTGGAGCAGCTCTACGGGGACCCGCTGCGGATCTGGCGCGACTGGGCGCGGGACGTGCGCGGTCACGGGATCGACTCGGGGCACCACGTGGCGGAGGAGGCCCCCGGCCCGCTGACCGAGGCGCTCGCGGCGTTCTTCGCGGGCTGAGCCGAACCGCCGTCCTTGACATGCAGGTATATACCTGCCTAACGTGAGGTGTGGCCGACGACGTGGACGACGTGTTCAAGGCGCTCGCCGACCGCACGCGCCGCCTGCTGCTCGACCGGCTGCACGAGCGGAACGGTCAGACGCTCGGCGAGCTCGCCGACGGCACCGGGATGGCTCGGCAGTCCGTGACTCAGCACCTCGACCTGCTCGAGGCCGCGAACCTCGTCAGCACCGTGCGGCAGGGCCGGGCCCGGCTGCACTACCTCAACCCCGTCCCCCTCCACGAGATCCAGGAGCGGTGGATCGACAAGTTCGAGCGCCCGCGGCTGCGGGCCCTCAGCGACCTACGACGACGAGCGGAGGACGCCATGGCCGAGACGCCGGCGTTCGTGTACGTGACCTACATCGACGCGACCCCGGAGCGGGTCTGGGAGGCGCTCACCGACGCCGACCTGACCGCGCAGTACTGGGGCCACAGCAACGTGTCCGACTGGCAGGTGGGCTCCGGCTGGGAGCACCGGCGCACCGACGGCAGCGGGACGGCCGACGTCGTGGGCACGGTGCTCGAGAGCGAGCCCCCGCACCGGCTCGTGACGACCTGGGCGCTGCCCGGCGATGACCTTGTCGAGGGCGCCTCGCGCGTGACGTTCGACGTCGCGCGCTACGGCACGATCACCCGGCTGACGGTCACGCACGTCGACCTCACCGAGGAGGATCGCCGGCAGGCCGCCTCCGGGTGGGCGGCCGTGCTGTCCAACCTCAAGACGTTCGTCGAGACCGGGCGGACCCTGGCCGAGGTGCCGTGGGCCCGGGACCGCGCGTGACCCCAGGGCCCGCGCCCGCGTCCGGTGGCCCGCCCGACCCCGACCGCTACGTCCTCGAGCTCGAGGACACCTTCGACGGCACGACGCTCGACCCGGCCCGGTGGGTCCCGCACTACCTGCCGCAGTGGAGCTCGCGCGCCGAGTCGGCCGCCCGGTACGTGCTCGGGGACGGCACGCTGCGGCTGCGCGTCGAGGCGGACCAGCCGCCGTGGTGCCCCGACCTCGACGGGCAGCTGCGCGTCTCCTCGCTCCAGACGGGGGTGCTGTCGGGTCCCGTCGGCAGCCGCGTCGGTCAGCACCGGTTCCACCCCGACGCGGTCGTGCGCGAGGCCCAGGAGGAGCAACGGCTCTGGACCCCGCAGTACGGCTGGGTCGAGATGCGCGCCCGCGCGACCGACGACCCCGCGGCGATGGTCGCCCTGTGGATGATCGGCGTCGAGGACACGCCCGAGCGCTCGGCGGAGATCTGCGTCGCGGAGATCTTCGGCCGGGACGTCCGCCCCGACCGCGCGCTCGTCGGCATGGGCGTGCACCCCTTCGGCGACCCCACGATCGTCGACGAGTTCGCCGCGCACCCCGTCGCGATCGACGCGCGCGAGGCGCACACCTACGCCGTCGACTGGACGCCCGAGCACGTCGACTTCCTCGTCGACGGCGTGCACGTCACCCGGGTCGCGCAGTCCCCCGCGTACCCGATGCAGCTCATGCTGAACGTGTACGCGTTCCCGGCGCCCGACGGCGGCCCGCCGCCCGGGCCCTACCCGAAGGACTTCGTCGTCGAGCACGTGCGCGGGTACCGGCGCGCCGACGGGCCGAGCGGGCTGCCCTAGGAGCTGCGTCGGAGCGACGGCCGCAGGCGCGTGGCCGCCGTCCGCGCGCGGTCCCCCGCCACGTCGACCAGCAGTCCCACGGCGCTGCCGAGCATGAACACGTCCTTCGCGAGCCCGATGCCCTCCTGGCTGGGCCGGATGCCGTCCTCCCGCGTCATGCCGGGTGTCTTCAGGTACAGCCCGACGAGCCCGCCCGAGAAGGCCGTGAGGCCGGCGGCGGCGAGCCCCGTCGGCACGACCGGGAGGAGCAGCGCGGCGCCGAGCGCGATCTCCGCCGCCGAGAGCAGCCGGACGAAGGTGCGCGGGTCGACGTCGGCGAGGAACGGGTACGCCTGCGCGGCCATCCCGTGCAGGCCCGCCGCGGTCTCCGCGTCGGCCCCCCGCTTGCTCAGCCCCGAGTCCAGGACGTACGCGCCGATCGCCGCGCGCGCCGGCAGGTGACGCAGCTTGACCGAGCCCATGAGTGCCTCCCGAGTCCGCGTGACGGTCGAGAGGCCACCGTACGGCGGGGGCCGGGGGGGCCGCCCGGCGAGCGCGTCCCGGCGGCCCGGAGCACCCTGGGGACATGGACGAGCTGCTGAGCCTGCACCGTGTGAACGCCGAGCGCTTCTCCCGCCTGGTCCACCGCGTCGGCCCGCCCGACAGCCCCGCGTGGCGGAGGGCGACGCCCTGCACCGACTGGACGGTCCGCGACCTCGTGAACCACCTCACGTCCGAGCAGCTGTGGGCGCCCGAGCTCCTCGCCGGCCGGACCGTGGCCGAGGTCGGGGACCGGTTCGACGGCGACGTGCTCGGCGAGGACCCGGTCGCCGCCTGGGACGCCGCGATCGCCGCCGCCCTGGCCGCGTTCGCGGAGGCCGGTGCGCTCGGCCGGACCGTCGACCTGAGCCGGGGGCCGACCGCGGCGCACGACTACCTCGACGAGATGCTCACCGACCTCGCGGTGCACGGGTGGGACCTCGCCCGCGGCCTCGGGGTCGAGGACGACATGGATCCCTCGACGGTCGACCGGCTGCTCGTCGAGTGGTCCGACCGCACCGACGAGCTCGGCCCCGGGTCCGTGTTCGCCGGGCCGCTCGACGTGCCGGACGGCGCGGACCAGCAGACGCGGCTGCTCGCCCTGTTCGGGCGCCGGGCCTGACCAGGACAGACCGGGGCGTCCCCCGAGGCGGCCGTCGTCGCCGGCCCGTCCGGACCGCCCGGCGTGTCGTCGCGCCGGAGCGGTTCGCCCGTCGCGCCGGGGTCAGTCCTTCTCGAGCGCCGAGGGCTTGTGCACCGCCTCACGACCCGTCTTGTCGCTGCGCACGAGGTACTGCGGGTCGTCCTTCGAGGCGCGGACGGTGCGCCCGGCCGCCTCGGTGTCCGCCGTGATCTTCTTCTCGACCATCCCCTCGACCGTCGTGCCGTGGCTGCGCCACGTCACCTCGTCGCCCTTGTGCAGCTCGTCGCCCATCGTGCGCTCCTGTCGTCGGCAGACTCCCAGCGTCGACCGCGCCGCCGCCCGGCGCCACCGCGGAGCCACCGCGGAGCCACCCTCCCGCGCGAGCCCTCCCCCGTAGCGGACCGGACCCCGGCCGGTGCCGGACCCTCGTCCCAGGGCGGTCGCCGAGGTGCGCCGCTAGTGTCGGGCCGACCGGGAAGACACGTGCGAGAGCAGCAGCGGGGGTCCCCATGGCGGGCATCTGGCGAGTGAAGTCCGTGGAGCAGTCCATCGCCGAGACCGACGAGCCGGGCCACCGCCTCAAGCGCACGCTCCGGGCCTGGGACCTCGTGGTGTTCGGCGTGGGGGTCATCATCGGCACCGGCATCTTCGTCCTCACCGGTCAGCAGGCCGCGACGAACGCCGGTCCCGCCGTCGTCCTGTCGTTCCTCCTGGCCGGGATCACCTGCGGGCTCGCGGCGCTCTGCTACGCCGAGCTGGCGTCGACCGTGCCCGTCGCGGGGAGCGCGTACACGTTCTCCTACGCGACCCTCGGGGAGCTCGTGGCGTGGATCATCGGGTGGGACCTGCTGCTCGAGCTCATGCTCGGCGCCGCCGTCGTCGCGCGAGGCTGGTCCGCGTACCTCGCGTCGCTGCTCGACCTGCCGCCGTGGCTCGCGGGCGACGCGGCGCGGCCGGACGTCGCGGCGATCGCGATCGTCGTCGTGCTGGCGCTGCTGCTCATCCGGGGCTCGAAGGCCTCGAGCCGGTTCACGGGCGTGCTCGTCGTGGTCAAGGTCGCGATCGTGCTCTTCGTGATCGGCCTCGGCGCGATGTACGTCGACACCGCGAACTACTCCCCGTTCGTCCCGCCCGCGGAGGCGGCCGAGGGCGCGCGCGGCAGCGTGCTGCACCAGCCGATCGTGCAGGCGTTCCTCGGGCTCGAGCCGACGCACTTCGGGGCCTTCGGGGTCGTCGCTGCGGCCTCCGTCGTGTTCTTCGCGTACATCGGCTTCGACATCGTGGCCACCACCGCCGAGGAGACGCAGAACCCGCAGCGCGACATGCCGCGCGGCATCCTCGGCTCGCTCGCGATCTGCACCGTGCTGTACATGGCGGTGTCGTTCGTCCTCACCGGGATGGTGCCCTACACCGAGCTCAACACCGGCGCACCGCTCGCCGAGGCGTTCGAGGCCGTCGGCATCACGTGGGCGGCCCGGCTCATCGCCCTCGGAGCCGTCGCGGGCATCACGAGCGTGATCCTCGTGCTCATGCTCGGTCAGACGCGCGTGCTGTTCGCGATGTCGCGCGACCACCTGCTGCCGCCGTCGCTCGCGCGCGTCCACCCGCGCTTCGGCACGCCGTGGGTCATCACCGTGGTGGTCGCGGGCGCGGTGGCGATCCTCGCGGGCTTCGTCCCGCTCTCGGCCCTGTCCGAGCTCGTGAGCATCGGCACGCTGTTCGCCTTCGTGGTCGTGTGCCTCGGCGTGCTCGTGCTGCGACGCACGCGCCCCGACCTGCCGCGCGCGTTCCGGACCCCCGGCGCGCCGGTCGTCCCCATCCTCGGCGTGGTCGCGTGCGGCTGGCTCATGATCAACCTGCCCCTCGAGACCTGGCTGCGGTTCCTCGCGTGGATGGTCGTCGGGCTCGTGATCTACGTGCTGTACGGCCGTCGGCACAGCCGCCTCGGGAGGAGCCTCGCGGCGGCGCCCGTCCCGGGCGGAGGCTCCGGCGGCGACGGCGCGACGGCGGTCCCCGGCGAGGGCGAGCGGGGCCCGCTGACCGGCGGCCCGGGTCACTGACCGTTCTGCCGCGGACGCGACGTCGTCCGGCCGGGGGCGTGTCGGTGGCCCGGCGTACGGTCGGTCCATGGCCACCTGGGCGGACGTGCGCCGCTGCGCCGGGACGCTGCCGGAGACGACCGAGCAGCCCGAGCGCCACTGGTCCGTGCGCGGCCGGGCCTTCGTGTTCGAGCGGCCGTTGCGCGCCGCGGACCGCGCCGCGCTCGGCGACCTCGCGCCGGTCGACGCCCCGCTCGGCGCCTGGGTCGAGGACCTCGGCGCGAAGGAGGCGCTGCTCGCGAGCGAGCCGGAGGTCTGGTTCACCACGCCGCACTTCGACGGCTACCCGCTCGTGCTCGGGCGGGTAGACGCGCTGGACCCGGACGAGCTCGCCGAGGTCGTGACGGATGCGTGGCTCGTGCGCGCACCCGTGACGCTGCGCCGCCGGTGGCTGGCCGAGAACCCGCCCGCGTCCCCGTGAGCCGCCGCCTGGTCCCGTTCCGGGTCGACGTCCCGCAGGAGCAGCTCGACGACCTCGCCGACCGGCTGCGGCGCGCCCGCTTCCCGGAGCCCGCCACGGCGGACGGCTGGGCGCAGGGCGTGCCGGTCGACCACCTGCGGGACGTCTGCCGCACGTGGCTCGAGACGTACGACTGGCGTGCGACCGAGGCGCGGCTGAACGCCTGGCCGCAGGTCCGCACCGAGATCGACGGCCTGGGCATCCACGCGCTGCACGTCCGGTCGCCGCACCCGGGCGCGTTCCCGGTGGTGCTCACCCACGGCTGGCCCGGCTCGGTCGCCGAGCTGTTCGACGTCGTCGACCCGCTGACGGACCCGCCGGCGCACGGGGGCGACGCCGCCGACGCCTTCCACGTGGTGGTCCCGTCGCTGCCCGGGTACGGGTTCAGCGACAAGCCGTCGGGGCCCGGCTGGGGCGTCGAGCGGATCGCCGCCGCCTGGGCCGAGCTCATGGCGCGGCTCGGGTACGACCGCTACGGCGCGCAGGGCACCGACTGGGGCACGAGCATCAGCGCCGCGCTCGGACGGCTCGACCCGGAGCACGTCGCCGGCGTCCACCTGATGCCGCCGCTCGCCGCGCCCGACCCCGCGACGTTCGACGACCTGACGGACGCCGAGCGCTCGGCCCTCGAGAGCCTGCGGCAGGGCGAGGAGGACTCGGGCTACGCGCGCGTGCACGCCACGCGCCCGCAGACCGTCGGGTACTCGCTCGTCGACTCCCCCGTCGGCCTGGCCGCCTGGGTGCTCGAGAAGCTGTGGGCGTGGACGGACGGCGACGGGCACCTCGAGGCCGTCGTCCCGCGCGACCGGCTCCTCGACCTCGTGATGCTGTACTGGCTCCCGGGGACGGGCGCGTCGTCGGCCCGCCTGTATGCCGAGAGCATCGACGACGTGCACCGGGTGCTGACGGTGCCAGGCGCGGACCCGGTGCACGTCCCGGCCGGGGGCACGGTCTACCCGCGCGAGAACCAGCGCCCGTCGCGGCGCTGGGCCGAGCGCAGGTTCACCGACCTCCGGTACTGGAGCGAGCCGGCCCGCGGCGGGCACTTCCCCGCGCTCGAGCAGCCGGAGTCCTTCGTCGCGGAGCTGCGCGCGTTCTTCCGTCTCGTGCGCCGGCCCGCCGCCGCCGCGCCGCCCGCCCCCGTCCCGGCGAGGATCGGAGGAGTCGGCGCACGAGCGACGGAGGGGGACTGATGGACGACGACGCGGCGGCCTGGGCGCGGCTCGACCCCGACCAGCGGCGCGTGCTCGCGGCGCTCCTCGCCATGCAGCGGCAGTCGTGGGAGCAGGGTGTCGCGAGCCACGCGCTGCTCGACCTCGGGCTGACCGGCCTGGCCGAGGTCGTGGCGCGGGACGCCGTGACGCGCCAGACGGCCGAGGGCAAGCTCGCCGAGATCGAGGACGGCGGGATCGTGAACTCCGCGGCGAACGGCGAGGCGGTGCTGCGGGCGGCGCAGCACACCGGCGACGCCACGCTGCGCGAGGCGTTCGACCGCCAGGTCCGCTGGATCGCCCGCGACGCGCCGCGAGCGGACGACGGCACCCTGCTGCACCTCGTCGGCACGCGCGAGGTCTGGGTCGACTCGGTGTACATGGTGCTGCCGCTGCTCGTGCTCGCGGGCGAGGTCGAGGAGGCGGCGCGGCAGCTCGCCGGGCACCGCGCCCGGCTGTTCGACGAGGCGACGGGGCTGTACTCGGCGCGCTGGGACGAGGACTCGGCCCGGCTGACGCTCGCCGCGCCGTGGGGCACCGGGAACGGCTGGGTCGTCGCGGGGATCGCGCGGGCGCTGCACCTGCTCGGGGACCTCGACGTGGCCGGTGGCGGCGACGGCTTCCGAGCCGCCGCGGCCGCGCACGCCCGGGAGGTGATCGACGCGTGCCTCGAGCACCGGGACGAGGACGGCGTCTTCCACGACGTGGTGACGGACCCGGCGACGTTCCCCGAGACGAACCTCGCGCAGATGCTCGCCTACGCGGTGCTCACGGGCGTCGCCGACGGCTGGCTCCCCGCGTCCTACGCGTCCGTGGGTCGGTCGCTGGTCGGTGCGGCGCGGGCGCGCGTCGACCCCTGCGGGTTCGTCACGCCGGTGTGCGGGGCGCCGCGGTTCGACCGGCCGGGCACGTCGGCGGAGGCGCAGTCGTTCTTCCTGCTCGCGACCGCCGCCGCCGCCGCGGTCGTCGACGACTGACCCTGGCGGCAGCGCACCTTTACGCCGTATAGTCGACGGTTTACGGCGTAAGGAGCCTCGTGTACACATCCCAGGGCAGCGCCGCCCGTGCCATGCCTCTCCTGTGGCGGTCCCCCACACCCGGTGGTGCGCCGCCGGACGCGACCGCAGGCCCGCCGTCGGGCCGCGCGTCGACCCCCGTCCCGCTGGGGGTCGACGCGGTCGTGGACGCCGCGATCGCGCTCGCCGACGAGCGCGGCCTGCCCGGGGTCTCGATGCGCGCCGTCGGCGACCGCCTGGGCTGCACGGCGATGGCGCTCTACACGCACGTGCCCACCAAGGCCGTCCTGGTCGACCTCATGCACGACGCCGTCCACGCCGAGCTCCCGCGCACGCACCCCGGCGCGACGTGGCGGGAGCGCGTCGAGTCGTGGGCGGAGGCGACGTGGGCCTTCTACCTCCGGCACCCGTGGGTGCTCGAGGTGTCGCCCGCGCGGCCCGTGCTCGGACCCCACGAGTACGCCCAGCTCGACGGCCTGCTCGCGGCGGTCGAGGGGTCAGGGCTGCCCCCGCGGGACCTGCGCCGGCTCGCGAGCGCGCTCGTCCAGCTCGTCGGCGGGGTCGCGCAGACCGTCGCCGAGACCCGGCAGGCGGAGTCGGCGACCGGCGTCGCCGAGGACGCGTGGTGGTACGAGCGCTCGGCCCTGCTCGAGCAGGTCGCGACGGACTTCGACACCCGGTTCCCAGCGGTCACCCGCCTCGCCGGCCAGGGCGCGTTCACGCTCGACGACGAGTCGGTGCCCTACCTCGAGCAGGAGGCGACCGAGACGTTCCGGACCGGCCTCGCGCTGCTGCTCGACGGGGTCGCGGCGCGCGTCGCGGGGAGGGCGTCGTGAGCGCCGACCGCGCGGACGTCGGCGACGGCGCCGCCGCAGACCCGGCCGCCGCCGGCACCGCCACCGCGACCGCGACCGCGACCGAGGAGAAGGTCCCGCTGCGCTGGGAGAACCTGCGCGTCCTCTGGGCCTTCGTCCGCCCGCACGCCCGGGTCGTCGCGGTCGGGATCGTGCTCGGCCTCGGTGCGACGGCCGCGACCCTCGCCATGCCGCTCGCCACGAAGTGGGTGCTCGACACCCTGGGCACGGACGCCTCGCTCTCGCGCCCCGTCGGGATCCTCGTCGGGCTCCTCCTCCTGGGGCTCGTGTGCGGGCTCGCGCAGTGGGTCCTGCTAGGACGCCTCGCGGAGCAGGTCGTGCTCGACGCGCGCACCTCGCTCGTGCACCGGTTCCTGCGCGGCCGGCTCGGTGACGTCACGGAGCGGCCGACCGGGGAGCTCGTCACGCGCATCACCTCCGACACCGTGCTGCTCCGCGAGGCGGCGTCGTCGAGCGCGGTGCAGCTCGTCAACGGCCTCGTCTCGCTCGTCGGGACGGTCGTGCTCATGGCGGTGCTCGACCTGCCGCTGCTGCTCAGCACCCTCGCGGCCATCGTGGTGGTCGCCGTGCTGCTCGGGATGCTCCTGCCGAAGATCGGGGTCGCGCAGCGCGCCGCCCAGGCCTCCGTGGGGCAGCTCGGCTCGGTGCTGGAGACGAGCCTGCGCGCGCTGCGGACCGTGAAGGCCAGCCGGGCCGAGGAGCGTCAGGTCGAGCGCATCGTGCACGAGGCCGAGGAGTCGGCACGGCACAGCGTGCGGGCGGTGTGGATCACCGCGGTCGCGTGGTCGATCGCGGGCGGCGGCATCCAGCTCGCGATCATCGCGATCCTCGCGATCGGCGCCTGGCGCGTCGACGCCGGCGGGCTCACCGTCTCGACGCTCGTGGCGTTCCTGCTCTACGCCTTCAACATCATCGACCCCATCACGACGCTGACCCAGACGTTCACGCAGCTGCAGTCAGGCGTCGCAGCGGCCGCGCGGATCCGCGAGACCGAGGGCATCGAGGTCGAGGACGTGCACGCGGGCGGGGCGCTGCCGGCGGGCGCCGCGTCCCCGGCGGTGCTCGAGCTCGACCGGGTGACGCTCACCTACCCGGGCGCGGACGAGCCCGCGGTGCACGAGCTCTCGCTCGCCGTGCCGCGCCGCGGTCACACCGCGATCGTCGGGCCGTCGGGCGCCGGCAAGACGTCGACGTTCTCGCTGCTGCTGCGGTTCGTGGACCCGACGGGCGGCACGCTCCGGCTCGACGGCGTGCCGTTCACCGACCTGAGCATCGACGCGGTGCGCTCGCGGCTCGCGTACGTCGAGCAGGAGACCCCGCTGCTGTCCGGGACGCTCCGGGAGAACGTCGTGATCCGCCACCCGGACGCGACCGACGACGAGGTGTGGCGCGCGCTCGACGCGGTCCGGCTCGGCGACCGCGTGCGCTCGCTCGCCGACGGGCTCGACACGGTCGTGTCCGCGACGAGCCTGTCCGGCGGCGAGCGCCAGCGGGTCGCCCTCGCGCGCGCGGTCGTGCGGGTGCCGGACGTGCTGCTGCTCGACGAGGCGACCGCGCAGCTCGACGGCCTCACCGAGGCGGCGGTCCAGGACGTCATCGACGGCGTCGGCCGCGAGCACGCGGTGCTGACGATCGCCCACCGGCTGTCGACGGTGATCGACGCGCAGCAGATCGTCGTGCTGGAGGCGGGCCGGGTCCGGGCGACGGGCACGCACGCCGAGCTGCTCGTGACCGACGACCTCTACCGCGAGCTCGTCGCGGCGCTGCGGATCAGCACGGAGCCCGACCCCGTCTGAGCAGCCCGCCGCGGCCCGGCGACGCCGGCCCGCGCCCCGCCCCGGCTCAGCGGCGCAGCGCCCGCACGACGGACCGCACGCCCCCGAGCGCGAGCGCACCGCCGACGACCCACGGCACCGCGTTGAGCAGCGGGTCGAGCGCCTGGTGCCCGAGGTCCGCGCGACTGCCCTCGCGGCGCGAGGCGACCGGGTGGTGCGACGCCTCGCTGAGCACGCCGGTCTCGGTCACCGGGTTGTCCGGGCGCAGCGTGGCGAACGACGCCAGGACGCTCTCCAGGGCGTCGACCCGGTCCGCACCCATGAGGAGCAGCCAGTGCGCGGCGCGCGCCTCGCTGTACTTCTCGTACGCGTAGCGCCGGATGACCCCCGACAGCCCCTTGAGCGGGGCAGAGGTGCCGAACACCGGTGTGACGAACGCGTGCTCGATCGAGCGCTCGCGCGGCGTGTGCTCGACCTGGCGCTCGGGGAACTCCCAGCGCGCACCGCTGGCCCCCGGGTCGAAGCGCTCGCGCGGCACCGCGGGCCGGTCACGCGGGTCCCGGTCGACGCCCCAGCCGGGGATGCGGGCGCGCAGCTCGTCGAACGTCTCCGGGAGCGGCGGCTTCTCGGGCGTGTAGGCCATGGGGAGGTCCTTCCTCAGCTCGCGCTCGGGACGATGATCGGCTTGATGCAGCCGTCGAGCTTCGCGGAGAAGATGTGGTACCCCTCCGCGATGTGCTCGAGCGGGATGCGGTGCGTGACGATGTCGCTCGGCTTGAGGTAGCCGTTGCGGATGTGCTCGAACAGCCGGGGCCACTGGCGCTTGACCGGGCACTGGTTCATCCGCAGCGTGAGCCCCTTGTTGACCGCATCGCCGAACTTGACCGCGCTGAAGATGGGCCCGTAGGCGCCCATGACCGAGATCGTGCCGCCCTTGCGGACCGAGTCGATCGCCCAGTTGAGCGCGATGGGCGAGCCGCCCTGGAGCTTGAGGCGCGAGCCGGTCAGGTGCTGGAAGAAGCTGCCGTCCGCCTCGGCGCCGACGGCGTCGATCACGACGTCCGCGCCGAGGTGGTCGGTCGTCTTCTTCATGTGCACGATCAGGTCGTCGTGCTCGGTGAAGTTGATCGTCTCGGCGTGGGCGAACGTGCGCGCCTTCTCGAGCCGGTACTCGAGGTGGTCGACGACGATCACCCGCCCGGCACCCATGAGCCAGGCGGACTTCGCGGCGAACAGCCCGACCGGCCCGGCGCCGAGCACCATGACGACGTCGCCCTCGTGGATGTCGCCCAGCTGCGCACCGAAGTACCCCGTCGAGAGCGCGTCGGTCATCAGGAGCGCGTCCTCGTCGTCGATCCAGTCGGGGATCTTCTGGGGCCCGACGTCCGCGAAGGGCACGCGCACGTACTCCGCCTGACCGCCGTCGTAGCCGCCGGCGGTGTGCGAGTAGCCGTAGATGCCGCCCACCGCCGTCGCGTTCGGGTTGACGTTGTGGCAGTTCGAGTAGAGGCCGCGCGCGCAGAAGAAGCACGAGCCGCAGTACACGTTGAACGGCACCATGACCCGGTCGCCGACCTGCAGGTTCTCCACCGACGAGCCGACCTGCTCGACGACGCCGATGAACTCGTGCCCGAACGTCATGCCCACGCGCGTGTCCGGCATGAGGCCGTGGTAGAGATGCAGGTCGGAGCCGCAGATCGCCGCCATCGTGACGCGCACGATGGCGTCGTTCGGGTGCTCGATCGGCGGGACGTCCTTCTCCTCGACACGGATCCGGTAGGGACCCCGATAGACCATCGCTCGCATCCAGCACCGCCTCGTCCGCAGGTTCGGGAGATCGTTTTTCCACCATGGCACGCCCGTTCGCCCGCCGCCCGTCCAGGACGCACGTCCGACCCCGGGCCGGGCGCCGGGCCGGGTCCTCCGGGTGTGCCGCTCACCCGCGGGTGTGCGCTCGCTGCCCCTGGGCAGGGAAGATGCCGGGGTGACGACGACGAGCGAGACCACCGAGAACGGCCGGCGACTGCGATGCGCGCTGTTCGTCGACTTCGACAACGTGTACATCGGGCTGCAGCGGCTCGACCCCGCGGCGGCCGAGGCGTTCGCGGCGCACCCCGGGGACTGGCTGCGCGCGCTCGAGCAGGGCAGCGACATCGACGGCGACTTCACGCGCCGGTTCCTCGTGCGGGCGTGCTACCTGAACCCGTCCGTGTTCTCGCAGTTCCGTCCGAACTTCACGCGCGCCGGCTTCAGCGTCGTGGACTGCCCGTCGCTGACCCAGCAGGGCAAGAGCAGCGCCGACATCAACCTCGTGCTCGACGCCGTCGACGCGCTGAGCGCGCAGACCCGCTACGACGAGTTCGTGATCCTGTCCGCCGACGCCGACTTCACGCCGCTCGCGCTGCGCTGCCGGGCCGCCGACCGGCGCGTCACGATCGTCACGGCCGGCCCCGCCGCGAGCGCCTACCGCGCCGTCGCGGACACCGTCGTCACGGCCGACGAGCTCGTCGAGCTCGTGACCCCGCCGGCCGCCGCGGAGCTCGTCGCCCCGGCCGCCGTCGCCCCCGCCGGGGACGCACCGGCCCCGGCGGCGGCCGTCGCCGGGGCCGAGCCCGCTGCGCCCGCCGCGGGCCGAGGCGGCGGACGCGCACCGGCGAGCCCGGCCCGCAAGGCGGTCCTGCGTCTCGTGCGCGCGGCGGAGCGACCCCTGCCCGGTGACGTCGTCGCGCAGGCGGCGTGGAAGGCCGACCCCGGGCTGCGCGGCTCCGGGTGGGACGGCGCCGGCGACCTGTTCGGGTGGCTCGCGCGGTCGGTCGCCGAGCTCGGCACGGCGCCGCAGCCGGCGCCGGGCTTCGTGTGGGACCCCAAGCGGTTCAGCGAGGCCGACCTGCAGCCGGCCGAGAGCGTCGACCTGCCCCCGCTGCAGCGCCAGGTCGTCGAGGTCACCGACATCCCCAACCTGCCGGCCGAGCGCTACCGCGTGCTGCTGACGGCGCTCGCGGACGACGTGCGCACGACGCCGTTCGTGCGTCCCGAGACGGCCCGACGCGTGCGCGACGCGTGCCAGGCGGCGGGCGAGGCGATCGGCCGCGCATCCGTCAACACCGTGATCTCGGGCGTGCTGTTCGCGGGCCTCGACCTGACCACGAGGCCGAGCGCGGTCGAGCTCGCGCAGACGTGGGCGGACAACGTCGTCGGGCTGTGCCGAGGTGCGCGCATGGAGCTCAGCCCCGCGGACGTCGCGGCGATCCGGGCGTGGGTCGGCGGCGGTCTGGTCCCCCGCTGACCCCGAGCAGGCCCGCGAGCGAAACCGCTGGACTCCCCCGTCCCCGGTCTCCACGATGGGGCGGGTGACCACGACGCCGCCCCAGGACAGCGCAGGCCCCGAGCGCGGGACGCCCGGCCCGCACGACGGCGCCGCACCGCCGGGCGGCCCGGCGGTGGCCGAGGCGGACCCTGCGACGGCCGAGGCGGAGCGGCCCGGCTGGCGGCGCGACGTCACGGTCTTCCTCACGGGCCAGACCGTGTCGCTGCTCGGCTCGATGCTCGTGCAGTACGCGGTGATGTGGCACCTGACCCTCACGACGCAGTCGGGCACCGTGCTGGCGGTGTCGTCGGTCGTGGGGTTCCTGCCGCAGGCCGTCGTGTCGGTGTTCGGGGGCGTGTGGGCCGACCGGCTCGACCGCCGGGCCCTGATCATCGGGGCGGACGCGACGATCGCCGTCACGACCCTCGCGCTCGCGCTGCTCATGATGGCCGGCGCCGACGACCTCTGGCTCATCTACCTGACGCTGGCCATCCGCTCCGCGGGGGCGGGCATCCAGACGCCCGCGGTCGGCGCCCTCCTGCCGCAGATCGTCCCCACCAGCAGGCTCATGCGCGTCAACGGGATCAACGGCACCATCCAGGCGGCGCTCATGCTGCTCGCGCCGGCCGCCGCCGCTGCCCTCTACGCGGGCTGGGACATCGTCGCGATCTTCTTCGTCGACGTCGTGACCGCGGTCGTCGGGATCGCGCTGCTGCTCACGATCCGGGTGCCGCGCCTGGTGCGCTCGGACGCCGACGCACCCGTCGGGTACTTCGACGACCTCGTCGCCGGCTTCCGGTACGTCGCGCACCACGCGTTCGTGCGCTGGGTGCTCGGGCTCTTCGCCGTCGTGTTCGTGCTCATCGTCGCGCCCTCGTACCTGACGCCGCTCATGGTCGTGCGGACGTTCGGCGACGAGGTCTGGAAGCTCACCGTCAACGAGGTCGCGTTCAGCGTCGGGATGATGCTCGGCGGCGGTGCGGTCGCCGCCTGGGCCGCGAACGCGAACCGGATGGCGCTGCTGCTGCGCTCGACGCTCGTCTTCGGGGTGCTCTCGGTCGCGATGGGCCTGTCGACGAACATGTGGGTGTTCTTCAGCCTGATGTTCGCGCTCGGGCTCGCGGTGCCGTTCTTCTCGACCCCGTCCACGACGGTGCTGCAGGAGACGGTCGAGCCCGAGATGCAGGGCCGGGTGTTCGGGTTCGTCGGCATCGTCATGGCCCTCGCGATGCCGGTCGGCATGGCGGTGTTCGGGCCGCTCGCCGACCGCTTCCGCGTCGAGCAGCTGCTGGTCGCGGCGGGGATCGCGCTGTTCGCGGTCGTCGGGCTCGCGATGGCCCTGCCGAGCGGTCGCCGGTCGATCGCTGCCGCGGGCGCTCGCGCGACGTCGGACGCCTGAGGCGCTGCGGCGACGCGTGACCGGGTGCCCCGGGAGAGTGCGGGACGGGCCGCGCGGCGGGCGCTCAGCGCGCCGGCCCCCGGAGCACGCGCACGACCGCCGCACCGGTCCGGCGGCCCGAGACGAGAGCACCCTGCGACGACGCGGTGTCGCGGTGGTCCCCGCAGACGAACAGCGCGTCGCCGAGGTGCGCGGGGCGCCGGGTGGAGAGCGGCGCGGGCTGCACGGGGAGCGCCGCCGGGATCTCGTGGCGCGCGACCTCGCGCCAGCCGGACGTGCCGACACCGAACATCTCCCCGGCCTGGCGGCGCACGTCCGCCTCGTCGGGCGCGGTGCCCCGCAGCAGCGCGGTCACCTGGACGAGGCTCTGGCCCGCGGGGGCGTACGACGGCGCGGCGGCGCTCATCACCGCCGCGTTGACCACCGGGCCGCGGCGGCGCCCGTCCACGACGACGACCGGCTCGGCGCCCGGCGGCTCGTCGGTCGCGTACCACCACGTGACCAGCCCCTTCATGGCGGGCACCGCGACGCCGGTCAGCGTCGCGGCCGACGGCGCGTCCGTCGCGACCACGGCGGCCCGCGCGGTCAGCGACCCGGCGGCGGTGCGGACGCGGTGGCCGCCCGCGACCGCCTCGACCCGCTCGACGCCGTGCCCGAGCCGGACGTCCGGCAGGCCGCGGGCGAGCTGCGCGGGGAACGCGCCCATGCCGGCGGCGGGCACGCCCGGCGTCCCGAGCAGGAACATGCGCACCAGCAGCCGCACGAACCGGGTCGACGACGAGCCGTCGTCCTCCGCGAGCACCCCCGCGAGGAACGGCTCGAGGACCTCGCGCCGCACGCGCCCGTCGGCCGCGTGCGCGTCGAGCGAGCGCCCCCAGGCGTCGTCCGGCGCGCTCAGCAACCGGCGCACCGGCCCGAGCGCGGGCGCGGCCCAGCGCGCGAGCGCGACGAGCTCGCGCGGGCGCACGTACCCGCTGCCGAGGGTCGCGCGCAGCAGGCGCGGCGCGCGGCGCGGGTCGGCCAGCAGCGCGAGGCCGTCGTCGCGCCGCACCGCGACGCCCGGCAGGAGCGGACGCAGGTCGAGCGCGGGGACGTCGACGCGGGCACGGACTGCCGGGTAGGCCGGGTTGAGCACCTGGAAGCCGCGGTCGACCGTGAAGCCGTCGACGCGCTCGGACCGGATGCGCCCCCCGACCTCGTGCGCGGCCTCGAGCACCACGACGCGCAGACCCCGCTCGTGCAGGGTCCGGGCGCACTCGAGGCCCGCGATCCCGGCACCGACCACCACGACGTCGCAGTCCATCCGGGCAGCGTAGGTCGCGGGCGGTCCGGCGTCGCCACGACACGAACCACCGCCCGCGGGGCCCGGGCGATCTGGTAGACCAGCACGGTGACACGCACGCACGAGTCGACGACCACCTGGCACGGCGAGCCGGCGGTGCAGGTGACCGGCGGCGGGGGGCTCGTCGCGGTGGTCGTGCCCGGCCGCGGCGCCAAGATCGCGTCGCTGCGGGACGCCTCCGGGCGCGAGTGGTTGCTCGGTCCCGGCCCGGACGTGCCGCCGCCCGCGCGCGGCCCGGCGTCGTTCACCGACGCGGAGATGTGCGGGTGGGACGAGTGCGTCCCGAACGTCGACGCGGACGTGCTCGACGGCGTCGCGCTCCCCGACCACGGCGAGGCCTGGACGACGCCGTGGACCGCGCAGGACGACGGGTCGTGGGGGTTCGAGAGCCGGCTGCTGCCGTACCGGTTCACGCGCCGCACCGAGCCGACCGCGACCGGGCTCGCGCTGGTCTACACCGCGGAGGCGCTCGGCACGGAGCCGGTGCCGTTCCAGTGGGCCGCGCACCCCCAGCTCGCCCCCGGCCCCGGCGCGCGCATCGAGCTCCCCGCGGACGCGACCCACGTCGACGGCGTGTACGGGCTCGACGGGCGGGCACCGTGGACCCCCGAGCTCGCCGACGCCGAGCACGTCGAGGCGGGCGAGGCGCTCAAGATCTGGGTCGCGCCGCAGACCCCGGCCTCCTGGGCGGGCGTGCGCGCGGCCGACGGGTCGGTGCTCCGGCTCTCGTGGGACGCCGCCGCCGTGCCGTACCTGGCGCTCTGGGTCGACGCCGGCATGTTCTCGCGCGAGCGCGTCGTGGCGCTCGAGCCCGCGACGGGCGCCCGCGAGGCGCTCAGTGCGTCCCGCGACGACGGCCGCGCCCAGCTGCTCGAGCCCGGCATCCCCGTGACGTGGACGGTGCACGTCGAGGTGCGCGCGCCGGGCGACGCGCACTGACGGGCCCGCTGCCCGCCCGAGCCCCGGCACCCGGCACACCGCCCGTGCCCCCGCACCCCGCCGCCGCCCGCGCCACCGAGCGCCCGGCGGCCGACGCCCAGGAGACCGCGTGACCACGCCCGCCGGCCCGACCGTCGAGATCGGCACGTCCCCGGGCCGGACCCTGGGTCTCACCCTGCTCAGCGCGCTCATGACCGCCGCCTCGGCGGCGCTCGCGCTGGTCGGCGAGGGCGTCGTCGTGGTGGTCGTCGGCTGGGTCGGCGCGCTGTTCTTCGGCGCCTGCGGGGCCGTGTGGGTCCGGCGCGCGCTCGTGCAGCGCGGCGCGGTCGTGACCGTCTCGCCGGAGGGCTTCCGTGACGTGCGGATCGCCCGCGAGACCGTGCCGTGGGCCGACGTGCTCGAGATCTCGACGTGGACGCACTCGGGCCAGCACGTCCTGGTCCTGCGGGTCGCCGACGACGTGTGGGACCGGCTCACGCTCACGACGATCGCGCGCTCGTCCCGCCGGGCGAACCGTGCGCTCGGCGCGGACGGGCTCGCAGTGACCGCGCAGGGCCTGCGCACGACCTACCCCGAGCTCTTCCGCCTGACCGTCGAGGCGGCGTCGGCCGCGTGGCAGTCCGGGGGCGGGACGGGCGTGGCCGGGCGCTGACCGCGCACCCGAGGACGAGGACGCCGCGGGGTCCACCGCGACGGGTCCGGCCCGGACGCCGCGGGCGAACCGACCGGCGGGGGACGGGAGCCGCGGGTTCACCCCGGGCGGGCGGGCACGGGGCGCCGCGCCTGCGTACCGTCCGAGCATGCCCACCCCGCGACCCACCGACCGGCCGCCCGTCCCCCGCTGGGCGCTCGTCTCCGCGCTCGCCGCCCCGGTCGGGATGATCGGCGGGTGGACGCTCGCCGCTGCCGTGCAGGACGACTTCGACCCGGTGCGGGAGACGATCAGCGCGCTCGCCGCCGCGGACGTCACCGCGCCCTGGATCATGACCGCCGGGCTCGCGCTCACCGGCGTCGCGCACGTCGTCACCGCCGCCGGCCTGCGGCCGCTCCCCCGGCTCGCCCGCACCCTGCACGCCGTCGGCGGGCTGGCGACCCTCGCGGTCGCGGCGCTCCCCGTCGACGCGTTCTCCCACCCGCACGGCGTCGCGGCGGGGATCGGCTTCGGCGCGCTCGCGCTCTGGCCGGCGGCCGCGTGGCGCCCGGGTGCGGTCGGTGTGCGCCGGCGCGCGGTCGCGCTCGGTGCCGCCGGGGTCCTCACGGGGCTGCTCGTGGTCTTCGTCGCCGAGCTGCAGGGCGTGACGCCCGACGGCGGAGCCGCGACCGGGCTCACCGAGCGGCTCGTCGCCGGGGCGCAGGCGCTGTGGCCGTTCGTCGTCGTGGTCGCCCTGCGGCGGGAGGTCGTGCGGGACGTGCGGGACGGGACGGACGAGGACCGCCGGGCGGTGCCGGGACGTCCCGTGCTCAGGCGTCGAGGACCACGAGGTGCACGCGTGCGGTCGACCCCGCGTTGAGCCCCTCCGCCGTGCGGACCGCCTTCTTGACCGGCAGGACGTACGTCTTGCGGCCCGAGTCCGGGAAGATCGACGTCCGCCACGTCGTCGCGCCGACGGTGACCTCGACGCGGAGCGACCCGAAGCCGCGCGCGCGACCGCCGGCGACGTCGAGCACCTCGTCCGCGACGTCCGTGGGCAGGCTCACGAACGTCCAGCTGTCGCTGCGCGACTGCCACAGCCACAGCTCCGCGTCGAACTCGTAGGTCATGCCCGCTCTCCCGCTCGTCGCCCCCGCCCGGGTGAAGTCCACCACGGACCGGGGACACGGCACGCCGCCGCACCACCGTCGGCCCTGGCCCCCCTGGCGCCGTCCTACCGGCGTTCGAGCAGCGTGACGACCTCGTAGTGCATCGTCTGCGGGAACATGTCGAGCACCCGCCCGCGGACGGGGACGAGCGACGGCATCTCGGCGAGGTCGCGCGCGAGCGACCCCGAGTGGCAGCTCGAGTACACGACGCTGCGCACGGGCGAGCGCTCGAGCCAGCGGGCGAGCTCCGGCCCGAGGCCCCGCCGCGGCGGGTTCACGATCACGACGTCCGGAGCGCCGTCGGCGCCGTCGGCCCCGCCCGACCCGAGCGCGAACGCCGTCGCGTCCCCCGCGAGGAACCGCGTGCCGTCGAGGCCGGCCTGGCGCGCGCTGACCTCGGCGCTCGCGACCGCCTCGACGCTCGTCTCGATCCCGGTCACCGTGCGGCCCGGCGCCGCCACGTGCAGAGCGAAGCCGCCGACGCCGCAGTACAGGTCCCAGACCGTCGCGGGCGCGCGCTCGTCGACCCAGTCGCGCGCCTGCCGGTACAGCGCCGCGGCGACCTCGGTGTTCGTCTGGAAGAAGCTCTGCGGGCGCAGGTGCAGGTCGAACCCGTTGACGCGCATGCGCAGCGTCTCGTCGCCGGTCAGCAGGATCTCGCGGTCGCCCTCGACCGTCGCCTTGTGCTCGGGGTGCAGGTTCACCGAGACGACCACCGCGTGGGGCAGCGCGGCGAGCAGGCTCGGCAGGTGCTTGCGCATGCGCGTCACCGACTCCTGCGAGCGCAGCACGAACCGGACCATCAGCTCGTCGTCGGGCGACTGCGTCACGAGCACGTACTTGAGCTCGCCGGTCCGGCGCGCGACGTCGTAGGGCGTGAGCCGGGCCAGCGCCACGAAGTCCGCGAGCACCGGCAGGCTCGCGTGCAGCGCCGGCGGGTAGAGCGGGCAGTCGCGCAGGTCGACGCCGGCTCCCTCGGGATCGAGGATCCCGAGCGTCGGGGCGTCGACGGTGCCACCCGCGACCATCTTGGCCTTGTTGCGGAACCCGGCCTCGATGCTCGGGACCGGCGGGAGCCAGACGAGCTCCGGGCGCGGTCCGAGCACGGCCTGCGCGTGCGCCTGCTTGGCGGCGAGCTGCGCGGGGTACGACTGGTCGAGGAGCGTGCACGACCGGCATCGCTCCGCCACGAAGTACGAGCAGTGCACGGCCCCGACTCTACGGCGCCCGGTCGCCGGCCCCGCCCGCTCGGCGGACGCGCACCGCTACGTCCCCGCGTTGAGCGTGATCTCGGTGACCGCGCCGCCCTGGAGGTTCCACCGGGCCAGCACGTCCTCGTACTCGCCCGACGCGAGCACCTCGCTCATGGCGTCCTGCAGCACCGGCGCCAGGCCCGCGTTCGTGCGCGACACCGCGATGCCGAACGGCGCGGGCTCGTGCTGCTCGTCGCTCACGAGCTCGAACGCGCTGCGGCTGCGCGGGTCGCTCGCGAGGTGCGCCGCGGGCGGGTAGTCGACGAGCGTCGCCTGCACCGTGCCCGCGCGCAGCTCGAGCATCGCGTCGGCCGCCGTGAGCGACTGCGTGACGGCGAGCGGCTCGTCGCCGCACGTCTCCTGGAGCCGGCCGGCGAGCAGCTCCTGCGTGGTCCCCGCGCCGACCGACACCGGCCGCCCGCACAGGTCCTCGAGCCCCGTGATCCCGTGCGCGTTGCCGTGCTGGACGAGGATCGCCGTCCCGGCGCGGAAGTAGTCGACGAAGTCGACCTTGGCCTGCCGCTCGACGGTGTCGGTGATCCCCGACATGCCGAGGTCGGCCTCGCCGGCGGCGAGCCGGTCGAGGATCGTCGGGAACTCGGCCGGGAGGAACTCGACGTCCACGCCGAGCACACGCCCGAGCGCCGCCGCGAGGTCCGCCTCCGAGCCCTCGAGCGTGCGCCCGTCCGCGGCGTAGAACATGACCGGCGCGTACCCGGCCGACGTCAGGACCGTGAGGGTGCTGTCGTCACGGACCTCGGCCGGGAGCCGGTCGTGGAGCTCCTGGGAGAACGCGGCCTGCCGCGTCTCGGGCTCGGGCGCCGCCTCGGGCGTGCACCCGGCGAGGGCGAGCGCGACGAGGGCCGCTGCGGCCACGGCGGCGGCCCGGCGGAGGACGTGGGTGCTCATGGCGCTACCACCTGGTTCTCGGTGCTGTCGGTGCTCGGTGTGCTGTCCGGGCTGGGCGTGCTGCCGGTGCTCGGCGTGCCGGCAGGGCGGGGTGCGGCCGTGGCGTCCGCGTCGGCGTGGAGACCGAGCACGTCCGGCCACGGTCCGGGGCGCGCGTAGTGGTACCCCTGCGCGACGTCGCAGCCGGCGGCGCGGAGCCACGCGCCCGCGGCGGCGTCCTCGACGCCCTCGGCCACGACGACGCAGCCGAGCCCGTGCGCGAGCCCGACGACCGACGCGACGACGGCACGGTCGGCGTCGGGGTCCGGCGACGCCACCCCCGCGACGAACGCCCGGTCGATCTTGACCTCGGCGAACGGCAGGCTCCGCAGCTGGCGCAGGCTCGTGTACCCGGTGCCGAAGTCGTCGAGGGAGACCCGCACCCCGAGGTCGTCGAGCGCGCGCAGGACGGTGCCGGCCTGCTCGGTCTCGGTCCCGAAGGCGCTCTCGGTCACCTCGACCGTGAGCCGGTCCGCCGGGGTGCCCGTGCGCTCGAGGAGCTCGGCGACCGTCTCGACTAGCCCGGCCGTGGTGAGGTTGCGGGGCGAGACGTTGACCGCGACGGACACGTCCCGGCCGAGCTCGGCCCAGCGCGCACGGTCGGCGAGCGCGCGGCGCAGCACCCACGCGGTGAACGGGTCGACGAGGTGCGACTGCTCGAGCGTCGGCAGGAACTCGAGCGGCGCCAGCAGCCCGCGCGTCGGGTGCTGCCAGCGCACGAGCGCCTCGAGCCCCACCGCCCGCCCGGTCACGAGGTCGACCTGCGGCTGGTAGTGCAGCACCAGCTCGTCGCGGTCGAGGGCCGTGGCGAGCTCGCGCATGAGCAGCCCGTGGCCCGTCGGCGCCTCGGCGGCCCCGGGCTCGTAGATCACGACGCTCGACGTGCCGCGCTTGCCGCGGTACATCGCGGCGTCCGCGTGCCGCAGCAGCTCGGCGAACGACGCGCCGTGCTGCGGGCTGAGCGCGACGCCGATGCTGGCGTCGATGCGGATGGGGGTGCCGTCGAGGTCGATGTCGGCGCCGAGCTCGTCGACGACGCGCGCGAGCAGCGCCTGCGCCTCGTCGGCGGTCGTCACGCCCGGCAGGACGAGCGCGAACTCGTCCCCGCCGATCCGCGCGACGGTGTCGTCGGGACGCAGCGCGCCCTGCAGCCGCCGCGCGACCACCTCGAGCAGCACGTCGCCGGCGTGGTGGCCGAGCGTGTCGTTGACGTCCTTGAACCGGTCGAGGTCGACGAGCGCGAGCGCGCCGTGCGGCTCGGCCCCGCGGTCCGTCATCCGCCGGACGCGCTCGCGCAGGAGCGCACGGTTGGGCAGGCCGGTGAGCTGGTCGTGCGTCGCCTCGTGCTCGCGCTCGGCGGCGTGCTGGCGCAGGCGCCGCGTGGTCGACCAGGAGATCGACGCCAGCACGACGTAGAGCACGAGGAGGCCGCCGGCGAGCCGGCCGTAGGTGCTGCGCAGGCTCGCGTCGAGGTTCTGCTGGATCGGCTCGTAGGGCAGCTCGACCTCGAGCACCCCGCTCGCGCGCCCCGCGGTGCTCACGATGATCGGCTGCGTGACCCGCACGACGGTGCCGTCGACGCCGTCCTCGACGAGGCTCGCGACCGGGGTGCCCGCGACGGCCGCCCGGAAGTCGGGCGAGTCCGCCGCCTGCGGGCTCTCGTCCGAGCCGTCGTCGGTGAACAGGACGCGGCCCGACTCGTCGCGCACGCGCAGGTGCACGACCGAGGCGTTGAAGACCGCGAGCTGCGTCGACTCGCCGAGGCGGCGGACGGCGTCCTCGGTGAGCGCCTCGTCCCGCACGGTGCCGTCGAGGTGCGCGTCGCGCAGGGCCGGGCCGATGGCCATCTGCTGGATGACGGCCGCCTGCGCCTTGGCCTGGAGCAGCCCGGTGTTGAGCGCGTCGGAGCGCGCACCACCGATCAGGAGCGCGCTGATGCCGACGATCGGCACCAGGCTCGCAGCGGCGTACGTGGCGAACAGACGGGAGCCGAGCGTCCGCCCCGACGACCCAGGCCCGCTCATGGTGTGCGATTCGGCACCGCGGGCGCCGCGGTGAGCGACGCGGGCGGGTGCACCTGGACGCCGGACCAGAATCACCCGGACGTCCCGGGGCGGCCCGGGTCACTCGAAGGGGTCGTCGCCGCGGGCGTCGCACCGCCTCCGGTTGCGGCCGCGGCCCGTTGGCGGTCGGGTAGCCAGGTCACCCGTTCGGACCCCAGGAGGAATCATGGACGGCCAGACCGTCGGGATCATCATCGGCGTCGTCGTGCTGGTGGTGGTCGTCGTGGTGCTGCTCGCGCTCTCGCGCAAGCGCGGCGAGCGAGCGGCCGAGGCGCAGCGCGCCAAGGCGCGCCAGATCCGGGAGAAGGCCGAGGCGGACCGCGTCGAGGTCCAGCGCCGCGAGGCCCAGGCGGCTCGCGTCGACGCCGAGGCTCGGCTCGCGCAGGCGGAGGCCGACCAGCGCGCGGCGGACGCCGCGGAGCTCCAGGCCGAGGCGCGCCGTCGCGCGGAGCACGCGGAGGGCGCCCGCGCCAAGCTCGACGACCAGCTCGGGCGCGCCGACCGCATCGACCCGGACGTGCCCACGGACGGCCGTCGCACCGACACCGCCGGCGGCGCGCACCGCGCCGACGCGGACGTCGTGGTCGACGAGCGCCGGACGGACACCACGCGCTGACCCCCGGTCCGCGCACCGACGGTCGCCCGGTCCCCGGTGGGGGCCGGGCGACCAGTTCGTCGGGGCCCGTTCGTGCACCGAGGTGTCCGTTTCGTCCGTTGACCCCCGTCCCGCCTGATCGTTGACTGGGCGGGCGCGCGGTCGACGGCGACCGCGCCACGACCTCGGGGGCTCCCATGACCGTGCGCGCACACCTCGTCCCGGCGGTCGCAGCGGCCGCGCTCCTCGCAGCGGTGGTCGTGCCGTCGCCCGCCACCGCGGCGCAGGCTCCGCAGGCCGGTCGCGGTGTGGCGTCGGTGGTCGGCGTCGACGTGGTCGCGGAGGTCGGTCCGCTCGGGGCAGCCGTCACCGCGGTCGCGCTCGAGCTCGACCGCGCGGTGAGCGCGCCGTACACCGACCTCGACGAGGCCGCGTTCGCGGTGCAGGCCACGCTCGACGACGTCACCGCGCCGCGCACCGTGACCGACGTGTACCTGAGCGACACCGCGCAGCCCGGGGAGCCGCGCGCCCGCGGCCGTGTCGTGGTCGTCGAGCTGGCCGCCGACGACCCGAACGCCGCGGTGCTCTGGTACGACGGCACGCTCAACCACCGGTACGCGCTCGAGGGCGCCTACCTCGTCGACGTCCTCGACGACGTCGTGGACCGCCGTGGCCGGGTGCTCGTGCGCGGGACGGGCGACGCGCTCGCGAACGACGACGTCGTGATCCCGGTGGTGGACGACTTCGCGGTGCGCGCGTCGACCGGGTCGTCGGGCGTGCTGCTGCGCTACGGGCTCTACTCCCCGGCACGCGACCGCTCCCCGGGCTCGCACCACGGGCACCGCCGCGGCGAGGGCCCCGACGCGACGCTGTACCCGCTCGTCGTCGCGCTGCACGGCTCGGGCGAGCGCGGCACCGACGGGACGACGCAGCTCCTCGCGAACGAGCTCGGCGTCGCGTTCGCGAAGCCGTCGCGCCAGGCGTCCGACCCCAGCTTCGTGCTCGTGCCGCAGGCGCCGCCGCCGTCGGTGCAGCCGCTCGAGCCGGGCCAGTCGGTGTGGGAGGTCCCGGGTGTGCAGTCGGCCCTCCTCGAGCTCGTGGACCGCGCCATCGCGACCTACCCCGTCGACCCCGACCGCGTGTACCTGACGGGCCTCTCCATGGGCTCGATGGGGACGTTCGACATCCTGCCCAAGCGGCCCGAGCTGTTCGCGGCGGCGCTGCCGGTGACCGGCTACGCGGACCTGGTGTCGGCGCCGGTCCTCAAGGACATCCCGATCTGGGCGACGCACTCGGTCGACGACGCGACCGTGCTGTTCGACCGCCCCGACTCCGACTGGAACCTCATGGCCGCGATCGAGGCGACCGGCACGCCGGTGACGCGCGACGAGTGGGCCGCGAACCTGCCCGACGAGGAGAACGAGGCGAACGCCCGCGCGCAGTGGGAGCGAGCGGAGGCCGAGGGCAGCCACACCCTGTTCACCGCGTGGACCGCCGGGACGACTCCGGTCAACCCGCACTTCGCGTGGGTGCCGACCTACTCGAACGACGTGATGATCGACTGGCTGTACAGCCACGTGCGCGGGGAGTGACGCGGCACGCACCGTCGAGACCGAGTCGGCGCGGCCCGCTGCGCCTGCACCTGCGCGGCGCGTCGGGGCGGCGCCTGAAGGGGGGCGGCCGTGCGGGGCTAGCGGACCTGCGCGGTCGGCGCCGTCCCGGTGCCGAGCACGCCCAGCCCGGACCAGATCCGGTACAGGTCCGCGATCTGCTCCGCGACGCGGCTCCCCTCGTAGCGCGCGACCGCGGCCGCCGCCCGGGCGCCCGCGTCCGCACGCAGGTCCGGGTCGTCGCGCAGCGCGCGCAGGTGCGCGACGTACCCGGCGACGTCCCCCGCCTGCAGGTACGCGTCGGGCCGGGCGCCGAAGACCTCTGCGAACACCGGCAGGTCGCTCAGCACGAGCGGGAGCCCCGCGAACCCCGCCTCGACGGGCGCCATCCCGAACGTCTCGTGCCGCGACGGGAACAGGAACACGTCGGCCGCGCGGCAGTACCGGGCGACCTCGGTGCGCGAGAGCTGACCCGTGAACCGCAGGTTGGACGGCGCGTCGGCGACGACGCGGCTCATCTCGCCGCGACCGGCCGACGCGGCGCCGAACAGCGTCCCGCCGACCCAGGCGAACCGTGCGTCGGGCAGCGCACGGGCGCAGTCGGCGAACTCCTGCACGCCCTTGCGCGGCTGCAGCTGGCCGACGCCCAGCACCACGAACTCGTCCGCGCCGAGCCCGAGAGCCGCGCGGGCGCTCGCGCGGTGTGCCGGCGAGCCCTGGAACGGCTCGGCGACGACCGCGTTCGGGACGACCTCGATCGCGGTGCGCACCCCGATCTCCTGCAGCTCGGCGGCCGCCGCCGCGCTCACCGCGAGGATCAGGTGCGCCTGGTTGTAGAACGTCCGGAGGTACGCGGTGAACGCCGACCCGTACAGCCGGACGCCGACGAGGCTGCCCTCGAGCGAGCCAGGGGTCACGTGCGCGGACACGACGCGCAGCCCGCGGTGACGCCGGAGCCGGCGCAGGCTCGCCGGCCCGAGCGTGTGCACGTGCAGGACGCCGTCGCGCCAGTCCTCGTTGATGCCGACGTCGAAGCCGAGCGCCGCGTGCGCCGCCGCGAGGTCGCAGAACGCGGTGTGCACACCGTGGCCCTGCACCGTGGAGACGCTCTCGGACACGTGGTTGATGCGCAGCAGCGCGGGTTCGCCCAGGGTCACGCACGCACCCTAAGACGTGCACGCCACCCTCCGGGGTCGTTCGCGTGCCGGTTTCGTGAACACCGGCCGCGAACGGCCCTCGACGCACGCCGACGCCGACCCGGGCCGCCGCCCGGAGGTCCTGGTCCGGGAGCCGGGCCGCGCGGCCTAGGCTGCCCGGGTGACCGCGCCGGAGTCGACCCTCGCCGCGGCCGCCGCTGCGCTGCACGAGCGCCCGTGGCTGACTGCGCTCGCCGTCGCCGTCCTGCTCGTGCTGCTGCGGCTCTCGCGCCGCGGTCGCGGGCCGACCCCGCGTCCGGGTGAGGTGTGGTTCGCGGACGTCCCGTTCGAGGACCGGCCCGGCGCCAAGGACCGTCCGGTGCTCGTCCTCTCGGTGAGAGGGCGCACGTGCCGCCGGTCGGGCGAGGCCGGCGAGGCGTTCGTCGCCTGGTACGGGGAGGCCGTGGCCGCCGCCGGCTCGCCGCGTGCCCGAGGATGAGTCCATGAGCCACGACGCACCCGACCCGACGGTTCCGCAACCCGCCGCCCCGCACGGCGCCGCCGCACCGGGCTGGTACCCCGACCGCGCGACCCCGGGGGTCGAGCGCTGGTGGGACGGGACGGCGTGGGGCGCGCAGACCCGGCCGCTCGAGGGGCTCGCACGCCCGCTCGCGCCGGTCGTCCTGAAGAACACGAGAGCGACCGCCGGCCTCGTGGTCGGGGTGCTGTCGCTGCTCCTCAACCCGTTCCTGGTCACGTCGATCGCCGCGATCGTGCTGAGCGCGCAGGCTCTGGTGCGGGCCGGTCAGCTCACGACCGCGGGGTATGCGCCCGTGGGCCGGACCGCGGCGGTCGTCGGCCTCGTGCTCGCGGTGATCGGGGCCGGCGGGACCGTGGCGCTGAAGGGTCTGCTGTTCTGACCCGGCGCTCCGCCCGGTGAGCGATGAGTTACGGCGCCGGGCGGAGTCGGAACTGTCGGCGGGCGCGGAGCAGCGCCCCGACGGACGACCGACCGACAGGAGCACGGCAATGACCACGACGACCCTCGCGACCCACACCCTCGAGGTCCCGGGCGCGACGCTGACCTACGACGTGCGCGGGCCGCTCCCGACGGCCGACGGCACCCCGCCGCTGCTGCTGATCGGGCAGCCGATGGACGCGGCCGGCTTCGGCACGCTCGCCTCGTACTTCACGGACCGCACGGTCGTCACCTACGACCCGCGCGGGCTCGGCCGCAGCGTGCGCCATGACGGCAGCACCGAGCAGCGGCCCGAGCAGCAGGCCGAGGACCTGCACCACCTCGTCGCCGCGCTCGGTGCCGGGCCGGTCGAGCTGTTCGGCAGCAGCGGCGGCGCGATCACGGCGCTCGCGCTCCTCACCGCGCACCCCGAGGACGTCGTGCGGGTCGTCGCGCACGAGCCGCCCGCGATCACCGTGCTGCCCGACGCCGAGCAGGCGGCGGCCGTGTGGCGCCGCGTCCGGGACACGTTCGACGCGAAGGGCTGGGGCTGGGGCATGGCGTCGTTCATCGCCATGACGTCCTGGCAGGGCGAGTTCACGCCCGACGTCCTCGCCGAGGCCCCCGACCCGGCGATGTTCGGCATGCCGGGCGAGGACGACGGCGCCCGCACCGACCCGCTGCTGTCCGGCGCGTCCGACCCGGTCGTCGCCTACCGCCCGGACGTCGAGGCGCTGCGCGCGGCCTCGGTGCCGCTGGTGCTCGCCGCGGGCATCGAGAGCAAGGACACGATGACCTGGCGCACGACGGAGGCGCTCGCCGGGAAGCTCGGCGAGGAGCTCGCCGTGTTCCCGAGCAACCACGGCGGGTTCCTGGGCGACGAGTACGGGATGCCGGGGCAGCCCGAGGCGTTCGCAGCCCGGCTGCGCGAGGTGCTCGCGGCGGGCTGACGGCAGGCGCCCGCGCGGGTCCACCTGGGCGCGCGTCGCGGCGGGTACCGACCGGCGGGGGCGTCGCCCCGCCGGCAGGCCCCGTTGACCCTCGCACGGTGTCAGGGTGTGGGGTCATGGGCATGCGCGACGACCACCTCCTGAGCATCGGGGAGTTCTCCCGGCTGTCCCGGCTCAGCGTCCGCATGCTGCGCTACTACGACGCGCACGGCGTGCTGCCGCCCGCGCACGTCGACCCGGCGTCGGGCTACCGCACCTACTCGGCGCACGCCCTGCGCACGGCGGACTGGGTCCGCACGCTCCGCGACCTCGGCCTGGGCGTCGCGGAGCTGACGGCGTGCGCCGGCCTGGTCGACGACCCCGGCGCCCTGCGCTCGGTGCTCGAGGCGCAGCGCGGCCGGCTCGTGCGGGAGGCCGCCGCGGCGCTCGGTCGTGTGGGCGAGGTCGACCGGCTCCTGGCGACGCTCGGCGCGCCGGCCCTGCCCGTCCCCGTGACGCGGCGCCGGCTCCCGGCCCGGACGGTCGCAGCGCTGCGCGCGACGATCCCGACGTACGCCGACGAGGGGGTGCTCTGGCAGCGCCTCTACCCCGCGCTCGGGGCGGCCGGGGGCCGTCCGGCCGCGTCCGGGTGGACAGCCGCCGTCCTCCACGACGCCGAGTTCCGCGAGCACGACGTCGACGTCGAGGTGCAGTGCGAGGTCGCGTCGTCGTTCGGGTCGACCGGCGAGGTCCGGTGCGTCGAGCGGGCGGCGCAGGACGTCGCCGTCGGGGTCCTGCGCGGCCCGTACGACGCCGTCGCCGCGACGATCGGGGCGGTCGGCGCGTGGGTCGCCGAGCAGGGGCTCGCGTTCGACGGCCCGCTGCTCGACGTCTACGTCGTCTCCCCCGCGCACGACCCGGAGCCTGCGCACTGGGTCACCGAGGTGTGCGTCCCCGTCACCACCGCCCCGTCCCCCGCCCGCGAGGAGCCCTGAGATGACCACGACGACCGGTCCCGACCTGCGGCGCACCCACCCCGGGGTGTGGCACGCCCCCGACGACCCCGAGCTCGTCGTCGTCCCGCCCGTCCAGTACCTCATGGTCGACGGCGCGGGCGACCCGTCCACGGCGCAGGCCTACACCGACGCGGTGCAGACGCTCTACGCGGTGAGCTACGGCGTCCGGGCGCTGGTGAAGGCGTCGGGCGGCACGCCGTGGACCGTGATGCCGCTCGAGGGGTTGTGGTGGGCCGACGACCTCACCACCTTCACGGCGGGGCGGCGCGACGACTGGCTGTGGACGATGCTCATCGCGCAGCACGACGGTGTCACCGCCGAGCTGGTCGGCGAGGCGCTCGACGCTGCGGGGCGCAAGAAGAAGGCGCCCGCGGCGGACCGCCTCCGGCTCGAGGTGCTCGACGAGGGCGAGGTCGTCCAGGTCCTGCACCACGGGCCCTACTCGGCGGAGGGCCCGACGATCGAGCGCCTGCACGCGTTCGCCGCCGGCGCCGGGCGTGCGCTGCGAGGCCGCCACCACGAGGTCTACCTCTCGGACCCGCGGCGCGTCGCCCCGGAACGGATGCGCACGATCCTGCGCCAGCCCGTCGGGCCCTGACTCCGCCCTCCCGCGGACGCCCCGCTGGCGACGCGCGCGGCACGGACCCCGGACGTAGTGTCCGGAAGGGTGACGGACGCCCGGACCCGCAGCGCGGCCACACCCACCGACGAGCCGGACCCGAACCGGTGGAAGGCGCTCAGCGTCTGCCTCGCCGCCGGGTTCATGACGCTGCTCGACGTCAGCATCGTCAACGTCGCGCTCCCCTCGATCGCCCAGGAGCTCGACGCCTCGCCGTCGGCCCTGCAGTGGGTCGTGTCCGGCTACGCCCTGACGTTCGGGCTCGTGCTCGTCAGCGCCGGCCGGCTGGGCGACGCCCGCGGACGGCGGAGCCTGTTCATCGTCGGGGTGGTGGTCTTCACGCTCGCGTCGCTGACGGCCGGGCTCGCGCCGTCGGCGGGATGGCTCGTCGCCGCCCGGCTGGTGCAGGGCATCGGGGGAGGCATCATCAACCCGCAGGTCTCCGGCATCATCCAGCAGCTCTTCCGTGGCGCCGAGCGCGGGCGCGCGTTCGGCAGGCTCGGCACGACCATCGGGGTCTCCACGGCGATCGGACCCGTGCTCGGCGGCGTGATCCTCGCGGTCGTCGGGCCCGAGCACGGCTGGCGCTGGGTCTTCCTGGTCAACCTGCCGGTGGGCCTGCTCGCCGTCCTGCTCTCGCTGCGCTACCTCTCGCCGCGGCGCGACAAGGAGCCCGCACGCGACCTCGACCCCGTCGGCGCCGTGCTGCTCGGTGCGGGGGTCGTCGGCGTCCTGTGGCCGCTCCTCAGCGAGCAGTGGGAGCCCGTCGACCTCGTGCTGCTGGTCGCCGGGCTCGTCCTGCTCGTCGCCTTCGCGCTGTGGGAGCGGCGCGTCGACGCCCGCGGCGGGACCCCGATGGTGCGGCTCGCGCTGTTCCGGGTCCCCGGCTACGGCAGCAGCGCGCTGCTCGCCCTCGCGTACTTCTCGGGGTTCACGTCGATCTTCTTCGTCCTGACCCTGTACCTGCAGGACGAGCTCGCCTACTCGCCCCTGGCGGCGGGGCTCGCGATCACCCCGTTCGCGCTGGGCTCGGCCGTGACGTCCGCGGTCGGCGGGCGGGTGGTCAGCACGCGCGGACGCAGCGTCGTCGTCCTGGGGCTCGTGCTCGTCGTGGTGGGCGTGGTCGCGACCGACGCGCTGCTCGCGCTCGCCGCTGGCTCGTCCGCGACCGGGTGGTGGATCGCCGCACCGCTGCTCGTCGCCGGGCTCGGCAGCGGCCTGGTCATCTCGCCGAACCAGACGCTCGCGCTCGAGCACGTGCCCGTCGAGCAGGCCGGCGCGGCCGGCGGCGTGCTGCAGACCGGGCAGCGGCTCGGCTCGGCCGTCGGGATCGCCGTCGCCGGGTCGCTCTACTTCGCCGGCACCGGCAGCGGCGACACCGCGGCCGGGGTCACGCACGGGCTGCGCGCGACCGTCGCGCTCCTGGTGGTCGCGCTCGTCCTGGGCGTCGTCGACCTGCGGCGACGGTCCCCGGACCGCGCCGGCTGACCCGCGGTCGGCCGGCGCTCAGCCGGGCGGCCCGGGCGGCTCGGTCCGCTGGGCCGCGGCGACCTCCGTGGTCATGACGCAGTTCCCCTTGCCCTTGGGTCGCTGGTACGTGAAGCCGAGCCCCTCGTACATCGTCCGCGTGGCGTTGTAGAGGAACGAGGAGGAGGTCTTCTTCCCGGGTGGGAGGTCGTGCGGGTACGCCTCGACGAGCCCGCCGCCGGCCTCGGCGATCAGGGCCAGCGCACCCCGCACCGCGACCGCCGCGACCCCTCGCCGGCGGTGGTCGCGATCCACGAACAGGCACGTGATCCGGAAGTCGGGCGCCCGGACGAGGCCCTTCTCCCACTCCTTGCGGTGGTGGATGTTCGGCAGCTCGGCGACCGGCCCGAACTGCGCCCACGCGAGGACGCGGTCGCCGTCCGTGACGAGCGCCGCATGAGCGCGGCCGGCGACGACGAGCCGGTGCTTGAGCTCGCGCTCCCCGATCTCCTTGCGCTCGGGCGGGTCGGGGAACAGGTGGAAGTACGTGCACCAGCACCCTCGCCAGACCCCGTTGTGACGTTCCGCCAGCGCCGCGAACGCGTCCCACGTGTCCGCGCTCAACGGCACGATCCGGTACCCGTCCACCGTCACCCGCGCGTCCTCCATCCGACCGACGGTAGGCCGCCTCCCGGACGATCGGCAGCCGCATCCGGCGCCCGATCAGGCGGAGGGCGTCCCCGGTGACACGAGCCCGGTCTCGTACGCCAGCACCACGAGCTGCGACCGGTCGCGCGCGTCGAGCTTGGTGAGCAGGCGGCTCACGTAGGTCCGGGCCGTCGCGGGGCTCAGGTGCAGCGTCGTCGCGATCTCCTGGTTCGAGCGGCCCCGCCCGATCTCGCGCAGCACCTCGCGCTCCCGGTCGGTCAGCCCGGCGAGGCGGGCACCGTCGTCGCGACGCGGAGCCGTCGCCGCGGCCTGCATCACGCGCCACGTCACCGACGGGTCGAGCAGCGCGTCCCCGGCCGCGACGGCGCGGACCGCCTGGCGGAGCTCGTCGGGCGCGACGTCCTTGAGCAGGAACCCCGCGGCGCCCGCCCGGATCGCCTCGAACACGTGCTCGTCCTCGTCGAACGTCGTGAGCACCAGGACCGCGACGCCGGTCAGCGCGGGGTCGGCGACGATCGCCCGCGTCGCCTCGATCCCGTCCAGGTCGGGCATCCGGACGTCCATGAGCACGACGTCGGGCCGCAGCTCCCGCACGCGCGCCACGCCCTGACGCCCGGTCGCGGCGTCGGCCACGACCGCGATGTCGCCGTCGCGCTCGACGAGCGTGCGCAGCCCGGCGCGCAGCAGCTCCTGGTCGTCGACGAGCACGACGCGGATCACGCGGCGGCCGCCGTCGGGTGCACGGGAACCGTCCGCGTCGGTGTCCGCCGTCGTCATGCGGTCAGCCTCGCAGGCAGCCGCGCGTGCACGACGAAGCCCCCGCCGTCGGCCGCGCCGGACGTGACGGTCCCGCCCAGCAGGGAGGCGCGCTCGACCATCCCGCGCAGCCCCTGCCCGGCGCCCGCTGCCGCCGGCGTGCGCGTCGCCCCGACGCCGTCGTCCCGCACCACGACGTCGAGCCAGCCTCCCGCCAGCGCCACGCGCACGTCGACCCGGCCGGCGTGGGCGTGCCGCAGCGCGTTCGTCAGCGCCTCCTGCACGATCCGGTACGCGCCCGCGCCGATCGCCCCGTCGACCGCGTCGTCCGGCACGTCGAGGTGGGCGCGGACGTCGAGTCCCGCGGCGCGCGTCGACCCCGCGAGCGCGGCCAGTCCGGCGAGCCCGACCGTCCCGCGCGCCGGGTCGTCCGCCGGGGTGCGCAGGAGCCGCACCGTCGAGCGCAGCTCGCGCAGCGTCGAGGACGTCGCGGTGCGGATCTGCTCGAGCGACGCGGCGACGAGCGCGTCGTCCCGCCCGACCGCCTCCGCCGCGACGTTCGCGTGCACGGCGACGACGGAGACGGTGTGTCCGACCGAGTCGTGCAGGTCGCGGGCGATGCGCACCCGCTGTGCCTGCAGGCGCTGGTCGGTCTCGAGCTCCTGCTCCGCGAGCGACGCGAGCCGCAGCCGCTCCTGGTCGAGGCGCGACTGCCGCCGCACCCGCACGCTGACCCCGAGCGCGACCGCGGCGACCACGAGCGCGACGTTGGTCAGCAGCTCGTAGCTCAGCAGGTAGGTCGCGGGCAGCCCCTCGGTGATCCGGAAGTACGCCGCGACGCCCACGAGCACGCCGCCGATCGTCAGCGCCGCGCGCGTGCGGTCGAGCTCGGCCGCGGAGTACAGCGCCGCCGCCGCGGGCAGCGCCTGCCCGATGGCCGGGAAGCCGAGCGCGTAGTACGCGAAGATGCCGAGCACCGTGACGAGCAGCACCGCCACGGGCCGACGGCGGCGCACGAGCAGCACAGCGCCGAACCCCGCGGCGAACACGTACGCGAGGACCGACGGGTCGCGCTCGGCCTCGAGCCCGGCACCCACGGTGAGCCCGACGACGAGGACCGTGACGGCGGCGAGCGCGAGGTCGACGGTGCGCTCGGGGCCGAGATGGAGGGTGCGCGCGGCGCGCCGGTCGGCGGCTGGCGTGCCGGAGCCGTGCGACGGACCGGGGTGCGCGAGGCCGGCTCCGCGCTGTCGCGACGACGCAGGGGGGACGGCCATTCCCCGAGCGTAGGAAGCGGTGGCGCCCAGGGACATCCCCGAGGGGGCGATGCCGGGTGTCGCCTCCGGACGACATCGGGCGTCCGCGGATGCCGGGGTGCACCGACGACACCCGACGGATTCCCGCCCGGGCCGCCGTTCCTAGCGTCGGACGCATGGACACCACGACTCCCCCGACCACCTCCGCGCGCCCGATCCGCTGGCGCGTCGTCCTCGGCCTCGCCGCCACGGTGCTGCTCTGGCCGCTCCTCGGGATCGCCGGCCAGGACGGTCCCGTCTTCGCGCTCACCGTCTTCGCCCTGACCGCCGGCGTGTGGGTCGGCGTGCTCGGGCTGCGCGACGTGCCGCGCCCCGTCGCGACGGCGACGCTCGCCGGTGTCCTGTACGGCGCGGCGATCGTCACGCTCTCGGTGGTCGTGGGCGGCCGCGGTGCCGGCGTGACCGGTCCGGTGATCGTGCTCGGCGCGCTGTGGGAGCTCGTGTGGGTCGCGATGCTCGGCGCGGGCGTGGGGCTGCTCGGTCAGGCGATCCAGCGTGGGCGGAGGCGGCGGCCGTGAGGCGGACGATCGCCGCGGCAGTCGGAGCGGCCGTGGTCGTCGCGCTCGTCGGCGGCTGCGGCGTGCCGGTCTCGGTCTCGTCGGTCTCCGCGCCCGAGGGCTTCGGCACGCCGCTGCCCGTCCCGCCGCTCGCGCCCTCGGAGGTGGCCGCCGACGGCACCCGCACGTTCCACCTCACCGCGCAGGAGGGCACGACGCAGCTCGTCGACGGCGTCGACACCCCGACGTGGGGCTTCGACGGCGACCTCCTGGGCCCGACGCTGCGGGCGTCGCGCGGCGAGCAGGTCGCGGTCGAGGTCCGCAACGAGCTCCCCGAGCCGACGAGCGTCCACTGGCACGGCATGCACCTGCCCGCGGCGATGGACGGTGGCCCGCACCAGCCCGTCGACCCCGGCGACGTCTGGCGCCCGACGTGGCGCGTCGACCAGCCGGCCGCGACCCTCTGGTACCACCCGCACCCGCACGGCCGGACCGAGGAGCACGTGTACCGCGGCCTCGCCGGTTTCTTCCTGCTCGACGACCCCGCGGCCCCCGACGTCGGCCTCCCGCACGAGTACGGGGTCGACGACGTGCCGGTCGTCGTCCAGGACAAGAACCTGGACGACGACGGCACGCTCGACCTCGACGGCGGCGAGGTCGGCGTGCTCGGCTCGCTCGTCACCGCGAACGGCGTGCACGGCGGCCACCTGTCCGTCGTGACCGAGCGGGTCCGCCTGCGCCTGCTCAACGGCTCGACCGGGCGGACCTACTCCTTCGGGTTCGCCGACGACCGGACGTTCCTCCAGGTCGCGACCGACGGCGGGCTGCTGCCTGCGCCGGTCGAGGCGACGCGTGTCCGGCTCTCCCCCGGCGAGCGCGCCGAGGTCGTGGTCACGATGACCCCGGGCGAGACGGTGCGGCTGCGGTCGTTCCGGCCTGACCTCGGACGGATCGCCGCCGGGTTCGCGATGGGCGCCAACGACGAGTTCGACGTGCTGGAGCTGCGCGCCGCTGCGGCGTTGGCGGCCTCACCCGAGGTCGCGGACGTGCTGACGGCGCTCGAGCCGCTGCGCACCGCCGACGCCGACGTGACCCGGACGTTCTCGGTCTCCGGGCGCGAGATCAACGGACGCCGCATGGACATGTCCCGCATCGACGAGACCGTCGAGGTCGGCGCGACCGAGGTCTGGGAGGTCCGCAACGACGACGCCGTCCCGCACAACTTCCACGTGCACGACGTGCAGTTCCGGGTGCTCGACGTCGACGGCGACGCACCGCCGGCCGCCCTCGGCGGTCCCAAGGACACGGTGTACCTCGAGCCGCGGCGCACGTACCGGCTGATCATGCGGTTCGAGGACTACACCGACGCCGCGGTGCCGTACATGTTCCACTGCCACCTGCTGCTGCACGAGGACGAGGGGCTCATGGGGCAGTTCGTGGTGGTGGAGCCGGGGACGAGAGCGTCGCGTCCCGCGACGACGGGGCATCAGCACTGAGCTGCGCCACGCGTACCGGCTCGAGCGGTTCCTCGCCGGGCCCGTCGCCGCCGACGGGTCACCTCGGAGGCGCGGGGACGCGCCTCAGAACAAGGGCCACGGCACGGCGGGCATGTCACCGCGAGGCGCGGGAAGCGTCCGTGCGGCCGTCAGCGCCCCGCACCGGGCCGCCAGAGCCCGGAGCTCCGGCCGGCTGAGCAGGTCCGCGAGGTGCGCTCCCAGCTCACCGCCGAGACCCACACGCACCCGCTCGACCCCCGCCAGCTCCTCCGCCGACAGCGGCTCGCCGACCCACCCCCACAGCACGGTCCGCAGCTTGTGCTCCTCGTGGAACGTGACCCCGTGGTCCACCCCGTACCGGTGACCGCCGGCCGTGGGCAGGACGTGCCCGCCCTTGCGGTCCGCGTTGTTCACGAGGACGTCGAACACCGCCATGCGCCGCAGCGCCGCGGTGTCCTCGTGGATCACCGCCACGGTCCTCCCGTCCTCGTCGCGCCCCTCGAGCACGGTGCGCCACCCCTGCGCCGGCACGTCCGCGACCGGGACCACGTCCACCGGGTCCTGCGCGGCATCGGGCTCCTGCCACAGCTGCACCATCCCGGGCCCGAGCGGTCCGTCGCGCAGCCAGGTCCGGGGGACGACGTCCCACCCGGTCGCCTCGGAGACCAGGTACGCCGCGACCTCCCGGTTCGCCAGGGTCCCGTCCGGGAAGTCCCACAGCGGCCGCTCGCCGGCCACGGGCTTGTAGACCACCGCGACGTCGCCGACCTTGCCGACGAACGTCGCGTTCGAGGCGGCGGTGATCCGACCGACGAGCTCGAGCGCGCCGCCGTCGAGGTCGACGTCCGGAGCCGTCACTCGCCGTCGGCGGGAGGGCAGACGTGACCGTCGGGGTCGACCGGTCCGCCGCAGAGCGGGCACGCCGGCCGGCCGGCGCGGACCACCTGGCGCGTGCGCTGGGCGAACGCCCGGGCGGTGCCGACGGGGATCCGGACGAGCAGCATCTCGGCGGGCTCGGCGGCGTCGGGCTCGGGGAGCACGTCGTCGTCCTCCCCGACCGCCTCGACCGGGTAGGCCTCGATGACGACCTGCGCGGTCCGCGGGTCCCAGCCGAGGCGCAGCGCACCGACGCGGAACTGCTCCTCGACGGGCTGGTCCAGGGGGTCGTTGTCGACGAGCTCGGCCGGGGTCTCCGCGGGGACGCTCACCTTGCTGCCCGCCTCGGCGACGAGCCGGTCGAGGAGCTCGTCGATCGTGTCGGCGAGGACCGCGGACTGCTCCTTCTCGAGCGCGACGCTCGTCGAGCGCGCACCCGCGCGGGCCTGCAGGTAGAAGGTCCGTTCGCCGGGGCGACCGACCGTCCCGACGACGACGCGATCCGGCCAGTCGAACTCGTGGACGAGGGTCCGCATGGTCCCCAGTCTACGAGGCAGCACCGGGATCGCGCCGGGCGACGCCGTCGTGCCCGGCCCCTCCCCCGACCGCCGCGTCCGCCACCGGGCCGCTGGACCGGAGCCAGGTCAGGTCCCCGAAGTCGGTGTTGGTCGCGACCACGTCGGGCCGGGCCTTCCCGTACCGGACGATCGAGATCGACGCGGGGCCGACGTTGAGCCGCTGGAACAGGTCGAGGTGCATGCCCAGGGCGTCGGCGAGGACCGCCTTGATGACGTCGCCGTGGCTCACGGCCGCCCACACCGCACCGGGTCCGTGCTCGGCCTCGAACGCGGCGTCGTGCCCGCGGACCGCCGCGACGGCCCGCGCCTGCATCGCCGCGAGGGACTCGCCGCCCGGGAAGACCGCCGCTGACGGTTGCGTCTGCACGACCGACCACAGCGGCTCCTTCGCGAGCTCGCCGAGCGACCGGCCCTGCCACTCGCCGTACCCGCACTCGGTGAGCGCCTCGTCGAGCCTCACCTCGAGCGCGCCTGCCTGCCGCTCGAGCAGCGCGCGGGACGTGTCCTGGCAGCGCTCGAGGGGGCTCGACACGAGCCCGACGAGCGGGACGACCGCGAGCCGCTCCCCCGTTCGCGCCGCCTGCTCGCGCCCGACGTCGTCGAGCATCACCCCGGGCAGACGCCCCGCGAGGATGCCGTCGACGTTCGCCGTGGTGCGCCCGTGCCGGACGAGGATGACTGTGGCCATCCCGGCAGCCTAGGCACAGCGCGACCTCGGCTGCGGCCGGACCGCTCAGACCGTCCGCCCGGCGGATCGTCTGGTAGAACGAGACGGGGCAGGGAGCGGAGGTGGCCGAGGTGACGACGAGTCGCGGACGCCACACCGTGCTGGCCACGCCCGAGAGCGACGCCTTCACCTCGCTGCGCCGGAGGCCCACGTCACGCCAGGAGCGGTTCGCCCTCGGCAAGAGCCTCCGCCAGGGGGTCCCCCGGCGCGCGCTGGCGAACTGGAGCGCGCCCACCGACCGCCCGGACACGGTCGAGCTGATCCGTCGCTCGCACGAGGGCCGCCTCGAGGGGCTCGTGCCGATCCGCGTCGCGCGCATGGTCGCGTCGCCGTACGGGTTCCTGCGCGGCACGGCGATCGTGATGGCGCACGACGTGGCGGGCCTGCCGGCGACGGGGATCACGCCGGTGGTCTGCGGCGACGCGCACCTCGGCAACTTCGGGTTCTACGCCTCGCCCGAGGGCGAGCTCGTCATCGACCTCAACGACTTCGACGAGTCGCACCCCGGCGCCTGGGAGTGGGACCTGCGGCGGCTCGTCGCGAGCATCTGGGTCGCGGGCCGGGAGAACGCGGCGAGCGAGGAGCAGTGCGCCGGCGCCGTCGCGTCGTGCGTCGCCGCCTACCGCTCGGAGGTGACGTTCCTCGCCGGGCAGCCGCTGCTGCTGCGCTCCTACAACCGGCTCGACGTCGAGCGGATGCACGAGACGGCCAGCGACAAGACCCTGCGCGCCGAGATCATCCGGGCCGCACGGCGGGCTCGCAGCCGCACGAGCGACCGGGCCCTGCCCCGGTTCACGCGCGAGCACGAGGGCCGGCGCCAGATCGTGGACCAGCCGCCCCTGATCACCCGCGTGCCGGAGCCGGAGGCCGAGCACCTGGCGGCCGCGCTGGACGACTACCTCGACACCCTGGCCCCGCACTGGCGGCGCGTCCTCGGCGGCTACACGCTCGTCGACCTCGCCCACAAGGTCGTCGGCGTCGGGAGCGTCGGCCTGCGGGCGTACGTCGCGCTGCTCGAGGGCAGCGACCCCGACGACGTGCTGTTCCTCCAGCTCAAGCAGGCGCGCCGCTCGGTGCTGGCCCCGTTCGTGCACGGCGACTCCGCATGGCACGCGCACCAGGGTCAGCGCGTCGTGGAGTACCAGCAGGCGCTGCAGACCGTGAGCGACCCGCTGCTGGGGTGGACGACCGTCGGCGAGCGGCAGTACTACGTGCGGCAGTTCCGGAACATGAAGGGCACGGTCCCGCTCGACGCGATCGACGCGACGGCGCTGGCCGACTACGCGGGCATCGTCGGGCACCTGCTCGCGAAGGGGCACGCGCGCACGAGCGGGGCGTCGATGATCGCGGGGTACGCCGGGCGGTCGGACAGGCTGGACCGGGCGATGGTCCGCTTCGCGCGGGCGTACGCGGACCAGACGGAGGCCGACCACGCGGCGCTGGTCGGCGCCGTGCGGCGCGGCGCGCTCCCGGCCACCGAGGGCGCCGCCGACCAGGTGGGCAGCGCCTTCCGGCCGTGACCACGCGCGCCACGTCGCCCTGGGTGCGCCACCCGGCGGGTGCGCACACGGCCGTCGAGCCGGCGCGTGCCCGGTACGTGCGGGCGCCTTCTCGACGGCTCCGTCAGCGAGTGGTAGGACGGGACCTACCCGCCTCTCGCCCGAGGAGATCTCATGCGACCGTTCCGGCAGATCGGCTCGCGGGTGGCGCTCGTCGCCACCGTCGTCCTCGCACTGGGGGTCGGGGTCGCGCCCGCCACGGCGTACCCGCCGCACCCAGGTCACAGCGACAAGGTTCCGGTCGCCACCGGGTACGGCGGGGCGGTCACCACGGTCGACGCGGACGCGACCCGGGTGGGCCTCGACGTGCTGCGCCGGGGCGGGAACGCGGTGGACGCCGCTGTCGCGGCCGCGGCGACGCTCGGCGTGACCGAGCCGTTCTCCGCGGGCATCGGGGGCGGTGGCTTCTTCGTGTACTACGACGCGGCGACCGGTCAGGTCCACACCATCGACGGGCGTGAGACCGCGCCGACGGAGATGCAGAGCGACGCGTTCGTGGAGGACGGCGTGCCGATCCCGTTCGCCGACGCGGTGACGTCGGGCCTGTCCGTGGGAGTGCCCGGCACGCCGCGGACCTGGGCGACGGCTCTCGACCAGTGGGGTTCCCTGGACCTGCGGCAGGCCCTGAGGGGAGCCACCGAGGTGGCGCGCCGGGGATTCGTGGTGGACCAGACGTTCGTGGACCAGACCACCGCGAACGCCGCGCGGTTCGCCGCCTTCCGGTCGTCGTCGGACCTCTTCCTGCGGCGCGGTGCACCCCCCGCGGTCGGCTCGGTCTTCCGCAACCGCGACCTCGCCCACACCTACGACGTGCTCGCCTATCGCGGGGTCGACGCGTTCTACACCGGCAGGCTCGCCCGGGAGATCGTCCGCACGGTCCAGCGACCGCCGGTCAGCCGGCACAGCCCGCTCGTGGTCCGCCCGGGACTTCTCGAGCTGAGCGACCTCGCGTCCTACGAGGCACCCCTGCGCGCACCCACGCTCGTGTCGTACCGCGGGCTCGACGTCTACGGCATGGCGCCACCCTCGTCCGGCGGCTCGACCGTCGGCGAGGCCCTGAACATCCTCGAGTCGCGTCCCGGCGGACCGTTCGACACGACCCAGACCCTGCACGGCTACCTCGAGGCGAGCGCGCTGGCGTTCGCCGACCGCAACCGGTACGTCGGCGACCCGGCGTTCGTCGACGTGCCCCTGGAGCAGCTGCTCTCGGACGGGTTCGCGGCGGAGCGCGCGTGCCTCATCGATCCAGCCGCCGCTCTGGTCAAGCCGGTGGCCCCCGGCGTGCCGGACGACGACTACGCCGCCTGCGAGCCTGCGTCGGTCGGTACGGAGGTGTCGGACGGCGAGTCCACGACGCACCTGACCACGGCGGACCGCTGGGGCAACGTGGTGGCGTACACCCTGACCATCGAGTCGCTCGGCGGCAACGGGATCGTGGTGCCGGGCCGCGGCTTCCTGCTCAACAACGAGCTGACCGATTTCAACTTCACCGACACCCAGGGCGGCGACGACCCGAACCTGCCCGGCCCCGGCAAGCGGCCGCGCAGCTCGATGGCGCCGACCATCATCCTGGCTGACGGCAGGCCGTTCCTGGCGCTCGGCTCCCCCGGCGGGTCGACGATCATCACGACGGTGCTGCAGATCCTCGTGAACCGCCTGGAGCTCGGGATGGAGCTGCCGGCCGCCGTCGCCGCGCCGCGCGCCACCCAGCGCAACACCGCTGCCGTCCAGGCCGAGCCCGGCTTCGACCGGACGGCGTTGCAGGCCCTCGGCCACGTGTTCACCGACAACCCGGAGATCGGCGCGGCCACCGCCATCGAGTTCCTCCCCGGCGGTGCACTGCTCGCGGTGGCCGAACCTGCCCGTCGCGGTGGGGGCAGCGCGGCGGTCGTGCACGGAGGCTGATCTACCGAGCGCCCGTCCTGGGCGTTGCAGCGAGCGGTCCCCGGGCACAGGAAGGGCCGCCATCCCCGGCGAGAGGGATGACGGCCTTCGAGTGCCGGGGCAGCCTTGCGGCGCTCGCAGCAGTGGAGGTGGCGGGAATCGAACCCGCGTCCGATGACGAAAAACCAGGACTTCTCCGGGCGCAGCTTGCTGCGCTTTTTCTCAGCCCTCGCGATCTAGCAAGCATGTCGCGAGCGGGCTCAGTCGTCTAAGAGTCCCCCCAGCACCGACGACGAATGCTGGGAGCAGTGGCTCTCTAGATGACGCCAGCTACCGAGTCGAGAGCGCTCTCGGGCTGACGGACTTCGTAACTAGCTCAGGCGGCGAGTTCGAAGTCGGTGCGCGATGTATTGGCACCTATGGGTTTGCACGGATCGTTTACGAGATAACCGTGCGTCCTCGGCCCGCTTCTCCTGGCTCGACGATCACCGTCGAAACCGATCACCCCCGTGTTGAGTTATCAACCGCCTGCCGACCCCCGCAGGGGCTGAAGTGCGTCGCTCATCGTACGTCACAACACGCGACGCCGTCCCGTTCATTCCCGCCGACCTGGGCCGACGGGCACGGGCGAGGCCACCAACCGGACACCTGTCCACGATGCGGCCCCCCGCCACGCCCACCGCGCGCCCCGAGCCCGCAGGCGGCACCATACGCACAGACATACCGGACACGACCCCGACGAGGTGGACATGGTGGCCCAGCACGAGCTCGAGCTGCACAACGACCGTCGCGAGACGCGCACCGAGCGCATGGACCGCAACTGGAACGAGCTGCTCCAGGAGCTGCGGGTCACGCAGACGGGCGTCCAGATCCTCACGGGCTTCCTGCTCACGGTGCCGTTCCAGCAGCGGTTCGGGGACCTCGACGAGTTCCAGCGCGCCGTCTACCTCGTCCTCGTGGCGCTCGCGCTCGTCACCACCGGACTCATCACGGCGCCGGTCAGCCTGCACCGGATCCTGTTCCGCAAGGGCCTCAAGCCGGAGCTCGTCGAGTGGGGCGACCGGCTCGCACGCGCGGGGCTCGCGTTCCTCGCGCTCGTCCTCACCGGCGCGGCGCTCCTGCTGTTCGACTTCGTCGTGGACCGCACGGCGGGGTACCTCGCGGGGGGCGCGACGCTCGTGTTCCTCGGCGTGATCTGGCTCGTCGTCCCGCTCCTCGAGGCGCGCAAGGCGCACGGGGCCGACGACCCCGGCGAACGCGGCGCGGGGATCGACGACTGACGCCGACCTCAGCGCCGCACGCGCCGCGCGAGCTCCTCGACCAGCAGCGGCACGAGCTCGGGGTCGCTCAGCACCCGGAAGTGCCCGGGCGTCGCGAGCTGCACGTTGTGCGCACCCACGAGCTCGCTGCCGCCGGGGATGTGCGGGTCGAAGCGGGTGTAGGCGCTCGTGATGAGGTGGTTCGGGACCTGCTGCGCCTGGAGCGCGGTCAGCACCTCGTCGGTCGGCAGGAACGTCCGGACGCTGCGCAGCGGGATCCAACGGGCGTAGGGCGAGCCGGCGAACGGTGTGTTGATCGCGACCATCCCGGCGACGCGGTCCCCCACGTCGGGGCGGCCCATGACCGTCTTGCCGATGAGCCCGCCCTTGCTGTGCGCGACGATGACGACGTCGCGCAGGTCCTCGGCGAGGAGCTGCTCCGCGACGAGGTCGGCGGCGGCGGGGATCGCGCCGGCGTTGAAGCCGAGCTGGTCGACGACGTGCACCGCGTGGCCCCGGGCGTGGAGCGCGCGGGCGAGCGGGTGCAGGAACTTCCACGTCTCGTAGACCCCCGGGAGCAGCAGCACGTCCGGCTCGACGCGCGGCTCGGGGTGCAGCCAGTCGTCGGCGCTCGCGCGGCGCACGAGGCCGGCGACCTGCCACCACGTGACGTACGCGTAGTCGGCGGCCCACCAGGCCCCCTTGCGCAGGACGTCGCGCACGGACGACCGGCTCACGGCGTCTCCCCCAGGCACAGCGCAGCGACCTCCTCGGGGTGGGTGAACATCGTGACGTGCCCGGCACCGGCGACCTCGACGCCGCGGGCGCGCGGTGCGGAGGCGACGAGCTCCGCCTGCCAGCGCCTCGTGCAGATCGGGTCCTGCTGGCCGCGCACGAACATCAGCTCGTCGGTCACCTGCGCGGCGGCCTCCTCGGTCGCGTACCCGAGCATCGGGCGCAGCATCGCGGTGTACCAGAGCGGGCCGGCGCGCAGGTAGTCCGACGTGATGATCGCGTTCGCCCGCAGCGGCTCGTGCAGGCCGTCCCGCGCGAGGCGCAGCGCCTGGCGCACGGGGTTCCGGGCCTGGCTGTCGATGACCGTGCCGATGCACACGCCGCGGCTGGCCGCACCGGGCGCCTGACGCATGGCCTCGACGACGACCTGGGCGCCCATCGAGTGACCGACGAGCACCGGCCGGTCCAGGTCCGCGGCGCGCAGGTAGTCGCGCAGGGTCGCGGCCATGTCCTCCACCGTCGGCCGCTGGCCGCCCCTCGGCGAGCGCCCGAAGCCCGGGAGGTCCGGGACGAGGACGTCGTGGTCGCGGGCCAGGACGTCGGCGAGGGGCGCGAAGTAGCGGCCCGAGACGCCGATGCCGTGCACGAGCACGAGCGTCGCGCCGCGCGTGCCGGGGGCGCCGAGCTCGGTCGCGACGACCTCGGCCTCGCCGCCCAGCGTGACCGTCGTACGGCGTGGGGTCGCCGCCACACGGGGGGCGCCCCGGTGCAGCGCCCGGGCGTCGTCGCCGGCCAGGAGCGCGTCGGCGCGCTCGGGGAGCCCGGGCGGGTCCGCGAGCGGCACGACGTCGGCGTCGAGCCTTGCGGCGGCACGGTCGGCGTTGTCGACAGGCTCGTCCGCCTCCGCCAGCACGTCGGTCATGCGGCTCCCGCCTCGGCCGTGGGCGGCTCCGACATGGCGTCGCCCACCACGGGGCCGCCGGACGCACCGGCGGCGACCACGAGGATCCCCGAGTCGAGCGCGATCGCGGTGTCGAGCGTGACGTACCCGCGCTCCTCGAACAGCACGGTCACGCGCTCCGCCTCGACGACCGACACGACCCCGGCACCGAACTCGGTGTGCTCGACGTGCTCGCCGGTCCGCAACCGGGCCTCGTCGACGTCGAGCGACGTGCCCTGCTCGCAGTTGTCGCACCGACCGCACTGCTGGGGGTGCGCCTCGCCGAGCAGCTCGAGCAGGAGGCGGCGCCGGCAGTCGGTGGCGTCGGCGTACGTGCGGACGAGCTCCACGCGCGTGGTGTCGATCTCCTGGAGCCGCTCGCGCCGCGCGGTCACGGCCTTGAGCGCCTTGGCCGGCGTGAGCTCGCCCGCGTGCAGCCGGTCGCCGTCCTGACGGACGGCCTCGACGCCGAGCAGCGCCCCGAGCACCCGCGAGAGCGTGCGGGTCGTGAGCCCGGTGCGTTCGACGAGCTCGTCGCGCGTGGCCGGCTCGTGCGCGAGCTCGCGCAGGACCTTGCGGACGGTCTCCGGCTTCGGGCCGCCGCCCGAGCGCAGGTAGTGGTTGAGCCCGAAGTCGTCGGGCCGCGCGAACAGCACCGCGGTCGCGGGCTCCTCGTCGCGCCCGGCGCGCCCGACCTCCTGGTAGTACGCGTCGAGCGACGGCGACGGGCCGGCGTGCACCACGAAGCGCACGTCGAGCCGGTCGACGCCCATCCCGAACGCGCTGGTCGCGACGACCAGGTCGGCGTCGCCGCGCAGGAACGCGTCCTGCGCCGCCGCGCGGTCCGCCGCCCGGAGACCCGCGTGGTAGACGAGCGCGGGCGCGCCGGCGTCGGCCAGGGCGGCCGCCAGCGACTCCACGTGGCTCCGGGTCCGCCCGTAGACGATCCCCGCGCCCTCCTGCTCGAGCACCCACGCGACGACGCGCTGGTCCCGCTCGGACTCGGTCGCCGCGTGGTGCGCGCCGAGCCAGATGTTGGGCCGGTCGGCGTCGTGCACGAGCACGCGCGGCTCGTGCATCGCGAGGCGCTCGACGATCTCGTCGCGCACGTGCGGCGACGCCGTGGCCGTCATCGCGAGCACCCGGGGACGGCCGAGGCGCTCGACGGCCGCACCGATCTGCAGGTAGTCGGGCCGGAAGTCGTGGCCCCACTCCGCGACGCAGTGCGCCTCGTCGACGACGACGAGCCCGACGTCGGCGGTCACGAGCTCGTCGATCACGGCCGAGCGGACGAGCTGCTCGGGTGCGAGGAGCAGCACGTCGAGCTCCCCGGCGACCGCGAGCTCGAGGGCCTGGCGCTGCTGGCGGGCGGTGCGTGCGGAGCTCACGGCCTCGGCGCGCAGCCCGGCCTCGCGCAGCGCCGTCACCTGGTCGCGCTGCAGCGCGAGGAGCGGGGAGACGACGACGCTCAGCCGCCCCGTCAGCAGCGTCGAGATCGCGTAGACCGCCGTCTTTCCCGCGCCGGACCGCGCGACGAGCAGCGTGTCCCGGTCACGCAGCCCCTCGAGCGCGTCGCGCTGCGACTCGCGCAGGCGCGCACCCTCGCCGAGCACCCGCTGCACCGCGGCGTCGAGGTCCGCCGAGGGCAGCGGGAGCGGCGTGACGGCGGCGTGCGTGTCGTCGGTCGCCTCGTCGTCCGCGCGTGCGCCGGACGCCGGTCCGCCCGAGGTGGCGCCGTCGGCTGCGCGTCGCCGGGAGCGCCCGCTCACGCGACGACCGCGGGCTCGAGGTGCACGGCCTTGAGCACGGTCATGGCCGCGAGCAGGTCGGGCCCGTACCCGGCGCCGGCCCCGCTGTCGCGGCGGGGGTCGGCCGAGCCACCGGGCGCGCCACCGAAGACCGCGTTGATCTTGACCGTGCCGACCTCGAGCTCCTCGGCGGCGAGCAGCGCGTGGTCGAGCCGCGGCGTGAGCACCGTCGCCGCGAGCCCGTACCGGCCCTCGTTGGCGAGCGCGAGGCCGGTGCCGAAGTCGGGGACGCGCGTGATCGCCGCGACCGGGCCGAACGTCTCCTCGGTCATGACGTCCATGTCGGAGGTGCAGCCGTCGAGCACGGTCGGCGGGTAGAACGCCCCGGGTCCGTCGAGCCGCAGGCCCCCGGTGCGCAGCTCGGCCCCGGAGCGGACCGCGGCGTCGACGTGCGCCTCGACGACCGCGAGCTGCTGCGCGTCGACGAGCGGCCCCAGGTCCGTCGCGTCGTCGTCGGGCGCGCCGACGTTCATGCCCTCGGCGATCGCGACGAGCGCGGTGACGACCGCGTCCGCGACGTCCTCGTGCAGGTAGACGCGCTCGACCGACGTGCACAGCTGCCCGGTGTTCACGAACGCCCCGGTGCTGATCTGCTGCGCGGCCCACGCCGGGTCGACGCCCGCGTCCACCACGATCGGGTCCTTGCCGCCGTTCTCGCGGAGCACGCGCGCGCCGCGCTCCCCCGCGACGGCCGCGATCCGGCGTCCGGTCGCGGAGCTGCCGACCTGCGCGACGAGCGCGACGCGGGCGTCCGCGACGATCGCCTCGCCGGTCTCGCCGTCGCCGTTCACGACGTTGAGCACGCCCGCGGGCAGCGCCTCGGCGATGACCCGGCCGAGCTCCCACCCGGGCACAGCGCTGCGCTCGGACGGCTTGTGCACCACCGTGTTGCCGGTGACCAGCGCCGCGGCGATGAGCCCGGCGGCCGCGGGGAACGGGTCGTTCCACGGCGTGACGACCGCGACGACCCCGTGGGGCTCGCGGCGCACGACGTCGAGCGCCGTCGTCGAGCCGGCCAGTGTCCGGCCCGTCGCGCCGAGGCCCGTCGTGGCGGCCTCCTCGAGGATCTCCGCGGCGACGAGCGCCGAGCCCGTCGACTGACCGAGCAGCCGCCCGGTGCTCGCGGTCAGCGCGGCGCCCAGCTCGTCGGCCGCCTCGCGGACGGCCGCGGCGGCGGCCCGGAGCGCCGCGGCGCGGTCCCCGGGCGACGTCCGGCGCCACGCGCTGCGCGCCCGGTGTGCGGCGGCGACGGCGGCCTCGACCTCGTCGGACGTCGCCGGCACGAGCACGAGGCCCGGCTCCCCCGTGACCGGGCTCACGCGCTCGACCTCACGCTCCCCTGCACCGGTCACGAGGACGCCGTCGACGTAGTGGGTCGCGAGGCGCGGCACGGACGACCCGGCTGCGGTGGTCGTGGCGTCGGCGGCGGGTGCGGGCGAGGTCAGGGTCACGGAGGGCTCCGATCGGGCTCGGGGGGCGCGGACCCGGCGCGTGTCTCGACCGGTCCGTGCGGTGCTGCTCGCACGAGCGTCGCCGAGACGGCCGGGCTCCGCCACCGCTGCACGCCGGACGAGGCACGCGTGTCACCCGCGTGCCGCGTGCGGGCGTCGGCTCCCCCTCGCACGGTGAGCGCGCCGGCGCCGGCCGCCGTGAGCCCGTCGACCCGCCGGGCACGGCCCGCGACGCACGGTCCCCGGCGTCGTACCTCAGCGCGCCGCGAGCACGTCCGCGAGCGCGAACCGGACGGGCTCGTCGAGCTGCGCGTAGGTGCACGAGCCCGGGTCGCGGTCGGTGCGCCAGCGCCGGAACTGGGTGGTGTGCCGGAACCGGTCGCCCTCGAGGTGGTCGTACGCGACCTCGACGACGAGCTCGGGCCGCAGCGGCACGAAGGACAGGTCCTTGCCGCTGTTCCACCGGCTCGTCTCGCCCTTGCGCGGCGTGCGCCCGGTGGGCTCGCCGCCCCACGGGTGCGTCGCGAGGTCCGTGACGAGCGGCGCCAGCTCGGTCACGAGCTCCTTGCGGCGCGCCATCGTGAACGAGGCCGCGACCCCGACGGACGCGAGCACGCCGTCAGGCCGGTACAGCCCGAGCAGCAGCGACCCGAGCGCGTCGTCACCGGAGGTGTGCGGGCGGTACCCGGCGACGACGCAGTCGGCGGTGCGCTCGTGCTTGATCTTCTGCATCACGCGCTTGCCCGGCTGGTAGGTCGTCTCCGGCCCCTTGGCCACGACGCCGTCGAGCCCCGCGCCCTCGAACTGCTGGAACCAGTCCTGCGCGACGTCGGCGTCGTCGGTCGACGGCGTGACGTACACCGGCCCGCTCCCCCGCACGAGCCCCTCCAGGACCTGCCGGCGCTCGACGTACGACCGGCCGGTGAGGTCGTCGTCCCCGAGCGCGAGCACGTCGAACAGGACGAGCATCGCGGGCGTCTCCTGCGCGAGGAGCTGCACGCGCGACGCCGCGGGGTGCACGCGCTGCTGGAGCGCGTCCCAGTCGAGCCCGCCGGTCGTCGCGGACGGCACGACGATCTCGCCGTCGACGACGCACCGCTCCGGGAGGTGGTCCAGCGCGTACTGCACGACCTCGGGGAAGTACCGCTGCATCGGCTTGGTGTTGCGGCTGCCGATCTCGACCTCGTCGCCGTCGCGGAACACGATCGCGCGGAAGCCGTCCCACTTGGGCTCGTACCACTGCCCCGCGGGGATCGTCGGCACGGACTTCGCGAGCATCGGGTCCACGGGCGGCATGACGGGCAGGCGCATGCGGTCAGTCTGGCCCGCGGGCAGGCGGGCGGCCAGCGTCGCGGCCGGGACCAGCGGCACCGTCCCCTCCCGCCGCAGGCGGTCCACGGGCGACGTCGGACTGTTCGCCCGAGGTCTTCCCACCAGCCGCTCCCGGGGCGCTAGCATCCCTCGCGAAGGGGACCCGTCCCTTTTGCGCAGGGGGCCGCGCGGATGATCGCTGCTGCCCGCTGCGGGGCCCACCCCTCTCTCACGCCCTGCTCGCAGCCACCCCTGTCGTGACCCGCGACGGGCGTGCCCGCGCGCTGACCGTGCCGGCGCGATGGGCCGTGCTTCGCGATCGCCGCCGTCGTGGCGGGGGTCCTCACGGTGGGGTGTTCCAAAGGGGGAGCTCGTGGCGCGCGTGCGTTGGCAGACGATGGTCGCTGGTCTGGTCGCGTCGACGCTGGGCTGGACGGTGGGCGTGACGCCCGCCGCCGCGGACGAGATCACCGATCCCGTCGGCGACCGCGTCTGGGCGGTGTCGCTCCTCGCGTCGGGCACCCCGTCGGTCCGGCGGGCCGCCGAGGCGGCGTTGCTGGGCTCCGAGGCGGACCTCGAGGCGTTCCTGGGATCCGGGTTCGACGAGGCCCTCGCAGCGGACTACCGCACGTCGGTCCAGGTGCTGGGCAGCACGGACGGACCGGCGCTCAAGAGCGCCGCGTCGAAGGCGCTGGCAGGGTCGGAAGCGGAGCAGCGCGCGTTCGCCGACGGCGGGTTCCGGGCGGCCTGGAACGCCGACGAGCGGCTGCGGGTCGCGCGCGCGTTGGACACCGGCGGGCCTGCGACACGTGCGGCCGCCCAGAAGGCGCTGGCCGGCGACGCCGCGGCGTGGTCGGAGTTCCTGGCCACGGGGCTCACCGAGACACGTCACCTCGACGAGCGTCTGATGGCCGCCGCGATGCTGCGCGGGGCACCGAACAACAGCGGTCCGGCGCTGGACGCGGCCGCGCAGGCGGCGTTGGCCGGCACGCCCGAGGAGCTGCACGAGTTCGTGACCAACGGTCAGGACGTGGCGCGGGCGCGGGACGCGGAGACGGCCACGGTCCGCGGGCTGACCGAGCAGGCGAGGCAGTCCGGGCAGGTGACCGCGACGGAGGCCGCGTCTGCGTCCGAGGCGTCCGCGCGCGCCGTGAGCGCGGCGGACCGGGCCCGCGTCGCCGCGGAGGAGGCCCTCGAGGAGACCCGGGCCGCGGGCGGAGCCGCAGAGGGTGCGTCGGCAGCAGCGGGACGCGCCGCGGACGCCGCCGCGGCAGCCGAGGGGGCGGCCTCCGAGGCCGTCTCGGCGTCCAGCGCGGCACTGCGAGCGGCGCAGACGGCGGCCGACGGAGCGCGCCGGGCCACCGCGGCGGCGTCCCTGACCGCACGGGCCGCCGCGTCGGCACAGTCGGCGGCAGCAGCAGCCCGGACCGACGCGAGCAAGGCCGGTGCCGCACGTGCGGCGGCGCAGGCGGCGCGGGACGCGGCGGCGCAGGCTGCGGCGCTGGACGCGGTCCGGGCACAGCGCGACGCGGCGCTGGCGGAGGCCGGCAAGGCCGCCAGCGCGGCGGCCAGCGCGAGCGTGAACGCTGACGCGGCAGCGGCCGCAGCGGACCAGGCGTCCCAGCAGGCCGGGGTGTCGGCGGAGCAGGCGAGGAAGACCCGGGCGGCGGCTGCGGCTGCCAAGACCCAGGCGGCGCGGGCGGCCGGGGCGGCGCAGCGCAGCCTGCAGTTCGCGCAGGCGGCGGCACAGGCGTCGGACGAGGCGTTCGCCTTCGCCCGGCAGGCCGGCGAGCACGCCGCACGCGCCGCGGCGGCAGCGGACGAGGCAGCCGCCCAGGCCGGCATCGCCGCCCAGGCCGCAGCAGCCTCGACCCGGCACGCCGAGCAGGCGACCGCCGCGTCGGAGCTCGCGGTCGCCGCCGCGAAGCAGGCCGAGAGCGTCGAGAAGCTGGCCCGGGACGCCGACGCGGCCCGCCTCGCCGAGGCGACCGAGCACGGCGTGGCCGAGGCCCAGGCCGCGGTCGCCGCCGAGAAGGAGACCACCGCGACCGGTGGCGAGCTCGCCGCGTGGAACCAGGACCTGCGGTGGGACACCGAGGAGGACGCGCGGGTGCCCGCGGCGACTCGCGCCCTCCTGGACGAGGCCACCGCCGGCGGCGCCACCACCTCGGTGGTGCTCGGCAAGGGTCGGCGTGCGGCGCTCGCGCTGATGACCACCGGCGGGGAGTGGACCAAGGCCGCAGCCGCCGAGGCCCTCGCCGGGGACGAGGTCGTGCTGCGGTCGTGGCTGACCGAGGGCCGCAGGGCCGCCGCCGCACAGGACAACCGGGCCCGGGTCTGGCACCTCGTCGACACCCTGCCGGACGGGCAGGAGAAGACCGCCGCTCGGGCGTCGCTCGACGGGGACGACGCTGCGGTCGCGACGTTCCTGCGGACGCGCGCCTACCCCCGCAAGACCGTCGACGACCGCCTCGCGCTCTCCCGGATCCTGGCCGCCAAGCCCGGCCCTGCGCTCTACGCCGCGACCCAGCAGGCTCTGGCCGGGACCCCGCAGCAGGCTCACGAGTTCCTGCGCACCGGGCAGCACGCCGCGCGCGCCGTCGACCAGCGGGTCGAGATCGCGCGGGTGCTCGAGGCCGGCGGCCCCGAGGTCAAGGCCGCCGCCCAGGTCGCACTCGCGGGGCCGGCGTCCTACGGGTCGTACTTCCTGACGGTGGGCCAGTTCCAGGCCGCGCAGCGCGACACGGAGCAGGCGGCGCACGTCCAGGCCGTGCGCGCCCTCGTGCGCCAGGCCCAGGAGTACGGCCAGAAGGCCCTCGCGGACGCCGCAGAGGCGCGCCGCGTCGCCGCAGTGGCCCGGGGAGCCGCAGCCGAGGCTGCGGCCCACGCAGACCAGGCGCGGGCCGCCGCCAGGCAGGCCGCAGCCTACGCGGAGCAGGCGACCCAGTCCGCCACCGCGGCGAAGGCCTCCGCCGACCAGGCCGCCGCCTCCGCGCAGACCGCGAAGGCCGCCGCCGCGAAGGCCCAGAGCTCGGCCGACAACGCCGCCCGGTCCGCGCTGACCGCCTCGGCGGCGGCGGAGCGCGCCAGCGTGGACGCTGCGGCGGCGCAGTGGGCGAAGCAGGATGCCCGCGCGTCGGCCACCGCCGCGGGTCTGGACGCGGTGGCGGCCGACCAGGCGGCCCGGGCCGCGGCGGCGACCTACACCACCCGCCTCCGGGAGTGGGAGGCGAACGACCGCAGCACGGCGCCGGGCAGCGACGGGGACGGACAAGGCGCCGCCGTCGACACGCACCGCTACTGGAGCTGCCTCACGTCCGTCGACACGGCGCTCGGATCACCTGACGTGTGCGTGGACGGGTTCAGGGCCTTCGGCGAGGTCATGCTGAATCCCGCCCAGTGCGACTCGCCGGCGAACCGCGACTCCCTGGGCTGCCAGATGTTCGGGCAGTTCCGGACGTTCGTCGGGGAGAACGACGAGCTGATGTGGGACGTCGCGCAGCTCGCTCTCGGGCTGTGCGGGCTCATCCCCGCCGTCGGTGAGGTGTGCGACGCGCTGGACGGGGCGGTCTCCGCCGCCCGCGGCGACTGGCTCGGGGCCGGGCTCTCGCTGCTCGCCATGGTGCCGGCCGTCGGCACGGCGGCCGGCAGCGCCAAGGTCGCGCTGCTGACCGACCGGCTGCGTGGGTACGTCGACACGATCCTGAACGGGATCGCGACTGGCCGCCGCACCAACGCCGACGACTTCCCCACGGGCGCCGCCTGCCGCGCGGGCAACAGCTTCGCTGCTGACACGCTCGTGCTCATGGGAGACGGCAGCCGGGTGCCGATCGGCGGGATCCGGGTCGGTGACGAGGTCCTCGCCACGGACCCTGCCTCAGGGAGGCAGGGCGGCAGGGCCGTGACCCGGGTCTGGGTGCACCAGGACGACCTCGTCGACGTCGAGATCGACGGTGCCCCGGTCGTCACGACCGAGGACCACCCCTTCTGGTCCGTGTCCGACGCGAGGTGGGAGGGCGCCGAGGAGCTGGGCCTCGGCGAGAAGGTGCTGACCGCCGACGGCCGGGACGTAGCCGTCACCCGGCCGGTCGACCTCGGCTCCCGCCGCACCGGCACCGCGTACAACCTGTCGGTCGCGGACCTGCACACGTACCACGTGAGCGAGCTCGACGTCCTGGTGCACAACAGCGGGGGCATCGACCTCTCCGACGCGACGGAGTGGCCGGTCGGCGACTTCCCTGCAGGTGGTGCCCAGGATGCCGCGGGGCCGGCGAACGGCACGCTCTTCCGCGTGCGGAACGGTCAGATCACGAACTACGCGGTCTACGACGCCGACGGCGTGATCCTGCGGCGCGTCGACCTCGTCGGCGACGCGCACCGCGGGGTGCCGACGCCGCACGTGCAGGAGTACCGGCACGACCGGGCCCCGGACGGCCGCGTCTTCCCCCGTCCGACCGGGACCGCCACGCCCGCGGGGCCGGACGACATGCCCGTGGGATGGTGCTCGACCACATGACCGGTCCGGGCGGGGCCGGACCCCGCCGGGACCTCGGACGCACCCCCGCGGCAGCGGCGGCAGCGGCCGCAGCGGCGGCAGCGGCCGCAGCGGCGGCAGCGGCGGCAGCGGGGCCGCGCCGACGTCGTCGCACCGGGGCGGACATCCTCGGCGCGGCGGAGCGGCGCACGAGCGAGCACCCGGACGGCAGGGCCCCGTGCCGTCCGTCGCTGGGACGAATCGCAGGATCGAGACAACGACCGAACGGAGTGGTGGACGTGAGAAGTGTCGTGGGCTGGGTGGGGGTGTCGGCCGTGGTGGCCGGCGCGGTGGTGGCTCTGAGCGGTGGTGGTGCGGCGGTCGCCGCGGACGGTGCGGCGGTCGAGGCGCAGTCCTCGTTGGTGGAGGACTTCGCCTACCCGGGTGCCGACGCGATCCTGGCCGAGCACGGGCTCACGGTGCTCACCGGGGACGGGCACGTGGAGTTCGTGCCCGCGACCGACGGGGCGTGCCCGATCGGTCTGATCCAGGTCGAGACGGTGCTCGAGGAGGAGCCTTACGGCGCCACGTACTGCTTCCGGACCACAGGCGCGCGCGGGTTCCTCACCCTCGAGGTCCCGAACACGTTCCTGCTCCGTGGGGGCAGCAAGCCCGTCGAGGCCACCGCCCAGCTGCCCGGGGGCGACGAGGAGACCTACGACGTGCCGGTCAACGCCTCGGTCGCGGTCGACCCCGGTGACGGCTCCGAGATGCCCGAGGCCATCCTCGTCGAGCTCCGGTTCGGTGCCTGGTGAACGCCCGCACCCAGTCCGCGGCACCGACGAGCCGCATCGCGCGGGGCGTCCAGGTCGGCGCGGTCGCGCTCGCCCTCGCCGCCGTCGGGATCCCCGTCGCCCACGCGGTCCAGGGCCCGCCGCCCACCCCGCCGGTCGCCGCGGCGACGGTCCGGCTCGAGATCGGCGGGACCCACGCGTGCTCGGGGTCGCTGGTGGACGCGTTCTGGGTCGTCACCGCGGCGTCGTGCTTCACCGGCCCGGCCGGCGCGCCGGTGACCGCCGGCCCCCCGTCGCAGGCGACGACGGCCACGATCGGGCGCGCGGACCTGACGGCCACCACGGGCCAGGTCGTGGCGGTCGACCACGTGCTCCCCCACCCCGGCCGCGACCTCGTGCTGGCGCGCCTGGCCTCCCCGGTCACGGCGGTCGCGCCCGTCAGGGTCGCCACCACCCCGCCGGCGGTCGGCGACGCCCTGACGATCGCGGGCTACGGGCGCACGAGCACGCAGATCGTGCCCGACACCGCACACGCGGCGACGTTCACGGTCAGCGCCGTCGCCACGGACACCCTCGGCATCCAGGCGCAGAGCACCGGCGCGACGATCTGCAAGGGCGACGCCGGCGGCCCGGCCCTGCGGACCACCGCCACCGGAGCGCTCGAGCTCGTCGCGATCCACCACACCGCCTACCAGGGCGGCTGCCTCGGGCAGACCACCACGCAGCAGGGCGCCACCGAGACCCGCCTCGACAACGTGCGGAGCTGGCTCACCGCGGGCATGTCGAACGTGCCCCTCGCCCGCCTCACCGCGGACGACTGGAGCGGCGACGGGCACGCCGACGTGCTGGGCGTCGACGTCCGCGGGACCCTCTGGTACTACCCGCACGACGGCAACGGCCTGTCGCCCCGCACCCAGCTCGGGACCGGCTGGGCGTCGTTCCGTCACGTCGTGGCCACCGACTTCAGCGGGGACGGGCACGCGGACGTCCTGGGCGTCGATGCCGACGGGCTGATGTGGTACTACCCGCACAACGGCGGTGCGCTGTCCAAGCGCGTGCAGATCGGGTCGGGCTGGCAGGGCTTCACGCACGTCAGCGCCGACGACTGGAACAACGACGGCAGGGCCGACGTCCTGGGTGTCGACGCCGACGGGAACCTGTGGCTCTACGTCAACGTGAACGGGACCCTGCCGAGCAAGGTGCCGCTCGGCAGCGGCTGGGGCTCGTTCCGGCACGTCATGGCGGCCGACTACAGCGGCGACGGGCACGCCGACGTCGTGGGCGTCGACGCCGACGGCCAGCTCTGGTACTACCCGCACAACGGCAACGGCCTGACCGCCCGGGTGCACATCGGTCAGGGGTGGAGCCCGTTCAAGGCGGTCATGGCCTCGGACTGGGACCGTGACGGCCGTGCCGACGTCCTGGGCGTCGACGCCACGTCACGCCTGTGGGTCTACCGCAACGTGAACGGAACGCTGCCGGCGAAGCTGGAGATCACGGGGGCACCGCAGGTGCGCTGACCAGCGGCGCGGCGTCGGGGACCTGCCCTCACGGGCGGGTCCCCGACGTCGTCCGGCGCTGCGGCGCCGCGAGGGCGGGGTCAGACCGCGGCGCGCCCGGCCGTGCGCACGGCCGTCGTCGCACAGGGTCCGAGGTCCCGCCACACGCCCCACTCGGTCGCGCGCGGCGCCTCGCCCTGCGTCCACCACTGCGCCTGCCAGGTGCGCCCGGCGTACGAGACGCGTGCGCCGCTCGTGTAGACCGCCGCGGCCGACCACGCCGTCGCGGCGCACGTGCCCGGGTCGGTGGGCGTCGGGGTCGGCGTGGGCGTCGGGCTCGTCGGCGTGGGGGTCGGCGTCGTCGGGGTGGGGGTGGGCGTCGTCGTGCCGCTGCCGACCTGGAGGTCGACGCAGCTGTAGAACGCCATCGCGGTGTTCGAGACGTTCCACCGGGCGAGGACGGTGTGCCGGCCCGTCGGCAGGTCGGTGAGCGTGTGGCTGACCGTCGCGGACGGCTGGGCGCCGCCCTGGTCGAACGTGCGGTGCAGCACACCGTCCACGAAGTACTCCCACGTGCTCGTGTTGTGCGCGGCGGTGAGCTTCCACTGGAACGTCACCGAGCGCCCGACGGACGTCACGGGCCACGGCTTGCTCGCGTCGTCGAGGACGGCGAACTGGGCGTTGCCGCCGCTGCAGCGCATGGAGCCCTTGGGCGCCTCGACGCTCTGCGGCTCGTACTTCACCTGACCGCAGTCGAACGGCGCGGCGCCGGTCTTGCAGTGGTCCTGCCGGCTCGGGGGTGACGTCACCCAGCCGTGCGCACCGGCGCTCGTGGCGAGGCCGACGGGGACGGCCAGCGCCCCCACCACCCCGCCGACCAGGACGGCACGCACACAACGTTCGCGGAATCGCTTCATCGGGACTCTCGCTCTCTGCTCGGGGTCGAACCAGGATGGGTCGGACGGGCCTATTTGTACATACTGCTTACTAACCCGGCCCCCTCCAGGGTCGCGCGGTCGGGCGCGGAGCGCAAGCACCCGACGTTCGCCGACCGTTCACCGAGCGGGCCTTGACGGATACCTTGTGCGCGATACAGTTGTGTCCGTTGCACCGGCTCGGCCGGGTTTGCAGCGGACCACCGATCACCGCGAGGAGACGCACCATGGGCTTCATCACCGTCGGCACCGAGAACTCCACGGACATCGAGCTGTACTACGAGGACCACGGCACCGGTCAGCCGGTCGTGCTCATCCACGGCTACCCCCTCGACGGGCACTCGTGGGAGAAGCAGACCGCGGCGCTCCTCGACAACGGTTTCCGTGTCATCACGTACGACCGCCGCGGCTTCGGGAAGTCGAGCAAGGTCACGACCGGGTACGACTACGACACGTTCGCCGCGGACCTCAACACCGTCCTGGAGACCCTGAACCTCAACGACGTCGTGCTCGTCGGCTTCTCGATGGGCACGGGCGAGGTCGGCCGCTACCTCGGCACCTACGGCTCGGCGCGCGTCGCGAAGGCCGCGTTCCTCGCGTCGCTCGAGCCCTTCCTGCTGCAGACGGACGACAACCCGACGGGCGTCCCCGGCTCGGTGTTCGAGGGCATCCGCGAGGCCGCGACGAAGGACCGCCACGCGTGGTTCGACAACTTCTTCGCCGACTTCTACAACCTCGACGAGAACCTCGGCTCGCGCCTGAGCGAGGCCGCGGTGCGCGGCAGCTGGAACGTCGCCGCGTCGTCCGCCCCGATCGCCGCCTACGCGGTCGTGACGAGCTGGCTCACCGACTTCCGCGCCGACATCGAGAAGGTCGACGTGCCGTCGCTCATCCTGCACGGCACCGGGGACCGCATCCTCCCCATCGACGCGACGGCGCGCGAGTTCCGCAAGCGCCTCCCCGAGGCCACCTACGTCGAGATCGAGGGCGCCCCGCACGGCCTGCTCGCGACGCACCCCGACGAGGTCAACGAGGCACTGCTCGCCTTCCTCGCGAGCTGACGCACCGCTGTGGCGGCCCGGGTGCCCGGGCCGCCACGGCGTCGGCCACCTACGATGGAGCTGACATGACCACCACCCAGCCCTCCGGGGCGACCTCGCCGCGGCGCACGTGCCCGCGCGGCGTCCCGTCCGGCACGGTGCGGTCGTGAGCGCGACCACGGGGGGTGGGCGAGCGGTGAGCGACGACGCCACGACGCACGGCGCACGCGCGCGCCGACCACGGGCCGAGGGCGTGGCCCCGGACGGGCCTTCCGCCGACGGACCGGCACCCGGGACCGACGGCGACGAGCCCGGCGCGCTCGAGGCGATGATCTGCTTCGACATCTACTCCGCGTCACGCAACCTCACCTCGGTGTACCGGCCGCTGCTCGACGACCTCGGCCTGACCTACCCGCAGTACCTCGTCATGCGCGTGCTCTGGTGCCAGGGCGAGCGCACGGTCCGCGAGCTCGTCGACGAGATCCAGCTCGACTACGGGACCCTGTCGCCGCTGCTCAAGCGGCTCGAGGCGGCCGGCCTGGTCGACCGTCGCCGCCGCGCCGACGACGAGCGCTCGGTGCTCGTCTCGCTCACCGTGAAGGGCGCCGAGCTGCAGGAGCGCAGCACCCCGGTGCCCGACGCGATCGGCGCCGCCCTCGGCCTCACGCCCGAGGAGTCGGCGGACCTGCGCCGGCTGCTGCACAAGGTCAGCGCGAACACGCTGCGCGCCGCACGCTGACCGCCGCGTCCCGGCGCGCCGTCCGCCGCTGAGCCGGCCCGGCCGCCGGCGCGCCGCCCTACGCTGACGACCGTGCACACCGTCCGCCCCGTGCTCCCCTGGGAGATCCCGGTCCTGTCGGACGCGTTCGTCGCGGGAGCCCTCGCCCGGGCGAGGCCGGCGGAACGCTCGCGGCGCACGAGACGCGTCGGCGGGCTGCCCGAGGACGCGGTCGCCGGACGTCACGCGCGGCTGCGCGAGCTCGTGGCACGACGGGTCGCGGCCGACGCGCCGCTGACGGAGCGGTTCGCGCACCTCGACCAGCGCGAGTCGGGCGCCTCCTGGACGGCCTGGCAGACGGCGGTCGCACGGGCGGGTGCCGACGACGACCCGGAGGTCGTCGCTGCGGCGCGCGCCGTGTGGGAGGCGCTCGGGCCGAACGCCTACCGGCTCGAGCTGGTCCCGCGGCCGGCGACCACGGCCGGGGTGCTCGAGGGGCGGCTGTGGCTCCTCGTCGCCGCACTCGGCTGCGTCGGGCTCGTGGCCGCGGGTGCCGTCGCCGAGCAGCGGTTCGGCTGGTCGGGGTGGCTCTGCGTCCCCGCGATCACGGTCTGGCTCGTGCTCGTCGGACGGGCGTTCACCGTCCGGTACCGTGCGCGGGAGCGCCTCGGCGGACGGGGCCTGCCCCGGCTCTGACGGGGCCGCGGGAACCCACCGGCCTGGCGGGCCGCGCGGGGGACGCGCGCGAGAGCACGAGCCCCCTGCGGTCGGCACGCGAGGCCTCGGACACCTAGCGTGGCCTGACCACCCGTCGACGGAAGGCCCGGACATGGCCGCGCACCGCGCCCGCACGCACGCCGAGCCGGTCCCGCCGCGGGAGCCGTGGACCGCGCAGCCGGCCTCGACGCGCAGCCTCCCCCGGACGGTGGGCCGCGTCGCGCTCGGCGCGTTCCTCGCCTTCGCGGGCGTCAGCCACCTGACGACCGCCCGCGAGGAGTTCCAGGCGCAGGTGCCGACGTGGGTGCCGCTCGACCCGGACACCGTCGTCGTCGCCTCGGGGGTCGTCGAGGTCGTGCTCGGTGCGGCGCTGATCGCGGTCGGCGGGCGTCACCGCGCGGTAGTCGGGTGGGTCGTCGCCGCGTTCTTCGTCGCGATCTTCCCGGGGAACATCTCCCAGCTCGTGACCCGCACCGACGCGTTCGGGCTCGACTCCGACACGGCGCGGGCGGTGCGGCTGCTCTTCCAGCCGCTCCTCGTGGTCTGGGCGCTGTGGTCCACGGGCGCGTGGCGTGCCTGGCGCGAGCGTCGCGCCGAGGCCCCGGCGTCCCGCTGACCCCTGCCCCGACCGGTGCCGCTGCACGTCCGCCGTCCGCGTGCGACGGTGGGAGGGACCGGCCTGCACGGCGGACGACGACCCGAAGGACCCCCGTGGCCAACCGACTCGCAACGAGCACGAGCCCCTACCTCCAGCAGCACCGGGACAACCCCGTCGACTGGTACGAGTGGGGCGAGGACGCGTTCGCCGAGGCCCGCCGCCGCGACGTGCCCCTGCTGATCTCGGTCGGGTACGCCGCGTGCCACTGGTGCCACGTCATGGCGCACGAGTCGTTCGAGGACCAGGCGACGGCCCTGCTGATGAACCGCGGGTTCGTGTCCGTCAAGGTCGACCGTGAGGAGCGCCCGGACGTCGACGCGGTCTACATGTCCGCGACGCAGGCGATGACCGGCCAGGGCGGCTGGCCCATGACCGTCTTCGCGACGCCCGACGGCGAGCCGTTCTTCTGCGGCACGTACTACCCGCCGCGCCCGGTCGGCGGGATGCCGTCGTTCCCGCAGCTCCTCCAGGCGATCGGGCAGGCGTGGACGGACCAGCGCCACGACGTCGAGCACAACGCGACCGCGCTGCGCCAGGCGCTCGGGTCGGCCACCCCGGCAGGTGCCGGCGTCCCCGCGCCGCTCGCGCACGAGGCGCTCGAGGCGCGCACCGCGGCCGCGCTCGACGCCCTCACGACCCAGTACGACGCACGCTCCGGCGGCTTCGGCGGCGCGCCCAAGTTCCCGCCGTCCATGGTGCTCGAGTGGCTGCTGCGCCGGAACGCCCGGACCGGCGACGCACGCGCGCTCGCGATGGCCGAGGGCACGCTCGAGGCGATGGCGCGCGGCGGCATGGCCGACCAGCTCGGCGGCGGGTTCGCGCGGTACTCGGTCGACGCGACCTGGACGGTGCCGCACTTCGAGAAGATGCTCGACGACAACGCCGAGCTGCTGCGCGTCTACGCGCACTGGTGGCGGGCGACCGGCTCGGAGCTGGCCCGCCGCGTCGTCGAGGGCAGCGCCGGCTGGCTGCTGCGCGAGATGCGCACGCCCGAGGGCGGGTTCGCCGCGTCGCTCGACGCGGACACCCAGGGGGTCGAGGGCCTGACGTACGCCTGGACGCCCCAGGACCTCGTGGACGTGCTCGGCCCCGAGGACGGGGCGTGGGCCGCGGACCTGTTCGGCGTCACACCGGCCGGCACGTTCGAGCACGGCACGTCGGTGCTCGAGCTGCGCGCGGACCCCGGGCCGGACGAGCGCGCGCGGTTCGACGACGTGCGGACCCGCCTGCTGGCGGCGCGCGACCGGCGCCCGCAGCCCGGCCGGGACGACAAGGTCGTCGCCGCGTGGAACGGGCTCGCGATCGCGGGGCTCGCGGACGCCGGCGCGCTCCTGGACCGTCCCGAGTGGGTGGACGCCGCGACGGCGGCCGCCGAGCTGCTGTGGTCGCTCCACGTCCGCGAGGGCGAGAGCGGACCACGCTTGACCCGCACGTCGCGCGACGGCGTCGCCGGGCGCTCCCCCGGCGTGCTCGCCGACTACGCCGACGTCGCCGAGGGCTACCTCGCGCTCTTCTCGGCGACCGGCGACCCCGTGTGGTTCGAGCGTGCGGGCGCCCTGCTCGGGACGGTGCTCGCGCACTTCCGGGACGACGCGGGGAGCTTCTGGGACACCGCGGACGACGAGACCGACGCCGTGCTGGCCCGCCTGCAGCGCCCGCAGGAGATCGCCGACGGCCCGTCCCCGTCCGGGCCGTCCGCCACCGCGGGCGCTCTGCTCACCTACGCGATGCTCAGCGGGTCGGCCGAGCACCGCGAGGCCGCCGAGCACGCGCTCGACCGACCGCTCGCCGTCTCGGGGCGGTTCCCGCGCGCGACGGGCTGGCCGCTCGCCCTCGCGGAGGCGGTGCTCGACGGACCGCGCGAGGTCGCCGTCGTCGGGCAGCCCGACGACCCCGCGACGCACGCGCTCGTCGCGGCCGCGCGCGCAGGGCTGGCGCCCGGCGCGGTCGTGGCCGTGGGCACCGGCGCTCCCCCAGCACCGCGGACCGGCGGCGACGCCGAGGCCGCCGCGCGGACGGCGGCGGGCGGCGGCGAGGACGAGCACCCCGTCCCGCTGCTCCGCGACCGTCCGCTGCGGGAGGGCCGGCCCACCGCCTACGTGTGCCGCGGCTTCGTGTGCGACCTCCCGGTCACCGAGCCCGAGGCGCTGCGCCGCTCGCTCGGGGCGCGGACCGGCTGAGCCCGGGGCGCACGCGCGGGGACGACCGGCTAGCGGTCGCGCTTCTCGCGCACCGCGCGCTGCGCCTCGAGGTTGTCCTGGCGCTCGCGCAGCGCCTGGCGCTTGTCGTACTCCTTCTTGCCTCGGGCGAGCGCGATCTCGACCTTCGCGCGCCCGTCGAGGAAGTACAGCGCGAGCGGGACGATCGTCTGGCCCTTCTCGCGCGTCTTCGACGAGAGCCGGTCGATCTCGGCGCGGTGCAGCAGGAGCTTGCGCTTGCGCCGCGGCGCGTGGTTGGTCCACGTGCCCTGCGTGTACTCGGGGATGTGCACGCCCTCGAGCCACGCCTCGCCGTCCGTGATCTCGCACCAGCCGTCGATCAGCGACGCACGGCCGGCGCGCAGCGCCTTGACCTCGGTCCCGCTGAGCACGAGCCCCGCCTCGAAGACGTCCTCGATCAGGTAGTCGTGGCGCGCCTTCTTGTTGGACGCGACGAGCTTGCGCCCCGTGTCCTTCGCCATGACGGCACCCTCTCGTTCACGCACGGTCGGCGGATCTGCCGGTCGTCGAGCCTACCCCGCGGGCCAGGATCCGCCCGCAGGGATAACCCCGGGCGACGTCCGCGCCCCGCGTGACCGCCCCGACGGCGGCGCACCGTCCCGGGCCGGCCGCGGGTCACATCCCGAGCAGCGGCCGCGGGTTCGTGGTGTTGCCGTCGAGGTAGACCTCGAGGTGCAGGTGGCAGGCGGCCGACGTCCCGGTGTTGCCCGAGTAGCCGATGAGCTGGCCCGCGCTCACCTGCTCCCCGCCGCCGACGACGAACCGCGTCATGTGGTTGTAGCTCGACATGAGCGAGTTCCCGTTGACGAGCCCGTGGTCGATCATCACCTGGTTGCCGAAGCCGAACCGGTACTGCGCCCACTGCACGGTCCCGGAACGTCCGGCGTACAGCGGTGTCCCGCAGTACGTCCGCAGGTCGATGCCGGCGTGCAGGCGCACGTAGCCGAGCGTCGGGTGCAGGCGCATGCCGTACTCCGACGTGACGTACGCCGGGCTGATCGAGGTCGGGTTCTGGAAGAGCCCACGGCCCACGGGCCCGGGTGCGGCCGGGGCCGGTGCAGGCCGCCCGGCGGCGCGGGCCGCAGCCGCGGCGGCCTCGGCGGCGGCCTTCTGCTGCGCGGCGATGCTCGCGAGCTCCGCGGAGATCGCGGCGGCCTCGGCGTCCATGCGCGCCTGCTCCGCCTCCGCCGCGGACTTCTGCGCCTCGATGGTCGCCTTCTTGGCGGCCTGCTCGACGATGAGCTGCTCGACCTCGGCCTTGCGCGCGGCGGCCTCGTCGCGTGCGGCGTCGGCCTCGACGACCTTCTGGTCCGCCTCCGCCTTGAGCTCGGTGATGCGCGTGCGGACGGCCGTGAGGCGAGCCTGGCTGTTGCGGTTCTGCGCCTCGATCGCGCGCAGCTCGTCGAGCGCCTGCGTCTGCGTGCGCAGCGCGGTCGTCACGAGGCCGTACTGCGCGATGAAGTCCTCGGTGCTCTCGGCGTCGAGCACGATGTCCATGCTCGACGTGCCGCTGCCGCCCTTGTACGCCTCGCGGGCCATCTGACCGATCGCGACGCGGATCTTCTGCCCGCGCTCGGTGTCGGCGGCGATGGTCGCGCCGATCGTCGTCTCCTGCTCCTCGGCGTCGACGAGCCGCGCCGCGATGAGCTCGGCCTCGCGCTCGGTGCGCTGGAGCGTGTCCTCCGCGGTCGCGAGCTCGGCCTGCGCGACGGGCAGGCGCTGCTCGACGACCTGCAGGTCGAGGACGGCCTGCGCCAGCTCCGCGTTGATGCCCTCGAGGGACGCGGCGACGCGCTCGCGGGCGGCCTTGTTCTCGGCGGCCTTCTGCTCGGCGGCGCGGCGCTGGTCCGAGAGCGGGTCGGCGAACGCGGACCCGTGCACGGCCGCGAGCACGCCGAGCAGGCCGGCGACGCCTGCGGCGACCGCCCGGGTCACGAGGCGACGCCGGGGACGCGCGTGCTGCAGCTCTGTCATGTCACACCCTCGTGTAGCGGCTGAGCGTCACGACGGACGAGATCGCGGCCAGGCCGATGGCGATCGCGACGAGGAACGGCGTCACGAACCAGACGTCCGACGTCGAGACGTACGGGATCCACTCGACCGACGCACCGAGCCAGTCCGTGACCAGATACTTCACGCCCACCCACAGCCCCGCGACCGCAAGGCCGGCGCCGATGGTCGCGGCGATCGCTCCCTCGAGCATGAACGGGAGCTGGATGAACAGGTTCGACGCGCCGACGAGCCGCATGATCCCGGTCTCGCGTCGACGGCTCATCGCCGAGAGGCGGATCGTCGTCGTGATGAGCAGCACCGCGGCGAGCAGCATGACCGCGGCGAGGCCGGCCGAGAGCAGCGTCGCGCGGTTGAGCACCAGGAACAGCTTGTCGAACAGCGCGCGCTGGTCCTGGACCTCCTCGACGCCCTGCCGCCCGGTCAGCACGTCCGCGACGACCTGGTACTTCTCGGGGTCCGCGAGCTTGATCCGGTAGGAGGTGTTCATGTCGTCGACGGTCGTCTCCGCCGCCCACCACTGGTCCGAGAACTGCTTCTCGAACGCCGCGAACGCCTCCTCCTTCGACTCGAAGTAGATCTTCTCGACGTACGGGTCGATGTCCGGGGAGTCGAGGGCCTCCTGGATCGCCGCCTTCTGCTCCTCGGTGACCTCACCGGCGGCGCACGTCGGCTCCGGCGAGTCGCGCGGGCACAGGAACACCGAGACCTCGACCTTGTCGTACCAGTCGCCCTTCATCGCGCCGATCTGCAGCTGCAGGAGCGCGGCGGCGCCCACGAACGTCAGCGACACGAAGGTCACGAGGATGACCGAGATGGACATCGACAGGTTCCGGCGCAGGCCGATGCCGATCTCGGAGAGGATGAACTGCAGTCTCACGGGGGTGCCCTCTCAGCGCGCCGAGCCGTACACACCGCGCGACTGGTCACGGACCAGCTCGCCGGAGGACAGCTCGATCACGCGCTTGCGCATCTGGTCGACGATCTCGTCGTCGTGCGTCGCCATGACCACGGTGGTGCCGGTCCGGTTGATCCGGTCGAGCAGTCGCATGATCCCGAGCGACGTGGTCGGGTCGAGGTTCCCCGTCGGCTCGTCGGCCAGCAGGATCGACGGCCGGTTGACGAACGCGCGGGCGATCGCGACGCGCTGCTGCTCACCGCCCGAGAGCTCGTGCGGGCGGCGCTTCTCCTTGCCCGCGAGCCCGACCATCTCGAGCGTGTCAGGGACGGTCGTGAGGATGTGGTGGCGCGGCTTGCCGATCACCTGGAGCGCGAACGCGACGTTCTCGAAGACCGTCTTGTTGGGCAGCAGGCGGAAGTCCTGGAACACCGCGCCGATCTGGCGGCGCAGGTGCGGGACCTTCCACGACGAGAGCGTCGTGAGGTCCTTGCCGGCGACGAAGACCTTGCCCGCGGACGGGCGCTCCTCGCGCAGCACGAGCCGCAGGAAGGTCGACTTGCCCGACCCGGAGGCCCCGACGAGGAAGACGAATTCCCCGCGCTCGACCTCGAGGTCGACCGCGTCGAGGGCAGGCCTCGCGCCGCGCGCGTAGACCTTGGTGACGTTCTCGAATCGGATCACGGCTCGGGGCCAGTCTCGGGGGCAGGGATGGGGTGCGTGCTCTGGCCTCGTCCACCGTAGGCAGGCCCGGTGGACGTTCGGCGCCAGACACGCCGCCGCCCCGGTGCCCCATCGAGCGCACCCGGGAACGTCACCCGGGGCGCGCGCCCGGTACGTCCCGGTACGTGCAGGTACGTCACAGCGATGAGCCCATCCCCCTGTTCGTGCTCCCCTGCCCGGTCGAGGTCTCCCCTTCTGTCGACCGGCGCACGCCCGTTCTGAGCGGTTCGCCCCTACGCGTCGGGCTGCTGCCCCCGGCGCCAGCGGATGCCGGCCTCGAGGAACCCGTCGATGTCGCCGTCGAACACCCCGGAGGTGTTGCCGACCTCGTACTCCGTCCGCAGGTCCTTGACCATCTGGTACGGGTGCAGCACGTAGGAGCGCATCTGGTCGCCCCAGCTCGCCTTGATGTCGCCGGCGAGGGCCTTCTTCGCGGCGTTCTCCTCGGCCTGGCGCACCAGCAGGAGGCGCGACTGCAGGACGCGCAGCGCGGCGGCCCGGTTCTGGATCTGCGACTTCTCGTTCTGCATCGACACGACGATCCCGGTGGGGATGTGCGTCATGCGGACCGCCGAGTCGGTCGTGTTGACCGACTGCCCGCCCGGGCCCGACGAGCGGAACACGTCGACCTTGATCTCCGACTCGGGGATCTCGATGGAGTCGGTCTGCTCGATGAGCGGGATGACCTCGACGGCCGCGAAGGACGTCTGGCGGCGGCCCTGGTTGTCGAACGGCGAGATGCGCACGAGGCGGTGCGTGCCGGCCTCGACGGACAGGTGCCCGAACGCGTACGGCACCTTGACCTCGAACGTCGCGGACTTCAGGCCCGCCTCCTCGGCGTACGACGTGTCGAGCACCGACGTCGGGTAGTTGTGGCGCTCGGCCCAGCGCAGGTACATGCGCATGAGCATCTCGGCGAAGTCGGCGGCGTCGACGCCACCGGCCCCCGCGCGGATCGTGACGACGGCCTCGCGCTGGTCGTACTCCCCCGCGAGCAGCGTGCGGACCTCGAGCTCCCCGAGGTCCTTGCGGATCCCGAGCAGCTCCGACTCGGCCTCGGCGAGCGTGTCGGCGTCGCCGCCGTCCTCCGTCGCCATCTCGACGAGCGTCTCGAGGTCGTCGATGCGCCCGCGCAGCTTCTGCACCCGGTCGAGCTCGGCCTGCGCCGCCGACAGCGCCGACGTCACCTTCTGCGCGGCGTCCGGGTCGTCCCACAGGTCCGGGGCCGACGCCTTCTCGGACAGGTCGGCGATCTTGACCTTCAGCGCCGTCGGGTCGCTCACGGCCTGGATGGAGTCGAGCGTCGTACGCAGGTCGCGGAGCTCAGCGGTGAAGTCGGTGGTGGCCACGGGTGTCGAGGTTACCCGCTCGGCCCGGGCTCACCACGCGCGGGCGGTCGACTCGGCCTCCAGGACGATGCCGTCGGACCACGGCGCGGTGACCCAGCTGACCAGCGCCGGTCGGACGAGGGCGCGGAGCCGGACCTGTGCCGACCTCCCGTCGACGGCCGCCGCGTCGACGAGCTCCAGGCGCACGAACCGGTCGCTGATCTCCGGGTTCTCCGCCAGGTACGCCCGGGCGGCGCCCTCGACCGCGCCGTCGGTGAGCAGGATCCGCCCGCCGGAGGTCGTCGCGCCCGCGGTCGACGGGTCGAAGTAGGAGCCCGTCGAGAGCGCGTCGGCCGCCTCCAGCGCGGTCGCGTCGGCGGTCGCGAGCAGGCGCTTGCGGTCGAGGTGCACCCCGGTCGCCGAGACGACGACCGTGACGAGCAGGAGCGCGACGACGACGAGACCGAGCGTGAGGACCGTCGTCTGGCCCTCGTCCGCACCGGCGCGACCGACCCAGCGCCGCCGCCGCGCTCGCGCCGTCACGACGACGCCCGGAAGGTGTCGACCGCCGCGACGTGGTGCCCGACGACCGGGACCGACAGCGGGACCACCGACTGCACCAGGGGCGGGACGAACGGCAGCGCGACGTCCACCGTGACCGACGTCGCGACGTCGCTGCCCGGCGCGAGGCAGGGGCGGCTGGAGCACGAGAGGCTCAGCGCCGCCGCGGGGTCGACCTCGTCGAACCCCTGGTCGCGCAGCGCGAGGCCGACCGACGCCAGGGCACGCTGCTGCCCGAGCAAGGCGTCGTCCGCCCGGACGTAGCTGCGGGCCGCCTCCCGCGCCGCGCCCTCGGCGGCGAACGTCGCGGCCTGGACGCGGCCCAGCACGAGCACGAGGTAGAGCACCGGCAGCAGGAGGACGAGGGTCAGCGCCAGGAACTCCACGACGGCGCTGCCCTCCTCGGCCGTCACCGGCGCGGGCGCACCCGCCGCGGGCGCGGGCGTCGCGGGGCCCGCCGCCGCGTCGGGCATCGTGGAGCCGGCCACGGCAACGGCCGTCGCGGGGCCGACCACGGTGGCGGGCGTTGCTGAGCCCGGCACGGCAACGGGCGCCGACGCAGCAGGCCGGGGCCCAGCGGGCGGCGGGGCCACGGGTCGGCCGACTGCCGTCACGGTGCCGCGTCCTCGGCGAGCGCGTGCCCCCGGACGGTGAGCGCCCCGACGGGTCCCAGGAGCCCCGCGACGGGCAGCGGAGCCGTCACCGTCACCTCGACCACGTCGCGCCCGTCGAGCCGGGTGCGGAGAGCCGAGACGTCCTGCGCGTACGCGTCCGACAGCGCGCTCTCGATGAGCGCACGCGTGCGTGCGACCCCGTCCTGGGGTGCACGGTCCGCGAGCGCCGCATACCGGGCCCCCTCGGCCGCGCAGTCGACGAGCGTGCTGCGCACGTGCTGCACGAGGGTGAGCTGGACGACGCCGGCGAAGAGCAGCGTGATGAGGCCGCCGACGAGAGCGAAGTCGACGGCGGCAGACCCACGCTCGCCGTCGCGCGACGCCACGCGCCCACCCGCACCCTCCTCCGTGCTCCGCACGCGGCTCACCGGCTCCGTCACGGCCTCAGCTACCCGGGCCCTGCACGCTGGACAGGGAGTCCTCGAACACCTCCGCGAGCCGCGGCCCCGCGACCGCCCACAGCGTGACGACCAGCCCGGCGGTCATCAGCGTCACGAGCACCCAGCCCGGCACGTCGCCGCGGTCGTCCTCACCGGTGACGAACCGCGACCGCAGCCGGCGCAGCACCCCGGTCGCCTGCTGCGCCGCCGCCCGTGCGGCGAGAGCGGCGGGGTCGCCGGCCGGTGCGGCCAGCGGTTCCGTCCGGTCGATCGTGCGGGTCCGTCTCATGGGTTCTCCTCCAGGGTGCACCGGTGCGGGACCGGGGTGGCACGTGCACGTCGACGCGGCTCATCGCCCGACGTTCAGGACGGTCATGCTCGGGTAGACCGCGAAGAGCACGGTCACGGGCAGGATCAGGAAGACGACCGGGACCATCATCAGGACCTCCTTGCGCCCGCCGGACTCCATGAGGACGCGGCGCCCGTGCTCACGCACGTCCTGCGCCTGCGCCCGGAGCACCTCGGCGAGGGGCGTGCCGCGCTCGACGGCGACCGCGACGCCGTCCGCGAACCTTGCGAGCGCGGGCAGCCCGGTGCGGTGCGCGAGCCGCTCCAGGGCGACGGTCAGAGGCGTGCCCGAGCGGGCGTCGGCGAGGGTTCGCGCGAGCTCGCCCGAGAGCTCGCCGCGGGTCGTCCGCACCACGCGCTCGAGCGCGCCGACCGCACCCTCGCCCGCGCTGACGGACAGGGCGAGCAGCTCGGCCACGGTCGGCAGCTCGGCGAGCAGCCGCGTCTCGCGTGCCGCGACCTCGCGGGAGAGCTGGTAGTCGCGGGCCAGCGCACCCGTGGACCCGGCCAGCACGACGAGGACGAGGAGCGGCACGAGCGGCGCGCCCCGGGTGGCGGCGAGCAGCAGCGCGACGAACAGCCCACCCGCGAGCCCGAGCACGCCCCAGACGACCTGGCCTGCGCGGAACTCCTCGACGGACTCGCGCCGGCCGGCACGCTCGAGCCGCCGCCGGACGTCCGCCGTCGGGGACCCGAACCGCGCGACCACGCGGACGCCGTCGGCCATCACGGGAGCGATGAGCCGCTCGAGCGTCGGGAACGGCGAGCGGACGACGGGAGCGCGCAGGAGGGTCGACGACGACCGGCGCGGGCGCAGGTAGGGCGCGAGCCGGTCGTCGAGCCGCACCCGGCGCGCTGCCAGCCGTGACCAGACGAGCGCCGCCCCCGCACCCCCGAGCAGGCCGATCCAGGCCCCGAGCAGAGCGCCGCTCACCGCAGCACCCGCGGGTCCTCGGGCAGCCGTCCGATGCGCACCATGACGGCGTACGCGACGACCGAGCAGGCGGCCCCGACCAGCAGCACGATCCCGCCGGTCACCGAGTTGTACGCGTGGGCAGCCTCGGGCCGCGTCCCGAGCAGCGCCAGGATGAGCCACGGGGCCGCGACGGCGAGCCGGGCGGCGTACACCGTCCAGCTCTGCCGCGCCTCGAGCTCGCCACGGGTGCGGGCGTCCTCGCGCAGGAAGCCGGACAGGGTCCGCAGGAGCCGCCCGAGGTCCGTCCCGCCGACGTCGCGCGTGATCCGCAGCGCCTCGACGATCCGGTCGGCCACCGGGTCGGCGAGGCGGACCTTCAGCGCGTCGAGGCACTCCCCGAACCGGCCGGTCGCGCGGTAGTCCTCGGCGAACGCCGCGAACGGCTCGCGCAGCTCCACCGGTCCGCGGTCGCCGAGCTGGCCGAGCGCCTCCGGGAGCGAGAGCCCCGCGCGGATGCCCGAGCCCAGGTGGTCCACGATCTCCGGCCACACGTCGCGCAGCTGGGTGCGCCGCCGCCGCGCTCGCCCGCGGACGAGCGCCGAGGGCGCCGCGCAGGCCATGACCGCGAAGCACGCCGCGATCGCGGGTGCCCGGGTCAGGGCCGAGCCCACGACCAGCACGACGACCCCCAGCACCGCGCTCGTCGCCGCGAGCGCACCGGGCGTCACCTGCGCCGCACCGGCCTGCACCAGCAGGTCCTGCGTCCGCGCGTGCCAGCCGTCGCTCCGCCGCGACCGGCGCACGGGCGCGGACCACAGCGACCACCACACGCAGCACAGCCCGGCGCCGAGGACCAGACCCAGGACGACCCCCACGGCGCGGCCTCAGCGCCCGGCGCGCAGCAGCGCAGGGAGGTCGATGCCGGCGCGCGCGAACCGCTCGACGTGCGGCGGGTACCCCTCGCCGCGCACGAGCGTCTCGCCCTGCCGGTGGAACAGGTCGGCGAGCTCCACGACCCCGTTCTCGACGCGCCCCGGGACGCCGACGACCTCGAGCACCCGGCGCCGCCCGCGCGCGTCGAGGCCGAGGTGGACGACGACGTCGATCGAGCCCGCGACCGTCGGGACGACGAACCGGTCCGACACGTTCTCGCCCGCGAGGAGCGGCAGCGTGCAGAGCTTCGTGATCGCCTCGCGCGCGGAGTTGGCGTGCAACGTGCACATGCCTGGAACTCCAGCGTTCAGGGCAACGAGCAGGTCGAGCGCCTCCGCCTCGCGCACCTCACCGACCACGATCCGGTCGGGGCGCATGCGCAGCGCCTCCTTGACGAGCCGGCGCAGCGGAATCTCCCCCGTGCCCTCGAGGCTGGGCTGGCGGCACTGCAGACCCACGACGTCGCGGTGCAGGAGGCGCAGCTCGAAGACCTCCTCGCACGTGACGATCCGCTCGCGCGCGGGGATCGAGCCCGCGAGCGCGCCGAGCATCGTCGTCTTCCCGGCCTGCGTCGACCCGGCGACGAGCACGTTGAGACCGACCCGTACCGCGGCGTCGAGGAAGCTCGCCGCCGCGGGCGTCAGCGAGCCGAGCGCGACCATGTCGTCGAGGTCACGCGCGCGGGCGACGTACTTGCGGATGTTGACGGCCCAGTGCTTGCGCGTGACGTCGGGGATCACCACGTGCAGGCGCTCGCCCCCGGGCAGGCTCGCGTCGACGAACGGGCTCGACAGGTCGAGGCGGCGCCCCGAGGTCGTGAGCATCTGCTCGACGAGGTCGCGGACCTGCCCCTCGGTCAGGATCGTGGTCGTGAGCTCCGGCTCGCCGCGACGTGCCACGAAGACCTGCTCCGGCGCGTTGATCCAGATCTCCTCGACCTCGGGGTCGTCGAGGTAGCGCTGCAGGGGGCCGAGCCCCGCCACCGCGTCCAGCACCGCCTTGAGCGCCGCCGGCGGGTCGGGCAGCACGGGGACCGAGCCGAGGAGGCTGCGTTCGTCGTAGTCGGCGAGGACGTCGGCGACGAGCGCCTGCACGCCGCGCCGGTCCCGCAGCGGGTCGAGCCCGCGACGGCGGATGAGCGCGCGCACCTCGGTCTCGAGGATCTGGACCCCGTCCACTCCGCCGCCCCCTGCCGTCGCCGCACTGCGCCGCCCCGACAATAGGGAGGATCCGGACACCGCGTCCCCGGTTGTCCACACCCCGGATCTCGCGGGTCCCGCGGGAGCCCGGCCACCGCGACGGCGGGGAGCCCCCACCCGCCCGGCCCGCTAGCGTGGTGACGTGAACATCCCAGCCCCGTCCGGCCGTCAGTACCACCTCGCGCGCGGTGACCAGCACGCCACGATCGCGGAGGTGGGCGCCAGCATCCGCGAGTACGCGGTGGGTGGCCGCGACGTCGCGCTCCCGTTCGAGAAGGAGCAGATCGCGCCCGCGTACTCGGGTGCCGTCCTGGCGCCGTGGCCGAACCGCCTGACCGACGGGCAGTACACGTTCGACGGCACGGAGCACCAGGTGCCCGTGAACGAGCCGGGTCGCATGACGGCGCTGCACGGGCTCGTCTCGCACGCGCGCTTCACGCCCAGCAGCCCCGTCTCGGACACGTCGGTCACGCTCGAGCACGAGATCGTCCCGACGCTCGGTTACCCGTTCCCGGTGCGCGTGCGCGCGACGTACGCGCTGACCGACGAGGGCCTCGAGGTTCTCGTCACCGCGACGAACCTCGGGCAGCACGCCGCGCCGTACGGCGTGGGGTTCCACCCGTGGCTCTCCCCCGGCGACGCCGCGGTCGACGACTGCACGATCCAGGTCGACGCCGCGACGCGTGTGCTCGTCGACGACCGCCTCTTGCCGACGGGCACCGCGCCGCTCGGCGCCGACGACGACATGCGCACGCCCCGCCCGCTCGCCGGCTTCGCGCTCGACGACGCGTTCGTGGACGTCGTGCGCGACGGCGACGGCCTCGCCTGGATCAAGCTCGCGTCGCCCGACGGCCGCACGTCCGCGGTCTGGATGGACGACTCGATGGACACCTGGCAGGTCTGCACGGGCAACGACATCCCCGGGATCATGCGCCGTGGCGTCGCGTGCGAGCCCATGAGCTGCATCGCGGACGCGTTCCGCACCGGCGAGCGCCTCGTGCGCCTCGAGCCGGGCGCGAGCCACACCGTCCGCTGGGGCATGCGCCTGCTCTGAGCGCGCAGCGACGAAGGGTTGACGGACCACGGGCTGGGCGACGACGCCCGGCCCGTGGTCCGTGTCGTGTCCGCCCGGCGCGTCGCCCGTCCTGACGTCCCACCCCGAACCCGAGCGCGGAAGGATGCGCACGTGACACGAGGCGCGCTCCACCACGTCGAGCTGTGGGTGACGGATCTCGCAGCCTCGGAGGCGACGATCGGACGTCTCGTCCTGCGCCTGGGGGACGCGGAGACGCGTCGGTGGGCGACCGGCGTGCGGTACGACCTGGGCGGCACCTACCTCGTCCTGGAGGCCGGCCTCGACGTCAGCGGCACGCACGAGCGCACCCGCGCGGGCCTCAATCACCTCGCGTTCCACGCCGGGACCCCCGACGAGGTCGACGCGCTCACGCAGGCGGCCGTAGCCGACGGGTGGACGCTGATGTTCCCTGAGCGCCACCCGTTCGCGGGCGGGTCCGAGCACCGTGCCGCCTATCTCCTGGACGGCTCGGGCTTCGAGGTCGAGCTCGTGGCGAGCACGGAGCGGGCACCTGCGCCTGGGGTCGTCGCGCGCAACGACGCGGCTCGTCAGCCGTGAGCCTCGCGGTTCCCGCACACCGGAGCGCGCCGGCGGACCACAGGGAGCGTGTCGGTCTCAGAAGCCGAGTCCGGTGTCGAGTGCAGCCTGGCCCTGCTCGGGCGAGGCGAAGGTGTCGCTCTCGACGGTGATGTTCGACTGGACCGGTTCGCCGGCGAGCACCTGGTCGACGACGTCGACCACGACGTCGCCGAAGAACGGGTTGTACTGGGCGACGAAGCTCAGGTCGCCCGCCGCCAGGGCCTGGAGGGCGCCGGTCGTGCCGTCGATCGTCGCGATCTTCACGTCGGTGCCGGGGTCCAGGCCGGCGGCGGCCACCGCCTGGGCCGCGCCGATGCCCATTTCGTCGTTCTGGGCGAAGATGAACTGGACGTCGTTGTCGTGGGCCGCGAGGACCGCCTCGATGACTGATCTGGCCTCGTCGGTCTTCCAGTTGGCCGTCTGCGCACCGAGCCTGGTCAGGCCCGGAGCGGTGCCGACGATGGCCTCGAAGCCCTCGTTGCGTTCCTGGACGACGGACAGACCAGGGACGCCCTCGAGCACGAAGTAGTTCCCGCCGTCGACGAAGGTCTCGACGGCCCAGAGGCCCACGGCGAGCGCGACCTTGAAGTTGTCGGGCGCGATGCGTGCGGCGTAGAGGTCCTCGCTCGCGTCCACCCCGCGGTCGACGAGGACGACCGGGATCTCCGCCTCCTGCGCGCGGGCGAGCGAGGCCTCCCAGCCCGCCGCCTCGGTGGCGGTGAGGAGGATGACGTCCACCTCGTCATCGACGAACGCGGCGAACGCGTCCAGCTGCGACGCCTGGTCGCTGGGGCTCGCGGCGGGCGCGTACCGGAGCTCGAAGCCTGCTCCCGCGGTGAACGCGTCCTTGACCGCCTGCTCGTTGGCGTTGCGCCACCCACCCTCGGGACCGACGGCCACGAAGCCGACCGTGGTCAGCCCATCGCCACCAGGGTCGCTGCCCGTGTCGTCACCCATGCCGTTGCCGCCGGCGCAGCCGGCGAGACCGAGGACGACCGCCCCCGCAGCAACGACGCCGACTGCTCGCGGGATTCGCTTCCTGCCTGCCACATCTCCTCCTCGAGATCACGCGGCGTTCCTACGCCGGTGTGGTCGCGCGAGACGGGTCACCCCGCGCGCACCGGCGAGTGTGAGCGCTAACACCGAATCAGAGGCAGACAAAAGCGTTTAACACCGCGAACGGGCCACACGGTGAGACCCCGCGAAGGGCTGACGCGCGGGTCACCGGTGGGTGGGCGCTGACCAGCGGCTCGGCACCACCGCTCCCGTGCCTCGTGCCGCACGGCCCGGACGTCGCGCTCGGGTCTCGGACACGCGAGCCGACGACGGCACGACCTGCGGCGACGGATGCTCCTCTAGCCGCGCGAGCCTCAGGCACGTCCCGGAGACCCGAGTGCCGACCCGTCGTGCTCGCTGCCGCGACCCGGCGGGCCACGCGACCCGGCGGCGGCTGCAGCGACACTCGATCCGGTGGCCGCCCGTGCGCTCGGGGCGGGTACGGCGACGCGACTCAGCCCGAGCAGCGTGACCGCGCGGGACGACGGCGGACGTCAGCCGTAGAACTCGCCGTCCTCCTGGACGCCCTTCGTGTACTCCCAGTGCCAGCGCTCGTACGGGCCGCTGCCGCCCGGGCGGGCCCACGCGGGGTTGTCCCAGCCGAACGACGGGGCGTTCTCGTTGAGCCAGGTCCACTTGGCGCCCGTGGTCTCCGAGGAGCACAGGTCGACGGCGAGGCCCCAGCCGTGGTTGCTCTTGCCGGGGGCCGCCGCGAGGCCGCCCTTCTGCGCCTTGACGGACCGCTGCTGCGCGAGGGTCCGGTAGCCGCTCGACAGGCACATGTCGACGCCGAAGCGGGCGATGAAGGCCTGGTTGAGGACCGCGAGCGACACCGCGGCGTCCGCGCGCAGCTGCGTCTTGCCCTCCCAGAGCGTGCACAGGTCGCCGGTCGCGAGCAGGCCGTTGGCGCCGGCCGCGCGGGTCGCGCCGTCGCAGCCCGGGAGCGGCTCGCGCTCCTCGCTGCGGCTCGCGGTGAGGTCGGAGCGCATCGGGCTCGCGTCCGCGGAGACGAGGGACGCCGGCGGCAGCCCCGACGCGCTCGACGCGGTGAGGGCCTCGACGGTGTCGGGCAGCTCGGCCTCGACGACCGCGGGGTCGCCGAAGTCGCCGCCGCCCGGGAGCGCGTTCTCGACGACGGGGACGACGACGGTGACGCCGAGCAGGGCAGCCACCACGCCGGTGCGTGCGGCCCAGGCGCCGCCGCGCGGGCCGTGTGCGATGCCCTTCGCCGGGGCGCTGCCCGAGCGCGCGACCCGTGCCGGGGCCGGGCCGGAGGACGCGCGTGCGGCGCGGCGGGACGGGACGGCGCGGGAGTCGGAGCCGTGACCGGCGGGAGCGTCGGGCGCGGCCGGGATCACGTGGGTGGTGTCCGCGTCGGGCGTCGCCGGGATCAGGTGCGTCGTGTCGGCGTCGGGCGTCGCCGGCAGGACGTGGGTCGTGTCGGCGTCCGGGGTGCGCGGGACGACGCGCGTCTCCTCGACCGCCGGGGTGCGCGGGACGACGTGGGTCTCGTGCAGCGCACCCTCGCGCTGCGGGGCGACGGGCGCCTCGGGTGCGCTCCCACGGCGCACGACGCGGGTCTCCTCGACGGCGGCGCGACGGCTCACCCCCGCGGGTGCCTCGACCGCGGCGCGACGGGCGGCGCGTGTCTCACCGGCACCGGCGGACCGGACCGGAGCGCGCGCCTCGTCGGCGATCGCAGCACGCGAGGCGACCCGGGTCTCCGTGACCGCCTGCCCGGCACGGGGCGCGGCGGGTGCGCCGCCGACGTCGGTCCAGCGCAAGGGCCTCGGCTCCGCGGCGGCGCCGTCCCGCGGGACCACGCGGGTCTCGTCGACCACACCGGCGTCCCGGAGCCGCGCGCGCGACGCCACCCGGGACGGCGCCTGCGGCGGCGTCGCACCCGCGGGGCCGGAGCCGCCGCCACGGACGTCGGAGGCCGGAGCGCCGGGGCCGCGGTGCAGGACGCGCGTCGTCTCGGGGGACGTCGAGCGCGACAGGACGCGCGTCTCGTCGATCCCCGTGCCACGCGGGACCGCGAGCGTCGCGACGGGTGCTCCGCCCTCGCGCAGCCGCCCCGCGGGCTCGGCGCCGCGCGGGACCCGCGTGGGCTCCGGGGCCAGGGACGGCGCTGGGGCTGCTGCAGCCGCAGCGGCGAGAGCGGCCTGACGGGCCTTCTCGGCCTCGCGGAGCTGACGACGCGAGACGGGGGCTGCGGGAGCGGACTCGAGCGGGTCGGACCCCACGGAACCTCCGCTCACGACTGGTCGGGACTGGACAGCGCCCGCACGTCCACGGGGCCGGACGCCGTCACGACGTCCTGCCGCAGGGTGCGGTCACGAAACCATAACGGACGGTCGGGGGCGTTCCAACCCCGTTGGACGGCCGTCCAGGAGCCAGATCCCGCGCCCGTCGCGGGTGAACAACGCACGAACAACGCGTGCACCACCCGGTCACAGCTGCTGGCGCTGCATCGCGTCACGGACCTCACCGACGAGCTCCTCGAGGATGTCCTCGAGGAACACCACGCCGACGGCCCGGCCGTCGACGTCGACCCGCGCGAGGTGCGAGCCCGAACGTTGCATGGCGCCGAGCGCCGTCTCGACCTCGTCGTCCGGCCCGACGACCGCGAGCGCCCGCACCCGCCACGCCGGGACCGCCATGGTGCGGTTCGTCGCGTCGGCGTACAGGACGTCCTTGAGGTGCAGGTACCCGCTGATGACGCCGCTCTGGCTGCCGACGGGGAACCGGCTGTACCCGGTGCGGGCCACGAGGCGCTCGATCTCGTCGGGCGTCGCGCCCTCGGGCGCCATGACGAGCTCGTCGACCGGGATCATGACCTCGGCGGCGGTCTTGTCGGAGAACTCGATCGCGCCGGAGAGCAGCCCCTGCGCGTCGTCGAGCAGCCCCTCGGCCTGCGACCGCTCGACGATCGACTGCACCTCCTCCGCGGTGAACGCGGAGGCGACCTCGTCCTTGGGCTCGACGCCGAACGCGCGGAGCACGTGGTTGGCGAGCCAGTTGAGCGCGTGGATGAGCGGGCGCACGACGCGCCCGAGCCACACGAGCGGCGGCCCGAACCACAGGACGGCCTTGTCGGGGCTCGACACGGCGAGGTTCTTGGGGACCATCTCGCCGAGGACGACGTGCAGGTAGACGACGATCAGGAGCGCGACGACGAAGGCGATCGGGTGCGCGAGGTCGGTGCTGGCGCCGAGCGCGTGCAGCGGGTCCTCGATGAGGTGCGCGATCGCGGGCTCGGCGACGACGCCGAGGCTCGTCGAGCACACGGTCACGCCGAGCTGGGCGCACGCGAGCATGAGCGAGACGTGCTCCATGGCCCACAGCACGGTCTTGGCGCGCCGGTCGCCGGCGGCCGCGAGCGGCTCGATGGCGCTGCGGCGCGCGGACAGGATGGCGAACTCGGCGCCGACGAAGAACGCGTTGCCGGCGAGCAGCAGCACGCCGAGGAGGAGGGCGACCTCGGAGCTCATGCGTGCTCACCCCCGCGGGCAGCGGACGTGCGCGGCGCGGCGTCGGTCTCGCCGTCGTCCTCGTCGGGCGCGGCCTGCACGACGAGGCGCTCGACGCGCCGGCCCTGCATCTGCTCGACGCGGAGCCGGACGCCGTCGACGACCACCTCGTCGCCGACCTGCGGCACGCGGCCGAGCGCGGCCATGACGAGCCCGCCGAGCGTCTCGTAGGGGCCGTCGTCGGGCACGGTCAGGCCGGTGACCTCGGTGAGCTCGTCGGGGCGCAGCAGCCCGGGCAGCGCCCACGAGCCGTCGATGCGCCGGGCGCTCGTCGCGCGCCGCCGGTCGTGCTCGTCGGCGACGTCCCCCACGAGCTCCTCGATCACGTCCTCGAGCGTGACGACGCCCGAGGTGCCGCCGTACTCGTCGACCACGACGGCCATCTGCAGCCCGAGGTCGCGCAGCTCGACGAGCAGCGGACCGAGCCGGACGGTCTCGGGGACGCGCGGCGTCTCGACCATGAGCGCGGCCACGGGGACCTCGGGGCGCTTCTCGAACGGCACCCCGATCGCGCGGCGCAGGTGCACGACGCCGACGATGTCGTCACGGCTCTCGCCGATGACGGGGAACCGCGAGTGACCCGTCTCCCGTGCGCGGGTCATGACGTCGGCCGCGGTGTGCTCGCGGCGGAGCACGACCATGCGCTGCCGGTCGGTCATGACGTCGACGGCGGTGAGCTCCTCGAAGTCGATCGAGTTCGTCAGCAGCGTCGCGGTCGACTCGTCGAGCGTCCCGACGGCCGCCGAGCGGCGCACGAGCGAGGCGAGCTCCTGCGGCGAGCGCCCGCCCGAGAGCTCCTCGCGCGGCTCGACGCCGACGCGGCGCAGGATCGCGTTGGCGCTGCCGTTGAAGAACGCGATGACCGGGCGCAGCGCGGTCGTGAACGCCCGCTGGAGGGGCGCGACGGCGCGCGCGGTGCCCAGCGGGTGGCTCAGCGCGAAGTTCTTGGGGACGAGCTCGCCGAACAGCATCGAGAAGCCGTTGACGAGGATGATCGCGAGGAGCACGGACACCGCTCCCCCGACGGCCGCGCCGAGGAACGAGTCGGCGAGCGCGCCGCCGAACATCCGGCCGACCGCGGGCTGCGTCGTGTAGCCGAGCAGGATCGTCGTCACGGTGATCCCGACCTGCGCGCCCGAGAGCTCGGTCGACAGCCGGCGCAGGGCCTTGACGACGGACTGGCCGCGCTTGTCGTCGGGTCGGGTGTCCTTCTCGACGAGACCCGGGTCGAGGGTCACGAGGGCGAACTCGCTCGCGACGAACACGGCGGTCCCCGCGGTGAGGAGCACCCCGAGGCCGACGAGGAGCCACTCGGTCAGCACGCGGACCTCCCGCCGCGGGCGACGCTGCGGTCGCCGGCGGGGTGGTGCGCGGCCGACGGACCGCAGGGCACGCCGACGGCCGTCAGGGCACGGGGGACGAGGGCAGTGGAGGGGCCGGCATGGTCGCACCCGGGCTCGGAGGCCCGGGCAGGACGCCGGCAGCTACTTGAGCTGCTCATGGTCGGACCATCGTACGGAAGGTCGGACGGCGCGGCATCCGGCACGCGGCCGCGCCGCCCGTGCGCTCCCCCGCGCTCGCGCACCGCACCGCGGCGGCACGCGAGCAGCACGGCGCGGGGGTGCGTCCCGCGCCCACGCGCCTGTGCCACCCTGGGCGCATGGCGATCTCGAGCACCCCCGGCGCCGGCGGCCCGGCGCAGACGACCGGCGCGACCACGACCGTCCTCGTCGTCGAGGACGAGCCGGCGATCGCGCAGGCGATCAGCCAGCGCCTGTCCGCGGAGGGCTGGCGCGTCGAGACGGTCGGCGACGGCCACGCGGGCGTCGAGGCCGCGGCCCGGCTGCAGCCCGACGTCGTGGTCCTCGACGTGATGCTGCCCGGCATCGACGGGCTCGAGGTGTGCCGGCGCGTCCAGGCCGAGCGCCCCGTGCCCGTCCTGATGCTCACGGCGCGCGACGACGAGACCGACATGCTGATCGGCCTGGGCGTCGGCGCGGACGACTACATGACGAAGCCGTTCTCGATGCGCGAGCTCGTCGCCCGGACCAAGGCGCTCCTGCGGCGGACCGAGCGCGCGGCGCAGGCGGCCGCGCTGCAGGCGACCCAGCCCGACGCGACCCCGCCGCTCACCGTCGGCGACGTCGTCGTGGACCGCGCGCAGCGCCGCGTGCACCGCGCCGGCGAGGAGGTCCACCTCACGCCCACCGAGTTCGACCTGCTGCTGACGCTCGCGGCGACGCCCCGCACCGTCCTGACGCGCGAGCGCCTGCTCGCCGAGGTGTGGGACTGGGTCGACGCGAGCGGCACGCGCACCGTCGACTCCCACGTCAAGGCGCTGCGCCGCAAGCTCGGCGCGGACCTGATCCGCACGGTGCACGGCGTCGGGTACGCGTTCGAACCGGCGACGGCACCCTCGGGCTCGCCGACCCCGTGAGCGCGGGGGTCCCCCGGCACTCGCGCTCGGACGGGCGCCGGCCGCTGCTGCCCGACGTGCGCCCGCTCGACAGCTTCCGCTCGATCAAGATCAAGCTCGGCATCCTGGTCGCGGCGACGGTGACCCTCGCGGCGTTCGTCACGTGGCTGGGGCTGCACAACTCGCTCGGGCCGAGCCGGACGCTGCCGCTCGCGGTCGCGTTCTCGCTCGTCGTCACGCAGGTCCTCGCGCGCGGCATGACGTCGCCGCTGCGCGAGATGACCGCGGCGGCGCGCGCCATGGCGAGCGGCGACTACTCCCAGCGCGTGCAGGCCACGAGCCACGACGAGGTCGGTCAGCTCGCGGCGGCGTTCAACACGATGGCCGAGGACCTGGAGTCGGCGGACACGCTGCGCCGCGAGCTCGTCGCGAACGTCTCGCACGAGCTCCGGACGCCCGTCACGGCGCTCCAGGCCCAGCTCGAGAACATCGTCGACGGCGTGAGCGAGGCGGACCCGGCGACGATGCGCGCGGCCCTCGCCCAGACCGAGCGCCTCGGACGGCTCGTGGCCTACCTGCTCGACCTCTCGCGGGTCGAGGCGGGCGCGGTCGGCCTCGACATCACCGACCTGCCGCTGCGCGAGTTCCTCCAGGAGGCGGCCGACCAGGCGGCGCTCGTCGGCGCCGAGCGGGGCCTGCGCTTCCCGGTCGTCGTCGAGCCGCCCGACCTCACCGTGCCCGCCGACCGCGAGCGCCTCCACCAGGTCGTGGCGAACCTCCTGCACAACGCCGTGCGGCACTCCCCCACGGGTGCGGAGGTGCGGCTCGAGGCGCGCCGGGCCGGCGGGGACGTGCGCATCGACGTCGTGGACCACGGACCGGGCATCGCGCGCGACCAGCGCCAGCAGGTGTTCGAGCGGTTCGTGCGCGGCAACACCCCGGCGATCACGGGCCAGAGCTCGACGGGCGGGACGGGGCTCGGCCTGGCGATCGTGCGCTGGGCGGTGGACCTGCACGGGGGCTCGATCGTCGTCGCGGACACGGCGGGCGAGACCGGCTGCACGATGCGCGTCACGCTGCCCGCGCGACGCTGAGGTCGGGACACGCCGGGCTGCTCGTGCCCCGGACGGCTCCCTCAGTAGGGTGCCGCCATGACTCCGACCGCCGTCGAGGACGGCATCAGCGTCCGCAACCTGTCCAAGTCGTTCGGCGCCGTCCGCGCGGTCGACGACCTCTCGTTCGACGTCCGCCCGGGCCGCGTCACCGGGTTCCTCGGCCCGAACGGCGCGGGGAAGACGACGACGCTGCGCATGCTGCTCGGCCTCGTCGAGCCGACCTCCGGGACCGCGACGATCAGCGGCCGCCGGTACGCCGACATCGAGCGTCCGCAGCGCGTCGTCGGCGCCGCGCTCGAGGCCGCGAGCTTCCACCCTGGCCGCACCGCGCTCGACCACCTGCGCGTCTACGCGCCCCAGGCGGGGGTCCCGGACGCGCGCGCCCGTGAGGTGCTCGACCTCGTCGGGCTCTCGGACGCGGCGCGCCGGCGCGTGGGCGGCTTCTCGCTCGGCATGCGCCAGCGGCTCGCGCTCGCCACGACCCTGCTCGCGGACCCGCGCGTGCTGCTGCTCGACGAGCCGGCGAACGGGCTCGACCCCGAGGGGATCCGCTGGCTGCGCGTCTTCCTGCGCGCGCTCGCCGCCGAGGGCCGCACCGTGCTGGTGTCGAGCCACGTGCTCTCCGAGGTCGAGCAGACGGTCGACGACGTCGTGATCATCGCCCGGGGCCGGCTCGTGCACGCCTCGACGCTCGCGGACCTCGAGCGGCTCGCCGCGCCCGGCGTCCGCATCACGTCCCCCGACGTCGCCGGGCTGCACGCGCTCGTGGAGCGCGAGGGCTGGGCGCTCGCTCCCCTGGCCGCGACCGGCGACGGCGCTCCCGGCGCACGTCCCGCCGCGGGTGCGGCCACCGTCCCGGGTGCCACGACCGCCGCGACCCTCGAGCTCCGGGACGTCGACGCCGCGACCGTCGGCGCGGCCGCGTACCGCGCCGGCCTCGAGCTGCACGGCCTCGCGCCGCGCGACACCGGGCTCGAGTCGATCTTCCTCGGGCTGACCGGCGGCGAGGGCCCGGCGGTCGCCGTGCCCGCGGTGCCCGCCGAGCCCTCCGTGCCCGCCGTCCCCACGACCCCGTCCGGAGGTGCCCGATGAGGGCCGCGCTCGTCACCGAGTACCGCAAGATCGTCACCACGCGGCTCTGGTGGGTCCTGCTGCTCGTGATGGTCGGCTACATGATGTTCATCGCCGGCTTCATGGCGTGGGCCTTCACGCAGGGCGGCGGCATGGGCGGCGGCCCGTCCGCGGGAGGCGGCGATCAGCCGGACCTGACCCCGGAGGCGGTCGTGCGCACCGTCTACACGATCGCGGTCACGTTCGGTTACGTGTTCCCGGTCGTTGTGGGCGCGCTGTCCGTGACCACCGAGTTCCGGCACCAGACGATCACCCCGACGCTGCTCGCGGAGCCGCGCCGGAACGTGGTGCTCGGCGCGAAGCTCCTCGCCGGCCTGGCCATCGGCGTCGTGTTCGGGGTCGTCGCGACGCTCGTGACGGCAGGCACCGGGGCGGGCGTGCTCGCGGCCCTCGGCGAGCCGACGTTCCTGGGCGAGCCCGAGACGTGGCGCACGCTCGCGCTCTCGGCGCTCGCGCTCGCGATGTGGTCGGTCGTGGGCGTCGCGCTCGGGACCGTGCTGACGAACCAGGTCGCGGCGATCGTCGTGCTCATCGCGTTCACCCAGTTCCTCGAGCCGGTGCTCCGCGTCGTCCTCGGGCTCACGTCGTGGGGCAAGGACGTGGCGTCGTACCTCCCCGGGGCGGCCGGCGAGGCGGTCTCGGGCGGCTCGTTCTACGCCGAGTCCGGCATGGGCGCGCTGCTCGACTGGTGGCAGGGACTGCTCGTGCTCGTCGCGTACGCGCTGGTCCTCGCGGCCGTCGGGCGCGCGACGACGTTCCGGCGCGACATCACATGACCTTGCGGACCCGGCCCGCACCGGGTCTTGGGGTCGCGGAGGCAGCGCCGTGACCCCGGGTTGACCACCGTCGAGCGACTTCTCGAAAGTGCGCGGGAAAGCGCTCTCTGAGCGGTGGTGGAGTGCTCGTCCGGGGGCGCGCTGACGTAGGGTTGTCGTCAAACAGATCCGGCGATGACGCGGCGCGGCCGCGGCGGAAGTGGGCGATCCTCGCGTGTCCCAGAAGGCAGAGCCAGTCTCGAGCAAGGCCGATTTCGGCGCCAACGAGTGGCTCGTCGACGAGCTGTACGAGCAGTACCTCAAGGACAAGAACGCGGTCGACCCCGCGTGGTGGGAGTTCTTCGAGGGCTACAAGCCGGGCGAGGGCGGTGACGGCAACGGCGCCGGCGCACCGGCGGCCCCGGCGGCTCCCGCGGTGACGCAGGCTCCTCCCGCGCCGGCGGGCTCCGACGCCCGGACGACGGCCCAGCCGGCACCCGCCCCGGCCCAGCCGGCCGCCGTCCCGGCGCCCGCGCCTGCGGCCTCAGCCCCTGCGAGCACCGCCCCCGACGAGACGGCGATCCCCGAGCCTGCCGAGCCCGTGGCGACGATCCCGCCGGTCGCGACCGCGCAGCCCGCCACCGCGCCGTACGCCGAGGTCGCCACGGCGCACCGCCCCGCCCCGGCCGACGCCGCCGAGCCGACCGACGAGGTCCAGAAGCTCCGCGGCCCCGCCGCGCGCGTCGTGACCAACATGGAGGCCAGCCTCGAGGTCCCGACGGCGACGTCGGTGCGCGCCGTCCCGGCCAAGCTCATGGTCGACAACCGCATCGTCATCAACAACCACCTCGCGCGCGGCCGCGGCGGCAAGATCTCGTTCACGCACATCATCGGGTTCGCGCTCGTCGAGGCGCTCAAGGACATGCCCGCGATGAACGCCGGCTACAGCCTGCTCGACGGCAAGCCCGCGGTGACGACCCCCGCGCACGTCAACCTCGGCCTCGCGATCGACCTCGCCAAGCCCGACGGCACGCGTCAGCTGCTCGTCCCGAGCATCAAGAAGGCCGAGACGCTCGACTTCGCGCAGTTCTGGAGCGCGTACGAGGACGTCGTGCGGCGTGCGCGCGGCAACAAGCTCACGGTCGACGACTTCGCCGGCACGACGATCTCGCTGACGAACCCGGGGACGATCGGCACCGTGCACTCGGTGCCGCGCCTCATGGCCGGGCAGGGCACGATCGTGGGCGTCGGCGCGATGGACTTCCCCGCCGAGTTCGCCGGGACGTCCGAGGACCAGCTCAACCGCATGGGCATCTCCAAGGTGCTCACGCTCACCTCCACGTACGACCACCGCATCATCCAGGGCGCGCAGTCCGGCGACTTCCTGCGGATCCTCGCGAACAAGCTGCTGGGCCAGGACGACTTCTACGACCGCGTCTTCCGGTCGCTGCGCGTGCCGTACGAGCCCGTCCGCTGGGTCCGCGACTCGCCGTCGGACCCCGACACCGAGGCGACCAAGCCGGCGCGCATCGCCGAGCTGATCCACTCCTACCGCTCGCGCGGCCACCTCATGGCGGACACCGACCCGCTCGCGTACCGCCAGCGCAAGCACCCCGACCTGGACATCCAGAACCACGGCCTCACGCTGTGGGACCTCGACCGGGTCTTCCCGACCGCCGGGTTCACGGGCAAGCCCCGCGCCAAGCTCCGCGACATCCTCGGGCTCCTGCGTGACTCGTACTGCCGCTCGATCGGCATCGAGTACATGCACCTGCAGGACCCCCGCCAGCGCCGCTGGCTCCAGGAGCGCCTCGAGTCCGGGTACGCGCGCACCCCGCGCGAGGACCAGCTGCGGATCCTGCGCCGCCTCAACGCCGCCGAGGCGTTCGAGACGTTCCTGCAGACCAAGTTCGTCGGCCAGAAGCGCTTCTCGCTCGAGGGCGGCGAGGCCGTCATCCCGCTGCTCGACGCGATCCTGTCGAAGGCCGCGGACAACGGGCTCGACGAGGTCGGCATCGGCATGGCCCACCGCGGGCGCCTCAACGTCCTGGCGAACATCGCCGGCAAGTCGTACGGGCAGATCTTCAGCGAGTTCGAGGGCAACCAAGACCCCAAGTCCGTCCAGGGCTCGGGCGACGTGAAGTACCACCTCGGCACCGAGGGCACCTTCACCGCCGAGTCGGGCGCGACGACCCAGGTCTACCTCGCGGCGAACCCCTCGCACCTCGAGGCGGTGGACCCGGTGCTCGAGGGCATCGTGCGCGCCAAGCAGGACCGCATCGACCTCGGTGGCGACGGGTTCTCGGTGCTGCCGATCCTCATCCACGGCGACGCGGCGTTCGCAGGCCAGGGCGTGGTGTGGGAGACGCTGAACCTCGCGCAGCTGCGCGGCTACCGCACCGGCGGGACCGTGCACGTCATCATCAACAACCAGGTCGGCTTCACGACCGGCCCCTCGTCGTCGCGCTCCTCCCAGTACGCGACGGACATCGCCAAGGGTCTGCAGGTCCCGATCCTGCACGTCAACGGCGACGACCCCGAGGCGTGCGTGCGCGTCGCGGAGCTCGCGTTCGAGTACCGCGAGCAGTTCGACCGCGACGTCATCATCGACATGGTCTGCTACCGCCGCCGCGGCCACAACGAGGGCGACGACCCCTCGATGACGCAGCCGCTCATGTACAACCTCATCGAGGCGAAGCGGTCGGTGCGCAAGCTCTACACCGAGACGCTCGTCGCGCGCGGCGACATCACGCTCGAGGAGGCCGAGCACGTCCTCAAGGACTACCAGGCCCAGCTCGAGCGCGTGTTCACCGAGACGCGTGAGGGTGGGTACACCCCGCCGCCGTCGAGCGAGCCGGTCGCGGGCCTCGAGCGGCCCGAGTCCCAGCTCGAGGACGCCGGGATGATGGTCGGCTGGAAGACCGCGGTCGCGCCCGCGGTGCTCGAGCGCATCGGGCGCGCGCACGTGCGCCCGCCGGAGGGCTTCACCGTCCACCCGAAGCTCGCGCAGCTCCTGACCAAGCGCGAGCAGATGTCCCGCGAGGGCAACGTCGACTGGGGCTACGGCGAGCTGCTCGCGTTCGGGTCGCTGCTCATCGAGGGCACCCCGGTGCGCCTCGCGGGCCAGGACTCGCGTCGCGGCACGTTCGTCCAGCGCCACGCGGTGATGCACGACCGCGAGACCGGCGCCGAGTGGACGCCGCTGCTGTACCTCTCGGCGGACCAGGCGAAGTTCTGGTGCTACGACTCCTCGCTGAGCGAGTACGCGGCGCTCGGCTTCGAGTACGGCTACTCGGTCGAGCGGCCCGACGCGCTCGTGCTGTGGGAGGCGCAGTTCGGCGACTTCATCAACGGCGCCCAGACCGTGATCGACGAGTTCATCACCTCGGCCGAGCAGAAGTGGGGCCAGCGCTCGTCGGTCGTGCTGCTGCTCCCCCACGGGTACGAGGGCCAGGGCCCCGACCACTCGTCGGGCCGCATCGAGCGGTTCCTGCAGATGTGCGCCGAGGACAACATCACGGTCGCGCAGCCGTCGACGCCCGCGTCGCACTTCCACCTGCTCCGCCGCCAGGCGTACTCCCGGCCGCGCCGCCCGCTCGTGGTCTTCACGCCCAAGTCCATGCTGCGCCTCAAGGCCGCGTCGTCGTCGGTCGAGGACTTCACGACGGGCACGTTCCGCCCGGTCATCGGCGACGACCTCGCCGCCGCCAAGGCGAACCAGGTCGACCGCGTGCTGCTCTGCTCGGGCAAGGTCTACTGGGACCTGCTCGCGCACCGCGTGACGTCGGGCGACGAGCGCACGGCGATCGTCCGGCTCGAGCAGCTCTACCCGCTCGAGGGCGACGCGCTCCGCGAGGCGCTCGCGCCGTTCGGCGACGCCGAGCTCGTGTGGGTGCAGGATGAGCCCGAGAACCAGGGCCCGTGGTCGCACATCTCGATGCACGCGCCCCAGCTCCTGGGCCGCACGCTCCGGGTCGCCTCGCGCGCCGCCTCGGCGTCGCCCGCAGCCGGCTCGGCGAAGAAGCACCAGGCCGAGCAGGCGCGGCTCGTCGAGACGGCGTTCGCCCGCTGACCGCCCCGCGCACGACCTGCGCGCACGACAACGACGCCGCGCTCCCGTCCGGGGGCGCGGCGTCGGTCGTCGACGCCGCGATCGCCTGCGGTCGCTCGCTCGCGGATCTCTCGTCGGTGAGCGCGCCGCCGGACGTCCGGCGGCGCTTCGGGCGCGGCGACGTCAGACGCTGACGGCCTCGGCGGCGGGGCCGACCTCCGTGGTTCCCCCGACCTCGGCGGGGCAGGCGAACGTGCGCCGGTACGCCTGCGGGCTCGTGTCGAGCGCACGCGCGAAGTGGTGGCGGAGCACCGACGCGCTGCCGAAGCCGCACCGGCGCGCGATCTCCTCGACGCTCGCGTCGGTCCGCTCGAGCATCTCCTGCGCGCGGGCGAGCCTCTGGCGCGTGACCCACGCGGCGGGCGTCGTGCCGGTCTCGGCGCGGAACCGGCGCGCGAAGGTGCGCTCGGACATCAGGGCGCGCGCGGCGAGCTCGGGGACGGCGAGCTCGGCGTCGAGGTGCTCGACCATCCACGCGAGCAGCGGCGCGAGGGTGTCGGCGTCGCACGGGAGCGGGGTGTCGACGTACTGGGCCTGCCCGCCGTCCCGGTGCGGCGGGACGACCATGCGGCGGGCGATCGCGGCGGCGGGGGCGGTGCCGAGCTCGCGGCGCACGAGGTGCAGGCACGCGTCGATGCCCGCGGCGGTGCCGGCGCTCGTGATGACCCCGTCGTCCTCGACGTAGAGGACCGCCGGGTCGACCTGCGCGAGGGGGTACTCGCGCGCGAGCCGGTCGGTGTACATCCAGTGCGTCGTGCAGCGGCGGCCGTCGAGCAGGCCGGCTTCGGCGAGCCCGAACGCGCCGCTGCAGACGCTGAGCACCCAGGCGCCCCGCGCGTGCGCAGCGCGCAGCGCCACCGCGACGCTCTCGGGGAGCTGCAGGGACGAGCCGTAGGCGGGCAGGACGACGAGGTCGACGCCCTCGGTCGCGTCGAGCCCGCGCTCGACCATGATGCCGATGCCGAGCTTCGTCGGGACCAGGCCGGGCTCGACGGTGCAAATCGTGAAGTCGAACGACGGTCCCCCGGTGTCACGCCGGTCGATGCCGAAGACCTCGCACACGACGCCGAGCTCGAACGGGGCGACGCCGGGCAGGACGATCGCGGTGACGGAGCGCAGCATGCGGACAGTATGGGCATGCCGTTGGCAGAAGATCAACGAGGACCGTCGGATCTGCCACTGTCGGCAGGATCGGTACCGTCGCAGACTTTCTGCCATGGGCCTCTTCCTGATCGTCCTCGCCGCCGCTCTCCTCCTCTGGTGGGTCGCCCGCCTCGTCGCCACGCTCCGCAGCGACGGGTACGGGTTGCGGCCCCCGCCGCCCTCCCACGAGCACGACCGGCCGCTGCGCGTGTGAGCACCTCCCCGCGCCGCCCGTCGGCCCCGCAGCGCCTCCACCCGCACGGGTGATCCGGCGCGCCTGCGGATGACCGCTCGCACACGCGTACGGCCTGAGACACTGTGGGCCGGACTGTGCCGGGGACCGGGGGACCACTCCCGAGCCCACGGACGCGCGAGACGGGTGGGAGTGATGACTGTGGGCGAGCTGCCGGTGCGCCTGGCGGTGATCGGCGACGAGCTCGCCGCGGGCGTCGGCGACCCCAAGGGCCTCGGCTGGGTCGGTCGCGTCGCCGGGCGCACGCGCACCGCCGCGCCGCTCGGTGTCTTCACGCTCGCGGTGCCGGGCGAGACCACGACGGCGCTCGGCGCCCGGTGGGAGGAGGAGGTCGCGCGCCGGTTCACCCCGGACGCCGACAACCGCCTCGTGATCGCGCTCGGCCGGGCGGACGCGGGTGCCGGGCTCTCGCTCGCGCGCAGCCGGCTCAACCTCGCGAACATCCTCGACGTCGCGGAGCAGCGTCGCGTCCCGGCGTTCGTGGTCGGGCCCCCGCCCGGGCGTGCCGTCGACGGCGACGCGCTGGCCGACCTCTCGGCGGCGTACGGCGACGTCGCGATGCGCCGGCGCGTGCCGTACGTCGACACCTACGAGCCGCTCGCGGCGCACGAGCAGTGGCTCGGAGACCTCGCGGCCGGCGACGGGCTGCTTCCCGGGCAGGCCGGCTACGGGCTCATGGCCTGGCTCGTGCTGCACACCGGCTGGCACACGTGGCTCGGCCTCCCGGACGACCCTGCCTGACGGGCAGCACCGCGCCCCCGGGCACCCCCGGATGCGCCCGGGTCGCTCTGGGCACGGGGGTCGCGGCCCGGCGCGCCACCACGGCGTACCGGCGCCGGGGCACCGACCTGCCGTCCGCCGCGAGACGACCGGTAGACCACCGCGGCGCCCGCGGACGGCCGCGGACCGCTAGGAGACCAGGCCCGCCGCGCGCAGCTCGACCGTGAGGTCCTGCGGGTTCGACGCGACGGAGCACGCCTCCTCGTACGTCACGACGTCGTCGCGGATGAGCTCGAAGAGGTGCTGGTCGAACGTCTGCATCTTGTAGTAGTCGCCCTCGCGGATGAGGTCGAGCAGCGGCGGCGCGTTCTGCGGGTCGACGATGGCGTCGGCGGTGCGGCCCGTGTTGACCATGACCTCGATCGCCGCGCACCGCCCCGTGCCGTTGGCGCGCCGGACGAGGCGCTGCGAGACGATCCCGCGCAGCGCCTGCGCGAGCGCGACGCGCACCTGCTTCTGCTCGTGCGGCGGGAAGAAGTCGACGATGCGGTTGATCGTCTCGCCCGCGTCGATCGTGTGCAGCGTCGAGAGGACGAGGTGCCCGGTCTCCGCGGCCGACAGCGCGGCGCGCACCGTCTCGACGTCACGCATCTCGCCCACGAGGATCACGTCGGGGTCCTGGCGCATGGCCGCACGCAGCGCGGCCGTGAAGTCGGCGGTGTCCTGGCCGACCTCGCGCTGGGAGATGATCGCCTTCTTGTCCTGGTGCAGGATCTCGATCGGGTCCTCGATCGTCACGATGTTGACCTCGCGGTACACGTTGATGAGGTCGACCATCGAGGCGAGCGTCGTCGTCTTGCCCGAGCCCGTCGGGCCGGTGACGAGGACGAGGCCGCGCGGCTCGAGCGCGAGCTCGCCCACGACCTCCGGCAGCCCCAGCTCGCCGAGCGACTGCGCGCCGACGGCGACCCGGCGGAAGACCATGCCGAACGTGCCGCGCGCCTGGTACGCGTTGACGCGGAACCGCCCGACGCCCGGGACCGAGTACGCGAAGTCCGCCTCGTGCGTGTGCCGGAACGACTCCACGAGCTCCTCGGGGACGACCTCGGCGACCATGTGCTCGGTGTCGCGCGGCTTGAGGTCGGGGACCTGCAGCTTGCGCAGGCGGCCGTCGACGCGGATGCGTGGTGCGGAGCCGACCTTCACGTGCAGGTCGGAGCCGCCCGTGCTCGCAAGGGCGTGCAGGAACGGGATGACCGACAGGGGCTCACTCACCTCCGTCCTATCGGGACCCGCGCGCGCGCACTTGAACGTTCGGACGGGCGGTTTCCCGGGGAGCGCCCCGACGCGCGCCCGCACCGGTGCACGCGTCGGCGCAGGGTGGGGACGGACCGCGCACCGACCCACCCCTGCGCTGTGGGACCATGGACGCGAATCCGGCGCACAGCACGCGCGCCAGAACCCGAGGAGACACCGATGAGCAAGCGCGGACGCAAGCGCCGTGCCCGCAAGGGCAGCGCAGCGAACCACGGCAACCGTCCCAACGCCTGAGGCGTTGGCGCACGGTCGCTGAGACGACGAGGGGCCCGGTGCGGTTGCACCGGGCCCCTCGTCACGTCCTGGGCGTCACGCCGCCGTGCCACGCACGGCACCCGGAGGTCGACGCGCGCCGCGCACCGCCCGACGGGCGACGCGTCAGCTCTCGGCCGGCTCGACCCGCGCGACCGTCAGCCGCTCGTGGATGCGCAGCCGCAGGTCCGCGGGCGCCTCCTCCTGGCAGCAGCGCTTCACGAGCTTCTTGACCACGGCCTCGACGTCGTACTCGCCGAGGCACGGCTCGCACTCCTCGAGGTGCGCCCGCACGCGCTCGGCGTCGGGGGCGTCCAGCTCCGAGTCGAGGTACTCGAACAGCCGCCCGAGCGCCTCGTCGCAGTCCGTGCCGCACGCGCTCACCGCGGGTGCGCCGTGACCCGGCTCCTGCGTGCTCATCGCGTCCCCTCCGGCGTCGTCGTCCCGACCAGCCCGCGCTCGCGCGCGTAGTCCTGCAGCATCTCGCGCAGCTGCGCCCGACCGCGGTGCAGCCGCGACATGACCGTCCCGATCGGCGTGCCCATGATCTCGGCGATCTCCTTGTACGCGAAGCCCTCGACGTCCGCGAGGTACACCGCGATGCGGAAGTCCTCGGGGATGCGCGCGAGGGCGTCCTTGACGTCGGAGTCGGGCAGGTGGTCGAGCGCCTCGGCCTCGGCGGAGCGCAGCCCGCTCGAGGTGTGCGACTCGGCGCGCGCGATCTGCCAGTCCTCGATCTCCTCGGCCGCCGACTGCTGCGGCTCGCGCTGCTTCTTGCGGTACGTGTTGATGAAGGTGTTCGTCAGGATCCGGTACAGCCACGCCTTGAGGTTCGTGCCCGGGCGGTACTGGTGGAACGCCGCGAACGCCTTCGCGAAGGTCTCCTGCACCAGGTCCTCGGCGTCGGCCGGGTTGCGCGTCATGCGCAGCGCGGCACCGTAGAGCTGGTCGAGGTACACGAGAGCCTCCGCCTCGAACCTCTCGGTGCGGGCGGTGTCGTCCTCGGCCTCGGGGGCGCGGTTCGTGTCCTCGGTCATCGACGCCGAGCCTAGTGCCGCCGGGACGGGCAGACCCGCCAGGGGGGTCGCGGCGTCGAGCGCGACGCGCACGGTGCGGGCACCGCCGGTGCGCGGCGCCTCCCCGGTGGGGCTGCCGACGACGCCGGCGGGCGGTGGGCTCGTGTCGAGCACGACGCTCGGGCTCTCGGTGGCGCAGCTCATGACACTGGTCAACGCGAGCAGGGGCAGGTCGATTCCCGGGCGCGGAGCCGCAGGTCGAGGACTAGCGTGGCGGCATGACGGACTCGAGGTTCCTCCAGCTGCTCCGCGCCCAGATCGGCCACGAGTTCGACGCGCACCAGCAGTACGTCGCGATCGCAGTGTGGTTCGACGGGCAGGACCTCCCCCAGCTCGCGCGCCACTACTACCGCCAGGCGGTCGAGGAGCGGAACCACGCGCTCATGATCGTGCAGTACCTGCTCGACCGTGACCTCGACGTCGCGATCCCCGCGGGCAGCCCGGTGCGCAACGACTTCACCACCGTCATCGACCCGATCGCTCTCGCGCTCGCGCAGGAGACGCAGGTGACGGAGCAGATCGAGGCGATCTTCCGCGCGGCCCGCGAGGAGGGCGACGCGCTCGGCGAGCAGTTCCTCCTGTGGTTCCTCAAGGAGCAGGTCGAGGAGGTCGCCTCGGCGCGCACGCTCCTCACCGTCGCGACGCGCGCACGGGACAACCTGTTCGACCTCGAGAACTACGTGGCCCGGGAGCAGATCGGCGACGGCGGTGAGTCGTCCGACGCACCCGCAGCCGCAGGCGGTGCGCTGTGAGCCGCCGACCCCGGGCCCGCACCGCCTGACACCCCGTCCCGTCCCGACCCGTCCGCCGACCCAGGAGGTCCCCGATGCTGCTCCGCCGGTTCGCCCGTCCGCTCTTCGCGTCCTCGTTCGTCCAGCAGGGGGTCGACGCCGTGCGGCACCCCGCCGCGCACGTCGAGGTCGCGCGCGGGGCGCTCGAGCGCGTCACCGCGACGGTCCCCCGCGGCACGGTCCCCGTGCTGGACCGCTACCGCGAGCCGACGCCGGGACAGCTCACGATGCTCGTCCGGGTGCACGGCGCCGCGACGGCGCTCGCCGGTCTCGCGTTCGCGCTCGGCCGCGCGCCCCGCACGTCGGCGCTCCTGCTCGCCGCCCTGACCGCTCCCCTCGCCGCGGCCGACCTGCCCGGGAAGAAGGGCACCGGCGTCGCAGGGCCGGAGGCCGCGCGGGAGCGGCGCGCCCACCTGCTGCGCACGCTGTCCGCGACGGGTGGCGCACTGCTCGCGGCCGCGGACTACGCGGGACGCCCCGGGGTGTCGTGGCGCCTCGCCCGGTTCCGCGACGACCACGCGCACGTGCCGGCGGCGATCGCGTCGAAGGTGCCCGGGCGGGACTGAGCCGGCAGGTCCGGGTCCGGCGGCACCCCGCACGTCCGACCCGGTCCGCACGCGCCGGTCCACCGGCCGCAGGTCCAGCGCGTCGCCGCGACGGCCCGCGCCGTGGGCCGGCGAGACCCGGCGACGGGCCTGCCGATAACCTGGCGGCATGACGACCGACGCGCTGACCGACCGGCCCGACGCCGAGCACGACGCCGCTCTCTGGTCCGCGCCACCGGCGCCCGGTCCGCTCGACGCGACCGTCGAGGTCCCCGGGTCCAAGTCGCTCATGAACCGCTACCTCGTCATGGCCGCCCTCGCGGACTCCCCGAGCCTGCTGCGCGGGGCGCTGCGCTCGCGCGACACGCTGCTGATGGCCGCGGCGCTGCGCTCGCTGGGCGTCGGTGTCGAGGACGCGCCGGGGACGGCGACGGACTGGGTCGTGACCCCGGGAGCCCTGCGCGGCGGGACGGACGTCGACTGCGGCCTCGCCGGCACGGTCATGCGCTTCCTGCCCGCGGTCGCGGCGCTCGCCGACGGCCCGGTCCGCTTCGACGGCGACCCGCACGCGCGCGTCCGCCCCATGGGCCCCGTGCTGCGGGCGCTGCGGGCGCTCGAGGTCCCGGTCGACGAGCACGGCGAGCCGGGCCACCTGCCGTTCAGGGTGACGGGTCGTGGGCGGGTCCGCGGCGGGCACGTGGACGTCGACGCCTCCGGCTCGAGCCAGTTCGTGTCCGGGCTGCTGCTCGCCGCCGCGCGGTTCGAGCAAGGGCTGACGCTGCGCCACACCGGCCCGACTCTGCCGAGCCTCCCCCACATCGAGATGACCGTCGACGTCCTGCGGGCGGCCGGGGTCACGGTCGACGACTCGCGCCCCACCATCTGGCGCGTCGAGCCCGGCACGATCGCGGGCCGGGACGTCCGGGTCGAGCCGGACCTGTCGAACGCCGCCCCGTTCCTGTGCGCGGCGATGATCGCGGGCGGCACGGTCCGCGTGCCCGGCTGGCCCGCGCACACGACGCAGCCGGGCGGGCTGCTGCCCGGGATCCTCGAGCGCATGGGCGCCACGACGCAGCTCGACGGTGACGTGCTCGCGGTCACGGGCACGGGCCGGATCCACGGCCTCGACCTCGACCTGCACGCCGCGGGCGAGCTCACGCCGACGATCGCGGCGCTTGCCGCTCTGGCCGACTCCCGCACCCGCATCCGCGGCGTCGCGCACCTGCGCGGCCACGAGACCGACCGGCTCGCGGCCCTGTCGACCGAGATCACGCGCCTCGGCGGGCAGGCGGAGCAGACGTCCGACGGGCTCGTGATCACGCCCCGCCCGCTCACGGGCGGCACGGTGCGCACCTACGCCGACCACCGCATGGCCACCGCAGGCGCGCTGCTCGGGCTCGCCGTGCCGGGCGTGCGCGTCGAGGACGTCGCGACGACCGCGAAGACCATCCCCGACTTCGTCGGCCTGTGGTCGGGCATGCTCGGATGACCGCCGCCGCACGAGCCCACGGACGAGGCGTCTGACCGTGCCGCGTCGCCCGCTCGACGAGTCCGACGTCCGCATCCGCCCGGGGCGCCGCGGCTCGCGCCCCCGCACGAAGACGCGCCCCGAGCACGCCGACTCCGAGGTCGCCCTGGTCACGGGCGTCGACCGCGGCCGGTACACCGTGCTCGCGGACGCGGGCGGGCCCGACGAACGACCCGTGACCGCGATGAAGGCGCGCGAGCTCGGGCGTGAGCGGGTGGTCCCCGGTGACCGGGTCGACCTCGTGGGCGACACGTCGGGCGCCGAGGGGACGCTCGCGCGCATCGTCCGGATCGTCGAACGCACGACCGTCCTGCGCCGCACGGCCGACGACTCCGACCCCGTCGAGCGCGTGATCGTCGCCAACGCCCACCAGCTCGTGATCGTCACGGCCCTCGCCGACCCCGAGCCGCGCACCCGCATGATCGACCGCTGCGTCGTCGCGGCGTACGACGCGGGCATGGACGCGCTCCTCGCGCTCACGAAGGCCGACCTCGCCGACCCCGCTCCCCTCGTCGCGCTGTACGAGCCGATCGGCGTCCGCGTCGTCGTCACGAGCCGCGGCCCGGACGGCATCGTCGGGCTCGACGAGGTGCACCGGGCGCTCGCGGGGCGCACCTCGGTGCTCGTCGGGCACTCGGGGGTCGGGAAGTCGACGCTCGTGAACGCGCTGGTGCCGGGTGCCTACCGTGCGACGGGGGTCGTCAACGACGTCACGGGCCGGGGGCGGCACACGTCGTCGTCCGCGATCGCGCTGCGCGTCCAGGTCCCCGAGCTCGAGGGCGACGCCCCGACGTGGGTCATCGACACCCCCGGCGTCCGGTCGTTCGGTCTCGCCCACGTCGACCCGACACGGCTGCTGTCCGCGTTCGCCGATCTCGCTGCCGTCGGCGAGGAGTGCCCGCGCGGGTGCACGCACACCGCGGACGCCCCGGACTGCGCGCTCGACGAGTGGGTCGCCGACGCCCCCGACGCCGAGGCCCGGGCCGCGCGCGCCGCCCGCGTCGAGTCGTTCCGTCGGCTGCTCGCGAGCCGTACGGGCGCAGCCGACCCCGAGGCTCCGCCGGTCTCCGCCGCCCCCGACACGCCGACCGCGCCGGGCGCCTGACCGGGTGCTCCCCCCGGTGCGGGGCACGCGCCGCTAGGTTGTCCGGCATGAGCCTGCGCCCCGGGTACGCCGACGACCTGCGACTCGCCCACGTCATCGCCGACCAGGTCGACTCGGTGACGATGGCGCGCTACAAGGCCCAGGACCTGCGCGTCGAGACCAAGCCCGACCTCACCCCGGTCACCGACGCCGACCGCACCGCGGAGGAGATCGTGCGCGGCCAGCTCAGCCGGGCCCGGTCCCGCGACGCCGTGCACGGCGAGGAGATGGGTGACACGGGCCACGGGCCGCGCCGGTGGGTCATCGACCCGATCGACGGGACCAAGAACTTCGTGCGCGGAGTCCCCGTGTGGGCCACGCTCATCGCGCTCATCGACGGCGACGAGGTCGTCCTCGGGGTCGTGAGCGCCCCCGCGCTCGGCAAGCGCTGGTGGGCCGCCCAGGGCTCGGGCGCGTGGACCGGCAAGTCGCTGGCCGCGGCGACACGCCTGCAGGTCTCCCAGGTCGGGCGGCTCCAGGACGCGTCGTTCTCCTACTCGAGCCTGTCCGGGTGGGAGGAGCGCGGCCGGCTCGAGCACCTCCTCACGCTGACCCGCCGGGTGTGGCGCACGCGCGCGTACGGCGACTTCTGGTCGCACGTGCTCGTCGCCGAGGGCGCCGTCGACCTGTCCGCCGAGCCCGAGCTCGCGCTGCACGACATGGCTGCGCTCGTGCCGATCGTCACCGAGGCCGGCGGGCGGTTCACGTCCGTGACCGGCGTGCCCGGGCCGTTCGGCGGGTCGGCGCTCGTCTCGAACGGGAAGCTGCACGACGCGGCGCTGCAGATCCTCGACCCGATCGACGGCTGAGGCGGCAGGCCCGCACGACCCGGCTCAGCGCGGGATCGCGCCGAGCTCGCTCGCGTCGTACCAGAGCAGGTCGCGCTCCGAGAGCCGCTCGACGGCGGACTCGTCCCCGGTGAGGGCCGCGCGCACGTCCGCCGCTGCCTCGGGCTCGTCGACGTGGCCGCACGCCACGTCGCGCAGCAGGACGTCGACCGTGACGTCGACGGCGCTCGGGGCGTCGTCCTCGCCGGTCGCGAGCACGACCGCGCCGTCAGGGACGTCGGCCGAGAGCACGAGCCGGAGCTCGGGGACGCCCGGGTGCGCGGCGACCCGCAGCAGCGCGTCGTCGGCTGCCGCGAGCTGGGCCGCGTACTCGAGGCCCTCGTCGTCCTCGTCGGGGAGCGCGGCACGCAGCGCGTCCGTCACCGCGTGCGCGCGCCGTGCGGCGAACGTCGTGCCGCCCGCGGGGTCCGGGGTCGTGCCGAGCTCGTCGAGGGTCGCGGGGAGGTAGATGCGCACGGCACCAGTGTGCCGCGTCAGGGACCGTCCGCCCGCGACGCGCGCGCACCGGCGGGGACGAGCGCGTCGGACCGCTCCGCCTCCCGGGAGCCGCCGGCACGCGCACCCCCGCCGGCGAGCTGCGCCGCGAGGGCCGCGATCGCCCGGCGCGCGGGCGAGCCGGGGACGAGCTCGTGCAGGAGACGGGCCTCGAGCAGCGCGGCGTCGGTGGCCTGGCGGTCGTCGGGGACGAGCACCGGGGCCTGGACCCCCGCGTACCGCTCGAGCGCCGACGCGATCGCCTCCTCCGGCCGCGGCCCGGCGACCGACGCACGCACCTTGTTCACCACGACCGTGCGCCGCCCGGTGAGCCCGAGCTCCGCGAGGTCGCCGAGCGACCGCACGAGCCGCTGCACGCCGATCGGGTCGCCCGCGCCGACCACGACGACCTCGTCGGCCTCGTGGAGCGCCGAGAGCGTCGCGGCGTTGCGGTGCGGTGCATGGGTGTCGTAGCTCAGGACCTCGTCCTGCTCGATGCTGAAGCCGCAGTCCACGACCGTCCAGGCGGACAGCGCCCGGGCGACGGTCCACACCACCTCGAGCGAGGCCGTGGGCAGCTCGGGCCACCGGTCGGCGCGCGAGACGCCCGACAGCACGCGCAGCCCGGGTGCGAGCAGCGGCGTGAGCCGGGCGAGGTGCTCGACGTCGAGCGCGCCCTGGCCGGCGGCGCGCGCCGCGGCGGCGATGCCCGGGGCCTCGTCGAGCAGGCCCACGGCCTGCGCGACCGTCCCGCCGTACGTGTCCGCGTCGACCACGAGGGCGGCGCGCCCGAGCAGCGCGAGCTCGGCGGCGAGGTTGATCGCGAGGGTCGTGCGCCCGGGCGCGCCGGTCGGCCCCCAGACGGCGACGAGCCGGCTCGGCCCGGGCTGCGCGACCTGCTCGTCCGGCGCGACGTACTCCGGACCCGGCGCCGAGGGCTCCGTCGGCGCGGGCGCGAGGGCGTCGGCACCTCCCGACGGCCCCCGCTCGAGCAGCGCCACGACGCTCCGCACGAACGCCGTCGCATCCGTGCCGTCCTCCGGGGCGTCGACGACGAGGTCCACGCCCAGCGCGACCGCCCGTTCCCCCTGCCACGGCAGCGCCGGGTCGCCGAGCCCGACGACCCGGACGCCGCAGCGGTGCAGCGCGGCCACGGCCTCCCGGTCGAGCATGGGCAGGTCGGTCGAGACGAGCGCGACGCGGCCCAGCCCCGCCTCGGCCGCGGCGAGCAGCTCCGTGAGGTCGGCGCACCGGCGGGTCACGCTGAGCCGCCCGGCCGTGCCGTCGACGGCCTGCACGATGCTCGCCTCGGACGCGCCGCGGATGGCGCACAGCACCCCGACGGCCACCCTCAGCCCCCCGTCCCGGGCACGTGGACGACGTGCACCGAGCCCTCGCCGCCCACGGCCGCGAGGACCTCGGGAAGCAGGTCACCCGGCACGAGCACGTGCACCACGGTCGTCCCGCCCGTGACGAACGCGCCCTCGGGCCGACTGACCTGCGCGACCGTCAGCGCGCTCGCGAGCTCGCGCGGCTCGGCGGCCGCGGCACCGGTCTCGGGACCGCGCGCAGGCACCTCCCACAGGTCGACCTGGGCGCCGGCGACCACGTCCTCGGACGGCGCCTCGTCGACCGTGACCGGCACGGGTCGGACGTCGAGCGCACCCGCGTCCCCTAGAGCGCCGCGCGGGACGAGCTCGCCCGGGGCGACGACGCGGAGCGCCACGGTGCCCTCCGGGACGCCGTCCGCGACCGTGACGTACCGCTCGAGCTCGTCGGCGGGGAGGCGGACCTGGGCGACGGCGAGCTCTCCGCCGGTGACGCCCGAGCCGGGGGTGAGCGCGTCGCGCGCGACGTACACGCCCGTCGTCCGCTGCGCCTCCTGCACGACCCACGAGCCCAGCGCGACCGAGCCGGCGATCATCGCGAGGCCGACCAGGAGGCGTGGGTCGCGCCAGCCCGGACGACGCAGCCGCGTCGCGACGGGTGCTGGCAGGTCAAGCACGGACGTACTCATGCGACTCCCTGATGCTGCGCCGGACCGGGTGGAGGTGCCCATCATGCCGACGTTCCGGACATCTCGTGCACACCCTTGTGGACGACGTGGGAGGCGTGCGGTGGCGTGCCACACTGCGGTCATGGCTCCCAGGTTCCTCACGCTGGCCGACGTGACCGAGGTGCTCAACATCTCGGCGGCGCAGGCCTACGCGCTGGTGCGCTCGGGCGAGCTGCCGGCCATCCAGATCGGCGGCCGGCTGCAGTGGCGCGTCGAGGCGAGCGAGCTCGAGCGGTACATCGAGCGCATGTACGCCCAGACGCGTGCGCGCATCGAGACGGAGCACGACGTCGACGAGGGCGCCCAGCGCTGACGTGCCGGCGGGCTCAGCCCGTCCGCACGGCCCGCACGGCCCGGAACGGGACCGCCCACACCGCGCCGGGGCGCGGCACGGGCACCGTGAGGTCGAGGTGGTCGGCGCCCACGCGGTCGACCCGTCCGGTGAGCTCCTCGTCGTCGAGCACGACGCGCACCGTCGCACGGTCCCGGGCGACCGCCCGGAGGGCATGACCCAGCGAGAGCCGCCTCTCGACCGTCCCGGGCGCAGGCGCGGCGTGCACGGGAAGCCCGTGCACCGCGGTGACGGCCGCCGTGGGCACGAGCCAGCGGGCGGGGCCGTCCCCCAGCAGGACCCACTGCTCGGCGACGTCGAGGACGGTGCCCCCGACGCGCAGGGCACCGGAGCGGACCGTCAGCACCTGGCCGTGGGCCGACCTCAGCCGCGCGCGGAGCTCGACCGTCGCGCGCTCGGCCCGCGTGAGCTCCGCGACGTCGGCGGCGGCCTCCGTGGCGCGCGCCGCCTCGAGCTGCGCCTCGAGGTCCGCGAACAGTGACTCCCAGCGCATCCGCCCACGCTAGGGCACACCGGGCGTGGCGCGGGTGCAGCAGCCCCTGTCGGCGGGCACAGCCGGCGCGGCCGGCGTCGGCCTGGGGCGGCTGCCGAGGTCCGGCTGTGGACACGTGATGGACGGGCGCCGCTCCGATGCAGTACACCTAGCGCATCAAGCAACACCAAACTGCATCAAACATCTCCTTCGCAGCACGCCGACGTCCTGCGATCACGAGCTCGGGGGCACGCATGCGAGGACAGCGCACCACCACCACCCGCCCCGGCGTCCGGCTGCTCGCCGCCGCCGCGCTGCCGCTGGGGCTCGCCGCCTCCGCGGCCCTCGCCTGGGCGCTCGCGGTGCGGCTCCGGGCGCTGCTCCCGATGGACCTCGCCACCGCCTCCGTGGACCGGGTGGTCGAGCTGGGCGTCGTCGGTCTCGGGCTCGCCCTCGTGGTGTGGCTGACGTGGGGGCTCGCCCTCGCGACGTCGTGCGCTGCGGCTCGCACGGTCGGACTCACGTGGCGGGCGGGCGAACGCGCCGTCGCCCGTCACGCGCCGAGCGTGGTGCGGCGGGCGCTCGTCGTCGCCCTCGGCGCCGGGCTCGGGGTCTCGGGCGCGGTCGGGGCGCACGCGACGACCCCGGGCGACGGGCTCGACGTCGGGTGGAGCGCGACGACGGCCTCGTCGCCCGCGCCGGTGCCCACGCCCGCGGCGAGCACCTCACCCGGACCTCCCGGCGCGGGACCGGTCACGCCGCCTCCGTCGGCGGCGCACCGGGGCGTGCACGCGCCGGACGCCCTCGACCCCGCGCCCACCAGAGGGTCCGTACCCGCGACACCCTCGGACGCACTCCCGGGATCCGACGCCACTCAGGCCGAGGGCACCGGGCACCGGTCGGGCACCGCGACGACCTCCCCGGCGGGCGGGACGGCACCCGGCGCCGGTGCCGATGCCGTCGCCGCTCGACCCGGCACGCCCGCACCCGCACCCGCAGGCGTCGCGACATGGAACGCGAGCAGTCCGGCGACGCCGGCGTCCGAGAGCGCGACGGCCGCGCGATCGGCCGGCACCGACGCCGGCCCGGCCACCGGCGTCGTCCCGGCACCCGACGCCGGTGCCGGGGCCGGGGCCGGCGCCGGGGACACCGTGGTCGTCGCCGCGGGCGACAGCCTCTGGCGGATCGCGCAGCGGGCGCTCGGGCCCGACGCCACCCACCAGGAGGTCGCGGCCGAGTGGCCGCGGTGGTACGCCGCGAACGCCGACGTCCTCGGTGCCGACCCCGACCTCGTGCTCCCCGGTCAGGTCCTCCGGGCGCCCAGCACCGGCCCGACGCCCGGCGGCACCCCGTGAGCGCCCTCCTGGCCGGAGCGGTCCGTCCTGGAGCGGACCGGCCGCCCTTCGCCCACGGCGGTGCCTCCACCGCCGGACACCCCGTCCGGACCGAGCCGGCCACCGCCCCGGAGGCACGGCGCCCGTCGCCCCTCACCACCGCGCACGCGAAGGAGCCGCACATGACGACGCTCGAGCTCACCCGGGACCGCGGGCACGTCCCGGCCGGCGTCGCCGCGCCCGGGCGCTGCTCCGACACCCCGGACTCGCCCGGCACCGCCGAGGCACCCGCTTCCTCCCTCGGGCGCCCCGTGGTGCCGCGGCACGACGGCGGCGCCACGGGCACCGGCACCCCGAGCGCCTGCGTCGGGCGAACCGGGGACCCCGAGCTCCCTGCAGCACCGTCGACCACCCCCCGGGCCCGGCTCGTCCCGACGCTCCCGCCCGCCGCGCGCCCCGCGCCGGCCACGGGACCGGGCCACACGCGACCGCCGACGCTCGAGCAGCGGCTGCTCGCCCGGCGCCGGGCGACCCTCGCCGCGGAGCGGGCCGCCCGCGCCGCGGAGCCGCCGCGCGAGACAGCCCCGATGCCGGACCCCACGCCGGTGTGCTGCGCCCTCGCGCTCGCCGCCACCGAGGCGATGCGCGGGACCCGGTCGGTCGCGCAGCTCGCACGCTGGGTCAGTCCCGCGGTGTTCGAGCAGCTCGCGGCGCGGGCCGCGCTCACCGTGCGGGTCCTCGGCCGTGGCGCGGCGACCCGGCGGCCCGAGGTCCTCCGCGTCCGGGTGTGCCGGCTCGGCGAGCACGTCGCGGAGGCGGCGGTCGTCGTCGACGACGGCACGCGGGTGCGGGCGGTCGCGCTGCGCCTGGAGATGTGGCGCGGTGCCTGGCGCGCCGTCGCGTTCGAGATCGGCTGACCACCTCCCCGCACCCACGCGACCGCGCCGGCCCGGCGCGGCGCACCTGCGGTCAGACGACGGGGACGCGGCGATCACGCCGCACCTCGCGGCAGCGCGACGACGGGGACCGCCGGGCGTGGTGCCCGGCGGTCCCCGTCGTGGTGCGCGACCCCGGGCCGCGCGGTGGATCAGCCCTGCTTGCGCTTCGCGGCCTTGCGGCGCTCCTCGCGGTTCGTCGGAGCCGCGGCAGCACCGCCCGCGCCGTCGCCGTCGCTCGCCCCGCCCGCGGCACCCGCGTCACCGTCGATGGACGGTGCCGAGTACTGCAGCGGCGCACGGCGCTCGGGGCCGTCGATGCCCTTGGCGACGAGCTTCGGGGCGGCGGGTGCGGCCGGCGCGGCGCCGGGGAGCGTCCCGCCGGCGGCCGCAGCGGCCTGGGCCGCGGACCGCGCGCTGACGACCGGGGCACCCGGTGCGCCCTCGGCGTCGGCCACCTTGACCTCGAGGTTGAAGAGGTAGCCGACCGACTCCTCCTTGATCGCGTCCGTCATCGCGTTGAAGAGCTGGAAGCCCTCACGCTGGTACTCGACGAGCGGGTCGCGCTGGGCCATCGCCCGCAGGCCGATGCCCTCCTTGAGGTAGTCCATCTCGTAGAGGTGCTCGCGCCACTTGCGGTCGAGGACCGAGAGGATGACGCGACGCTCGAGCTGACGCACGTTCTCCGCACCCAGCTCGGCTTCGCGGGCGGCGTAGGCGTGCTCCGCGTCGGAGAGGACCTCGGCCTCGATGAGCTCCGCGCTCAGGCGGGTCGCCCCGCCGGCCTGGTCGACGACCTCGTCGGGCGTGATCGACACCGGGTAGACCGCCTTGAGCGCCGTCCACAGCGCGTCGAGGTCCCACTCCTCCGGGCGGCCCTCGGCGGTCGCCGCGGCGACGTACGCGCTGAGCACGTCCTTCGTGAAGTGCTGGATCTGCTCCTGGAGGTCCTCGCCCTCGAGGACGCGGCGCCGCTCGTCGTAGATGACGGTCCGCTGGCGCGAGAGGACGTCGTCGTACTTCAGGACGTTCTTGCGGATCTCGAAGTTGCGCGCCTCGACCTGCGACTGCGCGCTCTGGATGCCGCGCGTGACGATCTTCGACTCGAGCGGCAGGTCGTCGGGGAAGCCCGCACGCGTCATGAGCGACTCGGCGAGGCCCGAGTTGAACAGGCGCATGAGGTCGTCCTGGAGCGACAGGTAGAACCGGGACTCGCCCGGGTCGCCCTGACGGCCCGAGCGGCCACGCAGCTGGTTGTCGATGCGGCGGGACTCGTGCCGCTCGGTGCCGAGCACGTACAGCCCGCCGAGCTCGACGACCTCGTCGTGCTCCGCGGCGACGGCCTCGGTCGCCTTGGCGAGCGCGCCGGGCCACGCGGCCTCGTACTCCTCCGCGTTCTCGGCGGGGTCCAGCCCGCGGTCGGCGAGCTCGGCGACCGCCATGAACTCGGCGTTGCCGCCGAGCATGATGTCGGTGCCACGTCCGGCCATGTTGGTCGCGACCGTCACGGCGCCCTTGCGGCCGGCCTGCGCGACGATCGACGCCTCACGCGCGTGCTGCTTGGCGTTGAGGACCTCGTGCGGGACGCCCTGCTTCTTGAGCTTCGAGGAGAGCAGCTCACTCTTCTCGACGCTGACCGTGCCGACGAGGACGGGCTGGCCCTTGGCGTGGCGCTCGACGATGTCGGCGACGACCGCGTCGTACTTGCCGTCCTCGTTCTTGTAGACGAGGTCGCCCTGGTCGATGCGCTGCATCGGACGGTTCGTCGGGATCGGGACGACGCCGAGCTTGTAGGTGCCGAGGAACTCGGCCGCCTCGGTCTCGGCGGTGCCGGTCATGCCCGCGAGCTTCGAGTACAGGCGGAAGTAGTTCTGCAGCGTGATCGTGGCGAGCGTCTGGTTCTCCGCCTTGATGTTCACGCCCTCCTTGGCCTCGATGGCCTGGTGCATGCCCTCGTTGTAGCGGCGGCCCGGGAGGATGCGGCCCGTGTGCTCGTCGACGATCAGGACCTCGCCGTTGATGACGACGTAGTCCTTGTCGCGCTTGAAGAGCTCCTTGGCTTTGATCGCGTTGTTGAGGAACCCGATGAGCGGCGTGTTCAGCGACTCGTACAGGTTGTCGATGCCGAGGTAGTCCTCGACGCGCGCGATGCCGGGCTCGAGGACGCCGACCGTGCGCTTCTTCTCGTCGACCTCGTAGTCGCGCTCGACCTGCAGGCGGCGGACGACCTTGGCGAACTCGGCGTACCAGCGGTTCGTGTCGCCCGACGCGGGCCCCGAGATGATGAGCGGGGTGCGCGCCTCGTCGATGAGGATCGAGTCGACCTCGTCGACGATCGCGAAGTTGTGGCCGCGCTGCACGAGCTCCTCGGAGCTCCACGCCATGTTGTCGCGCAGGTAGTCGAAGCCGAACTCGTTGTTGGTGCCGTACGTGATGTCCGCCGCGTACTGCTCGCGGCGCTGCGCGGGGGTCTGGTTCGACAGGATGACGCCGCTGGTCAAGCCGAGGAACCGGTACACGCGGCCCATGAGCTCGGCCTGGTAACTCGCCAGGTAGTCGTTGACCGTGACGACGTGGACGCCCTTGCCGGTGAGCGCGTTGAGGTACGCGGGGGCGGTCGCAACCAGCGTCTTGCCCTCACCGGTCTTCATCTCGGCGATGTTGCCGAGGTGCAGCGCCGCGCCGCCCATGAGCTGCACGTCGAAGTGCCGCTGGCCGAGCGTGCGCCGCGCGGCCTCGCGGACCGCCGCGAACGCCTCGGGCAGCAGGTCGTCGAGCGACGCACCGTCGGCCAGCCGGGCCCGGAAGCGGTCCGTCTCCTCGCGGAGCTCGGCGTCGGACAGGCTCTCGAAGTCCGACTCGAGCACGTTGACCTGCTGAGCGAGACCGGACAGCTTCTTGACGATCCGGCCTTCGCCGAAGCGCAGGACCTTCTCGAGGATCGCAGGCACGCGTGACTCCCGACGTTGACTGGCCCCGCACGCCGGCGGCATCGGGGCGAGCTCGGTGTGCCCGACCGCGCGGCCGGGCCCCGACCATCGTAGGCGAGGTCAGGGTCTCGGTCGAAGAACCACCACAGCCGCCCCGAGCAGGGCGCCGCCGACGAGCCCCGGCCAGCCGAGCCGGTCGCCCAGCAGCAGCGCCGCGAGCACGGCGCCGGTGAGTGGCTCGAGGAGCGCGACGACCGCCGCCGTGGTCGGCGGGACCGTACGCAGCCCCGTGAAGTACGCGCCGTACGCGAGCGCCGTCGGCACGAGACCGAGGAACGCGAGCAGCAGCCAGCCGGTGGGCCCCGACCCCGCGGGCGGCAGCGCGAGCCCTCCCCCGAGCGTCGCCGCGACGGGGAGCAGGATCACGCCGCCGAGCGTGAACGACAACGCCGTCAGCGGCAGCGGCGCGAGGCCCGGCACCGGGCGGCTGTTGAGCACCGTCATCGTCGCGAACGCGGCCGCCGAGACGAGCGCGAGGAGCGCCCCCGCCGTCGCGCCCGGCCCGGTGGGCACGCCGACGAGCAGCACGAGGCCCGCGAGCGCGAGGCCCAGGGCGACGAGCACACGAGCCGCGGGACGTCGCCGGCTCGCGGCGACGGTCGCAGCCGCGACAAGCACGGGCGACGCCCCGAGGGCCACGAGCGTCGGGACCGACACGGACGCGATGCCCACGGCGACGAAGTAGAACGCCTGGTAGACGGCCGCGAGCGCCGCCGTCACCGCGACGCGGACCACGACCGCGCGCGAGCGGCCGACGCCCGCGAGCCGGCCGGCGAGCGCGAGCACGGCGACGAGCACGACGCCCCCGACCAGCAGTCGGTACGACGCCACGGCGAGCATCGGCAGGTCCGTCTCGCGCGCGAGCACCGTCCCCGCGACGCCGCCGGTGCCCCACAGGAGCGCGCCGAGCACCACGAGCGCGAAGCCGTCGAGGGCCCGGCGCCGGCCCGCGGGCACGGCCGCCGCCGCCGCGCCGCCGCCGGGCCCGGGCGGCACGTCACCATGAGCAGCGGGCACGGCCGCCGGACCCGCGGCCACGGCACCCGGACCGTCGGCACCCGCCATCGCGGTGTCGCCCGACGGCGCCTCGCCGGGTTCCCCGGCCGCCCGCCGCCCCGGCGCCGGTCCGTCGGGCGCGCTCACCCGGACAGCGCCGCGGCGAGCGGCAGCGCGAGGTCCCCGCGCAGCTCCCGGCCCTCCCCCGCGGCGGCCGGGGCGCCGACCTCGATCCCGTCGAGCCCCAGCCAGCGCGCGAGCACCTCGAGCTCGGCGGCGAGCTCCGCCGGGACGTCCGCCGCCTGCTCGCTCCTCGTCCTGCGCTCTGCCGCCGCAGTCGGCGCCGGCGGTGCGGTGTGGGCCGCGTGCACGCGCAGCACGCCCGCGCGGCGGTCGGCCTTGAGGTCCACGAGCGCCGCGAGCCGCTCGCCGAGCAGGAAGGGCAGCACGTAGTAGCCGTGCACGCGCTTGGGCGCCGGCACGTAGATCTCGATGCGGTACCGCAGCCCGAAGAGCTCCTCGAGCCGCCGGCGCTCGAACACGAGCGGGTCGAACGGGCTGAGCAGCGTGCGTCCCTCCGCGCGGCGCGGGAGCGACGCGTCGCGGTGCAGGTACACCGGCCGGTCCCACCCCCGCACGGCGACGGGGCGCAGCACCCCGTCGTCGACGAGCTCGGTGACCGCGCCGGCCACCCGGGGGCCCGTGAGCCGGAAGTAGTCGGCGAAGCAGCGCGCCGTCCCGATGCCGTGCGCACGCGCGCCGATCTCGACGAGCGCGCGGACCGCGTCCTCGTCCGACGGCTCGGGCAGCGCCACGACCTCGGGCGGGAGCACGCGCTCCGTGAGGTCGTAGCACCGCTCGAACTGGGCGTTCCGGCGCGCGGCGGTGACCTCCCCGGTGAAGAAGAGAAACTCGAGCGCGCGCTTGGCGACGGTCCAGTTCCACCCCCACTCGGTGCGGTCGGCCGGGTGCTCGTGCTCGTACAGCGCGTGCACCTGGCTCGCCGTCATCGGGCCGGACGTCGCGATCAGGTCGCGGATCTCGCGGACGACGCCGGCGTGCTGGAGCGGGACGTCCCGGATCGTGCCCCACGCGTAGGTCAGGTAGCCGCGCCGGCGCCACCCGAGCAGCCGGTACGTCTCGGGCGGCACGAACGACGCCTCGTGCGCCCACGCCTCGACGAGGCGGCGCGGCGCACGGCCCGCGGCCCGGTCGAGCAGCGCGGGGTCGTAGGGGCCGACGCGGGAGTACGTCGGCATGAGGTGCGCGCGGGCCAGCACGTTGACCGAGTCGATCTGGAGCAGGCCGAGCCGGTCGACGACGCCCTGCAGGTGGCGCATCGTCACGGCGCCGGGCCGGCGGGCGCGCGCCCGGTCGAGCCCCTGCGCGCGCAGGGCGATGCGCCGGGCCTGCGACAGCGAGAGGACCTTGGACGAGGGTCCCGGCGCCGGGAGGGCGGCCACGGCGTCCGGACGCGGAGCGGGGCGGGAGGTGGGCACCGGCCCATCCTGCCGCCCCGCTCCGACACTCAGGGCGCGCTCCCCCAGCGCGCCGTCACCGCCCGGCTCAGCCGACGGCGGCCGTGGCCTCGACGGGCTTGGGGCTCAGTGTCGCCACGGGGGTGTCGAGCTTGATCACGCCGTAGCTCCAGCCGCGCCGCCGGTAGGCGACCGAGGGCTGCGCCGTCTCGACGTCGATGAACAGGAAGAAGTCGTGACCGACGAGCTCCATCTCGTAGAGGGCGTCGTCGATCGTCATGGGCTGCGCGGTGTGCACCTTCTCGCGGATGACGACCGGCGAGTCGCCGAGGGTCGTCTCGACCGCCTCGCCGGGTGCGGGGGCGGGCGCGGGGGGCTCGTCGGACACCTCGGGCGGGCGCACGTCGACGGGCGTGAGGGGGGTGTGGTTGCGGTGGTCCTTGCGCCGGTCGCGCGAGCGGCGCAGGCGCTCCTGGAGCTTGGCGATCGCGAGGTCCAGCGCGGCGTACCGGTCGTCGGCGCAGGCCTCGGCACGGATCACGGGTCCCTTGTCGACGACCGTGAGCTCGACGCGCTCGGCGACGCCCGCCTGACGGGGGTTGCGCTCGTGCGAGACCTCGACGTCGATGCGCTGGGCCCGGGGCGCGAGCTGCGCGAGCTTCGTCAGCTTCTCCTCGGCGTGCCGGCGGAACTTCTCCGGAACCTCGGTGTGACGACCTGCGACCACGATGTCCATGTGATCCTCCTGGAGGACGAGGGGGGCGGCTGCCCGCCCGGTGACGTGCACGTGTGCCCCTGAGGGCCGGACGACGGGCACCACCTCCTCCTGCATCCGGGGCGAGCGTGCGGACAGGTCTCGTCCGCCGGTCGCGCCGCCTCCGGTGCTGTCGGTTCGTTCCCTCACGCTAGTCCCGCGGCGTCCGGACGACCAATCGCCCTCGCTGCTCCGTCCGGGTGGTGGCGTCGCTGCGAGCGCCCAGCCGGCGAGCACCGCGGCGCCCGCGCCGACGAGCGCGTCCTCGCACGCGGCGAGGGTCGCGCCCGTGGTCAGGACGTCGTCGACGAGCAGCACCGGGACGCCCGCGAGACCGCCCGGGACGCCGCGGGCGGTCACCTGGCCGGCGAGGTTGCGTCCGCGCGCCCGACCCGAGAGCCCCACCTGGTCGCGGCCCCGACCGCGTCGGCCGAGGCACGGCCGTGCGCGGGCCGGGACCCCGGACGTCCTCAGCCCGGACGCGACCGCCACCGCGAGGCGTCCGACCAGGTCCTCGCCCCGGCGGCGGCGCGCGGCCCGCGTCGAGGGAGCGGGCACGACGAGCAGCGTCGGGCGGCCGCGGGTCACAGGGACGGGCGGCAGCGCGTCGAGCGCAGGCCCCAGGGCGGGACCCAGCACCTGCCCGGCCCGCACCGCCGCCGCCGTCAGCGCCGGGGTGAGGTCGGCCCGGCCCCGGTCCTTCCACGCGACGACGAGCTCGCGCACCGGGCCGGTGTACGGCGTGGTGGCCCAGACCGGCAGGGGTCCGCGCCCGTCGAGCCGGTCGAGCCGCCCCGCGCCGTGCTCGCAGCGCCGGGGCCGGCCCAGCAGCCGGGACGCGCAGGCGTCGCACAGCGCGACGTCGAGGGCCTCGCACCCCGCGCAGGCCACGGGGAGCACGAGCCCGACGAGGTCGGCCCACCAGCGCCGCACGCCCGACCCGTCCTCGTCCTCCCGCATGCGGCGAGCCTGCACCGGCCCACGGCGACCCGGGACGCGCCGGGCCTGATGGATCGCGGAGGAGCGGTCCGCGACGGGCTGGGGGTGCGTCGTCGGCGTCAGCCGGGGAAGTACGGGTCCCGCACCCCGGTCGCGACCTCGGTCCAGCTCGCGTTCACGCCCGGGAGCCAGAACAGCCGCGCGTCGGACGTCGTGACGTACAGCGAGCGCTGCCCCTTGCCGCCCGCGATCGCGACGGCGTCCTCGAGCGCCGGCAGCGCGCGCGTCTGGCCCGAGAGCGGCACGAGGTGGTATGCCGCGCTCGTGGCGACGCCCGAGCGACCGAGCACGCCGAGCGTGGCGTCGTCGACCCAGACGAGCTCGGAGGCGTCGACGAGCGTCGCTCCCGTGCCCAGCGGCTCGCCGAGCTGCAGCGGGCTGCCCGAGGCGTCCCGCACGACGCCGGCCACGTCCAGCGCGAGCCCGTCCGTGCCGGTCGAGAGCACCGCGACGCGTGCGCCGTCGCGTGCGACGCGGACCGCCGTGACGCTGCGGCCGGCGAGCCACGGCGCGCTGACGTCGGCACGCTGGCCGTCCGCGCGGACGGCGGTCAGCGGACCGGCGGGACCGGGGCGGCCCGTCCACGTCCACCCGAGGCGGTCGACCGACGGCGCGAGCAGGCCAGGTCCCTCCAGGATCGTCGTCGTGGGCTCGTCGCCGACGCCGACGAGCACGAGGTCGCCCGCGTCCGACAGCGCCACGCGCACGTTCCCCCGCTCGTTGCGTGCCAGGTCCTGCACCTGGCGCCCCGCCAGGTCCGGGGGCTCGGGCAGCGGCACGAGCTCGCCGTTCTTGAGCTGGACGACCGTGTCCTCCGAGACGACCTCGAGCACCCCGTCGGTGTCGACGCCCCGGTCGAGCTCGGCGGCCGAGGCGGTGAGCTCGACCCCGCCCGCGGTGACCGCGACGGCGCGCACGCCGGGGATCGCGAGCGACGCCTCGATCTGGGCGAGCATGCGGGCGCGCTCCCCGGAGTCCGTGAGCGCGGCGGCCTCGGTCAGGCCGACGGAGGCGGTGCCGTCGGTCTCGTCCACGGGGACGGTCTCCGGCGTGAGCTCGACCCCGTCGGGGATCGCCGACCGCACCGAGTCGCGCAGCCACGGAGAGGGGCCCTCGAGCAGCTCGCCGACGATCGACGTCGCGATGTTGCGCAGCGGGAACCACCGCGTCTCGGGCACGAGGGAGGCGTCGTCGGGCGTGAGGAAGTAGAGGCTGGCCGAGCCGAACAGGTTCTCGAAGTTCGACTCGTCGAGCACGACCCCGTTCTCGAGCCCCGCGATGCGCCACTGGTCCGAGCTGTCCTGGACGAGGTCGAACGTGAACGACTCCTCGGCGTCGGGCGCCGCCTCGGCGTAGCGGCCGTCCGCGTCGATGCGCGCCGCGACGCTCAACGTCACCTGGACCTGCGTCTCGTTGACGACCGTGAACGTCGGGCTGCTCGACGTCGGGTACACCACCACGCGCTCGCGCGGCCGCCACGACGCGCGCGCGTCTCCGGCGAGGTACTCGCGGGCGGCCCCGAAGTCGCCGCCGCGGCGCGGGTCGCGGCTGAACCCGGCCTGGCTCGCCTTGAGGAAGCCCACGACGATCGCCTCGGGGTCGGCGTCGGGGGCGGGACGGTCCGCGAGCGGCACCACGGCGGGGCCGGCGTCGCTCACCTCGACGTCGCCGACCTCGACCCCGCCGGAGGTCGGCATCGCGACGCACGCGGACAGGACCCAGAGCACGGGCAGGGCGAGCACCAGCGCGGACGCGACGGCCCGGCGGCGCGTCGTCCGGGCAGCCGCGCGGGCCGTCGAGCGGGGCGTCGCGCTCATCGCGTCTCCAGACGGTCGGTCTCGTTCTCGTGGTCGGCGTCGTGGTGCAGGTCCGCGAGCTCGGGCAGGGCCGCGGGGTCGACGCCGTTCCTCTGCTCGCGCGGCGCGGCCTCCGGCGCGTCCTCGGGCTCGAGTGGCAGCGGTGAGGAGACGAGCCGGATGCCGGCGCGCCGGGGCAGCGTGAGCCGGAAGACCGCGCCCCCACCCGGCCGCCCCCAGGCCTCGAGCCAGCCGCCGTGCAGGTGGGCGTCCTCGAGCGAGATCGCGAGGCCGAGCCCGCTGCCGCCGATCGTGCGGGCCCGCGCCGGGTCGGCCCGCCAGAACCGGTCGAAGACGTGCTCGGCGACCTCGCGCGTCATCCCGACGCCGTGGTCGCGCACCGTGACCGCGACCGCCTGGGGGTCGCCGGCGAGCGTCACCTCGACCGGCGAGCCGTCGGCGTGCTCGATCGCGTTGACGACGAGGTTGCGCAGGATCCGCTCGACGCGCCGCGGGTCGACGTCCGCGACCACCGGCTCGGCGGGCAGCTCGACACTGAGCCAGGTCGCCCGGACCTCGGCGAGCTGCACGGCCTGGTCGATGACGGCGTTGACGGCGTCCCGGACGTCGCGCCGCTCGGCGTCGAGCACCGCGGCACCGGCGTCGAAGCGGCTGATCTCGAGCAGGTCGACGAGCAGGTCCTCGAAGCGGTCGAGCTGGGTCTGCAGCAGCTCGGCGGAGCGCTTGGCGGACGGCTCGAAGTCGTGCCGGGCGCCGTGCAGCACCTCCCCGGCCATCCGGATCGTCGTCAGGGGCGTGCGCAGCTCGTGCGAGACGTCGGACACGAAGCGCCGCTGCAGCGCCCCGAGCTCCTCGAGCCGGTTGATCTGGTCCTGCAGGCTCACGGCCATCTCGTTGAACGAGCGCCCGAGCGAGGCGATCTCGTCCTGCCCGCGCACGGGCATCCGCTCGTCGAGGTGCCCGTCGGCGAGCCGCTCGGCGACCTGCGCGGCGATCCGCACGGGCCGCACGACCTGCCGCGTGACGACCCACGTCATCGAGCCCAGCAGCACCGTGAGCGCGAGCGCGCCGATCCCGAGCACCCGCTGGAGGAACTCGAGCTGCTCCTGCTCCGCCTCCAGGCTGTACAGGAAGTACAGCTCGTGGATCCCCACGACGGGGAGCGTCACGGTCTCGCCCACGACGACGGCGGGCACCTCGCGCGTGGGCGTCCCCTCGGCGTCGGTGCCCACCTGCGGCCACGCGACCGACTGCCAGCGTTGACCCTCACCGCTCGCGGTCGCCTCGCGGAGCTCGGGTGAGATGAGGTCGACGAGCTCGTCGTCGGTCGCGCCCGCGGTCACGAGCTGCGAGGCGGCCGCCTGCCCCTGCGCCCGCAGGAGGAACACCTCGCGCTGCTCCGAGCCGCCCGTGCTCAGCGCCTTGGCGACGTCGATGAGGAGCTGCTGCACCTCGGACCCGGTCGACGCGGTCGACCCGGTGAACGAGCTCTGCGCCTGCTGCGTCCCGCGCGCGCTCTCGCGCAGGATCTGCTCCATGCGCTGCGCGAACAGCCCGTCCTGGATGCGGTCGGACAGGTAGGCCCCGAGACCGGCGAGCGCGACCAGGCCGATCGCGAGCGTCGTGACGACGACCCGCACCTGGAGCGACTCGCGCCACGCCCCGGCCAGCGCGCGCTCGCGCCGGGTCAGCCGCAGCCGCGCGAGCCGCAGCGCCCGGCGGGCCCGGAACGCGTTCACTGCGGGGTCGTGCCCGCCTTGTAGCCCACGCCGCGCACGGTCACGACGATCTCCGGCCGCTCGGGGTCCGCCTCGATCTTCGAGCGCAGCCGCTGCACGTGGACGTTGACCAGGCGGGTGTCGGCGGCGTGCCGGTAGCCCCACACGCGCTCGAGCAGCACCTCGCGGGTGAACACCTGCCACGGCTTGCGCGCGAGCGCCACGAGCAGGTCGAACTCGAGCGGCGTGAGCGAGATCTGCTCGCCGTCGCGCGTCACGCGGTGGCCCGTGACGTCGATCGTCAGGTCGCCGATCGCGAGGTGCTCGGGCGCGGGCTCGTCGCTGCGGCGCAGCCGCGCCCGGACCCGTGCGATGAGCTCCTTGGGCTTGAACGGCTTCGAGATGTAGTCGTCCGCCCCGGACTCGAGGCCCAGCACCACGTCGACGGTGTCGGCCTTCGCGGTCAGCATGACGATCGGGACGCCCGACTCGGACCGGATGAGCCGGCACACCTCGGTGCCGTCCTTGCCGGGCAGCATGAGGTCGAGCAGCACGAGGTCGGGCTGCGACGCGCGGAACACCGCGAGCGCGTCGTCCCCGTCCGCGCAGAACACCGGCTCGAGCCCCTCGGAGCGGAGCACGATGCCGATCATCTCTGCGAGAGCGGTGTCGTCGTCGACCACCAGCACACGACCCTTCATGCGCACATGATCGCACCGCGCGCCGGGCGCGTGGGCCACGCCCGGTGCGGCGTCACCCGTGCGCGCCGGTGCGGGGGTGCTGCGCCACGCGTGCGCCCTGCCGTGGCACGATGAGCCGGCAAGGCGCGGCACGAGCGCCGCACCGGTGCCTGCGCAGAACAGGGAGCGAGACGCGATGACGACCCCGCACGAGGACGCACCGGGACAGCCGGCACCGGGGGCTCCCGTGCCGCCCTCCCCCGCGCCGCCGGGCAGCCCCGCCCCGGCCGCGTCCGGGTGGGGCCCCGTGCCGGGGTACGCGCAGCCGACTCCGCCGGGTCCGGTCCCCCCGGGAGGCTACCCGGCGGGCGCAGGCGTCCCTCCCGCACCGGGTCAGCCCGGACCGGGCCAGCCGGGCGGGTACGGGCAGCAGCCCGGGTACGGCCAGCCGGGTGGCCACGGCCAGCAGCCGGGCTACGGCCAGCCGGGTGGGTACGGGCAGCCCGGTGGCTACGGGGCTCCCGGCTACGGCGCCCCGCCGCTGCCCCCGGCGGCGCTCCAGCCCGGGATCGTGCCGCTGCGGCCGCTCGGTCTCGGGGAGGTGCTCGACGGCGCGTTCCGCGCGGTCCGCGCCAACCCGCGCGTCATGTTCGGCCTCACGGCCGTCGTCGTGACGGCCGTCGTCGCGCTCATGTCGGCGGTCACCTGGTACCTCACGGGCATCCTCGCGGGCGCGCTCGGCGACGTGACCGGCTCGCTCGACCCCGACGGCACGCTGGGCCTGCGTGACCAGATGGGGTCGGTGCTCGCCGCCTTCCTCACCACGCCGTTCCTCGCGCTCGCCGCGACGATCCTCACGGGCCTGCTCATCGTCTCCGTCAGCCGCTCGGTCATCGGCCAGACCGTGAGCATGGGCGAGGTCGTGCGCCTCGCCCGCGGCCGCATCTGGCCGGTCGTCGGCTTCAGCCTGCTCGTCGGCGTCGTCTGGGTCGTCGCCGTCGCGGCGTACGCGGGAGCCCTCGCGGCGCTCGCCGCGAACGAGGTCTGGTGGGCCGTCGCCGTCGTCGCGATCGTCGGCGGGCTCGCGTTCCTGCTCGCCGGGTTCTGGCTCACCGTCCGCACGCTGCTCGTGCCGCCCGCGCTCATGCTCGAGGGCGGCCGGTTCTGGCCCACGGTGGCTCGCGCGTGGCGGCTCACGCGCGGCAGCTTCTGGCGCCTGCTCGGCATCTACCTGCTGGTCAACATCATCGTGCAGATCATCAGCCAGACCATCGCGGTCCCCGCGGTCACCGCGGCGATGGTCCTGTTCGACGACCCGATGATGACGTCGTTCGGTTCCATCGCGGTCAGCTCGGTCGCGCAGATCATCGCGCTCACGCTCACCACGGTGTTCTCGGCGGCCGTCGTCGCCCTGCTGTACATCGACGTGCGGATGCGCCGCGAGGGGCTCGACGTCGAGCTCGCGCGCGCGGCCGACGAGCGGGTCGCGTGACGCTGCTCGCCCTCGTGCACGGGCACGGCGGCGCCCTCCTCGCGAGCCGCGCCGCCGACGTCCCTGTCGAGCCGGGCGCGGACGAGGCGCGTCGCTGGCTCGAGCGCGAGCTGCTCGAGCCCGTGTACGACGACCGCCCGAGCCTGCTCGAGCGGATCCTCGACTGGGTCGGCAGCCTGTTCGACGACGTGCCCGTGCTCGGCCTCGACGGCCGGACGGCGGCGCTCGTGGTCGTGGTGCTGCTCGCGGTCGTCGCGGGCATCGCGCTCTGGGTCGCGGGACCCGTGCGCCGCGCCCGTCGCCCGGGTGGCGGCGGGGTCGTGCTCGGCGGGGACGACACGCGGACGGCCACGCAGCTGCGCGCCGCCGCCGACGCCGCCGCGGCCCGCGGGGACTGGCACGCGGCCGTCGCCGAGCGGTTCCGCGCCGTCGTGCGGTCGCTCGAGGAGCGCACCGTGCTCGACGAGCGCCCCGGCCGCACCGCGCACGAGGCCGTCGAGGCGGCGGCGTCCCGGCTGCCGTCGTCGGCCAGCGCGCTGCGCGACGCCGGGCGCCTGTTCGACGACGTCGTCTACGGGGACCAGCCCGCAGATCCCGCCGACGACGCCCGGCTGCGGGAGGTCGACGCCGCGGTCGCCGCGGAGCGGCCGCTCGGCACGCCGGCCGACAGCACCGGCGCGGACCGCACCCCGGTCCTCGCGGGTGACGGCCGGGGCACCGACCGGACCGACGGCGACGACGCACCCGGCGGAGGGGACCGATGAGCGCCGAGGCCCCCGTCGCCGCACCGGGCGGCGCACCCGGCCCGGTCGTCCCCCCGGCGCCCGCGGGCACGTCGACCGCGCCCTCCCCCGCGCCCGGCGCGGTTCCCGTGACGGTCACCGGCGACGGCTCGACCGCACGGTCCCGCGCGGGGTCCCGGTGGCGGCGGTGGCGCTTCCCGCTCGCCGTCCTGTCGCTGCTCGTGCTCGTCGGGCTGCTCGCCGCGCTCCCCGAGCCGCGCACGTCCACGGTGGCGCTCGCGCCCGACAACCCCGCGCCCGAGGGCGCCCGGGCGGTCGCGCAGGTGCTGGGCGACCAGGGTGTCGACGTCACGTACGTCCGCAGGACGTCGGAGGCGGTCGCCGCCGCTGACGCGGGCACCACGCTGCTCGTCACCGGCGACGCGCTGCTCGGGCCGTCCCAGCTCGAGGACCTCGCCGGGACCGGCGCCGACCTCGTCCTGCTCGACCCGACGGCGCTGCTCGACGAGGTCACGACCGCCGCGACGCGCAGCTGGTCGGGTGCGGACGACGGCGCGCCGACGACCCGGCTGGCCCGCTGCGAGGACCCGACGGCGGTGGCGGCGGAGGCGTACCGGTCCGGTGGGCCCGGCTTCACCGTGCTGGCGCCCGAGGCCGTGACGTGCTTCCCCACGGCGCCCGACGAGGTCGACTCGGGCGCCTACCTCGTGGTCGAGGGCGAGCGCCGGGTCACCGCGTTCGCCGACGGACGGTTCCTGCGCAACGACGAGGTCGTCGACGAGGGCCACGCCGCCCTCGCGCTGCGTGCGCTGGGCCGTCACGAGCAGCTCGTCTGGTACGTGCCCTCGATCGACGACTTCGGCGACGACGCCGAGCCCGCCGGCCCGGGGATCGGCGACCTGCTGCCGCCCGTCGCCCAGGTGCTCGCGCTGCAGCTGCTCGTCGTGGCCGCCGTGACCGCGCTGTGGCGCGGGCGACGGCTGGGCCGGGTCGTCACCGAGCCGCTCCCCGTGACGGTGCGCGCGGCGGAGACGACGCGCGGACGTGCGCGCCTGTACCGTCGGGCACGCTCGTACGGGCACGCCGCAGCGGCACTGCGGGCCGGGTCGGCCGCACGCTGCGCGCACCGGCTGGGCCTGCCCCGGTCGGCCGGCGCGCACGCCGTGATCGACGCGCTGGCCCAGGCCACCGGCCGGGCGGCCGACGAGGTCGCGGGGCTGCTGTACGGACCACCCCCGAAGGACGACGCCGGGCTGGCGCAGCTGGCCCGGAGGCTCGACGAGCTGGAGAGCGAGGTTCACCGATCGTGACCGAGGCACACCCCACCGAGCCGCGGCAGACCGCGGACGGCCCGTACGGCGCGCCGCCGCACACGCCGCTGGACCGGCCCGCCGACGGCGCGCCTCAGCCGGCCGCGGCCGAGCACGCCCCTCCTGCGGCGCAGCCGGCGCCTGCGCCTGCGCCGCAGCACGCCGCGGGGCCCGACCTCCAGAAGGACCAGCCGCCCGCGGCGCAGCCGCAGCCCCCGCACGCCGCCGCGCCCGCGCCGCAGCACCACGCGCAGCACGCCCCGCCCGCGCAGGCCGCCCCGACCGGGCCGTCACCCGAGCTGCGCTCGGCCCTCGCAGCCGTCCGCACCGAGGTCGCGAAGGCCGTCGTCGGGCAGGACGCCGCCGTGACGGGCCTGCTCATCGCCCTCCTGTGCCGCGGTCACGTGCTGCTCGAGGGCGTGCCGGGCGTCGCCAAGACGCTGCTCGTGCGCACCCTCTCGGCGGCGCTCGACCTCGACACCAAGCGCGTGCAGTTCACGCCCGACCTCATGCCCGGCGACGTCACGGGCTCGCTCGTGTACGACGCCCGTACGGCGGAGTTCTCGTTCCGGCAGGGTCCGGTGTTCACGAACCTGCTGCTCGCCGACGAGATCAACCGCACGCCCCCCAAGACCCAGGCGTCGCTGCTCGAGGCCATGGAGGAGCGCCAGGTGTCGGTCGACGGCACCCCGCGCCGCCTCCCCGACCCGTTCCTGGTCATCGCGACCCAGAACCCGGTCGAGTACGAGGGCACGTACCAGCTGCCCGAGGCCCAGCTCGACCGGTTCCTGCTCAAGCTCACGCTCCCCCTGCCGGAGCGCGACCAGGAGATCGAGGTCCTCCAGCGGCACGCCGCGGGCTTCGACCCGCGCGACCTCGCCGGGGCCGGTGTCCGGCCCGTCGCCGGCGTCGCGGTGCTCGGCCGGGCACGCGACGAGGTCGCGCGCGTGCAGGTCTCGCGCGAGGTGCTCGGGTACGCGGTCGACGTGTGCCGGGCGACGCGGCAGTCCCCGTCGCTCGCGCTCGGCGTCTCCCCGCGCGGCGCCACCGCGCTGCTCGCGACGTCGCGCGCGTGGGCGTGGCTGTCCGGGCGCGGGTACGTCACGCCGGACGACGTGAAGGCGCTCGCGCACCCGACGTTGCGCCACCGCGTGCAGCTGCGCGCCGAGGCCGAGCTCGAGGGGGTCACGACGGAGAGCGTGCTCGACACCGTGCTGGCCGCCGTCCCCGTCCCCCGCTGAGCCGGCCGCGTGGCGATCACCTGGCGGGCCGTCGCGCTCACGGCGCTCGGCGTCGTGGCGGTCCTCGTCGTGCCCGTTCCCGGGACGGTGCTGCTGTGGACGCTCGTGGTCGCGCTCGCGTGCGTCCTCGACGCGGCCCTGGCCGCTTCGCCGCGGCTCGTCGCCGTGCAGCGCAGCGTGCCCGCGTCGGTGCGGCTCACCGACCAGGTCCGCTCGGTGCTCACGGTCAGCAACGTCGGGACGCGGCGGCTGCGGGCGACCGTGCGTGACGCGTGGCAGCCGTCGGCGGGTGCGCAGGGCAACCGGCACACCGTCGACGTGCCGCCCGGTGACGGCCGGCGCCTGACGACCACGCTCGTGCCGACCCGGCGCGGGGACCGCCGCGCCGACCGGGTGACGATCCGGACCGTGGGACCGCTGGGGCTCGCGGGCCGCCAGGCGTCGCTCGACGTCCCGGGCGTGCTGCGGGTCCTGCCGGAGTTCGCCTCGCGCCGGCACCTGCCGAGCCGCCTGGCGCGCCTGCGCGAGCTCGACGGGCGCGCGGCCGTGCAGGTGCGCGGTCAGGGCACCGAGTTCGACTCGCTGCGCGAGTACGTGATCGGCGACGACGTCCGGTCGATCGACTGGCGCGCGACCGCCCGGCGCGCCGACGTGGTCGTGCGGACGTGGCGCCCGGAGCGGGACCGGCGGGTCCTCATCGTGCTCGACACCTCGCGGACCTCCGCCGCGCGCACGCTCGACGCCCCGCGCCTCGACGCGTCGATCGAGGCGGCGCTGCTGCTCGCCGCGCTCGCGTCCAAGGCCGGCGACCAGGTCGAGCTCCTCGCGTACGACCGCAAGGTCCGCGCGCGGGTCGTCGGCGCGAGCGGCGCCCGGCTCATGCCCGCGATGGCCGACGCGCTCGCCCGTGTCGACCCCACGCTCGTCGAGACGGACTGGCCGGGTGTCGTGGGCCAGGTGCGCGAGCGGCTCACGCAGCGCTCGCTGCTCGTGCTGCTCTCGGCCCTCGAGCCGGCGGCCGTCGAGCAGGGGCTCCTCGGGGTCGTGGGGAGCCTCGCCGAGCGGCACCAGGTCGTGCTCGCGGCGGTCCGCGACCCGGAGGTCGAGGAGCTGCGGACGGGCCGCTCCGACGTCGCCGCAGTGTTCGACGCGGCCGCGGCGGAGCGCGTCGAGCTCGAGCGGACCGCCGTCGCGGCCCGGCTGCGCCGGCGCGGGATCGAGGTCGTCGACGCCCTGCCCGACGACCTCGCGCCCCGGCTCGCCGACACCTACATCGCGCTCAAGGCCGCCGGGCGCCTCTGACCGGGCGCGCCGAGCCGTGGGCCCGGGTGTCGAGGACTGCCGGTAGCGTCGCCCCGTGCCCACTGCTCGCGCGCCCCGCACCACCGCCGACCCGGGGGCACCGCTGCTCACGCGCGCGGCCCTGAACCGCGCGCTGCTGGCGCGCCAGCACCTGCTGACCCGCGCGACGGTGCCTGCGGTCGCGATGGTGGACCGCCTCGTGGGCCTCCAGGCGCAGCTCCCCCGCTCCCCGTACACGACTCTGTGGTCGCGGATCGCGGGCTTCCGGCACGACGAGCTGTCCGAGGCGCTGCTGGACCGCCGGGTCGCCCGCATCGCGGTCATGCGGGGCACGATCCACCTCGTGACCGCCGACGACGCGCTCGTGCTGCCCGGGCTCACGGCGCCGCTGTACGAGCGCGACCTGCGCCAGAACGTCCTGCACGGCGCCGCGCTGCGGACCCTGGACCTCGCGGAGCTCACCGAGGCCGCCCTCGCCCTCGTCGAGGAGGAGCCGCGCCCGACGACCGAGCTCGGTCGGCTGCTCGCGGAGCGCTGGCCGGACGTCGCCCCCGGGACCCTCGCGTACGGCGCGCGCGGCACGCTCCCGCTCGTCCAGGTCACCCCGCGGGGCGTCTGGGGCCGGTCGGGCGCGACGACGTGGACGACGACCCGGGCGTGGTTCGGCGCGGAGCGCACGGCGCTCGCCCCGGACGTCACCGACCCCGACGTGCGCGCGGCCGAGCTCGAGCGGCTCGTGCTGCGCTACCTCGCGGCGTTCGGTCCCGCGAGCGTCGCGGACGTGCAGACCTGGTCGGGGCTCGCGGGCCTCCGGGAGGTCGTCGACCGCCTGCGCCCCCGGCTGGTGACCTTCCGGGCGGAGCCGGGGCCGGGCTCCGCCTCGGGCCGAGAGCTCGTCGACCTGCCCGACGCGCCCCGGCCGGACCCGCTGACCCCTGCTCCGGTCCGGTTCCTCGCCGACTTCGACAACCTCACGCTCTCGCACGCCGACCGGACCCGGGTCGTCTCGGAGGAGCACCGGCGTGCGCTCGCGACGAAGAACGGCATGGCGCCGGGGACCGTGCTCGTGGACGGACGCGTGGCCGGCACCTGGGCCGTCACGCGCGAGCGGCTCGACCCGGGCGGCGTGCGCGCGCGACGCGAGCTCGCGACGCTCACCGTGCACCCGCTCGTCCCCGTGGACGCCACGACGCACGCCGAGCTGGTCGCGGAGGCGGAGGGGCTCGTCCGCTTCGTCGCGGACGACGCCGCGGAGCACCGCGTCACCGTGGCGTGACGATCGGCGCGGCGCGGCGGTCGATCGGCGCAGGGGTCGATCGGCGCAGCGGTCCGTCAGCGCGGCGGTCCGTCGGCGCGGCGGTCCGTCGGTGCAGCGGTCCGTCGACGCAGTGGTCCGTCGGCGCGTCGCCGTCAGTCGGCGACGGCCACCGCGTAGCCCGCCTCGTCGGCGGTGAGGTCCCCGGTCTCGGAGTCGGCGACTGCCCGGCGCCCGAGCACGTAGACGTAGACCCAGAACGCCGCGAGCACGATCGCCCCGATGACGATCTTGAGCCACCACGGCAGCGCGGACCCGGTCACGAAGCCCTCGACGAGGCCGGACACGGCGAGCACGCCCACGAGCCCGAGCGCGACGGTGAACAGCGCCCGGCCCTCCTCGGCGAGCGCGCGGGTGCGGGTGCGCGGACCCGGCTCGACCCACGTCCAGAACAGCCGCAGCCCGGCGGCCCCCGCGACGAAGATCGCGGTCAGCTCCATGAGCCCGTGCGGGGCGATGAGCTGGAGGAACACGTCGAGGCTGTCGTGCGCGGCCATCATGCCGCCCGTCGCCCCGACGTTCACCGCGTTGCTCAGCAGCATCCACACGGGCCAGATGCCGCTGATCCCGAGCGCGACGGACTGCGCCGCGATCCACGCGTTGTTGGTCCACACCATCGCCGCGAACCCCGCGCCCGGGTCGTAGTACGACGCGAACGCGTTCTCCACGTACTCCGTCCGCTCGCTGGGCGTACCCATCGCCGCGAGCGCGTCGGGCTGCGTCGCGACCCAGACCCCGGCCACCACGGCCACGGCCACGCACGCGATCGTCACCGCGTGCGTCCACCACCGGATGCGGTAGAGCGCGGCGGGCAGCGACACCACGAGGAACCGGGCCGCGTCGCGCCAGGCGGGCTCGTGCGCACCCGCGATCAGCGAGCGGGCGCGGGCGAGCAGCTGCGAGAGCCGGGTGACGACCTCGGGGTCCGGCGCGCTCGACCGGACGGTCGACAGGTCGGTCGCGACCGCCTGGTAGAGGCGGACGATCTCGTCGGCCTCGGCGCCCGTGAGGCGACGGCGGCGCGTCAGCTCGTCGAGGCGCGCCCAGGACGGGCTGCGCACCGCGGTGAAGGCGTCGAGGTCCACGCCCGTTACCCTGCCACAGGATGAGGACGGGTCGAGGAAGGGACGCGGGATGAGCGACGGCATCGTCACGGGCGAGGGCGTGCTGCTGGACGCGCGCCCGACCTCGTTCGCCTCACGCGTCCTCGCGTCGATCGTCGACGTCGGCGCGCTCGGCGTCGCCGCGTTCCTCGTGCTGGTCATCGTCGGCCAGACGTCCTTCACCCCGAGCGAGGCGTTCGTGCGCATCGCCCTGATCACCACGGTCGCGACGGTCACGGTGATCATCCCCACGACCGTCGAGACGCTGACGCGCGGGCGGTCGCTCGGCAAGCTCGTCGCCGGCATCCGGATCGTGCGGGACGACGGCGGCCCGGTGCGGTTCCGGCAGGCGCTGATCCGCGCGCTCGTCGGTGTCGGCGAGCTGTGGATCTCGGTCGGGTCGATCGCGCTGATCTGCTCGATCGTCCACCCGCAGGGCAAGCGCGTGGGTGACCTGCTCGCGGGCACGTACGCGGTGCGGGTGCGCGGCAAGGCGCCCGCACGCACCGCGGTCTCGATGCCGCCGCAGCTCGCCGCGTGGGCGCACTCCGCGGACGTGCGGCGCCTGCCCGACGGGCTCGCGCTCTCGGTCCGCCAGTTCCTCGCCCGCACCGGGACGCTGCACCCCGCGTCGCGCGTGCAGCTCGGGACGCAGCTCGCGGTCGAGGTCGAGCGGTACGTCGCGCCGCTGCCGCCCGTGGGCACGCACCCCGAGTACTTCCTCGCCGCGGTGCTCGCCGAGCGGCGCGAGCGCGAGCACGCCGTCGGGCGGCGCACGGCGCAGCGAGCCGCCGAGGAGAGCGCGTTGATGGCGCGCCTCCCGCACGGCGTGCCGGACCCGGTGGACTGACCGCGTCGCCGTCAGCGCCCGGTCACCGAGAAGTGCTGGTAGTCGACGGGTGACGTCCAGTCCCCGCCCCACCTCCACCCGGCCGCAGCGAACGCGGTGACGACGACGTCCCCGGCGTGCACGACACCGGGCAGGTCGGGGCGGTCCGCGTACGGCTCCCCCTCGGGCGGAAGCACGAGCGTCCCGCGCACGTAGGGGTTCTCGCGCGGGTTGAGGTCGAGCGCGCGCCCGTAGGCGTGCTCGGACCAGCCGGTGCCGCGCGTGATCGCCCGGCAGTTGAACGCGGACGTGTTGTCCGCGGCCATCGACGCGTCGTCGCTCCCGCCGAAGTCGTCGACGAGGCGCATCGACCGGATCGGGTACCCGGCCTCGAAGAGCGTGCGGAACACCCCGACGACACCGTCGGCGACGTCCGCGTGCACCACGAGCTCGCCCGTGACCACGCCGCCCTCGAAGTCGTGGTGCGTGAGCGTGAGGTAGCGCAGGTCCTCGAGCGGCACCGGGCAGCCCGCTCGCCACGACGGCGCCATGCGCGCCGCGAGCTCGGGGCCGATCTCGCCCACGGTCGCGCCGAACTGCGGCGCGGGCGGTTCCGGCGGGACCGTCGGCGCCGGCTCGGGAGGAGACGGGGGCGTCGGCGTCGAGGTGGCCGGGCCGGCGCTCGACGGCGCGCCGGGGACCGGGTTGCTCGGCGCGGTGCTGCTCGCGGCTGGATCGCGCGACGCGGGACTGCCCGTGGCCGTCCCGCTCGCGCCGTCGGACGCACCCGGGGCGGCGCCGGTGCACCCGGCGAGCACGAGCGCGACACCGACGAGCGCCCCGGCCACCGACGCCGTGCGCGCTCCACGTGCGCCGCGCCCCCCGACGTCCCGCGCGGGCGCCGCTGCTCCCCCGTCCCCCATACGCCGATGGTGCCGGACCACGCCGCCGGTGCCCAGTCCCGCCCGGACCCGGGGCGCCGCACGCCGGACCGCCGCTCCCCCGGGCCGGTCCGGCGTCCGCCCCGGACGGGGGACAATCTCGGGGTGACCGCCACCCTCGTCGCCCGCGGCCTCGCCGCCGCGCACGCCGACCGCACCCTGTTCTCGGGTCTCGACCTCGTCGTCTCCCCGGGCGACGTGCTCGGGCTCGTCGGCGCGAACGGCGCCGGGAAGTCCACGCTCCTGCGGCTGCTCGCGGGCGTCGCGACCCCGGAGGCCGGCTCGGTGACGCTGTCCCCCGCGCACGCGCTCGTCGGCTGGCTCCCGCAGGAGCCCGAGCGGCGCGCCGGCGAGTCGGTCGCCGCGCACCTCGCCCGCCGCACCGGGGTCACGGCCGCCCAGCACGCGCTCGACGCGGGTGCCCAGGCGCTCGCCGACGGTGTGCCGGGCGCCGACGACGCGTACGCGCTCGCGTTCGACCGCTGGATGGCGGCGGGGGCCGCGGACCTCGACGAGCGCACCGGTCAGGTGCTCGCCGACCTCGGCCTCACCGTCGACCCCGAGCACCCGATGACGGGCCTCTCCGGCGGGCAGGCCGCACGCGTCGGGCTCGCCGCGCTCCTGCTCTCGCGCTTCGACGTGCTGCTGCTGGACGAGCCGACGAACGACCTCGACCTCGACGGGCTCGCGCGGCTCGAGACCTTCGTCCGGTCGCAGCGGGCCGGCGTCGTCGTCGTGAGCCACGACCGCGAGTTCCTCGCCCGGTGCGTCACGGGCGTCGTCGAGCTCGACCTCGCGCAGCAGCAGGTGGCGGTGTACGGCGGGGGCTACGACGCGTACCTCGAGGAGCGGGCCACGGCACGGCGGCACGCGCGCGAGGCGTACGAGCAGTACGAGGACCGGCGCTCGTCGCTCGAGGAGCGCGGGCGCACGCAGCGCGGCTGGATGGAGAAGGGCGTCCGCAACGCGATCCGGAAGTCGAGCGACCCCGACAAGCACATCAAGCACCGCCACCGCGAGGGCTCGGAGAAGCAGGCGGCGAAGGCGCGCCAGACCGACCGCATGATCGAGCGCCTCGAGGAGGTCGCCGAGCCGCGCAAGGAGTGGGAGCTGCGCTACGAGATCGCGGCCGCCCCGCGCGGGTCGAGCGTCGCCGCCGTGCTGCGCGGTGCGGTCGTCGAGCTCGGCGCGTCCGAGCAGGGTCCGGGCTTCGTGCTCGGGCCGCTCGACGTGCAGGTCGACGCGGGCGACCGCATCGCCGTCACCGGGGCGAACGGCGCGGGCAAGACGACGCTCCTGCGCGCCCTGCTCGGCCGTGCCCCGCTCGCTGCCGGGTCGTCGTCCCTCGGCTCGAGCGTCGCGGTCGGCGAGGTCGACCAGGCGCGCGCCGCGCTCGGCGGGGACGAGCCGGGCGCGGACCCCGTCCCCCTCGTCGAGGCCTTCGCCCGGGAGGTCCCCGACTGGCCGGACGCCGACGTCCGCACGCTGCTCGCCAAGTTCGGGCTGCGCGCGGCGCACGTCACCCGCCCTGTCACCAGCCTGTCCCCCGGGGAGCGCACGCGCGCGGCGCTCGCGCTGCTGCAGGCCCGCGGCGTCAACCTGCTCGTGCTCGACGAGCCGACGAACCACCTCGACCTGCCCGCGATCGAGCAGCTCGAGGAGGCCCTCGAGTCGTACACGGGCACGCTGCTGCTCGTGACGCACGACCGTCGCATGCTGGACGCCGTGCGGGTGACGCGCCGCTGGTCCGTCGCGGACGGACGGCTCACGGAGTCCTGATCCCGGCGGCGCCTGCGGCCCCTCGTGCCGGACCGGCCGGACGAGGCCGGGGGCGCCGGGTGCTCAGGCGTCGCGCAGCGCGCGGGCGTCGTCCGCGAGCAGGACCGGGATGCCGTCCCGCACCGGGTACGCGAGCGGGTTCTCCGGGTCGGTCGAGTGCAGCTCCGGGGCGCCGTCCGGACCCACGCCGTCGACGAGCGGCGCGTGCGTGACCGGGCAGCGCAGGATCTCGCGGATCCAGGGCTCGAGCGTCCGGGTCGCGGGCGCGGTCTCCTCCGTCATGTCAGCCGTCCTCTCGTAGCAGCGCGAGCACGTCGTCCCGCACCTTGTCCCTGATGTCCTCGTCCGCGGCCTCCACGAGCAGCTGCACCTCGCGCGGCGACCCGGACGGGCGCACGGCGAGCCACCACTGCGGCGTCGCTCCCCAGTGCGACACCGCGAGCCCGTCGAGCTCGTCCGCGGTCACCGGCCCGGCCCCGCTCAGCGTCACGTAGGCGTGGCGCACGCGCTCGACCGCCGCGGCCACGTCGTCGACCTCGACGGCCAGCAGCCCGGTCGAGGCGTACGGCTGGTAGAGCTCCGCGAGCAGCGACGCCGGGTGCGGCTGCTCCCCGAGCGCCACGAGCACGTGCAGGCCCGCGAGCAGCCCGGGGTCGTCGCCGGCCGGGTCCCGGAACGCGAAGCGCCCGCCGCGCCCGACGCCGAGCGTCGCACCGCTCGCCTCGAGACCCTCCGCGAGCACCGCCCGGCCCACCGGGACGCGCACGAGCCCGGCACCCGCGCCGCCCCCGAGGTCGAGCAGCACCCGCGACGCCAGCACGTCGTGCAGGACCGTCGGGACGCGGCCCGCGGCGAGCTCCTGCGTGACGACCTGCAGCGCGACGAGCACCGCGACGACGTCCTCGTCGACGGGGTCACCGTTCTCGTCGAGCACCGTGAGGGTCGAGACCGTGGGGCCCAGGGCCAGCCCCACGTCGGCGGCGTGCTCGCGCACCGCCGCGCGCAGGACCTCGACCGCGGGTGGCGTGGCGCCGTGCGCGGCGGCGGGCTCCGCGGGCGTAGCGCCGTGCGCGGCGGCGGGCTCCGTGCGCGCGGCACCGTCGTCGGCTCGCGCGGCCTGCCCCCGGACCGGGACGACGCGCACGCCGGTGGCGGCCACGGCCTCCAGGAGCGCGTCGCGCGCCGCGTGCGGGCCCGTCCCGCCCGGGGCCTCGACCACCACCGTGAGGGGCCGCTGCCGGGCGACGTCCGCGAGCCGCCGCAGCACGGCGTCGCGCGCCTCGGGACCGTCCGCAGCAGGGCCGACGGGGGTGCTCACGTCAGCTCCCGCGGGTGTCCGACGGTCGACTGCACGGGGCTGGGCACACGCCGGAGTCTACCGACCGGTCCGCGGCCGTCCGCCCACCCCGGGCGGCGTCGCGGGTCGGGTCAGGCCTTCTTGCCGCTCCGCGCGAGCACCTCGTCGCGGGTCAGCGGCGTCCCGTCGCCGTCGGTCGGGTACCACCCCTTGTGCTCGCAGCGGTGGCACGAGACGAAGACCACCGCGGTCCCGTCACCCAGCACCATGCTCAACCGGGTCAGCGACTCCGACCCGCACGACGCGCAGGTCTCGGTCCCGCGCGGCACCGACGGCTCACCGCGGCTCAGCGACCCGAGCGGCGCCGGTTCCTCGCTCGCACGTCCGCGCCCGCGCCGGGGCGTGTCGCCCTGTCCCATGCTGTCTCCCCCCGGAGCCCGTCAGCCCTCGTCGCGCAGGATACGCAGGTGGCCTCGCCGCGGCGCGGTGGACTCCGCCGCCGGGGGCGGGGCCAGCCGCGACGCCGGCTCGGTCACCACCGGCAGGGCCCCGGTGCGCGGCCGGCCCGCCTCGCGCACCGCGTCCGCGAGCGCGAGCAGGTCGTCCTGGCTCGGACCGGTCTCGACGAACTCGGGCGTGAGGCGCACGACCTCCCACCCGCGCGGCGCGGTCAGCCGCCCCGCGTGCTCGACGCACAGGTCGTACGAGTGCGGCTCGGCGTAGCCCGCGAGGGGGCCGAGCACCGCGGTCGAGTCCGCGTACACGTAGGTCAGGGTGGCGACGGCAGCACGGCCGCACGCCGTGCGCGAACACTGCCGGACGGATCTCACAGGGCAGACCGTACCGCCGCGGGGCCCGCGCCCGGCACTCCCACGCCGCTACAGTGCGAGCGTGAGCTCCCTCGCCCGCGGCCGGGTCCCCGACCCGGCCCCCGTCCGGCGCCGCGACCGCCGTGGACGCGGGCTGCGCGGCCCCCTCCTGCCGACCGACGTGCCGGGCTACCGCACGCGCGCGCAGCGCTTCGACGAGCTCGTGCTGGACTCGGTCGAGCGGCTCGAGAAGCGGTGGTCCCGCCAGCTCGACGGCACCGAGTTCGCGGTCGAGGACGTGCCGCCGTCGAACCCCGCTCCCTGGGAGCGGGGCGGTGTGCCGCTGGGCCGGTACTTCCCGGCGGACGCCGGGCTCCCGGCACGGGTCGTCGTGTACCGCCGGCCCGTCGAGTCGCGCGCGCTCGACGTCGCGGACCTCGGAGAGCTCGTGCGCGACGTGGTCGTGGAGCAGGTCGCGCACCTGCTCGGCAAGGCGCCCGAGGACGTCGATCCGGAGTACGGCGACGGGCACTAGCCTGTGTCGTCGATGAGCGCCGACGACCCCACCGCCCCCCGTCCTGCCGCCGGAGCCGACGCGCTCGCCGGCGCCGCCGGAGCGACGACCGCAGCCACCGCCGGCTTCCGGGTCGTCTGCGTCGTGTACCACCCCGGCGACGAGCTCGAGGACTTCGCCGCGTCGCTCGCCCGCGCGACGACCGCGCCGGTCGAGCTCGTCCTCGTCGACAACGGCACCGACCACACCGTGACGCGGCAGGTCGCCGAGCGGTACGGGGGCCGGGTCGTCGTGCCGGGGTCCAACCTCGGCTACGGGGGCGGCGCAAACGCCGGTGCCTCGGGGGCCACGCAGCGGTGGCTCGTCGTGGCGAACTCCGACCTGGTGTGGGAGCCGGGCTCGCTCGACGCGCTCGTGGACGCGGCCGGGCGCCACGAGGGTGCGGGCGCGTTCGGCCCGGCGCTGCTCAACCTGGACGGCAGCGTCTACCCCTCGGCGCGCGAGCTGCCGTCGCTGACGCAGGGTGCCGGTCACGCGGTGTTCGCGCGCGTGTGGCCCTCGAACCCGTGGACGCAGGCGTACCAGCGCCGCCAGGAGGCCGTCGGCGAGGAGCGTGCCGCCGGCTGGCTCTCGGGCGCCTGCCTGCTCCTGCGGCGCGAGGCCTTCGAGGCCGTGGGCGGCTTCGACACGTCGTACTTCATGTTCTTCGAGGACCTCGACCTCGGCGAGCGCCTCGGCCTCGCCGGGTGGCACAACGTCTACGTCCCGGGCGCGCGCGTCACGCACGTCGGGGGGACGTCCTGGCGCGCACGGCCCGCGACGATGATCTCGGCGCACCACCGCAGCGCCGCCCGCTACCTCACGCGCCGCTACCACCGCTGGTACGAGTGGCCCGTGCGGGTCGCGATCCGGGTCGGGCTCAAGGCCCGCGAGCTCCTGGAGCTGCGCGCGGCGCGCTGAGACGACGCGGGTACCGGTCAGCCCAGGCCGAGCCGGGTCGCGGCCCGGACGCGGACCTGCGAGCCCGTCGGGGCGTCGGCCGCGGGCAGCAGCACCGACAGGAGCGTCCCGTCCGGGTTCTCGGCCGCGAGCACCACGGCCCACGCGACCCGGACCGTCCCGTCCTCGTCGGTGTCCACCGCGAGCTCGACGCCGGCCGCCTCGGGCGCGACCGGGAGGGCGAGCGTCCGGCCCGGCTCGAGGGTGACGTCCTGCTCCGGGAGCGGGTCGCCGTCGGCGTCGAACGTCCGGAGCACGCTCTCGACCGGTCGTCCCTCGGCGGGGTCGTCGCCGTCCGCGAGCGCGGTGACGACCACGGTCGCCGCGACGCCGTCCGGCACCGCGACCAGGCCGCCGTCGCCGGGTGCCGCCGCCGCGGACCACGCGCGCTCGAGCACCGGGGCGTCGTCGAGCTCGCCGGGCAGCCCGGGGCGCGTCGTCGTCGCGGCCGCCACGACGGGCACGTCGGCGTCCACCACGGCCGTCCAGGCGCCCGCGGGGAGCCCGCCGAGAGGTACGTCGGTCACCTCGCCCGGGGCGAGCTCGAGCGCGTCCGTCCCCGGCAGGGCGGTCACGCCGTCCGCGCCGAGCATCGTCAGGCGGACCGAGGCGGGCTCGGTGCCGGGGGCGAGCAGGCGGAGCACCGCCTGGCTCTCGTCGCCGACCGCGGACCCCAGCACGGAGACACCGGGCACGACCTGGCGCGCTGCGGGCGGCTGCCCGGGCACCACGAGGTCCATGCCGGCGGGCGTGAAGCCGCTGAGCCGCGAGTCCTGGAGGTGCGCGGTGACCGATCCCCCGGAGGCGACGACGTGCACGACGACGCGGCGCTGCTCGGCCGCGACGGCCGGCAGCGCGAGCACGCGCTCCGCACCGGGGGCGACGACCTGCCGGGCGCCGCCCGCGAGCTCGACGCGACCGGACGGGCCCCACAGCTCGACGTCGACGTCGCTCGCCGTCGTCCCGGGGTTGGTCAGCACGAGCGACGCGGAGCTCTCGAGCGCCGTGCTGCCGCCGACGAGCCACAGGTCGACGCCGGGCCGCTGGCACGTCGCGGCGGACAGCCCCCGCAGGTCGCCTGCGGTCACGAGGCTCGACGCCGTCGCCGCGACGCGCGCAGGCTCGCCGTCGACGGGCTCGGCACGCACGACCAGCGGGGCGCTCGGCTCCGGCACTGCGACGGCCGCAGCCGGTCCGCCCGGCACGAGCTCCCCCGCGGCGTCGCCGCTGCCGAGGTCGGCGACCACGCCGGCCGCCGCACCGCCGCCCGGGCCCGCGACCGTGACGGCGTCGACGCGGGCGACGGGGTCGACGGGGGTCGGGTCGAACGCCGAGTCCCCGGCGCCGGTGTCGTCGGGCAGGATCAGCGGGCCGGCGCACACGAGCGTGCTGCGCGGCGGCGCCACGTCGACGACCGCGGGCACGTCGTCGACGAGCGCGGGTGCGGGGAGCCGCTCGGCGCCCACGACCGCGCCCGCCGCGAGCACCAGGACCCCGGCGCCCGTCACGGCGCGGGCCACGCGCCCCGGCCAGGTGCGCGTGCTCATCGTCGGCCCGCCTTCCGTCGACGCAGGGGCAGCGCGAACAGCACGGTGAGCAGCAGCACGACCCCCTGCGCCGCGAGCCACGGGTTCCGCTCGGGGTCACGGTGGGCCACGACGAGGCGGCCGCCGTCCTCGCCGAGCTCGAAGGTCTGCCGCCAGCCGTCGGTCGCCGCCCGGAGCGGGCGCCCGTCGAGCGTCGCGCGCCAGCCCGGGTCCGCGCGCTCGGCGAGCACGAGCAGCCGGTCACCCGTCCCGGCCTCGACGCGGGTGTCGACGGCGTTGCCGTTCGATGCCACCGCGACGCCGGCGGCCGGGTCGTCGCCGGGGCCCAGGACGCGCGCCCACGACTGCACGACCTCCACCGGGGTCGCCCCGCGGGTGGCGGCGGACGGCTGGACGCGCCAGATGGCTCCGGCGGGGTTCTCGGTGATGCGCTCGAGCCCCGCGGTCGCGTCGAGCCGCGCCACGAGGTCGGCGCGCGCGCGCTCGAGCGCCGCCCCGTCCTCCGCGCCGCCGGCGGGCGGGGCAGGCACGGCGGGCACGAGCACGTCGGCCACCGCGAGCGCGGCGAGGTCGCCGGACACGTCCCCGCTCGTCGCCCCGGCGAGGCGCGCGACGACGTCCTGGACCTCGTCGGTCGCGTCGTCCGGCTCGGCGATCCCGGGCGCGTCGACCGGCCCGGACAGGCTGCGCGTGGTCACGCTCGCGGCGACCTCGACGAGCTGGGCGCCGTCGTCGCGCAGCAGCTGCCAGGTGAGGACGCCGGCGGCGTCCTCGGTCAGCGCGAGCACGCGCGAGGCCGCGGGCTCGGCCTGCGACTGCTGACCGACCGCGGGCACGACGGGCCGGTCGAGCGCCGCGAGCCGCACGGCGTCGCCCTCGCGCGCCTGCCACGCCCACGAGGCGAGGGACAGCACCGGGACCGCGCCGAGGAGTGCCGCGAGCACCGCCACGGCGGGCTGCCGCCAGCCGAACGTCGAGCGGGCGAGGCGCGCCGAGATGCCGTCCGCGCCGAGCACGCCCGCGGCCAGGAACCCGGCCCCCGCGAACGAGACCGCCGCCCCGGCCCACGGCAGCACCGCGGCGCCGTCGGCTCCCGCGACCTGCACCACGCCACCCACGGCGGCCGCCGCGAGCCCGGCCGCGGCCGCGAACCACGCGACCCGCACCGCGCGGGCGACAGGCGCCCCCCGCAGGAGCGCGAGCAGCGCCGTGAGCAGCACCGCTCCCCCGAGCACGTACGGCCACGGCCCGCGCACGACGTCGGGGAGCACCGTGGGCACGAGGGCGCTCGCGCTGGCCGGCACGCCGAGCAGCTGCTCCCACCCCGCGGAGCGCTCGGCCGCCAGCACGGGGCCCGGGTCGGCGAGCAGGAGCCGCCACCCGGCCGCACCGCGCTCGGACGCCTCGACGAGCAGGGGGCCGAGCACGACGAGCGCCGGGACCAGCACGAGGACGACCCGGCCCCGCGCGCGCGGCGCCGACACCGCGACCACGAGGAGCACGAGCGCCGAGGGGACGAGCAGCACCGGCGCGCCCGCGACGACGACGAGGAGCGCGAGGGCGGCTCCCGCCGCGGCGGCGAACGACCCGGTGGACGGCGGCGCCCCGACCGTCGCCGCGGCGACGTGCGGGGGTTCCGGCTCGACGGCCGGGACCGACGCCGACGCGCGCGCGCGGTCCGGGCCGGCCGCGGGCAGCGCCCGGCGCGGGCGGGTGGTCTCGACGTCCTCGTCGACCGGCTCGGGAGCGTGGGGGCGGCCCGAGGCGTCCACCGGCTCCGTCGAGGCCCGCGCTGGCAGCGCACCGCGGGGACGGGTCGTCTCGACGTCCTCCTCGACGTCCTCCTCGACGTCCTCCTCGTCGGCGAGCTGCTCGCGGGGGTCGGCGCCCGACGCGGTGGCGTCGCCCGAGGGGCGCGGCGCGTCGGTGCGCGGGCCGGCGGCGGACCGCGCGCCGGACGCGTCCTCCGTGACCGCCTCGTCGGGCTCGCGCTGCGCGGTCGCGAGGCCGGACAGCACCGAGTCGCGGCGCTGCACCCCGATCGCGCGCGCGACGCCCAGCGCGACCCACGGGAGCATCGCGTGCGCGAGCACCGCGCCGAGCCGGCCGTCGCCGACCGCGAGGAGCAGCGCCGGCGCGCTCGCCCACACGGCGGCGGCCCACAGCCGGGTCCCCACCGAGCGCGTCGCCGCGCCGGCCGCGAACCACGCCCCCACCCCCGCGAGCACGAGCGCGCCGAGCAGGACGAGCGCGACCGCGCGGGCGAGCTCACCACCGAGCAGCGCCGTCAGCGGCACGAGGACGGCGAGCAGGGGGTCGGCGGGGCCGGCGTCGCCCAGCCCTCCGGTGACCCAGCGCGCGAGCGCGGCGTGCGTGAGCTCCCCGAGGTCCGCGGAGGCCTGGAGGAGCGCGGGGCCGACGAGCGAGGAGCCGCTCGTGGCGCGGCCGACGAGCGAGCCGAGCCCGAGGGTCGTCGCGGCCGCGAGGAGCACGAGGAGGGCACCCAGCCCGACGCGGCGGCGGGTCGCGAGCGCCGCGAGCTCACGCAGCTCGAGCTCGCTCGGCGCGCGCCACGTGCGCCGGACCTCCGCTCCCGCGAGGCGACGGTCGCGCCACTCGTCCCACACGTCGCGCCACGTCGCCTGGAGCGGACGCAGCGCGCGGCGGGGCAGGCGCCGGGTCGTGCGGCCGCGCCGGCGGGCCCGCACGACCGCCGCGAGGTGCAGCAGCGCCCCGACGGGCGCCGTGAGCTCGGTGCCCGCGAGCAGCGGCTCCTTGGTCGCGACCCGCACGAGCGCGCGCACGAGGCCCGCGACGAGCGCGAGGACCGCCACCACGGGCACGAGCGGCAGCGGCGCCGTCACGAGGCGCTGGTGCAGCAGCGCGCGGCGCCGGGCGGCGAACGACCGGCGCGGGTCGGCGTCGTCCGCGAGGCCGTCGCCGTCCGCGTCGACGTCCTCGTCGAGTCCGGGCCGCTCGCGCCCGCGCAGCCCCGCGTAGCCGGCCTGGGCGTGCCGCACGACCGCGGCGGGGACGACGACGACGCGGTGCCCGGCGAGGCGTGCGCGTCGGGACAGATCGAGGCCGTCGCCGAACGGGCCGAGCGCGGGGTCGGGCCCGTCGAGCTCCTCCCACACGTCGCGCCGCACGAGCGCGCCCGCGATGCCGACGCCCAGGACGTCCTCGCGGCCGTCGTGCTGGCCCTGGTCGACCTCGGAGTCCTCGATGCCGGTCATCCGGCGACCCGAGCGCGACGTGCGGACCCCGACCTCGAGCAGACGCGACGGTTCGGTCCAGGTGCGCTGCTTGACGCCCGCGACCGCGACCGACGGCGCGTGCTCGACGGCACGGAGCAGCTCGGACAGCGCGGCCGGCTCGGGGGCGCTGTCGTCGTGCAGCAGCCACAGCCAGGCGCGGTCCGGCTCGCGCTCGGGGCGCGCGACGAGGCTCGGCGGGGCGACGTCCGCGAGCGCACGCCGGACGGCCTCGCCGAACGTCCGTGCGCCCGGGACGTGCAGCTCGACGATCTCGGGGGCGCCGGCCCCGAGGGCGGCGAAGGCGCCGCGCGCGAGGCGCGGGACGTCCTCGTCCGCGTGCGGGCCGGCGTCGACGACCAGCACGCGCGCGGGCACGACGTCCTGCGCCCCCACCGCGCGCAGCGTCGCCGGCAGGTAGCGGGTCGAGCCGAGGGTCACCACGACGGCGGTCACCGCCGGCGCGAGACGCGTGGCGCCGGGCACGGGCTCCGACGGGGCGCGCAGGGGCAGGGGGAAGTCAGTCATCCTGCCGACATCATGCCCTGCGGCGGCTCCGGTCAGACGACCCGGCGCTTGAGCTTGCGCCGCTCCCGCTCCGAGAGACCGCCCCAGATGCCGAACCGCTCGTCGTTGGCGAGCGCGTACTCGAGGCACTCGGCGCGCACGTCGCAGCCGGTGCAGACCTTCTTGGCCTCGCGGGTCGACCCGCCCTTCTCGGGGAAGAAGGCCTCGGGGTCGGTCTGCGCGCACAGGGCGCGCTCCTGCCAGCCCATGAGCCCGTCGTCCTCGGGCGTGCCGAACAGGGGAAGGACGTTCGAAGGCAGCTCGGCGACCTGCGTCGTGCCGAGTGCGTCGGAGGGGAAGGATCCGTCACCGTCGAGCAGATTCCACATCATTCCTCCGTGCTCGATCGTGCTGGCCATCACGTGTGCGCGCCGCCCCGTGGGTCGGAGCGCTGATTCGCTCCTGGGTGAAACTGTTCTCAGAATTACACGCGTGTCGTTTCCGTACGTCAAGCGGAGGTGTGCTAGTTGGGGTGGTTTGTCGGGTGAATTGTGCGCGACACGGCACGACACGCCGCGTCCTACGCTGACCGCATGTCCTTCACCACCGTCGCCGCCGTCCTCCGTGCCCTGAACGCCGAGCCGGGACGCCCCCGTCTGACCTGGTACGGGCCCGACGGCGAGCGCGTCGAGCTCTCCGGGGCGGTGCTCGAGAACTGGGTCGCCAAGACCGGGAACCTGCTCGTGGAGGAGCTCGACGCCGGCCCGGGGACGCGCGTCCTCCTGGACCTGCCCGCCCACTGGCGGACCGTGCTCTGGGCGTTCGCGGCGTGGCGCGTCGGCGCGTGCGTCGTGCTGCGGGGCGACGCGGGGGCCGCCGGGGCGGACGTCGTCGTCACCGACCGCCCCGGGGAGCACCCCGGTGCCGAGCCGCTGGTCGCCGTGTCGCTCGGGGCGCTCGCGCGACGCTTCGACGGCGACCTCCCGGCCGGCGCGATCGACGCCGCCGCCGCCGTGATGACGTACGGCGACGTGCTCGGGTGGGTCCCGGCGGCCGACCCCGCGGCGCCGGCCCTGCTGACGGACGCCGGCGACGTCCCCCACCGCACGCTGCCGGCCTGGGCCGCCGGCGCCGCCGACGTCGGCCCGGGCGCCCGCGTCCTGGTGCCGACGGCGACGGGCTCCGCGCGCACCCTGGCCGTCGAGCACCTCCTGCGCGTGACCTGCGACGTCCTCGGGGCCGGCGGGTCGGTCGTCGTCCTCGACGCGACGACCAGCGAGGCGGTGGCCGGTGACGGTGCGCGGCGCGCTCGCCTCGTCGACGGTGAGCGCGTCAGCGACGAGGTCCCGGCACCGGTCGCCTGAGCTGCCGGTCGGAGGATCCGCCGGTGCGGGATCTCAGCCGCGTCCCTCCGCGCCCGGCTCCGCAGCCGGTGGCCCGCCGTCCGCGAGCGCGGCGGGGGTGGCCGCGGTCTCGGGCGAGCCGAACCGCGCGAGAGCCAGCGCCCCCAGCACGACGAGCGCGAACGCGAGCGCGGTCGTCGCCCCGGCCCCCACCGCCGGTCGGTCCCCCGCCAGCACGATCCCGAGCGCCGCGCCGAGGCACGTCTCGACGCCGACGACGACCGCCGTCGCGGCCACGACGGGGGCACGTTGCAGCGCGAGCGCCCCGAGCGCCAGCCCCAGGACGCCCCCCGCCCCGAGGCACCACGCGAGCGGCTCCGTGAGCAGCGCGAGCACGCCGTCCGCCGGGAGGGTCCGTGCGGCCGCCGCGAGGACGGCGAACCCCGTCCCCGACAGCGCGGCCAGGACGAGACCGGCGAGCCGGGACGTGCCGAGCCGGAGGGCCGCCGCCGCGCCGGTCAGCACGACGGCGAGGATCACGACGAGCGTCCAGCGACCGGCCGCGCTCGCCACGGCCGCCGGCTCCGGCTCGACCGCCGCCGCGAGCACGACGAGCCCGGCCCCCACCGCGACGAGCGCGCCGATCTCGACCCAGCGCAGGCGCGCCCCGAGCACGACCGTCGCCAGCAGCGCCGCGACGACGAGGCTCGACGCGCGCCCGGCCTGCACCAGGAAGAGCGGGAGCGTCCGCAGCGCGAGGAAGGAGAGCCCGAACCCGGCGGCCACGAGCGCCAGCGCGGACCAGTAGGTGGCGCTGCGCGCCAGACCGCGCCAGAGGGCGAGGCCGGGGCGCACGGTCTCCCGGCGCGCGGCCACCGCCTGGAGGATCGTGGCGGTCCCCGAGCACAGGGCGGCAGCGGCGAGGCCGAGCAGCGCCGCGGTCATGAAGGGTCCGTCCTCGTGCGGTCGATGGCCGGCGGTCCCCCGCGGGCCAGGAGCCACGGTCGGGTGCGCGGTCCGACGAGGACAGTAGTCGGCCGCGGGACCCGCGCCGACACGCTCCGTGCGCGCGTCCCCAGCACCTCCGCACCGCCTCCACCTTTGTGGAGATTGTGGGAACTGGCCTCGCGCGCCTCCGGTGCTCCCTAGGCTTCCTCGTGCGTCGCACCGAGCGGCGCACGGCTGGGGGATCCCGTTGCAGAGGCATGACGAGCACGTCCGGGCGGACGTCGAGACCGCGACCGCGTCGGGTCCGTACCCCTGGCGCACGGTCGCCGGCGCCTTCGTCGCGGTCGCGCTCGTGCTCACGGCGGTGGTCGCGTGGGCGGAGCGGTACCGGCCGGACCAGGGCTGGACACGAGTGCTCGAGGGCCCGTCCTGGCTCGACGGCTGGTTTCAGTACGACGCCGGCTGGTACTACAGCATCGCGACCGACGGCTACTTCTTCGCGCCGGGTCAGCAGTCGTCCATCGCGTTCTTCCCGGTCTACCCGCTCGGGGTGCGCGGCCTCGGGGCCCTCGTCGGGGACGTCCAGGTCGCGGGGTCGCTGCTCGGGGTGCTCGCGGGCGGCTTCGCGGTCCTGCTCTTCGGCCGCTGGGTCTGGGACCGGCTCCCCCGCCGGGCCGCGGTGACCGCGATCGCGGTGCTCATGCTCTACCCGTACTCGTTCTTCCTGTACGGGGCGATGTACGCCGACTCGCTGTTCCTGCTGTGCGCCGTCGGGGCGTTCCTGCTGCTCGAGCGCCGGTGGTTCTGGGCTGCCGGGCTCGTCGGCGCGCTCGCCACGGCCGGGCGACCGGTGGGCGTCGCGGTGGCCGTCGGCCTCGTGGTCCGCACGCTCGAGATCATCGCGACCGACCGCCGCGACGCCGCGGCGGCGGCCACGGTGGCTGCCGGCACCTCGCCGGCGCCGGTGGCAGCGGACGCCTCGGAGGCGCACGACGACCCTGCGAGGGACGCCGCGCCAGGGCCCCGCACGCCCGGCCCGGTGCGCGTGACGTGGCAGGAGCTCGTGCAGGCGCTGCGCGGAGTCCGGACGCGGCACCTCGGTGTGCTGCTCTCCGCCAGCGGCCTCGCGGCGTGGTGCCTGTACCTGTGGCTCGAGTTCGACAACCCGCTGGCCTTCGTGGACGTCGAGGCGGCGCCGGGCTGGAACCAGGGCGTCGGCCCGCGGACCTGGTTCAAGGTCGTGTACCTGGGCACGCTCGTGAAGGGGCCGTACGGCGTCGCGGCCCTGCTGACCCTCCAGGCGCTCGCCTGCCTGTGCGCGGTCCTGCTGCTGCGGCGCGCGTGGCGCAGGTTCGGCTGGGGCTACGCGGCCTACGCTCTGGTCGTGCTGCTCATCCCCATCGTCGGCACCAAGGACTTCATGGGGACCGGACGCTACGTGCTCGTCGCGTTCCCGGTCCTCGCCGCGGCCGGCGAGCTGCTGACGACCACCCCGCGCCGCTGGGCGCGCCCCGTGGCGCTCGGCGTGTGCGCCGCCCTCCTGCTCCTGCTCACCTCCCTCTTCGGACGATCGGTGGCCGTCTCGTGATCGACCCCCTGCCCAGACCGGAGCCGGTCAAGAAGCTCACGATCTTCTTCCCGATGTGGAACGAGGAGCTCTACATCCACCGTGCGGTCGGCGCCGCGCGCGAGATCTGCGAGCACCTCGTCGACACGGAGCAGATCCTCGACTACGAGCTCGTCGTCGTGGACGACGCCTCGACCGACACCACCCCGCAGCTCGCCGACGCCCTCGCCGAGGCGGACCCCCACGTCCGGGTCGTCCACCACGCGCGCAACCGCAAGCTCGGCGGCTCGATCAAGAGCGGCTTCGCGGCCGCGACCGGCGACGTGATCCTCTACACGGACGCGGACCTGCCGTTCGAGATGATCGAGCTCGTGCGCGCGCTGCGCGTCCTGCGGACCTACGAGGCCGACGTCGTGAGCGCGTACCGCCTGGACCGCACCGGCGAGGGCCCCCGGCGCGCGGTCTACTCGTTCGTCTACAACGGGCTGATCCGCGCGATGTTCGGCACCCGCCTGCGCGACATCAACTTCGCGTTCAAGCTCGTCCGGCGGCGCGTGCTCGAGGGCGTCACGCTCGTGAGCGAGGGCTCGTTCATCGACGCGGAGCTCGTGATCCGCGCGCAGCGCTCGGGCTTCGAGGTGCTGCAGATCGGCGTGGACTACTTCCCGCGCACCCGCGGGGTCTCGACGTTGTCGTCCTTCGGCGTGATCCGGACGATGCTCGGCGAGATGGTGCGCCTGCGCTCGGACCTGAAGAAGATCCGGCCGGTCGCCACGCACGACCGCCCGTGACCCGGCGGACCCTCGTCGTCACGGCCGACGACCTCGGACTGACCGCCGGGGTCAACCGCGCCGTGCGGCGTGCCCACCTCGACGGGGTGGTCACGGCCACCTCGCTCCTGGCCGTCGGCCGCGCCTTCGACGACGCGGCGGACATGCTGCGCGCGACGCCGACGCTCGAGCTCGGCGCGCACCTGGCCGTCGTCGGGGAGGACCCGCCGCTGCTCGGCGCCCGCGAGATCCCCTCGCTCGTCGACCGGCGCGGGCGGTTCCCGCTCAGCTACCGCACGGTCGTCGCGCGCGGGCTCGCCGGCCGGATCGACGCCGACGACGTGCGCCGCGAGCTCGGGGCGCAGCTCGAGCGGGTGCTCGGGGTGGGCGTCCCGGTCACGCACGTCGACACGCACCAGCACACGCACCTGTGGCCCGCGGTGGGCACGGTGGTCACCGAGCTGGCGCTCGCCCGGGGGATCCGCGCCGTGCGGCTCCCCCGCAGCCGGGCGCGCGGCGTCGTGGGGCTCGGCGTCAACGCGCTGTCCGTGCTCACCGCGCGACGCATCCGCCGCCCGGGCCTCCTCACGACCGCCGACTACGCGGGCCTCGACGAGGCCGGTGGACTGGACGCCGAGCGCCTCGCCCGCGCGCTCGACGCCCTCGCGGCGCGCGGTGCGGCCACCGCCGAGCTCAACGCGCACCCCGGGGAGGCGGACGACCCCGAGCTGACCCGCTTCGCCTGGGGCTACCGCTGGGGCGACGAGCTCGCGGCGCTCGTGGACCCGCGCACCCGGGCCCTCGTCGAGGCGGCAGGCTACGAGCTCGGCGGGTTCGCCACGCTGCACGACGACGCGCCGGACGGCTCGTCCCGCCCACCACGACCCGACGCCGCCGGAGGACCTCCCCGATGACCGTGCTCGACCGCCGACCCGACGCCCCGGGCCGCGCCGCGCTCGCCCTGTTCCGCCGCGCGGCTCCCGGTGTGCGCGCGCACGTCGCCGTGCGGTGGTGGAGCGCACCGTTCGCCGCCGTGGCCGCGGCGCTCCCCCCGGCGGGCCGCATCCTCGAGATCGGGTGCGGTCACGGGCTGTTCAGCGCGTACGCGCACTTCGCGGCACCCGCGCGCGACGTCGTCGGCGTCGACATCGACGAGTCGAAGATCGCTCACGCCAGGGCCGCGGCGAGCGGCGTCGAGGGCCTGCACTTCGACGTCGCGCCCTCCGGTGCCGTCCCCCCGGGGCCCTGGGACGCCGTCGTCGTGGTCGACGTGCTGTACCTCCTGCCCGCGGACGCGCAGCGGCGGCTGCTCGCGGAGACCGTCGCGCTGCTCGCCCCGGGCGGCACGCTCGTCGTGAAGGAGATGGGCACCGAGCCGTCGTGGAAGGTGCGCTGGAACACGCTCCAGGAGACGTTGTCGGTCCGGGTCCTGCGGATCACCGCCGGCTCGTCGTTCGACTTCGTGCCGCCCGCGACCATGGCCGGCTGGCTCCGCGAGCTCGGTCTGGACGTCGAGCTGCGGCGCCTCGACCGCGGCCGGGCGCACCCCCACCACCTCCTGGTCGCGCGACGGGCGACGGAGGCCTGACGACCGGCGGACGACGCCGCTAGGGCACGTCCGCCTGGACCAGGGTCCCGCTGCCGCTCACGCTCAGCGGACCGTCGGACGCCGGCGCGAAAGCCGACTGCCCCCGGCGCAGGTGCAGGTCGCCGTCGCCCGCCGACGAGAGCAGCACCTCGCCGTCGAGGCACAGCACGATGCGCGGTCCCCGCCCGGGCAGAGGGTGCGTCCCCGGGGCGGCGACGCGCGTCACGGACAGCTCGAAGTCGTCGACCGGCGCGTAGTACACCCGGGTCGCCCCGTGGAACGTCTCGGGGGCCACGCGGATCGGCGGCGCCGCGACGTAGTCGACGTTGCGGAGGAGCTCGGCGACGTCGACGTGCTTGGGCGTGAGGCCCGCCCGCAGCACGTTGTCCGAGCTCGCCATGACCTCCACGGCGACGCCGCGCAGGTAGGCGTGCACGCCGCCGGCCGGGACGAACATCGCGTCGCCCGGCTGCAGGGTCACCGGGTTGAGGAGCAGCGACGTGACGACCCCCGGGTCGCCCGGGTACGCCTGCGCGAGCTGCACCACCGTGCGGTCGGCGCGCGGCGACGGTGACCCTGCGGCGAGCCGTGCGGCGCAGGCCACCGCGACCTCCTCCACCTCGCCGGCGCCGGGGCGGGTCGCCGGCTCCAGCAGCTGGCGGAAGGCGGCGCGGATCCCCTCGACCGACGGCTGCGCGCGCAGCACGCCCTGCAGCTCCTTCGCGAGCGGCGCGTCGAGCCCCGCGAACAGCTCCGCCGCGCGTCGGGGGGCGCGGAAGCCGCACAGCGCCTCGAAGCGCGTGAGCGCGTACACGAGCTCGGGCTTGTGGTTGCTGTCCTTGTAGTTGCGGTGGGGCGCGTCGAGGGGGACGCCCGCCGCCTCCTCGGCCTCGTAGCCGGCACGGGCGCGGTCGATGCTCGGGTGCACCTGCAGCGACAGCGGGTGCTCCGCGGCGATGACCTTGAGCAGGTACGGCAGCGCCGGTCCGAACCGTGCCTCGACGTCCTCCCCGAGCGTCCCGCGCGAGTCGGCGGTGATGACGTCCCGGAGCGACACACCGTCGGGCGAGCCGTCCGCCCCGACCGTCACGAGCGACGGCGAGCTCGGGTGCGCACCGAGCCACACCTCGGCGACGGGGCTGTCGGTCGCGGGCAGCCCGAACAGCTCGGGGATCGCGGTCGTCGAGCCCCACGCGTAGGCCTGGCTGGTGGTGCTGATCCGGTGCACGGCGTCCTCGGGTGGTCTGTCGAGTGGCGCTCGATCGTATCGGCCCGCGACCCGGCCCGGCAGCGGCGTTCACCTGCGCCGTCGCGCCCGAATCTGCACCTGGACCCGCGCCTCGTACGGCAGACTGGGTGCCTATGCGAGGAATCATTCTGGCGGGCGGGTCCGGCACGAGGTTGCATCCCATCACGATGGGCGTCAGCAAGCAGCTGGTGCCCGTCTACGACAAGCCGATGATCTACTACCCGCTCTCGACGCTGATCGCGGCGGGGATCCGGGACGTCCTGGTGATCACGACGCCGCACGACGCGGAGCAGTTCCACCGGCTGCTCGGGGACGGCTCGCAGTTCGGCATCTCCATCAGCTACACCGTGCAGGCGGAGCCCAACGGCCTCGCGCAGGCGTTCGTCCTCGGGGCCGACTTCATCGGTGGCGACTCCGCGGCGCTCGTCCTCGGCGACAACATCTTCTACGGTCCTGGCCTCGGCACAAGGCTGCAGCGGTTCTCGGACGTCGACGGCGCCGCCGTCTTCGCCTACCGGGTCGCCGACCCGACGAGCTACGGCGTCGTGGAGTTCGACGAGTCCGGCAAGGCGCTCTCGCTCGAGGAGAAGCCCGCGCACCCCCGGTCGAGCTACGCCGTGCCGGGCCTGTACTTCTACGACAACGACGTCGTCCAGATCTCGCGCGACCTCGAGCCCTCCGCGCGCGGCGAGTACGAGATCACCGACGTGAACCGCGCCTACATGGACGCGGGACGGCTCAGCGTCGAGGTGCTCCCCCGCGGGACCGCCTGGCTCGACACGGGGACGTTCGACTCGCTGCTCGACGCCGCCAACTTCGTCCGCACGGTCGAGCTGCGGCAGGGCATGAAGATCGGGTGCCCCGAGGAGCTGGCGTGGCGCCAGGGCTTCCTGGACGACGACGGGCTGCGCGCCCGGGCCGAGCGGCTCGCGAAGTCCGGCTACGGCGCGTACCTCGAGAGCTTGCTGGTCGACGCCAGCATGTGACCCTGCCGGCCGCCCGCGGGCGGCCGGCACCGGACGAGTCGGCGGCGGTGACCCTCCCGGGTCACCGCCGCCGAGTCGTCGGGCTCAGAGCGTGACGGTCTGCCCGGAGGCTGCCGACTCGAGCACGGCCTCGGCCACCCGCACGGTCGCGAGCCCCTCCTGCATGGTGACGACGCCGATGCCGCCCTCGATCCCCAGCACGGCGTCGCGCAGCGCCTCGTGCTCCACGAGGAGCGGCTCGCGCTTCTGGATCGCGAACTGGACGATGTCGCCCTCGCTGACGCCGCGGAAGCCCGCCAGCGACTCCCACGTGGTCTCGTGGGTGCCGTTGGCGTAGAAGCGCAGGTCGGCGGTGAGGGTGTCGGCGACGAACGACCCCAGCTCCCCCGTGACGATCGTCGTCCGCTCCTTGAACGGCGACAGCCAGTTCACGAGGTGGTTCGCCACGATCTCGCCGTCCAGGAGCCCGCTGAACGCGACGAGGTCCTCGTGCTCGCGGCCGCTCTTGAGCGCCACCTGCGCCGAGATGCTCGTGTACGACGCCTGGGCGACCCACGCCGTCAGGTCGATGTCGTGCGTCGCGAGGTCCTTGACGACCCCGACGTCGGCGATCCGTGCGGGGAACGGGCCCTGGCGACGCGTCGAGACCTGGTAGAGCTCGCCGAGCTCGCCCTGCTCGAGCCGCGCGCGCAGGCTGCGCAGGGCGGGGTTGAACCGCTCGATGTGCCCGACGGCACCGACGAGGCCGCGATCGGCGAACGCGGCGGCCAGGCGGGCCGCCGACCCCGTCGTGGGCGCCAACGGCTTCTCGAGCATCGCGTGGATCCCGGCCTCGGCGAGCGCGACCCCGACCTCCTCGTGGTACTGCGTCGGCACCGCCACGACGGCGTAGTCGACGCCCGCGTCGATGAGGTGCTGGACGTCGGTGCCGACCTCGAGGCCACCGGCGACCCGGTGCGGGTCCCCACCGGGGTCGGCCACGGCGGCGAGGCGCACCCCGTCGAGCGAGCGCAGCACGCGCGCGTGGTGACGCCCCATCATGCCGAGCCCGATGAGGCCCGCCGTCAGCTCCGCGGCCATCAGGCACCCGCCTTCGCCACGGCGTTGACGGCCTCGACGACGCGCTCGAGGTCGTCCTGGCTGAGCGCCGGGTGCACGGGGAGCGAGAGGACCTCGGCGCACGCGCGGGCGGTCGCGGGCAGGTCGACGTCGAGCCCGAACGAGGGCAGCTCGTGGTTCGGGATCGGGTAGTACACGCCCGAGCCCACGCCGTGCTCGGACCCCAGCGCCGCGGCGAACCCGTCCCGGTCGCTCGCGACGCGGATCGTGTACTGGTGCCACACGTGCGTGGCGCCGTCGGCGACGGTCGGGACCTCGACGCCCTCGAGGTGCGCGGAGAGGAACTCGGCGTTGTGCCGCCGCTGCTCCGTCCACGCGGGGAGCTTGCCGAGCTGGACGCGCCCGATCGCGGCGTGCAGGTCCGTCATGCGGGCGTTGAACCCGACGACCTCGTTCTCGTAGCGCTTCTCCATGCCCTGGTTGCGCAGGAGCTGGACGGCGCGCACGAGCTCGGGGGTCGCGCACGAGACCATGCCCCCCTCGCCGGAGGTCATGTTCTTCGTCGGGTAGAGGCTGAACATCGCGAACGAGCCGAACGAGCCGACGGGGCTGCCGTGCCAGGTGGCGCCGTGCGCCTGGGCCGCGTCCTCGAAGAGCTGGATGCCGTGCCGCTCGGTGAGCGACCCGAAGGTCGTCATGTCCGCGGGGTGCCCGTACAGGTGCACCGGCATGACGCCCACGGTCCGCTCGGTGAGGACGCTCTCGACCGACGCGGGGTCCAGGCAGAACGTCGCGGGGTCGATGTCCGCGAACACGGGCGTCGCGCCGGTCAGCGCGACGGAGTTGGCCGTGGCCGCGAACGTGAACGACGGCACGACGACCTCGTCGCCCGGGCCGACGCCGGCCGCGAGGAGCCCGAGGTGGAGCCCCGCCGTGCCGGAGCTGACGGCCACGCACGACCGCCCTCCGACGAGCGCGTTCGCGAACTCCTCCTCGAACGCCGCGACCTCCGGACCCTGCGCGATCATTCCGCTGCGCATCACCCGGTCGACGGCCTCTCGCTCGTCGTCACCGATCAGCGGCTTCGCGGCCGGGATGAACGTGGGGCTCATGCGGGGTCACCCTTCTCCTCCGGTGCTGACGGCACCAGGACGTCGTCGTCTGTCTGGTCGTACAGGTCACCGCTCACGGGGCAGGACCAGCGGCCGTCCCCCTCGTCGACCAGGCGGACGCCCGCCCGGCCGACCCAGCCGATGCGCCGCGCGGGGACCCCCGCGACGAGCGCGAAGTCCGGCACGTCGCGCGTCACGACGGCGCCGGCCGCGACGGTCGCCCAGCGGCCGACGACCACGGGGGCGACGCACACGGCGCGCGCACCGATGGCGGCCCCCTCACGCACGTGCACGCCGGTGGGCGTCCAGTCGGAGGCGCTCTTGAGCGACCCGTCCGGGTTCACCGCGCGCGGGAACGTGTCGTTCGTCAGGACCACCGCCGGCCCGATGAAGACGCCCGCCTCGAGCACCGCGGGCTCGTAGACGAGCGCGAGGTTCTGGATCTTGCAGCGAGGCCCGACCTGGACCCCGCTGCCGATGTAGGCGCCGCGGCCCACGATGCACTCGTCACCGACGTGGGCACCGTCGCGCACCTGCGCGAGGTGCCAGACGGTCGTGCCGTCACCGATGTGCGCGGTCGGGTCCACGTCGGCCGAGCCGACGACGCGAGAAGCCACTGTCCATCCCGGGGGTGTGAGTCGAAACGGCGCCGACGGCGCGCCCGCGTAGCCTAGCCAGCACCCCGCGCCCGCCGACGGGCCCGAGGTCCTCGAGGGCGGCGCGCGGCGCGTGCCGGCGACGTCAGCGGGCGGCCGGTGCGCCGAGCGTCTCGATGGCGTCGACGATGACCTCGCTCGGGCGGTACGCGTCGAGCGCCGCGACGCCCTTGTACCGGTCGAAGTCGTCGAGGAACGCCCGGAGCTTGTCGCTCCGGAACCCCGTGAGGACCATGTTGACGCCCTCGCCCGAGCTGCGCTCGGTCCGCACGCGGTGCACCGCGCAGGGGATGCCGAGGTGGGCGCTCTCCTCCTGCAGGCCGCCGCTGTCGGTGACGACGAAGCGGGCGCGCGCGAGGATGGGGAGGAAGGCGACGTAGCTGAGCTTGTCCTCGATGCGGAAGTCCGTGCCGTCGAAGAGCCCGAGCAGGCCGTACTCCGCCAGGCGCTCGCGCTCGCTCGCCCCGGCGAAGTACACGATCGGCATGCGCGTCGAGTACTCCTTCAGGATCTCGAGCGCCTCCCGGTACAGGTTCTCCTGACGGACGAGCTCGAAGCGGTGCAGCGTCGCGACCGCGTACGTCTCGGGCAGGTCGAGCGGCGTGGCCACGGGGTGCGCGAGCGCGTAGCGGACGGCGTCGATGATCGTGTTCGCACCCGTCGTCACCACGGCGCCACGGTTGCGCCGGAGGTTGTGGGCCTCGGCGTCCGTGGGCGGGAAGTGCAGGTCCACCAGGCGTCCGGCGACCCGGCGGTTGAGCTCCTCGGGGAACGGGTGCAGCAGGCTGCCGCTGCGCATGCCGGCCTCGACGTGACCGACGCGCGCGCCGAGGATGCGGCCGACGAGCGCGCCGATCGGCGCCGTGAAGGTGTCACCGTGCACGAGCACGACGGGCGCCGTGCCGTCCGACCGCAGGCGTCGGCCCAGCACCGCCCGCTTGCGGAAGACGGTCGCGGCGAGGCGGGCCGCCCAGCGGGGCACGTCGGCGGGACGCGCGAGGTTCCGGGCTCCCGACTCGGGCACGAGCCACTGCTCGGGCTTCGGGAGGTCGAGGTCGGCGAGCGTGCCCGCGAGCTCCTCGACGTGCTGCCCCGAGTACCAGATCTCCGTCGATCGACCGCGACCGACCAGCTCGTGGTAGACGGGCGCGATCTTGATGAGCTCCGCCGTCGTACCGACGATGAACGCGATCAACTGTGTGCCCCTTCACTTGTGGCGTGCGGCAAGGATACGCGGACGGAGGTGCCGTCCCGGTGCGTTCCGGGCAGACCGACGACTCGCGCGGCCCGATCACGGCCAGTCCCTGACGTGCCCGGACGTGCCCGGACGCACCCGGCCCGGCGATAGGCTGCCCGGCGTGAACGCGCAGCACAGCACCGCACCGGACGCCGCCCCGGGACCCCTCGACGCGCTCAGCGTCGTGATCCCGGTCTACAACGAGGAGGTGTGGGTCCGCACCGCGGTCGAGGCCCTCCTCGCCGCCGGCACCGCCGCGGGCCTCACGCTCGACGTCGTGGCCGTCGACGACGGCAGCACCGACGGCACGCCCGAGGTGCTCGACGCGCTGGCACGCACGACCGGGATCCGGGTCCTGCACCAGGCCAACGCGGGCCGCCTCGCCGCGCGGGGCGCGGGGGTCGAGGCCGCCCGCGAGCCGTGGGTGCTGCTGCTCGACAGCCGCGTCATCGTCCAGCCCGACTCGCTGCGGTGGCTCCGCGCGCAGGTGGCGGCGAACCCGGACCGGCGGGTGTGGTGCGGTCACGTCGACGTCGAGACGCAGGGCAACGCGTTCGCGGCGTTCTGGTCGGGTCTCGTGAAGATCGGCTGGCGCCGCTACACCGCGCGGCCGCGCCTCGTGTCCTTCGGGTCGGAGGACTTCGACTACTACCCGAAGGGCACCGGCTGCCTGCTCCTCAGCCGGAGCCTCCTGCAGGACGCGGTGCAGGGCTTCGACTCGCTGTACGACGAGGCCCACCTCGCGAGCGACGACACCCGGCTGCTGCGCTACGTGGCGAGCCAGGAGCGCATCTGGCTCTCCCCCGACTTCAGCTTCCGCTACCACGGCAAGACCGGGGCGCGCGGGTTCGTGCGGCAGGCGTACTTCCGCGGGACGACGTTCGTCGACGGGTACCTCGGGCAGCCCGGGGTCGTGCGGCGCGCGCTCCTCGCGGCTCTCGGTGTCGGCGCCCTGACCGCGGTGGCTGCCGTGCGCCGGCCCAGGCTCGGCGCGGCCGGCGTCGCGGCGGTGCTCGTCGCCGTCCCGGCCACCGTGCGCGCCGTCGGGGGCTCCGCGTACGAGGTGCGTGCCGCCGCGACGCTCACGCCGGTCTTCGTCCCGGTGTTCGGCGCGGGCGTCCTGCGGGGACTCGCGCTCGCCGCCGCGCGGGTCGTGCGCGCGCGGCGCCGCGGATGAGGGTGCCGCGCCTGCGAGCGGGGTCGGGCGTCGCCGGCATCGGCGTCGCGATCGGTGTCGCGAGCCTCGCGGGCTACGCGCTCCTCGCCCTCGTGGGCAAGGTGCTCGACCCGGCCTCGTTCGGGCTGTTCGTCGCGTTCTGGGGCGTCCTGTTCGGGCTGGGCAGCTCGCTGTCCACGATCGAGCAGGAGTCGGCCCGGCGGGCGGCGAACAGCGAGACCGAGACCGGCCCGTCGACCGGCACCGTCACCGCGGCTGCCGCGGTCCTCGCCGTCGGAGCGGCGGCGCTCACGCTGCTGCCCCCCGTCGCCTCCCGCCTCTACGGCGACCCGGAGAGCACGATCGGCCTCGTCGTGGTCGTGGCGGCGTTCGGCTTCGCGGTCCAGTTCGCGGTGCGCGGCGTCCTGATCGGCTCGGACGAGGTCGGGCAGTACGCCGGGCTCGTCGTCGCGGAGGCGCTGTCCCGGCTCGTTCTCCTGCTCGTGATCATCGTCGCGGTCGGGCTGACCCTGCCCACCGCGGCCGTGGCCGTCGGGGTCGGGTCGTTCGCGTGGGTCCTGTGGGCGCGGCGCCTCGGGTCCGTCGTCCCGCTGGGCCGCCCTCAGGTCCGCACCCTCGGCCCGGCGCTGCGCCGGGCCGCCTCGCTCATGGTGGCGGCCGCCCTGACCGCGAGCGTCATCACCGGCTACCCGACGATGGTCACCGCGCTGACCGACACCCCGCCAGGTGCCGCCGGCGGCGCCGTCTTCGCCGCGCTCACGGTGTCCCGCATCCCCCTGCTGCTCGTGTCCCCGATCCAGGCGCTCGCGGTGCCCGCGGTGGTCCGGTGGAGCGCACAGGGCGACGGCGCTCCCTCCCCGCTGCGACGCATGCTCGTCCTGGGGACGGGCGGAGCCGTCCTGCTCGCGGTCGTGGGCGGGCTCGTGGGTGCGCTCGTCGGCCCGTGGGTCGTCCGCGTCGTGTACACCGACGAGTACGACGTCGAGGGGCTGGCCGTCGGCCTGCTGGTGGCCTCCTCGTGCCTCCTCGCCTGGGTGCTGCTGCTCTCGGCCGCGCTGGTCGCGCTGTCCGCCTACCGGCACATGATCGGGGCGTGGGCGGTCGCCGCGGGGAGCACCGCGCTGTGGCTCACCGTCAGCGACCTGGACGTCGTCGCGACGACGGCCGTCGGCGCCCTCGTCGGGCCGCTGGCCGCGCTGGCGTGGGCGTTGCCGGCGCTCTGGTCGCAGACCGCGGCGCCGGCCAGGACCTCGGGCGCCGGGTAGCCGGCGCCTGCTCGGAGACGCCGGTCCTGCCGGGGCGTGGGCGCCCGGCGAAACAGCGCCCGCCCGCGCCGGCGCCGGCGGAGCTCAGCCGCGTGCGGTGCGCGCGGGCTCCACGGTCGCGTCCTCGTCGGCCTCGTGCGCCGCCGGGCCCGCAGGCTGCGGCCGCTGCGTCGACGCCTCCTCGGCGGGGGCCTCGTCGGCCGTCCCCCGCGCCAGCGCGTCCCGGGCGAGCTCCGCACTGACAAGGGCGAGCCCGACGGCGAACGCCACGGCGCCGAGGAACCACAGCGAGAGCGGGGACACCGGGCCGCCCCACCACCACTCGATCCGCTCGTCGAGGTCCGGGCCCCCGACGTCGCTGCCCGTCACGTAGCGCCGGATGTTGGTGTGCAGCGCCGTCGCGTTCGCGACCGAGAGCGCCGCCACGAGGATCCAGCGCTGCGCCGGCGAGACGCGGAACGCCTGCCCGTCGAGGCGCACGAGGGCTGTCACGGCGAGCAGCGTCACGAGCGGGAGGATGTACCGCGGCTGCACGTACGCGCCCACCGGGGCGCCCGAGAGGTACTGGATGTAGGCGGGGACGAGCCAGAGCGCCAGGGCGACGGCGGAGATCGCGAGCCCTCGCTGCAGGCCGGCGTACCCGATCGCGGCGTACACGACAGCTGCGTACATCCCCCAGCAGAGCACCCAGACGAGCGGGGGCATCACGGTGTCGAGCCAGCCGAGCTCCCAGTACCCGAGGCCGCCCACCCACAGCTCGGGGACGGTCGTCATCAGCTCCATGATGCGGCCGACGGTCAGCGGAGGTGCCTCGGCGCCACCGGCCGCGCTCGACTGCCCGGCGGACAGGAAGGCGGCGACCGAGACGACCGCGAGCACGACCGGGTACGCGGCGCGATGCACGAAGCGGAGGTCCGGACGGAAGGTGAGGATGAGCGCCGCTCCGACCGCGACGGCGCAGTACATGGCGGCGTCGCCCCGCGCGCCGGCACCGAGGAGCACGGCGAGGGCGGCGAGACCGCCGAGCAGCCACCGCCGGCGGCGCTCGTCCGTCGTGACGTAGCCGAGGACCGCGACGAGCAACGACGGCACGGCCAGGATGGCCCAGCTGCTCGGGTTGGCCGACGGGACGAGGAACATCCCGAGGGGCACCGCGGTGACCGCGGTACCGAGCAGGAGCGCACGCCGCAGCCCGGGCACCGACGCGACGTACACCGCGCCCAGCACGAGGACGAACACGAGCGCGTTCACGAGGCGGATCACGATGACGGAGAGCGAGATGTCGTCGCCGACGAACACGCTCATCGCCGCGTAGAAGACCGGCGGGTAGTCCCCCACGAAGTTGCCGCGCTCGGTCGGCACCATCTCCTGGACGTCGACGGCGTACTTCGCCGCCTGGCACTGCGCGCTCGTCTCGGGGTGGAAGTTGTAGCAGGGCGACTCGAGCAGCGCGTGCGGGATCGTGCGCGCCTGCGGGATGTCCGCCGCCTCGCACACGCCGTCGCGCAGCCCCTGGCCGCACCAGATGCTCACCAGGTGGTAGTCCTCGTCGGGCGACGCGCCGACCGGCGAGGCCACCGCCCACGTCCCCAGCGCCATCAGGAGGAAGAGGGCGCCGAGCCCCTTCGCGAGCAGGCCGTGACGGCTCCGCAGAGCACCCAGATTCACCCGGGCACCCTACCAGCGGCGCACCCGCCGTCGGGGCACGCGCCGGGTGCCGTGGGGCAGCGTCCGGTCCCGCGGACGTGCACGTCCGGGACGGCCGGGCACCCGGACCGGGCCGAGAAGGCACCGTGCCCTCGGTAGAGTGCACGCGTGCCGCAGCAGCCCTCGACCGTGCTCATCATCATCCCTGCGTGGAACGAGGAGGTGACCCTGGGCGGCGTCGTCGCCGAGGTCCAGAGCCGCGTCCCGGAGGCCGACGTCCTCGTCGTCAACGACGGCTCGACCGACCGGACCTCGCACGTGGCACGCGAGGCCGGTGCCCGGGTCCTCGAGCTGCCGGTGAACCTGGGGGTCGGCGGCGCGATGCGCGCCGGCTACCGCTTCGCCGAGCGACGCGGCTACGAGTTCGCCGTCCAGCTCGACGCGGACGGCCAGCACGACCCGGCCGCCGTCCCGGACCTCCTCGAGCCGCTGCGCCACGGTCAGGCCGACGTCGTGATCGGCGCGCGCTTCGCCGGCGTCGGGACCTACACGGTGGGTCGCGCCCGCCGCGGGACGATGTGGTTCCTGTCGACCGTGCTCTCGCGCGTGTCCGGGACGCGGCTGACCGACACAACGTCCGGCTTCAAGGCCTGCAACCGGTCGGCGATCCTCCGCTTCGCCGCGGACTACCCTGCCGAGTACCTGGGGGACACGATCGAGTCCCTCGTCATCGCCGCACGATCCGGGCTCCGGATCCGTCAGGTCGGAGTCGAGATGCGCCCACGCGCCGGCGGGACCCCGTCGCACAGCCCTGTCCGCGCCGCCGTGTTCCTCGTGCGCGCGATGCTGGCGATGGTCGTCGCCCTCACGCGGCCCCGTGGTGCCGTCCGTGACCGGAGCGCCGCATGAGCGGCTACGGGTTCGCGGTCGTCGCGTGCGCCGTCGTCGCCGCGATCATCTTCGGGCTCCTGCGGACGCGGAAGATCCGCGAGAAGTACGCCGGCATCTGGATCGCCCTGGCGGTGGCCAACGTGGTGCTCGCGATCTTCCCCGGCCTCGCGGCGCGCGTCTCGGACCTCGTCGGTGTGACGACGCCCGTCAACCTGCTCTTCGCGTCCGCGTTCGTCGTGCTGCTCGTGGTCTGCGTCCACCTGTCCACGGAGCTGTCGCGCATCGAGGACCAGGCTCGGACGGTCGCCGAGGAGGTCGCCCTCCTGCGGCTCGACATCGAGGACGCGCTCGGGCAGTCGCGCACGGGCACCCCGCCGGACGCCACGCTCTGATCCCGCGGGCGGCCCCGTACGGCCGCCCGCGGGACCCGCACCTCCGGCTGGGTGCGCCTGCACCCGCGCGACGGCACCCGTCGCCCTGACGGCCCCGGAGGGCCGCGGTCAGCCGAGGACGGCCGGCGCGGCGGCCTCCCACCGGCCGGCCCAGTCGCCGATCGTCGCGACGCCCGCGGCGCGCAGGCGCTCGTGCCCGAGCACCGAGTACGCCGGGCGCGGCGCGGGGCGCACGAACTCCGCGCTCGTGGTCGGCCGGACGATCTCCGGGTCCAGCCCGGCGGCAGCGACGACGGCCTGGGCGAACGCGTGCCACGACGCCTCGCCGGCGGACGTGCCGTGGTAGACGCCGCCCGGCACCTGCGCCTCGACCATCGCGACCACCAGCTCGGCGAGGTCCACGGTCCACGTCGGCTGCCCGACCTGGTCCGCGACGACGTCCAGTCCGCCGCGCTCCTGCGCCACGCGCGCGATGGTCTTGGGGAAGCACCCGCCGTGCGCGCCGTAGAGCCACGCGGTCCGCACCACGAGGTGCCGGGGGTCCGCGGCCAGCACGGCCCACTCCCCCGCCGCCTTCGTCCGGCCGTACGCGGACCGAGGCGCCATCGGGCCGTCCTCCGGGTACGGGCTCGTGGCGCTGCCGTCGAAGACGTAGTCCGTCGAGACGTGCACCAGCCGGCTGCCGTGCAGCGCCGCGCTCCGGGCGAGCGCGTGCGGCCCGGTGGCGTTGACGGCGAACGCCGCGGGCTCCTGCTCCTCCGCGGCGTCGACGTTCGCCCACGCCGCGCAGTTCACGACGACGTCGTGACCGGCCACGGCGGCGTGCACGGCGTCGTGGTCCGTGATGTCGAGCTCGTCCCGCGCGAGGGCGGTGACGTCGACGTCCCGCGCCCGCAGCGTGGTGACCAGATCGGTCCCGAGCATCCCGGCCGCACCGGTGACCAGCCAACGCACAGAGATCTGCTCCCTCTGCGACGTCTCGACGTGGCGGTCGGCCACAGCGGCTCGCGACGGCGCCCCTTAGGGTACCGAGGTCGGTAGGCAGGGCGGACACGAGGATGAGGTGGACAGATGGAGCTCCGAGAGCTCGCGGTGCCGGGCGCGTGGGAGATCACACCGCGGCAGTTCGGTGACGACCGAGGCGTGTTCCTCGAGTGGTTCAAGGAGAAGGAGTTCGTCGACGCCGTCGGGCACCCGCTCCGGCTCGCACAGGCGAACCTGTCCGTCTCGGCCGCGGGCGTCGTGCGCGGCGTGCACTACGCCGACGTGCCGCCCGGCCAGGCCAAGTACGTGACGTGCCCCGTCGGCGCGGTGCTCGACATCGTGGTCGACCTGCGCGTCGGGTCCCCGACGTTCGGCACATGGGACTCGGTCCTGCTCGACGACACGGACCGGCGCGCGATCTACCTGCCCGAGGGCGTGGGCCACGCGTTCTGCTCGCTGCAGGACGGGTCGACCGTCACCTACCTCTGCTCCGAGGGGTACGCGCCGGAGCGTGAGCACGGCGTGCACCCGCTCGACCCCGACCTCGCGATCGCGTGGCCGACGGCGGCGCGGGACGGCTCCCCGCTCGAGCCGCTGCTGTCGCCCAAGGACGCGGCCGCCCCCTCGCTGCAGGAGGCGCTCGCCGCCGGCGCACTGCCCCAGGCCGCCGAGGTCGAGGCGTACGTGCGCTCGCTCCGCGGCGGCTCGACCGGCGCCTGAGCGCGCCACGCGCCGCGCGACCTCGTCCGGCGACCCGACAGGTCACCGGGCGAGGTCGTCGGGCGCCGTCCCCGGCTCAGCCGCGCGTGGCGACGGCGGCCTCGTAGGCCTCGACGTGCCGGCGGGCGCTGACGTCCCACGTGAAGCCCGCGGCGCGCGCGGTCGCGGCGGTCGCGAGCCGGGCACGGGTCTCCGCGTCCGCGAGCAGGTCGCCGATCGCGCGGCTCATGCCCTCGTCGTCCAGGCTGGTGTACGCGACGGCGTCGCCGCCCACCTCGGGGAGCGAGAGCTCCCGCGACGTCAGGACCGCGGCCCCGCACGCCATGGCCTCGAGGACGGGGAGCCCGAAGCCCTCCCCGAGGCTCGGGTACGCGACGAACTCGGCGCCGGCGAGGAAGCCCGGCAGGTCGTCGAGCGGCAGGTAGCCGGCGCGACGCGCGTCCAGCCCCGCCGGCACGGCCGCGAGAGCCGGTTCGACCCCCGTGTCCCAGCCGGGTCCACCGGCCAGCACGAGGACGGGCGGCTCCGGCAGGTCGCGCACCGCACCGACCCAGGCGCGCACGAGCGCCGGGACGTTCTTGCGCGGCTCGAGGGTGCCGAGGAAGGCGATGTACCGCCAGCCGTCGAGGCCGAGCGTGGCCCGCACGCGCTCGCGCTCCTCGGGCGGGACGGGGTGGAAGACGGAGGTGTCGACCCCGTGGTAGGCGACGTGGAACGCCCGTTCGTCGCCTCCCGCGAAGCGCCGGACCTCGCGCCCGGTGGCCTCCGACGGGACGACGAGCGTCGCCGCGCGGCGGACGGCCACCTTCGTCCACGTCTGGAAGAACCGCCGCTTGACGTCCCCGTGCAGCTCCGGGTGGCTGAAGAAGGTCGCGTCGTGCAGCGTCACGACGACCGGGGTGCTGCCCACCTGCGGCATCGTGTAGTGCGGGCAGTGCAGGACGTCGGCCCGCAGCCGGCGCGCCAGCAGAGGAAGTCCGGTCTGCTCCCACGCGAGGCGGACGGGTCGGCGGTCCACCGCGGCCGGTGCCGCGACGATCTCCGCACCGGGCAGCGCCTGCGCGAACGACGCGACGTCCCGCGCCTGGCAGACGACCGCGAGGTCGACGCCGAGGGCCGCCACCGCCGGGAGGAGGTTGTCGACGTAGCGACCGACACCGCCCCGGTCCGCCGGGATGGCTGTCGCGTCCACCAGCACGCGCATGTCTGCTCCTCGTCGCCGTCGTGGTCCGTTCGTGCCCGGGCCGTCCCGGGCGCGGACGTCGTGCGAGGCCCGGCGCTAGACTCCCGGCCGTGATCTCCGCGCCCTCGAGCCCCCGTCGTCGACGGCGGGAGCCGGCCGGCGCGACGCAGCGACGATCGTACCGACCCGCCGGAGCGCCGCGGTGACCGTGGACCGCACGACGAGGGTCGCGATGACCGTCGAGCAGTGCTGGCACGCGGCGCCCGGCGGGTCCGGCACCTACATCGCGAGGCTCACCGAGGCGCTCGCGCCGTTCCCGGACCTCGAGGTCGCGGGCGTGGCCGCGCGGCACGCCGGTGCACCCGACCCGGACTTCGCGCCGACGCTCGACCGGCTGGACCACGCACCTCTCCCGCGGCAGGCGCTGTACGAGGCGTGGAACCGGCTCGGGCGTCCCCGCGCCGAGGCGCTCGCGCGCGGACCGGTCGACGTCGTCCACGCGACCACGTGGGCCGTCCCCCCGACGCGCCGGCCGCTCGTCGTCACGGTGCACGACCTCGCGTTCCTCACCGAGCCGGAGACGTTCACACCGCGCGGCGTCGCGTACTTCCGGCGCGCGCTCGAGCGGGTGCGGCGCGAGGCCGACCTCGTCGTCGTCCCGTCCTCCCTCACGCGCGACGCGTGCGTCGCGGAGGGCCTCGACGAGGCACGGGTCCGGCTCGTGCCCCACGGCGTCGACATGCCCCCCGTCGGCGCCGACCAGCTCGAGCGGTTCCGCCGCACGCACGGGCTCACCCGCCCGTACGTGCTGTGGTGCGGGACGCACGAGCCGCGCAAGAACCTGCCCGGGGTCCTCGCCGGCTTCGCGCACGCACGCCGGACCGTCCCCTCGCTCGACCTCGTCCTCGTCGGTCCCGCGGGCTGGGGCGACCAGAGCCGGGCAGGCCAGGACGACCCCGCGATCCACTGGCTCGGCCGGCTCTCCCGCGAGGACCTCGCCACCGCGTACGCGGGCGCGGCGGCCTTCTGCTACCCCTCGCTCGCGGAGGGCTTCGGGCTCCCGGTCGTCGAGGCGATGGCGTACGGCGTGCCGGTCGTGACGTCGGTGCGCACCCCGATGCAGGAGCTCGTCGGGGCGGCGGGCGTCGCCGTCGAGCCACGGGACCCGGAGGCGGTCGGGGCCGCGCTCGTCTCGGTGCTGCGGGACCGCGAGCACCTCGCGCCGCTCGCGCTCGCGCAGGCCGGGGCGCTGACCTGGGAGGTCGCGGCGCGCGCGACGGCCGAGGTGTACGCCGAGCTGGTCTGACGGCCGGGCGCCCAGCGCCGTGCACGAGCCGAGGGCCGTCGCGGTGTCGCGACGGCCCTCGGCTCGTGTGTGCCCCTGGGGTGTCAGCTGGTGAGGGTGCGGCAGCCGAGGAGGGTGTGGGGGCCGGTCCCGGTGTTGATGCCGTAGACGCAGACCTGGTGGGTGCCGGGTGCCACGGGGCGGGTGTGGGCGTACCCGGTGGCCGGGCCGGACCCGAAGACCGCGGCCACGTCCGGGCGGGGACCGTCGGCGGTGACCGCGGCACCGACCCCGTCGATGTAGACGTGGGCCTGGGTGGGGGCGGTGGTGTCGGGGTCGAACGTCCACCCCGACACGCTCAGCTGGCCCCCGGTCACGCTCAGCCCCTCGATCACCCCGACCGGGGCCCGGTCCGGGGTCGCGGTGATGGACCGGCACCCGAGCAGGGTGTGCGGGCCGGGACCGGTGCTGATCCCGTACACGCAGACCTGGTGGGTGCCCGGGCCCACGGTGCGGGTGTGGGCGTACCCGGTCCGGGGACCGGCCCCGAACACCGCCGCCACGTCCGGGCGGGCACCGTCGGCGGTGACCGCGGCACCGACCCCGTCGATGTAGATGTGCGCCTGGGTGGGTCCGGTGGTGTCCGGGTCGAACGTCCACCCCGACACGCTCAGCTGCGTCCCGGACAAGGTCAGCCCCTCGATCACCCCGACCGGGGCCCGGTCGGGGGCCACGACCACGCTGCGGCACCCGAGCAGGGTGTGCGGGCCCTTGCCGGTGTTGATCCCGTACACGCACACCTGGTGATCACCCGGGGCCAGGGTCCGGGTGTGGGCGTACCCGCTGGCCGGACCCGCCCCGAACACCGCCGCGACGTCCGCGCGCGGACCGTCGGCCAGCACCGCCGCACCGACCCCGTCGATGTAGATGTGCGCCTGCGTCGGACCCGTCGTGTCCGGGTCGAACGTCCACCCCGACACCGACACCTGCGTCCCCGACACCGACACCCCCTCGATCACCCCCACCGGAGCACGGTCCGCGCCGACCGTCACGGTGCGGCAGTCCAGCAGGGTGTGGGCGGCCGCGGCGGTGTTGATGCCGAAGACGCACACCTGGTGGGCGCCCGGCGCCAGGTCGGTCGTGAAGGTGAAGCCGTGCTTGTCGCCGAGGCCGTACGCCGCGGCGATGTCGGGGCGCGGCTGGTCGGCGGTCAGCGCGCGGCCGACGCCGTCGACGTACACGTGCACCTGGTTCGGGGCCGACGTGTCCGGGTCGAGCGACCAGCCGGTCATCGTGAGCGAGGTCCCCGTCGTGGTGACCGAGGTGACGCCGCCGATCGGCACCGCGTCGGGCACGACGACGTCGCGGCACTCGAGGAGCGTGTTGGCGCCCGGGCCCGCGTTGATGGCGAACGTGCAGACGGTGTGACGCCCGGGAGCCTGCGGCGAGGTGTGGCTGAACCCGTGCCGGTCGCCGCGGCCGTGGACCGCCCCGACGTCGGGTCGGGGTGCGTCCGCCACGAGCGCCGTGCCCACGCCGTCGACGTAGACGTGGACGCCGATCGGGTCGGTCGTGTCCGGGTCGAGGGCCCAGCCCTGGACGGTGATGGCGCTGTTGTTCGCGGTCACCGCGTCGACGACACCGATCGGCGGGACGCCGTTCGGGCTGCCGAACCAGTCGGAGTAGTACGCGAAGAAGTTGCGGTTCCCGTACGCCGAGCACGCGTTCCCGGTGCCGTACCCGGCGGCGAGGGCGGCGGCGTTCGGCTGGTACGGCGTGTAGTTGTAGAGCCCCGCGGTCGCCTGGTTGCGGATCAGCACGGCCGAGGTCCCGCAGCCGGCGTCGGGGTGGAAGCGGACGTTGTTGACGACCCCCGCGCGGTGCTGCCACCGCGTCGGCGTGAGCGCGTAGCTCCGGAACTGCCAGGCCGCCTGGTACACCTGGTTGAAGAAGCCGTAGTACTTGGAGTCGCACGCGGCGGTGTCCGGGCACCCGAACCCCATGGCGGCGCGGTACTTCCCGGCGGTGGGCGCGGTCGTCGTCACCAGGCCCTGCTCCTTCTGGAGCGTCACGAGCAGGACGCGGGGGCTGACGCCGCACGACTGGGCGACACGGACGACGATCTCGGCGGCGCTCTCGCCGGACCGCCCGGTGTACCCGCCTCGGCACCGGTCGTCCGCGGGACGCGTGTTGGTGTCGGTGCGGACGTTCTTGAGGCAGGCCGAGCCGTCGGAGCCACCGGTGCAGGACGCGCCCCGCGCGTTCAGGAAGGCCTGCACGCCGGCGACATCCATCGCACCCGCGTCCCAGAAGTTCTCGTCCGAGATGATGTAGCCGGGGTCGAACCGCGAGAGGTCCGCCGCGGCGGCCGGCGGTGCCGGCAGCGCGAGGACCGCGACGGCCCCGACGGCCGCGACCGCGGCGGCGAGGAGGAGGGCTGCGCGGCGAGCGCTGCCGAGGACGTGGGACCGGGTCGTCACGGGATCACGACCTCGGTGCTCGCGGAGGTCCCCGTCGACGTCGGCGAGGTGTAGGTCAGCTGGGCGGTCCAGGTGCCGCTCGTGAGCCGGGCCCCCGGGACGGTGACGGCGCCGCAGCTCGTGCTGCTCGCGTCGGGCAGCGCCTCGGCGGACGCCTCCACGACCTGGCCGGCGTTCGTCAGGCGCAGCGTGCACGTGCCGCCGCTCTCGACGACGCCCGCGTACCCGCCCACCTCCGCCTCGGCCGTGCCAGGGTTCCACCCGGCGAACGTGATCAGGACCTCGACCGCACCGGGAACCTGGCCGTCGGTGCCCGTCGTCGGAGCCGGGTCCGCGCCGCCGTCCGACGGCGCGGACGGCGTACCCGCGCCCGGTGCCTCGCCGTCCGCCGAGCTGCTCGGCGACGAGGACGCAGACGGGCTCGGAGGGCTCGTCGTGGGCGGTGCTGACGGCGACGCGTCGCCGGGTGACGTGCAGCCGGCGAGGGCCAGGACGACGACGCCCGCGACGGCGGTCCGGCGTGCCAGAGCAGGGCGTGGGGGGCGGTGCATCGAAGGTGGCCTCACGTCGTGCGGGGATGGTCGGGATTCACGGTAACCCGCGAAAGCGCTGGTCAGGCCGTGCGTGGGCGTGTCCGGCGGCCGGCCGCCCGATGTGCGGTGGAACGTCCGGGTTCGTCATCGCGGCCTCGTCGGGACGTGTCCGGAGCCTGGACGTGAGCGCGTCGACTCGTGCGGCGTGGTGCCTGTTGCTCCGGGCTCGACGGAGTGATGCTGTGAGGGTGCACACACGTCTTCCCCGCGCCGTCCGGCCCGCGCGCCGGCGCGCCGCCCTCGTCGCTGCGACCGTCCTGCTGATCGGCACGGCGGTCCCCACGGGCCCGGCCGCCGCCGACGAGATCGTGTCGGACCCGCTCACCGTGGAGGAGCACGACCTCAGCGGGGTCGACGAGCCGACGCTCGACGCGCTCCCCGAGGAGGCGCCGCTCCCGACCGAGGAGTTCCCGCCCACGGCCGCCGGCGAGGCGCAGACGGAGGAGACGCAGACGCCGGACGTGCTGTCCGAGGAGATCGTTGGCACCCCGTTCTCCGTCGCCGGCGTCTCGTGGGACCGCGACCCGGCCGTCGAGGACGTCGTCATCCGGTACCGGGTCCGCGTGGATGACGCGTGGTCCGCCTGGGAGGCGGTCGGCGCGAGCGACATCCAGGCCGACACGGGGTCCGCCGACGTCGAGGACGGCGTGCGGCGGGACGCGACCGACGCGATCGTCGCCCCGGACGCCGACGGGATCCAGGTCTGGGCCGACGCGGCCGACGGCGAGGTCAGCGGCCTGAAGGTCGTCCTCATCGACCCGGGCACCGACCCCGCGCCGACGCGCGCGGCGAACGCCGCCTTCGTCCCGGCGGCGGTCTCGAGCCCCGGCATCTACAGCCGCGCGCAGTGGGGGGCCGACGAGTCGCTCGTCACGTGCGCGCCCTCGTACGGGACCATGGAGACCGCGGCGGTGCACCACACCGCCTCGGCCAACGGCTACTCCGCCGACGCCGTCCCGGGCATCCTGCGAGGGTTCCTCGCGTACCACACCCGCCCGGAGGCCGACGGTGGCCGCGGCTGGTGCGACATCGGCTACAACTTCCTCGTCGACCGGTTCGGGCGCGTGTTCGAGGGCCGCGGCGGCGGCATGGACAAGCCCGTCGTCGGCGTCCACACCGGTGGCTTCAACAGCCGGACGATCGGCGTCTCGGCGATCGGCGACTACTCGGCGACGGCTCCCACGGGGGCCATGGTCGAGGCCATCAGCCGCGTCATCGCGTGGAAGTTCCAGTTCCACCGGATCCCCGGGAACGGCTCGGCGGTGCTCACGTCGGGCGGCGGCGCCTCCAAGTACCCGGAGGGCACGGTCGTCACGTTCTCGACCGTCTACGCGCACCGCGACGCCCAGCTCACCTCCTGCCCGGGCCAGGCGCTGTACGACCAGCTCGGCGCCATCCGCGCCCGCGTCACGGACCTCGTGAACCCGACGCTGGCGCAGTCCCCGTATGGGAACATCGAGACCTTCGCCGGAGGCGAGCGCCGGGTCGTCGTCGCCGGCTGGGCGGCGGACCTGGGGACCAGCAGCCCCATCAGCGTCGACGTCGAGATCGACGGGGTGCGCACGCGCACGCCCGCGACCGCCCCGCGCCCGGACGTCGGCCCGCACGGCTTCTCCGTGGTCGTGCCGAGCGAGCCGGGCGTCAAGAACGTGTGCGTCCACGCGCTGAACTCCGGCGAGGGCTCCGACGTGATCCTGGGGTGCCGCGAGATCCGGGTCACCGGGACCGTGAACCGCGCGCCGATCGGGGTCATCGAGGGGCTGACGGTCTCCGGGACGAAGGTGACGGTGTCGGGGTGGACCTTCGACCCGGACACCTCCGGACCGACGCAGGCGCACGTCTACATCGACGGCGTCGGCGTCGCGCTCCTCGCCGACGCCTCGCGCCCTGACGTCGCCGCGGCCTACGGCACCGGTCCGCTGCACGGGTTCAGCCACACCCGCGACGTGGCGCCCGGCGAGCACCAGGTGTGCGTCTTCGGCATCGACACCGCCGGCGGGGCGAACACCCTCCTCGGGTGCCGCAGCATCGGGGTCGCGCTCGACCGTGCTCCGGTGGGGGTGATCGAGGGGGTGTCGGTGTCGGGGACGCAGGTGTCGGTGTCGGGGTGGACGTTCGACCCGGACACGACGGGTCCGACGCAGGCGCACATCTACATCGACGGGGTCGGTGCGGCGGTGCTGGCCGACGGTCCGCGCGCGGACGTCGCGGCGGTGTTCGGGGCGGGTCCGGCCAGCGGGTACGCCCACACCCGGACCCTGGCCCCGGGTGATCACCAGGTGTGCGTGTACGGGATCAACACCGGCAAGGGCCCGCACACCCTGCTCGGGTGCCGCAGCGTGGTCGTGGCCCCCGACCGGGCCCCGGTCGGGGTGATCGAGGGGCTGACCCTGTCCGGGACCCAGCTGAGCGTGTCGGGGTGGACGTTCGACCCGGACACCACCGGACCCACCCAGGCGCACATCTACATCGACGGGGTCGGTGCCGCGGTCACCGCCGACGGTGCCCGCCCGGACGTGGCGGCGGTGTTCGGGGCCGGTCCCCGGACCGGGTACGCCCACACCCGCACCGTGGGCCCGGGCACCCACCAGGTCTGCGTGTACGGGATCAGCACCGGTCCCGGCCCGCACACCCTGCTCGGGTGCCGGTCCATCACCGCGACCCCGGACCGGGCCCCGGTCGGGGTGATCGAGGGGCTGAGCGTGACCGGGGGCCAGCTGAGCGTGTCGGGGTGGACGTTCGACCCCGACACCACCGCCCCCACCCAGGCCCACGTCTACATCGACGGGGTCGGTGCCGCGGTCACCGCCGACGGTCCCCGCCCGGACGTGGCCGCGGTCTTCGGGTCCGGCCCGGCCACCGGGTACGCCCACACCCGCCCCGTGGCACCCGGCACCCACCAGGTCTGCGTCTACGGCATCAACACCGGGACCGGCCCCCACACCCTCCTCGGCTGCCGCACCCTCACCAGCTGACACCCCAGGGGCACACACGAGCCGAGGGCCGTCGCGACACCGCGACGGCCCTCGTTCTCTTCCCACCTGCACCGACCCCGGTGCACCCCGTCACGCGGGCGTCGACGTCCCCCGCACCACGCGCCGGACGCGGCCGCGCACCCGGCGGACGACCTCGCTCGGGCCGCCGGCCTCGAGGTACTGGCGGAGCAGCGCCAGGTCGCCCCGCACGGAGATCGCCGGGGGCGGCGGCGGGATCAGTCCGCGACGGGACGACTCCCGCATCGGTGTGACGAGGTCCGCCGCGCGCCGGGGGTCGCGGCAGAACTCGATGAGCGGCTGCAGCACCTTCGACCAGCGGTACGACTCCGCGAACGCGCGCACGTTCTCGCGCACGCGCGCGGAGGCCTCGTCGTCGAACAGCATCTGCTCGAGCGCGGCCGTGAGTGCGTCGACGTCCTCGGGCGGCACGACGATGCCGAGCTCGTTGTCGCGGATGAGGTCGGCGAACGTGTCACCGCTCGTCGCCACGATCGGCAGCGTCGCCCACAGGTAGTCGAGGATGCGCGTGCGGAAGCTGAACGACGTCTCGATGTGCTGGAAGTGCGTCGAGACGCCGACGTCGGCGTCGAGGAGGTAGTCGGCCCGCGTGTCGTACGGCACCCAGCCCTCGTTGAAGAACACGTGCGTGCCCGTCAGGCCGAGCTCGTCGGCGAGCTGGCGCGTCTCCCACGCGACCCGCATGTCCGGGACCCCGGGGTTCGGGTGCTTGAGGCCGAGGAAGAACAGGCGCACCTCGGGCCGCCCGACCCGCAGCTTGTCGACCGCTCGGATCAGCGTGAGCGGGTCGAACCAGTTGTAGATGCCGCCGCCCCAGAGGATGACCTTGTCGTCCGGCCCGATCCCCTCGACGGTGCCCTTGATCCCGTGGCGCGCCTGCTGCGGCTCCCCGTCGGAGATCCCGAAGGGCACGACGGTCAGCAGCGAGTTCAGCGTCTCGTCCTGGTCGTACACGGCGGGGTTCACGCGGCCCTGGCCGGCGAGCTGACCGAGCCAGAAGTCGCGCTGCTTGTCCGACGCGCAGAGCATGAGGTCGGCGCGCGCGATCTGCTCGTTGAGCGCCCGCGTCGTCTCGCGTACCGCCATCTGGCGGCCGCCGGGACCGAGGTCCTTCGCCTGCTCGAGCTGCTCGAGGTGCATCGGGTCGTAGATGTCGGCGACGACGACCTTCGAGCTCGTCTTGAGCCAGGGCGCCGCCTCGAGCAGGAACCCCTGGAAGATGATGACGTCGGCCCACCCGGTCGCGTCCACGAGCTTCTGGCCGTGCACGTACTCGACGCCGAAGTCCGGGTGCGACGTCGAGCACCCCGCGGTCGAGACGAGCCGGACGTCGTGCTCCGGGGCCAGCGCCCGGGCGATCTCCCACGCACGGATCGCCGGACCTGCCATCTGCGCCTTGAGGGGCTCCCCCGTGACGACGAGCACGCGCTGACGCGCGACGAAGTGCGACGTGATGTCGAACGCCTTGATGAGCACGCGGTGCGCCTCGAGGTAGCTCTCGATCGCGTACGCCGGCTCCATCGCCTCGCGGAACAGCGGGAACAGCTCCCGGTCGCTGCGCCGGCGCGCGCCCTGCAGCTCGCGGCGGCTGTCGTGCAGCGACTCGAGCTGGTCGACGAAGTAGTCGATCGCGTACGGGCCCGTGAGCGCCATCTTCGGCAGCTCGAGGACGCCGATGTCGTCGTTCCCGGGCGAGCGCTGCAGGTCGAGCGACGTCGTGTCGACGTCGGCGCGCGCGAACGACCGGCGCACGGCGAGGGCCATCGCGGCCGGCAGCGCGCGGGCGAGCGACTCGTCGTCGAGGTTCTTGTACATCGACAGCAGCGCGTTGCGCTCGAGCAGGTACGTCTCGCGGAAGTTGCCGTACTTCTTCATCGTGACGTGGTGCTTGTGGTACGCGACCGAGCCCGGCACGTACCGCACGCGGTAGCCGAGGAGGTTGAGGCGCCAGCCGAGGTCGACGTCCTCGTAGAACATGAAGAACCGCTCGTCGAAGCCGCCGACGTCGCGGAACAGCGCCGCGGGCATGAACATCGCGGCGCCGGTCCCGAACAGCACGTCCTTCGGGACGTCCCACTCGCCGGTGTCCGGCTTCTCGACCTCGCGCTTGTACCCCATGCCGAACCAGGTGAGCGCGCCGTCGACGTAGTCGATGTGCCCGCCGTCCCAGTCGAGGACCTTGCTCGCGACGGCGCCGATCGAGCGGTCCGCCTCGAGCTCCGCGACCGCGGCCGAGATCCACTGCGCGCCGGGACGCGCGTCGTTGTTGAGGAACGCGACGTACTCCCCGCTCGAGTGCGAGACGCCGAGGTTGCAGCCGCCCGCGAACCCGGTGTTGCCGCCGGCGTCGATGACCTTCGCGTGGGGCACCGCCTCGCGGATCCGCTCGATGCTGCCGTCCTGCGAGTGGTTGTCGACCACCACGAGCTCGAGCTTCTCGGCGGGCCACTCGACCTGCTCGAACGCCCGCAGCGCCGTGATGGTGTCCTCGGCGCCCTTGTAGTTGACGAGGATCACCGACACGACGCCCGGACGGGTCGTCACCGTTGAGCTCTTCGTGCTCACTTCTCCCCCTTGACCGGGGACCAGTCGGCCCCCATCGCCACGATCCCGCCGGACTCGCGAGGGCTTCCCGCCTCGACGTCGAACCTCACCGTGCGCTTGCGCAGGTCGTACGTGTGCTGCGTCGTCCAGTCCACGACCGACGCGACCAGGTCGAACGTGCCCGGCTGCAGCGGCACGCGCGGCACCGTGCAGTCGATGTACCCCGAGCCGTCGATGGACGCGATCTCGAGCCCGGCGTCGCGCGTGTGCAGGGCCCACACGTACACGCCGTCGATGTTCTCGAGGGCGAGCCCGAACACGGGCCGCTCGATCGGGCTGTGCGCCGTGTAGTGGACCCGGAACGTCATGGAGTCGCCGGTGCGCACCGACGTGGTCGCCCGGCCCGCGCCGTCGAGCAGCTCGACGCGCTCGACGACCGCCTCGCCGCTGCCGTGGCGGCCCTGCTCGCGCTCCTCGTCGGGGGCGACCTCGACCCGGTCGGTGCGGGTCTCGTCCAGGTAGTCGTCGACGAGGGCCATCGCGGGCCCCGCGCTCACGAGCCGACCGTGGTCGAGCCACGCGACGTGGTCGCACATGGTGCGCATGGTGCCCATGGCGTGGCTGACGATGACGACCGTCTTGCCGGCGGCGCGGAAGTCGGCGAACTTCTCCATGCACTTCGCCTGGAACGCCGCGTCACCGACCGCGAGCACCTCGTCGACCAGCAGGATGTCCGGGTCGACGTTGATCGCGACGGAGAAGCCGAGGCGCACGTACATGCCCGACGAGTAGTTCTTCACGGGCTGGTCGATGAACTGCTCGATGCCCGCGAAGTCGACGATCTCGTCGAACCGCGCGTCGATCCCCTTCTTGCTGAGCCCGAGGATCGAGCCGTTGAGGTAGACGTTCTCGCGGCCCGTGAGCTCCGGGTGGAAGCCCGAGCCCAGCTCGAGCAGCGCGGCGACGGAGCCGGTGACCTCGACCGAGCCGGTGTCGGGCACCAGGATGCGGGCGAGGCACTTCAGGAGCGTCGACTTGCCCGAGCCGTTCTCGCCGATGAGGCCGAACGTCGACCCCGTCGGGATCTCGAACCCCACGTTGCGCAGCGCCCAGAACTCGTCGTACTTCGCCCGGCGGCCGCGCATGAGCGAGGCCTTGAGGGACTGGTTGCGCTCCTTGTACATGCGGAAGCGCTTGGAGACGTCGTCGACGACGATCGAGCGGGTCACAGCTCCTCCGCCAGTCGGGGCTCGAACTTCTGGAAGACGCGCCAGCCGACGAGCAGCACGACCGCGGCCGAGCCGACGCACCAGGCCCAGTCGCCCCACGAGGGCCACGACTCCTCGTACAGCACCGCGCGGAACGCGTTGACGAAGTGCAGCAGCGGGTTGAGCTCCCAGAGCTGGACGAGCGGGAACGACAGGTCCCACTCGGCGAGCCTCGCGTCGAGCTTGACCTGTGCCTCCTCGACGAGCCGCATCGGGTAGATGATCGGCGTCGCGTAGAACCAGATCTGGAACAGGATCGCGACGAAGTGCTGGGTGTCGCGGAAGTAGACGTTCGCCACGGCGAGCATGAGCCCGAGGCCGAGCGCCAGCGCGGTCAGGAGCGCCAGCAGCACGAGCACGACGGGGATCCACGGCAGCACCATTTGCCCGAACAGCAGCAGCGCGAGGATCAGCACGCCGAACTCGACCATCGTCGTGACGTCGAGCGCGAAGACCGAGGACGCGACCAGCACCTCGCGGCGGAAGAACACCTTCTTGACGAGGTTCGCGTTCGCGACGACGGACGTGAGCCCGGTGGAGACGGCCGTCGAGAAGAACGTCCACGGGATCAGCCCGCACATGAGCCACAGCGCGAACACGTCGAGCCCGGTCGGGCTCGGGTCGATCTGGACCCGCATGAAGACGCCGAAGACGAGCGTGTACGTCGCCATCGTCGCGAGCGGGTTGATCAGCGACCAGAGGTTGCCGAGCGCCGTGCGCTTGTACCGCCCCTTGACCTCACGCATGGTCAGGTTGCGGAGCAGCTCCGCGGTCCGACGCGTCGCGAGCGTGTCCCTCACAGGGCGTCGGCCGCGCCGGAGGACGTCAGCGGGGTCGAGGCAGCGCGGTCGCGCGCACGCCCGGAGAAGTCTCGAGGAAGCATGGGCCGATCCTATGCGAACCGGACGCGTGCCCCCTTCCGCTTCAGCGCTCCGTGCGGCTGCGCACCCACCCGTAGACCTGCTTGGGACGACGCAGCGCGCGCATCGACCGGCTGTCCAGGACGGCGCCGAGCGTCGAGTCGGCCGTCTGCCGGGCGTCCTCGCTGCGCGCGAGCTCGGCCGCGAGGCGCGCGACCTCCGCCTCCTTGGCGGCGAGCTCCGCGGCGGCGTCGCTCAGCGCCTCACGGGTCTCCTCGAGCTGGGTCACGACACGGTCGACGGCCGCCTCGGCGTCGTCCCGCACCGCGCGCACGACGAACTGGTAGACGTCCGCGTCGGGCTGCGCGCGGACCCAGTCGACGACGCCGTCCGGGAGCGCCGCGGGGTCGACCCCGAGCTCGGTGCCGAACGGCGGTGCGACCGTGGACCGGACCTCGACGGCGGCCAGGCCGGCACGGCGCAGCATCTCGAGGAGCGTGCGGCGCGTGAAGAACTGCACGTGGGTCCGGTCGAGCAGCCCGCGGTCCGAGTACTCCCAGCGCCCCTGCAGGAGCGAGAGCCGCAGGTCCGCGTGCGCGACGTTGGGGATCGAGATGACGACCGACCCGCGGTCCGCGAGGAGCCCGACGGCGCGGCGGAGCAGCCGCTCGGGGTCGCGCAGGTGCTCGAGCACGTCCCCGAACACGACCACGTCGAAGCTCCCCGGCCCGAAGTGCCCGACGAGGTCGACGTCCTCGAGGTCGGCGACGACGACCTCGTCCAGGATCTTCGCCGCGCGCTCCGCGGCCTCGGGGTCGAGCTCGACGCCGCTGACGGAGCAGCCGTTCGCCATGAAGGCCTGGCCGAGGTAGCCGGTCGCGCAGCCGACGTCGAGCACCTTCTTGCCGCCGCCGACGAGGCGGAGCATGAGCGCGTGCGAGTTGTTCTCCGCCGCAGGATCGACGGCGGTGTCGTATGTCGGCATGACCTGGCCTCCGGTGAGCGGGTGCTGGGGCTCCCGGTGCACGTGCGTGCTGTGCCGGGGCAGCGGCACGGTGTGCCCGGTCGCCCCCCCGGGTGCCCGCCCGTCGGCACGTCGCTGCCTGTCACACCCTGCCTCGCGACACGCACGATACGCGCATCGGGTGACGCATGGGGACCACTCGGTCGGGTCGCGTCCGGCACCGGGCCGGGGGTGGACACCGGACCCGGGCGGGGTGCGTGAGACCATCACCCGGTGCTGATCACGCTCGACGCCACACCGCTGCTGGGCACGCGCACCGGGATCGGGCGGTACACGGCTCACCTCGTCGCCCAGCTCCCCGGGGCGCTCGCCCGGCGGGGGGCGGAGGGCGCGGTCCGCGTGACCACCTGGACGGCGCGGGGCGGGCGGCTCACCGACCTGCCCGCGGGGGTCCGGCAGGTCGGTCCGCGCGTACCCGCGCGTGTTCTGCGGGCGCTCTGGAGCCGCGGTGACCGGCCCCGCGTCGAGTCGCTCGTCGGGCGCACCGACGTGTTCCACGGGACCAACTTCGTCTCGCCCCCGACCCGCGCGGCGCGCGAGGTGGTCACGGTGCACGACCTCACCTACGCCCTGCACGCGAGCACCGTGAGCGCGGACAGCCTGCGCTACGCCGAGCTGGTCCCGCGCGCGCTCCGACGGGGCGCGCACGTCCTGGTGCCGAGCGACGCGGTCGCCGACGCGGTGCGCGAGCACTACTCGCTCGGTGCCGACCGCGTCAGCACGACCCCGCTCGGCGTCGACCCGGTGTGGTTCGAGGTCGCGCCGCCGTCCGCCACGTGGCTCGACGACCGCGCCCTCCCGCACGACTACCTCGTCTTCGTCGGCTCCCTCGACCCCCGCAAGAACCTGCGGGTGCTGCTCGAGGCGCACGCGCGCCTCCGTGCCGACGACACCGACGCCCCGGACCTCGTCCTCGCCGGGCCGGCGGGCCGGGACACGTCGCTCGCCGGCCGGCCCGGGGTGCACCTCACCGGGTGGCTCCCCGACGCGGACCTGCGCACCCTGGTCGCGGGGGCGCGTGCGCTCGTCCTCCCGTCGCTCGACGAGGGGTTCGGGCTGCCCGTCGTCGAGGCGCTGGCGGCCGGACGCCCCGTCGTGACGTCCCGGGCCCCGGCGCTCCTCGAGGTCGGCGGACGCCACGCGCGCACCGCGCCGGCGGAGGACGCCGACGCCCTCGCCGACGCGCTGGGCGCCGTGCTGCGCGACGCCGACGACGACGCGTCACGGCGGGAGCGCCGCGCGTGGGCGGAGCGCTTCAGCTGGTCGCGGTGCGCCGACCTGACCGTCGACGCGTACCTGGCGGCATGAGCAGCACGCCCGACGTGACGGTCGTCACCGTCACGTACAACGGCGTCGACCTCGTCCTCGACTGCCTCGACGGGCTCGCGGGCCAGCACCTGGACGGCGTGCGCGCCGAGGTCGTCGTCGTCGACAACGCCTCCGCGGACGGCACGGCGGACGCGGTCGCCCGTGCGCACCCGGAGGTGCGCCTGGTCCGCTCGGCCGTCAACACCGGGTTCGCGGGCGGCAACAACCTCGTGCTCGACGACGTGCGGTCGCCCTACGTCGTGCTGCTGAACAACGACGCCGTGCCGGAGCCCGGCTTCGTGGCCGCGCTCGTGCGGGGCCTGCAGCAGGCGCCGCGCGAGGTGGCGGCCCTCACCGCGACCGTCCTGCTCGCGGACCGCTTCCGGCCCGCGGGACCCGACGAGCACGAGCCGCGCGTCTCGGGCCCGTCCGGCGAGTACGTGCGGGACGCCCGAGGCACCACGACGCTCGTGAACTCGACCGGCAACGTGGTTCGCCGTGACGGCTTCGGCGTCGACCGCGGGTGGCTCGAGGACGCCTCGACGCACCGGCCCGAGCGCGAGGTCTTCGGGTTCTGCGGTGCCGCGGCGATCCTGCGCACGAGCGCGCTGCGCGACGTCGGGACGTTCGACGAGGACTTCTTCCTCTACTACGAGGACACCGACCTCTCGTGGCGGCTCCGGCTCGCCGGGTACCGCGTCGAGCACTGCCCCGACGCGGTCGTGCGGCACCGCCACGCCGCCTCGACCCGCGAGGGCAGCGAGGTGTTCCGGTTCCACGACGGCCGCAACCGGCTGCTCATGCTCCTCAAGGACGCGACGTGGCCGCTCGCGCTGCGCGCGCTCGGGCGCTACGTCCTGACGACGGCGTCGATCGCCGTGCGCCGCTCGCAGCCGTGGCCGCTCGTCCGCACGCGGCTGCGCGTCCTGGCGTCGACGGCGGTCATGCTGCCCCCGACGCTGCGCAAGCGGCGCCGGATCGGGCGCAGCGCCCGGGTGCCCCGCGTGCAGGTCGAGGCGCTGCTGGTCGCCCCGCCCGAGCGGGCGACCGGGGGCTACCGCGCGTGAGCCGCGTCGCACGAACGGCCCGTGCTCGGCGGGCGCCTCACTAGACTCCCTCCAGCGAACGTCGATCCTGGAGGTTTACCCGTGCGTCTTCTCGTCACCGGCGGAGCCGGCTTCATCGGCTCCAACTTCGTCCACCAGACCGTCCGCGAGCGCCCGGACGTCCAGGTGACGGTGCTCGACGCGCTCACCTACGCCGGGGACGAGGCGAGCCTCGCGCCCGTCGCGGACGCGGTCACGTTCGTGCGCGGCGACATCGCGGACGCCGAGCTCGTGGACTCCCTGGTCCGCGACGCCGACGTGGTCGTCCACTTCGCGGCCGAGTCGCACAACGACAACTCGCTGCACGACCCGTGGCCGTTCGTGCAGACGAACGTCATCGGGACGTACACGCTGCTCGAGGCGGTCCGCCGGCACGGGACCCGGTTCCACCACATCTCGACGGACGAGGTCTACGGCGACCTCGAGCTCGACGACCCGGCGAAGTTCACGCCGGACACCCCGTACAACCCGTCGAGCCCGTACTCCTCGACGAAGGCCGCGAGCGACCTGCTCGTCCGGGCCTGGGCCCGGTCGTTCGGCGTGCAGGCGACGCTGTCGAACTGCTCCAACAACTACGGCCCGTACCAGCACGTGGAGAAGTTCATCCCGCGCCAGGTCACGAACGTCATCGACGGCATCCGCCCCAAGCTCTACGGCACCGGCGAGAACGTGCGCGACTGGATCCACGTCGAGGACCACAACTCGGCGGTCTGGGCGATCATCGAGCGCGGCCGCATCGGCGAGACGTACCTCATCGGCGCCGACGGCGAGGAGAACAACAAGGCCGTCGTCGAGCTCATCCTCGAGCTCACCGGGCAGCCGCGCGACGCCTACGACCTCGTGAGCGACCGCCCCGGGCACGACCTGCGGTACGCGATCGACTCGACGAAGCTGCGCGACGAGCTCGGCTGGACGCCGCGGTACGAGAACTTCCGCGCCGGGCTCGAGGCGACGATCGCCTGGTACCGCGAGAACGAGGCGTGGTGGCGTCCCCAGAAGGACGCCACCGAGGCGAAGTACGCCCAGCTCGGTCGCTGACCCCGAGGAGGTGGCTCCCCGCCCCACGGTGAGCCACCTCCCCGGGAGTGCATCTGCACAGATCCTCCACCGCGCCCGACACGCTGGTCCCCCCTCCCCCCGGACCGCCCTCCTATCCTGCTGAGGTGACCATCCGCCACGCAGCCTCGTCGCGCCCCCGCGCGGTCCGGCACGCCCGCACGCACGGCAGCCACGGCGTCCTGCGCGGGATCGCGCTCGCGACGACGGCGTTGCTCGCGTTCGCCGGCTCGGGGATGGCCGCGGCGTACACCCAGCTGCAGAGCAACATCCAGTCCCAGGACGTCACCGAGCTGCTCGGCGACCGCCCGACCCCGACGCCGGACCCGGACGACCCGAACGCCGGCCAGGCGGTGAACATCCTGCTGATGGGCTCGGACGTGCGCGACGGGGCGAACGCCGAGATCGGCGGCGCGGTCGAGGGCATGCGCTCGGACACCACGATCGTGCTGCACATCTCGGCCGACCGGTCGCGTGTCGAGCTCGTCTCGATCCCCCGTGACTCGCTCGTCGACATCCCGGCGTGCGCGCGCTCGGACGGCTCCTCCTCGCGCGCGCAGTTCGGGCAGTTCAACGCGGCGTTCTCGATCGGCTCCGAGAAGACCGGGCTCGCGTCCGACGCGGCGGCGTGCACGATCCAGACGGTCGAGTCGAACACCGGGGTGTTCATCCACCACTACGTGGTGATCGACTTCGCCGGCTTCATCGGGATGGTCGACGCGCTCGGCGGGATCCCGATGTGCATCCCCAACGACATGCGGTCGTCGAAGGCGGGGCTCGACCTCACGGCGGGCGAGCAGGTGCTCGACGGGTCGACGGCGCTGGCCTACGCGCGCGCCCGCACCGGCGAGGGACTCGGCAACGGCTCGGACACCGACCGCCTGGTGCGCCAGCAGAAGCTTCTCGGCGCGACGGTGCGGACGGTGCTGTCCAAGAGCCTGCTCACCGACGTGCCGCAGCTCGTGCAGTTCCTCAACGCCGCGACGAGCTCGGTCACCGCGAACCCCGAGCTCGCGTCGATCCCGGCGATGACGGGGCTCGCGTTCAGCCTCCAGAACGTCTCGACGGGCAACATCACCTTCATGACCATCCCGTTCGCGGCCGCCAGGAGCGACCCGAACCGCGTCGAGTGGACGTCGGAGGCGGACCAGATCTGGGCGAACATGGCGGCCGACCTGCCGCTCGTCCCGGCCGAGGTCCCCGACCCGGCGGTGCCGGCCGACCCGGCGGCGACGGCACCGGCGGACCCGGGCACCACGGCGCCCGAGGTCCCCGAGACGGCTCCCGCGCCCCCCGTGACCGAGCCGTCCGAGGACGCCCCGCTGACCGCCGCGGTCAGCGACGTGTGCGGTCCGGCGTGAGCGGGTGCCATGACCTCCGATGAGAAGCCCACGGGCCGCGGCTCGCGCGCCCGCACCGGCGGCTCGGCCCGCCCCCTGACGCCCGGCACGCCGGGCCGGGCGCCGCAGCGCGACGGCTCCGGCCCCGCGACCCCGCCCAGCTTCGCGCCCGGCGCAGGCCCGGCCCGGCCGCCGAGCGCCGGGGACGCGGTGGCCGTCGGGGGCGGGACGCGCACCCCGGGACGACCGTCGCGACCGGCGCCGCCGCGCACCTCGCGGCCGGCGCCGCCCACCCCGAGCGACGGCAACCGGCAGGCCCCCGGCCGAGCCGGCGTCCGTGACGACGCCCGCCCGGCGCCCGTGCGCACGCCGACCCCCGCGCGCCGACCGGCCCGGGACGCCCGGCCGCCCGGCCGCCGTCCGGCCCGCGACGCCCACCGCGGGCCGCCGTCCGGCCGGCGACGAGCCCGTCGTCGTCGCGGGGCGGTCGACGTCCGGTGCCGCGACTGCCGGCACCGCGCGCGCAGCCGGCGCACGCCCGCCCGCAGCACGGCCGCCTGCGTCCGCACAGGTCGGCCCCGGCAGCCCCCGGCCGGCGACGACGCGTCCGGCCCGACCCGCGCCCGCGGCGTCGGGGCTCGGCGCCTCGGCCCCCCGCGTCTCGCGGCGGCGGCTCGCCGCCGTCGGTCTCGCGCTCGTGCTCGTGCTCGTGATCGCGTGGCCGATCGGGCTGCTGATCTGGGCCGACGGGAAGCTCGCGCACGTCGCGGCGCTCTCGGGGGCACCGGGGACGGACGGCACGACCTACCTGCTCGCCGGCTCGGACTCCCGCGCCGACGGGGCGATCGAGGACCCCGAGACGACCGGTCAGCGGTCGGACACCATGATGCTGCTGCACCAGCCCGCCTCGGGTCCCGCGGCGCTCCTGAGCCTGCCGCGCGACACCTACGTCGAGATCCCCGGCCAGGGGCCCGGCAAGCTCAACGCGGCGTACTCGGCGGGCGGTGCACCGCTGCTCGTGCAGACCGTCGAGGGCCTCACCGGCATGACCGTCGACCACTACGTCGAGGTCGGCTTCGGCGGGTTCGAGCAGATCGTCGACGCCGTCGGAGGCGTGAACCTGTGCTCCGACCTGACGGTCGACGACAAGGACAGCGGGATGGTGTGGACCCCCGGCTGCCGCGACGTCGGCGGCACGGAGGCGCTCGCCTTCGCCCGGATGCGCAAGGCGGACCCGGACGCGGACATCGGGCGCGCCCAGCGTCAGCAGCAGCTCATCGCGTCGATCTCGAGCCGCGTGCAGGACCCGGGCCTGCTCCTGCAGCCGGCCAAGCAGGTCGCGCTGCTGCGCTCGGGCACCGCGGCGCTCACGGTGAGCGACGAGACCGGCATCGTCGACCTGGGCCGCATGGCGCTGACGTTCCGGTCGGCGAACGGGCCCGACGGCATCACGGGGACCCCGCCGATCTCGAACATCGACTACCGGCCCGGCGGCGTCGGGTCGTCGGTCCTGCTCGACCCCGACCTGGCACCGGGCTTCTTCGCCGCGATCCGCGACGGCTCGCAGCCGCCCGGCGAGGTCGGCGGGATGCCGGCCCCCTGAGCCGGGCCTCCCACGCCGTCAGGCCGTGAACCCCGTGCGCGGCCGCCCGCCGTCCGCGTAGGAACCCCGCAGCCGCTCGCCCTTGGCGTCGGCCTGCGCGCGCAGCCCGGCCTGGAACTCGGCCATCGCCGCGGCGAGCCGTCGCGCGTCGTCGTCGACCCCCGACGCGAGGATCCGCACCGCGAGCAGGCCGGCGTTGCGCGCGCCGCCGACGGACACGGTGGCGACCGGCACGCCCGCGGGCATCTGGACGATCGACAGCAGCGAGTCCAGCCCGTCGAGGTACGCCAGGGGGACGGGGACGCCGATGACCGGCAGGGTCGTGACCGCCGCGAGCATGCCGGGCAGGTGCGCCGCGCCGCCGGCACCCGCGACGATCGCCCGCAGCCCGCGGTCGGCCGCCGAGCGCCCGTACTCGACCATCTTCTCGGGCTGGCGGTGCGCCGAGACCACGTCGACCTCGACCGGGACCCCGAACTCGCCCAGGGCCTCGGCCGCGGCCTGCATCACCGGCCAGTCGGAGTCCGAGCCCATCACGATGCCGACCAGGGGCTGTGCTGCCATGTCCGTCTCCTACTCGCGGGATGGTGGTGCGGTCAGGTGCGTCGTGGGGGGTCCGGGCCCCGTCCCCGCGTGCCGCGTCCGGCGCCGGCCGGCGCACGCGTCGTCGGTCAGGCCGGGTCCTCGCCGCGCAGCAGGGCCGCCGCCGCCCGGGCCCGCCGGCGGACGTCCTCGAGGTCGGCGCCCGAGACGTTGACGTGGCCGAGCTTGCGCCCGGGTCGCACGCCCTTGCCGTAGAGATGCACCTTCGCGTGCGGGTCGGTGCGCGCGACGACCGGCAGGCCGTCGGTCAGCTCGGCGCGCGCGCTGCCGAGCACGTTGACCATGACGGTCCACGGCGCGCGGGGCGCGGTGTCGCCGAGGGGCAGGTCGAGCACCGCGCGCAGGTGCTGCTCGAACTGGCTGGTGACGGAGCCGTCGATCGTCCAGTGACCCGAGTTGTGCGGGCGCATCGCGAGCTCGTTGACGAGCACCCGTGGCGCGGCGCCCGGCCCCTCCCCCGGGACCTCGAACAGCTCGACCGCCAGCACGCCGGTGACCGCGAGCCCCTCGGCGACCGCCACCGCGGTGCGCCGCGCCTCCTCGGCGGTGCGGGGGTCGAGGTCCGGCGCGGGCGCCACGACCTCCGAGCACACGCCGTCGACCTGCACGGACTCCACGACGGGCCACGTCCGGACCTCGCCCGACGGCGTGCGGGCCACGAGCACCGCCAGCTCGCGGGTGAACGGCACCTTCTCCTCCGCGAGGAGCTCGGCGCCCTCGCCCCGGGCGGCGGCGTCGAACCAGTCGTCGACCTCGCGCGCCGACCGGACCACGCGGACGCCCTTGCCGTCGTACCCGCCGCGCACCGTCTTGACGACTGCCTCGCCGCCCACCGAGCCGAGGAACGCCTCGAGCGCCGCGTGGTCCGCGACCGCGGCCCAACGCGGGCACGGCACCCCGAGCTCGGTCAGGCGCCGGCGCATCACGTGCTTGTCCTGGGCGTGCAGGAGCGCACCCGGCGCCGGGTGCACGGGCAGGCCGCCCGCCACGAGCCGCTCGAGGAGCGCCGAGGGGACGTGCTCGTGCTCGAACGTGAGCACGTCGGCGCGGGCGGCGTGCGCGGGTACGGCGGTACCGGGGCGGCCGGAGACGAGCTCCTCGACGGCCCGCTCGTCGCGCGCGGCACCGACCGGCGCGTCGACCACGACCTGCGCGGCCGACGACGTCGGCTCCTCGACGAGCACCCTCAGGTGCACCCCGAGCGCGGTCGCGGCGGGCGTCATCATGCGGGCGAGCTGGCCTCCACCGACCACGGCCACGACGGGTGCTGTCACGGGCGTCGAGCCTAGTCGAGCCCCGCGGCGTCGGCCCGCACCGTCCGGGACCGCGGCGCCCGGTGCGCCACCCGCCTGGCACTGCGGCGCGCCGCCGCCCGAGGGACTGGCGACGCGAGCCGCGGCATGCCCGCACCGGTTGCGGGGCGGGGACAGGGACGCCCGGCCGCGGTCCCCACCGACCGCGCGTCCGTTTTCACCCGATCTCGGCCTCGCCGCCGGCCGGAGGCCCAGGGGTACGATCCACCGGTGACGTCTACGCCTGGAGCAGGACCGGTGCGGCTGCTCGCCCTGCGGGTCCGCGTGCTCGAGCTCGCGCGGTTCCTGTCGGTCGGCGGGGTGGCGTTCGTCGTCGACCTCGGCCTGTTCAACCTCCTGCGGTTCGGGCCGGGCGAGCTGCTGATCGAGAAGCCGATCACCGCGCGCGTGCTGTCGATCGCCGCCGCGACGGTCGTCTCGTGGCTCGGCAACCGGCACTGGACGTTCGCCGAGCACCGCACCGCCCGGCGCGGGCGCGAGTTCACGGCGTACGCGGTCGTCAACGCGGTCGGCGTCGTGCTCGGGATCGGGACGCTGGCGCTCTCGCACTACGTGCTGGGCTTCACGACGCCGCTCGCGGACAACGTCGCGAACGTCATCGGCATCGGGCTCGGCACGATCGTCCGGTACGTCGGCTACAAGACGTTCGTCTTCACGTCCGCGTCGGGCGACGTCGTGCCGACGGTGGCCCCGCCCGTCGTCCTCGAGGACGTCACGGTCACCGACGCGCCCGTGCTCACCGGTGAGGCGCCGGTCGAGGACGCCGCGTCGCTCGATGCGACCGCCCCGGTGCCCTCGCTCGACCGGGCCTGACCCCCGCCCGCACACGCGCCGGCGGTCGGTCCGCACTACCGCCAGCGGCGGTCGGTCCGCGGCGAGATGACCGAGCCGCGCGGCATGACCACGTCGGGCGCGAGCTGGGCGGGCACGCCGGACAGGAACAGCGCGAACACGGCCGGCCTCCGCTGCGCGAGCTCGAGGCGTCCCCCGTCGGCCGACGCGAGGTCCCGCGCGAGCGCGAGCCCGAGGCCGGTCCCCTTGCCCGAGGTCACCTCGCGCTCGAAGATCCGCGGCGCGAGCTCGTCGGGCACGCCCTGGCCCTCGTCGGCGACCTCGACCACCACCGCGCCGGACGGCCCGCCGCTGCGCGAGCGCACCGTCGTGGTCCCGTCGCCGTGCTTGAGCGAGTTCTCGATCAGCGTCGCCACGACCTGGGCGAGCGCGCCGGGGGTCGCGAGGACCTGGACGCCCGCTCCGACCTCGACGACGAGCCGGCGCTTCGCGGCGGCGAACGCGGGCGCCCACTCCTCCTCCTGTTGGTGCACGACGTCGAGCAGCCGCACGGCCTCGGTCGTGCCGCCCTGCGCGCGTCGCGAGCGCGTGAGCAGGTCGTCGACGACGGTGACGAGCCGCTCGACCTGCTCGAGGGAGATCCGGGCCTCCTCGCGGACGGCCTCCTCCTCGGTCGCGAGCGTGATCTCCTCGAGGCGCATCGAGAGCGCAGTCAGGGGCGTGCGCAGCTGGTGCGAGGCGTCGGCGGCGAACTGGCGCTCGGCGGCGAGGCGCCCGGCCATGCGGTCGGCGCTGCGCGCGAGCTCGGCGGCGACGAGGTCGATCTCCTCGACGCCCGAGGGCTCGAGCTCGGGGCGCACCTGACCGGAGCCGAGCTGCTCCGCGGACGCGGCGAGGTAGACGAGCGGCGCGGCGAGCCGGTTCGCCTGCCAGATGGCCATCGCGATGCCGGCGGCGAAGGCCACGACGGCGGCCGCGACGACGAGCCCGATGACGCGCATCGTCTGCCAGAACACGTCCCACCACGAGACGTAGATCGAGACCTGCACCCCCGTGTCGCTCAGGACGTGCTTGGACAGCGTGCGGCCCTCGATGAACTCCCCGGCCTGGTAGCGGGTGCCGTCGGGCGCGGTGACCAGGACGAACGCGGGGAGCTCGCCGTCGCCGCCGATGTGGCGCTCGAGCATGCGCTCGCTGAACGGGATGCTCTCGTCGATGCGGAAGTCGGCCTTGTCCGCGAGCTCGTCGGCGCGCTTCTGGATGGCCTGGAGCTGGGTCTCGCCGACGAGCTGGGCACCGAGGAACGCGAGCGGGAAGCCGAGCAGGACGACCGCCACCGTGACCGCGGCGATGGTCGCCTGGAGGACGCGACGGCGCACGCCTAGCCCCGATCTGCCTCGCCGGTCTCGAACCGGAAGCCCATGCCGCGGACGGTCGTGATGTACCGCGGGGAGTTGGCGTCGTCCCCGAGCTTGCGGCGCAGCCACGACACGTGCATGTCGAGCGTCTTCGTGGAGCCCGACGGGTCGGAGCCCCAGACCTCGCGCATGAGCGTCTCGCGTGCGACGACGGTGCCCGAGGCGGCGACGAGCACGCGCAGGAGGTCGAACTCCTTGGCGGTGAGGTGCAGCTCGCGCTCGCCCTGGAAGGCGCGGTGGGCGGCGACGTCGACGCGCACGTTCTGCGCGTGCAGCTCGTCCTCGTCCGCGGGGTCGCCGACGGTGCGCCGCAGGAGCGCCCGGACGCGCGCGAGCAGCTCGGCGAGCCGGAACGGCTTGGTCACGTAGTCGTCGGCGCCCGCGTCGAGCCCCACGACGAGGTCGACCTCGTCGGCGCGCGCCGTCAGGACGAGGACCGGCGTGGTCAGCCCGAGGTTGCGGATCGCGCGCGCGACGTCGAGGCCGTCCATGTCGGGCAGCCCGAGGTCGAGCACCACGAGGTCGGCCGCTGCCGCGCCGTCGATGGCCCCTTGACCCGTACCTTGCACGTGGACGTCATAACCCTCGCGGCCGAGCGCGCGGGCCAAAGGCTCGGCAATCGCAGGGTCGTCCTCCGCCAGCAGCACGTGAGTCATTCGCCCATGCTAGGTCACGACCGTGCGATGTCCGGAGGACTTCCGCGGACGACTTACTTAGGCGTCCGAAGTTACCTCTTGACCCGCAGCGCGTGGGCTGGTTGCCTACGAGACGGCGGCCCACGGCCGTTGCGGTGAGCACGACGGCCGCCTGCCGGTCCCCTCCCGGCAGGCGGTCCGGTCCCCCCGCGGACGGACGGCGCGGCGACGGGCCGTCCACCCCCGGGTGCACGACGGCGCGGTGCCCGGTGCCTACTCTCGTCCGGTGGGCTGGTGGGAGCGAGCGATCCGGTGGGAGGACACCCATCGGCTCGCCGTCGACGCCGCGGGCACCGCGCTCCTCGCGCTCGTCGCCGTCCCGGTCACCGCCCTCGTCGGGACCGTGTACGAGGCGGGGTACCAGAGCGCCGGCGTCCCCCTCATCGCGCTCGCCCTGATCGCGCCGCTCGCGTGGCGCCGCGCGCAGCCGGTCGCCTCGGTCGCGACCGTCTACACGATCGCCCTCATCCACCTCACCGGCGGGTACGGCCCGCTGCTGCCCGCCGACGTCGCGGTGCTGCTCGCGCTGTACTCGGTCACGGTGCACGGGCCGCGCTGGGCGCACCGGGTCGCCGTGCTCGGCGCGATCGTCGGCTCGCTCGTGCTCGGTGTCACGCTCGGGTGGGCCTACGACCCGTTCGCGGGCGCGTTCGCGTGGATGTTCGGCTCCGCGATCTCGCTCGCCGTCTGGGCGTTCGGCCTCGTGCGCCGGTCGCGCCGCGAGGCGATGGACGCGCTCGTCGACCGTGCCCGCCGCCTCGAGATCGAGCGCGACCAGCAGCACCAGATCGCGACGGCGGCGGAGCGGTCCCGCATCGCGCGCGAGATGCACGACATCGTCGCCCACTCCCTCAGCGTGATGATCGCCCAGGCCGACGGGGGCCGGTACGCCGCCGGGGCCGACCCCGCCGCGGCGGCGCGCTCGCTCGGCACCATCGCCGAGACCGGTCGCGCGGCGCTCGGCGACATGCGGCGGCTGCTCGGCGTGCTGCGCACCGACGAGGCCGCCCAGCCCGGCGGCCCCGCGCCCGCGGTGAGCGGCATCTCCACCGGACCGGGCGGCGCGGGCGGTGCGCCGTACACGCCGCAGCCCGCCGAGCAGGACCTGGAGGCGCTCGTCGAGCAGGTGCGGGCGAGCGGCCTGCGCGTCTCGCTCGTGCGCATGGGCACGGCCCGGCGCCTGCCGCCCGGCGCCGGCCTCACGGCCTACCGCATCTGCCAGGAGGCGCTCACCAACATCCTCAAGCACGCCGGGCCGGACCCGACCGTGACCGTCGTGGTGCAGTGGCTCGACGCGTCGCTCGTGCTGGAGATCGGCGACGACGGCCGCGGCGCCGCCGCCGAGTCCGACGGGCTCGGCCAGGGCCTGCTCGGGATGCGGGAGCGTGCGGCGATGTTCGGCGGCTCCGTGACGGCCGGCCCGCGCCCCGGCGGCGGGTTCCGGGTCCGCGCCCAGATCCCCCTGCCGCCCGTCGGCGGCGACCGCGCCCCGGTCCCGGGAGCCTCGCCCGCACCCGCGCGCCCGGGAGCGGCGGTGCAGGCACCGGTCGCGACGCCCGCACCGGCGTCCCCGCCCGCCCCAGCCCCCTCGCCCGCAGCAGCCCCACCCCCGACAGCACCCCAGGGAGCCCCCGACATGACCACCCGGAAGCCGCTGTGAGCGGCCCCGTCCGCGTCGCGCTCGTCGACGACCAGCAGCTCGTGCGGGCCGGGTTCCGCATGGTGATCGACTCCCAGCCGGACCTCGAGGTCGTGCTCGAGGCCGGCGACGGCGCGCAGATCGTCCGGGCCCTCGCTCCCGACGCGGCGTCCCGGAGCGTCGTCGGGCAGGTCGACGTGGTGCTGATGGACGTGCGCATGCCCACGATGGACGGACTCGCGGCGACCGCCGCCATCACCGCGGCCGCGACGCCCGGCGAGCCCGCCCCGCGGATCATCGTGCTCACGACGTTCGACCTCGACGAGTACGTGCTCGCCGCGATCCGTGCCGGCGCGAGCGGGTTCCTGCTCAAGGACGCCCCGCCCGAGGAGATGCTCGACGCGATCCGCACGGTGCACGCGGGCGACGCGGTGATCGCGCCGTCGAGCACACGGCGGCTCATCGAGCACCTCGTCACGGTGCTCCCCGCGGAGCAGCAGGCAGGTGAGGCCGGCCCGGCGCACGCAGCCGTCGCCGAGCTCACGGACCGCGAGCGCGAGGTGCTCGTGCACATGGCCCGGGGCCGGTCGAACACCGAGATCGGCCAGGACCTGTTCGTCGCGGAGGCCACCGTCAAGACGCACGTCGGGCGCATCCTCGCCAAGCTGGGCGCGCGGGACCGCGTCCAGGCGGTCGTCGTGGCCTACGAGGCGGGCCTCGTGCGACCCGGGGCGTGAGCCGTCCCCCCACGGGATGACCGCCGGACCAGCCCACGGCCCGACGCGCACCCCGCACCACGCTCCGTAGCGTCGGGACCACCACCCCGATGACCCCTGGAGCACCCGTGGACACGACCGTCTACCGCCCTGCCGGCCCCGAGCCGCACGTCGCCTCCCGCGCGCGCGGCCTCACCAAGGTGTACGGCAGCGGGGCCTCCGCGGTGCACGCGCTCGCCGGCGTCGACGTGGACTTCGCGGCCGGGGAGTTCACCGCGATCATGGGCCCGTCGGGCTCGGGCAAGTCGACGCTCATGCACCTGCTCGCGGGCCTGGACTCGGCGACCTCCGGCACGGTGCACCTCGGCGACACCGACGTCACGACGCTCGACGACGACGCCCTCACGCGGCTGCGGCGCGACCGGGTGGGGTTCGTCTTCCAGTCGTTCAACCTGCTGCCGATGTTCACCGCGGCGCAGAACATCACGCTGCCGCTCGACCTCGCGGGCGCCCCGGTCGACGCGGAGTGGCTCGACACCCTCGTGGGGACGCTCGGCCTGCGCGACCGCCTCGCGCACCGTCCGGCCGAGCTCTCGGGCGGTCAGCAGCAGCGCGTCGCGATCGCCCGCGCGCTCATCGCCCGGCCCGAGGTCGTGTTCGCGGACGAGCCGACCGGCAACCTCGACTCGCGCTCCGGCGCCGAGGTGCTGAGCTTCCTGCGGCGCTCGGTGCGCGAGCTGGGCCGCACGGTCATCATGGTCACCCACGACCCGACGGCCGCGGCGTACGCCGACCGCGTCGTGCTCCTCGCCGACGGGCGGATCGCCGGCGACATCGTCGACCCGACACCCGACGCGGTCCTCGCGGGCCTCGACGCGCTGCGCCGGCTCGAGGTCCCCGCGGGCGAGCCGCTCCCGGCGACCGGCAGCATCCCGGCGGTGCGCGCCTGATGCTGCGTCTCACCCTGGCCCAGATGCGGCGCAGCCTCGGGCGCCTCGCGTCGGGCGGCATCGCGATCGCCATCGGCACGGCGTTCGTCGCGGCGACCCTCCTCGCGGGCGGCGTCATGACCCGCACGAGCTACGACTCCGTCGCGGCCACGCTCGCGGACGCCGACCTCCTGGTCGACGGCTTCGTGACGGGCGACGACCTCGAGGCGCTGCGCGCGCTGCCGGGCGTCGACGCCGTCCAGCCGGACGTGCACGGCTGGCTGGAGGTCCGGGCGGGCGGCGGCAAGCGGGCCTCGCTCCTCGCCCTCCCCCGCGCGTCCGACCCGCGCCTCGACCCCCTCGAGCTGGTCGACGGCCGGCTCCCCGAGCGGCCGGGCGAGATCGCGCTGCCCGCCGCCACCGCCGAGCGGATCGGCGTGCGCCCGGGCGACGACGTCGTGACGAGCCGGGTGCGCTGGGTCCCGGCGGACCCCGGGGAGTCCCCCGGACCGTCCTCGGCCCCGTCCCCGGTCGCCGAGCGGGACCCGGACCCGAGCGAGACCTCCCCCGAGGGCTCCTACGAGTCGGAGGACTACCCGCTCGAGGTCACCGGGCTCCTCGACGACCCGCGCGGCGCCTACCTCGCGATGGGCGGCGCCGCGGTGCTCCCCCTCGAGGACGTCCAGGCGGTCGCGGGCGCCGGGTCGCTCGACGAGCTCCAGCCGACCGGTGCGCTGCTCGCCCTCACCCCGGGCACGAGCACGGCCCGCATCACCGCGCTGGTCGACGAGGCCGTCGACGACGTCACGGTCCTCACCCCCGACGAGGCCGCGGTCCGGGCGCTCGGGCGCGTCACGCAGGGCACCGACGTCTTCACCGGGCTCGTCCTGGGGTTCGCGTCGATCGCGCTCGTCGTCGCCGCCCTCGTCATCGCGAACACCTTCCAGGTGCTCGTGGCCCAGCGCACCCGCACGCTCGCGCTCCTGCGGTGCGTCGGGGCGGTGCGCGGCCAGGTGCGCCGGTCGGTGCTGACCGAGGCCGCGATCCTGGGCGGCGTCGCGTCGGTCGCCGGGCTCGTGACCGGCACCGTGCTCGCGCAGGTGGCACTGCTCGTCCTGCAGCGCGTCGACCTCGACGTACCGCTGCCGACGACCGTGACGATCACGCCGTGGGTCGTCCTCGCGCCGCTCGCGGTCGGGACGATCGTCACCGTCCTCGCGGCGCTGCTGCCCGCACGTGCCGCGACCCGCGTCGCACCCGTCGCGGCGCTGCGGCCCGCCGAGCTCGTCGAGGTCGGCGGGCGCGGCGGCCGGGGTCGCCTCGTCGTGAGCCTGCTGCTCACCGCCGGCGGCTTCGTCGCCCTCGCGGGCGGCGTGTTGCTCGGCATCGTCGCGAACCCCATGGTCGGGCTCGCGCTCGGCGTCCTCGGGGGCGCCGCGTCCTTCGTGGGGATCCTGCTGGGCGCCGTGTACTGGGTGCCGCGCGTCGTGGGCCTCGTCGGGCGCACGTTCGCGGGGAACGGCCCGACCGCGCGCCTCGCGACCGCCAACACGCTGCGCAACCCCCGCCGCACGGCCGCGACCAGCACGGCGCTGCTCATCGGGGTGACCCTCGTCGCGCTCATGAGCACCGGGGCCGCGAGCGCGCGCGTGACCCTCGACCAGGAGCTCGACGAGCGGTACCCCGTCGACGTCCAGGTCACCGCGTTCGACGACGGCACCGGCGAGCGGACGGCGATCGCGTCCGCCGCGGTCTCGACCCTCGCGGACGCCGACGGGGTCGCCGACACCGCGACGCTCGCCTCGACGCTCGGCACCATCGGGCCGGCGGGGAGCACCGAGGGCATTCCGACGGACGTGTACGCCGTCACCCCCGCCGTCGCCCGGTCCCTGATGCGCGACGGGGACGTGCTCGCGAGCCGGCTGGAGCCCGGGACCGTCGTCCTGGGCGGCGACTTCGCCGAGAGCCTCGGCGTCGAGGAGGGCGACGTCGTGGACGTCGTGGCGCGCGCGTCCTGGGCGGACGGGACGACGCCGGCCGGCGGCCGGGAGCTCGGCCTGCGCGCCGCGCTCGTCGACCTGGGCGGTCAGACCGCCTACGTGACGCCGGAGGTGCTCGACGGGCTGTCTCCCGAGGCCCCCGTGACCCGGGTGTGGGTGCGGCTCGACGACGTCAAGGACGCCGGGGACGTCGTGCCGGCGCTGTCCGACGCGCTCGCCGACGAGTCCGTCGAGGTCAACGGCTCGGCGCTCGAGCGGGCGGGCAACCAGCGGCTCATCGACACGCTCCTCGCGATCGTCGTCGGGCTGCTCGGCGTCGCGGTGCTCATCGCGCTCGTCGGCGTCGCGAACACGCTGTCGCTGTCGGTGCTCGAGCGGCGCCGCGAGTCGGCGACGCTGCGCGCGATCGGCCTCTCGCGGCGCCGGCTGCGGTGGATGCTGGCGATCGAGGGCGCGCTCATCGCCGGCGTGGGCGCCGCGCTGGGCGTCGGCCTGGGCGTGCTGTACGGCTGGGCGGGCTCCGCGACGCTCCTCGGTGCGATGGGCGACGTGGTGCTGTCGGTCACGTGGTGGCACCTCGTGCTGGTCCTGGTGGTCGCGCTCGCGGCGGGCATGCTCGCGTCCGTCCTCCCCGGACGCGCGGCCGCGCGCACGTCGCCGGTCGCGGCGCTCGGCGTGGACTGAGCCCCGCCCGACCGGCGGGCCTGTGGACACCGGGGTCCTCCCCCGATGGGCACGGGCCCGCCGGTCGGCCCGACGCGGTGCAGCACCGTGGGCGCCGTGCGACTCCTCCTGCAGCCCACCGGCTCCGCGCCGGCCGCCGAGGTCGACGTCCCGCCGGGGACCCGCGCGCAGGACGTCCGCACGGCTCTCAGCCGCCTCACCGGAGATCCCCGGTGGTCGACGCCCGGCGCCCGGCTCGCGGCGGGCGCGGTCGCGGTCGACGACGAGCACCCGTGCGGGCGGTACCCGCTCCTCGCGGGCGCCGAGCTCCGGCTCCGGCGCGGACCCACTCCCCCGGACGAGGCCGCGCTGCACGCCCGGTTCCACGTCGCGGTGGTCGCCGGACCGGACTGCGGCGCTCTCGCCGCGGTCGCGCCGGGGCTGGTCGTGGGGCGCGGCGCAGCCACGGTCGGCGGCACGCACCTGCGCGTCGAGGACCCCGAGCTCTCGCGCGAGCACCTCGGCCTGACGGCACGCCGGCGGCACGTCCTCGTCCGCGACCTGCGGACGAGCAACGGGACCCTCGTGGCGCGCGCCGACCGTCGCGGCACGCCCCGGGAGCCGCTGACCGGCGGTGAGCACCCGCGTCCCCGGCGCACGCAGGCACGTCGGCTGCGCGGGCGCGCGGTGCGGCTGCGCACGGGCGACCGGCTGCACGTCGGCTCGACCGTCCTCGAGCTGCGGGGGCCGCGCCGTCGCCGGGACCGCGCGGCCGCCCCGGCGGACGGGCCCGGCACCGGTCCCGGCGCCTGGCTCTGGCTCGGACCGGCCGTCGGGTCCGCCGCGCTCGCCGTGAGCACCGGGAACCCGGTCCTGCTCGTCGGCGCGCTGCTCGGACCGGTCCTGATGCTCGCCCACGCGGGCCGCGCGCGAGCGCACCGCCGCCGCGCCCCGCAGGCGGGCGCCGTGCCCGGGCTCTCGGGGCGCGGGACGACGCCGGGGCGACCCACGGGGACCGGCGGAGCGCCTCCCGGCGACGCGGACGAGGCCCCGCTCGCACCCGCGGACCTGGCCGCTGCGACGGTCCTCGCCACGGTCCCGGGGGTGCCCCCGACGACCACGCCGGCCGCGGACGGGACCCTGCGCCGGCTCGGGCACGCCGCCGTGGGCGCGCGCGGCCTCACGCTCGCCGTGACGGGTCGGCGGCACCTCGCCCTGGGCGCCGCACGCGCGCTCGCCCTGGGCCTGGTGGGACCGGACGGCCGCGGCGCGCTCCTGGTCCGGTGCGACGCCGACCGTCGCGCGGAGTGGCGCTGGGCGCGGTGGCTCGCGGAGGCTCCGACGCCGACGTACGGGCACGGGCCGGTGGTGCGCCGGCTCGCGGCGGGGGCACCGGGTGCGGCACGGGTCGTCGTCGTCGACGGGCCCGCCGTCCTCGCCCGGACCCGCGCCGACCACGGCGGACCCGGGACCGCGCTCGTCCTCGTCGTCGACGGCCCGGGGTCCGTGCCGGCCTGGTGCACATCGGTGCTCGCCGTCGGGCCCGACGGGTCGACGGCGCGCGTCGGCGGGACCCGGCGCCCGCTGCCGCTGCACGCCGTGACGGCTGCCTGGGCGGAGACCCACGCCCGCAGGGTCGCCGGGGCTCGGGCCGGTGGGTCGCTCGAAGGCGTCCCGCTCGCCGGCCGTCCCGCCTCCGACGGCTCCGTACCGGTCGCCCCGTACGGCACGGCCCCGGACGCGGGTGCGCGCTCCCTCGGCGGGGAGGACCCCCTGCCCGGGACGGTCGCGCTCGGCGAGCTCGACGGCGTTCCCCCGCCCGACGCGTCGGCGGTCGCGGCGCGGTGGGCCGAGCCCGCCGCGCCCGGGCTGCGTGCCGCGCTGGGGGTCGACCGCGCCGGTGCGGTGCACGTCGACCTCGTCGCCGACGGGCCGCACGCCCTCGTCGCCGGCACGACGGGGGCGGGCAAGTCCGGGCTGCTCCAGACCCTGGTTCTCACGCTGGCGCTGACGCACCCCCCGGAACGTCTCGCGGTCGCCCTGGTCGACTACAAGGGCGGCGCGAGCTTCGGCCCCGTCGCTCGGCTCCCCCACGTGGTGGGCCAGGTGACCGACCTCGACGGCGCCCTCGCCGAGCGGGCCCTCGCGGGGCTGCGCGCCGAGCTGCACCGGCGCGAGCGGCTCCTCGCGGAGGCGGGCGCCCCGGACGTCGACGCGCTCGCGGCGGAGCACCGGGCCGGACGGACGTCCGTCCTGCCCCCACCCCGCCTGCTCGTCGTGGTCGACGAGTTCCGGGCGCTCGCCGACGAGGTGCCGACCTTCGTGCCCGGCCTGCTGCGGGTCGCGGCCCAGGGGCGTGCGCTCGGCATGCACCTCGTCCTGGCGACGCAGCGGCCCGCCGGGGCGGTCGGCCCGGACCTGCGCGCGAACATCACGCTCCGGGTCGCGCTGCGCGTCGCGGACGGCGCCGAGTCGACCGACGTCCTCGGGGTCCCCGACGCCGCCGCGCTCCCCGTCGACCGGCCCGGACGTGCCGTGCTGCGCCGCGGCAACCGCGCACCGGAGCAGCTGCAGGTGGCGCTGCCGCACGGCCGGCGCCGGCAGGACGGCGTCCGGCTCGCCGCCCCGTGGCTCACGGCCTCGTCGGCGTGGGTGCCGACCGGTCCCGACGTCGCGCACGAGGACGACGGGCTCAGCCGCTACGTCGAGGCGGTCCGGACGGCGGCCCGGGGTCTCCCGTGTCCCGTCTCGCCGTGGCTGCCCGCGCTGCCCGAGCGCGTGACCCGCGGGGAGGTGCGCGACGACGCCGCGGACGCCGGGACGCTCCCGACGAGCGGCGACGTGCTGCTCGGGCTCGGCGACGTTCCTGCGGAGCAACGCCGCTCGCTGGTCGCGTGGCGACCGGCCGACGGTCACCTGCTCGTGCGCGGCGGGCCCGGCTCCGGCCGGACGACCGCGCTGCGCACGGCCGTGCACGGCGCGCTCGAGCTGGGCTGGGACGTGCACGCGGTCGGCTTCCCGCCCGACGCGCTCCCCGCGCCCGCCGAGCTGCTGGGGACGGTGGTCGGGCCCGACGACCCGCGCCGGCTGGCCCGGCTCGTGCGGCTCCTCGCCGGGTGCCGGGCCGCTCCGCGGGCGACCGGCGACGGGGCCGGCCCGCCGGACCGGCCGCAGCTGCTCGTGGTCGACGGGCTCGAGCCGGCGGTCGCGGCGCTCGACGGTGTCGCCCGCGGCGCGGCGGGCGAGCTGTTCGTGGACCTCCTGCGCGACGGCCGCGCCCGACGCGTCGCCGTCGCGGCGGGCTGCGGCTCGGGCAGCGGGCTCGCGTCGCTGGTGGGTCACTTCGGCAACCGGCTCGTGCTGGGGCCGGCCGACCCGGTCACGGACGTGCTCGCCGGGGTCCCGACCGAGCTGGCCCGCGGGCGGCGGCCGCCGGGTCGCGCGGTCCACGTCGGCGACGGCGGTGCTGTGCTGTGCCAGGTCGCGGTCGCGGAGGGCCCGCCCAGCGCGTCCGTCGACGCGACGCCGCGCCACGTGCTGCGGCTGGTCCCAGTACCGACGCACGTGACGCTCCCCTCGGCGACGGACACCGCCCCGGGCCCCGCTGGAGCGGCGCCCCGGGATCGGCGGGCACCGCTCGATCCACGAGCACCCGGCGACCTGCCGGCGACCGTCGACCCGTGGCCACTGGAGCGGCCCGCCATCCCCGATACGCCGGCGGCCGTCACCCGGCCGGCGACCCACGCGGTGCCCGTGGGCCGCGGCGGCGACTCCGCGGAGGTCCTCACGCTCGACGTGCAGCGGGGCGCACTCGTCGTGGGACCGCCCGGCTCCGGGCGCACGACGGCGCTGGCGGCCGTGGCGTCGGCCCTGGTCCGCGCCGGACGCGACGTCGCCGTGCTCGCCGACGACGCCCCGCTCGCCGACATGCCGGGCGCGCGCTGGTCCGTGGGCAGCCGCGAGCTCGGGGACCTGCTCGGGCACCTCGAGAACGCGACGGGTCCCGTGGACGTCGTGGTCGACGACCTCGACGCGCTCGAGGTGTCGGCGCCGCACCTCGTCGAGCGCCTCGTCGCCTGGCTCGAGCGCGGGGGCGACGCCCGCCGGGGACCGGGCGCGGTCGCGTCCCGCACCGGCACCCCGGGCGCGGGCACACCGGGAGCGGACACGTCACGCGCCGGCCCGCCGGGCACCGACCTCCCCGTCGGCGGCGAGCGGCCCACCGGCGCGCCGGTCCCTCGGGACGCCGTCGCCCCGGGCTCGCGGCTCGTCGCGTCGAGCTCGACCGCGCGCGCAGCGACCGCCTACCGCCCTCCGCTCGCCGCGCTGCGCCACAGCCGGAGGGGCATCGTGCTGCACCCGCACGAACCCGGCTCCGCCGAGGTGTTCGGGACGGCGGTCGAGTGGGCGCTCGACCCGGCGCACCCGCACCTGCTCGGCCGCGGGGTGCTGGTCACAGGTCGCGACGTCGTGCCGCTCCAGGTCGCGCTGCCCCCGTGGGGCGGCCGGGGGTGAGCTGCGTCCGGTCCGTCGCCCTCGACCGACCGAGCACCGGACCCGCTCCCGGGTCCGATCAGCTCAGGTCGCCGGCGGCGTGCGCGGCGCGGTCGTCGCCGCGACGACCGGGGGCAGCAGGAGGCCGACGCCGACCACGAGCGCCACGAGCACCACCCCGGCGGCCCACGGGCTCGGCTCCGCGGAGAACCACCCGATCGCCAGGACGAGCAGCAGCAGCTGCCAGGTCAGCACGGGCGAGCGGGCCCAGCGCCGGCCGTCGGCGAGGGCGCGGGTCGCGACCACGAGCACCACGGCGACCCCCAGGAGGAAGACCGCGAGGAACGCCGTCGGGCCGGGGAGCTCCGCTCCACGCACCAGGTCGACGACGAACGCGGCCGCGAGCCCGGCGAGCGCAGCGGCCTCGACGAGGACCAGGAGGCAGACGACGACGAGGGCGCGAGGGCGGCGGGCGTGCATGGCTCGACCCTAGGCGAGCACGTCGGCGGTGCCGTGCTCCCGAGGCTCCGCCCGGCGCCACGACCAGGTCCGCGGGACCCCGGCCAGCCCCGCGACCACGCCACGGCGGCTCACGTCCGCGGGCTCCGACCGGCCCGGCGGCGGGGGAGGCAGGGGTCGTCGGAGCCCGCGCGCGGTGGGCGGTCACGAGCGCGCCCGTCTTGCGTCTCGAGGCGGTTGGCGGTCGGACGGCGGAACAGGGTACGGTGACGATCCTCGGCACAGGGCTCACACAGGTGTGATGAAGACCTCAGCGTTCACGCGGAGGAAACCGCCGCGTAACTCTTGTGCGTGCTCAGCCCAGGTGTGAGGCTGGTCAACAGCAGTTCACACCCCCACCCGAAGTGCAGGGCCCAGTTCCGCCGCATCCTCCAGCGGCCTGGTCGCGCCCTGCCCGCTGAGCCCGCCTCCCACGACAGGGAACGGGCTTGCCCTCTGCCGAGGAGATGTCATGGATTGGCGCCACCGCGCAGCGTGCCTGGACGAGGACCCGGAGCTCTTCTTCCCCATCGGGAACACCGGGCCTGCGCTGCTGCAGATCGACGAGGCGAAGGCCGTGTGCCGTCGCTGCGACGTCGTGGACACGTGCCTGAAGTGGGCGCTCGAGTCCGGTCAGGACGCGGGCGTCTGGGGCGGGCTCTCGGAGGACGAGCGCCGCGCCCTCAAGCGCCGCACCGCGCGCCAGCGTCGCGCGAGCTGACGCACCCGACCGTCCGTTCTCAGCCGTCGATGCCCACGGGCACCGGCGGCTGAGTCGCGTCCGGGGCGAGCGCGCCGCCCCCAGCCCGCGCGCTCAGTGCCGGATCGACCCGGTCTCGCGGTTGGGCGTCCGCAGCACGACGTCGAGCACGACCTCGGTGCCGCCGCCCTCGCGCGCGCCCCACGTGATGGACCCCCGCAGCTCGTTGGTCACGAGCGTCGAGACGATCTGCGTCCCCAGCCCGGTCCCCGCGCCGGCCTTCTCGGGGAGCCCGACGCCGTCGTCCGCGACGGTGATCCCGAGCGCGTCGCCGTCGCGCACCGCGGTGATCTCGACCGTGCCGCCGACGCCGTTCGCGAGCCCGTGCTCGACCGCGTTGGTCACGAGCTCGGTCAGCACGAGCGCGAGCGCCGTCGCGTCCTCGGCGGGCACGAGCCCGAACACGCCTTGCACCACGGTCCGCACGTGGCCGCCGGCCGACGCCACGTCCGCCGCGAGGCGCAGGCTCCGCCCCACGAGGTCGTCGAACGGCACCGCCTCGTCGAGGGTCTGCGACAGGGTCTCGTGCACGAGCGCGATGGTCGCGACGCGTCGCATCGCCTCGTCGAGCGCGTCCTTCGCCTCGGGGCTGCTCATCCGGCGGGACTGCAGCCGGAGCAGCGCCGCGACGGTCTGCAGGTTGTTCTTGACCCGGTGGTGGATCTCGCGGATCGTCGCGTCCTTGGTGATGAGCTCGCGCTCACGACGGCGCAGCTCGGAGACGTCCCGGCAGAGCAGCACGGCGCCGAGCCGCTGGCCGTGCTCCGTGAGCGGGACGGCGCGCAGCGAGAGCGCCACGCCGCGCGCCTCGATGTCGGTGCGCCAGGGCGCACGCCCCATCACGACGAGCGGCATGGACTCGTCGACGGTGGCCTTCTGCTCGATCAGGTCGGTCGTGACCTCGACGAGCGAGCGCCCGACGAGGTCGCCGAGCGCGCCGAGCCGGTGGAAGCAGCTGAGCGCGTTCGGGCTCGCGTACAGCACCTCGCCCTCGGAGTTCAGCCGGATGAGCCCGTCGCCGACCCGGGGCGCTCCGCGGCGCGGACCGGTGGGGGCGTTCGCCGCAGGGAACTCACCGCGCGAGATCATGCCCATGAGGTCGTCGGCGGCCTCGACGTAGTTGAGCTCGAGCCGGCTCGGCGTGCGCGCACCGCCGAGATTCGTCTGCCGGGCGACGACCGCGATCGCGCGGCCCTGGCGCACGACGGGCACCGCCTCCTCGCGCACCGCGTAGGAGCCGAACCAGCGCGGCTCGCGCGAGCGCTGGGCCCGGACCTCGGTGAGCGACTTCTGCAGCTGGGGCCGCTGCCCCTCGGGGGGGCGCGAGCCGACGACGTCGTCGTAGTGCACGGTTGCGCCGGTGCTCGGGCGGCACTGCGCGATGGCGACGAAGTCCCCGTCGTCGGCGGGGAGCCAGAGCACGAGGTCGGCGAACGCGAGGTCGGAGATCACCTGCCAGTCACCGACGAGCAGGTGGAGCCACTCGAGGTCGGCGGCGTCGAGGGAGGACGCGTGGCGCGTGGCGAGGTCGCTCAGGGTGGACACCGGTCCAGCGTAGGCGCGCGTCCGGGCAGCGCGGCTCGCGCACCGTGCGGGGCCCGGCGGATAAACTCGCGGCACCAGCCCCGCAGGGAAGGACCCAGCGCCGTGCACCTCCATGTCCCGCTCGACCTCGCCGGCACGCCCGAGGCGGTCGCCGCGATGCTCGCCGACCCGGCGTACGTGCACGCGAAGGTGCGGGCCTCCGGTGCGCTCGACCAGCAGGTCGACGTCGTGGCCGGCGAGGGCGGTGCCTTCACCGTGACGACGCGCCGCTCGCTCCCGACGGACCAGATCCCCGCGAACGTGCGCGGCTTCGTCGGCTCGCGGCTCGACGTGCGTCAGGTCGAGGCGTGGGAGGGGCCGGCTCCCGACGGGTCGCGCCGCGGGACCGTGGTCGTCGAGATCACGGGAGCTCCCGTGCGCCTCACGGGCACGTCGTCGCTCACGCCGGCCGGCGACCGGACGACCCTCACGTACGAGGGCGAGGTCAAGGCCGCGATCCCCCTGTTCGCCGCCGCGGTCGAGGAGGCCGCGGGTGGCGCGATCCGGACCGCGCTGGGTGCGGAGTCGGCCGTCGCGGCCCGCTGGCTCGAAGATCACGGATCGGGTGTCCAGCCGTAACAATTCGGTAACACCTAACGTGTCCATAACGCTGTGACCTGCGGGAACACCGGTGTGGGATCGCTACCACGGAGATGTCGGGGCTCTCATCCTTGACACCCGACCAGCCTGAGGACAGAGTTCACCGCAGCGCGTGGGAACGCTCCCGCACATTCCACGGGAACGTCCCCACGTGAGGGTCCACACGGCCCACGTGACCGGTCGTCCGCGCGCCCCCTGCGGCGGTGCGTCCGTCGCGTCCACGGGTACGGCGAGGACGCCGTCCGACTGACAAGGGAGTCACAGTGCGCAAGACCACACGCAAGATGTGGGCCGTCGCGGCCGGGGTGACGGGTGTTGCCCTCCTCGCCACCGCATGCGGCTCGGGCGACTCGGGGTCGACCGACGACGCCAGCGGTGACGAGAAGATCACGCTGACGGTCGCCACGTTCAACGAGTTCGGCTACGAGGACCTCATCGCCGAGTACGAGGCCGCGAACCCGAACATCACCGTCGAGCACAAGAAGGCCGCCACCTCGAACGAGGCGCGCGACAACCTCAACACGCGTCTCGCCGCGGGCTCCGGCCTCTCGGACATCGAGGCCATCGAGGTCGACTGGCTCCCCGAGCTCCTCCAGTACTCGGACAAGTTCGTCGACCTGACGTCGGACGAGGTCGAGGGCCGCTGGCTCGACTGGAAGGTCGCGCAGGCCACGGCCGAGGACGGCCGCCTCATCGGCTACGGCACCGACATCGGCCCCGAGGCCATCGCGTACCGCTCCGACCTGTTCGCCGCTGCCGGTCTCCCGACCGACCGCGAGGAGGTCGCCGCGCTGTTCGGTGGCGAGGACGCCACGTGGGACAAGTACTTCGCGGTCGGCGAGCAGTTCAAGGCCAACAGCCCCGACGTCGCGTTCTTCGACTCGAGCGCCGCCATCTTCCAGGGCATGGTCAACCAGATGGAGGCCGCCTTCGAGGACCCCGAGACCGGTGAGATCACCGCGCTCGAGAACCCCGAGGTCCGGGAGGCGTACGACGCCGTCCTCGAGGCCGGCGTCGAGAAGAACCTCTCGTCGCACAAGTCGCAGTGGAGCGAGGACTGGACCGCGTCGTTCCAGAACAACGGCTTCGCGACGATGCTCGCGCCGGGCTGGATGCTCGGTGTCATCGAGGGCAACGCCGACGGCGTCACCGGCTGGGACATCGCCAACGTCTTCCCCGGCGGCGGCGGCAACTGGGGCGGCTCGTTCCTGACCGTCCCGGCCCAGGGTGAGCACCCGGAGGAGGCCAAGGCTCTCGCTGCCTGGCTGACGGCTCCCGAGCAGCAGATCAAGGCGTTCAAGGCGAAGGGCACGTTCCCGAGCCAGACCGAGGCCCTCGAGAGCGAGGACCTGCTCTCGGTCACGAACGAGTTCTTCAACAACGCCCCCACCGGCCAGATCCTGTCCGAGCGGGCGCTCGCCGTGAACCCGGTCCCGCCGTTCAAGGGCCCGAACTACTTCGCGGTCAGCGACGCGATGTCGCAGGCGATCAACCGCGTGGACGTGGACCAGACCGACGACGCCGCGACGTCGTGGGCCAAGTTCGAAGAGGCAGTCAGCGCACTCGGCTGATTCCACCAGGGCCGGGCCGGCGGACGCACCGCCGGCCCGGCCCTGTCCCACGCTCGACGACCTCTCCCCGCCGAAGGACACCGATGGCCACCACCACCACGCCGACGCCGGCCCGCCGCACGAGCCGCGGCCCCGAACGGGCACCCCAGCGCGTCGGATTCAGCCAGCAGCTCGGGCGCTGGGACGTCAAGCTCTCGCCCTACCTCTACATCTCCCCGTTCTTCATCCTGTTCGCCCTCGTGGGCCTCTTCCCCCTCGCCTACACCGCCGTCGTCTCCGTGCACGACTGGCACCTGATCGGCGGGCAGGGCGACTTCGTCGGCCTGAAGAACTACCAGGACGTGCTGGCCCAGCCGAACTTCTGGCGCGGCCTGCGGAACACGTTCAGCATCTTCCTGCTGTCCTCGGTGCCCCAGGTCTTCATCGCGATCATCCTCGCCGCGTTCCTCGACGCGAACCTGCGGGCGCGGACGTTCTGGCGCATGGGTGTGCTCCTCCCCTACGTCGTGGCGCCGGTCGCCGTCAGCCTCATCTTCAGCAAGCTCTTCGCCGACCAGTCTGGCGTCGTCAACACGGTGCTCGGGACCTTCGGGGTCGAGCCGGTCAAGTGGCACGGCGACGTGCTGGCCAGCCACTTCGCGATCTCCACGATGGTCAACTTCCGCTGGACCGGCTACAACACGCTGATCTTCCTCGCGGCGATGCAGGCCGTCCCGCGTGACATCTACGAGGCCGCGATCCTCGACGGCGCTGGCCGCCTGCGTCAGTTCTTCTCCGTGACGGTCCCGATGCTGCGCCCGACGATCATCTTCGTCGTCCTCACGTCGACCATCGGCGGGCTGCAGATCTTCGACGAGCCGCGCCTGTACGACCAGATCGGTCAGGGCGGCAACGACCGCCAGTGGATGACCGCGACGATGTACCTCTACGAGCTGGGCTGGGGCGCGCAGAAGAGCTTCGGCCGCGCCGCCGCCGTGGCGTGGATCCTGTTCCTGATCATCATCGTCGTCGGGATCATCAACTTCTCCATCACCCGCCGCATCTCCTCCGAGTCGGCGCCGAAGAGCGGAAGGAAGAAGCGATGAGCGCTCCTTCGATCCCCGTCATCCGACAGACGGCCGGGGCGGGCGCCGCACGCTCCGCCGCCCGTCGCCGCCGTCCGCAGGGCGCCGGCTCGGACCGTCGACCGGGCTGGCTCACGTACACGGTCCTCGGCATCGTCATCCTGGCCTCCGCCGCGCCGCTGTACTACATGTTCCTGCTCGCGAGCTCGAACGCGGCCACGATCGCCCAGACGCCGATCCCCTCGCTCATCCCGCAGGGCGAGTTCTTCGACAACGTCAACCGGGTCCTGAACGCGGACATCCGGTTCTGGAAGGCCCTGACCAACAGCGTGATCGTCTCGACGCTCACGGCCGCCTCGGTCGTGGTGTTCTCGACGCTCGCCGGGTTCTCGTTCTCCAAGCTCCGCTTCCGCGGCCGTGGCCCGCTGCTCGTGTTCGTCATCGCGACGATGGCGGTCCCGACGCAGCTGGGCATCGTCCCGCTGTTCATCGTGATGTCGGAGCTCGGCTGGACCGGCAAGCTCGTCGCGGTCATCGTGCCCGGCATGGTCACCGCCTTCGGGGTGTTCTGGATGACCCAGTACCTCGAGAGCGCGCTGCCCTACGAGCTCATCGAGGCGGCACGCGTCGACGGGGCCTCGATGATCCGCACGTTCTGGCACGTCGCGATGCCGGCGGCCCGTCCGGCGGCGGCGATGCTCGCGCTGTTCACGTTCGTCGGCTCGTGGACGAACTTCTTCTGGCCGTTCATCGTCCTCGGCTCGACGAACCCGACCCTCCCGGTCGCCGTCCAGCTGCTCCAGTCCACGTACTTCAAGGACATGGCGCTGATCATGGCGGGCGTCACGCTCTCCGTGGTACCGCTGGTCATCCTGTTCGTCTTCGCCGGCCGTCAGCTCGTCGCCGGCATCATGGCGGGCGCGGTCAAGGGTTGATCCCGCGCCGCGCGGGGGCGTCACCATCGCCCCCGCGCGGCTGACCGCACGCCGCGCAGCTCGCTGCCACCGCAGCCTCACGAGGGGACGACGACCAATGGTGGTCGACAACACCACGTTCCGGAACGACGTCGGGCGCCCTCCTGCACCCACGCTCGAGCAGGTCGCCGAGCGGGCCGGGGTCTCGCGCTCGACGGCGTCCCGCGCCATCAACGGCGGTCTCCGCGTCTCCCCGGAGGCGCAGGCGTCGGTCGAGGCCGCCGTCGCGGACCTCGGCTACACCCCGAACCGGGCCGCCCGCTCGCTCGTCACCAAGCGCACCGACTCGATCGCGCTCGTGGTCCCGGAGCCCGACGAGCGCATCCTCTCGGACCCGTTCTTCGCGGGGACCCTGAACGGCCTGAGCACCGCGCTCGCCGACTCCGAGCTCCAGCTCGTGCTCGTCATCGCGCGCCCGGGCGACAGCGCCCGCACCATCCGCTACCTGCGCAACGGCCACGTCGACGGCGCGATCGTCGTCTCGCACCACCGGGACGACGAGCTGGACCGGGCGCTGCAGCAGTCGCGCCTGCCGAACGTCTTCGTCGGCCGTCCGCTCTCCGACGAGGGCGACACCCAGTACGTCGACACCGACAACGTCGCCGGTGGCCGGATCGCGACGCAGCACCTGATCGACCTCGGCCGGCGCCGCATCGGCACCATCGCCGGTCCTCTCGACATGTCCGCGGGCATCGACCGCCTCGCCGGCTGGCGCGAGGCCGTCCGCGCCGCGGGGCTCCCGGAGAGCGCCGTCGTGCACGGCGACTTCACGATCGCCTCAGGGGCGGCGAGCGCCCGGCGGCTGCTCGAGGCCCACCCGGACCTCGACGCGCTCTTCGTGGCGTCGGACCTCATGGCCGCCGGCGCCCTCGGGGTGCTCGCCGAGCTCGGGCGCGACGTGCCCGGCGACATCGCGGTCGTCGGCTACGACAACCTCGGGGTGTCGATGTCGACGAACCCGCCGCTCACGACCGTGATCCAGCCGGTCGTCGCGATGGCACGGGCCGCCGGCGTGCGGCTGCTCGACCAGCTCCAGGGCTCCGTCATCGGCGGCGAGCCGCTGATCTTCGCTCCGGAGCTCGTGATCCGCGCCTCCGCGTGACCCTGCGCCTGTCGTTCGCGCTCGTCGGCGCGGGGGGTGCGCTCGGTGGGCTCGCCCGGTACGCGCTGACCACCGCCTTCCCCGAGGCCCCGGGTGCCCTGCCGTGGACCACGTGGGCGATCAACGTCAGCGGCTCGTTCCTGCTGGGCCTGCTCGTCGCGGGCATCGTGGGACGGCGCCGGGCACCGGCGTGGGTCCGCCCGGCGTTCGGCACCGGCGTCCTCGGCGGCTACACGACGTTCTCCGCGTACGCGCACGCCCTCGACGTCCTCGCGACGGACGGGCACGCGGGCACCGCGGCGGGGTACCTCGTGGCGTCGCTCGCCGGCGGGGTCGTGGCCGCCGCGGCCGGGGTGGCGCTCGGGGCGCGGCTGCCCGCCCGGACCCTGCGCCAGGCCCGCCACGGCGGTGTGGCGTGAGCCTCTGGGTCGCGCTCGGGGTCGGCGTCGGCGCGGGCGTCGGGGCTCAGCTGCGGTACGCGGCCGAGCTGGTGCACGCGCGGGAGAGGCGACGCCGCGGGCTCGGGCGGGCGACGTTCCCGTGGGCGACCCTCACGGTCAACGTGGTCGGGTCGGCCGTGCTCGGGGTCGTCGCGGCGCTCGTGCTCCGCGGCGCTCTCGACGTGGGCTGGGGCACGGTGCTCGGCGCCGGGTTCGCGGGCGGGCTGACGACGTTCTCGACGTTCAGCCTCGACGTCGTCGAGCTCTGGCGGCAGCACCGCACGCTGCGCGCGGTGCTCGACGTCGCCGCGCACCTGGTCCTCGGGGTCGGGGCGGCGGTCGCGGGGTTCCACCTCGTCGCCTGAGGCCGGCGTGCCCGGCACCCGAGGGCCGTCCCCGCCTCACGCCGGACCGGTCGCCGGCGCCCGTCGCGCCGCACGCCGGGCGCCCGGCTCTCCGCCGAGCCCGGCATCGGACCGGTCGTCCGGTGCACGTCGTGCCCGACCGGTCTCCCGGTGCAGGTCCCGCCCGACCGGTCGCCCGGTGCAGGTCATGCCGCCGCGGTCGGCCCGCCGTCCGCGTGCGCGTCGCTGCCGGGGACCGAGCCCGGCAGGTGGCCGAACCGGTGCAGCGTGCGGCTCACCGCCTGCTCGCGCACGACCGTGAGCAGCTCACGGCGCGTGCTCGCGACCACCGGGTGGTCGAGCACCGTGACGGTGCCGAGCCGCGTGCGTGCAGCCTCGCGCAGCCCCGGGGCGCTCCCGACGACGCGGACGCGCCCGGTCACCGCGCCGTCACGCACGCGGGCGGCGAACGCCTCGTCGGGCTCCCCCGCCACCCGGCTCACCGCGACCGGGACCCGGGCGCGGCGGGCCGCCGCCAGCACGCGCGCGACGTCGCGGTCCCGCGCGCCCGTGCCCACCCGCAGCGTGAGGTGCTCGACGGGCCGGTAGCGCAGCAGGTTGGCCTCGACGGCCAGGTCGCTCGGGTCGTGCTCGACCGACAGCTCGTCGGCCCACCACCGGGCGTCGTCCGCCTCGGCCCACGCGAGCCAGCCCGCGTCGTCGGACGGCACGTCGGGTGCGTCGGCCCAGTCGCCGAGCTGCGCCACGTAGTGCGGCCCGCCGGCCTTGGCGCCCGGTCCGACGACGGAGGCCTTCCAGCCGCCGAAGGGCTGGCGCTGCACGATCGCCCCGGTGATGTGGCGGTTCACGTACGCGTTGCCGACCTCGACGCGGTCGAGCCACGTGGCGATCTCGTCCTCGTCGAGCGAGTGCAGGCCGCCGGTGAGCCCGAACGCGACGGCGTTCTGCACCTCGATCGCCTCGTCGAGCGTCGCGACCCGCAGCACGCCGAGCACGGGACCGAAGACCTCGGTCGTGTGGAACGCGGAGCCACGTGCGACGCCGTGCTTGACGCCCGGGGTCCACAGCCGGCCCTCGTCGTCGAGCCGTCGTGGCTGCACGAGCCACCGCTCCCCCGCGTCGAGCGTCGTCAGCGCGTGCAGGAGCTTGCCGGACGCCGGCTCGGTCAGCGGTCCCACGGTCGTCGCGAGGTCGGTCGCGGGGCCCACCCGCAGGGACGTGACGGCGTCCGCGAGCTGGCGGCGCAGGCGGTCCGAGGTCCCCGCGGAGCCGACGAGGATCAGCAGCGACGCCGCGGAGCACTTCTGCCCGGCGTGCCCGAACGCCGAGCGGACGACGTCGGCGACCGCGAGGTCAACGTCCGCCGAGGGCGTCACGACGATCGCGTTCTTGCCGGACGTCTCCGCGAGCACCTCGAGGTCGGGGCGCCACGACGCGAACAGCTCGGCGGTCTCGATCGAGCCGGTGAGCAGCACGCGGGCGACCGACGGGTGCGTGACGAGGTGCCGGCCGACCTCGCCCTCCGGCGAGAGGACGACCTGGAGCACGTCGCGTGGGACGTCGAGCTCGTCCATCGCGCGGTGCACCGCAGCGATCGCGACCTGCACGCAGCGCGGGGTCGGCGGCGCGGGCTTGACCAGCACGGGCGACCCGGCGGCGAGCGCCGCGAGCACCGAGCCGACGGGGATCGCGACCGGGAAGTTCCACGGCGGCGTCACGACGGTCAGGCCTCGCGCGCGGAACACCGCACCGGGGACGGCGCCGTCCGCGAGCTCCTCGGCGCGGTCCGCGTAGTAGCGCGCGAAGTCGACGGCCTCGCTGACCTCGGGGTCCGCCTCGGCGACCGTCTTGCCGGCCTCCTGGACCATCGTCGCGACGAGGTCCCCGCGGGCCTCCTCGAGGTGGAGCGCGGCGCGGCGCAGCACGCGGGCACGGTCGGCCGGGGCGGTCGTCGCCCAGCGCTCCCGGACGGCCTCGGCGCGCGCGACGGCGGCGTCGACGTCGGCCACGGTCGTGATGCGGACGGCGTCGGGCGCCGGGACGTCCCGCACCAGCTGCTCGGCGGCCCAGGTGCGGGACTCGGCGACCGCGGGGTCGGTGTCGGCGGCGTTGCGGAACGGCTCGCCGGCCGCGGGCTCGGTGGGCTCGGGGCGCGGGCGGCGCTGCGGCGGGGTCGTCGGCTCCTGCGACGCGTGCACCGAGGCACGGAACGCCTCGCGCTGGGCGGCCAACGGGTGGGCGCCCGGCCCGCCGGGGGCGAACATCGCGTGCAGGAAGTTCTGCGGTGCGGCGTTCTCCTCGAGGCGGCGCACGAGGTAGGAGATCGCGACGTCGAAGTCCTCGCGGGCGACGACCGGGGTGTACAGCAGCACGTCCCCGACCTCGTCGCGCACCGCCCGCGCCTGGGCGGGGGCCATGCCCTGCAGCATCTCGACGTCGAGCGCCTCGGTCACGCCGCGCTCCTGCGCGAGCCGGTGCCCGAGCGCGACGTCGAACAGGTTGTGGCTCGCGAGCCCGATCCGCACGTGCTGCGTCCGCTCGGCGTGCAGCGCGCGGTCGAGCAGGCGGACGTAGTTCGCGTCGACCTCCGGCTTGCTGCGGTACGGCGCCTGCTCCCAGCCGTGCAGCTCGGCCTCGACCTTCTCCATCGCGAGGTTGGCGCCCTTGACGAGGCGCACCTTGATCCGCGCACCCCCGGCGAGCGCGCGGCGCCGGGCGATCTCGGTGAGCTCGTCGAGCGCCGCCACCGCGTCGGGCAGGTAGGCCTGCAGCACGATGCCCCACTCGGCGTCGAGCAGCTCGGGCTCCATCACGAGCTCCTCGAAGACCTGCACCGTGAGCGCGAGGTCCCGGTACTCCTCCATGTCGAGGTTGAGGAAGGTCCCGTGGCTCGCGGCGGCCCGGTACAGCGGGCGCAGGCGGTCGACGACGCGGTCCCGGCTCCCCGCGGTGTCCCACGTGGAGAGCTGGCTCGCGACCGCGGAGACCTTGACCGAGACGTAGTCGACGTCCGGGCGCTCGACGAGCGCGCGGACGCGCCGCAGCCGGCTCGCGGCCTCCTGCTCCCCGAGCACGGCCTCGCCGAGCAGGTTGAGGTTGAGCCGGAACCCGTCGGCGCGTGCCCGGGCGATGTGGGCGCCGAGGCCCGGACCGGCGTCGGCCACCAGGTGCCCGACGAGCTGGCGCAGCCGGTACCGGGCCGCAGGGACCACGACCGACGGCAGCACCGGGGCGACGCGGGCGCCGACGGCGAGCATCGCGCGGTCGACGGGCCCGAGGAACCCGCCCGCGGCGGACGTGTACCGCGTGAGGCCGGCGAGCTCGCGCGCGGCGACGTGCACGTCCTCGGGCCGGGCGACCCGGTCCACGAACCGCACCGCGAGCTCGAGGCCCGCGGGGTCGGAGACGAGCGCCGCGAGCCGGCCGCTCGTGCGGCGCTCCTGCTCCGTCTCCCCCTGCGTGCCCGCGAGCGCCCAGCGGTCCGCGAGCTCGAGCGCGTCGTCGACGAGGTCCTGCGGCGTGGCGTCCATCCCCTCATCGTGCGGCTGCGGGTGGCACGGCGTCTTGTCGGGATCCCGCACGACGCGTGACGCGCCGTGCTCGTCGGGGCCGCGGGGGGCTGACCTGCAGCTCCGTCCCGGAGGGTCCCGGCCGCCGCCGCGGTGGAAGGCCCGGCACGCGACCGGCCGCAGGGCAGCCGTGCTGCGCGTGTGCGACGGGTGTGCGACGGGCGGGCGCGGCGCTTGTAGCCTCCGGAGAGCCATGACCGCCGCACCGGACCGCCCCACGCCGCAGAGCCGCCGCCTCCTCGACGCGCTGAGCCCCGCGATGCTCGCGCTCATGGACGAGCTCTCCGGGACGATGTTCTGCGCCAAGGACACCGACGGCCGCTACGCCGCGGTCAACCCGGTGTTCGTGGCCCGCACGAGCGAGCGCTCCCGCCGCGCGGTGCTGGGGAGGCGCGCCGAGGACCTGTTCATCCCCGAGCTCGCGCAGCACTACGCCGCGCAGGACGCGCACGTGCTGGGCACCGGCCGGGCGCTGCGGCACCTGCTCGAGCTCGTGCGTCGCCCGGGCGGCGAGCCGGGCTGGTACGTCACCTCGAAGCTCCCGGTGCGCGACGGCGGCGAGGTCGTCGGCCTCGTGAGCATCTCGCAGGACCTCCGCACCGCGGACACCGGGGACGTCGCGGTCCGGTCGCTGTCCCGCGTCGTCGCGCTCGTCGAGCAGCGCCTCACGGAGCCCGTGGCCGTCGCGGACCTCGCCCGGGCCGCCGGCTGCTCGCCGTCGACGCTCGAGCGCCGCATGCGCCGGGTCTTCGGTCTGTCGCCGCAGCAGTTCGTGCTGCGGGCGCGCATCGACCACGCCGCGGCGCTGCTGACCACGACCGACGTCCCGCTCGCCGACGTCGCCGCGCGCTCGGGGTTCTACGACCAGGCGGCGTTCACCCGGACCTTCGGCCGCCTCACCGGGGAGACGCCCGCGCAGTTCCGTCGTCGCTCGCCGTCCGCGCCGTCGGGCGCGTGAGCGCCCCGCGTCGGGCGGCGGCGGAGCCGGTCGTCGGGCACCGCGCGGGCTCGCCGTGACACCGTGCCGGCTCCCGCGTCCCGCGCAGCGGTCGACCCGCCGCGGGCGCTGGCCCATCATGGACCGATGACCACGGCACACATGCCCACGCTCGCCCTGAAGGGCGCCGACATCCCGCTCCTCGGCCTGGGGACCTGGCAGTCCGAGGGCTCGGAGGCCGAGCTCGCGGTCGTCGCGGCGCTCGAGCTCGGCTACCGGCACATCGACACCGCGACCGGCTACGGCAACCAGGCGCAGGTCGGCCGCGCGCTCGCGACGCGCGGCAACGACCGCGACGACATCTTCGTGACGACCAAGCTGCCGCCCGACCACGCGGGCCGCGAGCGTCAGACGCTCATGGAGTCGCTGGCCGAGCTCGGCACCGACCACCTCGACCTGTGGCTCGTGCACTGGCCGCCGAACGGCGAGGCGACCCCGTCGACGTGGGAGGCGTTCATCGCCGCGCGCGACGAGGGCCTGACCCGCGCGATCGGGGTGTCCAACTACTCGATCGCGCAGATCGACGAGCTCATCGCGGCGACCGGCGAGGCGCCGGCGATCAACCAGATCCCGTGGAGCCCGTCGGACTTCGACGCGGACCTCCTCGCGGCGCACGCCGAGCGCGGGGTGCGCGTCGAGGGGTACAGCCCGTTCAAGCGCACGAGCCTCGAGGACCCGACGCTCGTCGGGATCGCCGAGGCGCACGGCGTCACGCCCGCGCAGGTCGTGCTGCGCTGGCACCTCGAGCACGAGGTCGTGGTGATCCCGAAGTCGACGAACCGGCAACGGCTCGCGACGAACCTCGACGTGCTGGGCTTCAGCCTCACGCCGGACGAGGTCGCGCGCATCGACGGGCTCGGGGCGACCGCCGACCGATGACCCCCACCCTGGGCGGCCGACGGCGTCCGCTCGTGATCGCCCTGGGCGTGCTCGTCGTCGCGCTCCTCGTCGCGCTCGGCGTGACGCAGGTCCGTGCCGACCGTGCGGCGGCCGCGCGTGCCGACGAGGCCCGCGCGGCCGCGGCCGCCCAGGTCGCCGCGGAGGCCGCGCGGGAGAGCGCCGTGCGGGAGGCCGGCGCCGTGCACGCGGCCCGGCACGGTCAGGCGCAGGCGCGCGAGCTCGGGGCGACGCTCGCCTCGGTCGCGCCCCGTGAGGCCGCCGCGCAGGCGGTGCTCGACGCGTCCGCGGGCAGGGTCGCCGACGACGCCGTCCGCGCCGCGCTGCAGTCGGCGCTCGACGCGCTCCGCACCGGGGTGGCGGCCGCCGCGCAGGGCACGGTGACCAGCGCGTCGCTCCTCGCCGCCGCGGACGCGGTCGACGCCGCGAGCGCGTCGGTCGCCGCGGCGCAGGCCGAGTGGGAGGCGGCCGCCGCGACGGCTCCCGCGCCCGACGCACCGACGGCGACGGCGACGGCGCGACCGCGCGCCGCAGCCCCGGCGGAGGAGCCGGCGCCCGCTGCCGGCGGTCGTCCGACCGACGCCGCGGGCAACGTCCTGTGGGTCACGTCGGTCCCGACCGCGGACGGCGACGGCTCGAACGGCAACATGCCGATGTCGGCGATGTGCCGGATCCCGTGGGGCACCGACCAGCTCGGCTACGCCCAGTACCTGCGCTGCGACGCCGCGGACGCGCTGACCCGGCTCGAGGCGGCGTTCCGGGCGACCTTCGGGGAGTCGATCGCGATGGACCTCACCTACCGCTCCTACGCGGACCAGGTCGCGATGAAGCAGGCCCTCGGACCGATCGCGGCGAGGCCGGGCACGTCGAGCCACGGCCTCGGCACCGCGCTCGACGTCCAGGAGTGGCCCGACGTCTACGGGTTCGGGACCGCCCGCTACGAGTGGCTCGTCGCGCACGGGCCCACGTACGGCTGGTACGCCCCCGCGCGTGTGCGCGCCGACGCGGCCTACCCCGAGTACTGGCACTTCGAGTACGGCCCCGGGCGCACGAGCTGACGTCGCGGACCCAGGCGCACGCGCACGCCGGGTGGCATGGTGGGGCGTGGCGCGACGGTCCCGTCGTGCCACGTCGCGACCCCTGCACCCAGGAGGCACCCGACCATGACGGACACCCACCCGTCGACGTCCACCGGCCAGGACTCCCCGGCGACCCCGGGCTCCCCCGCAGCCGGTCCGAGCTCCCCGACCGACGACGCGCCGGCCCGCACGCGGCCGCTCGAGACGGCCCGCGCGCAGCTCGCGAAGGCCGTCGACATCCTCGGCTACGACGACGGCCTGCACCAGATGCTCGCGACGCCGCGGCGCGAGATCACCGTCGCGATCCCGCTGCGGCGCGACGACGGCACGACCGAGCTGTTCTCCGGCTACCGCGTCCAGCACAACATCTCGCGCGGACCCGGCAAGGGCGGCCTGCGGTACGCCGCGAGCGTCGACCCCGACGAGGTCCGCGCGCTCGCGATGCTCATGACCTGGAAGTGCGCGGTCGTCGAGCTGCCGTACGGCGGCGCCAAGGGCGGCGTGACGATCGACCCCCGGCGGTACTCCTCGGCCGAGCTCGAGCGCGTCACCCGGCGCTACACCAGCGAGATCATGCCGATGATCGGCCCGGAGCGGGACATCATGGCGCCCGACATCGGGACCGACGAGCACACGATGGCGTGGGTCATGGACACGTACTCGGTCAACCGCGGGTACACGATCCCGGCGGTCACGACGGGCAAGCCGCTCGCGGTCGGCGGGTCGCTCGGGCGAGCCACCGCGACGTCGCGCGGGGTCGTGCACGCCGCGCGCGCGGCGCTCGCCGAGGCCGGCGTCGGGATGGACGAGGTCACGGTCGCGATCCAGGGCTTCGGCAAGGTCGGCTCGCACGCGACCCGGTTCTTCGCCGAGGGCGGCGCCCGCGTCGTCGCGGTCAGCGACGAGTACGGCGGCGTGCACGACCCGAGCGGCCTGGACGTCCCCGCGCTCCTGGCGCACGTCGCGGCGACGGGGTCGGTCACCGGCTTCGAGGACGCCGAGCCGATCGACAACGTGGCCCTCCTGGCCCTCGACGTCGACGTGCTGGTGCCCGCCGCGGTCGAGGGCGTGCTCGACGCCCGGACGGCACCGTCGGTCAAGGCGCGCTGGGTCGTCGAGGCGGCCAACGGCCCGACGACGCAGCGCGGCGACGAGCTGCTGGCCGAGCGCGGTGTGATCGTCGTGCCGGACATCCTCGCGAACGCCGGCGGCGTCGTCGTGTCCTACTTCGAGTGGGTCCAGGCGAACCAGGCGTACTGGTGGACCGAGCGCGAGATCGAGGAGCGCCTCGAGGGGCGCATGGTCAGCGCGTACGAGGCCGTGGCGCGCACCGCGCGCGCCGAGGGCCTCTCGCTGCGGGACGCCGCGCTGACGATCGGCGTGCGCCGCGTCGCCGAGGCGCACCAGATCCGCGGGCTCTACCCCTGACGTGCGCCCGCGGGCGGCCGTGACGTGACGCACGTCCGGGCCGCCCGCGGGAAGCCTGCACGCCGTCCCCGTGTTGCCCCGAGGTGACCTCCTCGATCCCGCTCTCCGTCCTCGACCTGTCCCCCGTCGCCACCGGCGCGTCCTCGCGCGACGCGCTGCTGGCGACCACCGAGCTCGCCCGCCGCGCCGACGCGCTCGGGTTCGCGCGGTTCTGGGTCGCCGAGCACCACGCGATGCCGGCCGTCGCCTCGACGTCGCCCGCTGTGCTGCTCGCGCACCTCGCGGCCGCGACCGAGCGCATCCGGGTCGGCTCGGGCGGGGTCATGCTGCCCAACCACCCGGCGCTCGTCGTCGCGGAGCAGTTCGCCATGCTCGAGGCGCTGCACCCCGGGCGCATCGACCTGGGCATCGGCCGTGCGCCGGGGGCGGACCCCCGCACCGCGGCCGCGCTGCGCCGCACGGTCGAGGGCCTGGGCGCCGAGGACTTCCCCGTCGAGCTGATCGACGTGCTCGCGCTGCTCGGCAGCGGGCCCGAGGGCCACCCGCCGTCGGCCCGGGCCGCCCGGCTGACCGCGACGCCCGCGCCCACGTCGGCGCCCGAGGCGTGGCTGCTCGGGTCGAGCCTGTTCAGCGCCCAGCTCGCGGCCGAGCTCGGGCTGCCGTTCAGCTACGCCCACCACTTCTCGACCGGCCGCACGCACCAGGCCGTCGCGGCGTACCGGAGCACGTTCCGGCCGTCGTCGGTGCTCGCGCAGCCGCGCCTCATGGTGTCCGCGTCGGTGATCGTCGCCGACACCGAGGAGGAGGCCCGCTACCTCGCCGGACCGAGCCGCGTCATGGCGCTGAGCCTGCGCAGCCCCCGGCCGCTCGCGCCGATCGTGTCGCCCGACGAGGCGCAGCGGATGCTCGCCGACCTCGACCCGGGCACCGCGGACCTCCTCGCGCAGCTGCCCGGGACGCAGATCGCGACGACGCCCGAGCGCGCCGTCGCCGAGCTCGCCGACCTGGTCGCCCGCACGGGCGCCGACGAGCTGCTCCTCACGGCCACGACCCACGACGTGGCGACGCGGATCGAGACGCTCGAGGCGATCGCGCCGCTCTGGGCCGAGGCGGGCGTGCTGGCCGGGGAGCCGGCGGCTCGCTGACGCGCCGTCCGCGCGGTCGGGGAGCCTGCGCGCGGGCACGACGGCAGGGGCCTCCCGCGAGAGCGGGACGGTCCCTGCGTCGTCGACCCCGGCCGGGGCCGGGCACGGTCCGCGGGCGGTCCCCGGCGTGCCTCAGCGCGGGGCGCCGGGCTCCGGCTCGGCGGGCGCGTGCGGCGCGTCCGGGACGCGGGTGACGGGCACGAGCCGCGACTCGCGGCCCTGCGCGTCGGACAGCACGAGCACGACGCCCTCGACGCCGTCGTCCGCTCGCTCCCCCTGGTGCGCGTCGGCGGCGCCGGCGCCCACCCCCGCAGCGGCGTGCTCCGCGCGGACCCGCACGTCCCCGGCCAGCAGCGCCAGCACCGCCTCCTCGCGCTGCGTGTGCTCGGGCGTGCCCGCCATGCGCGTGCTCACGACGGTGCCGAAGCGCAGGACGCCGTCCTCGAGCCGGTACGTCGAGCGCAGGCGGTTGACCCCGCCCGTCCCGTACACCTGCCCGTCGGACTCGAACGTGAGCGCCGGGCGCGAGCGCTCCGGGACGTCGCCGAGGGGCTCCCCCGCGACGTCGACGAACTGCCACGGCGCTGCGGTCAGGTGCACGGCTCCGGTCACGTGCCGATCATGGCACGCCACCTCCGAGCCGTCAGGCCCCCGGCGCGGGTGCGCGTCGCACCGTCACTCGCGCGGCTGGCGCTCCGCCCAGTCCGCGAGGAGCACGCGCGGGCCGGTGTAGAACGGCACCTCCTCGCGCACGTGCCGGCGGGCCTGCGTCGCCCGGAGCTCGCGCATCAGGTCGACGATGCGGTGCAGCTCGTCGGCCTCGAACGCGAGGATCCACTCGTAGTCCCCGAGCGCGAACGCGGCGAGGGTGTTGGCGCGCACGTCGGCGTAGTCCTTGGCCGCGCGGCCGTGCTCGACGAGCATGTCGCGGCGCTCGGCGTCGGGCAGCACGTACCACTCGTACGAGCGCACGAACGGGTAGACGCACAGGTAGTCGCGCGGGTCCTCGCCCGCGAGGAACGCCGGGACGTGGCCGCGGTTGAACTCCGCGGGGCGGTGCAGCGCGACGACCGACCACACGGGCAGCAGGTGCCGGCCGAGCGCGCTCGCGCGGAAGCGCTGGTAGGCGCCCTGCACGGCCTCGACCGAGTCGCCGTGCCACCAGACCATGAGGTCGGCGTCGGCGCGCAGGCCCGCGACGTCGTACCAGCCGCGCACCACGAGGTCGCCGATCGCGGGGGTCGGACCCTCGCCGCGCACGGCCGCCTCGGCCTCGGCGACGAGGAGCGTGCGCCCGTCGTGGTCCTCGGGCAGCGGCTGCTCGAGGGCGAACACGGAGAACATCGCGTACCGGATCGCTCCGTTGACCGCCTCGGCGACCTCGGGGGCGTGCCCGCCCTCGTGCTGCCCGTGCGTCCCGTGCTCCCCGAGCGCCGCGGGGTCGGGCGTGCCGACGTCCGGCGTCGTGGGTCCTGCGCTCATCGCTGCTCTCCTGCGGTCTGTGGGGTGGCCGTGCCGTCGACGGGGTCCGACCCGCAGGCCGCGGGGACCCCGTTGTCCTCGCCCGCGCGCAGCCGGCAGCACCCGGGCCGGCACACGTCGGGCCACGCGTCGAGGCCGCCGACGACGAGCCGCTCGACGTCCTCGCCGCGCTCCGCCGCCGCCCGCTCGACCACGAGGTCGACGAGGCCCTCGACGAAGGCCGCGCGGACACCGACCGTGTCGGCACGCACGGCCGTGACTCCCAGGTCCGCAGCCGTCTCGAGCGCCTCGGTGTCGAGGTCGAAGGCGACCTCCATGTGGTCGGAGATGAACCCGATCGGCGAGAGCACCACCGAGCGCATGCCCTGCGCCGCGCGCTCGGTGAGCAGGTCGTTCACGTCGGGCTCGAGCCACGGCTGGCTCGGCGGGCCCGAGCGCGAGCAGAACGCGAGGGTCCAGTCGACGTCGTGCCCGAGCCGCCGGCCGACCTCGGCCGCGACGACCGCGCCGACGTCGAGGTGCTGCGTGCGGTAGCTGGGACGCTGCGCGCCGGACGCCTCCTCCATCGTGTCCGGGATGGAGTGCGTGACGAACACGAGGGGCGCGGTCGCGGCCACCCCGGCGGTCGTCGTGCCGGTCCGCTCCGCGAGCGAGGTGTACGCCTCGACCACGGCGTCGGCGTTCGCCCGCACGAAGCCGGGGGTGTGGAAGTAGTGGCGCAGCTTGTCGACCACGAGGCCCGCGCTGCCGTCGTCCCCGGTCGGGGTCGTGGCCCCCATGCCCCGCAGCGTGGTCGCGAGGTTCTCGCGGTACTGCCGGCAGCCCGAGTACGAGCCGTACGCGCTCGTGACGATCGCGAGCACGCGCGTCGACCCGCCGTCGCGCAGCTCCGTCAGGCCCTCGTCGGTGTACGGCTCCCAGTTGCGGTTGCCCCACGCGACCGGGACGTCGATGCCGCGGCGCGCGAGCTCGTCGCGGAGCGCGGCGAGCAGGGCGAGGTTCTGCTCGTTGATCGGGCTGCGTCCCCCGAAGTGCGCGTAGTGCTCGCCGACCTCGGCGAGGCGCGCGTCGGGGATGTTCTTCCCGCGCGTGACGTTGCGCAGGAACGGCAGGACGTCGTCGGGTCCGTTCGGGCCGCCGAAGGAGAACAGCAGCAGGCCGTCGTACGGCGCGAGCGCGGTGGGGTTCAGGGTCGAGGGAGCCACCAGAGAATCATCCCACCGCCCGGCGGAGCGGCCCGGTGACGGCGGTCCGGCCCGCCGTGACGTTGTCGCGACGGGCTGTCAGATCCGCATTTCCACCCGGTCGCCGGGATGCACGCGGGCCCCCGACCTCCTACCGTGCTGGAGGGGATCCCGGGGCGTGGGGCGCGTTCCGGGGCGTACGCACAAGGCATGCAGCGCACACAGGACGAGGGAGCAAGCCGCGTGGACCCGACCCGCCTCGACGCACTCGTGGGCCATGCCCTGGGCCGTCGCTACCGCATCGACGGAACCCTGGGGCACGGCGGCATGGGGACCGTCTTCGCCGCGACCGACGTCCGCCTGCGCCGACCCGTCGCGCTCAAGGTCTTCTCGCTCGAGGGCGTCCCCGCGCGCGACATCGGCCGGTACGCCGGCGAGGCGCGCGTGCTCGCGAGCCTCTCGCACCCCGGGCTGGTCGCCCTGCTCGACGTCGGCGCCGACCAGGGGCCCGAGGGCGAGCCGCTCGCGTACCTCGTCATGGAGCTCGTCGACGGCGTGACGCTGCGCGAGCGCCTCGACGCCGGCCCGATCGACCCGGTCGAGGTCGCCGACATCGGCCGCCAGCTCGCCGAGGCGCTCGGTCACGCGCACGCGGCCGGGGTCGTGCACCGCGACCTCAAGCCCGCGAACATCCTGCTCGCGCACGAGCCGGTGCTGTCCGGCGACGCCGAGGCGCCGGCGACGGCCACGAAGCTCGCCGACTTCGGCATCGCGCAGGCGCTCGGCGGCCCCACGTCCGGGGAGACCTCCGCCGGCCGCACGCTCGGGACGGCGAGCTACCTGAGCCCCGAGCAGGCGCTCGGGCGCCCGCTCGGCGCCACGTCGGACGTCTACTCGCTCGGGCTCGTGCTGCTCGAGTGCCTCACCGGCGAGCGCGCCTACCCGGGCGAGGCGCTCTCGAGCTCGCTCGCGCGCCTGCTCGAGTCCCCCGAGGTGCCCGACTCGCTGGGCCCGACGTGGTGCTCGCTGCTCCAGGAGATGACCGCGAGCGACCCGACGATGCGGCCCAGCACCACGGAGGTCGCCGAGCGCCTGCGCCGGCTGCGGCGCCCCGCGCTGTGGGACCGCGTCGCGGCGCGGCTCGGCTGAGCGCTCAGGCCACCGGGACCGCGCGGGTCGCGAGCTCGACCGCGATCTGCTGACCCCAGCGGCGGACCGCGTCGAGGTCGCGGTGGTCGCCCTCGCGGGCCCGTGCGCCGGCGATGATCGTGCGCTCGGTGAACGAGAGCACGCTCCGGTCGAGCCGGCCCGCGAAGCTGCGGTGCGCGACGGCGCCGACGTCCTCGCGCAGCCGTGCGACCTCGTGCGGGGAGTTCGCGGAGGCGGCGGGCTGCGTCGCGAGGCCCGACGAGAAGAGCCAGACGGGCCGCTCACGCAGCTCGTCGCGCAGCCGCACCGCGAGGTCCCGGGCCTCGGGGATCCAGTGAGCGGTGTACACGGCGGAGCCGAGGACCACGGCGTCGTACCCGTCGAGGCTCCGCACGTCGGCCGGGGACCGCTCGTCGACCTCGTGCCCCGCCTCGGCGAGCGCTCGCGCCACGACGGCGCCGATCTCCTGCGTCGCGCCGTGCCGGGATGCCGCTGTGACCAGGATCTTCACTGCTCTCACCTCTGTCTGCCGACGGTTCCGGTGCGCGTGCGTGCGCTCGTGCGCCGGGGCGCTCGGCGGTCCTCCGCGCGATCCGGGAGGACCGTGCGCCGCTCCTCGCCCCTGCCTCCCATCGTGCGCGCGCGGGCCCGGGAGATCGTGGGTCGGAGGTCCCCCGGGACCTGTGACCCACGCCCGGTCGCCGGTCCACCGTTTCGTCCGGAACCTCCGAGGAGGCATGCTGGGTTCGGCCGTACGGCGTCGATCGGCGCCGGAGCGGCCCTCTCGTGCGCACACCGGCGTCGGGAGCCCTCGACCTGGAGCCGTCACGTGCGCCGTCGCCCCGTCCTCGCGAGCACCGTCCTCGCCGCCGCCCTCGTCCTCGCCGGGTGCGGCGCGAGCGAGCCCGAGAGCTCGCTGCCGACCGCGAGCGGTGAGTTCGGCGACAAGCCCGAGATCACCTTCCCCGACGCCGAGCCCCCCGCGGAGCTCACGACCGACGTCATCTCGGAGGGCGACGGCCCTGAGGTCACCGAGACCGACCTCATCGTCGCCGACTACCTGGGTCAGGTCTGGGACGGCGAGGTCTTCGACAACTCCTACGACCCGAAGGGCGAGGCCGAGCCGCAGCCGCTCACCATCTCCCTCGGCCAGCTGGTCCCGGGCTGGGCCAAGGGGCTCGCGGGGGTCAAGGTGGGCAGCCGCGTGCTGCTCTCGCTGCCGCCCGAGGAGGGCTACGGCGAGGAGGGCAACGAGCAGGCGGGCATCGAGGGCACCGACACGATCGTCTTCGTGGTCGACGTGCTGGGCAGCTACAGCGCGGACGCGAGCGCCGAGGCCGACGCGGAGCCGGACGCCGCCGCCGCGGCCTCGGTCGCCCCGCAGGTCACCGGTGAGCTCGGCAGCGAGGCGACCGTGACCGTGCCGGCCGGGTCGCCCGAGCCGACCGAGGTCGTCACGACCGTGCTCGCCGAGGGCACGGGCGAGCCCGTCGCCGAGGGCCAGCTCATCGCCCAGTACTCGGGCGTCGACTGGGCCGGGTCGAGCATCGGCAGCTCGTGGGAGGACGGCACCCCGCAGGCGTTCCCCGTCTCCCCGGACGAGCCGACGTTCGCCGGCCTGGTCGGGGTGCCGCTCGGCAGCCGCGTCCTTCTGCAGATCCCGTCGGCCGAGGCCAGCCCGGCGATCGCGGTCGTCATCGACCTGATCGACCAGCCGTAGCGAGCGCACGGCTCGCGCGAGGGCCCGGTACGCCACGGCGTGCCGGGCCCTCGCGCGTCCCGCGCGCGGCCTGCGGTCCTGACGCGGACGGCCGTTCCCGTGCGGACCCCCGCGGACCGCGGACCTGCCCGCGGGCCGCACGACGGCCGTACGCTGGGCCGATGGAGACGCCGGCGCCGCGCACCACCTACGTCCTGGTCGACGGCGAGAACATCGACGCCACTCTCGGCTCGTCGATCCTCAGCGGTCGCCCGACCCCCGAGCAGCGTCCGCGCTGGGAGCGGGTGCTCGACTTCGCGCAGCGCGCGTGGGGCGGCAACGCGAAGGGGCTGTTCTTCCTCAACGCGTCCAACGGCACGATGCCGATGTCCTTCGTGCAGGCCCTCGTCGCGATCGGGTTCCAGCCGATCCCCCTCGCCGGCGAGAGCTACGAGAAGGTCGTCGACATCGGCATCAAGCGCACGCTCACGGCGCTCGCCGACCGGCCCGGGGACGTGCTCCTCGCGAGCCACGACGGCGACTTCACGCCCGAGGTCGAGGCCCTGCTCGGCACCGACCGCCACGTCGGGCTGCTCGCGTTCCGCGAGTTCACGAGCTCCGCGCTCGCCCAGCTCGCGGACCGTGGGCTCGAGGTGTTCGACCTCGAGACCGACGTCAAGGCGTTCAACGTCCAGCTCCCGCGCCTGCGGATCATCCCGCTCGACGAGTTCGACCCGCTGCGCTTCCTCTGACGCCGCGCCCGCGGCCGCTGCCGATCACGGGACGCGGTCCGTCCTGGGCGCCGTCCGCCAGGGCGACGTCCGCCAGGGCACGTCAGCCGGCGCCCGCCCGCGCTGCCGTCATCCGGCGAAGAGCCCGGCGAGGAACGCGCTCATGCGCTCCTCGACCAGCGGCCCGGAGTCGGTCGTGAGCATCGCCAGCCCGTGCGCGCCGCCCGGGATCTCGAGGTACGTCGTCGGGTCGTCGGAGCGGGCGACCCGGCGCGCCGCGGTCGCGTTGTCCGCCGCGCTGCCGATCACGAGGAGCGGTCCTGTGTACGCCGAGTCCGCCGAGGCGGCGGAGCCCGCGTCGGACACCGCGGCCGGGCTGAGCGCGAGCACGCCCGCGGGCGCCGGTTCGAGGTCGTCTGCGAGGGCCGCAGAAATCGCGGCGCCGACCGAGGACCCGACGAGCGCGTAGGCGTCGACCCCCTCCCCGAGCAGGACCTCGACGGCGCTGCGCAGCGAGGCCGCGGCGTCGCCGGACCACGCGAACGACGTCACGGTGTAGCCCTGCGCCGCGTACGCCTCGAGCGTCGGCACCCACTCGCAGTACGTGTCGCCGGACTGCGGCGCGAAGACCAGGCCGTTCGTGCCGTCGCCGAGCGTCACGACCACGACGGGCTCGTCCTCGGGGCCGGTCGCGACCGCGCGCGCGCCCGAGGGCACGCAGTCGGGTGTGTCGATCGCCCGGGGGCCGGTCGGCGCGGCGTCAGCGGTCGGCCCCGCGTCCGCGCCGCCGTCCGCGCCGCCGTCCGCTCCCCCGCACGCGCCGAGGAGGGCCGCGAGCGGCAGCACGACGAGCAGGGCGCGGTGGCGGGTCGTCCGGGACGCGGGCATGCGGCCGTTCTAGGGCCAGGCGGACGCGCGGTCAAGGGCCGGACACGTCGCCGGCGCCGTCCGGGCCGCAGGGGCAGCCGAAGGGCAGAGCCACGGTCCCGGTGCGCGACGGGCGCCTCCGGCCGCGTCCGCGGACGAGCTGCCCGTCCGCCCGTCTCAGCGCACGACCCGTACGTCCACCCCTCTCAGCGCACGACCCGGACGTCCAGCCGCTGCACCACGACCCGTACGTCCAGCCGTCTCAGCGCGCGGCAGGAGCCTCGAGCCGCGCGCACGCCGCCGCGTACCGGTCGAGCGCGATCGCGGCGAGCCGGTCGTCGGGGGCGAGCGGCGCGCTGACGACGTCGCCACCGGCCTCGAGCACCCGGTCGTGGAAGAAGCCGGGCGCGAGCAGGTACGCGGCGACGACCACGCGCGGCGCCCCGGTGGCCCGCGCCGCTGCTACGGCCTCCGGGACGCGGGGCGTCGTGCCCGCGCCGTAGCCGATGTGCACGCCGCGGCCGAGCCGCTCCGCGAGCCCCGAGCCGACCGCCTCGACCGCCACCGCGGCCGCGGGGTCGGTCGAGCCGGCCGCGGCCAGCACGACGGCGTCGTCGTCCCGCAGCCCGGCCTCGGCGAGGCGGTCCGCGAGCAGGTCCACGAGGCGCGGGTCCGGGCCGAGCGGCGCGGCGGCGACGGCCGGGTGCCCCTCGACGGACTCGGCGATGTCGACGCGCACGTGGAAGCCCACCGAGAGCAGGAGCGGCACGACGACGGCCGTCGAGCCGTCCCGCTCGACCGCGCCCGCGACCACGTCCGGGACCTCGGGCTGCTGGACGTCGACGAACGCCTCGCGCACGTCCAGGTCGGGGCGCTGCCGCCGGATCGCGTCGAGGATCGAGCGGATCGCGGCCCGGCCGGCCACGCTGTCGGTGCCGTGCGAGCACCCCACGAGCACCGGTGGCGTCGTGTGCGTCATCATCATCCCTCGCTCACGAGCTCGAGCCGGTAGCCACGCTTGACCACCGTGCGGATCAGGGCCCTGCTGCCGGTGGCCTCCCGGAGCCGCGCGACGGCGACCTCGGCGGCGTGCGGGTCCTGCGAGTCGCCCGGCAGCACGGAGAGCAGGTCGGAGCGCGGGACGACGGCCCCGCGCGCCGCGGCGAGCAGCCGCAGGACCTCGAGGCCCGACGGCGAGAGCGGGAGCACCCGGCCGTCGAGCACCGCGGCGCCCCGGTGCACCTGGAGCGGGCCCGCGACCGTGTCGAGCGTCTGCAGCCCGCCGTAGTGCGCGACGAGCGTGCGCACGAGCGACCCGAGCCGGCCGCGGTCCGGGACGATCGGGGTGATCCCGTGCTCGACGAGCGGCTTCGCGGTGACCGGTCCGACCGCCGCGGTGACGACCTGCCCGCGCCCGGCGAGCCGCACGACGGTCGGCAGGACGCCGGCCTCCTCGGCGGCCGCGAGCCACGCGGCCGCGCCGGGCGCCGACGTGAACACCACGGCGTCGATCTCCCCCGCGGCGACCGCCCGCACCGACGCGGTGAGCGCCTCCGGGTCGGGCGGCGGGCCCCAGCGGTACACGACGAGGCTGCGGACCTGCGCGCCCGCGACCTCGAACGCGCGGTCGAGCCCGTCGGCCCCCGCACCGTGGTGCTGCACGGCGACCCTGAGCCCGGCGACGCCCTCGTCGAGCAGCACCTGGGCGATCTCGGCGCTCGTCTCGGACTCCGCCACCCAGTCGGCCTGGAGCCCCGCGGCCTGGATCGCCCCGCGCGCCTTGGGCCCGCGCGCGACGATCCGGGCACGTCGGAGCACGGTGGTGAGCTGGTCGGCGATGCCGACGGCGTCGGCCGCCTCGATCCAGCCGCGGAAGCCGATGCCGGTCGTGACGACGACGACGTCGGGCGGGTCGGCGAGGAGCGCGCGGGTGCCCGCGATGAGCGCGGCGTCGTCCTGGTTGGGGACCATGCTGAGGGCCGGGGCGTGCCGGATCACGGCGCCGCGGCGGGCGAGGGCCGCGCCGAGCTCGGCCGACCGGCGGTCCGCGGTCACGAGCACGACGACCCCCGCCATGGTCTGGTCGATGTGGTCGCTCACGAGGTCATTGTGTCCTGGCCGGATGTCGGTCGTGTGTCGGGCCCGTCGTCCGGCGGCGGCGGGGGCACCAGGAGGCCGTCGGCCGCGACCGCTCCGACGACGATGACGGCGGGCGCGCGCACGCCCGCCTCGCGGGCCGCGGCGGCGATCCCGTCGAGCGGGGCGCGGGTCACGCGCTGCGCGTCGAGCGTGCCGCTCTCGATGATCGCGACGGGGGTCGCCGGGTCGGTGCCGGCGCCGAGCGCGGTCGCGACGAGCTCGTCGAGCATGCTGACGCCCATGAGCACCACGAGGGTCAGCGACGCGTCGCACAGCCCGGCGAGCGCGGCGCGGGAGAGCCCGTCGTGCCCGTTGACGACCTGCACCGAGCCCACGGTCCCGCGGTGCGTGAGCGGGATGCCGGCCGCAACGGGGACGGCGAACGCGCTGCTCACGCCGGGGACGACGGTCACGGGCACCCCGGCCTCGCGGCACGCGAGCACCTCCTCGCCGCCGCGCCCGTAGACGAACGGGTCGCCGCCCTTGAGGCGCACGACGACCTCGCCGCGCTGGGCCCGCTCGACGAGGATCCGGTTGATCTCGTGCTGCGGGACGGCGTGGTTGCCGGGGGTCTTGCCGACGTCGATCACCTCGACGTCGGCGGGCAGCTCGTCGAGCACCGCCGTCGGGCCGAGGCGGTCGGTCACGACGACGTCCGCCTCGGCGAGCGCCTGACGCGCCCGGACGGTCAGCAGGTCGACCGCGCCCGGTCCCCCGCCGACGAGCACGACCCGGCCCTGCCCGGGCACCGGCGCTCGGCGGCGACGCAGGTCGGCACCGCCCCGGCGCAGGTGCGCGGCGATCGAGTCGCGCACGCCGGCGATCCGGCGGGCGTCCGCGGGCCCGGAGGCGCTCGCCGCGCCGGGCCCGCCGGGTGAGCCCCGTGACGCCCCGGCCGCGGCCGACGTCGCCACGACCCCCACGAGGACGTCCCCGAGGCGGGTCGTGGCGGGCGTGCGGGCCGTCCCGCCGCGCACGTCGCCCGACGTCACGCAGAAGACCCGGCGCTCCTCGGCCCACCCGGCGACCGCGGCGTCCGTCGCCCGGTCACCGGTCGCGGTCTGCACGAGCCACGCGCCGTCGAGGTCCTTCGCGCGGACCTCCGCCGCGCGCCACTCGACGAGCCCCCAGCGGTGCATGTCGAGCAGCGCCTCGCACAGCTGCGGGGCGACCACGAGGACGCGCGGGCCCTCGACGAGCAGGTCCTGCACGAGCCGGGCCGCGACCGGGCCGCCGCCCGCGACGACGACGCGCCGGCCGGTCAGCCGGAGCCCGAGCAGCGCCGTCACCCGGCACCCCCGACGGCGACCGAGCCGGCCGCGACGCCGACCTGCACCGAGCCGGCCACGACGCGCACCGGCCACGTCCGCAGGTCGACGGGCTCCTTGCCGACGGCGTCGAGGCACCGGCCGGTCGTGAGGTCGAACACCTGCTTGTACATCGGCGACGCGACGGTCGGGACGTCGACACCGTCGACCGACCGGGTGCCCACGATGCCGCGCGACATCACGTACGCGCCGCAGAACGGGTCGAGCTGCTGGACCGCCAGCACGCGGTCGTCGAGCAGCCGGACGAGCGCGACCTGGTCGCCGCCGACGAGCGCCGCCGCGCCGCGCTCGGGGGCGAGGTCGTCGAGCCGGCACACCTCGACCCACGTCAGCTCGCCGTCGGTCACGAGGTCCTCCACCTGGGCAGCAGTCACGAGCGCACCTCCAGAGTCGTCCCCGCGACGAGCACCGCACCGGTGCGCCCGTCGTCGTACCCGTTCTTCTCCTCCGCCGTGGCGGGGCGTGCCTGGCCGCGCTCCGCGACGTACGCGAGCGACGGGTCCGGCGTGGCCGGGGCGTTGACGAACGACGCGAACCGGCGCAGCTTCTCGGGGTCCGCGAGCGTCGCGGCCCACTCGTCCTCGTACGAGTCCACGTGCAGCGCCATCTGGGCGTCAAGGTCCGCGGCGATGCCGAGGGCGTCGTCCATGATCACCGCACGCACGCCCTCGAGGCCGCCCTCGACGTCCTCCATCCACGGCGCGGTGCGCTGCAGCCGGTCGGCGGTGCGGACGTAGTACATGAGGAAGCGGTCGATCGTCCGCACCAGGGTCTCGGTGTCGAGGTCCTCGGCGAGGAGCTGCGCGTGGCGCGGGGTGAACCCGCCGTTGCCGCCGACGTAGACGTTCCAGCCCTTGTCCGTGGCGATGACCCCGACGTCCTTGCCGCGCGCCTCGGCGCACTCGCGGGCGCAGCCCGAGACGCCGAGCTTGATCTTGTGCGGCGAGCGCAGGCCGCGGTAGCGCAGCTCGAGCTGGACCGCGAGCGCCACGGAGTCCTGCACCCCGAACCGGCACCAGGTGGACCCGACGCACGACTTCACCGTGCGCAGCGACTTGCCGTACGCGTGCCCGGACTCCATGCCCGCGTCGACGAGCCGCTTCCAGATCGCCGGGAGCTGGTCGATGCGCGCCCCGAACATGTCGATGCGCTGGCCGCCCGTGATCTTCGTGTACAGCCCGAAGTCCTTGGCGACCTGCCCGATCACGAGCAGGCCCTCGGGGGTGACCTCGCCGCCGGCGATGCGCGGGACGACCGAGTAGGAGCCGTCCTTCTGCAGGTTCGCCATGACGTGGTCGTTGGTGTCCTGCAGCGTCGCGCGCTCGCCCTCGAGGACGTGCCCGGGTGCGGTCGTCGAGAGGATCGACGCGACGACGGGCTTGCAGATGTCGCAGCCGCGGGCGCCGGGGCGGGTGCCGAACCGCGCGAGCACGTCGGTGAACGACCGCAGCTGCGTGACGCGCACGGCGTCGTAGAGCTGGGCCCGCGAGAGGTCGAAGTGCTCGCAGAGCGCCTTGCTGACCGTGATGCCGGACTTCTCGAGCTCCGCGGTGACGAGCTTCTTGACGAGCGGGAGGCACGAGCCGCAGCTCGTCCCGGCGCGGGTGCAGGCCTTGACCGCGCCGAGGTCGGTGCAGCCGTGCTCGGTGACCGCGCCGCGGACGGTGCCCGCGGTGACGTTGTTGCACGAGCAGACCGCGGCGTCGTCGGGCAGCTCGAGCGTCGCGCCCCCGCCGCCACCGCCCTCGGGCAGCAGGTACTGGCCGGGGTCTCCGGGCAGCTCGCGGCCGAGCATCGGGCGCAGCGACGCGTACGCGCTCGCGTCACCGACGAGGACGCCGCCGAGCAGCGTGCGCGCGTCGTCCGACAGCACGAGCTTCTTGTAGACGCCGCCGACCGGGTCGGCCCAGACGATCTCGAGGGCGCCGGGCGTGACGGCGAACGCGTCGCCGAAGCTCGCGACGTCGACCCCGGAGAGCTTGAGCTTCGTCGCGGTGTCCGCACCGGGGAACGTCGCCGCGCCGCCGAGCAGGCGGTCCACGACGATCTCGGCCATCGCGTACCCGGGGGCGACGAGCCCGATGCAGGCGCCCTGGATGCACGCGACCTCGCCGGCCGCGGAGACGAACGGGTCGGCGGTGCGGCACGCGTCGTCGACCACGACGCCGCCGCGGGGACCGACCTCGAGGCCCGCGGCGCGGCCGAGCTCGTCGCGCGGGGTGACGCCGGTCGCGACCACCACGACGTCGACGTCGAGCCGGCCGCCGTCCGCGAAGTCGAGGCGGCCGACCGTGCCGCGGCGGTTGGTGCGCATGCGCGTCGTCGCGGTGTTGAGCCGGACCCCGACGCCGAGGGAGTTGATCAGCCGGCGCAGCGCCTCGCCGCCGCCGAGGTCGATCTGCGCCGACATGAGGTGCGTGCCGAACTGCACGACCGTGCTCTGCGCGCCGAGGGCCTGGAGCGCCCCCGCCGCCTCGAGCCCGAGCAGGCCACCACCGATGACCGCGCCCCGGACCGGTCGGCTCCACCGCTCGCGCTGCTCCTCGACCCAGCCGCGCAGCTCCGCGACGTCGTCGACCGTGCGGTACACGAACACGCCCGGCAGGTCGTTGCCCTCGATGGGCGGCATCGCGGCCTTCGAGCCGGTCGCCAGCACGAGGTGGTCGTAGTGCTCGACGCGTCCCGACGTGCTCGTGACGGTGCGCGCCTCGCGGTCGATCGCCGTGACGGCGTCCCCGCGCACGAGGCGCACGAGCGGGTCGGCCCACAGCTCGGGGGTGCCGAGCGCGAGGTCCTCGGGGTCGCGGCCGGAGAAGTAGGACGTGAGCGCGACCCGGTCGTACGGCGCGCGCGGCTCCTCGGCGAGCACCGTGATGCGCCACTCCCCCGCGGCGTCCCGGTCCCGCATCGCCTCGACGAGCCGCTGCGCGACCATGCCGCCGCCGACGACGACGAGGTGCTTCGGCGCGCGCTCGTCGACCACGGCGGCCGCGGGCTGCGCGGTCCCGGTCGCCGGCGTGGTGGCGTCGTCCGTCGTGGGGCGGGGCTCGTCGGGCGTGAGGTCCGTCGGGTCGGTCGCGTCCATGTGGGTCTCCAGGGTGGGTCCGGCCGGGGCGTGCCCCCACGCTAGGAACCGCGTGTTTCCGACAGAGGGCACGCCCCGTTACCCCGGGGGAACGGTCTGCGCACAGCCCGGCCGGGTCGCGTGTGAGTTCGCCGCGCCGGACCGCAGGGTGCCGCCCGCGCGGGGGCACGGCATCCTGGGCCGATGACAGCCGTGGTCGCGCTCCTGCGGGGCGTCAACGTCGGGGGGCACCGCACGGTCCCCATGGCCCGCCTGCGCGCGGTCGCGGAGGGTCTCGGCCACGAGCAGGTGAAGACCCACCTGAACAGCGGCAACGTCGTGCTCGTCGCGCCCGACGACGCGACCCCGGAGCGGCTCGCCGCCGGTCTGGCGGCGGCGCTGCGCGAGGACCTGGGGTTCGACGTCGACGTGGTCGTCCGCACGCGCGCCGAGCTCGACGCCGTCGTCGCCGCGAACCCGTTCCCCGACGCCGCGGCGGAGGACCCCGGGCGCGTGCTCGTGACGTTCTTCGCCGCGGACCTCGATCCCGACCCGGCGTTCGACCCGAGCGCGTACGGCCACGAGCGGGTCGTGTGGGCCGGCCGGGAGGCGTACGTGCACTACCCCGACGGCCTCGGCCGCTCGCGCCTGGCGCCCGACGTGCTCACGAGGGCCGCGCGCCAGGCCGGGACGGGCCGCAACTGGCGGACGGTGCTCGCGCTGCGGGACCTGCTCGCGGCGCGCGGGGACTGACCCGGCCCGCGTCCGGCCTACCCCAGGTCGCCGAGGACCTCCCACGGCGCGACCGGGCCGGGGACCGCCACGAGCATCGGGTGCGGGTCCGGGACGGTGACGTCCGACCACCGCGCGAGGACGTCGGGGCTGCGGGCCTCGAGCTTGGCGCGCAGGTGGCCCCACTCGTGCGCGAGCTGGCCGTCCGTGACCTCGAGGCGCAGGTCCGCCTCGGGCGGGTGCAGCACCTTGGACCGGTCGAAGACATAGCCGCGGGCGGCGGCCTCGTCGGCGATGCCGTGCAGGAACGTCGTGATGGCGTCGCCGGGGTCGCGCGGCTCCGGTGCGGCGGGCGGCTCCGGGTCCCGCACGTAGGGCGTCCCCGGGACGCGCGCCGCACGGCCGGGCACCGGGGGCGGCGGCCAGCCCGGCGGTGCGAAGCGCACGAGCTGCGGGTGGTTGCGGTACCCGCGGGTCGTGCCGGTGAGCACCTTCTGCGCGAGCAGCGCCTCGCGCCACGCAGCCGTGAGGCCCGGGCGGTCCAGGTAGCGCGGATGGAGCGACCAGAGCCTCACGACGGCGTCCTCGGGGTGCTCGACCGGGGTCGGCGGGCAGGGACGTCCGTCGGCATGCCGGGCTCCTGGTGCTGGGGGGCGGGGTCGTCCTCACGCTAGGTGAGCCGCGCCGGGCCCGCGCGCGGGCCTCGCTAGCGTGGGGCCATGACCACCGTGTTCACGCAGATCATCGAGGGCGCCATCCCGGGCCGGTTCGTGTGGGCCGACGACGTGTGCGTCGCCTTCTCGACCATCGCCCCCATCACCGACGGGCACGTGCTCGTCGTGCCGCGCGCCGAGATCGCGCAGCTCACCGACGCGCCCGACGACGTCGTCGCGCACCTCGCCGTCGTCGCCCGGACGATCGGCGCCGCGCAGCAGGCCGCGTGGGGTGCGCCGCGGGCGGCCCTGCTCGTCGCGGGCTTCGAGGTCGCGCACCTGCACCTGCACGTCCTGCCCGCGTGGGACGAGTCGAGCCTGACGTTCGCGAACGCGCGCTCGGACGTCCCGGCCGAGCTGCTCGACGCCGCGGCGGAACGGCTGCGGGCGGCACTGCGGGACGCCGGGCACGGGGCGCACGTCCCGGCCGCGCTCGGGTCTCCCGCGCTGCCGGCCTGAGGACCTGCGCTCCGGCGCCTCCGGCGTGCGGTGCTCCTGGGGCGGTGCGCTCGGGTGCGGTGCGCTCGAGGGCCGCGCGCTCGGGGGCGGTGCGGTGCTCCGGCGCCACGGCGAGCCCGCGGGCGGTGGGTCGCTACCGGGGCGTGCGGCGCTCCGGCCGCGTGCGTCGGGCGCCGCCCGTCCGTGCGGAGAGGCAGTAGGTGGCGATTCGGCGCACGTGCGGGTCGGCGTCCGCGGTCAGCGCCGTGAGCAGGTCCATGGCCCCTGCCCCGTCGAGCTCGGCGAGCGCCTGCGTGAGCCGTGCGCGGGCAGCGGCCGGAGCCCCGGGTCGCCGGAGCTCGTCGTCGACCGCCCGTGCGAGCCGGTCGGCGCTGCCGTGCCGACCGGCGAGCGCCCCGAGGACCTCGGCGGCCTCCACGTCGTCGTCACCGCGCACGACCATCCGGAGCAGCTCGGTCACCGCCGCCTCCTCGCCGCGCGCGCCGAGGCCCAGCGCCGCGCGCCCGCGCACGTCCTCGTCGGGATGGTCGAGCGAATGGGTCAGCGCGGCCGTCGCCTCGTCGGTCGGGACGCGCACGAGCGCACGCACCGCGCGCCGCCGGACCTCCCGGTCGGGGGCGTCGAGCGCGGCCACGAGGACGTGCACCGCACCGTCCTCGTGGCGGCCGAGAGCCCACTGCAGGGCGCCGGCGACGTTGGGGTCGTCCTCGGCGAGGAGCGCCTCGGCGAGCGACGCCGCGGGGACCCGCGCCACGTCCGGGGCGGTGAGGAGGAGCTGCTGGCGGTGGGCGGGCTGCCCGTGGTCGAGCCCGCGGAGCAGCGCGACCATGCCGAGCACGTCGGTCCACGCCGCAGGCTCGCTCGCCCGCACCTCGCGCAGCCGCGCGAGCAGCTCCTGCTCGCGTGCGACCCGCTCCTGCGTCGAGCCGATCAGGCGGTCGACGAGCGCGGACGGCGCGAACGTCGGGTCGTCGAGCGCGCTGCGCACGTCGCCGAGCGGCAGCCCGAGCGAGCGCAGGCACTCGACCTGGAACAGCCGGCGCAGGTCGTCCGGCGAGTACGCGCGGTATCCGCCGGACGTGCGCCCGCTCGGCGACACGAGCCCGATCGCGTCGTAGTGGCGCAGCATGCGGGTGCTGATCCCCGCGTGCTGCGCCACCTCACCGATCCGCACCGCCGCCCAGCCCGGGCACGTCGTCGGCGCGGGACGGGCCGGATGCGGCGTCGAGGACGGTCGACCGTGGGACGTCGGCGGCGGTCGCCGGCGCGCGAACGTCGTCGGCGACGGCCGGCGCGGGAACCTCGTCCGGGACGGTCGGCGCGGCCGCGAGGGCCGCGACCCGCTGGGCCTCCGCCACCGCGGCCCCGAAGTCGGCGTCGGGGTCGTCGAGCAGGTGCCGCGTCGCGAGCGCGTGCGTGCGGACGGCCTCGTCGTCGGCGCGCTCGCGCTGCTGCAGGGACGGGAGACCCGCGTCGCCGAGCGCCGCGATCGCCCGGCTCAGGCTCCGCTGCGCCTCGCGGTCGCCGCGCCCCAGCTCGGTGCACAGCGCCTCGGCCAGCTCCGCCTCCCGGCCCGCGGGGACGAGGTTCACCGCCGCACGCCACGCGGTGCGGGCGACGTCCTCGTCGGGGTGGTGCAGCACCTCGGCCGAGATCGCGTCCCACCCGCGGGCGTCGCCGATCTTCGACAGCGTGTGCAGCGCCTGGCTCCGGGCCTGCCGCGTGCCGTCCCGCACCTCGGCGAGCAGGAGCGGGACCGTCACGGCCGCCGGGTGCCGGGTCAGCGCCCACGTGAGCATGTCGCGCACGAAGAAGTCCGGCTCCACGGCGCAGCGCTCCACGAGCAGCGCGACGAGGCCGGGGTCGGGGTGCGTGCCCGCGGCGAGCGCGGCCTGGAGCCGGACGGACGCCGGCCCGGCGGCCAGCGCGCGGCTCAGGCGGGTGTCGGGGCGCGCGTGGGGACCGGTGCCCGGGCGGGCGTCCGGGGCGGTCGGAACGTGCTGGTCGGTGCTCGGGTGCGTGAGGGTGGGCGTGCTCGTGTGCGCGGGCGTGGGCGTGCTCGTGTGCGTGGGCGAGTGCGGCGTCATGGTGGGACCTCCTGCGTCGAGTGCACACCTTCACACCGTGTCAAGGTCAAGAGGCGGCCGGGTCCCCGCGCTCCGGGCGCCGCGCGACGTCGGTGCGGCGCCCCCGCCCGGGCCGGCCCGGGGCGTCAGATCGCCGGGTCGTCGTCGCCGTACGGCGGGATGCGCAGGACTCGCGCGTCGGCCGCGACGATCCGCGCGGCGTTCGCCCGCAGCTGCTCGGGGGTGTCCGCGCCCGCGCGCACGAAGCGACCCGAGAGGTCGTCGAGGTCGCCGGACGCGAGCGCGAGCAGCAGCTCGGCGACCGTCTCGACCGGCGTCCAGTCGGTGCGGTCGTCGTGCGCGGGCATGCCCTGCGTCATGTCGGTCACGACGACGCCCGGGGCGAGGTCGAAGATGCGCAGCCCGGCGTCGCGGTGCTGGTGGTCCAGCAGCCGCGTGAACCGCGCGAGCGCGCCCTTGCTGATCCCGTAGCCCGTGTAGGTCCCCGTCGCGCGGTGCCCCGCGCCCGAGTTGAGGTTGACGACCCGGCCGCCGCCGCGCGCGAGCATCCCGGGCAGGACCGCGTGCGTGACGAGCAGCGGCCCGCGCACGTTGGCCTCGACGACGCGCCACATGTCCTCGGGGTCGTCGTCGGCGAACGGCACCTCGGCGTGCTCGATCACGCCCGCGTTGTTCACGAGCAGCCCGACCCCGCCGAGCGGCGCGAACGCCTCCTCGACGGTCGCCACGACGTCGGCGACCTGCGTCGCGTCGACCAGGTCGCCGGCCGCCACCACGACGTGCTCGGGCGGGAGGCCGACCTCGCGGCACTCCTGCGCGACCGCCTCGAGGTTCTCGCGGGTCCGCCCCACCAGAGCCACGGCCCAGCCGGCGCGCGCGAGCCCGAGAGCGAGCCCCCGGCCGATCCCGCGGCCGGCCCCCGTGACGAGCGCGGTACGCGGGACGGGCAGAGCGCCGGGGTCGGTCGGAGCGGACGGTGCGGCGGGAGCGGTCGTCATGCGCGTCACGCTACCGGCGGGCCGTCGGACGGTCCCGGCGGGCCGCGGCGACCCGCGTCACCGCATACTCGGACCATGCCTCGCACCCGGTTCGCCGCGCTCGCCGGTCTCGCGGCCGGGGCGGTCACGCTCGGCGTCGCCGCGCTCGCCGCCGGACTGGTCTCCGCGAGCGCGGACCCGCTCGTCGCCGTCGGCGCGACGTTCGTCGACGCGACGCCCGCCTGGCTCAAGGACCTCGCGATCGCGGCGTTCGGGACCGCCGACAAGCTCGCGCTCACCGTCGGCAGCGTCGTCGTGCTCGCGGGTCTCGCGGCGCTGGCGGGGGTGCTCGCGGCCCGCCGCTGGGCGTTCGGTGCCGCGCTCGTCGTGCTGCTCGGGGCCGTCGGCGCGCTCGCCGCGGCGTCCCGCCCCGACGCCGGGCTGCTCGCCCCGGTCCCGAGCCTGGTCGGGGCGCTCGCGGGCCTGCTCGTGCTGCGGTGGCTCGTGGGCCGGCTGCCGGGACGCGCGGCTGCGGCGGGCGCAGCCCAGGGCAGCGCGCGCACGGACCCGGCACGCGACGCGTTCCTGGTGAGCCGGGCAGGCACCGGGACGGCGGCGGACACCGCGGCGGGTACCGGCGGGCCGCCCCCGACCGGTGACACGAACCGGACGGCCGTCGCGGACCCGGTGAGGTCGGCGGGATCGGCGGACCGGCGCTCGTTCCTGCGCCTCACGGGCGCCCTCGCCGTCGGCGGCGCGCTCGCGGTCGTCGCCGGCCGCACGCTCGGGGCCGGGCGCCGCGCGGTCGAGGCGGTCCGCGAGACGCTGCGGCTCCCCGTCCCCACCCGGGCCGCCGCGCTCCCGGCCGGCGTGGACTCCGGGGTGCCCGGGGTCGACCCGTGGGTCACCCGGAACAGCACGTTCTACCGGATCGACACCGCGCTCACCGTCCCCCGCGTCGACCCCGCGACGTGGTCCCTGCGCGTGCACGGGCTCGTCGAGCGCGAGGTCACGCTGACGTTCGACGAGCTGCTCGACTCCGACCTCGTCGAGGCGTGGGTCACGCTCGCGTGCGTCTCGAACGAGGTCGGCGGGGACCTCGTCGGCAACGCGCGGTGGCTCGGGCTGCCGGTGCGCGAGCTGCTCGAGCGGGCCGGGCCGCTGCCGGACGCCGACATGGTGCTCTCGACGAGCGCCGACGGGTTCACCGCCTCGACGCCGATCGAGGCCCTGACCGACGACCGCGACGCGCTGCTGGCCGTCGGCATGAACGGCGAGCCGCTGCCCGTCGAGCACGGGTTCCCGGTCCGCATGGTCGTGCCGGGGCTCTACGGGTACGTGTCGGCGACGAAGTGGGTCGTCGACCTCGAGGTCACGCGGTTCGCGGACGCCGAGGCGTACTGGACGGTGCGCGGGTGGTCCGAGCGCGGTCCGGTCAAGACCCAGTCGCGCATCGAGGTGCCGCGCCACGCGTCGCAGGTCACCGCCGGACGGGTCGTCGTCGCGGGCACCGCCTGGGCGCAGCACCGGGGCGTCGAGGAGGTCGAGGTCCGGGTCGACGAGGGCCCGTGGGAACGCGCGAAGCTCGCGGCCGACGGCGGGATCGACACGTGGCGGCAGTGGACGTACGCGTGGGAGGCCACGCCGGGCGAGCACGAGCTGCAGGTGCGCGCGAGCGACCCGGACGGCCCCCAGACCGCGGTGGTTGCGCGGGTCGTGCCCGACGGCGCGACCGGCCACCACACCGTGCGCGTCCGGGTCGCGGACGCCTGAGCGGCTCACCGGGGCATCACCCTGTCGTGGCGTGCGTTGCGCCGACGCCCGGCAGGCTGGCACGTTGGGCGCCGCCGTCCCACCCTCCGGAGGTCCTATGGCCGTGCTGCCCTCGCCCGGTCCCACGCTGCGCGTGCGGTTCCCGGCGACGTCCCCCGCGGTGCTCCGCTTCCTCGCGACGGAGGCGGGGAGCGCGGCGTTCCTGCTCGCCGCGACGGTGCTCGCGCTCGTCTGGGCCAACTCGCCGTGGGCGCACGCCTACGAGGCGCTGTGGGCGACCGAGGCCGGGTTCCACGTCGGAGGCGTCGGGCTCACGCTCGACCTGCACCACTGGGTCAACGACGCGGCGATGGCGGTCTTCTTCGCCGTCGTCGGGCTCGAGATCAACCGGGAGGTCACGAGCGGGGAGCTGCGCGACCGCCGCACGGTCGCGGTCCCGGCGCTCGGCGCGCTCGGCGGGCTCGCGGTCCCCGCGCTGATCTACCTGGCGTTCAACGGCGGCAGCGAGGCGGCGCACGGCTGGGGGGTCGTGATGTCGACGGACACCGCCTTCCTCGTCGGGATCCTCGCGCTGTTCGGGCCCGCGTGCCCGGACCGGCTGCGGCTGTTCCTGCTGACGCTCGCGATCGTCGACGACATCGGGGCGATCACGGTGATGGCGGTCTTCTACACGGACGAGGTCAGGCTCGTGCCGCTCGCGCTCGCGGGGCTCGTCGTCGCCGCGGTGCTCGTGATGCGCTGGCTCGGCGTGTGGCGCCTGACGCCGTACGTGGTCGCCGCGCTCGCGCTGTGGTTCGCGGTGCAGGCGTCGGGGGTGCACGCGACGCTCGCGGGGGTGCTCGTCGGGCTCCTGCTGCCGTCGCGGCCGTCGCGTCGCGAGGACGTCGACGACGTCGCGCGGTACGCCGACCACCTCGCCCGCGAGACGACGGCGGAGCGCGAGCACCTGACCGAGCTCGCCGCGCGCGCCGCCGTGCCCGCCGCGGACCGGCTCCAGCGGCTCCTGCACCCGTGGAGCGCGTTCGTCGTCGTGCCGGTCTTCGGCCTCGCGAACGCGGGTGTGCGGCTCGACGCCGAGACGCTGCGCACCGCCGCGTCGTCGCCCGTGACGATCGGCGTGGCGGTCGCGCTCGTCGCCGGCAACGCTGTCGGCATCTTCGGGGCGGCGTCGCTCGCGATCCGTGCCGGGATGGGGGTGCTGCCGGGGCGCGTGCGGTTCGGGCACCTGCTGGGCGGGTCGGTGCTGGCCGGGATCGGGTTCACCATCTCGCTGTTCATCGCGGAGCTCGCGTTCGACGACGAGCACCTCGTGGAGCAGGCGAAGATCGGCATCCTCGCGGGCTCGCTCGTGGCCGCCGTCCTCGGGACGCTGCTGCTGCGCTACCTCGGCGAGCGGCTGCCGCTGTGCTCGCCGTCCGACGACGGCCCGCCGCCGGGGCTCCCGCCGAGGCCGTGGGTGGCGCCCGCGGGCTGAGGCTCAGGCGACCCCGAGCGCGGCCCGCAGCGCGCGGACCTCGATGGGCCCGCGGTAGCGCACGCCGTCGACGAGCAGCGTCGGGGTGCCGCGGACCCCGCCCGCGACGCCCCCGAGGTAGTCCGCCTCGACCGCGTCGGCGTGCACCTGCGCGCGGTCGCCCGCGACCTCGTCGGGGTCGATGCCGAGCTCGGCGGCGTACACGCGCAGGTCGGCGTCGGTCAGCCGGTCCTGGCGGGCGAACAGCAGCTCCTGCATCGGCCAGAACAGCCCGTGCGCCCCGGCGGCCTCGGCCGCGAGCGCCGCCGTGAGCGCGTGCGGGTGGACCTCGAACAGCGGGAAGTGGCGCCAGACGAGCCGCACCTGGCCGCCCGAGCCCTCGACGAGCTCGCGCAGCACCGGGGCGGCGTTGCGGCAGTAGGGGCACTCGAGGTCCCCGTACTCCACGACGGTGACCGGGGCGTCGAGGGAGCCGAGCACGTGCCTCGCGTCGTCCGACATGGCGACAGCATGCCAGGCGCCCCCGAGCCTCCCGGCACCGGCGCGGAGCGGGCGGGCGCGGTCCGGGCGCGGGCGCCGCGCGGGCGCCGGCGCCGGGGCGGGTGGCCCGGGAGCCCCCGTACGCTGACGCCGTGACCACGGTCCGCGCACGCCTCGACGCCTCCCCCCTCGACCTCGCGCAGCACGTCGCCGACGTCTCCGGCCCGCGCGCGGGGGCGGTCGCGTCGTTCGTCGGGCTCGTGCGCGACCACGACCCGGGCGCGGCGGGCGAGGTCACCGCGCTCGAGTACTCCGCGCACCCCGACGCCGAGCGGGTCCTGACGGCGATCGCCGCCGAGCTCGCCGACGACCCGGACGTGCTCGGGCTGACGGTGAGCCACCGCACCGGCACGCTCGGGGTCGGCGACGTCGCGATCGTCGCGTGCGTCGCGACCGCGCACCGGGCGCACGCGTTCGACGTGTGCCGCACGCTCGTCGAGCGCGTCAAGGCCGAGGTGCCGATCTGGAAGAGGCAGCTGGAGGCCGACGGCTCGCACACGTGGGTCGGGCTGACCTGACGCTTCCCCGCGCGCGTCAGGCGCGGCCGGCGACCTCCGCCGCAGCGGTCCGCCCGGCGGCCGTCGAGGGCACGCCGCCCGGCTCGGCCGCCGAGGGGGCCGCGGCGCCCGGCTGAGCGGGCTCCCCCACGGCTCGCCGCGCGAGGTGCAGCACGCAGCGCTGAGCCCCTGGGACCCGCTCGAGCCGGTCCGCCACCAGGAGGCCGTCCCGCTGGGCGAGCACCCCGCGCGAGAGCCCCAGGTGCACGCTGCACACGACCTCGGGCCGCTCCCGGGCGAGGTCGACGAACGGGCAGCGGTTGAGCCGCACCTCGAGACCGTCGGTGCACGCGTCGGGCGCGAACCCCAGGTCCTCGAGGTGCTGCTCGAGCGCGGCGAGCTGCGCCTGCTCGAGGGGCGCGACGACGGCGGTGCCCGCGGAGTCGGGGCCCGGGCGCTCGTCGGGGAGGATCTCGGCGCACCGCGGCACGTCGGAGTCGGACCGGGTGTGCGCCGCGGGGTCCTCGACCGGCGACGGCGCGAGCGTCGCACCCCACGCGTGACCGGCCGTCTCGGCCGCGGACTCCACCGACCCGAGCCGCCGGCCGTACCCCGCGACGAGGACGTGCACGAGCTGCTCGCGCGCCCACGCGTCGGTCGTGACGGCCGCGGCGCGCTCGAGCGAGCGGTAGAGGATCCGGGGGCGGCCGCGCGTGCGGCGGAGCTCGGGCTCCCGGGCGACGAAGCCGGAGGCGACGAGCTGGTCGAGGTGCTCGCGGGCGGTGTTCACGTGCAGCCCGACCGCGTCGGCGAGGGCGTCGACCGTCATCGGGCCGCCCGCGCGCTGCAGGAGGTGGAGCATCGCGACGCGCTTGTCCGACGCGAGCACGCGGTAGGCACTGGCCCGTCGGTCGACCATGCGTGCGAGTCTGCCCCCCGGGCCGTCCGCGCGGCCGGGACCTTCGGGCCGCCGCGCGGGAGCGCCCCGGCGCGGTGACCAGCACCGGGGCGCTGCCGCACGGTCGCCGGAGCCGCCCGGGCGTCGCTCGGGGACCGTCCGAGATGCCGGATCCGCCCGCGCCGTCGGTACGGTGGGCGCATGCACCTGCCCTCCGGCGTCCACCCCACCCACGACCCGGGAACCCTGCACGACCCGGGCGCCACGCTCGTCGGGCTGCCCGCCGCGGTGGTCGTGGCGTCGGACCGCTCGGCGCGCGGCGAGCGCCCCGACAGGTCCGGGCCGCTCGCGGTCGAGCTCCTGCGCGACGCCGGCATCGCCGCGGAGCAGCCGGTCGTCGTGCCCGACGGGCGCCGCAGCGTCCAGGCCGCGATCCACCAGGCCCTGTCCTCCGGTGCGCGGCTCGTGATCACGAGCGGCGGCACGGGGGTCGGGCCGCGCGACCAGACCCCCGAGGGCACGCGCAGCGCGATCGTGCGCGAGCTTCCCGGCCTCGCCGAGGCGATCCGGCGCGACGCCGCGCAGACGGTCCCGACCGCGGTCCTCTCCCGCGGCCTCGCCGGCGTCAGCGCGACGGGCTCCGTGGTCGTCAACCTCCCCGGCTCGCCGGACGGCGTCCGCCAGGGCCTGCGCGTGCTGCTCCCGCTGCTCCCGCACCTGCTCGACCAGCTCGACGGGGTCGACCACTGATGCTGGTCGACCGGTTCGGCCGGGTGCACCGCGACCTGCGGATCTCCCTGACCGACCGCTGCTCGCTCCGCTGCACCTACTGCATGCCCGCCGAGGGCGTGCCGTGGCTGCCGGGCTCGACGCTGCTGACCACCGCCGAGCTCGTCCGCATCGCGTCCGTGGCGGTCGCGCACGGCGTCACGGAGATCCGGCTCACCGGCGGCGAGCCCCTGCTGCGGCCCGACGTGGTCGACGTCGTGGCGGCCATGGCCGCGCTCGACGGACCCGAGGGGTCGCCGGAGATCTCCCTCACCACCAACGCGCTGCGCCTGCCCGCGCTGGCCGCCCCGCTCGCCGACGCCGGGCTCGCGCGCGTCAACATCTCGATCGACACGCTGCAGCGCGAGCGCTTCCGCGACCTCACGCGCCGCGACCGGCTCACGGACACCCTCGCGGGCATCGCCGCCGCGGACGCCGCCGGGTTCCGGCCGATCAAGCTCAACGCGGTCGCGATGCGCGGGGTCAACGACGACGAGCTCGTCGACCTCGTGCGCTACGCCGTCGACCGCGGCTACGAGATGCGGTTCATCGAGCAGATGCCGCTCGACGCCGGCCACACGTGGGCGCGCCGGACGATGGTCACCGGCACCGAGATCCTCGAGCGCCTCGCCGAGGCGTTCACGCTGACCGAGATCCCCGGGCGCGGCTCGGCGCCGGCCGAGCGGTGGCTCGTCGACGGCGGGCCCTCGACCGTCGGCGTCATCCGCTCGGTCTCCGCACCGTTCTGCGGGGCGTGCGACCGGGTCCGCCTCACCGCCGACGGCCAGCTGCGCTCGTGCCTGTTCGCGCGCACCGAGACCGACCTCCGCACGATCCTGCGCGAGGGCGGCACGGACGCCGACCTCGAGGCGGCGATCCGCACGTGCCTCGCCGGCAAGCAGCCGGGCCACGGCATCGACGACCCGACGTTCCTGCAGCCGGACCGTCCGATGAGCGCCATCGGCGGCTAGTCCGCCCGCTCCGCGACTGGCACCTGCGCGGTGCTTGCCATGCAGCGCGGGCCCTGGTGAGCTCGGCGCGTGGACTCAGCCGTCGAAGCAGCGCTACGGACCAAGATCATCGAGTGGATCCACCAGCGCGCCGAGGCCAACGGCGGCTTCCTCCACCGCCAGGAGCTCCTGGCATACCGCACCGGCGGCCGTGACCTCCCTCTGATCGACTACTCGCGGGGGATCCGCAACCCAGTCGACTTCGCCTCGACGCTCGCAATCGTCCAGTCGGCACACGGGCCGTACGACGACGCCGAGTCTCCCGAGGACGGGCTGCTGCACTACGCCTACCGAAAGGGGGACCCGGACGGCGGCGACAACCGCAAGATGCGGAACGCGATCGAGACCGGCATGCCGCTCGTCCTTTTTCGGAAGGAGACGCCAAACTTTTACACGCCGATCGCGCCGGTCTACGTCGTCGACGACGTGCCCGAGGAGCGAGCGTTCCTCATCGCACTCGACGAGTCCTTCCGCTACATGCCCGACGTGCGCCATCTGAGCGAGCCCCAGCGCCGCTACGCCCTCCGCCTCGCGAAGCTGCGGCTCCACCAGCCCGCGTTCCGCATGCGCGTGCTTCTCGCGTACGAGACGCGCTGCGCGGTGTGCGAGCTCAAGCACGGCTCGCTGCTCGACGCCGCGCACATCGCGCCCGATTCCTCGGACCGAGGCATCCCCACGACCCCCAACGGTCTCGCGCTCTGCAAGATCCATCACGCCGCGTTCGATCAGCAGATGCTGGGGATCTCCCCGGATTACGTCGTGCACATCGACCGAGCGCTGCTCGACGAGATCGACGGGCCGATGCTCCGGCACGGGCTCCAGGAAATGCATGGCCGGGCGTTGACCCTGCCCCGGCGCGCACCGGACCGCCCGGACCGCGATCTGCTGGCCGCGCGGTGGGACACGTTCGTGCGCGGGACGGCCTAACGACTCTCCGGCGCTCAGCCGCCCGCGAACGGCGGCAGCACGTCGACCACGTCGCTGCCCCGCACGATCGCGTCGTCGTCGGAGCGGACGCCGTCGACGAGCACCGAGCACCGCCCCAGCACCTGCGCGAGCTCGTCGCCGTGGGCCGCGAGCATGCGGGTGCGCAGCTCGCCGACGGTCGTCCCGGAGAGCTCCTCGGACTCCGTCCCGGCCGCCTCGGCGGCACCGGCGAAGTAGCGCACGAGCGGCACGTCAGGCCCCCGTGCCGCCGAGCGCCCCGGCGCGCTCCTGCCAGCCGGCGGCGAGCGCGCTCGTGCGACGCATCCCCTCGTCGAGGCCGACGGTCCCCGACGCCACGGCGTAGCCGAGCAGGAACGTCGTGAGGGGCGTCGCGGGGCGCGCCACGCCGTGCGCCGCGTCCCGGGCGACGTCGAGGAGAGCCGCCACGTCGACGACCCCGGGGTCGACGCCGAGCTCCGCGGCCAGCGCGCGGACCCACGAGTCGAGCGGGGTCTCGGGGACGGTCGCGCCGGTGTCGTCGGACGCGGTCATGGGTACCTCCGGGGGTCGGGTGCTGCGGGTCGTGAGAGCTCGGACGGCGCGGCTGGTGCGGGTCCAAGGTCTGCTGCCGGGGCGGTGAGGCCGTCGCCATCGTCCCACCGCCGCGGGTCGGTGCGGGTGCCCGGACGTGCGACGGCGTCCGCGCCGGGCGGGGCGACGTCCGCCGCGGGCAGGGCGACGTCCGCCGAGGGCGGGACGACGCCGTCGAGCGCACGCACGTCCTCCCACGTGTCGACGTCGGCCGCGGCGGACGAGTCGTCGGGCACGCGGGTCAGCGTGAGAGGGGCGAGCAGGGCGCGCACGGAGGCACCGCGCACGCCGTCGGGACCGCGCGATGCGGCCAGCTCCGTCACGGCTCGGTCGAGATCCGCGCGGCGGTAGAGCCCGACGAGCGGCTGCTCCCGCCCGTCCGCGTCGACGAGCAGCGCACCGGACGCCGCGCCGCCGCGCGCGCACGCCGCGAGCAGGTGCGGGACGGCCCCGGCCGCGCGCGGGACGTCGCACGCGAGCACGAGCACCCACGGCGCGGGCCCGTCCCCCGTCGCCGACGCACCGGCCGCGGAGAGGACCTCGGGACCGCCCGCGCCGGCACCGTGCGGCACCCGGCCGCCCGGCACCGCGTCGGCCCCGCTCCGTCCCAGTGCCGCGAGCCCTGCCGCGATCCCGGCGACGGGTCCGCCGTCGGGCGGGTCCTCGAGCGTCCGCAGCACCCCGTCGGGCACGGCCACCGACGCGGGCGCGACCACGACCGTGCGGCGCGGGCCCGGCCCGACGGCGGCCGCGTCGAGGACGTGCGCGAGGAGCCGCCGCCCGGACACGAGCACGTCGGGCTTCGAGACGCCGCCGAGCCGCCGCGCGCGCCCGCCCGCGAGCACGAGCGCGTCGTAGGCCGGCGGCGTCGGGTGCCCGGCGCCGGTCGCCCGGTCGGCTCCGGGCGACGATTCAGGGGCGGGCCCAGTCACCGGACTTCCCGCCCGACTTGGCGACCAGCCGCACGTGCTCGATCTCGACGGCCTTGTCGAGGCCCTTGAGCATGTCGACGACCGCGAGCGCCGCGACCGACACCGCGGTGAGCGCCTCCATCTCGACGCCGGTCCGGTCGGCGGTGCGGACGGTCGCGGTGACCCGCACGCCGTCCGCGTCCGGCTCGAGGTCGACGACCACGCCGTGCACCCCGATGACGTGGGCGAGCGGCAGCAGCTCGGCGGTGCGCTTCGCCGCGGAGATCCCGGCGACGCGCGCGACGGCGAGGACGTCCCCCTTGGGCACGTCACCGGCGTGCAGGACGTCCATGACGTGCCGCGGTGCCCGGACGTAGCCCTCGGCGGTGGCGGAGCGCACGGTCGGCTGCTTCGCGGTCACGTCGACCATGCGGGCGTGGCCCGCGGCGTCGAGGTGCGTGAACGGGCCGCTCACGAGGCGATCCGCACGACGGTCACGTGGTCGCCCTCGCTGACCTGCTCGACGTCGGCGGGCACCACCGCGAGGCCGTCGGCGGCGGCCAGGCTCGCGACGAGGTGCGAGCCGGAGCCGCGCGCGGCGGCGGGGCGCACGAGGACGTCCCCGTCGTCCTCGACGATCGTCACCGGGATGTGCTGCTCGCGCCCGGCCGGCGAGCTCCAGCCCTGCGCGACGCGGGCGCGGAGCCGGGGGCGCTCGAGCGCGGCGCCGGACAGGCCCCGCAGCCGCAGGATGGCCGGGCGCACGAACGCCTCGAACGACACGAACGCGCTCACGGGGTTGCCCGGCAGCGACACGACCGGCGTCCCGTCGGGCAGCAGGCCGAAGCCCTGCGGCTTGCCGGGCTGCATCGCGACGCTGACGAACGACATCCCCGGCAGCGGCGCGAGGACCTCCTTCACGACGTCGTACGCGCCGACGCTCACGCCGCCGGACGTGACGACGAGGTCCGCGGCCGGGTACTGCGCCCCGAGCGCCTCGGCGAGCAGGTCCGGGTCGTCGGGCACCACGCCGAGGCGCTGCACGCGCGCACCGGCGGCGGCCGCGGCGGCGGCCAGCAGGTAGGAGTTGGAGTCGGGGATCTGGCCGCGGCGCGGTGCCACGCCGGGGGTCACGAGCTCCGACCCGGTCGCGAGCACCACGACGACGGGGCGGCGGTGCACGACGACCTCGGCGCGCCCGACCGACGCGACGGCGGCGAGCCGGTACGGCGTGAGCTCGGCGCCCGCCCGGAGCACGACGTCCCCGGCGCGGACGTCCTCCCCGACGCGGCGCACGTGCCGGCCTGCGGGCGACGGCTCACGCACCTCGACCTCGACGATCCCGGCGTCGGTCACCTCGACCGGCACGATCGCGTCGGCGCCCGGGGGCAGGGGTGCGCCGGTCATGATCCGCGCCGCGTCACCGGCGCCGACGACCGGCTCGGCGTCGGTGCCCGCCGCTAGGTCACCGACGACCCGCAGACGCACCGGGGCCCCGGGCGTGGCACCGGCCACGTCGGCCGCCCGGACGGCGTACCCGTCCATCGCGGAGTTGTCGAAGCGCGGCAGCGCCTCGTGCGCGGTCACGTCCTCCGCGAGCACGAGCCCGGCACCGTCCTCGAGCGCGACGGTGTGGGCGGCCGTGGGGACCACGAGCCCGAGGACGGCGTCCCGGTGCTGGTCGACCGTGCGAATCATGGGACCTCCTGGCGTCGGGGGAACCACGCTAGCGGCCGGGGCGTCCGTGGTGCACGGAACGCCCGCACCGAGGTCGGTGCGGGCGTTCCGGTGGAGTCCGGCGCGGTCACGCGCTGGTCACCGCGGGCGCGGGGACCCGCGGGACGCGCGTCGTACGGGCCCCCGTCGGGCGCTCCGTCAGGCCTTCCAGACCTGCACGACGCTCGGGCGCGGACCCCGCGCCTGGCCCCGCTTGGGCCGGCGGCCGGGCGCCACGTAGTCCGGGAAGTTCGACTGCGGCGCGTCGAACGACCCGTCCTCACCCGGGTGCTGGACCGCGACGAACACCATCGACTCGTCGGAGCGGATCACGGGCCCGCACGTCTCGGCGCCCGCGGGCACCGAGAGGAACTGCTGGACGCGGCCACGCTCGGTGCCCTCGAGCGGGACCTTGAACAGCGCGTCGCCGTACCCGATGGTCCCCGGCTGGCCGTCCGTGGAGATCCACAGGTTGCCCGCCGCGTCGAACGCGAGGTTGTCGGGGCACGAGATGGGCGAGACCTGCTCGGCCGGGAAGCCCGCGAAGTACGTCGCGGTCCCCGCCGCCGGGTCGCCGCACACGAGCAGCAGCGTCCAGCGGAACGTCGAGGCGGTCGGGTCGTCGCCGTCCTCCGTGATCTCGACGACGTGCCCGTCCCGGTTCGCGACGCGGGGGTTGGGCTCGGTCGCGCCCTCCTTGCCGGCCTTGCCGCGGTCCGTGTTGTTGGTGCACGCGACGTAGACCCGGCCCGTGTGCGGGTTCGGCTCGACGTCCTCGGGGCGGTCCATCTTCGTCGCGCCCACGGTGTCGGCGGCGAGGCGCGTGAAGACGAGCACCTCCTCGGTCGTGAACCCGGGGACGTGGCTCACGCCGTCGACCACGAGCGGGATCCACTCGCCGGTGCCGTCGAACTCGCCGTCGGACGGCAGCGCGCCCGTGCCCGTGATCTCGGCGGCCGGGGAGTCGCCCGCGAACCGCGCGACGTAGAGCGAGCCCGCCGAGAGCAGCGTCTTGTTGTGCTCGCGGTCGGCCCGCTTCGAGCCCGTGCGCATCGTGTCGCGCGAGACGAACTTGTACAGGTAGTCGAAGCGCTCGTCGTCACCCATGTACGCGACGACCTGGCCCGACGGCGCGAGGATCACGTTGGCGCCCTCGTGCTTGAAGCGGCCGAGCGCGGTGTGCTTGACGGGGACGGACTCGGGGTCGTGCGGGTCGACCTCGACGATCCAGCCGAACCGGTGGGGCTCGTTCTCGTAGCCGGGGTTGCGGGCGTCGAACCGGGGCTCGATCTCCTCCCAGCCGCGCGTCGTCGCCTTGTCCGCGAGGCCGTAGCGGGTGTCGCGGGGCGACGTCCCGGCGGTGCGGAAGTACTGGTTGACGTTCTCCTCGCCCGACAGCACCGTGCCCCACGGCGTCGTGCCGCCCGCGCAGTTGTTCAGCGTGCCGAGCACCGTGCGGCCCTCGGGGTCGTCGACCGTGCGGAGGAGCTCCGAGCCCGCCGCGGGGCCGGTGACCGCGAACGGCGTCGAGGCGGTGATCCGGCGGTTGTAGCCGCCGATCCGGAGGTACTCCCACGGCTTGCCCGGGCCCGAGCGGCGCAGCTCGACGACGCTCATGCCGTGCGCGTTCATCGCGATGCGCTTCCGCTCCGCGAGCACCGCCGGGTCGGTGGACGGCGGGAACATGATGTTCTCGTTGGTGTACTCGTGGTTCGCGACGAGCAGCGCACCCTTGTCGCCCCGGGACCGGTCGCGGCCCGTCGGCAGCATCGGGACGATGTCGAGGTAGTCGTTGTTGTAGCCGAACTGGCCGGCCTGGGCCTCGGCGGTCTGCGCGTCGCGGTCGAACGCGGGCGCGTGACGCAGGATCGGGTCGCCCCAGCGGATGACCGGTGCCCAGCGGTAGCCGTCGGGCACCGTGAACGCGTCGGTCGTCGCGGGGACGGGCGCGATCGGGCCGAACGCGAGCCCCTTGACGGGACCGTGGCCCTTGCCGTGCGCGGCGGCGGGCTGCGCACCGAGCGTCGGGCCGACGACGAGTGCGAGCGCCCCGGCGCCGAGGCCGCCGAGGACGGACCGGCGGCTCAGCGCGGCGCTCGCGACGTCCCGGAAGTACGCGTTGTCGCTCGTGTTCGGGACGGGCTGCGCGCACGCGTCCCCGCACTTGAGGTGGCAGGTCACGGCGCTGCGCTTGCCGCGGACGTGCCCGGCCATGGGCAGCAGCGAGCGGAACTCGGGCGCGAGGGTCACGAGGGTGCCTCCGGGGAGATGAGAGTGCCGCCCAGGGACGGCGAGGGGCGTCCCGGACGCTAGGCACCCCGACCGACCGTGCGGCGACCCGGCGGTGACGCGCGGGTGAACGTTCACCCGGGTGAGCGGGACGGGACCCGCGTGCGGCGGCCCGCCCGGGTACCGCGACGCGCGCCGGCCGTGCGACGACCTCCGGCCGGCCGGGTCGTGACCAGCGCCCAGCCCCCGCGACCCGCGCTCAGGGGTGCCGCGACCCGCGGTCCACGCCGCGCGCGAGCTCCACGGTGAACCACACCGTCTTCCCCGCGGTCCCCGGGTCGATGCCCCACGTGGACGCCAGGTTGGCCACGACGTGCAGGCCGCGCCCGGAGAGCTCGGTCGGGTGCGGGTCGCGCAGGACCGGCAGCCCGGTCCCCCGGTCGGTGACGGCCACGCTGAAGGCGCCGTCCTGGTAGGCGGTGCGCACGCCGACGTGCGCCTCGTCGGGCCCGTGCACCACGGCGTTCGTGACGAGCTCGCTCGTCAGGAGCTCGATGACGAGGCTCTCGTCGGGCGACGCCCCGTGGCCGAGGGCGACGTTGGCGACGCGGCGCCGCACGTGCGTCACGAGCCACGGTCCGGCCGCAGCCCCCAGGTCGAGGCCGTAGCCGCCGGGGCTGGGCTGCGGCGCGGGCAGCACCGGGACGGCGGTCCGCCGCGAGCGGGGCTGCTGCTCGGCCGCCACGGCGGTCGACGGTGCGGCGTGGGAGGTCCGGTGCCGTGCGCGCTCACCGTGGCGGCGCGACACGGGCAGGACGCCCGTGCGGGTCAGTGCGTGCAGGTCTTCCGGTGCGTCGAGCATGGCTCCCCCGAACCTCTCCCCGGCGCGCGCTCCCGCCCGACGCCGTCATATTGATTGATAGTTCATCTATCGGCACCGCGACGACCGGTGTGAGGTTCTCTGGACGCGCGTTCAAGAGGAACCGGGGCGCACTCGGCCCGGCGCGCCGGGCGGAGCGTCCGGCTCGCGGGCGGGCCGGACCGCCGGGCCCGACAGCCCGGCGTGCGGGATGATCCGGGGATGGCCACCCAGACCCGCGTCCTCGTCACCGACGACCTCGACGGCTCCGAGGGGGCCCGGACCTACCGCTTCGCGTGGAGCGACACCCGGTACGAGATCGACCTGACCGACGCCCACCGCGACGACCTGCTGCGCGCGCTCGAGCCGTACATCACGGCGGGCCGCAGGACGTCCGCGCCCCGGCGCCCGCGAGCCGTCGCGGACTGACCGGCCGGTCGCGACGCGTCAGCCTCGGGCCTGCGCCGGCTCCTCGACCTCGGCGACGACCTCCCCGACCGCCCGACGCGGCTCGCGCGCCCGCGCCCGGTCGGGGTCGGTCGTGCCGAGCCAGTCCAGCAGGCCGCACACGACGTCCTTGCACCCCCCGCAGCCCGTCGTCGCCCGGGTCTCGCGGGCGACGTCCTCGACGGTGTCGGCGCCGTGGCGCCAGCACGCGACGATCTCGCCCTTCGTGACCCCGTTGCACCGGCACACCGTGGTGCGGTCGGGCATGAGCGTCGGCGACGCGGCGGGCTCGGGCGCCCCGCCGACGGGCCGCAGGAGCAGCTGCGCGGGGTCCGACGGCGCGGGCGTGGCGCGCGTGTAGGCCGCGACGAGGTCCGCCGCGACCTGACCCGCGCCGACGCACGTGGCGCCGACGACCCGGCCGTCCGCGACGACGACCTCGACGTGCCGCCCGCCCACGGGGTCGGTCAGCCGGACGGACCGGTGCCCGGCGTCGCCCCCGCGGCGCGCGCCGCTCACGCCCATCGAGACGACGTCGAGCCCGACGGCCTTGACCCGCACGACGTCGGTCCCGCCCTGCGGCAGCGGCGCACCCGCCGGGACGGTCGCAGCCTCCGGGTCGGCGTCCGCGGGCTCGTTGCGCTGGCCCGTGAGCAGCAGCGCGAGGCGCCGCGCCTGGTCCCAGCCCTGCGCGATCAGCCCCGTGCCGCCCTCGGGCGGCTCGGCGCAGTCCCCGATCGCGAACACGCGCGGGTCGGCCGGCGCAGCGAGGTCGGGGCCGACGACGACGCCGCGGGCGACGTCCAGGCCGGCGCGCCGCGCGAGCCCGACCTCGGGCACGGTGCCCGCGGTGAGCACGAGCAGGTCGGCGTCGAGCCGCTCGCCGCCCTCGAGCCGCACGCCGTCGAGCCGCCCGTCGCGCACGAGCACCTCCTGCGTGCGAGCCGCGAGGCGCACCCCGATGCCGAGGCGCCCGAGCTCGCCGGTCACGACCGCCCCGGCGTCGCCGTCGAGCTGGCGGTCCATGAGGCTCGCTCCCCCGTGCACCACGGTCACGTCGAGCCCCCGGTGCGCGAGCCCGCACGCGACCTCGAGCCCGAGCACGCCCGCGCCGACGACGACCGCGGTGCGCGCGTTGACGGTCGCCGCGACGATCTCGCGGGCGTCGTCGAGCGTGCGCAGCGCGTGCACGCCCGCCGGGAGCGCGGCCTCGTCGTCGCCCGCCCCCAGGCCGTCGAGCGCCGGGATGCGCGCCCGCGCGCCGGTCGCCAGCACGACGACGTCGTAGGGGTAGGCGCACCCGGCCGAGTCCACGACGACCTGCTCGGCGCGGTCGATCGCGACGGCGGTCGTGCCGGGCAGCACCGAGGTCCGCTCGCGCACGCTGCGCGGCAGGCTCAGCGACGCGACGTCGAGCTTGCCCGCGACCACCTCGGAGAGCAGCACCCGGTTGTACGGCTCGTACTCCTCGGCGCCGAGCACCGTGACGTGGAAGCGCCGCTCGGCGTCCCGCGCGTGCAGGTCGTCCGCGAACCGCGACCCGACCATGCCGTGCCCGACGACGACCACCCGCGTCGTGCCGTTGCTGCCGCTCATGCCCCCGCCGTCCCCGGCGCGTGCGCGCCGCCGTCGTCCCTGACACCGGCCGCGACGGGCTCGAGCCCCGCGTCGACCGGCTCGAACTCGTCCCACGGCCCGTCCCACCGGGTCACCTGGACCGCGCACACCTTGAACTCGGGCATCCCCGAGACCGGGTCCGTCGCGTCGTTGGTCAGCCGGTTGACGCTGCCCTGGCCGCTCCAGTGGAACGGCATGAACACCGTGTCGGCCCGCACCGCGTCGCTGACCCGGGCGCGCGCGACGAGCCCGCCGCGCGCGGTCACGAGGTGCACGGGCGTGCCGTCCTCGACGCCGAGCCGCTGCGCGAGCAGCGGGTGCACCTCGACGTAGGGCCCGGGTGACGTGCGCACGAGCGCGGGCACGCGCCGGGTCTGCGCGCCCGACTGGTAGTGCGCGAGCACGCGCCCGGTGATCAGGTACAGCGGCGCGCCGGGCCGCAGGTCGTCGGCGGGGCCCACGTGGTCGACGGGGACGAGGCGCGCGCGGCCGTCGGGCGTCGGGAAGTCCCGCGTGAACAGCCGCTTCGTGCCGGGGTGCGGCGCCTCGCCCTCGCGTGTCGCGGGGCACGGCCAGAACAGGTCCGGCTCGGCGTCGAGGCGCGCGTGGCTGAGCCCCGAGTAGTCGGCGCGGCCGCCGGCGCTCGCGCGGGCGAGCTCGTCGAAGACCTCGGCGGGGTCGGTGCCGAAGTGCACGGTGGACCCCAGCCGGGCCGCGAGGTCGGCGAGCACGTCGAGCTCGCTGCGCACGCCGGGCGGCGGCTCGATCGCCTTGCGCCGCCGGATGACGCGGCCCTCGAGCGACGTCATGGTCCCCTCCTCCTCGGCCCACTGGGTCACGGGGAGGACCACGTCGGCGAGCAGCGCGGTCTCGGACGGCACGACGTCGCACACCACGAGCAGCTCGAGCGCGGCGATCCGCTCCCGCAGCCGGTCGGCGTCCGGCGCGCTGACGACGACGTTGGACCCGTGCACGAGCAGCGCGCGAGGCCCGTCGGGCATCCCGAGGCGGCGCAGCAGCTCGACCGCGGGCAGCCCGGACCGCGGCAGGTCGGCGGGGTCCACACCCCAGACCGCCGCGACGTGCGCGCGCGCGGCGTCGTCCTCGATCGACCGGTAGCCGGGGAGCTGGTCGGCCTTCTGGCCGTGCTCGCGCCCGCCCTGGCCGTTGCCCTGCCCGGTGATCGCGCCGTAGCCGCTGCCGGTGCGGCCCGGCAGGCCCAGCAGCAGCGCGAGGTCGATCGCGGCGGTCACCGTCGCGGTGCCCTGGCTGCTCTGCTCGACGCCGCGCCCCGTCAGCACGTACGCGCCCGCTCCCCCGCGGGAGGGCGACGCGGCGGCGAGCAGCCGCGCGACGGCCCGCAGCGTCGTGGCCGGCACGCCGCTGACCTGCTCCGCGCGCTCGGGCCACCACGCGGCGACCGACCGGCGCAGGTCGTCGAGCCCGGTCGTCCGCCGGTCGAGGTAGGCGGTGTCGGCGAGCCCCTCGGCGAGCACGACGTGCGCGAGCGCGAGCAGCACCACGAGGTCGGTGCCGGGCACGGGCTGGACGTGCACGCCCTGCCCGTCGGCGGTCAGCTCGGCGGTCGCGGACCGCCGCGGGTCCACCACGACGAGCCCGCCCGCGGCGCGCACGCCCGCGAGGTGCTGGAGCGACGGCGGCATGGTCTCCGCGAGGTTCGAGCCGAGCAGCAGCACGGCCTGCGCGCCGCCGACGTCCTCGAGCGGGAATGGCAGCCCCCGGTCGACGCCGAGGGTCCGGTTGGCGCCCGCGGCGGCGCTCGCCATGCAGAACCGGCCGTTGTAGTCGATGTTCGGGGTCCGCAGCACCGTGCGCGCGAACTTCCCGAGCGCGTACGCCTTCTCGTTGGTCAGCCCGCCGCCGCCGAACACCGCGACGGACTGCGGCCCGTGCTCCGCGGCGAGCGCCCGCAGCTTCCCGGCGACGAGGTCGAGCGCGTCGTCCCACGTCGCCGGGCGCAGCTCCCCGCGCACGCGGACCCACGGGGTCGTGAGCCGGTCCCCGGCGCGCAGCACGCTCGCGCTCGTCCAGCCCTTCTGGCACAGCCCGCCGCGGTTCGTCGGGAAGTCCCGGCCCGCGACGGTGACCGGCGCGGCCGGGTCGGTCCCGGGGGCGGGCGGACCGGCGGACGCGCCGGCGCCGTCGACCGGCGTCAGGCGCATCGCGCACTGCAGCGCGCAGTAGGGGCAGTGCGTGGCGGTCCCCCGCGCGTCGTCGGACACGCGGGGGGCCGCCACCGCAGGCAGCGCCACCATCAGATGCGGGCCTCGGCCATCGCCGCGCCGCGGCGCTGGTACACGGCCCACGTGACGGCCGACATGACCGCGTAGACCCCGATGAAGACCCACAGCGCAGCCTCGAGGCTGCCGGTCTGCGCGGTCGACATGGCGAACGTCCGCGGGATCAGGAACCCGCCGAACGCCCCGATCGCCCCGGCGATGCCGATGCACCCGGCCGCGGCCTTGCGGGCCCGGTCGAGGCTCACGCCCGTGCCGGCCCCGGCCGCGAACACCGCGGGGATCATCCGGTACGTCGAGCCGTTGCCGAGCCCGGTGGAGACGAACAGCAGCAGGAACGAGGCGAGGAAGAGCGCGAAGACGTGCTCACGCAGGGCCATGATCGCGCCGAACGCGCCGAGCCCCATGCCGACGTAGGACCCGATGGTCACCCGGGCGCCCCCGAGCCGGTCCGCGAGGATGCCCCCGAGCGGCCGGGCGAGCGAGCCGACGAGGGCGCCGAGGAACGCGATGGACACGGTGACCTCGGGGAACTGCCCCTTGAGCAGCGTCGGGAACGCACCCGCATAGCCGATGAACGAGCCGAACGTGCCGATGTACAGGAACGAGATGATCCACGTGTGCCGGTTGCGGGTCGCGTCGGCGAACGCCTTGTAGTCGGCCTTCGCCATCGTCAGGTTGTCCATGAAGCGCCACGCGACGAACGCGGCGAGCAGGATGAACGGGATGAACATGAGCCCGGCGCGCTCGAGCGAGATGCCGGCGCCGATGGCGATGACGATCGGCACCGCGAACTGCACGGCCGCCGTGCCCATGTTGCCGCCCGCCGCGTTGAGGCCGAGCGCCTTGCCCTTCTCCTTCGCGGGGTAGAAGAACGAGATGTTCGCCATGGACGACGCGAAGTTGCCGCCGCCGACCCCGGCGAGCGCCGCGATCGCGAGCATGACGCCGAACGGCGTCTCGGGCCGCTGGACGGCCCACGCGATGGCCGCGGTCGGTGCGAGGAGCAGGAGCGCCGAGACGATGGTCCAGTTCCGGCCGCCGAGCAGCGGGACCGCGAACGTGTACGGGATGCGCAGCGTCGCGCCCACGAGGCTCGGGACGGCGATGAGCCAGAACATCTGGTCGACCGTGAACGCGAAGCCCGCCGCGGGCAGCTGCGGGACGACGATGCTCCACACGGCCCAGACCGCGAAGCCGAGGAACTCCGCGAAGATCGAGCCGTAGAGGTTGCGCTGCGCGACCCGCCGGCCCCCGTTCGCCCAGAACGTCGTGTCCTCGGGGTCCCACTGGTCGATCCAGCGGCCGCGACGCGCGTGCGCTGCGCCTGCAGCCGTCCCGAGGACCGGGTCGAGGGCGGTCTCGGTGTCCGTGGGTCCGGCGACGCTGCCGGCGGGGGTCATGGTGGTGGGTGTCGCCATCACTGCCTCCTGAGGGGGACGGCCGGGAGTCGGTGGAGAACCGTGGCCGTGTGCCCTGACGCTAGGAAGCCGATGTTTCGCTCGTGCGCGCCCGTCGATGACACGGAGGGAAACCTCCGCGCACAGCCCGCGGGCGGGCCGTGTGAGAACTGCTGAGAGAAGAGGCCGCGGGCGTCACCCCTGGCGGCGGACGCGACGACGCCCGGCCGTCCGCGAGGGGTGCGGACGGCCGGGCGTCGTCGGGTGGTGCGGGCGCGCTCGCCGGGGGACGGCGAGCGCGTGCCTCACCGGTAGGTGATGTCGGACGTGGAGTAGCCGCAGGCGGCCGACGGCCCGGAGCGGACCTTGGAGGGCTCGCCGGAGGTGACGCCCTTGTACTCGTCGCAGATCGAGATCTTGCGCGACGAGTCGCCGATGATCGTGACGTTGCGGAGCGTCGCCCTGTCGCCGAGGTTCGAGTTGATCCCGACGAGCGCCTTGCCCGGCGTGGTCACCTGGACGCCGTCGACCGTGACGGTGCGCGCGTACTGCTTGGAGCAGTTGCCGCACGAGCGGTAGAGCTTGCCGAAGTCGGTGACCTGGAAACCGCCGGTGATGACGAACGTGCCGGGCCCGTTGTGCTGGAAGACCTTGTCGCTCGCCCCCTTCGCGCCGCCGCCCGTGACGGTCATGACCTGCGACGTGCTGGTGCCCTTGAGCGTCGCGGCGTCCTCGCCGACGTCTTCCCACCAGACGTTCTGCAGCGTGCAGGTCCCGGTGCAGTGCACGCCGTCGCCGGCGCCCGTGCCGATGATGACGTTCTTGAGCACCGCGCCGTCGGAGAGCTGGAACATCGGCGGCTGGCTCTCGCCCTGGTCCCCCGAGGAGATGCCGTAGTACCGGACGAGCCGGCCGTCGAGCGTGCCGGAGACCTGGATGGTCGACGAGACCTTCTGCGTCGAGGTGGCGCTCGGCCACGAGCCGCTCGGCTGGGACGACGGCGTCGGGCTCGACGTCACGGTCGGCGTCGGGCTCGACGTCACGGTCGGCGTCGGGCTCGACGTGACCGTCGGGCTCGGGCTCGACGTCGGGTCCGGGGTGCTGCCGGAGACCTTGCGCAGCGTCAACTGCTGGTTCGTCGCGTTGGTGTCGGCGGCCTGGTTCCAGCGGGCGCCCGCGGACTTCGAGCTGTCGACGACCTGGAGCGCGAGCCCGCTGGCCCGGTTGACGAGCTTGATGCGGCCCGACGAGCCGGCGGCGGCGGAGAACTGCTGGCTCGTCGCGCCCGAGTCGGTGGCCTGGGTCGCGAGCGAGGACGCCGAGCTGCCGATCGTGAGGACCTTGCCCGAGTGCGCGAACGCGACGCGGACGTAGCCGCTGCCCGAGTCGAGGAACCGCACGCGCTGGCTCCCCGCGCCGGTCGAGGCGGCCTGGACGACGGCGGCACCGTCGGCGGTCGAGCCCCCGTCGACGCCGAGCACGAGCCGCGAGCGCCAGCTCTCGAGCTCGTACCACGCCGAGGTGTCGATGGTGGGCGGTGCGGCGGTCGCGCCCGGCGCGCCGACGACGGCTCCGAGCGCGCCGACGGCGAGCGCGAGCGTGACCGCGAGCGCCCGACGGCGAGGGCGTCGGGGCCCGGGGTCGACCGGGCGCGGGAGCGTCCGGGTGTCGTTCGTGAGATCCACGTCGTGTGCCTTCCGTGGTGGGCCTCCTCCCCGGCGGCGTTGCCGTGGAGGTGCGGGCGACCGAGGCCGCCGTCCCGGGAAGCGCTTCCCCGGGCTGCACGGCCGACGGTAGCCATGCCGCGACCGGCCGGACAACGGGGGCAGCGGCGGTGGAAACGATATGGATAACGCTTTCCTGGCGGTTCCGGCCCCCGGGCGCCTCGACGTGCCCCCGGCGCGTCAGAGCTCCGCCGCGATCGAGGCCTCGATGTTGTGCACCATCTGGTCCCACAGCGCCGCCGGGTCGCCCTCGCCGCGGGCGATGGACGCCTCGGTCGAGCCCCAGTACAGCCACACCATGCCCATCTGCGGGATCGCGGGCATCGGGGCACCCTGCGCGCCGGCGTCCGCGAAGCCGGTCGTGACCGGGTCGTCGGTGATCCGGTCGAGCGCCGCGGTCAGCGCAGGCGCGCGGCTCGTGGCCCGGTAGAGCGCGAGCTGCGCCTCGGGCGTCGCGAGGAAGTCGCCGACGAACGCGCGCGCGTCCTCCTGGTGCAGCGACAGGTTGTTGACGAACGCGCCCTGCACGCCCACGAAGGGCTGCGCCGGCAGGTCGCCCGCCGGCGGGACCGGGAGCACCGCGATGTCCATCCCGGCCTCGACGAACGCCGCGGTGCTCCAGGGGCCGGTCAGGACGTACGGGGACTCGCCCGCGCGGAAGGCCTGGGTCGCGACGTCGGAGGTGACGGCGGGGTCGAGCACGTCCCGCTCGGCGAGGCTCCCCAGGAACCGGGCGAAGGCGTGACCGGCCTCGCCGCCGAGCGCGAGCTCGGTCGTGTACGAGCCGTCCTCGTCCGCACGGAACGCCGGGGCGCCGAAGGACGTCTGCACCGGGTACAGGTGGTACGGGTCGCCACCCTCGCCCTGCTGCACCAGCACGGGCCGCGTGGCACGGCCCGCGGCGACGAGCGCCTCGCCCTGGGCCACGACCCCGTCGAACGTCGCCGGTGTCGTCGTCGCGAGGGCGTTGTTGCGCACGAGCGCGACGCTCTCGATCGACAGCGGCGTGCCGTACGTGACGCCGTCGTACGTCATGGCCTCGACGGCCGCGGGTGCGAACGCGTCGGGCTCGGCGAGCTCGACGGGCTGCACCACGCCGTTCGTGACGAGCTCGCCCAGCCAGTCGTGCGCGCCGACGAGGACGTCCGGCCCCTCCCCCTGCGAGACGGCGCGCACGTAGGCGTCGCGCAGCGTCTCGCTCGTCTGCGGGACGACGTCGATCGCGACGCCGGCCTCGGCGCCGTACGGGCCCGCGAGCCCCTCGAGCGCACCGGCGCGCGCCTCGTCGACCCACACGACGAGCGAGCGACCTGTCCGGGCCGCGGCGGGCTCGCCCGGCTCGGGGGACCCGCACGCGGCGAGCGCGAGCGTGAGGGCGAGGCCGACGGCACCGCCGGCGAGGATGCGTCGTCGCATCGGGGAGCTCCTGGTGGCTGGCGGCTGGGATCGACCACCCGGCGCGTGCGCGAGCGGCGCTCGGACGGTAGACCGATGCGGCCCACATCGGCAACGGATTGCGGCAACTTTCTGCAATGTCGCCCGTCCGTTCCCTCGTCGGAGTGAGCCGGCACCCGGCACCCGCTCCCAGGACGGCACCCGAAGGAGCACGGGAGCGGCCGGCGCGGGCCGCCCGCACCGTCACGGACGAGCCGCGAATGACCGCGCACGACGCGCGACACATTTGTCCCCGCCCGCCTAAACGATTACTCGCGGCGCCTCGACCCACATTCCCGGTGGCCCGTCGGAAGAAATCGCCGAAACCCCGGGTAACGTCCCCGAAAGGCCGTGAGCGCCCTGCAGGGGACCGGTGCGCCGGCTCGACGACGCCCACCTACCGACGCGTCGGACCGCCGACCCCCGCGGGCGGACCGCCGAACCACCGTCCGACGGAGGACACGTGGACCACGACAGCACCGCGGGCACCGCGACAGCGACGCCGCAGCCGCCCCCGCCCGCGCACGCGGACCTCCCGGCCGGTCCGCTCACCAGCGCCTGGGGGCCCGACGCCCGGCGGGACCGCCTCACCGAGCTGCTCGCCGGCGGCCTGCGGGCGCACCCCGTCCGGCCGGTGCACGACCGCGCGCTCTGGGACGCCGTCGACCAGCCCACCGTCGCCGCGTTCCGGCTGCGCGGCGAGGTCGACCTCGAGGAGCCGTGGCCGCAGCCCCTCACCTCGCACTACGCCCGCTACCTGCGCGACGGCAACCGCACCGCGTACGAGGACCGGGTCGCCCGCCGCCAGGAGCGGCTCACCCGCGCCGCGGTGCTCGCGACCACGACCGGCGAGGACCGCTGGCTCGACGAGGTCGCGGACGGCGTCGTCCTGCTGTGCGAGCAGAGCAGCTGGTGCTGGCCCGCGCACGACGAGGGCCTGCGGCTGCACGGCTGGGCGCTGCCGCCCGAGGGCTCGCCGTCGCTCGACCTCGGCGCCGCGGAGGTCGTCGGGCAGCTCGCGTGGATCGACCACACGCTCGGCACGGCGCTCGACGACCGCGCACCCGGCGTCCGCGAGCGGCTGCGCGCGGAGGCCCGCACGCGCGTGCTGCGCCCCTTCGTCGATCGGCGTGACTGGCACTGGCTCCGGCGCGACGGCTGGGCGCACAACTGGAACCCGTGGATCCACGGCCACGTGCTCGTCGCGGCCCTCGCGCTGCTCGACGAGCCCGACGAGCGCGCCGAGGCGGTCGAGCACGCGATCGCCGGCCTCGACCAGTTCCTCGACACCCTCCCCACCGACGGCAGCAGCGACGAGGGCTACACGTCGTGGTGGAACGGCGCCGGGCGCGCGCTCGAGGCGCTCGAGGTCCTCGCGCACGCGAGCGGCGGGGTGCTCGACGCGCGCACCGTGCCCGTCGTGCGCGAGACCGTGCGGTTCCCGCACCGCATGCAGCTCGGCGGCGACTGGTACCTCGACGTCGCTGACAGCCCCGCGCGACCGCCGCGCGACCAGGCCTGGCACGTGCTGCACCGCTGGGCGCAGACGCTCGACGACGAGCAGGTGCGCCTGCACGCGGCCTCCTACCGGGAGCCCGGCCTCCCGTCGGTCACGGAGCGCGCCGGCCTGGGTCGCGCGCTGCAGGGGCTCGCCGACCCGGCCTGGCGCGACGCCCACCGCGAGCACCCGCCGCTCGAGCGGGACGTGTGGCTCCCCCAGACGCAGCTGGTCGTGACGCGTGAGCGGCTCGGCTCGGCGCGGGGGCTGTGCGTCACCGTCAAGGGCGGGCACAACGGCGAGCACGACAACCACAACGACGTCGGCTCGGTCGTCGTCGCGGTCGACGGCGTGCCGCTCGTCGTCGACGCGGGCCAGCCGACCTACACGGCGGCGACCTTCGGGGCCGAGCGCTTCACGCTGTGGACGATGCAGAGCAGCTGGCACAACGTCCCCGAACCGGCGTGGACGACGCAGGGCACGGGTGCCCGGTACCGCGCCCGCGACGTCCGCGTGACGCCCGGGGAGGACACCACGCGCGTCGTGCTCGACCTCTCGGAGGCGTACGAGCTGCCGGGTGCGACCGGGGTGCGGACGGTCGTGCTCGACCGCCGGCGGCGCTGCGTGACGGTCGAGGACGCGTGGGACCTCGGTCACGACGGGCGACCCGGGGGGACGGGCGGTGCGGAGGCGTCGGAGGACGACGGCCCCCCGGACCGCGAGGGCTCCCCTGCCGGGCTGCGCGTCCACTACCTCCTCGCGGGCGTCGTCAGCGCCGAGCGCGGCGGCGTCGTCGCGCGGCCCGTCGCGGGCGGGCGCGGCGTGCGGCTCACGTGGGACCCCGAGACGGTCGTCGCGACGACGACGGTCCGGCTGCTCGACGACCCGCTGCTGGCCGGGGTGTGGGGGGAGCGGCTCACCCGCCTCGAGCTCACGCTCACCGAGCCCGCACCCGGGGCCGCGCGCGCCGTCGCCCGCGCGGGGCGCCGGACGCGCACGACGCCGGACGAGGCGACGAGCCGGATGATCCGCGTCATGGCGCAGGCGATCCGGTGACCTGAGGCGTGCGGCGGTCATCGCCAGGTCATGGGACGACCAAGCCGGTCATGGGATGACCGGGATCCGGACAGCGGTCGGTTTGCGTCCGCAGGTCATCCTATGATTAAGGGGTGACGGACCACGCCAGCACTGTCGATGTCGTCCTCGTCGGCGGCGGGATCATGAGCGCGACGCTCGCCTCGATGATCTCCGTCCTCGAGCCCACCTGGACGATCGAGATCCTGGAGCGCCGCGACGCGCTCGCCGAGGAGAGCTCGAACGCCTGGAACAACGCGGGCACGGGGCACGCCGCGCTGTGCGAGCTCAACTACACCCCCGAGCGCCCCGACGGCTCGATCGACATCGCGAAGGCCGTGACGATCAACGAGCAGTTCGAGCTCTCGCGCGAGCTGTGGCACTTCCTGCTCACGAGCGGCCGGCTGCCCGAGGGCGTCGCGTTCCTGTCGCCGACGCCGCACCTGACGTTCGTGCGCGGCGCCGAGAACGTCGACTACCTGCGCCGGCGCGCCGAGGCCCTGCGCGTGCACCACCTGTTCGCCGGCCTGGAGTTCACCGAGGACCCCGAGGTCATCCGCTCGTGGGCCCCGCTGCTCGTCGAGGGCCGCGTCGGGGACGAGCCGATCGCCGCGACCCGGGCGCCCGAGGGCACCGACGTCGACTTCGGGGCGCTCACGCGCGGCCTGGTCGACGGCGTCGTGCAGCGCGGTGCGACCGTGCGCCTCGAGCACGAGGTCCGCCGGCTCCGCCAGCGCCGCGACGGCACCTGGCGGCTCTCCGTCGCCGACCGCCGCTGGAACGCGAGCCCGCGCCGCCGCACGATCGACGCGCGCTTCGTCTTCATCGGCGCGGGCGGCGGCGCGCTGCACCTGCTGCAGAAGTCGGGCATCCCGGAGGCCAAGGGCTACGGCGGCTTCCCGATCAGCGGGCAGTTCCTGCGCACCACGAACCCGGACCTCGTCGCGCAGCACCAGGCCAAGGTCTACGGCAAGGCCGACGTCGGCTCGCCGCCCATGTCCGTGCCGCACCTCGACACGCGCGTCGTCGACGGCCGGACCGCGCTGCTCTTCGGCCCGTACGCCGGGTGGAGCATGAAGTTCCTCAAGGCGGGCTCGCCGCTCGACCTGATCCGCTCGATCCGGCCCGGCAACCTGGTCCCGATGCTCGCCGTCGGGCTCAAGAACGTCGACCTGGTCAAGTACCTCGTCAGCGAGGTCACGGCGACCGAGACGCGCCGGCTGCGCACGCTGCGCGCGTTCATGCCGACGGCGCACCCGCGCGACTGGGAGCTCATCACCGCGGGCCAGCGCGTCCAGGTCATCAAGAAGCACCCGACCCAGGGCGGCGTGCTCGAGTTCGGCACCGAGCTCGTCACCGCGCAGGACGGCACGATCGCCGGTCTGCTCGGTGCCTCCCCGGGCGCCTCCACGGCGGTCTCGACGATGGTCGACCTGCTCGAGCGCTGCTTCCCGTCGCGGGTCGACGCGTGGCGCCCCCAGCTGCGCGAGATGATGCCGAGCCTCGGCGGGAGCGACTGGGACGACTCGTTCGAGCGCGAGGGCATGTCGGACGACGCCCAGGTCGGCGCCTGAGCCGCACCCGCACACGCCACGACGCCCGCTCCCCCGGTCTCGCCGGAGGGGCGGGCGTCGTCGTGCACGGCGCGTGCGTCCACCGGCCCAGGGAGCACGTCCTCGGGCCGGTGGGGCGAGAGCCTCACCGTCCGGCGAGCAGGTCCTCGAACGACGTCGGGCTCGCGAACGGGTCGTGCACCTCGCGCGGGGTGCGCGCGGCGACGAGGTCGGCGAGCTCGCGGCCCGCGCGGTCGACCCGGACGACGAGCGGGGCGACGTCGTCGGAACCGGCCGCCCCCTCGACCGCGCCGAAGTCGTCGGTCGCGGCGAAGACGCCGGTCGGGACGACGACGGAGCGCAGGTAGGAGAACAGCGGCCGGAGCTCGTGCTCGAGCGCGAGCGAGTGCCGCGCCGTGCCGGCGGTCGCGCCGAGCAGCACCGGGGTGCCCGCGAGCGCGCCCTGCTCCAGGACGTCCACGAAGTTCTTGAACATCCCGTTGTAGGAGCCGCTGAAGATCGGCGTGACCGCGACGACGCCGTCGGCGCGCGTCACGGTCTCGATCGCCTCGCGCAGGGGGCCGCTCGAGAAGCCGGTGAGCAGGGCGTCGGTCAGCGGGTGCGCGAGCTCGCGCAGCTCGATCACGTGCACGTCGACGTCGAGACCCTTCTGGCCGAGGGCGTTGACCGTGGCCTCGGTGAGGCGGTCGGCGAGCAGGCGCGTCGAGGACGGCTGGCGCAGGCCCGCGGAGACGACCGCGAGGGTCCGGCGGTCGGGGGCGCGCCCGGTCATCGGGTCACCGTCGCGACCTCGGGCGAGGCGCCCGTGACGTCGTCGCCCGCGGCGTAGACGGTCGCCTCCTGCGCGCCGCCGGCCTTCGCGACGAGCGAGGCGTGCGTCGGGGCGTCGGGCACGTGCGCCGGGCGGCCGACTGCGAGCTCCTTGCGGAGCACCGGGACGACCTCGCCGCCGAGCAGGTCGAGCTGCTCGAGGACGGTCGTGAGCGGGAGCCCCGCGTGGTCCATGAGGAACAGCTGGCGCTGGTAGTCCCCGACGTGCTCGCGCATCGTGGCGTACCGGTCGATGACCTCCTGCGGGCTGCCGACCGTGAGCGGCGTCTGCGCGGTGAAGTCCTCCATCGACGGCCCGTGCCCGTACACCGGGGCGTTGTCGAAGTACGGCCGGAACTCGCGCTTCGCGTCCTGGCTGTTCGCCCGCATGAACACCTGTCCGCCGAGGCCGACGATCGCCTGGTCGGCGCTGCCGTGGCCGTAGTGCTCGAACCGGCGACGGTAGAGGTCGACCATCTGCTGGGTGTGCTCGATGGGCCAGAAGATGTTGTTGTGGAAGAAGCCGTCGCCGTAGTAGGCCGCCTGCTCGGCGATCTCGGGGCTGCGGATCGAGCCGTGCCACACGAACGGCGGGACGCCGTCGAGCGGGCGGGGCGTCGAGGTGAACGACTGCAGCGGGGTGCGGAACTTGCCCTCCCAGCTCACGACGTCCTCGCGCCACAGCCGGTGCAGCAGCGCGTAGTTCTCGATCGCGAGGCTGATCCCGTTGCGGATGTCCTGCCCGAACCACGGGTAGACGGGGCCGGTGTTGCCGCGGCCCATCATGAGGTCGACGCGGCCGTCCGCGAGGTGCTGGAGCATCGCGTAGTCCTCGGCGATCTTCACCGGGTCGTTCGTGGTGATGAGCGTCGTCGAGGTCGACAGGAGCAGCCGCTCGGTCTTCGCGGCGATGTAGCCGAGCATCGTGGTGGGCGACGAGGGGACGAACGGCGGGTTGTGGTGCTCGCCGGTCGCGAAGACGTCGAGCCCGACCTCCTCGGCGTGCCGCGCGATCGTCACCATCGCCTGGATGCGCTCGGCCTCGGTCGGCGTGCGACCGGTCGTGGGGTCGGTCGTGACGTCGCCGACGGTGAAGATCCCGAACTGCATGGCGTGCTCCCTCTGGTCGTCTTGTTTAACATTCAACCATCTGGCCGCTCCAACGCCAACCCCTCGGCACCTATTCCGCTCGTCTAGCGTGGCGGGGTGACCCCCGACGACGCCACCATGCCCCCGACCGCCACCGCCACGCCGACCGACGTGCCGACCGCGCGCGAGGTCGCCGACCGGTGGGTCGAGACGCTCGCCGACCTCGACCCGCGCGTCGCGACCGCGCTGGGCATCCGCCCCAGCGACGACCGCATGCCGGACCTGTCGCCCGACGGCCTCGCCACCGAGGCCCGGGCCGCCCGCGCCGCGCTCGCCGAGCTCGACGGCGCCCGCGTCCTCGACGACGACGACCGCCGGTGCGCGACGCTCCTGCGCGAACGCCTGGAGGCGCAGCTCGCGGTGCACGAGACCGGCGCCGACCTCGCGTCGCTGCGCCCCATCGGCTCGCCCGTGCAGGTGCTGCAGTCGATCTTCCTCCTCATGCCGACGGCGACCGACGACGACTGGGCCGTCGTCGCACGCCGGCTGGCCGCCGTCCCCGAGTCGGCCGCCTCGTACCGCCGCACGCTCGAGGCCGGCCTCGCGGAGGGCCGCCGCAGCGCACCGCGGCAGGCCGCCGCGATCGTCGACCAGCTCGGTGCGTGGCTCCGCGACGGCGACACCCCGGGCTGGCACGCGGGCTTCGTCGCACCGGGCCCCGACGCGCTGCGCACCGAGCTCGACGCGGGCGCCGACGCCGCCGCGACCGCGGTCGCCGAGCTGCGCGACTGGATCGCCGGCACCTACCTGCCCGCGGTGCAGGGCACGCCGGACGGGGTCGGGCGCGAGGCCTACCTCGTCGCCGCACGCTCCAGCATCGGCGCGACCCTCGACCCCGACGAGGCGTACGCGTGGGGCTGGGAGGAGCTCGCCCGCATCGAGGCCGAGATGGTGCGCGAGGCCGACCGCGTGCTGCCCGGCGCGACGCCCGCGGAGGCGTTCGCCCACCTCGACGTGCACGGCGACGCGGTCGAGGGCGTCGAGGAGGTGCGCGCGTGGCTCCAGGCCATGATGGACACGGCGATCGCCGGGCTCGACGGGACCGCGGTCGACGTCTCCGGGCCCGTGCGCCGCGTCGAGGCGATGATCGCTCCCCCGGGCGCCGCGGCCGCGCCGTACTACACGCGCCCGTCGCTCGACTTCAGCCGCCCCGGACGCACCTGGCTCCCGACCCTCGGGCGCACGCGCTTCCCCACGTGGGACCTCATCAGCACCTGGTACCACGAGGGCGTCCCGGGCCACCACCTCCAGCTGGGCCAGTGGGCGCACCGGGCCGCCGAGCTCTCGCGCTTCCAGGTCAGCGTCGGGTCCGTGTCCGCCACCACGGAGGGCTGGGCCCTGTACGCGGAGCGCCTCATGGACGAGCTCGGGTACCTCACCGACCCCGGCGCGCGCCTCGGGTACCTCGACGGCCAGCGGATGCGCGCGGTGCGCGTGGTCATCGACATCGGCATGCACCTCGGGCTGCGGATCCCCGACGCGTCGGGCTTCCACCCCGGGGAGCGGTGGACCGCGGAGCTCGGCGAGGAGTTCTTCGCCGCACGGAGCGGCTCGCCCGCCGAGTTCGTGCGCAGCGAGATCGTCCGGTACCTCGGCTGGCCGGGTCAGGCGATCAGCTACAAGCTCGGCGAGCGCGCGTGGCTCGCGGGCCGGGCTGCGGCACGGGCGCGCGCGGAGGCCCAGGGCGGGCGCTTCGACCTGCGCGCCTGGCACACCGCGGCGCTCTCGCTCGGCTCGCTCGGGCTCGACGACCTCGAGCGCGAGCTCAGCACGATCGACGCGGTCGCGGAGGGCTGAGGCCGGCACGCCGGGCGCCCGCCCGTCCTCACGTGCGGGGGCCCGGGGGCGGGCCGGGTCGGTGGCCCGGGAGGCCGGGCAGCGTGCCGGCGGCGTCCGCGAGCGCGTCGAGCGTCACCGCGACCGCCGGGACGCGCAGCAGGTCCGGCGTCGTGACCGCGTGCACCACGCGGTCGGCCGTCCCGGCGGCCGGGCGCACCACGACCCCGGGCGTGCGCAGCGCCGTCGGCAGGACGAGGCCCGGGAGCATCGCGACGCCGAGCCCGGCAGCGACGAGGCCGAGCACGGCGACGTAGTCGTCGGTCGCGTACGCGATGCGGGGCGTGAACCCGCGGGCCCGACCGGCGGCGAGCAGGTGGCCGCGGCACCGCGGGCAGCCCGCGATCCACACGTCGTCGGCGAGGTCGGCGAGGTCGAGCCCGTCCTCGGCGAGCGCCGCCGGGTGCCCCTCGGGCAGGGCGACGACCGTGCCGTCGTCGACCAGGTGCCGGGCGACCAGACCGTCGAGGTCTCCCCCGGGCGTCGGCACCCCCGGGTACGCGAAGACGAGCGCGACGTCGCACGCCGCGGTGCGCAGCGCCTCGAGCGCCTGCGGCGGCTCCGCCTCGTCGAGGGTCACCGCGAGGCCCGGGTGCCGCTCGCGCAGCCCGGCAAGGGCGCGGGGCACGATCGTCGCGGACGCGGACGGGAACGCCACGAGCCGGACGCGCCCCGAGCGCAGGGTCGTGAGCGACAGCACCTCCGCGGCGGCCGCCCCGACGGCGGCGGTCACGGTGGCCCCGTGGTGCGCGAGCACCCGGCCGGCCTCCGTGAGCCGCACGCCACGACCGGCGCGCTCGAGCAGCGCGGTCCCGAGCCGGCGCTCGAGACGGCGCACGTGCTGGCTGACCGCCGGCTGGCTGGACCCGATCGCCGCGGCCGCCGCCGTGAGGGTCCCGTGGTCGGCGATCGCGCGCATGAGCCGCAGCGCCTGCACGTCGAGCGCCCGCGCGTCGAGCGTCGGGGCGGGTGCCGGGACGGCAGCGGGCATGGGTTCCGGGGCGGGCGCGGGCGTCGGTCCGGACCCGGGCGACTCTCGTGACGCGGGTGACGCTCCCGGCCGGGGCGTCGGTGCCGGCTCGGGCGTCGGTGCGGGCAGGGGAGTCGGTGCGGGCGCGGCCGACCGGCCCGGCCGGCGGGCGTGGCGGTGCTCGCTCATGGCCCCACGCTACCGATCCATCACCTGGCGTGATGGACAGCCCCGTCATCCTGCCGTTGTGTGATGCCCGGCCTGCGGACGACGATCAGGGGATGCCGCTCACCACGACACCCGTGACCGACCTGCGAGCCGCCTTCAGTCCCGTCGACGGCTATCTCGACGCCGCGACGCTCGGCCTGCCGCCCCGCGCCTCGGCGGACGCGCTGCGCGAGGCGCTCGACGCCTGGCAGTCCGGCCGGGCCGACGCCGCCGCCTACGACGCGGCGGTGCGCCGCTCCCGCGCGGCCTACGCACGGCTGGTCGGCGTCCCGGTCGAGCACGTCGCCGTCGGCTCGCAGGCGTCCTCCCTCGTCGGGGTCGTCGCCGCGGGGCTCCCGGACGGCGCCGAGGTCGTGGTCGTCGACGGGGACTTCACCTCGGTCGTCTTCCCGTTCCTCGCGCACGCGGACCGCGGCGTCCGCGTGCGGCACGTGCCGCTCGACCGGCTCGCCGACGAGGTGCGCCCCGGCACGGACCTCGTCGCCTTCTCGCTCGTGCAGTCGCGCGACGGCCGGGTCGCCGACGCGGACGCGGTGTGCGCCGCGGCGGCCGCGGTCGGGGCCCGCACGCTGTGCGACACGACGCAGGCGGCGGGCTGGTTCCCGGTCGACGCGTCCCGGTTCGACGTGACGGTGTGCTCGGCCTACAAGTGGCTGTGCGGCCCGCGCGGCGCCGCGTTCCTGACCGTCCGGCCCGACGTCGCCGCGACGCTCCGCCCGCTGCACGCCGGCTGGTACGCGGGCGCCGACGTGTGGGCCTCGGTGTACGGCCCGGACATGACGCTGGCCCCCGACGCCCGACGGTTCGACGTCTCCCCCGCGTGGCTGTGCTGGGTCGGCCTCGCGCCCGCGCTGGAGCTGCTCGCCGCCGTCGACCCCCGCGAGGTCCGCGCGCACGACGCCCGGCTCGCCGACACCCTGCGCGCGCGGCTCGGCCTGCGGCCCACCGGGAGCGCGATCGTCGTGCTGCCCGACGCGACCGGGTCGCTGCGCGCCCGCCTCGCCGAGCACGGGGTGCGCGCGGCGGGCCGTGGGGGCGGGGTGCGCCTCGCGTTCCACGTGTGGTGCTCGGAGGCGGACGTCGAGCGGGCGGCCGAGGCGCTCGTCGCAGCGCACGCGCTCTGACGCCGTCAGCCCCGGCGGACCTGGGCCGCGTAGTGCTCCCGGACCGTGCGCTCGGCCTGCTTGCCGAACATGCAGTAGTCGTCGTTGCCGGCCGCGTCCGCCTCGTCGTACAGGCGCGCGGGCCAGTCCCACAGCATGAAGCCCTCGACCCAGTCGCGGGGTCCGGTCGCGGCGAACGCGGCCTCGTACCACGCGCGCTGCGCGGCCTCGCTCGGCTCCCCGGGGAGCGCCCAGTCGTTGGGCAGCGCCGGTGACCCCGTGCGGCTCGGGCAGCCGGCCTCCATGAAGAAGAACGGCTTGCCGTGCGCACGCACGACGGGCTCGATGCGGTCCAGCTGGTTCTCCCAGTCGTCCTCCGGGTAGTAGCCGCTCGACGAGATCACGTCGACCGCGTCCCACCACGTGACGCGGTCCTCCTGGTACTTGTCGCAGTTGTACGTGACGAGCCCGGAGTACACGGCGCGCACCTGGCGCACGAGCTCGCGCCACTCCCGCTCGCGCCGGTCCGTCTGCACCATCTCGCAGCCGATGCAGAGCATCTCCGCGCCCTCCTCCTGGGCGATGCGGGCGTGGTGCACCACGAACGCGGTGTAGCTCGCGAACCACTCGCTCCACTTCGGCTCGCACGGCACGTCGTGGTCGAAGAAGTTGATGTGCGCGCGCCACGTGCCGTCGGCGCAGTTCACGACCGGCTTGAGCACGACCTGGAGCCCGCGCTCGTGCGCGCCGCGGATCGCCGCACGCACCTCGTCGTCGCTCACGGTGGGCTCGTCGCGGAAGCGGATCTCGGTCGACTGCGGGGTGTCCTGCAGCGTGAAGAACGTGATCGCCGTCCAGGTCACTCCGAGCCGCTCGACCATCAGGGACATCGAGCGCTCCGCCTCGGGCCCGGTCCACTCCCCGCGCCGGGAGCCCCAGCCCCACGTCATCCCCGCGATCCAGCCGTCGAGCTGCTTCATCCGTGCACTCCCCGTCGAGTCGTCGTCGCCGCGCCCGACGGGGCGGGCCTCCGCCCCTCGCGCGCGAGCACAGGCTACGTCGAATCGATTCGCCGGGGCTCCCGCCGGGGTGCATCACGCGGCACGCCGTCGACTCCTCCTCTCCAGGAGCCCCCCGCCCCACAGCCGCCACCCGGCGTGGCGCCGCGGCCGTGTCGGAGGTCGGGGAGACGCTGGGAGCTCACGAGGAGGGGTGGGAGATGGCCGGAGCCGAGGACGACCTCAGGGCCGACGACGTCACGCGCGAGGTCCGTGCGGCGTACGCCGGGGCGACGTGGTTCGAGCTCGCCCGTGCGACGTCCGAGGCGCACCACGCGGTCGAGCGCCACGGTCCACGCGAGCCCGGGGACGACGCCCGTCGGGCGCGCTACGCCGCGCTGCGCGCGCTGCTCGACGAGGCGACGGAGAACGTGAGCACGCACTGCCTGCACGCCAGGCTCTGAGCCCCGCGCACGCCCCGCACGAGCGCTCCCCGACGCCGGGTCGGCGCGCGCCAGCGCACCGTGCTCAGGCCGTGACGGGACCCTGTCCCGTCACCGAGCGCTCGTGCGGGTGCTCGGCGGCGCGGCCCTGGAACGCGAGGATCGCCGGGTTCAGGACGTGGCCGTCGCGCACCTCGATCGCGCGCCGCAGGGTCTCGTCGCGCGCCCACGCGTCCGGACCGCCCATGACCCCTGCGAGGAACGGCAGCACCGCCTCGCTGATCTCCCAGGACGCCGAGCTCCACAGGTAGGACGGGCTGTGGTCGACGCCGTAGTAGGTGATGTGGTCGCCGACCTCGAACACCGGGTCGCGGAACGACGTGGGCCTGGCCCACTCGAAGCCCATCCCCGCGTCGCACGAGACGTCGACCACGAGGCTCCCGCGCCGGAACGCCGCGAGGTCCTCGGTGCGCAGGTACACCACCGGACGCTGGGGGTCCTGCAACGTGCAGTTGACGACGACGTCGTGCCCGGCGAGGAAGTCCGCCACCGCCACGCGCCCCTCCCCCGTGTCCACCTGGCCGTCCGGCTCGAGGTGCACGATCCGCGTCTGGTGGATCGGCGCCCCGACCGCGGCGACGCCCCGGTGCGTCACGACCTCGACGTCGTGCACGCCGTGCGCCAGGAGGGCGGTCACCGCGCCGCGCGCCGTCGCCCCGAAGCCCAGGACCACCGCGGACAGCCGGCGCCCGTAGTCGCCCGTCAGGCCGACCAGCTGGAGCGCGTGCACCACGGAGCAGTAGCCGGCGATCTCGTTGTTCTTGTGGAAGACGTGCAGGCCGAACCCGCCGTCGTCGGCCCAGTGGTTCATCGCCTCGAACGCGAGGAGCGTCAGCCCGTGGTCGATCGCGACCTGGGTGAGCGCGACGTCCTGCACGCAGTGCGGCCAGCCCCACAGCACCTGGCCGGCGCGCATCGCCTCGAGGTCCTCGACCTGCGGCTTGGGCAGGAGCACGACGTCGGACCCGGCGACCACCTGCGCACGGGGCGCGAGGCCGCCGACCAGCTGCGCGAGCTCCGCGTCGGGCACCCCGAGCCGCTCGCCGTAGCCCTCCTCGAGCGTGATCCGCGCACGGAGGCCGGGGTCGATGCGCTCGAGGTGCGCGGGGTGGACCGCGAGCCTCCGCTCGTCCTCCTTGCGCGACGTCGAGACGATGCCCAGGCTCAGCGGACCCATCACGTGCCCCCTCGGAGGGGCCGCGACGGCCCCGAGCCGCGAGCGTACGCCCGCGCTGGCCGAGTGAGGCGCTCGTCACACCCGGCGGCCCGCCGATCGGGTGCCTGCGCCGGATTTACGCGTGCTCCTCCCGTTCCAGGGGTGACGCACGTCATCCCATCGGGTGATCGTGCGACCTGGACACGTGTTCACCCGTGACCTTGCCGTGACATATCGCGGACGCCATGCCTAACATCGTCGCGCCCCACCCTCCTGGGGCGGCCTGAGGTGGATCGCCGAGTCCTGCCACCACCCGCGGTCAGTTCGAGTCTCGCTGGCAGGAGCGGGGGACCCACTTGTGGGCATCCGTGCGGTGTCCTTGGGGTGAAGCCGGTCGAACCTGACCGGCCGGGCGTTCTCCAGCCCGAACCCGACAGCTCACCTCGTAGGCGTCTGGAGAGGTTCTGCATGCCCTCGAGCACGTCTCACGGACGTCGCCGGTCGCCCGGCCGGCCGACGACCCCCCTCACCGACCTCGCCACGGCCACCAGCGCCGGCATCGCCACGGCGGGTCGCCGCTCGGCGGTCGTCGCGGCCGGCTCCGGCCTCATGATCGGCATGGTCGCGGTCCCCGCCTCCGCCGAGGGCAGCAGCGCCGGTGGAGCCTCGCTCGCCGCGGTCGACAGCACCGTCCTCACCGCCTCGGCCCGCGCGCTCCTCGAGACCTCCCCGGTCGTCGCGGCCGCGCCGGACGCGGTGTGGGGCTTCGACGCCCCGACGCTCACCGCCGTGACGCCGCCGCCCCCGCCGGAGCCCGAGCCGGAGCCCGTCGTCGAGACGCGCGCCGCGAGCACCTCGCGCAGCACCGCGCGTGCCGCCGTCGTCGAGGAGGCCCCCGCGGAGCAGGCCGCCGTGACGCAGGTCCCCGCCTCGGCCGTCGGCAACGCGATCGTCGAGATCGCGGCCCGCTACATCGGCGTCCCGTACGTCTCGGGCGGCACGACCCCCGACGGCTTCGACTGCTCCGGCTACACGTCCTACGTGTTCGCGCAGGTCGGCATCACGCTCCCCCGCACGTCGGCCGAGCAGCGCCACGCCGGCACCGTCGTCTCGCGTGCGGACGCCCAGCCCGGTGACCTCATTTGGTCGCCCGGTCACATCTCGATCTACGCCGGCGACGGCATGCAGCTCGACGCGCCCCGCCCGGGCAAGACGATCCAGCTGCGCTCGATCTGGCAGTCCAGCCCGGTCTTCATCCGGGTCGGCTGACCTCAGCCCCGCACGTCACGAGAGCGCCCGCCCCTCCGGGGGCCGGGCGCTCTCGTCGTCGTACCGCGTGCGGCCTCAGCGCACGCGGTACGTCTCCACGAGCCGGTCCATGAGCGCGTCGAGGCCCGCGTCGACGACCTTGCGGGCCGGGTCGGCGTCGAACCAGTCGACGATCTCGCGGGCGCCCTGCTCGAACGGCACGGTCGCGCGGTAGCCGGGCACCACGCTGCGCACCTTGGTGTTGTCGAAGACCATCGAGTGCGCCTTGTCGCCGAGGAGCCCGGCGCCCCACTCGGGGTCGTGGGACGCGATGACGTCCGAGGGCACGTGCACGATGCGCGCCTCGACGCCGGCCGCCGCGGCGAGGGCGTGCGTGATCTGGTCCCACGTCAGCACGTCGTCCGACGTCAGGTGGAACGCCTCCCCGAGCGTGCGCGGGTGGCCGAGCAGCGGCACGAAACCCTGGGCGAAGTCGGTGTGGTGCGTGAGCGTCCACAGGGACGTCCCGTCCCCGTGCACCACGACCTCCTTGCCCTGGCGCATGCGCTCGAGGGCCGTCCAGCCCCCGTCGAGCGGGACGAGCGTGCGGTCGTACGTGTGCGAGGGCCGCACGACCGTCGCGGGGAAGCCGTCCTCCCGGTACGCGCGCACGAGCAGGTCCTCGCACGCGATCTTGTCGCGCGAGTACTGCCAGTGCGGGTTGCGCAGCGGGGTCGACTCGGTCACCGGCAGCCGGGCGGGCGGCGTCTGGTAGGCGGAGGCGGAGCTGATGAACACGTACTGCCCGGTGCGTCCGGTGAACAGCTCGACGTCCGTGCGCACGTGCTCGGGGGTGAAGGCCACCCAGTCGACGACGGCGTCGAACTCCCGGTCGCCGAGCGCCTCGCGGACCGACGCCGGGTCCCGGACGTCCACGCGGAGGGTCCGGACGCCGTCGGGCAGCGGGCGCGTGGTGCTCTCGCCGCGGTTGAGCACCGTGAGGTCGAGGCCGCGCTCGACGGCGAGGCGCGTGGAGGCGGAGCTGATGATGCCGCTGCCGCCGAGGAACAGGACCGAGAGAGCACTCATGCCCGCACGCTAACCCGGACGGCCGGGGAGTGACGGAGATCACGGCGCCATAACGATGTGACCCGTTCCGCCCCCAAGTACCTGGTACCGACTGTTCGCCGTATCCGTGACGCTGCTAGACAGTGGTCGCTCCGCTCCGGTGGGGCGGACCGGCAACGACGCCGGCTGCCCCGCCGGACGGCTGCGTTCCCCCACCCGCTCGCGGACCACCACCGCGACCCGACGCACAGCACACCGCGCACCACACCGCGCACCACACCCACGCGTGGCCGCCCCCGCTCCACGAGCAGCCGGTCGCACGGTCCCGCACGCCCTCGTGCGCCTCCGGGCGCACGCACCACACCGAGGTGGTCATGACACGTCCGTTGCTCGCCGGGTCCGTCCTCGCGGCTCTCGCCGCCGTCCTCGTCCTGCTCAGCGGGGTGCTCGGCCCCGAGACGCAGGCCGTCGCCCTGCTCGGCACCGCGCTCGGCGGCGCCCTCGGGCTCGTGCCCGACCGGCCGCCCGCACAGCGCGCCGGCGCGTTCGCCGCGGGTCTCGCGGCGGCCTGGGTCGGGTACGCGCTGCGTGCCGCCGTGCTGCCCGACGCGCCGAGCGGCCGGGCCGTGGCGGTGCTGCTCGTGGTCCTCGCGTGCACGCTGCTCGCCGCCGGGACGCGCGGGGCGCTGCCGCTGTGGGCGACGCTGCTCGGCGCCGCCGCGCTGGCCGGTGCGTACGAGGCGGCGTACAGCGCCGACCCGTCCGGCGTCGTGGCCACCTCGCCCGCCGCCGCCACGACCGTGCTGCTCGCCGCCGGGGCGGGCTTCGTCGCGACCGCGCTGCTCGACGCCCTCAGCGGCGGCCGGGAGCGCGCCGCGTCCGCACCGCCGGAGCCGCACCCGGACGCGCCGACCCGGGCCGACGACGACGTCGCGCACGGGCACGCCGCCCCGCAGTGGTCCGCCCCGCGCCCCCTCCAGCACACCCAGGAGTCCTGACGTGCGTCCCTCCCTCCCCCGCCCTGCCCTCGCGTCCCGCACCACGACCCGGCGCGCCGCGACGGCCGCCGTCGCCGTGCCGCTCGCGCTGCTCGTCGCCGCGCCCTCGCTCGCCGCTGCGCGCGTCCCCGCCGCGACCGACGGCGACGTCGAGGTCACGAACACCGAGACCGTGCAGGCGCGCCTCGACGCCTCCGGCATGGTCCGCGAGGCGCGCGTCTACGAGCAGCTCACGTTCACCGGGACCGGCACCACGAGCGTCGACAACCCGGTGTCCGAGCGGGGCCTGCGCAACCTCGACGGGTTCGGCGGCCTGAGCGTGCGGGACGGCGCGCTGCGCACGTCCGTGGACGTCGACGGCGCGCAGCGGTTGCGGACCGTGAGCGACTTCGCGGGCGACCTCCCGCTGGGCGTCGACGTCGAGTACCGCCTCGACGGCGAGACCGTCACGCCGCGCGAGGTGCTCGGGCGCTCCGGGCTCCTCGAGGTCCGCTACACCGTGACGAACCTGACGGCGCGCGACGACGAGGTCGAGTTCGCCGACGGCGCGGGCGGCACCGGGTCCGAGACCGCCGAGACGGTCGTGCCGCTGGTCGGGCAGCTCGTCACGACGCTGCCGCCGACGTTCACCGCGGTCGCCTCCGAGCAGGCGAACATCTCCGGCGACGGCCGGGGCGGCACGCGCCTGACCTACCAGATGACGCTGTTCCCCCCGATCGGGTCGTCGAGCCTCGAGCTCGGCTACACCGCGCGCATCTCGCGCGGTGTCGTCCCGCCCGCGACGATCACGGCGCTCCCGGTCTCGCCCCTGACGAGCGCGTCGTTCAAGGGCGGCTCGGCGAGCTACGCGAGCGGCGCGCAGAGCGGCGTCGACCTGACGGCGGGCGCGCTCGAGATCGACGCGAACCTGCTGCGCCTGCACGACGGTGCGGCCGAGCTGCTCGCCGGGCTCGTGCAGCTGCGCGACGGGGCCGCGGAGCTGTCCGCGGGGCTGGTGGCCGAGGCAGCGCCGGGTGCCGACACGCTCGCGGCGGGCCTCGACACCGCGCACGACGGCGCGGCCGAGCTCGCGGCGGGTGCACGCCGGCTCGACACGGGAGCGGAGCAGCTCGCCGACGGCGGGGTCCGGCTCGACGCGGGGCTGACGTCGGCGGGCGCCGCGGTCCCGCAGCTGCTCGGCGGGCTCACGCAGCTCGACGCGGGGCTCGTCAAGGTCGACGACGGGCTCGCGCAGTTGTCCGGGTCGATCGGGCTGCTGCCCGAGAGCATGAAGCCGCTGCACGACGGCGTGGCGAGCATCCGCACGGCGGTCGGCGCCGTCGGCACCCCGAACACGCTCGTCGACGGCGTCAACGAGGTGCGCCTCGGGGTGGGCGACGCGGTCGCCGGCCTCGCCACGGCCCGGGCGGGCGCCGCGGGCGTGTCGACCCTGGTGGGCACGGGCGGCGACCTCACGGAGGCCGCCGCGGCGCTGCGGACGGCCGCGGCGGCGGTGCAGGACACGCACCCCGCCCAGGCGGAGACGATCGAGGCCCAGGCACGGGTCATCGAGGCCCGTGCCGCACGCCTCGCGGGCGCGTCGGGCACGAACGCCGCGGTGATCGCCGGTCTCGACACGCTCTCGGCCGAGCTGCAGGCGGCGATCCCCGGCATCGTCCGTGTCGAGTGCGGCCTGAGCGGCGCGTCGCTCCCGGGCACGTGCCCGGCGGACGGCCGGAGCGTGACCGCGGGCCTGGCCCAGCTCGACGGCGGCATCGACCTGGTGGCGGCGGGCGTCATCGGCAAGGTCCAGGGCGCGGTCGGCTCCCCGGCCGACGGTCCGACGACCCTGCGGGGCGGCGTGGGCGCGGCCCGTGCCGGCGTGGGCCGGCTCGCGACCGGCGGGCGCACGCTCGCCGGTGGTCTCGGCGAGCTCGCGACCGGAGCCTCGACGCTGCGCGGCGGCGCGACGACCCTCGCGCAGGGCACGGACCGCCTCTCCGCCGGTGCGGCGGAGCTGGCCGGCGGCACCGAGCGGCTCGCGTCCGGCGCCGACGAGCTCGCCGCCGGGATCGGCCGCGCCGCGGACGGCTCGGCCGAGCTCGCGGACGGCCTCGTCTCCGCGGCGGACGGCGCGCCCGCGCTGGTCGACGGTGCGCAGCGGCTCTCGACCGAGGGCACGTCGCTCCTCGCCGAGCGCGGCAGGGCGACCGCGAGCGACTACGGCGTGAAGTACGCCGTGATCGAGGCGGGCGCCGAGCGGGCCGTCACCGAGGGCATGGCGTTCGGTGCGCCCGAGGGTGCGGCGGGCGCGACGGCGTACTCGCTCGAGATCGCGGGCGTCGACGGTGCGGGCGCGCGGAGCCTCGGCCGGGGCATCGCGGCGGTGGCGCTCTTCGCGATCGGCGCGGTCGTCGCCGGCCTGCTGGGACGCCGCACCGCCTGAGCCGCCCGGGTGCGCCCGGGTCCGCGACGCGCCCGGCACCGGGATCCCCCCTCCTGGTGCCGGGCGCTTCGCGTCCCCGGCGCGGGGCGCGGGCGGGGGCACCGCAGCCGGTGAGCCATGCGGGGTGCGGACTGTCGCGCTCGATCGTGCCGGACGCGGCTGACAACGTTGTCTGATCGAGCCGCAGACCAGTACGCTCAGTCCATGACATCGATGTCAGACCCGCCCGAGGAGACGCTGCACCGGCGGACCCGTGCGACGATGCGCGACGTCGCCGCGCTCGCCGGGGTCGGCATCAAGACCGTCTCGCGCTGGGCCAACGGCGAGACCGGCGTCTCCGCCGCGACCGCGACGCGCGTCGCCCGGGCCGCCGCCGCGCTGCGGTTCCAGCCGGATCTCGTGGCGGGCAACCTCCGGCGGACCGGGGGGCGGTCGATGAGCCTGGGCCTGATCCTCGCGAGCGTCGACAACCCGTTCTGCGCCGCGATCCACCGCGCGGTCGAGGACGTGGCCGGAAGCCGCGGCGTCGCGGTCTTCTCCGCGAGCACCGACGAGGACCCGCGCCGGGAGCGCGCGCTCGTCGCCGCCTTCACCTCGCGCCGCGTCGACGGCCTGATCCTGACCGCGACCGCGAGCGACCACCGCCACCTCCACGCGGCGATCGAGACGGGGACGCCGGTCGTGCTCGTCGACCGGGCGCCCGGCGGGCTCGGGGCAGACGTCGTCGTGGTCGACAACGTCGAGGGCGCCGCGACCGCGACCGGGCACCTCGTCAGGCACGGGCACCGGCGCGTCGCCCACCTCGGCGACCTCTCGGTCATCGTCACCGCGCGCGAGCGGCACGAGGGCCACCTGCGGGCCCTGCACGCCGCGGGCATCCCGCTGGACGACCGGCTCGTCGTCCCGGGCCTGCGGGGCGTCGAGGCGGCGCACGCCGCGACGCGGGCGCTGCTGACCGCCCCCGAGCCGCCGACGGCGCTGTTCACGAGCCAGAACCTCGTCACCATCGGCGCCATCCGCGCCCTGCGCGAGCTCGGCGCCCAGCACACCGTCGCCCTCGTCGGCTTCGACGACTTCGCCCTCGCCGACCTCGTCGACCCCGGCATCACCGTCGTCGCCCAGAACCCCGCCGACATCGGCCGCGCCGCCGCCGAGCGCGTCTTCGCCCGCCTCGCCGACCCCGACCTGCCCCCCGAGCGCATCGTCCTGCCCACCCGCCTCGTCGCACGCGGCTCCGGCGAGATCCCCCCGCCCGGCGCCTGACCCGGGAGAACGCCCGCCGACCGGTGCGCCCGCACCGAGGACACCGGCTCACCGAGCACACCCGCCCACGCGCCGCCGCCGGGCCCCCAGCTGCCCGGCGGCGGCGCGACGCGTCAGCCCAGCGGCTGCACCGTCAGGCTGCGGACACGCGCCTCGCCGCCCTCGGCGAACAGCGCGACCCCGTCACTCGTGGGCGCCGGGTAGACGAGGTCGGTGAGGGCGACCTCCCCGCCGCCGCCGAGCACCTCGACCGACGACCGGTCGACGAGCACCCGGATCCGCACGCGACCCTCGGGGGCGGGCAGCGGCGCCGCGTGCACGCCGGCGAAGGCCTCGTGGAAGTCGACGTCGCCCGACGCGGTGCGGTCGACGAAGAGCCGCTCGCGGTGCACGTCGTACCCGACGACGGTCCGCTCGCCCGCCCTGGTGCGGACGTGCAGGCCGACGCGGTCGGCGCTGCCGACCTCGAGCTCGACGTCGACCGCGAGGACCGTGCCGTGCGCCTGCCGCGGGAGGGCCGTGACGCCCTGGCGGACCACCCGGTCCCGCAGCCGGTACGGCGCGACACCCGACGACGCCGCCGCTGCCGCGAGCTCCGGGACGAGGGCCTGGCTCAGCCGGAGCTCGCCCCCGACCTCCCGCAGCGTGAGCTCGCGCGGGAAGGTCATGGACCCGCGCCAGGTACCGGTCGGCGTCGCGGAGGCGTACTCCCAGTTGTTCATCCACGCGACGGCGAGGCGGCGTCCGTCGGGCACGTTCTCGAAGGTCAGCGCGGCGTAGAAGTCGGTGCCGTGGTCGAGCCAGCGGTAGCGCTCGAGCAGGCTGCGGGCCGGCACGTCCGAGAGAGTCACCTGGTCCGCGAGCACGTGGCCCCAGCTGCGGCTCACGCTGTCGACGACCCGGAGCTGCGCCCGCCGCCCGGCGAGCTCGCGCACGTCCCACGCGACCCAGTCGAGCGCCTCGCTGTCCTGCCCTGTCGCGGTCCGGACGACCTCGCCGTCGACCACGAGGTTCACCGTCGTCTCCGCAGCCCGCGGGAGGGCCGGCGCGGCGGAGGCCGCGAACGCGTCGGCCAGGATGTGCCCCCAGCCGCCGGTGGCCGCGTCGCGGACCTCGATGCGGGCGCGCCGGCCCTCGAGGTCGGCGAGGTCCCAGCTGACCCGGTCGAGCGTCCCGCTCTCCGAGCCGGACGCGGTCCGCACCACGGCGCCGTCGACGAGCAGCCGCACCGCCGTCCCGGGCTGCGCGCCGCCACCCACGAGGAAGCTGAGGTAGCGCTCGGTCACCGTGAAGTCGGGCGAGGTCAGCGTGCCGGTGCCGGTGTCGGGCGGCACCGCGCAGTCGTCGGGCGTCGCGCTGCGGTACGAGCTCGCGAGCGCGCCGCCGAGGAAGCCCGTCACGCCCGTCTGGCACGGCGCGTCACCGGGCGTCGGGCCGGTGCCGAACGCGTCGCCCGTCACCGCCCAGTCCCCGAAGCCGCCGCCCTCGAAGTCGGCCAGCACGGTCCCCTCCGGCGCCGAGCCGTCCCCCGTCCCGGGCCGGCGCGGGTGGTCGCCGCCGCCCACGAGCACGTTGACGTAGTCCTCGGTCAGGGTGAACGGCGGCGACGTCAGCGTGCCCTGCGCACGGTCGTGGTCGACGAAGCTGTTGACGAGCCCGTTCCCACGGAAGCCCGTCACCGCCTGCTGGCCGGGCAGCGTCCCGGTGACCGGCGCCGTGCCGAACGCCGTCCCGGTCGTCGTCCAGCCGGCCCCGTACGCGCCGTCGAAGGCGGCGAGCACCTCGCCGGGCGGTTCCTCGTCGCCGGTCACGACGGTCTCGGAGGTGAACCGCGTCCCGTCGAAGTCGCCGAGGAAGTACTGCGCGCCCGAGCCGCCCGCGATCGCGCCGGGGTTGAGGTTGACGACGAGCACCCAGCGCGACTCCCCCGGTCGCCCCTCGACGGGGAGCTCGAACAGGTCCGGCATCTCCCACACGCCGCCGACGGCGTTGGCCGGGCCGAAGTCGCTCAGGTGGCTCCACGCGAGCAGGTCGTCGGACCGGTAGAAGGCGATCGTCCGGTCGACCGCCATCGCGACGGCCATGACCCAGTAGCCGCCCTCCGCGAACCAGAAGACGCGGGGGTCGCGGAACTCGCGCGACCCGAGGTCGAGCACGGGGTTGCCGGGGTGCTTGGTCCACGTCTCCCCGCGGTCGGTGCTGAACGCGACGGACTGCGCCTGGACGCCGGTCACCGGGTCCCAGCTCGTGTAGACCGCGACCATCGCGGGCTCCTCGGGCGTGCCCCAGCCGCTCGTGGCGCGCTCGTCGACGACCACGGACCCCGAGAAGATGTGCTCGCGCTCGGACCACGGGATCGCGACGGACCGCTCCTCCCAGTGCACGAGGTCGGTGCTCACGGCGTGCCCCCAGGACATGTGGCCCCACTGGGTGCCCTCGGGGTTGTGCTGGAAGAACAGGTGGTACTCCCCGTCGTACCAGACGGGTCCGTTGGGGTCGTTGACCCAGTTCTGCTGCGGCGCGAAGTGGAGCTGCGGCCGGTAGGGGTCGTTCTCCGCGGCGTACAGCGCCGAGCCGACCGCACCGGGAAGGGCCGGCGCGGGTGCGGACGGAGCGGCCGCAGCGGCGGTGAGCGGTACGGACGACGTCAGGGCGAGCACCCCGCAGAGCAGGGCGTGCGTGCGTCTTCCCATGAGATCTCCTCGTCGAGACGGCTGGGCGCGGCTCCCGCGCGACGTGGTGACCACGGGGACGCAGCGCCGTCTGACAACGTTGTCAGACACGATGATTCTCGATCGGTCGGACAACGTTGTCAAAGCGACGCGCGGGCACGCAGACGAGCCCCGCCCCCAACGGGAGGGGGCGGGGCTCGTCGACCGGGGTGCGCGTTACTTCAGCAGCGCGAGGCGCGCCTCGTCGTCCGCGAAGACCTCCTGCGCGTTCTCCTTCGTCACGACGACCGGGTCGAGCTGGTAGACGGCCACCTCGGTCTTGCCGTTGTCGACCGTCTCGTCGGCGTCGGGCAGGTCCTCGCCCGCCTGGAGCGCCTGGATGAGCTCGACCGTCTTGCCGACCAGGTCGGTCGTCGGCTTCGCGACCGTCGACCACTGCTCGTCCTGCCAGATGGAGACGATCGACTCGTTCTCGGCGTCGAGCCCCGTCACGACGGGCAGCGGCTGGCCGGCCTGCTGCGCCGACGTGAGGATCGCGCGCGCGATGCCGTCGTTGGGCGAGAGGACCCCGTCGACCTCGGAGCCGCTGTAGAAGCCCGAGAGCAGCGAGTCCATGCGGGCCTGCGCCTTGGCGTTGTCCCAGTCGGGCGTCGCGGCCTGCGTGAAGTCGGTCTGGCCGGAGGCGACGACGAGCGTGCCGTCGTCGATCTTCGGCTGCAGCACCGACATCGCGCCCTCGAAGAAGTTCGGGGCGTTCGGGTCGGCCGGGCCGCCGCCGAACAGCTCGATCGAGTACGGGGGCTCCCCGGCGCGGGCGGCGAGCCCGTCGAGCAGCGACTGACCCTGGAGCTCGCCGGTGCGGATGCTGCCGAACTGGACGACGCCGTCGACGGCCTCGGTGTTCTCGATGAGGCGGTCGTAGCCGATCACCGCGATGCCGGCGTCGGCGGCCCGCTCGAGCACGCTGCCGAGCTGGGTGCCGTCCACGGGACCGACGACGATGACCTCGGCGCCGCGCTCGATCATCGCCTCGATCTGCTGCTGCTGCTGCGTGACCTTGTTGTCGGCGGCCTGGACGAGCGGCTCGAAGCCGGCCGCGGACAGCTGCTCGGTGAACATCGTCTCGGCCTCCTTCCAGTTCTGGGTGCCGAGCCACGGCAGCGAGACGCCGACGACGGCGTCCTCGGCGAAGCCCGCGGCCTCCTCGCCGCCGGCGGCTGTGCCCTCACGGCCGCCGCCGCACGCGCTGAGGACCAGCACGGAGGCCGTGGCCAGCGCCACCAGGTTCAGGGATGTCTTCTTCATCGGAGAGCTCCTTCTACGAGACGCCCCTCGTCGGGGTGCCGGGGGTGCCTGCGGGCGTGACGGCCCGCAGGCCGGGGTGGGTACGGCCTGGGTGGTCGTGCGGTGTGCGGAGCGGTGGACCCGGGTGCACCGGGACCGGCGGGCTGGGATCAGGCGGGCCCGCGAGAGCGGGTCCGGGCCGGGGCGGCTGCGGGGGCCGTCTCGGCCGGTGGCTCGACCGTGCCGAGGTCCGGCATGACCGGCCCGACGTCGGCGGGCCCGGCCGGGCTGCTCGGCGCCTCGGGCAGCGACGGCCCGGGCACGCTCTTGCGCCCGAACAGCAGGCCCGTGATGGACGGGCGGCCCTGCTCCTTGTTGTAGACGTCGAACGCGACGGCGGCGAGGAGCACGAGACCCTTGATGACCTGCGTGCGGTCGGCCCCGACGCCCATGAGCATGAGGCCGCTGTTGAGGACCGCCATGACCAGGCCCCCGACCATCGACGCGAGCACGGTGCCGATGCCGCCCGAGACCGCGGCGCCGCCGATGAAGACGGCCGCGATCGCGTCGAGCTCCCACGCGGTGCCGTCGGACGGGCCGGCCGAGGTGGCGCGGCCGACGAACATGATCCCGGCGAGTGCCGCGAGGAAGGACATGTTGGTCATCACGAGGAAGTACGTGCGCTTGGTGTTGACCCCGGAGAGGGCCGCCGCCGCGCGGTTGCCGCCGACCGCGTAGATGTGGCGGCCGAACGTCGTGCGCTGCGTGATGGTGTGGTAGATGATCACGAGCGCCACGAGGATGAGCCCGGGCACCGGGAACGACGTGCCGGGGCGCCCGCTGCCGAACAGCCACGTGACGTACCCGATGACGGCGGCGACGAGCACGACGCGGATCAGCACGGGCCACAGCGGGATCGACTCCTCCTCGCCCGAGGCGACGAGCCGGCGGTGCTTGCGCAGCTCGCCCCACGCGAACGCGGCGATGCCGAGCAGGCCGAGGAGCAGGGTCGAGTTGTTCATCTGCGTGAACGCGGGGCCCCACTCGGGCAGGTAGCCCGAGCCCAGCACGCGCAGCTCGTCGGGCACCGGGACGCTGATCGACTGGCTCATCCAGATCACGACGCCGCGGAAGATCATCATCCCGGCGAGGGTCGTGATGAACCCGGGGATGCCGATCTTCGCGAGCCAGAACCCGTGCCACATGCCGATCAGGACGCCGACGGCGAGCCCGAGCAGCGTCGCGGCCCACCACGGGATGCCCCAGTCGCGCGACGTGAGCGCGACGACCATCCCGACGACGCCCGCGACGGACCCGACGGACAGGTCGATCTGGCCGATCACGATGACCATGACCATCCCGATCGCGAGGATCAGCACGTAGGCGTTCCCCGAGAGCAGGTTCTGGAAGTTGGACGGGGTGAGCATCCGCCCGTCGGACGCGATGTTGAACCCGACGAGCAGCGCGACCAGCGCGAACACCATCGTGAACTGGCGGTAGTCGCCGCCGAGGACCTGCTTGAGTGACGTCATCGCTCTCTCGTCTCTGGAGCCGTCAGCGCGCGGGCGCCGAGGACGTGGTGGTCATCATCCGCATGAGCTGCTCCTGGTCGGCCTCGCGCGCGTCGACCACGCCCGTGACCCGGCCCTCGCAGATGGTGTAGATCCGGTCGCTGAGCCCGAGGAGCTCGGGCAGCTCCGAGGAGATCAGGACGACGGCCTTGCCCTCGTCGGCGAGCTGCTGGACCAGCCGGTAGATCTCGTACTTGGCGCCGACGTCGATGCCGCGCGTGGGCTCGTCGAGGATCAGGACGTCGGGGTCGGGGAACATCCACTTGGCCAGCACGACCTTCTGCTGGTTGCCCCCGGACAGGGTCGTGACGCCGGCGTCGACCGTCGAGGTCTTGATCCGCAGCGACCTGCGGTAGCGCTCGGCGACGGCCCGCTCCTTGTCGAAGTCGAGCAGCCCGCGCCGGACGATCGCCCGCAGGTTCGCGGAGATCGTCGTGCGCTTGATCGTGTCGAGCAGGTTGAGCCCGAGGTTCTTGCGGTCCTCGGGCACGTACGCCAGGCCCTGCCGGATCGCGGCGGCGACGGTCGGCGTCTGCACCTCCGTGCCGCGCAGCAGGAGCTGCCCGGACAGGTACGTGCCGTAGCTGCGGCCGAAGATCGAGCGCGCGAGCTCGGTGCGGCCGGCGCCCATGAGCCCGGCGAAGCCGACGATCTCCCCGGCCCGGACGTGGAACGCCGAGTCCTTGCAGACGAGGCGGCCGGGGACGGCGGGGTGCTCGACGTTCCAGCCGCGGACCTCGAGCACGGTCTCCCCGATGGTCGGGGTGTGCTCGGGGTAGCGGTTCTCGATCGAGCGCCCGACCATCGCGCGGATGATGCGGTCCTCGTCGACGTGGCCCGCCTCGACCTCGTAGGTCTCGACGGTGCGCCCGTCGCGGATCACGGTGACGGCGTCGGCGACCGCGGCGATCTCGTTGAGCTTGTGGGAGATCATGATCGACGTGATGCCGCGCGCCTTGAGGCCGCGCATGAGCTCGAGCAGGTTCTCCGAGTCGTCCTCGTTGAGCGCCGAGGTGGGCTCGTCGAGGATGAGCAGCCGGACGTCCTTGGACAGCGCCTTGGCGATCTCGACGAGCTGCTGCTGGCCGACGCCGAGGTTCTTGATCGCGGTCTTCGGGTCGACCGAGAGGCCGACCCGCGCGAGCAGCTCGAGCGTGCGCCGCCGGGCCGCGTCCCAGTCGATGAGCCCGCGGCTGACGATCTCGTTGCCGAGGAAGATGTTCTCGACGATCGACAGCTCGGGGATGAGCGCGAGCTCCTGGTGGATGATCACGATGCCGGCGTGCTCGGAGGACTTGATGCCGGTGAAGGCGACCTCCTCGCCCTGGAAGACGACCTCGCCGCCGTAGGTCCCGTGCGGGTACACCCCGGACAGGATCTTCATGAGGGTCGACTTGCCGGCGCCGTTCTCCCCGCAGATCGCGTGGATGTCCCCGGCGCGGACCTGCATGGTCACGTCGTCGAGGGCCCGGACGCCGGGGAACTCCTTGGTGATGTGCCGCATCTCGAGGATGACGCGTGCGTCGTCGTCCATCGTGGCCTCCCGGGCGCCGTGCGGTCAGGGCGACGGGTGCTCCCCGCTCGCCTGCTGTGGTCGGCGCCGTGGCGCTGACAACGTTGTCTAGGCCTTTGTACCCGCCGCTTCTGAGGCGAGTCAAGGCGATCTGCCCGTTCGGGAGGTCACGACTTGACAACGTTGTCTCCCGTGCCCGGCTCGGCGTTCCGTGCCCGACGGTGCGCCGCGGGAGCCGGGCGGGGCATCCGTCCAGGTCAGTCCGGGGTCGCCCGACCGGCGCCGGGACCGAGGGGCTGCCGGGACCGAAGCGCTAAGGTCACGTGCCATGACACGGACGTCCGGGAGAGCGAGCGGTCCGGTCGCGCACCGCCCACGAGCCACGATGAAGGACGTCGCCGCGCTGGCCGGCGTGGGCATCAAGACCGTCTCGCGCGTCGTCAACGGCGAGCCCGGCGTCTCCGCCGCGATGGCCGAGCGCGTCGCGCGCGCCGCCGAGGCGCTGAGCTTCCAGCCGGACCTCATCGCGGGCAACCTGCGCCGCTCGGGCCGGCGGTCCATGAGCCTCGGGCTGCTCCTCGCGAGCGTCGACAACCCGTTCTGCGCGGCGATCCACCGGGCCGTCGAGGACGTCGCGGAGGGGCGCCGCGTCGCCGTCTTCTCCGCGAGCACGGACGAGGACCCGCGACGCGAGCGCGCGCTCGTCGCCGCGTTCACCTCCCGCCGCGTCGACGGGCTCATCATCACCGCGACCGCGGGCGACCAGACGTACCTGCGCGCCGAGCTCGAGACCGGGACGCCCGTGGTCATGGTCGACCGTCCCCCGGTCGGCATCGACGTCGACAGCGTCGTGGTCGACAACGTCGCGGGCGCCGAGCTCGCGACCGCCCACCTCCTCGCGCACGGGCACCGCCGGATCGCGTACCTGGGGGACCTCGGCCAGATCGCGACGGCGCGCCAGCGGCACGAGGGCTACCGCCGGGCGCTCCACGCCGCCGGTGTCCCGGCCGCCGCGCGGCTCGAGATCGGCGACCTGCACGACGCGGACGCCGCGCTCACCGCGACGCTGGCGCTGCTGACCGCCCCCGAGCCGCCGACCGCGCTGTTCACGAGCCAGAACCTCGTCACCATCGGCGCCATCCGCGCCCTGCGCGAGCTCGGCGCCCAGCACACCGTCGCCCTCGTCGGCTTCGACGACTTCGCCCTCGCCGACCTCGTCGACCCCGGCATCACCGTCGTCGCCCAGAACCCCGCCGACATCGGCCGCGCCGCCGCCGAGCGCGTCTTCGCCCGCCTCGCCGACCCCGACCTGCCCCCCGAGCGCATCGTCCTGCCCACCCGCCTCGTCGCACGCGGCTCCGGCGAGATCCCGCCGCCCGAGCCCGCGGGCGCCGACCGCACCACCCGCACGCTCGAGACGGCCGACAAGGGGAGCTGGGCATGAGCGCGACCGAGGTCCTGCACGCGGGCGACGCCGAGCTGCACGTCGCGCTCCTCGGCGCGACCCCGCTGCGGTGGCTCGTCCCGCACCGCGGCGCGGCGTGGGACCTGCTCGACGGCTACCGGGACGACGCCGAGCTCGCGGACCAGAACGGGGTCCGCAACGGGATCATGGCGCCGTTCTGCAACCGGGTCGCGGACGCGCGCTACACGTTCGACGGCGTCGAGCACGACCTCGCGCCGGGCGCCACCGACCGCGTCGTCTACCACGGGCTCGTGCGGACGCTGCCGTTCAGGGTCGTCGAGCGCACCGACGCGCCGCCGCCAGGAGACGGCGAGCACGCCTCGCTGCGGCTGCGCTGCACGGCCCTCGCCGACTCCCCCGCCGCCGGCTACCCGTTCGCCGTGGTCGTCGAGGTGACGTACACGCTCGGCCCGCGCACGCTCGCCGTCGAGATCACCGGGCACAACGTCGGGGACGTCGCGGCACCGTACGCGAGCGGCTGGCACCCCTACTTCCGGCTGCCCGGCACGGCGCGCGTCGACAACCTCGACCTCGACCTCCCCGCGTCGGTCGCGGTGCGCACCGACGACGCGCTCCTGCCGCTGCCGGGTGCGGAGGCGTTCGCGCAGGTCAGCGCACCGTCGTGGCACCCGCTGGGCGACGTCGTGCTCGACGCGGCCTTCGGCGGGCTCGACCCCGCTCTGCCGGCCGCCGTGCACGACCCGGCGACGGGCACCCGCCTGCTCGTCCGGCAGCACCGCGGGCTCGTGCACGTGTTCACGGGCGACACGCTCGCCCGCGACCGGCGGGCGTCGCTCGCGGTCGAGCCCGTCGAGGTCATGACCGACGCGTTCAACCGGCCCGACCAGGCCGCGGTGATCCGCCTGGAGCCCGGGGAGCGGCGCTCGTTCGGCTTCACCGTCGAGCTCGAGCCGATCCCGGCGTAAGAGGTCCCGAGCGCCTCGCCGATGCCCCAAAGGGCACCTGGGCGACGGTCCAGGACGGGTGCGCAGGTCAGCGTCGGAAGGCCGCCCGGAAGCCGGCCCGCCCCGCGCGTGAGAACTCGATGAGAGTCGCTCCACACCCTTGTCGGACCTCGGAGCCGGGTGTTAGGTGGATCACATCCGGTCGCTCGCGACCGCCTGACAGGGGGACGAGGACACCACGCCTCCACCGCGCCGAGACGTCCGGCGCCGACCATCCGCATCATGCCCGCCGACATCGTCGTCGACGGACGCGATCGTCACGGCACACGCACCGCGCACGGGCGGCAGCCCGTGTCCCTGCGCGCGCCGCCACGGTCCTATCCCACGGGAGACCACATGAACCGCACGATCCGGCGCGCCCTCTACGGGGCGCTCGCGGGTGCACTCGTCCTGACCGCACAGCTACCCGCAGGTGCGCTCGAACGACCACGACCCTCCGGCGGGGACGTGACGATCAACGCCGTCTACGACCCCGCGGCGCCCTACACCGCGAACTGGACCCGGGCGCAGGCGCTGAAGATCGCGTCCGACCCGTCCAACACGACCCCGCGCATACCGCAGGAGTTCCCGATCATGACCGACGAGGTCTGGATCTGGGACACCTGGCCCCTGAGCGACCTCGACATGAACCCCGTCTCCTACGGCGGCTGGAACATCATCTTCTCGCTCGTCGCGCCCCGGGACATCTTCTTCGGCGACCGCCACTGGCAGGCGAAGATCGGGTACTTCTACTCCGACGACGCGCAGACCTGGACGTACGGCGGCGAGCTGTTCCCCGCCGGCTCGTCGTTCGGCTCGCGTGAGTGGGCGGGCTCGACGGTCGTCAGCGACGACGGCACGGTCGACGCCTTCTACACCGCGTCCGGCCGCGACAACCCCACGGAGATCGACCCGACCGACGCGCTGCAGCGCCTCGCGCACGCACAGGGCCGGATCCACGCGGACGACGAGGGCGTCTGGTTCACCGGCTTCGAGGACCACACGATCATCGCCGAGGCCGACGGCTACCTGTACCAGACCATGGAGCAGTCGCAGGCGGTGCCCGACGCGATCATCTACGCGTTCCGCGACCCGTTCGTGTTCCGCGACCCGACCGACCACAACGTGTACATCCTGTTCGAGGGCAACAACCCCGGACCCGCGGGCAGCCACACGTGCGACCGCAAGGAGATCGGACGGGTGCCCGCCGGGCACGTCGTCCCACCCAGGTCGAACCTCTACACCGGCAACATCGGGCTGATGAGGCTCACGGGCGACGAAGAGGACATGAACAGCTGGGAGCTCCTGCCGCCGCTGCTGTCGGCCGAGTGCACCAACCAGCAGACCGAGCGTCCGCACCTCGTCGTGGACGACGGCGACTACTACCTGTGGACGATCAGCCACCAGTTCACGTTCGCCCCGGGGCTGTCCGGCCCCGACGGACTCTACGGCTTCGTCGGCCCCGGCCTGCGCAGCAACTACCGCCCGCTCAACGAGAGCGGCCTCGTGCTCGGCAACCCGGCCGACGCACCGCTGCAGAACTACTCGCACTTCGTGATGCCGAACTTCCTCGTCGAGAGCTTCATCGACACGATCCCGCGCGACGGCGGAGGCCCCGACATCTACGGCGGCACGCTCGCCCCGACGCTCCAGCTCGAGGTCGAGGGCACGCACACCGAGCTCACGGGGGTCCTCCCCTACGGCTACATCCCGGCGCTCCGGGAGGCGGGAGAGATCTGGTGACCCGGGCCTGACCCCAGCACCCGCACACGGAACCCCCCGGTCGACGACCGGGGGGTTCCGTCCTGCGCGGGAGCGACGCGCCGCCGCCGGAGCGGCCGGGCGGCGGGCCCCCGGCCTCAGGCCGTGAAGCGCCCGACGAGGGTCTTGAGCTGGGTCGACATCGTCGCGAGCTCTGTCACCGCCTGCTGCGACTCCGCCGCACCCTGCGTGGTGAGCTGCGCGGCGCCGGCCACGGCGGCAATGTTCGCGGCGATCTCGCCCGAGCCCGTCGCCGCCTCGGCGACGCTGCGGCTGATCTCCGAGGTCGTCGCGGTCTGCTCCTCGACCGCCGAGGCGATCGTCATCTGGAAGTCGTTGATCGACGCGATGACCTGGGAGATGCGGTCGATGGCCGTGACCGCGCCGGCCGTGTCCTCCTGGATGCCCTCGACGCGCCGCGCGATGTCCTCGGTCGCGCGCGCGGTCTCCTGCGCGAGCTCCTTGACCTCGCCGGCGACGACCGCGAAGCCCTTGCCGGCCTCCCCGGCGCGCGCGGCCTCGATGGTCGCGTTCAGCGCGAGGAGGTTCGTCTGCTCGGCGATGCTCGTGATGACCTTGACGACGTTGCCGATCTGCTTGCTCGACTCACCGAGCCGGTTCATGACCTCGGTCGTCGCGCTCGCCGCGTCCACGGCCTGGCTCGCGACCTGCGCGGCCTGGCTCGCGTTGGACGCGATCTCGGCGATCGAGGAGCCCATCTGCTCGGCACCTGCCGCGACCGTCTGGACGCTGCGGGACACCTGCTCGGCGGCCGCCGAGACGACCCCGGCCTGCGACGCGGTCTCGTCGGCGTTCGCGGCGATCTGCGCGCTCGTGCTCGACATCTCCTCGGCCGCGCCCGCGAGCGTGCCCGAGGACGCGTCGATCGTCGTGACGACCGTGCGCAGCGACCCGATCGCGCTGTCGAGCGCGGCGCCCATGCGGCCGACCTCGTCGGCGGACGTGAGTCCCGCTGTCACCGTCAGGTCGCCGCGCTCGAGCGCGTCGCACACCCGGCGCACCCGCGCCAGACCCGTGACGATCGAGCGCGCGATGAGGACGCCGAGCCCGATCGCCAGCACGAGGCCGACCACGAGGATGACGAGGACGAGGGCGCGGTTCGCCTGGTAGGTCGCGGTCGAGTCGTCGACGGCGCGCTTCGCGTCGGCCTTCTCGAGGTCCACGAGGCTCTGGACCGCGTCCATCATCGCGGTGATCGAGCCGTTGGCGTCCTCACGTGCCGCACGCCAGGAGGCGAGGTCGTTCGCCCGGCTCGCCACCAGCATCTCCCCGTCGCGCACCTCGACGTAGGAGTCGAGGTCGGCGAGGACCTCGTCGAGCAGGTCCTGCTGCTCCGTCGTCAGGTCGAGCGACCGGTAGCTCTCGACCGACTCGCGGGCGGAGGCCTCCGCCGCGAGCGCCGTCTCCTCGTGCTTCGCCATCTCGGCGTCGTCCTCGGAGATGGCGTGGTTGGCGACCGCGAGACGCATCTCCAGCACGGCGCGGCGGACTCCCGCGGCGGCCTCGAAGCCGGTGAAGTTGTTCTCGTACATCGCCGTCGTCGCGGCGTTGGTGCGCGCGAGCGAGACGATGCCGAGCGTCCCGATGATCCCGGCCACCAGGGCCGCCGTCAGGACGGCGGCGAGGATGCGGGTGTTGACCCCGAGGTCCCGGAACCGCGAGAGGAGGGAGGTCCGGCGTTCTGCAGACATGGCTGTTGTTCCGATCGTGTGGTGTCACGGCCCTGCCCCGGACCGGCACCCCCTCATTCGTCGCCCCGGGCACCCAGATGAGAGGTCGGAGGTCCTGCGCCCGCGTGCCGAGCGCGCGCGGCTGGGACACGATGAACCGCATGGCTCACGGACCCGCGCCGATCGTCCCCACCGACGTGCACCATCCCCGCCCGCAGTTCGTGCGGCCCGGCTGGGTGGACCTCAGCGGCCCGTGGGGGTTTGCGTTCGACGACGCCATGGTCGGCATGCACGACGACTGGCACGACGGCGACCCCGCGCACTTCGACCGGCAGATCCAGGTGCCGTTCCCGTTCGAGTCGCCCGCGAGCGGGATCAACGACACGGGGTTCCACCCGGTCGTCTGGTACCGGCGCACCTTCACCGCGCAGGAGCGCGACGGCCACCGGCTGCTCCTGCACTTCGGCGCCGTGGACTACCGCGCGCACGTGTGGGTCAACGGCCAGTCCGTCGCGTACCACGAGGGTGGGAACACGCCCTTCACCGCGGACATCACCTCCGCACTGGCGCCCGAGGGCGAGCAGGTGGTCGTGGTCCGGGCCGAGGACCTGCCGGGCGACCTGCGCCAGCCGCGCGGCAAGCAGGACTGGCAGCCCGAGTCGCACGCCATCTGGTACGACCGCACGTCCGGGATCTGGCAGACGGTGTGGCTCGAGCAGGTCCCCGCGGCCCGGATCCGCGCGCTGCGCTGGAAGCCGGACGCGGACGGGCGCGGGGTCGACATGGACGTGCGCGTGCGGACCGACGGCCGGGAGGGTGCGCGCCTGCGGGTCGTGCTGCGGCAGGGCGAGCGGCTGCTCTCGGACGACGTCTACTCCGTCGACCGCGGGCAGGTCCAGCGCCGCATCACGCTCGCGGAGCACGACATGAGCCTCGGGCACTCCGACCTCCTGTGGTCGCCCGAGCACCCCAACCTCATCGACGCGACGCTCGTGCTCCTGGACGGCGACGAGGTCCTCGACACCGTCGGCAGCTACACCGCGGTCCGCAGCATCTCCGCGTCGCGCGACCGCCTGCTGCTCAACGGGCGCCCGTACTACCTCCGGCTCGTGCTCGCCCAGGGGTTCTGGCCGGAGTCCCACCTCGCCGCCCCCGACCCCGACGCGCTCCGTCGCGAGGTCCAGCTCGTCAAGGACCTCGGGTTCAACGGCGTCCGGCTGCACCAGAAGGTCGAGGACCCGCGCTTCCTCGCCTGGTGCGACCGCCTCGGCGTGCTCGTGTGGGCCGAGATGCCCGCGGCGTACGAGTTCTCCGTGACGACCATCCAACGGCTCACCCGCGAGTGGCTCGAGGTGCTCGACCGCGACGCGAGCCACCCGTGCATCATCGCGTGGGTCCCCGTGAACGAGAGCTGGGGCGTGCCCGCGCTCGAGCGCTCGGCGGAGCAGCAGAACCTCGTGCGGGCCCTGTACCACCTGACGAAGTCCCTCGACGGCGACCGTCTCGTGATCGGCAACGACGGCTGGGAGCAGCCCGTGACGGACGTCGTCACGGTGCACGACTACGCGTCCCGCGGGCAGGTCCTGCGGGACCGGTACGCCGACTGGGACCGGCTCGAGCACACCCTCGCCCGGACGCAGCCGGCGTACCGCGTCGTGCTGCTCGCGGGCGCCTCGCGCGAGGACCGGCCCGTGCTGATCAGCGAGTTCGGTGGCATCTCGTACGACCCGGACCAGCGCGCGGGGTGGAGCGGGTACGGCTCGGTGCGCAGCAGCGACCAGCTGCTCGCCGGGTACCAGGACCTCGTGCACGCGCTGCTCGACAGCGCCGCCGTCGTCGGCTTCTGCTGGACGCAGCTCACCGACACCCAGCAGGAGCGCAACGGCCTGCTGACCGCGGAGCGCGTGCCGAAGGCGCCCGTCGAGGCGATCCGGCGCATCACCACGCGCGTCTCGGCCGCGGTCCCGGGCGACGCGGTCGACGAGTTCTCCTACGGCGACTACCCGCCGGGGGGCCCGCGGGAGCCCTCGCCGGGCTACCGGATCGAGGGCGCCGAGGCCGGCCCGGACCCGCGCTGACCTGGGCGGCAGGGCCCTGACCTGGACACTTGCCCGTCTCCCCGAGGACACTCGCCGCGCCGACCCGGCGTTTCCGGCTTAGGTTGTCTGGCAGAACGGTTGGGTACACAGCCCCATGCACGGAGGACGCGAGAGCGTCCCCGACCTCGGAGGCACTGTGCGCCCAGACGATGCCGTCCCCACCCACCCGCTCCACCCGCTCCCGGACGTGGGCCGCACGTTCGTCGGCGGCTTCGAGAGCACCTACCACCCGGCCTCGGGCGTCGACGCCCTCGAGGTCACCGGCCACGTCGCCCGGTACGACGAGGACCTCGACCAGCTGCTCGCGGCCGGGGTGCGGCACCTGCGCTACCCGCTGCGGTGGCACCGCGTCGAGGCCGAGCCCGGGGTGTACGACTGGGACGAGACCGACCGCGTGCTGGGCACCCTGCGCGAGCGGGGCGCGGTCCCGATCGTCGACCTCGTGCACCACACGTCCTACCCCGACTGGCTGACCGACGGTTTCCGGGACGAGCGGTTCGGCCCCGCGTTCGTGCGGTACGCGACCGCCGTCGCGGACCGGTACCCGTGGCTCGCCGCGTACACGCTCTTCAACGAGCCGTTCGCGACGCTGTTCCTGTCCGGCCACGAGGCGCTCTGGCCGCCGTACGACCGCGGGGTGCCCGGGCTGCGCCGGCTGCTCCTCTCCGTGCTCCCGTCCGTGGCCGAGGCCGCGGCGTACTGGCGCACCGCGCTGCCGCACGCGCACCACGTGTGGGTCGACACCGCCGAGCACCACACCGCGACGGGGCCCGGCGTCGACTACGCCGCGCTCGCCAACGACCGGCGCCACGTCGTCCTCGACCTCGCCCTCGGCCACGACCTCGACCTCGGGCGGCCGTTCCTGCGCGAGCTCGTGGCGGACGGCGGCGAGGCGCTGCTGACCCTCCCGCCGCTGCGCGTGGACGTGCTCGGGCTCGACTACTACTGCCACTCGGAGTGGTTCTACGACGAGCACGGCAGCCACGCACCGTCGCCGCAGCCGGTGGGCATGGCGGACGTCGTCCAGCAGTACTCCGAGCGCTACGGGTTGCCGGTCATGCTGACCGAGACGAACCTGCGCGGGCTGCCCTCCGACCGCATCTCCTGGATGCGGTACACGCTCGAGCAGTACGAGCTCGCGCTGTCCCGCGGCGTCCCGCTGCACGGGTACTGCTGGTTCCCGCAGGTCGACTCCGCCGACTGGGACTCGCTGCTCGCGCGGACCGCCGGCCGCGTCGACCCCGTCGGCGTCGTGTCGCTCGACCTGGACGGCACGCGCCGGCGCACCGAGTTCACCGACGCCTGGGAGCGCGCCGCCGCGGGCACCGCGGTCGCGGACCTCCCCGCGGTGCGCTTCCAGCCGCCGTGCGACGACCAGCTCCAGGGCCTCCTGCCCGCCCTGGCGCACTGGCCGTGGCGCGACCCCACCGCCGAGCAGACGGTGCCGGCCCTGAGCGCCGACCTCCCCACGAGCCGCACCGGCTCCCCCGACCTCTCCGACCACGACCTCGACACCCGGGAGCACACCATGACCACGTTGCCGTCGTCCGCCGTACCAGCCACCACCGGCCCGACGCAGCCCGACCTCGTCGTGCTCTCCCATCTCCGGTGGCCGTGGGTCTGGCAGCGACCTCAGCACATCGTGTCGCGGCTCGCGCGGCAGCGGGCCGAGGCGGGCGCCCGGACCTACGTCGTCGAGGAGCCGGTCGTCGAGGACGTCGACAGCCCGCGCCTGGGGACGGAGGAGGTCGACGGGATCACGCGCGTCTGGCTCGTCCTGCCCGTGGCGCAGAGCCCTGTCGTCCGGTCCGAGGCCCATCCCGCTGACCGGGGCTTCGAGGACCCCGCGGCGGACTGCTACGGCGAGCTCCTCGCCGAGGCGCTCGGCGACCGGCCGCTCCCGCCCGACGTGTGGATCTACACCCCGATGGCGATCGAGCTCGCCCAGCGCCTCGAGCCCGGACGGCTCGTGTACGACGTCATGGACGACCTCGCGTCCTTCAAGAACGCGCCCGAGGGGCTCGTCCTGCGCCAGCGCCGGCTGCTGGCCGAGGCCGACGTCGTCTTCACGGGAGGCCCGTCGCTCGACCGGTCGATCCGCAGGCAGCGCAGCGCGGGCGTGCACCTGTTCCGCAGCGGCGTCGAGACCGAGCACTACGCCCAGAGCCGGCTGCTGCGCACCGAGCACGAGCGCCCGGTCGCGGGCTACGTCGGGGTGGTCGACGAGCGGCTCGACCTCGACCTCCTCGACGAGCTCGCGGACCACCTGCCCGACTGGACGATCCGGGTCGTCGGGCCCGTCGCGAAGATCGACCCGGCCGACCTGCCCCGGCGGCCCAACATCGAGTACCCGGGGATGGCGCGGTACGACGAGCTGCCCGCGGTCATGGCCGGCTTCGACGTCGCGCTCATGCCGTTCGCGCTCAACGAGGCCACGCGCTCGATCAGCCCCACCAAGACGCTCGAGTACCTCGCGGCCGGGCTGCCGGTCGTGTCGACCGCGGTGCCCGACGTGGTCGCGGACTACGCCGACGTCGTGTGCCTCGCGGACGACGGGCAGCAGTTCGCGGCGGCGTGCCGGCGCGTGCTGCTCGACGACCCGCGAGCGCGCGACCGCCGCGCGAGGCCGCTGCAGGCCCGGCAGGAGTGGGACCACATCGCGACGTCCATGGCCGGCCTGCTCGACGCCGCGCGGTCCGCGACCGCCGGCGCCCGGGCGGAGGAGACGGCATGACCGCGTGGCAGACGCAGGTGCGGCGCACCGCGCTCGCCCACGACCTCGAGGAGGCGCACCGCTATGCCGTCGGCGCCGCGTCGGCCGGGCTGCAGGACGCCGGGCTCGGCCCCGTGCGGCTCACGGGCACCGCCGTGCCGGTGCTCGCCGACGCGGCCGTCACCTCCGCGACGCCGTTCGTCCGCGCGCCGCTGCTGGCCCGGCTCTCCCGGGTGCGGCGGCTGCACAGCCCGCGCGCGGCGACCGACCCGGACCTCTGCCCGACGTGCCGGGTCCCGGCACCGTGCCCGACGACGAAGGAGCTGGACCAGTGACGACCACCCACCCGACCGGCACCGCGGGCCTCGCCGACCGCCTCGCGACCGCCGACCTCGTCGTCGTCGGCTCCGGGTTCTTCGGCCTCACCGTCGCCGAGCGCGCCGCGAACGAGCTCGGCAGGCGCGTCATCGTGCTCGAGCGCCGCTCCCACCTGGGCGGCAACGCGTACTCCGAGGTCGAGCCGGAGACCGGCATCGAGGTGCACCGCTACGGCGCCCACCTGTTCCACACGTCGAACCAGCGGGTCTGGGACTACGTGCGGCGGTTCACCGACTTCACCGGGTACCAGCACCGCGTGTTCACGGTGAGCAAGGGCCAGACGTTCCCGATGCCCATCAACCTCGGCACCATCTGCCAGTTCGTCGGCCAGCACCTCTCGCCGACGGAGGCCCGGGCGCTCGTGCGCGAGCACGCCGCCGAGGTCGACCCGGGCAACGTCACGAACCTCGAGGACAAGGCCATCTCCCTGATCGGCCGGCCGCTGTACGAGGCGTTCGTGCGCGGGTACACCGAGAAGCAGTGGCAGACCGACCCGCGCGAGCTGCCCGCGGAGATCATCAGCCGGCTGCCCGTGCGCTACAGCTTCGACAACCGGTACTTCAACGACACCTTCGAGGGCCTGCCGGTCGACGGGTACGCCGCGTGGCTCGAGCGCCTGGCCGACCACCCGCTGGTCGAGGTCGTCCTCGAGGTCGACTACCTCGAGGTGCGCGGACTCGTCCCGGCCGGGACGCCCGTCGTGTACACCGGGCCGCTCGACACGTACTTCGGGGACGCCGAGGGCCGGCTCGGGTGGCGCACGCTCGACTTCGAGCAGGAGGTGCTGCCGATCGGCGACTTCCAGGGGACGTCCGTCATGAACTACGCGGACTCCGACGTGCCGTGGACCCGGATCCACGAGTTCCGGCACTTCCACCCGGAGCGCGACTACCCGAAGGACAGGACCGTGGTCGTCCGCGAGTACTCCCGGACCGCCGAGCCGGGCGACGAGCCGTACTACCCGATCAGCACCGCACGCGACCGGGAGGTCCTCGCCCGCTACCGCGAGCGGGCGGCCGCCGAGCCGGACGTGTTCTTCGGCGGGCGGCTGGGGACGTACCAGTACCTCGACATGCACATGGCGATCGCCTCGGCGATGTCCCTGTTCGACAACCAGCTCGCGGCGCGGCTCACCGAGGGCTGAGCCGACGGTCCCCGGTGCGCCGCGTCCGCGCAGTGCACCGGGGTCCGTCCGCGCGCCCGGGGCGGACGCGGTCAGGTCGCGGGCGCCGGTCCCGGGTCGTGGACGGTCGCCCGGTCGAGCCGCAGGCGGAACCACACGCCCTTGCCGTCGCCGTCGGCGCTCACGTCCGTCCCCCACTCCTCCGCGAAGCGCTCGACGAGCTCCATCCCGCGGCCGCCGGTGTCCTCACGGCGGGCGTGGCGGACGCGCGGGAGGTCCGGGTTGTCGTCCTGCACGGCCACCGTGACGACGCCCTCGGCGCACGTGGCGGTCACGGTGACGACGTCCCGCACGAGCCCGTACTTGACCGCGTTCGTCACGACCTCGCTCGTGAGCAGCTTGACGAGGGCGAGGGCCGGTTCGCTCGCGCCGTGCTCGCGCGCGACGTCGACGACCCAGTGCCGGCTGGTGTGCGCCGACTGCGGGACGGCGGGGACCCGGAGCGTGCGGCGGTCGACGGCCGCGCCGCCGGCGTCCGGTGCCACGGGGACGCGCTCCTCGGTCACGGGGACAGCGGCGGTCACCGTCGCCTGCTCGCCCGCCCGTCGCACGCGGATCGCGACGACCGCGACGTCGTCGTGGGGGTGGGGCGGCAGCATCGCGTCGAGCACGTCGTCGCACAACGTCTCGAGCGGCGCGCCCGCCGACGCCGCGAGCCGCGCCCGCAGCGCCTCGATCCCGAGCGGCACGCTCTCCCCGCGCCGCTCGACGAGCCCGTCGGTGTACAGGAACAGCACCGACCCGGCCCCCACGCGCGTCGTCCACTCGTCGCGCTCGGCCTCCGGGTTGATGCCCAGCAGGAGGTTGGTGCGCTCGCCCGTGAGCTCCGTGACCGAGCCGTCCGGGTGCGCGACGAGCGGCGGCAGGTGCCCCGCGTTGGACCACCGCACGACGCGGTCGTCGCCGTCGGGGTCGTAGGGCGCCCGCTCGACGCGCGCCACGAGGCCCGTCGCGACCGTCGGGAGCTCGAGCGTGTCGATCGCCCGGTCCACGGCCCGGACGAGCTCGACCGGGGACGCCGGCGCAGTGACGGCGATCCCGCGCAGCATCGCCCGCAGCTGACCCATGGCCGCGGCCGCGTCGATGTCGTGCCCGACGACGTCGCCGATCACGACGACCGGCTCGCCGCTGCGCTGCAGGAACGCGTCGTACCAGTCGCCGCCGACCTGCGTGGCCTTCGCCGCCGGGACGTAGCGGACCGCGATCTCGAGGCCGTCGACCTGCGGCGGGGGGCTCAGCAGCGAGCGCTGGAGCGTCTCCGACGTGCGCGCCGCGACCGCTGCGGCCTCGCGCTCGGCCTGCAGCGCCATGAGCCGGTCGAGCGCCTGCGCGCACTGCGCCGCGAGGCTCTCGAGCAGCTCGAGCTCCTCGGCGTCGAAGTCCCGCTCGTCGACCCAGGACACCGCGAGCGCACCGACGCACGCGTCGCGCACCGTGAGCGGGAGGATGGCCCACGCGTCCCGCTGCGTGTCGGCGTACGCCGCGGCCATGGTCGGGTGGAGCTCGATGCCCGACGCCCGCGTGGGCAGCAGCAGCCGGCGGCCCGTGCGCGCGACCCAGGGGCCCGCGAGCGGGCTGTCGAACGGGAGGTGCTGGTACCGGGCCTGGACGTGCTCGCCGAGCGCAGCGGCGCTGACCCGCCAGCCGCCCGCGTCGTCGCGCGTGAACAGCGCCCCGCCCGCGGCGCCGAGCACGCGCGGACCCTGCGCGAGGACGATCCGCTCGAGGTCCTGCACCGTCTCCGCGGACGTCAGCTGCAGCGCGACCTCGCCCAGCCCCGCGACCCGACGCGCGGCGAGGTCGCGGGCCTCCTGCGCGGCGCCGAGCTGCTGCAGGCGCACGTAGAGGTCGGCCTCCATGAGCTCCAGCAGCTCGGGCGGCGGCGCGTCGCGGCCGTGGGCGCGCCGCTCGGCGACGTAGGCGGTCACGTCCTCGACCCGCTCGAGGATGAGGTCGGGGGCGCCGTCGAGGTCGGGCAGCGGGACGAGCGTGAGCGACCAGAACCGCTCGACGCGTCCGCCCCCGGCGGGAACCACGACGTCGTACTTCGCGAGCGGCACGACCTGCGGCCGGCCCGTGTCGCGGACGCGCTCGAGCGAGACCTGGAGCGGGTGGCGGCCGTCCTCGTCGACCGTCCCCGGGTCCGGGGGGAACACCTCGAAGACCGGGCGACCGACGACCTGCTCGCGGCTGCGGCCGACGAGGGCCGTGTACGCGGGGTTGACCTCGACGATCACGAGGTCGCGGTCCAGGACCAGGTAGGCGGTCGGCGAGGTCGCGAAGACCCGTCGGAAGTCGACGACACCGCCCGGGGCCGCCCGTGACAGCTCGTCCCGCTCGACCCGCATGTGCCTCCTCGACGACGACGGTCGCGCCGCGACCAGGGCCGTGCCCACCGTGAGCACCGCCGGGCCCCCCTCGGGTCCGGTGCCGCTCATCCTCGCCTGTCGCACAGCGCCTGCGCGCGCGGGACGTGCCGCACGGGCGGGTGAGCCTGCGACGGGTGTCGGCCGGGCCCGGCGCACCCGGGCTCAGAGGCCCGGCGGCGAGACCCCGAGCCGGGCCGCGAGGGCCATGGCGTCGAACGGCGCGCGGACCTTGACGTCGTTGTCGAAGTACACGAAGACGTCGCGCGGACGCTCCGGCGCCGGCGGTGTCAGCCGCGGGCCGTCCGGGGGCGGTGTGCCCGCCGACCACGCCCGGACCTTGGCCGCCCACGCGTCGAGGGCCGCGTCGTCGTAGCCCGACACGTAGAGCTCGCTGTCGCCGTGCAGCCGCACGTAGACGACGTCGCTCGTGACGTCCTCGAGGTGCGGCCACGTCCCCGCGGTGTCGGCGACCACGAGCCCGATGTCGTGCGCGCGCAGCAGCTCGGGGAACGCCGGGTCGAGGTAGGTCGCGTGACGCACCTCGAGGACGTGCCGCAGGGGCCGGTCCTCGTCGACCGTCGTGACCGCCTTCCCCTCGGGCACCTTGTCGTCGTGCCCGGCGGCGAGGACCGCCGCTGCACCCGTCGAGCGCGGGAGCAGGTCGAAGAACCGCGCGAGCCGGTCGGCGTCGAACCCGAGGTTCGGCGGCAGCTGCCACAGGACCGGCCCCGTGCGGTCGCCCAGCGCGAGCACCCCGGACGCGAAGAAGTTCGCAACCGCCGTCTCGACGCCCGCGAGCTTCTTCAGGTGCGTCACGAAGCGCGGGCCCTTGACCGAGAAGATGAAGCCGTCCGGCGTGTCGGCCCGCCAGGCCCGGTAGCTGTCGGGTCGCTGCAGCGAGTAGAACGAGCCGTTGATCTCGATCGAGCCGAGGCGCCGGGAGGCCCACTCGAGCTCGCGCCGCTGCGGCAGCCCAGGCGGGTAGAACTCCCCCCGCCACGGTGCGTACCGCCAGCCGGAGATGCCGATCCGCACCTGCCCCGACCCGGTCATGCTCGCGACTCTACGAGCGACGCGCGAGATCGACCCGGCGAGTGCGCCGCACCCGTCGGGTCGTCACGGCGCACGTCCACGGCACGTCGGGCAGGCCTCGCCCGGGTAGCCCGGACGGCGTACACTCTGCCCACTGCCCCCCGACGACGCTGCAGCACGTTCTGCGCGTCCGCCGCGCGAGGTGCACCGGCGCCGTCACCCACCGCCGACCACCTGGGAACCGCCATCACCACCTTGCCTGCGGACCTCGCCGCCTACGCCGCCCTCGCGACGACGAGCACGACGCTCACCCCGGCCTCCGAGCCGGGCGCGCACCTGCTCCAACGCGACGACGTCCTGCTCGTCAAGGGCAGGTACACGCTCGCGAACCGCACGCTCACCCCGCACGAGGCGACGGTCGCCGACCTGCTCTTCGTGCGCGAGGCGCTCGACGCCGCGGGCGTCGACCACCTCCTGGTGCGCGGCAACGGTGCCCGCCCGGTGGTCGCCGTCGACTGGGCGGACCGGTCCGCGCTGCGCGACGCGCTCACCCGGGCGTGCGCCGACGAGCCGTTCTACGTGCGCGCCGCCGACGCGACGAAGCCGAGGGCGCGCCTCGTCGCGACCGGCGGCCTGCACGCGACACCCAAGGCCCGGGTGCTGCGGCTCTTCCGGCCGCGCATCGAGCCCGTCGGCGGCCTGCGCTACGGCGCCGACCAGGCCGTGCAGGTCGAGCTGTGGCAGCACGGGCCCGACGAGGTCGTGCTGCCCGCCGAGAACTCGCTGACGCGCCGCACGGTGCACGTCGACGAGGTCACGCGCGGCACCGTCGAGCGCTACGGACGCACGTGGTCGACCATCGAGCACATGTTCACCGACCACGCGTCGGACCTGCCGTTCGAGATCGACATGGTGTTCTCGTGGGTCGACGGGACGTCGACCGCCTTCCAGAAGGCCCGCGCGGCCCGCATGAAGAGCTACGTGGTCGGCGAGGGCGACGACGCCCCGGCGCGCTACCGGCACGTCGACGAGCTGCGGTACGCGCTGCGCTCGGTGCACATGTTCGCGCCGTGGGTCCGGCGGATCTTCGTCGCCACCGACTCCCCGAAGCCGGCGTGGCTCGCGGACCACCCGGGCGTGACGTTCGTGCGCAGCGAGGAGTTCTTCGCGGACCCCTCGGTGCTCCCGACGCACAACTCGCACGCGGTCGAGGCCCAACTGCACCACATCCCGGGGCTCGCCGAGCACTTCCTGTACTCGAACGACGACATGTTCTTCGGCCGGCCGATCAGCCCGGACCTGTTCTTCTCCCCGGGCGGCGTCACGAAGTTCGTGGAGGCGACGACGCGCATCGGCCTGGGCGGCAACGACCCGCGCCGCAGCGGCTTCGAGAACGCGGCCCGCGTCAACCGCGCGCTGCTGCTCGAGCGGTTCGGGCGCCTCACGACCCGGCACCTGGAGCACTCGGCGGCGCCGCTGCGCCGCAGCGTGCTCGACGAGATGGAGCGCGAGTTCGCCGACCAGTTCGCCGCGACGGCCGCGAGCCGGTTCCGCTCCGCGACCGACATCTCGGTGACCAACTCGCTCTACCACTACTACGCGCTCATGAGCGGTCGCGCGGTGCAGACGACGGCCCGCACGAGGTATGTGGACACGACGTCGCGGGCGGGGCTCGAGGCGATGAAGTCGCTGCTCGCGAAGCGCTCGACGGACATGTTCTGCCTCAACGACGGCAGCTTCCCGGAGATCGACGAGGACGTGCGCGCCCGCGCCGTGCGCGACTTCCTCGACCGGTACTTCCCGGTCGTCGCGCCGTGGGAGAACGCCGACGCGTGACGCCGGGCCCTGAGGCGCCGCGGCCGGCCCGGCCGCGGCGCCTCAGGACGCCGGACGGGTGACCGATCGGGATGGACAGCGGCGCGCCTCACCCCGGGTGCCGCCCGTTCGACCATCGTTCATGCTGGGACGGTCGGATGGAGCTGACCGTCCGACCGTCGTCCCCGGTGAGATGAAAGCGTCATGACCTCGAACCACGCGGGCCGCCCCCAGGCCCGGCACGTCATCGCCCACTTCAGCGACACCCACTTCGTCTCGCCGCAGGACCCGCTGCTCTACGGGGTCGCCGACTCGCGCGCGCACCTCGCCGAGCTCCTCGCGGGCCTCGAGCACTCCGGCGCCGCACCCGAGGCCCTGCTGTTCACCGGGGACCTCGCGGACGTCGGGGACGCGGAGGCCTACCGGAGCCTGCGCGAGGTCGTCGAGCCCGCCGCCCGCCGGATGGGCGCGCGCGTCGTGTGGGCCATGGGCAACCACGACGACCGGGCGACGCTGCGGCGCGAGCTGACCGACGAGGCCCCGTCCGACGCGCCGTACGACCACGTGCTGCACCTCGGTGGCCTGCGCGTCGTCGTGCTCGACTCCTCGGTGCCCGGCTTCCACCACGGCGAGGTCACGCCCGTGCAGCTCGCGTGGCTCGCGGACGTCCTCGCGGCGCCGGCACCGGAGGGCTCGCTGCTGCTCATGCACCACCCCCCGGTCCCGTGCCTGCAGGACCTCGCGGTCGCGGTCGAGCTGCGCGACCAGGAGCCGCTCGCCGACGTGCTCCGCGGGACCGACGTGCGCGGCATCCTCGCCGGTCACCTGCACTACTCGACGTCCGCGACGTTCGCGGGCATCCCGGTCTCGGTCGCGTCGGCCACGTGCTACACCCAGGACCTGCGGACGCCGGACCGCGGGACGCGCGGCCGCGACGGCGCGCAGGCGTACAACCTCGTGCACGTGTACGACGAGACGGTCATGCACTCGGTCGTGCCGATCGGCGAGCACGTCACCGTGGGCACGTCGACGGTGACGCCCGACGCGCGCCCCGTCGTGGTGCCGACGCAGCGCGAGCTCGTCCGCGCGCGCTGAGCGGCCGCCAGGACCTCGGCGGACCGCGCCACCTCCGGACTCTGGGAGGATGGGGCGTCCACGTGCACCCGGGTGGCAGCGCGCTGCGCTCCCCCACCCGCTCCCGCCCCCCGGAGGGTCCCCTGTCCCGCGCACCCCGCCTCGTCGCGTTCGACCTGGACGACACCCTGGCCCCCTCGAAGTCCCCGCTCGCCCCGCGCATGGCCGGGCTGCTCCTCGAGCTGCTCGACGTCGTCGAGGTCTGCATCATCTCGGGCGGCCAGTTCGGCCAGTTCCAGATGCAGGTCGTCGACCGGCTGACCGGCGCGGACCCCGCGGCGCTCGCCCGCCTGCACCTCATGCCGACCTGCGGCACGCAGTACTACCGCCACACCGGCGCGGCGTGGGACCAGGTGTACGCCCAGAACCTCACCGAGGACGAGAAGCAGCGCGCGCTCGCCGCGGTCGAGGGCCAGGCCAGGGAGCTGGGCCTCTGGGAGCCCGAGACGTGGGGCCCGATCCTCGAGGACCGCGGGAGCCAGATCACCTTCTCGGCGCTCGGCCAGGCCGCGCCCGTCGCCGCGAAGTCGGAGTGGGACCCCACGGGCGCCAAGAAGTCCTCGTTGCGCGAGGCCGTCGCGGCGCTGCTGCCCGACCTCGAGGTCCGCTCGGGCGGCTCGACGTCGGTCGACATCACGCGCAAGGGCATCGACAAGGCGTACGGCATGACACGGCTCGCGGACCTGACCGGGATCGACCTGCAGGAGATGCTGTTCGTGGGCGACCGCCTCGACGAGGACGGCAACGACTACCCGGTGAAGGCGCTCGGCGTCCCCTGCCACGCCGTCGAGGGGTGGGAGGACACCGCCGCGTACCTCGACACGCTGCTGCCCGGGCTGCGCGCCGCCGTCGCGACGAGCCCGCAGGACTGACCGGCCGCGGCACGGCGACCCCGCGGGCGCAGATCACCGCGGGGTCCGTCCGCCCGGGCGTGTCGGCGCGGGCCGTGTCGGTGGCCGCGTCTACCGTCGGAGCATGACCAACCGGACGCACGCGTGCACCTACTTCGACGACGGCGAGCTCGTCTGCGGCTGCGGCCAGCAGGCCGTGTACGTCGTCGACGAGGACACGCTCGAGCTCGTGCTCACGCTCATGGACGACGACCTGACCCCCGGGCGCGACGAGCGCAGCCGCGGGGCACGCACCGAGGACCTCGCGGTCTCGGCCTGACGGCCGCGCAGCACCCCCGCGTGGCCGTGGACCCGGCGCGCCGACGGCCCCGACGAGGCGCACGTCACCTTCCCGGAGGGGTCCACCTGGTCGTGTGCGCGCGCGGGCTCGCACGGGGAGTGCGACGATGGCGCAGGTCCGGCCCGTCGGCGAACAGACGAACGCGAGGTGAGCAGTGAGCGGCAACGCGACCTCACGGCACCGCAACGCCGCTCTCCTCGCCCTCGCCTCGACGACACCCGACCGCGTGACGACCTCCGCGGACATCGACCGTCGCCTGGCCCCCGCGCTCAAGCGCCTCCGGCTGCCGCGCGGCCTGCTCCAGCGCGTCGCGGGCGTGCACGAGCGGCGCAACTGGGCCGACGGGCAGACGTTCGACGGCGCCGCGGTGGCCGCCGCGGAGAAGGCGCTCGCGGAGTCCGGGATCGACCGGCGCGAGGTCGGCCTCCTGGTCAACACCTCCGTCACGCGCAAGCACCTCGAGCCGTCCGTCGCGGTCCGCATCCACCACGGGCTCGGGCTGCCGTCGTCGGCCGTGAACTTCGACATCGCGAACGCGTGCCTCGGCTTCGTCAACGGCATGAACCTCGCGGCGCAGCTCATCGACGCCGGTCAGATCAAGTACGCCGTCGTGGTCGCAGGCGAGGACGCCGACGACATCCAGGACAACACGATCGAGCGCCTGATCGGCGACGACATCACGCGCGCGGACTTCATGCAGGAGTTCGCGAGCCTCACGCTCGGTTCGGGTGCCGCCGCCGCCGTCGTCGGGCCCGCGGACGCCCACCCCGAGGGGCACCGGATCCTCGGCGGGGTCACGCGCGCCGCGACGCAGTTCCACGACGTGTGCGTCGGCAGCGTCGAGGGCATGTACACCGACACCCGTGCGCTGCTCGAGGGCGGCATGGAGCTCGTCCTGGCCGCGTGGACCGAGGCCCGGCACGAGTGGGACTGGGCCGCGATGGACCGCTACATCCTCCACCAGGTCTCCGACGTGCACACCAAGGCGATCGTCAAGGCCGCCGGGCTCGACCGCTCGCGGATCCCGACGACGTACGGCCGCTTCGGCAACGTCGGCCCGGCGTCGATCCCGATCACGCTCGCGCACGAGGCGTCCTCGCTCGAGCCGGGAGACCGGCTGCTGCTCATGGGCGTCGGCTCAGGGCTCAACACGGCGATGATGGAGATCGCCTGGTGACGTCCCCGGGTGCGCCGGGGTGGACCGCCCCGGCATCCCTGCCTGCGCGCGGCCTCGCCGGGCTGGACGCCGGGTTCTCCCGGCTCGTGGACGCGGTGCAGACGACGCCGGACGCCGCCGGTCCGGTGCGCACGTGGCACGTCCTCGACAACGGGCCCCGGCTCGACGAGCGCGGCGTCGCGCCGGTCGGGACGGTCCTCGCCGTGCACGGCAACCCGACCTGGTCCTACCTCTGGCGGCGGCTCGTCGCGGCGGCCACCGAGGCCGCGGACGCCGGGCGGCCCGCGTGGCGGGTCGTCGCGGTCGACCAGCTCGAGATGGGCTTCTCCGAGCGGACCGGCGAGCACCGGCCGCTCGCCCGCCGGGTCCGCGACCTGGGCGACCTCACCGACGCGCTCGGCCTCGCCGGGCCGGTGGTGACGCTCGGGCACGACTGGGGCGGTGTGGTCTCGCTCGGCTGGGCCGTGGACCACCCGGACCTGCTGGCGGGAGTCGCCGTCCTCAACACCGCGGTCCACCAGCCCGCCGGGACGCCGGTGCCGGCCCCGCTGCGGCTCGCGCTGCGCCGTGGCGTGCTCGCCTCCTCGACCCGGCGCACGACCGCCTTCCTCGACACCACGCTGGCGCTCGCGCACCCGCCGCTCCCCCCGGAGGTGCGGGCCGGGTACCGGGCGCCGTACCGCAGCGCGGACCGTCGCGGCGGGATCGAGGGCTTCGTCGCGGACATCCCCGTCGACGCGACGCACGAGAGCGCCGCGGAGCTCGACCGCGTCGCCGGGGGCGTCAGCGCGCTCGACGTGCCGGCGCTCGTGCTGTGGGGCGCCCGGGACCCCGTGTTCCGCGACCGGTACCTCGACGACCTGCAGGCTCGTCTGCCGCACGCGGACGTGCACCGGTTCGAGGCCGCGGGGCACCTGGTCGCCGAGGACGTCGACCACCCGGCGGCCGTGCTCGACTGGCTCGACGACCGTCTGGGAGCGAGCGCCGCAGCCGCGCCGCACCGGGCCGACGCGGCTGCGCGCGCCGTCGCGGACACCCACGGGCGGCACGCCGCAGCCGGCCCCGTCGCGGACCCGGCCCCGAGCCGTCCCGCGCACGCCGCCGGGCACGCGGGGAGCGACTGGGGCGACCGGGAGCCGCTCTGGCACCACCTCGAGGCGCTGGCCGACAGCCCGGACACCGCCCTCGTCGAGCTCGCGCCCGCGGCCGGGCCCGCGCCGCGCGTCGTGAGCTGGCGGCTCCTCGCGCGGCGCGTCCGGGAGATCGCCGCGGGTCTCGACGCCCTGGGGGTGCGGCGCGGCGACCGGGTCTCGCTCGTCGTCCCGCCCGGCGCGGACCTGACCGCCGTCCTCTACGCGTGCCTGCGCATCGGCGCGGTGGTCGTCGTCGCCGACGCGGGCCTGGGCGTCCGCGGCCTCACGCGCGCCGTCCGCGGAGCACGCCCGGACGTCGTGATCGGGGCCGTGCCCGGGCTGTCCGCGGCCCGCGCGCTCGGCTGGCCGGGGCGCCGCATCTCGGTGACGCCGCTCGCACCCGCGCTGGCCCGGACGCTCGGCGTCGAGCACGCGCTCGCCGACGTCGCGGAGCTCGGCGCCCACCGGCAGCCGCCCGCGCCGCCCGGACCGGACGACACCGCCGCGGTGCTGTTCACGTCGGGCTCGACGGGGCCGGCGAAGGGCGTCGTGTACACGCACGCGCAGCTCGCCGCAGCGTGCCGGGCGCTCGCGACCCGGTACGACCTCGGACCAGGGACCGGGCTCGTCGCGGGGTTCGCCCCGTTCGCGCTGCTCGCGCCGGGCCTCGGTGCGCGGACCGCGATCCCCGCGATGGACGTCACGTCGCCGCGCACGCTCACGGCCGCCGCGGTCGCCGACGCTGCCGCCGCCGTCGACGCGACGGTGCTGTTCCTGTCCCCCGCGGCGCTCGCGAACGTCGTCGCGACGGCCGACGGGCTCACCGTCGAGCAGCGCGCCGGCCTCCGGTCGGTGCGGACGTTCCTGTCCGCGGGCGCGCCCGTGCCGGTCGACCTGCTCGCGCGCGCCGCGGAGCTCCTGCCGCACGCGACCCCGCACACGCCGTACGGGATGACCGAGTGCCTCGTGGTCACCGACATCACGCTCGACGAGATCTGCGACGCCGCCGCCCGCCCGCGCACCGCGTCGGACGCGGGCGGTGTGTGCGTCGGGCGTCCGGCGGCGGGTGCCGAGGTCCGGATCAGCGCGCTCGACGGCGACGGCGCCGCGACGGGTGCGCCCGCGGCCGAGCCGGGCGTGACCGGTGAGATCGTGGTCTCGGCGCCGCACCTCAAGGAGCGCTACGACCGCCTGCACCTCACCGACCGCGCGAGCGCCCGCGGCACGGGTGCCGAGCGGTGGCACCGCACCGGCGACGTCGGGCACCTCGACGCCGAGGGCCGCCTGTGGGTCGAGGGCCGGCTCGCGCACGTCGTCGTCACCGCGGACGGCGTCGTGACGCCCGTGGGGGTCGAGCAGCGCGTCGACGCGGTCCCCGGTGTCTCCCGCTCGGCGCTCGTCGGCGTCGGTCCGCGCGGTGCGGCGGTGCTCGTGGCGGTCGTCGAGACGAGTCCCGCCGCCCGTCACCCGGGCCTCGCCGCACCCGATCTGGCCGCCGCCGTGCGCGCCGCCGCGGGACGGCCCGTCGCGGCCGTGCTCGTCGTCCCGCGCATGCCGACCGACGTGCGGCACAACTCGAAGATCGACCGGACGCGGCTCGCCGCGTGGGCGGACGGCGTGCTCGCGGGCCGACGGGCCCGTCGACCGTGAAGGTGCTCGTCACCGGTGCGAGCGGGCTCCTCGGACGCGCCGTGGCCGACGCGCTGCACGCCGCGGGGCACGAGGTCCGCACGTTCCAGCGCCGCCCGAGCGGTCTGGCCCACGCGCAGGACGTGCTCGGCTCGGTCACCGTCCCGGCGGAGATCGACCGCGCCGTCGCGGGGGTCGATGCGGTGGTGCACCTCGCGGCGAAGGTCTCGCTCGCGGGCGACCCCGCGCAGTTCCACGAGGTCAACGTCGGCGGGACGCGCCACGTGCTCTCGGCCGTGGCCCACCACGGGGTCGAGCGCCTCGTGCACGTGTCGTCCCCGTCGGTCGCGCACACCGGCGCCTCGATCGTCGGCGACGACGCGCTGCCCGCGGACCCGGCACGCGCCCGCGGCGACTACGCCCGGACGAAGGCCGAGGCCGAGGTCCTCGCGCTGGCTGCGGACCGGCCCGGTCTGCGCGTCGTCGCCGTCCGTCCGCACCTCGTGTGGGGCCCCGGCGACACCCAGCTCGTCGCGCGCCTCGCCGAGCGCGCCCGCGCCGGGCGGCTCCCCGTGCTCGACCGCGGGACCGTGCTGGTCGACACGACCTACGTCGACAACGCCGCGTCCGCGATGGTCGCCGCGCTCGGACGCCTCGACGCCCCCGACGGCACCGTGCGCGGCCGGGCGTACGTGGTGACGAACGGCGAGCCGCGGCCGATCGCCGAGATGCTGGGCGGCATCTGCACCGCGATGGGCGCACCGGCCCCGAGCCGGCACGTCCCCGCCGCGCTCGCCCGCTCCGCCGGGTCTCTCGTGGAGGCGGTGTGGCGCGTGCGGCCCGGCGCGGACGAGCCGCCGATGACCCGGTTCCTCGCCGAGCAGCTCTCGACCGCGCACTGGTTCGACCAGCGCCGCACGCGCGCCGACCTGCAGTGGGCTCCCGCGGTCACGCTCGACGAGGGCCTGCGCCGCCTGCGTGCGGCCTCCGGGGAGACCGGGCGCTGAGCGTCCGAGTCGCTCACGCGACCGCGGACCGCCGCCGGACCGCCGCCCGCACCGCGAACGCGAGGTACGCCGCCGCGAGCAGCGCGAGGACGACCACGACCGCCGTCGTGTAGGTCTCGACGGCCCGCTCGACGTCGGCCCACCGCTCGCCGAGGGCGTAGCCGACCGTCACGAGCGTGGTGTTCCAGACGGCGCTCCCGACCGTGGTGAGGACGACGAAGCGCCAGAGCACCATGCGCTCGACGCCCGCCGGGACCGAGACGAGGCTGCGCACGAGCGGGACGACGCGCCCGACGAGGACGGCCACGGCGCCGTACCGCGCGAACCACGCCTCCGCGGTGTCGAGGTCCTCGAGCCGCACGAGCGGCATGCGGTCGACCACGCGCCGGAGGCGGTCGCGCCCGAGCGCCACGCCGAGGCCGTAGAGCAGCACGGCCCCGACGAGCGAGCCGGCCGTCGTCCACGCGAGCACCTCGAGCAGCCCGAGCCGCCCCTGGGCGGCGGCGAACCCGGCGAGCGGGAGGATCACCTCGCTCGGGATCGGCGGCACGAGGTTCTCGAGCGCCACGGCGAGGCCCGCGCCCGGCGCGCCGAGCGCGTCCATGAGCCCGACGGCCCAGTCGCTCACGCGGTCCAGGAGCCCCGGAGCGCCCGCGCCGTCGAGGGGTGCGAGCTGCGGGTCGGCTCCGGCCGACGCCGACGCGGCCGGCGCGGAGGTGGGAGGGACGGGGACGGTCGTGGCAGTGGTCATGCCGTCGACGCTAGGAACCGCCCGGTCGCCGCACACCGAGGGTCGGCGCACGACCCGGGGGCGTCCGTCCGCACGCGATCGTGCGGGAACCCGCAGGGTCGCGGACGCCGGGTCGTGGCTACGGTGACCCGGTGAGCACACCCCTGCGCGCCACGGTCCGCGCCGTCGGCGGGTCGGTCGTCGGCGCGGTCGCGGTCCCCGCTGACGTCGCGGTGCTCGTGGTCGCGGTCCTCTGCGGCCCTCTCTCCCGGGTGTCCCGGCGCGCCGGTGCCGCGCGGTCCACGCTGCTGGACCGGGCCGTCGCCCTGCACGCACGTCGCCTGACCCGGTGGCTCGGTTGGACCCCGGCCCCCGCGTCCGTCGCGTCGCGCACCCGCTACCTCGGTGCGCACGTCCTCGTCGGTCTCGCGTGCGCGGGCGTCGCCGGCCTGCTCGTCTACGGGGTGGTCGGGACCGTGGCCGTGCTCGCCTCGTGGCTGCTGGGCGTCCGCCTGCTCGGCTCGCCCGAGAGCGCACCGACGACGGGCACCGAGGTGGCCACGCTCGTGCTCCCCGGCGCGCTGCTGCTCTACCTCGCCGTCGCGGGACTCGTCGGGATCCCCGTCGCGGACCGGCACCTCGCGGACACGCTGCTCGCGGGCCGCGGCCGACGGGCGCTCGAGCTCCGCGTCGAGGAGCTCACGGCCGCGCGCGCCGAGATCGTGGCGGCGGTCGAGGCGGAGCGGCGGCGCATCGAGCGCGACCTGCACGACGGCGTCCAGCAGCACGCCGTCGCGGTCGGCATGCTGGTCGACCGCGGGCGTCGCGCGACCGACCCGGCCCGGCGCGAGGAGCTCCTCGTCGCGGCCCGCTCCGCCGCCGAGCAGCTCGTCGCCGAGGTGCGCGACGCCGCGTGGCGCGTGCGACCGGCCGCGGTCGACGCCCTGGGGCTGCGCGCGGCGCTCGAGGACCTCGCCGCGCGCGCCCCGCAGCCCACGACCCTCGCCCTCGACCTCGCCGCGCGGTCGGCGCCCGCGGTCGAGCGCTGCGTGTACTACGTCGTCGCGGAGACGCTGACGAACGTCGGCAAGCACGCCGGGGCGACGTCCTGCCGGGTCGAGGTCCGCCAGGACGGCGGTACGGTGCGCGTGCGTGTGCGCGACGACGGCGTCGGTGGCGCCCGGCTCGACGCCGGCCGCGGCCTGGCCGGCCTCGCCGCCCGGGTGCAGGCCGAGGGCGGGACGCTCGGCGTGTCGAGCCCGGCCGGCGGGCCGACGGTCGTGGAGGTGCGCATCCCGTGCGGGTCGTGATCGCCGAGGACTCGGCCCTGCTGCGCGAGGGGCTGCGCGCCCTGCTCGTCGACGAGGGCGTCGACGTCGTGGGCGTGACCTCGGACGCCGACGGGCTGCTCGCGCTGCTCGAGGGCGGCGCGCGGCCGGACGTCGTCGTCACCGACGTACGGATGCCTCCGACGTACACCGACGAGGGCATCCGGGCCGCGCTCGAGCTCCGGGAGCGGTGGCCTCGGACGGGGGTGCTCGTGCTGTCGCAGCACGTGGAGACGGGTCAGACGGCGCGGCTGATGGAGCGTGAGGGCGCCGGCGTGGGCTACCTGCTCAAGGACCGCGTGATGCTCGTCGACGAGCTCGTGAGCGCGCTCGACCGGGTCGCCCGCGGTGGGTTCGTCGTCGACCCCGAGGTGGTCCGGCGCCTGCTCGGGCACGCGCGCCGGACCGACCCGCTGGCGGCGCTCACCGCGCGGGAGCGGGACGTGCTCGCGTCGATGGCCGAGGGACGGACCAACGCGGGGATCGGCGCCGCGCTGCACCTGTCCCAGTCGGCGGTGGAGAAGCACGTCAACGCGATCGTCCGCAAGCTCGACCTGCCCGACTCGGACGGCTACAGCCGGCGGCTGCTCGCGGTGATCCGCTACCTCGACGGGGCGTCCGCGCCGGAGGTCTAGCGCGCCCGGACCGCCGCCGCGAGCGCCGTCAGGTCGCCGCACGTCGCGTCGGCCCCGGCGGCGAGGAGCACGTCGTCCGGCTGGCTCGTGCGGACGCCGAGCACGAGCCCCACCCCGGCGTCGCGGGCCGACGCGATCCCGGCCGGGGAGTCCTCGAGCGCGACGAGCGCCGCGGGCGGCAGCCCGAGGGCCTGCGCGCCGCGGCGGAACGGCTCGGGGTCCGGCTTGCCGTGCGTGCAGTCCTCCGCGGTCACGAGCCGCACCGCCCCGCGCGGGACGCCGAGCCCGTCGAGCGCCGGCAGCGCCCACGACAGCCGCGCGGACGTCACGACGCACACGGGGACCTCGGCGCGCACGCAGGCCGCGAGCAGCTCGGCGGCGCCGGCGACGGCCTCGGGCGGGGCGCTCGCCCGGGCCAGCACGTCGAGCACGCCCTGGGTCAGCGCGTCGGGGTCCTCGCCCGTCCACGGCCCGTCGAGCACCGGGAACACCTCGACCGCGCGCCGGCCCGCGAACTCGCGCACGACGTCGTCGTGCACGTCCCAGCCGCGCGCGGCGAAGTAGTCGCGGTACGCCTGGCGGTGCAGCGGCTCGCTGTCGACGAGCGTCCCGTCGAGGTCGATCAGCAGCCCGGCGGTGTCGGCCAGGCGCGCCGCCACGCGCGGGCTCAGCTCCACTCGAACAGCGCGTCCCCGGGGCTGACCTGCGCACCGATCGCGACGAGCGGCGTGAGGCTGCCCGGTACGCCCTCGAGCGCGACGACCGGGCAGATGGGCGAGCGCCCGCCGGCCTCGACCTGGCCCGGGTCCCAGCTCACGACCACGTCGCCGGCCTCGACGACGTCGCCCTCGGCCGCGTGCAGCTCGAAGCCCTGGCCCTGGAGCTGGACGGTGTCGAGCCCGAGGTGCACGAGCGCCGCACGCCCGTCGCCCCCGACGACCACGAACGCGTGCGCGTGGAGCTTGGCGATCGTGCCGCTCACCGGGGCGATCGCGTTGACGACACCCTCGCGCGGCGGGTCGATCGCGAGGCCGGGCCCGACGATCTCGCCGCCGAACACCGGGTCGGGCACGTCGGCCATCGCGTGCACGACGCCCGCGACCGGGGCCAGCACCGTGAGTCCCATCAGCGGAGGTCCTCGATGTCGGAGGCGATCGTGTCGGCCTCGGGGCCGACGACGACCTGGACCGCGGTGCCCGAGCGCATGACGCCGAACGCGCCGGTGGCCTTGAGGACCGCCTCGTCGACGAGCGAGGGGTCGACGACCTCGACGCGCAGGCGCGTGATGCACGCCTCGAGGTCGACGACGTTCGCGTCGCCGCCGAGGCCCGCGAGGATCTGCTCTGCCTTGCTCATGAGTTCTCCCTTGATGTCGGACGGGGGCTGCCGGGCCCCCGCGTGTCTGCGCCGGCCCTCGCGGAGCTCCTGCGGTTCACAGGAGCTCCTCGAGGTCCGCCGCGATCGTGTCGACGTGCGGGCCGACCACGACCTGCACGACACGCCCAGCGATCATCACGCCGTGCGCGCCGGCGACGCGCAGGGCCTTGACGTCGACGAGCGCGGTGTCGCGCACCTCGGACCGCAGCCGTGTGGTGCAGGGCTCGATGTCGACGATGTTGGCGACCCCTCCGAGCGCCGCCAGAATGCTCTGGGCCTGAGCCGTCACCCGTTCCACCCTTCGTTCATGTCGCGACCCCGCTCATCGCCGGGTCGGCCGGCGTCCCGTCGCTCTGCCCCTGCGCAGGCGGCTGTGCCTGCGCCTCGGACGTGGTCCCGGACCTCGGTGTCAGAGCGCGCCTCGGTGCGCGCAGCGGGACCCACAGGACGTAACGGTCGGCCCGGTAGACCGACCGCGAGTACACGCACGCGGTCTCGCCGGCGAAGGTGCGCCGGGAGAGCCGCAGGACCGCGCGCCCGACGGGGACGCGCAGCAGCTCGGCGTCCGCGGCGTGCACCTCGGTCGCCGCGACGACGTCCTCGCCCCAGTCGGGCTCGAGCCCGCGGCGGCGGAGCTCGCCGTAGACGCTCTGCGGGACGTCGCCGTCGAACAGGCCGGGCACGAGCCGGCAGGGCAGCCAGGACTGCTCGATCGCCATGGGCTCGCCGTCGGCGAAGCGCACGCGGTGCAGGTAGAACGTCATCTCGCCGGGGAGGATGTCGAGCGCGTCGGCGATGTCGGGCGTGGCCTCGACGACCTCGGCGGACAGGACCTCGGACGACGGCGTCATGCCGCGGCGGGCCATCTCCTCGCCGAACGACGCGAGGCGCACCTCGAGGTCGACCTTGCCGGGGGCGACGAACGTGCCGCGGCCCTGCTCGCGGGCCAGCAGGCCCTCGACGACGAGCGCGTCGACGGCCTGGCGCACGGTCATCCGGGAGACGCCGAACCGCTCGCACAGCGCGCGCTCGGACGGGATGGTGTCGCCCACGGAGAGCTCGTGCGTGACGAGCGAGCGCAGGTAGTCCCTGACCCGGACGTGCTTGAGAACCGAGCGACCCACCCTCATCCCCTCGTCGGGCCGCGGCGGGATCGCCGGACTCTTGACACCTTATGCGGCATTCCATCATGGTTGCCGCAACTGGTCCAGACATCTAGTGCAGCGCGTTCGGCCCACCGAAGTCCCGTCGCCCCACCCCCGCCCCACCCTCCACCCGATCGGCCCTGCGCCCCACCCGCACGGCCGCCCACCACGAGGAGTGACCCCCCGTCATGACCACCACCACCGCACCCGCCACGCGCGAGAAGCGGAGCATCCCCGGGCTGCCGCAGCTCCAGCGCGTCGGCCGCTCGCTCATGCTCCCCATCGCGTCCCTCCCCGCGGCCGCGCTCCTCCTGCGCCTCGGCCAGCCCGACATGCTCGGCGCCGACGGCCTCGCCGCCTCGTGGGGCGACTGGATGCTCCCCGTCGCCGCCGTGCTCGCCGCCGCCGGCAACGCGCTCTTCGCCAACCTGCCGCTGCTCTTCGCGCTCGGCGTCGCGGTCGGCTACGCGCGCAAGTCCGACGGCTCGACCGGCCTCGCGGCCGTCGTCGGCTACCTCGTCTTCAAGGGCGTGTCGGACGCGCTGTCGCCCTACGTGCTCGGCGAGCCCGAGGGCGACGACGCGCAGGAGCTCATCAACTACGGCGTGCTCGGCGGCATCGTCATGGGGCTCGTCGCTGCGCTGCTGTACCAGAAGTACTCGCGCATCAAGCTGCCGCCCTACCTCGCGTTCTTCGGCGGTCGGCGCTTCGTGCCGATCGTGACCGCGGGCATGGCGATCGTGGTGGCCGTCATCGGTGCGCTGATCTACCCGTGGTTCGACGCGGTCCTCACCGCGGTCGGCGACTGGGTCACCGGCTCGACGATCCTCGGCGCGTTCGTCTACGGCACCGCGAACCGCCTGCTCGTCCCGATCGGCCTGCACCACCTGCTCAACTCGCTGCCGTGGTTCCAGTTCGGCGAGTACACCGACGCGAACGGCGACGTGTGGAGCGGGGACATCAACCGGTTCCTGCACGGCGACCCGACCGCCGGGACGTTCATGACCGGCTTCTTCCCGATCATGATGTTCGCGCTGCCCGCCGCCGCCCTGGCGTTCGTGCACACCGCGAAGCCCGAGAAGCGCAAGGTCATCGCCGGGATCATGGGCTCGGCCGCGCTCGTCTCGTTCGTCACGGGCGTCACCGAGCCGCTCGAGTTCTCGTTCCTGTTCCTCGCGTACCCGCTGTACGTCATCCACGCGGTCCTCACGGGCACGTCGCTCGCGCTGACGAACTGGCTCGACATCCACCAGGGCTTCGGGTTCTCCGCCGGGGTCATCGACTACCTGCTCAACTTCAACATCGCGCAGAAGCCGCTCCTGATCATCCCGATCGGCCTCGGGTACGGGGTGCTCTACTACGTGCTCTTCCGCTTCGTCATCACGCGGTGGAACCTGCGCACGCCGGGCCGCGAGGACGACGAGGCGGCGGTCGACCCGAACAACGTGCTCGTCGACCAGCCCGCCGACGCCGTGCCCGCCACCGTCGGGGCGCGCCCCGCCGCGGAGCCGGGTGACGCGACGGCGACCGGACCGACCCTCACGAAGCCGGAGCGCGGCACCGGCGACGGCTCGCCGGCCTGACCGGGACGTGACGCGCCCGGGTCCGGTCGGCGGCACGCTCGCCGACCGGGCCCGGGCCGCCGCCCCGGCACCCCGCCCCCGCCCGTCGACCCCGTCGACACCGTCGACCCCGAGCACGAGGACCCCCATGACCGACGTCCAGGACCAGCACCTCGTCACCGGCATCGGCGTGAGCCCCGGCCGCGTCGCCGGCCGCGTCACGCGCATGCCCGACGGCGTGCCCGAGCCGCCGGTCGCGACCCTGCCCGAGGGCGTCGACGCGGACGAGGCCGCCGCGCGGATCTCCCGCGTCTCGGCCGAGGTCCAGCACGAGCTGGAGGCGGCCGCGGAGCACGCGACCGGGGAGGGCCGCGAGGTGCTCGAGGCGACCGCCCTCATGGCGGCGGACCAGACGCTCGTCACGACCGCGACGGGACTCGTCCGGACGCAGCGCCTCGACCCCGCGCGCGCCGTCTGGGACGCCGCGGCGACCGTGATCGACCAGCTCCGCGCGATCGGGGGGTACCTCGGCGAGCGCGCCCGCGACGTCGCCGACGTGCGCGACCGCCTGGTCTGCGCGCTCGCGGGCCGGCCCGCGCCGGGCGTCCCGCACCCCGGGCACCCCATCGTGCTCCTCGCGGACGACCTCTCCCCGGCCGACACCGCGACGCTCGACCCCGAGGAGGTCCTCGCGATCGTCACGCGCGAGGGCGGCCCGACGTCGCACACCGCGATCCTCGCGCGCTCGCTCGGCATCCCCGCGGTGGTCGGCGCCGCCGACGCCGCGTCCGTCCCCGAGGGCGCGCTCGTGCTCGTCGACGGCGCGGCCGGCACGGTGCTCGTGCACCCGACCGACGACGAGGTCGAGCGCGCGGCTGCCGCGGCGCGGCGGACCCGGACGTTCGACGGCCACGGGCGCACGCGCGACGGGCACGACGTGCCGCTGCTCGCGAACATCGGGCACCCCGGCGGGGCCGCGGCCGCAGCGGCTGCGGGCGCCGAGGGCGTCGGGCTGTTCCGCACCGAGTTCTGCTTCCTCGACCGGCCCGAGGCACCGGGCATCGAGGAGCAGGTCGCGCAGTACCGGACCGTGCTGTCGGCGTTCCCCGGCAAGAAGGTCGTCGTGCGGACGCTCGACGCCGGGGCGGACAAGCCGCTGCCGTTCCTGACCGCCCCCGGCGAGCCGAACCCGGCCCTCGGCGTCCGCGGGCTGCGCACCGCGACGCGCGACCCCCAGGTCCTCGACGACCAGCTCGCCGCGATCGCGCAGGCCGCCGCGGCGGAGGGCGCCGAGGTGTGGGTCATGGCGCCGATGGTCTCGACGGTCGCCGAGACGGCGGAGTTCGTCGAGCGCTGCGCCGCGCACGGGCTGACCACCGCGGGCGTCATGGTCGAGGTGCCGAGCGCGGCGCTCACGGCCGGACCGATCCTCGCGCGCGCGGCGTTCGCGAGCGTCGGCACCAACGACCTCACGCAGTACACGATGGCCGCGGACCGCCTCTTGGGCGAGCTCGCGCCGCTGTCCACGGCGTGGCAGCCCGCGGTGCTCGAGCTCGTCGCCGCGACGTGCCGGGGCGGCGCGCGGCACGACCGGCCCGTGGGGGTGTGCGGCGAGGCGGCGGCCGACCCCGCGCTCGCCGTCGTGCTCGTCGGCCTGGGCGTCACGACCCTGTCGATGACGGCGCGCGCGCTGCCCGACGTGGCCGCGGTGCTCGCGAGCGTCACGCGCGCCGAGTGCGTCGAGCTCGGGGCGCTCGCGCTCGGGTCGGACTCCGCCGAGGACGCGCGCGCGGCGGTGCGCGCGCGCCTCGGGGTGCTGGAGGAGCTGGGGCTCTGAGCGGGCGGGTGCGGTCAGCCCGCGCTGACGAGGTAGGTCTCGAGCGCGTCGAGCGAGGCCTCGGCCGCGTCGCCGTCGGACTCGAGCACGACCTCCTCGCCCGCGTGCACGCCGAGCGTCATGATGCTGAGGATGCTCGACGCGGGCACCGGCTCGCCGTCGGGGCGGCGCAGCGTCACCGGTGACGGCTGCTCCCCCGCGAGCTTGACGAAGAGCGCCGCGGGGCGCGCGTGCAGCCCCTCGGGGATCGCGACGGTGACGCGACGTGCGGGCATGCTGGCCTCCGGGCTCGGCGACAGTGGTCTAGACCACAGTAGCCCGTCCGGCCCTGCCGAGCCACCGACCTTCGGCCCACGGAGCGGCGACCGGGTTCCGCCGGCGAGGGCGCCACGTCCGGCAGGTCGGTCCCGCGGCGCGAGGACGCGGTCGCGGCTCCGCGTGACCCCGCGACGGACCGGGGCGATACTCGACGGGATGAGCCCCCGACCGCGCACGGCCCTCGCCGCCGCCCTCCTCGTGACGGTGCTCGCGGGCTGCGGCACGGCCGGGCCCCCGACCATCGACCCCGGGCCGACGCAGACCGTGCGCGCCCCCGTGACCGCCGAGCGCACGCACCCGCCGGCGCCCACCGCGCCGGCCCCGGCCTGGACCCCGCCTCCCCTGGACTTCGCCGCCCTCCCGGTCGCGGACCCGTGGGCCGTCCTGCCGCGCGCGGTCCCGGACCCGGACCCCGGCGCCGCGCCGAGCGGCCTGCTCGTCGCCCCGAGCACGCCCGCGGGCGCGCCGCTCTACGACGCGCCGCGCGGCGAGGCGTTCGCGCTGCTGCCCGTCGCGGCGTACCAGGGCGACACGTCGTACCCCGTCGTCGCGCAGGAGGGCGACTGGTACCAGGTGATGCTCGTCGTCCGGCGCGGGCTGCCGAGCGAGGTCGGGCCCTCGGGGGTCAACGAGGCGACCGGCTGGGTGTGGGCGGGCGACGTGACGACGAGCACGACCGACCTGCGCATCACCGCGACGCTCAGCACCGGCGAGGTCACCCTGTGGCGCGGCGAGGAGGTGCTCGCGCGCACGGTCGCGGGCATCGGCACCCCCGAGACACCGACCCCCGTCACGCGCACCTTCGTGATGTCGATCTACCCGGACCCGAACGCGACGTACTCGCGCGTCTTCGTGACGTTCGGCGCGCACTCCCCGACGCTCGACCAGTTCAGCGGCGGGCCCGCGCCGATCGCGATCCACGCCTACCCGAGCCACAGCGGCGCGATCTCGAACGGGTGCCTGCGCATCCCGGCGGACGTGCTCGACGCGTTCGCGGGCGTCCCGCTCGGGACCCCGGTGCTCATCACGGCGTGACGCGCATGCACGTGGCGGCACCGGGCACGCCGGCTCGGCCGCCGCCGTGCAGGCTCAGCCCGCGCGACGGACGAGCAGCCGGTTGATCCCGTACAGCGCGACGCCGATGCCGAGCAGCAGCGCCGCCCGGACGTAGACGGCGTCCTCGCGCCCGGTGAGCGGGCTCGCCAGCACGAGGCTCACGACCGCCCCGAGCACGGGCGCCCAGGTCGGCGCGCGGAACCCGCGCCGGTCGAGGGCGCGCGCACCCCCCGCCGCCGCCGTGGTCCCGGCGGCGTCCGCAGCGCCCTCCACACCGTCCGCCTTCGCGTCGCCGGTCGACTCTGCCGGCTCCCTCCGGAGCACGAGCACCGCGACGTTGACGACCGCGAACACCAGCAGGAGCAGCAGCACGGTCGTGTCCGCGAGGCCCGCGAGGTCCCCGGTGCTCACGAGCGTCAGCGCGATCGCGATGGTGAACGCGATCGCGACCGACGGCGTGCGGCGCCGGCTCACCCGCCCGAGCACCGGCGGCACGATGCCCTCCCGCGCCATCCCGTAGACGAGGCGCGAGGCCATGATCATGTTGATCAGGGCCGTGTTGCCGACCGCGAACAGCGCGATGACCGCGAACAGCGTCGGCGGGAACGCGAGCCCCGCGACCTTGACCACCTCGAGCAGCGGGCCGGTCGAGTCCCGGAGCGTCGCGGTGTCGACGAGCAGCGTCGAGGTGAACGCGACCGCGAGGTACACGACGCCGGTGATCGCGAGCCCGCCGAACAGCGCGCGCCCGAAGTCGCGGCGCGGCTCCTGGCACTCCTCGGCCAGGTTGACGGAGTCCTCGAAACCCAGCAGCGCGTAGAACGCCAGCGCGGTCCCGCCGAGCACCGCCGTCCACACGCTCGCGTCGCCGGGGTCGAGGTCGAGGGCGCGCGACGGCTCCCCGTCGCCGGTCACGACGGCCCACGCGCCGATGACGAGGACCACGAGCAGCCCCGACGCCTCGATGAGCGTGAGCACCACGTTCACCCGCATCGACTCCGAGATGCCGATGAGGTTCACCACGGCGACGAGCGCCAGGAACGCGTACGCCGCGACAAGCGTCGGCACGCTCACGAGCTCGGCGAGGTAGTCGCCCCCGAAGGCGCGGGCCGCCGCAGCCGCCGACGTGACGCCCGACATCATCACCGTGAAGGCGACCATGAACGTCACGAACGGGTTGTCGAAGGCCTTGTGCGCGTACAGCGCCGCGCCGGCCGCGCGGGGGTACTTGCCGACGAGCTCGACGTAGGACGCGGCGGTCAGGGCCGCGAGCCCGAACGCGACGAGGAACGGCACCCAGATCGCGCCGCCGACCTCTCCGGCCACCTTGCCGGTCAGCGAGTAGATGCCCGCGCCGAGGATGTCGCCGACCACGAACAGCAGCAGGACCTTGCGCCCGACGGTGCGGGCCAGCGGGGCGTCCTCCCCCGCGGCGGGACCGGAGGCGGGGGGTGCGGGGGGTGCTGGGGGTGCGGTCGACATGCGGGGCCTCCCGGGTGCCTGACGTGCGACGACGTCCGTCCTGCGCAGTCTCGTCCCGCACCGGGCGACGCGCGCGCCGAGCGCCGGGACATGCAGGGGCCGAGCGCGGAGGCATGCGTGCGCCGCGTGCCGGACGGGCTGCGCGCGGGCCGATGAGTTCCGGGCCCGGCCCCGGTCTGCCCACCGACCGGGCGCGACCTCGCCCGGCGCGAGGAGGAGGCGGCATGACCGACCTGGCCATCGAGACCCACGGTCTCGTCAAGACGTTCGGGGCGACGCGCGCCGTCGACGGCGTCGACCTCGCGATCCCGCGCGGCGGCGTGCACGGGTTCCTCGGGCCCAACGGTGCCGGCAAGACCACCACGATCCACATGCTCGCGACGCTCTCGACGCCCGACGCCGGGACGGCGCACGTGCTCGGCTACGACGTCGTCCGCGAGTCGCGCGAGGTGCGCCGGCGGGTGAGCCTGACGGGGCAGTTCGCGTCGGTCGATGAGGACCTGACCGGCCGGGAGAACCTGCGCCTGCTCGGCCGGCTGTTCGGCTACACGGGCGCGGCCGCGACGCGGCGGGCCGACGAGCTCCTCGCGGCGTTCGGGCTCACCGAGGCCGCGACCCAGCAGGTCAAGAAGTACTCGGGCGGCATGCGGCGGCGCATCGACATCGCGGCGAGCATCGTCGTGACCCCCGAGCTGCTGTTCCTCGACGAGCCGACCACCGGCCTCGACCCGCGCAGCCGCAACGAGGTGTGGGACATCGTGCGGGCCATGGTCGCGTGCGGCACGACCGTGCTGCTGACCACCCAGTACCTCGACGAGGCCGACCAGCTCGCGGACCGGATCAGCGTGATCGACCGCGGCAAGGTCATCGCGGAGGGCTCGTCGAGCGAGCTCAAGGCGTCGGTCGGCTCGGGGTCGCTGCACGTGCGCGTCATGGACCCGGCGGACCGGGACGCGGCCCGCGAGGTGCTCGAGCGCGAGCTCGGCGTCGAGGTCCGCACCCAGGCCGACCCCGCGGCGCTCGACGCCACCGTCGAGAGCCCCGCGCTCGCGACCCGGGCGCTCACCGCGCTCGACGCCGCGGACCTGCGGCTCGCGCAGTTCGCCCTCGGCCAGCCCACGCTCGACGAGGTGTTCCTCGCGCTCACCGGCCACCACGCCGACGGCCCGCCGGACGGCACCGCCACCACGACCGGCACCACCATCGAGGAGGACGCGGCATGACGCTCGAGGCCACCCGCCCGTCGCAGGGCACGCAGACGTCCGCGATCCTGTCCGCGCTCGCGAGCACCGAGCGACCGGCGCCGCCGAGCGCGCTCTCGACGTCCCTGACGTTCGGCTGGCGCGCGCTGCTGAAGATCAAGCACGTCCCCGAGCAGCTCATCGACGTGACGATCTTCCCGGTCATGTTCACGCTGCTGTTCACGTTCCTGTTCGGCGGCGCGCTCGCCGGGAGCACCGAGGAGTACATCCAGTTCCTGCTCCCCGGGATCCTCGTCCAGGGCGTCATCATGATCACGATGTACACGGGCACGACCCTGCGCACCGACATCGAGAAGGGCGTCTTCGACCGCTTCCGGTCGCTGCCGATCTGGCGGCCGTCGGCGCTCGTCGGGATGCTGCTCGGCGACGCGGTGCGGTTCACGATCTCCTCGCTCGTGACCATCAGCCTCGGGCTGGTCCTGGGCTGGCGTCCCGCCGGCGGCGTGGTCGGCGTCGCGCTCGGCGTGCTGCTGCTCCTGGTCTTCGCGTTCGCGCTCGGCTGGATCTGGACGTTCCTCAGCCTCCTGCTGCGCACGTCGCAGTCCGTGATGGGCGCGAGCATGCTCGTCATCACGCCGCTGACGTTCGGCAGCAACATCTTCGTGGACCCCGCGACGATGCCGGGCTGGCTGCAGGCGTTCGTCGAGGTCAACCCCGTGACGCACCTCGTGACCGCCGTCCGCTCGCTCATGGACGGCGTCGACCCGGGCAGCAGCCTCACGCTGACGCTCGTGTGGGCCGCGGCGCTCGTGGCGGTGTTCGGGTCGCTGACCATGTGGCGGTACCGCGACGCGCACTGACGGGCTCTTGACCCCCACCCCGGGCGGCTGACGCTCGGCGCACGGCACCCGCGCCGGCACCGGGTATCAGCCGCCGCGCGGCACGCTCCTCACCCCCATGACGCAGATGACGGGGTCCGGCGTCGGCGCGCGGCTGCGCGCCCACGTGCGGGGGCAGGTCTGGGAGCACGACGACGACGGGTACGACGCCGCGCGCGCGGTGTGGAACGGCGCGGTCGACCGGCGCCCGACGGTCGTCGTCCGGTGCGCCGACGCGGACGACGTGCGCACGGCGCTGCTCGTCGCGCGCGAGCACGGCGTGCCGCTCTCGGTGCGCGGCGGCGGGCACGACTGGGCCGGGCGCGCGGTGCGCGACGACGGGGTCGTGCTCGACCTGGCGGCGATGCGCGGCGTCCGGGTCGACGCGGACGCCCTGGTCGCGCACGCGGAGGGCGGCGCGCTCGTGGCGGACGTCGTCGACCCCGCGGCGGCGCAGGGCCTCGGCACGGCGACCGCGGTCGTGCGGGGCGTCGGCATGGCCGGCATGACGATGGCCGGCGGGTACGGCGGGCTGGTCGGGCGGTTCGGCCTCGCGCTCGACAACCTGCTCTCGGCGGACGTCGTGCTGCCCGACGGCACACAGGTCACCGCGGCGCCCGACGAGGACGCCGAGCTGCTGTGGGCGCTGCGCGGCGGGGGCGGGAACTTCGGGGTCGTGACCGCGGCGCGGTACCGGCTGCACCCGCTCGGCCCCGTCCTCGGCGGCATGCTGCTGTTCCCCGGGCACGAGGCGGTCGACGTGCTGCGCGGCTACCGCGACGTGGTCGCCGCGGCCCCCGACGAGCTCACCGTCATGGCGGGCCTCCTCACGGGCCCGACCGGGGAGCCCGCGGCGTTCGTCGCCCCGACGTGGAGCGGCGACCTCGCCGCCGGTGAGGCGGCCGTCGCGCCGCTGACCCGGCTGGGCACGCCCGTGGGCGGGGGCGTCGGGCCGATGCCCTACCCCGAGCTCATCCGGATGTTCGAGGCGGGCTCACCGCCGGGCCGCTCCTACGCGCTCGGCACCCGCTGGCTCCCGGAGCTGACCGACGACGCGGTCCGCACGCTCGTCGACGCCGCCGCGAGCTCGCCCTCGCCGTCGTCGCTCCTCGCGCTGCACCACTTCCACGGGGCCGGCGCGCGGGTCGCCCCGGACGCGACCGCGTTCGCGCTGCGACGCGACCACCTCCTCGCCGAGGTCATCGCCGCGTGGGCGCCGCCGGGCACCGACCCGGAGGGCGCCGCGGCGGAGCAGCAGGCGTGGGTCGACGAGGTCTCCGCGGCGCTCGCGCCGGGCGCCCTGCCCGGCGGCTACCCCAACATCCTGGGACCCGACGACGCCGACCGGACGCGCCTCGGCTTCGGCGCGAACGCCGACCGGCTGCTCGCGGCGAAGCGCCGGTACGACCCGGACGGCGTCCTCTCCGCGATCGGGGCCTTCCGCGCGACCGTCTCCTGAGCGGTGCCGTCGGCGTGTCCCACCCGGCCCGCCGCGTGCTGCGGCCGGGACACGCGGGTCGCGAGCGCGAGGTCCGAGCCGACGGCACACTGGTCGCGTCCGGGCCCGCGGACGGGCGCCGGCCCGTCGCGTCCGGCGCGACGGGCGAGGAGCACGGGACGTGGACGGAGCCGACGAGGACGCCTGGTCGGCGGTCGCCGAGGGCTGGGCGGAGCTGTGGGGCCCGTTCGCCGACCCGGTGCGGCGCACGCTGCTCACGGCGGCCGCGGTCGGCCCCGGGACGCGCGTGCTCGACGTCGGGTGCGGGAGCGGCGAGCTGCTCGCGCAGGTCGCGAGCCTGGGCGGCCAGGCCGCCGGGGCGGACCCCGCGCCGGGCATGGTCGCCCTCGCGCGCGCACAGGTCCCCGGCGCCGACGTCCGGGTCGCCGCGGCGGAGGCGCTCCCGTGGGACGACGCCCGCTTCGACGTCGTGACCGCCGTCAACTCGCTGCAGCTCGCGGCCAGCACCGCGGGCGCGCTCGCGGAGGCGGTGCGCGTCGCGGTGCCCGGCGGACGGGTCGCGCTCGCGTCCTGGGCCGAGGGCGCCCTCAACGACCTCGACGTCGTCGAGCGCGCCGTCGCCGCGGCGGCCGGCGAGGACGTCCCGCCGGACGGTCCGCTGCGCGAGGCCGGCGGTTTCGAGGCGCTGCTCGCCGGGAGCGGGCTGACCGTGGTCGCGGCCGGGCTCGTCGAGGTCCCGTGGGAGGTGCCGGACGACACGACCCTCGTCCGCGGGGTCCTGCTCGGTGAGGACGCCGAGGGCACCGAGTCGGGGCACCGGACCGTCGTGGACGCCGCGCGCCCGTTCCGCACCGAGCAGGGCGGCTACCGGCTCGTCAACGCCTTCCGGTACGCGGTCGCGGTCACCCCGGGCTGAGGATCCTCGGCTCGGTTCGGCTCGCGGGCGGGGTCCTGCCCGGTCGTGCCCTGCGCCGCCCGTGACGGCGTGGGCGGGCTCAGCCGCGTGCGATGAGCTCCGGCGGCGAGGAGCTGCGGGCGACGACGAGCAGGTCGCCCCGCACGAGGCCGAACAGGCCGTCCGGGCTAGTCGCGTCGAGGGTCCGCGCACCGAGCCGGTCGCGGCGGACCACGAGCACCGAGAACCGCACGGTCCCCTCGCTGTCGACCTCGGCCGGCCCGGGGTCGACCGTGATGCCCTGCGACCAGACGAGCTCCACCGCCTCGCCGGGCGGGAAGTTCTCGCCGTACGCGAGGACGACGGTCCCCGGCTTGCTCACCGCGGGCAGGAGGCGCAGCGTCGGGCGCTGCAGGGCGAGGTCGGCGGCGTCGGTGTCGTTCGCCGGGACCGGGTCGGGCGTCGACGAGGTCACGCTCGCACGCACCTGACCGGTCTGCGTCGAGGGGGTCTCGGGCTGCTCGAGCGTCTCCGGGACCTCCGGCTCGGGGGCCGGGAACGCGAGCGTCGCCGTCAGCACGCGGCTGTCCCCCGGACCCAGCGTCCCGAGCGCGCACGTCGTGCCCGGCGGCGGGCACGCCGGGTCGGGCGTCACCGTCGCGAACGGCGGGTACGCGAGCGTCACCACCGTGCCGGACGCGGGGGCCCCCGGCGGCGCACCGTTGCGCACGACGACCGTCGCCACCACCGGTTCCCCGCCCAGCCACCTCTCCGCCGCGTCGAGCGTCACGTCCACCGACAGGTCGGCGGTCGGCGGGACCACGTCCTCGAACGGCTGGTACGCCGGCTGCGTCTCGGGTTCGGGCCCCTGTGCGACCGCACGGAGCACGGACCCGTCGAGGCCGAGCGCGTAGATCCCCCGCCGGTCAGGGTGCCCAGCGGGCTGCCCGGTGACCGCGAGCTCGGCGCCGTCGGGCGACCACGCCGGGTCCTCCGTGACCGAGAGCTGCCCGCGCGACGGGGTCGCGGTCCCGTCCGGCCGGATGCCGGTGAGCTGCGCGACCGTGGTCACGACCTCGGGCACGTCGGGTCCGTCGCCGCCCGCGTCGGCCAGGGTCACGAGGTGCACGGCACCGAGGTGCTCGACCGCGAGCTGCGCACCGTCGGGCGACCACGCCAGGCCCTGGCCGAGCAGCGGGGCCGTGCACGGTTCGGGGGCCGGGGTCGGGCAGGGCGCCGGCTGGGTGAGCGCCACGTCGCCCGAGCCGTCGGCCGCGTCCATCACGTGCACGCGCGGGGAGGACGGGAGCGGCGTGGTCACCCGGCTCGCGAGCACGGCCACCGGACGGGTGCCGTCGCCGGGCACGGGCGCACGCACCGCGGCGGCCGGGACGACCCGGTGGACCGTCGCCGTCCGGGCGGCGGCCAGGTTGATCACCGGGCCCGGCTCGGGGTCCGGGTCGGCGGTCACGGTGAGGTCGTCGCTGTCGGTGACGCGCTGCCCGTCGCTCGTGACGAGCTCCATGACGAGCGTGAGGGTCTCGTTCTCCTCGACCTCCTCGCTGTCCATGCCCAGGGAGAACACCGGCACGGGGACCGTCCCGGGGAACCCGCCGGGCGGCACCTCGCAGACGACGGCCGAGCGCGCGGCGTCGAACCTGCACGCCGTGGTGCCGGGCTCCGGCACGAACACCACGGTCGGGGGCAGCGGCACGCGCACCTCGACCCAGGTCGGGGCCGTGCGGACCGTGGCCTGCGCGACGACCCGGGAGGTCTCGTCGCTCTCGATCGTCGACGTCTCGATGTCGATCGCCAGCGCCGGTGGGCCGGCCACCGTCACCTCCGCGGCCGCGGTGTCGTTCGACGGGTCCGGGTCCTCCCCCAGCCCGCGCACCGTGGCCGTGACGGGGTACGTGTCGGGGCGTGTGCCGGTCAGGTAGAACGGGAGGACCCGGCCGTTCGCGGGTCCCGTCAGCCGGCACACCGCGCCGCCGGGCTCGGGCGTGCACTCGGCCGGCGGGGTCGCGATCCGCGCGTCCGCGAGCCCGCCGAAGTCGACGTGGACCTCCACGGGCGTCGTCGCGCCGGCGGCCGTGACCGTGACCTCGACCGTCGCGACGCCTCCCGCCCGCACGAGGCTCGTGGGGGGCGCGACCCGCACCCCGACGTCGATCCGCGGGGTGACCTTCGCGTACGCCAGGCGCGCGCCGTCCGGCGACCACGCCGGGTCCACGTCCGCGACGGGGTCGCCCTCGGGGTGCGCGCCGACCTGGACGGTGTCACCGGTCGCGAGCGTCACGACCCAGATCCGCGCGGCCAGGTACCCGCCGGGCGCGGGACGGTGGCGCACGAACGCGAGGCGCGTGCCGTCCGGGGACCACGCCGGGTCGAGGTCGACGTCGCCGGGCAGGCGGTCGTAGTCGAGCGGGCGGGCGCCGGTGCCGTCGGCCGCGGCCCGCACGAGGTGGTACCCGTCGACCGGAGCCGACGGCGCCCAGGGATCGAGGTCCCCGGCGGCGTGCACGAGCTCGGCGCCGTCGGGCGAGTAGGCCGGCCCGACGTCGTCGAGCGGCACCTCGGCACCGTCGCGCGTGACGCTCGTGCGCCCGACCGTGCGGCGGTCGGAGCCGTCGGCCCCCACGACGTCCTCGACGTCCGCGTCGTGGCTCCGGCGCGTGTACGCCACGTCCGACGCGACGTCGTCCCCCGGCTCCTCGAGCGGGAAGCCCGGGAGGAACGCGCCGTGGGACTCCGCGACCCCGCGCTCGGCGGCGACGGGCGTCGTCGCCCCCGGCTGGGCGCGCACCGGGCCGGGGCCGGTCTCGGGACCGCCGAGGACCGCGACGCGCACGACGTGCACGTCCCCGGCCGGGTCGTCGCGCGTGGTCGTGAGGAGGAGCTCACGCGCGCCGACCGACCAGGAGGCCTCGCTGCTCTGCTGCTGCGGGACCGCTTCGCCCTGCGGGCCCGTCCACAGCGGGACGACGGGGAGGTCGGACCCGCCCGCGAACAGGTCCGGCACCGTCACCGTCGCGAGCGAACCGTCGGTGCGGAACCGCGTCGTCGTGAACACGACGTGCGCCTCGCCGCGGGTGTCGGTGCCGGGCATGACCGCCGGCTGGGTGTCGGCGCTCGGGCCGGTCGTGAGCTGGACGAGCCCGACCTCGCCGCCGGACCCCAGGTCGACCTGGACGGCGTAGAGGTCGCCGAGAGCCGGCGCCGCGACGGTTCCCGGGGGCGTCGCCGGGTCGGCGCGGTCGCTGCTGAAGACCAGGACCTCGCCCTCCAGCGCCCAGGCCGGCCACGTGTCGTCGGCGGAGTCCGTCGTGATCCGCACGGCCGGGAGGGGCTCGTCGTCGGTGCAGCTCGCGGGCGCCTCGCCGAGCTGCACGACCCAGACGTCCCAGCCGCCCGCACGGTCGGACGCGAACGCGACCGCGTCGCCGGACGGGGACAGCACGGGGTGGCTCTCGCGGGAGTCGTTGGCGCACGTGACGCGCAGCGGCGGCTCGGAGTCGGGCGGGTCGACCCACACCTCGCCGTCGGCGTCGCCGCCCGAGGTGCTGACGAACGTGAGGGTCTGCTCGGCGCCGGAGGCCTCGCCGGTGTGCGCCGCGCGGGCGTCGACGGCGGGTGGCGGGGCCGAGCTCGGGCCGACCTCGTACGTGGCGGGCGGCTCGTCGGCCAGCGCCTCGATCTCGACGCCCCCGCCCTCACCGTCGTCGTCGTCGACGAACCGGTTCACACGGGCGGTGCGCAGCTCGTCCCGGTCCGCCGTGAACCCCAGCCGCGCGTCCGCCCGGTCCGGCAGCGCGGTCACGACGGGCGCCACCCGGACCGAGGACGCGGGCACGGTGGACAGGCCCACGGCCGCGGGGAGCGCGCACGCGAGGGCCAGGACCAGCACCGGGGAGGAGTGCCGCACGTCGGACCGCCCGTCCTGTCGACCGGGACGCCGCGCCCGGGCACCGAGCAGCGGCGTCGTCGTCGTCCACTCTGCCGAGCGGCGCGCCCGCGGCCGCACCGGCGCCGGGCAGACGATGGGGTGAGGCCACCGGCCCCAAAGGGCAGAGCCCCAGGCGGCGCCGTCGGCACCGGGTGCACGGCCGGGGCGATCCCGTCCGCGCACGGTCCCCGCCGCACGACCCGGCGCACACTGGGGCGATGGTGGTGCGCCGGAAGGTCGTCGTCCGCGGGGAGGTCCAGGGCGTCGGCTTCCGCTGGGCGTGCGCCCGCGAGGCGCAGGCCCTGGGGGTGCACGGCTGGGTGCGGAACCGGCCCGACGGCGCGCTCGAGGCGGTCGTGGAGGGCGACCCGGAGGCGGTCGAGCGGCTCGTGGCCTGGGTGCGTCGAGGTCCGTCGCACGCGCACGTGACCGCGGCCGAGGTCACCGCCGAGGACCCTGAGGGGCTGCCGGACTTCCGCATCGCCGACTGACCGGCCGTGCCCGCGGGCCGTCACGTGTCCGCGCCCTCCTCGCGCTGCTCAGGGAGCGCCGGCAGCACGCCCCGCGGGACCCCGCCGGACGGGTGCGCCTCACGTCACGAGCCGGACCGTCCCCGCCGTCCCGTCCACCTCGACGTCGTCGCCGTCGCGCAGCGCCACGAGGACGCCCGGGACCGCGAGCACGGCGGGGGTGCCGTGCTCGCGGGCGACGACGGCGGCGTGGGACAGGACCCCGCCGGTCTGCGTGACGACCGCGGCGACCACGCCGAACAGCCGCGTCCACGCCGGGTCGGTGAACCGGCACACCAGCACGTCCCCCGACCGGACGGCTGCGAAGCCCTCGGGTCCGGTCACGACGCGCACGGGCCCGCGCCGCACGCCGCGGCTCCCGGGCACGCCGCGGAGCACCGGGCCGGCGGCGCAGGTGGCTGCGTCGGTCGTGGCTGCACCGGCGGTCACCGCGACAGAGGGGTCGGAGGTCGGCACCGCCGCAGCCCGGTCCCCGTCCCCCGCCGCGCGCACCTCCGGCACGTCCGGCAACCCGCGCAGCCTCGGCAGCCCCGCGGTCACCGGCCGCGCCTGGAGCACGTGGACCACGCCGCCCGCGAGCGCCCACTCGACGTCCTGCGGTCCGCCGAGCAGCGTCGCGAGCTCGCGTCCGAGGTCCGCGAGCCCGCGCACCGCGGCGTCGTCGAGGCAGCGCGCGGCCGCGAGCGCGTCGGGGACCGCCGCCGTGCCGACCCCGGCCCCGTCCCGGTCCACGCGCGTCGCCTTGGCGCCCACCCGCGTCCCGACCGCTCCCGAGGCGTGGACCACGTGCCGGTCGGGCGTCACGAGGCCACCGACGACCGACTCCCCGAGCCCCCAGGACGCCTCGACGACGACGGGGTCGCCGGGCGCGTCGCCCGTGAACAGCACCCCCGCGACGTCCGCGTCGACGTGCCGCTGGACGAGCACCGCCGTCGCCGGGGCGTCGTGCCCGTCGTCGAGCCGCCGGTACGCGACCGCCTCGGGCGACCAGAGCGACGCCCAGCACGCGCGCACGGCGTCCACGACGTCGCCCGCACCGCGGACCCCGAGGCGGGTCAGGTGCTGCCCCGCGGCGGAGCGCGTCGCGCCGTCCTCCCCCGTCGCCGACGAGCGGACGGCGACCGGACCACCGCCCAGCCGCGCGAGCGCCCGCTCGACCGCGGCCAGGAACCCTGGCGCCAGGTCGGCCCGTGCCAGGGCGCGCTGCGCGGCACCCGGTCCACCGCGACGCACGAGCTCCTCGACGGCGAGCCGCTCCGCCGTCGCGCGGTAGACGTCGAGCGGCACGACGACGCCCGGCGGCACGGGGAGGCCGGCGCGCACGAGCCGCCCGAGGGTCCCGGCCTTCCCACCGGCGACGGCGGCGGTCGCGTCCTCGAGGGGCACCAGCACGCGACCTCCGCTTCCCGCCCGCGACGCGGGACGGCTCCGATCATCAACGGAGCGTTGACAACGTCTCGTTGATGATGCACGGTCGGGGCGTGGAGCACAACGACCCCGCGCGGACCGCGCGGGCCGACCAGGTCCGGGCCGGCGACGAGAGCAGCGCCCGCACGCTGCTGCTCGAGCTGGGCGCGGCGGACCTCGACGCGCGCCCGTGGGAGCCCGCCGGGATGCCGCCCTCCGCGGTCGACCTCGTCCGCTTCTTCCTCTGGTGGTCCGGCCGCGGCGACCCCGGCGGCACCGGCCTCGACGGCCCGGACGGCCCCGACGCGGCCCGCGCCGCCCTCGCGCTGCTGCCCGCCGCGCGCGCCGAGCTCGACCAGGTCGAGACCGCGCTCCTGTTCACCGCGCGCGGCGCCGGCCTGACCTGGGCGCAGATGGCGGACGCGCTGGGCATGAACTCCCCGCAGGCGTGCCAGCAGCGTCTCGACCGCCTGCTGGCGCGCCGCGGGCGCGACGACCGCGGGCGGACCACGTGACGCGCGCGTCGTCGGACGAGCTGCTCGTCCTGCACGCCGTCCGGCTGCGCGGCTTCACCGACACCGCGGCGACCGCGCGCCGCTTCGCGCTCGACCCGGGCGCCGTCGAGGAGCTGCTCCTGGACCTCCAGGCGCTCGGTCACGTCGCCTGGTCGGAGTTCGCCGGGCTCGGCGGCTGGTCGCCGACCGACCGCGGGCGCGCGCACGGCGAGCAGCTCCTCGCCGCGGAGCTGGCCGCCGTGCCGGGCGGGCACGAGGCGGTGGCGGCGACCTACGCGGCGTTCCTGCCGCTCAACGACCGGCTGCAGAGCGCCTGCACGAGCTGGCAGCTGCGCCCGCGGCCCGGTGACCCGCTCGCGGAGAACGACCACACGGACCCCGCGTGGGACGGGATGGTCGTCTCCGAGCTCGACGAGCTCGCCCGTGCGCTGGTCGCACTCGTGCACCGGCTCACGGGGGTGCTCGACCGCTTCGGCGGGTACGACCGCCGGTTCTCCGCCGCGCTCGACCGCGTCCTGGCGGGCGACGGGAGCTGGGTCAACCGCACCGGCGAGGACTCGTGCCACACGGTCTGGTTCGAGCTGCACGAGGACCTGCTCGCGACGCTCGGGCAGTCGCGCGGCACCTGAGGACGCCGTCGCCGGGTTCAGGTGAGCGGCGGCAGCGCCTGGTCGCGGGCGAGCACCGTCCGGAACGGGTCCCCGCGCTCCGCGACCCGGTCCAGCACCGTGCGGAGCGTGAACGCGTCGGGCCGGAGCCAGTCCTCGTCGAGCTCGTCCCACGTGATGGGCGCGGACACCGGCCCCCCGGCCGCCGCGCGCGGGCTGTACGGCGCCACGAGGGTCTTGTTGATCGCGTTCTGCGTGTAGTCGAGCCGCGCGAGCCCGCCGCGCTCGTGCACGCCCCACCGCCAGCTCACCAGCTCGGGCACGACGGCGCCGACCGTGCGCGAGACGCGCTCGACCCACGCGCGCGTGTCGTCGAACCCCGGGCCGGGCGCGATCGGGATCCAGATCTGGATGCCGCGCCGGCCGGTGAGCTTGGGCTGGGCCCGCACGCCGAGGTGCGCGAACGCGTCGCGGTGCAGGCGCGCGAGGAGCACGACGTCCTCCCACGCGGTCGACGTGCCCGGGTCGAGGTCGACGAGGGCGTAGCTCGGGCGCTGCGGCTCGGCCGCCGGCGACGTCCACGCGTGCCACTCGAGTGCCCCGAAGTTCGCGGCCCAGACGAGCGCGGCGGGCTCGTCGACCACGAGGTACGTGCGCGTGTCGCCCGGCTCGACGTCGGGCCGGTCCCACCGCGGCAGCCAGTCGGGCGCGTGCCCGGGGAGCTCCTTGTGCCAGAACCCCGAGCCGCCCGCACCCTGCGGGAACCGGTGCATGTTGAGCGCGCGGCCCCGCAGGTAGGGCAGCACGACCGGGGCGATCCGGGCGGCGTAGCGGACGAGCTCGCGCTTGGTCACGGGCTCCTCGCCGGGCCGGGCCGGGAACAGCACCTTGTCGAGGTTCGTGACCTTGAGCCGCCGCCCGTGCACCTCCCACGTCCCGCCCGAGCCGAGGTCGTCGAGCGCGGCCAGCTCCTCGTCGGTCGGCGCGGCGGCCTCGGCGTGCAGCGCGACCGAGGCCTCCGCCGCGGGGAGGTCGGAGCGCCAGAGCCGGTCGGGGTCGGCCCGCACCTCGTCGTTCGTCCGGCCGCTCAGCACCGAGTGCGGGTGGTCCTCGGCGTCCCAGCCCTCGACGGCGTGCTCGTCCCGCTTGTGCAGCAGCAGCCACTGCTCCTTGCCGTGCGCGTCGGGCCCGCCGCTGCGCACGAGGACGAACCGCCCGCGCAGCTTCGACCCGTGCACCTCGACGTGCAGCTCGCCCGCCGCGACCTCGGCGCCGGGGTCGTCGCTCTTGTACGGCTCCCACGTCCCCCGGTCCCACACGATGACGTCGCCGCCGCCGTACTCGCCGGACGGGATGACGCCCTCGAAGTCCTCGTACTCGAGCGGGTGGTCCTCGACGTGCACCGCCATGCGCCGGACCTTCGGGTCGAGCGTCGGCCCGCGCGGCACCGCCCAGCTCACGAGCACGCCGTCGATCTCGAAGCGGACGTCGTAGTGCAGGCGGCGGGCGCGGTGGCGCTGCACGACGAAGCGCCGCCGCCCGTCGTCGGGAGCGGGCGCGGGTGTGCCCGACGGCTCGGGCGTGCGGGCGAAGTCACGCATCGCCTGGTAGGTCTCGAGCTCGCCGGTCTTCCGCTCCCGTGCTGCCACCACCTGGCTCCCTCACCTCGGCCCGCGGACCGCCCCGACGCCGCAGCGCGCCGTGCCGCACGCGGTGCTCACGCTAGGACGGGAGGGCGCGGCCCGCACGCGTGCGCCGGGCGGTCACTCGCGCGCGAGCGGCGGGTGCAGGACGGTCGCGTCACCGCGGCGGTACACGGTGGCGGGCCGACCCCGACCCTCGGTGCGGGTGCGGCCGGTGTCGACGAGGAACCCCGGCGCGCCCGTGACCTTGCGGTGGAAGTTGCGGGGGTCGAGGCGCTGCCCCCACACGCTCTCGTACACCTGGCGGAGCTGGGCCACGGTGAACTCCGGCGGACAGAAGGCGGTCGCGAGCGGGCTGTACTCGAGCTTCGCGCGCGCCCGTTCGAGCCCGTCGGTCAGCACGCGCGCGTGGTCGAACGCGAGCGGGGCGCCGAGCGCCGCGTCGACCGGGACCCAGTCGGCGGCGGCCGCGTCCGTCCCGGCGCGGGGCTCGGGCAGGTCGGGGGCGAGCGCGAGGTACGCGACGGACACGACCCGCATCCGCGGGTCGCGGCCGGGCTCCCCGTACGAGCCGAGCTGCTCGAGGTGACCCGGGACGTCCCGCAGCCCGGTCTCCTCGGCGAGCTCGCGCTCCGCGGCGGCGTCGAGCCCCTCGTCCGGGCGCACGAACCCGCCGGGGAGCGCCCGCTGCCCGCGGAACGGCTCCTCGCCGCGCTCGACGAGGAGGACCTCCAGCGTCCCGGCGCGCAGCGTGAGCACGACGAGGTCCACGGTCACCGCGAACCGGGGGTACGCGGAGGGCGAGTAGGCGCGACCATCCATGCCGGCCACTCTATATCGTCGACTTGACGATTAACCAGGGGCGCTTTATCGTCATCTCGACGACATACAGAGGAGACCCCGTGGCCACGATCACCCGCTACCCCTTCGTCCGGCACCTCCGGACGGCCCCCACCTCGCACGTGGTGCAGCTGCGCGGCGGAGCCGTCCGACGGTCCGGCACCGGGCTCTCGTTCTGGTTCCGCCCCCTCACCGCGGTGCTGTCGGAGGTCCCCGTCGACGACCATGAGCTGCCCCTCGTGGCCCGTGCCCGGACCGCCGACCTCCAGGAGGTCACCGCCCAGGTCACCGTCAGCTACCGCTTCGAGGACCCCGAGCTCGTCGCGCGGCGGCTCGACTTCGGCATCGACCCCGGCACCGGCGCGTGGACCGCGAGCCCGCTCGACCAGGTCGCGCACCTGCTCGGCGAGCTCGCGTCGAGGCACGTCATGGACGCCCTCGCGGGCAGCACGCTGCGCGAGGCGATCTCCTCGGGCACCGGGCCGCTGCGCGCGCGGGTCACCGCGGCGCTGCTCGCCGACGACCGGGTCGCCGCGACCGGGCTGCGCGTCCTCGGCGCCCGGATCGGCTCCGTCCGGGCGGACGCCGACCTCGAGCGCGCGCTGCAGACCCCCGCCCGCGAGCAGGCGCAGTCGGAGGCCGAGCGGTCGACGTTCGAGCGGCGCGCGCTGGCCGTCGAGCGCGAGCGTGCGATCGCCGAGAACGAGATGACCAACCGCATCGAGCTCGCAGGCCGCGAGCAGCAGCTCGTCGCCCAGGAGGGCACCAACGCGCGGGCCCGGGCGGACGAGGCCGCCGCCGCCGCGCTCATCGAGGCCCGTGCGCACGCGGACCGGCAGCGCGTGCTGGCCGCCGCCGCGGCCGAGGCGGCGCGGCTGCAGGGCGAGGCCGAGGGCGCCGCCGAGAGCGCCCGCATGGCCGCCTACGCCGACGTGCCGCGCGAGGTCCTGCTCGCGGTGGCGCTGCGCGAGCTCGCCGGGAACCTGCCCGCGATCGGGCAGCTCACGCTCACCCCGGACGCGCTCACCGGGGCGCTCACCGCGCTGACGGCCGGGCGGGGTGAGTGACGTGACGCTCGCCCCGCGCGCGGTCGTCGTGCACCGCCGCAGCGCGCTCGACGAGCTCGTCGACCGCCACGGCACCCGCGGCCAGGCCGAGTTCTTCCTGCGCACGCGCGGCCGCGGCCTCGCCGAGGTGCAGGCGAGCCACGACGCCCTCGCCGACGCGCTCGCCCGGACCCGGGCCGCCGTCCCGGCACACTGGCGGCGCGGGGACGTCGACCGCGACGACCTGCACCGCTTCGCGTTCGAGCCGCAGGACGTCTGCGTCGTCGTGGGGCCCGACGGCCTCGTCGCGAACACCGCCAAGTACGTCGGCTCCCAGCCGGTCGTGGGCGTCGACCCCGAGCCCGGGCGCAACCCCGGCGCCCTCGTGCGCCACCGCCCCACGACGGTCGCGCGGGTGCTCGACGCGGTCGTGCGCGGCACGGCACGCGTCGAGCCCCGGGCCCTCGTGCGCGCGTCGCTCGACGACGGCACGTCCCTCGAGGCGCTCAACGACGTCTACGTCGGCCACGCGGGTCACCAGTCCGCCCGGTACGCGCTGCACGTCCCGGGCGGCGCGAGCGAGGCGCAGTCCTCCTCGGGCGTCGTGGTGACGACCGGGACGGGCGCCACCGGGTGGGCCGTGTCGCTCGCCCGGGGACGGGCCGACGCTCCCCCGCTCCCGGGCCCCGGGGACTCCGCGCTGGCGTGGTTCGTGCGCGAGGCGTGGCCCTCGCCGAGCACCGGGACGACGCTCACCGCGGGGACGCTGGCCGCGGGCGCCGAGCTCGGCCTCGTCGTCGGCTCGGAGTCGCTGGTCGTCTTCGGCGACGGCCTGGAGGCGGACCGGCTGACCGCCACGTGGGGCCAGACCGTGCGCGTGGGTCTGGCCGGCCGCCGGCTCCAGCTCGTGGTCTGACGGCCCCAGCGAGCCCTCTCGGGCGCTCGCCCCCCGCTCAGCCGATCGCCGCGAGCAGCTCGCCGCACGCCGCCTCGCACGCCCGGCACGCCTCGGCGCAGACCCGGCAGTGCTCGTGCATCCCGGCGTGCTGCTCGCACTCGTCGCCGCACGCGACGCACGCGGCGATGCACGCGGCGAGCAGCGCGCGCGTCACGTTCGCGTCGAAGCCCGTGTGCCGGGACAGCACCCGGCCCGTCGTCTCGCACACGTCCGCGCAGTCGAGGTCGCTGCGGATGCACTTCCGCAGGTCCGCGACCGTCTCCTCGGCGAGACAGGCGTCGGCGCACGCCGAGCACGCCTGGGCGCACTCGATCGCGACGTCGATCACGCGCGCGAGCAGCCCGCGGTCCAGGGCGGTCGGGGCGGGGTGGCTCCTCATCATCGTGGCGGTCTGCATGGCGTCCTCCTGCGGACGTGGCTCCGGAGGCGGAGGACGCCCGTCGTGCCGGTGGGGACGCGCACCGCCGATGACCCCTCCACGCTAGGGCGGAGCCTGCCGGGTCGCACGCGGGTGCGGGCCGGAGCGTGCGCAGCCGCCCGACCGGGCGGGGCGAGCGGGCGCGCGCGACCGTACCGGCGCGTCCGCACCGGGCACCGCGCGTCAGCCCCCGCCCGACCGGTCGGGCAGCTGCTGGACCGACCACGCGTTGCCGTCCGGGTCCTCGAACCCGGTGAAGCGGCCCCACGGGAAGTCCTCGACGGGCGGTGCCGGGATCCCGCGCGCGAGCAGGTAGTCGCGGGTCGCGTCCGCGTCGTCGACGACCACCTGGAGCCCGCGCACCGACCCGGGCGCCGCATCCGAGAGGCCGAGCCCGAAGGCGATCGAGCACGCCGAGCCGGGCGGCGTCACCTGAACGAACCGCAGGCCCTCCGCGACCACGTTGTCCTGGTCGACGCCGAACCCCAGCCGGTCCGCGTAGAACGCCTTGGCCCGGTCCACGTCGCTGACCGGGACGATCACGAGCTCGAGCCTGAAGTCCACCGGGGCCTCCACCGACCGGGCCACCGGCCCGACGCCGGCGGCGGTCCCCCATCGTCCCGCCGACGGCAGCACCGCGACACCCCCGCACCGGCGCGGCGGGCTGCCCCTTTGCCCCTTCCTGCTCCCCGGCGGGCGGGCCCCGCCTGGAGCGGTCGAGCACGCCCGCCGGGAGCGGTTGCGCGGCCCCGCACGGCACGCGAGCATCGCGCGATGACGAGCCCCGAGCGTGAGCACGACCTGGTCCTGCACGGCGCGACCGGCTTCGTGGGCCGGCTCGTCGCCGCGCACCTCGCGGAGCACGCGCCACCGGCGGCCCGCATCGCGCTCGCGGGGCGGTCGCGGGCACGCCTGGCCGAGGTCCGCGCGGGGCTCCCCGCGCGGGCGCACGACTGGCCGCTGCTCGTCGCCGACGCGCACGACGACGCGTCGCTCGCCGCTCTCGCCGGTGCCACCCGCGCCGTCGTGACGACGGTCGGCCCGTACGCACGGCACGGGCTGCCGCTCGTCGAGGCGTGCGCCCGCGCGGGCACGCACTACGCCGACCTGACCGGCGAGGTCCTGTTCGTCCGCGAGGCGGCCGACCGGTTCGACGCCGTCGCCCGCCGGACGGGCGCGCGCCTCGTGCACGCGTGCGGGTACGACTCCGTGCCCTCGGACCTGAGCGTCCTGCTGCTGCACCGCCGCTGCGCCGCCGACGACGCCGGGGCCCTGAGCGAGGTCCGCCTCGTGGCGACGGCGCGGGGCGGGTTGAGCGGCGGCACCGTCGAGTCGATGCGCGGGGTCGTCGAGGAGGCGCTGCGCTCGCCCGACGCCCGCCGCGTCCTCGCGGACCCGTTCTCCCTCAGTCCCGACCGGGCCGCCGAGACGTCGGTGCCGCAGCCGTCGGACGCCCCCGCGCCGCACCGGGGTCCGGACGGGCGCTGGACCGCGCCGTTCCTCATGGCGTCGTTCAACAGCCGCGTCGTGCGGCGCAGCAACGCGCTGCAGGGCTGGGCCTACGGTCGCTCGCTGCGCTACGGCGAGGTCATGGGGGTGGGCCGCGGGGTGCGCGGGGCGGTGGCGGCGGCCGGGGTGACCGCGGCGCGCGGGCTGCTCCCGGCGGCGATGGCGTTCCCGCCGACGCGCGCGCTCCTCGACCGCGCGCTCCCGGCGCCGGGTGCGGGACCGTCCGAGGAGACGCGTGCCCGGGGCTGGTTCCGGATGCAGACCGACGCGATCACGACGTCGGGCCGCCGCTACCGCGCCGTCGCGGCGGCGCAGGGCGACCCGGGGTACGCCGCGACGGCGGTCATGATCGGCGAGGCGGGCCTTGCGCTGGCGCTCGACACCGACCGGCTCCCCGACCGTGCGGGCTCGCTCACGCCGGCGACCGGCCTCGGTGACGTCCTCGTCGACCGCCTGCGCGCCGCGGGGCACACGTACGACGTCGTGGAGCTCCGGCGGGTGTCGGCGGGCTGGCGGGCCTGAGGGCGGACTCGTCCGGTGAGCGAGGCGCACCGGTACGACGTCGAGATCGTGCACCTGCTCGTCTCGCCGCGGCACGCCTACGCGGGCCGCCCGCGCGACGGTGCCGCCGACGTCCCGACGACCGACGCCGCGCTCGTCGAGGTGGTCGCGGACAAGGGGGTCGTCGGCGACCGCTTCTTCGGGCGCGCCGCGCACGCCGACGCCGCCGTGACGCTCCTGGCGGTCGAGGCGCTCGAGGCGATGGCGGCCGAGCTCGGCGCTCCCCCGTTCGACCCGCTGCGCGCGCGGCGCAACGTCGTCCTGCGCGGCGCCGAGCTGGGCCCGCTGCTCGGCGAGGAGCTCGTCCTGGAGCAGCCCGGCGGGGCCGTCCGCCTCCGCGCCGCGACGGCGGCGGCCCCGTGCTCGTGGATGGACCACGTGCTCGCACCCGGCGCGCTGACCGCGATGCGCGGCCGGGGCGGTCTGCGCTGCCGCCCGCTGACGACGGGGACCCTGCGGCGGGGCCCCGCCACGCTCGTCAGCTCTGTGCCGCTGGACCCCGCCCGGGCGGGGGCGCCCGGACCGGCGCGCCGCCCGCTCCGCCGCGCCTGACTCGAGCGCCCCCCGCGCGGGTGCGGCGAGCCTGCTCCCGGCGCCGGTGTGAGCCGTCCGCGCGGCACCGACGTGCACGCCGCGCGCACGAGATCTCCGCACGGACCAGGCACGACGCGTACCTAGCACCGCTAGGGTCGATACCCTGCAGATCTAGGTATGGAGGCGATGTGCGCATCGACAAGGACCTCGTGGCCGCCTCGGCCACACCGCTCGTGCTGGGGATCCTCTCCGACGGCGAGCAGTACGGCTACGCGATCCTCAAGCGCGTCGGCGAGCTCTCGGGCGGACGCATGCAGTGGACCGACGGGATGCTCTACCCGCTCCTGCACCGGCTCGAGCGGGTCGGCTACGTGTCGTCGTCGTGGAGCACGTCCGAGGCGGGGCGACGCCGCAAGCACTACGCGCTCACCGCCGCGGGCCGTGCGGCGCTCGCCGAGCGCCAGGAGCAGTGGACGGTCGTGGCCGACGCGCTGCGGCAGGTCTGGCAGCAGACGCAGCGACCCGCCGGGCTCGTGGAGGGGTGGGCGTGATGGGGCAGCACGCGGAGCTCGAGGCGCAGATCGACCGGTGGCGCGGGTACGTGCAGCGGCGCGGGGCGATCTCCACCGCGGACGTCGAGGAGCTCGAGGACCACCTGCGCGGCCAGGTCGCCGACCTGCAGGCCACCGGGCTCGACGACGAGGAGTCGTTCCTCATCGCGATCAAGCGCCTCGGCAACCTCGACGCCGTGTCGCGCGAGTACGCGCGCGAGCACTCCGAGCGGCTGTGGAAGCAGCTCGCGCTCGTGCCCGACGGCGAGGACGGGACCGGGGCACCGTCGCGGCGCGAGCTCGCGGTCGTGCTGGCCCTCGCCGTCGGTGCGGGGCTGGCGGTCAAGGCGGGCGCGACGTGGATCGCCGACGAGAACGCGCTCGCCCGGAACGTCGGCGTCCTCGTCGTCCCGTTCCTCGCCGCGTACTTCGCGTGGAAGCGCCGGCTCACCGTCCCCGTGGCAGCGACGCTCGTCGCGGCGTTCGCCGCGCTGGCCGTCGTCGTCAACGTCTACCCGTTCGAGCCCGGCGGCTCGACCGAGGTGCTCACCGTCGTGCACACCCCGGTCGTCCTGTGGCTCCTGCTCGGGCTCGCGTACGTCGGCGGCAGGTGGCGGTCCGACCGCGGCCGGATGGACTTCGCGCGGTTCACCGGCGAGCTCGCGATCTACCTCACGCTCCTCGCGCTCGGCGGGGGCGTGCTGATCGGGCTGACGTTCGCGGTCCTCGCGGCGGTCGGCGTCGACCTCGAACCCGTCATGGAGGACTGGATCCTGCCGTTCGCGGTGCCGGGCGCCCTCGTCGTCGCCGCGTGGCTCGTCGAGGCGAAGAAGAACGTCGTGGAGAACATCGCCCCGGTCCTCACGCGGGTGTTCACGCCGCTCACGATCGTCATGCTGCTCGCCGTGCTGGTCGTGCTGCTGTCCTCGGGCGGCCTCGCGGACGTCGACCGCGACCTGCTCATCCTCATGGACGCGATCCTCGTGCTGGTGCTGTGCCTGCTGCTGTACTCGATCTCGGCGCGCGACCCGCTCGCGCCCCCCGGCCTGTTCGACGCGCTCCAGCTCGTGCTCGTCGTCGCGGCGCTCGCCGTGGACGCCGTCATGCTCACCGCGATGCTGACCCGCATCGCCGAGCTCGGGTCCAGCCCCAACCGCGTCGCAGCGCTGGGCCTCAACGTCCTGCTGCTGGTCCACCTCGCGGGTTCGGCGTGGCTCACCGCGCGCTTCCTGCGCCGCCGGGCCGGTTTCGCGACGCTCGAGCGCTGGCAGACGCGGTACCTGCCGGTGTACGGCGCGTGGGCGGCCGTGGTCGTCGTGGCGTTCCCTCCGGTGTTCGGCTTCGCCTGAGCGAGCCGCCGGGGGCACGTCCCGGGGTGTCGCCGCGCCGACACCCTGGGACGGCGCCGAGCACGGACCTGCGCCTCCGCACGGCCTCCGCACGTCAGACTGTCGGCCCGACGCCGACCCACCGGAGGACCCCGATGCGCCCCGCCCGCACCACCCGACCCGGCGCCGACCGCGTGCTCGGCTGCGCGGCGGTCGTGGCGCTCGCGGTCGCGCTGACCGCGTGCAGCCCGCCCTCGACGAGCGTCTCCGCGACCGTCGACGAGGTCATGGTCCCCGCGGGGCAGACCATCGTGATCGACCTCGGCGAGATCACCACCTCCGTGGGCGACGACTGGCGGCTCACGACGGCCCCCGATCCCGCCGTCCTCGCCGAGGGCGAGGTGCGCGCCGAGACCGTGGGCGACGACGGCGCGACCGGCACCCCGACCCGGCTGAGCTACGCGTTCGACGCCGTCGCGCCCGGCACCACGACGATCGGCTTCACCTACTCCTACCGCGGCGAGGACGGCGACCCGCACGGCCGCGTCGAGGACCCCGAGCCGACCATCGTCGTGACCGTCACCGACTGAGCGACCGACGCACGGGCGCGCACGAGCCGCTCGCGGGCGCCCACACCTGCGCCCCTGCCTGCGCCGCAGCGATGGACGCCGGACCTCCCCCACGACATGCTCGTGAGCACCGTGCCGGCTCCTGCCGGACAGGGGGCACACGGACGCGAGGAGCCCAGCGTGGTCGCTCTGCACACCGCCATCGCGATCGTCCTGGCCATCGGCCTGATCATCCGGCTCAAGGTCAACCCGGTGATCTCGCTGATCCTCGCGTCGCTCTACCTCGGCCTGGCCTCGGGCGTCGGCTTCGCCGGCACCGTGGAGGCCATCACGGTGGGCTTCGGGGAGATCATGACCGAGGTCGGCCTGCTCATCGGCTTCGGGGTGCTGATCGGGGCGCTGCTGCACTCGACCGGCGCGTTCCAGCGGATGGTGCGCGTCCTGGTCCGCGCGGTGGGCACGACGCGGCTGCCGTACGCGATGGCGATGCTGCTCTCGACGGTCCTGCCCTCGATCTACGTCGACGTGCAGGTGGTCCTCGCGTCGCCCGTCGCCCGCTCGGCGTCCCCGCACGTCGGGCGCAACGGGCTCCCGCTCATGGCCTCGGCGCTCGGGGCCGGCATCTTCGCCGGGTACGTGTTCGTGATCCCGGGGCTGGCCGCGATCTCCATCGCGGGCCTGCTCGACATCCCGCTCGGCCGGTGGCTGCTGTTCGGCATCGTGATCGGCCCGCTGACCGCCGTCCTGACGAGCCTCGTCATGCGCGTCGTCCTGCGCGGGGACTTCTGGAAGCCCGAGTCGGACGAGGAGGTCGACGAGGCGCTGGCGGAGCAGGAGGCGCACGACGCCGCGGGCGCCGCGGGTGCGGAGGGCGCGGAGGGCGCGGAGGGCGCCGAGGACACCGCCGCGCGCCGGCCGCTGCCGCTCGGGGTCATGCTGCTGCCGATCCTCGTCCCGCTCCTGCTCATCGGGTTCGGTGCGTTCGCCGACCTGCTCGGGTTCGCCACGCCGTTCGTCGAGTTCGTCGGCGACGCGAACGTCGCGCTCTTCGTCGGCCTGCTGGGCGCGTACCTGCTGTCCCGCCGGACGGCGGGCCAGGGGCGCACCGAGGACGCGCTCGACGACGGCTTCCACACGACCGGCGAGATCCTGCTCATCACGGGGGTCGGCGGCTCGCTCGGCGCGGTCATCACGCAGACCGACCTCGACCAGGTCCTCGCGGGGCTGTTCCAGGCCGAGGCCGGGGCGCCCGTCCTGCTCAGCGTCCTGCTCGCCTGGTTCATCGCGGCGCTCCTGCACCTCGCGATCGGGTCGGTGTCCGTCGCGGCGATCACTGCGGCGGGCATCATCGCCCCGGTGCTCACGTCGCTCGACGTCGCACCCATCGTCATCGGGCTCGCGATCGCGTCCGGCGCCATGTTCGCGCTCCAGGTGAACAGCAACTTCTTCTGGATGTTCAAGGCGCTGCTCGGCCTGTCGACCAAGGGCAGCCTCAAGACCCTCACGCTCGGCACGTCGATCGCGTCGGTGGTCTCGCTGCCCATGGTGCTCGTGGTCGCGCTGGTCGCGTAGGCGACGTGCTCGCCCGCCCGCGTCACCGGGTCGCCCGGTCGGCCAGGTCGCCGTGTCGCCGCCCCCCGGGCACGACGGAGGCGCGAGGACCCTCGTCCCCGCGCCTCCGTGGTCGAGCGTGCGGACCGGTCAGTCCTGCGGCGGCGCCGCCGAGATGTCCGCGAGCGCGGAGTCGGAGTCGAGCGCGACGGCGAGGTCGCCGATCGTCACGATGCCGACGGCCTGGTCGCCCTCGACCACCGGGACACGGCGCAGGGCGCGCTCGCGCATGAGGTGCACGACCTCGGCGACGTCGTCCTCCGGTCCGACGGTGACGAGCTCCTCGGTCGCGAGCTGGCCCACCGGCGCGTCGAGCCCGATCCCGGCGGCCAGGCCGCGGACGACGAGGTCGCGGTCCGTGACGATGCCGACGACCGCGCCGTTCTCCGCCACGATGAGCGCCCCGACGTCCTGCGTGGCCATCGTCTGCGCGACGGCGTGCAGCGTGTCGGTCACCTCGACGACGGTCGGGTGGGGGGTCATGAGGCTCGAGACGGTGCGTGCCATGGGTACCTCCTGGTCGGCTCTGCGGTTCGAGCGTGCGCTCGACGTCCGCGTCCACTGTTCAGCACCGCGTCCGGGCGCGCATCCGGAGGTGCCCTGCTCGCCGGGCTCGGCGCACCCGCGGCGGGGTGCGCCGAGCACGGCGGCACGGTGGCGGGGCGAGCGCTACGCCTGCCCGGAGGTCAGGCGCACGGCGTGCCCGCGTCCCAGGCGCCGTACGGAGCCGAGCCGGGCAGCTCCCCGCGGCTCCACCACTGCGCGGTGTGGTTCACGCCCGCGCGTGACACCACCTGCCCGCGGGTGTAGGTCGTCGCGCCGGACCATGCGGGCGCGCACGAGGGCACGTCGACCGGAGGCGTCGTGCCGCACGGCCCGACCGGCGTCCAGGGACCGGACGAGCTCCTGCCGGGCGCCTGTGCGCGGGTCCACCACGCCGCCCGGTACTCCACGCCGTCGTGCGCGACGACGTCACCGCTCGTGTAGACGCCGGACGCGTACCAGGGAGCCGCACAGGCGGGGTCCACGGACGGCCCGGGCGTCGCCGCCCGCAAGGTGCTGCCGAGCGCGTCGCCGAGCTCGTTGCGGTGGTCCCCCGAGAGGTCCCACCACATCGCACCGCCGTAGCCGTTGACGGCGAGCCACTCCGCCTTGGCCGTCACGGAGGCCGGGTCGTCGTAGCTCCACCACTGGTCGCCGTCGTACCGCCACGACGCCCCGAGCCCGGCGTCGAAGTAGGCCTGCCCGAGGTTGCGCAGCTCGGCATAGGTCCGGGTGCCGACGTAGCCCGCGGCCGGCTGCCACGCGGCCGACCCGTCGGTGACGCCGTACCACCCGTGCCCGTAGGCGGCGAGACCGGCGTTGAGCTGGTCCGGCGACGCCCCCGCCTGCACGTACATGCCCATCGCGCCGTCGAGCCCGAGACCCCAGTTGTTGTCGCCGTCCGGGTGCAGGTTGCCCTGGTGCCCTGTCTGGTTCGGCACCCACCCGCCGTGGAAGTCGTACCCCTGGACGTTGAGGAAGTCGACGGCCGCGAACAGGCGCGGGTCCAGCCACCCGCCCTGCCCTGCGTTCCACCCGCCGGCCGGCGCGAAGGCGGTCAGCAGGTAGTCCTGGCCGTTCGTCGCACCGCGGGCGTCCAGCTCGGCGCGGAGCTCCTCCATGAGCAGGAGGAAGTTCTCCCTGTCCTCCGGCCGCGCGTTGGCCGTCTCGCCGCCGGTGACGGGCCACTCCCAGTCGATGTCGATGCCGTCGAAGATCCCGGCCGCGGCTCCCGGGCCGCCCTTCCCGCCGATCTCGGGCAGGTCCCCGTCGATGTACAGGTCGAGGCACGAGTCCACGAGCGCCGACCGGCGCTCCGGGGTCGAGGCGGCCTCCGAGAAGTTGTCCGACCACGTCCACCCGCCGAGGGAGACGAGGACCTTGGTCTGCGGGCTGACCTCCTTGAGCTTCCGGAGCTGGTTGAAGTTGCCCGCGAGCACCTGGTCGGGCGAGTCCGCGACCCCGTCGACCGAGTGCTCCGCCGGAACGGTGCGGAGGAAGTCGTTCTCGGGGTCGCCCTCCCCCGGGACGTCGGCGATGTCGCACACGAGGTCGGTCGTGACGTTGCCGAACGCGTAGTTCAGGTGCGTCACGTCCTCGATCGCACCCGACGTCACGAGGTCGGCGAGGTGGAAGTCGCGCGTGACGGGGGCGTCCGCCATGTAGTAGCCGACGCTCCGGTAGCCGTTGATGTCGTCGGGCCCGGCCGCGGGAGCGGAGGTCCTGCCCGACGGCGCGGAGCCGGCGGCTGCCGGCGTCGCGAGGACGGTGAGCGCGAGTGCGGCCACGGCTGCGGTGCGGGCGGTGGCGCGCCGCGGCGCCTGGCGGGGTGGGGGCGGGGGTCTCATGAAGGCCTCGTTGCTCTTCGCCCGACGACGATGTCGGGATTTGTTCGGACTCCTTCACTTTAGGGGTCCGCGCACGCGTGCGACAGCCCCCGAGGGCGTCGGGTGGCGCCGCGACCCGACCCGGTCCCGGAGGTCCTACGCGACGACCGGGCTGCGGCCGGTGGACCGGGCAGCGGACGTGGACCGGCGGACCACGAGCTCGGGCTCGAACAGCAGCTCGTCGCGCGCGACGTCGGCTCCCGCGATCATGCTCGCCAGGAGCTCGACGGCGGCGCGCCCCATGGGCTCGATGGGCTGCCGGACCGTCGTGAGCGCGGGGTCCGTGGAGTTCATCAGGTTCGAGTCGTCGTAGCCGACCACGGAGACGTCGCCCGGCACGTCGAGGCCCGCGCGCCGCACCGCACGGACCGCGCCGAGGGCCAACGGGTCGCTCGCGCAGACGACCGCCGTCGCGCCGGCGGCCAGCAGCCTCGTCGTGGCGGCCTGCCCGCTCTCGAGCGAGTACTGGCTGTGCACGACGAGCTCCGGGTCGAACGACGACGAGTTCCGGGCCGCGAACGCCTGCGCGGCCGCGAGCTTGCGCTCGGACGGCACGTGGTCGGCCGGGCCGAGGAGCAGCCCGACGCGCTCGTGCCCGAGCGAGTGGACGTGGCCGAGCGCCTGGTTCATCGCGACGAGGTCGTCGCACGACACGCGCGGGAAGTCCAGCTCCTCGATCGACGCGTTCATGAGCACGACGGGCAGCCCGAGCGACGACAGGCGGTGGAGGTGGGAGTGGTCGGCGCGCCGTTCGGCGTGGAAGCCACCCGCGAAGATCACGCCCGAGACGTGCTGCCCGAGGAGCAGGTCGATGTACTCCGCCTCCGTGACGCCGCCCGCGGTGCGGGTGCACAGCACCGGCGTGAAGCCCTGCTGGGCGAGCGCACCGCCGATCACCTCGGCGAACGCCGGGAAGATGGGGTTGCCGAGCTCGGGCAGCACGAGGCCGACCAGCCTGCCGCGCTCGCCGCGGAGCTTCGTCGGCCGTTCGTACCCGAGGACGTCGAGCGCCGTCAGCACGGCGTCGCGCGTCGCACGGGAGACGCCGGGCTTCCCGTTGAGGACCCGGCTCACGGTGGCCTCGCTGACCCCGACCTTCGTGGCGACCTCGGCCAGACGTCTCGACATGCGCCGAGCATACGCAGCCACGCAAGCCGCTTGCTCTCGCTCGCGCGGTCCTGCACGCCGCGCCCACGCTCCACACGCAGGTCTCCACGACGCCGACCGAGGCGCCGGAGCCGTGAGCCGGATGCAGGCGGTGTTCCATCACGTTTCCGTAACCGTGTTGTCAACATCTTGCGTGCTGTCTGTCGTTCTCTTTAGTGTCGGTGTCGCGACGCCGCCCCCGTGCCGTTGCCGGCGGCACGCACGCGCCGATCGCGACGAGGCGAAGGGCCCGGACCCGTGGCAGAGCTCGGCACGACCACCCACCCGGAGCAGGCGCCGCCGGCGAGCGTCGAGCGCGCCACCGACGACGGCGCACCCGCCGACCGGATCGACGCTCCGGGCGCGGCCCCGGCGGCACACCGCCCGTCCGGTCGGGCGACGCCCGACCCCCGGTGGTGGCGCGACGCCGTGATCTACCAGGTGTACCCGCGGAGCTTCGCCGACGGCGACGGCGACGGGACCGGCGACCTCGCCGGTGTCCGCTCCCGGCTCCCCTACCTCCGGGACCTCGGCGTCGACGCGATCTGGTGCACGCCCTGGTACCGCTCGCCGCTCGCCGACGGCGGGTACGACGTCGCCGACTACCGGGCGATCGACCCGCGGTTCGGGACCCTCGCCGAGGCGGAGCAGCTCGTGGCGGAGGCGCTCGACCTCGGGATCCGCACGATCGTCGACATCGTGCCGAACCACGTCTCCCACGAGCACCCGTGGTTCACGGCGGCGCTCGCGGCCGGTCCGGGCTCGCCCGAGCGCAGCCGGTTCTGGTTCCGTCCCGGTCGCGGGCAGGACGGCGAGCAGAGGCCGACCGACTGGGTCTCCAGCTTCGGCGGGACCACCTGGACCCGGACCACCGACCCGGACGGCACCCCCGGCGAGTGGTACCTCCACCTGTTCTCCCCCGAGCAGCCGGACCTGAACTGGGACCACCCCGACGTCCGCGCCGAGCACGAGGACGTGCTGCGCTTCTGGTTCGACCGCGGCGTCGCCGGCATCCGGATCGACTCGGCGGCGCTGCTCGTCAAGGACCCGGCCCTGCCGGAGGTGCCGGACGACCCCGGCCCCGGTGAGCACCCGCACACGGACCGCGACGAGCTGCACGACATCTACCGCTCGTGGCGCGCGGTCGCCGACGGCTACGACCCGCCGCGCGTCCTGGTCGGCGAGGTCTGGCTGCCGGACCGCGAGCGGTTCGCGCGCTACCTGCGGCCCGACGAGATGCACACCGCCTTCAACTTCGACTTCATGGCCCGGCCCTGGGACGCCGCCCGGCTGCGCGAGTCGATCGAGGCGACGCTCGCGGCGCACCGCCTGGTCGGAGCACCCGCGACCTGGGTCCTGTCCAACCACGACGTGACCCGGCCCGTGACCCGGTACGGGCGGGCCGACACGTCCTTCGCCTTCGCGACGAAGCGGTTCGGCACCCCCACCGACCTCGCCCTGGGTCGGCGCCGGGCCCGAGCGGCCGCCCTGGTCACCGCCGCCCTGCCGGGCTCGCTCTACCTCTACCAGGGGGACGAGCTCGGGCTGCCCGAGGTCGAGGACCTGCCCGGCGAGCTCCTCGAGGACCCCATGCACGCCCGGTCCGGCGGCGTCGACCCGGGCCGGGACGGCTGTCGGGTCCCGCTGCCGTGGAGCGGTGACGCGCCGCCGTTCGGCTTCACGACGGCGGGGACCTCGTGGCTGCCGCAGCCGGCCGGCTGGGCCGGGCTCACGGTGGAGCGGCAGACCGCCGACCCGTCCTCGATGCTCTCGCTGTACCGGGCGGCGCTGGCCCTGCGACGCCAGGAGCGCGCCTTCGCCGACGGTGACCTGCGGTGGCTGGACGACGCGGGGCTCGGTCCGCACGTGCTCGCCTTCCTCCGCGGTGAGGGCGTCGCCTGCCTCGCCAACCTCGGGCAGGAGCCCGTCCCCCTCCCGCGGGGGAGCACCGTGCTGCTCGCGAGCGACGCCGCCGTCGCGCGCGACCGGCTGCTGACGTGCGACGCAGCGGCGTGGCTGCGCCTGCCCCAGCCCTAGACCACCTCCGCCCCAGCAGCCCGGCCGATCCCCCAGAAGGAGTCAACGATGAAGTTCTCCCGATCCACCACGACGAAGGCGCTGACGAGCGTGCTGACGCTCGGGCTGCTCGCGGCCTGCGCCCCCGCGGACGGCGACGGTGCTCGGGCCGAGGGCGAGAAGCTCAGCCTCTCGGTGGTCAGCCTCGTCCCCGGCTCCGAGCCCGAGGCGTTCGCGGCGTTCGACGAGCGGGTCGCTGCCTTCGAGGCGGCGAACCCCGACATCGACATCGAGGCGGAGGAGTACGAGTGGGAGGCCGCCACCTTCGCCTCCCAGCTCGCCGGCGGCACGCTGCCCGACGTCTTCGAGATCCCGCTCACGGACGCCAAGACCCTCGTCGCGAACGGGCAGCTGGCCAACCTCCAGGACGAGTTCGCGACGCTGCCCTACGCCGACCAGTTCAACGAGGAGCTCCTCGAGGCCGGCAAGGGCGAGGACGGCGAGGTGTACGCCATCCCCGCCAAGTCGATCTACGGCGTGGCCCTGCACTACAACCGCGCGCTGTTCGAGCAGGCCGGGCTCGACCCGGACAGCCCGCCGACCTCGTGGGACGAGGTCCGCGAGCACGCGGAGCAGATCAAGGACGCCACCGGCGTCCCCGGCTACGCCACGATCACGGCGAGCAACGCCGCCGGGTGGCAGCTGGCCGCCGCAACGTACGCGCGCGGCGGGCGCCTGCAGGAGGTCGACGGCGACGCCGTGACCGCCACGCTCGACAACGACGCCACCCGCGAGCACCTCGAGTTCCTCCAGGCCATGCGCTGGGAGGACGACTGGGTCCTGGCCGACACGACGCTGAGCTGGGAGACGGCCAACCAGGCGTTCGCCGCCGGGCAGTTCGCGATGTACACGTCCGGCTCCGACATCTACAACACCCTGGTCGAGAACTACGCCACGACCGGCGAGGACTACGGGCTCACCGCCATCCCCCTCGAGGGCGAGGACGCGGGCGTGCTCGCCGGCGGGACCATGGCCGCCGTCGGGGCCCAGGTCGACGAGGAGACCCAGGCCGCCGCCGTGAAGTGGATCGACTTCTTCTACCTCGCGAACCTGCGGGACGAGGAGCAGGCGGTCGAGAACGCCCGGGTCCGCGCGGAGAACGACCAGACGGTCGGCACGCCGGTCCTCCCGATCTTCAGCCGCGAGCAGTACGAGACGGCGAACGCGTGGGTCGCCGAGTACGTGAACGTCCCGCTCGAGCAGATGGAGGGCTACACGTCGGTGATGTTCGACCAGCCCGTCGTCGGGGAGCCGTCCGTCCAGGGCCAGGACACCTACGCCGCGCTGGAGGTCCCGATCCAGTCCGTGCTGACCGACGCGGACGCCGACGTCGAGGCCCTCCTGGCCACCGCGGACCGGGAGGTCCAGGCCCTGATCGACGAGCGCTGACCAGCGGCGGTGCCTGCCGGAGACCACCGGCCCCGGCAGGCACCGCGTCCACCAGGAGAGGGACCACCATGACGACCCCCGATCTCGTCCGCCGCCGGCGAGCCCGCGCCACACCGACCACCTGGCTGCGCAGCGGCGGCCTGAGCACGCTCGTCTTCGCCCTGCCCGTGCTGCTGATCTTCGGCGTCTTCTCCTGGCTGCCGATCGGCCGCGCGGTGGTGATGAGCTTCCAGGAGACGAACCTGCTCGTCTCCACCTGGGTGGGCCTGGACAACTTCCGCGCCGTCTTCGCCGACCCGGCCCTGCCGCTCGCGATCAGGAACACCGCGTGGTTCGCGCTGCTCGCGCTCGTCCTCGGCTACCCGGTGCCGATCGTCGCCGCGGTCCTGATGAGCAGCGTCCGCCGGGCCAAGGGCCTGTACTCCGCGCTCGCCTACCTGCCCGTGGTCGTCCCCCCGGTGGTCGCCGTCCTGCTGTGGCGCTTCTTCTACGACCCGCGGCCGGAGGGCGTGTTCAACGCGCTCCTCTCGACCGTGGGCCTCGGCCCGTACCCGTGGCTGCAGAGCAGCACGTGGGCCATGCCGTCGCTCGTCCTCGAGGCGACCTGGGCCGCCGCCGGCGGCACCGTGATCATCTACCTCGCCGCCCTGGCGAGCGTCCCCGCCGAGCTCTACGACGCGGCGGAGGTCGACGGCGCGTCGATCTGGCGCAAGGTCCTGCACGTCACCCTGCCGCACCTGCGCGGCGTCCTCCTCCTCACCCTGATCCTGCAGGTCATCGGGACGGCCCAGGTCTTCCTCGAGCCGTTCCTCTTCACCGGCGGCGGGCCGGCGAACTCCACGCTGACGATCCTGCTGCTCATCTACAAGAAGGCGTTCGGCCAGAACCTCGGGGCGGACTACGGCGAGGCCACCGCGCTGAGCCTGCTCCTGGCGGTCTTCCTCGCCCTGATGTCCCTGCTCTACTTCCGCCTGACCCGCAGCTGGAGCACGACATGACGACGACCACGCCGACCCCCGTCTCCGGAGCCACCGCGGGCGGCCCGCTCCCACCGGCCCCGGTGCGCCACCGGTCCGACGTCGCCGCGACGTCGCGCAGGCTTCTCCGCACCCGGCGCCGCGGCACCCCGGCCGACGAGGAGGAGCGCGGCTACGTCTCGACCGCGGACTGGCGCCGGCCGCGCGTCCGGCGGAGCCTGACCACCGGCCACGTCGCGCTGCTCGTGCTGCTCGTCGTCTGGGGGGTCGGGCCGGTCCTGCTCCTGGCGAAGTTCGCGGTGACCCCGACCCAGGACATCCTGCGCACCCCGCTCGCCGTGTTCCCCCACGGCCTCGAGCTGCAGAACCTCGACGAGGCGTGGAACGAGATCGGCATCAGCCGGTACTTCGTCAACACCCTCGTCGTCGCCGCCGGGTCGTGGGCGAGCCAGGTGGTCGTGGCGACGACGGGCGGGTACGTCCTGTCGGTGCTCCGGCCCCGGTACGCGGGCGTGCTGCAGTGGGCGGTGCTGGCGACGCTGTTCGTGCCGGCGGTCGTGCTGCTCGTCCCGCTGTACCTGACGATCCTGCACCCGCCGGTCGGCGGCTCGCTGCTCAACAGCTTCTGGGCCGTCTGGCTGCCGGCCGGGGCCAGCGCCTTCAACGTCGTGCTCGTGCAGCGCTTCTTCGACTCGCTTCCGCGCGAGGTCTTCGAGGCGGCACGGGTCGACGGAGCCGGCGCCTTCCGTCTGTTCTGGTCCGTCGTGCTGCCGATGAGCCGGCCCATCCTGGGCGTCGTCTCCGTCTTCGCCGTCATCGCCTCGTGGAAGGACTTCCTGTGGCCGTTCCTCGTCCTGCGTGACCCGGACCTGCAGCCGCTGTCGGTCCGGCTCCCGACGCTGTTCGGCACCACCGACCTCGGCGCGATGATGGCCGCGCTGGCGATCTCCACGATCATCCCGGTCGTCATGTTCCTGGTGTTCCAGCGCCTGTTCCTGCGCGGCGCCGGGCTCGGGGGCGCCGTCAAGGGCTGACGGCCGGGTGGTCCTCGTGCGAGGACGAGACCCGCACGCCGTCATGCCGAGCGGCCTCGTGCGCCGAGACGGCTGCACGTTGGTGCGATCTGCACCGGGCCGCCGACGACGACCCACGCCGTGGGAGGAACCTGGCATCTGCGCCTGAGTGCGTGCGTGCGGTCGTGGCGGTGCGTGCGTCGAGGACGCGGCCCGGCGCGCACCGGGCACGGGAGGAGCGGACATGCGGTTCCGAGCGCTCAGCCGAGCCGGACAGGGCTTCCGTCGGAACGCCTATGCGGGGCACGCGCGTACGCACGCGACCGAGGCGCCGGCGTCCTCGAGCAGCAGCGCCGCAGCCGGCGTCAAGGTGCGTGGGTTCGTGCTCGACGCCACGACCGGGGGGCCGTTGCAGGGCGTCACGGCCTCGCTGTGGGCGATGGCGGACGAGGGCGTCGAGGCACCGGTGGCGACCCTCACCTCGGACGCCGCCGGCTACCTGTCCTTCTGCGCCCCCGCGCACGTACGGGCGCAGCTGGGCTTCGTCGTCCGCTTCCACGAGACGGGGATCGAGACGCTGCTCGGGGAGGGCACCGACCTGTCGGGCCTCGCCTTCATCACGTCGCTCTCGGCTCCCGACGCTCGCCGAGCTGCCCGACTGCCCAGCATCCAGGAGCCCGACCTCCTGGACCTGCGGTTGTCGCCCCGATCCTTCGCGGTGAGCCCGAGCTCCGCCACGACGCACGACGGCTGCATCACGGCCGTGCAGAGCCAGGCGCCGGAACGCGACCTCGAGTACGCCCGCGTCGTGCTGGGAGCCGACGAAGGTCCGCAGCTCCTCGCCGGTCGGCACCACGCGCTCGACGTCACGTCGGACGCCGGCTCCTTCCCCGCCGGCCAGCTCGCCCCCCGAGGATCGGTGCTGCACCTGCGCCAGACGTGGTCCTATCTCGGCAACTCCCTGGGAGACATCCTCTACAGCCTCCCGCTGGCCCCCGGTGAGAGCGCGCTGCTGGCCACGATCGACTGGAACCGCGCCGACCGGGTGCAGCGCGGGGACGACCTGCGCGCCTTCGAGCGGCTCAGCCACGGCCTGACCCACGACAGGACCCTCGACGAGACCGTCACCGCGTCCCTCGACGAGCTCCAGGGCGGCTTCTCGCTGATGGGCGGAGCATCGCACGCGAGCAACGGCGGCGGTGCGGTCGACCTGTCGTCGATCATCGGCTTCCCGCTCAAGGTCGCCGGCGGCACGGGCGACGTCATGGGCATGGCCGGCGCGGTCGCGGTGAGCGGAGGCCGACGTGACGTCCAGGCGGACTCGATGCAGCAGCTCTCGGAGTCCGTCGCGCAGGCGGCCTCGGCACTGCGGACCCTGAACAGCACCGTCGTCGTGCAGGGTGAGCAGAGCGAGACCAGCACCCTGCAGACCCGGGCGGTGAGCAACAACAACCGCTGCCACACCCTCACGATCCAGTACTACGAGCTCCTGCGGACGTTCCGGGTCGAGACGTGGGTCGACCGCGTCGAGGAGGTCGTCCTCCTGCCGTTCGCCGCGATCCCGTTCGGGATCGAGGAGAACGTGCTCCGGTTCCGGTCCGCTCTCGAGGCCGTCCTCCTCGACCAACGGATGCGCGCCGGGTTCGACGCCGTCACACGGCTCCTGGACGCCCCGGAGATCTACGAGACCGAGCCCATGACGCCCACCGTGCCGACGACGAGCTACGCGACGGGGCGCCACGCCTTCCACGTGGACCCGACGGAGGTGCTCGACAGCCAGCTCCTCGTCCAGGACGGGAGCACCCTCCGGATCAGCGCCACAGGCAACGCCAAGTTCGGCGCGGACCTCGGATCCGGGTACGGCCCGGACGGCAAGACCGGATCCAGGGCCGACGACGGCTACCCCGCTCCCGGCAAGCGAGAGCTCTCGCTCGTGTGCCGGGTCGGGAACGTGTGGTACCAGGGCGGGACTCAGGCACAGTTCGTCGCCCGGGACGAGGGGAACCTCCTCCTTCGCCCCAACGACTGGAAGATGGATGACAACCACGGCGCCGGCTGGGACGTGACCGTCGTCATCACACCCCCGGCGACCGCGGTGCAGCCCGAGCCCGACCCCACGGCGCCCGCACGTGCCGGGGGCCCCGCAGCCAAGAAGCTGGACAAGGCGGCGGCGGCGTTGCTCCTGCGTCACCTGCAGTCCAACGCCGGCTACTACAGCCGTGCCATCTGGCTGCTCATGGACCGCGGCGAGCGCCGGCAACGCCTGGAGTCCTTCCTGCAGCACTCACCCGACCTGCTGGGTCGGATCGGCGACACCCCGTTGGCCGTGCTGGGGAGCTGGGTGGCCTTCGCCGTCGCAGGTGACGCCGAGATCGAGGTGGACCCGGACCGACGGACCCAGCTGCTCGCGCTGCCGAGCCGTGGGCTGGTCGCCGAGGCGGAGCTGGGGCACTGCAACGTCTGCGAGAAGCGGGACGTCACTCGTGCCATGGACTGGCCGTTGCCCGCTCCCCCACAGATCTCGGGGATCGAGCCGGGGCCTCAAGGACAAGCGCCCTCCACACCGACGCCGGCGCAGCTCCCACCACCGGTGGTGGCCATCACCCAGGCGCCCGCGGTGCCGGACCCCTCCGGGCTCTCGGCCGCGCTCCAGCTGCTCGGGAAGCCGGACGTGTTCCGCGACATGTCGGGCCTGAACCAGGTGTCGAGCCTGCTCGACGACCTGGTCAGCGGAGCCGTGAGCGGCGCCGAGGCCGCGATGCGCGCAGCCGGCGCGCAGAAGGAGATCGAGAAGGTGAGGTCGAGCGCGAGCACCCCGGCGGCCGGAGGGGGTGCGCCGGGTGCGCCCAAGGAAGCCACGCCGCAGCAGTCACCGACGGAGCGGCTCGCCAACCTCCAGGTGGCCGAGGAGATCGCTCGCGCGGCAGACAGCATGGCCTGGGACCGGGAGACGAAGGCTGCCGTGACGGAGCAGGTGGTCTACCCCTCGGCCGGGTCGAACGGGGTCCAGCAGGTTGCGGCACCCGGTGTCGCCCTCAAGGGCGAGCTCATGACGTTCGGGTGGGGCCTGGTCAAGAGCCAGATCACCCAGCTCGTCACCGGCACGTCCGACGTGGACCTCGACGTGCCCGGGGTGAGCCACGCGCTCATGGCCCGGTACCGCGACCCGACGGTCTACGTGGGCGTGTGGCCGGACCATGTCGTGCTGGAGTTCGACGACGTCGGGGGCGGCATGATCGGGGACGGTCTGAGCGGCGCCGTCAGCATCCGCTGGACGAACTCCTACCTGGACGCCAGCGCCGTCGTGCCCAGCGACCGGTGGATGACCGAGATCCTCACGGTCGTCCCGTGCATGCGCGACATCCGGTTCACGCTCGACAGCTGGAGCGTCGGCAAGGGCGTGTCGAAAGGAAGGGTCACGCTCGACCTCGTCCAGCGCACGGACGACCTGGCGGTGAGGATGATGCGCCAGGTGGAGAACCACCGGCTCACCGGGAAGCTCGTGCCGCTGTTCCTCGCCGATCCCATCCACGTCGACCTCGTCATCGGCGTGAGGCTGCAGGGGTCGGTGCTCGGCAGCTCCGTCGCGCAGGATCTCGTCGTGCGCCTGCGACCGGTGATCGGACCGCACGTCGTTCGTCGAGGAGTCCGAGGGATCTATCTCGACGAGGCGTTCCCGCCGAAGCCGGTCGGACCGGTCGAGCTCTAGCGGCGCCATCTCGGGCCGGTCGAGCCATGCCGCCTGCTCCGCTCCGACCGGTGCTCGACACCCGCCCACATCAACGCCAGAGGCCCTCTCGATCCGGAGATCGAGAGGGCCTCTGAACTGCCACTTCACAAGTAGCGGGGGCAGGATTTGAACCTGCGACCTCTGGGTTATGAGCCCAGCGAGCTACCGAGCTGCTCCACCCCGCGTCGGTGTCTCTACAGTACGTCACCGGCGCGGAGGGACCAAATCCGTCCTGGTCACGTGCCCGAGTAGGCCGCCTCGAGCGCCGCGACGTCGATCTTGGTCATGCCCATGAGCGCCGCCGTCGCACGCTGCACGCCCGCGGCGTCGGGCCGCTGCATGACGTCGTCGAGCTGGCGCGGGACCACCTGCCACGAGACGCCGAACCGGTCGCGCAGCCAGCCGCACTGGCCGGTCCGGCCGCCGTCCGCGGACAGCTCGTCCCAGTAGCGGTCGACCTCGGCCTGGTCCTCGCACGTCAGGTAGAACGAGAACGCCTCGTCGAGCGTGAACGCGTCGCCGGCGTTGAGGAACGTGGCCGGCATCCCGTCGATCACCAGCTCGACGATGAACGGTGCGCCCTCGGGGACGTCGGGGATCCCCGCCGGGGCCGTGACGACGCTCGTGACCGTCGTGTTCGGGATCGTCTTCGCGTAGAACTCCGCGGCCTCCTCGGCGCGGTCGTGGAACCACAGGTGCGGTCGAACGGCGCCCATCTCAGGTACCTCCTCGTCGGTGCGGATCGGTGCAGGTCGGTGCGCGGCCTCCCCCGTGAAGACCCCGACGGGTCGCCGAAGTCATCGGTCGGCCTCGTCCGCCTCCCCCGGCGCACCACCGACGACGAGGGGCCCGGACCGCACCGGTCCGGGCCCCTCGTCGCGTCGCTCAGGGCGTCAGTCGAGCTCCGCCTCCGCCGCGATGGCATCCGCGAGAGCGGCGTCGAGCGCCTCCTGCGCCTCGCCGTACGCCGCGAAGTCACCGGCCGCCAGGGCCGCCTCGCCGCGTTCGATCGCCTCGCGCGCCTCGGTCAGCGCGGCGTCGAGCCGCGTCCGGGCGTCGGCCGCTGCACCGCCGGTGTCCGGCTCGGTCCCGGTGTCCGCCCCCGGGTCCGTCCCGGTGTCGGTGCCCGGATCCGTCCCGGTGTCGGTCCCCGGGTCCGTCCCGGTGTCGGCGCCCGGGTCCGTCCCGGCGTCCCCACCCTCGGCTCCCGCGTCCCCGTCGAAGACCTGGTCGAGCGCCTCGTCGAGCGTGTTCGCGAAGCCGATCTCGTCGCCGAAGGCCACGAGCACCTTCTGCAGCAGCGGGAACCTCGTGCCCGCGGACGACTGGACGTAGACCGGCTGCACGTACAGCAGGCCCCCGCCGACGGGGAGCGTGAGCAGGTTGCCGCGCACCACCGTCGAGTTCTGCTGCGCGAGCAGGTTGAGCTCCGTCGAGACCGTCGGGTTCGAGTCGAAGTTGTTGTTCACCTGACCCGGTCCGGGGACCGTCGAGTCACGCGGCAGCTCGAGCAGCCGCAGCTGGCCGTAGCCCTCCGCGGGCTCGCCCTCCTGGTCACCCGCCTCCGCGTCGACGGCGAGGAACCCGCTCAGCACGTTGCGCTGGTTCGTCGTCCCGCCCGACGCCGGGATGAACGTCGACATGAGCGAGAACGTCGCGCGCTCCTGGTCCGGCATCTTGAGCGTCAGGTAGTACGGCGGCTGCGGCACCTGGGTGTCGCCCAGCGTCGGGTCGTTGGGGTTCGCCCAGAAGTCACCGCCCGAGAAGAACTCCTCGGCCTCCGTCACGTGGTACCGCGTGAGCAGGTTCCGCTGGACCTTGAACAGGTCCTCCGGGTAGCGCAGGTGGCTCATGAGGGAGCCGCTGATCTCGGAGATCGGCTCGAGGCTCGTCGGGAACACCTTCTGCCACGCCTGCAGCACCGGGTCCTCGGTGTCCCACGCGTACAGCGTCACGGTGCCGTCGTAGGCGTCCACGGTCGCCTTGACCGAGTTGCGGATGTAGTTGACCGTCTGCGGCAGCAGCGCGTCGATGCTCTCGGAGCGCTGCGTGACCGAGTCGATCGTCGCGTCGTCGAGCGCACGCGACGCCGCGTACGGGTAGCCGTCGCTCGTCGTGTACCCGTCGATGACCCAGACCACGCGGCCGTCGACGACCGCGGGGTACTGCCGGCCGTCGATCGTCAGGTACGGCGCGACCTTCTCGACGCGCGTGCGCGGGTCGCGGTCGTAGAGGATCTGCGACTCGGACGTCACGCGCTCGGAGAACAGGATCTCCTGCGAGCCGAACTTCAGCGCGTAGAGCAGCTTCGTGACCGGGTCGCCGATGTCCGGGCCCGCGGAGACCTCGTCCGTGGGGAACGAGGTGTTGACCTGACCGCCGGACTCGTCGTCCGGGTAGTCGAGCTCCCAGTCGCGGGCGCCCTCGGGGGCGCCGACGATCGAGTAGAGCGGCGAGCGCGGGCTGAAGTAGATGCGCTCCTCGTACTCGCCCATCTGACCGGACGACGGGATGCCCGCCTCCCAGAACTCGGGCCGACCACCGGCCGCCGTCGTGTTGCCGTACGCCGCGACGACCCCGAAGCCGTGCGTGTACACGGTGTGGTCGTTGGTCCAGTTCCGCTGGCCCTCGCTGAGCCCGTCGAGCGCGAGCTCGCGGACGGCGATCACGGTGTCCTGGCTCTGGCCCTCGATCTCGTAGCGGTCGACGGCCAGGGTGTCCGCGAAGCTGTAGTAGCCCTTGTTCTGCTGGAGCTGCCGGAACGACGGGCTGACGATCTGCGGGTCCAGCAGGCGGATCGACGCGGTCGTGTCGGTGTCCGCGCGGAGCTGGCCCGCCTCGGCGGTGACGTTCGCCTCGTACGGCTGGACGGCGACGTCCTCGAGGTCGAACGCCTTGAGGGTCGCGTCGATGTTGCGCTGGATGTACGGCGCCTCGGCGTCCTGCTGGTTCGGGGTCACCTGGAAGCGCTGGACGACCGCCGGGTAGATCCCGCCGACGGCGACCGCGGCGACGACCATGAGACCGAGGCCGATCGCGGGCAGCCGCCAGTTGCCGCGCACCGCGGTGATGACGAACAGGATCGCGACGAACACCGCGACCCCCGCGAGGATCGCCTTCGACGGGATCACCGCGTTGACGTCGGTGTAGCTCGCGCCCTCGAACCGGCTGCCCTCCCGGGTCAGCACCGAGTAGCGGTCGAGCCAGTAGTTCGCACCGATGAGGAGCATGAGCGCCGCGCCCATGACCGACAGGTGGATCCGCGCGGAGGGCGTCGTGCGGGGCGCCCCGGCAGGCCCGCCGACGCGGACGCCGCCGTACAGGTACTGGGTCGCGACGCCGCCGATCGCCGCGAGCACGACGACCGCCATGAGGAACGACACGACGAACCGCAGGCCGGGCAGCGTGAACACGTAGAACCCGATGTCGAGCCCGTACTCCGGGTCGTTCTCGCCGAACGCGACGGAGTTCATCCACAGCTGGACGGTGCTCCACTGCTGCGACGCCGCACCGCCCGCGAACAGGCCGAGGACGGCCGGACCGGCGACCATGACGAGGCGGCGCAGCGGCTCGATGGCCTCGCGGTACTGGTCGAGGCTCGCCTGCTCCTGCGTCGAGGGCGCGTAGATCGGCCGCGAGCGGTACGCGAAGCTCAGGCTCGCGGCGACGCCCCCCGCCATCAGCAGGAAGCCGAGCACGAAGAGCACGGCGCGCGTGCCCCACTCGGTGCGCAGCACCTCGACGTAGCCGAGCTGGTCGAACCAGAGCACCTCGGTCCACACCTGCGCGAGGATCAGGACGAGCACGACGATCACGCCGAGCACGACGAGGGTCGGGCCGAGCGGGCCGCGACGTCGACCCGGTGGCCGTGGGCTGGGTCGGCGGGCGGTGGGGTTCGCGAAGGTCACGGGGTCAGGGTCCTCGTCATCGGTGACAGCTGGGGCACAGTCCGTGAACGTCTCGCCGCAGCCCGCGGTTCCCGGGGGAGCGGGTACGGATGGGACGATGTCGGACGTGGACGAACCCATCCTGCCCCTGTCTCCCCCGTCGGCGCGCGCGAGCCTGGCCGAGGCCGTCCGTGAGATCGAGCGGCACGTCGCGACGGGCGGCTGGGACGGGCCGGTGCGGGTCTTCGCGCTCGTGCGCACCGCCGCCGCGCTGGAGGCCGAGCCCGGCCTGGCCGCACAGCTGCCGCCCGCGGTCGTGTCCCTCGCGCGGCACGACGAGCACCACCTGACGTCCGTCGAGCAGGAGGACCTGCCGGCCGCGACGGACCTCGAGCACCTCCTCGCCGGCATCGAGTGGCCCGCGGGGGTCGACGGCGCGGCGGTCACCGTCGAGCGCGTCGTGCTGCCGCCCGCCGCCGAGGAGGGCGTGCCGGCCGACCCCGACGAGGCGCTGGCCTACCTCATGGCGCACCCCGACCGGCAGGACGTGCGGATCGCCGTCGGCGCGCTGCGCGACGGGACGAGCTGGTGCGCGGTGCGCAGCCGCAGCAACGACAGCGACGACTCGGTCGGTCAGGGACCGGACCTCGTCCCCGGGCTCGTCGAGGCCGTGGTCGCGACGCTGCACTGAGCCGTCGCGGCGCCGCCCCGGAGCGGCGCCCGCCCCCGGGACAGCGCCGTCAGGAGCAGGCCCGGAGGTCGTCCGTCTCGCCGGCACCGATCGCGACGACGGCCTCGCGCGCGTCGTGCAGCGTCGCCACCGAGACCACGCGGAGCCCGTCCGGCACGTGCCCGACGACCTCGTCGCAGTTGCCGGCGGGGGCCAGGAACCATGTCGCGCCGTCGCGCACCGCGCCGCCGAGCTTCTGCTGGATGCCGCCGATCGGCCCGACCTCGCCCGACGCGTCCATCGTCCCGGTCCCCGCGATGACGGCGCCCTGCGCCTCGTCCTCGGGGGTCAGCCGGTCGATGATCCCGAGCGCGAACATCGTGCCGGCGCTGGGCCCGCCGATGTCCTCGATCTGGATCGTCACCTCGACGGGCTCGCCGATCTCGGGATCGATCACGGGGAGCTCGAACTGCGGGTCGACCAGCACACCGAGCCGGCTCCCGCCGCCCTCCCGCTCGCCGGTCACGACCTCGAGCTCGAGGTCCTCGTCGGAGCGCACGACGCCGAGCTGCACGGTCGTGCCCGGCTCGATCTCCCGGAGCAGGTCCGTGAGCTGCGTGAAGGACGTCAGCTCCGTCCCGTCGAGCGAGGCCAGCACGTCGCCCTCCTCGACGACGCCGTCGGAGCCGCTGCCCTCCTCGGCGCCGGCCACGACCATCGTCGCGGGGACCTCGTGCCCCAGCTCCTCGAGCGCCGCGACCGTCGCGTTCTCCTGCGAGGAGACCATCGCGGCCTGGTTCTGCTCGTCGAGGCTGTCCTGCGAGATGTCGGGCGGGAAGACCTCCTCGACCGGGCGGACCGCGGTCAGCGGGTCCCACCAGCCGCGCAGCACGTCCACGACGTTCGACGGGTAGCCGGGGCCGCCCGTCGTCGAGACGGTCGTGAGCAGCAGCTCGCCCGTCGCCGGGAACGTCTCGGCGCCCTCGATCGAGATGAGGGGCGTGCCGGACTGCTCGCCGAGCGTGTCCCGCGTCGGCCCGGGCGAGCTCACCGCGTACGGCGCCGGCAGCACGACCAGGCCGCCGAGCAGCACCGCGGTCGCGAGCATCGCGACGGACAGCGTGACGTTCCGCGGCGAGGCGGGCGCCGGGGCGTCCTCGGCGGGGGCGCCGGACCCGTCCGGGACGCCCGACCCGCCGTCGTCGGACGGCCCGTACGGCGCCGCCGTCCCGCCGGCCGGGGGCGTCAGGTCGTCGCCGGCGCTCGCGCCGCGGGGCACGGAGCCGTCGCTCGAGGCGCTGCGGCTCGGGACCCCGGAGGTCCGGGCGGGGGCGGGGAGGTTCTCGTCGGGCACCCCCCGATCATCCCCTACGCCGGCCGCGCGCCTGCTTCAGGACGGCGGCGGTGCCGATCAGCGCGACCGCCGCGCCCGCCGCCCCGAGCGCCGCCGCGTCGCGCGCACCGAACCGCCGGCCGGCGAGCGCGATGCGTCCCTGCACGGCCACGAGCAGCACGTCGAGGCACTCCGCGGTCGACCAGCGCGCCTCCCAGCCGGCCGCCCGCAGCCCGTCGCTCGCGACCGACCACGGGTACACCGCGTACGCGAGCTCGGCGCCGGGGGCGGGCAGCACGCCGACCCGGTGCAGGCGCTCGGCGGTGCCGAACGCGGTGGTCGCCGCGAGCTCGACGCGGCGCATCCCGGCGGCGGCCTCGACCTCGCGCGCGGTGAGCTCGTCGGCGGCGCCCACCGTGAGCGGCCCCGTGAGCCGCTCGTCCACCACGGTCGCGACCGCCGACGCGAGGTCGTCGACGTGCACGAGCTGCCAGCGCCGCTCGGCGCCCCGCACCGCGAGCAGGCGCGGCGCCTCGAAGTGCCGGGTCAGGAGCGTGTCGAGCCCGGGCCCGACGAGCCCGGCCGGGCGCAGCACGGTCACGAGCGGCGCCCTGCGCCTCGACGCGCGCGCGAGCACCGCCTCGACCGCGAGCAGGTCGCCGACGACGCCGTCGCGCAGGCCGTCGTCCGGCGCCTCGCCGGTGCGTCGCAGCGAGCGCCCGGGCCCGCTGCCGTGACCCAGGACCGGGTCGCCGTCGTGGATAATCGGGCGGTCCGGCGCGGCCCCGTGCACCATCGCCGACGTGATCCCGACGAGGTGCCGGACGCCCGCCTCGCGCGCGGCCGAGACCGTCCGTGCCGCGTGCGCCACCGCCTCGGTGCGGCGCTCCTCGGCGGGCACGGCCCAGGCCGCGTGGAGGTCCCCGCCGTGCGCGACGAGCACGACCACCTCGGCGCCCGCGAGCGCCGTGTGCGGCTCCTCCTCGGGCACCGCGTCGACCCGGCGCACCGCGCGCGGGCCGTTCGCGGACAGCCAGCCGGCGAGCGCCGTCGCAACCGGCCCGACGCCGACGACGACGAGCTCGCCGGGCACCGCGTCCCCGCCGCGCGCACGACTGCGCCCTGAGCGAACCTCGCGCTGCACCATCTCGTCGCCTCTGGTCTGTGGTTACCGTGGGACACCGCCTGCCCCCCCGCCGGCACATCGTCCCAGGAGCACGCCGATGAGCACCGACCGCCCCGCCGGATCGTCCCCCGACGGCGAGGACACCCCTGCGCCGTGGGACGAGATCCTGCGCCAGATGTTCGGACCGGACGCCGAGGAGGCGCTCGCCCAGCTCCGCGCGCAGGGCATGGACCCGGCGGCGATGGCGGCGGCCTCGGGGCTCCCCGACGACCCGCGCCTGCTCGGCCAGGTGCTCGACCAGGTGCGCCGCCTGCTCGCGTCCTCGGGCGAGGGCCCGGTCAACTGGGACATCGCGCACGACGTGGCCCGCCAGGCCGCCGTGGCCGAGGGCGACCCGTCGCTGACCGCGCTCCAGGCCAAGCAGGTGAGCGAGGCCCTCTCGGTCGCCGAGCTCTGGCTCGACGCCGCGACCGACCTGCCCCCCGCAGGCGGCCCCGTCCGTGCGTGGAGCCGCTCCGAGTGGGTCGAGCAGACGCTGCCGACGTGGCGCACGCTCACGGAGCCGGTCGCGTCGTCGCTCACGACCGCGCTCGCCGGAGCCCTGGCGGAGCAGCTGCCCGAGGACCTCGCCGCGGAGGGGCTGCCCCCCGGGATGCTCGTGCCCGGCACGCCGAGCGACCCCGCGCAGCTCGTGCGCAGCCTCGGCGCGGCGGTGTTCGGCATGCAGGTCGGCCAGGCCGCCGGGACCCTCTCGCGCGAGGCCTTCGGCATCACCGACATCGGTCTGCCGCTGGTCCGCGAGCCCTCGACCGCGCTCGTCCCCTCCAACGTCGAGGCCTTCGCCGCGGGGCTCGACGCCCCGCTCGAGGAGGTCCGCCTCTACCTGGCGCTCCGCGAGGCGGCGCACGCCCGGCTCTTCACGCACGTCGCCTGGCTGCGCGCTCACCTGCTCGGCGCCGTCGAGGCGTACGCGCGCGGCATCACGGTCGACCTCGACCAGCTCGAGGAGGCCGTCGCGTCGATCGACCCGACCGACATGTCCGCGCTGCAGTCCGCGCTCTCGGGCGGCGTCTTCAACCCGCACACCACCGACGAGCAGAAGGCCGTGCTCGGTCGGCTCGAGACGGCGCTCGCGCTCGTCGAGGGCTGGGTCGACGAGGTCACGTCCGTCGCGGCCCTCCCCCACCTGCCGCACGCGGTCGCGCTCCGCGAGATGATCCGCCGCCGCCGCGCCGCGGGCGGGCCCGCCGAGCAGACGTTCGCGACGCTCGTCGGCCTCGAGCTGCGGCCCCGCCGGTCGCGCGACGCCGCGGCGCTGTGGGCCCGGATCACGGCCGACGGCGGCCCCGAGGCGCGCGATGCCGTGTGGGACCACCCGGACCTGCTGCCCACCGACGAGGACCTCGACGACCCGGACGGGTACGCCGCGCGCCGCCAGACGGCGAGCGACGAGGCCGCGGACGTCGACCGGGCGCTCGCCGAGATCCTCGGCGAGGAGCCGGAGACCCCGCAGGGCTGACGCGTCCGGCCGTCGGGGGGCGAGCCGGAGCGGCCGACCCGTCCCGCCCGACGTCGTGCCCTCACGTCGGTGAGGCGGAGCCGGCGACCGGGTCGGGTCCGCGTCGGCGGGTCCACCGGTCGGCGGGTCGCGTCAGCGCCCCGGTCCGTCCTGCTGGACCGGCCTCACCGCTCGTCCGGGTCGGCTCCGAGCTCGTCGACCACGTCGAGCCCGGCGTTGTCGACCTCGCTGCCCGCGTCGTCGTCCGACTCGTCGTCCACGTCCCCGCCGAGCGCCGGCTGCTGGCCCGTGCGCGCGCGCTCGTGCCCGTACGCGACGCCCTCGAGGAAGCCGCGCGCGCGGTCCGTGCGGGGGTAGGCGTCGAGCTCGGCCCAGAAGTCCGGTCCATGACCGGCGTGCAGCAGGTGCGCGAGCTCGTGCAGCAGCACGTAGTCGAGGACCCACCCGGGCATGCCCTGCAGCCGGTCGGAGATCCGGATCGTCCCGTCGAGCGGGGTGCACGACCCCCACCGGCGGCCCTGGTTGCTGGACCACGTGACGCTCGCCGGCCGGGCCCGCCCGGCGAGGTAGCGCGTCGAGAGCCCCGAGGCCCGCTCGGCGAGCTGGACGTCCGACGGGCGCCGCCGACGCTCCTGGCGCTCGAGCCGCGCGACCATGCGCTGGACCCACTCGCGCTCCTGCGCGCGCGTGAACCGCGCGGGGATCGCGATGATCGTGCGGTCGCCGTCGCGGTAGGCGGTGACCGTGCGCGTGCGGTTGCGCGAGCGGCGCACCTCGACGGCGGCCACAGGGGGGTGCTCGGGCGGCGCGTCCACGCTGCGCGGCACCTCCCCGGTACGCGGCGGGACGGGGCGTGCGCGCGACGTCGGCGTCCGGCTCGCCCGTGACCCCGGCTCGGCGGACGTGCGCGGCGTCGGCCCCGAGGGCATGGCGGAGGTGCCCTCGGCCGGGTGCCCGCGGCGCCGCTCCACGCCGTGCACGCTATCGGCTCGGGGCCACGCGCCGCGCCACCTCGCCGGAGCGGCGCCCGGGCTCCGCACGTCGGCCGGTAGCGCGCCTCCCCAGACCGGCGGAGCGCGTCCGCTCGGCCCGCCGCGAGCCTCGTCCCACCGGCCCTCCGGCGTGTCCCCCGAACCGGGGAACGCGGTTCCCTTCCGGGCGTGCGTTACGGCGCGTCGAGCCCGTCCGGGCCCCCGGCAGGGCCGCCGCGATTACTGTGGGGCTCGCTCAGGTCGGGGCGGCTCCCCTCATCTCGACCGGGCCGCCGGGCCGACGGACGCGCCCGATGTCCGCAGACGCGAGGAGACCTGTCATGGCCGAGACCTACAAGGGCGAGTTCTACTGCGTGAAGTGCAAGGAGAAGCGCGAGGCCGAGGGCGATGTCGTCGTCTCGGAGTCCGGCCGCAAGATGGCCAAGGGCGTCTGCCCCGTGTGCGGCACCAAGCTCAACCGCATCCTCGGCAAGGCCTGAGCCCCCCAGGCACCGCACGCCTCGAGGCGCCGTCCGGTCGGACGGCGCCTCGCGCGCGTCCGGGACCCTGTGGACAGCGGTGGCACGGCGTCGGCCGGTGCCACGCTGAGGCCTCGGGTCGCCGGCGTCGGGTCGGCGCACGGCACGGCCGAGAGGGGTCGCTCATGCGGTTGCGCCCACACCTGCGCGTCCTGCGGCGAGGGCCGGACGAGCTGCAGGTCGGGACCGACCCCCGGTGGGCCGTGCGCCTGACCGGCCTGGCGCCCGGCGAGGCCGAGCTGCTGCAGGAGCTCGAGACGCTGCCGGAGCTCGACCGCTGGCTCCCGTGGGCCCTCGGCCAGGGCCTCGACCGCGCGCGCGCCGAACATCTCGTCGGGCTCCTCGTCGACGCGCAGGTCACGAGTGCCGGGGGCCGCCGGAGCCCGACGGTGCGTGCCGGCGCGGGTGCCGACGTCTCCGCCTGGACGCTCCTGCGGCCCGACGGCGACGGTGCCGCGCAGGTCGACGCCCGGCGGTCCGCGGTGGTCGGGGTCTGCGGGCTGGGGCGCCTGGGGCTCGCCGTCGCGACCACGCTCGCCGTCGCGGGGGTCGGGACGGTCCTGCTCGACGACGACGGGGTCGTGCGCTCGTCCGACATCGGACCGGGCGGGTACCGCATGGGGGACGTCGGCTCCGCACGGCTCGCCACGGCGGCGCGCGTGCTGCGGGACGTCGCGCCGGAGGTCCGTTGCGACGCCGCGCCGGGGACAGCGCCGGACCTGGTGGTGCTCGTCGAGCACGGGGCGGCGAGCCCGGAGACGGCGCTGCGGCTCGTGACCGCGGGTCTGGCGCACCTGTCGGTCGTCGTGCGGGAGGGCGACGCGCTCGTCGGCCCGCTCGTGGTGCCGGTCGGCGCGGGAGGTCGGCGCGCCGGCGACGCCGTCGCGGGCGGGGGTCCCTCCGCAGCTCCGGCGCGTCCGCTCGGGCGCGGCTCCGCGTGCCTGCGCTGCCTGGACCTGCACCGTGGCGACGTCGACCCGGCGTGGCCGCTCGTGGTGGCACAGCTCGTGTGCCGACCGCCGACGTCGAGCGGTCCCGCGGGGGAACCGGTCGCGCTCGCGGGGCTGGGCTCCGCACTGGCTGCCGCCGAGGCGCTCACCTACCTCGACGGGGGCGTGCCGCGCACGCGGGGCGCGACCTACGAGCTCGCGATGCCCGATCTGCTGCCGGCCCTGCGGGCCTGGGCGGTGCACCCCGACTGCGGGTGCACCGCCCTGCCCCGGACGCCCGTCCCGGCCCTCGCCCGCCCGGGGCGCTGACCGTCACGAGCCCCGCGGGCCGTCATGCCGCCGGAGCGGCGGACTTCCGGGGCCGTCCCCGGCCCCTCTTCGTGGCGACGACCACGCCGCCGACGAAGACCTCTCCGCCCCAGACCCCCCACGGCTCGGCACGCTCGACCGCGCCCGCGAGGCACCCCTCGACGAGGGGGCACTCCCGGCACAGGGCCTTGGCGAGCTCGACCTGGGCGGTCTGCTCCGCGAACCAGAGCTCGGGGTCGTTCGAGCGGCACGGGATGAGACCCGCGACCATCTGGTCGAACTGCTGGTTGTTCTCGTCCGTCGTGATGACCGGGCTCGGGGGCCACGGGCCGGATCCGCCCTGGTTCACCGTGTCGAGCAGCGTCGTGAGCCGCACGATGTCCTCCTGATGTCCTTGCTGGTGAGCGTCTGCTGGTTTTCCGGATCACCGGTACCTGCGCCGCTCCCCCGACATCGGGAGAAAAGACGAAGGCCGCGGATCCGAGTGGACTCCGCGGCCTGGAAGACGGTCGTCAGACCATCAAGTTCCTGGTGCGAAGTCGGGGTGGTTCATCGGGCGACGGCGGTACGTGCGCTTGTGATCGCCGCCGATTCCCTGGGTGCTGGCCATGGGCACAGCTGTCCCCTCGAGCCATGCGGAGATGGGCGCGAGGGAGCGCGGGACGAACGTGATCGCGAACGTCGACTGCCGCTTCACGACGGTTGTGTTCTCCATCAGCTCTCCCACCACCTCTCATCACCGGCCGGGCCTCTTCGGCGCAGCCCTCCTACAAGGACGTGACTCACCCTAAGGGTGGCCGTCAGAGGCACACAACCGAATTAACGACCTGACTTCGAGAAGTTTTTCCGACCCCTCGGCGACCCGCCCGGGAACCGGGGCACGGCCCCACGAAGCGGCGTCGGCGAGCCGTTCGACACCCCGGGCAGGACCGCCCGACGCACCGTCCCGCGCCCGGCGTTCCCCTCGCGGGAGGCGCGGGGTAGCGTGCCCGCATGGCGCTCGACCGCGCGCTCCTGGACTGGCTGCGCGACGCCGACCCGGCGTTGCGGTGGCAGGTCGAGCGCGACCTCGCGGGTGCGCCGCCCGAGGTCTGGGAGGCGACACGCGCGCGCGTCGCGACCGAGGGGTTCGGGGCCCGCCTGCTCGCGCGGCAGGACCCCGACGGGCAGTGGGCGGGCGGCGCCTACTTCCCCGCACCGGTCGAGGGCGCGGAGCCCTCCGGCGAGGAGGGCCAGCCGTGGGTCGCGACGACGTGGTCGCTCACCGCGCTGCGCGAGTGGGGGGTCGACGCCGCGGCGCTCGACGGCACCGCGGAGCTGCTCGCGCGCCACTGCCGGTGGGAGTACGACGACCTGCCGTACTGGGACGGCGAGGTCGACTGCTGCATCAACGGCTGCACGCTCGCCAACGGTGCCTGGCTGGGCGTCGACGTGTCCCGCCTCGCGGCGTGGTTTCTGGAGCACCGTCTGCCCGACGGCGGCTGGAACTGCGCGTGGGTCGAGGGCTCGACGCGGTCCTCGTTCCACTCGACGCTCAACGCGCTGCGCGGACTGCTGGCGCACGAGGTCGCGACCGGCGGGACCGACGAGCTGCGCGCCGCGCGGCGGGCCGGGGAGGAGTACCTGCTGGCGCGCCGGCTCCTGTACACCGCGTCGACCGGTGAGCTCGTGGGGCCGTGGGCGACGCGGCTCGCGTACCCGTTCCGGTGGGCGTACAGCGCGCTGCGGGCGCTCGACCACCTGCGGGCCGCCGCGCTGCACGACGGGCTCCCGCCGGACCCCCGGCTCGCCGACGCCGTCGACGTCGTGCGCGGCGCCCGGCAGGCCGACGGGACGTGGCTCCAGGAGGCGGGTCAGCCCGGGCGTGTGTGGTTCGAGGTCGACGTGCCCCCGGGTGAGCCGTCGCGGTGGCTCACCTTCTACGGGACCCGGGTCCTGGCGTGGTGGGACGAGGCGGCGCCGGAGCGGGTCGGCTGAGCGGGCGGCTGCCTCGCGCTCGTCGCAGGGCGCTCGGCGCTGGGCGCTGGGCGCTCTAGGCGCTCGTCGCGCGCGACGAGCCCGACGCGACGATCGACAGGAGCGTCGCGCCGTACCGGTCGATCTTGGCCGGGCCGATCCCGTTGATCCGGGCGAGCTCCGCGATCGACGCCGGGCGCAGCTCTGCGATGGACTCGAGCGTCGTGTCGACGAGCACGGTGTACGCGGGGCGGGACGTCTCGAGGGCGACCGACGCGCGCCACTCGCGCAGGCGGGCGTAGATCTCGCCGTCGACGTCCCCCGAGAGCGCCCGGCGCGGCCCGGGCTCGGGTGCGCGGTACCTCTCGGGCGTCCGGCCGCTGCCGCCGCGCCGCTCCTCCTGCGGCCAGAGGCCGTCGAGGAACCGCGTCCGGCGCCGGGATGCCCGGCCACCGGGGTTGCGCGCCCGGGCGTAGGACAGCGCGAGGTGCTCGCGCGCACGCGTGATGCCGACGTAGAGGAGCCGGCGCTCCTCGGCGATCGACGCGTCGGTCTCCGCGAGCGAGATCGGCATGAGGCCCTCGCTGAGCCCCGCGAGGAAGACGGCGTCCCACTCGAGGCCCTTGGCCGCGTGCAGCGACGCGAGCGTGACGCCCTCGACGGTCGGGGCGTGCTGGGCGGCGGCGCGCTCGTCGAGCTCGGCGACGAGGTCCGCGAGGCTCGCGTGGCCGCCGGTCTCCTGCGCCGCCGCTTCGAGGTCGTCCGCGAGCGCGACGAGCGCCTGCATCGACTCCCAGCGCTCGCGGGCGGCGCCGCGCGTCGCGGGCGGCGCCGGCGCCCAGCCCGCGGAGAGCAGCACGTCGCGCACGACGTCGGGCATCGCCGCGTCGGCGTCCACCGCGCGGCCCGCACCGCGCAGCAGGACGAGCGCGTCCCGCACCTCACGGCGGGCGAAGAACCGCTCGCCGCCGCGCACGAGGTAGCCGATGTCCGCCGCGGCGAACGCCTGCTCGAACGCCTCGGACTGCGCGTTCGTCCGGTACAGGACCGCGATCTCGCTCGGACGCGTCCCCGCGGCGATGAGGCGCGCGGCGCGCTCGGCGATGCCCGCGGCCTCCGCCTCGTCGTCGTCGTACGCGGTGTAGGTGACCGGCGGGCCGGACGGGCGCTGCGCCACGAGCTCGAGCGGCGCAGCCGGTCCCCGGCGACGGGCCGCCGAGCCGGGCGCGTGCTTGGGCGCCAGGAGACGGTTCGCGAGGCTCACGACCTGGGGGGTCGAGCGGTAGTCGCGCACGAGCCGGACCACCTGCGCCTTGGGGTGCGCCGCGGTGAACGTGAGCAGGTGGTGCGGGGTCGCGCCCGTGAACGAGTAGATGGTCTGGCTCGGGTCCCCGACGACGCACAGCTCCTGACGTCCCCCGAGCCACTGGTCGAGCAGGAACTGCTGCAGCGGCGACACGTCCTGGTACTCGTCCACCACGAAGTGCCGGTACTGCATCCGCACCTGCTCGGCGACGTCGTCGCGGCCCGCGAGCATGTCGGCGAGCATCAGCAGGACGTCCTCGAAGTCGATGACCCCGCGCTCGGTCTTCGCGTCCTCGTAGGCGGCGATGAGCCGGGCCACGGCCTGCCGGTCGTACCCCGCGGGCGCCGGGCGGTCGATCGCCGTGGTGGCACGCACGTAGTCGTCCGCGGTCACGAGCGAGACCTTGGCCCACTCGACCTCCGAGGACAGGTCGCGGATCGCCACGCGGTCGACCGACAGGCCCAGCCGGTGCGCCGCGTCCGCGACGGCCGGCGCCTTGTGCTCGAGGATCCGCGGGGGCGCTCCCCCGACGACCTTGGGCCAGAAGTACCCGAGCTGGCGCAGGGCCGCCGCGTGGAACGTGCGGGCCTGCACCCCCGCGACGCCGAGCTCGCGCAGCCGCGTGCGCATCTCGCCGGCCGCACGCGCGGTGAACGTGACGGCGAGGACGGTCGTCGGGCGGTAGACGCCGGTCCGGACGCCGTACGCGATGCGGTGCGTGATCGCGCGCGTCTTGCCCGTGCCGGCTCCCGCGAGCACGCACACCGGTCCGGTGAGCGCGAGCGCGACCGCGCGCTGGTCGGGGTCGAGGGCATCGAGGAGGGCGTCGGCGGACATCGTGGTCGATTGTCTCAGCCCGCGCCGACAGCGGGTCGCCGGCTGTGCGCGGCCGGCGGGCGTTTGCGACGCGGCACCGGCGCCAGGAAGAGTTCCGGTGTCCCCGGCGTTGGACCGGGCGACGACGCACTCCCGACCTCGCCACGCCCCCGGGCCACGGCGACACCGCACGAGAGAAGGACGCATGAGCACCCAGACGCTGCCCGACGCCGGTTCGATCACGATGTACTCGACGACGTGGTGCGGCTACTGCCGCCGGCTCAAGACGCAGCTGGACTCCGCGGGCATCGGCTACACCGAGGTCAACATCGAGGAGCACCCCGACGCGGCGGCGTTCGTCGAGCAGGTCAACGGCGGCAACCAGACCGTCCCCACCGTCGTGTTCCCCGACGGCTCGGCAGCGACGAACCCGTCGCTCGCGGACGTCAAGGCCCGCCTGGAGTCCTGACCGTCACGGGCGTCCGCGGCCCCGGCGACGCGCCCGGGCCGCGACGCCGTCGGGCCGTCGTCAGATCGCGTTCGGCAGCTCCGAGCCGTACCACTCCTCGATGAGCATCCGCGCGATCGACGTGCTGCTGGGCAGCAGCACCGAGCCCGAGCGCACCGCGGCGCGCAGCTCGGTGCGCTCGAACCAGCGCGCCTCCGTGACCTCCTCGCCGTCGACCGTGATGACCTCGCTCAGCGCGCGGGCCCGGAAGCCCAGCATGAGCGACGCCGGGAACGGCCACGGCTGGCTCCCGCGGTACTCGACCGCGCCGACCGTGACACCGACCTCCTCGAGGACCTCCCGGCGGATCGCCGCCTCGACCGACTCCCCCGGCTCGACGAAGCCGGCCAGCGTGGAGAAGCGGTTCTCGGGCCAGTGCGCCGAGTGCCCGAGCAGCAGGCGGTCGCGGCCGTCGACCACGGCCATGATCACCGCGGGGTCCGTGCGCGGGTAGTGGTCGGAGCCGTCGGCGGTGCAGCGGCGCACCCAGCCGGCGCTGTGCGAGACCGTGACCTCGCCGCAGCGCGGGCACCGCGGGTGGCGCACGTGCCACGCCTCGAGGGCCACCGCGGCCGTCGCCAGCCCCGCGTCGCGCGCCGAGAGCTCGCCGCCGACCTCGCGCAGCGGCGACCACCGGTCGCCCGGGACCAGGACGGCGGAACCGACGTCGGGCACGAGCCGCGCCAGGAAGGCGGTCCCCCGGCCCCCGCCCGGCGCGTCGTCGTACCCGAGGAAGGCCCACCCCTCGGGGAGCTTCCCGCCCGGCGACAGCAGCGCGGCCTCGCCCGGGTCGAGCAGCGCAAGCTGCTGGGCGGCCTGCCCGTCGTCGCGGGTCACCACCGCGCCCGCGTGCACGAGCAGGACCCGCGTGGCGGGGTCGGTCAGCAGGGACGGGACCAGGTCCGGGCGCACACGGGCGTCGGCGGCACGGTCGGTCCGCGTGCGGGACAGCGGCGGCTCGGCGATCACGCCCGCCACCGTACGCGGGGAAACCCGACATCGCAGACACGCGCGGACGCACCCACGACCGGGTGGGCGACGCGCTTAGGCTGAGCGGGTGTCACGTTCACCTCTCGCGCTCGCTGCCCTGGCGACCGTCGCCGTGCCCGGGCTCGACGCGTACGACGTCCGCCGCCCCGAGGTCTCGGGCGGCGACTTCGACATTGCGGTCGTGATCGACGCCGCCCGACGGCGGTGGGTGGTCCGGTCCCCCACGAGCGCCCGCTCCGGTGCGCTGCTCGAGGCGGAGGTCGAGCTCGTCGAGGCCCTCGCCGGGCAGGTCGACGCAGGGCACCTCCCGTTCGACGTCCCGCGCACCGCGGGGTTCGCGCACCTGCCCGAGGGCGGCCGGGCCGTCGTCTACCCGCAGGTCCCGGGCCGGCCGCTGCGGCTGGAGTCCCTGCGCCCCGGGCCGGGACTCGCGGCGTCGCTCGGTCGTGCGCTGGGCGCGCTGCACGAGCTGCCGACGGCGCTCGTCGAGAACGCCGGGCTGCCCGTCTACGACGCGACGACGTACCGCGACCGGCGGCAGGCCGAGGTCGACGAGGCCGCCCGGACCGGCAAGGTCCCGACGACGCTGCTGCGACGCTGGGAGGAGCGCCTCGAGGACGTCGCGCTGTGGCGGTTCCAGCCGACCGTCGTGCACGGCGGGCTCACGACCGAGCACGTCCTCGTCGACGACCGGACCGTGACCGGGGTCCTCGACTGGGGCGACGCGATGGTCGCCGACCCGGCCGACGACCTGTCGTGGCTGCTCGTCGCCGCGCCGCAGGACGCCGTCGACTCGATCATGGAGGCGTACCAGCTGCGCCGGACGGAACTGACCGACAGCCACCTCACGGAGCGCGCGCTGCTCGCCGGGGAGCTCGCGCTCGCGCGCTGGCTGCTCTACGGCGTGCGGACCGGCAGCGCCGACGTGGTCGACGACGCGGTGCAGATGCTGCACGAGCTCGACGAGAGCACGCGCGAGGCCGACGCGGTCGCAGGTCGCTCGACCGGCTGACCGGGTCGAGCGGCTGACCCGCTCGACCGGCCGCGCCGGTCTCACCCCCTCGTGCGCGACGGCTGCGCCGCGGCGGCGTGCAGCAGCGCGGTGATCTCCGCCTCGTCGAGCAGCCGCTCCGGGCGCACCGTGCGGCCTCCGCCCACGTAGCAGAACGCTGCGCTGACGTGCTCGAGCGGCGTGCCCTTCCACCGCGACCACGCGAGCCGGTACACGGCGAGCTGCAGCTCGCGCGCCTGCACCGCTGCCGGGTCGGTCGGCGGCGCACCCGTCTTCCAGTCGACCACGACGACCGCGCCGGGCACGTCGGGGCGGTCGGGGTCGGCGAACACCGCGTCGATGCGTGAGCGCAGCACGTACCCGGCGACCGGCGTCTCGATGTCGACCTCGACCGCGAGCGGCACGCGGTGCGCCCACGGGGTCGCGAGGAACGCCTCGCGCAGCGCGACGAGGTCGGCGTCGACGCGCACGGAGTCGTCGTCGGCGCCGGGGAGGTCGTCGACGTCGACGAGCGAGGCCGAGCCGAACCAGCCCTCGACCCACGCGTGGAACGCCGTGCCGCGCCGGGCCTGCGGCGACGGCTCGAGCGGCACCGGCCGGCGCAGCGCGCGGGCGAACTCCTGCGGGTCGGAGGCGAGCCGGACGACCGCCGACGCGGACAGGTGCGGCGGGAGCTCGACGTCGGTCGACGGGGACGCGGCGAGGGCGCGCTCGGCGAGCAGGAGGTCGGCGGTGCGGTCCCACGGCGTGGGCACGGCGGCGTCGCGCGCCGGGCCGTCCCCCTCGGGGAAGCCGTCCGCCGTGAGGGCGGAGGCGGTGGAGCCGGCGCCGGCGTGGACCGCGTCGCCGGAGCGCGCACCGGTGGTCCCGGCGCCCGACGAGGCCGCCGCCATCGCCTCGCGCACCGCCCGGGCCGAGCCCTCGACCGCGGCCCGACGTGTGCCCGACGACCGCCCGCCCGGACCGGTGAACGGGTCGGCCGGCCAGACCGGGGCCACGTCGTCCCCGCCGCGCGGGCTCGTCGCACCGTCCTCCGGCTCCTCGGCCCACGCCTCGGGGTCGACGAGGCCCGCCTCGGCGAGCTCGGTGAGGAACAGCGACGGCGGCCGGGGCTGCGACGCCTCGCCCCACCAGGCGCCCGTGAGCAGCAGGGCCGACCGGGCCCGCGTGAGCGCGACGTACGCGAGGCGACGCTCCTCGGCGACCGCGTGCTGACCGGCGTCCTCGACGAACCGACGGCGGCGCTCCTCGAGGTCCTTGGGGTCGGCCGCACCGGCGTAGGCGAACTGCGGCAGGTCGTGCCGGTCGCCGCGCAGCGGGTACGGCAGCGTGCCGAGCCCGCTGAGCCACGCCTTGTCCGTCGGGCCGTCCTTGCCGGACGTGCGGATCGCGGGTAGCCCGCCGTCGACCATCCCGGCGACCGCGACGACGTCCCACTCGAGGCCCTTGGCGGCGTGGATCGTGACGATCTGCACGGCGTCCGGGTCCGGCTCGGCGACGGGCATGTCGAGCCCGCGCTCGCGCGTGTCGGCCGCCGCGAGCCAGGCGAGGAACGCGCCCAGCGTGGGGCTGTCCGCTCCGTCGGAGAACTGCACCGCGACGTCCCGGAACGCGTCGAGGTGCGCGCGGGCCCGGCCCGCCGAGACCCCGGCGCGGGCGGCGACCTCGATGTCGAGGCCGAGCAGACGCTCCGCCTCGCCCACGAGCTCCGGGAGGGAGAGGTACGTGTGCGAGCGCAGCACGCGCAGGAGCTGCGCGAGGTCGGTCAGGCGCGCGCGGGCGGTGTCGCTCAGCGTGCGCCCGGTGCGGCTGCGCCAGCCGGGGGGCGGCAGCTCGTCGATCGCGTCCACGATGCTGCGCTCGTCGACGACGTCGGCCGCGACCGGCTCCCGGCCGGCGGCGTCCGACCCTGCGCCGGGCGCGCCCGACGGGGCGCCCGCTGCGTCGGACGCCCCGCCGACGACGTCCGACGTCGGACCGGCCGCCCCCGAGCCGGCGACGCCCGACGCCGCGCCGGCGAGGACCGGCGGTGCGGCACCCGCGGGGTCCGTCTCGGTCCCGTCGCGCTCGTCGGCCCGCCGCTCCGCGGCCCGGCGCGCGTGCCCGAGCCCCGCGGCGAGCTCCGCCGACCAGGCCGCGAGGGCGTGCAGGTCGGCCGCCCCGAGCCGCGTCCGTGCGCCCGTGAGGAGGCGCATCAGCGCGTCGCCGCGGGACGGGTCGTGCGCCGCCTGGAGCATCGCCACGAGGTCGACGACCTCGGGGGTCGCGAGCAGGCCCCCGAGCCCCACGACCTCGACGGGCAGCCCCGCGTCGCGCAGCGCCCGCCGCAGCACCGTGAACTGCGCGCGCTTGCGGCACAGCACCGCGGCGGTGACCCGCGCGATCCCCGGCCCGGCGGGGCGCCAGCGCTCGGCGACGAACCGGGCGACGGCCGCGGCCTCCTCCTCGAGGGTCGCGGCGACGTGGGCCTGGACGAGCCCCGGCCCTGCGCCGGGCCGGGCGGCGAGCTCGGGGACCTCGACGCGGGTGCTCGCCCGCCGCAGCGGCAGCGCCACGTGGTTCGCGGCCTCGAGGATCGCCTCGTCGTTGCGCCACGACGTCGAGAGCAGGTGCACGTCCGCCGGGCGTCGCGTCGCGCCGTCCTCGTCGAGCTCGACGACGGGGAACGTCGACGGGAAGCGCTCGAGGCCGCCCGCGCTGGCCCCGCGCCAGCCGTAGATCGACTGGTGCGGGTCGCCGACGGCGGTGACCGGGTGCCCGTCGCCGAACAGCGCCCCGAGCAGCGCGAGCTGCGCGTAGGACGTGTCCTGGTACTCGTCGAGCAGCACGACGCGGTACCGGGCGCGCTCCCCCGACCCCACCTCGGGAACCTCGCGTGCGAGCCGCGCCGCGAGCGCGACCTGGTCGCCGAAGTCGAGCGCGTCGGCGGCGCGCTTGCGGGCGCGGTAGTCGGCGACGAGCTCGAGCAGGCGCGTGCGCTCGCCGAGCAGCCCGAGCAGCTTCGTGATCGGCGCGTACGGCGCGCGCGGCGGGGTGCCCGGAGGCGTCGCCTCGATCGCCTCGATAATCCCCTCGATGCCGGCGCGTGCCTCGTCGGGCGTCAGGAGGTGCTCGTCGAGCGCGCCCGAGAGCTCGAGCAGAGCCTCGACGACCGTCGAGACGGCGGCCTCGGTGTCGAGGTCCCCGGTCCAGGACTCGACGACCTGGCTCGCGAGCTGCCACTGCGCGGCCTCGCCGAGCAGCCGGGAGGTCGGCTCGACCCCGAGGCGCATCGCGTGGTCGGTCACGAGCGACGCCGCGTAGGCGTTGTAGGTCGCGATCGTCGGGCGTGCGAGGTCGAGCAGCCCCGGGTCGAGGCCCGCCGCGGCGAGCGGGAGGCCGGGCAGCACGAGCCCCTGGGCGGTCGCCGCGCGGGCGAGGTGCCGCAGCCGCTGGCGCACGCGGTCGCCGAGCTCGCCCGCGGCCTTGCGCGTGAACGTCAGCCCGAGCACCTGCTCGGGCGCGGCGAGCCCGTTCGCGAGCAGCCACACGACCCGCGCCGCCATCGTCTCGGTCTTGCCGGACCCGGCGCCGGCGACGACGAGGGACGGTCGCAGCGGCGACTCGATGACCTCGACCTGCTCGGGCGTCGGCGAGGGACGCTCGAGCAGCTCCGCGATCCGGGGGGCCGAGAGCACGGGCCGCCGGGCGGCGGGCGCCGCGTCGTCGTACGGGTTCACTCGACCACCTGCGCGCCCTCGTCGCGGGCCGGGCAGCTGCGCCGCACCGGGCAGCGCGAGCACAGGTCGTTCTCGGTCGCCGCGAACGTCGCCGCCGACATGTGGCCCGCGACCTCCTCGATCCGGCGCCGCGCCCAGCTCGTGCCGTCCCCGTCGTCCTCGAGCGGCGCCTGGCTCCGCAGCGCGGCGGCGCTCCTGTTGACGTCCGAGACGAAGACGAGCTGCGCGCCGGCGCTGCGGGTCCCGGGCGGGAGCCCCTCGACGGCACCCGCGTCGACCGCGAGCTGGTAGGCGCCGAGCTGCGGGTTCTCGAGCGCCTGCGCGGCGGTCGGGGCGGTGCGCCCGGTCTTGAGGTCGCTCACGGTCACGCGCTCGGCACCCTCGTCCGGCTCGCCCGTCGGCCGCGCGCGCTCGATCCGGTCGATCGACCCGCGCACCACGGCACGGTCGAGCTCGAGCGTGAACGGCGCCTCGACGAGCAGCGGCTCCCCGGCGCTGCGCACGTACTGCGCGAGGCGGCGCACCATCGACTCGGCGCGGCGGCGCTGCACCGTCGTCGGCCACCCGTCGGGCAGGCCGAGCTCGGGCCAGCGCCGGTCGAGCTCGGCGAGCAGCTCGTCGTGCGTGCCGGTCGGGTACGTCTGGGCGATCGCGTGCACGAGCGTGCCGAGCGACTGCCCCGAGCTCTCGGCCGCCGTGCCGCCCGCCGCCTCGAGCGCCCACCGCAGCGCGCACGTCGCGGCGGTCTCGATCTTGGAGGGCGAGACCGTGACCTTCTCGCCCTCGGGCCAGAGCGGCCCGTCGCTCGACGGCTCCGCGAGGCCGTGCCACTCGTCGGGGTCCGCCCCCTCGACGCCCGCCCGGGCGAGCCGGGCGAGCATCGCGGCGGCCGCCGGGTCGGGCCGCCCGCGCAGCACGCTGGACTCGAGCCGCGAGCGCACCTGGGCGACGAGGCCGCGCAGGTCGAGCGGCGACGGCGTGGTGACCTTGCGGGGGTCGACGTCGTCGTCGCACGGGTCGACGAGCTCGAGGAACGGCGAGGGCTGGGCGTCGGTGTCCGCGACCGCGGTCACCAGCAGCCGCTCGCGCGCCCGGGACACAGCCACCTGGAAGGACCGGAGCTCGTCGGAGAGCACGGCTGCCCGGGCTCCGGCGCCGAGCTGCCCGGCGTCGGGCTCGCGCCCCGCGAGCAGCTCGACGAGCGTCTGGGCGCCGAGCAGCGAGTCCCGCAGCCGCAGGTCGGGCCACACGCCCTCCTGGACGCCCGCGACCACGACGACGTCCCACTCGCGCCCGGCCGCACCGGCGGGCGTGAGCACGGCGACGGCGTCCCGGTCGGCACGGGCCGCGATCGTGTCGGCGGGCAGGTCCTGGCCGAGCACCCAGTCCACGAACGCGCCCGCGGGCGCCTGCGGCATCCGGTCGACGAACGTCTCCGCAGCGCGGAAGAGCGCGAGCACCGCGTCGAGGTCCCGGTCGGCGCGCGCACCGGCGGCCCCGCCCGCGAGCGACGCGCGCCGCCACGGCTCGGCGAGCCCGGCGGCGTCCCACAGCGCCCACAGCACGGTCTGCGGGTCGGCGGTCGGGGCGAGCGCGGCCGTGCGGCCCGTCGCGAGGACCCGCGCGAGCCGCTCGACGTGCCGGCGCACGCCGGGCGGCAGCCCCGCGGTGCGGCCCGGCTCGGTGAGCGCCTCGACGAGCAGGGCGTCGCTGCCCCGGCCTCCCCCGCCCGCGAGCTCCTCGGCGCGCAGCGCGCGGCGCACGCGGCGCAGCCCCACGGTGTCGAGCCCGCCGAGCGGGGAGCACAGCAGCCGCGCGGCGGTCTCCGCGTCGAGCTCCGCGGCCCCGACCGTCCCGTCGGGGAGCACGCAGCGCACGGCGTCGAGCAGCGGGCGGACCGCGGGCTCCTCGCGCAGGGGGACGTCGCTGCCCAGCACCGCGACCGGCACGCTCGCGCTCGCGAGGGCCCGGCGCAGCGCCGTGACCTGCGCACCCGAACGGGCCACGACCGCCATGCGCTCCCACGGCGTGCCGTGCTCGAGGTGCGCGAACCGCAGCGCGTGCGCGACGTACGCGGCCTCCTGCGCGGTGCTGGGCAGGATCGCGACGCGCACGTTCCCCGGTGTGCCGTCGCGCGCCGCGGCCCTGCGGTGCACGACGGCCCCCTGCGCCCCGACCCGGGCCGCGACACCGGACGCCACCTCGCGCAGGCGCGCGCCGTGCCGCCACACCGTCCGGAGCACGAGCCGCTGCGCGCCGAGCTCCCCGGGGCCGTCGCCCTCGACCGTCGCGCGCGCGACGAGCGCGGGGCTCGCGCCGCGGAACGTCTGCACCGCGCTGTCGGGGTCGGCGAACAGCGCGAGCCGCGCGCCGCCGTCCGCGAGCACGCGCAGCAGCCGGGCCGTCGCGGCCGTGCTCTCGTGGTGGTCGTCGACGACGACGAGGCGCCAGCCCGGACGCGGTGCCGCGGCGACCTCGTCGTCCCACGCGAGCAGCGCCTCGGCGGCCTCCTCGACGACGACCGCGGGGTCGTAGCGCGAGCCGAGGTCCGGCGTCGCAGTCCGCAGCAGCGTGACGTCGAGGTACTCCTGGTAGACGGCGGCGGCTGCGACCCACGCGGGGCGTGCGTGGCGCTCCCCGAGCTCGGCGAGGTCGACCGGCGCGAGCCCGCGCTCCGCGGCCCGCATCAGGAGGTCGCGCAGCTCGTCGCGGAACGCGCGCAGGCCGAGCGCCTCGGGCGGGACCGACGCCGGCCAGTCGAGCGGGACGCCGTCACCCTCCGCGTGCCCGGCGAGCAGCTCGCTGAGCAGCATGTCCTGCTCGGGGCCGGAGATCAGGGTCGGCGGCGGCGCGCCGAGCAGCGAGGCGCGCGCCCGGAGCACCGCGAACGCCGCCGAGGCGGCCGTGCGGACCATGGCCTGCCCGGACGTCCGCTGCAGCCGGGCGGAGAGGCGGTCGCGGAGCTCGGCGGCGGCGCGCCTGCTCGCCGCCACGACCAGCACGTCCTCGGGTGCGAGCTCGCCGTCCGCGAGCGCGGCGACCACCGCCTCGACCACGACGCTCGTCTTGCCGCTCCCGGGCGCGCCGAGCACCAGCAGCGCCCGGTCGGTGCCGGCGGCGACGCGCTCGACGACCTCGCGCTGCTGCGGGTCGAGCGCGAGCCCGCCGCCGGGCGCGAGCACCCCGGCCGCACCGGGGCCGCCGGCAGCGCCGCGCGTGAGCACCGCGCCGTGCTGCTCGACGATCGCCGGACGCACGAGCCGCAGGGGCGTGGCGCGCGACGGTCGGGGGTTCACGGGCAGATCACACCACACGCCACCGACAGTCCCGCGGCGCCCACGCGAGGCGTCCGCGCACCCTCAGGAACCCGGGAACGGCCAGGGGTTGGGGGTGCACGGCGCCATGGGGCCGGTCTGCTGCTGCATGAGCGGGGCGACCTGCCCGGGACCGCCGCAGTACTCGTGCCGGTGGCCGAGGATGTGCCCCACCTCGTGGTTCACGAGGTAGTGCCGGTACGCGACCTTGTCCCCGTCCCACGAGCTCGAGCCGTCCACCCAGCGGAGGTAGTTGAGCACCGCGCTGCCCTTGATCCCGCAGGACACCTTGCCGACGGTCTCGAGCGGCGCGCACATCCGGTCGACGAGCGCCGGGGACGCGAGGACGACGCGGAGCTCGGCGTCGCCGTCGGTGCGCGCGAACACCATCGACCCGTCGGCGCCCCAGCCGCGCGGGTCGTTGAGCGTCGCCATGACCGTGTACGCGAAGAGCCCGGCGTCGACGTCGAGACCCTCCTCGACCTCGACGCGCACGGTCCGCACCGCAGGTGCCGTGCCGGCCGCGGGCGACGGGGCCGCCTGGGACCCCGGGACCACCGCGAGGTCGCCCGACGCCGAGCGCGGGACGTCGAGCGAGAGCAGCCCGGCGGCGAGGTCGGACGCGGTCGGCCCGCCCCCGCGCTCGAGGCTCGTGGACCCGCCGCCGAGCTGCGGGACGAGCACCTGGTCGGACACCTCGGTCGCGTCGGTGCCGACGGGCTCCTCGGGGAGCGAGTCGAGCTCGCCGACGAGCTCCGGGGTCGGCGTCGCGGTCGGCCGGACCTCGTCGCGCGTCGCCCGGTCGTCGCCGCGCGTCCCGGTGACGGAGCCCCACGCCTGCACGACGGCGCCCCGCGCGGCCGAGCCGGGCAGCGCCCCGACCGCCGTCGCACCGCCTGCGCAGAACGACGCGACCACGACGGCGAGCGCCACGAGGCGTGCCCGTCTGCGCCTCCCCGGCCGCCCGATCGAGGACGCGTCGGGCCCCGCGCTGGACCGTCCGGGGGACGGGAGGGGGGCCGACATCCGAATATCGTCGCATCCCGGACACGTGCCGTGGCTACCATCGCCGGGTGAGCGAGGTGGGGGCGGGACGCGCGAGGAGCCCGCGCATGGCGAAGCAGGCGCGGCGCGCGCAGGTGCTCCGCGTCGCCCAGGAGCTGTTCGCGGGCGACGGCTTCCACCACGTCTCGATGGACGACATCGCGGACCGCGCCGAGGTCAGCAAGCCCGTCCTGTACCGCCACTTCCCCTCGAAGCTCGACCTCTACCTCGCCGTGATCGACCAGCGCGGCCAGGCCCTCGTGGACGCGATCGAGACGGCCGTCGAGCCGATCGAGCGCGGTCCGGTGCAGCCCGGCGACGGGCGCGACGTCGTCATGGCGATCGTGCGCGCCTACGTCGAGTTCGTCGACGGCGCCGGGGAGTCCTCGACGCTGCTGTTCGAGTCCGACGTGACGCACGACGCCGACGTCCGCACGCGCGTCGAGCACGCCACCACGGAGGCCGCGCGGCGCATCGCCGTCGTCCTGGAGGACGTGACCGGCCTGCCGTCGGGGAGCACCGCGATGCTCGCGACCTCCCTCACCGCGATGGCGCAGGTCGCCGCGACGCACCGGCTCCGGGTCGCGGGGGCGCCGTCCGCCGACGAGACTGCGGAGCTGGTCGGACGGCTCGCCTGGGGCGGCGTCGCCGGGCTCATCCGGCCGGACTTCGAGTACGACTGATCTGCCTAGGATGACGGAGCGGTCCGCGCGACGAGCGCGCGCCGTACGTCCCGCGCTCGTCGGTGCGGGACGAGGAGAGCTGCGAGGAGACGGTTTCAGTGGACATCACGATCGGCGTGCAGAACCTCCCGCGCGAGCTGGTGGTCGAGTCCGACCAGACGGCGGAGCAGGTCGCCGCAGCCGTCGCTGCCGCGCTCGAGAGCAAGACGGTGCTCGAGCTCGTCGACACCCGCGGCCGGCGCGTCATCGTCCCGGTCGCGACGCTCGGCTACGTCGAGATCGGCGCGGAGACGAAGGGTCGCGTGGGCTTCGGCAACCTCTGACCCGGCACGGACGACGACCCGGCGCGGCAGCGGACCGCGCCGGGTCCCGTGCTGTCCGGGGGCCGTGCGGCGCGTCAGGCGGCGAGGCAGCGTCAGGCGGTGAGGCCCAGGCGCCCCATCCGGCGCGTGTGCTGGGCGGTGAGCTCGCCGAAGAGGCGGGCCGAGCCGTCGCCGCCCTGCGCGCCGTCGGCGGCGGAGGCGAGCCGGGCGAGCCCGGGACGCGTGGCGAGGAGGTTCTGCACGACCCCGAGGGCCTCCCCCACGAGCCGGCGGCCCCACAGCGCGAGCCGCGAGACCAGCACCTCGTCGTCGGCGCGGGCCACGTCGAGCTCGGCGACCGCGAGGTCGGTGTGCCCGACGTCGCCCAGCACGTCGAGCACGAGCGCGCGCGACTCCTCGTCGAGCGACGCCGCGGCGTGCCGGCAGAAGTCGTCCGCGACGCCGTAGCCGACGTACGCGGTGAGCAGCCGCTCCCACCACGTGCTCGGGGCGGTGCGGGCGTCGAAGTCGTCGAGCACGTGCGCGAACGAGCCGAGGACCGCCTCCGGGTCGCCGCCGAGCTCCGCGACGCGCGCGAGGACCCGGTCCCGGCGCTCGACGCTCGTGGCCGCGAAGCGCGTGAGCTGGAGGCGCTGCGCGAGCGTCGGGGCGAGCGCGGCGTCGGCCGCGAGGCGCGCGAACGCGACCAGCTCGAGCTGCGCGACGAGGCCCAGGAGCTCGAGGGTGTCGGCGCTCTGGGCGGCGTGCGTGCCGGTCGGAAGCGTCTCGGTCATCCGGAGATCTTAGCGCCGCGACGCTCCCGGGTGACCGGCCTCACAGCCGCCCGGACGGGCGTCCGGTAGCATCGAGCGCGTACATCGGTTGCCCGGTCGTCTCGACCGCCTCGTGCCTCCACCGCCCTCGCCGCTCGCGAGCGCCGCGTCGTCACGAACTGACATTCACGATCGGCTGCCGGCCAACCACGTGGCGATGCCCGTCTCCTGACCCGGCCCGAGCGCCGGAGGGACTCGTGCGGCTCGCCACCACACGAGTGAAGAGTCGCCTGTGACCACCATCGATCCCGCTCTCCCCGCCGACGCCACCACCGTCGAGGGCCTGCCCCTGCTGGACGAGGCCACCGCCACCTCCAGCAGCGTGCAGGCGAGCAACCCGTCGTTCGCGGACTTCGACGTCCGCCCGGAGATCGTCGCGGCCCTCGCCGCGGCCGGCATCACGCACCCCTTCCCGATCCAGGCGATGACCCTGCCGGTCGCGCTCTCGGGCCACGACATCATCGGCCAGGCCAAGACCGGGACCGGCAAGACCCTCGGCTTCGGCGTCCCGCTGCTGCACCGCGTCGTCGCGCCGGGCGAGCCCGGGTTCGACGAGCTGCCGGCGCCCGGCAAGCCGCAGGCGCTCGTCGTCGTCCCGACCCGCGAGCTCGCGGTGCAGGTCGCGGGCGACCTGATGACCGCGTCGGCCAAGCGCTCGGTCCGCATCGTGCAGCTCTACGGCGGCCGCGCCTACGAGCCGCAGGTCGACGCGCTCAAGACCGGCGTCGAGGTCGTCGTCGGGACCCCCGGCCGCATGATCGACCTGCTCAACCAGGGCTACCTGGACCTGTCCCGCGTGCGCTGCGTCGTGCTCGACGAGGCCGACGAGATGCTCGACCTGGGCTTCCTGCCCGACGTCGAGAAGCTCCTCTCGCGCACCCCGGCGTCGCGCCACACGATGCTGTTCTCCGCGACGATGCCGGGCGCGGTCGTCGCGATGGCGCGCCGGTACATGACGCAGCCGACGCACATCCGCGCGAACGACCCCGACGACGGCGGCCAGACCGTCAAGAACATCAAGCAGGTCGTCTACCGCGCGCACGCGCTCGACAAGGTCGAGGTGCTGGCCCGCCTGCTGCAGTCGGAGGGCCGCGGCCTGACGATCGTCTTCGCGCGCACCAAGCGCACCGCCGCCAAGGTCGCCGACGACCTCATCGAGCGCGGGTTCGCCGCGGGCGCGATCCACGGCGACCTCGGCCAGGGGGCGCGCGAGCAGGCGCTGCGCGCGTTCCGCAACGGCAAGGTCGACGTGCTGGTCGCCACGGACGTCGCCGCGCGCGGGATCGACGTGGACGACGTGACGCACGTCGTGAACTACCAGTGCCCCGAGGACGAGAAGACCTACCTGCACCGCACGGGCCGCACCGGGCGCGCGGGCAACAAGGGCACCGCGGTCACGTTCGTCGACTGGGACGACGTCCCGCGCTGGGGCCTGATCAACAAGGCGCTCGAGCTCGGTATCCCGGAGCCCGTCGAGACGTACTCGAGCTCGCCGCACCTGTTCACGGACCTGAACATCCCGGCCGGGACCAAGGGCCGGCTGCCGAAGTCGGCGCAGACCCGCGCGGGGCTCGACGCCGAGAAGCTCGAGGACCTGGGTGAGACCGGCAAGCGCCACACGCCCGCGGGCGGGCGCTCGGGCGGACGGGACGGCGGCCGTGACGGTGGCGGGCGTGACGGTGGCGGGCGAGACGGCGGCAGCCGCGACGCCGGCCGCGGACGCGGTGCGCGCGACGGCGCTCCGCGCGAGGGCGGCGCACGTGACGCCGACGCGCGCGAGGGTGCTCCCCGCGAGGGCGGCCGCTCGCGCAGCCGGGGCCGTGGCGGTCGGGACGCCGTCGAGGCGGTCGAGGGTGCGACGACCGCGCCGTCGAACCCGCAGGAGCCGGTGACGGCGCCGGAGGCCGGCGACGCCCCGGCGGGCGACCGCCCGCGTCGCAACCGCAACCGTCGCCGCACGCGCGGCGGCGGCGCGGGCGCTCCCGGCGCGCCCGGCGACGCGACGTCGGCCCCCGCGCAGGAGTCGCCCGCCCAGGGCTGACCCACCCGCACGTCGACGGGCCGTCCGCTCACGAGCGGCCGGCCCGTCGTGCTGCACCGCCGGCGAGCGACGCGGGGGCGCGCACGCCAGGATGTCCCGCGTGGCCCTCTACGCGCAGACCCCGTGGCGTCTCACGCGCCAGCTCGTCGGTGACCTGCTCGTGGTCGTGTGGGTCGTAGCGTGGGTGCGCGCCGGGCTGTGGGTGCACGAGTCGGTCAGCCGGCTCGCCGCACCGGGGCGCACGCTCGAGGACGCGGGGTCCTCGCTCTCCGACAGCCTCGGCTCGGCGGGCGACACCGTCGCCCAAGTCCCGCTCGTGGGTGACGACGCCCGCGCCCCGTTCGACGCGGCGGGCGGCGCTGCCGACTCGATCGCCCAGGCGGGGGTCCAGGTCCAGGACGGTGCGGCGCAGCTCGCGCTGCTGCTCGGGATCGTCGTCGTGGCGGTCCCGGTGCTGCTCGTCCTGGGTGCGTGGCTGCGCGCCCGCGTGCGGTTCGTCAGCCGGTCCCGGGCTGCGTCGCGCATCCTCGACTCCGCCGCCGACCTCGACCTGTTCGCGCTGCGTGCGCTCGCGACCCAGCCCGTCCGCGCGCTCGCCGCGGTGAGCGACGACCCGGCCGACGCGTGGCGCCGGCGCGACCCCGACGTGCTGCACGCGCTCGCCGCGCTCGAGCTGCGGTCGCTCGGCCTGCGGGCACCGGCATCGGCGCCGCGCCGCTGAGCGGGCGGACCCGCGGAGCATCGAGCCGGTCCGCAGCGCCGGTCGAGCCGTCAGGCGGCGCGGACGTCCGAGCCCTCGGACGGCGAGCCGGTCAGCCCTGCTGCACGAACGCCCGGACCGCGTCCGCGACGAGCTGCACGGCGATCGCCGCGAGCAGGAGCCCCGCGATGCGCGTGACGAGGATGACGCCCGAGTCCCCGAGCACGCGGTGGATCACGTTGGCGAACCGCATCGCGAGGTAGAGGCACAGGTGCACGGCCAGCACGCCGAGGCCGATCGCGACCCAGTCGGCCGTCGAGCCGTCGGTCGCCTGCACGAAGACCATGGTCGCGACGATCGCGCCCGGCCCGGCGAGCAGCGGCGTGCCGAGCGGCACGAGCGCCACGTTGACGTTCCCGTTGCCCGACGGCTCGGGCTCCTCCATCTTCCCGGTCAGCAGCTCCATGGCCACGAGCAGCAGCAGGAGCCCGCCCGACGCCTGGAGCGCCGGCAGGGAGATGTGCATGTACGCGAGCAGCTGCTGGCCGAACACCGCGAACGACACGATGACGCCGAACGCGACGAGGATCGCCTGGCGGGCCGCGCGGTTGCGCTGCTGCCGGGTCATCGTGCTGGTCAGGCCGAGGAAGATCGGCACGGTCCCGGGCGGGTCCATGATGACGAACAGGGTGATGAAGACCTCGCTGAGGAGGCGCAGGTCGACGACGTCGTTCACGGGCGCACCACCGGCACGGCCCCTTCCTTCTCGATGTCCGCCAGGACGGACGGCTGGGTGAGGTTCTCGCCGAGGCGGTTGGCCTTGCCGGCGCCGTGGTAGTCGCTCGACCCGGTCACGAGCAGCCCCAGGCGCTCGGCGATCCGCGTGAGCCGCTCGCGCTGGGCCGGTCCGTGGTCGCGGTGGTGGACCTCGAGGCCCGCGAGCCCGACCGCGGCGAGCTCGTCGAACACCGCGTCCGGCACGATGCGGCCGCGGCCGTCCGCCCCGGGGTGGGCGAACACCGGCACTCCCCCGGCGGCCCGCACGGCCCGCACCGCGTCGACCGCCGAGGGCGCGTAGTGCGGCACGTGGTACGGCCCGTCGCTGCGCAGGAGCTCGGCGAACGCGGCGTCCCGGCTCGTGACGACGCCGAGGCGCACGAGCGCGTCGGCGATGTGCGGGCGCCCGACGACCGTGCCGGGGCTCGTGTGCGCGAGGACGTCCTCCCACGTGAGCGGGTGGTCGGCGGCGATGAGGTCGACCATCGCGCGGGCCCGGCCGTCGCGCGCGACGCGCGTGCGCTCGAGCTCGTCGACCAGCGCGGGGTGCGCCGGGTCCTGCAGGTAGGCGAGCAGGTGGACGCTGACGCCGCGGGCCCGGGCCGAGACCTCGGTCCCGCGGACGAGCGCGACCCCGTGCTCGTGTGCCGCCCGCTCGGCCTCGGCCCAGCCCGCGGTCGTGTCGTGGTCCGTGAGCGCGACGACGTCGAGGCCCGCGCGTGCGGCGGACGCGACGACCTCGGCGGGCGGCTCGGTGCCGTCCGAGGCGGTCGAGTGGGTGTGGAGGTCGATGCGCACGGGCTCAACCCTAGGGGCGCTCGTCCACGTGCTGAGACCGCGGGGGCGGTGCGGCGGCGGGTTCACCTCCTGCCCCCGCGGGCACCCGCCGGGCGCGCGGTGGGAGGATGGGCGTCATGACCGACGGCCAGACCCCCGAGACGTCCGCGCCCGCGCAGCCCACCCCGCAGCCCGGCGACCAGCCCCTCGAGGCGCGCGGCTCGAACCGCTCGCAGCGCCCGGACTCGCGCGCCTTCACGGAGTTCATCACCTCCGGCTGGGGCCCCCGCCCGACCACGACCGCGACCCCGTCGCCGGCCGCGCCGTACACCGCGGTGCGCCGCGCCCGGCTCGGCGCGCAGTTCCCCGGTGCGCGCCTCGTCGTGCCCGCGGGCTCGTTCAAGGTCCGCTCGAACGACACCGACTACCGCTTCCGGCCGCACTCCGCGTTCGCTCACCTCACGGGTCTCGGCACGGAGCAGGAGCCCGACGCCGTCCTCGTCCTGCACCCCGTGGACGACGCGCACGGCACGGCCCCCGACGGCACGGGGCCCGACGGCACGGAGGGCGCGGCGGTCACGTCCGCGACGCACCGCGCGGTCCTCTACGTGCGCCCCCTCGCGGGCCGGGACACGGAGGAGTTCTTCTCCGACTCGCGCTACGGCGAGTTCTGGGTCGGCGCCCGCCCGACGCTCGACGACCTCGCGACGGTCACCGGCATCGAGACCGCGCACCTCGACGACCTGCGCGACGCGCTCGCGAAGGACGTCGGCGAGGGCGGCGTGCAGCTGGTCGTGGTGCCCGACGCCGACGAGGCGGTCGAGGCCGTCGTCGAGGAGATCCGCGCGACGGAGGACGCGGGTCTGACCGACGCCCGGCTCGCGGAGGCGCTCTCCGAGCTGCGCCTGCTCAAGGACGAGCACGAGGTCGCCCAGATGCGCGAGGCCGTCGACGCGACGATCGCCGGGTTCGCCGAGGTGGTCCGCGCGCTCCCCCGCGCGACGGCGCACCGGCGCGGCGAGCGGGTCATCGAGAGCACGTTCGGCGCGCACGCCCGCGAGGAGGGCAACGCCGTCGGCTACGAGACGATCGCGGCCTCGGGCGAGCACGCGACCACGCTGCACTGGACGGACAACGACGGCCGGGTCCGCGCGGGCGAGCTCGTGCTCGTCGACGCGGGCGTCGAGGTCGACTCGCTCTACACCGCCGACGTGACGCGCACCCTCCCGGTCGACGGGACGTTCACCGAGGTGCAGCGGCGCGTCTACCAGGCGGTGCTCGACGCGGCCGACGCCGCGTTCGCCGTCGCGGTGCCCGGGAACCGGTTCCGCGACGTGCACGCGGCCGCGATGGAGGTCGTCGCGGCGCGGCTCGGCGAGTGGGGGCTGCTGCCCGTCTCCGTCGAGGAGGCGCTCAGCCCCGAGGGCCAGCAGCACCGCCGCTGGATGGTGCACGGGACGAGTCACCACCTGGGCCTCGACGTGCACGACTGCGCGCTCGCGCGGCGGGAGCTGTACCTGGACGCGGTGATCGAGCCCGGCATGGTGTTCACGATCGAGCCCGGCCTGTACTTCAAGACGGACGACCTGCTCGTGCCCGAGGAGTACCGCGGCATCGGCGTCCGCATCGAGGACGACGTGCTCGTCACGGCCGACGGGAACGAGAACCTCTCGGCCGCCCTCCCCCGGCGCCCCGAGGACGTCGAGGCGTGGATGGCGGGGCTGCTGGGCTGAGCCTCAGGCCGGCGCCGTCGCCGCGGCGCCCGCCGCCCTCCGGTCGGCCCGCGCGACGGCGTCCGCGCGGGACGGCTCCGGCTCGGCCCCGTCCGACGCGGGCACCGCAGGGAGCGTGAGGGCGAGCGGGTCCTCGCGGACGAGAGCGAGCGCCCGGCGCACGGCGCCGAGGTGCACGCCGTCCGCCCCGAGCGCGGAGGCCACGACCTCGGGCACGGGCAGATGCATGTAGGCCGCGAGGCTCGCCGTCGTACGCTCGAGCACCGGCCCGACGCTGGTGGCGACCGCGCCGCCGACGATCACGCGCTCGACGTCGAGCAGCCCGCCGAGCACCGCGCAGACCCGCGCGAGCCGGTCGCCGAGCCGGTCGACGACCCCCTGGGCGTCGCGGTCGCCCGCGAGCGCGGCGGCGGCCACGTCGGCGAACTCCGGCTCGGCGGGCAGCCGGCGCCGCAGCCGCGCGAGCCCGGCGTCCTCGGCGAGCCACTGCCGCACGGTCGCTGCGAGCCCGGACGCGGAGCCGACGCCGTCGACGAGGTCGAGGACGTGCATCTCGCCCGCGCCGCCGTGCCGACCGCGCAGCAGCACCCCGTCGACCATGAGCCCGGCCCCGAAGCGCTCGCCGGAGAGCAGGGTCACGAACGAGCGGGCGCCGACCCCGGCGCCGACGGCGCCCTCGGCGATCGCGGCGAGGTTGGCGTCGTTGTCGACGACGACGTGCTGCCCGGGCCGGGCGAGCGCGGCGACGAGGTCGGGGTTCATCCGCGCCCAGAACCCGTCCTCGGACGCCGGCGGGCGGCCGAGGACGTCGGTCGGGGCGGGCACGCCGACGACGGTCACGAGCACGGAGCCCGCGTGCGTGCCGGCCCCGTGGAGCGCGTCGTCGACGGCGCCTCGGACGCCGCCCACCCGCGCGGCGCGGTCCTCGCCGCCGGCCCCGAGCACCCGGGTCTCCCGCGCGAGGACCGCGCCGGCGAGGTCGGCGACGGACGCCGTCACGCGGTGCTGCCCGGCGTCGACGCCGACGACGTGCCCGGCGCGCGGGTCGAACGCGTAGCGGCGCGCGGGCCGGCCCTTGGCGCGGTCGCCCGGCAGGCGCTCGGGGCCCAGCTCGCGCAGCCAGCCGAGGCCGACGAGGTCGTCGCACAGCCCCAGGACGGTGGTGCGCGTGAGACCGGTGGCGCCGATCGCGTCGGTCGCGGTGAACGGTCCTGCTCCCCAGGCGACGTCGAGCACGGCGCCGAGGTTGGCGCGGCGCAGCTGCTGGGGCGACCCCGAGATCACGGACACGCCTTGACCTTACGGGCGGAGTGGCCCCATCCTCGTTATATCCAGTACTTAGATTTAGTGTCTGGATCAACCAAGGGCCACGCGCGCACCCGGCACCGCCGGGCTACCGACGAGGAGACGACGACGTGCCTTCCCTGCCTGCACCGCCGCCCGGAGACACTGGCGGTCGCCCCCGGGACCTGTCCCGGCGGAACTTCCTGCGCGGGCTCGGCGCGGCGGCCACCGGCCTCGCGCTGACCGGCTGCGCGCGCGGCTCGGGCGCCGGCTCCGGCGTCACCGAGATCACGTTCTTCCAGTCGAAGCCCGAGGTCATCGGCTACTTCGACGAGCTCATCGAGCAGTTCCACGAGGCCCAGTCCCGCGTGCGGGTCCGCCATGACGCGACGTCGAACCTCGCCGGCTCGTTCGTGCGCGAGCAGCCGCCGGACATCGGGCTGCTCAACTACAACTTCGAGATCTCCCGGTACGTCGAGCGCGGCGTCCTCAGCGACCTCGGCGACCTGCCCGAGGCGGCACGGGTCACGAAGGACCTGCTCCCCCTCATCGACGTCACCGCAAGCTACCCCGGCCGCACGAGCGTCATCCCCTACTCGCTGATGGCCGCGGCGGTGCTCTACAACCGCGAGATCTTCGCGCAGCAGGGGCTCACGCCGCCGACGACCTGGTCCGAGCTCACCGCGGTCTGCGAGGCGCTCGCATCGGCGGGCATCACACCGATCTACAGCACCTACCGGGACCCGTGGACCATCGCACAGGGGCACTTCGACTACGCCGTCGGCGGCATGGTCGACACCACCGAGTTCTTCACCGAGCTCGAGGCGCAGGGCGCCGACGTCGGCCCGTCCTCGCCCGTGTCGTTCGAGAAGCAGCTCCGCGAGCCCGTCGAGCGGATGGTCCGGCTGGCGGGCTGGACCAACGAGGACGCGCCGAGCCGCGGCTACGGCGACGGCAACCTCGCGTTCGCCCGCGGCGAGGCCGCGATGTACCTGCAGGGCCCCTGGGCGCTCACCGAGATCGCGAAGACCAACCCCGACCTCGACGTCGGCGCGTTCCCGCTGCCGATGACCGAGGACCCGGCCGACCGCAAGGTGCGCGTCAACGTCGACCTCGCGCTGTGGATCCCCGAAGCCTCCCCTCGCCAGGAGGCCGCGCGCGAGTTCCTCCAGTTCCTCATGCAGCCCGAGATCATCGACACCTACAACGCCGACAACCTCGGGTTCGGCGTCACCGAGGACGCCGCGCCGGTCACGAACCCGACGCTCGTCGAGCTCCAGGAGTACTACGACCGCGCGGACTTCTACGTCGGCGCCTCGCAGCTCGTGCCGCAGTCCATCCCGCTGCAGAACTACACGCAGTCGATCGTCACGGGCGCGGACCCCGACGCGATCCTGCGCCGGGTCGACGCGGACTGGTCGCGCCTGGCCTTCCGCTCCTGACCCGAACCCCGGCTCGACCCGCACAGAACCGGAGAACCCGCATGGCGACCACCACAGCCCCACCGGCCGCCCGCCGCGAGCACGCGGCACCGGCCCGCCCGCACGGCAGGCGCCCCGGCGCCGGCCGGACGCACTACCTCTTCCTCGTGCCCGCGCTCGTGCTGTTCACGCTCGCGATCACCCTGCCCGCCGTCATGGGCATCACGCTGAGCTTCACGAACTCGGTCGGCTTCGGCGAGCTCGACTTCACCGGGCTGACCAACTACGTCGCGCTGTTCTCCGACCCCGCGATCCTCGCCTCGTACGGGTTCACCGTCGGGTTCGCGCTCGTGACGGTGCTCGTGGTCAACGTCGTCGCGTTCCTGCTCGCGGTCGGGCTCACCTCGAAGATCCGCGGCACGGTGGCCCTGCGGGCGGTGTTCGTGCTGCCCATGGTCATCTCGGGCATCGTCATCGCGTACGTCTTCGCGTTCCTGTTCTCGAACTCGCTGCCGCGCGCGGCCGAGGCGGTCGGGTTCGGCCCGCTCGAGACGAGCATGCTGGCGAACCCGGACCTCGCCTGGGTGACCATCGTCATCGTCACCGCGTGGCAGGCGATCCCGTCGGCGCTGCTCATCTACGTCGCCGGCATCCTGTCGATCCCCGGCGAGGTCTACGAGGCCGCGTCGCTCGACGGTGCGGGCGCGGGGCGGCGGCTGCGCTCGATCACGCTCCCGCTCGTCGCAGGGTACGTCCTGATCAACGTCGTCATCGGCTTCAAGAACTTCCTCAACGCCTACGACATCATCGTCGGCCTGACCAACGGCGGCCCGGGCACCGCGACCCGCAGCGTCGCGATGACGATCTTCTCCGGCTTCACCGGCGGCGACTACGCCTACCAGATGGCGAACGCGACGATCTTCTTCCTCATCGCGGTCGTCCTCGCCCTCCTCCAGATCCGCCTCACCCGCGGGAAGGCGGCCCTCTGATGACCGACCAGACGCTCCGCACCACGGCCCCGGCCCAGGTCCCCGTCCTGCGGACCCGGGCCCTCAGGAGCCGCGACCGCGACGACCGCACCAACAGGCCCGGCACCGTCGTCCTGCTCCTGTGCTCGGTCGCCGTGCTCGCCCCGCTGTACGCCACGGTGACGATGGCGTTCAAGACGACCCAGCAGTCCGTCGACGGGAACGCGTTCTCGCTGCCGTCGCCGCTCAGCCTCGACGGGTTCGTCGAGGCGTGGCGGCTCACGAACTTCCCGCGCGGGTTCACCATCTCGGTGCTCGTCACGCTCGTGACGGTCGTCGGGACGGTCCTGCTCAGCTCGCTCGCCGCGTACGCGATCTCGCGGAACTGGGACCGCCGGTTCTTCCGCTGGTCGTTCTTCTACCTGCTCGCCGCGATGTTCCTGCCGTTCCCGGTGCTCGCCCTCTCGCAGGTCAAGCTCACCGGCATGGTCGGGCTCGCCAACCCCGGCGGCGTCGCGCTGCTGCACGTGATGTTCCAGCTGTCGTTCAGCGTCATGCTGTTCACCGCGTTCCTGCGCTCGGTGCCCGAGGAGCTCGAGGAGAGCGCGCGGCTCGACGGCGCGTCGACGTGGCAGGTCTTCCGGCGGATCGTGTTCCCGCTGCTCGCGCCGATGAGCGCGACGGTCGCGATCTTCGCGTTCCTCGCCTCGTGGAACGACTTCATGATGCCGTCGCTGATCATCGCCGATGCCACGCAGCAGACCCTGCCGGTGCTGCAGAGCGTGTTCCAGACGCAGTTCAGCAGCAACTACAACGTCGCGTTCGCGTCCTACCTCATGGCCATGGCGCCCGCGATCGTCGTCTACCTGTTCACGCAGCGCTGGGTCATGGCCGGCGTGACGCAGGGCGCCATCAAGTAGCGCCCGGCCCCGAGCGCGCCGACGCTGGAGACGGACGACCCGTCAGTCCCCGCACCGCAGGACCCCACCCGAGAGAGAGACGAGAGCCCTCCATGACCGACGTGACCGACGTCCTCGACGCCCGCGCGACGCCCGACCTGGGCCGTGACGGGGCCGCCTGGTGGCGCCAGGCCGCCGTCTACCAGATCTACCCGCGCTCGTTCGCGGACTCCGGCGCCGACGGCATCGGCGACCTGCCCGGCATCACGCGCCGCGTGCCGTACCTGGCCCGGCTCGGCGTCGACGCGGTGTGGCTCAGCCCGTTCTACCCCTCGGCGCTCGCCGACGGCGGCTACGACGTCGACGACTACCGCGCCGTCGACCCGCGCCTGGGCACGCTCGAGGACTTCGACGAGCTCGTCGCCGCGCTGCACGCCGCCGGCATCAAGGTCGTCGTCGACCTGGTCCCGAACCACACGTCCGACCGGCACGTGTGGTTCCAGGAGGCGCTCGCGTCGCCGAAGGGCTCCCCGGCCCGCGACCGGTACGTCTTCCGCGACGGCACGGGCCCCGACGGCTCGCTGCCGCCCGCCGACTGGACCTCGACGTTCGGGGGACCCGCGTGGGAGCCCGTGGGCGACGGCCAGTGGTACCTGCACTACTTCGCCAAGGAGCAGCCCGACCTCAACTGGAAGAACCGCGAGGTGCGCGACGACTTTCTCACGACGCTGCGGTTCTGGTCCGACCGCGGGGTCGACGGCTTCCGCGTCGACGTCGCGCACGGCCTGGCCAAGAACCTGCCCGACGCGCTCCCGACCCAGGCCGAGCTCGACGCGCACCCGAAGGACGGCACGCACCCGCTGTGGGACCGCGACGACGTGCACGAGATCTACGCCGAGTGGCGCGAGGTCTTCAACTCCTACGACCCGCCGCGCACCGCGGTCGCCGAGGCGTGGGTCGAGGCGTCGCGCCGCGCCCGCTACGCGAGCGCCGAGGGACTCGGCCAGGCCTTCAACTTCGACCTGCTCGAGGCCGACTTCGACGCGGCGCAGTTCGGGGAGATCATCACGTTCAACCTCGAGCTCGCCGCGGAGTCCGGCTCGTCGACCACGTGGGTCCTGTCGAACCACGACGTCGTGCGCCATGCCACGCGGTACGGGCTCCCCGCCCGCGGCGCGAGCACCGACAAGCAGGGCAGCGCGTGGCTGCTCGCGCGCGGGGCCGAGCCGGCGCTGGACCACGAGCTCGGGCTGCGCCGGGCGCGGGCCGCGACGCTCCTGCAGCTTGCCCTGCCCGGGTCGTCGTACCTCTACCAGGGCGAGGAGCTCGGCCTGCACGAGGTCCCCGACATCCCGGACGAGGCGCGCCAGGACCCGTCGTTCTTCCGGAACCCGGGCGTCGACGCGGGGCGTGACGGCTGTCGCGTCCCGCTGCCGTGGACCCGCGACGGCGTCGCGCTCGGGTTCAGCTCCGCCGCACCGTTCCTGCCGCAGCCGGAGTGGTTCCGCGACCTGGCGGTCGAGGCGCAGGAGGACGACCCGGCGTCGACGCTGACCCTCTACCGCGAGGCGCTCGCGCTGCGGCACGAGCTGCAGGGCGACGAGAGCCTCACGTGGGTCACGACGAGCCGGGCCGACGTGCTCGCGTTCCGGCGCTCGGGCGGGTGGCTGTGCGTGACGAACTTCGGCGACCGGCCCGCGCCGCTGCCCGCCGGGGAGGTCCTGCTCAGCAGCGCACCGCTCGAGGGCGACGCGCTGCCGGGGGCGACGACCGCATGGCTGCGGGCGTCGGCCTGACGGCAGCGAGGACGCGGCGCAGCGCCGGCACCGAGCACCCGGGGCCGGCGCTGCGCACGTCGGGACCGCCGCGGCGTCAGCGCGGCTCGGTCGGCGGCGCGGGCGGGGTCGACGGCGGCGTCACGCCCGGCGACGTCACCGGCGGCACGGTCGGCGAGCCGCTCACGGGCTGCTGGGGGCCCGGCGCCGGGTAGGCGCCGGACGGATCCGACGGCGGGGTCACGCCGGTCGCGGGACGCGCGGGCCAGCCCGACTGCACCCCGCCGATCTCCTGGAGCAGGTGGCGGGCCTTGTGCGCCTGCTCGGCCGCGCACAGCACCGCGTACTGCGAGGCGACGATTTGGCTCGACGACGTGAAGTCGCGCTTGCCGCCCGTGAGCGAGTACGTGATGACCGAGAAGAGCAGCCCGAACCCGCCGCCGATGAGGATCGCCGCGAGGAACGTCGAGGAGCCCTCCTCCGAGAACAGCGACAGCAGCAGGCCCACGAAGAGCCCGAACCACGCGCCCGAGGCGAAGCCGGCGAGTGCGACGCGCGGGTAGGACAGCCGCCCGGTGACCCGCTCCACCATGCGCAGGTCGGTTCCCACGATCGTCACGAGCTGCACGGGGAACTGCTTGTCGGCGAGGTGGTCGACCGCGCGCTGGGCCTCGAGGTACGTGCCGTAGGAGGCGACGAGCTCGCCCTTGGGGAGGGTCGGGGCCGTCGGGACGCGGGAGGCCTTGTTCATCGACATGCGACGATCCTCCCCCGCCGCCCCGTCCCACGCCAGGGGCGTCGCCGCACCCCACGGGCACCCCGGCGTCGCCCGGCCGACACCTGACCGGCACCTGACCGGCACCTGACCGGTACCTGACCGGCCCGGCCGGGACGGTGCCGCCGGTCTAGGCTGACGCCCGTGAGCAGCGCAGGGACCCGTGTCTTCGTCGCGCGCCTCGCCGGGACCACGGTGTTCGACCCCATCGGGGACCAGGTCGGGCGGGTGCGCGACGTCGTCGTGCTCGTGCGCCCGACGGGAGCCCCCCGCGCGGTCGGGCTGGTCGTCGAGGTCCCCGGCCGGCGCCGCGTCTTCCTGCCCCTGACGCGCGTCACGTCGATCGACGCGGGGCAGGTCATCTCGACGGGCCTGGTCAACATGCGCCGGTTCGAGCAGCGCACGTCGGAGACCCTCGTCGTCGGCGAGCTGCTCGACCGGACGGTCGAGCTCACGGACGGCAGCGGCAGCGCCTCCGTCGAGGACGTCGCGATCGAGCGCCAGCGCAGCGGCGACTGGGTGGTCGCCAAGCTCTTCGTGCGCCGCCTGGTTCCCGGCAAGTCGGCGCTGCTGCGCCGCCGCGGCGAGACGCTGCTGGTCGACGTGGGCGCCGTCACGGGCCTCGGCGTCTCGGCGGCGGCGCAGGGCGCGGCGCTCATGCTCGCGAGCTACGACGACCTCAAGCCGGCCGACCTGGCGGACGTGCTGCACGACCTCGGGAGCACCCGCCGCAACGAGGTCGCGCACGCGCTCGACAACGAGCGGCTCGCCGACGTGCTCGAGGAGCTGCCCGAGGACGACCAGGTCGCGATCCTCTCCGGGCTCGAGCGCACCCGTGCCGCTGACGTGCTCGAGGCCATGCAGCCCGACGACGCCGCCGACCTGCTCGGCGAGCTCTCCGACGAGCAGGCCGCCGAGCTCCTCGAGCTGATGGAGCCGGAGGAGGCGCGGGACGTGCGGCGCCTGCTCGCGTACGAGGACAACACCGCCGGCGGTCTCATGACGACCGAGCCCGTGATCCTCGGCCCCGAGACGTCGATCGCGGCGGCCCTCGCGCACGTGCGCCGCCAGGACCTCGCGCCGGCCCTCGCCTCGATGGTGTTCGTCGCGCGCCCGCCGCTCGAGACCCCGACCGGGCGCTTCATCGGCGTCGTGCACCTGCAGCGGATGCTGCGCGAGGCGCCGCACGAGTCGATCGGCTCGCTCGTCGACACCGACATCGACGCGGTCACCGCCGACGCCCCGCTGCTGCAGGTCACGCGCCTGCTCGCGACGTACAACCTGCTCGCGCTGCCCGTGGTCGACGAGGAGCGCCGGCTGCTCGGCGCGGTGAGCGTCGACGACGTCCTCGACCACCTCCTGCCGCAGGACTGGCGCGAGCAGCACGACGACAGCCCGCTGCCCGCGAGCGGCACGGGCACCGTCCGCGGGCGGGTGCGTCGTGGCTGAGCGGCTCGACACCCCCAAGGAGTCGCGCCGCTCGTGGGTCCCGCGGTTCCAGCGCGACCCCGACGCGGTCGGCCGGGTCGCCGAGGCGTTCGCCCGCTTCATGGGCACCGGGCGCTTCCTGATGTACATGACCGGCTTCGTGATCGTGTGGGTCACGATCAACGCGGTCGGGCTGTTCGGGCTGCGCTGGGACCCGTACCCGTTCATCCTGCTCAACCTGTTCTTCTCGGTGCAGGCCTCCTACGCCGCGCCGCTGATCCTGCTCGCGCAGAACCGGCAGGACGACCGCGACCGCGTGAGCCTCGAGCAGGACCGTCAGCGCGCCGAGCGGAACCTCGCCGACACGGAGTTCCTGGCGCGGGAGATCGCGGCGCTGCGGATCGGGCTCAGCGAGGTCGCGACGCGCGACTTCGTGCGCTCGGAGCTGCGCAACCTGCTGGAGGACCTCACCGCGGAGCGCGACGACGCCCGCGGCGAGCACGACGGCGCGACGGCCGACGGCCCCGCGGACACCGCGCGGCGCTGAGGACCCGGCGCGGCACCGAGCGCCGGTGCGGCGCCGAGGGTCGGGTGCGGCGCCGAGGGCCGCGCGGCCGGGCGGCTGCGTCGGTGACCCCCCGGGGGGTACGCCGCGTCCGGGACCTGCGGCGCACGGGCCCCCGGGACGCCGCGCCTACGATGGGCGCATGCCCCTGACGACCGACCCGACCGCGCTCGCCGAAGCGGTGCGCACCGCGCTCGAGGGGGTCCTCGACCCCGAGATCCGCCGGCCGATCACCGAGCTCGGCATGGTCCGGTCCGTCGAGGTCGACACGACGTCGCTGCCGGACGGCGCGCGCGTCACGGTCGGCATCGACCTCACCACCGCGGGCTGCCCGCTCAAGGACACGATCACCAAGGACGTCACGGCGGCGGTCCAGCCGCTCGACGGCGTCGCGGAGGTCCGCCTCGCGATGGGCGTGATGTCGGCCGAGCAGCGCGCCGGGCTGCGCGAGCGCCTGCGCGGCACCGCGGAGCCCACGATCCCGTTCGCGCAGCCGGGCTCGCTGACCAAGGTCTACGCGATCGCGTCGGGCAAGGGCGGCGTCGGCAAGTCGTCGGTCACGGCGAACCTCGCGGTCGCGATGGCCGCGGACGGCCTGCGCGTCGGCGTCGTCGACGCGGACATCTACGGGTTCTCGATCCCGCGCATGCTCGGCGTGACGCAGCCGCCGACCAAGGTCGACGACATGCTGCTCCCGCCGGTCGCCCACGACGTCAAGGTCATCTCGATCGGCATGTTCGTGCCGCCCGGGCAGCCGGTCGTGTGGCGCGGGCCGATGCTGCACCGCGCGCTCCAGCAGTTCCTCGCGGACGTGTTCTGGGCGGACCTCGACGTGCTCCTCCTCGATCTGCCGCCCGGCACCGGCGACATCGCGATCTCGGTCGCGCAGCTGCTGCCGACCTCCGAGGTCCTCGTCGTCACGACGCCGCAGGACGCCGCGGCCGAGGTCGCCGAGCGCGCGGGGTCCGTCGCCCTGCAGACGCGCCAGCACGTCGTGGGCGTCGTCGAGAACATGTCGTGGCTCGAGCAGCCCGACGGCTCACGGCTCGAGATCTTCGGCGCGGGCGGCGGTGCGCGCGTCGCGGAGAACCTGTCGCGCGCGACCGGCTCGGCGGTCCCGCTGCTCGGGCAGGTCCCGCTCGACGTCGCGCTGCGGCAGGACGGCGACGACGGCACGCCGGTCGTGCTGGCGCACCCCGACTCGCCCGCCGCGGTCGCGCTGCGGGACGTCGCGCGGGCGCTCGCGACGCGGTCGCGCGGGCTCGCGGGCAAGCCGCTCGGGCTGTCGCCGGTCGGTCGCTGACCGCCTGACCCGGCGTCGACCGGGGCTGCCGCTCGTCCGGGGCGGCCGACCGCCGCTCGCGCCCGGTGACTGACCGCGGCTGAGCCTGCGTCGTCCGCCGCGCGCCCGGGCCTGCCGCTGCGCACACTGGCAGGACGCCCGTCCGCCCGACCGACGCGCGCCCGGACGCCGGACCCGCGCCCGCCGCTCTGTTGGTTCCTGTTCGATCCCGGTGGATACTGTGCAGGTGCTCGCGTCTCAGCGTCAGGACCGCATCCTCGCCGAGGCGCGCCTGCACGGGGCCGTGCGGGTCGCCGACCTCGTCGAGGCGCTCGAGGTCTCCGACATGACGGTCCGCCGCGACATCGCCGAGCTCGCCCGCGCGGGACTCGTGCGCCGCGTCCACGGAGGCGCCCTCGCCATCGCCCCGACCGGGCACTCGGCGGCCGAGCCCGCATTCGCGACCAAGCAGGCGTGGGCCGCCGCCGAGAAGGCCGCCATCGCCCGCGAGGCGCTGACCCTGCTCGAGCCCGGCCAGTCCCTCGCGCTGTCCGCCGGCACGACGACCCACCTGCTCGCCCGGCTCGTCGCCGCCGACACCGCGCTGCGCCCGCTCACCGTCGTGACCAACTCCCTGCACGTCGCCGACGCGCTGCACGGCGCACCCGCGTCGCCCGCGGGCGGCACGCTCGAGGTCATCCTGACCGGCGGCGTGCGCACCCCGTCCGACGCGCTCGTCGGCCCCGTCGCCGACGCCGCGCTCGCGAGCCTGCGCGTCGACCGCGCGCTGCTCGGGGTGCACGGGCTCGACGCGGGCGGCGCGACGACCCCCAACGTGCTCGAGGCCGCCACCGACCGGGCGCTCGTGCGCTCCGCCGCGCACGTGACCGTGCTCGCCGACCACTCGAAGTGGGGCGTCGCCGGGCTCGCCCGCATCGTCCCGCTCGACGACGTCGACGTGCTCGTGACCGACACCGGGCTGGGCGCGCACGCCCGTGCCACGCTCGGGACGGCCGTGGGCGAGGTCCGCCTCGTCTCCCCCGACCCCCTCCCCGAGGAGCAGCCATGACCGACCCCGGCCCCACCCCCGGCGCTGCGCGCGTGCGCCGGACCGCGACGACCATGGCCGACGGCCGCGAGCTCGTCTACTTCGACGACTCCGAGCCCTACGTCTCGGGCGGCGCGACCCGTCGCCTCGACGACCCGCGCCCTCTCGGCGACCGGTTCACGCCCGTCGCCCCCGCGCCCGGCGTCCCGGCCCCCGCGACCTTCGCGGGGCCGGAGATGCGCCGCGACCCGCTGACGGGCGACTGGATCCCGATGGCGTCGCACCGCATGAACCGCACGTTCCTGCCCGCAGCCGACTCGTGCCCGCTGTGCCCCGCGCGCCCGGCGACCTCGGGGACGACCTACTCCGACGGCGAGATCCCCGACACCGACTACGACGTCGCGGTCTTCGAGAACCGGTTCCCGGCGCTCATGCAGGTCCCGGGCGTGACGCTCGAGGACGGCTGGCAGGTCGACGGCGAGGAGCTGTGGGCGGCGCGCCCGGCCGCCGGGCGGTGCGAGGTCGTGTGCTTCAGCTCGGACCACACGAGCTCGTTCGCCGAGCTCGCGCCGTCGCGCGTGCGGACCGTCATCGAGGCCTGGGCCGACCGCACGGCCGAGCTGTCCCGGCTGCCCGGCATCGCGCAGGTGTTCTGCTTCGAGAACCGCGGCAAGGAGATCGGCGTCACCCTCCCGCACCCGCACGGGCAGATCTACGCGTTCCCGTACGTGACCCCGCGCACGCAGGCGATGCTCACGCAGGCCGCCGGCTACCGCGAGCGCACGGGCCGCAACCTGCACGCCGACGTGCTCGCCGCGGAGCGCCGGGCCGGGACCCGCGTCGTGCTCGAGTCGGAGCACTGGACGGCGTACGTGCCCGCGGCCGCGCGCTGGCCCGTGGAGGTGCACCTCGCCCCCCACCGCGACGTCCTGGACCTCCCGGGGCTCACCGACGCGGAGCGCGACGACCTCGCGGTCACCTACCTCGAGCTCCTGCGCCGCCTCGACCGGTTCTTCGTCGAGCAGGACGGCACGGCGGTCCCGCTGCCCTACATCGCGGGCTGGCACCAGGCCGTCGTCGGCGAGGGCCGGGACCTCGGCCGGCTGCACCTGCAGGTGTTCTCGGTGCTGCGCGCCGCGAACAAGCTCAAGTACCTCGCGGGCGTGGAGTCCGGGATGGCGGCATGGATCAGCGACACGACGCCCGAGCGGATCGCGGCGCGACTTCAGGAGGTGGCCCTGTGACGGTCGAGCGCACCGAGGCGTGGACGCAGGACGAGGGCTCCGGGCGGGCCCGGGCGCTGTTCGTCGAGCGGTTCGGCGAGGAGCCCGACGGCGTGTGGTCGGCGCCCGGCCGCGTCAACCTCATCGGCGAGCACACCGACTACAACGGCGGCCTGTGCCTGCCCATGGCGCTGCCCCACCGCACGTACGTCGCGCTGCGGCGCACGCCCGTGCCCGAGGGACGGGCGTCCGGCGTCGTGCGGCTCACCTCCGCGCAGGCGGCCGCCGGCGAGGTCCGCGAGGTCGCGCTCGCCGACGTCGCGCCCGGTGCGGTCGACGGCTGGCCCGCGTACGTCGTCGGCGTCGCGTGGGCGCTGCAGCAGTCCGGCGACCTCGACGAGGGAGCCGGCGGGTTCGACGTCGCGGTCGACTCGTGCGTGCCGTTCGGCGCCGGGCTCTCGTCGTCCGCCGCGCTCGAGTGCGCCGTCGCGGTCGCGCTCGACGACGTGTTCGGACTCGGGCTCGCGGGGACCCCCGGCGACCCGGGCTCGCCGGACGACGCCGGCCGGGCGCGCCTCGCGGCCGCGTGCGTGCGCGCGGAGAACGAGATCGCCGGGGCACCGACCGGCGGCATGGACCAGGCGGTGTCGCTGCGCGCGACCGCCGGGCACGCGCTCGAGCTCGACTGCCGCGACCTGTCGGTGCGGCAGGTGCCGTTCGACCTCGCGGCGCACGACCTCGCGCTGCTCGTGATCGACACGCGCGCCGAGCACGCGCTCGTCGACGGGCAGTACGCCGCGCGCCGCGCCACGTGCGAGGCGGCCGCCCGGCGGCTCGGCATGGCGACGCTGCGCGAGATCGACGCGGCCACGCTCGACGAGACGCTCACGACGCTCGCCGCGGACGCGCCCGAGGACGAGGACGCCGACGTCGTGGTCCGGCGGGTGCGGCACGTCGTCACCGAGATCGCCCGCGTGCAGTCCTTCGTGGACCTGCTGGACGCGGGACGGGTGCGCGAGGTGGGCCCGCTGATGGACGCCTCGCACGCCTCGCTGCGCGACGACTACGAGGTCTCGGCCCGCGAGCTCGACGTCGCGGTGGCCGCGGCGCGCGAGGCGGGTGCGCTCGGGGCGCGGATGACCGGCGGCGGCTTCGGGGGCTCCGCGATCGCGCTCGTCGAGGCGACGGCGGTCGACGACGTCGCCTCCGCGGTGGCCGCCGCGTTCGACCGCGAGGGCCTGCGCGCCCCGGCGTTCCTCGTCGCGACGCCCTCGGAGCCCGCTGCCTGACGGCGGCGCGACCCGGCCCGCGGGCCGCTGACCTGCGCCAGCGCACCCCGGTCCGCGGCGCCGGCCCGCGTGCGACCCCGGGTGGACAACGGTCCGGCCCTCCTCGCAGGGGAGGACCAGGGCAGGACGGCGGAGTCATCCCCCAGGCGGAGGCGACGCCCGCGAGCGCGTCGCTAGGTTCGGCGTGCGGGGGCGGCCCACGTCGCCCCCGTCCACGCCGACAGAGGAGCACGACCGTGGGGGTCACCCGCAGGATCATCTTCCCGACCGTCCGGATCGTCCTGTGGGCGGTGATCGCGGTGGCGCTCGTCAAGCTCGCCTTCGCGGGCTCGGAGGTCACCACCACGTCCGACGCGCTCGAGCCGTCCGGGCAGATCACCGAGCAGTACGTCGAGGTCGGCACCGGGACCATCACGAACTCCGTCACCGTGCAGGGCGCCGTCGTCGCCGACCCGGCCACCACGGTCAAGGCCACGATGGCCGGCACGGTCACCAAGCTGCTCGCCACGAACGGCCAGGCCGTCGCCGCCGACACCCCGGTGCTCGAGGTCACGCTCGAGACGCCCGTGGAGCCGACCACGACGACGAACGCCGAGACCGGCGAGCAGACCGTCAAGCAGAACAAGCCGAAGGTCAAGCGCGAGACCGTGCGGGCCGGGACCGCCGGGACGCTCACGCTCACGGCGCTCAAGGACCAGGTCGTCGCGGTCGGCGACGCGATCGGCTCGGTCTCCCCCGGGACGCTCTCGGTCTCGGGCACGCTCACGCCCGAGCAGCAGTACCGCCTGCTCGGCGCCCCCGCGGAGGCGCAGGTCACGCTCAAGGGCGGCCCGGCGCCGTTCACGTGCACGGGCCTGCGGCTCGGCGCCGCCGCCCAGGCACCCGCGACGGCTCCCGACGCCACCACCGTGGCCGACCCGGGCACACCGGCCGAGCCCGTCTCCGGCACCGTCACGTGCGCCGTGCCCGCCGGCGTGACCGCGTTCGCGGGGCTCGGCGCGGACATCGCGATCACCAACGGCACGGCCGAGAACGCCGTCGTCGTCCCCGTCTCGTCCGTCCAGGGCTCGGTGCAGAAGGGCAACGTCTGGGTCGAGGTCCCGGGCGGGGAGCCCGAGATGCGGGCCGTCGGGCTCGGCCTGACCGACGGGGAGACCGTGCAGGTCACCGAGGGCCTGGCCGAGGGCGACAAGGTGCTGCAGTTCATCCCGATCGGCGACGTCTCGGGGCCCGTCGACTGCGGCGACCCGATGCAGTTCGACCCGGCGGTGTGCGGCGGATGAGCCTGCTCGAGCTCACCGACGTCACCCGGTCGGTCCGCCTGCCCGACGACCGCGTCCTGGAGATCCTGCGCGGCATCACGCTCTCGGTCGACGCGGGCGAGCACGTCTCGGTCGTGGGCCGCTCCGGGACCGGCAAGTCGACGCTCCTCAACATCCTCGGTCTGCTCGACGCGCCGACGTCCGGCGAGTACGTGCTCGAGGGCACGTCGGTCGCGCGGCTGTCCGGCCGGGCCCGGGCGCGCCGCCGCGGCGACGACTTCGGGTTCGTCTTCCAGCAGTTCAACCTGCTCCCCGGGCGCACCGCGCTCGAGAACGTCGCGGCGCCGCTGATGTACGCCCGCGGGCGGCAGTTCTGGCGCCGCAGGGGCCTCGCCGGCGAGATGCTCGAGCGCGTCGGGCTCGGCGACCGGCTCGAGGAGAAGCCCGAGAAGCTGTCCGGCGGCGAGCAGCAGCGCGTCGCGATCGCCCGTGCGCTCGTGCGCCGCCCGCGCGTGATCCTCGCCGACGAGCCGACCGGCGCGCTCGACGTCGACACCGGCGGGGAGATCATGGAGCTGCTGGACGAGATCGCGTCGGAGTCGGGCGCGGCACTCATCGCCATCACGCACGACCTCGCGGTCGCGGCGCGGGCGCAGCGCCACTACCGGCTCGCGGACGGCGTGCTCGTCCCGATCCGACTCAACGCGCCCGGTCGGGTGACCGAGTGGGTCGGCGACGTGCCGACCGACCGGCCGGACGACGCGACGGCGGTGCTCGCATGAGCGGGTTCGTCGGCACGGTCGTCGAGGCGTGGGACGAGCTGCGCATCCACAAGCTGCGGGTCCTGCTCGCGCTCGTCGGCGTCGCGGTCGCGGTCACCGCGATCACCGGCGTGACGGCGATCGTGCAGATGCTCAACCAGGCGACCCACGAGATGGCCGAGCGCCAGTCGGGCCGGTCCGTGACGCTCGACATCGCGGCGTACCCCCGGGGCGCGTCCGCTCCCAGCACCGCGCAGTACACGGCCGAGTACGACCGGCTCGTCGAGCGGTACGGCATCGAGCACGCGAGCCGCCAGATGTGGACCGAGCTGCCGTTCCGCTTCCCGACGGGCAGCCGACCCGTGCAGATGCAGGTCGTCGACCCGGCGTACGGCACGATCATGCGCCTGGTGCCCGAGCAGGGACGCTGGTTCACCGACGCGGACGCCGGCCGTTTCGCACCGGCCGTCGTCGTGAACGAGGCCTTCCTCGACGCGCTGGGCGTGGCCGACGTGTCGGGGCACCCGACCGTGCTGCTCGGCGGCGAGACCCCGGTCCGCACCGAGGTCATCGGGGTCTACCCCAACATGTGGCCCGAGGCACCGCCGGAGGCGTACCTCCTGTTCGACCACTACGAGCGGTGGGCGACGCCCTCGACGGCGTACGGGCCGATCGTCCCGACGCTCAAGGCGTGGGTGCCGCCGGACCTCGCGGAGGAGATGCAGCCGCTCCTGACGCGCGACCTGCGCGCCTCCCTGCCGGGGACGGACGTCAACGTGATGCTCCCGCAGGAGGGCTGGGGCGCGATCGACGGCGCGATGCGCTGGGCGGCGCTCGGCATCGGCGCGATCGCGCTGCTGCTCGGGGGCCTGGGGCTCGTGAACATCGCGCTCGTGACCGTGCGGCACCGCATCCGGGAGATCGGCATCCGGCGCAGCTTCGGCGCGACGTCGGGCCGGATCTTCTTCGGGGTCCTCATGGAGTCCGTCGTCGCGACCGTCGTCGCCGGTCTCGTCGGCATCGTGGCCGCGGTCGCGATCATCAAGAACCTGCCGATCGAGCGCGCGCTCGGGACGGGGATCCAGGACATGCCGCCGTTCCCGGTCTCGGCGGCGCTGACCGGCATGGCGTGCGCGACGGCGGTGGGCGCCCTGGCCGGCCTCATCCCCGCGACCGTCGCGGTGCGTGTCAAGGTCATCGACGCCATCCGCTACTGACCAGGGGTGGGGATCCGTGCGCCCTGCGGACCCCCACCCCGGGCGCCCGGTCATCCCCGAGAGTGATCCGGCGCACGCGCGGAACCGGTACGTTCCCGGAGGAAACGGAACGCCGTCGCACGCCGAGGAAGGCAGCCTCATGAGGACCCACACCCTGACCACCGCCGCAGCAGCGGTCGGATGCACCGTGCTCCTGCTCGTCGGGGGGTGCAGCTCCGACAAGGACCCGAAGGACGCCACGACGGTCAGCGAGGACGGCGACGGGCCGCTCAGCGCCTACTTCGACGACGTCATGGGCAGCATGGAGGACCAGGACTGGTCCGAGATGGGTCGCCGCTCCGAGGAGATCGTCGCCGCCTGCATGCGGGAGCAGGGCTTCGAGTACACGCAGCAGGACATGTCGGCCGTCACGGAGACGATCGAGGAGGACCAGGAGGACGCCGACCGCTACGGCACCGAGGAGTACGCCGCGGAGAACGGGTACGGCATGTCGACCTCGTACGAGACGCCGACCGAGGGCGAGCAGGAGTGGGTCGACCCCAACGCCGACTACGTCGCCGCGATGTCGGAGCAGGAGCAGGCCGCGTACTACGCCGCGCTGTTCGGCGACCAGGCGGCGACAGCCGAGGGCGACGCGCCCGCCGGCGACTGGACGACGCAGGGCTGCCAGGGCAAGGCGCAGCACGAGGTCTACGAGCAGGGTCAGGCGTGGGCCGACCCGGAGTTCGCGAGCCTCCAGGAGGAGATGACGGCGCTGTACGAGCGCGCCACGAGCGACCCGAAGATGGCCGAGGCGAACGCCGCCTGGGCCACGTGCATGGCGGACGCCGGGTACGCCGACTTCGCGACCCCCGAGGACGCGATCAACGCGATCTCCGAGGAGTTCAGCACGCTCATGTCGACGACGACCGAGGAGGCGCCCGAGCCGGACCCCGCCGCGGTCGCGGAGTTCAAGGAGAAGGAAATCGCCACCGCGGTCGCCGACGCGCGCTGCAAGAAGTCCACCGAGCACGAGAAGAAGGCGCGCGAGGTGCAGTTCGCCCTCGAGCAGGAGTTCGTGGACCAGCACAAGGCCGAGCTCGACGCCTGGGCCGAGAAGTACTCCACCGCCGACGGCGAGTGACCGAGGGCGACTGACCGACGAGGACGGCGCGACGACGTGAAGCACGCAGGGGGCAGCAGGACGATCTGGGTCATGGCGGTCGTGGCCGCCGTGAGCCTCGCGGCGGGCCTCGGCCTGAGCCGGCTCATCGAGTCGCCGGCCCAGGCCGCGGCCGACGCGGCACCACCCGAGGCCGGGCCGATCACGGTCCCCGTCGAGAGCCGGGTCATCGCGAACGACGTGACCTTGCGGGGCGACGCCGTCTACGACGACCCCGCCGAGGTGCGGATCGAGACCGGCGACGCCGACGGTCCCGCGGTCGTCACCGGGCACGTGCCCGAGGTCGGCGCGGCCCTCGACGCCGCGAGCATCGCGCTCGAGGTCGCGGGGCGCCCGGTCGTCGTCCTCCCCGGCGACCTGCCGACGTACCGCACGCTGCGCGCCGGGGTGACCGGGCCGGACGTGAGCCAGCTCAAGGCGGCGCTGCGCGCGCTCGGGATCGAGGGCGGCGACCCCGCCGACCCGACGTTCGACGCGACGACGGCCCGCGGGGTCGAGGCGCTGTACCAGAAGATCGGCTACGAGGCCCCGGCGCCGTCGAAGGAGACGAAGGAGCAGGTCACGGTCGCGACGTCGGCCCACCGCGACGCCCAGGAGCAGCTCGCGACGGCGCAGCGTGCGCTGTCGAAGGCCGGCGGCGGCAAGCTGGCGTCCGAGCTCATCGCTCTCGAGACCGCGGTGACCGTGGCGACGGCGCAGCTCGCCGAGGCGCGCGCGCTGTGCGACGCTCCAGCGCCGGTGAGCCCCGACGGGGAGACCGGCGCCGCCACGTGCAGCCAGAGCGCGGTCGCCCGTGCCCAGGGCGAGCTCGACGCGGCGGTCGCCGCACGCGACGAGGCCAGGGCGGCACCGGACACCTCGGCGGAGAAGGCGCAGGTCACCGCGGCACAGCGTGCGGTGACCGAGACGAAGACCGCGCTCGCCGAGGCGCAGACCGCGGTGCTGACCACGCTCCCCGCGAGCGAGGTCGTCTTCCTGCCGTCGCTCCCGCGCCGCGTCGACGAGGTCACCGTGAAGCGCGGGGGCACGATCAGCGGCCCGGTGATGACGGTCTCCGGCGCCTCCCTCGAGGTCGTCGCCTCGGCCGCGCGCGCCGACGCGGAGCTGCTCACGGTCGGGACCGTGGGCTCGATCACCGTCGAGGGCACGGAGATCCCGGTGACCGTCGCCGAGGTCGCCGCGGGCGTCCAGGACGCCGGGTCCTCCGACGGGGACGCCGGCGCCGAGGGCGAACCGGCGGGCGGCGGCTCGGGCGACGCCGGCGGGCAGGGCGCCGGTGGCGGCCGGTACACCGTGACGCTCACGCCGGGGGCGCTGACCCCCGAGCAGCTCACGCTCCTGCAGGGCACGAACGTGCGCGTGCGGATCCCCGTGAGCTCGACGGGCGGCGAGGTGCTCGCCGTGCCGATCGCCGCGCTCACCGCCGGCCCGGGCGGCGAGTCGCGCGTCGAGGTCCTCGGCGCGGACGACGAGAGCAGGCTCGTCACCGTCGAGACCGGGCTCGCCGCGGGCGGGTACGTCGAGATCACGGGCGCCGACGTCGAGCTGGCCAAGGGCGACCTCGTGGTCGTGGGTGCGCGCGGCGCCGCGGGTGCCGGCGGCCCGAGCCCGACGGCCACCGAGGCCTCGGCGGGATGACCGTCCTCGAGGTGTTCGGGGAGGCGCCGGTCGAGGAGCCGGCGCCCGCCGTCATCGAGCTCGCCGCGCTGACCCGCGCGTTCCCGGGCGACCCGCCCGTGGAGGCCCTGCACGCGGCGGACCTGCGCATCGAGCGCGGCGAGTACGTGTCGATCATCGGCCCGTCGGGCTCGGGGAAGTCGACCCTGCTGCACATCCTCGGCCTCCTGGACCGGCCCACGTCGGGCGAGTACCTGCTCGACGGCGTCCCGACCGGCACGGCGTCCGAGCGCGAGCGCTCGGCCCTGCGCGGCGGACGGATCGGCTTCGTCTTCCAGGCCTTCCACCTCCTGCCGCACCGGACCGTGCTCGACAACGTCATGCTGGCGACCCTGTACAGCGGCGTGCCGCGCGCCGAGCGCCGCGACCGGGCGCTCGAGGCGCTCGACCGGGTGCACCTCTCGCACCGGACCGGCTTCCTGCCGACCGTGCTCTCGGGCGGCGAGCGCCAGCGCGTCGCGGTCGCGCGCGCCGTCGTGGCCTCGCCGCGCGTGCTGCTCGCCGACGAGCCGACCGGCAACCTCGACACGACGAACTCCGCGGGCGTGCTCGACCTCTTCGACGAGCTGCACGCCGACGGCCTCACGCTCGTGGTCATCACGCACGACCCGGCCGTCTCCGCCCGCGCGCAGCGCCGGGTCCGGATCTCCGACGGCACGCTCACGGAGCTCGCATGAGCGTCCTGGCGGGCGTGCGGCGGTCGCACGCCCGCGACGACGTGCGCGGGGCCGACCGGTTCTCGGTCCGGGACCTGCTGACCGAGGCGACCTACGGGATCGGTGCCCGCCCCGGGCGGCTCGTGCTCACGATCCTCGGGACGGTGCTCGGCATCGCGTCCGTGGTCGTCACCGTCGGTCTCGCGCAGACCGCCGCGGGCCAGATCAACCGGCAGTTCGACGCCGTCGCGGCGACCCAGGTCGTGGCGGCACCGGCGACGACGCGCGGGGCGGACGGCACCGAGCGCGCGACGGCTCGCCTGCCGTGGGACGCCGAGGAGCGGGCGGCACGCCTCGCGGGCGTCGAGGCGGCGGGCACGCTCGCCGAGGTCGACGTCGCGGGCGCGGCCGTCACCGCCGTCCCCGTCAACGACCCGTCGCAGCCAGCGGGCGTCGCCATCCCGGTCGTGGCGACGTCGCCCGGCCTGCTCGACGCGGTCCGCGGCGAGGTCGTCACCGGTCGCTACTTCGACGCGGGCCACGACGCCCGGGCCGACCGCGTCGTGGTGCTCGGGGCACGGGCCGCCGAGCGGCTGGGCGTGCACCGCGTCGACCGGCAGCCGTCCGTCTTCATCGGCGAGACCTCGTACACGGTGATCGGCATCGTCGACGGGGTGCAGCGGCGCGGCGAGCTCGTCGACGCCGTGCTCCTGCCGCAGGGCACGGCGCGCGCCGACTTCGACCTGACGTCGCCCGACCAGCTCCAGATCAGGATCGCGGTCGGCGCCGGGCCCGTCGTCGGCGAGCAGGTGCCCGTCGCGCTCGACCCGAACGCGCCCGACGGGTTCAAGGTCCAGGTCCCGCCGGCGGGCTCGACGGTCCGCGAGAGCGTCCAGGCCGACGTCAACGCGATCTTCCTCGCGCTCGGCGCCGTGGCGTTGCTCATCGGCGGCCTCGGGATCGCGAACGTCACGCTGCTGTCCGTGATGGAACGCGTCGGGGAGATCGGGCTGCGGCGGGCGCTCGGCGCGACGCGGCGGGACATCGGGGCGCAGTTCGTGGTCGAGTCCGTGGTCGTCGGGCTGCTCGGTGGGCTCATCGGTGCCGCCGTCGGTGTCGCGGCGGTCGTCGTGGTGTCCGCCGTGCAGTCGTGGACGCCGATCCTCGACACGGTCGTCGTGCTGCTCTCGGCGCTCGCCGGCGGCGTGATCGGGCTGCTCGCGGGCATCTACCCGGCGCTCAAGGCCGCGGCCATCGAGCCGATCGCTGCGCTGCGCGGGGGTATCTGAGCCCGTCGGTGCGTGGTCAGCCCGCGGGCCGGTCGCGCCGGAGGCGCCCGGCGTCCTCGTGGATCGCGTAGAAGATCGAGTACGGCGTGCCGTCCGGGTCGCTCGGCCGTGCGGCGAGCTCGTCGAAGAGCTCCTGGACGCGCCGGTCGAGCTCGGCCTTGCCCGCGGCGTCGAGCCGGACGCCGAGGCGCGTCGTCCCCACGCTGTCCGGGTCGGCGAGCGCGACCTCCTCGAGGAACGTGTCGATGAGCACGCGGCTGAACGCGTTGGGCCGGCGTGAGTGCCAGGACCGGCCCGTCGCCCGGTACGGGACCTCGCGGGAGCCGCGGGCGCCGCGCCGGACCGGCTCCGCGGCGAGGTAGCCGCGGTCGACGAGCGTGCGGACGTGGTGCAGTGTCGTCGCGGGATTGCGGCCCAGCCGCTCGGCGAGCTCGCGGTTGGTGAGCGCCTCGTCGAGGCACAGCCGGAGGATGCGCAGGCGCACAGTCGAGGCGAGGGCGCGCGCGTCGGCGTCCCGCTCGCGTGTCTCCGCGTCGCGCTCGTCACCGGCCACGGCACGATCCTAGTCACTGATTGACACTTCCCAATCAGTGAGGCCATGCTGCGTGCGTGACCACCTCCGGCTCCCCCGGCCCGGACCCCGCTCCTCCACCGCCCGCAGCCCCGGCAGCGGCCCGGCGGCGCTCGCTCGCGTTCCACCCCGACTTCCGGCGGTTGTGGACCGGCGACGCGCTCGGCCAGCTCGGCGCCCAGCTCACCGGGCTCGCGCTGCCCGTGTTCGCGGTGCAGCACCTCGGGGCGACCGAGTGGCAGATGGGCGCGCTCGGTGCCGCGGAGACCGCCGCGTTCCTCGTGATCGGGCTGCCCGCGGGCGCGTGGGTCGACCGCATGCGCAAGCGGCGCGTCCTCATCACCGCCGACCTCGTCCGGGCCGTCGTGCTCGCCGCGGTCGTCGCGCTCGCGCTCACGGGACACGCGTCGATGGGCCTGCTGTACGGCGCCGCGCTCGTGCTCAGCTGCGCGAGCGTCTTCTTCGACATCGCCCACCAGAGCTACGTCCCCGCGCTCGTGGGCCTCGAGCACGTCGTCGAGGGCAACTCCAAGCTCCAGGCCACGCAGTCGGTCGCGATGGTCGCCGCGCCGGCGATCGGCGGCGCGCTGCTGCGGGTCATCTCCGCCCCGCTGCTCATCGTCGTCAACGTCGTGACGTACCTCGTGTCGGCGTTCGCCGTCGGGCGGATCCGTCACACCGAGGACCTGCCCGCGCGCGGTGAGCACCCGCCGCTGCGGGCCGCGATCGCCGAGGGGCTGCGGTTTGTCGTCCACCAGCCGCTGCTGCGCCGGATCGTGGCCTGCACCGGGCTCGGCAACATGTTCCACGCGGCCGGCGAGGCGCTGGTCGTGCTCTACGCGCTGCGTCACCTCGGGCTCGACCCGGCGGGGCTCGGGCTCGTCTTCTCCGCCGGCGCCGTCGGCGGCCTCCTCGGCGCGCTCCTCGCGGACCGGCTCGCGCGGTGGGTCGGGGAGGGCCGGATCATCCCGGTCAGCGCCCTGTTCTTCGCCCCGGCCTACGCGCTCACGCCGCTCGCGTCACCGCTGCGCGACCTCGGGGTCCCGCCCGAGGTGCCGCTCGTCGCGGGCGGCGCGCTGCTGTCGTTCTGGGTGGTCGTCTACAACGTCGCGCAGGTCAGCTTCCGGCAGCGGCTGTGCCCGCCGACGCTGCTCGGGCGCATGAACGCCTCCGTACGGTTCGTGGTCTGGGGCAGCATGCCGCTCGGCGCGCTCGTGGGCGGCTGGCTCGGGAGCACCGTGGGCGTCCTGCCGACGCTCTGGTTCGCGGTCGCGGGCGTGACGCTCGCCGCCGTGCCCGTGCTCGCGTCGCCGCTCCTCGGGATGCGTGAGCTCCCGGGCGCCGAGGCGACCGCGGCTGCCGCACCTCCCTCGCGCTCCCGCCCCGCGGAGCCGTCCGGGCCCACGGGCCCGTCGTCGGGGACCTAGAGCTCGTACCCCACGACGACCGGGGCGTGGTCGCTGAACCGCGCGGCGTACGCGTCGGCGCGGTCCACCTCGACGCTGCGCGCCAGGTCCGCGAGCGCGGGCGTCGCGATCTGGTAGTCGAGCCGCCAGCCCGCGTCGTTGTCGAACGCCTGCCCGCGCCACGACCACCAGGTGTACGGCCCGGGGCCCTCCCCGCCGTGCTCGCGCCCGAGGTCCCGCCAGCCGAGGTCGTCGAACCAGCGGTCGAGGTAGGCGCGCTCCTCGGGCAGGAAGCCCGCGGACTTCTGGTTGCCCTTCCAGTTCTTCAGGTCGACGTTGCGGTGCGCGATGTTGATGTCGCCCGCCACCACCGCGAGGCCGCCGGCGTCCGCGATGGCCGCCATCCGCGCCGTGACCGCCTCGAGGAAGGAGTACTTCTCCTCCATCGACGGCGTCCCGACCGTGCCGGAGTGGATGTAGGCCGAGACGACGGTGAGGGTGCGCGCCGGGGCGTCGTCGGTCGCGGCGACCTCGAGATCCGCCTCGACCCAGCGCCCGGTGTCGCAGGCGTTCCCCGTCGCGAGCCCGATGCGGATCGCCGACATCGGCAGTCGCGAGGCGATCGCGACGCCCGCGCGGCCCTTGAACTCGGACGCCTCGTGCGCGAGGTCCCACTCGGCGGTGGGCAGGAAGTCGCTCAGCAGCTCGTCGGGCGCGCGGACCTCCTGGAGCAGGAGCACGTCGGGCTTGCGGGTCGTGAGCCAGTCCCCCATGCCGCGCTTCCAGGCGGCACGGATCCCGTTCACGTTCACGGTCGCGATCGTCAGCACCGGACCATCCAACCCCATGCCACCCACAGCCCCCGACCCCCGCGAGCGCGACGCCGGTCACACCCCGCGGACGCCGGCCCCGGACAGCGCGACGGGGTGCCGGCGCCTCCCGGCACCGACACCCCGTCCCCGGCACTCACCGCCGGGTCACTCCCCCACGGTCAGGACTTCTTCTTGACCTTGACCGTGATCTCGTTGCTGCTCGTCGTCCCTGCGGCGTTCGCGAGCTCGACGCGGTAGCGGTACGTGCCCGCCGCCTTGCCGGTGAACGCCGTCGACGCGGACTGCGCGCCGGGGCCGGTGCCCGTGAGCGCCTGCGTGTCGACGAGGACGTCGTTCTCGTAGAGCCGGTACTCGCTCGCCGCCGTGCCCCACCACTTCGTGGCGGTCACGGTGTACGAGCCGTCGCCGTCCCAGTTGTCGTGCGCGAGCGACGGCTTGCCGGGGTTGGCGTCCGTGACCTTGACCGTGACCGACGTGGTCGCGGTCGTGCCCGCGGCGTTGACGAGCTCGCCGGTGTACACGTACGTGCCGTTCGCCCGGCCGGTGACCTGCACAGAGGCGAACTGCGGGAGCGGGGACCGGTCGGTCACCTTCTGCGTGTCGATCAGCACCCCGTTCTCGAACAGGCGGAACGTCGTGCCGTTCTGGCCCCACCACAGCGCGGCCGAGATGGTGTAGTCGCCGTCCCGCAGGCCGGTGTCCCACCCGTTGTCGCTCACGAGCGTCGCACGGCCCGGCGGCACCGTGGCCACGGGACCGCCCGCCTCGACGGTCACGGGGATCGTCACGGTCGTGCCCGACGGCGCCGCCACGAGCGTGAGCAGCACCTCGCCCTCGACGTCGTCCGGCACGGCCAGCTCGACCGAGGCGGCCCCGCCCGAGACCGGGATCTCGACGGGCGCCGCGGCGCTCCCGGCCCACGTCGCGGTGAGCGACGTGTTCGCCGGGCTGCCGAGCGACGTGAGGTCCAGCTTCGCCACGTCGAACGCGACCGTCTCGCCCTGCGTCGCCTCGGTCGGCAGGCCGGTCACCTGGACCGACTGCCGCGCGAAGTCCGGCGAGACCGGCTGGTTGGCGCCGAGGTAGGAGATCCAGGCGTCGCGGTCGACGAGACCCGAGTCGCGCGGGTCCGCGCCCTCCGTGAACACCCGGAAGTTGTCGCCACCCGTCGCGAGGAACGAGAACGTCCCCACGCGGTACGACGCCTCCAGGTCGATCGGCTGACCGTCAACGGTGACCGACGTGATGCGGTCGCCCTCGGGCAGCGCCGGGTCGAACGTGTACGTGACGTTGTCCGACAGGCCCAGCTGCAGGTAGGGGCGCGACGGCACGTTGCCGTCCTTGTCGCGCTGCCACTGCTGCTCGAGGAGCGTCACGAACTGCTCGCCCGTGAGCGAGACCGTCCACAGGTTGTTGAGGAACGGCAGGACCGCGTTCGCCTGGGCGTACGTGATCTGGCCGTCCGCGGCCGGGCCCGGCGGGGTGTACGACGACTGCGTCGCGAACAGGTCCGCACGCAGGCCGCCGGGGTTGACGACGCCGATCTGGGCGCCGCCACGAGCCGGGTCGCTCAGGCTGGCCTTGAGCGCGTCGGCCACGAGCCCGCCGAGGGTCGACTCCGACGCGCGGTCCCCGCTCGTCGTGCCGGTGTACGCGGTCGTGATGTCGGCGGAGATGCTGCCGACGACCTTGTTGCCCTCGACCTTGGCGACCTCGAGCGCCGCGTCGACGATCGCCTTGACCTCGGCGACGCGCGAGTACGCGGCGACGAGCTCGGCGGCGGGGGTCGTCGTGCGCTTGACGTTCTTCGCCTCGTACGAGACGAGCGCGTCGGTGTCGTTGTCGACCGTCAGCGTGATCGAGCCGATGAACTCGCCGTACGAGCCGGTCTGCAGGACCGGGCGGGTCTGGCCCTCGCGGCCGGGGACCGGGGCGTCCCACGCGTACTGCTTGTGGGTGTGGCCCGTGAAGATCGCCGCCACGTCGGCGTCGGTCTCCGTGACGATCTTCGCGAAGACGCCGCCCGCGGCGACCTCCTCCTCGAGGGTCGCGCCGTCGGGCGTGCCCGCACCCGCGCCCTCGTGGTACTCGGCCACGAACACGTCGGCCTCGCCGTTCGCCTCGTCGCCGTCGCTCAGCTGCGCGACGACCCGGTTGACGGCGTCGACGGGGTCCCCGAAGTCGAGGCCCGCGACACCGGCCGGCGTCACGAGCGACGGCGTCTCCTGCGTCACGGCGCCGACGACGGCGAGCCGCTTGCCGGCGACCTCGAGGATCTCGTACTCCGGCAGCGCCGGGGTCGTGGTGCCGTCGAGGTAGACGTTCGCGCCGAGGTACGCCCACCGGGCGTTGGTCCGGTCGGCGGCGACGCGGTCGACGAGGTCGGCGAACCCGCCGTCGAACTCGTGGTTGCCCACGGCCGACGCGCGGAGGTCGAGCGCGTTGAGCACGTCGATCGTCGGCTGGTCCCGCTGGACCGACGACGCGAACAGCGACGCGCCGATGTTGTCGCCCGCGGACAGCAGCACGGTCGAGTCCTCGCCGTGCGCCGCGCGCTCCTGCTCGATGGTCCCCGCGACGGCCACGGTGTTGGCGTCGATCCGCCCGTGGAAGTCGTTGAGGTTGAGCAGGGTCAGCTCGGTGGTCTCCGCAGGAGCGGCGGCCGTGATGCCGAGGAGCACCGGGTCGTGGTCCGAGGACCGGTACGGGCTCGCGTCCGTGAGGACCGTGCCGTGGTAGTTGTACCGGCTGTACTCGAGCGCGAGGGACTCGGGGGCGTTGATCTCCCAGATGTCCGCACCCGTCGAGCGCGCGAGCATCGCCTCATTGACGAGCACGTGGTCGAGCGACCCCGCGAGCCCGCTGAAGCTGTACGAGTACTCGCCCGTGCCGAAGTGCGCGGTGACGTCGGTGTACCCGGCGTCGTACAGCACCTCGAGCGGGTCCTCGCGCGTGTACGCGTTGAAGTCGCCGACGAGCGCGACGGCCTCGACCGGGGTGGTCGTGTAGTCGTCGAGCACCGTCGGGACCCACGCGGCGAGGGCCGTGGCCTGCGCGACGCGCGACGCGTTGGACGCGCCCTGGCCGTCGCCGGCGTCGGCGTCGCCCGGGAGCGGGCCCGCCGAGCCCTTGGACTTGAAGTGGTTGACGACCACGAGGAACGGCTCGCCGCCGCCGAGCGGGACGAACGCCTGCGCGATCGGCTCGCGGGCGTTCGCGAACGCCTCGCCGGTGTCGCTGAGGTCGCCGAGCGCGCGGGCCTCCCCGAGCAGCTCGACCGAGCCCGTCCGGTAGATCAGCGCGTTCGTGATGACGTCGAGCTCGCTCGCGTCCGGCAGGTCCCCCGAGGACGGGACGTGCGCCCAGCCCGCGGACGGGTCCGCGGCGTTCAGGGCCGCGACGAGCGTCTGCGTGGCCTCGTCGGCCTGCTCGCCGAGCGCCGCCGAGTTCTCGATCTCCATGAGACCGACGACGTCCGCGTCCGTGGCGTTGATCGCCGCGACGATCTTGGCCTGCTGGCGGGCGAGGTCGCCGCCGTCCCAGGCGCCGCGCGGGCCGTTGTCGGTGCACTCGTCGACCGTCACGCCGTCCCCGGTGCGGTCCCGGTAGGGCGAGCAGCCCGCGGTGTCCGCGCCGAGCGTCGTGAAGTAGTTGAGCACGTTGAACGACGCGACCCGCAGGTCGGCGGCGCCCAGCGCCTCCGCGTCCGGCGCCGCGGCACGCGTGTTCGTGAACTGCGTGCGCTCCGCGAGCGGCGTCGCGTCCGTGACCTGGCTCGTCGGGTTGAGCTTCCAGGTCGAGTTCCGGAAGTCGACGATCAGCGGCTGGGTGAACACCACCGGGGCGCCCACGCGGACCGGGTCGGTCAGCGAGACGTACGGCGGCGTCTGCGACGAGTTCGCCGCGGTCAGGAAGTTCGTCGTCGCGCCGTCGTCGAGCACCACCGCGCGTGCGGCGTTGTCCGCGGCGACCGCGGCGGCCTCGGGCGAGCCGGGGGCGGCGACGTCGGTCGGCTGGATCAGCGGGCGGTCGCCGGACGCGAGCCCGACCTCGCCGTACTGGTTCGTCGAGTACGTGTTGCTCACCGTGAAGGCGCCCGCCGGGGCGTAGAGCATCGACTCGAGCGTCTCGCGCTGCGCGTCGGTGGTGGGCCATGGCGCGACCGCGGGGGTCACGGGCTCGGCCGCCGCGAGCGGCGTGACCGTCGACGCGGTGACCTGCGTCAGGCCGTTGAACTCGGCCACGGTGCCGGTGACCTCGACGTGCTGGCCGACGGTCGCCGTGACGCCCGCGGGCTGGTAGACGAACAGCGCGTCGGACGCCGTGCGCGTCGCCGGGTCGGTCGGGCCGCCCGTGCCGGGCGTCTGGATGACGAACCCGCGCAGCCCGCCGGTCGGGTAGGCGGCGGTGACGACGCCGCGCGTCGTGACGCTCGCGCCGACGTACGTGCTCGCCGCGCCGGTGCCCTGGATCGCGGCGATCGCGATCGGCTCGGGGGCGGTCGTCGGGGTGGGCGTGGGCGTCGCCGTGGGGGTGGGCGTCGCGGTGGGAGTCGGCTCCGGGGTGGGCTGCGTGCCGCCCGTGCCCGCCGGCGTCGGTGCGCCCGCCGTGAAGTCGGCCTTGTTGTCCGCGGTGTTGGCCGCGCCCGTGCGCGCGATCGACGTCGTCGCGCTCGGCGCCGGGGCGGGTGCGCCCGCGAACGCCGCGCCTGTGCCGAAGCCCACGAGGTCGACGACCGCCGGGTCGCTCGCGCACGCCGTCGTCGCGCAGGTGAGCCGGGTGGCGGACGAGACGAGGGCCACGTTGCCGTTCGTCCCGGACAGGTTGACCGTGCCCGTGGCGTCGGGGGTCGGGAGGTTCGAGACCGTCCCGGCCGTCTGCGTCGCCGCCTGGACGAGGTACGTGCTGCGCGCGGGGACCGTGCCCGTGAGCGGGATGGACCCGCTCCACAGCGTGCCGGCCGCGGACGCGTACTGCAGCGACCACGAGGACAGCTCCACGGGGGCGTCGGACGCGTTGTAGAGCTCGACGAAGTCGTGGGTCAGGACCGAGCCGGTGTTGCCGCCCCCGCCGTAGACCTCGTTGATCACGACCGCGGCGTCGGGTGCGACGGCGGCGTACCCCGGGGCGACCCCGGGGAGCGTGAGTGCCGCGGTGGCGGCAGCGGCGACGGCGGAGCGCCGCAGCCAGGGGTGGGACAGGTGCATGCGTCGATCCCTTCGAGCGCGGACGTGCCGCGACGAGTCCGGGCGCGTCCGTCCTCGTGCGGACGGGGCGCAGGTGCCGACCCCGAGCGGTCGGCGGCACACATCTACGGGAGCCGATCGACGCGGGTGTACGGGGGAGGTGAACCCGGTGTGAACATCTCACATCCCGGTCGTTCCGGCACGGACCGGACCGGGAAAGTTACCGGTCCGTCACATTCGTCGCCCTGCCCCGACGGGCGACCCGGTCGCACGTCGACGTGCCGCACCGTCCCCGTGCCGAGATCTCCCCCGCGGCTGCCCGTCCGGTCCGGGAACGACGACGACCCCCGCCGGACGCAGCCGTCCGGCGGGGGTCGTCACGCGGTCGCGACGCGGGCGTCAGGCGCCGAGAGCGCGCTCCGCGGAGTCCACGACGTTGCTCAGCAGCATCGCGCGCGTCATCGGGCCGACCCCGCCCGGGTTCGGCGAGATCCACGCGGCGATCTCCGCGACCTCGGGGTGCACGTCGCCCGCGAGCCGGCTCTTCCCCGTCTCGGGGTCGGGCACGCGCGAGACCCCGACGTCGATCACGACCGCGCCCGGCTTGACGATGTCCGCCGTGATGATGCTCGGCACGCCGGCCGCGGCGACGATCACGTCGGCGTGCCGGGTGTGCTCGGCGAGGTCGTGCGTGCCGGTGTGCGTGAGCGTGACCGTCGCGTTGACCGCGCGGCGCGTCAGCAGCAGCCCGATCGAGCGCCCGACCGTCGTCCCGCGGCCCACGACCACGACGTCGGCGCCCGCGAGCTCGATGCCGTGCCGCTCCAGCAGCTCGATGATCCCGCGCGGCGTGCACGGCAGCGGGGAGCTGATCTCGTCGTTGACCCGCAGCACGAGGCGCCCGAGGTTCGTCGGGTGCAGGCCGTCCGCGTCCTTGCCCGGGTCGATCAGCTCGAGCACGCGGTTGGTGTCGATGCCCCGGGGCAGCGGCAGCTGGACGATGAAGCCCGTGCACGCCGGGTCGTCGTTGAGCCGGCGCACCGCGGCCTCGATCTCGTCCTGCGACGCCGTCTCGGGCAGGTCCTCGCGGATCGACGCGATCCCGACCTCGGCGCAGTCCTTGTGCTTGCCGTTGACGTACCAGCGCGAGCCCGGGTCGTCGCCGACGAGCAGTGTGCCCAGCCCGGGCTGCACGCCGCGCGCGGCCAGCGCGGCCACCCGCTCGGTGAGCTCGGCCTTGATGGCGGCGGCGGTGGCCGTCCCGTCCAGGATCTGTGCGGTCATGGTGTCTCCTCGCGCGGGGGCGGCTGGGTCGGGCGGCGTGCGGTGGCGCGGGCAGGCGGTCGGGCGGTGCCCCCCCGGGGGCGACCGCCCGACCGCCGACCGCGGTCAGTACTGCTGCAGGCCGGCGTACAGCGGGAACGCGTCCGCGAGCTTCGTGACCCGGGCGCGCAGGGCCTCGACGTCTGCCGACGCGCCGGCGACGAGCGCGGTCGCGATGATGTCGGCGACCTCCGCGAACTCCGAGTCGCCGAAGCCGCGCGTCGCCAGCGCGGGCGTGCCGATGCGCAGGCCCGACGTCACGCGCGGGGGGCGCGGGTCGAACGGGACCGCGTTGCGGTTCACGGTGATGCCGACCGAGTGCAGGAGGTCCTCGGCCTGCTGGCCGTCGAGGTCCGAGTGCCGCAGGTCGACGAGCACGAGGTGCACGTCGGTGCCGCCGGTGAGCACCGAGACGCCGGCGCCCGTGACGTCGGCCGCCGTGAGGCGCTCGGCGATGAGGCGCGCGCCGTCGAGCGTGCGCTGCTGGCGGTCCTTGAACTCCTCGGTGCCCGCGACCTTGAAGGAGACCGCCTTGGCGGCGATCACGTGCATGAGCGGGCCGCCCTGCTGACCCGGGAAGACGGCCGAGTCGATCTTCTTGGCGTACTCCTCACGGCTCAGGATGAAGCCCGAGCGGGGGCCGCCGATCGTCTTGTGCACGGTCGAGGACACGACGTCCGAGTGCGGGACGGGGCTCGGGTGCAGGCCCGCCGCGACGAGGCCCGCGAAGTGCGCCATGTCGACCCAGAGCTTGGCGCCGACCTCGTCCGCGATCGAGCGGAACGCCGCGAAGTCGAGCTGACGCGGGTACGCGGACCAGCCGCCGATGATGACGTCGGGGCGCTGCTCGAGCGCCTTCTCGCGCACCTTGTCCATGTCGACGAGGAACGTCTCGGGGTCCACGCCGTACGCGCCGACCTGGTAGAGCTTGCCCGAGAAGTTGATCTTCATGCCGTGCGTGAGGTGGCCGCCGTGCGCGAGCTCGAGGCCGAGGATCTTGTCCCCCGCGTTGATCAGCGCGTGCAGCACCGCCGCGTTCGCCGTGGCGCCCGAGTGCGGCTGGACGTTCGCGTGCTCCGCGCCGAAGAGCTCCTTGGCGCGGCTGATCGCGAGCGTCTCGGCGACGTCGACCTGCTCGCAGCCGCCGTAGTACCGGCGGCCGGGGTAGCCCTCGGCGTACTTGTTGGTCAGGACCGAGCCCTGCGCCTGGAGCACGGCACGCGGGACGAAGTTCTCGCTCGCGATCATCTCGAGCGTGCCCTGCTGCCGCGCGAGCTCGCCGTCGAGGACGGCGGCGATCTCGGGGTCCAGCTCGGACAGGTTCTGGTCGAGCAGGCTCATGGTTCTCCTCGCAGTCAGCGGGTGCGTGGTCTCTCCCGGCACACGGACGGGCACGCACACGAGTGGTGTGGTGACCGGGGGCCCAGGCGTCCGACCCGAAGTCTGCTGCTGCTCGTCGCTCCCCGGTGGTGACCCACCCGTTGCGCCAGTCGCGACGCGGACAGCCTAGCAACCGGACGCGGCGCCGCGGCAACGCGTCCGGTCGCTGGGTGTGCGGATCGTGCGGGACGCGGGCAGCGACCCGCGCCCGCGACGTCAGACCGCCGCGCTGTCGCCCAGGATCTTGCGCAGGTACGCGTACGTGAGGTCGCCGACCGTGCGGTCGTGCTCGTGCTCGTAGCCGTGCTTCTCGTACAGCGCGAGGTTCTGCACCGAGTCGCGGCCCGTGAAGACCCACACCTCGGAGGTGTCCTCGGGCAGGTGCGGGAGGATCGCGAGCAGGAGCTGGGTGCCGATGCCCTGGCCCTGGAGGTCGGGCGCGACGGCGAGGCGGCCGAGCGTCGCGCGCGTGCCCTCGAGGAGCACGCGGATCGAGCCGACGAGCCGGTGCCCCGCCCACGCGCCGAGCGTGATGACGTCGGGGTTCGCGAGGTCGGCGCGCAGCTCGTCGAGCGTCTGGGTCAGCGGCGGGATGCTCGGGTCACCGTAGATCTGCGCCTCGCTCACGAACGCGGCGCGACGCAGCGTGAGCAGCTCGCCGGACTCGGCGTCGCTCACGGGGCGGATGTCGACCTCGGGATCGCTCATGGGCCCATCGTCTCAGAGGCGACGCGCACCCGGCGACAGACGTCCGGGGTGAGGTCGCGGGTGAGGTCGTGGGCGAGGTCCGGCGTCGGCCGCGGGCGGGCGCGGGTCAGCGCCGGCCGGCCGGGACGGGCGGGGCGTACGTCACGCCGATCGTGCGGGCGACCTGCTCGAGCTCCGCCTCGAAGTACGGCTCGACGTCGCTGAACATGAAGCGCAGGTGCCCGAGCGCCTCCATGCACACGACGCCGTAGAGCCGGACCCAGCCGTTCGCGAAGACCCACAGCGCCGGCTCGGGCAGGTCCACGCCGGCGGTGCGCGCGAAGGTTGCGAGCTGGCCGCAGCTCGCCGCCACTCCCCCGTGCAGCTCCGGCAGCGGGAAGGGCCGCGCCGCCCAGAGCCCGACGAAGAGCTCGAGGAACAGCGCGGCGAACCGGCGCGACTGCTCGCAGCCGTCCTCCCCGTCCGCCCACAGGCCGTCGCCCGAGCGGAACATGAGCCCGAACTCGGCGGGGTGCGCGAGCGCCCAGCCCCGGAACGCCCGCACGGCCGCGAGCATCCGGGCGCCCAGGTCGTCGCCGTGCTCCTCGAGCGCCGACGTGACGACGCCGTGGACCTCGCCGAAGAGGTCGTCGCAGAGCGCGAGCAGCAGGTCGTCGAGGCTCGCGTAGTAGCGGTACAGCCCGGGCGCGGTCATGCCCATCTCCCGTGCGATCCCGCGCAGGGTCGGGGGCTGGCCCTTCTCGGCGACGAGGAGCCGGCGCGCGGTCGCCCGGATCTCGGCCTCGGTCGCGGCGCGCAGCCGGTCACGGCGCGGCACGACGGTCTCGGTCGTCGTCATGCGGCTCCTCCTGTCCACGGGCCGGTGTGGCGGCTCGGCCGTCCGCTGCAGCCTGCCACGCCGCCGGCGCGCACTCGGCGTTGACACGAGCATACGCCCGATGCTTGGGTAAACACTGTTCGCTAACGCCGTTTACTTCGTGACGCGTCATCGCGTCGCGCTGTCCCTGGGAGGTCCCGTGCTCGACGCGCTCGGTCGTCTGACCCACCGGCACGCCCGCTGGGTGCTCGCCGTCTCGCTCGCCCTGGCCGCCCTCGCCGCGGTGTGGGGCTCGTCTGTCTCCGACCACGTGCAGGCCGGCGGGTTCACCGTCCCCGGCTCCGACTCGGAGCGCGCCGAGCAGCGGGTCGCCGCCGAGCTCGGGGCGACGCGCCCCGACGTGCTCGTGACCTACGCCCACCCGACGCTCGCCCCCGACGACCCGCCGTTCGCCGCGGGCCTCGCGACGCACCTCGACGGTCTGCCGGACGGCGCGACCGCCCGCGTCGTCCAGCCCTGGACGCCCGGCCTCCCCAGCGACGCGCAGGCCGCGCTGCTCGGGACGGACGGCCGGTCGGCGCTCGTGGTGATCTCGGTGCCGGGCGCCGACCTCGACGCCCGCGTCGACGCGTACGGCGTCCTCGAGCCGCACCTCGCGGCGCCCGCGCCGTGGACCACCGCCGTCGGCGGGTCGCTCGCGGTCAACGCGGACCTCTCGCACCGCGCCGAGACCGACATCGCCGCGGCGGAGACGATCGCGATGCCGGTGCTCCTCGTCCTGCTCGCGATCATCTTCGGCAGCGGCGTCGCGGCGCTGCTGCCCGTCGTCATGGGCGTGCTCGCGATCCTCGGCGCGATGGGCCTGCTGCGCACCCTGACCCTCGTGACCGACGTGTCGACGTTCGCCATCAACGTCACGACGATCCTCGGCCTCGGGCTGGCGATCGACTACGCGCTGTTCGTCGTGAGCCGGTTCCGCGAGGAGCTCGCGCGCACGGACGACGTGGGCGCCGCCGTCGTGCGCACCGTCACGACCGCGGGCCGCACCGTCGTGTTCTCGGGCCTGACCGTGCTCATCGCGTTCGCGGGGCTGCTCGCGTTCCCGCAGATGTTCCTGCGCAGCATGGGGCTCGGCGGCATGGCCGTGGTGCTGCTCGACATGGTCCTCGCCGTGACGCTCCTGCCCGCGCTGCTCGCGCTGCTGGGTCGCCGTGTCGACGCCGGGCGGCTCCCGCGCGGGCTCACGCAGCGGCTCGCGGGCCGTCGCCGTCCGCGCACCCCGGCGTGGACCCGGCTCGGGCGCGGCGTGCTGCGCCGGCCCGGGCTCGTCGCCGCGGGGGTCACCGGCGTCCTCGTCCTCCTCGCGCTGCCCACGCTCGGGCTCGTGGTGGGCTCGTCCGACGAGCGGGACCTCCCCGCGTCCTCGCCCGCCCGGCAGGCGACCGAGCAGCTCGCGGAGCTCTTCCCGGGCGGCGGCAGCGAGGTCACGCTCGACGTGGTGCTCGACGGGGCCCCGGACCCCGCGGTGCTCGACGGCTACCTCGCCGACCTCGCCGCGCTCCCGGGGGCCGGCACGGTCCGGGTCGTCGCCGCCACCGACGCGCTCACCTCCGTCGCGGTCACGACCTCCGGCGCGGTCGACGCGCCCGCGACGCGCGAGCTCGTCCGGGACGTGCGCGCGCTCGACGGCCCCACCGGGCCCGACGGCGCACCCGTCGGGGTGCTCGTCGGCGGGGCGGCCGCGGCGAACGTCGACTCGACCGACGCGATCACCTCGGCGCTCCCCTGGGCACTGCTCGTGATCGCGGGCGCGACGGCCGTGCTGCTGTTCCTGGCGCTCGGGTCGCTCGTCCTGCCGGTCAAGGCCGTGGTGCTCAACGTCCTCTCGCTCGGGGCGACGTTCGGCACGGTGTGGTGGGCGTTCGGCGACGCGCACCTCGCGGGCGCGCTCGGGTTCACCGCGACCGGGCGCATCGACCCGTCGAACCTCGTGCTCATCGGGGTCATCGCCTTCGGCCTCGCGATGGACTACGAGCTCTTCCTCCTGAGCCGCGTGCGCGAGGAGCACCTGCGCGGCCGGTCGGCGCAGGACGCGATCGTCGTCGGCCTCGAGCGCACGGGACGGACGATCACGTCGGCCGCGCTGCTGCTCGTGGTGGTGCTCGTCGCGATGGGGACGTCCGGGGTCACGTTCCTCAAGGTCATCGGGCTCGGTCTCGCGTTCGCGGTGCTCGTCGACGCCACCCTCGTGCGGGCGCTGCTCGTGCCGGCGACCGTGCGGCTGCTCGGCCGGTCGGTGTGGTGGCTGCCCGCGCCGCTCGCCCGGCTGCACGCGCGGGTGGGGCTCCGCGAGGGCGAGATCCCGGCGGACCCCGGGAGCGGCGCAGGTGCGGGCCCGGCGGCGCCCACCGGCGGACGACCGCGGGAGCTCGTCGGCACCGGCGCCTGACGGTCGGCCGGCGGCGCCCCTGCGGGTGCCGCCGGCCGGGCACGCCGGACCGCTCGACTACGCTCAGCCGTCGTGGCCACCACCGACGACACCGCCTCAGGCACGCACTGGGTCCTGACGCTCTCCTGCCCCGACCGCCCCGGGATCGTGCACGCGGTCGCCGGTCTGCTCGCGGAGCTCGGCGGGAACATCACCGAGTCGCAGCAGTTCGGCGACGCGCTGTCCGGGCTGTTCTTCATGCGGGTCCAGGTGACCTCGTCGGCGTCGCGCGCGGAGCTCGAGGGTCCGCTCACCGAGCTCGCGCAGCGGTTCACGATGGACTGGGAGCTCGACGTCGCGGGCCGCCCCGTGCGCACGCTGGTGCTGGGCTCGACCGCCGCGCACTGCCTCAACGACCTCGCGTTCCGCCAGCGCTCCGAGAAGCTGCCGATCGACATCGTCGCGGTCGTCTCCAACCACACCGTGCTGGCCGAGCTCGCCGCGTTCTACGGCATCGACTTCCACCACGTGCCCGTGACGGCGGCGACCAAGCCCGCCGCGGAGGCCCGCCTGCTCGAGCTCGTCGAGGAGCTCGACGTCGAGCTCGTCGTGCTCGCGCGCTACATGCAGATCCTGTCCCCCGAGCTGTGCGCGCGGCTCGCGGGACGCGCGATCAACATCCACCACTCGTTCCTGCCGTCGTTCAAGGGCGCCCGCCCGTACGCCCAGGCGCACGACCGCGGGGTCAAGCTCATCGGCGCGACCGCGCACTACGTGACCGGGGACCTCGACGAGGGGCCGATCATCGAGCAGGACGTCGAGCGCGTCGACCACACGCGCACGGTCGAGGACCTCGTCGCTCTCGGCCAGGACGTCGAGCGCCGGGCGCTCGCGCGGGCCGTGCGCTGGCACGCCGAGCACCGGGTCCTGCTCGACGGGCACCGGACGATCGTCTTCCGCTGACGTCCGGGGGCCGCCGTCCCGTCGCCGCGCCCGCGGTGCCGTCGGCGGGCGCGGGGCGAGAGCGGCGCGCGCCCGGTCAGACCTGGTTGGCCCGCCGCACGACCGAGTCGATGAGCACCGCGAGCGCGAGCACGACACCCGTGATGACGTACCGGACCGACGTGTCGAGGTCGAGCAGCGTCAGGCCGCTCGAGATCGACTGGATCACGAGGATGCCGAGCAGCGCCGACCACGCGCTGCCCCGGCCGCCGAAGAGGCTCGTCCCGCCGATCACGGCCGCGGCGATCGCGGTGAGGTAGATGTCGCCGCCGCCCGTGCCCTGGTTGGCGGCCGCGAGGCGTCCGGCGGACAGGATGCCGCCGAGCGCGGCGAGCGTCGAGCACGCGACGAACGCGGAGACGAACGTGCGCTGCACGGGCAGGCCGGCGCGGCGGGCGGACTCGACGTCGCCGCCGACGGCCCGGACGGCCCGGCCCCAGCGCGTGCGCCGCAGGAGCAGGTCGACGACGGCCACGAGCCCGACGAACAGCGCGAACGTGAAGCCCACGCCACGGTTGGTGTTGAGGTACGCCACGGCGCCGAACAGCACGAGCGCGAGGGTCCCCACCCGGGCGGCGACGACCGTGAGGCTCGCGACCGGCAGCTCGGCCCGCTCGCGGCGGGCGCGGCCGACGAGGAGGCTCGCGGCGTGCGCGACGACGACGAGCGCGACGAGCGCGTAGGACAGCCCCGCCGGGAGGAACCCGCGCTGCGAGACCTGCACGAGCCACGACTCGAACGGCAGGTTCACCGAGCCCGTCGGCCCGAGCACGCGCAGCTGGAGGCCCGCGAAGACCAGCAGCCCGGCGAGCGTGAACACGAAGCTCGGCAGGCGCAGCCGGGTGAACAGGACCCCGTACAGCAGGCCGGCACCGACACCCACGCCGAGCGCCGCGAGCGCGGTGAGCGCGATCGGCCACCGCAGCTGCACCGCGCCGACCGCGACGACCGCCGCCGCGAGACCGCTGACGGAGCCGACGGACAGGTCGATCTGCCCGACGAGCAGCACCAGCACGACCCCCAGCGCGAGCACGCCGGTCGCGGCGCACTGCAGCGTGAGGTTGACGAGGTTGTCGCTCGACAGGAAGTACGGGTTGAGCAGCTGGAACACGAGCCAGATGACCGCGAGCGCGACGACGATCGGCACCATCCCGAGCTCGCCCGAGCGCACGTGCCCCACGAGCTCGCGGAGCGCACCCCCGCGCCCCGGGGTGCTCGCCGCCGGACCGGCCGCGAGGCGGCGCTCGCGGCCGAGCACGCTCACGGGATCACCTCGTGCGCGTCGGGGCCCCGTGGCGCGTCGGGGTTCGCCGCGGCGTCCGCCCGCGGCCGTCCGGCTCCCACCCCCGGCCGGGACGGCTCGCCGCCGGGTGCGCCGCGCCGGGGTGCCCCCGACGTCGCGCCCGTGACCGCCGCGATGAGGTCCTCGTAGCTCGTGCTCGCGGCGTCGAACTCGCCGTTGACGCGGCCGAGGCGCAGCACGACGATCCGGTCCGCGACCGCCTGGACGTCGGCCATCGAGTGGCTGATGAGCACGACGCCGTGCCCGCGCTCGCGCAGCCGCTCGATGAGGCTGAGCACCTCCGCGGTCTGCGTGATGCCGAGCGCCGAGGTCGGCTCGTCGAGCACGAGCACGCGCGGCTCGCCCAGCAGCGAGCGCGCGATCGCGACGGCCTGCCGCTGACCGCCCGAGAGCGCGCCGACGGGGACGCGCACCGACGGGACCCGCGCCGCGAGCTGGCCGAGCAGCGTCCACGCCTGCTTCTCCATCGCGACCTCGTCGAGCAGGACCGCGCGCGTGACCTCCTGGCCGAGGAAGATGTTCTCGACGACGTCGAGGTTGGCGCACAGCGCACCGTCCTGGAACACCGCCGCGATGCCGTGCGACCGTGCCGCGGCGGGCGTGGACAGGCTGACCGGCTGACCGTCGAGCAGGACCTGCCCGGCGTCGGGCACGAGCGCACCGGAGATGACGCCCGCGAGCGTGGACTTGCCCGCGCCGTTGTCCCCGATGACCGCCACGACCTCGTGCGGCCGGATCTCGAGGTCCACGTCGACGAGCGCGCGGACGGCTCCGTAGCTCTTGGAGATGCCGCGCAGCGAGAGCACCGAGCCGTTCATCGGGCCACCTCTCCCACGAGACCTGCTTCGCTGCACGCGCGGGTGTAAGGCTGCACGCAGATCTCCTCGATCGTATAGAGGCCGCCGTCGACGACGACGCGGCCCAGGTTCTCGACGGTCACCGCGGTGGGGGTCAGCAGGAGCGCGGGGACGCCCTCGACGGTCGCGGTCGTCGCGGGCTGCTCGCCGTGCAGCACGCGCACCGCGAGCTCGGCGGCGGTGCGCGCCTGCTCGGTGATCGCCTTGTAGACGGTCATGTACTGGTCGCCCGACACGATCCGCTGGATCGCCGCGAGCTCGGCGTCCTGCCCGGTGACGGGCGGGACCGGGTCGAGCCCGGCCGCCTTCATCGCGGAGATCGCGCCGCCCGCGGTGCCGTCGTTCGCGGCGTAGACCGCGTCGACGCGCCCCGCGTACTGCGTGAGCTGGCCGGCGACCCACTCCTGCGCCTTGTCCGGGCTCCAGTCGGGGGTGTCGTACGCGGCGAGCACCCGGATGTCCGTGCCCTCGAACGCGCCGCGCACCCCGGCCTCGAGCGCCGCCGAGTTGGCGTCGGTCGGGGCACCGCCGACGAGCAGCACGCCCGGCGGGTCGTCGCGGTCGGCGAGCTCGCCGCTCTCCGCGAGCGCGCGGACGAGCGCCTCGCCCTGCAGCTGACCAACCCGGCGGCTGTCGAACGAGACGTAGTAGTCGAGCCGGGCGCTCGCGATGAACCGGTCGTACCCGATGACCGTCACGCCGCGCTCGCGCGCCGCCTCGACGATGCTCGCGGCCGCGGTGACGTCGACCGCGTCGAGCACGAGCACCCCGGCGCCCTGCGTGAGCACCGACTCGGCCTGCTCCTGCTGGCGGGCGGCGTCCTGGTCCGCGTTCGCGTACAGCACCCGGCACGTCGGGCAGCGGCGCGCGACGACCTGCTCGAACGTCGGGCGGTCGACGCCCTCGTACCGCGCGGTCTTCGACTCGGGCAGCAGCAGCGCGATGGTCTCGCCCGACGGCGTGGGCGGCCCGTCGGCGCCGGCGGTGACCGACGCGCAGGCGGCCAGCACGAGCGTCAGCCCGGCGGCCACCGCGGCACCCAGGCCGGCCCGGCGGCGCGTCATCCCACCACCGCCACGGACCCGGCGACGGCCGCCCGGTCGAGCGCGACCGCGAGCGCCCCGCGGACCTCGGCGCTCGCCCCGAGCTCGGACGCGACGACGTCGACCGGCCCCGCGGTGCTCGGCACGGTGCGCTGCGCGAGCACGGTGCGCAGCGGGTCGAGCAGGATCCCGCCGGCCTCGGCGAGCTGGCCGCCGACCACGACGAGCTCGGGGTCGAAGACGTTGCACACGTTCGCCGCGGCGGCGCCGAGGTGCAGGCCCGCGTCCGAGATCACGCGGCGGCAGCCCGGGTCGCCGTCCTGCGCGCGCGTGATGACGTCGCGCAGCGTGAGGTGCCCGTGGCTCGCGGCGAGCATCGCGAGGAGCACGGGGGCGCCGACGAACGTCTCGAGGCAGCCCCGGTTGCCGCAGCGGCAGATCGGGCCGTTGTCGTCGAGCGTGACGTGCCCGATCTCCCCCGCGGTGCCCGAGCGGCCGTGGAAGACCTCGCCGCCCAGCACGAGCCCGCCGCCGACCCCGTGCGAGACCTTGAGGTAGAGCACGTGCCGCGCGCCGCGGGCCGCACCCAGGCGGACCTCCGCGAGCGCACCGAGGTTGGCGTCGTTGTCGACGTGCACGGGGATGCCGATGCGCCGCTCGAGCACCTCGGACACCGAGACGCCGTCCCAGCCGCGCAGCATCCCGACGGTGGCGATCCGGCCCGTGCGCACGTCGACGGGCGCGGGCACCCCGACCCCGACGGCCAGGACCTCCTGCATGCTCGCGTCGAGCGACTCCACCATCTCGGTGAGCAGGAGCGCCGCGCGGTCGAGGCCCGCGTCCGCGCGGTGGTCGGGCGGCAGGGGCATGCGCTGCTCGGCGATGACGCGGTGCGCGACGTCGGAGAGCGCGACGCGCATCGAGCGGGTGCCGAAGTGCACGCCGGCGACGAGGCCGAGGTTGCGCGCGAGCGTCACCTGCTGCGCGCGCCGGCCGCTGCGCGACGTGGGTGCGGTGTGCAGGACGCCGAGCACGGTGAGCTCTTTGACGATGTTCGACACGGTCGCCGGGGACAGCCCTGTGACCCCGGCCAGCTCGACCTGCGTGAGGGAGCCACGCTGCTGGACCGCACTCACGATCCGGGCCCGGTTGGCTTCACGCAGTGAAGTCTGGGAGCCCGGCGTCACCCGGTCTGTGCCCACAGCGGGAAGGATACACAGCGCCGGGAAGCCGCCCGGCGGGCCCCGTGGCCGGGAATTCCCGGAACGTCCCGGTGGCGGCCGGAAATCGGCGCTGCGCAGCGCTTTCGGCCGGTACGTCCGATCCCGGAATGGAAGCGCTCCCCCGTTCCGTGTGCCTTTTCACCCCGGGCACAACTCCGCAGAACGTGCCGCGAGGTCGATTCACTTGTTGACACCAACCAGGCCCCGTCCTTGGATGTGGAGCCGTCGGAGCCCCGACCCCGTCACAGAGGTTTGAATCCCATGCACCCAGCTCGTCCCCGCCGCCGCGCGCTCGCTCTCGTCGCCGCGGCCGCCCTCCTGCTCACCGCCTGCTCGTCCGGCGGTGAGGAGCCGGCGACCGCGCCGACCGCCACGGCCCAGCCCGACGAGGTCGAGGTCTTCACCTGGTGGGCCAGCGGGTCCGAGAAGCTGGGCCTGGACTCGCTCGTCGCCACGTTCGCCGAGCAGCACCCCGAGATCACGTTCGTGAACGGGTCCGTCGCGGGCGGCGGGGGCGGCGCCGCCAAGGACCTCCTGCAGTCGCGCCTCGAGGCGAACGACCCGCCGGACACGTTCCAGGCGCACGCCGGCGCCGAGCTGACCGACTACATCGAGGCCGGTCGCCTCGAGGACATCTCGGCGCTCTACGACGAGTGGGAGCTGCGCTCGGCGTTCCCCGAGGACCTGATCGAGCGGCTCACGGTCGACGGGAAGATCTACTCCATCCCGTCGAACATCCACCGCGCCAACGTCGTGTGGGCGAACCCCGGCGTGCTGAGCGCGTCCGGCCTCGACCCGGCGGCGAGCTACGCGAGCATCGACGAGTGGATCGTCGCGCTGCGGGCCGTCGCGGCGACCGGCCGCACCCCGCTGTCGATCGCCACGACCTGGACCCAGGTGCACCTGCTCGAGACGGTGCTGCTGGCCGACCTCGGCCCCGACGCCTACTCGGGGCTGTGGGACGGGACGACGGACTGGGCGGGCCCCGAGGTCCGCGAGGCGATCGAGCACTTCGACGTGCTGCTCGAGCTGAGCAACGCCGACCGGGAGAGCCTGGACTGGCCCGACGCGACGCAGCGCGTGATCGACGGGCAGGCCGCGTTCAACGTCATGGGCGACTGGGCCGTCGCCGAGTTCGAGGACGCCGGCAAGGTCCGCGGCACCGACTTCACCTACTTCCCGGTGCCCGGGACGCAGGGGGTGTTCGACTTCCTCGCCGACTCGTTCGTGCTGCCCGTCGGCGCGCCGCACCCCGACGGCGCCCGCGCGTGGCTCGACACGATCAGCTCGGTCGACGGGCAGACCGCGTTCAACCTCGAGAAGGGCTCGATCCCGGCGCGGGGCGACGTGTCGTCGTCGTACTTCAGCGACTACCAGCAGTCCGCGATGGAGTCGTTCTACGTGGACCGCATCGTGTCCTCGCTCGCGCACGGTGCGGCGGCCCCGAACGGCACGCTCACCGCGATCTCGACGGCCACCGGGCGGTTCGCCACGGGCACCACCGACGCCGCCGCCTTCCAGGCCGAGCTCGTGGCGGCGGCGACCACGACGCCGTAGGCGGTCCGGGCCGGGTGCGCCGACGGCACGCGCCGCGCACCCGGCCCGCCGCCTCCGGGTCCACGGGCGCGCCGGTCCCTTTCGGGCCGACGATGCTGCCCTCCTGGGCGCGCGCCCGGTGCTCGCACGTCGGCGCCGCCGGTGGTGCCCTGGGTGGGTGAGCGTGGCGCGCGACAACCCGCAGCGGCCCGCCGGCGCGCCGGACGCGCGCCGTGCGGCCACCCCGGACGTCCGTCCGGAGCCGGCCACCGGGTCCTCGCGGGCCGCCGCCGACGGCCTGCGCCGGTCGCGCGGCTCGGTCCTCGCGCTGCAGCGGCTCGCCGGGAACGCGGCCGCCGCGTCCGCGGTGCGCCACCTCCAGCGGGACGGCGGCGCGCCCGCCGGGACGACCGCCACCGCCACGCCGGCCGAGCCGGCGCTGCTCGTGGACGCCGGCGTCGCGCCGGGCCCGGGGCAGCTCAGCACCGAAGCATTCCTGCGCGAGCTGCGCCCCGCGCTCGAGTCCACGGTCGAGGCGGGCCTCGCGGGCACCCCCTACTCGGTCGCCGGGTGCCCGTGGATCGACCACTGGATCACGTACTACCAGGTCCGGCCCGCGGCGCAGCTCGAGCGGGCGCTGCGGCTCTGGGCACCGCAGGCGGCGGCCGCGGCGACCGGCGGCGACTACGTCCCCGCGGTGTGCGCCCGGGTGCACGACGGCGTGGCGTCGTGGCGGTCGACCGGAGCGGTCCCGTCGGCGCCGCAGGGCGGCCCGGACGCGGGAGGCCCGGCGGGCGGTGCTCCCGGTGCGGCACCGCCGGCTCCCGCCGCGCCCGTGCAGCGGGCCCCGGACGGTCCCGGGCAGCCGGGGGCGACCGTGACGACCGACGGGACGCGCCGGGCGGGGACCGCAGCGGGCTCGACCGGCTCCGGTGACCTCCTCGACGCCGGGACGCGCGCGCGCCTCGGCGGGCCCGACGTCGACGTGCGGCTGCACACCGGCGGCGCCGGCAGGGCGGTGGCCGAGCGGGCCGGCGCGGAGGCCGTCACCTACGGCCGCTCGATCTCCCTGGCCCCCGGAGCGCCGGCCCCGGGGACGCCGCTGGGCGACGCGCTGCTCGCGCACGAGCTCGCGCACGTCGCGCAGCAGCAGGACGCCACCACCCGGTCCGCCGGGGAGCCGGACGCGACGCCGTCGACCGACGACGCGCTCGAGCACGACGCGCACCTCGGGGTCGCCTCGACGCTGCTCCGGCTGCACGACGAGCACGCCATGGCCGCCGCCGTCGAGGACCGCCCGCGCCTGCGCTCGGGGCTCCGGATCGCCCGGTGCTCGGACACACCCGCTCTCCGCGACCCGCGTCCGGACTACGACGACGCGGTCAGCCGCCTGCGCGTGCTGTACGCACGCAAGCAGGCGGTCGTCGACGGCACCGAGCCACCCGAGGCGCTCCCGTCGATCGACGCGGGGATCGCCGTCGAGGTGGCCCGGCTGCGCGAGCTCGGCATCACGGTCGACGCGGACCGGATCCACGCCGCCGTGACCGCCGCCGAGCCCGTCGACCTCCTCCAGGTCCGCGGCCGGGTCGAGCGCCTGCCCGACGGCCCGGCGTTCCTCGGCCAGCGGATGCAGCTGCACGCGGCGCTCGACTACCTGCCCGCGGGACGCACGGCGCAGTACGAGTGGCGGTGGCGCACCGGCGGCTCGCGCGAGTTCCAGTTCCTCGCGGCCCCCGGGCGCTCCCGCGCGACCGACCTCGAGCTCGGCGAGCCGTTCTGGAACCTGATCGACGACGACATCCGGCGCAGCCACGAGATCGAGGTCCTCGCCCGGGTCTACCTCGGCGAGGAGGAGACCGCCGTGGCGACCCTGTCGTCCGGGTCCGTGGCGCTGTCCGACGAGGTGCCCGGCACCATCTCGCTCAGCGCCGACCCGCCGTCGCTCGTCCAGGGGGGCCGGACCACCGTGCGGCCCGCCGAGTGGGTCCCGCCGCGCTCGACGTACTCGATCGACTGGGACGTCGACGGGGAGGCCGCCGCGCGGGACGTGCCGGTGCTCGACCGGACGTTCGACCGCGCGGGCGAGCGCCAGGTCACCGCCCGGCTCTACCAGGTGCGGCGGAGCTTCGGCATCCAGGACCGCCGGCTCGTGCAGGAGGTGCGCACGACCCTGCGCGTCGAGGACCCGGTGGCGGCGGGCGAGCGCGTGCTCGACGCGGCCACGCCGGACCGGCTGCCCGCGCTCGGGACCGTCGCGACGTCGATCGAGGAGTCGATCGCCGACATGGAGCGCCGCGCGGCCCTCGGGGGCGAGCAGGCCGAGTACTGGCGTGACCGCATCGAGGCGCAGCGCAACCGCCTGGCCCGGCTGCGCGAGCAGGCCCCCGGCTCCGGGGCGATGCGCACGCTGCCCGGCGACCCCGCCGCGCTGGACCCCGCGGGCGTGTACTCGGCGGCGGTGCCCGCCGCGATCGTGCTCCCGAGCGGCGGTGGCGCGCAGCCGCTCGCGGTGCACCTGACGCTGCGGCACGCCGACGGCGTGTGGCACGCGCGGCTCATCGACTCCACGAGCGCCGACGTCGTGCACTTCGACGGCCAGGCGGCGACCGCGCCGGCCGCGCAGGTGGCGGCCCTGCGGGCGTGGGGCGCGGACCACCCCTACCCGCGCGGCGGCACCGTGACGTACCGCGGGGTGGCGTTCGCGCCCGGCGGGTCCTTCGAGACCACGACCGCGTGGAACACCGCGAAGGCGTGGGTCGACGGCATCCTCACGGTCGGCGGGGTCGTCGTCGCGGGGCTGCTGCTGCTCACCCCCGAGCCGACGACCGGCACGAAGTGGCTCGGCGCGATCATCCTCGCCGCGTCCGTGGGCCGGTCGGCCGTCGCGATCTACGAGAACGTCACGATGGGCATCCCGCCGACGGACTCCCGCAACGTCCTCGAAGGGCTCTCGATCGTCACCGCGCTCGTCGGGGCGGGCGGCAGCGCGCTGCGCCAGATCGGCGTGTCCGCGGTGCGGCCGACCGTCTACCGCGCGGGCAACTACCTCGTCATGACGTCGCTCGCGGGCGACGTCGGCACCCTCGCCTTCGCGACCGAGGCGGCGTACGCGCAGGTCCGCGCCGCCCAGAACGACCCGACGCTCGACGAGGGCCAGCGCGCGATGGCGGTGCTCCGCGTGATCTCGAGCGTCATGCTCAACGGCGCGATGTTCTTCGTGAGCAACCGCGACCTCATGAAGCAGGGGCTCCGGCGCTCCGACTTCTTCCGCACCGACCCGGCAGCGGTCGTGCGCGGCACGCCGCCCGGGGAGGTACGGCTCGAGACCGGCGCCCGCCTCGACGTCGCCGCGGAGCTCAAGGCGGCGGGCGAGCCGCTCGTCGGCGAGCGGCTCCGCTCACGCTCCCTGACCGACCGCGAGCTCGTCGACCGGCACGGGACGCTGCCCTGGATGCGCCAGGAGCTCACGCCGCCGCACGTCGCGGAGATGCTGCTGCACATGGAGACCGACGCGCTCGTCGCGCTCCAGGACGTCGGCGCCGCGACGGCGCGGACCGCGCTGCTCGGGCTCGGCGACTACGGCGCGGCCAACGTGCTGGCGCCCGTGATGCGCGGGAGCGGCGTCGCGTCCGTGGCCGCGAGCCGCGTGGCGACGGGCAGCACGATCGTCGTGTGCCCCACGAACCGGGGCCTCGTGCGGATCAACGGCGAGCTCGACATCAGCCCGCGCAGGCTCGTCGAGATCCCGGCGGCGGGACGCGAGGACGTCATGCGCGCGTACAAGGCGCTGCAGGACGCCGGCGGGAGCCGCGCCGCGCTCACCCCCGCGGACCGCGAGCTGCTCGACCGGGTCACCGGGACCTCGAACGGGTTCCGGCTGCGCAGCGAGTACCACCGCGCGCAGGCCGACGCGCTGCTCGTCGAGCTCGGGATCACGACGCTGCCCGCCGAGCAGCGCGCGATCTTCGACGCGATGACCGACGCCGACCGGGACCGGCTGTTCGACCTGGTCAACGAGCGCCCCCCGTCCGCGGCACGGGACCTCCGCCGCCAGGCCGCGGCCTACGCGCTGCCCCGCTCCGACAGCGTCCGGGCGTTCGTCGAGCAGTACCAGGTGTACTCGACGCACTTCCTCGGCACGGCCCGCGCGCGCATCGACGTGTACGCCGAGCGGGTCCGGACCGAGGTGGCGGCGGCGACCGCGGCGTCGGGTGGCACGCCGCCGACCCCCAAGCAGCTCCAGGCCATCCAGAACCGGGTCAAGACCGCGCTCGGGATCACGGGCAACGCCGAGAACTTCTACTACGCGCAGGTGCTCCACGAGATGTCCGGGCGCACCTCCGGGGGCGCGGTCGACACCACCCGTCCCGGCGCCGCCGCGGTCGCCGACGTCGAGGCGGAGTACCAGCGCCGCGTCACCGACCTGCGTGGGCGGGTCGGCTCGGTCGCGGTGCCGCCCGGGCTGCCCGACGCCGAGCTCGTGGCCAGGCTCCAGGGGCTCGGCGACATCCCGTTCGGCAGCGAGCCGGCCGCCGCGTACCACGTCGCGAAGCACTACTCGGAGCTCCCCCCGGGAGTCCGGTCGGCCGCCGAGGCCGCGGGGGCGTCGGACGTCGACACGTACCTGCTGAGCGCGCACCGCACCATCGTGAGCGGGTCCGCGACGCTCAGCTCGAGCCAGGACGGCACGGCGCGCTCCGTGCGGTTCGTGCACGACGGCATGATCGCCATCGTGCGCGTCGGGAACGACGGGCGCGCGCTGCTGGCGACCCACATGGGAGGGCGATGACGATGACGACACGACCGGAGCTCGCGGACCTGCTGCCGGCGCTCGCCGGCGTGCTCGCGGAGGCGCGCGAGGCGCCGTCCGGCGACGCCGAGCGGGCGGCGGTCGCGCGGTTCCTCGACGGGCTCCTCACGGTCGGGCGGGCCCTCACAGCGCACCCGGAGCTGCGCGCCGAGGCCGACGTCGCGCTCTTCCTGCAGGAGTCGGGGAGCCAGCTCACGTTCCTGCACACCGCCGTCGACCACTACCGCGCCATGGCCGCGCACGAGAGCTACGGCGCGTGGGAGGACGGCGAGTGGGAGCGTCTGCTCGAGCGGCGCTCGTCGCTCCAGCTCGCGGGCGACCTGTACCGCGGCACGCCGTACGACGGCTATGCCGACATCCTCGAGCTCGACGACCTCGACGAGCTCATCCGCGACCGCGGCCGCAGCGAGGGCTTCCCGCCGAGCCACCCCGTCCCGCCCGGCATCCCGACCTCGCACTGGTGGTGGTGGTGGCCCGGGTCGCCACCGGGACCGTGACGGCGTCGACCCCGGTGCCCGGCGCGCGCCGCGTCTCGGCGTACACCGTGTGCGGCGCGCTCGGGACCGCCGCGGCGACCGCGGTCGCCGCGTGGGTGCTCGGCCTGCGCGGCGCACCGCCCCTGCTCGCGGTCGGCCTGCTCGCCGCGGGGCTGGTCGCGGCCGCCGCGGTCGCGGTCGCGGCGCAGGCGCTCCTGCACCGGCACACGCTCGTCGCGGTGCACGAGCTCGCGGCCGTGGGCGTGGCAGCCGCCGGGGTCGCCGCGGTCGCACGCGTGCCCGTCGCGGACGTCCTCGACGCCGTCGTCACCGGGTGCGTGGCTCTGCTCGCGGTCGGGCGGCTCGGCTGCCTGCGGGTGGGCTGCTGCTACGGGACGCCCGCACGCCACGGGGTGCGCTACGGCGTCGACCGCGTGCGGGACGGCTTCCCGGCGCACCTGTGCGGGGTTCCCCTCGTCCCGGTGCAGGCCCTGGAGTCCGCGGCCGCCGGGGCGGTCGCCGTCGGCGGCGTCGTCGGCGTGCTCGGGGGCGCCGCGTCGGGCACCGTCGCCGCGGGGGCCACCGTCGCGTACGTGTCCGCCCGCTTCGTGCTGGAGCTGTGGCGCGGCGACAGCCCGCGCGCCGGCGCGGCTGGGCTCACGCACGCGCAGTGGTCGGCGTGCGGCGCCGCACTCGCCGTCGCCTGCGTGGCCGCGGTCGGAGGCGGCGGCCGGGCGTGGCACGCGTGGTGCGCCGCGGGGCTCGTGCTCGGGGCCGCGCACCTCGTCGCACGCCGACGCCGGGCCGGGGCGTCGGGGCGGCTGCTCGACGCGGCGCACCGCCACGAGCTGGTCCGTGCCGTGCGGCAGGCGTTCGGCCCGGCCGACGGCGGGCCCGTGCAGGTGGTCCGCACGTCGCTCGGGGTGTGCGTCTCGGGCGGCGCCGGCGCGACCGGTGGACGGTCCTGGGCGCACGCCACGGTGTCGTTCCCGTGGCCCGTCGACCCCGCGCGGGCGGCGGCCACGGCCCGCCTCGTGCGCGCGGTGCGCGACCCGTCGAGCCGGCTGACCCTGCTCGCGCGCGGACCGGACCGCGTCCAGGTCGTGCTGACCCCGCAGGAGCCCCGCACGGCGACCGGCGCCGCACGCGTGGTGCGACGCCGGTCGGTGCTGCCGGGGACGGGCTCGGGGCGGGTCCCCGGCAGCGTCGGGGTCAGCGGCGGAACAGGTCGGACCACCAGTCCGTGACCCGGTCCCACCACGACGTGTGGTGCTCCTTCTCGACGAGCACCGCGACGGTGCGCGCCGGGACGGTGACCGCGCCGTCCGCCGCGACCCACTGCGTGGCCTTGACGACCGGGTCGCTGCCCTTCGCCTGGACCGGCGAGAGCGCGAGGCGGTGCCCCGCGAGCTCCGGGACGGTCTGCGTGGTCGCCTCGTCGGACGCGTTGACCACGACGAGCACGCCGTCGAGCTTCTTGTCGGTCTCCCGACCGACCGTGTCGTCGATCCGCATGACGACCACGCCCGGGTCGGCGTCCGGCCCGGAACCGGGGAACGTCACCTTCTTCTCGATCTGCGCCGCCGAGCCGAGCCGGAACAGGTCGGTCGAGAACCGCAGGCGCAGCAGCTCCTCCGCCGCGGTCGACGCCGCCTGGATGTCCGCCGGCGCGGGCTTGAGCGCGGGGTTCGCGAGCAGCTCCTGCTGGATCGGCCACTTCGCCTCGTTGTCGGCCGCGAGCGGCAGGCCCCGGCCGAAGCCGTTGTCCTGGCCGGACAGGTCGAGGAGGTTGAACCAGTCGCCCGAGTCGTAGGAGTTGCGGTCGAGCGACTTGCTGCGCAGCAGGTCGGTGCCGGCGTGCCAGAACGACGGCGTCTGCGCGAGCGCGGTCGTCGCGAGCGAGACCGTGTTCATCCGCACCCGGTCGGGCATCGCGGTGTCGACCGGGAGCTTGTACGTCAGCGAGTCGAACAGCGTCTCGTTGTCGTGCGCGTCGACGTACGTGACGACCTCCTCGGGCGAGTCCGCGTACCCGGCGGGCTGGCCGTTGTAGTCGATCTCGGCGCCGGTCCGGACCGTGCCGTCCGAGGCGAGGAACGCGTAGTCGCGCAGGTTGCCGGCCATGCCGAGCCGCACGAGGTCGCCCTGGTGCGCGGCCCGGGCGAGCTGCTCGGCCTCGGTGCCGTTGACCGCGGCGCCGTTCGGGTCGGTCGCGACGCCCGAGCCGAAGCCCTGGACGCGCGGGTCCTCGTCGAACGGGCCGCCGCCGCGCACCGCGTCGCGCAGCCGGTCGCTGAACGTCCCGATGCCGGTGCCGCCGAGCTGACCCTGCGTGGCCTGCGTGAACAGCCGGTTGTCGGCCACCTCGCCGAAGTTCCAGCCCTCGCCGTACAGGTAGACCCGCTTCCCGTCGACGCCGTCCCTGCGGACGGTGAGGTCGTCGAGCGCGTCGCGCACGGCCAGCATGTTCTCGCGGGAGTGGTGCCCCATGAGGTCGAAGCGGAAGCCGTCGACCTTGTAGTCGCGGGCCCACGTGACGACCGAGTCGACCATGAGCTTCTCAGCCATTGCGTGCTCGGTCGCGATGTTCGCGCAGCACGTCGACGTCTCGACCGCGCCCACCGCGTTCAGGCGGTGGTAGTAGCCGGGCACGACGCGGTCGAGGATCGACGTCGAGGCCTGGCCGCTGGCGGCGGTGTGGTTGAAGACCTGGTCGAGCACGACCTGCAGGCCGTCCGCGTGCAGCGCGCCGACCATCGTGCGGAACTCCGCGACGCGGGCCCCGCCGTGCGCGTCGACCGCGTACGAGCCCTCGGGTGCCGACCAGTGCAGCGGGTCGTAGCCCCAGTTGAACGCGTCGCCGGCCCGGACCGCCTCGATGCACTCCTGCTGCTCCGGGGAGTCCGGGGCGTAGACGGCGAGGTCGCACTGCGGCACGAGCTGCTCGGCGCGGTCCTCCTCGATCGTCGCGATGTCGAACGTCGGGAGCAGGTGCACCGTCGTGAGCCCCGCGTCGGCGAGGTCCCGCAGGTGCTCGCGCCCGGTGCTCTCGACGGCGAACGCCGAGTACGTGCCGCGCTTCTCGGCCGGGACGGTCTCGTCCGAGATCGAGAAGTCCCGCACGTGCAGCTCGTAGATCGTCTGGTCGACGGGCCGGACGACGGGCTGCTTCGCCTTCTCCCACTGCTTCGGGCGGTGGGCGCCGTCGGCGAGGTCGACGAGCACCGAGTGCGTCGAGCTCAGGGTGAGCGCGACCGACGACGGGTCGGTCACCTCGTTGACCTCGACCGCGTCCGTCGACGGCACGTAGACCGTGACGGCGTAGCGGTACGCAGCGTTCTTCCATACCTTCTCGCCGCGGACCGTCCACGAGCCGTCGTCGCCGCGCTCCATCGCGACGCGCGTCGGCTCGGCGCCGAGGTCCGGCTTCCCGGACCCCGGGCCCTGCGAGCCCTTGGTGGCGGGCCAGACCAGGAGCTCGACGTCCTGCGCGGTCGGGGCCCACAGGCGCAGCGTCGGGACGCCCTTGCGCCACGTCGCACCGAACGCGCCGTCGTCGGCGGCGTCCGCGTACAGGTCGTCGAGCACGCCGGGAATCTGGACCCCGCTCGCCGCCTGCAGCGTGCCGTCGTCGCCCGCGGCCCGCTGGCTCACGAGCAGCTCGCCGCGCAGCAGCGCCTCGACCTGCGCGCGGTCCACGCCCTCGAGCCCGAGCGCGACGTAGCCGCCGAGGGCCGGGAAGCGGTCGAGCTGCTCCTCGGTCAGCCCGCCGTCCCGCACCGTGAGCGGGAACGTCTCGCCGCCGGTGACGTCGCCGTCCGCGACCTCGACCGCGCCGTCGGGCGAGCCGTGCAGCGCGAAGACGAGGTCGGCCGGGTCGGCGTCGCCCACGAGGGGGGCCGGCCACGCGAGCGTGGTCTCGTCGACCCAGTGCGCGCGCTGCTCACCCGTGCCCGGCAGCGACGGGTCGGCGCCGCCGATCGTCAGGACATGCGTCGCGAGGACGTACGAGAACGTCACGGACTCGCCCGCGGCCGCCGCGAACGTGATGTTGGCGCCGCCGGGCACGCCGTCGGCCCCGTAGTTCTCCTCCCATGAGAGGCCGTGCGCGACCTTCGCCTCGAACGTGGCCGCGTCCGCGAACGTCGCCGTCGCGGTGAACGTGCCGTCCCCGTCCGGGTCCTGGAGCCACGGCGCGAGGCAGTCGGGCGACCAGTCCGCCGGGCAGCCGAGCTCGCTCTGGTGGCTGCCGGGGACGGTGAGGAGCGGGCCCTGCGCGCTCGACGTGAACCAGTGCGTGACCGGGTCGTAGACGAACGTCACCGGGCCGCCGGCGTGCGTGTAGCGGACGTTCTCGCCGCCGAGCACACCGCCCGCGCCGTAGTTGACGTCCCACGTGCCGTCGATCGCGACCTTGTACTCGTACGTGCCGGCCGGGACGTCGAACGTCCCGGAGTACGCGCCGCCGGGCTGCCGCGTCAGGCGCGCGGTCTCGCACGCCGGCTGCCAGTCGCCCGGGCACCCCATCGCGGCGTTGTGGCTGCCGGGGACGGAGACCACGCCGCCGTCCGGCTCGGGCTCGGTCGGCACCGCGCCGTCGAGCGCGACGCCCACGCCCGCGTAGGTCGAGGCGGCGGTCCGCTCGCCCGCGGCGTCGACCGTGACGGCGCGGTACTCGACGACGGTGCCCTTCGCAAGCCCGGTGACGTCGTGGAAGACGCGCGGGTCGGTGTCCTCGGCGGTGCCGAGCGGCGTCCACCCCTCGTCGCCGAGCACGCGGTAGGCGAAGGACGTCTCGGTCCACGACGCGTCGGGGACGTCGGCGGCGACCGGGGCCACCCCGGTGACCGCGGCGCCCGCAGCGGGGACCTCCACCGCGACGTCGGGGGCGTCCTCTGCCCACGCGGCGACCTGGGCGTCGGCCTTCAGCACGACCGCGGACAGCGCCGGGACCGTGAGTGTGACCGCGCCCGAGGCGTCGGCCGTGACCGTGGCGTCCGTGCCCGCGAGCGGCGCGAACGTCGCCCCCGGGGTGAGCGTCGGGACCGTGACCGTCGCCGCCTCTGCCGCGTTGTTGAGCGCGACGAGGTGCTCGACCTTCTCCTCGCGGTCGACCCGCGAGAAGGCGTACACCGGGCCGTCGCTGTACCGCTCGACCTGCGCACCGGTCGCGAGCGCGGGCGTCGACGAGCGCAGCGCCGCGAGCTCCGCGATGTGGTCGTAGAGCGGGGCGTCGGTGTCGTACCGGTCGACCGAGCCGGCCGGGGTGCCGTCGACGAGCGGCTGGTCCGCGTACTCGGCCACCTGCGTCGCGAACAGCGTCTGGCGGGCGTCCTTGTCCTTGCCGCCGAGCGACCCGGCGCCGACGAAGCCCTGCTCGTCGCCGTAGTAGACGACCGGCTGGCCGCGCGTGAGGTACATGAGCGAGTGCGCGAGCTCGTCGCGCGCGAGGGTCTCCGCGGTCGGGGTCCCCGAACCTGCGAGCGCGTAGCCGATGCGGCCCATGTCGTGGTTGCCGAGGAACGTCGGCAGCGCCGAGGCGCTCGTGTCCGGCGTCGTGTAGTAGTCGTCGGTCGCGAACAGGTCCCGCAGGCCCTGCGCGGAGAAGCCCTTGGCGTAGCCGGCCGCCCCCGCCTGGAACGCAAAGTCGAGCACCGAGCTCATGTCGGTGTTCCGGACGTACGGCGAGAGCTTCTTCGCGTCCGCGTCGTAGACCTCGCCGAACATGAAGAAGTCCGGCTTGCCGTTGGCGCGGGCGTAGTCGCGGACCTGCGTGGTCCACTCCTCCCAGAACTCCATGTTCACGTGCTTGACGGTGTCGATCCGGAACCCGTCGATGCCGAGGTCGACCCAGTCCTGGTACACCTCGACGAAGCCGTTGACGACGGTCGGGTGCTCGGTCATGAGGTCGTCCAGGCCGTCGAAGTCGCCGTAGGTGACGGACTCCCCCGTCCACGTCGAGTTGCCCCGGTTGTGGTAGAGCGTCGGGTCGTTGAGCCAGGCCGGGACCTTGAGGTCGGCGTCGGCGGGGGCCACGACGGGCGTGTACGGGAACGACGTCGCGGGGTCGAGCTCGGGGAACTCGCCCGTGCCGGCGTGGTCGGCGGGGTCGAACTCGTCGCCCGCCGCGTCCGTGTAGGGCCGAGTCGCCTGGTCGACGTAGGAGTACTGCTTCTCCGCGTAGTCGACGACGTCCGCGGTGTGGTTCGTGATGATGTCGAAGTACACCTTGATGCCGCGCTCGTGCGCGTCCGCGATCAGGGCCTCCAGCTCGGCGTTCGTGCCGAGGTGCGGGTCGATGCGCGTGAAGTCGGTGATCCAGTAGCCGTGGTACCCGGCGGAGGCGTTCGCGCCGGTGCCCTGGACCGGGCGGTTGGCGAACGAGGGGGTCAGCCAGATCGCGGTGGTCCCGAGGCCCTCGATGTAGTCGAGCTGCTCGTGCAGGCCCGCGATGTCGCCACCGTGGTAGAAGCCCTTGTCGGTCGGGTCGAGGCCCGTCGTGAGGCGGTCGCCGGTCAGCCCGCCGGTGTCGTTGGTGGTGTCACCGTTCGCGAACCGGTCGGTCATCACGAAGTAGAACTGCTCGGCGGAGCCGGGCTGGCGCACGGGCGCCGCGACGAGGGCGTCGTCCGCCTCGGTGTAGGCGCCCGTGAGGTCGAGCGGGGTCAGCGCCGTGCGGTGCGTGGTGTCGTCGTAGGTGAAGCGCACCGCGGACTCCCCCGCGAGCACCAGCGGGGTGTTGTCCCCGCTGCCGTCCGCGCCGTAGGACTCGTCCCACGCGTCGTCGACCGCGACCTTGTACTCGTACGTGCCCGCGGGCAGCGTCACCTCGAGCGCGTACCGGCCGTCGGTGCCCGTCGGGGCGAGCTCGGTCTCGGCGCACGCGGGCGCCCAGTCCTCCGCGCAGCCGAGCTCGTCCTGCAGGGAGCCGACGAGCGCGAACGTGCGGGGTGCGGGCTCCGTCGCGGCGCTCGCCGGACCGGTCGCGGGGCTCGCGACGAGACCGACGGCGACCAGCGCGGCCGCTGCCAGCGCTGAGGTGGTGGTGCGGATGCGCGCGTCGGCAGCAGCCATTCCGGGGACTCCTTCGTCACCGCACACCGGCGTGCGGAAAGGGACGTGTCGGGCTGACCGTACATACTGTTCGCAAGTTTCAGCAAGACCTTGCAGGGTGCGCGATCGCGCAGCGCCGCCTCTACGCCTGCAGCGCGACGACGAGCCGGTCGCCGTACCCGCCCCGACACGCGTGCGGGCCGCTCCCGGGCGGACCCGGAGAGCGACCCGCACGGTCGTCGAGGAGAGGACGCTCAGAGGAGCCCGAGCGAGCGGACCGCGTCGCGCTCCTCGCCGAGCTCCGCGACCGACGCGTCGATGCGCGCGCGGCTGAACTCGTCGATCTCGAGGTCGGGCACGATGTGCCACTCGCCGCCCGAGGACGTCACGGGGAACGACGAGATGAGGCCCTCGGGGACGCCGTAGGACCCGTCCGAGACCACCGCGGCCGACGTCCAGTCGCCCTCGGGCGTGCCGTTGACCCACGAGTGCACGTGGTCGACCGCCGCGTTCGCCGCCGAGGCCGCCGACGACGCGCCGCGCGCCGCGATGATCTCGGCGCCGCGCTTGGCGACCCGCGGGATGAACTCCCCCTCGACCCAGGCGTGGTCGTCGACGACCTCGGTCGCCGGGCGCCCGCCGATCGTCGCGTGCGTGATGTCCGGGTACTGGGTGGCCGAGTGGTTGCCCCAGATCGCGAGGCGCTGGATGTCGGTGACCGACGCCCCCGCCTTCGTCGCGAGCTGCGTGAGCGCGCGGTTGTGGTCCAGGCGGGTCATCGCGGTGAAGCGGGACGTCGGCACGTCCGGCGCGTGCGACGCCGCGATGAGCGCGTTCGTGTTCGCGGGGTTGCCGACGACCAGCACCCGGATGTCGTCCGCCGCACCCGCGTTGATCGCCTCGCCCTGCGGCTTGAAGATGCCGCCGTTCGCGGAGAGCAGGTCGCCGCGCTCCATGCCCGCGGTCCGCGGGCGGGCGCCGACGAGCAGCGCGACGTTCGCGCCGTCGAACGCGGCCGTCGCGTCGTCGAAGATGTCGATGCCGGACAGCAGCGGGAACGCGCAGTCCTCGAGCTCGAGCGCGACGCCCTCGGCCGCCTTCACGCCCTGCGGGATCTCGAGGAGCTTGAGCCGCACCGGCGTCTGCGCACCGAGCAGCTGGCCGGACGCGATGCGGAACAGCAGCGCGTAGCCGATCTGGCCGGCAGCTCCGGTGACGGTCACGTTCACGGGCGTTGTCATGGTCCGGGATCTCCCTCGATCGGTCGCTGCTCGGGATCAGGTGCTGCGGGGAACTCGCCCCCACACGCTACGACGCACGGTACCCGGGGCCCAGGGGCCGTGCCGGGCACCGTGCGTCGCGGTGCGTGCGGGTCGTGCAGGGTGGCGCCGTGCGTGCGGCGGCGCCGACGGGGCAGGTCAGGCCAGGCGCGCGGCGAGGTTCTCGTCGAGCGCCGCGAGGAACTCCTCGGTCGTGAGCCAGGCCTGGTCGGACCCGACGAGCGAGGCCAGGTCCTTGGTCATCTTGCCGCTCTCGACGGTCTCGATGACGACCTTCTCGAGGGTCTCCGCGAACTGCGTGACCTCGGGCGTGCCGTCCAGCTTGCCGCGGTGCTTGAGGCCACCGGTCCAGGCGAAGATCGACGCGATCGGGTTGGTCGACGTCGGCTTGCCCGCCTGGTGCTGGCGGTAGTGGCGCGTGACCGTGCCGTGCGCCGCCTCGGCCTCGACGGTCTTGCCGTCGGGCGTCATGAGCACGGACGTCATGAGGCCGAGCGAGCCGAAGCCCTGCGCGACGGTGTCGGACTGGACGTCGCCGTCGTAGTTCTTGCACGCCCAGACGTAGCCGCCCTCCCACTTCATCGCGGCGGCCACCATGTCGTCGATCAGGCGGTGCTCGTACGTGAGGCCGGCGGCGGCGAAGTCCGCGGCGAACTCGGCGTCGAACACCTCCTGGAAGATGTCCTTGAACGCGCCGTCGTACGCCTTGAGGATCGTGTTCTTGGTCGACAGGTACACGGGGTACCCGCGCTGCAGGCCGTACGCGAACGAGGCGCGCGCGAAGTCGCGGATCGACTCGTTGAAGTTGTACATGCCCATCGCCACGCCGCCCGCCTCGGGCATCGTCACGACCTCGAACTGCTGCGGCTCCGAGCCGTCGGCCGGCTCGAACGTCATCGTGATCTTCCCGGCGCCGGGCACCTTGAAGTTCGTCGACTTGTACTGGTCGCCGTGCGCGTGACGGCCGATGATGATCGGCTTGTTCCAGCCCGGCACGAGGCGCGGGATGTTCGAGATGATGATCGGCTCGCGGAAGACGACGCCGCCGAGGATGTTGCGGATCGTGCCGTTGGGCGAGACCCACATCTTCTTCAGGCCGAACTCCTCGACGCGCGCCTCGTCGGGCGTGATCGTCGCGCACTTCACGCCGACGCCGTGCTCCTTGATGGCGTGCGCCGCGTCGATCGTGACCTGGTCGTCGGTCGCGTCGCGGTTCTCGATCGACAGGTCGTAGTAGCGCAGGTCGATCTCGAGGTACGGGTGGATGAGGCGGTCCTTGATGAACTGCCAGATGATCCGGGTCATCTCGTCGCCGTCGAGCTCGACGACCGGGCCCACTACCTTGATCTTCGCCATGCGGGATCTCCTGAGCTCTCGTGTGCTGTCCGGCGCCAAGATTACTCGACATCGAGAGACTTTGCCCCGACCGTCCGCCGGCGGGCACGGTCGGGCGCCCCACGTCGCCCGCGGACGGGCGGGTGAAGCGCTTCAGCACGGGCCGACGGACGAGCGTCCCGGGCTTACCCAGGACGCGTGCAGGTTCGGCTGGCATGCTGACCGGTGCTGACCGCCCGCGCCCGGCCCCGCAGCCGCCGGTCGCGCCGCCCCCCTCCTCGACGACAGGAACCCCATGTCCCAGGACAACACCGGAACGCCCGAGGCCACCGGCCCGGACGCCGTGATCCCCGACGCCTCCACCACGCCCGCGGTCGGCGCGGGCGGCACCGTCCCGGCCGAGCCGTCCACGAGCACCGCCGCTCCCGTCGGCCTCGAGAAGCCGGCACCGGCCGCCGCGCCCCCGCCCGTCCGGCCGGCGCCCGTGGAGCCCGCCCCCGTCGCCACGCTCGACGACGACGTCGCGCTCGCGCCCGTCGCCGTCGCGGCCGTGCCCGTCGGCCCGGGTCTCGGCCCGCGCCTCGCCGCCGAGGCGTTCGGCACGCTGTTCCTCGTGATCGCGGGGCTGGGCACCGCCCTGTACGCGAACATCACCGGGCTCGGCGGCGGGCCGCTCGCGACCGCGCTGGCTTTCGGGCTCGCGCTGCTCGCCGGCGCCGTCGCGGTCGGCTACGTCTCGGGTGGGCACTTCAACCCGGCGGTCACGCTCGGCGCGGCGATCGCCGGCCGCACGTCGTGGAAGGACGTGCTGCCCTACTGGCTCGCCCAGCTCGTCGGCGGCGTCGCCGCGGCCGCGGTGCTGTACGTGACGCTCTCGTCGTTCCCGACCCTCGCCGAGCAGGCCCGCGAGTTCTTCTCGTCGGTCGCCAACGGCTTCGGCACGCACTCCCCGATCGGCGCGCAGGTCCAGGGCGAGGGCTTCTCGCTGCTCGGCGCGCTCCTCATCGAGGTCGTCATGACCGCGATCTTCGTGGGCGTCATCCTCGGCTCGACCGACCGGCGCTCGACGAACAGCCTGGCGCCCGTCGCGATCGGCTTCGCGTTCGTCGTCGGCCTGCTCGTGACCATCCCGATGACGAACGGCAGCCTCAACCCCGCGCGCTCGACGGCCGCGGCGGTGTTCTCGGAGAGCTGGGCGTTCGGCCAGCTCTGGCTGTTCTGGGTGGCCCCGCTGGTCGGCGCCGCGCTCGCCGGCCTGCTCTACCGCGCGTTCGGTGCGGAGCCGGTGCAGGACGACCTGCTCGGCGAGGACGACGTCGTCGTGCTCACGGGCGACGAGGCCGAGCGCGCCCTCTGACCCGCGGGGGGCGCACGCCCCGCACCGCCCCGCACGCAGCGCCCGAGCGGCCGTGGACCTCCACGGCCGCTCGGGCGTCTCTGCGCCCGGGCCGTGGTGGCCGGCCCTGGGCGACCGAGCCGGCGCGCGGCCGTCAGCTCGTCGGGATCGCCTGCGAGAGGACCCCGATGCCGACCGCGAGACCCGTCAGCACCGCGACGTCGAGCGCCCGTGCCCGCACCGCGAGCGCGACCGGCGCGGGCTCGGGCACCACGGCACGGACGACCGCCGACATCGCGAGGATGGCCGCGATGACGAGCGCCCCGGCGGCGCCGCCGCGCACGGTCGCGACGACGCACGCGGTCACCAGCCCGGCGGCGACGAGCCACAGCGACCAGTTCCGGCTCGCGGCGAGCGACTCGCGCGCGATCTGGCGCGGGTCGAGCGGCTTCTCCTCGGGCGGGATCACCGGGAAGCCCGCGGTCGACGTGTCCAGGGGCGTGACCTGCGGCTCCGGGCCGCCGTCGGGGCGCAGCGCGGCGGGATCCCCCGGGCCGGGCGCGCGCCGCGCACCCGGGGACGGCGGGGCCGCCGCGGCGGGGCGCGGCTGCGGGTCGCGGGCGTGCTGCGGGTGGTGCGGGTCGTGCGCCATCGGTCTGCCTCCTGCGCGTGAGACTACCGTTGCGCCCGTGACCGACCCCGCCCCGCGCTCGCCCAGGTCCGTCGTCGTCGTCGGGGGCGGGCTCGCCGCGCACCGCACCGTGACGGCGCTGCGGGAGCAGGGCTTCACCGGTTCCGTGACGCTGCTCGGCGCCGAGGGCGTCGCACCCTACGACCGGCCGCCGCTGTCCAAGCACCTGCTCGACCGGCCGGAGCCGGTGTGGCTCGCGGACGACCTCGGGGTCGACGCGCTCGCGCTCGCCGACGACGTCCGGCTCGACGAGCCCGCGCGCGCGCTCGAGGTGCGCGCGACCGACGTCGTCGTCACGACCGACGAGGGGACCGTCGTCGCGGACGCGGTCGTGCTCGCGAGCGGGGCGCACGCCGTCCGGCCTCCGGGGTGGGAGAACGCGCACGTGCTGCACACCGCGGACGACGCCGCGCGGCTGCGCGCGGCGCTGCGCCCGGGGGTCCGGCTCGTGGTCGTCGGCGCCGGGTGGGTCGGGGCCGAGGTCGCGGGCGTCGCGGCCGCCGCCGGTGTGCACGTCACCGTGGTCGAGGCCGCGCCGTCGCCGCTCGCCGCGGCGCTCGGGTCGCACGTCGGGGCGCTCACCGTCCCCTGGTACGCGGCGGCGGGGATCAGGCTGGTCACCGGCGTCGGGGTCGCCGAGGTGCGCACGGACGGCGTGCGGCTCACCGACGGCCGGGACCTCGACGCGGACGTCGTGCTCGCCGCGGTGGGCGCCCGGCCGGCGACCGCGTGGCTCGACGGCGCGCTCCCGCTCGACCCCGACGGCGCGGTGCGGGTCGACGCGACGTGGGCGCCGGCGGGCGGACCGCGGCACGTGCGCGCGGTCGGCGACGTCGCGCGGCGGCGCTCGCCCCGGCACGGGCTCGTGCCCGGCGGGCACTGGGACGGCGCACTCACCGGGCCCCCGGTCGCGGTGCGGGACCTGCTGCGACCCGGGTCGCTCGGCGCCGCTGCGGCGGGTGCGGCGGGTGCGCGAGCGGAGGCGGCGACGGGCGTGGACGCCGACGTGCACGGGCACCCGGTCGACGCCGTCGGACCCGGGGACGACCCGGCCCCTTACGTGTTCTCGACGCAGCTCGGGCACGACCTGACGCTCTACGGCCACCGCGGCGAGACCGACGACGCGGTGCTGCGCGGTGACCCCACCGCCGGCGGCTGGACCGCGCTGTGGTTCGCCCGCGGCACCGACGAGCTCACCGCGGTGCTCACGGTCGACCGCCCGCGGGACGTCGCCGCAGCGCGCCGGCTGTTCTCCGGCGCCCGCCTCCCCCGCGTGGACCGCGACGCCGCCGCCGACCCCGGGCGGCCGCTCCCCCGTCCGTAGCCGGCGCGCCCCCCGGCGCCCGCCGGGTGCACCGCTCGAGGACGCCGGGACCGGGCCGTCAGCGAGCCGCGGGCCTCGCGGCCGGCTCGCGCCACCGCCGCTCGATCCCGCGCAGCAGCGCCGGGTACACGAGCAGGTGCCGGAACGGCGCGATCGCGGTCATGTACGCGGCGCCGAGCCGCCCGTTCGGCCGGACGAGCACGGCCATCCGGCCGGTGTGCCCACCGTCGCCGTCCGGCACCCAGCCCAGGTGGAGCACGGCGTGCACCGTCCGGTTCGCGGTCTCGGCGACCCACTCGTCCTCGGTCGCGTAGAGCGGCGTGAACGGCGCGGGGTCCGGGCCGCCGGGCGGCATGCGCAGGTCGGCCGGCAGCCGCTCCCGCAGCGACGGGACGCGTGCGCCGAGCCCGTCGTCGGGCCGGTCCCAGCCGAGCGCGGCACCGATCCGCTCGCGCGCGGCCCACAGCGCCCGCACGACGGGCGGGGCGTCGTCCGGGAACCGCCCGGCGAACATGGCGTCGACGAGCCGCGGCAGGTCGTCCGGGCCGCCGGGCGTCGCGAGCGCCCACACGTCCTCGACCCTGAAGTCGGGTGCGACCTCGTGGATGCGCCAGGGGGCGTCGGTGTGGGCGGCGGTCGGGAGTCTCATGGGTCCTCCGAGCAGGCGCGGGACCCCCGGGCGGACCCCGGGCGCCGACCGCGGCGTGAGGGGCACGCCGGTGCGGCGCGCCCGGGTCGACCATAGGGACGGTGACCTGTGACGACGCTGAGCCGCGGCCTGGGCCTGGGGCACGCGCAGCGCTACGGTGACCCGGGTCGGCGTCGACCTCGAGGACGGTCATGGGCACAGCGGAGGGACCCGGTACCGCGGGCCCCGGGAGCCCCGGGAGCCCCGGGAGCCCCGGCAGCACCGCGGGTGCCGCCGCGGTGGGTCGTCACGACGGCGTGGCGCGTCCACCGCGCCCTGCACCGGGTGAGCGGCGGACGCTTCCTGTGGACGACGTCGAGCAGGCGCGGCTGGGGTGCGCTGCGGCTGACGACGACCGGCCGGAGGTCCGGTGCCGAGCGCAGCGTCATCCTGGGCTACCTCGAGGACGGCCCGAACCTCGTCACGCTCGCGATGAACGGCTGGGCGGAGGGCGACCCCGCGTGGTGGCTCAACCTCCAGGCCCACCCGGACGGGACGGTCCGGCTCGCCGGGCAGGACGCGCGCCCGGTCCGCGCACGGTCCGCGACGGGGCCGGAGCGTGCGCGGCTGTGGCAGCGGTGGATCGCCGTCGACCCGCAGCTCGACGCCCTGACGGCGTCACGGTCGACCGCGACCGCCGTCGTGGTCCTGGAGCCGCGGGTGGCGACCTAGCCCACCGCGCGCCCGCCGCGACGAGCGGCGCCGCGCCGCGGGTGCGCCGCGCCTCGGGTGCGCCGCGGCCCTGAGGTGCGCCGGTGTGCTGCACCGGTGCACCCCAGGGCCGGCACCTCAGTGCGCGAAGTGGCGCGTGCCCGTGAGGTAGAGCGTCACGCCGGCCGCCTGGGCCGCCGCGACGACCTCCTCGTCGCGCACCGACCCACCGGGCTGGACGACCGCCCGCACCCCCGCGTCGAGCAGCACCTGCAGGCCGTCCGCGAACGGGAAGAACGCGTCCGAGGCCGCCACCGCGCCGCGGGCCCGCTCGACGTCGCCGGTGTTGGCCCGCTCGACCGCGAGGCGGCACGAGTCGACCCGGTTGACCTGGCCCATGCCGACGCCGACCGACGCACCGTCGTGCGCGAGCAGGATCGCGTTGGACTTCACGGCCCGGACCGCGCGCCACGCGAACACGAGGTCCGCGAGCGTCGCGTCGTCGGCGGCGGCGCCCGCGGCCAGCGTCCACGACGCCGGGTCGTCACCCGGTGCCGTGATGCGGTCGGCGACCTGGAGCAGCACCCCACCGGTCACCGGGCGCAGCTCGACGGGGGCGGCGTTCGGCGTGCCGGCGACCGTGAGCAGCCGGATGTTCTTCTTCTGCGTGAGCAGCTCGACGGCCTCGGGCTCGAACGACGGCGCGACGACGACCTCGGTGAAGACGGGCGCGATCTGCTGCGCGGCCGCGAGCGTCACCGGGCCGTTCGCCGCGATGACGCCGCCGAACGCCGAGACCGGGTCGCACGCGTGGGCCTTGGCGTGCGCATCGGCGATGTCGGTGCCGACCGCGATGCCGCACGGGTTCGCGTGCTTGATGATCGCCACGGCCGGGCCGTCGTGGTCGTGCGCGGCGCGCCAGGCGGCGTCGGCGTCCACGTAGTTGTTGTAGCTCATCTCCTTGCCGTGCAGCTGCGTCGCGCCCGCCAGGCCCTCGCCCGCCGCACCGTCCGTCGAGAGGTACAGCGCGGCGCCCTGGTGCGGGTTCTCGCCGTAGCGCAGCACCCGGCCGCGGTCCCACGTGCCGCCGAGCACCGCGGGGAAGCCGGACTCGCCCGCGACCGCGTCGGGCGCGTAGGACGACGCGAACCACGACGCGACGGCCACGTCGTACGCGGCGGTGTGCGCGAAGGCGTCGGCCGCGAGGCGACGGCGCTGCGCCAGCGTGAACCCGCCGGCCGCGACGGCCTCGGCGAGCTCCGCGTAGCGCGCAGGGTCGACGACGACCGAGACGCTCGGGTGGTTCTTGGCGGCGGCGCGCACCATCGACGGCCCGCCGATGTCGATGAGCTCGACGCACTCGTCGGGCCCCGCGCCCGAGGCCACGGTCGCGCTGAACGGGTAGAGGTTCACCACGACGAGGTCGAACGGCTCGACCTCGAGGGCGGCGAGCTGCGCGACGTGGTCGGGACGGCGGGTGTCGGCGAGGATCCCGGCGTGCACGCGGGGGTGCAGCGTCTTGACGCGCCCGTCGAGGCACTCGGGGAAGCCGGTCAGGTCCTCGACGCGGGTGACCGGGACCCCGGCGGACGCGATCGTGCCGGCCGTCGACCCGGTCGAGACGAGCTCGACACCGGCGGCGTGCAGCGCGGTCGCAAGCTCGACGAGGCCCTGCTTGTCGTAGACGCTCAGGAGCGCGCGGCGGACGGGCCGGCGCGTCTCGGGGGCGGCGGGGTCGAGGACGGGCTCGAGGGGAGTGAGCTCGTGGGACATGGCGGTGACCTCCCGGGTCGGTGGTCTCGTGAGACGTCATGGACCCGAGCACCCAGGCGAACGGTGCGACGGTAGGTGGTTCCGGCCGCTCCCCGGTGGTTCAGCCCACCTCAGGTACGCCAGTCACGGCCGGCACCGATCCTAGCCGAGGTCGACGTGCAGTCCGATGCCGGCCGACGTCGTCGCGATCGTCACGTCGAACAGGCGGTCCGCGTCGACCGCGACGTTGTGCAGGTGGCCGAACAGCTCCGCGCTGATCGCGCCGACCAGGGACACGAACAGCGACATCGACCGGGTGAGCGCGAGCGCGACGTCGTCGGGCACCTCCTCCTCGGGGCCGAGGCCCGCGAACGCGTAGACGTCCGGCTCGACGAGGCCCCGCGGGTCGTAGCCCGGGCCGACGGGACGCAGCGAGCCGTCGGCGTGCGCGGCGAGGAGCACGCGCACGACGACACCCCAGAGGCGCAGCGCGGGCGCGACCGTGTCCGTGGGTGCGCGGTATCCGCGGACGGGCGTGCCGTAGACGAGCTCGAAGGAGTGCGGGTTCGCGATCGCCCAGGCGCGCACGGCCCGCGCGGCCTTGAGCCAGCGCTGCGCCGGCGCGTCGCCCCGCTGCTCCGCGGCACGGTCGGCCTCCTCGGCCGCGGCGCCCGCGGCGTCGTACGCCTCGACGATCAGCAGGGTGAGCAGCGCGTCCCGGGACTCCACGTAGCGGTACACCGCCGAGGACGCGACTCCGAGGTCCCGCGCGACGGCGCGCAGCGAGAGGCTCGCCGCACCGTCCGCCACGAGGTGGGCCCGGGCGCTCGTGAGCAGCTCCGCCATGATCTCGGCGCGGGCGCGCTCGCGGGCGCCGCGGGGTGCGTTCGTCGGCTCGGCCATGCTCCCGAGCATGCTGCACGAGAGCGGTGCCCGCAAACGAGAGCACCGCTCTTGACATCGGAGGCGCAGAGCGGAAGCATCGCTCTCAGACGAGAGCGCCGCTCTCACTGTGGATCGGAGCACCTCATGGCTCGTCACGTGGTCGTCGGCAAGGGCCCCATCGGCTCGACCCTCGCCCAGCATCTCGCCGACGCGGGGCACGAGGTGCTCGTGCTCAGCCGCTCCGGTGGCCCCGCGGTCGCCACGACCCCCGCGGGCGGGACCGTCGAGCACCGCGCCGCGGACGCGACGGACCCGGAGGAGCTGACCCGCGCGACGCGCGGGGCCGTCGCCCTCCACAACTGCGTCAACCCGCCCTACCACCGGTGGACGACCGACTGGCCGCCCGTCGCCGGAGCGCTGCTCGCCGCGGCCGAGGCCACCGGCGCGGTGCTCGTCGTCGCGGGCAACCTCTACGGCTACGGGCGCGGCACTCAGCTGATGCGCGAGGACTCCCCGCTCGCCACGACCGAGACCAAGGGCGCGGTGCGCGCCGCGATGTGGGCCGAGGCGGAGCGCCGCCACCGGGCCGGCGCCCTGCGTGCGACGGAGGTCCGCGGGAGCGACTACCTGGGCCCCGGCGCGCAGGCGCACGCGCACGCCGGCCCGCGCATGCTCGAGCCGCTCCTCGCCGGGAAGCCGCTGTACCCGATCGGCTCGGCCGACACCGTGCACTCGTGGACGTACCTGCCCGACTTCGCCCGCGCCCTCGCCGCCGCCGCGGTGACCGAGGCCGCCTGGGGCCGCCCGTGGCACGTCCCGTCGCCCGAGCCGCTGACGTACCGCGAGGTCGCGACCCGCTTCGCGACCGCCGCCGGTGCGCCCGCCCCGCGGATCCGGACCGTCCCGCTCGCCGTCGTGCGCGCGGTCGGTCTCGTGAACCCGATGATGCGCGAGGTCCACGCCATGGGCTACCAGTTCGTCGAGCCGTTCGTGATGGACACGACGGCCTCCGAGCGGGCCCTCGGCGTCACGGCGACCCCGTGGTCGCGCGTCGTCGAGGAGACGCTGGCGGCGTGGCGCGCCGAGACCGGCCACACGGCCGACGGCCGGCGCTCCAGTACCGGCACCGGGCGCGCTGCGGCGTGACGCCCGGACCTCCGGCGCGCGGGCGGGACGCGACACGTCCGCCCCACCGGAGGCCCGGGGTGGCGACAGCCCGCCCCCGGCACGAGCAGCGTGCCGGGGGCGGGCCAGGGAGCCGGGGCCTCAGCGTCGCTCGCGCCGGTACAGCGCACGGGCCCACGCGTAGCCGGCCCCGCCGAGGACCACCGACCACCCGAGCGCCAGGAGCGTCGTCGAGGTGTCGGGCGCCGTGCCGGCCAGCAGGGCGCGCGTCGTCTCGATCACCGGGGTGAACGGCTGGTACTCGGCGAACCAGCGCACCGCCGGCGGCATGGTCTCGACGGGCACGAACCCGCTGCCCAGGAACGGCAGGGCGGTCAGCATCATCGGGGTGTTCGACGCCGTCTCGACCGACTTCGCGGCGAGCCCCATCGCGACGCACAGCCAGCTCGTCGTGAAGGTGACGAGCGTGAGGAACCCGGTCAGCGCGAGCCAGTCGAGCGGACCCGCGCCCGGGCGGAAGCCGAGCACGACGGCCAGCACGAGCACGAGGACGACGGCCGCGAGCCCCTGGACGACCGTGCCGAGCACGGGCCCCCCGAGCACGGAGCCCGGCGAGATCGCCATGGTCTTGAACCGCGCCATGATCCCGCTCGTGGCGTCCATCGCCGCGGTGATCGCGACGCTCTGCGCCGCCCCCACGACCGCGAACAGCAGGATCGCGGGGGTGATGTAGTCCAGGTACGCCGCCCGGCCGTCCGCCCCCGCGGCCACCCCGGGCGCCACGCCGGCACCGAACGCGCCGCCGAACACGAAGACGAAGAGCAGCAGCAGCGCGATCGGGATGCCGACCGTGAAGCTCGTCAGGCCCGGGTAGCGCGCGGCGCGCAGCAGGTTGCGGCGCAGCATCGTGAGGGTGTCGGCGACGGGCCGGGCGCCGGCGGTCGGGATCAGGGTCGCGGTGGTCATGAGGCCACCTCCTTCGAGGTCGTCGGGGTGGTGGTGCCGGTCGGGCCGCCGGCCGCGGGCGCGTCGGTGGACGGCTCCGTGAGGCGCAGGAAGACGTCGTCGAGCGACCCGGCGTCGTGCGCGGACTTGAGCTCGTCGGGCGTGCCCTCGGCGACGATGCGCCCGCCGTCGAGGACCGCGACGCGGTCGGCGAGCCGGTCCGCCTCCTCGAGGTACTGCGTGGTGAGCAAAATCGTCGTGCCGCCCGCCACCAGGGTGCGCACCTCGTCCCACAGCGTGCGGCGGCTGCGCGGGTCCAGGCCCGTGGTGGGCTCGTCGAGGAACACGACCGCCGGGTGCCCGACGAGCGTCATCGCGAGGTCGAGCTTGCGGCGCATGCCGCCGGACCACGTCGACACCGGCTTGCCCGCCGCCTCGGTGAGGCCGAGCTGGGCCAGCAGCTGCTCGACGCGCTCGCGCCCCTCGCGGCGGCCGAGGTGGTGCAGCGCGGTCATGAGCCGCAGGTTCTCCGCCCCGGTGAGCAGGTCGTCGACCGCCGACGCCTGACCCGTGACGCCGATCGCGGCGCGCACGGCACCGGGGTCGGTCACGACGTCGTGGCCGGCGACGTGCGCGCTGCCGCCGTCGGAGCGCAGCAGCGTCGACAGGACGCCGACGGTCGTGGTCTTGCCGGCGCCGTTCGGGCCGAGCAGCGCCGTGATCGTGCCGGGCTGGACGACGAGGTCGACACCGTCGAGCACGGTGTGGTCCCCGAAGGACTTGCGCAGACCGCGGAGCGCGATCGCAGGAGCTGTTCCAGGCATGGCTGTACTCCGTCTCGTGGTGCGGGTGGAGCGGTGGGGCCGGGCGGCGGCGGAGCGCCGGGCGGCGATAGGACGTGCGTACGGCCGACGGCCGCGCCGGGCGGACCGGCCGGAACAGGGCAGGGCGGGGCCCGGACAGGGCAGGTTCGTGCCGGCAGGAGTGCGGTCGGCGAGAGAGGTGCCGGGTCAGGACGCGGTCGGGTCGGAGACGGGCACCGTCAGGACGACGACCCGGTGCGGGGTGCGCCCGGTCCGGGCGCGACCCGGTGGGCGGCCCGTCAGGGGCGGCGCACGATGACGTCGCCGTAGCCGGTGCTGGCGTGGATCTCGGCCGTGGGCTGGTCCTCCGCCGGGCCGTCGGTGGGGAGCAGCTGGTTGCGCGCGGTGCCGTGCTCGGAGGAGACGTCGAGCCACGCGGCCGTCCCCTCCGGCACGCCGACCTCGATCGTCCCGTAGGACGTCGTGAGCGTGACGGTGCCGTGCTCGACGCGCTCGACGCGGATGCCGGCCGCCGCGGTGGTCGCGGTGAGCGTGCCGCGGACCCGCCCGACGGAGATCTCCGCGTGCGCGCCGGTGACCTGCAACGACCCGGTCACCGAGCCGACGACGGTGGGCCCGTTGCTGGCACGGACCGTGCCGTCGCCGGCGAGCTCGGTGATGCGCACCGAGCCGGCCGACGCCTTGACCGACGTGGCGCCGGCGCTCCGGCCGACGACGACGGACCCCGCGGAGACCTTGAGGTCGAGGCGGGCGGCCTCGTCGACCCGGGCGTCGCCGGCGGTGACCTGCACGTCGACCGCGCCGAGGCGGCCCTCGGCGTAGAGCGTGCCGGTCCGGCCGCTGAGGTCGGACCCCGCCGGGAGCTCGACCGTGACGGCGATGCTCCCCGCGGCGAACGGTACGTACTGCTTCCAGGCGCGCGGACCGGTGATCGTCACGGCGCGGTCGTCGCGCCCGACGTGCACCTCCTCGGCGGTGCGCACGTCGCCCGCCTTGGCGGCGTCGGCGGGCAGGACGGTGACCACGACGTCGTCACGGTCACCCGCGACGACGTGCAGGCTGCAGCCCACGGGGAGGTCGACGACGACCGGGACCGGGGCGGGGACGGGGAACGTGGGCATGACGGCTCCAGGGCATGGGCGGGACGGCGTGGACCGGGTCGGGTGGACCCGGGTGTGCGGTGACGAGCGACGTGCGGTGCGGCGGCGGTGCGGTGCGGCGGCGGTGCGGTGCGGCGGCGGTGCGGTGCTCCGGTCGGCCGAAGGAACCCGGGGTCAGCGCACCCAGCCCGTGAGGCGCGTCCCGCCCCGGGGCTCGGCGCGCGCCTGGGCGGCGGGCAGGTCGGTGGCCTGCTCGAGCGCCGCGGCGACCGCGCGCACGAGCCAGGTGTTGACGGACAGGCCCTCGCGGGCGGCGGCGAGCTCGACCTGGGCCTTGAGCTGGTCGGGCAGGCGCAGCGTGGTGCGGGTCGTGCCGCCGGTGTCGAGGTCCGGCGGCGCGGGCAGCGCGGCCGCGGTCGGCGGGGCCGGCGGTGCGGGAGCCCACGAGGGCGGCGCCGCCGGGTCCGGTCGCGCGACGGGGGCCTCGACGACGAACTCCGGGCCGCCGCTGCGCAGCCGCACGTCGACCGAACCGGGTGCGAGCTCGGCGGAGATCTCGCCCGCAGCGGCGGTCAGCGCGTCCAGCAGGACGAGCCGCACAGCGGCGTCGAGCGGTGCGGCCAGCCGTTCGGCGAGCTCGCGGGCGTCCTGGCCTGCGGCGTCGGCGGCCGAGGCCAGCCGGTGCTGCAGGTCGTCGACGTAACGGGTCAGGTCCATGACGCCATCATGACACCACGTGTGGTGTCATGGCAAGAGGTCCTGGTGCTTTGTGGTGTCGCGCATGACGCGCGACGACACCACGGTGGTCGGACGCCCCGGCGGCTAGGCCCGGGAGCCGATCCTGACCCGGCGCCCCTCGACCGTCAGCCCCTCGCGCGCGACGCGGCCCACGACGTCCACGAGAAGCTCCCGCTCGACCGTCTTGATCCGCTCGTGCAGGCTCGCCTCGTCGTCGTCGTCGCGCACGTCCACGGCCCGCTGCGCGATGACCGGGCCGGTGTCGACCCCCTCGTCGATGAGGTGGACCGTGCAGCCGGTGACCTTCACGCCGTGCGCGAGCGCGTCCCGCACTCCGTGCGCACCCGGGAACGAGGGGAGCAGCGCGGGGTGGGTGTTGATGACGCGGCCGCCCCAGCGCGCCAGGAACGGCGCCCCGAGCAGCCGCATGAAGCCGGCGCTGACCACCAGCCCCGGGCTGAACACGCCCACGGCCTCGGCGAGCGCGGCGTCCCACGCGGCGCGGTCGTCGAAGTCCCCGGGCCGGACGACGACGGTCGCGACCCCGGCCTCGCGGGCCAGCGCGAGCCCCCCGGCGTCCGGCTTGTCGCTCACGACACCCACGACGCGCGCGCCGTACGCGGGGTCGGCGTGCGCCGCGAGCAGCGCGGCGAGGTTCGAGCCGGTCCCGGAGATCAGGACGACGACACGCGTCGACGTCGGCAGGACGTCGGGGCTGGGGGTGCGGGGCGGGTTCGGAGCGGCCACGCGCCGACCCTAGCGTCCGGGATGCGCGAGAATGCTCGGGTGAGCAACCCGTACGCGCCGCCGAAGGAGGGTGCCGCGCGTCCGGACCTGCGTCCCGAGGCCCCGCGCGCGCCGCGGGACCCCGGCGGTCGCCCGGGTGGGCCCGGACCGCACGACCCCCGCGGCTCCCGCCCGCCCGTACCGCCGCGCGAGCCCCCGGACCCGGACCAGGTGCGCCGCGCGAGCCGTCAGCTCCTGCACTTCTGGCTGCTCGTCCTGGGGGCCGTCGTGACGTTCGGCCTCCCGCTGCCGTGGAAGGTGGGCGCCCTCGTGCTCGTCGGGGCCGCCCTCGTGATGGGGGGCCTCGCCCTCGTCACGACGTGGCGCGCCCGGCTCCCCGGGCTCATGCTGCCCATGATCGTCGCGGGACTCGGCTTCACCGGCCTGATCGGAGCCGCACTGCTCGGCACGATCGCCATGTGGCCGCTCGTCCAGGACCGCGAGGAGTGCCTCCGTGGCGCTCTCACGGTCAGCGCCCAGGCGGAGTGCGAGCACGCGTTCCAGGACGGGATCTCGGAGCGGACCGTCGACCTCGAGCAGATGATGCGGAGCCGACCCTCCGGCGGCTGACGAAGTCCGTCAGCCCTCGTCGGCACCCTCGCCCGCCGGACGTCAGGCCGCGCGGGCACCCTCGTCCGTCGTAGGTCAGCCTTCGCGGTGCCCCTCGTCCGCCGCACGCTCCGCGTCCCCGCGCGCGCCACGCCGCCACCGCCCGTGACGCACCGCGTCACGCACGAGCGGCTCCGCGGGGAGCGCGATGACGAGCGCGCCGAGGGCGACCCCGAGCGCCACGACGCCGCCGACCGGCGCCCACGCCGCACCCACCTGGGCCATCCGGCCGGGTCCGACCGCCCCGCTCGCGAGCGACACGAGCCCCGCCGCGCAGGCGCCCGCGGCGACCCCGGCCGCCGCCCCGGCGACGAGGACGTCGCGCACCCGGGCCGGGACCGTCCGCCGGTGCAGCCACCAGCCGGCGACGCAGCCGGCCAGCAGGAGCAGCACGGGTGCGGCGACGAGCGCTCCCCCGGCCATGTCCGGCTGCGGCAGCGCCCCGAGCAGGGGCAGCGCCGGGATGGGGCCGGGCACGACCTCGGCCGTCGTGAACGTCGTGCCGGTCCCGACGTGGAACCCCGGCCCGGCGAGCCACGCGAACGCCCACACCACGAGGTTCGGGAGGAACGCCAGCTCCGCGAGCGCGAGCACTCCCCCGCCGACCGCGTCGAGGTCGAGCGCCTCGATGACGTCGGCGATCGTCGCGCGCCCCGCAAGCACCCACAGCACGGTGACGAACGCGGCGGCGGCGAGCACGAGCGCGACGGCGAGCACCCCGGCGGGCACCCCCGCGCGCACGGGAGCCGGGACCCGCGACCACAGCGGCCGGGTGAGCCCGCGCAGCGGGGGCGCCTCGGGCCGGCGCGCGAGCCCGGTCGCGAGCCCGAGCCCCGACACGACGAGCGCCCCCGACGCCGCGAGCACCACGTGACCGACGGACGCGCGCACGAGCAGCGACAGGACGACCGCGACGGCGACGTACCCCCCGACGCCGGCGGAGAGCGCGAGCGACGTCGGGTAGCCCGAGCGCCGGGCCGACGCGTGGCACGTGTACAGCGCGAGCAGCGTGAGGCCGAGCGGCACGAGCGTCACGACGTCCGTGCCCACCGCGAGCGGGACGCCGTGCGCGAGCAGCCAGAGACCCGTGCCGAGCTCGAGCGAGCGCGTCCACGGGACGTCGGCGTTCGACGGGTCCGCCGACGTCACGACGTACGCCGCGACCGCGGGGAGGACCACGACGAGCAGCGACAGGATCGCGCCCTGGAGCCCGGCCAGCAGGCCGGCGACCCAGCGCGCGGCGCCCTCGCCGTCGCCCGGACGTGCGGCGCCGAACCGGGACGTGCCGTCGTCCGCCGTGAGCAGCTGACGGCGCACGCGCTGGAGCCGCTCGGTTCCGGTGGGGGTGCTCACGGGGTCCATCGTCGCTGCCGATCGGCTCGCGACCCGGCAGGCGGCGCGGCGTGCCGGGAATGTCGCACCGACGCCGACGGCGCCGCACCCCTCCCGGGGCACGGCGCCGTCGGCGCTGTCAGGTGCGGGGCGTCAGGAGAGCAGCTCGCGTGCGAGCGCCGCCGTCTCGCTCGGCGTCTTGCCGACCTTGACCCCGGCGGCCTCGAGGGCCTCCTTCTTGGCCTGCGCGGTACCGGCCGAGCCGGACACGATCGCGCCGGCGTGGCCCATGGTCTTGCCCTCGGGGGCGGTGAAGCCCGCGACGTAGCCGACGACCGGCTTCGTCACGTGCTCCTTGATGTAGGCCGCGGCCCGCTCCTCGGCGTCGCCGCCGATCTCGCCGATGAGCACGATGAGCTCGGTGTCGGGGTCGGCCTCGAACGCCTCGAGCGCGTCGATGTGCGTCGTGCCGATGATCGGGTCGCCGCCGATGCCGACGGCCGTCGAGAACCCGAAGTCCCGCAGCTCGTACATCATCTGGTAGGTCAGCGTGCCCGACTTCGACACGAGGCCGACCTTGCCGGGGCCCGTGATGTCCGCGGGGATGATGCCGACGTTCGACTTCCCGGGGCTGATCAGGCCGGGGCAGTTCGGGCCGACCAGGCGCACGCCCTTGTCCTGCGCGTACGCGAAGAACTCGGCGGTGTCGTCGACCGGCACGCCCTCGGTGATGATGACGACGAGCGGGACGCCCGCGTCGACGGCCTCGACGACCGCGGCCTTGGTGTGGGCCGGCGGCACGAAGATGACGGACACGTCGGCGCCGGTCTGCGCGACGGCCTCGGCCACCGAGCCGAACACCGGCACGGACACCGACGCGGCGTGCGCGCCCGAGCCGGTCGGGAACTCGACCGACGTGCCGGCCTTGCGCGGGTTCACGCCGCCGACGACCGTCGTGCCGCTCGCGAGCATGCGCGTCGTGTGCTTCTGGCCCTCGGAGCCGGTCATGCCCTGGACGATGACCTTGGATGCCTCGGTCAGGAAGATCGCCATGTCTGCTGTTCTCTCGTCTCTCGCGTCTGCGTGGGTGAGGGGCGGCCGGGCTCAGGCGGCGGCGTGCGCCAGCTCGGCGGCCTTGTCCGCGCCGCCGTCCATGGTCTCGGCGAGCGTGACGAGCGGGTGGCCCGCCTCGGCGAGGATCCGCCGGCCCTCGAGCACGTTGTTGCCGTCGAGGCGCACCACGAGCGGCTTGGTCGCGTGGTCCCCGAGGATCTCGAGCGCCGCGACGATGCCGTTGGCGACCGCGTCGCACGCCGTGATGCCGCCGAAGACGTTGACGAACACGGCCTTGACCTGCGGGTCCGAGAGGATGATGTCGAGGCCGGCGGCCATGACCTCGGCCGAGGCGCCGCCCCCGATGTCGAGGAAGTTCGCGGGCTTGACGCCGCCGTGCGCCTCGCCGGCGTAGGCCACGACGTCGAGCGTGCTCATGACGAGCCCCGCGCCGTTGCCGATGATGCCGACCTGGCCGTCGAGCTTGACGTAGTTGAGGTCCTTGGCCTTGGCGGCGGCCTCGAGCGGGTCGGCGGCCTCGGCGTCCTCGAGCGCGGCGTGGTCCGGGTGCCGGAACGCGGCGTTGCCGTCGAGCGTGACCTTGCCGTCGAGCGCGACGATCTCGCCGTCCTCCGTGAGGACCAGCGGGTTGACCTCGACGAGGGTCGCGTCCTCGTTCTCGTAGACGTCCCAGAGCTTCTGCAGCACCGCGGCGACCTTGGGGGCGACGTCGGCGTCGAAGCCGGCGGCCCGCACGATCTCGTCGGCCTTCGCCGCGTCGATGCCGGTGCGCGGGTCGACCGGGACCTTCGCGAGGGCCTCGGGGCGCTCGACCGCGAGCTGCTCGATCTCCATGCCGCCCTCGACGCTCGCCATCGCGAGGTACCGGCGCTCGGCCCGGTCGAGCAGCACCGAGAAGTAGTACTCCTTCGCGATCCGCGCGCCCGCGGCGATCATCACGCGGTGGACCGTGTGGCCCTTGATGTCCATGCCGAGGATCGCGGCGGCGTGCTCCTGGGCCTCCTCGGCCGAGCGCGCGAGCTTGACGCCGCCGGCCTTGCCGCGGCCGCCCGTCTTGACCTGCGCCTTCACCACGACGACGCCGGGCTGGCCGCCGAGCAGCTGCTCGGCGCCCGCGCGGGCCTCCTCGGGGGTCGTGGCGACCACGCCGCCGAGCACGGGAACGCCGTGCTTCTCGAAGATGTCACGTGCCTGGTACTCGAACAGGTCCACCTGGCTTGGTCCTTCCGTCGACCCGCGATCGCGACCTCGTCTGGCCGCAGCGCCCCGTCGATCGTAGCCGTGGATGACAAGTATCTTCACATCGAGAGATGTCGCCTGGGCCACACCGCCCGGACGTCGTTCAGGACGCCGAGCGCGCCAACAGCAGCACGGCGGACAGGAACACGACGCCGACGACACCCCAGACGATCCCCGCGACGACCATCACGGGCCCCGCCAGCCCCGCCGCGCTGCCGTCCTGCGTCAGCCGGACGTCCGCCGGGCGGGCCGGGTCCACGTAGACCGTGAGGCGGTCCCCGGGGTGCACGAGCAGCCCGCTGCGCCGCACGGTCGAGACGCCCTCGACGCGCGTGGCGCGCAGCCACGAGCCGTCCGGCGCCGGGTAGTCGAACGTGACCCGGTTCGAGCGCGTCGCGTTGCTGAAGTCGACGACGACCGCCTCGACGGGGACGAGCCCGGCCGTCGACGAGCGGCGGCGGGCGGCCACGCCACCGAGGACGAGGGCGGCGGCCGGCACGAGCGTCAGCAGCAGGATGACGGCGGCGAACAGCCCGAGCCCGGGCCCGTTCGCCACGTCAGGAGACCGTCAGCGAGCGCAGCGCCTCGAGCGACGTCGAGCCGTCGAGCTCGCCCGCGGGCGCGAAGGCGATCGCGAGGACGACCGTGCCGTCGGCCTTCTCGAGCCACAGCGCGAGCGCGTCGACCCCGGTGGTGCCGCCCTCCGCGAGCGCCACGTCCTCCGTCCAGGTGGCGACCACCGAGGACTCCGAGCCCGGCCACTCGACGGGCGAGCGCACGTAGTCGGACACCGACGGGTCGATGGTCCGGGACTTCTCGGTCGACCAGGACTGCTCGACGGCCCCGGCCGGGGCGTCGGCCTGCCAGGTCACCTGGACCGCGGGCACGCCGCGCTCGGTCGCGTCCGGCATCCGGACGAGGACCTGCTCGGTGCCCGGGATCTCGGTCCCGCCCGGCTCGGTCGCCGACCCCTCGGGCGCGCGGAACGAGCCGTGCCCCCCGAGGTCGATCTCCTCGCCCGAGCCCTCCGCCGGGGTGAGCTCCGAGGGCGCGCCCGTCGGCGACATGACCGAGGGGGCGGTCGCCTCCGCGGACGACCCCGACGACCCGGCGTCCGGGGACGACGTGGCCTCCGGCTCGTCGGCCGAGCACCCGGTGACGGCGAGCAGGGCCGCCGCGGTCAGTGCGAGGCTCACGCGGCGCACTCGGTCCACGGCTGCCACCCCGATCCGTTGTAGAAGTAGGCGTCGCCCGACGTCACGGTGGAGGTCGAGTTCTCGAACGTCCCGCCCAGCGCGACGGGGCCGACCTTACCTCCGGCCTGGATGCCGAAGGACGTGTTGGTGTCGAGCGTGACGTCCTGGCGCGTCATGACGCCTCGGTCGCGCGCGGCGCCCGTGAACGTGGTGAGGGCGTCGTACGCGCTGGTCGCGCGCTGGGCGGGCGTCCCCGGCGGGATGATGCCGGTCGCCCCGAGCAGGTCGAGCGCGATGCGCTCCGTCTCCGGGCCCGTGAGCTCGACCGAGGCCTCGAGCAGGCTGCCGCCCGACGGGTGCTCGTTGAACGTCTCGCCGAGGAACGCGTTCTCCGCGAACGCCTTGGCGTCGCCCACGGCCAGCGCCTGGGTCGAGACCTTGACCGGGTTGCCCTCGGCGTCGACCGTGACCGCGACCATGACCTTCATCTCGCCGCCGGCCTGCAGCTGCGTGCTGTTGAGGGGGTCGTGCCCGGTCAGCGCGGCGCTGCCGCTGATCGTCGACGTGTAGTACACGGTCGTCGCGCCGGTCCTGACGTTGACGCGCGAGCCGAGCGCCGTCGCGGTCGCACCCTTGACGGCGCCGCCGTTGACGATCCCCGCGGCGCTCGCGCTGCCGTCGCCGCCGATCCCGGCCTGGCCGTACACCTCGTCCGGGGCGGGCGGCGTGTAGCTGTCGCCGGTGATCCAGTCCCAGACCTCCTTGCCGGCCCACGCCGCGCCCGCCGCGACGCCACCGAGCGGGCCGCTGCCGCTCAGCCCCGCCTGGAGGGTCGCCCAGTCGCGCTGCTCCGTGAGGAAGTCGACGAGCTGGTCCTTGCCCGCCTCGTCGACCACCCAGGTCGCGCCGCCCGCAGCCTCGACGTACGCCGAGCCGGACAGCTGCGCCTCGCCGCCGTGGATGTAGTCGTCGACCGTCACGCTCACCCCGCCGCCGAGACCCTCGGTGACCCCGACACCGCCGGAGCCCTCGGCCGACACCCGGTACGTGCCGTCGGACATCGTCTCGACGCGGATCGTGCCGCCGCCCTTGACCGCGATGAACGTGACGGCGACCGACGCGTTGCGCTTGTCGGCGCTGTTCTCCAGGACGCAGGCGTTCGTCGGGCGGTGCTGCTCGGCCTCGACCGGGACGCGGCTGCCGCAGCCGCCCTGGCCGGCGGTCGCGACCTGGCACAGGCCCCAGCGGACGTTGTCACCGAGCCACGAGCCCTGCGGGCCGACGGCCGCGACGACCGCGACCACGAGGATCGCGGCGACCGTCGCACCGCCGAGGGTCTCGAGCGTCGAGGCCCCGGCGTCACCGCGCTGCGACGCCCAGCGGGACGCCGCTGCCCCGTAGCCGTTCGTCGCGGGGTCGCGCGAGGGCGGCACGACGAGGGCACCGCCCGCGGGTGCGAGGGTCCACAGGAGGAGCGTCGAGACGACCGCGCCGGCGCCGAGCCCGCTCGACGCGCTGGCCGCTGCGGCCGCCGCCCCGAGCAGCAGCACGACGACGGCCCCGGCAAGCCCTCCGGCGACGGCGCTCGGCACGGTGCCGGGACGCGTCGTCGTGCTCCTGCGCCGGCGCATCACGAGGGCGGTCACGACGCCGCTGGTGGCGAGCGCGAGCACCTGGAGCGCGAGCACCACCGCCGCCGCGAGCAACCCGTCCGTCCGCAGCAGGCTCCCTGCGAGGAGCGGGAGCACGGTCACCGTGGCCACGAGGTAGGCCACCACCCCGGTGACGGCACCTGCTCCGGCCGCCCGTGCATCGATCGAGGTCATGTCCACCCTTTCGCCGCGCTCACCCTAGGGCGGGCGGCGGTGCGCGCCGAAGGGCCCCGGGACCCGGACGGCCTGCCCGCATGAGTCCCTGGGCCCACGCGTTGTGCGGACGGGCGGCTCAGAGCTTCGTGACGGGCGAGAACCGCAGCAGCAGCCGCTTGGTCCCCTCGCTGCCGAAGTCGACCTTCGCGACGGCGTTGGGGCCCGCGCCCTCGAGCGCGACGACCGTGCCCATGCCGTACGCGTCGTGCGTGACCTTGTCGCCGAGGGCGAGGCTCGGCACCGCGGCGTCCGGCCGCGGGGTCGCGGAGCCGAACCTCGGTCCGTCCGCAGCCGCCGACGCGCTCGGTGCGGCTGCGCGGGCCCGGGACGACGACGCGCCCCGCGACGCCTGGCCGGAGCGCGCGCTCCCGCTCGAGCCGTAGTACCCGCCGCTCGACGCGGTGCCGGACCGCGAGCTGCCGGACCCGTAGCCGCCGGACCCGTAGCTGCCCGACCCGAAGCCGGACCCACCGCCCGGGCGCCGCAGCACATCCATGCTCGACTCGCGCCGGCGCCAGTCCACGAGGTCCTCGGGGAGGTCGTCGAGGAACCGGCTCGCCGGGAACTCGTTGGGGACGCCCCACGCCGTGCGCACCGCGGCGCGCGAGATGTACAGCCGCTCCCGCGCGCGCGTCAGGCCGACGTACGCGAGCCGGCGCTCCTCGGCGAGCTGGTCGGTGTCCGCGAGCGAGCGCATGTGCGGGAAGGTGCCGTCCTCCATGCCCGTGAGGAACACGACCGGGAACTCCAGGCCCTTCGCGGTGTGCAGCGTCATGAGCGTCACGACGCCCTGGTCGACGCCGCCCTCGCCGTCGCCGGGGATCTGGTCGGAGTCCGCCACGAGCGAGACGCGCTCGAGGAAGTCCGCGAGGCTGCCCTCGGGCTCCGACTCCTCGAACTCGGACGCCACCGCGTGCAGCTCCGAGAGGTTCTCGACGCGCGAGGCGTCCTGCGGGTCCTCGCTCGCGCGCAGCTCCGCGAGGTAGCCGGACCGGTCGAGCACCGCACCGAGCACCTCGGCGGGGCCGGCGCCCGAGTCCACGAGCGCCCGCAGCTCGGCCATCATCGTCGCGAAGCCGCGCAGGCCCGTGACGGCCCGCGTGCCGAGGCCCGGGACCTCGTCGAGCCGCTCGAGCGCCGCACCGAACGAGATGCGCTCGCGCTCCGCGTACGCGCTGACCATCGCCTCGGAGCGGTCGCCGAGCCCCCGCTTGGGGACGTTGAGGATGCGGCGGACGTTGACGTCGTCGTCGGGGTTCGCGAGCGCGCGCAGGTACGCGACCGCGTCCTTGACCTCGCGCCGCTCGTAGAAGCGCGTGCCGCCGACGACCTTGTAGGGCAGGCCGACGCGGATCAGCACCTCCTCGAGCGCGCGCGACTGCGCGTTGGCCCGGTAGAACACGGCGACGTCGCCGGGGCGCACGCCCGCGGAGTCCCCGAGACGGTCGATCTCCTCGGCGACGAACCGCGCCTCCTCGTGCTCGTTGTCGGCGACGTAGGCGACGATCTGCGCGCCCGCGCCCGAGTCGGTCCACAGCCGCTTGGGCTTGCGGCCCGGGTTGCGGCTGATCACGGCGTTCGCCGCGGACAGGATCGTCTGGGTCGAGCGGTAGTTCTGCTCGAGCAGGATCGTGCGGGCGTCCGGGTAGTCGGCCTCGAACTCGAGGATGTTGCGGATCGTCGCGCCGCGGAACGCGTAGATCGACTGGTCGGCGTCGCCGACGACCGTGAGCTCGCCGCGCAGCTCGTCGTGCCCGACCTCCGTGGGCGCACCGTCCACCGGCGCGCCCTCCGCCGCCGCACCGTCGGCCGCACGCGCCGCGGCGCCGACGCCCGCGAGCTCGCGCACGAGCGTGTACTGCGCGTGGTTGGTGTCCTGGTACTCGTCGACCAGCACGTGCCGGAACCGCCGCCGGTAGTGCTCCGCGACGGCCGGGAACGCCTGCAGCAGGTTGACCGTCGTCATGATGAGGTCGTCGAAGTCGAGCGCGTGGGCCTGGCGCAGCCGGGTCTGGTAGCGCTGGTAGACCTGCGCGAGCACCGCGTCGAACGACCCCGCGTCGCTCGGGACGGTCGCCGCGAACGTCTCGGGGTCCACGAGCTCGTCCTTGAGCGCCGAGATCTTGGACCCGAGCGCCTTGGGCGGGTACTTCTTCGCGTCGAGGTCGAGCTCGCGCGCGACCATCGTGAGCAGGCGCTGGGAGTCGGCGGAGTCGTAGATCGAGAACGTCGACCGCAGGCCGAGCGTCGCGGCCTCCTTGCGCAGGATGCGCACGCACGCGGAGTGGAACGTCGAGACCCACATCATCCGGGCCTGCGGGCCGACGATCGCCTCGACGCGCTCGCGCATCTCCGCGGCGGCCTTGTTCGTGAACGTGATCGCGAGGATCTCGCCCGGGCGTGCCTGCCGGGTCGCGAGCAGGTGCGCGATGCGGTGCGTGAGGACGCGCGTCTTGCCCGAGCCGGCGCCGGCGACGATGAGCAGCGGGCTCCCCCGGTGCAGCACGGCCTCGCGCTGCTCGGGGTTCAGGCCCTCGAGCAGCGCGTCCGGGTCGACCCGGGGGCGGCGCGGGCTGTGCGCGTGCTCGTCGTCGCGGTGGTCGCTGCGGGCGTCCCTGCCGTCGTCCGGCACGGCGGCGCCGCGCCCCGCCGCCGACCCCGCCGCGTGCACGCGGCCGTCGTCCGGCTCGCCGTCCCCGCGGACCGGACCGGGCAGCGACACGTCCTCGGACGCGCCGTTGGGCACGTCGAGCGTCGCCTGCGTGAAGGCGCGCCCGCGCGCACCAGGGATGGCGCCGGCGCCACGTCCTGCTGCCGGCCCCTGCGAGGGCGCGGCGGCGGTCGGACGGGCGAGGTCGGCTGCGCCGAACCCGGGCAGCGGGAGGTTCTCGAAGAGCGACGTCATGGCACCACCAGCCTAGGCAACGCCACCGACACCCCGGTACACGCACCGCCGCGAGCGGCGCTCAGCCCTGGAGCACCTGCACGGACTCCTGCAGCCGCCGGCTCGTCGCCTCGAGCTCGCGCGCCGCGTCCCGGATGCCGTCGAGGTCGGTCGTCGTGCGGGCCGTGGCCGTCCGGACGTCGCCGAGCGTCGCGACCATGCCGCGGCCGCTCGTCGCGACCTCCGCGACCGCGTGCGCCATCGCGCTGGTCGTCGCGGTCTGCTCCTCGACGGAGCCCGCGATCGTGCCCTGGTAGTCGTGGATCCGGTCGATGATGCGGGCGATCTGCGCGATCTCCTCGGCGGCCTGCTCGACCGCGGCCTGGATGCCGTCCACGCGGGCCGAGATGTCGCCCGTCGCGCGCGCCGTCTCCTGCGCGAGCTCCTTGACCTCCCCCGCGACGACCGCGAAGCCCTTCCCGGCCTCCCCCGCCCGGGCCGCCTCGATCGTCGCGTTGAGCGCGAGCAGGTTGGTCTGCTCGGCGATCGCGGTGATGACCTTGACGACGCTGCCGATCTGCGCGGACGAGTCCCCGAGCTGGGCGACCGTGCGGTTGGTCCGCTCGGCGACCTCGACCGCCTCGGCGGCGATCTTCGCGACCGCGTTGGCGTTGGCCGCGATCTCCGAGATGGAGGCGCCCATCTGCGTCGTGCCTGACGCGACGGCGTCGATGCCCCCACTGACCTCGTGCGCGGCGGCGCTGGCCTCCGCGGTCCGCTGCGCCGACCCCGCGACGACCGAGCCCATCGCGTCGCTCGTCTCCGCGAGGCGACCAGCGGCCGCGCGCACGTCCTGCGCGACGTCGGTGACGCTGGCCGCGACGGCGGACGTCCGGTCGAGCGTCGCGTTGAGCGCCGCGGCGAGCCGGTCGAGCTCGGTCGTGCCGCGGCCGGTGTCGAGGCGGGCCGCGAGGTCGCCGCTCGCGAGCACGCCCGCGGCGACGCCGATCGGGCGCACGATGCTGCGCGCGACCACGAGGCTCAGGCCCACGACCAGCGCGAGGACGAGCGCCGAGCCGACGACGAGCCCGCGCGCGTCCGCGACCGCCGCTCCCCGCACGTCGTCGACGTACACGCCCGAGCCGACGACCCAGCCCCACGGCTCGTAGCCCGCGACGTAGGAGATCTTGGGCTGCGGCTGCTCGGCGCCCGGCTTGGGCCACTGGTACGCGACGAGGCCCGCGCCGTCCGCCTCGACCACCTCGACCATCTCGACGAACAGGTGCTTGCCGTCGGGGTCCGCGTTCTCGGTCAGGTCGGTGCCGTCGAGCTCGGGCTTCATCGGGTGCATGACCATCGTCGGACCCATGTCGTTGATCCAGAAGTACTCGTCGCCCGAGTACCGGAGCTCGCGCACCGCCGCGATCGCCTGCTCCTGGGCCTCCTCCTCGGTCAGGTCCCCGGACTCGGCGCGCTCGCCGTACACGGCGACGAGCCCCACGGCGGTCTCGACCACCGCGCGCGTCGCCGCCTGGCGCTCCTCGAGGATCCGGCCCTCGGCCTGCCCGACGGCGAGCGTCACGACGGCGACGAGGCCGAGCGCCGTCACGACGACCAGCGCCAGGAGGCGTCCGCGGATGGACAGCGAGGCGAGTCTGCTCATGAGGGGCTCCACGACGTCGGGGATGTCGACGCCCTATCGCCCGGGCGGCACCGGGTATGAGCGAGCCCACCCGATGTCACCCCGTCAGGTGACGCCGACCGCCACCGCCCACGCCCCGGCGGCGACGAGCGCACCCGCGAGCTCGACGAGCAGGGTGATCCCCGTGGCCTTGAGGGCCGCGACCGTCGCGGTCCACGCCGCGCCGTGCTCGCGGCGGCGCACCCGCTCCGCGGCGTAGACGCCGAGCACGAACCCGAGCGGGAGGCCGACGACCGGGACGACGAAGAAGCCGACCACCCCGAGGACGCCGCCCCACACGAGCGTCGCGTTGCGGACCCCGGCGCCCTTGAGGTGACGCCCGGCGAGGAGGTACTTGCCGACCGACGCGGCGGCGATCGCGACCACGCCGACCGCGAACGTGACCCAGGCGACCGCGCCACCGGTCTCGCCGGCCCACACGAGCACCGCGCCCAGGATGATCAGGCTCCCGGGGAGCACCTGCACGACGACGCCGACGAGGCCGACCGCGATGACGAGCCCGACGACGAGCTCACCGACGGGGTTCACGCGCGGACCCTCAGCGCCACAGGACGGCGATCGCGACGTTGAGCGCGGTGAGCCCCGCGATCACGCCGAGCAGGCCGGTCGTGACCTTGGCCGGCTTGCGGGCACCCTGCACGACGAGGGCCGTGACGACGACCGCGACGAGCAGCTTGACCGCGATCTTGGTGTTGTCCGGCTCGCCGACGTCCGCGGCGCCCGAGGACGCGAGCCCGACCATGAGCACGCCGGTCACGAGCGCCGTGAGGATCCCGTGCAGCGCGCCCCGGGGCAGCACGCGCTCGCGCATCGTCGCGAGGACGCCGCCGAGCACGATGGCCCAGCCGACGAGGTGCAGCACGAGCAGGACGTAGTACAGGGTCGTCATGCGCCACACCCTAGGCCGTGCCGCACGCCCGCGGCGGCCGGCCCGTCGGCGGCACCGTCACAGCAGGCGCCGGGCGGCGGCCCAGCGCGTGAGCTCGTGCCGCGACGAGAGCTGGAGCTTGCGCAGGACCGCCGACACGTGCGTCTCGACCGTCTTGATCGAGATGAACAGCTCGCTCGCGACCTCGCGGTAGGAGTACCCGCGCGCGATGAGCCGCATGACCTCGCGCTCGCGCGCCGACAGCCGGTCGAGCTCGTCGTCGCCGGTCGCCACGTCGCCCGCGGCGGTGCCGAACGCGTCGAGCACGAAGCCCGCGAGCCGCGGGGAGAACACGGCGTCACCGCCCGCGACCCGCTGGACGGCGTCCGCGAGGTCGGCGCCCGAGATCGCCTTCGTGACGTACCCCCGGGCGCCGGCGCGGATCACCGCGACGACGTCCTCGGACGCGTCGGACACCGAGAGCGCGAGGAAGCGCGTCTCGCCGAGCAGGTCCGTGCACGTGCGGATGACCTCGGCCCCGCCGCCCCCGTCGCCCCCGGGCAGGTGCACGTCGAGCAGCACGACGGGCGGGCGCAGCTCGCGCACGACGCGCACCGCCTCGTCGACCGACGCGGCCTCGCCGACGACGCGGACACGGTCGTCGAGCGACGCCTTGACCCCCGTGCGGAACATCAGGTGGTCGTCGACCAGGACCACGTCGACCGGTGCGCTCATACGGATGCCTCTCTGGTGGTGCCGGGGGCGCCGGACACCGTGGGTGACGCACCGGGGCGGCCGGGCGGCGGGCCGGGTGCGGGGGGCGGGGGGACCGGTGCAGGGGGCGGCGGCGCGGGCGGCGCGGCGGTCCGGTGGTCCGTCGCGGGGCCGTGCGCGTGCGGCTCGTCGGGCGTCCCGTCGACGGGGACGCACAGGTGCACCTCGGTGCCGTCCTTGGACCGGACGGTCGCCGTCCCGCCCCGCCGGCGCACGCGGCCGAGGATCGACTCGCGCACGCCGAACCGGTCGGACGGGATCGTGTCCAGGTCGAAGCCCGCGCCGCGGTCGCGCACGAACACCTCGACGACGTCGGGCCGGACCTCGAGGTACAGCGACACGGGCGGGCGGCCGTGCACCACCGCGTTGACGAGCGCCTCGCGCGTCGCCTGCAGCAGGGCCTCGGTCGCCGCGTCGGGCACGCGGTCGCCGACGACGACGGTGTCGATCGTCACGACCTCGCCCCCGGGACCCGAGCGCCCGTCCTCGACCTCCGCGACGATGGCCCGCAGCGCTGCGGCGACCGACGTGCCCGGCGCGGGGCGGTCGTCGTACAGCCACTCGCGCAGCTCGCGCTCCTGCGCGCGGGCCATGCGGGCGACCTCGGCGGGGTCGTCGGCGCGCGCCCGGATGAGCGCGAGGGTCTGCAGCACGGAGTCGTGCAGGTGGGCGGCGATGTCGGCGCGCTCCGACTCGCGCGCCCGTGCCGCCCGCTCGTCACCGAGCTCGCGCACGAGCCGCAGCCACCAGGGCGCGATGACGAGCGCGACCCCGGCGAGCACCGCGGCCGCGGCGATCGTCGACTGGACGAGGGCGCCGGGCTGGAGCTCCTGCGCGACGAGCAGCAGGATCCCGACCCCGGTCAGCACGAGGCCGCCGACGAGGCGCAGGACGCTCACGGGCATGCGGCCGCCGCCCGTGCGCTCGCGCCACCGCCCGCGCTGCACGGAGTCGAGCTGGCTCCACACGAGCCCCGCGCCCGCGAGCAGGATGATCGACGGCACGACCCACGTCATGCCCAGCTCCGCGCCCTGCCGCGTCGCGATGAGCGCACCCGCGCCGACGAGCAGCACGATCGCGACCGCGATGTCCGTCACGGGCCAGCGCGCCGCCGCGCCCTCGGGCCCGAGCTGGCGCTGCGCGAGCCGGGTCAGCGTCGCGGGGCGCACCTCCCCCGCCGCGGCGGCCGGGTCGCCCGTGGGGACCGTGAGCCACAGGAAGAGGTAGAGCGGGACGCCGAGCCCGACGAGCGCGAGCCCGACGAGCGCGAGCCGCACGTGCGCGACCCGGACGTCGAGGTGCGCGGCGAGCCCGAGCGCGACGCCGCCGAGCCGCCGGCCGTGTGGCGGCCGGCGCAGCGGCAGGCGCACGACGCCGGCACCGGGCGCGCCGCGGGGCACGCCGGGCGCCGGGGACCGGCCGTCCGGGGCAGGAGTGGTGCTCACCCCCTGATCGTCACACGTCGCGGCGCCCCTGAGACCCGGTCCGGGCGAGGATCAGGGGCGCCGCGGACGGGAATCAGGGTCGTGTCAGGGGCACCCCCCGATGCCCGGGGGCACGGCCCGGGGCCACGATCGACCCATGGACACGCAGACCCCCGACCCGGCGGAGCCCCGACCCTCGGAGCCCGGACCGGCGCCCTCGTCGTACACCTCCCCCGTGACCCCGCCGCCGCCGGCCCCGCCCGGCGACAGCGCGTTCTTCGCCTCCGTGCGCCGCTCGGGGCTCGTCCGCAGCGACGAGCGCTGGATCGGCGGCGTCGCGGGCGGCATCGCGCTGCGGCTCGGCGTGGACCCGCTGCTGGTGCGCGGCATCCTCGGCGCGAGCGTCCTGCTCGGGGGCCTCGGGATGGTGCTGTACGGGATCGGCTGGGCGCTGCTGCCCGAGCAGAAGGACGGGCGCATCCACCTGGAGGAGACGATCCGCGGGCGCTTCGACGCCGCGCTGCTCGGGGCCGTCGCCCTCCTGATCGTGGGCCTCAACCGCAACGACCACTGGTTCGGCTGGTGGGGCGGGGGGGACCTCGGCTGGCTCAACGGTCTGTTGTGGGTCGCGGCGGTCGTCGTCGCGGTCGTCGTCGTCGTCAAGGCCGCGGGGAACCGCCGGACGCCGCCGCCGTACGGCCCGTACCCGGGGATCCCGGCTCCTGGAGCGCCCGGCACGAGCGCGGCGGGCACCGCAGGACCGGGCGCCACCGCGTCCGGCACCGCCGCCGGCGACGTCGCAGCGGAGACCACGTCCTACGGTCCGGTGCGGTTGACCAAGACGCCCGAGCCGGCAGCGTCCGCGCCCTACCCCACGGCCCCGTACCCGGCGGTCCCGCCCTACCCGGCCCAGCCCTCTCCCACCCCGCCCTCCCCCACGCAGCCGTACCCGACGCAGGGCTACGCACCGGCGCCGCCGCCCCCGCCCCGCGCCCCCCGGGTGAGCACGCCCGGTCCGGGCAGCACGACGTTCGGCATCGTCGCCGCGCTCGTCCTGCTCACGTTCGCGGTGCTGCTCGCGGCCGAGCGGTCCGGGGACTTCACCGGCCCGGTCGGGCTCACCGGCGGCGCGGCGGCGATCGTTCTGCTCGGCCTCGCCGCGATGGTGTCGGGCCTGCGCGGCCGGCGCAGCAGCGGTCTCGGCACGCTCGCGGTGCTCACGACGCTCGTCGTGCTGCCCCTGGCGTGGGCCGGCGACCGCGACTGGACCTGGGACGGCGACTCGCACGCCGCGATCGCCGACACCGACTTCGTCGTGACCGAGCGCGACGTCGCGACCCGGGGCTACGACCTCGGGCTCGGCGACAGCACGGTCGACCTCTCGGACGTCGAGCTCACCGACGAGACGCTGCGCGTACCCGTCGACATGGGCGCCGGGACGCTCCGCGTGATCGTCCCCGAGGGCGCCGCGGTCGTCGCCGACGTGACGCTCGGCGCCGGCGACATCACCTGGGACGTCGACGAGCCGCTCGAGAAGAGCGGCGGCGTGGGCCTCGGCGAGCGCAGCTACCGCAGCGACGAGGTCGTCGACGGGACGGCACCCGAGCTCGCGCTCGTCGTGACCCTCGGCGCAGGAGACATCACGATCGAGGAGGCACGATGAGCACCGACGGACCCACCGAGAAGATCCCCACGACCCCCGCGGGCAGCACGACGTCGGGGCGGACGAGCCCCGACCCGGCGGACGCGTACGGGACGTCACCCGGGGCGACGACCGCCGCCTCCCCCACGGCCTCGACGGACCCGCTCAGCGCGTTCGACGAGCCCGCCCCGGCACCGGGCGGCCCTGCCGCGGCACCCGTTCCCGGCGCACCGACCGGACCCGGGACGTCGGCCGCAGCCGCGGCGCCGGCCCCCGACGCCCCCGTGCGACGCGGCGTGCGCGTCGGCACGTTCGTCTGGGGCCTCGTGATCGTCGCGGTCGGCATCGGCGTCTTCGCGCTCTCGGCGGGCTACACGCTCGACGTCGAGCTCGCGCTGATCGTCCTGCTCGGTGCGGCGGGTGCGGCGATGCTCGTCGGCTCGCTGATCAAGGGCCGGCGCGGCGGGAGCCGCTGAGCGGAGGACGGCGCCGCCCGGGACGACCGGGTGGCGGCGCACCGGCCGGGTGGCGCCGACCCCCCCGAGGACGGCGCCCGGCAGGCGTGCACACGCGAACGGCCTCGGGCCGGTCCCGGCAGCGGAGGGCTGTCGTGACCGGCCCGGGGCCGTTGGCGTGGGCGTGGGCGTCAGACGGTGACCGGGACGCCCTGCGCCGCGGTGGCGGGGGTGACCGCCGAGCGACCGGCGAGGACCCACACGGCGTAGCCGACGAGGATGAAGAGCAGGCCCAGGCCCATGACCAGGGCGGCGACACCGAAGGCGACGACCGAGGTGAAGAGCGACGCCCGGAGGAACGAGCCGTTCATGGCCGTGGCGCGCAGCGGGTCCTCACGGTCGAGCTCCGCGTACGTCTTGCCCTCGGTCGCCTCGAGCGCGTGGTGGGCGATGATGTCCGCCTCGGCGAACGCGGTCCACGGGCTCGTGACCGGCTGGCCCGCGAAGCTCGCGGCGTCCTCCGCCACGGTGATCTTCTCGTCGGCCAGGCGACCCGAGACCGTGCCCCAGGTGACGCCACCGGCGATGATGAGGAACAGCCCTGCGATCGCGGTGATGGCACCGATGATGCGAGCGGTCCTGGCCCCGTTGTTCATTGTCCTGCTCCGTTTCCCGACGACCCCCGGATGCGGTTCTGGCAGGTACCAGATCCGGCCTGCCCCGTGGGGCTGACAAGACAAGCGTGCCCCCGCGGCGGCCCTCGGACGAGGGACGTTGGTCATGCACGCACGGCGCCGGACTTATTGCCTCGACACGTCCCTCACCAGGGGATTCGTCCGTTTCCGCGGGCTGCGGAAGAGCGGGTCAGCGCGCGAGCGCGACGGCCCGGCGGTACTCGGCGTCGGCTGCCTCGAGCACGCGGGGCCACCCGAACGCCGGCCGCACCGAGCGGTTGTGCGCACGGATCCCGGTGAGCAGCCGCTCGTCCCGCGCGAGGTGCACGATCGCCTCGGTCATCTCGGCGTCGTCGGCGACCAGGAGGCCGTCGGTGCCGTCGACCACGAACTCCTCGATCCCCGTCCCGTGGCGCGCGACGACCGCGAGCCCCGCGGTGCGCGCCTCGAGCGCCGCGATGCCGAACGCCTCGAGCTCCGCCGGCGCGAGGAAGACGTCGGCGTCGGCGTAGGCAGCGCGGACCTGCTCGCGCGGGAGCCGGCCGCGCAGCGTCACGACGTCGCGCAGCCCCTGGGCGGCGACGACCTGCTCGACGCGCCCGCGCACGGGCCCGTCCCCGATGACGGTGAGGTGCAGGCGTCCTCGCGGCAGCCGGCGCGCGGCGGCGCCGACGAGCTCGACGAGCGGGACGGCGCGCTTGCGCGGGGCGAGGCGCATCGTCGCGACGAGCCGCACCGGGCCGTCAGGCGCCGCGGTGTCGTCGGGAGCCGCGGCGTCGTCCGGCCGCCCGGGCCGGGTCCCGGCGGCACCGACCGGCTCGAGCGGAGCCCACACGTCGAGGTCCATGCCGTTGGGCACGACCCCGACCTCGGTGCCGAACGCGTCACGCACGCGGGCCGCCGCCGCGGAGCTCACGGCGCTGAGGGCGGCACGCGCCGTGCGCCACCCCGTGAGGCGCACGGCGGTGCGCAGCGCGGGGACCGTGCCGTCGAGCATGCAGTGCCAGGTGATCGCGGTGGGCAGCCCGTGCCCGAGCGCGATCCGGGCGCCGTCGAACGCGAACGGCGAGAGCACGCCCGCGTGCACGTGCACGACGTCGGGTGCGACGTCGCGCAGCGCGGCGTGCAGCAGGCGGGGGCCCGCGGGGTTGACCGGCAGGTCGAAGGGCAGCCGGGCCCCGAGCCGGTGCACGTGGACCCCCCCGACGAGGTCGACGACCCCGCCCCGCTCCCCGGCCTCGCCGAGCGTGGCCGTCAGGACGTGCACGTCGTGCCCCGCCCGGGACTGGTGCTGGGCGAGGTCGCTCACCTGGGTCTCGATGCCGCCCGTCCGGGGCGGGTAGCAGTCGGAGACGTGGACGATCCGCACCGGCACAGGGTAGCCGCACGGGTCCTGGTCCGAGACGCGTCCGCGGCCGCCGTCCGGTCCCGCCGCGCCGGGCGCCGGCGCTCACCACCCGGACGTGTACTGCGCGGTTGCCAAAACGTTTCGGCATTCGCGCGTCCGTTGACGCGTCGTGGCCCGCTCGGCGAGCGTGACGGCACGACCGCGCCCGGACCGGGCCCGGACGGGGTCCGCGCGCGCGGGCCGCCGCCGGACCGGCTCGACCAGGCAACGACGCCCGGCCGGTCCGGACCGAGGGGACCCACCATGCCGTCAGCTCCGACCCGGCCGGCACGGCGCCCGGCACGACGCCGAGCGCTCGCCGCCGCACTCACCACCACCGCGATCGCCGCCACGGCACTCGTCGCGGCGCCGTTCGCCGCGACCGCCGCGCCGTACGACGACGAGCGGCTGTTCGTCGACTGGAACAGCTCGACCGTGGAGGCCGCCGGCACCCTGACCGGTCAGGCGCGGGACGACGCGCTCCTGCTCGGCAGCTTCCCGTCGGCGCGCTGGTTCACCACCGGGACGCCCGCCGAGGTGCAGGCCGCCGTCGACTCCTACGTGTCGGCCGCCGACGCCGAGGACGCCGTGCCGGTGGTCGTCGCGTACAACCTTCCGTACCGCGACTGCGCGCAGTACTCCGCGGGCGGCGCGCTCGACACCGCGTCCTACAACGCCTGGGTCGACGCGTTCGCCGCGGGCATCGGCGACCGCGAGGCGATCGTCGTCCTCGAGCCCGACGGCCTCGGCATCATCCCCTGGTACACGAACGTCAACGGCGAGGCCGAGTGGTGCAAGCCTGCCGAGGCGGACCCGGCGACCTCCGCCGCGAGCCGCTTCGAGCAGCTCAACCACGCGGTCGACGCGCTCGCGACGCTGCCGGCGACCCGCACCTACCTCGACGGCACGCACAACGGCTGGCTCGGCGTGGGCGACGCGACCGACCGGCTGATCCGGGCCGGCGTCGAGCGTGCCGACGGGTTCTTCCTCAACGCGTCGAACTACCAGCCGACGGAGAAGGTCCAGCGGTACGCGGGCTGGGTGTCCGACTGCATCGCGCTCTCGACGCAGACGTGGTGGGAGCCGGCGTGGTGCGCGAGCCAGTACTACCCGGCGAGCCCCGACGACCTCAGCACGTGGGACCTGTCCGACGCCGCGTACGACCAGGCGTTCGCCGACACGGGCCTCGTGCGCGACCGCGCGGCGCAGAAGCACGCGGTCATCGACACGAGCCGCAACGGCCAGGGCGCGTGGACCGCTCCCCCGGGCAAGTACACGGACGCCGAGGTCTGGTGCAACCCTCCGGGTCGTGGCCTCGGGGTGCGCCCGACGCTCGACACGGGTGACGAGGTCGTCGACGGGTTCCTCTGGATCAAGATCCCCGGCGAGTCCGACGGTCAGTGCTACCGCGGCACCGGCGGCCCGCTCGACCCCGAGCGCGGCATCGAGGACCCCCGCGCCGGCGGCTGGTTCGTGGAGCAGGCCCGTGAGCTCATCGAGCTCGCCGCACCGCCCGTCGAGGCACCGTCGTGCCAGGTCCGCACGACCGTGCACGGCTCGTGGGCGACCGGCTTCACGTCGCAGGTCTGGGTCACGAACAGCGGCACCGAGCCGCTGCGCGACTGGGAGCTGCGGTTCGCCTTCGCGGGCGACCAGCGGATCACGAAGCTCTGGAGCGCGGGCTGGGCGCAGGACGGCGCGGTCGTCACGGTCACGGCCAAGCCGTACTCGGTGCTCCGGCCCGGCGCCACGGCCACGTTCGGCTACACCGGGGCGGGGGTGTCCGGGGCGGTCTCGCCGCTGACGTTCCTCGGCGGCGAGGCGTGCACCTCGCGCTGAGCCGGCGTCCGTCGTCGCAGGGCCCCCGGCCGGTCGGTCGGGGGCCCTCCCGCGTCGGGCGCGAGGGTCCCGCGGGGGCGGTATCGCACCCGCACCGCGCCGCCGTCAAGGCCCCGGCCCCACCTCGGCGCGATCTCATCCCCCGCACGCGTCACGGCGCGGCACCCGCCGGCCGATGAGAGGGACGTGAAGCCACGAGACCGCGTCCCGACGCACGCGGTCCTCGTCCTCGCCGGTGTCGCGGTGGCGCTGACCTTCCTCGCGTCCAGCGGTGTCCTCCGGGCGTCGATGCTCGTGCTGGCGAGCGCGATCCCGCTGACGATCGTGCTGGTCCTGCTCGCGCGGCGCCGCGTCCGGCGGGCGGCGTCGTGGACGCTCCTGTGCGCCGCGCTCGGCGTGCTGACCGTGAACGGGCTCGCGTGGGTCGTCGACGTGAGCCGTCAGGACGCCGACCCCGCCCAGCCGGGGCTCGTCGTCGACGTGACGCTCCCGATCGGCTACCTGCTGCTCTTCGCCGCCGCGATCGCGATCCTGCTGCCGTTCGCCCGCCGCGACAGCGGCGGCCTGGTCGAGGCCGCGGTGCTGTGGCTCGCGTGCGCGAGCCTTCTGTGGACCGTCCTGGTGCACCCCGCGCTCGTGGCGACCGGGGCGCCGCTGGGCGTCCGGCTGTACACGCTCCTGCTGATCGTCCTGGTCAGCGGCATCGCGGGCATGGTGCTCCGCGCCGCCCTCGTGCACCGCGCGGCCCGCCCGGCCCTCGCCTACGTGTGCACCGCGGTGCTGCTGACCCTCGTCGGCAACGTCGCGATCGTCCTGACGACGGACGCGGCCACCGGCCTGTACGCGCCCTGGGTCGCCACCCTGTGGATCCTCGGCTACAGCTGCCTCGCCGCGGCCGCGGTGCACAGCACGCACGCGCGCGTCGCCGAGGGCGCCGAGCCCCCGAGCGACCGGCTGGGCCCCGCGCGGCTCACGACGCTCGGCGTCGCGCTCGGCCTCAACCCGCTGCTCGCGGGCCTCCAGGAGGCGTTCCGGGGCGACGTGGACTGGCTGCTCCTGACGGTCGGGACGGTGCTCATCGTCCCGCTGGTCGTCGCGCGCATCGCGGGCCTCGCGCGCCGCCAGCTCGAGGCGGAGCGCGCGCTCGCGCACCTCGCCACGCACGACGAGCTCACCGGCCTCGAGAACCGGCGGGCCGGCCTCGAGCAGCTGCACGGCGCGCTCGACCGCGTCGCGGACGGCCGCTCGGCGGGCGTCACGGTGCTGTTCCTCGACGTCGACGGGCTCAAGCAGATCAACGACACCCACGGGCACGGCGCGGGCGACGCCCTCATCACCACGGTCGCGGAGCGGCTCGTCACGACCCTCGGCCACGGGCCGTGCGTGGCGCGCTTCGGCGGCGACGAGTTCCTCGTGGTCGACGAGGGCGGCCCGGCCGGGGACGCCCTCGTCGCCCGCCTGCGCGCGTGCCTCGACCGTCCGGTGCCGTACGGCGACCTCGTGCTCGGCACCGGCGCGTCGATCGGCGTCCACCACGTGGGGGCCGGCGAGCGCGCGACGACCGCCGAGGCCGTGGCGCGGGCCGACCAGGAGATGTACGCGGACAAGCGGCGGCGCACGGCGGAGCGGGCGCGCGAGCGCGCCGGCGACCGGGCGGGCGTCGAGGCCTGAGCCGCTCGCACCGGGGCGCCGAGCGGCCCGTCGGCGGAGCACCGAGGGCGCCGCTCGTCGGGCGGACGAACGAGACGGGGGCTCCGAAGCCTGGGTCAGACCGCCGCGGTCCCCGGCGCCGTCACTCCCACTCGATCGTGCCCGGCGGCTTGCTCGTGACGTCGAGGACGACCCGGTTGACCTCGGGCACCTCGTTCGTGATGCGCGTCGAGATGACCTGCAGCACGTCGTAGGGCAGGCGCGTCCAGTCGGCCGTCATCGCGTCCTCCGACGAGACGGGCCGCAGCACGATCGGGTGGCCGTAGGTGCGGCCGTCGCCCTGGACGCCGACCGAGCGCACGTCCGCGAGCAGCACGACCGGGCACTGCCAGATCTCGCGGTCGAGGCCGGCGCGCGTGAGCTCCTCGCGCGCGATCGCGTCCGCAGCGCGGAGGGTCTCGAGCCGCTCGGCGGTGACCTCGCCGACGATGCGGATGCCGAGGCCGGGACCGGGGAACGGCTGGCGCCACACGATGCCCTCGGGCACGCCGAGCTCGAGGCCGACCGCGCGGACCTCGTCCTTGAACAGTGTGCGGAGCGGCTCGACGAGCGAGAACTGCAGGTCGTCGGGCAGGCCGCCGACGTTGTGGTGGCTCTTGATGTTCGCCGCGCCCTCGCCGCCGCCGGACTCGACGACGTCGGGATACAGCGTGCCCTGGACCAGGAACTTCACCTCGGTGCCGTGCTCGCCGGCGTCGGCGACGACCTCGCGCGCCGCCTGCTCGAACACCCGGATGAACTCGCGCCCGATGATCTTGCGCTTGGTCTCCGGGTCGCTCACGCCCGCGAGCGCCGTGAGGAACCGCTCGCGCGCGTCGACGACCTTGAGCTGCACGCCGGTCGCGGCGACGAAGTCCTCCTCGACCTGCTCGGCCTCGCCCGAGCGCAGCAGCCCGTGGTCCACGAACACGCAGGTGAGCTGGTCACCGACGGCCTTCTGCACGAGCGCCGCGGCGACCGAGGAGTCGACGCCGCCGGACAGCCCGCAGATCACCCGGGCGTCGCCGACCTGCGCGCGGATGCGCTCGACCTGCTCGGCGACGACGTTGCCCGCGTTCCAGTCGGGCGCGAGCCCCGCACCCTCGTAGAGGAAGTTCTCGAGCGCGCGCTGCCCGAGCACCGAGTGCTTCACCTCGGGGTGCCACTGCATGCCGTAGAGCCGGCGGTCGGGGTCCTCGAACGCCGCGACCGGCGAGCCGGCCGACGTCGCGAGCACCTGGAAGCCCTCCGGCGCGGCGTGCACCGCGTCGCCGTGGCTCATCCACACCGTCTGGGAGTCGGGGCTGCCCGCGAGCACCGTGCCGCCCGCGACGACCTCGACCGCGGTCCCGCCGTACTCGCGCGCGCCGGTCTGCGCGACCGTCCCGCCGAGCGCCTGCGCCATCGCCTGGAAGCCGTAGCAGATGCCGAGCACCGGGACGCCGGCCTCGAACAGCGCCGCGTCGACGAACGGCGCACCGGTGGCGTACACGCTCGACGGGCCGCCCGAGAGGATGATCGCCGCCGGGTCCTTCGCGAGGATCTGCTCGACGCTCGCGGTGTGCGGGACGATCTCGGAGTACACGTTCGCCTCGCGCACGCGCCGGGCGATGAGCTGCGCGTACTGGGCGCCGAAGTCGATCACGAGGACCGGGCGGTGCTCCGTCGGCGCGTCCTCGAGGGTCGCGGGCGACACGGGTGCTGCGGCGGGCGGCGGCGTGGTCTGCGCGTCGGAGGTCACGGGGCCAAGGATAGGCGGCGCGGCGGGCGCACCGGGTGCCCGTCCGCCGGCAGCCGGCGTCGGCGCGGGCCGGGTGCCGTCAGCGCTGCTCGGCCGCGCGTCCGCCGGCGCGGTCCCCCGCGCCGTCGGGCGCGGGAGTGGCGGCGCGGGCCGCGACGACCCGCGCGCGCAGCCGCTCCGCGACGCCCCGCGGGTCGGGCGCGTGGGTGAGCGCCCGGACGACCACGACGCGCTGCGCCCCGGCCGCGAGGACCTCGTCGAGCAGCGCCTCGTCGACCCCGCCGATCGCGAACCACGGCGTGCCGGGTGCGGCGTCGGCCACCGCGCGGACCGCGCCGAGGCCGACCGCCTCGCGGTCCGGCTTCGTCGGGGTCGCGAGCACCGGGCCGACGCAGAAGTAGTCGACCTCGGGGTCCGCGTCGGCGCGCGCGGCCTGGTCGCCGCCGCCCGACGAGCGGCCCAGCAGCACGCCCGGGCCGACGACCTCGCGCGCGACCTCGACCGGCAGGTCCCGCTGACCGGTGTGCAGGACGTCCGCCCGCAGCGCCCGCGCGAGGTCCGCCCGGTCGTTCACGGCGAACAGCGCGCCGTGCTCGTGGGCGACGTCCCGCACGAGGGCGCCGAGGGCGAGCTCGTCGGCGACGTCGAGCGTGCGGTCGCGCAGCTGCACCACGTCGACGCCGCCCGCGAGCACCTCGTGCAGGAACGGCTCGAGGTCGCCGCGCTCGCGCCGGGCGTCGGTGCACAGGTACAGGTGGGCGTCGGCGAGCCGGGCGCGCAGCGCCGTCCGCGCCTGGACATCGGACATGCCGGGCAGCGTAGTCTGACCGCCGCACGGGAGCCCCGCACGAGAGCGGGGCTGAGAGGGCGTCGCAGCCGACCGTCGAACCTGATCTGGGTCATGCCAGCGAAGGGAGCACGCGCGATGAGCGCCGCCCGTACCCGCACTCCCCGCGGCCCGTCCGCACCGCGCCCGGGGTCCCCGCCGGACGTGCTCGTCGTCGGCGGCGGGGTCGTCGGGCTCGCCGCCGCATGGCGCGCGGTCGAGGCCGGGCTGGCGGTGACGCTGCTCGACCCGGACGGCGCGCGCGGGTCCGCCGGGGCCGTGCACGCCGCCGCCGGGATGCTCGCGGCGGTCTCCGAGGCCGAGCACGGCGAGCACGCGCTGGCCCGGGTCAACGTCGCGGCGGCCGGGCTCTGGCCGGCGTTCGCGCACGCGCTCGAGGACGCGTCGGGGGTCGACGTCGGGCTCGTCGCGTCGGGGACGCTCACGGTCGCGTACGACGCCGCGGACGCCGTGCGCTGCCGGGAGCTGCTCGCGCTCCAGCGGTCCTGGGGGCTCGACGTGCACGAGGTCACGGCGGCCGGGGCCCGCAAGCGCGTCCCGCTCCTCGGCCCGCACGTGAGCGCCGCGACGTGGGCCGCCGGCGAGCGGCAGGTCGACCCCCGGGCGGTCGTGACGGCGCTGCGCACGGCGCTCGGGCTCCGCGACCCGGACGGGAGGCCCACGGGCACCGCGCGGGTCCGCGTCGTCGAGGGGGCGGCGACCGGCCTCGTGCGCGGTCCCGGCGGTGACGTCGTCGGCGTGCGCGACCGCCGCGGCGAGGTCCACCCCACCGGCCTCGTGGTGCTCGCCGCGGGTGCGGGCTCGGCGTCCGTCGTGCGCGACGAGCCGGACGTGCCGGTCCCCGTGCGGCCCGTGCTCGGCGCGACGCTGCGGCTCGACGCCCGGGAGGTGCCGGGCTTCCGCGAGCTGCCCGTCGTGCGCGGGTCGGTCCAGCACCGGCCCGTGTACGTCGTCCCGCGCCCGGGCGGGGAGGTCGTGGTCGGCGCGACGAGCGACGAGCGCGAACCAACCCCGGGGACGCGGGCGGGCGACGTCTTCGCGCTGCTGCGCGACGCCCGCGCGCTGCTGCCCGGGCTCGACGAGCTGCCGCTCGTGGACGTCACGACGCGGGCCCGGCCGGCGACGCCCGACCACCTCCCGCTCGTCGGCGCCGGGCCGGTCCCGGGCCTCGTGCTCGCGACGGGCCACCACCGGAACGGGGTGCTGCAGACCCCGCTCACCGCGGCCGCGCTCGACGCGCTGTTCGCGGGAGAGCCGGTGCCCGACGCCGTGCGCGCGTGCGACCCCGCAAGGTTCGTCCCCCGGGTCCCCGCTCCGGTTCCCGTCCCTGCCGCCTTGCCCGTTCCCTCGAGAGGACCCGCATGACCTCCACCGGCACCGTGCCGACCGTGACCCTCAACGGCGTCGAGCGCCCGCTGACCGACCCCACGAGCGTCGCCGCGCTCGTCACCGAGCTTCTCGCCGACGGCGCGACGGCCACCGCGTCCCCGGCCACGGCGAGGGCGGACGGCGACGCCGCTCCCACCGGTGTCGCGGTCGCGGTCGACGACGCGATCGTCCCCCGCGGGCTCTGGGCCTCCACGCTCGTGCGGGCCGGTGCGCGCGTCGAGGTCGTGACGGCGGTGCAGGGCGGATGAGCGGCGTCCTGACGACGACCGCCTCGGACGCCCCCGGGACCGTCGACGACCCGCTCGTGATCGCGGGCACCGTCGTCGGGCCCCGGCTCGTGCTCGGCACGGGCGGCGCGCCGAGCCTCGAGCGGCTCGAGGACGCGCTCGTCGCGTCGGGCACGCGCCTGACGACCGTCGCGCTGCGGCGGGTCCGGGCCGGCGGCGAGCAGTCGGTCTGGGGTCTGCTGACCCGGCTGGGGATCCGGGCGCTGCCGAACACCGCGGGCTGCTTCACCGCACGCGAGGCGGTGCTCACGGCCGAGCTCGGGCGCGAGGCCTGCGGGACGTCGTGGGTCAAGCTCGAGGTGCTCGCGGACGACGTGACCCTGCTCCCCGAGCCGTTCGGGCTCGTCGAGGCCGCCGACCGGCTCGTCCGGGAGGGGTTCACCGTGCTGCCCTACACGGGCGACGACCCGGTCGTGGCACGCCGGCTCGAGGACGTCGGGTGCGCCGCGGTCATGCCGCTGGGGTCGCCCATCGGCTCGGGGCTCGGCATCCTCGACCCCCGCAGCATCGCGGCGATCGCCGAGCACGCGCAGGTCCCGGTGATCCTCGACGCGGGGATCGGCACGGCGTCGGACGCGGCGCTCGCGATGGAGCTCGGGTGCAGCGGCGTGCTCGTCGCGTCGGCGGTCACGCGCGCGGCGGACCCGGCCCGGATGGCGCGTGCGATGGCCCTGGCCGTCGAGGCCGGCCGCGCCGCGCGGCTCGCGGGGCGGATCCCCCGGCGGGAGCAGGCCCTCGCGTCCTCGCCGACCACCGGTCTCGTGGGCGGCCCGACCGGCAACCTCGACCTCGCGCTCTGAGCGGCGGGTCGTCGCTCCCGGCCGTCAGTACGTCGGGAGCGACGGGTCGACGTCCGCGACCCACGCGAGCACGCCGCCCGTGACTTGCACGACGTTGCTGCGGCCCGCGGCGTGCGCCGCCTCCACGACGCGCTGCGAGCGCGCGCCCGACTTGCAGTAGACCGCGACGAGCCGGTCGCGCGGGAGCTCGGCGAACGGGTCGTTGGGGACGGCGTCCGGGCCGCCCCCGGTGGCGCCCCCGGCTCCCCCGACCCCGTCGGCGACCGGGCGCACCGGCCGCAGCAGCGTCCCGGCCGGCCGCAGCACCGACCCCGGGATCGCGACGACGGCGCGCTCGTGCTCCTCGCGGACGTCGAGCACGAACGGCGGCGCGGGCGAGTCGAGCAGGTCGCGCAGCTGCCGCGCCGAGACCGCGGTCGCCGCCGCCGTCGACCCCGCGGCCCCGCGCGGGGGCACCTCGCACACCTCGGCGGCGGGCTCGGCGACCTCGGTGACCGGCGCCCGCGTCGGGTCCGCGGCCACGCGCAGCTCGCGCCAGCGCACGTCCGCCGCGTCGTACAGCGCGAGGCGCCCGAGCAGCGAGCGGCCCGCACCGGTGACGAGCTTGACGGCCTCGGTGACCATGACCGAGCCGATCGTCGCGCACAGCGCCCCCAGCACCCCGCCCTCGGCGCACGTGGGGACGGTGCCGGGCGCGGGCGGGTCGGGGAACAGGTCGCGGTAGGTCACGGGCGCCAGCCCCTCGGGCGGCGCGGACCAGAACACGCTGACCTGGCCCTGGAACCGGTCGAGCGCGCCCCACACGTGCGGGACCCCCGCGATCGCGGTCGCGTCGCTCACGACGTAGCGGGTGGCGAAGTTGTCGGAGCCGTCGAGCACGAGGTCGTAGCGGGACACGAGCTCGAGCGCGTTCGCGGCGGTCAGGCGCACCGGGTGGGCCTCGACCGTGACGTCGGGGTTCGCGGCGAGCACGGCCTCGCGCGCCGAGTCGACCTTGCGGCGCCCGACGTCCGCCCGGCCGTGCAGGACCTGCCGCTGCAGGTTCGACTCGTCGACCACGTCGTCGTCGACGACGCCGAGCGTCCCGACCCCCGCGGCGGCGAGGTAGAGCAGCGCGGGGCTGCCGAGGCCGCCCGCGCCGACCACGAGCACGCGCGCGGCCGCGAGCCGGCGCTGGCCGCTGACCCCGACCCCGGGGAGCGTCAGGTGGCGGGCGTACCGCGCGAGCCGGGCGGGGTCGAGCGGCGGGCCCTCGGGGACGAGCGGCGCACGGGCCGCGGGCGCGTCGGCGCTCATCGGCCCGACCCGCTGCGGCCGTCGCGCGCCGTGCCGCGCGGTCGCCGCGCGCCGCCGTCGGCGTGCGTGTCCCGGGGCGCACGGAGCACGGGGTTCCGCGCGTGCGCAGGCCGGCGGGGCGTCACGAGGTCGGGACCGCAGGCGGCGTGGAGCACCGGGCCAGGGTAGATCGTCGCCGGCGGTCCCGGCCGAGGTGGTCCGGCCTCCGGGCACGCCCGGGAGGCTCCGCCGCCGGGCCGCGCACGCCCGGCCGCGCACGGCCACGCGGCTGCCGACGGCTCAGCGGCGGGTGACGGGGACGTCGGCCAGCCGGAACCGCTCGGGCACGTCGACCGTGACCGTGTCGCCGCCCGGGTCGGGCCACAGCACGGTCGTCGTGAGGGTCTCGCCAGGCGCCATCGGCGCGACGACCCACTCGTCGGCGACGACCGCGCGGACGTCGCCGCTCGCGCCGTCCGCCGCCGGCCGGACGTAGTCGAGCGGGTAGACCCGGCTCGCGTCGCCGAGCAGCGTCGCGTTGTGCGCACCCCCGCCCATCGCGAGCGCGCTCAGCCCCCGCCCGGTGGCGAGGCCCTGCACGAAGTCGCCGAACAGCCCGGTCGGCTGCGCGGTCCCGGCGCCGGTGCGCTCGACCTCGAGGGTCCCGACGAGGAACGGGCCCACCGGCTCCACGGCGAGGGCCCGCACGGCGAACCCCGTGACCCCGGCGACCTCGACGGCCGCGTCGCCCGACGCGACGGGACCCGTGGGCTCCGGCACCGCCGCGGCCGCGCCCACCTCGACCGACGCGCCCGGCGTCGCCGCGGTGAACCGGATCTCGACGCGGCGGTTGGCCGCACGGGCCTCGGGCGACGTCCCTGCGACGGCGGGCTCGCTCTCGCCTCGGCCCTCGGCGACGACCTCGAACGCGGTCCCCAGCACCGGTGCGAGGCGGTCGACCACGGCCTGCGCCCGGCGCACCGAGAGGTCCTGGTTGTGCTCGGGCGACGCGACGTCGTCGGTGTGCCCGACGACCTCGACGCGGCCCTCGGCAGCCTCGGCCGCGATCTCGGTCGCCGCCCGGTCGACGACGGCCTGCGCGTCCGGCGAGAGGTCGGCGAGGTCGACGCCGAAGAGCACGTCCGACGCGAGGGCGACCGTGACGTCCTCGTGCGAGACGCGCGTCGAGGACGAGTCGTCGAACGCGACCGTGAACTGGTCGACCGGCGCGGCGGCGTACGTGATGTCGCCCGCGCGGCCGAGGTCCTGCGCGGTCACCGGGAGCTCCTCCCCCGCGCCCAGGTGGACGACGGGGACGTCGCGGACCAGGCCGAGGTACGGGAACAGGACGGCCACGCTCTCCGCAGCCGGGGCGCGGTAGAGGCCGTGCGACGTCGCCGGGGCCTCCGCCGTGACCGGCAGGGCCTCGCGCGTGACGGCCGGCTGCCGCTCCGCGTCCGTCCCCGGCGGGTGCACCTGCCCCGTCTCGAGGTCGACGAGCCGCACCCCGGTGGGGCCGACCGCTCCGGTGGCGGTCTTGAGCACCTGCCCCGCGCTGAACACCGCCCCGGCGGGCGCCCCCGCACCCAGCCGGTACTCGACCGACAGCAGCGCGACGTCGCCCTGCACCTGGACCGGCGCGACCTCGAGCTCGACGGGGACGGACAGGTACGTCGCCTCGACGACGACCGGGGCCGGCTCCTGTGGTGCCGCCGTGGCGGGGGCGCTGCTCGCGGGGTCGCCGGAGGCGCTCGGCCGGTCCCCGCCGGTGCAGGCGGACAGGAGCACGAGGACGGCGGCCAGGCCGGCGACGGTGCGGCGCACGGGACCTCTTTCGGTGGACGGTGCAGGGCGGTGGGCGGCGCAGCGCAGGGCGGTGCGGGCAGACGGTGCGGGGCAGCGCGGTGCGGCCGGGCGCTGCGGCCGGGCGGTGCGGGAAGGCGGTCCGGGCAGAGCGGTGCGCGACGGTGCGGCCGGTCAGCCGTTCGGCGTCGCCTCGGTGTCGAGCACCCGGATGCTCGCCTCGAGCTGCTCGACCACGTCCTCGTCGAGCTCCGCGGCCGTCAGCTGCAGGGCCACCGACTTCTTCGTCTCACGGTCCGCCGCGACCCACAGCACGCCCTCCGACGTGCCGCCGTCGTCGGGCTCGTACGTGAAGTCGGTGCGCGTCACCTCGAGCGCGTCGGTGTCGACGGGGTCCGACTGGCTCGTCACCGCGAACCCGGGCAGACCGCCGACCTGGGCGTTCGCGAGGATGATCCCGCGCGCCTCCGCGGCCCGGTAGTAGCCGAGCGCGGGGCTCGCCGCGAGCTGCACGGTCGCGTCCGCACCCTCGGCGTCCTGCCACGACGCCGTCCAGCGGTCGCTGAGACCGCCGGTCTCGACCCAGGCCTCGGGGACGTCCACCTGGAGCCAGCCGTCCTCGACGCGGGTCCAGCCCTCGGGTGTGCCGCTCCCCGAGGAGCAGGCGGCGAGCCCGACGAGGACGGTGGCGCCGGCGGCAGCCAGGAGGGCGCGTCGGACGGGGTTCGGGCGGCTCATGCGGGGAGGTCCTCCGGTCGGTCGACGACGTAGCTCACGGGCGGCTCGGCCGGGGTCGGCGGGCGCCAGGCCCGTCTGCGCAGCGTACCGAGGGCCAGCCCGACGCCCGCGGCGAGCACGAGCTGGGCGACGACGGAGAGCGCGAAGCCCGTCGCCGCGGCACCGGTCAGGACGATCACCGCCGCGGTGACCCCGACCGCGCCGAGCGGCACCGGGAGCACGGCGACGAGCCAGTGCCACCACCGGGTCGTCGCGACGACCCCCACCGCGAGCGTCGCCAGCAGCGCGCCGAGCACGGGCGCGGCGACCCACGGCAGCCAGCTCAGCGCGAGGGCCTGCTCGCGGTCGCCGGACCGCACGAGCGACCCGAGCAGGGCGCCGGCGCCGTACTCGCCCACCAGGAAGCCGACCAGGCCGGCCGCCCAGGGCCGCACGAAGCTCGCGAACGTCACGGTCGTCCCCTCCGTCACTTGCACTCGGTGTCGGGGAGCATGACGCGCGTGCCGTCCTGCCCGGGTGCGCCGAGGAAGTCGGCGTCGGTCAGGCTCGCGGTGGCGTTCTCCGCGCTGACCGCGAACCCGAACTCCCAGCCCTTCTTGATGGCGGCCTCGAACTCGGTCTTGTCCTTGACGTTGTGGTACGTCAGCTGGCTCATCGTCGCCTCCTCGTACAGGAGCTGGAGGAACGGGTCGTCGGACGGGTTGCGGGGCTCCATCGCACCGAACGGCAGCGTCAGCGCGACGCCCGCGTCGTTGCGCTCGGCGAGCCAGGAGTCGACGAGGTCGCGGTTCTCGTCGGTCACGTCGAGCGTCGTCGTCGTCACGTAGGAGTCGGTCTCGCTGGTCCCCGTGCTGCCGCCGGCCTGGTCGAACGTGTCGTTGCCGAGCCCGCCGCGGACCCCGACCTCGCGGGTGCTCTGGAACACGAGCTGCGTGACGTCGCCGTCCTCGCCGCGCGTGACCGTGAAGGCTCCCTTGACGGCACCCTGAACCGAGCCCTGGCCGACGACGACCTCGGCGCCCGCGGCCGCCGAGCCGCTCACCTCGTAGATCCAGCTCTGCTCGCCGGTGTCGTGGTTCGTCTCGACGACGACCGCGCCGCCCGCCTTGGCCTCGAGCGTCAGGCCCACGTTCGGGTCCAGGAACTCCTGCTCGCCCTTGGGCCCGGCCGGTCCGAGCGGGTCGCGCAGGCCGAGCGCCGCCTCGAGGGACAGCTCGAGCTCGGTGCGCACGTAGGAGACCTCGGGGTCCTTGGGCTGTTCCTTCCAGCCCATGGACTTCGCCGCCCACACCCCGCCGCGCTGCTTGAGCATCTCCTGCTGGAGCAGGTAGTCGTCGAGCTGCTCCTTCATCTCGAGCCACTCGTCGTGGTCGTCGAAGACCCACGTGTCCCCGTAGGAGAACTTGACGCCGCCACCGAGGTCGACGTCGACGCCCGCGTTGTCGCCGTTCCCGAGCTTGCCGGCGTCGAACGTCGAGCTCGACACCGAGCCCCCCGCACCGACCCCAGCACCGTCCGTCGCGGTGACCCGGACGGTGTCGTCGGCGTACTCCTGCACGATGAAGCCCGAGTTCTGGCCGAAGGTGAAGAACCAGGCCTTGAACTCGGCCTGGTACTGCTCGCTCTCCTCGTGGAGCATGCAGACCGGCGGCCGGAAGTCATCGTCGGTCACGGGGTCCTCGGCCTGCGGGTCGCTCTCCTCGCAGCTTCCCGCCCCGAGCCCGACCGCGGCGGTGAAGCGGCACAGCGCACCCGAGATCAGGCCGGGGTACGCCGCCATCGAGATCGTCACGCCCGTGACGAGGAGTGCCGCGACCACCACGATCCCGAGGGTCTCGAGCGTGCTCGCCCCGCGGTCGGACGGGTGCGCCGCGCGGGCGAGGCGGGAGATCACGGCGGTACGGCTCCTGTCGGGCGGGGGGTCGGGGACCACGACGCTACGTCGCCGTCCGCGGCGCGGTGTGGGCCCACGGACCCGTCGGTGGGCCCGGATCCGGGCCCACCACCTGATCGTCAGACGCGCGGCGTCGTGTAGGTGACCGAGGCGACGGGTCCCGCGGGCGGCTCCCACCGACGCCGCAGGACCAGCCCCGCGACGACCCCGGTGACCAGCGCGGCGGCGGCGGGGACGACGAGCACGGTCGTCGCGGTGGCGGCCGCGACGTCGGCGCCGACGCGCCCCAGGACCCGCGCGGCGAGCAGCAGCACGTACCCGACGACCGCGAGCGGGACGACGACGACGTCGCGCACCGTGGGCGGCGTCCGCGGGCGGAACGCTGCTGCCGAGGCGGCCGCGCCGAGGACGGCCGGCGTCAGCGCCGGGAGCAGGCCGGCCGGGCCCGCGGCGCCACCGAGGGCGACGACGGCCACGAGCGCGGCCGCGAGCGAGTGCACCACCACGCCCACGAGCAGCCCGACGAGCCACGCGCGGGCGTGCCGGTGGCGCCCGACGAGCCCGTCGACGGTGCGCCCGAGCTCGTGCCAGCGCTCGACGGGTCCCCGGTGCCCTCGCGCGGCGGGGCGCTGCGAGGGCCGTGACGGCCGGCGGATCAGGTCATCGACCACGGAGGGCCCCCGCGCGCATCAGAACGACGCCCCGCCGGTGCAGCGGGCCTCCGGGATCATGAGGCGCTCGCCCGTCCGGCTCGGCGAGCCCAGGTACGTCGCGTCGGCGGTGCGGGCCCCGACGTCGCGGGCGCGCACCGCGAGACCGAGCGCCCACCCGTCGCGGACCGCGGACCGGAAGTCGGCGTCGTCGCCGACCCCGCGGTAGGTGATGACGCTCGTCGTGGAGCCCCGGTACAGGAGGTCGCCGAACGCGCGCGGCGAGGGCAGCCCCGGGACGAGCGCCGACTCCTCGACCCGGACGCCGTCGCTCAGGCCCGCGGGGGCGCGCTCACCGAGCCACGCGTCGACGACCCCGCGGTCGTCGTCAGCCACCGTGAGCGTCGTCGTCGTCACCTGGCGGTCCCGCCGCTCCCCCGGCGCGACGCTGCGCAGCACGAGCTCCCGCACGTCACCCACCGCGTCGCGCGTCACGCCCAGCGCACCCTCGTCCACTCCGGTGCCGCTCCGGCCGTCGAGGTAGTACGTCCAGGTCTGCGTCCCGTCGGTGCCCGTCGCGATCGTCACGGTCCCCCGGGCACCCGCCCTGAGCGCGACGAGGTCGTCGTCGGCGCCGCGCCGCGCCGACGGCCGCGGACGCACGCCGTGCGCGGCCGCGTCGTCGAGGTCGACGACCCCGCGGACCAGCGTGCGGCTCGGGGGCGGCGGTGGGGCGGTGCGCTGCCCGCTCTCCGCCAGCCACCACGCCTCGGCCACGGGGACGCCGGACGCGAGCCGGTCGAGCTGGGCGTCGCGCTCGTCGGTCGCTGTGCGGAGCCGCTCCCAGGCGTCCGCGTCCGGGACCTCCCAGGAGTCGCCGACCTCGCGTGCGGCGTCCGCGGGCGGGCGTGTGCCGTCGCGCGGCTCCCCGACGGTCAGGAGCGCCGCGCCGTCGTCCGCGGGCGCCACCGCGACGACGCGCACGGCGCCGCCCGAGGCCTCCTGGACCAGCACGTCACCGGTGCGGGTCGCGACGCGCGACGTCCGGACCGAACGTCCTCGCTCGTCGGCCTGCGCGTAGACGCGGCACACCGGGGGCCCGTACACCCGCGCGGCGTCGTCGTCGCCGGCGCCGAGGAGCTCGGGCGGCTCGCACGCGCCCGCGCGCAGGCTCACGGCGGCGACGAACCGGCACAGCCCGAGCTCGGCGCCGGCGGGGTCGGTGGCGACGCGGACCACCGCGGCGGACCCGGGCAGGGACACCGCCGCGGCGAGGGCGAGCGCGAGGAGGGGGACACCGGACGCGCGCGCGTCACCGCGTCCTGACCGCCAGCGCACCGTCGTCCGTCCTGCCTTCGTCCGTGCTGCTCGTCGACGTCGCGCTGCCGGCTCGGCAGCGCTCCGCTCGGGGCGGGCGTCGGCCCGCATCCTACCGACGGGTCGGCATCCGGCGTCCCCGCGGCCCCTTCCCCACCGATCGGTCGCCGCCGCCCCGGATCGAGGAGAAGGCGCCGGCGTGCCTCGGGCGGGCGCCCGTGCCGGTGCTCGCTCCGCGCCCCGCTCCGGCCGGTCACGTCACCGGACCCGGCGCGCTCCCCCGCACGGTCACGCGCGTGCGCCGCACGCCCCGCGGACGGGGGTGCGGCGCACGGGGTCCCGTGGGGGGCTGCTCAGCGGCGCGTGACCGGCACGTCCTCGACCGGGGGGAACCCGGGGATCTCCACCGTGATGGTCGTGGTGCCCGGGTCGAGCGGCGGGAACGTGCCCGACAGCAGCTGACCGGCGTCCGTGACCTGCTTCGGGGCGTCCGCGCAGGTGCACATCGAGACGTCGGGCGCGCTCGCCTGCACGCCGAGGAACGGCTGCAGCCGCGCGCCGAGCGTGGTGTCGACGATCGCGATGTCGCGGATGTCCTTGGTCAGCGGGGTGCGACGGTTGAACGACTCGAGGCTCGGGGAGACCTCCTCGCCGTCGTTACGGAGCGTGAAGCGCACCAGGGTGCTCTCGGACCCGGCGCTCACCTCGGTGACCTCGATCTCCGCCGGGAACGGGGTCGGCCGGCTCGGGATCTCGCCGGACACCGAGCCCAGGACGCTCGACGTGCCGACGTCCCCCTCGAAGACCAGCTCCTGGAGCTCGGCCCGGGTCCACGTGTCACCGCCGGTCGACGAGGACGCGCCCGCCGTCGAGGTCGCCCCGGGTCCCGGCTCGTCGTCCGGCGAGCACGACGCCAGCACGACCAGGCCGACCCCGACCGCCGCGACCGCACCGGCCACGACGCCCCACGTCCTGTTCCTCACGACTCCCCCTGCACCGCGTAGACGACGGTGACCCGCCGGTTCGCCTGCTTGCCCTCGTCCGTGTCGTTGCCCGCGACCGGGTCGCCCTCGCCCCGGCCGACGGCGGTGAACGTGACGCCGCTCCCGCTGGCGGGCTGCAGGACGTTCAGCACCGACGACGCCCGCTGCTCGGACAGCGTCTGGTTGAACGTGTCGGAGCCGTCGGAGTCCGTGTGCCCGGTCACGACGACCTCACCGGTCCCTCGGTCCGCGATGTCCGCGGCGATGGTCGCCAGGACCTGCTGCGCGTCGCCGGACAGGTCCGCGGACCCGCTCGCGAACAGCACGTTCGCGTCGAGGGTCACCGCGACCTGCTCGGGGGACTCCTCGGTGGTCGACGTGCCCTCCTCGTCGCCCGTGCGGCGCACGAGCGAGTAGGTGACGGCGGCGGCGTCGGCGGCCGCGAGCGCGTCGGCGGTGGGCACCTCGGGCCAGCCCTCCCCGAGCAGCGGCGCCGGCTCCTGCGCGACGGGCTTGAGCGCACCCTCGCCGACGGGCACGTCGCCGACCGCCGTGCCCCACGGCATGGTCACCTGGACGGTGTCGACGTCCGCGGCGAGCTCGGGGAACACGGCCCAGCCGACCACGAGCTCACCGGGCGAGGCCTCCAGGTCGGCGGTCGCGCTCGTGAAGGTCTCGCTCGAGGTGTACAGCGGCCGGTACGCCGCGAGGCTCTGCGTGTCGACGAGCGCGAGGTCGACCCCGTGCGACCCGTCGTACGGGTGGCTCGAGTCCGGGAACGCCATCGCCCCAGCGAAAGCCGACGCGGAGGACCCCGCGGGTGTCCCGACGGAGTAATACAGGACCGTCCCGCCCTCGACGCGCTGCACGCCGTGCACCAGCCCGCGGATCTCGGGGTTCGTGTCGAGGTGGAACTGGTGGTAGACGAACGAGCCGAGGACCGGCGTCTCCTGCCCGTCGAGGTCGATCGTGCCGAGGGGCAGCTCGTCACGGCCCGCCTCGGCGGCCTGGGCACCGGCCCCGGTCGCGAGCAGCACGCCGGCCGCGCCCGCGAGCGCGGCCGACCTGCGCCGGAGGGTCGAGGGTGTCATCGCGCGGACCTCTCGGGTGGACGTCGGGGTTCGGGCCGGCTGCATCATCGCACCAGCTTCGGCTTCAGCGCGTCGTCGAGCGCCTCGCGCGCGCCGTCGAGGACGGCGCCCAGGTCGAGCGAGGCCGGGACGGCGCGCAGGCCCGGGCAGCTGAAGCGGTACTCGTCGTCGTAGATCGGCACCGGCGTCGGCGTGGGGGTCGGGGTCGGCGCGGGCGTCGGCTCCGGCGCGCCGGGCGGCGGCGGCTCGGTCGTGGGCACGGGCTCGTGGCCGACGAGCTTCTGCGACACCGAGAACACGCACTCGCCGAGGTCGACCCCGACCTCGGCGGTCGCGACGGCCTGCGTGCGGTCGATGGACGCGGGCTCGCCCCCGGAGCGCGCCGGCGCCTGCGTGGAGCGGGTCACGACGCGGACCTCGTCGGCGAACGGGTCGTACCGGTACTGCTCGACCACGATCGTCGCGCCGTTGCGGGCGGCGTAGACCTGGGCCTGCCCGAGCCCGCGCGACTGTCCGAGCATCGCGGCGAACGAGACTCCCCCGACCGGCCGGATCACGTCATCCAGGTGGGCGAGCGCGTGCTCGCGGACCGACTCCGCGCCGGCGAGCGCCGCGGCGTCCGCCGCGGTCTGCGTGCGGCCCTTCTGGTCCGTCCCGACCAGCAGCGGGAGCACCGCCAGGAAGAGCAGTGCGACGACACCGACGGACACGACGACGACCAGCGCGCTCGTCACGAGCCCACGGTCGTCGCCCTCGTCCCGTCGCCAGGTGCTGCGTCCGACCCGCATCCGGTTCCCTCCTCGTCCCGCCCGTTCCGCCTGCACGACCCGCACCACCTGCACGACAGCGGCGGCGCGGTGGCCCCTCCGCCACCGCACCGCCGCTCCGTCACGCGCTCGGCGTCACTCGCCGCCCAGGTTGCCGATCTTCGTCAGCTGCGCGCCGATCTTCGCCTTGAGGTCGAACGTGTCGAACGCGCCGACGACGGCCGCCACGAGGATCGCCGCGACGATGACGATGCCGAGGTACTCCAGCGTGCCCTGGCCCAGCTCGCGCTCCTCGAGGCTCTTCTGGAGGCGGATCTTGGTGTTGACGAACATGCGGGTCATGGTGCTCTCCGTTCTCTCGGCCGACCGTTGCCGGCCGAGCCACGTGGTGTGCTGAGGTCTGAGGTCCGTCCCGGCCGGCCTGAGCTGCCCTGGTTCGTCCTGACACCAGGAACGTTACGGGCGGTCCCGGCGCCGGTGGCGGGCCCGTGGGCCCATCTGCGGGCCCATCTACGGCCGCCCTCGGCCCGGGTCCGGGGCACCGCCCAGCCACACCGAGACGGCCTCGGCCCGGGTCCGGACGCCCAGCTTCGCGAAGATGTGGTTGATGTGGTTCTTGACCGTCTTCTCGGACAGGAAGCACTCGCCGGCGATCTGGGCGTTCGTCCGCCCGAGCGCGACGAGCTCCATGACCTCGCGCTGACGCTCCGAGAGGCCGACGTCGGGCCGCTGCGGTGCCGCCGGGGTCGACGGCGCGGCCCAGGACGCGCGCATCGCGCTGGCCGCCCGCTCGGACAGCAGGAACGAGCCCTCGGCGACCGCGAGGATCGAGCGCTCGAGCTCGTGCGCCGCGAACGTCCCGTGCACCAGGTACCCGCTCGCACCCGCGTCGACCGCCGCGCGCACCACCTCCGGCGCCTCCGAGTAGGTCAGCATGAGCACCTTGGTCCACGCCTGGATCTCGGCGGCGACCTGCACCCCGTCGCGCCGCGGCATCCGCACGTCGAGGAGCACGACGTCCGGGAGGGTCGCCCGCACGACGCGCACGGCCTCCTCGCCGTCGGCCGCCTCGCCGACGACGCGCAACCGGTCCGAGGCCTCGAGGAGGCTGCGCAGGCCCATCCGGATCACCGAGTTGTCGTCGACCACGACGACCGTGACCTGCGTCAGGGCTCCGTGCGCGGGGTCGACACCTCCGGGCGCGGGGCCCACGTCGCCGACCGTGTCACCTCGGGACATCGCTGCGCTCCTTCGTGGGACCCACCTGGACGAGGACCTGGGTGCCCGCCCCGGGGGTCGAGCGGACGTCGAGCTCGGCACCGACCTCGAGCGCGCGCTCGCGCATCCCGGTCAGCCCGAAGTGCCCGCGCGGGCTCGTCCCGTCCTCGCGCGGCACGAACCCCTGCCCGTCGTCCTGCACGGACAGGCGGACGGTGCCGTCGGGCTGCCCGCGCAGCTCGACGTCGACGCGCGACGCCCCGGCGTGGCGGGCGACGTTCTCGAGCGCCTCCCCGAGGATCGCGAGGACCTCGTAGCGGGTGTCGGGGGGCAGGTCCACCGCGGCGCCGTAGGTGAACCGGCACTCCGTGCGGTGCTCGAGCTCCCAGCGCGCGCAGAGCTCGGCGAGCACCTCGACCAGCGGGCGGTCGGGCTCGTCGGCGCGCATCCGCACGAGCAGGCGCCGCGCCTCGTCGGCCGCCTGGTTGGCGCCGTCGGCGAGCCCGCGCGCCTGGACCATGGCCGCGGCGGGGTCGCGCTCGACCCAGAGCGGGAGCGCCTGCGCCGCGAGCGAGATGCCGTGCAGCGTCTTGCCGAGCGAGTCGTGCATCTCGCGGGCGAGCCGCGCGCGCTCGTCCGCCGCCGCGACGGCCTCCCGAGCCAGGGCGGCCTCGCGCGCCACGCCCACGAACTGCTCGTGGGCGCCGCGCACCGCGAGCCCGATCGCGACGAACGCGAGGTACAGCGCGGGGACGCCCAGGGCCAGCATGAAGCCGACGTCGAGCCCCACGGTGGCCCGGGCGACCGCGAGGTAGCCCGCGACGAGCACGACGGCCCCGAGCCACGCGATCTGCGGGCGGAACAGCACCCCGAGGATCAGGGCCGTCGAGAACGTCGCCAGCACGAGCGGGCTCTCGACGCCGAGCAGCGAGACGACCGTGAGGGTCAGCAGCACGTCGACCACGACGACGAGCGGGTGCCGCGCGACGAAGCCGGACACCTGCGGGTACACGAGGAACGAGAAGCTCGAGACGCTCAGCACGAGGACGCACGTCAGGACCGGCCCGGTCATGGTGTCGCCGACCATGCCGATCATCGCGACCATGATCGCGATGAGCCGCACGAGCAGGCCCGCGGAGACGACCTGGTGCGCGAAGTCCCGCTGCGGGGCGCTCACCCGACACCGCCGAGCAGCGCACCGAAGTCCACGTCCGTGCCGACGTACAGGCCCACGACGATGAAGATCAGGGCACCCGGCACCAGCACGAGCGACGTCACGAGCGTGACGCGCGGCGCGGTGCGGGCGGCCGCCTGGCGCTGCCGCTGACCGCTGTCGCGCCGCATGTCCTCGGCGATCTGCTGGAGCGACTCCGCGAGCGGGGCGCCGAGCTCCTGGGACTGCAGGAGCGCCGAGACGAACTGCCCGACCGGCTCGGACGTGCTGCGCCGGCGCAGGTCGGTGAACGCCTGGCGCACCGACGCGCCGTTGACGATCTGCTGGAGCGTCAGGGTGATCTCGTCGGCGAGCGGCCCCTGGAACCGCTCGGACACGCGGGAGAGCGCCGCACGGAAGTTCACGCCCGCCATCACGGTCACGGCGAGCACGTCGAGGAAGTCCGGCAGGTCGCGGTCGATGCGCTCGCGGCGCTTGCGCTGGGCCGCCGCGACCCGGCTGAGCGGCAGGGCGACCGGGACCGTGAGCGCCAGGACGGCCATCAGGATGTTCCCCTGCACGAGCAGCAGGAGCAGCACCGGGGCCACGATCAGGCACCACATGGCGGTCCGCTCGAGATACCCGTCGACGGTCAGCCCGTCGGGTCGGCCCGCCTCGTCGATGCGACGCTGGAGCTGCGCGAGCCGCTGCGGGCCGAGCATCGAGCGCAGGCGCGGGACCTGGCGGCGCGCGAGCCGCTGCAGCGGGGTCTCCCCCTCGGCGCGACGGCGCTCCCGGCCGCGCAGGAGGCTGAGGTCCTCGACGTCGAGCGTGTCGAGGGCGTCGGTCCGCATCTGGCGGTAGCCGACGAGCAGCAGCACGGTGGCCAGCGCGCCGACGACCGCGGCGCCCAGGGCGAGGAGGACGTTCACCCGTCGAACCTCGTCATCCGCCGGATCAGCAGGAACCCGCTGACGAAGAGCGCGCCGCCGACGACGAGGGCGACGCGGCCGACCCACTCCGACGTCATCGCCTGGACGGTGCCCGGCTGGATGACGTTGAGCAGGAACAGCAGCGCGAAGCCCATGCCGATCACGAGGTACCCGGTCGAGGTCGACTGCGCGAGCGTCGTGCGCACCTCCCGCCGGATCTCCTTGCGCTCGTCGAGCGTGTCGGCGATGTCGCGCAGGGACGAGACGAGCGAGCCGCCCGAGCGCGCGCTGACCAGCAGCGTCGAGACCAGCACGGAGACCTCGCGCGACGGCAGGCGCTCCGTGAGCCCGGTCATCGCGGCCTCGAGGCTGTCGCCGAACCGCATGCGCGACGCGACGCGAGCCAGCTCGGGTCCTGCGGGCGCCGCGAGCTCCCCGGCGGCGATCCCGATGGCGGCCGCGATCGACAGGCCCGCGCTCGTCGCGTTCGACAGGACGCGCGCGAGCTCGGGCATCTGGGCGATGAACTGCTCGTTGCGCCGCTCGCGGGCCCGCGCGAGGTAGGCGCGGATGCCGACGACGACGGCGACGATCCCGAGCAGGCCGAACACCGGCGCCAGGCCCACGGCCAGCACCCAGCCGATCAGGAGGCCGCCCAGGACGGCCACGCCCGCGACGACGACGGCGGGCCGGGTCTCCTCGCCCGCGAGCAGCAGCTGGCGGTCGACCCACCGCCCGGGGGCGGTCTGCCGGAACGCGCGGTCCCAGCGGGCGACCCGCGCGCTGCCCGACAGCGGCGTGTCGTCCACGACACCCGCGACGAGCGCCCGCCGGCGCGACGCGACCGACACGAGCTCGCGGACGCCCGCGAGGAACAGCACGCACGCCCCGAGGACGCCGATCAGGATCACGACCACGATCACGACGCGGCCCCCGCGCTCTGCGCCGGCGCACCGGGCTCGGTCGGCGGCTGGGGGACGGCGTGCGGCGGGGAGGCCGCCATGCCGATCGGCTCGCCCGCGATGCGCAGCCGGTCGAGGATCGGCTGCGGGATCGGGTACTGCACGAACCGTCCGGGCGGGCCGGGCGGGTTCGGCGCCTCGGGGTCCCAGCGCATGAGCGGCTGCACCACGAAGTCCTCGCGGTGCCGCGAGGCGACGTAGCCGACCTCGACCACGCGCCGGGTCCCGTCCGAGCCGCGCAGCAGCTGGACCACGAGGTCGACCGCGTTGTTCACCTGGTCGCGCAGCGCGTGGAACGGCACCTCGACGTCGCTCATGGAGGCGAGCGTCTCGAGGCGGATCAGCGCGTCGACCGTCGTGTTGGCGTGCACCGTCGCGAGCGAGCCCTCGTGGCCGGTGTTCATCGCCTGGAGCATGTCGAGCGCCTCGCCGCCGCGGACCTCGCCGACGATGATGCGGTCGGGGCGCATGCGCAGCGCGTTGCGGACGAGGTCGCGGATCGTGACCTGCCCCTGGCCCTCGACGTTCGCCGGGCGCGTCTCCATGCGGACCACGTGGTCCTGCGAGAGCGAGAGCTCGGCGGCGTCCTCGATCGTGATGATGCGCTGCCGCGACTGGATGAACGCCGAGAGCGCGTTGAGCATCGTCGTCTTCCCGGACGACGTTCCCCCCGAGACGATGATGTTCATCCGCGCGCGCACGCACGCCGCGAGGAGCTCCGCGGTCGCGGGGTCGAGGCTGTTGCGGTTGAGCAGCTCGTCCAGGCCGTACGCCTTCGGGAAGAGCCGGATCGTCACCGTCGGGCCGTTGAGCACGAGCGGCGGGAGCACGACGTGGACGCGCGCGCCGCGGGGCATGCGCTCGTCCGGGGGGAGGCGCGCGTCGACCATCGGGCTCGACTCGTCGACGCGGCGGTTGACGGTCGAGACGATGCGGTCGATGGTCTGCCGGAGCTGCTCCTCCGACGCGAACGCGGCCGAGACCCGCTCGACCTGGCCGAAGCGCTCGACGTAGATCGTGTCGTGGCCGTTGATCATGATCTCGGAGACCGTCTCGTCCGCGAGCAGCGGCTCGAGCACGCCGAGGCCGATCGACTCGTCGACGACGCGGCGGATGAGCGCGTTGCGCTCGCGCGTCGTGAGGATGACGCCCTCGGTCGACACGAGGTGCGCGACGACACGCTCGAGGCGGATGCGCCGCTGGCCCGCGTCGAGCCGTCCGAGCTCGTGCAGGTCGACCTCGTCGAGCAGCTTGCGCTTGAACGTCGTGACCAGGACCTCGTCGAGGTCGCTGCGTGCGAGCGGCGCCGCCGGCTGCTCGACGACGGCGGCGGCCGCCGGGGTCTCGGGGCGGCGCTCGCCCGACCACTCACCGAACCCGGCCCTCATGGCATGACCGCCTCACGCGTCACGGTGAGCGGCGGGAAGAGCGCGATGCGCGGCACGCGCACCTCGACCCGCACCCCGTCGCCACCCGGGTAGCTGATGGCGTCCGCGCTCAGACCGCTCGGCAGCGAGCGCTCGACCGCGGCGGGCACGGACTGGTCGCGGCTCAGCGCGCGGGCGCCGTCGCGGGCCGCCTGGTTCGTCGCCTGCGTGGCGTACGCGGCGGCGCAGACCTGCAGCACCACGAGGATCACCACGACGACGACCGGCATCACACCGAGGAGCTCGACCGCGGAGCTGCCCCGCTCGCGGTCGCCGCGCGTGCGCCGCGTCACGGCTCCATCACCACCGACCGGTCGACCCGCACGTCCCACGGGGAGCTGAGGACCCCCGGCATCATGAGCGGCACCCGGGACACGACCGAGACACCGCCGGCGTCGCCGGGGTCGAGGTCGACGCGCAGCCCGTCGCGCATCCCCGTGGGGAAGCGGTCCTCCGCGGCGTCGCGCACCTGCGACGCGGGCTGGCCGAGCGACACCGCGCGGGCGGCGGCCGAGGCGGCGTGCCCGGTCCACACGTACGTGACGCCCACGATGCCGAGCTGCCACAGCATGACGCACACGAGCGCGACCCAGGGCAGCACGCCGAGCAGCTCGACCGACGCGGACCCGGTCTCGTCGCCGCGCGCACGCCGGCGGGTCGGCAACGACGCGCGGCCGGGCTTCTCGAGCGAGGGCGCCGAGGCCGGTGCTGCGGGGGCCGGTCGCGCGGGCGCGGCCGCCTGCGCGGGGGCGTCCCCGGCGACGCGCACGAGCCCGATCTCCCGGCCGAGCGCGCGCAGCGACTTCCACCACGTGGGGTCGTCGACGAGCTCGGGCGAGCGGGAGTTCGCCGACGACTCGAGCTTGCGGCCGAGGTCCGGCAGGACCGTCTCGAGCAGCGGCGCGGGCGACAGGCGCCGGGCCGTCTCGGGCTGCACCTCGTCGACGCGCGAGTGCCGGTTGAGCAGCACGTGCACCGCGTCGGGCTTGCGGACCGCGAGCGACTCCCACCAGCCGAGGTTGCGGCGCAGGGCGCGCAGGCTGATCAGGCCGGGCGTGACGACCGAGACGACCTCGTCGGCGATCTCGACGACCGCGGCCTGGACGGGCGTCACGTGCGAGCCGAGGTCGATCATGACCAGGTCGTACTGCTGGCGCACGAGCGCGATGATCTGCCGGATCGCCGCGGGCGTGACCCACTCGACGTCCCGCACGTCCTCGGGCGGCAGCAGCATGTGCAGTCCGGACTCGTGCTCGAAGACCGCGTCCGCGACCGTGCGCACCGACAGGTCCTCGGAGACCTTCGCGAGGTCGGCGATCGAGGTCCGGTACCGCGCCTCGATCAGGCTGGTGACGTCGCCCTTCTCGAGGTCGAGGTCGATCACGAGCACCTTGTACGCGGGGACCTCGCGGCGGATGTCCCACGCGAGGTGCGTGACGATCGTGCTGGTCCCGACGCCGCCCTTGGAGCCGGTGACCGCGACGACGTTCGCCCGGCCGCGCGGGCCGGCGTCGCCCTCGCGGGTCGACGCGAGCAGCGACGTCAGGTGCCGCGACCAGTCGAGCGCGCTCACGACGCGCTGCTGCACGTCGGCGAACGACAACGGGTAGGCGAGCACGCCGCGCGCACCGGCGTCCATCGCGGACGCGAGCGCCTCGGGCTCGTTGTCGCTCGAGACGACGATCGTGACGGTCGCGGGGCGGCGCAGGCCGAGGTCCCGGATCGTCTGGTGCACCGGCTCGGGACCGAGCTGGTCGTGCACGAGGATCACGTTGGGCTCGTGCGTGACGACGAGCGACGTCAGCTCGGTCGTGGTCTCCGCGACCCCGACGACCTCGACGTCGGCCGCCTCGGCGAGCTGCGAGCGCAGCTCGTACGCGAGCGACTGGTCGGCGCAGCCGATGACGATCGTGCCGGCCATCAGTCGTTCACCCCCTCGGGGATCGCCTGGCCACCGAGGTCCTCGGCATCGAAGTCGCCCTGCTCGCCCGTGCGGTCCTCACCGGCGCCGGTGGGCAGGCCCACGAGGCGGACCTCCTGCGCGAAGGCGGCCGCGTAGGTGACCGCGAGCGCGTCGTTCGGCTCGAGCGCGAGCGTCACCGGCACCACCGTCTGCTGCCCGGTGTCGCTCTCCTCGTCGATCTCGACCTGGCTGCCGCGCACCGAGACGACGCGCACGTTCTGCACGAGCACGCGCACCTGCTTGGGCAGCCCGGGGACGTCCGCGAAGACCGCGTAGATGTCGACGTAGTCGCCGGGCCGGACCCGGTCCGCGACACCCGTGATCTGGTCGACCTTGATCGCGATCTCGCGCTCGGTCGGGCTCAGGTCGGACGGCGGCACGAGCATGTCGTCCGTGACCATCGTGCCTTCCTGGAGGTTCACGCCGATCTTGCGCCCGACCAGGTCCTCCTGCGTGACCCGGGCCGAGTCGGACAGCCACCGCGCGGGCACCTCGTCGACCTCGAGGGAGGACTCCTCGAGCGTCGTGTAGGCGGGCAGGTCGCGTGCGACCCGGTAGACCTGGACCACCGACCCGACCTGCGTCGCGACGTTGCCGACGTACGCCGCGATCGCGATGAACACGACGACGGCGAGCAGCACGGACATCAGGATGAACAGAACGCCGCGGCGCTGGCGGGGGTTCACAGCGTGACTCCTTGGGGGTCGGCGGGCAGCCCGGCGGGCCGCACGTGGCAGTACGAGCAGAACTCTCCGGGCACGACGGCCGCGCACACGACGCAGCCGGCGAGCGACGACGCGGGCGGCAGGGGCACGCGCTCGTCGGACGGCAGCGCGACGAGCTCGACGGCGCGCGCGTGCCCGAATCGGGCCTCCGGGTCGAGCCGGAGCGCGTCGATCTCGACGAGGTCGGTGGCACCCGACGCCGCGACCAGGTGGCCGCGCGCCCCGTCGGGGATCCCGGACCCGGCGCAGTACAGCGAGCCGCCCGTGCCGTCGCCGGGCCCGATCCCCTTGCCGCCCACGGGCACGACGCCGCGGTCGCCCGACAGGGTGACCACGAAGCCCGAGCCGCCGGGCGCCCACGAGCGCAGGTGCTGGCCCACGCTCGGCGCGGGGTCCACGAGCTTGGACACGCTGGGCGTCCACGCCCCGCTCCAGGTCCGCGCCGCGAGCTGGCGGACGAACTCCGGGAGCAGGCCGGCGTCGAGCGACACCGACGCCGCCTGGAGCGCGAGCACGACCAGGGCGGCCGGGCCGTGCGGGAGCGTGAGCCACGAGACAGCGACGCCGCGGTCCGAGACGAGCGCGGCGTGCCGGCGCACGAGCGTCTCGTGGCGGTCCTCGCCGAGCAGGAGCAGGTGCGTGGTGCCGTCTGCGACGGCCGCCCACATCCCGTCCAGGTCGTCCGGGCCGGCGAGCACGACGGCCTCGCCGCCGAGGAGCTCGAGGACCTCCGTGGTGGGCTGGACCACGGCTCCGACGACGACCTGCTGCATGGACGACCCACTCCCCCTTCGACGTGCCCGACATGATTCACTGGCGCCCGCCGACCGGCTCGGCACGGCCTGGCGGTTCCCCCGAACGGTCCCAGCCCGCCGCGAGCGGCCGGGCGCGCCGTGGCGCGGAAATCCGAGAGCGCGGTCAGGATAGGGGGGACGAGGCGGGATGAATCGTGTGACCGGACTGTGGTTGGACGGACGTCCGGTGGCCCGCGCGGAGGTCGCGGACACCTGGGCGGGCCGGCTGCGCGGGCTCCTCGGGCGGCGGACGCTCCCGGAGGCGCTGCTGCTCTCGCCCGAGAGCTCCGTGCACGGGGCCGGGATGCGGGTGCCGCTCGACGTGGCCCTGCTCGACTCCCGCGGCGTCGTGCTCGCCGTGCAGGTCCTGCGGCCCTGGGCCGTGACCCGCCCGCGCCCGGCTGTGACTGCGGTGCTCGAGGCGCCCCTCGGGAGCTTCGAGCGGTGGGGCCTGCGCGTGGGCAGCACGGTGTCCGTCGGCGACGCTCCCGACGACTCCGCGACCCCCTGAACCGGCACGCGACGATCGTCCCGCCGCCGTCCCGCGACGGGCCGGGCCTGCAGGTTCACGTCCGGGCCCACGCCGTCGCGGGCCCTCGTGGGCCCGGGGGCCCAGACCCGGCGGCGCGCGCGGGGTGAGGATCGAGTCGGGGCCGAGCGGGCCCCGTCGACGGTCTCGGGGGTCATGACATGCGCACCGCACTCACCGCCCAGGTGGCGCTCGCGACGGCGGCCGGCGGGCTCGCCTCGGGGCTGCTCGCGTCCTGGGCCGCGGAGTCGACGACGGACCTGCGCGCCGGTCTCGTCGTGCGCGCGGTCACCGTGCTCGCGCTCCTCGCGGCGGTCCCGTACCTGCTCGTGCGGCGCCACGTGCTCGACGACCGGCGCGGCCCGCTGCTCGCCGCGGGCGTCCTGGGCACCGCGCTCGGCTACGCCGCCAACCCGATGGCGTGGGACGGCCGGGCGTTTTTCACCCAGCTCATCACTCCTCCGGGTGTACTCACCGTGGCGCTCGACCTCCTCGGATGGGTGACCGTGGGTGCGCTCGCCGTGCTCGCCGCGAGCCGCTCGGCCGCCACGCACGGCGAACCGGTCGGGTACGGGACCTAGGGCCCGGGACGGGACGGTCGCCGGCCCGACGAGCGCGGCCGGTGCGTCAGCGCGCCGCCGCGATCCGCGCCGCGGCCTCGGCGTGCACGCGCTTCTCGAGCACGAACGACATGACCGGGACGACGCCCGCGAGCACCATGGTCACGAGCCGCCCGAACGACCAGCGCATCGCGGACCAGAGGCCGAGGACCGTCACGAGGTAGACCACGTAGATCCACCCGTGCGCGAAGGGCACCCAGCCGATCCAGCGCAGGACGTCCTCGCCGACCCCGACGACGTACTTGAGCAGCATCTCCACCGTGAGGACCAGCAGCATCACGCCCGTGACCCACGCCATGACCCGGTAGCGGCGCAGCGCCCCGTCGGCCTTGTCCGCCCAGGCGCGCGCGGACGTCGTCGTCGGGGTGGCGGTCGGGCGGGGCTCGCTCACGGTGCGGGGTCCTCTCTCGGGGGTCGGGACCATCGTCGCTCATCCGGCGCAGGGCCGAAGTGTGGCGCCGCTCACGGTGCGGGCACGCGCCCCGCGGGGGCGGGCGGCAGGACGGGGCCGGCGGGCCCCGTCAGGGGAAATACGGTGCGGGGACGTCGGTGGTGACGCCTACCGTGGGTGACCGTGCGCACCCTCCCCCTGCCGGATCCCGGCACCCCTCCCCTGGGCTCGCCCCGGGCGCTGCTCGCGTGGCAGGCCCGGCGTCAGCTGCCGCTCCTGCTCGGGGCGGTGACGCTCGGCGTCGTCGGCAACCTCGCGGCCGCCGGCATGCCGTACCTGCTCGGGCGCATCATCGACGGCGGGCTCGCGGCGGGGCTCTCGGCCGAGCTGTGGGCCGGGTGCGGCGCGCTCGCGGCCGTCGGGCTCGTCCAGGTCGTGTGCACCATGTGGGGCCACCGGCTCGACGTCGAGAACTGGCTGCGCGCCGCGTTCGCGACGTCGCAGCTCGTCGGCCACCACATCACCCGGACCGGGGACGCCGTCACGGCCGAGCTGCCGACGGGCGAGGTCGTCTCGACCGTCGCCTCCGACGCGCTGCGGCTCGGCGAGGTCTACGCGATCGCCGCACGCTTCGTCGGCGGCCTCGTCGCCTACGTGGCGGTCGGCGTCGTGCTCCTGCGCACGTCGCTCGTCCTGGGCCTGCTCGTCCTGCTCGGCCTGCCCGTCGTGGTCGGCGTGCTCGCGTTCCTCGTCAAGCCGCTGCAGCGCCGCCAGGCCGCGCAGCGCGAGGCCGCCGGACGCCTCACGACGCTGGGCGCCGACACCGTCTCGGGCCTGCGGATCCTGCGCGGGATCGGCGGCGAGGACGTCTTCGCGGGCCGGTACCGCGCGCAGTCGCAGCGGGTCCGCACCGCGGGCGTCGACGTCGCGCAGACGCAGTCGCTGCTCGACGCGCTGCAGACCCTGCTCCCCGGGCTGTTCGTGGCGGCGGTCGTCTGGACCGGCGCGCGGCTCGCCATCGCCGGCGACATCACGGCGGGCCAGCTCGTCGCGTTCTACGGGTTCGCCGCGTTCCTGACGCAGCCGCTGTGGACCGCGACCGAGGCGATGCGCGTGCTGACCCGGGCGGTCGTCGGCTCCCGCAAGATCCTCGCGGTGCTCGCCGTCCCCGAGGCGGGCGGGGCCGCGGGCACGGGGGCGCGCGAGGCGGCCGCGGGCTCCGGTGCGACGCCCGCCGTGGACGCGCGCGCGGAGCTCGTCGACGAGGCCAGCGGGCTGGTCGTGCGCCCGGGTGAGGTGCTCGCGCTCGTGAGCGCCGACCCCGACGAGTCCGCACGGGTCGCCACGCGGCTCGGCCGCTTCGCCGGCCCCGACGACGACGCGCCGACCGGCTCCGTCCGCTGGGGCCGCACGCTGCTCGACGAGCTCCACCTGCGCGAGGTCCGCGACCGCATCGTGGTCGCCGAGTCGACCCCGCACCTCTTCACGGGGGTGCTCGCCGAGGAGCTCGACGTGCGGGGCACGGCCGACGAGGCCGCGCTGCTGCGCGCGTTGCACGTCGCCGACGCCGCGGACGTGCTCGACTCCGTGCCGGGTGGGCTGGGCGGCCAGGTCGAGGAGAAGGGCCGTTCGCTCTCGGGCGGCCAGCGGCAGCGCGTCGCGCTCGCGCGGGCCCTGCTGACCGAGGCCGAGGTGCTCGTGCTCGTCGAGCCGACGAGCGCGGTCGACGCGCACACCGAGGCGCGCATCGCGGCACGGCTCGTGGAGGCGCGCCGCGGGCGCACCACCGTCGTGGTCACCGCGAGCCCGCTCGTGCTCGACGCGGTCGACGAGGTCGCGCTCGTCTCGGCCGGGCGCGTCGTGGCCCGCGGCGCCCACCGGGCGCTCATGGACGGGACCGACGCCGCGGCGCGCGCGTACCGCGAGGTGGTGTCGCGCTCGACCGCCGAGCCGACATGGGCTCCGGCGGGCCCGGGCACCGCGGCGGAGGGCACCGACCGCCGGCCCGACGACCTCGCCGAGGTGCTCGGCGAGACCCTGCACGAGACGACGGAGGACGACCGTGAAGCTGCCCGTCGCTGACGCACCGGCGCTGCGCCGCCACACCGGCCTGCTGCTGCGGCGGCACCGCGGCGGCCTGCTGCTCGTCGTCGTGCTGCACACCCTCGCCGCGGCCGCCGGGCTCGCCGCACCCTGGCTGCTCGGCGGGCTCGTCGACGCCGTCGCGCAGGGCACGACGACCGCGCACGTCGACCGGACCGTCACCGTCCTCGTGGTCGCGGTGCTCGCGCAGACCGTGCTCATCCGGTACGCGCAGCGGTCCGCGATGGTGCTCGGCGAGGGGGTCTTCGCGGAGCTGCGCGAGGAGTTCGTCTCGACGGTCACGCGCCTGCCGCTCTCGACGGTCGAGCGCGCCGGCACCGGCGACCTCGTCGCGCGCACCACGACGGACATCGACCGCGTGCAGTACACCGTGCGGTTCGGCGTCCCGCGCGTCCTGGTCACCGTCGCGACGATCACGCTGACCGCGGTCGCGGCGTTCGTCACGCACCCGCTCGTCGCGCTCGGGCTGCTCGCGGGCCTGCCGCTGCTGCTCGGCGTCACGCACTGGTACCTGCGCCGGGCCGCCCCCGCGTACCTGCGCGAGTCGGCGTCCTACGCGCGGCTCAACGGGACCATCACCGAGTCGGTCGAGGGGGCGCGGACGATCGACGCGCTCTCGCTCGGCGCCCGCCGCCGCGCGCGCGTCGACTCCGACCTGCGCGAGGCGTTCGAGGCCGAGCGGCACACGCTTCGGCTGCGCACGGTCCTGTTCCCCGGCGTCGACGTCGCGTTCCTGCTGCCCGTGGTCGCGGTCCTGGTCTGGGGCGCGTACCTCGTGTCGACGGGCTCCGCGACGATCGGGGCGGTCACGACGATCACGCTGTACGCGACGCAGGTGATGCACCCGATCGGCGAGCTGATCTTCTGGCTCGACGAGATCCAGGTCGGCGCCACGTCCCTCGCGCGGATCATCGGCGTCGCCGCGGTCGCGCCGGACCGCGAGGCCCGCCCCGCGACGCCGGCCGACGAGCACGTCGAGGGCCGCGGCGTCCGGTACGCCTACCGCGCGGGGCACGACGTGCTGCACGGCGTCGACCTCGACCTGCGCGTCGGCGAGCGGCTCGCGGTCGTCGGCCCGTCGGGCGCCGGGAAGTCGACGCTCGGGCGGATGCTCGCGGGCATCCACCCGCCCACCGGCGGCACCGTCACGGTCGGCGACGTGCCGCTCGTCGACCTGCCGCTCGACGAGCTCCGCGGGCACGTGGCGCTCGTGACGCAGGAGCACCACGTGTTCGTCGGGACGGTCGCGGAGAACCTGCGGCTCGCGGACGACGCCGCGACCGACGAGCAGCTCGAGCGGGCGCTGCAGGCCGTCGACGCGTGGGACTGGGTCGCGGCGCTCCCCGAGGGGCTCGCCACCGCGGTCGGGTCCGGCGGCACCGTGCTGACGCCCGCCCAGGCGCAGCAGGTCGCGCTCGCGCGGCTCGTGCTGCTCGACCCGCACACGCTCGTGCTCGACGAGGCGACGAGCCTGCTCGACCCGCGTGCGGCGCGGCACCTCGAGCGCTCGCTCTCGGCCGTGCTCGAGGGCCGCACGGTCGTCGCGATCGCGCACCGCCTGCACACCGCGCACGACGCGGACCGGGTCGCGGTCGTCGACGCGGGCCGCATCACGGAGATCGGCTCGCACGACGAGCTCGTCGAGGCCGGCGGCGACTACGCCGCGCTGTGGCACTCCTGGCAGCGCGACTGACGGGGCCGGGGGCGGGTGGCCGACGCGACGGCCACCCGCCCTCGCCGCGCACGGAGGGCACCACGGACCGCTCGGCGGCGTCGGCCCTCCGGCGCGACGGACGGCGGTCGCGTCGCGGGTCGCGGGCACGCGGGCGGTGACCGGCTGGCGTGAGCCCGCCGCGCCGGCTCAGACCGGCGCGTCCGTCGCGATGCCGAGGTAGGCCGCTCCCCCGTCCGCGACGGGGACGTCGTGGAACCCGAGCCGCTCGTAGAACGCGCGTGCCGACGTGTTCGCCGGGTCCATCCCGAGGTGCAGCGCCGGTACGCCGCGCTCGCGCAGCGCCGCGAGGAACGCCCGGACCAGCCCGCGGCCGTGACCGGCGCCCTGGTGCTCCGGGAGCAGGTCGATGTGCAGGTGGGCGGGGTAGCCCACGAGCTCGGGGTGCAGGTTGCGCTCCGGGTGGTGCAGCAGCTCGACGAACGGTGCGTCCGGGCTGCCGGGCACCGCGGGCAGCGGGTGCCGGGCCGCGACGAGCGGCAGCCAGCGGCGGCGGTGCTCCTCGACCCAGTGCGCCGTGTCGGCCGTGCCGAGCACGTAGCCGACCGCCCGGTCGCCGTCGTCGAGCACGAAGGCCAGCTCCGGCTCGAGCAGGAGGTACGGACCCGCGAACACGTCGGGCATGAGGTCGTCGTCGCGGTACAGGCCCCGGGCGTCGCCGCCCGCGGCCGCGGTCCGCACGCACACGTCGTACACGTCGGCGCGGTCGAACGCCTCGTACGGCCGGATGAACGCCACCGCAACCTCCTCCAGGTGCGCCGGGCTGCGTCGCCACCCCGCCCCCGGGTCGTGTCGGGTCGCGCGGGGACGGCCGACGCAGATTATCCCGGCGACGTGGGCGTGCGGATGCCGGATCCTAGGACCATGTTCGCTCCCGTCCCGCTGCGCGGCGGCGTCGTGCTGCCCCCGGACGCGCTCGCCTGGCGGTTCTCGCGGTCGGGTGGTCCGGGCGGCCAGTCGGTCAACACCGCCGACTCGCGCGCCGAGCTCCTCGTCGACCTCTCCGCGGTCCTCTGGCGCTCGCCCGAGCAGGAGGCCCGGGTCCGCGAGCGGCTCGCCGCGCGGCTCGACGGCGACCGGCTCGTCGTCGCCGCGTCCGAGTACCGCTCGCAGCTGCGCAACCGCGAGGCGGCGCTCGAGCGGGTCGCCACGCTGCTCGACGGCGCGCTCGCTCCCCCGCCCCCGCCGCGACGCCCGAGCCGGCCGAGCCGGGCGTCCCGGGTCCGGCGCGCGACGGACGAGCGGCGCCGGCGCGAGGTCAAGGCGCTGCGCCGCCGCCCCGACGCCTGACCGCCGGCCCGCTGGCTCGCCCGCGCGCCGGCCCGCCCGCCGGCCCGCCCGCTGGCTCGCCCGCACGCTGGCGCCCCGCGCGGCTCAGCTCCGCCGGAACGGCGCCCAGCCGTCGTCGCCCGCGAGGTAGGTCCGCGGGGTGAACGCCGCAGCCTCCGCGCGCGTGAGCTGCGGGCGGTCCGGGGTCACGAGCGCGCCGGGCCCGCGGTTGTGGTGCTCGGCGAAGCGCGCGCCGCGCCACGACCAGCCGCCCGAGAAGTCGCTCCACGCGGTCGCACCGACGTGCGCGCCGATCCACGAGTCGCGCACGAGCACCTGCCCGACCGCGTCGGGGTCGTTGCTCGGGTGCCACGGCCGGCCGAGGAAGACCGTGCCCGCGGGGGCGTCGCTCGTGAACCGGCAGCGCGTGAACAGGAAGCCGTACGGGTTCGCGATCATCGTGCTCGGCGCGGTGACGTACCCGTTGTTGGTCGCCGAGCCGCGGGTGAGCGACCGGATCTCGCAGCCCTCGAACACGGCGGTCGCGCGGCCGAAGACGAAGTCGACGTCACCCTCGACGTAGCAGTCGCGGAACCAGGCGCGCGCAACGACCGCCGCGGACGAGCTGTTGACGTAGAGCGTGTCCTGGTTGCCGAGGAAGCGGACGCCGTCGAAGACGAGCCGGTCCGCGCGGGTCAGCACCGCGACGGCCTGGCGGTTGGTGATCTCGGGGTGCGCGGCCTCGTCGAACAGGTTCGCGAAGGTGAGGTTGCGGGCGGTGAAGTCGGCGCCGTCGACCGTGACGCTCGCGCTGCCGCTGGTGCCGTGGGTGCCGGTGCCGTCGGGCTTGGGGGTCCCGTTCGCGTTGTCGTAGGCGATGACGACGTCCTGCGCCCGGCGCCCGGTGCCGACGAGCGTGAGGAACGGCTTCGTCGCCGGGACCTTCACCAGCTCGCGGTACTCGCCGGGGCGGACGGCGATGACCCACGGCTCCGTGGCACCCTCCGGGGCGGCGTCGATCGCGGCCTGGACGCTCGGGAAGTCGGCGCGCCCGTCGGCGGAGACCGTCGCGTCGGGCCGGTCGTGGCCGTGGGCGGGCCGGTCGGCCTCGGCGCCGGCGCGCGTGCCGTCCGGCGCGGTCCCGCCGGGGAGGTCCGGGGCGGTCGCCGCAGCGGCAGGGGCGAAGGCTCCCAGCACGAGGCCGAGCACGGCCACCGGGATCGCGAGCAGTCGGGTGCGTCGTCGTGCGGGCATCTCTACCTCACTGTAGAAAGCGCTTTCCGGACCCGCGCGACGCTAGGGCACGCCTCCGGGCGCGTCAAGGGAGGTGGACCGGCACCTCGTCGGGCATCCCCGGCACGCCGCCGCGCGCCTCGTCGCGCACCATCCGGATCCACAGCACGAGCGCGAAGCCGCCGAAGATCCACCACTGCGCCGCGTACGCGAGGTTCTGGACGTTGAGGCCCGAGCCCGCGCGCGTCGGCGGCGGGAGCTGCGCGAGCGCGTCGCCCTGGCCGGGGTCGGACCGGGTCAGCACCACGTACCCGCTCCAGATCGGACCGCCCCACGCGTTCACCAGCGCCGCCGAGCTGATCGCGTCGGTGCGCCCGGGCGCGGAGCCGCCGTCGCCCGCGCCCTCGGACGACTGGAGGTAGCCCGAGACCGTGACCTCCCCCTCGGGGACCGCGAGCGCGGCGGCGTCACCGGGCTCTGCGACCCACCCGCGCACGACCGGGAGCACCGGGTCACCGGAGCCCGTCTCCCCCGACCCCGTCTCCCCGGAGCCGGTCGACGCCGGGCCGGTCGACGCCGGGCTCATCGACGCCGGGCCCGTCGAAGCCGACCCGCTCGGGTCCGCGTCGTGCACGCGCAGCGGGGTCAGCACGAGGTAGCCGGTCCGCCCGTCGAGCGCGCGGTCCTCGACGAGGAGCTGCGCCGCGGGCTCGTAGACGCCGCGCGCCGTGACGTGCCGCCCGACGAGCTCGCCGCGGAACGTCGTCTGCGGCTCGAGCACCGTCCCGATCCCGACGGGCTCGGCCGCCGCCTGCTCGGCGCGCCGCTCCGCCGCCTCCGAGGCCCCGCGGATCTCGGCGCGGTCGAGCTGCCACACGCCGAGGCGCGCGCACACCGCGGCGGCCGCGAGCAGCACGAGGAGCAGGACGAGCATGCGCGGACGCAGCGCCGCGCGCACGAAGGTCGTCGGGGCCGCCCCGGCGCCGGCCTCGTCCGCCGCCGCGCCCGTGCCCCCGTCGTCGTCCCGCCCGGGAGCGGCCCCGGCCGTGGCCCCGGGCTCGACCTCGGTGGTCACCTCGGAGCCGTCGGCGTGACCGACGTCACGCCCCTCGCGCGCAGCGTCGGGACGGTCCGGGCCGGCGGGTTCGAGCACGCCTGCACGGTACCTCGCGCAGCCGCCCGGAACCCCGCACGTCAGCCCGACCGGGCGGGGCTGCGAGGCGCTCGTGGCGCGCGCACGACCCCGGTGACCAGCGCAGACACCGCTGCGCGACCACGACGGGCCGCCGGGCGGCCGAGGGTCACGGTCGTGCGGCACGGACCCCGATGGGGTTGTATGGGCGGGGACCGACGACGCGGCGCGCGGACGGCGCACCGCACCGTCGGGGGTCGCGCCTGGGTCGGACGTCCCGGCTCGACGTCCTGGTCCGCGCAAGGCTGGAACCGGCACCACGCGCGCTGCGCGTGCGGGGTGCGGGGGCACGCAGGAACGAACGACGAGCAAGCACCCAGCACCCACGGGGAGACGAGCAGATGAGCACGACGACCTCGCAGCACACCTCCTGGCGGACAGGAACCGGCGCCGCCGTCACCGACGAGACGCTCCGCCGCATCGACGCGTGGTGGCGCGCCGCCAACTACCTCTCGGTGGGGCAGATCTACCTGCTCGCCAACCCGCTGCTGCGTGAGCCGCTCACGCGCGACCACGTCAAGCCGCGCCTGCTGGGTCACTGGGGCACGACCCCGGGCCTCAACTTCCTCTACGCGCACCTCAACCGCGTCATCGCGGAGCGCGAGCAGTCGACGATCTACATCACCGGCCCCGGCCACGGCGGCCCCGGCCTCGTGGCGAACGCGTACCTCGAGGGCACGTACTCCGAGGTGTACTCCGACATCACGCAGGACGAGGAGGGCGTGCGCCGGCTGTTCCGGCAGTTCTCCTTCCCGGGCGGCATCCCGAGCCACGTGGCGCCCGAGACGCCCGGGTCGATCCACGAGGGCGGCGAGCTCGGCTACGCGCTCTCGCACGCGTACGGCGCGGCGTTCGACAACCCGGACCTGCTGGTCGCGACGGTCATCGGCGACGGCGAGGCCGAGACCGGCCCGCTCGCCACGAGCTGGCACTCGAACAAGTTCGTCGACCCGCGGACCGACGGCGTCGTGCTGCCGATCCTGCACCTCAACGGGTACAAGATCGCGAACCCGACGGTCCTCGCGCGCATCCCCGAGGAGGAGCTCCTCGACCTCATGCGCGGCTACGGCCACAAGCCGTACGTGTTCACCGGCGGGTTCGACCAGGAGGACCACGGGGCGGTCCACGCCCGCTTCGCCGCGCTGCTCGACGAGGTGCTCGACGAGATCGCCGCGATCAAGGCCCGCGCGAACGAGGGCGACGAGACCCGCCCGCAGTGGCCGATGATCGTCTTCCGGACCCCCAAGGGCTGGACGTGCCCGCCGGTCATCGACGGCAAGCAGGTCGAGGACTCCTGGCGCTCGCACCAGGTACCGCTCGCGAGCGCGCGCGACACCGAGGAGCACCTCCAGGTGCTCGACGGCTGGCTGCGCTCGTACCGCTCCGAGGAGCTGTTCGACGAGAGCGGCCGGCTCGTCGAGGACGTGGCCGCGCTCGCGCCGGCCGGGACGCTGCGGATGAGCGACAACCCGCACACCAACGGCGGGCTGCTGCTCAAGGACCTGCGCCTGCCCGACTTCCGCGACTTCGCGGTCGACGTGCCCGTCCCCGGCGGGTCGATCAGCGAGGCGACCCGCGTGCTGGGCCAGTGGCTCACCGAGGTCATCCGCCTCAACCCCGACAACTTCCGGATCTTCGGGCCCGACGAGACGGCGTCCAACCGGCTGCAGGCCGTGTTCGACGTGACGGACAAGGTCTGGAACGCCGAGTACAAGAGCGACAAGGTCGACGACCACCTGGCCCGCGTGGGGCGGGTCGTCGAGATGCTGTCGGAGCACCAGTGCCAGGGCTGGCTCGAGGGGTACCTGCTCACCGGGCGCCACGGGCTGTTCAACTGCTACGAGGCGTTCATCCACATCATCGACTCGATGTTCAACCAGCACGCGAAGTGGCTCAAGGTCACCGACGACATCCCGTGGCGCCGGCCCATCGCGAGCCTCAACTACCTGCTCTCGAGCCACGTGTGGCGCCAGGACCACAACGGCTTCAGCCACCAGGACCCGGGCTTCATCGACCACGTGGTCAACAAGAAGTCCGACATCATCCGGGTGTACCTGCCGCCGGACGCGAACACGCTGCTCTCGACGTACGACCACTGCCTGCGCAGCCGGCAGTACGTCAACGTGGTCGTCTCCGGCAAGCAGCCCGCGCCGAACTTCCTGACGATGGACCAGGCGGTCGCGCACTGCACGCGCGGCCTCGGCATCTGGGACTGGGCCGGCACGGAGCGCCCGGGCGAGGACCCGGACGTCGTGCTCGGCTGCGCGGGCGACGTGCCGACGCTCGAGGTGCTCGCCGCGGCGGACATCCTCAAGCAGGAGCTGCCGGACCTCAAGGTGCGCGTGGTCAACGTCGTCGACCTCATGCGCCTCCAGGACGAGCGCGAGCACCCGCACGGGCTCTCGGACCGCGACTTCGACACGCTGTTCACGACCGACAAGCCCGTCGTGTTCGCGTACCACGGCTACCCGTGGCTCATCCACCGCCTCACGTACCGCCGCAAGGGCCACTCGAACATCCACGTGCGCGGGTACAAGGAGGAGGGCACGACGACGACGCCGTTCGACATGGTCATGCTCAACGACCTCGACCGGTTCCACCTGGTGATGGACGTCATCGACCACACCCCGGGCCTGCGCTCGAAGGCCGCGAGCCTGCGCCAGCGCATGGACGACCGCCGGATCGAGGCCCGCGAGTACACGCGCCGCCACGGCGAGGACATCCCCGAGGTGCGCGACTGGGTCTGGCCCGACGCGGGCGAGACCGGCCGGGACGCGAGCGGCACGGAGTACGACGGCCAGCGGCAGACCTTCGCCGGCCACGACGCCACCGCCGCGACCGGCGGCGACAACGAGTGACGCACCGGGGCGTCGGGACCACCGTCCCGGCGCCCCGTCCGCGTCCGCCCTCCCCGGCACCCCGGGGACCAGCACAGAGAGAAGCAGTCCCGTGGCCCGCAGCATCTACCTGACGTCCTCCGAGGGCGAGACCGGCAAGTCGACCGTCGCGCTCGGGCTCGTCGACCTCCTCACCCGCACCGTGCAGCGGGTCGGGGTGTTCCGTCCCGTCGCGCGCTCGACCGACACGCGCGACTACGTGCTCGAGCTGCTGCTCGCGCACGACGGCGTGGACCTGGCGTACGAGGACTGCGTCGGCGTGACGTACGAGCAGGTGCACGCCGACCCCGAGGCGGCGCTCGCCGAGATCGTCCAGCGCTACCACGCGGTCGAGCGGCAGTGCGACGCCGTGGTGATCGTCGGGACGGACTACACCGACGTCGCGGGCCCGACCGAGCTCGCGTACAACGCGCGCATCGCCGCGAACCTGGGCGCGCCGGTCCTGCTCGTCGTGAGCGGGTACGGCCGCACGCCCGAGGCCGTCCGGCAGGCCGCCGAGGTCTCGCTGTCCGAGCTCGAGGCGAACCACGCGCACGCGATCGCGGTCGTCGCGAACCGCTGCGACCCGGGTGCGCTCGACCGGGTGCGCGTCGCCCTCGGCTCCGACGTCCCCGCGTGGGCGCTGCCCGAGGAGCCGTTCCTCTCGGCGCCGACGGTCCGCCAGCTCATGGAGGCCGTGGGCGGGCACCTCACGGTCGGCGACGAGGAGCTGCTCTCGCGCGAGGTCGTGGACGTCCTCGTCGGCGCGATGTCGATCGAGCACCTGCTCGACCGGCTGCACGACGGCGTCGTCGTCATCACCCCGGGCGACCGCTCCGACATCCTGCTCGGCCTGCTCACCGCGCACGCGGCCGAGGGCTTCCCGTCGCTGTCCGGCATCATCCTCAACGGCGGCTTCTACCCGCCGCCGACCGTGGCCCGCCTCGTCGAGGGCCTCGGCGCGCGCCTGCCGATCATCCGCACCGACCTGGGGACGTTCCGCAGCGCGGGCGCCGCGGCCCGCACCCGGGGCCGGCTGAGCGGCGACTCGCAGCGCAAGGTCGACCTCGCGCTCGCGCTGTTCGAGAAGCACGTCGACGGCTCCGCGCTGCTCGCGGCGCTCGAGGTGCCGCGCATCGAGGTCGTCACGCCGCTCATGTTCGAGTACGAGCTGCTCGACCGGGCGCGCTCCTCGCGGAAGAAGATCGTGCTCCCCGAGGGCAACGACGACCGCATCCTGCGCGCCGCCTCGACGTTGCTCCAGCGCGGGGTCGCGGACATCACGCTGCTCGGCGACGAGACGGCGATCCGGGCCCGCGGCGTCGAGCTCGGGCTGCGGCTCGACGACGCCCACGTCGTCGACCCCGCGTCGGGCGAGCTCTTCGAGCGCTTCGCGGCCGAGTACACCGAGCTCCGCCGGCACAAGGGCATGACGCTCGACCGGGCCCGCGAGATCGTCGCGGACGTGTCGTACTTCGGCACGATGATGGTCCAGCTCGGGCTCGCGGACGGCATGGTCTCGGGCGCGCTGCACACCACGGCGCACACGATCAAGCCGTCGTTCGAGATCATCAAGACGGTCCCGGGCGTCTCCATCGTCTCGTCGGTGTTCCTCATGTGCCTCGAGGACCGCGTCCTGGTCTACGGCGACTGCGCCGTCAACCCGGACCCGACCGCGGAGCAGCTCGCCGACATCGCGATCTCCTCGGCGGCCACCGCGAGCCAGTTCGGGATCGAGCCGCGCGTCGCGATGCTCTCGTACTCGACGGGCGCGTCCGGCTCCGGCGCGGACGTCGACAAGGTCCGCCGCGCCACCGAGCTCGTACGCGAGCGCCGCCCCGACCTGAGCGTCGAGGGCCCCATCCAGTACGACGCGGCGGTCGACGCCTCCGTCGCGCAGACCAAGATGCCCGACTCCGCGGTCGCCGGCCGCGCCACCGTCTTCGTGTTCCCCGACCTCAACACCGGGAACAACACCTACAAGGCGGTCCAGCGCTCCGCGGGCGCCGTCGCCGTCGGCCCCGTGCTGCAGGGTCTGCGCAAGCCGGTCAACGACCTCTCGCGCGGCGCCCTCGTCCAGGACATCGTCAACACGGTCGCGATCACCGCGATCCAGGCGCAGGCGCTCGACGCGCTCGGCGCGCCCGACCCGGAAGGCCTCTCGTGAGCACTCGCGTCCTCGTCATCAACTCCGGCTCGTCCTCGATCAAGTACCAGCTGCTCGACGTCGACACGCACGAGGCCCTCGCCACGGGGCTCGTCGAGCGGATCGGGCAGCCGACCGGCAGGCTCAAGCACACCGGGCCGGCCGGGACGACGACGCTCGAGCAGCCCGTCCCCGACCACGAGGCCGGCATGGCGCTGGTCCTGCAGCTGTTCGAGGAGCACGGCCCGCGCCTCGTCGAGCAGGAGCTCGCGGCCGTCGGCCACCGCATCGTGCAGGGCGGCAGCGTCTTCGCCGGCCCCGCGGTGATCGACGACGCGGTGCTGCAGCAGATCGACGACCTCTCGTCGCTCGCGCCGCTGCACAACCCCGCGAACGTCTCGGGCGTACGGGCCGCGCGCCACGCGTTCCCGTCGACACCGCACGTCGCGGTCTTCGACACCGCGTTCCACAGCACGCTCGAGCCCGCCGCGTACGAGTACGCGATCGACCGCGAGGTCGCCCGCCGCTACGCGATCCGGCGCTACGGCGCGCACGGCACCTCGCACCTGTACGTCTCCCGCCAGACGGCCGCGTTCCTCGGCAAGGACCCCGCCGACCTCAACGTCATCGTGCTGCACCTCGGCAACGGCGCCTCGGCGACCGCGGTCCGCGGCGGGCGGTCGGTCGAGACGTCGATGGGCCTGACCCCGCTGGAGGGCCTGGTCATGGGCACGCGCTCGGGCGACATCGACCCCGCCGTGCTGTTCCACCTGGCCCGCGTCGCCGGGATGTCGATCGACGAGCTCGACGACCTGCTCAACCGCCGGTCGGGGATGCTCGGGCTCGCCGGGCACACCGACATGCGCGACGTGCACGCCGCCGTCGAGGCGGGCGACGAGAACGCCCGCACCGCGCTCGACGTGTACTACCACCGCATCAAGGGCTACGTCGGCAGCTACTACGCGCACCTCGGGCGGGTCGACGCGATCGTGTTCACCGCGGGCATCGGCGAGAACGACGAGCACGTCCGGGCCGGCGCGCTCGCCGGTCTCGAGCGCCTCGGCATCGTGGTCGACCCGGAGCGCAACGCCGGGCGGGTCACCGAGGAGAAGGTCATCTCGCCGGACGGAGCCGAGGTCACGGTGCTCGTGATCCCGACCAACGAGGAGCTCGAGATCGCCCGCCAGGCGGTCGAGACGATCTCCGCGGGCTGACCGGCCGCACGACGGGACGGTGCAGGCGGCTCTCCCGCCGCCGCGCTGTGCCTACTCGAAGCGGATCTCGTCGATCCAGACGGTGCTGCTCCCGCCGTGCCAGAAGCTCAGCGCCAGCTGACCCGGCGCGGCACGGTTGATCCCGTTGGCGACCAGCGGGATGCGGATGTCCTGGAACGCGGTCGTGATGACGGCGTTCCCTCCGCTGCTGGTGGAGTACTCGCCGAACCGCTGGGTGACACCACCGATCGAGACGCCGATGTGGTTCTGCTCACCGCCCATGAGGCCGCGGACCCGGACGACCATGACCGACCGGTCGCTCAGGTCGCGGGTGACGTCCGAGGCGAACCAGCCGGTGCGGGCGTACTGCAGCCGCAGCGCTCCACCGCTGACCACGCCGGCTCCGGACCCGTTCGCGAACGAGTTCGCACCCGTCCACCTGCCGAGGTCGTTCCGGCCGGTGCCCCATGCCGGGTTGCCGTCGTAGTTGTCGAGCACGAGCCGCGGCACACCGGCCGTGGCGGCGACAGTGACGGTCGCGGCTGCAGACGCGGCCGAGCGGTTCCCGGCGCCGTCGTAGGCGCGCACCGTGTAGCTGTAGGCGCCGGCGGGCAGGCCCGTCTGCGTGAACGTCGTCGCGTCACGCCCGACCGTGCCGACGACCGTGCCCCCGCGGAGCACCTCGTATCCCGCCACACCAGATCCGCCCGCGGCGTCGCTGGAAGCGGTCCACGCGACGGTCGGCGACGAGCCGCTCACCGTCGCCCGGACACCGGTCGGCACGGAGGGCGGCGACGTGTCGGACTGCGCGCCCACCGTGATGCCCGTCGCGAGGACGTTCAGGCCCGTCGCGGCGTCCCATGTGCCGGTGTTGGCGAGCCGGATGCTGTAGCGGGGGTCACCGCGCAGGGCGATGGCCTCGTCCGGCAGCCACAGCGCCAGTCGGTAGGTCCCGGCCGGGACGTTCGACGGCACGGTGACGCTCTGGCTGACCAGGGCGTTCTGGCCCGACTCCCACGTCCGCGGATCGGCCGACAGCGCGATCGGGAACTGGCCGCCCGGACCGTCCAGCACGGCGAAGACGGGTCGGGGGTTGAGGACGGAGGCCCACCCGGAGTTCACGACGCCGATCTCGAGCGGCATCACGCCGCCCGGACTGAGACTCGTGGGATACGTGGCAGTCGTGACGCGCAGCCGGTAGCCGAAGTTCCGCTGCATCGTGTCGAAGCACCCTTGGTCACGGTAGTTCTGGATGACCGTGGGCTCGTACTCGATGTTCAGCTGCGTGAAGTGCATGGCCGGCATCTCCGCCAGCGCGGTCGTGCAGTCGGCCCGCGTCGTGTTCACGTGGTTGCAGGTCTCACCCCCGACGAAGCCGTCGACTCCGACCGCCGCGATGAGCGCCTTGTCCGCCTGGGGCGTGCTGCCGTCGCGGCCCCAGGTCCCCATGTCGCCCGGGTCCGAGGCGCCGTAGCAGTCCAGGTGGCTGCCGATGCGGTCGAATGCGGCTGAACCCAGGCGGGACTGCACGAGGCGCACGTCGCTGGGGTAGCGCAGCGCGACCTGCTCGCTGGGGGCCGCCGCGAGGATGTTCGTGAGGATCCGCACCTTGGCGTCGACGTTCGTGTCGTGCCCGTTGGTCGAGGTGTGCCACTCCCCCCACGCACCGATGAAGCCGGCCTCGACGAACGCGATCACGTCCGCGTTCGCGGCGAGCACCGGGGCCAGCTGGTCGAGATGCCTGGCGATCCGGCTCTCCGACGCGTCGGGCTCGGAGTCGGGGTAGGGCCCGAAGTTGTACGAGGCACGCAGGACCACCTTGGCACCGTTCGCGCGCACCGTCGCGAGGCCGGCGGACAGCCCGTCGAGCGTGGCCCGGTCGATGTCCGACGTGCGGAACGCGTCGAGGCGCAGGTACGAGTGCAGCAAGGTGATGCTGTGCGTCGACCTGGCGGACCGTATCTCCGCGGCGGACACCCGCAGGATGTCGACGCTGTCGCGGAACCCGCGTTCGGGGTTGGGGAAGATGCTGTTGTCCGCGGTGTACGTCGTCGTGGCCGCGTGCGCCGTCCCTGGCGCCACGAGGAGCCCCGCCACCAGCGCGAGCACCGCTCCGACGATCACTGACCTTCGTGGACTGCGCGTTCGTGCAGAACCCATTCGTCCTCCAGGAGCTTCGTGATCGGTATCGTCACTCGTCTGCCCGGGACACTACGCGACCCGGGCATATCGGACGCCGGGTTCGGGCCCACACCGTCGGGTACCTCGGAGCCTGCGGCTGGTCGTCAGGGTGAGGCCCCGGCGCCGGTCACGGTCGCCGCAAGGCCTTCATGACCCGCAGCGCCCCGGTCATCATCGACGTCCACTGCTCGGCGTCGAGCTCGTACACCCGCCGCAGCCCGATCCCGGGCAGACCGGCCCGCCCGTGGACGCCGCGCTGCACCGCGACGGTCTGCGTCGCGGTCGTCGCCCACAGCCCCTCGGGCCCGTGCCGGTGCCCCAGGCCCGACTGCCCCCGGCCGCCCTGCGGCGCACCGAGCGACGACCACGCGGCGGCGTACCCCTCGTTCACGTTGACCGTGCCCGCGCGCACCCGGGCAGCGAGCGCGGCCCCGCGTCGGGCGCTTCGGGTCCACACGCTCGCGTTGAGCCCGAGGTCGCTGTCGTTCATCGCGGCGACGGCCTCGTCGTCCGAGGCGACCCGGTACACCGACACGACCGGCCCGAACGTCTCCTCGCGGTGCACCCGGGCGTCCTCCGTGACGCCGTCGAGGATGGTCGGCTCGTAGAAGTACGGCCCGAGGTCGGTGCGGTGCACCCCGCCCGCGAGCACGCGCGCGCCGTGGGTCAGGGCGTCCTCGACGTGCTCGACGACGGTCGCGAGCTGCGCGGCCGACGTGAGCGAGCCGACGTCGGCCACGTAGTCGAGACCGGCGCCGAGCGACAGCGCGCGGGTGCGCCGGACGAACGCCGCGAGGAACTCCTCGGCCACGGCCTCGTGCACGTACAGCCGCTCGATCGACACGCAGAGCTGGCCCGTGCTCGCGAAGCAGGCCCGCACCGCACCCTCCGCGGCCGTCTCGACGTCGACGTCGTCCGCGACGTACATCGGGTTCTTGCCGCCGAGCTCGAGCGTCGCGGGGATCAGCCGCTCCGCGGCCCGCCGCGCGACGACCCGGCCGGTCGCGGTCGAGCCCGTGAAGCTCACCTGGTCGACGTGCTCGACGACCGCCGCCCCGACCGTGGGCCCGTCGCCGACCACGACCTGGAGCACCCCGGGCGGGAGGCCCGCGGCCTCGAGCTGCTCGGCGGCCCACAGCGCGGTCAGCGCCGTCTGCGGGTCCGGGCGCAGCACCACGGCGTTGCCCGCGACGAGCGCCGGGAGGACATCGCTGAGCGCGAGGGTGAGCGGGAAGTTCCACGGTGCGACGACGCCGACGACGCCGAGCGGGTGGCGCACCACGCGCGTGCCGGTGAGCCCCGGCAGGATGCCGCCGCTGCGCCGCGCCGCCAGGTACGCCCGGGCCTTGACGGCGTAGTGCCGCGCGACCAGCGCGACGTCGACGACCTCCTCGTAGGCGCTGGCCCGTGACTTGCCGTTCTCGAGCTGGATCAGGTCGAGGACGTCGCTCTGGTGCGCCAGGACGAGGTCGTGCAGCCGCAGCAGCACGTCCGCGCGGCGGCGCAGCGGCAGGGCGGCCCACGTGTGCTGCGCGCGGCGCGCCGACCGGACGGCGCGGGCGACGTCGTCGGGCGTCGAGAGCGGGACGGCCGCGATCGGCCCGCCCGTGAACGGTGCGTACGTCGTGCGCGTCTCGTGCCCGGGCGACGTCACGACGCGCGCGAGGAGCGTGCGGACGTCGTCGGGCTCGAGCACGTACGTCGCGAGCGGGTCGGTCTCCGGGTCGATCAGCTGGACGTGCTCGTCGTCGTGCGCCATCCGGCCAGGGTAGTCGGGCATCCCGGGCACCGGAGCGACCTGGCGCGCTCCCCCGAGCCCGGCCGGCCGCGCGCCGGGAGGTGCGTCAGTGCGGCTGGTATGGCGAGACGACGACCTCGACGCGCTGCAGCTCCTTGAGGTCCGAGTAGCCGGTGGTCGCCATCGAGCGCCGCAGCGCCCCGATGAGGTTGAGCGTGCCGTCGGCGGTGTGGCCGGGGCCGAAGAGCACCTGCTCGAGCGTGCCCGACGAGCCGACGCGGACCCGCTCGCCGCGCGGGAGCTGCGGGTGGTGCGCCTCGGGTCCCCAGTGCCAGCCCTGGCCCGGCGCCTCGGTCGCGCGGGCGAGCGCCGCACCGAGCATGACCGCGTCCGCGCCGCACGCGATGGCCTTGACGATGTCGCCCGAGCGCCCGACGCCGCCGTCGGTCAGGACGTGCACGTAGCGCCCGCCCGACTCGTCGAGGTAGTCGCGCCGCGCCGCCGCGACGTCCGCGACCGCGGTCGCCATCGGGGCGTGGATGCCGAGCGACGTGCGCGTGGTGTGCGCCGCGCCGCCGCCGAAGCCCACGAGGACGCCGGCCGCGCCGGTCCGCATGAGGTGCAGCGCCGCGGTGTACGTGGACGCGCCGCCGACGATGACCGGCACGTCGAGCTCGTAGATGAAGCGCTTGAGGTTGAGCGGCTCCGCGCGGCCCGAGACGTGCTCGGCCGAGACCGTGGTCCCGCGGATGACGAACAGGTCGACCCCGGCGTCGACGACGACCTTCGAGAACTCGCGCGTGCGCTGCGGCGAGAGGGCGCCCGCGACGGTCACGCCCGCGGCGCGGATCTCCTTGAGGCGCAGCGCGATGAGGTCGGCGTCGATCGGCGCCGCGTAGATCTCCTGCATGCGGGCCGTCGCGTCGGCGCTGTCGAGCTCGGCGATCTCGGCGAGCAGCGGCTCCGGCGACTCGTAGCGCGTCCAGATGCCCTCGAGATCGAGCACCCCGAGCCCGCCGGCCCGGCCGAGCGCGACCGCCGTCGCGGGGCTCATGACCGAGTCCATCGGCGCGGCGACCACCGGGAGCTCGAACTGGTAGGCGTCGATCTGCCAGCTGACCGAGACCTCCTCGGGGTCGCGCGTGCGCCGTGAGGGCACCACCGCGATGTCGTCGAAGGAGTACGCGCGGCGTCCCCGCTTGCCGCGCCCGATCTCGATCTCGTTGCTCACCGGTCCAGGTTACCGGCGTGCCGTCCCGCTCCGTGTCGGTGCCCGCTGGCACTGTGGGCGCGAGCTGCGCTGCAGGTGGGCGCGGGTCCCGGTCCCGGTGGGCCGGGCTGCGGCGCGCAGCCGTCGGACGGCGGCACCGGCAGGACGAGCAGGGCGAGCGAGGAGCACGACGATGAGCTGGACTCTGGGTCCCCTGGTGGGCTTCGACACCGAGACGACCGGCGTCGACGTCGAGCAGGACCGCATCGTCACGGCCGCCCTCGTGCGCCGCGACGCGCGCGGCACCCACGTGCGCACCTGGCTGGTCGACCCGGGCGTCGAGATCCCCGCCGAGGCGGCCGCGATCCACGGCATCTCGACCGAGCACGCGCGCACGCACGGCGCCGTCCCGGCGGGCGCGCTCGAGGAGATCGCGACCGAGCTCGCCACCGCGCTGCGCGAGGGCACGCCCGTCGTGGCCTACAACGCCTCGTTCGACCTCTGCCTGCTCGACGCCGAGCTCCGCCGCCACGGCCTGCGCCCGATGTCCGCGCGCCTCGGCCGGGCCGTCGGGCCGGTGATCGACCCGCTCGTGCTCGACCGCCACGAGGACCGCTACCGGCCCGGGCGGCGCAAGCTCGTCGACCTGTGCGGCCACTACGAGGTGGTCGACCCGGGCGCGCTGCACACCGCCGACGTCGACGTCGTCGCGACGCTCGACGTGCTCGACCGGCTCGTCGGCCGGTTCCCGCACCTGCGCACGCTCGACCTCGAGACCCTGCACGAGTACCAGGTGACCGCGCACCGGGCGTGGGCCGAGAGCTTCAACGCGTGGCGCGCGGGCCGCGGGCTCGAGGGGCCGGGCGCGGAGACGACGTGGCCGACGCGTGCGCCCGCCGAGGCCGTCACCGTCGGCTGAACGTCCCCGCGCACGACGACGCCGGGCCACCCGCGTGGGGCGACCCGGCGTCGGCGGGTGTCAGCGCGAGGAGTAGTTCGGCGCCTCGGAGATCATCTGCACGTCGTGCGGGTGGGACTCCTTGAGCCCCGCCGACGTGATGCGCACGAACTTGCCGCGCGCCTGCAGCTCGGGGACGGTCCGCGCGCCGACATAGAACATCGACTGGTGCAGGCCGCCGACGAGCTGGTGCGAGACCGCCGCGAGCGGGCCGCGGTACGGGACCTGGCCCTCGATGCCCTCGGTGATGATCTCGTCGTCGGACAGGTCGCCCTGGAAGTAGCGGTCCTTGGAGTACGACCGGCGGTCGCCGCGCGACTGCATCGCCCCCAGCGAGGCCATGCCGCGGTAGCGCTTGAACTGCTTGCCGTTGACGAAGACCAGGTCGCCCGGGGACTCGTCGCACCCGGCGAGCAGCCCGCCGAGCATCACCGAGTCCGCGCCGGCGACGAGCGCCTTGGCGATGTCGCCCGAGTACTGCAGGCCACCGTCGCCGATCACGGGGACGCCGGCGGGCTTCGCGGCGAGCGACGCCGCGTAGATCGCGCTCACCTGCGGCACGCCGACACCGGCGACCACGCGCGTCGTGCAGATCGAGCCCGGCCCGACGCCGACCTTGACGGCGTCGACCCCCGCGTCGACGAGCGCCTGGGCGCCCTCGCGCGTCGCGATGTTGCCGCCGATGACCTGGACGCCGCGCGTCGCGGGGTCGGACTTGATCTTGCGGACCATGTCGAGCATCAGGCGCGCGTGCCCGTTGGCGGTGTCGACCACGAGCACGTCGACCCCGGCCTCGACGAGCGTCGTCACGCGGTCCCACGCGTCGCCGAAGAACCCGACCGCGGCGCCGACGACCAGCCGGCTCTCGCCGTCCTTCGTGGCGAGCGGGTACTGCTCGGACTTCACGAAGTCCTTGACGGTGATGAGCCCGCGCAGGACGCCCGCGGCGTCGACCAGCGGGAGCTTCTCGATCTTGTGCTTCGCGAGCAGGGCCGCGGCGTCGTCGCGCTCGATGCCCACGGGCGCCGTGACGAGCGGCATCTGGGTCATGACCTCGCGGACCGTCCGGGTCTCGTACTCCGAGGACGGGACGAAGCGCAGGTCGCGGTTCGTGATGATGCCGAGCAGGCGCTGCCCGTCGTCGACGACCGGGAGCCCGGAGACGCGGTACTTGCCGCACAGCGCGTCGAGCTCGGCGAGCGACGCGTCCGGCCCGACCGTGACCGGGTCGGTGACCATCCCGGACTCGGAGCGCTTGACGAGCTCGACCTGGTGGGCCTGGTCCTGGATCGAGAGGTTGCGGTGCAGGATCCCGATGCCGCCCTGGCGCGCCATCGCGATCGCCATGCGCGACTCGGTGACGGTGTCCATCGCCGCGGAGAGCAGCGGGATCGCGATCGAGATCTCGCGCGTGAGGCGGGTCGTGGTGTCGACCTCGCTCGGGATGACGTCCGTCTCCCCGGGGAGGAGGAGCACGTCGTCGTAGGTGAGGCCGATGTAGCCGAACGGGTCGGCCGGCGCAGCGGATCCGGGGGTGCCAGCGTCGCTCATCCAGCGATGATACGCCGCGGGATCCGGCCCTCCGAGGTGCCGCCCGTCACACGGACAGCGCCCGGACGACGCCCCCGGAACGGGTCACGGCCGCGCCGCGTGCGGGCCCGGCCAGGTCAGCGGATGAGCCCCCGGCGCAGCCCGATCGCGACGGCCTGCGCGCGGTCGGCGGCACCGAGCTTGCGGAACAGGCGACGCGCGTGCGTCTTCACGGTGTCCTCGGAGAGGAACAGCTCGGCGCCGATCTGGGAGTTCGACCGGCCGTTGCTCATGCCGATGAGCACCTCGATCTCGCGCTTGGTGAGCGAGACCGTCTCGGGTGCGTGCGCCTGCGCGGGGACCTCGGTGAGCGCCTCGATGACGCCCGTCGAGGGCTCGGTGCGGGCACCGACCGGGACGGCGGCGGGCATGACCGGGGTCGCGAGGACGTGCGCGGCGACCGCGGAGAGCTCCGCGCGCCCGACGTCGGGGGCGAGGTAGCCGCGTGCGCCGATCGCGATGGCGCGGTCGAGGGCGACCTCGTCACCGGGCGTCGCGAGCAGCACGACCGTGGTGGCGCCCGAGACCGAGCGCAGCCGGCGGATCGCCTCGATCGGCCCGACGCCACCGAGGTGCGCGTCGAGCAGCACGATGGTCGGCGGCATGCGCCGCGCGAGGGTCACCAGCTCGTCGACCGAGGCCGCGGCCCGGACAGGTGCGAGCGAGGGGACCCCGAGGGCCGTCAGGACGAGGCGCTCGCGCACCGTCGTCGAGCCGTGACAGACCACGACTCCAGCCATCAGATCCCTCCTCCTGGCCGCGGAGCGTCCGTCGGCCGTCGACTGTGTATCGACCCAGCGCTCCGCAAGGTTAGTCCACCGAACGGGTGAAAGGGCGGGCCCGGGGGCCCAAAGCTGGACAGATGTCCGTCAAGCGCTCACGGCCAGGACCTCGTGCAACAGCCCCGGCAGCGAGCGCGAGCGGTGCACCGTCCGGTCGAGCGGCACGTGCTCCGCGGCGGCGTCGTCGGGCACGTGCACGAACTGCGGGACCTGGGGGTGCGCCGCCGCGAGCGCCGTCACGACGGCGAGGTCGGGGGCGGCCCCGGTGCTGACGAGCACGACCGCCGCGGGCCGCGTCATCGTGGCGATCTCGACGAGGCGGTTCTGCTCGACGCGCCCGGCCACGATGCGCGCGTCGACCGACTGCTCCGCGAACGCGGCGGCGAGCATGTGCAGGACGAGGGGTCGCTCCTCCCCCGGCGGGGCCAGGAGCAGGACGACACGACGCCCCGCCACGTGCGCGTTCTGCAGGGGGGCGGTGCGCGCGCGCAGCCCGGCGAGCACGGCCGCGACGACGAGGCCGTCCGCGTCCTCCCCCGCCCGGGCGAGGACGGTGCGCGACGCGATGGCCTGCCGCGCCGGCTCGACCAGCTCGGTCCACCACGCCATGACGCCGCCGGGCTCGGGCGGCGCGAGCAGCCGGCGCACCCCGGCCTCGTCGCCGCGCAGCGCCGCGTCGACCACCAGGGTGGGCGTCGCGGGCGCGGCGGCGTCGCGGCGTTCGGCCGGGGCTGCGGGGCGGGGCGCGGCCGGGGTCGTGAGCCCGTCGACGTCGGCGTGCACGTGCGACTCGCGCGCGACGCGGGCGGCCTCGGACGGCGCGACACCGTCGAGCGTGAGCCCGCGCATGACGAGCAGGCGCGCGACGTCCTCGGCGGTGTAGCGCCGGTGCGAGCCGGCGGAGTGCGCCGAGGGACCCAGGTCGTAGCGCCGGTCCCACGTCCGCAGCGTCGCCGGAGCCACCCCGAGCCGCCGTGCGACGGCGGCGACGGTCAGCGCCGGAGCCTCCCCGGCGGCGGGCGGCGAGGGGTCTGCGGACGCCGAGCCGGACCCGTCCGCGGTTGCCATGAAGCGATTGTGCCCAGGTCCTGACACGGTCGCCAACGCGTTCCAGCAGCGAGTCGGGCACGTGACCAAGTTGGTCACGTGCGCCTCGAAGGTGAAGCGTTCTCGAACAGGGGGCTTGAACAACTTCTGACTCGGTTGTAGTGTCTCGCTTCAGACGCAGCAGGTCAGGGCTTCGGCCCCGGTCTCTCGTCGACACAACTTCCGCCCGCGGGACCCCCGCCGGCGCACAGCTCGTCAAGGAGGACCCCATGGCTGAGATCTCGCGTTTGCCCGGACCGGTGATGGACCTGTGGGAGTGGCAGTTCGAGGGCGCCTGCCGCGACGCCGACGAGAACCTGTTCTTCCACCCGGAGGGAGAGCGCGGCTCGGCCCGCCGTCGTCGCGCCGAGGCCGCCAAGGCCATCTGCGCCACGTGCCCGGTGCTCAAGGAGTGCCGCGAGCAGTCGCTCGCCGTCCGCGAGCCGTACGGCGTCTGGGGCGGGCTGTCCGAGGACGAGCGCGCCGCGATCCTCGCCCGGCCGTCGACCCGCCAGGCCGCCGTCTGACGCACGCCGCACCCGCACGACCGCCCGCCTGACCGCGGGCCCACGTCGCCGAGGCCCCTCCTGGTTCGTCCGGAGGGGCTTCGTGCATGTCCGGGCACCTGCGCGCCCGGGCACCTGCACGAGCGCACGCACGACGGAGCCCCTCCCGGCCAGGCCGGGAGGGGCTCTGTCACGCGGTCAGCAGCGCTGACCCGACGTCACTTGACGACGACCGCGAGGATGTCGCGCGCCGAGAGGATGAGGTACTCCTCGCCGGAGTACTTGACCTCGGTGCCGCCGTACTTGCTGTAGATGACCTTGTCGCCCACGGCCACGTCCAGCGGGACGCGGTTGCCGTTGTCGTCGACACGACCGGGACCGACCGCCAGGACCTCGCCCTCCTGGGGCTTCTCCTTGGCGCTGTCCGGGATGACGAGACCGGACGCCGTGGTCTGCTCGGCCTCGAGGGCCTTGACGACGATGCGGTCCTCGAGCGGCTTGATGGAGACCGACACAGCGGACCTCCCCTTCGCATGTGAGTTCTTCAGTGATGTCCATGACGCACCGTGTGGCTCGCCCGTCGTCGCGGGTGCCGGGGAGCCGGCCGGTGCTGCTGGCACACTCAACCCGAGAGTGCCAGCGCGCCTCACTCTAGGAAGCGGTTAGCACTCGGTCAAGGCGAGTGCCAGACCGGCGCGGCGCGGCGTGCGTCGCCCGCGCCGGGCGGCCCGGCCGGAGCGGGCGTGGAAGGATCGCCGCATGGACGCCACCGGCCTCGCCAAGCTCCTGAGCCCGACGGGCTGGGCGCTGCTGAGCGCCCTCCCCCCCTACGACGAGCACCGGGCGATGGCGCTGTCGGAGCGCCTGCGCAAGGAGGGCATCGACGCCGAGCTCGTGGCCGCCGCGCTGACCCAGTCCCGCCTCCGGGCGAAGGCCCACGCCAAGTTCGGCGACTTCGCGGACGGCATGCTCTTCACCCCCGCGGGCCTCGAGCAGGCGACCCGGCTCGTCGTCGCCGCGCACCACGCCCGCCGGTACACCGCCGCCGGCATCACCAAGGTCGCCGACCTCACGTCGGGCGTCGGGGCCGACTCCATGGCGTTCGCGAGCATGGGGCTCACCGTCCTCGCGACGGACGTCGACGAGGTCACCGCGTCGGTCGCGACCGTCAACCTGCGCCACTTCCCCGAGGCCGAGGTCCGGCACGGCGACGGACTCGTGACCGACTTCGCCGCGGAGGGCGTCGACGGCCTGTACGCCGACCCCGCGCGGCGCACGACGTCGGGCAGCCGGGTGTTCGACCCGAACGCCTACGCGCCGTCGCTCGACGCGCTGCTCGCGCTGCGCGCAACCGTGCCGTCGCTCGGGCTCAAGCTCGGGCCCGGGCTGCCGCACAGCGCGCTGCCCGACGACGCCGAGGCGCAGTGGGTCTCGGTCGACGGCGACGTCGTCGAGGTCGGGCTGTGGTTCGGCCCGCTCGCGCCCGAGGGGCCGGGACGCAGCGCGCTCGTGCTCGGTGCCGGCGGCACGCACGTGCTCCGCAGCGGACCCGACGGCCCGCCGGTCCCCGACGTCGGTCCCGTCGGCGGCTACCTCTACGAGCCCGACGGCGCCGTGATCCGCGCCGGGCTCGTCGGCGAGGTCGCCGCCCGCGTGCACGGCCGGCTCGTGGACCGCACGATCGCCTACGTGACGTCCGACGCGCTCCACGACAGCCCCGCCGCCACGGCGTACCGGGTGCACGACACGCTGCCCTTCGGCCTCAAGCGGCTGCGCACGTACCTGCGCGAGCGGGGCGTCGGGCGCCTCACGATCAAGAAGCGCGGCACCGCGGTCGTGCCCGAGCAGCTCCGGCGCCAGCTCGACCTGCGGGGGCCGCACGAGTCGACGATCGTGCTGACGCGCGTCGCCGGGACGCAGCAGGTGCTCGTGGTCGAGCCCGTGCACGCGACCGGCGGGGGCGGCGACGCGGCCGGCGGGGACGCGACCGGCTCGGGAGAGGACCGCGCATGAGCCGCCTGGAGCTGCCGTTCGCCCGGTCCGAGCGCTCGAGCGTCGGGCTCGAGTGGGAGCTCGCGCTCGTCGACGCCGACTCCGGCGACCTGCGCCAGGTCGCCCAGACGGTGCTCGACGCGGTGCGTCCCGCGGACGGCCGCGAGCACCCGGCGATCCGCCAGGAGCTGCTGCTCAACACGGTCGAGGTCGTCTCGGGCGTGTGCCGGACCGTCGGGGAGGCGGGCGCCGACCTCGCGCGCGCGATCGAGGAGGTCCGCGCGGTCACGGACCCGCTCCGGGTCGAGCTCATGTGCGCGGGCACGCACCCGTTCGCGCGGTGGGCGCAGCAGAAGGTCACCGACAAGCAGCGCTACGCGACGCTGATCGACCGCACGCAGTGGTGGGGCCGGCAGATGCTCATCTACGGCGTGCACGTCCACGTCGGCATCGAGGACCGCTCCAAGGTGCTGCCGATCTCGCGCGCGCTGCTCACGTGCTTCGCGCACCTGCAGTCGCTCTCGGCGTCGAGCCCGTTCTGGGGCGGCCGGGACACCGGGTACGCGTCGAACCGTGCGCTGATGTTCCAGCAGCTGCCGACCGCGGGGCTGCCGTTCCAGTTCGAGCGCTGGGAGCAGCTCGAGGACTACGTCGCCGACATGCTGCACACCGGCGTGATCGACCAGTTCGACGAGGTGCGCTGGGACGTGCGGCCGTCGCCGCGGTTCGGCACGATCGAGACCCGCGTGTGCGACGGCGCGTCGAACCTGCTCGAGGTCACGGCGCTCGCGGCGCTCACGCACTGCCTCGTCGAGCACTTCTCCTCGATGCTCGACCGCGGCGAGGAGCTGCCGACGATGCAGCCGTGGTTCGTCCAGGAGAACAAGTGGCGCTCGGCGCGCTACGGCATGGACGCGATCGTGATCGTCAACGCGGCGGGCGACGAGGAGCTCGTGACCGACGCGGTCGAGCGCCTGCTCGTCGAGCTCGCGCCGGTCGCGGAGCGGCTGGGCTGCACGGCCGAGCTCGACGCGGTCCGGGTCATCCTGCGGCGCGGCGCCTCGTACCAGCGGCAGCGCGCGGTCGCCCGGCGGCACGGCGGCGAGCTGGACGCGGTCGTCGCGGCGCTCGTCGCCGAGATGCGGGCGGGCCGCCCGCTCTGACGCCCGGCCACGGCGGGCCACGTCGGGTCACTGGCACGACTCACTACTTGGTTATGCCCACTAGCAGGTATAGCCTGGGTCCGTGCCGACCGCTCCGCGCGACCCGCAGCTCCTCAAGGGGGTGCTGCCGATCCTCGTCCTGACGCTCCTCACCGAGCACGAGTCGTACGGGTACGAGCTCGTGACCCGCCTCCAGACCGACGGCCTCACCGACATCACCACCGGGACCGTCTACCCCGTGCTGACCCGCCTCGAACGCGACGGCCTCATCGCCTCGCGGCTCGTCGCCTCGTCGGCCGGCCCCGCCCGCAAGTACTACGTCCCCACGCCCACCGGCGCCACGCAGCGCGACGACGCCGTGGCGGCGTGGCGCGAGCTCGTCGCCACCGTCGACGCCGTGCTGACCCGGGCCCTGCCCGGCGCGCCGGTGCGCAGCAAGGAGTCCTCATGACCACCGCCACCACCGCCCCCGACCGGCCTGGTCTGCGCGACCGCCTCCGCCGCGACTGGTTCCGCCTGCGCTTCGAGCTCGCGATGCAGGACTACCCGCCGAAGGACTACCGCCGGATCGCCCGGTCGCTCGTCGCCGAGATCGACGCCGCCGCGGCGGACACCGGCATGGAGCAGGCGCTGCGCGACCTCGGCTCGCCCCGCCGCCTCGCGGCCGGCTACCACGCCGAGCTCGGCCGCGAACGACCGCGGTACTGGGACGGCGGGCTCGTCCTGGGCCTCGTGCTCCTCGGCGCCTGGCTCTGCCTGCTCGCCTACTGGGGCGGGGCGGCGGACACCCTGCTCGCCCAGGGCGGCGGGACGGTGACGCTCGAGTACCTCGGCGCGCCGACGACCGTCACCGCGACCGGCGACGAGCTCTCGCTCGGCACGAGCCTCACGCTGCAGGGCGTTCTCGTCGTCGGTGGGCTCGCGGCCGTCGGGTTCGCGCTCGGCTCGCGGCTCTGGCGGCTCCTGCCGCGCCGCACGGCGTCGGCGGCCTGACGCGTCGAAGCGCCCCCGGTCGGTGGTCCTCGGTGGTCCTCCGTGCGCTCCGGCTCAGACGAGGACCTGAGTGAGCGGCATCGAGGAGTCCACCGCGAGGTCCAGCGACGAGGGCGGCAGACCGCGCCGCACGACCGCCGCGCCGAGCGCCGCGATCATCGCGCCGTTGTCGGTGCAGTACCGGATCGGCGGGATGCGCAGGTCGATACCGGCCTCGGCGCAGCGCTTCGCGGCCATCTCGCGCAGCTGCGAGTTCGCCGAGAACCCGCCGCCGACCACGAGGGTCGAGACGTCGTGGCGGCGGCACGCGGCGATCGTCTTCGCGGTCAGCACGTCCGCGACGGCCTCCGCGAACGACGCCGCGACGTCCTCGAGCGGGAGCGGCTCACCGGCGTCCTGCCGGGCCTCGACCCAGCGGGCCACCGCGGTCTTGAGCCCCGAGAACGAGAAGTCGTACGCGTGCGCCGCCTGGTCCTTGGGCGCCGTCAGCCCGCGCGGGAAGCGGATCGCCGTGGGGTCCCCCGCGCGCGCGAGCCGGTCGATGTGCGGGCCGCCCGGGTACGGGAGCCCGAGCAGGCGGCCGACCTTGTCGAACGCCTCGCCCGCCGCGTCGTCGAGCGTCGACCCCAGCTCGGTGACGCCCGTGACGACGTCGTCGACGAGCAGCAGGCTCGAGTGCCCGCCCGAGACGACGAGCGCCATCACCCGGTCCGGGAAGAGGCCGTCGACGAGCTCGTCGACGGCCGCGTGCCCGATCACGTGGTTCACGCCGTAGAGCGGGACGCCGAGCCCGAGCGCGAGCGCCTTCGCCGCGGACGCCCCGAGGGTGAGGGGCCCGACGAGCCCGGGGCCGGCGGTCACCGCGACCGCGTCGACGTCGGACAGCGCGACCCCGGCCTCGCTCAGCGCGCGCTCGATCGTCGGCACCATCGCCTCGAGGTGGGCGCGCGAGGCGATCTCCGGGATGATCCCGCCGAACCGCGCGTGCTCGTCCATCGAGCTCGCGACCGCGTCGACGAGGAGCTCGCTGCGGTCGGCGTGCGCGCGCACGAGCGCGACCCCGGTCTCGTCGCACGACGTCTCGATCCCCAGCACGAGCGGTCCACCAGACATGCCGCCCAGGATAGGCGGCGCGGAGGGTCGCTCCTGCGCGGGCGGCCGTGCGTCAGGCACGTCGGCCCGGCCGCGCGTCGCGCCGCTGCGGCGACCGGCCCGAGAACGGCCCGCGCGTCAGCCCGGCTCGGGCCCGGTGGCGGCGGGACGGTCGGGGTCGCTCGACCACTGCGACCACGAACCCGGGTACAGCCGCGCCTCGACGCCGATCGACGCGAGCGCCGCGACCTCGTGCGCCGCGGTCACGCCCGACCCGCAGTAGACGGCGACGTCGCCCGCGCCCGGCCGCACACCGAGGGCCGCGAAGCGCTCGCGCAGCGCGTCGGCGTCGAGGAAGCGACCGTCGGGGCCGAGGTTGCCCGCGGTCGGCGCACTCACCGCGGCCGGGACGTGTCCCGCGCGCGGGTCGACGGGCTCGACCTCACCGCGGTAGCGCTCGGGAGCCCGGGCGTCGAGCAGCGTCCCGGTGCGCGCGAGCGCGGCGGCCTCGTCCGCGTCGACCGTCGGCAGACGCCCCGCCCCGAGCGCGACGTCACCGGGCTCCGGCACGACGTCGCCCTGCTCGAGCGCTCCCCCGGCTGCGACCCACGCGTCGAGCCCGCCGTCGAGCAGCCGCACGTCCGTGAGGCCCGCCCAGCGCAGCAGCCACCACGCGCGCGCGGCGGACATCCCGCCGACCGCGTCGTAGGCGACGACCGGCGTCGTCGCGCGCACGCCCCAGCGGCGGGCCGCCGCCTCGAGGGTCGCGAGGTCCGGCAGCGGGTGGCGGCCGTCCTGCGGCGTCGGGGGCGCGGCCAGCTCGGTCTCGAGGTCGACGTAGACGGCACCGGGCACGTGGCCCGCGCGGTGCTGCTCGGCGCCGTCGGACCGCCCGAGCGCCCAGCGGACGTCGAGCACGACCGGGCGCGCGTCGCCGTCCCGCGCGAGGAGCGCGGCGAGCGCGGCGGCGGTGACGAGGACCGCGGACCGGGCGGCGTCGGCGGGGACGGGCCCGGCGTCGGCATCGTCGGCGGCCGCACCCGGAACCGCGCCCGCGGCCGCACCCGCACCCGAGCCCGCGCCCGAGCTCGCGCCCGCGCCCTGACCGTCCGGGACGGCGACCGCGTCGAGCGCGAGGCCCATCGTCCACGCGTCGACGTTCTCGGGCTGGTAGTACCCGCGGCGGCGGCCGAGCCGCGCGAACCCGGCGCGCTCGTAGAGACGGAGCGCGGGCTCGTTGTCGACGCGCACCTCGAGCAGCACGCGCACGGCACCGAGCGCGCGGGCCCGGGCCACGAGCTCGTCGAGCAGCAGGCGCCCGATGCCCTGCCCCTGGTGCGTCGTCGCCGTGCCGATGGTCATGACCTGCGCGTCCTCGCCGTCGAACCACAGCCCCGCGTACCCGACGACCTCACCCTGGGCGTCGCGCGCGCCCACGTACCAGCGGTCCTCGCCCGCAATCTCGTCCGCGAGCGACACGAGCGACCACGCGCCGGCCCCGAAGAGCTCGCGCTCGAGCCGGGCGAGGACGGGGAGGTCCGCGGCCACCAGGCGGTCGACGGTGACGCCCGGGTGCGCGACGGTCATGCCAGCGCGCGCTTGCGCTCGGCCGGCGGGACGGCGTCGGGCCGGCGCAGGTAGAGCGGCTCGGACGGCAGCAGCGTCCCGGCGGGTGCGGCGGCGAGCCGGGCGAGGGCCAGGCGTGCGAGCACCGCCGGGTCGGGGTCCGAAGGCCCGTCGGCGGCGGGCGGGAGCTCGGCGGCGTACTGCTGGGCCCCGCGTCCGACGACGACCGCACCGTCCGCACGTCCCTCGGCGGCGACCGAGGCGGCGCTGCCGACGGACGGTCCGGCGACGAGCTCGACGAGCGCGCCGGGGCCCTCGGGAGCCGCCGGGCCGGTCGCCGTGACCCGGTAGCGCGCCCAGTACACCTCGCGGCGCCGGGCGTCGGTCGCGACGAGCACCTCGTCGCCGGCCGCGAGCCCGAGCCGGTCGGCGGCCTCGGCGGCGAGCGCGTCGAGGCTGCTCACCCCGTGCACCGGGATCCCGAGCGCGAGCGCGAGCGTCCGTGCCGTGACGAGCCCGACCCGCAGGCCGGTGTACGGCGCCGGACCCGTGCCCGCGACGACCGCGGTGACCCGGGTGCGGTCGACGCCGGCCTCGGTGAGGACGGCGTCGATCATCGGGGCGAGGAGCTCGGCGTGGTGGCGCTGCTCGGGGGCGGACCGCGCGGCGAGCGTGCGGCCGGCCGCGTCGGTCAGCGCGACGGCGACGGAGCTGGACGTGTCGAGGGCGAGGACGGGCACGGGTCCAGCATCCCATCCCCGGCCCGGTGGCTGCGGGCCGGGCGCTCGGGTCGCAGGGACGCGACGGCCGCGCACGTCACCGGGGCGGTGCGGGCGTCACCCCGGCAGCGCGACGCCTGCCCAGCGCTCCCCCACGGCCGTCACCGTGACGGTGCGCACGCCCGCGGAGGGGTCGTCGTCCGAGCCGGTCGCCGCGTCGCCGCGCGGCCGGCGCAGCGCGATCTCGAGCCGGTCCTGCGCGAGCGCCTCGACGAGCCCCTCGCCCCACTCGACCACGGTCACGGACTCGTCGAGGCTCGCGTCGAGGTCGAGCGCGTCGACCTCGTCGAGCGAGCCGAGCCGGTACGCGTCGACGTGCACGAGCGCGGTGCCCGTCGTCGTCACCGTCCCCGTCCGCCCGCCGTCGGCCTCGTCCGCACCCGCACGGGGCAGCGGCGGGTGCACGCGCGCGATGATGAACGTCGGCGACGCGACCTGCCCCCGCACGCCGAGCCCCGCGCCGATGCCCTGCGTGAGCGTCGTCTTCCCGGCGCCGAGGTCGCCCGTGAGGATCACCAGGTCGCCCGCCCGCAGCACCCCCGCGAGCGCCCGGCCGTACGCGCGCGTCGCGTCGGCGTCGGGCAGCTCGACGACGACGCGCTGCTCGCCCGCCCCGCTCACCGGCCGGCCCGCGCGGGCTCGGCCGTCACCGCAGCGCCGGTCACCGGGGGTGGCGGTGGCGCGTCCCCGGCCCCGGGCGTCGTCCGCCCGCCCGGTGCGCCGGAGGCGGCGGCGGGCGTGGCGCCGTCCGCAGCGCCGTCGCCCGCCTGCTCGCTGTCGACGTGCACGCGGGGCACGCGCGCACCGAGGCGCGTGACGATCTCGTAGCTGATGGTCCCCGCGGAGCGCGCCCAGTCCTCGGCGGTCGGGCCGCCGTCCGCGCCGGTGCCGAACAGCACGACGGGGTCGCCCGGCTGCTCGCCGGCGCCCGGCCCGAGGTCGAGCACGACCTGGTCCATGCACACCCGGCCCGCGATCGGCACGCGCCGGCCGCGCACGAGGACCGGCGCGCCGGGGTGCCCGGGGCCGCCCGACGCGTGGCGCGGGACGCCGTCCGCGTACCCGACCGGGACGACGCCGAGCACCGTGCGCGTCGACGTCGTGTAGGCGTGCGCGTACGAGACGCCCTGGCCGGCGCCCACGGTCTTCACGGTCGCGAGCGCGGCCTCGAACGTCATCGCCGGCACGAGCCCGTAGTCCGCGGGGCCGCCGAGCTGCGGCACGGGCGAGAGCCCGTACACCGCGATGCCGGGGCGTACCAGGTCGTAGTGCACCGCGGGGCTCGTGAGCGTCGCCGCGGAGTTCGCGAGGTGGCGGACCTCGAGGTGGGCGCCACGGGACTCCGCGAGGCGCACCGCGTCGGCGAACACCTCCGCCTGGGCGAGCACCGTGGGGTGCGTCGGCTCGTCGGCGAACGCCAGGTGCGACCAGATGCCGACGACCTCGACCGCGCCCTCGGCCTGCGCGCGGAGGGCGGCGTCCAGGACGTCCGGCAGGTCGGCGGGGGTCAGGCCGTTGCGGCCCAGCCCGGTGTCGACCTTGAGGTGCACGCGCGCGGTGCGGCCCGTGCGTCGTGCCGCGTCGACGACCGCGTCGAGGGCCCACGCGCCGGCGACCGAGACGTCGACGTCCGCCTCGAGCAGCGCGGCGAACGGGGCGCCGGGGGCGTGCAGCCACGTCAGGAGGCGACCGCCGACGCCCGCGGCCCGCAGCTCGAGCGCCTCGGCGGCCTGCGCGGCGCCGAGCCACGTCGCTCCCCCGGCGAGCGCCGCGCGTGCGCTCGGGACCAGGCCGTGACCGTACGCGTCGGCCTTGACCACGGCCATGACCTGCGCACCGGGCGCGTGCTGCGCGAGCGCGCGGACGTTCCCGCGGATCGCGGCGAGGTCGACGACGGCACGGGCGGGGTAGTCGCTCACCCGCCCAGTCTCCCACCGGTCGACGACCGCACGCGGTCACCCGGCGCGGGCCCGGCGCGTCCGGGGTGGCCCGTCAGGCCCGGACGACCACGTCCGCGCGCCCCCGCGTCCCGGCGACGAGCCGGGCGTTGCGCTCGTCGGGCCCGTGCGCCCACGCGCGCGCCGCGTCGGGGTCTTTGCCGAACCGCTCGTGCCGCGCGACGAGCCGGCTCAGGCGCACGTCGTCGTCGGGCTCCACGAACCACGCCTCGTCGAGCAGCGCGCGCACCGGCCCGAACCCCGCGTCGTCGAGCAGCAGGTAGTTGCCCTCCGTGACGACCAGCGGCGTGGTCGCCGGGACGGCGATGGCCCCCGCGACGCCGTTGCGCAGGTCGCGCCGGTACTCGGGGGCGTACACGACGTCGTCGCGCACGTCGCGCAGCCGGCGCAGCAGCGCGACGTAACCGGCCGCGTCGAACGTGTCCGGGGCGCCCTTGCGGTCCGCGCACCCGAGCCGCTCGAGCTCGGTCTGCGCGAGGTGGAACCCGTCCATCGGGACGACGACGCACTGCGCGCCGAACGTCGCGGCGAGCTCCGCGGACAGCGTCGACTTGCCCGCGCCGGGTGCGCCCGCGATCCCGAGCAGCTGTCGCCCGCCACGCCCGAGCAGCGCCCGCACCCGGTCCGCGAGCGCGTCGGTGAGGATCACGACGCGAGCAGCTCGGCGACGGTCCGGGGCAGCGCCTCGGCGACCGCGAGCGCCGCGACCGGGCCCCCCGGGTTCGCGACGTGCGCCGCGCGGCCGTGCACGAGCGCCGCGCACGCCGCGAGCGCCGCGACCAGCGACGGCTCGCCCGCGAGGTCCTGCGCCCGGCCGGCGAGCAGCGCGCCGAGCACGCCGGCGAGGACGTCGCCCGCACCGGCGGTCGCGAGCCACGAAGGGCCGTCGGCCTGCGCGTACACGGCGTCGTCCGGACCGACGACGAGCGTCGTGGCGCCCTTGAGCAGGACGGTCGCCCGCGTGAGCTCCCGGGCACGGCGCGCCCAGCGCAGCGGCTCCGCCTCGACCTGCGCGCGGTCGACGTCCTCGCCGCGCGCGCTCAGCAGCGTCGCGAGCTCCCCGGCGTGCGGGGTCAGCACGACCCACGGGGCGAGGCGCTCGGGCAGCAGGGTCAGGGCGCCCGCGTCGACGACGGCCGGCAGCTCCTGGGCGAGCACGCCCGCGAGCGCGCCGTGCACCCGCTCGGCCTGCGCCGAGTCGGTCGGGTCGACGCCGGGGCCCAGCACCCACGCCTGGACGCGTCCGTCCCCGGCGACGACCTCGGGCCGGTGCGAGACGACGGCCGCGGTGACCCCGGGCGACCCGAGGTAGCGGACCATGCCCACCCCGGCGTGCACCGCGGCGGACACGGTGAGCACGGCGGCACCCGGGTACGCGGGGGTCCCGGCGACGACGCCGACGACGCCGCGCGTGTACTTGTGCGCTGCACGGCCGGGCGCGGGCCACAGCGCCGCCGCGTCACGGGGCTCGAGGCGCGCGACGGCGGGCCGCGCGCCGCCGAGGTCGAGGCCGATGTCCACCGCCTCCACCCGGCCCGCGGCCGCGCACGCCGGGGGGACGAGCAGCGCGGGCTTCGGGGCCCCGAAGGTCACGGTGACGTCGGCGGGCAGCACCGCGACCGGCTCCCCGGCGGGGGCGTGCCCGGACCCGTTGGACGACCCCGGGCGGGGCACGTCGCCGTCGTCCACCCCGACACCGCTCGGCACGTCGACGGCCACGACGCACGGACCCTCGCCGCGCCCGCCCGCCCGCCCGTCCGTGACGAGCTCGCCGAGCAGCGCGAGCACCTCGGCGCCGGGTCCGCGCACCGCGCTCCGCCCGCCCCGGGCGCCGATGCCGAGCACGCCGTCGAGCACGACGTCCGCCGTGAACGCCTCCGCGATCGCGTCGCCCGGCCACACCCGCGGCCCGGGCCCCCCGTCGGCGACGCTCACGACGCTGCCGCCGGCCGACCGGAGCGCCGCGAGACCGCCCTCGTGCAGCCGCTCGGACGTCGCGACCGCGAGCACGCCGACCCCGCGCCGTGCGAGCAGCGCGCCGGCGTGCAGGGCGTCGCCGCCGTTGTTCCCCCCGCCGGCGAGCACCACGACCCGGCCCCCCGCGACGCGCCCGCGCCGCGCCCGCAGCTCTCGGACGGCCACCCCGGCGAGCGCGAACGCCGCCCGGTCCATCAGCGGCACGCCCGCGGCGAGCAGCGGCTCCTCGGCGGCGCGGACGTCGGCGGCGGTGTAGGCGACGATCACGGGCCCATCTTGGCGGAGTCGAGGGCGCCCCCGCGCGGCGGGCCGCGACGGGACGGTCGCCGCTGCTCCCCGCACCGCGGGACGCGTCGCGCGTGCACGGCGGCGGGTGCACGGTCGCGGGTGCGGCAGACCGGGTTCTCGAGGGGCGGACACCACGGGCGCCCGACGGGCGCGCGCCGGGCCCGGCGGTAGGTTCTGGTCTCATGCGCTTCGGACTCTTCATCCCCCAGGGCTGGCGGCAGGACCTCACCGGGATCGCCACGGCCGACCACTGGAACGTCATGAACGGGCTCGCCCAGCACGCCGACACCGGCGACGTCTGGGAGTCCATCTGGGTCTACGACCACTTCCACGCCGTCCCCGAGCCCAACGGGGAGGCCACGCACGAGGCGTGGAGCCTCATCAACGCCTACGCGGCGAGCACCCGCCGGGTCCGCCTCGGCCAGATGTGCACGTGCATGGCCTACCGCAACCCCGCGTACCTCGCGAAGGTCGCCGCGACCGCCGACGTCATCAGCGGCGGCCGCGTCGAGATGGGCATCGGCGCCGGCTGGTACGAGCACGAGTGGCGCGCGTACGGCTACGGGTTCCCGCGCGCCGGGGAGCGGCTCGCGATGCTCGACGAGGGCGTGCAGATCTTCAAGCAGCTCTGGACGAACGGCACGGCCACGCTCGACGGGACGCACTACCAGGTCGACGGCGCGCAGCTCTCGCCGCTGCCGCTGCAGACCGACGGCCCGCCGCTGTGGATCGCGGGCGGCGGCGAGCAGAAGACGCTGCGCATCGCCGCCGAGCACGCGCAGTACACGAACTTCGACGGGACGCCCGAGACGTTCGCACACAAGTCCGAGGTCCTGCGCGGGCACTGCGACGCCCTCGGGCGGCCGTTCGAGGAGATCACGCGCTCGGCCAACTACAACGTCGTGATCGGCGCGACCGAGGCCGAGGTGGACGACCGCATCGCGTGGGCCGAGGAGCACTACGCGCTCACGGTCCCGAACAAGGCTCCGGAGCTCGCCCAGCAGCTGCGGCACGGCCCGCTCGTCGGGACGCCCGAGCAGATCGTCGACAAGCTCCGCGAGCTCGAGGGTCTCGGGATGACCTACGCCATCACGTACTTCGCCGAGGCCGCCTACGACCGCTCGGGCATCGAGCTGTTCGAGCGCGAGGTCGTCCCCGCGCTGCGCTGACCGGCGTCGCCGACCCGCACCGCCCGGCCGGGCCGCTCTCCTGCGGGAGGGCGGCCCGCGTCGTGCCGGGACCGGGCCCGGACCGGCGTGGGCCGCCACCCGGCGTCAGCGCCGGGCCTCGCACGTCGGCCCGTCGCGCCCGGAGGTCAGACCGGGTCGCGCTCCGCGACCACGACCGCCGACGCGATGCCCGCGTCGTGCGAGATCGACAGGTGGAACCGCGCGACCCCGAGCTCGTCGGCGCGTGCCGCGACCGTCCCGACCACCTCGACGACGGGTTGCTGACCAGGGACGCGCCGGACCGTGGCGTCCTGCCAGCTCATCCCCGCGGGAGCCCCGAGCGACTTGGCGATCGCCTCCTTGGCGGCGAACCGGGCGGCGAGCGACGCGGGCGGCAGGTGCCGCTCGTCGGGCGTGAACAGCCGCTCGAGCAGGCCGGGGGCACGCTCGAGCGTCGCCACGAACCGTGTGACGTCGACCACGTCGATCCCGACGCCGACGATCACCGGGCGGCCCGCGCAGGGCGAGCCGGCCGGTCCCGCCACGCGGGGCTCGCGAGCGGGGCGGCAGCGACCGCCGGCCCCCGCCCGCGGCCCGCGCTCACTCGACCGTGACCGACTTCGCGAGGTTGCGCGGCTGGTCGACGTCCAGCCCGCGCGCGGTCGCGAGCTCGCACGCGAAGATCTGCAGCGGCACCACCGCGAGCAGCGGCGCGAGCAGCACGGGCGACTGCGGCACGTAGAACACCTCGTCGGCGAACGGCCGCACGTCCTCGTCGCCGTCCTCGGCGACAACGAGCGTGCGGGCGCCGCGCGCGCGGATCTCCTGGATGTTCGAGACGACCTTCGAGTGCAGCGAGTCCCGCCCGCGCGGCGACGGCACGATCACGAAGACCGGCTGCCCCGGCTCGATGAGCGCGATCGGACCGTGCTTGAGCTCGCCGGCCGCGAAGCCCTCCGCGTGGATGTACGCGAGCTCCTTGAGCTTGAGCGCACCCTCGAGCGCGACGGGGAACCCGACGTGCCGGCCGAGGAACAGCACCGACGACGTGTCCGCCATCCAGCGGGCGATCTCGCGGACCCGGCCGGCACGGTCGAGCACCTGCTGGATCTTGTCGGGCATCTGGCGCAGGTCCTCGAAGATCTCCGCGATCTCGTCGGGGAACTTGTTGCCGCGCAGCTGCGCGAGGTACAGCCCGAGCAGGTATGCCGCCGTAATCTGCGACAGGAAGGCCTTGGTCGACGCGACCGCGATCTCCGGCCCCGCGTGCGTGTAGAGCACCGCGTCGGACTCGCGCGGGATCGTCGAGCCGTGCGTGTTCACGATCGCGACGACCTTGGCGCCCTGCTCGCGCGCGTGCCGGACCGCCATGAGGGTGTCCATCGTCTCGCCCGACTGCGAGATCGCCACGACGAGGGTCTTCTCGTTGACGACCGGGTCGCGGTACCGGAACTCGTGCGCGAGCTCGACTTCGACCGGGATGCGGCACCAGTGCTCGATCGCGTACTTGGCGACGTGCCCGGCGTACGCGGCGGTGCCGCACGCGATCACGATGATCTTGTCCACCGACCGCAGCACCGACTCGTCGATGCGCAGGTCGTCGAGCACGAGCCGGCCCTGGAGGTCGGTCCGGCCGAGGAGCGTGTCCGCGACGGCCTGCGGCTGGTCGTGGATCTCCTTGTCCATGAACGAGGCGAAGCCGCCCTTCTCGGCGGCGGCAGCGTCCCAGTCGACGGTGTAGCGGCGGCCCTGCGCGGGGCGGCCCTCGAAGTCGGTGACCTCGACGGAGGTCGACGTGATCGTCACGACCTGGTCCTGACCGAGCTCGAGCGCCTCCTTCGTGTGCGCGATGAACGCCGCCACGTCGGACCCGAGGAAGTTCTCGCCCTCGCCGAGACCCACCACGAGCGGGGAGTCGTGCCGTGCGCCGACGACCACGTCGGGCAGGTCGGCGTGCACCGCGAGGAGGGTGAACGTGCCGTGCAGGCGGCGGACGACCGTCGTCAGCGCCGTGGTGAGGTCGGGCGTCTGCTCGTACTGGCGCGCGACGAGGTGCGCGACGACCTCGGTGTCGGTCTCCGACTGGAACTCCACCCCGGCGGCGAGCAGCTCGGCCTTGAGCGCGACGTAGTTCTCGACGATGCCGTTGTGGATGAGCGCGAGCTTGCCGACGACGTGCGGGTGCGCGTTGACGTCGTTCGGCGCACCGTGCGTGGCCCAGCGGGTGTGACCGATCGCGGCGGTCGACTCGCACAGGGGCTCTGCGTCGAGGACCTCGACGAGGTTCGCGAGCTTGCCCGCCTTCTTCGCGCTCGTCAGGGTCCCGTCCCCGCACGTGAGCGCCACACCTGCTGAGTCGTAGCCCCGGTACTCGAGGCGTCGCAGCCCCTCGAGCACGACGTCGAGCGGACGGCCGCTCGGATCCTGGCTGCCGACGTATCCCACGATTCCGCACATGGGGGCGAGTCTACGGGCGCGCAGGTGGGACTCATGGTGATCTCCGGCACGTGCGGGCGCGCGGCCCGGTCGGACGCGCCGGGCGGCACGGCCCCGTCCGGCAGAATGGCTCCTCGTGGCCCCCTCCGCCCTCGCGCCGTCGTCCCCGTACGTCGACCTCGACCGGTCCGCGTGGGCACGGCTGAGCGAGTCCACCCCGCTGCCGCTCACCGACGCCGACGTCACGCGGCTGCGCGGGCTCGGCGACCCGATCGACCTCGCCGAGGTGGACGCGGTCTACCGGCCCCTCTCGCGGCTGCTCGACCTGTACGTCGGCGCGACGCGCGGCCTGCACGAGGCGTCGAGCACGTTCCTGCGCGAGGACACCGGCAGCACGCCGTACGTCATCGGCGTCGCGGGGTCGGTGGCGGTCGGCAAGTCGACGACCGCGCGGCTGCTGCGCGAGCTCATGGCGCGCTGGCCCGCGACCCCGCGCGTCGAGCTCCTCACCACCGACGGGTTCCTCTACCCGAACGCCGAGCTCGAGCGCCGCGGGCTCATGGACCGCAAGGGCTTCCCGGAGTCCTACGACCGGCGCGCGCTCGTGCGGTTCCTGACCAAGGTCAAGGCCGGCCGCGCCGAGGTCCGCGCACCCGTGTACGACCACCTGACGTACGACATCGTGCCGGGCGCCGAGGTCGTGGTGCGGCGCCCGGACGTGCTCATCGTCGAGGGTCTCAACGTGCTGCAGCCGGCCCGCCCGTCGCTCGACGGGGGCGTGTCCAACCTCGCCGTGAGCGACTTCTTCGACTTCTCGATCTACGTCGACGCCCGCACCGCGGACGTCCGCCAGTGGTACGTCGACCGGTTCCTGTCGCTGCGGGCGACCGCGTTCGCCCGTCCCGAGTCGTACTTCCACCGGTACGCGTCGCTCTCGGACGACGAGGCCGTGACGCGCGCCGAGGCGATCTGGGACGCGATCAACGCCCCGAATCTCGAGCGGAACATCGTGCCGACCCGCAGCCGCGCGACGCTCGTGCTCACCAAGGGGCCGGACCACGCGGTCCAGCGCGTCCGGCTCCGCAAGCTCTGAGGGGCCCGGCGCGGCGCACGACCGGGGCGGCGCGTGCACCGTTGCGGCACGCGACCCGCGCGGCGCACGACCGGTGAGCGGCGGCCGCCGTCAGGGCGTGCGGCGGCCCGCGAGCACCGTCACGGCGTCGGCGTCGCGGTGACCCGCGCGGCGAGCAGGTCGACCGGGAAGTGCTCCTCACCCGTCGTGTCGAGCTGCTCGACGGCCGTGGTGACCTGCTCGATCGGCGCGCCGCACGCGTCGACGGGGCGGTGCGCCCGCACCGCCCGCCCGAGCGCGTCGACGAGCCACAGCTCCCACGCGGGGAACACCGGGGCCGCGCACGCCTGGTCGGCGCGCACCGTCTCCGACGGCCGCTCGAGCGCCTCGAGCAGCGGCGCGAGGTCGCCCTCGAGCTGCCGCACGGTGACGGCGGCCCACACGCCGTCGGCGTCCGTGAGCCGCTCCCCGCTCATGCACTGGACGGCGCTGACGGGCGTGAACGTCTCGGGGACGGCACCCGGCTCGGGGACGTCCGGGTGCGCGGTGCCCGACGCGTCGTCGGCGCGCAGCCCGAGCGACGCGATGACCTGGGGTGCGAGGCAGTCGGCCCGCGGCGCCGTCTCGGCCTCGGCCGGGAGCGGGTCGCCCGCACCCGCGCAGCCGGCGAGGACGGTCGTGCACGCGAGCGCGGTGCCGCCGACGAGCGCGACGAGGCGCCGTCGAGGGCTGCCTCGCCCACGCCCCTCGTGTCGTCGTCGCATGCCGAAACCCCCGCTCGCCCCCTGCCGGCCCGCGCACCGAGGGAGCACCTCGAAGGTGGTCCGGTGGGCGGGAGGGGCGACAGCGGTGTCGTCCCATGACCAGCGTAGGACGGACCCCGGCGGAGGGCGCCGGACGAGACCAGATCGTTAACCCGGGTGAGCGGATCGTTGCGGAGACGTGACCGGCCGGGCCGTGCGGGGGTCGACCCCGGCGGTCACGTGCGTCTCGTGCAGCAGCGGCCCTGCCGGACCGGCGTCCGCCGCGGGGTCGTCGGCCAGGTCCGGCGTCGGGGCGAGGTCGCCCAGGACGCTCTGCTCGATGACGGGGACGCCCGGCCGCAGCCACCGGCGCAGGAGCCAGTCGATGAGCAGGCCCAGGACGACGCCGACCACGACACCGGCCACGACGGCGATGACCGGGTGGTCGTGCAGCCAGGCCCCCGCACCGACGCCGATCGCCGTCCCGTAGACGGCCCACGTCAGCGCGGCGAGCGCGGTCAGGGCGACGAAGCGGCGGCGGCGGTAGCCCAGCGCGCCGGCCGTCATGTTCACGGCGACCCGTCCCACGGGGATGTACCGCGCGGCGAGGATGAACGACGAGCCACGGTTCGCGAGCGCGTGCTCGGCCCACGCCAGCGTCGCCCGGCCACGCCTGCCCCGCAGGAACCGGACGCGTCGCACGTCGACGCGGCTGCCGATCGCGTAGGCGATCTGGTCACCCGTGAACGCTCCGGCTGCGGCCGACGCGACGAGGAGCCCCAGGTTCGGCCCGTCCCCGACCATCGCCGTCGCCGCGACGGCGATCACGACGGACTCGCTCGGGATCGGCGGGAAGAACCCGTCGATCGTCGCGAACACGTAGATGCCCAGGTAGATCCACCCGGAGCCCGCGAGCGCGAGGATCCACTCCTCCAGCACCAGTCATCAGCTCCACTAGGTCGTGGCAGCGAAGCCGCCGGTGAGGTCGTCCTGCTCACGGTAGGTCGCCGTCACTGGGCGCCGGAATGGGGGAAGCCCCCCAGACGACCCCCAGCGACCCCCAGGTGGTCCCAGGGTGCGCGCCCTCCGTTCCCCTCGATCCTGCTGGAGAGGAGCGCGGTGACGCCTCCGTCGACCGGATGAGATCGCGTCCAGGACGCTACTCCGAGGGGCCGACAGGCCGACACCTGATACCCCGTCGCACGACCGAGGGCGCCCCAACGTGCGCCGCACAGCACCGCGCGCACCGACCTGGGGCGCGCGTGGTCTCGACCTCGGGTGGTGGCGGGCGCAGCAGCGCCGGGCGCCTCAGCGCAGCGGGAAGCCCAGCGCGCGGGCGGCCGTCTCGGGGCGCGGCTCGCCGGCCCAGCGGGCGCCGAGCTCGTCGGTCCGCGCGAGCGAGCGCAGCTCGGCCCGGTCGAGGTACAGGGTCCCACCGAGGTGGTCCGTCTCGTGCTGCACGATGCGCGCGGGCCAGCCCGTGAGCACCTCGTCGAGCGCGCTCCCCGCCTCGTCGGCGCCCGTGAGGCGGACCGAGCGGTGCCGCGCCACGACGGCCTGGTAGCCGACGACGCTCAGGCAGCCCTCGTAGAAGGACACGCGCTCGTCGCCGACCGCCTCGTACCGCGGGTTCACCAGGACGCGGAACGGCAGGCGCGGACGCTCACGCACCTGCTCGACGTCGGGGTCGAGCATGCCCGGGTCCTCCACGACAGCAAGGGCGAGCGACAGCCCGATCTGCGGTGCGGCGAGCCCGACGCCCGGGGCGGCGTGCATCGTGCGGCGCATGAGCTCGACGAGCGCGCCGAGCTCGGCCGCGTCCAGCTGACCGTCGTACGGCTCGGCCACGGCGCGGAGCACGGGCTGGCCGGCCTGCACGATGGGGACGACGCCGTCCTGGGCGGCGTCGAGCAGGCGGTGGACCTGCTCGCGCAGCAGCGCCGCCGCCCCGGACGGCGTCCCGCTCACAGCGCGAGCTGCGCGCGCACGACGTCCGCGAGGCCGTTCGCGATGCGCTCGGCGTCGTCCTGGCTCGCGGCCTCGACCATGACCCGCACGAGCGGCTCGGTGCCCGAGGGACGCAGCAGCACGCGCCCGGTGTCGCCGAGCTCGACCTCCGCGGCCCGGACGGCGCCCGCGAGCACCTCGTCGGTCGAGGCGCGAGCCCGGTCGACGCGCGGCACGTTGACGAGCGTCTGCGGGAGCCGCTGGACGACCGAAGCAAGCTGCTCGAGCTTCTGGCCCGTCCCGGCGACGCGCGCCGCGAGCTGGAGCGCCGTCAGCACGCCGTCTCCCGTCGTCGCGTGCTGGGCGAGGATGACGTGGCCCGACTGCTCGCCGCCGAGCGCGTACCCGCCCGCGCGCATCTCCTCGAGCACGTACCGGTCGCCGACGGCCGTCTCGATCGTGCGGATGCCGGCCGCGGTCATCGCGAGCCGCAGGCCCAGGTTGCTCATCACCGTGACGACGAGGGTGTCGTCGGTCAGGGTGCCCCGCTCCCGCATCGCGACGGCGAGCGTCCCGAGGATCTGGTCGCCGTCGACGAGCGCACCCGTGTGGTCGACCGCGAGGCACCGGTCCGCGTCGCCGTCGAACGCGACGCCGAGGTCCGCGCCGGAGGCCACGACCGCGGCCTGGAGCTGCTCGGGGTGCGTCGAGCCGCACTTCTCGTTGATGTTGCGCCCGTCCGGGGACGCGTTGATGACGACGACGTCGGCGCCGGCGGCACGCAGCGCGGCCGGGCCGACCTCGCTCGCCGCACCGTTCGCGCAGTCGACCGCGATGCGCAGGCCCGCGAGGCTCACGTCGATCGTCGAGACGAGGTGCTCGACGTAGTCGGCCCCCGCCTGCCCGTTGTCCATCCGGATACGCCCGACGGCGGCACCGACCGGTCGCTCCCAGTCCTCCCGCAGGCGGGCCTCGATCGCGACCTCGAGCTCGTCGTCGAGCTTGTGGCCCCCGCGCGCGAGGAACTTGATGCCGTTGTCCGGCATCGGGTTGTGCGACGCCGACAGCATCACGCCGAGGTCCACGTCCAGCGTCGCCGTGAGGAACGCGACGGCGGGCGTCGGCAGCACGCCGACGTTGAGCACGTCGACCCCGGCGCTCGCGAGCCCGGCGGCGACCGCGGCGCTGAGGAACTCCCCGGAGGCGCGGGAGTCGCGGCCGATCACGGCGCGCGGGCGGTGCCCCTCGAACTCGCCCAGGGAGCCCAGCACGTGCGCGGCGGCCACGGACAGGTCGAGCGCGAGCTCGGCCGTCACGTCCCGGTTCGCGAGGCCACGGACCCCGTCGGTCCCGAACAGACCCATCAGATCACTCCTTCGTCGTGCGTCGTGCGGTGCCGGTCGGCTCGTGAGACGCCGATGGCCCCGATGGTCTGGTGACCGTCGGGGCCATCGGGCCACGGCTGAGGGATCAGCGCTTGGAGTACTGGGGCGCCTTGCGGGCCTTCTTGAGACCCGCCTTCTTGCGCTCGACGACCCGCGCGTCACGCGTCAGGAAGCCGGCCTTCTTGAGCGCCGGGCGGTTCGAGTCGGCGTCGATCGCGTTGAGCGCGCGGGCGATGCCGAGGCGCAGCGCGCCGGCCTGGCCCGAGACGCCGCCGCCGGTGATGCGCGCGACGATGTCGAAGCGGCCCTCGACGTCGACGAGCTTGAGCGGCGAGTTGACGAGCTGCTGGTGCACCTTGTTCGGGAAGTAGTCCTCGAGGGTGCGGCCGTTGATCTTCCACTGCCCGGTGCCGGGCACGAGGCGCACGCGGGCGATGGCCTCCTTGCGGCGGCCGAGGGCCTGGCCGGGAGCGGTGATGCTCTGGCCGCGGCCCGTGGGCGCAGCGGTCTCGGAGGTGTAGCTGGTGGGCGTGTCGTCGCCCTCAAGGTCGATGTCGACCGTGGTCTCGGCCACTGGTGTGTCCTCGCGTCCTGTCTGGGTGGCTGGCTGCAGCAGGCTCAGGCCTGCTGAGCGACCTGGGTGATCTCGAAGGGCTTCGGCTGCTGGGCCGCGTGGGGGTGCTCCGCGCCGACGTACACCTTCAGCTTGCTCAGCTGAGCGCGCGAGAGGGAGTTCTTCGGGAGCATGCCGCGCACGGCCTTCTCGATCGCCCGCTCGGGGTGCTTGTCGAGGAGGTCGGCGTACGCGGTGGCACGCAGGCCACCCGGGTAACCGGAGTGGCGGTAGGCAAGCTTGGTCTCACGCTTGTTGCCCGTGAGGGCCACCTTGCCCGCGTTGATGACGACGACGAAGTCGCCACCGTCGACGTGCGGGGCGAAGGTCGCCTTGTGCTTGCCGCGCAGCAGCGTGGCCACGTGGGTGGCGAGGCGGCCCAGGACGACATCGGTCGCGTCGATGACGTACCAGTTCCGCTCGACGTCGCCGGGCTTCGGGGTGTACGTGCGCACGGTCTAAGCCTTCGTCTCGTGTTGCTGAATGTGTTCACGGCGTGGGACCACAGGGGGTCCCGCCGATGAGTGCTGTCGGTGGAGCATCCCTGGCCGGCGAGTGGGATCGCACCGGCACGACCGCCCGTGCTGGACCCGGCGGGAGCAGGTAGCGGCTGCTCTTCGCACATCCAGCGCAGGCGGGAGACGCACAACGACACACCAGAGTAGCCGCCGGGCGGAGGCAGGGTCAAAACGCGGTCGGCTGAACCCGCTGTGACGTCGCTCAGCGCGCGCGCTGCACCCGACCGGCGTCCCACACCGGCTCCGGGGTCTCCACGACCACGCCGTCCGCCCCGAACGACAGGAACCGGTCGAAGCCGCGCGCGAACCACCGGTCGTGCGTCACGGCCATGACCGTCCCCTCGAACGCCTCGAGGCCGGCCTCGAGCGCCTCCGCGGAGTGCAGGTCGAGATTGTCGGTCGGCTCGTCGAGCAGCAGGAGCGTCGCGCCGCCCAGCTCGAGCAGCAGGATCTGGAACCGCGCCTGCTGGCCGCCCGAGAGCGTGTCGTACGCCTGCTCCGCCGCCGCGACCAGCTCGTAGCGGTCGAGCGCCTTGCTGGCGGGCTCGCGGCCGAGCCCGGGCCGGTGCCCGTCGCCGCGGTGCAGGATCTCGAGCAGCGTGCGACCCCCGAGCTCGGGGTGCGTGTGGTTCTGCGCGAACCACCCGGGGCGCACGCGCGAGCCGAGCACGACGCGCCCGCTGTGCGCCACGGGTGCGACGTCGACCTCGCCCGCCGGCTCGTGCTCCGGGCCGGGGTCGGAGCCGCCGGTCGCGAGCAGCCGCAGGAAGTGAGACTTGCCCGAGCCGTTCGACCCGAGCACCGCGACGCGCTCCCCGAACCACACCTCGAGGTCGAACGGCTTCATCAGGCCCGTGAGCTCGAGCCCGGTCGCGACGACCGCGCGCTTCGCCGTCCGGCCGCCCCGCAGCCGCACGCGCACGTTCTGCTCGCGCGCCATGACCTGGGGCGGGCCGGCCTCCTCGAACTTCCGGAGGCGCGTCTGCGCCGCCTGGTACCGCGACGCGAGCCCGTCGTTGAACGCCGCCTTGTTCTTGAGCGTGAACACGAGGTCCTTGAGCTTCGCGTGCTCCTCCTCCCAGCGCCGCATGAGCTCCTCGAGCCGCGAGCGCCGGTCCTCGCGCGCCTGCGGGTAGGTGCGGAACGAGCCGCCGTGCACCCAGATGCTCGAGCCGGCCGCGGTCGGCTCGAGCGTCGCGACCTGCGTGGCCGTCGTCGAGAGGAGCTCGCGGTCGTGGCTGACGAACAGGACCGTCTTGGGCGACGCCGTGAGCTGCTGCTCGAGCCAGCGCTTGGTCGGGACGTCGAGGTAGTTGTCCGGCTCGTCGAGCAGCAGCACCTCCTCGGGACCGCGCAGCAGGGCCTCGAGCACGAGCCGCTTCTGCTCCCCGCCGGACAGCGTGCGCACCTCACGGTGCTGCGCCCGGTCGAACGGGATCGACAGCACCGAGTCCGTCACCTGGTCCCAGCCGGCCTCGGCCTCGTAGCCACCGACGTCCGCCCAGTCGACGAGCGCCGTCGCGTACCGCATCTGCGCGGGCTCGTCGTCGACCTCCATGATCCCGAGCTCCGCGGCGGCGAGCTCGGTGGCGGCGTCGCGGACCGCCGCCGGCGCGAGCGACGCGAGCAGGTCGCGGATCGAGCGCTCGTCGTCGATCCGGCCGACCATCTGGCGCATCACGCCGAGCCCCCCGCTGCGCGCGACCGCTCCCCCGTGCGGCGCCTCGTCCCCGGCGACGATCCGCAGCAGCGTCGTCTTGCCGGCGCCGTTCGGCCCGACGAGCGCGACCTTCGCCCCGTCGGCGACGCGCAGGTCGACCTCGTCGAGCAGCGGACGGCCGTCGGGCAGGAAGTAGCTCACGGAGCTGATGTCGAGGTGTCCCACCCCACCAGTGTCCCGGGCCGCGAGCCGTGCGGGCGACCTCTTACCCGCGCCCTCCCTCCGCGGGACGTCCCGCGCTCCCCTCGCAGGTCACGCGTGGCGGTGCCATCGTGAGTGCCATGAGTGAAGACACCCCGGCCACCAGCACCGACCCGGCCCTCGGCTCCGAGGGCGACACCAACCAGCTGCCCGGCGAGGACACGCTCGCGGAGCCCGACGACGACACGATGCTCGACGAGGGCTACTCCCCGCCGGACCACCCGCGCCCCAACCACTTCGGCGAGACCGCGTGGGAGCAGGCGCACGGCGAGACGCTCAGCCAGCGCCTCGACGAGGAGGAGCCCGAGGTCTGGGAGGAGCGGCGCCCCGGCGACCCGAACGTCGCGCCCGACGGCGCGGGTCAGCTCGTCGAGGACGACGACGCCGTCGCGGCGGGCGGGACCGACGCGTTCGCGATCGAGACCGGCTCGACCGCCGGCACCGTGAGCGCCGAGGAGGCCGCGATCCACGTCGTCGACGACGAGGAGATCGTGCTCGACCAGCTCGAGACCGCCGACGCGGGCGACGACACGTTCGAGGACGAGGACCCGCGCCTCGACACGGACCTCCTGGTCGACGACGTCGCAGCCGGCGCGGACGACGGCACCGACCGCGACGTGGTGGGCGACCTCGGGCTCACCGAGGACCCGAGCAGCACCGACGCGCCGTACCTGGAGCGCGACGACCGGGCCTGACCCCGGCACGACGACGACGCGGCACCCGCCCGTGGGTGCCGCGTCGTCGTGCTGTCCGGGCCCGTCGCGCGCCGGGCCCGGCGCTCGTCCGCGCGGTGCTGGAGGACCTGTCGGCGCGCCCGTGTGTCGAGGCCCAGGGCGGAGCCGGGTGCGGTCAGCCCTCGTCGGTGCAGCGCCCCCGGAGCACGTCGACGTCGTCCGCCGCACGCGTCGCCCGCGTCTGCTCGGCCCGCGCGGCGAGCTCGGCGTCCGGCGGGTAGGCGACCTCCTCGAGCGTGAGCCCCAGCGCGGCGACGACCGCGCTCCCCGGGTCTCGACGTCGCCCCGCGAGCAGGTCCGCGGGCCACGTGACGTCGCGCCGGCCCTCCCCCACCGCGATGCTCGCCCCGACGAGCGCCCGGACCATGCTGTGGCAGAACGCGTCCGCCTGGACGTGCGCGACGACGAGCCCCGCGTCGGCCCCCTCCTGCGCCCGCTCCCAGCGCAGCACCTCGAGCGTGCGGATCGTCGTGGCGCCCGGCCGCGGGCGGCAGAACGCCGCGAAGTCGTGCCGCCCGAGCAGCAGGCGCGCCGCCGCGTCCATCGCGTCGACGTCGAGCCGCGCGCGGTGCCACAGCACGTGGGTGCGCCGCAGCGGGTCGCGCAGCAGGGCGTCGTCGCACACCCGGTACGCGTAGCGGCGCCGCAGCGCGGAGAAGCGCGCGTCGAAGCCGGGCGGCGCGACGCCCACCCGGTGCACGACGACGTCCGGCGGCAGCACGCCCGCGAGGCGCGTCGCGAGCGCCTCGGCAGGGGTCCGCGTCGTGCGCCCGACCACGCGCTCCCACGCCTCCGGGGTGACGTCGACGTGCGCCACCTGCCCGCGCGCGTGCACGCCGGCGTCGGTGCGGCCCGCGACCGCCACGCGCGGGTTCTCCGTCCGCAGCACCCGCCCGAGCGCGTCCGCGAGCACCCCCTGGACCGTGCGCAGCCCGGGCTGACGCGCCCAGCCCGCGAAGTCGGTCCCGTCGTAGGCGAGGTCGAGACGGACACGGACGCTGCTCACGCCCGACACCGTAACGCCCCGGACCCCGGGCCCAGCACGCCCGAGGGGCGGCGGTGCACCGCCTCGCACGCCACCGCGTGGCCGCCGTCGGGCTCGCCGCCGTCTCGCCAGCTCCGCGCGCGCCGCCGCCTCGCCGGCCGCTGTCTCCCCTGCCGCGCAGCCCGTCGCCGTCCGCGCGTCACCGTCCCGCGCGTCGCCGTCCCGCGCGTCGCGTTAGCGTGGACGGATGCCTGCACCCGTCGTCCCCGGTCCGGGCGGCCGCGCGTCGTTCACGCTCGCGGTCGACTGCGGCGGCGGCGGGATCAAGGCCTCGGTGCTCGACGCCGCCGGGACCCTGCACGCGCCCGCGGTGCGCGTCGCGACCCCGTACCCCCTGCCGCCCGAGCGGCTCGTCGAGACCATCGCCTCGATCGCCGAGGGCCTCCCCCGCGCCGAGCGCGCCACCGTCGGCATGCCGGGGATGGTGCGGCACGGCGTCGTCGTCGCGACCCCGCACTACGTCACCCGCTCGGGACCGCACACGCGCGTCGACCCTGCGCTGGTGGAGCTCTGGTCGGGCTGCGACATCGGCGCGCTGCTCGAGGCGCGGCTCGGCGTCCCGACGCTCGTCCTGAACGACGCCGAGGTGCACGGCGCGGGCGTCGTCTCGGGAACCGGTGTCGAGCTCGTGCTGACGCTCGGCACGGGGCTCGGCTCCGCGCTGTTCGACGGCGGGTTGCTCGCCCCGCACCTCGAGCTCTCGCACGCGCCGGTGCGCCGCGACACCACCTACGACTCCTACATCGGCCAGATCGAGCGGGCACGGCTCGGCAACGGGCTGTGGTCGCGCCGCGTGCGCCGGGTGGTCGACGGGCTGCGGCCCGTCTTCCTGTGGGACCGGCTCTACCTCGGCGGCGGGAACGCGCGCCAGGTCACCCCGCAGGTGCTCGCGCGGCTCGGGGACGACGTCGTCGTCGTACCGAACCAGGCCGGCATCGTCGGCGGTGTCCGGGCGTGGGACCTGCGCCGCCCCGCCTGAGCCGGGGAGCGTCCGCGTCCGCGTTCGCGGCGGCCCGCGCCCCGGCGTCCACCGTCGCCCGGCGTCCCCCGCCTCACCGAGGTCCCGCGCTCCGCGCCGCCCCACGCTCCGCACCGTCCCGCGTCCCTCACCGAGGTCCCGCGTCCCTCACCGTGCCGCGCTCCTCACCGTCCCGCGCCGTCCCTCAGCGCGCCGCGCCGTGGAGGCGCCGCCCGGGAGCCGACCCGGCCCGCGGTCCGTGCTCGAGCTCGTCGAGCGCCTCGAGCACGGTGCGGGTGAAGCGTTCGGGGGCGACGAGGCTCACGAGGTGCGTCGCGCGCGGCACCACGACGAGCCGGCCGTCGCGGCACGCCGCCAGGAAGCGTCGTTCCTCGCCGCGGAAGTGGTCGAAGCGCCCGTTGACGAGCCACACCGGCGCGTCGATGCGCGTGAGGTCCTCGAGCGGCGTGCACGCGGACACCTCGCGCAGCACGTCCTCCACGACGTGCAGCGCGAACCCGCCCGCGCCGGCGTCCTCCGCGGCCGACGGCGGAAGCACCCGCTCGACGAGGAGCTGGTTGAGCGCCGCACCGTGGTCCGGCAGGCGGACGATCCCGCGCGCGGCGAGCGCCCACCCGGCGACCAGCAGCCGCGCCGGCCGGGTCGAGCACGCTGCCGCGACGAGGCCCGCGACCTGCTCGGGGTGCCTCGCGGCGTGCGCCATCCCGATGTACCCCCCGAGCGACAGGCCGACGACGAGCGCCCGCCCGCCGACCTCGTCGACGGACTCCTCGACCGTCTCGATCGCCCCCGCGCGCGTGAAGCGCTCGTCGATCCGCGTCCCGTGCCCGGGGAGGTCGGGCGCGACGACGCGCCGGCCCGCCGCCTCGAGCGCGCGCACCTGCGCACGCCACATGGTCGACGACGTCCGCAGACCGTGCAGCAGCACGACGGGCAGCGCGCCGGGATGTGGGCGCACCTCGCTGCTCGGCGGCAGGCTCGCCGCTCGGGCGCCGGCCTCGGCGCCCGAGCCGCTACGGGTCTCGCGGGACGCATCGGTCGTCATCCTCGGAGTCTCGCACCGGCGGCGCGGAGTCCGCACGCGCGGGACGACGCGTCCCGGTGCGACGTCGACCCGGTGCGACGAGAGCCCGGGGACGAGGGCTCGGGTACGACGAAGCCCCGGGTACGACGAAGGCCCGGACCAGGTCTTCCCGGTCCGGGCCTCGCGTCGGTGGTGCTCAGGCCTTGTCGGCGCTGCCCTCGGCCGGAGCCTCGGTCGCCTCGGCGGCCGGGGCCTCCGTGGTCTCCTCGACAGCGGCGTCGCCGGCAGCCGGCTCCTCGGCGGCGGGCGCCGCGGCGGCGTCCGCCGTCGAGGCCGTCTTCGGGGCGGACTTCGCGGCCGTCTTCTCGGCCTCGCGCACGACCGCCTGCTTCGGCGAGAGCGGCTCGAGGACGAGCTCGATCACGGCCATCGGCGCGTTGTCGCCCTTGCGCGGGCCGATCTTCGTGATGCGCGTGTAGCCACCCTGACGCTCGGCCACGGCCGGGGCGATCTCGGTGAACAGCGTGTGGACGACCGACTTGTCCTTGACGACCGTCAGCACGCGACGGCGGGCCGCGAGGTCACCGCGCTTGGCGAACGTGACGAGCCGCTCGGCGAGGGGACGCAGGCGCTTGGCCTTCGTCTCCGTCGTCGTGATGCGCTTGTGCTCGAACAGCGCCGTGGCCAGGTTGGCCAGGATGAGCCGCTCGTGCGCCGGGCCGCCACCGAGACGAGGACCCTTGGTGGGCGTAGGCATGGTCTTTACTCCTTGAGGTCAGTGAAGGGCTGTGCGCGGGCCGGACGGGCCGCACGCCTCCCGGGGGGCGTCAGTACTGCTCGTCCTCGGTGAAGTCGCCCTCGTCGCCGTCGTAGTAGCCGGCGGCGGCGGTCGGGTCGAAGTCGAGCGGGCTGTCCTTGAGGGACAGGCCGAGCTCGGCCAGCTTCTCCTTGACCTCGGTGATGGACTTCGCGCCGAAGTTGCGGATGTCCAGGAGGTCGGCCTCGCTGCGCGCCACGAGCTCACCCACGGAGTGGATGCCCTCACGCTTGAGGCAGTTGTACGACCGGATCGTCAGCTGCAGGTCCTCGATCGGGAGCGCGAGGTCGGCGGCGAGCGCGGCGTCCGTCGGGGACGGGCCGATCTCGATGCCCTCGGCCTCGACGTTCAGCTCACGGGCCAGACCGAACAGCTCGACGAGCGTCTTGCCCGCGGAGGCGAGGGCGTCGCGGGGCGTGATCGCGGCCTTCGTCTCGACGTCGACGATGAGCTTGTCGAAGTCCGTGCGCTGCTCGACACGCGTCGCCTCGACCTTGTACGTCACCTTCAGGACCGGCGAGTAGATCGAGTCGACCGGCACGCGGCCGATCTCGGCGTCGTACGACTTGTTCTGGTTCGCGGAGACGTACCCGCGACCGCGCTCGACCGTGAGCTCGATCTCGAGCTTGCCCTTCTCGTTGAGCGTCGCGAGGTGCAGGTCCGGGTTGTGGACCTCGACCCCGGCCGGCGGCACGATGTCCGCGGCCGTGACGACGCCGGCGCCCTGCTTGCGCAGGTACATCACGACGGGCTCGTCGTTCTCCGAGGAGACGACGAGGTTCTTGATGTTGAGGATGATCTCGGTGACGTCCTCCTTGACCCCGGGCACGGTCGTGAACTCGTGCAGCACACCGTCGATCCGGATGGACGTGACGGCGGCACCGGGGATCGAGGAGAGCAGGGTGCGGCGGAGCGAGTTGCCGAGCGTGTAGCCGAAGCCCGGCTCGAGCGGCTCGATGGAGAACCGCGACCGGTTCTCCGAGATGACCTCTTCGGTCAGGGTGGGGCGCTGTGCGATGAGCACTTCTGGTTTCCTCTCAGCGCGCGTCCGCCATATGACGCTGCGCAGCTACTGCTGGCCGACCCGGTCTCGGTCCACCCGGTCGGTGAGTCGTGCACGGCTGGGCCGGGTCGCTGCGGGCACTCCCGCGGCGACCCGGCCCACCGGTGGATCAGACGCGGCGACGCTTCGGGGGACGGCACCCGTTGTGCGCCTGCGGCGTCACGTCCTGGATCGAGCCGACCTCGAGGCCGGTGGCCTGCAGCGAGCGGATCGCGGTCTCACGGCCGGAGCCGGGACCCTTGACGAAGACGTCGACCTTCTTCATGCCGTGCTCCTGCGCACGACGCGCGGCGGCCTCGGCAGCGAGCTGCGCGGCGAACGGCGTCGACTTGCGCGAGCCCTTGAAGCCGACCTGGCCGGAGGAGGCCCAGGCGATGACGGCGCCGGACGGGTCGGTGATCGAGACGATGGTGTTGTTGAACGTGCTCTTGATGTGCGCCTGGCCGTGGGAGACGTTCTTCTTCTCCTTGCGGCGCGGCTTGCGCACGGCGGTACGGGACTTGGGAGGCATGTGGGTTCTCTTCCGGGTCTGCGGGGGTCGTGAGGTCGGGTGTCCGACGCGCGGGCCGCGGCGCTGTGCGCGCCGCCTGCCCGTCGCGGGCTACTTCCGGCCGGCCTTCTTCTTGCCGGCGACGGTGCGCTTCGGACCCTTGCGGGTACGCGCGTTGGTCTTGGTGCGCTGACCGCGCACCGGAAGGCCACGACGGTGGCGGAGGCCCTCGTAGGACCCGATCTCGACCTTGCGGCGGATGTCCGCGGCGACCTCACGGCGAAGGTCACCCTCGAGCTTGTAGTTGCCCTCGAGGTAGTCGCGGAGCGCGACGAGCTCGGTGTCACCGAGGTCCTTCACGCGGACGTCCGGGGAGATGCCGGTCGCGGCCAGCGTCTGCTGGGCGCGGGTCCGGCCGACGCCGAAGATGTAGGTGAGCGCGATCTCGAGCCGCTTCTCGCGGGGGAGGTCGACGCCGACAAGACGTGCCATGTGCCTGGTGGCTCCTGTACTGCATCGGAGGTCTTCCGCACGGCCCTCCCGCGTTCTGCGGGCCCCGGCCTCCGACCGAGGGTTCGCCGGCGCGGTCCCGCGGACCCGGGGGTCCGTGGTGCTGCGCCGGAGTGGCTGTGCGCTTGCTGGCCCTTCCCGGGAGAACCGGGGGCGGGGGCCGGTGGTGCTGCTCGGGCCTGCCGAGCGTCAGGGCGTCAGCCCTGGCGCTGCTTGTGGCGCAGGTTCTCGCAGATCACCTGGACGCGACCGTGCCGGCGGATGACCTTGCACTTGTCGCAGATCTTCTTGACGCTGGGCTTGACCTTCATTGCGTGTTCCTCCGCCGCCGTGGCGCCCGGTTTCCCGGACCGACGGCGTGATCGAGTGGCGGTTACTTGTAGCGGTAGACGATCCGGCCGCGGGACAGGTCGTACGGGCTCAGCTCAACGACCACGCGGTCCTCGGGGAGGATCCGGATGTAGTGCTGACGCATCTTCCCCGAGATGTGGGCGAGCACCTTGTGGCCGTTGGCCAGCTCCACGCGAAACATCGCGTTCGGCAGGGCCTCGACAACGCTGCCCTCGATCTCGATGACACCGTCCTTCTTTGCCATATCCTCCGCTAACTCTCTGATGGATGAGACGCACCACGTCGGCCCGCGCCCTCTGCGCCGCCCGGGCCGTGGCCCGGACAGCGAGAACCGCTCACACGCTCCGTGGTCGGGAGTGCACCGACGCGCCAGGTCCCCGAACGCTGGACCCACGAGCCGCTGGACCGTTCCGTGAGGGTCGAGGACTCCCACGGAGGCGACACCGCCGCTCTGCATGCCGGTCGAACGCCCGAAGGGGCGCACACACCCAACGGGCAATCCTACGGCATCGACGCTGGAGAAGAAACCACGGTCGGGTGGCTCCGGCGGGCCCTCCGCGTGACCTTCGGCACGGCCGCACGACGAACGGGCGGCCCGGGGAGGACCCCGGACCGCCCGTCGCTCGACGTGCGGGTCAGCCCTGCTGGCGAGCCCGGCGCTGGCGTGCGACGACCAGGCCGGCGCCACCGGCGACGAGCACACCCGCGACCGCGAGCATCGGGCCGACGGACGAGCCCGTCGCGGCGAGGACCCGGCCGCTGGGCGGAGCGGCGGCGAGGACCTCGGACGTGGACGTCGGGCTCGGGGTCGGCGCGGCGTTCAGCACCTCGCTCGCACCGGGCACGGTGGGCGACGCTGACGGGGTCGGGGTCGGGGTCGTCGACGGGACCGGCGCGGCCGAGACCTCGCTCGTCGGCGTCACCGACGGGGTAGGCGTCGGCGTCGGGTCCGCCGTGGGCTCCGGCGTCGGGGTCGTGACCGGCGGGACCGGCGGCACGGGCGACGGCGTCACGACGGGCGTCGGCGTCACGCTGGGGCTCGGCGCGACCTCGTCGCACGCGGGCACCGACCCGACGATGCGCTCGAGGTTCCAGTGCGCGGCCTGGTAGAGCTTGCCGGGCTGGTACCCGCCCTTGTTCGAGTCCCACCAGCCGATGTAGCTGTTCGGGTACCACGGCTGCTTGTCCGGGTCCGTGAAGACCGCCGTCGTCCCGAACGCCTTGTCCTGCTGGATGCCCCAGCCCGGACCGCAGACCGGCTCGCCCACGGCGGCCTGGACCTCCTCGAGCGAGAGCGTGAGGCGGTACTCCTTGCCGTCCCACGCCGCCACGAGGAACTGCTCGGTCGAGTTCTCCCACGCGGCGTTCTTCGCCGGGTCGATCTTCTTGTAGACGTACGCGGCGACCGCGTGCGGCTTCCCGTACGACTTGTCCGTGGCGGACGCGGGCGCGGCGGCCGCGAACGTCGAGGCGGCGATCACCCCGGTGACCAGCGTCAGGGCCAGTGCCCGTCGCCTCGGGGCGGCACCGCGGTCGTGGGCGGAGGGACGCAGGCCGTGCAGCATGGGCTAACCAATCGGTCCGGGGGCAGGCGGCAGGGACGCGACTACCCGAGGGAGGATCGCACCGTCTCCGTCCGCCACCGCGCGAGCACCCAGGGGCCGCGGCGATGGGGTCACGGGACGGTCGATCCCGTACATAGGGGACGGTAGCCGACGAACCGGACACCTGTCCGGGTTTTGCACCTGATTTCGCGAGATCGTCCCCGGACGGCCCAGCGGGCCGGCGACCCGGGCGCACGCGCACCACCGCCGGGTGACCCGCGGCGCGCGGCGGTGCGCCGGCGGGGCGGTGGAGTCCCCGACCGGCAGCCCGGCTCCCGACGGGTCCGCGTCCGGCTCAGTCGAGCGCGACGACCGTGACGCCGTGCTCCCCGAGCCGCGCCGCTCCCCCGTCGCGCGCGGTCAGGACGACGATGCCGTCCTCCAGCACCGCGACGGAGTGCTCCCAGTGCGCCGCCCGGGAGCCGTCGACGGTGACCGCGGTCCAGTCGTCCTCGAGCGTGCGGGTCGCCTGGTCCCCACGGGTGATCATGGGCTCGATCGCGACGCACAGCCCCGGGCGCACGCGTGCCCCTCGGTCACGGCTGCGGTAGTTGAGCACCTCGGGCGGCTGGTGCATCGCCGAGCCGATCCCGTGGCCGACGAACTCCTGCACGATGCCGTAGGCCGGCCCGCCGTCCGCTGCCGCCGCCTCGACGACGTCCTCGACGGCCTCCCCCACCGCGGCGAGCCGTGCGGCGGAGGAGAGCGCGGCGATGCCGGCCCACATCGCGCGCTCCGTGACCGCGCTCAGCTGCTCGTCGGCCGGGTCCGCGCCCGGGAGCACCACCGTGATCGCCGAGTCGCCGTGCCAGCCGTCGACGATCGCGCCGCAGTCGACCGAGACCACGTCGCCCGGGCCGAGCACCCGTGGGCCCGGGATGCCGTGCACGACCTCGTCGTTCACGGAGACGCACAACGTCGCCGGGTAGCCCTCGTAGCCGAGGAAGGACGGGGTCGCCCCCGCCCGCCGGATGACGTCCGCGGCGATCGCGTCGAGGTCGGCGGTCGTCATGCCCGCACGGGCCTGTGCCCGCACCGCGTCGAGCGCGTCCGCGACCACCAGTCCCGCCCGCCGCATGACCAGGACCTGCTCGCGCGTCTTGTACTCGATCCGCTCGCGGCCGAACACCGGGCTCTCCCCCGTCGACCCGGCGTCAGCCGAGCGCGGGTGCGAGCGCGTCCGTCAGACGCGCCGTGACCTCGTCGATCCCGCCGATCCCGTCGACGCGGACCAGCAGGCCGCGCTCGCCGTAGGCGGTCGTCAGCGGAGCGGTCTGCTCGGCGTAGATGTCGAGGCGGCGCGCGATGGCCTCCTCGGTGTCGTCCTCCCGGCCCTCGACCTGCGCGCGGTTGCGCAGCCGGGCCAGGAGCTCGTCCCGGTCGGCGGTGAGCTCGACGACCGCGTCCAGGCGGGTGCCCAGCGCGGCGAGGATCTCGTCGAGCTCGGTCACCTGGGCGGCGTTGCGCGGATACCCGTCGAGGATGAAGCCCTCGGCGACGTCCTGCTGCGCGAGCCGGTCGCGCACCATGTCGTTGGTCACGGAGTCGGGCACGAGCTCGCCCTGGGCGGTGTACTCCTGCGCGAGGCGCCCGAGGTCGGTGCCGCCCTTGATGTTCGCGCGGAAGATGTCGCCGGTGGAGATCGCTGGGACGCCGAGACGGTCGGCGAGCCGTGCCGCCTGCGTCCCCTTGCCCGCGCCCTGCGGTCCCATGATCACGAGCCGTGCTGTCAACGCAGGAACCCTTCGTAGTGCCGCTGCTGGAGCTGCGACTCGATCTGCTTCACCGTCTCGAGGCCGACGCCGACGACGATGAGGATCGAGGCTCCACCGAACGGGATGTTGGTCCCGACGCCGAGCACGATGAACGCGATCGTCGGGATGAGCGCGACCAGCGCGAGGTACACCGACCCCGGCGCGGTGATGCGCGTGATGACGTAGTCGAGGTACTCGGCCGTCGGGCGCCCGGCCCGGATGCCGGGGATGAACCCGCCGTACTTCTTCATGTTGTCCGCGACCTCGTCCGGGTTGAACGTGATCGCCGTGTAGAAGTAGCAGAAGAAGACGATCAGGACGACGTAGATCGCGAGGTGCAGCGGCGCGCCCGGGTCGGCGAGGTTCCTGCTCACCCACGCGACCCACTCCTGCGTCGGGTCGCCGAACTGGGCGATGAGCCCCGGGACGGCGAGCAGCGACGACGCGAAGATGACCGGGATGATGCCCGCGATGTTGATCTTGATCGGGATGTAGGTGCTCGAGCCGCCGTACATCTTCCGGCCGACCATCCGCTTGGCGTACTGCACCGGGATGCGGCGCTGCGACTGCTCGACGAAGACGACGAGCGCGATGACGAGCACGACGATCGCCAGCACGATCAGGAACTTGCCGAAGCCGCCGGCGCCGCCCGCGATGGACCACATGGCCGAGGGGAAGGTCGCGGCGATCGACGTGAAGATGAGCAGCGACATGCCGTTGCCGATGCCGCGCTCGGAGATGAGCTCGCCGAGCCACATGATCAGGCCGGTGCCGGCGGTCATGGTCAGGACCATGAGAATGATTGTGGTCGGCGTGTCGTCCGGAATCACGTCGACGGTGCAACCCGAGAACAGCTGCCCGGTCCGCGCGATCGTGATGACGGTCGTCGACTGCAGGATCGCGAGGCCGATCGTCAGGTACCGCGTGTACTGCGTGAGCTTCGCGGTGCCCGACTGGCCCTCCTGGTGCAGCGCCTCGAAGCGCGGGATGACCACGCGCAGCAGCTGCACGATGATGCTCGCCGTGATGTACGGCATGATCCCGAGCGCGAACACCGACAGCTGGAGCAGCGCGCCTCCGCTGAACAGGTTGACCAGGCCGAGCAGGTCGTTGTCCTGGGTCTGCGCGATGCAGGCGTTCACGTTGGTGTAGGAGACCCCGGGGGTGGGCAGGAACGAGCCCACCCGGAACACCACCATGATGCCGATCGTGAAGAGCAGCTTGCGCCGCAGGTCGGGCGTCCTGAACGCCCGCACGAATGCGCTGAGCACCTGTCCTCCTGCTCCGCCGTGGCGGTGTGTCGTACGGCCGGGCCGATCCGGTCGTCTCCGATGGGCCCTCTGGCACCGCTACCACCGTGTGGCGCGACGCTGAGCAACCCCGGGCACCTTAACGGACATCCGCCAAGATGCGAGAACGGGGCCGGCAGGAGCAGTGCCCTGCCGACCCCGTCCTGCGATCAGTCCTGCGCGACGCTCCCGCCGGCAGCCAGGATCTTGTCCTTGGCCGACGACGAGTAGGCGTCCACGGCGACCGACAGCTTCACCGTCAGCTCGCCCGTGCCGAGCACCTTCACCGGGGCGCCCTTGCGGACGGCCCCCTTGGCGACGAGGTCCTCGACCGTGACGTCACCACCGCTCGGGTACAGCGCCGAGAGCTTGTCCAGGTTCACGACCTGGTACTCGACGCGGAACGGGTTGCGGAAGCCGCGGAGCTTGGGCAGCCGCATGTGCAGCGGCATCTGCCCGCCCTCGAACCGGTCCGGCACCTGGTAGCGGGCCTTCGTGCCCTTGGTACCACGACCGGCCGTCTTGCCCTTGGACGCCTCACCACGACCCACGCGGGTCTTGGCGGTCTTGGCGCCCGGCGCCGGACGCAGGTGGTGCACGCGCAGCGTGCCGCCCGCGCCCTGCTCCTCGGCGACGGCCTTCGTCGCGGCAGGCTTCGCCGCGGCCTTCGTGGTCGCGACCTTGGGCGCCTCCGCGGCGGACTCCGTGGTCGCGGCCGTCTCGGCCGGAGCCTTCTTGGCCGCCGCCTTCTTGGCCGGGGCCTTCTTCGCCGGGGTGGTCACCTCGGCGTCGTCCGTGGCCTTCTTGTCGTCAGCCATCACTCGACCTCCTCGACAGCGACGAGGTGCGTCACCGTGGAGACCATGCCGCGGATCTCAGGACGGTCCTCCTTGACGACGACGTCGCCGATCCGCTTGAGGCCCAGGGTGCGCAGCGTGTCGCGCTGGTTCTGCCGTCCGCCGATGGCGGACTTGGTCTGGGTCACCTTGAGACGGGCCATCACGCACCCACCTTCGCAGCGATGCCCGCCGCCTGCGCCCGCAGCAGCGGGGCCGGGGCGACGTGCTCGAGCGGCAGGCCACGGCGAGCCGCCACGGCCTCGGGCTGCTCGAGGCCACGGAGGGCCGCGACCGTCGCGTGCACGATGTTGATCGCGTTCGACGAGCCGAGCGACTTGCTCAGGACGTCGTGGATGCCGGCGCACTCGAGCACGGCGCGCACCGGACCACCGGCGATCACACCGGTACCCGGCGACGCCGGACGCAGGAAGACGACACCGGCCGCGGCCTCACCCTGGATGGGGTGCGGGATGGTGCCCTGGATGCGCGGGACCTTGAAGAAGTTCTTCTTGGCCTCCTCGACACCCTTCGCGATCGCGGCGGGCACCTCCTTGGCCTTCCCGTAGCCGACGCCGACCGTGCCGTCACCGTCGCCCACCACGACGAGCGCGGTGAAGCTGAACCGGCGGCCACCCTTGACGACCTTGGCCACGCGGTTGATCGTCACGACGCGCTCGACGAAGGCGCTCTTCTCTGCGGCGTCGCCACGACGCCCGCCGCCGTCACGACGACCGCCGTCACGACGGTCGCCGCCGCCGGCCGCGCCCTGGGGCGCGCCGCCGGTGTTGCTGCGCTGAGGAGCAGCCATCAGTGAGTCCTCTTCTTCGATGCGGAGTCGGTGGTCGTCGTCACAGGGCCAGACCGCCTTCGCGGGCCCCGTCGGCGACTGCTGCCACACGACCGTGGTACTTGTTGCCGCCGCGGTCGAAGACCACCGCGTCGATGCCGGCGGCCTTCGCGCGCTCGGCGACGAGCTCGCCAACCTTGCGCGCCTTGGCCGTCTTGTCGTCGCCCAGTGCTCGCAGGTCCGACTCGAGGGTCGACGCCGACGCGAGGGTGCGACCGACGCTGTCGTCGACGACCTGCGCCGTGATGTGCCGGGCGGACCGGGTCACGACGAGACGCGGACGGGCGGTCGAACCACTGATCTTCTTGCGGAGCCGCAGGTGACGGCGCGTACGCGCGATCGCCTTGCCCTTGCCCCTGATCCCGATGGCCATGGCTTACTTACCAGCCTTTCCGACCTTGCGGCGGACGTTCTCGCCGGCGTAGCGCACGCCCTTGCCCTTGTACGGCTCGGGCTTGCGGATCTTGCGGATGTTCGCGGCGACCTCGCCGACCTGCTGCTTGTCGATGCCGACGACCGAGAACTTCGTCGGGGACTCCACCGTGAAGGTGATGCCCTCCGGCGGCGTGACGGCGACCGGGTGGCTGAAGCCGAGCGCGAACTCGAGCCCGCCGTCCTTGGCCGCGACGCGGTAACCGGTGCCGACGATCTCGAGCTTCTTCTCGTAGCCGGTGGTCACACCGGTCACGAGGTTGGCGAGCAGCGTGCGGGTCAGGCCGTGCAGCGAGCGCGAGTTCCGCTCGTCGTTGGGACGCGTGACCACGAGCGCACCCGCGTCGTCACGTGCGACCTCGATGGGGGACGCGATCGTGTGCGCCAGGGTGCCCTTGGGGCCCTTGACCGTCACGACGGCGCCGTCGATGGTGACCTCGACGCCGGAGGGGACCGGGACGGGGACTCTGCCGATACGAGACATGGCTAGCTCCTTTCCGTCTCGGACTTACCAGACGTAGGCGAGGACTTCCCCACCCACGCCCTTCTTGGCGGCCTGCTTGTCGGTGAGGAGACCGGAGGACGTGGACAGGATCGCCACGCCGAGGCCGCCGAGCACCTTGGGCAGGTTGGTCGACTTGGCGTACACGCGCAGGCCCGGCTTGGACACGCGCTTGATGCCGGCGAGCGAGCGCTCGCGGTTCGGGCCGTACTTGAGCTCGATCACGAGGTACTTGCCCACGGGCGCGTCCTCGACCTTCCAGCCGGCGATGTAGCCCTCGGCCTGAAGGATCTCCGCGATGTGCGACTTCAGCTTCGAGAACGGCATCGAGACCGAGTCGTGGTGCGCGGAGTTCGCGTTGCGCAGACGCGTCAGGAAGTCTGCGATCGGGTCGGTCATCGTCATGGGGCGTCAGCCCTTCCTCGCCGGGGTATCTGCACGGTGGTGCGGCTCGCGCCGCACCACCGGGGCACAGACCTTCGGCGTAGTGGTTTTACCAGGAGCTCTTGGTGAGCCCGGGGAGCTCGCCGCGGTGCGCCATCTCACGGACGCAGATGCGGCAGAGGCCGAACTTGCGGTACACGCTGTGCGGACGTCCGCACCGCTGGCACCGGGTGTAGCCGCGCACCTTGAACTTGGGGGTCCCGGCGGCCTTGTTGACCAGGGCGGTCTTCGCCATGTCAGTCCTCCTTGAAGGGGAAGCCGAGACGCTTCAGCAGCGAGCGGCCCTCGTCGTCGGTCGAGGCGGTCGTCACGATCGTGATGTCCATGCCGCGCACGCGGTCGATCTTGTCCTGGTCGATCTCGTGGAACATGGACTGCTCCGTGAGACCGAACGTGTAGTTGCCGTGCCCGTCGAACTGCTTCGGCGACAGCCCGCGGAAGTCGCGGATGCGCGGAAGAGCGGTCGAGAGCAGGCGGTCGAGGAACTCCCAGGCCCGGTCGCCCCGCAGCGTGACGTGCGCGCCGATCGGCATGCCCTCACGCAGCTTGAACTGGGCGATGGACTTGCGAGCCTTCGTGACCTGCGGCTTCTGACCCGTGATGAGGGTCAGGTCGCGGATCGCGCCCTCGATGAGCTTGGAGTCCTTGGCGGCGTCACCGACACCCATGTTCACGACGACCTTGACGATCCGCGCGACCTGGTTGACGTTGACGTGGTTGAACTCCTCGCGCAGCGCCGGGACGATCTCCTCGGCGTAGCGCGACTTGAGACGCGGCTTGAGCGGCGCGTCCGGCGTGGTGGTGTCGTCGATCGCGGTCATCAGATGTCCTTACCGGAGCGCTTGGCGACGCGGACCCGGACGTTGCGGGTGCGGCCGTCGCGCTCGACCTGCTCGGTGCGGTAGCCGACCCGGGTGCCCTTCTTGGTCTCCGGGTCCACCAGCATCACGTTGCTGATGTGGATGGGGGCCTCGACGGTCTCGATGCCACCCGTGCGGGTGCCGCGCGCCGACTGGCCGGCCTTGGTGTGCTTGGTCACGCGCTGCACGCCCTCGACGACGACGCGCTGCGTCTCCGTCAGGACCTCGAGCACGCGGCCCTGCTGGCCCTTGTCACGGCCCGAGATGACGACGACGAGGTCGCCCTTCTTGATCTTCGCCATGGTCAGAGCACCTCCGGAGCCAGCGAGATGATCTTCATGAACTTCTTGTCACGCAGCTCCCGGCCCACGGGGCCGAAGATGCGCGTGCCACGAGGCTCACCGTCGTTCTTGAGGATCACGGCCGCGTTCTCGTCGAACTTGATGTACGAGCCGTCGGGACGCCGACGCTCCTTGCGGGTGCGGACGATGACCGCCTTGACGACGTCGCCCTTCTTGACGTTGCCACCGGGGATCGCGTCCTTGACCGTCGCGACGATCACGTCACCGATGCCGGCGTAGCGACGCCCGGAGCCACCGAGGACGCGGATGCACAGAATCTCCTTGGCACCCGTGTTGTCGGCGACCCGAAGTCGGGACTCCTGCTGAATCATCTACTGAACTCCTGTCGTCTGCCGGTTCTCGCGGGGCGAGCCTGGCCGAACGTGTCGTTGCCGTCGTGCACACGTCGCTCCGGCCGAGGTGTCTCGGCCGGAGCCCGTGGGCAACCTTGAGTACTGCGGGGGACTACTTGGCCTTCTCGAGGATCTCCACCAGGCGGAACCGCTTGGTGGCCGAGAGGGGACGCGTCTCCATGATCAGGACGAGGTCGCCGACGCCGGCGGTGCCGGCCTCGTCGTGCGCCTTGACCTTGCTCGTGCGCCGGATGACCTTGCCGTAGAGCGGGTGCTTGACCCGGTCCTCGACCTCCACCACGACGGTCTTCTCCATCTTGTCGCTCACCACGTACCCGCGGCGGACCTTGCGGTCCGCACGGGCGGCAGCGGCGACGGTGGTCTCCTCGGCAGCCGAGGAGGCCGTTGCCTTGTCGTCAGTCTTCGCGCTCATCGTGACCTCACTCGCTCGCGCTCGGGGCGGTACGGATTCCGAGCTCGCGCTCGCGCAGGATCGTGTAGATCCGGGCGATGTCGCGGCGCACGGCCTTGAGCCGCCCGTGGCTCTCGAGCTGGCCCGTCGCCGACTGGAAGCGGAGGTTGAACAGCTCCTCCTTGGCCTTCTTCAGCTCGGCGACCAGGCGCTCGTCGTCGAAGGCGTCCAGCTCGCTGGGAGCCAGGTCCTTGGTTCCGATAGCCATCAGTTACCACCCTCGCGAACCACGAAACGGGTCTTCATCGGGAGCTTGTGCTGCGCGCGGCGCATGGCCTCGCGAGCCAGCGGCTCCGGGACGCCGGCGAGCTCGAAGAGAACTCGACCGGGCTTGACGTTGGCGATCCACCACTCGGGCGAGCCCTTGCCGGAACCCATGCGGGTCTCGGCGGGCTTCTTCGTGAGCGGACGGTCCGGGTAGATGTTGATCCAGACCTTGCCGCCACGCTTGATGTGGCGGGTCATCGCGATACGAGCAGCCTCGATCTGCCGGTTCGTGACGTAGGCGGGCTCGAGAGCCTGGATGCCGTACTCACCGAACGAGATCGACGTACCACCGGTCGCGGCGCCGGAGCGCCCCGGGTGGTGCTGCTTGCGGTGCTTCAGCCTGCGCGGGATCAGCACGGCTCAGGCCTCCGTTCCGGACTCAGGAGCAGGAGCGGCCGACTCGGTCGCTGCTGCCGGGGCCTCGGCCGCGGCCTCGGCCGGAGCCTCGGTGCGGTCGTTGCGACGCGGCGCCCCGCCACGGGCCGGACGCTCTCCGCCACGGTCCTGACGCGGGCCACGGGCCGGGCGCGGAGCCTGGGTCGCCTGCTCGCGGGCGAACTCCTTCTCCGTCATGTCGCCCTTGTAGACCCAGACCTTGACGCCGATGCGCCCGAAGGTCGTGCGGGCCTCGAAGAAGCCGTAGTCGATGTTCGCGCGCAGCGTGTGCAGCGGCACACGACCCTCGCGGTAGAACTCCGTCCGGCTCATCTCCGCGCCACCGAGGCGGCCGGAGACCTGCACCCGGATGCCCTTGGCACCCGCGCGCTGGGCGCTCTGGATGCCCTTGCGCATGGCACGGCGGAACGAGACACGGCTCGCGAGCTGCTCGGCGATGCCCTGGGCGACCAGCTGGGCCTCGATCTCGGCGTTCTTGACCTCGAGGATGTTCAGCTGGACCTGCTTGCCCGTGAGCTTCTCGAGCTCGCCGCGGATGCGGTCGGCCTCCGCGCCACGACGCCCGATGACGATGCCCGGGCGGGCGGTGTGGATGTCGACGCGGACGCGGTCACGCGTGCGCTCGATCTCGACCTTGGCGATGCCCGCGCGCTCCAGACCCGTGCTCATGAGCTTGCGGATCTGCACGTCCTCGCGGACGTAGTCGCGGTAGCGCTGCCCCGGCTTGGTGGAGTCGGCGAACCAGCGCGAACGGTGGTCTGTCGTGATGCCCAGGCGATACCCGAGCGGGTTGACCTTCTGTCCCACTATCGGGTCCTTCCCTTCGTGCTCTCGCGCTCCGCGACCACGACCGTGATGTGGCTCGTGCGCTTGAGGATCTGGCTGGCACGGCCCTGCGCCCGGGGGCGGAACCGCTTGAGGGTCGGGCCCTCGTCGACGTACACCTCGGAGATGTAGAGGTCCTGCTCGTCCAGACGCTCGTTCGCGCGCTTCGCACCCTCACGGGCGTTCGCGATCGCGCTCTCGACCACCTTGAGGACGGTCTCCCCCGCGGCCTGCGGTGCGAACTTCAGCACCGCCACGGCCTCGCCGGCCTGCTTGCCACGGATGAGGTCCACGACGCGCCGGGCCTTCTGGGGCGTGACGCGGACGAACCGCGCCTTCGCCTTGGCTTCCATTGCTGTCCTGCCTTCTGTCTCTGCCGTCAAGGACGTCACCTGTCTGACCCGGGGGTCAGCGGCGACGGCCCTTCCGGTCGTCCTTCTCGTGGCCGCGGAACGTACGCGTGGGGGCGAACTCGCCGAGCTTGTGCCCGACCATCGACTCCGTGACGAACACCGGCGTGTGCTTGCGGCCGTCGTGCACCGCGAACGTGTGGCCGAGGAAGTCCGGCGTGATCATCGAGCGGCGGGACCAGGTCTTGATGACGGCCTTGGTCCCCTTCTCGTTCTGGACGTCGACCTTCTTCTGCAGGTGGCCGTCGACGAACGGGCCCTTCTTCAGGCTGCGTGGCATCTCAGGCTCCTATCAGCGCTTGTTCTTGCCGGTGCGCCGACGGCGCACGATGAGCTTGTCGCTCGGCTTGTTCGGACGGCGGGTACGGCCCTCGGCCTGGCCCCAGGGGCTGACCGGGTGACGACCACCGGAGGTCTTGCCCTCACCACCACCGTGCGGGTGGTCGATCGGGTTCATCGCGACACCGCGGACGGAGGGGCGCTTGCCCTTCCAGCGCATGCGGCCGGCCTTGCCCCAGTTGATGTTCGACTGCTCGGCGTTGCCCACCTCGCCGACCGTGGCGCGGCAGCGCAGGTCGACGTTGCGGATCTCGCCGGAGGGCATGCGCAGCTGCGCGTACGGACCGTCCTTGGCGACGAGCTGCACCGACGCACCGGCCGAGCGGGCGATCTTCGCGCCGCCACCGGGCTTGAGCTCGATGGCGTGGATGACCGTACCGGTCGGGATGTTGCGCAGCGGCAGGTTGTTGCCGGGCTTGATGTCCGCCGTGGCGCCGTTCTCGACGACGTCACCCTGCGACAGCTTGTTCGGCGCGATGATGTAGCGCTTCTCGCCGTCCGCGTAGTGCAGGAGCGCGATGCGGGCGGTGCGGTTGGGGTCGTACTCGATGTGAGCGACCTTCGCCGGGACGCCGTCCTTGTCGTGACGACGGAAGTCGATGACGCGGTACGCACGCTTGTGACCGCCACCCTGGTGGCGCATGGTCACGCGACCGGTCGAGTTGCGACCGCCGGTCTTGTGCAGCGGACGAACCAGCGACTTCTCCGGCGTGGAGCGCGTGATCTCGACGAAGTCGGCGACGGACGAGCCACGGCGGCCCGGCGTCGTCGGCTTGTACTTGCGGATTCCCATGGGGATCTGTCCTCAATCTGCTCTCAGGACGGCGTCAGCCGACCGGTCCGCCGAAGATGTCGATGGTGCCCTCGCGAAGGGTGACGATCGCCCGCTTGGTGTCCTTGCGGCGCCCGATGCCGAACTTCGTGCGGCGCGCCTTGCCCTTGCGGTTGATCGTGTTCACCGAGGCGACCTTGACCGAGAAGATCTGCTCGATCGCGATCTTGATCTCGGTCTTGTTCGCGCGCGGGTCCACGATGAACGTGTACTTGCCCTCGTCGAGCAGCCCGTAGCTCTTCTCCGAGACGACCGGAGCGAGCAGGATGTCGCGGGGGTCCTTGGCGACGGCGGTCACTTCGTCTCCTCCTCAGCAGCCTCGGACTCCGTGGCCACCGCAGTTGCGCCCCGGCCCTTGGCCGGGCCGGCGAGGAACGCGTCGAGCGCGCCCTGCGTGAAGACGACGTCGTCCGAGATCAGCACGTCGTAGGTGTTGAGCTGGTCCGCGACCAGCAGGTGCACCCGCTCGACGTTGCGCAGCGACTTCCAGGTGATCTCGTCCTGGCGCTCGACCACGACGAGGACGTTCTTGCGGCCCGAGAGGTTCGCGAGAACCTGCAGGGCGGACTTGGTCGACGGCGCGGCACCCGGCGCGAAGCCGGAGACGACGTGCACGCGACCGGCGCGGGCGCGGTCCGAGAGAGCACCGCGGAGCGCCGCGGCCTTCATCTTCTTCGGGGTCCGCTGGGAGTAGTCGCGCGGCTGCGGGCCGTGGACGACGCCACCACCGGCGAACTGCGGGGCGCGGGTCGAGCCCTGACGGGCGCGGCCGGTGCCCTTCTGCTTGTAGGGCTTCTTGCCGCCACCACGGACCTCTCCACGAGTCTTCGTGGAGTGCGTGCCCTGGCGCGCCGCAGCGAGCTGCGCGACGACGACCTGGTGGATCAGCGGGACGTTCGTCTGGACGTCGAAGACCTCGGCGGGCAGGTCGGCGGTGCCGGCCTTCTTGCCGTCGGCGTTCAGGACGTCCACGGTGAGGGTCTCAGACATGAGCTCATGCCCCCTTCGCGGCGGAGCGCACGACGACGACGCCGCCCTTGGGGCCGGGAACGGCGCCCTTGACGAGCACCAGGCCCCTCTCGGCGTCGATCGCGTGCACGGTGAGGTTCTGGGTCGTCTGACGGTCGACGCCCATGCGGCCGGCCATGCGCATGCCCTTGAAGACGCGCGACGGCGTCGAGGCGCCACCGATCGAGCCGGGCTTGCGGTGGTTGCGGTGCGAGCCGTGGGAGGCCGAGACGCCGTGGAAGCCGTGACGCTTCATGACGCCCGCGGTGCCCTTGCCCTTGGTGGTGCCGATGACGTCGACCTTCGTGCCGGCCTCGAAGGCCGCCGCGGTGATCTCCTGGCCGAGCGTGTACTCGGCGGCGTCCGGCGTGCGGATCTCGGCCACGTGCCGGCGGGGGGTGACCCCGGCCTTCTCGAAGTGGCCCTTCAGCGGCTGGCTCACCTTGCGCGGGTCGATCTGGCCGTAGGCCAGCTGGACCGCGGCGTAGCCGTCCGTGTCAGCGGAGCGGACCTGGGTCACGACGTTGGTGCCGACCTGCAGCACGGTGACGGGGACGAGACGCCCGTTGGCGTCCCAGACCTGCGTCATGCCGAGCTTGGTGCCGAGCAGCGCCGTGACGGGGCGCGCGTTCTGCTGGGTAGTCATAGAGATCAGTTCCTTCCCAGCGTCAGAGCTTGATCTCGATGTTCACGTCCGCGGGCAGGTCGAGACGCATGAGCGAGTCGACCGCCTTCGGCGTGGGATCGATGATGTCGATGAGCCGCTTGTGCGTGCGCATCTCGAAGTGCTCGCGGCTGTCCTTGTACTTGTGAGGCGACCGGATGACGCAGAAGACGTTCTTCTCCGTCGGCAGCGGCACCGGACCCACGACCGTCGCACCAGCGCGCGTCACCGTGTCGACGATCTTGCGCGCCGAGCTGTCGATGACCTCGTGGTCGTAGGACTTGAGCCGGATGCGGATCTTCTGTCCCGCCATGGCGTCGTCTACTTCTCTCTCTCGAACCGCTTCTGTCCGACCCCCGCACTCGGGCGTGTCGCTCTGCGCGACATACCTTTGCGCTGCGCACCAGCCGCTGTGGACCCGTGCGAGGTCGTTGGTTGCTGACTGAGCCCCGCCACCGGGTGACCCCGGGGCCTGCAGGACTCTCAACGTGTCTGCGCCCGGGCGGGTCATGCACACCCACGGCTGGACCTCCGAGGGGCAGAACCCCGCGCAGATCCGCACACTTGCGTGTGCACAGTGGCGCGCACCCTCACCGGGCAACCTCGCTAGTGTGCCAGATCCCCCGCAGGAACTCCAATCCCTGCCGCGAGTGACGCTGCACACCCGAGGAACGCTCCCCCGTCACCCGCCGCCGGGGCGGTGGGGCCGACCCGCTCGAGGCCGGCGACCGACCGGCGGCCGCGGCTCCCGCCGGACGACCGGGGGCATGCGAAGGGCCCGGGTGCGAGCACCCGGGCCCTTCGTCAGATCACTTGATGATCTTGATGACGCGACCCGAACCGACGGTCCGGCCACCCTCACGGATGGCGAAGCCGAGGCCCTCCTCCATCGCGATCGGCTGGATCAGCTGGACCGAGATCTCGGTGTTGTCGCCGGGCATGACCATCTCGGTGCCCTCGGGCAGCGTGATGACGCCGGTGACGTCCGTGGTGCGGAAGTAGAACTGGGGGCGGTAGTTCCCGTAGAACGGGTTGTGACGGCCACCCTCGTCCTTCGCCAGGATGTAGACCTGGCCCTCGAACTCGGTGTGCGGCGTGATCGAGCCGGGCTTGACGACGACCTGGCCGCGCTCGACCTCCTCGCGCTTCGTGCCGCGGAGGAGCAGACCGACGTTCTCGCCGGCCTCGGCGTAGTCGAGCAGCTTGCGGAACATCTCGACGCCGGTGACCGTGGTCTTGATCGCCTTCTCCTTGATGCCGACGATCTCCACCTCCTCGTTTACCTTGAGCTTGCCGCGCTCCACGCGACCGGTGACGACGGTGCCACGACCGGTGATCGTGAAGACGTCCTCGATGGGCATGAGGAACGGCTTGTCGATGTCGCGGACCGGGTCCGGGACGCTCTCGTCGACCGCGTCCAGCAGGTCCTCGACGGACTTGACCCAGACCGGGTCGCCCTCGAGGGCCTTGAGGCCCGAGACGCGCACGACGGGGACGTCGTCGCCGGCGAAGCCCTGCGCGCTGAGCAGCTCGCGGACCTCGACCTCGACGAGCTCGAGGATCTCCTCGTCGTCGACCATGTCGGTCTTGTTGAGCGCGACGAGCAGGTACGGGACGCCGACCTGACGGGCGAGCAGGACGTGCTCGCGCGTCTGGGCCATCGGGCCGTCGGTCGCCGCGACCACGAGGATCGCGCCGTCCATCTGCGCCGCACCCGTGATCATGTTCTTGATGTAGTCCGCGTGACCCGGAGCGTCGACGTGCGCGTAGTGACGCTTCTCCGTCTGGTACTCCACGTGCGCGATGTTGATCGTGATACCGCGCTGCTTCTCCTCCGGCGCCTTGTCGATCTCGTCGAACGGCGTGAAGGGGTTGAGGTCGGGGTACTTGTCGTGCAGCACCTTCGAGATCGCGGCCGTCAGCGTGGTCTTGCCGTGGTCGACGTGACCGATCGTGCCGATGTTGACGTGCGGCTTGGTGCGCTCGAACTTCGCCTTGCCCACTGTGGGTCCTCCTCAGGACTCTGGTAGAGATTTCCGGATCGCTCCCGGCCATGCTGGCACGGCCGGGAGCGTTCGGTCCTACGGGTCGGGTGGTTGGTACTTCAGGTGTCGACCTGTGGGACCTACTCGCCCCGGGTCTTCTTGATGATCTCCTCGGCAACGTTACGAGGAACCTCGGCGTAGCTGTCGAACTGCATCGAGTACACGGCACGACCCTGGGTCTTCGACCGCAGGTCGCCGACGTAGCCGAACATCTCGGAGAGCGGGACCTGGGCCCGGATCACCTTGACGCCGGTCGCGTCCTCCATGGACTGGATCATGCCTCGGCGGGAGTTGATGTCGCCGATGACCTCACCCATGTAGTCCTCGGGCGTGCGCACCTCGACGGCCATGACCGGCTCCAGCAGGACCGGGTCGGCCTTGCGGACGGCTTCCTTGAGGATCATCGAGCCCGCGATCTTGAACGCCATCTCCGAGGAGTCGACGTCGTGCGCAGCGCCGTCGAGCAGCGTGGCCTTGACGCCCACGAGCGGGAAGCCCGCCAGGACGCCGAGCTCCATCGCGCTCTGGATGCCGGCGTCGACCGACGGGATGTACTCCCGCGGGATGCGACCACCGGTGACCTTGTTCTCGAACTCGTACAGCTCGCCCTCGGCAGGGTCCAGCGGCGCGAAGGTCATCTGCACCTTGGCGTACTGGCCCGACCCACCGGTCTGCTTCTTGTGGACGTAGTCGATCTTCTCGACCGAGCGACGGATCGTCTCGCGGTACGCCACCTGCGGCTTGCCGACGTTCGCCTCGACCTTGAACTCGCGACGCATGCGGTCGACGAGGATGTCGAGGTGGAGCTCGCCCATGCCGCCGATGACGGTCTGGCCGGTCTCGTCGTCGTGGCGGACCCGGAACGTCGGGTCCTCCTCGGCGAGCTTCTGGATCGCGACGCCCAGCTTCTCCTGGTCGCCCTTCGTCTTCGGCTCGATCGCCACGTCGATGACGGGCTCCGGGAACGTCATCGACTCGAGGACCACCGGTGCGGAGATGTCGCACAGGGTGTCGCCGGTCGTGACGTCCTTCAGCCCGATGAACGCGTAGATGTGGCCGGCCGTGGCGTCCTCGACCGGGTTCTCCTTGTTGGAGTGCATCTGGAAGAGCTTCCCGATGCGCTCCTTCTTGCCCTTGGTCGCGTTGAGCACCTGGGCGCCCTGCGAGACCTTGCCGGAGTACACGCGGACGTAGGTGAGCTTCCCGAAGAACGGGTGCGAGGCGACCTTGAACGCGAGGGCCGAGAACGGCTCCGTCGAGTCCGGGTGACGCTCGACGACGATCTCCTCGTCGCGCACGTCGTGGCCCTGCACGGCAGGCACGTCGAGCGGCGTGGGGAGGTAGTCGATGACGGCGTCGAGCATGGGCTGGACGCCCTTGTTCTTGAACGCCGAGCCGCAGAGGACCGGGTAGGCCTCGCTCGCCACGGTGAGCTTGCGGATGCCCGCCTTGATCTCCGCGACCGTGAGCTCCTCGCCGCCGAGGTACTTCTCGAGCAGCGCCTCGTCGGTCTCGGCGACGGCCTCGATGAGCTCGGCGCGGTACTGCTCCGCCTTCTCCACGAGGTCGGCCGGGATGTCCTCGGTCGAGTACTCCTCGCCGAGCGCGGTCTCGCCGCGCCACACGAGGGCCTTCTGCTCGACCAGGTCGACGACGCCGATGAAGTCGTTCTCGGAGCCGATCGGGAGCTGAATGACGAGCGGCTTGGCCTTCAGGCGGTCGACGATGGTCTTGACCGTGAAGTAGAAGTCGGCGCCGAGCTTGTCCATCTTGTTGACGAAGCAGATGCGCGGGACCTCGTACTTGTCCGCCTGCCGCCACACCGTCTCGGACTGGGGCTCGACCCCCTCCTTGCCGTCGAACACCGCGACCGCACCGTCGAGGACGCGCAGCGAGCGCTCGACCTCGACCGTGAAGTCCACGTGGCCCGGGGTGTCGATGATGTTGATCTGGTTGTTCTTCCAGTAGCAGGTCGTCGCGGCGGACGTGATCGTGATGCCGCGCTCCTGCTCCTGCTCCATCCAGTCCATCGTCGACGCGCCGTCGTGCGTCTCACCGATCTTGTAGTTGACCCCGGTGTAGAACAGGATCCGCTCGGTGGTCGTCGTCTTGCCGGCATCGATGTGCGCCATGATGCCGATGTTGCGGACCTTGTTCAGGTCCGTCAGCACGTCCAGTGCCACGTGTTCAGCCCCTTGTCGGTTGGCTCGGGTTCGCGGAAGCCGGGATTACCAGCGGTAGTGCGCGAACGCCTTGTTGGACTCGGCCATCTTGTGCATGTCCTCGCGACGCTTGACCGCGGCACCGAGGCCGTTGCTGGCGTCGAGGATCTCGTTCATCAGGCGCTCGGTCATCGTCTTCTCGCGGCGAGCGCGCGAGTAGTCGGTGAGCCAGCGAAGGGCCAGCGTCGTCGAGCGCACGGGGCGGACCTCGACGGGGACCTGGTAGGTCGCGCCACCGACGCGGCGCGAGCGGACCTCGAGCGCGGGGCGGACGTTCTCGAGCGCACGCTTGAGCACGACGACCGGGTCGCCCTGCGTCTTCTCGCGGACACCCTCGAGCGCGCCGTAGACGATGTGCTCGGCGACGGACTTCTTGCCGTCGAGCAGCACCTTGTTGATGAGCTGCGTGACGACCGGCGACCCGTAGACGGGGTCGATGACGAGCGGCCGCTTCGGGGCCGGACCCTTGCGAGGCATGGTCAGCCCACCTTCTTCGCGCCGTAGCGGCTGCGCGCCTGCTTGCGGTTCTTCACGCCCTGCGTGTCGAGGGCGCCACGGACGATCTTGTAGCGGACACCGGGCAGGTCCTTCACACGACCGCCGCGGACGAGCACGATGGAGTGCTCCTGCAGGTTGTGGCCGACGCCCGGGATGTACGCGGTGACCTCGACCTGGCTCGAGAGCTTGACGCGCGCGACCTTGCGGAGAGCCGAGTTCGGCTTCTTCGGGGTGGTCGTGTAGACGCGGGTGCACACACCGCGGCGCTGCGGGCTGCCCTGGAGCGCGGGGGTCTTCGACTTGTTCACTTTCGCCTGCCGGCCCTTGCGGACCAGCTGCTGGATCGTAGGCACTACGTCTCCGAGTCTGTTGGTGGAACTCTGGTCGACCGGGTCCTTGCCCGGTCCGGATGGACCGCCGGAGCGCGACCCGACCCGTGCTGCGCACGGATCCCGCCTCGTCCCAGCGGCCCGAAGGCCTTTCCTCCTGCACCGACGAACACCGACCCCCGCGCCCGGGCGTGTCGCCCTGTCCGCCCGCGGCGGTCCTCGTCGAAGCTGTCATCGACGGGGATTCGCACGCGGAGAAGAGGTCTCCACCCGGTGCACCCGACCCCGTCCGGGGAACGAACCCCTGGGACGTCGGGCGGTGTGCACGCACGAGGGCCCGACGGCGCGGGCACGGTGTCCTACGTTACCGCCCGGTTCAGCGGGCGTCAAAGGCCCGGCGTCCGGCGACACCGGCGAGCGCGAGCGCCGCCGCGGACACCGTGCGGAGACCGCGCATCAGAGCGGCCACAGCTCGTACTCCTCGCCGCGCTGCTGGTTGTCGACGAAGGCCGGGCTGCCATCGGGCCACTGCACCATCTCGGGCGTGACCACGACGTCGACCGGCGAGCCGTCGTCGCACAGGCTCCGGGCTACGTGCGGGCCGCCTCTGGCCGGCCTCCCCCGGGAACGCCCGAGGGGGCCCACCTGGCGGTGGACCCCCTCGGGTCGTCGGTCACACGGACCGGGTGGCTCGGCTCAGCGGAACTCGCCGAAGTCGATGTCCTCGAGCGGGATCGCCTCGCCCGAGCCGAGGCCCAGGGCGGGGAAGTCGATCTCGTCGTAGCCGAAGGACGGGTAGAGCTCGGCCTTCGCCTCCTCGGTGGGCTCGACCGCCACGTTGCGGTAGCGGGCGAGGCCCGTACCGGCGGGGATGAGCTTGCCGAGGATGACGTTCTCCTTGAGGCCGAGCAGCGGGTCGCTGCGGCCCGACATCGCGGCCTCGGTGAGGACGCGCGTCGTCTCCTGGAAGGAGGCCGCGGACAGCCACGAGTCCGTCGCGAGGGACGCCTTCGTGATGCCCATGAGCTCCGGACGACCCGAGGCCGGCTGACCGCCCTCGGAGACCGCACGGCGGTTGGCATCCTCGAAGCGGCCGCGCTCGGCGAGCTCGCCCGGCAGGAGGTCCGTGTCGCCCGAGTCGAGGACCGTGATCCGGCGGAGCATCTGCCGGACGATGACCTCGATGTGCTTGTCGTGGATGTCCACACCCTGCGAGCTGTAGACGACCTGCACCTCGTCGACCAGGTGCTTCTGCGTCGCACGCGGGCCGAGGATGCGCAGGACCTTCTTCGGGTCCACCGCACCCTGGACGAGCTGGGTGCCGACCTCGACGTGGTCGCCGTCCGAGACCAGGAGGCGCGAGCGCTTCGTGATCGGGTAGGCGAGCTCCTCGGAGCCGTCGTCGGGCGTGAGCAGGATGCGACGCACCCGGTCCGACTCGTCGATCGTGATCCGGCCCGAGAACTCCGCGATCGGACCCTCACCCTTGGGGGTGCGGGCCTCGAACAGCTCCTGGATACGGGGCAGACCCTGCGTGATGTCGTCGGCCGAGGCCACACCACCGGTGTGGAAGGTACGCATCGTGAGCTGCGTGCCGGGCTCACCGATCGACTGGGCCGCGATGATGCCGACGGCCTCGCCGATGTCGACGAGCTTGCCGGTCGCGAGCGAACGGCCGTAGCACTTGGCGCACGTGCCCACGCGCGACTCGCACGTGAGGACCGAGCGGACCTTGAGGTCCGTCACGCCCGCCGCGAGCAGCGCGTCGATGAGCACGTCACCGACGTCCTCACCGGCCTCGCCGATCACGGTGCCGTCGATCTCGACCTCGGTCGCCAGCGTGCGCGAGTACACGCTCGTCTCGACCTTGTCGTGACGACGCAGTGTGCCGTCGCCCGCCGGGACGCCGACCGTCATGGTCAGGCCGCGCTCGGTGCCGCAGTCCTCCTCGCGGACGATGACGTCCTGCGAGACGTCCACCAGACGACGCGTGAGGTAGCCCGAGTCGGCGGTCCGCAGAGCGGTGTCCGCCAGACCCTTGCGGGCACCGTGCGTCGCGATGAAGTACTCGAGGACGGACAGGCCCTCGCGGTAGTTCGCCTTGATCGGGCGCGGGATGATCTCGCCCTTCGGGTTGGCGACCAGACCACGCATGCCGGCGATCTGCCGGACCTGCATCCAGTTACCACGCGCCCCGGAGCCCACCATCTTGAAGACGGTGTTCTCCTTCGGGAAGTTCGCGCGCATCGCGTCGGCGACCTTGTCGGTGGCCTGCGTCCAGATCTCGATGAGCTCCTGGCGACGCTCGTCGTCGGTGATGAGGCCCTTCTCGTACTGGCCCTGCACCTTAGCCGCGCGCGCCTCGTGCTCCTCGAGGATCTGGGCCTTCGCGGCCGGGGTCGCGACGTCCGAGATGGAGATCGTGACGCCCGAGCGGGTGGCCCAGCGGAAGCCGGCCTCCTTGAGCGCGTCGAGGGACGCCGCGACGGCAACCTTCGGGTAGCGCTCGGCGAGGTCGTTGACGATGACCGAGAGACGCTTCTTGTCGACGACGCCGTTCTCGTACGGGTAGTCGACCGGGAGCAGCTCGTTGAACAGCGCGCGACCCAGGGTGGTGTCGAAGACGAGCGCGTCGCCCTCGGTCCAGCCCTCCGGACCCTCGCCCTCCGCGAGGACGAGGTCCTCGAGGCGGATCTTGATCTTCGCGTTGAGGTCGAGCGAGCCCTGGTCGAACGCCATGATCGCCTCGGAGACCGAGGAGAACTGGCGGCCCTCGCCCAGCGCGCCGTCCTTGTCGCTCGTCAGGTGGAACAGGCCGATGATCATGTCCTGCGAGGGCATGGTCACCGGACGGCCGTCCGACGGCTTGAGGATGTTGTTGCTCGAGAGCATGAGGATGCGGGCCTCGGCCTGCGCCTCGGCGCTCAGGGGCAGGTGCACGGCCATCTGGTCACCGTCGAAGTCGGCGTTGAACGCCGCGCAGACGAGCGGGTGCAGGTGGATCGCCTTGCCCTCGACGAGCTGCGGCTCGAACGCCTGGATGCCCAGACGGTGCAGCGTGGGCGCACGGTTCAGCAGCACCGGGTGCTCGGTGATGACCTCCTCGAGCACGTCCCACACGACCGGGCGCGCGCGCTCGACCATGCGCTTGGCCGACTTGATGTTCTGCGCGTGGTTGAGGTCCACGAGGCGCTTCATCACGAACGGCTTGAACAGCTCGAGCGCCATCTGCTTGGGCAGACCGCACTGGTGCAGCTTGAGCTGCGGGCCGACGACGATGACCGAGCGGCCCGAGTAGTCGACGCGCTTGCCGAGCAGGTTCTGGCGGAACCGGCCCTGCTTGCCCTTGAGCATGTCCGAGATCGACTTGAGCGGGCGGTTGCCCGGACCCGTCACCGGACGGCCGCGGCGGCCGTTGTCGAACAGCGAGTCCACGGCCTCCTGGAGCATCCGCTTCTCGTTGTTGACGATGATCTCGGGCGCGCCGAGGTCCAGCAGCCGCTTGAGGCGGTTGTTGCGGTTGATCACGCGGCGGTACAGGTCGTTCAGGTCCGACGTGGCGAAGCGGCCACCGTCGAGCTGGACCATCGGGCGCAGGTCCGGCGGGATGACCGGGACCGCGTCGAGGACCATGCCGGTCGGCGAGTTGCTCGTCGTGAGGAACGCGTTGACGACCTTGAGGCGCTTGAGGGCACGCGTCTTGCGCTGCCCCTTGCCGTTCTTGATGATGTCGCGCAGCGACTCGGACTCGGCGTCGAGGTCGAACGCCTCGAGGCGCTTCTGGATCGCCGCGGCGCCCATCGAGCCCTCGAAGTAGTTGCCGTACCGGTCCTGGAGCTGGCGGTAGAGCATCTCGTCGCCCTCGAGGTCCGCGACCTTGAGGTTCTTGAACCGGTCCCAGACCGTGTCGAGGCGCTCGAGCTCGGCGTCCGCGCGCTTGCGGATCTGCGCCATCTCGCGCTCGGCCGAGTCGCGGACCTTGCGGCGCGCGTCGGCCTTGGCGCCCTCGGCCTCGAGCTCGGCCAGGTCGGCCTCGAGCTTCTGGGCGCGGGCGTTGATGTCGTTGTCGCGGCGGTCCGCGATCTCCTTCTTCTCCAGGTCGATCTCGTTCTGGAGGTTCGGGAGGTCCTCGTGCCGGCCGTCGACGTCGACGTGCGTGATCATGTACGCCGCGAAGTAGATGACCTTCTCGAGGTCCTTCGGGGCGAGGTCGAGCAGGTAGCCGAGGCGCGACGGCACACCCTTGAAGAACCAGATGTGGGTGACGGGCGCGGCGAGCTCGATGTGGCCCATGCGCTCACGGCGGACCTTCGAGCGCGTGACCTCGACGCCGCAGCGCTCGCAGATGATGCCCTTGAAGCGCACGCGCTTGTACTTGCCGCAGTAGCACTCCCAGTCCCGGGTCGGACCGAAGATCTTCTCGCAGAAGAGTCCGTCCTTCTCGGGCTTGAGGGTGCGGTAGTTGATGGTCTCGGGCTTCTTCACCTCGCCGTGCGACCAGGTGCGGATGTCCTCGGCCGTGGCCAGGCCGATGCGCAGCTCATCGAAGACGTTGACGTCGAGCAAGGGGGTCCTACTTCCTTCGCTTGCCGGGACTCGGGCGAGTCCTCCGGCGGATGGAGGGTGTGGCGGTGGTGTCGGCCGGGCCGGGCGCGCGTCGTGCACGCCCGGCCGGCTCGGCGTCAGATCTCTTCGATGCTGCTGGCGTTCGGGCGGCGCGACAGGTCGATGCCGAGCTCCTCCGCGGCGCGGTAGACCTCGTCGTCGTTCTCCTTCATGTCGATCGAGACACCGTCGGACGACAGCACCTCGACGTTCAGGCAGAGCGACTGCATCTCCTTGAGGAGCACCTTGAACGACTCCGGGATGCCCGAGTCGGGGATGTTCTCACCCTTGACGATGGCCTCGTACACCTTGACGCGCCCGGGGACGTCGTCCGACTTGATGGTCAGGAGCTCCTGCAGCGTGTAGGCAGCGCCGTACGCCTCGAGGGCCCAGACCTCCATCTCGCCGAACCGCTGACCACCGAACTGCGCCTTACCGCCCAGCGGCTGCTGCGTGATCATCGAGTACGGGCCGGTCGAGCGGGCGTGGATCTTGTCGTCGACCAGGTGGTGCAGCTTGAGGATGTACATGTAGCCGACCGCGACCGGCTCCGGGAACGGCTCGCCCGAGCGGCCGTCGAACAGCCGGGCCTTGCCGGTGCCGTCGACCATGCGCTCGCCGTCACGGTTCGGCAGCGTCGAGGAGAGCAGGCCGGTGAGGGTCTGCTCCGGGACGCCGTCGAACACCGGGGTGGCGACCGGGTTGCCGGCCGGGGAGCTCGCGGCGATCGCCGGGACGCCCTCGCGCCACGACAGGTCGTCGCCCGCGGCGATCTCGATGTCCCAGCCCTGCTTCGCGACCCACCCGAGGTGCGTCTCGAGGACCTGGCCGACGTTCATGCGGCCCGGGACACCCAGCGGGTTGAGGACCACGTCGACCGCGGTGCCGTCCGGGAGGAACGGCATGTCCTCGACGGGGAGGATCTTCGAGATGACGCCCTTGTTGCCGTGGCGGCCGGCGAGCTTGTCGCCGTCCGTGATCTTGCGGCGCTGGGCGATGTAGACGCGGACCAGCTCGTTGACGCCGGCGGGCAGCTCGTCGCCGTCCTCACGGTTGAACGTGCGGACCTCGATGACCGTGCCGGACTCGCCGTGCGGGACCTTGAGCGACGTGTCGCGGACCTCGCGGGCCTTCTCGCCGAAGATCGCGCGCAGCAGGCGCTCCTCCGGGGTCAGCTCCGTCTCGCCCTTGGGCGTGACCTTGCCGACGAGGATGTCGCCCGCGCCGACCTCGGCGCCGATGCGGATGATCCCGCGCTCGTCGAGGTCCGCGAGGACCTCCTCCGAGACGTTCGGGATGTCGCGCGTGATCTCCTCGGGGCCCAGCTTGGTGTCGCGCGCGTCGACCTCGTGCTCCTCGATGTGGATCGAGGAGAGCACGTCGTCCTGCACGAGACGCTGGCTGAGGATGATCGCGTCCTCGTAGTTGTGGCCCTCCCACGACATGAACGCGACGAGCAGGTTGCGGCCGAGCGCGAGCTCGCCCTCGTCCGTCGCCGGGCCGTCCGCGAGCACCGAGCCGGGCTCGACGCGCGCGCCGTGGTCGACGAGCACGCGCTGGTTGTAGCTCGTGCCCTGGTTCGAGCGGCGGAACTTCGCGACCCGGTAGGTCGACGTCGTCGCGTCGTCGTTGGCGACCGTGATGAGGTCGGCCGACACCTCGGTGACGACACCGGCCTTGGTCGCGACGATGACGTCACCGGCGTCGACCGCGGCACGACGCTCCATGCCGGTCCCGACGAGCGGGGCCTCGGAGCGCACGAGCGGCACGGCCTGGCGCTGCATGTTGGCGCCCATGAGCGCGCGGTTGGCGTCGTCGTGCTCGAGGAACGGGATCAGGGCCGTCGCGACCGACACCATCTGGCGCGGCGAGATGTCCATGTAGTCGACCTGGGCGCCGGGGACGATCTCGACCTCGCCGCCCTTGGTGCGGACCAGGACGCGGTCCTCGGCGAACGCACCGTTCGCCTTGAGCGGCGCGTTGGCCTGCGCGATGACGTAGCGGTCCTCGTCGTCGGCCGTGAGGTAGTGCACCTCGTCGGTGACCTTGCCGTTGACGACCTCGCGGTACGGCGTCTCGACGAACCCGAACGGGTTGATCCGCCCGTACGTCGCGAGCGAGCCGATGAGGCCGATGTTCGGGCCTTCCGGGGTCTCGATCGGGCACATGCGGCCGTAGTGCGACGGGTGGACGTCACGGACCTCCATGCCGGCGCGGTCACGGGACAGACCACCCGGGCCGAGGGCCGACAGACGCCGCTTGTGCGTCAGGCCCGCGAGCGGGTTGTTCTGGTCCATGAACTGCGAGAGCTGCGACGTGCCGAAGAACTCCTTGATCGACGCCACGACCGGGCGGATGTTGATCAGGGTCTGCGGCGTGATCGCCTCGACGTCCTGCGTCGTCATGCGCTCGCGCACGACGCGCTCCATCCGCGACAGGCCCGTGCGGACCTGGTTCTGGATGAGCTCGCCGACCGCGCGGATGCGACGGTTGCCGAAGTGGTCGATGTCGTCGGTCTCGACGCGGACGTCGACGGGCTCGCCGGCGCGCTGGCCGTTGATCGTCGCGACGTCGGCGTGCAGCGCGGCGAGGTACTTGATCGTCGCGACGATGTCCGCCGTGGACAGCACCGAGTCGCCCAGGGGCACGTCGATGCCGAGCTTCTTGTTGACCTTGTAGCGGCCGACCTTCGCGAGGTCGTAGCGCTTCGGGTTGAAGTAGAAGTTCTCGATGAGCGCGCGGCCGGCCTCGACCGTCGGCGGCTCGCCCGGGCGGATCTTGCGGTACAGGTCGAGCAGGGCCTCGTCCTCGGTCGAGACGTGGTCCTTCTCGAGGGTGTCGATGACGGCCGGGAACTGCGCGAACTCCTCGCGGATCTCCGACTCCGTCATGCCGAGCGCCTTGAGCAGCACCGTGGCGTTCTGCTTGCGCTTGCGGTCGACGCGGACGCCGACGTTGTCGCGCTTGTCGATCTCGAACTCGAGCCACGCACCACGGCTCGGGATGATCTTCGCGGTGAAGACGTCCTTGTCCGACGTCTTGTCGGCGGTGCGCTCGAAGTAGACGCCCGGCGAGCGGACGAGCTGGGAGACGACGACGCGCTCGGTGCCGTTGATGATGAAGGTGCCGCGCTCCGTCATGAGCGGGAAGTCGCCCATGAAGACCGTCTGGCTCTTGATCTCACCGGTGGTGTAGTTGACGAACTCGGCCGTGACGAACAGCGGGGCCGCGTACGTGAAGTCCTTCTCCTTGCACTCCTCGGCCGTGTACTTCGCCGGCTCGAAGCGGTGCTCGCGGAAGGACAGCGACATCGAGCCACCGAAGTCCTCGATCGGGGAGATCTCCTCGAAGATCTCCTCGAGGCCCGCGGTCTCCGGGACGTCCTGACGGCCGGCCTCGAGCGCGGCGGCCACGCGGGCCTGCCACTTCTCGTTGCCGAGGAGCCAGTCGAAGTTCTCGGTCTGGAGGCCCAGGAGGTCGGGGACCTCGAGCGGCTCGTGGATCTTGGCGAAGCTGATGCGACGGGATGCGGTGCGGTTCGCGATGGCGTCGGCGGACGGTGCAGAAGGGGTGCGCGAGGCAGCCAAGAGGGGTCCTTCCCTGCGGATCGAGTTCACGCTGCGCAGGGCCCGGCGGGTCGCGGTCCCCCGGCCGCGAGCCCGGTCGACGTCGCGCACGACGAAGTCGACAGGCTCGGGTTATACGGGATCGCGGGCACAGGCCAGCGCAAAGCGCTAGCGTAGCCGAGCGGAGCATACATGTCCACCCGACCCACGCCCGACCGCTCTCCACCCGGGCGAAGGACCCGTGCCCGGGGAGGTGCGGCAGTCGCCGTCGGCGCCCATCGTGGCACAACGCGGGCCCGCGCGCACCACCCGTCCGGGTCGGGCTGGGGACGACGGGGAGCCGCCCGCCGCGGGGCACGTGGCCGACGAGCGCCCTCCGGCGCCTGACCTGCACCGTCGCGCGAGGTGCGCCGGCGAGGGCGGCGACGGGCGTCACCTCCGGGCCGGCGTCGTCCGACCCAGTCCACGCCACCAGGGACGGCGCGAGGCCCGCACCCCTGGGGGTACGGGCCTCGCGGTGGTGCAGAGCTCTCCTCGCGTCGTGCGGAGGAGACGCCCGGGCGGGACTCAGCGCGCAGCGCTCAGCGCCCGGGCGCGCGGGTCACTTGACGGTGACGGTCGCGCCCGCGCCCTCGAGCGCGGCGACAGCCTTGTCGGCCGCCTCCTTGCTGACACCCTCGAGCACGGCCTTGGGGGCGGCGTCGACGAGGTCCTTGGCCTCCTTGAGGCCCAGGCTCGTGAGGGCGCGCACCTCCTTGATGACCTGGATCTTCTTGTCGCCGGCAGCCTCGAGGACGACGTCGAACTCCGACTTCTCCTCGACCTCCTCGACCTCGGCGGCCGCGCCGCCGCCGGCAGCGGCGACCGCGACGGGCGCAGCAGCGGTGACCTCGAAGACCTCCTCGAAGGCCTTGACGAACTCGGAGAGCTCGATGAGCGTGAGCTCCTTGAACGCGTCGATGAGCTCGTCGGTGGTGAGCTTCGCCATGATGGCGTGTCCTTCCGTACGGTGCCCGCGGGTCCGGTCAGACCGTCGCGGGGCAGGGGTGGGGAGCGCGTGAGCCGGGTGGCTCAGGCGGCAGCGTCAGCCGACTCCTCGCGCTTGACGCGCAGGGCCTCGACGGTGCGCACGGCCTGGGCCGAGGGCGCGGTGAACAGGTACGCCGCCTTGAACAGCGACGCCTTGAGCACGCCGGCCGTCTTGGCCAGCAGGACCTCACGGGACTCGAGGTCCGCGAGCTTGGTGACCTCCGCAGCGGTCAGGGCGCGTCCGTCGAGGACACCGCCCTTGATGACCAGTGCGGGGTTCGCCTTGGCGAAGTCACGCAGACCCTTGGCAGCCTCGACCGGGTCACCGGTCACGAAGGCGATGGCCGAGGGCCCGGCGAGCGTGGCGTCAGGAACCTCGACGCCCGCCTGCTTGGCCGCGATGGCGGTCAGCGTGTTCTTCACCACGGCGTAGGTTGCGTTGCCGCTGAGCGCGCGCCGCAGCTGCTTGAGCTGGGCGACGGTGAGCCCGCGGTACTCGGTCAGCACGGCAGCGTTCGAGTCGCGGAACTGGTCCGTGAGCTCGGCGACTGCGGCTGCCTTGTCCGGCCTCGCCATGGCAATCCTTCCGATGGTGGTGCCGCGGGTCGGGGACCCCTCGTCCCCGACAACAGAAAGAGCCCCGCGCAGGCGCGGGGCTCTCATCGGGACACGCACCACGGGGGCACGATCCGTACGGGAACTCTCACCTGCGCTGGCCTCCGCTGCTGCGGGACTTCGGGCGGCCTCCGGGGCACCGAGACGAGCTCGGGTGGACCGGGAGCCGACGACCTGCGGTCTTGGGCGGGTCCACGATACGTCACGTCCGGCGCGGGACCAAACCCGCTGCCCGGGCGCGGGGGACGCGGACGTCGGGCTGCCCGTCGGACCGGACGTCGGACGCGCGCCTCGGACCGGGGACGACCGGCCCTCAGACCGGCGCGCCGAGGCAGACGAGCGGGACGAGCGTGCCGTCGACGGCGCTGCCCTCGCTCGTGGCGACCGCGAGCGCGTCCGCGACGGGCACGCCCGCGCGCAGCAGGCCGTGCAGCCGGGTCATCACGCGCAGCGCCGTCTCGTCCGGCAGCGGCGCGATGGCGGCGACGACGCAGCCCACCCCGGCGCGCAGCAGGACGCTCGCGAGGCCGAGCGCCTCGCCGCCGGGGCGCACGCTCGACCGGCCGACCTCGCAGCACGACAGCACGACGAGCTGCGGGGCCGAGCCGCCGGCGTCGAGCTCGTGGGCGAACAGCGGCCCGTCCGCGAGGCGCACCGAGGAGAACAGCGGGTTGTCGGGCTCGTGGCGCCCGTGCGCAGCGAGGTGCACGACCCCAGGGCTCGCGAGCAGCCGGATCGTCTCGGCGCACGTCGCGCCGTCCCCCGTCAGGACCGTCGACCCGGGCCAGAGCCGACCGACCTCCTCCGCCTCGGTCGCCGAGTGCCGGAGGCCGGGCCCGGCCACGGTGCTGACCGCGAGCGGCGCCACCGACGCCGAGCCCGCGTAGGTGAGCCAGTGGTGCACCGACGGCGCGACGACGGTCGCGAGGCCGCGGCGCGCGGCGAGCATCGACCAGGGCAGGAGCCCGAGCCAGCCGCTCGCGACGACGACGAGCCGCTCGGGCGTGCGGGTCACCACGTCGACGGTCGCGCCGAGCACGTCGAGGCCCCGCTCGAGCGAGCGACCGGCGGCGGCGCGCAGCTCCTGCGGCACGAGCGGGTTCGAGACGACCTCGAGGTCCGCGTGCACGCGCCGCGTCTGCTCGCGCGCACGGTCGGCGTCGCCCAGCTCGTGCAGCTCGACGCGGTCGTCCTGGACGCGCACCGCGAGCAGCCGGCCCCGGTGCTCCAGGACGTCGAGCACCGTCGTCCCCGGGCGGGCGCGCTGGGCGGCTCGGACCTCGCGCAGCGTGCCGACCCGGTCCTCCCCCACGTCGCCGGAGCGGTGCCACGAGCGCGCGAGGATCGCCTGCTTCAGCCGCAGCCCCTCGCGCCGCACGCGGGTGCGCTCCCGGTCGGTCGAGGGCCGCGTCATGACCTCCCGGGCCCCGTCGATGAGCTGGCGGAGCTCGGCGAGCAGCGCCGCGGAGTCCGGGTCCCGCGGCGGGTTGACGCGCTGCGCGCCGCCGACCACCGCGCGGGTGCGCTCGGCGGCGTCGAGCAGGGCACCCGGCTGCCCCGAGGCCAGCGCCAGGTCGAGGTCCATGCGCGCGAGCTGCGTGCCGTGCACCGCGCCGGCCGTGCGCAGGTCGAGCGACCCGAACCGGGCCCGGTGCACGCCGAGGTCCCGCTGGCCCTCGCGGACGTGCCGCCCGGCCCGCGCCGGGTCCTCCGCCGCGAGCGCGAGCAGGGCCCGGACGCGGCGGCCGTGCAGGCGCACCGAGATGGGGTCGCCCGCCGCGACCGGGCCGAGCGCGGCCAGGCAGGCCCCGGGGTCCGCGAGCGCACCCCGGGCGAGGTCGGCCTCGAGCGCGACGAGCGAGGCGGCGTACGCCCACACCGGCCGGCCCGACCGCCGGCACTGCTCCGCGAGCCGGGACGCGCGCGACGACACCGACCCCCACGCGCGGCGGGCCGCGGCGTCGGCGACCGGGAGCTCGTCGGGCCGCGCCTCGAGCGCCGCCGTCTCGACCTGCAGCCCGAGCAGCGTCGCGCGCAGCACCCAGGCCTCGTCGCCGCGCCGCGCGAACCGGCGCCGGGCCGACGCCGCGAACGCCCGCGCCTGCTCGACGTCGCCCCGCAGCATCGCGCACTCGGCCCGCGCCAGCTCGACCTCCGCGAGGTCGTGCGGCAGCCGGTCGGCCGCGAAGATCTCGGCGGCCTCGGCGAGCGTCGAGTCCGCGACCGCGACCAGTCCCGCCTCGAGGAGCACCCGGGCCCGGTCCAGCAGCGCGATAGCCCGCGCCGGGCCCGGCAGGCTGCGCGCGGCGGCCTCCATGCGCTCGAGCGCGAGCGGCAGCCGTCCGGCCAGGAACTCGAGGTAGCCGAGGTTGTGCTGCGCCTTGAACACGAGCCGCGGGAACCCCGCGTCGAGCGCCCGCCGCGCGCACTCGGCGAGGTCCGCACGCGCGAGCCCGAGGTCCCCCCGGTCCATGTGCAGGACGCCGCGGTTGAGCAGCGCCCGGCACGCGTCGATCGGGTCGGCCGCGTCGATCGCCCCGACCGCGGCGTCGAGCTCGCGCAGCGAGTCCTCGATGCGCCCGGCGCGCAGGTACAGCAGCCCCCGCAGGCCCGCGAGCGCCGGCTCGCGCCCCGGCCACCCCCCGCGCACGTCGCCGGGGTCCGCCGCGAGCTGGCCGAGCCGCGCGAGCTGTGCACCGACGTCCCCGCGGAGCTCGAAGTCGCTCTTCACGAGCTCGATCGCCGCGCGTGACCGCAGGCGCTCGACGTCCGTCCCTCCCGGGAGGTCGTCGAGCGCCCGCAGCACCGGGCGCAGCCGCCGCGCCGCACGGGCGGGCTGACCGTCGGCGTTCTCCGCGACCGCACGGTCGACGGCGTCGGCCAAGCTGCTCAGCGCGACCGGCGCGGTGCGCGGGCCGTCGGGCGGGGGCATCGTCCGCTAGAGCTCGATCTGCGGCGTGACGACGGGGACGTCCGGCTGCTCCGGCCGGCGCAGCACGAGCCGGGCCGGGCCGCGGCCGAGGTCCGAGAAGGAGAACCGCCCGTCCGCGTCCGACGTGACGCGCTCGATCCGGCCGCCCTGGTGCAGCTCGACGGCCAGCTCGCCCGCGGGCGCCGCCCAGCCGTCGACGCGCACGCGGTCCGCCTCGGCGTGCACCGTGATCATCACCGTGAGCACGTCCGTGGTGAACGTGATCGTCACGGCCTCGATGCTCGCCTCGTCGGACCGCAGCGCGAGCTCGGGGGTGCCGATCATGCGCAGCTCCGCCATCTCGGTGTGCAGCGCGTCGATCGTGAGCGCGAGGCCGATGCGGTCGACGAGCCCCGCGGGCACCGGGTCCACCCGGTCGACGATCACGGCGAGGCGACGCAGGACCTGGAGGTCGCCGTCGTCCATGGGCTCCGTCGCGTACCGGGCGACGGCCCGGTCGTCCGCCGTCACCGGGCACCCCACGCGGGGTCCGCGACGAGCGCGAGCCGGAGCTTGGCGAGACAGCGGCCGCGCGTCGGGCCGATGCTCCCGACCGGCATCCCGAGCGCGCGGGACACCACCGCGTAGTCCGGCCGGTCGACCAGCGCGACCAGCCCCAGCAGCGACCGGCACCGGTCGGGCAGGGCGCGCACGTGGTCCCACAGGATGCGGTCCTGCTCGTCGCGCACCGCGACGACGTCGGGACGGTCCTCGGAGGGGGCGGCGAGCCAGTCGGTCGCGTGCTCGTCGAGCTCGGCGCGCGCGAGGTCGTCGCGCGACTTGCGCACCGCGCGCCACGCCGCCCGCTTCGCGGTCACGAGCATCCACTGGAGGGTCGCGCGGGGGTCGCGGATCGAGTCGATGTCACGGATCAGCGCGAGCCAGACGCCCTGGACGACGTCCTGGGCCTGCTCGTGCTCGGCGCCCTGGGCACGCACGGTGTGCCAGAGCAGCGGGGTGAGCACCTCGACGAGCTGGGCGAGCGGGGCTCGGTCCCCCTCGCGGTAGGAGACGACGGCGTGGGCCGCCTTGTCGACCAGGCTCTCGCCCTGGTGCCGGAGCTCGGAAGCGACCGGCTCGACCAGGTCGTCACTCATCATGGACCCCTCGCACGGGAATCGTCGGGCGGCCGCCCACCGTCACAGTAGGGCGACCAGGACAACCCCGACAAGACGCCCAGGCGCCGTCGGAGTCGAGGGAGAGGGGCGCCGCCCGCCGCCCCAGATACACGTCCTGGGAACGTCTTCCGGACGGACGTATCAGACGGATCGGACCCGTCTCCTCACGGGCGCACCCGCCGCGGGCACGCCACCGACGTGCCCGCTCGACCCCCGAGGAGACCCCACCCCATGGCTGCAGACGAGAACCGGCCCGCCGGCGACGACCTCCCGGAGCCGGGGGCCCCGCTGAGCCGCGAGCAGATCCGCCCGGTCAAGCGGCTCGCCGAGGACGACCTCATCTCCCGACCCGGCGTCGTGGCCGTCGACATCGGCGAGAAGTACTCGGGCGGTCTGCCCACGGGGACCCAGTCGATCGTCGTGCACGTGCAGGCGAAGCGGAGCGCCGACGAGGTGCCCGCCGACGAGCTGATCCCCCCGACGATCGACGGGGTGCCGACCGACGTCGTCCCGCACCGGATCAGCCTGCAGCACGAGGTGCCCTACGCGCCGGAGCACGGCGGCGCGAGCGAGGACACGACGCGGTACGGCGCGATGGTCGGTGGGGCCAGCATCGGGCCGGTGCGGCTGGTGCGCCGGCGCGCCGCGACGGGCCCCGCCACGCCCCACCAGGTCGCCGGGACGCTCGGTGCGCTCGTGACCGACCGCCGCACCGGCCGTGCGCTCGCGCTGACCAACTTCCACGTCGCCGCGGTGGACACCGGCTGGCGTGCGGGCGACCCGCAGGTCCAGCCGTCCCGCATCGACGGGGCGGTGCCGTCCGACCGGTTCGGCACGCTCCAGCGGGCCGTGGTCGACGAGCACGTCGACGCCGCCGCCGTGCTGCTCGCGCGCGGCACCCGGTGGTACCCGGCGGTGCTCGGGATCGGGGAGATCACCGGCCGCGCGAAGGCCAAGGTCGGGCAGACGGTGCGCAAGCGGGGACGCACGACCGGGCTGCGCCACGGGACCGTCACCTCCGTCGACTTCACCGTGCAGATCGACTTCGGCGGCGAGACCGGGCTCGTGACGCTGCGCGACCAGGTCCGGATCGACCGCAGCCCCGACGAGGAGCGGTTCTCGGCGGGAGGCGACTCCGGCTCGGTCGTGGTCGACGAGCGCGGGCGCGTCGTGGGCCTCCTGTTCGCCGGCGAGGACGACGGGAGCTTCAGCCTGGCCAACCCCATCGCCGCGGTGCTCGACGCGCTCGACGTCGACATCGCCACCCGGCGGTCGGTCGCCAAGCGGGCGCGTCGCGCGCGTGCGGGCGCCGCACGGGGGCGTGGGTCCTCGGGGACGGCGGGCGTGCGGGGCCGCGTCGGGGCGGCGCCGGCTGACGGGGCGCGGGTCGCGGCTCGTGCGGGGTACGGGTCCGACGGCGTCGCGGCGCGGGTGCGACGCGCGGTGCCGGCTGGGCGCGTGGCGGGGTCGGGCGCGGGCGGGACGGCGGCGCAGCCGTTCACCGAGCCGTTCACCGAGCCCTTCACGGAGCCGTTCACCGAACCCTTCGCGGAGCCGTTCACCGAGGCCTATGGACGACAGCCGTTCACCGAGCCCTTCACCGAACCATTCACGGAGCCGTTCACCGAGGCCTACGCACGCCAGCCCTTCACCGAGCCCTTCACCGAGGCCTACGCACGCCAGCCCTTCACGGAGCCGTTCACCGAACCGTTCACCGAGCCCTTCACCGAGGCTTACGGGCGACAGCCGTTCACCGAGCCCTTCACGGAGCCCTTCACGGAGCCCTTCACGGAGCCGTTCACCGAGGCCTACGCACGCCAGCCCTTCACCGAGCCCTTCACCGAGGCGGCAGGCGCGGGCGGGCCCGGACGGACGACGGCTGCGCGACCCCTGCCGGGGCGGCGGGAGCTCGCCGAGGCGTTCTGGGCCGGCTACCTGACCGCCCGGTACCACGGCGCGCAGGGACGCTGAGCGCGATGACGGTCACGGCCGGGCGTTCCGGAGGCGGACGCGCGCGGGGGGCCGCCTCGCGGCGAGGGCTGCACCTGGTGCGCCCGGTCGATGACGCGACGACGGGCGGAGCGGGCGGCGCAGGCTCCACGGCACGCGGTGCCCGCTCCCCCGGCCGGTGCGGCGGCGAGGTCGCAGCGCAGGTCGAGGTCACGGGCCGAGGTGACGCCACGGACGCCGGCGACGCCACGGGGCCTCGCGCGACCCCGGGTTCCGGCGCTCTCACGGGCCCCGGCACTGTTACGAGTCCCGGCGCTGTCACGGGCCCCAGCACTGTCACCGGTCCCAGCACCGTCACCGGTCCCGGCACCGTCGCGGATGCCACTGTCGCCGGCCCCGCGGTCGCCCCTCACCGTCGGCCCGCTGCCTCCTCGGGGGCCGGCGACCTCACCGGGCCCGTCGCTCTCGCCGAGGGCGACGTGTGCAGCCGCTGGGGCACGCTCCCGGGCGGCCTGCAGGAGGCGGGGGTCGACCTGGTGCGGGAGCTCGAGGAGCAGGTGCTCGAGCTGCGCGCCGACGGGCCGACGGTCGCGCACCGCGCGGCGCTCGCCGACCTGCTCGTCGCGTGGGCCCAGAGCCTCGTCGCGCTGCACCGCACCCCGGTGCCGGGCACGGCGCCCGCCGTCGCCCTGCCGTGGGTGCTCGTGCCCGACCTCCTCACGGGACGTCGCGACGGCTCGCACGCGGTCGCCGGTCGCGCGTGGGCGGTGCGGCAGCACCCGCGGGTCCGGCGCGCGCTCGCCGCGGCGGGCGCGGGCTGGGTGGCGGACCGGTGGGTGCACGACGCGGGTCCCGAGGCCGTGGTCGTGGTGCGCAGCCACCGACCGGGCGACGGGCCGTTCGCCTCCGGCGGAGCAGCGAGCACCGGCGGCACTGCGACCACGGGCGGCGGAGCCACGACCGGCGGACCGTGGTCAGGCCTCGGGCCGCCGACCGGGCTGGGGTCCGAGGCGTTCGGGGCGGAGCGTGGCGTCGGGCTGTCGGCCGGCCCGCGCGCCGAGCTCGTCGGCGCCGGACGCGGTGACGCCCGGTGGGACGTCGCGACGGCGCTCGACTGGCTCGCGGTGCACCTGGCCCCGACGCTCGACCCGGCGTGGGACCTCGATCCTGTCGCGGGCTTTATGCGCGCGTACCGGGCGCACGGGGGCGACGCCGAGCCGGACCGTCCGCTCGCGGTCGCCAGGACCGTGGTGACGGCTGCCGCCTGGAGCGACGCGCTCGACGCGCGGGCCCAGGAGCCCGACGACGACGAGCTCGCCTGGGTCGCGGGGCTGTGGGCGCGGCCCCTCGCGCTCCTCGCCCCGAGATGACCTGAGCTCGCTCGGCTCTCACCCCGCACCCGGGGCCAGGGCCCCTGCCGCGCACCCGGTCCGCAGGGGGGACCAGGGGCGCAGCAGGGGCACTGCCCGGACACGCGAGGCGGCTCGGCAGTGGGCTGCTGCCCGTCGCACGCGGCAGCTCGGCAGCGCCCCGCTGCCCGGGCACCGGAGGCGGGCTGGTCGGTCGGGGCGCTGACCTGTGCCGCACGCACGAGAGCCCGGTCCGCTGGGGACCGGGCTCTCGGGCGTGCAGTGCGGGGACGGAGGTCAGGCGGCCTCGGTGTCCTCCTCGGTCAGGTTCCGCGTGCGGTTCTGGTCCACGAGGATGCCGGGGCCGTTCGTCGTCGAGAACGTCGCCTTCGCGATGTAGCGGCCCTTCGACGACGCGGGCTTCAGACGGTTGACCTCCTCGAGCGCGGCCGCGTAGTTCTCGACGAGCTGCACGTCGGAGAACGAGACCTTGCCGATGATGAAGTGCAGGTTCGCGTGCTTGTCGACACGGAACTCGATCTTGCCGCCCTTGATGTCGGTGACGGCCTTCGCCACGTCCATCGTGACCGTGCCGGTCTTCGGGTTCGGCATGAGGCCACGCGGGCCCAGGACCTTGCCCAGTCGACCGACCTTGCCCATGAGGTCCGGCGTCGCGACGGCGGAGTCGAAGTCGGTGTACCCGGCCGCGACCTTCTCGATCAGCTCGTCGCCACCGACCTCGTCGGCACCCGCGGCGCGGGCCTGCTCGGCACGCTCACCCGTCGCGAAGACGATGACGCGGGCCGTCTTGCCCGTGCCGTGCGGCAGGTTGACGGTGCCGCGGACCATCTGGTCCGCCTTGCGGGGGTCGACACCGAGACGGAACGCGACCTCGACGGTCGAGTCGTACTTGGTGGTCGCCGTCGCCTGCGCGAGGCGCACGGCGTCGAGCGGGGCGTAGAGGCGGCCGGCCTCGATCTTCTCGGCGGCGGCGCGGTACGCCTTGCTGTGCTTGCTCATCTGCTCTCCTTGGCTGGCAGTCGTGGTCGTCGGGCCGCACAGGGCCCTGCCACTGGCACTTATCGGGTGATGCTTCCAGGTGGTGCTGCTCCGGCCCAGGGGCCGGGGTGGGTCGAGGTCAGCCCTCGACCTTGATGCCCATCGAGCGCGCGGTGCCGGCGATGATCTTCTCGGCGGCGGCCACGTCGTTGGCGTTGAGGTCGACGAGCTTCGTCTGGGCGATCTCGGTGACCTGCGCGGCCGTCAGGGTGGCGACCTTGACGGTGTGCGGGGTCGGCGAGCCCTTGGCGACGCCGGCGGCCTTCTTGATGAGCTCCGCGGCGGGCGGGGTCTTCGTGATGAAGGTGAAGGAGCGGTCCTCGTAGACCGTGATCTCGACGGGGACGACGTCACCACGCTGCGACTCGGTGGCCGCGTTGTAGGCCTTGCAGAACTCCATGATGTTGACGCCGTGCTGACCGAGCGCCGGACCGATCGGCGGCGCGGGGGTGGCCGCGCCGGCCTTGATCTGGAGCTTGATCAGGCCGGTGACCTTCTTCTTGGGGGGCATGATGCCTTCCGTTCGTGTCGTGGGCCGACGCCGTGGGCGATGACCCGGTTGCAGTGCGGCCCGGCGGTGCCGGGCCCGCAGGCGTGCCGCTCCGTCAGATCTTGGCGACCTGGCCGAACGACAGCTCGACCGGGGTCTCCCGGCCGAAGATGGAGACGAGCACCTTGAGCTTCTGGCTCTCGGGGTTGATCTCGGAGATCGTCGCGGGCAGCGTGTCGAACGGGCCGTCGGTGACGGTCACGGACTCGCCGACGGTGAAGTCGACCTTGATCTCCGCGGCGGCGGCCTTCGTGCCGGCCTTCGGGGCCGCCGGCGTGAGCGACGGGGCGAGCATCGAGAAGACCTCGTCGAGCGTCAGCGGGACGGGCTGGTGCGTGTGCCCCACGAAGCCCGTGACGCCGGGCGTGTGGCGCACGGCGCCCCACGACTCGTCGGTCAGGTCCATGCGCACGAGGACGTAGCCGGGGATCCGCACGCGCCGCACGACCTTGCGCTGCGCGTTCTTGATCTCCGTCACCTCCTCCATGGGGACCTCAACCTGGTGGATGTAGTCCTCCATGTTGAGGCTCTGCGTGCGGTTCTCGAGGTTCGCCTTCACGCGGTTCTCGTAGCCCGCGTAGGAGTGGATGACGTACCAGTCGCCGGGCTGCGAGCGCAGCTGGGCCTTGAACGCGGCGACGGGGTCCTCGTCGACGTCGGGCTCGTCGTCCTCGACGTCGGCGGCGGGGTCCTCGTCGACGTCGGGCTCGTCGTCCTCGACGTCGGCGGCGGGCGCGTCCCCGGTCTCGTCGGCCGGCTCGTCGTCGTCGGCCTCGTCGGCCGCGTCGTCGTCGTCGGCCTCGTCGTCAGCGCGCTCGGCGCCGTCCGCGGCACCGGTGGTGGCGGTGTCCTCGTCGGACGCGGGGTCGGCAGTGCCCGCTGCGGGCGCCTCGACCGCCGAGATCGACGCCAGGGCGTCCTCGAGCTCGGTCTCGGCAGCACCCTGCTCGGACTCGTGCGACTCGTACGTCACGTGGAAACCTGCTTTCTCGACTGTCTGTGGTGCGGACCGGCGTGCGCTGCGCGCGGGAGCCGGCGTGCTCCGGCGCGGAGCCGGAGGTGCGGTCGCCTGCGGTCAGGCGCCGAAGACCCAGGAGGTCAGGCGGCCGACCCCGAGGTCGACCAGGGTCACGAACGCCATGACGACGGCGACGAACGCGAGCACGACACCCGTGTAGGTCACGAGCTCCGAGCGCGTCGGGCGCACGACCTTCTTGAGCTCGGCGACGACCTGGCGGAAGAACAGCGCGACGCGGGCGACGAAGCCCCGACGGGCGGTCTCGGTGCTCGCGGGCTTCGGACGCTCGGTGCGCGGCGCCGAGCCCTCGGCGCCGGACGCCGCTGCCGGTGCGGATTCGCTCACAGCTGTCCCCTACGTGTGTCGTGTGGCACCGACGCCCGTGAGGTGCAGCGCCGGACCGTCGCTTCGCCGGACCCGGCTGGGCGCCGGACCGTGACCATGCGCAGGGCAGGCGAGACTCGAACTCGCAACCGCCGGTTTTGGAGACCGGTGCGCTACCAATTGCGCCACTGCCCTACGGCGTTCTCCGTCACCACGACAGCACCTGCGCGCGCAGCGGACCGGGTACGGACCACGCGTGGGCACGGCTCATCATGGCGGACGTCAACCGCCGGGGAACCACTGTACGCGACGCGCGGCGCAGGGTCGAACCCGGCCCGACGCCGTCGCGCGTCGCCGACCCGGGCGCGGCACGCCCCGCCCCCAGCCCGCACTCCCCCGAGTCCCCCCGCCCGGCTTCCGGGACGCACCCGGCCCGCACGCCCGGTGTCTGCCAAGATGACGCCTGTGAGCCAGCACACACCCGCCCAGCCCGCGTCCGCCCGCTCGCGCGTCTCCGCGCGCATCGCCGCCATCGCCCCGTCCGCGACGCTCGCGGTCGACGCGAAGGCGAAGGCGCTCAAGGCCGCCGGACGCCCGGTGATCGGGTTCGGCGCGGGCGAGCCCGACTTCCCGACGCCCGACTACATCGTCGAGGCCGCGGTCGCGGCCGCGCACGACCCGGTCAACCACCGCTACACGCCCGCCGCGGGGCTGCCCGCCCTGCGCGAGGCGATCGCGGCGAAGACGCTGCGCGACTCGGGCTACGAGGTCGACGCGTCCGCGGTGCTCGTGACCAACGGCGGCAAGCAGGCCGTCTACCAGGCCTTCGCGACCGTGGTCGACCCGGGCGACGAGGTCCTGCTGCCCGCGCCGTACTGGACGACGTACCCCGAGGCTGTCCGGCTCGCGGGCGGCGTGCCGGTCGAGGTGTTCGCGGGCGCCGACCAGGAGTACCTGGTCACGGTCGAGCAGCTCGAGGCGGCGCGCACCGAGCGCACGAAGGTCCTGCTGTTCTGCTCGCCCTCGAACCCGACCGGCGCGGTGTACTCCCCCGAGCAGACCGCGGAGATCGGGCGGTGGGCGCTCGAGCACGGGATCTGGGTCCTGACCGACGAGATCTACGAGCACCTCGTGTACGACGACGCGCAGTTCACGCCGATCGTCCGCGCGGTGCCGGAGCTCGCCGACACGACGATCGTCCTCAACGGCGTCGCGAAGACCTACGCGATGACGGGCTGGCGGGTCGGCTGGATGATCGGCCCGGCCGACGTCATCAAGGCCGCGACCAACCTGCAGTCGCACCTCACGTCGAACGTCGCGAACGTGTCGCAGCGCGCGGCCGTCGCGGCGCTCACGGGCGACCTGTCCGCGGCGCACGCGATGCGCGAGGCGTTCGACCGCCGGCGCCGCACGATGGTCGAGCTGCTCGGGCAGATCGACGGCGTGCGGATCCCGGTGCCGAAGGGCGCGTTCTACGCCTACCCGTCCGTCGAAGGGGTGCTCGGCCGCACGATCCGCGGCGTGACCCCGGCGACGTCGGCGGAGCTCGCGGCGCTGATCCTCGAGCAGGCCGAGGTCGCCGTCGTGCCCGGCGAGGCGTTCGGGCCCAGCGGGTTCCTGCGGCTGTCGTACGCGCTCGGCGACGAGGACCTCGCCGAGGGCGTCGGGCGCATCCAGGCGCTCCTGGCCGACGCGGACTGACCGCTCCGGCCCACCCGCGTCGACAGCACGTCGTGCCCGTGTCCACCGAGCGGTGGACACGGGCACCGTCGTGCGGTGGCTACCGGTGCCCGCGCCGCCGGGCCACGCTGGTGCCATGACCCCCACCGACCTGGCCCTCGAGGCCCGCGGGCTGCGCAAGCGCTACGGCGACAAGCAGGCCGTCGACGGCCTCGACCTCGCCCTGCACCGCGGCGAGATCTTCTCCGTGCTCGGCCCCAACGGCGCCGGCAAGACGACGACCGTCGAGATCCTCGAGGGCTACCGCGAGCGCGACGGCGGCCACGTACGCGTGCTCGGCGAGGACCCGCAGACCGCCGGACGCGAGTGGCGCGCGCGCATCGGCGTGGTGCTGCAGGACACCCGCGACCTCGCCGAGGCGAACGTCGGGGAGCTCGTGCGGCACTTCGCGGCGTACTACCCGCACCCGCACGACCCCGAGCACGTGATCGACCTCGTGGGGCTCCGCGACAAGGTGCGCACGCGCGTGCGGCAGCTGTCCGGCGGGCAGCGGCGGCGCCTCGACGTCGCGCTCGGCATCGTCGGTCGGCCCGAGCTGCTGTTCCTCGACGAGCCGACCACCGGCTTCGACCCCGAGGCCCGGCGCTCGTTCTGGGACCTCGTGCGCGACCTTCGCGACCAGGGCACGACGATCCTGCTGACGACGCACTACCTCGACGAGGCCGAGCAGCTCGCCGACCGGGTCGCGGTCGTCCAGGACGGACGGGTCGTGGCGCTCGACCGGCCGTCCGAGCTCGGCGGGCGCGCGGCGCGGCGGGCCGTCGTGCGCTGGGTCGAGGACGGGGCCCCGCGGGAGGTGCGCACCGACGAGCCGACCCGCACCGTGGTCGAGCTCGCCGCCCGCTGGTCCGACGCCCACGGCTCGGCCGCCCCGCTCGAGGTGCCCGGGCTGCAGGTGCTGCACCCGAGCCTCGAGGACGTCTACCTCGCGCTCATCGGCGTCGAGACCTCCGTGGCCGCACCCGTCGTGCCGACCCTCCAGGGGAGCACCCGATGACCGCCACGACCGCCCCGGCGACCCGTCCCCCGCTCGTGCGCGCCGCCGCGCTGCCCGGCACGCTGCGCCTCGGCGTCGGGCGCACGCGCCTCGAGCTGCGGCAGTACTTCCGCGAGCGCGACGCGGTCGTGTTCATCTTCCTCTACCCCGTCATCATGCTCGCCATCTTCGCGACGGTGTTCGGGCAGGACGGCGCGCGCGTCGGCCCCGACGGGGGGACCGTGCCGTTCGCGCAGTACTTCCTGCCCGGGATGGTCGCGACCGGCGTGATGCTCTCGAGCTTCCAGTCGCTCGCCATCACCATCGCCGTGGAGCGCGACGAGGGCGGGCTCAAGCGGCTGCGCGGCACCCCGCTGCCTGCCGCGGCGTACTTCCTCGGCAAGGTCGGGCAGGTGCTCGTCGCCTCGGCGGTCCAGCTCGCGCTCCTGCTCGCGGTCGCGGCGCTCCTGTTCGACGTCCCGCTGCCGACCGACCCCGACCGCTGGTTCACGTTCGCGTGGGTCTTCCTGCTCGGGACCGCCGCAGGCTCCGTGTGCGGGGTCGCGTTCTCCTCGGTGCCGCGCACCGGGCGCAGCGCGAGCGCGGTCGTGACGCCCGTCGTGCTCGTGCTGCAGTTCGTCTCCGGCGTGTTCTTCATGTACGACGCCCTGCCGACCTGGATGCAACAGATCGCGTCGGTGTTCCCGCTCAAGTGGATGGCCCAGGGCATGCGCTCGGTGTTCCTGCCCGACACCTACCTGCCCATGGAGGTCGCCGGGTCGTGGGAGCACCCCCTGGCCGCGCTCGTGCTCGCGGTGTGGGCCGTCCTCGGGCTCGCGCTCGGGGTCCGCACGTTCCGGTGGACGCGGCGCGATGCGGGCTGACGACCCCGGCGCCGACCGGCCGGCCGCTGTCCCCACGGGCGGCGACCGGCCGATCGGCGCGCACGGGGCGCTGCGCCGGATCGGACTCGTGCCGGCCGACGCCCCGGACCCGGCCGACCGGCCCGCCCGGCGCCCCGGGGTCGAGCGGGCGGAGTTCTGGGCCCGCACGCTGCGCGGGTGGGACGTCGCGTTCTACGTGATGGTCGCGATCGCCTGCACGTCGTTCCTGTTCGACGGCCACGACCCGGCTGCGACGGCGGTCTCGTTCGGTGCGATGGCGGTGCTCGCGACCGCGTACACCGTGATCGGGCGCCGCGCCGCGCTGCGGGGCGACGGCCGGCTCGCGCACGTCTACCTCGCGGTGCTGGTCGCGGCCGTGGTGCTCGTCGTGCGCCTCGAACCCATGGGGACGCTGCTGCTGTTCATCGCCTACTCCCAGATCTGGTTCTTCAGCCAGCGGCGCACGACCGCCGCGGCCATCGCGCTCGTGCTCGCCGTCGGCGCCTCGGTCGCGATGGGCCTGCGCGGCTGGGCGGACCGGGCGGCGTGGGTCGAGATCGCCGGGCAGATGGGCATCGGCCTGATGTTCAGCGTGCTGCTCGGGCTGTGGATCACGCAGATCGCCGAGCAGAGCGAGGAGCGCGCCGGGCTCATCGAGCGCCTCGAGGCGGCTCAGGCCGCGCTCGCCGCGACGAACCACGCGGCGGGCGTCCTCGCGGAGCGCGAGCGCCTGGCGCAGGAGATCCACGACACGCTCGCGCAGGGGTTCACGAGCGTCGTGATGCTCGCGCAGGCCGCCGGCGCGGAGCTCGACCGTGCGGCGACCGACGCCGCGCGGGGACGCGTCGAGCAGATCGAGGACGTCGCGCGCGAGAACCTCGCCGAGGCCCGCGCGCTCGTCGCCGCGTTCGGACCGGCGGGGCTGCAGCAGCAGGGGCTGCGCGACGCCCTCACGCGCCTCGCCGAGCGGTTCACCGCCGAGACCGGCGTCGAGGTCGACGTCGACCTCGGGCAGGACGCACCGCTCTCGCGCGACACCGAGGTCGTGCTGCTGCGCGGTGCGCAGGAGGCGCTCGCGAACGTGCGCAAGCACGCGGACGCCCGACGGGTCCGTCTGCGGCTCGGCTCCGAGGACGGGACGGTCGAGCTCGAGGTGCACGACGACGGCCGCGGCATGGCGCCCGAGGTGGGCCGCGGGGTCGGGCTGCGCGGGATGGAGGAGCGCGTGCGCGCGGGCGGCGGGACGCTCGACGTCGGCACGGCGCCAGGCGGCGGGACGCGGGTGCTCGTACGAATGCCTGCGGCGGCGGCCGACGGTGGCGGCGACGGCGGGGGCCGGGGCGGGGGCGGGGGCGGGGGCGATACTGACGCCCGGTCCGCGAGCGCCACGGCTCCGACCAGCCGACCCGGAGGAGCACCGTGAACCCCGTCCGCGTCCTGGTCGTCGACGACCACCCCGTCGTGCGCTCGGGGCTCACGGGTCTGCTCGCCGCGGAGCCGGACATCGAGGTGGTCGGTGAGGCCGCGGACGGGCAGGCCGCGGTCGACGCCGCGCGCACGCTCACGCCGGACCTCGTCCTGATGGACCTGCGGATGCCGGTGCTCGACGGTGCCGCGGCGACCGCGCGCATCCGTGCCGAGACGCCGTCCGTGCACGTGCTGGTGCTGACCACGTACGAGACGGACACCGACATCCTGCGGGCCGTCGAGGCGGGTGCGACCGGCTACCTGCTCAAGGACACGCCGCGCGAGCAGCTTGTCGCCGGCGTCCGGGCAGCCGCGCGCGGCGAGTCCGCGCTCTCCCCGACGGTCGCGCGCCGGCTCGTCGAGCAGCTCCGGTCCGACCGTGACCGGCTCAGCGCCCGCGAGCTCGAGGTGCTCGCGGGGGTCGCGCGTGGGCTGTCGAACGCGGCGATCGGGCGCGAGCTGTTCATCGCCGAGGCGACCGTGAAGACGCACCTGATCCGGACGTTCGCCAAGCTCGGCGTCGACGACCGCACGCGCGCGGTCACGATCGCGATCCAGCGCGGGATCCTGCCGGCGCCCTGACCCGGCGGGCTCACCGCGGGGCGACCGGCGGCTCGGGACCCGTCGCCCGGGCGCGCGTCCGTCACCCGGACGGGGCCCGGACCCGGCGGCCACCCGTGGTCGGGGTCTCCTGCAGATGTCGCCAGTGCCCCGATACTGTGCGGTATGCCCGAAAGCCTGAGCATCGTCGCCGGCGGCACCGCTGCCGTCGTGCTGCTCGGCGTGGGCGTCTCCGCGATCTTCGCCGAGCCGAACGAGCCCCGCGGTGCGCTCGCCGAGCCGATGGTGGTGACCGTCCCGCCCGTGATCGACCCGCCGCCCGCGTCGCCGCCCGGCGTGGGCGTCACCGGCCCCGCCGAGGCGGATGACGTCGACGCGACCGGCCCGGACGAGGCCGCGCACTCCGCACCCGGCGCGACGGCGACCGCGCTCCCGCCGCCGACCACCTCGGCGCCCGGGAGGTCGGCGACGGTACGTCCCGACGACGCGGCGCACGCCCGGCGCGGTGCGGAAGGGTCGGCACCGGGCGCTCGAGCGTCCCGCGGCGCACCCCCCGGACCGGTCGGCGTTTCGGGCACGGCGCGCGCCGCCCGTGCCGCCGACCCGGAGACCGCATCGAGGGGCCGGCAGTCGACCGGTGGGCCTGCGGTGCCGACGGGCGCGGGGGCCACGCCGTCGGGCGCGGCGACGTCCGAGCCGACCGTCCCGACGCCGCGTGCGACCGGCGCGACGCCCTGGCTCACGCTCGCGACCGACCCGGCGCACGACAGGAGCAGCCGGACGACGTGGTGGTCGGGCGACGCTCCGTCCCCTCGGTCGACCGGCTCCACCGGTGAGACGGACAACGGGGGGCCGAGCTCGACCGAGCGGGTGCACCCGCACGACCGGGACGCTCCGCACCCGGTCCCCCGAGCGGCGACGGGCGGCCGCCACGGCGGGGCAGGGCACGGCCCGGTCCCGCACGACCCGACGGCGCAGGTCCCCCGGGCTGCCGCCGAGGCCCGACCGGCGACGCCCGCGCCCGCGGCGCCCCCCGCACCGGCAGCGCCGCCCGCACCGGCACCGCCTCCCGTGCCGGCGACGCCCTCCGCAGCCGCACCCGCACCGGCCACCTCGTCGCCCACCGACCGCTCCCCGGCCCGCCCGCCCGCCGGTCGCGCGCCCGGACGCGCCACCGACCCGCGCCCGACGCGGGACCACACGCACGTCGCCCCGCCGACCCGACCGCAGCCCGCGACGCCCGACCCGCGCGGCCCGGGCTCAGGTGCCCGCGACCACCGCGGCCACCACGAACGCGCCGTGCACGGCGGGACGTGGTGATGCGTTCGGCACGACGGCGTCGGGGCCGCGCCCCGCACGACCGCGTGGCGCACCTGACCGTCCGCGCCCGGGTCCTCTCGGCCGTGCTGCTGCTCGCGGCGCTCGCCGTCGTGATCGCGGGTGCGACGGCGTACCTCCTGCAGGCGCAGCGCACCGACAAGCGCATCGACGACTCGCTCGTGCGCGCGATCGACGTGCTGCGCTTCGTGACCGCCGAGGGCCCCGACGCCGAGCGCAACCCCGAGCTCGAGTTCACGACCGTGACGGACCTGCTCTACGCGGCCGTGCAGCGCCGCGGCTTCACCGAGCACGAGGGGGTGCTCGCGCTCGTCGACGGCGAGCCGCGCTGGCTCGCCTCGACGTCCGTGCCGCTGCGCCTCGAGGCCGACGAGGAGCTGCTGCGCCGGCTCGCTGCGGTCTCCCCCGAGGACCCGGTGGAGCTGCAGACCGTGCGCACGTCCGTGACCGAGTACCGCCTCGTCGCGATGCCCGTCTCGGTGACGGGCGACCCGCACCAGGGCCTGTTCGTCGTCGCGATCGACCGCCAGGCCGAGATCGCGACGATGTCGCGGGTGTACCGGTCGTACGCGTCGGTCGCGCTGGGCTCGCTCGTGGTGATCGCGCTGGTCGCGTGGTTCGTCGTCGGGCGCCTGCTGCGGCCTGTCCGGCTGCTGCGCGACACCGCGCGGCACATCACCGAGTCGGACCTCTCGGAGCGCATCTCGGTCAGCGGCTCCGACGACCTGTCCGACCTCGCGCGCACCGTCAACGCGATGCTCGACCGGCTGCAGAACGCGTTCGGGTCGCAGCGCGAGCTGCTCGACGACGTGGGCCACGAGCTGCGGACACCGCTGACGATCGTGCGCGGGCACCTCGAGCTGCTCGACCCCGACGACCCCGACGACGTGCGGGCGACCCAGGCGCTCGCGCTCGACGAGCTCGACCGGATGCACCGCCTCGTCAACGACCTCATGACGCTCGCGACCGCCGAGCGGCCCGACTTCGTCCGGGTCGCGCCCACGGACGTCGGGCGGCTCACGGACGACGTGCTGGACAAGGCCCGCGGGCTCGGCGACCGGCGCTGGCAGGTCGCCGCCCGGGCCGACGCGACGGTGCTCGTCGACTCCCAGCGCGTCACCCAGGCGTGGCTGCAGCTCATCGCGAACGCCGTGTCGGTCTCCGCGCCGGGCACCTGGATCCGCATCGGCAGCGAGATCCGCTCGGGCCGCGTGCTGCTGTGGGTGCGTGACGAGGGTCCCGGTGTGGCCCCCGAGGAGGAGGCGCGCATCTTCGAGCGCTTCCACCGCGGCCGCGCCGACCGCATCGGGCGCCGCGGTGACGGCGCCGGGCTCGGCCTGCCCATCGTCGCCGCGATCGCTGCGGCGCACCACGGCCGCGTCACCCTCGAACGGCCCCCGCTCGGTGCGGGCAGCGGGGCCGTCTTCGTGCTCGACCTCCCCGCGCTGGACCTCGTCGAAGAACCGCGTCTCACCCCCGCCGAGCTGTTGGAGCAGACATGACACAGATCCTCATCGCCGAGGACGAGGAACGCATCGCCGCGTTCATCGCCAAGGGCCTGCGGTCCGAGGGCTTCGCGACCGCCACGGTCGCGACGGGGGCGGAGGCGCTCGCGCTGGCCCGCACCGGCGAGTACGCCCTCCTGGTGCTCGACCTCGGGCTCGCCGACATGGACGGCTTCGACGTGCTGCGCCAGCTCCGGGAGTCCGGGGCGCACCTGCCGGTCATCATCCTCACGGCGCGCAGCTCGGTGACCGACACCGTCGCGGGCCTCGAGTCGGGCGCCGACGACTACATGGCCAAGCCGTTCCGGTTCGAGGAGCTGCTCGCGCGCGTCCGGCTGCGGCTGCGGACCCCGCAGGTGGTCGGCGAGGTCGCGACGCTGACCCACGGGCCGCTCCAGCTCGACCTGCGCACGCGGCGCATGCGCGTCGGCTCCCAGGAGGTCGACCTGTCCGCGCGCGAGTTCGCTCTCGCCGAGACGTTCCTGCGGCATCCCGGGCACGTCCTGAGCCGTGAGCAGCTGCTCTCGCAGGTGTGGGGGTACGACTTCGACCCGGGCTCGAACGTCGTCGACGTGTACGTCCGCTACCTGCGCAAGAAGCTCGGCGCCGAGCACTTCGACACCGTGCGGGGGGTCGGCTACCGGCTCGTGGACGCGACCGCGGGGGTCTGAGCGCGGCCGACGTCCGGCGGTCCGGGCGGTGGGCCCGGGCGGCCGGACCCGGCGAGCCCTGGCACACTGTCGGCGTGCGAGACGTGGCCCTGCTCCCCAAGGCCCACCTCCACCTGCACTTCACCGGCTCCATGCGCACCGCGACCCTGGGCGACCTCGCGCAGCGCTCCGGCGTGCGGCTGCCCGCGGCTCTGCTCGACGGCGACCCGCTGCGCGTCCCCGCCGACGAGCGCGGCTGGTTCCGGTTCCAGCGCCTCTACGACGCCGCGCGGGCGTGCGTGCGCACCGAGGCGGCACTGCGCCGGATCGTCGACGAGGCGGCCGCGGACGACGCCGCCGAGGGCTCCGGCCGGCTCGAGCTGCAGGTGGACCCGACGTCGTACGCGCCCTACGTCGGCGGGCTGTCCGCGGCGCTCGAGATCATCCTCGACGAGGCCCGCGCCGCGAGCGCCCGCCACGGCGTCGAGGTCGGGCTCGTCGTCGCCGCGTCGCGCATGCGCCACCCGCTCGAGGCCCGGACGCTGGCGCGGCTCGCGGCGCGCCACGCGGGCGAGGGGCCGGGCGAGGTCGTCGGGTTCGGGCTGAGCAACGACGAGCGGCGCGGGGACACCGAGGAGTTCGCGCCGGCGTTCGCGATCGCGCGCCGCGCCGGCCTCGCGTCCGTCCCGCACGGCGGCGAGCTGCTGGGCCCCGAGCACGTCGCGGACGTCCTCGACCACCTCGCCCCCGACCGGCTCGGCCACGGCGTGCGCACCGCGGAGGACCCGGCCCTGCTCGACCGCGTCGTCCAGCAGGGCGTGGCGCTCGAGCTGTGCCCCGCGTCGAACGTGTCGCTCGGCGTGTACCGGCAGGCGTCGGACGTGCCGCTGCGGGCCATCGTCGACGCGGGGGCGACCGTCGCGCTCGGCGCCGACGACCCGCTGCTGTTCGGCTCCCGTCTCGCGGAGCAGTACCGCACCGCGCGCGACGTGCACGGCTTCGACGACGCCGCCCTCGCCGAGCTCGCGCGCGGGTCGATCCGGGCGAGCCGCGCCAGCACCGCGACGCGGGACCGCCTGCTCGCCGGTGTCGACGCCTGGCTCGCGGGCCCGGCCGCAGCCGTCCCGGCGTGAGGGGCGCTCAGCCGCTCTCGTCGACCCACGCCCGGGTGAGGTACGCGTCGAACCCCACGACGGCGGGTGCCGGGACCCCGTAGCCCGCGGACTCGTCGACGAGCACCCGCTCGACGCCGACCAGGGCCCCGTCCGCCGGGTCGACGAGCAGGATCGGCCGCACCGGGGCGCCGGCCTCGGACCCGACGGTGATCGCGACCGTGCGACGCCCGGCACGGTCGAGGACGCCGCCGAGGGTCACGAGCCGGTCCTCGTCCGCGAGCGCCGACCAGATCGCGCCGTCGACCGCGCCGCTCACGACCGCACGCTCCTGCACCCGCGCCGTCCCCTCGAGCAGGCACACCGCGGTCTCGTCGGGCGTCGACTCGCGCGCGGCGCACACCGTCCCGTCGAGCAGGCGCTCGCGCAGCACGTCGGGCGCGAGCCCGACGAGGGCGTCGAGCGTCGGGGCGTCGCTCGCACCGGGGCCGAACGTCTGCTCCTCGGGCGGCCCGGGCGCAGCCCCGCCCCCGGGGAGGCGGCCGCCGACCTCGAGCGGCTCGCCCGACCGCTCGACGCTGCGCAGCGACCCGTCGGGCCGGACCCAGGTGTCGACGGTCCCGGGCACGACGGCGGCGCGCGTCCCGCCGGCGTCGGTCGTGCCCTCGAAGGTCCAGCGGGCGACGTGCACGTACTGCACGTCGCCGGTGCGCGGCGGCTCGACCCGGGCGCGCGCCGCGTCCGCGAGGGACGCCAGCACGGGCGCGGCCTCGTCCCCCGACGCCTCGGCGAGCTCGGTGTCGACGACGAGCCCGTAGCTGAGCAGCGGCGGGGTGTCGGCGACCGCGCGGGGCGTGCCGAGCGGGTCCGCGAGCACCGCGACGGCCAGCGCGGTGACCGCGGCGACCCCGACGGCCACCCGGACGGGCAGGCCGTCCCGGGTGCGGCCCGCCCGGGCACGCACCTCCCGGGGCAGCGGCCGGCGCGCGGGGTCGGGCCGGGTGCGGACGATCCGGTCGAGCGCCTCGCGCGCGGCCGGGCGCTCGTGGGCGCGGTCGAGCACGCGCTCGGGCACCGGGTTCGTGTCCCCGAGCAGGGCGCGGACCTTCTCGACCTCGTGGTCGTTCATCGGCGCCGCGGCGCGAGCCCCCGGCGCCCCGGAAGCCGGTCCTGGTCCTCGTCCTCGGCGGTGCGCGGGGCGGACGGGCGGGCGGGCCCGTCGTCCTCGACCGCGTGCCCCGCCTGGACGAGCCGCTCGAGCCGGTGCCGCGCGCGGTGCAGACGCATCGCCGCGGTGCCGGGCGAGCAGCCGAGCACGCGCCCGAGGGCGACGAGGTCCAGCCCGTCCCACGCGACGAGCTGGAGGATCTCCTGGTCGCGCGGGGCGAGCTTGCGCATCACGGTCGAGGCGAGCATCCGGTCGGTCACGATCTCGGCGGGGTCGATCTCGACGATCGGCACGCCCGCGGCGAGACCGGCGCGGATGCGGACGTCGAGCCGCGCGGCGCGCAGCCGGGCGCGCTGGGAGTTCGCGAGGATGTTGCGCGCGACGACGATCAGCCACGCGGTGCGTGCGTCGGGCTCCTCGGGCAGGACGTCGGCGCGGTGCCACGCGACGGTGAGGGCCTGGGCGGCGACGTCCTCGGCGACGTGCCAGTCGGTGCGCCGGGCCGCGTACCCGAGCACGACGGGGTACAGCTCGGCGAACATCGCCGCGAACTGGTCCTCGTCCACGCGCAGCCCCTTCGTGACCTCAGGGGCGAGTGTAGGCACACGACGCTGCGGTGGGAGCGCCGGGCGCGCGTCAGCAGCTCGTCGCGGTCGCGTTCTGGATCAGGGACCGGGCGCCGGCGAGCCAGCCCCCGACGGCCTGGTTGCGGGTCCAGGGCGCGGCGCACACGCTGCTGCCCCCGCCGCCCGCGGTCTCGTAGAACGTCGACCGCTTGGACCGCTTGTTCGCGTAGGAGCCGACCGGGACCGCGGGGAGCCCGATGACGGCACCGGGCTGGTGGAACTGGAACAGCGTCCCGCCGTACAGCGAGGCGGTCCAGATGCACGTGTTCCCCGACGCGCAGTCGCTGTACGAGAGCGTCCCGACCTCGGCGTGCGTGACGAGCACCGCGCCACCCTGCAGGCTCACGGTCTCGAGGACCCGGTGGCCGGGGTCGGTGGCGAGCTCGTCCTCGGGGAGCACCGGGGTCGCGCCCAGCAGGAGCGAGGCGATGCCGAGGAGGGCGGTCAGCACGGTGCGCCGGTCGCGCGCGCTCCCGAGGGAACGGTGCAGCGCTTTCGAGGCGGAGCGTGCCCAGTCCAGGAAGATCCCCATACCTACACCATGTCCGGGATCGCCCGGACTTCACCAGGGGATTGTGCGCGGATCGCAGCCGCGGGCGAGCCCGTGGCGTCGAGGCTCGCGTTCACGAGCACCGGCTCGGGCTCGAGCGCGATCCCGAACCGGGCGCGCACGCCCTCGCGCACCGAGCGGGCCAGCGCGAGCACGTCCTCGGCGCGCGCCCCACCGCGGTTCGTCAGCGCCAGCGTGTGCTTGGTGGAGACCGCGGCCGGCCCCGGGAGCCCGTGCCCGCGCCCGAACCCGGCCTGCTCGATGAGCCAGGCGGCGCTCGTCTTGGTGCGGCCGTCGCCCGTCGGGTAGCGCGGCGCCCCCTCGGGCAGCAGGGCCGCGACCTCCGCGTCGAGCACCGGGTTCGTGAAGAACGAGCCCGCGCTCGCGGTGTCGGGGTCCGCCGGGTCGAGCACCATGCCCTTGCCCCCGCGCAGCGCGAGCACCGCGGCGCGGACGTCGGCGAGCGGGGCCCGCTCCCCCACCTGGACGCCGAGCGTGCGGGCGAGCTCCGCGTACGCGACCGGCTCCGACAGGGGACCGATCCGGAGCTGGAACGTCACGTCGAGCACCACGTAGCGCGGCGTGGGCCCCCACGGCGACCTAAGGTCCCCCTCGACGGGACGCATCGAGCGCTTGAGCAGCGAGGTGCGGTACCCGAACGCGAGGTCGACGAGCGGCAGCGTCCGCACGCGCGCGCGCCCCCGGTCCCAGACGCGCACCACGGAGATCGTCTGCGCGACCTCCTGGCCGTACGCGCCGACGTTCTGCACGGGCGTCGCCCCGGTCGAGCCGGGGATGCCGGAGAGCGCCTCGATGCCGACGAGCCGGGTCGCGACCGCGTGCGCGACGACGTCGTCCCACGGCGTCCCGGCCGGGACCGTGACCGTGACACCGGCGCACGCCGAGGCGTCGGGCGTCTCGACGCCGGTCCGCACGTCGCGCACCACGACGCCGTCGAACCCCGCGTCGCCGACCAGCAGGTTCGAGCCGCCGCCGAGCACGAGCAGCGGCTCGCCGGCGTCGTCCGCCGCGCGCACCGCCTCGACCAGCTCGGCCTCGGTGCTCGTCTCGACGTAGCGCCCGACGGGCCCGCCGACGGCGAGCGTCGTGAGCGCGGCGAGCGTGGGGGCGGGAGCCGGGTTCGTCACCGCGCCAGGTTATCGGTCGGCGGGACGTCCGCCGGGGTCGCGTCCGCGCGGTCGTCCGGGTGCGCGGCGTGGTCCGCCACCGGCTCGACGGGCGCCGCCGCGCGCACCACGAGCAGCCCGACGAGCACCGGGACGGCGATCGCGAGCAGCGCCTGGCGGTACCCGATCTGGTCCGCGAGCAGGCCGAGCAGCGGCGGGCCGGCGAGGAACGCCGAGTACCCGACCGTCGAGACGACGCTCACGCGCGCCGCGGCGCGCAGCGGGTCGTCGCTCGCGGCGGACATGCCCACGGGGAACCCGAGCGCGGCGCCCATCCCCCACAGCACGACGCCGACGAGCGCGAGCCACAGCATCGTGTCGGGCACGAGACCGAAGACGAGGAGGCCGACGAGCGAGAGCGCCGCGCAGAGCCGGAGCACCGTCACGCGCCCGTACCGGTCGAGCAGGTTCGTGCCGAGGAAGCGCATGGCGGTCATCGCCGCGACGAAGACCCCGAAGACGAGCGCGCCGACCGTGTCGTCCGTCCCGAAGCCGTCGACGACGGCGAGCGCGACCCAGTCGTTCGCGGAGCCCTCGGTGAGCGCGGCCGCGAGGACCACGAGCCCGATGAGCAGGGTGCGCGGCTCGAGCCACGCACCGAACGCCCGGCGCGCGACCGCTCCCGTGCTCGCGTCCGCGTGCTCCGCGTGACCGGCGGCGGGCAGGAAGCGGCGCACGCACCACGCGACCCCGATGCACGAGACGACGAGGACCGCGGGCAGGTGCACGTGCACCGGGACGTCGAGGCGGGCGGCGAGGGCCGCGAGCCCGGCCGCGACGACCGTCCCGAGCGAGAAGCCGGCGTGGTACCGCGGCATGACCGTGCGTCCGAGCCGCTGCTCGACGATCGCGCCCTCGAGGTTCATCGCGGCGTCCCAGACCCCGGTGCCCACGCCGAAGACGACGAGCCCCGCACCGACCACGACGGCGTTCCCCATCGCGACACCCGCCGACGCGATGACGAGCCCGCTGGCGTTGACGAGCGCGAACCCGAGCACGGTGCGCGCCGCGCCGAGGCGCGTGACGATGACGCCCGAGAGCGGCAGCGACACGAGCGACCCGACCGACCCCACGAGCAGCAGCACGCCCATCTGCGCGGGCGTCAGGCCGAGCCCGTCACGGACCGCCGGCAGTCGCGAGGCCCAGCTGGAGAAGTGCGCGCCGTTGAGGACGAACACGAGGAACACCGCGAACGACGCGGCGCGGACGCGGGCCGGGTCCACGGCGGGTGCGGCGGTGACGTGCGGGGTGCTCGACATGGGTCGATCGGCTCTCTCGTGGAGGGTGGGGTCGGTGGTCATCGGGCGGCGGGGGCGGCGCCGACGGCGTCGAGCTCCGGCGCGGGTGCGGACGTGCGCCCCCGGTCATCCTCGCCCACGGGTGCGACGACGCGGGAGACCAGCGCGGCAAGGGCCGGGCCGTCGGACGCGGCGGTGGGCGTGGCCGGCTGCGTCGGGGCGGGCTGCCTGCGGGCGGCCGGCTGCGTCGGGTCCGGCTGCGGACCGGCGTGCGACGCCGCGGCGGGCACAGGAGTGCCGACCGCCGGCGGCTCGACCCGCGCGACGCGGCTCGACAGGCTCACGCTGACGACCATGGCCCCCGCGATGAGCACGAGCGCATGGCGGGCGCCCATCGACTCGGCGGCGAGCCCGAGCAGCGGCGGAGCGGCGAGCGAGGCGACCGAGGAGAACGCGGACACGACGGCGACGCGACCGGCCGCCAGCATCGGGTCGTCGGACGCGGCCGCGATACCGAGCGGTACGGCGAGCGCGGCACCGAGCCCCCACGCGACGACGCCCACGCCGGCGAGCGGCAGGGTCGGCGCGAAGCCGAACAGGAGCAGGCCCGCGAGCGAGACGACGCCGGACGTGCGGAGCACCGCGACGCGGCCGTAGCGGTCGATGAGGCGGGTCCCGAGCAGGCGCACGACCGTCATGGCGGCGACGAAGGACCCGAACACCGCGGCCCCGACGGCCTCCGGCTGGTCGAACCCGTCGACGACCGCGAGCGCGAGCCAGTCGTTCGCGGAGCCCTCGGACAGCGCCGCCGCCATGATGACGACGCCGATGAGCACGGTCCGCGGCTCGCGCCACGCGTCGAGCGCGGTGCCGAGGCCGCGGCGGCGCGGGGTGCGCGGCGCGGGCGTCCCGGCGGCTGCGGGCGCGACGTCGGCGAGCACGCGCTCACGCACCGGCCGCGAGGCGACGACCACGTGCGGGATCGAGAGCAGGCGCCAGACGGTCCCGACGACCGCGGTGACGAGGAACTGGCCGAGCAGCGGCACGTCGAGGTGTGCGGCGAGGGCGCCGACGCCCGAGCCGGCGACGGCGCCGATCGAGAACGCCGCGTGGAACTGCGGCAGGACGGTGCGCCCCATCCGGCGCTCGACCGAGGCGCTCTCGACGTTGAGCGGGACGTTGCCGACCGCGAACGAGACGCCGGTCAGGAAGATGCCGACGGCGAGCAGCGGCACCGAGCCGAATGTCGGGCCGGCGCCGATGAGCACGTACGCGAGCGCGAAGCCGACGGTCGAGATCAGCAGCGCGAGGCGCCCGCCGCGCCGGGTGACGAGCACGCCGGCCACCGTGGCGGTCGCGAGGGCGCCGAGCGAGCCCGCGAGCAGGACCGATCCCAGCTGACCCGTCGTGAGCTCGAGCGCGTCGCGGACCGCGGGGATCCGGGCGAGCCAGCTCGAGAACGTCAGGCCGTTGAGCGCGAACAGGCCCATGAGGACCCACCGCGCCCGCACGAGCGGGAGGGCGGCCGAGGTCCGGGGTGCCGGGCCGGCGGGGGCGACGGATGCGGGGACGGGGGCAGCGACGCGGTCGACGCGGTCGCGCGGGTGAGTCACGAACAGCTCCAGAGCGGGGGGTGAGAGCCCGGCCGAGGTGGTGGTGGCCGAGTGGATCGAATCGATTCGATCACACCGCGTGACGCGGGTCGAAACGATATGAGGATGCTGACCAGTCTGCGGGTACGCTGGCCGCGGCGTCAACCGACGGCGCGCGACGTCACCCCGGATCACCCGGCGACCGCCCCGGCGGCGCTCCTGCAGAGGCGGTGCACCCTGTCGAACCAGCGACCCACGCTCGCGGACGTGGCCGCCACGGCCGGGGTCTCGGTCTCGACCGCGTCGCTCGCGTTCTCCGGCGCGGGCCCGATCGCCGCGACGACCCGTGACCGCGTCCTCGCCGCCGCGTCCGAGCTCGGCTACAGCGGCCCCAACCCGCTCGGCCGCCAGCTCCGCAGCGGGCGCTCCGGCATCGTCGGCGTCGTCATCGGCGACGCCCTGCGGCGCTCGTTCCGCGACCCCGTGTCGATCCAGGTGCTCGACGGCCTGGTCGACACGCTCGGCGTGCTCGGGCTCGGCGTGCTGCTCATCCCCGGCTCCACCGGCCCCGGCGCCCCGCTGGTCGACCCGCTCGTCGAGTCCGCCGCGATGGACGTCGCCGTCATCATGTGGGGCTCGACGCCGCACGACCCCGTGCTGACGACGCTGCGCCGCCGCGGCATCCCGGTCGTGCTCCTCGAGGGGCAGGCGACCGAGGGCGTCGCCGCCGTCGGCATCGACGACCGCGCCGGGATGGCGGTCCTGGCGCAGCACCTCCTCGACCTCGGTCACCGCAGGATCGCGACCGTGACGCTCCCCTTCGACCAGGCCCGGCGCTCGGGCCCCGTCGACGACGCGCGCCTCGCCGCGGTCGAGTGGCAGGTCACCCGCCGGCGCCTCGCGGGCGTCCGGGACGCGGGCGTCGAGCCCGTCGAGACCTGGGAGACCCCCGCGTCGCTCGTCGAGCACGGCGCCGACGCCGGACGCGCGCTCCTCGCGCGCCCCGACCGCCCGACCGCGGTGATCGCGCAGTCCGACCTGCTCGCCTCCGGGGTGGTGCTCGCCGCGCGCGAGCTCGGGCTGCGCGTGCCGCAGGACGTGTCCGTCGCCGGCTTCGACGGCCTCGACCTCCCCTGGCTCGCGCCCGACGCGCTCACCACCGTCGTGCAGCCCCTGCAGGCGAAGGGCGTCGCGGTCGGCAACGCCGTCGAGGTGCTGCTCGCCGGGTCGCAGCCCGAGTCGGTCGTCCTGCCGGTCGAGCTCCGCGTCGGCACGACGTCGGGTCCCGTCCCCGCCTGAGACGCGCAGGGCGCGACGCCAGGCCTGCCGCCGGGGTCGCCCCGCGTCCGTCGTGGACGCGGGACGACCCGGCGCTCGTGCTCAGTGCCCGCGCAGGCCGTTCTTCTGGAACGGGTTCGCGCCCTCCACGGCCATCAGGTACCAGGACGTCGCGCCGACGTGCTGGACCTGGAAGTAGCCGAAGCCGAAGCCGCTGTCGATCAGGCTCGACGCCGCCACGACCCCGCCCCCGGGCGCCAGCTCCACGCCACCGAGGTGCTGCCCCGCGCCCAGCTCCGACTGGGCCACGCGCACCTGGTCGAGCAGCGCCTCCGCGCGGTGGCGGTCCCGGCGCCCGCCGCGGTCCGCGTACGACGCCGCGAGCTGCGCGGTCCCCTCGAGCCAGACGCCCTGGGGGTGCACCGTGATGCCGTTGTACTGCGCGGTCGAGGTCAGGCTGGCGGTGCTGAACGTGACCCCGGAGACCGTCACGCCGTCCGGGAGCTGCGACGTCGGGGCCTCGGGCACGTCCGTGACGGCGAGGGCCGAGGCCGCCCAGTCGAGCGAGCTCGCGTAGCGCCGGTCGCGCAGCGCGATCCAGCTCCACGTGGCCGGGTCGAGCGGCAGCGGGGCGCGGTTGATCTCCACGCCGTCGTTCGTCCCGGTGTAGAACGTCCCGACGGCGGGCTCCCACATGCGGTCGACGAACGCGCGGGCGTGCGCGGCGGCGTCACGCCACCGCCGCTGGCCGGTCGCGCGCAGGAGCAGCGTGAAGAACGCCACGCAGTCGATGTTGTGCTCGGTCGACCCGTTGGGCACCGGCTCGTTCGCGCCGTTGACCCCGAAAGAGAACCCGCCCAGCGGTGCCTGCGACCACGTGTTCGTCGTGATCCACTCGCCGATCCGGATCGCGGCGTCGAGGTACCTCCGCTCGCGGGACCGGAAGTACAGCTGCACGAGGGCGACGCCCGGCCACGCCATGTCGCCCACCGCGGTGCCGAGGAAGCCGAACTGCCAGCCGATGTTCGCGGTGCCGTCGGGCAGCACGAAGCCGTACGGCTGCTGCGTGCCGTCGTAGAACGTGTACGGGCCGACGTTGTAGCCCTGGCGCAGGCGTCCGTCGGAGTGGACCGGGTCGTGCTCCATCGCGTAGACGAGGCCGTCGGCGAGCACGCGGGCGTGCTCGGGCACGCCGCGCTCCGACGCGAGCAGCGCGTTGATGGCGAGCGCGTTGTCGTAGACGAAGGCGGTGCTGAACAGCCCGAGCTCGTCGGCGTAGCTCTGCGCGAGCCGCGGCCCCGGGTTGACGTCGGGGTAGGAGTCGGTCGCGACGCGGATGAACTCGAGCGCGGCACGCTTCGACTGGCGGACCCCGCCGTACCCGTGCCCGTGCCCGCCGCCGGTCGCGACGGGGCCTTGGGCGGTCGCGCCGCCCGCGGTGCCGAGCACGGCCCAGCCCGCGGCACCGACACCGGCGGCGGCGAGGAAGCCGCGGCGCGTCAGGGCGGCCCGGTCGAGGACGTGGCGCGAGGTCAGGTCCGAGGGGCCGGCCACGAGGGGCGACGGCTGCGCGGCGGGTGATGCGGTCTCGTGCATGTGGTTTCCCCATCCCGGGGGCCGCGCCGGTGCGACCCCCCGGAGGACACCGTAGTGACACGATTCACGAACCGGAAGAACCGGGCATCCACTCCCCCCGATCGGGTAGTGGTCCGGGGCGCGGCCGAGCGCCCGGAAGAGCCGGGGTGCGACGAGCCGGGGCTCAGGCGAGCCGGACGACCGCCTGGGCCTTGCCCAGCACGCGCGTGCCGCCGGACGTGACCGTCAGGTCGACGCGGGCCGTGCCCTCGCCGGCGTCGAGCGCCCCGATCGTGGCGACGACCTCGACGACCGCGTGGCCCGGGTCCGGGACCGGGACCGGCCGCGTGAAGCGCACCTGGTAGTCGACGACCGCACCCGGGTCCTGCGCCCAGTCGGCGACCACGGTGGCCGCGGCGCCCATGGTCCACATGCCGTGCGCGATGACGCCGGGCAGCCCGACCTCGGTCGCGACGCGCTCGTTCCAGTGGATCGGGTTGAAGTCGCCGCTCGCGCCGGCGTACCGGACGAGCCGCGCCCGGTCGACGGTGAGCTCGGTGCGGCCGACCTCCTGGCCGACGGTGAGGTCGGCGAGCACGGGGCGGGCGGCCATCAGGAGCCCTCCCCGCGCACCGCGAGCGTCGAGACGACGGTCGCGACCGGCGCACCGTCGGCGTCCGCGATCTCGGCGCGCGTCGTGATCATCGCGAGGCCGGCGCGCTCGGTGATCGAGTCGACGTGCAGGACCGTCACCAGGCGGTCGCCCGCATGGATGGGCCGGTGGTGCGTGAAGCGCTCGTCGGCGTGCACCACCCGGCTGAAGTCGATCCCGGCGGCCGGGTCGGTGAACAGCTGGGCCTCGGCACGCTGGGCGACCACGACCGCGAAGGTCGGGGGCGCGATGACGTCCGGGTGGCCGAGCGCGCGCGCGGCGTCCACGTCGGTGTGGGCGGGGTGCGCGGCGCACACGGCGTCCGCGAACTCACGGAGCTTCTCGCGCGCGACCTCGTAGGGCGCGTTCGCGGGATACGTGCGTCCCGCGTACTCGGCGTTGACCGGCACGGCTGGCGTGGGCGCCAGGCGTCAGCGGGTCTCGCGGTGCGCGGTGTGACGGCCGTCGCGCGGGCAGAACTTCTTCAGCTCCAGGCGGTCGGGGTCGTTCCGGCGGTTCTTCTTAGTGATGTAGTTTCGCTCCTTGCACTCGGTGCACGCGAGCGTGATCTTCGGGCGGACGTCTGCGCTCTTGCTGGCCATGGTCTTGCCACCTCTCGCGCCCCGGGGCGCAACGTACTGGTCGCACGCGTCGCCGGCCGACGCGCGGTTGTGTTCTTGGCGGTAGCGGGAGCGGGACTCGAACCCGCGACACCACGATTATGAGCCGTGTGCTCTAACCACCTGAGCTACCCCGCCTTCATCGGTGCGCGGGGGCCGCTCCGCTCCTGCGAGCGTCACAGCCCCCGACACACCAACAGAGCCCCGAAAGGGAATCGAACCCTTGACCTTCTCCTTACCATGGAGACGCTCTGCCGACTGAGCTATCGGGGCAGCGCGTGCAAGGTTACACGGGCCGGGCCGTCGCTGCGAAATCGGATCCGTGGACGGGGCCCCGACCGAGGTCGGCAGCGGCCCGACGAGCGCCCGCGCCGCCACGGCCGAGCTCCCCCGCACGCCCGCCGGCGCCCCGTCGCACCCGACGTGCGGGCCCTCGTCGCCGCTCGTGGCGCGGACCCACGCACGTCCCGGCACGAGCACCGGATGGTGAGACCCGGATGACTCCAGGCGGGTGATCTGCGCCCCTCCAGGGCCGGATATCTCGGGTGAACCGCGCGTGAACGGCTGCGCGGCGCCCCGGCGTCCGTCAGAGTACGTCCGTGCCCATCGACGATGCCCTCCGTGTGGAGATCACCGACGCCGACGTGCGCGCCGCCAAGCGGGACTGGCTCGCGGCGCGCGACGGCGGCGAGCCCGCCGTGACCGTCGAGACCGCGTTCTGGCTCTACCGCACGCTCATGTCGACGCAGGCCCAGCAGCTCGCGGACGACCTGCGCCGCGCACGCCGCGCCGACCACCCCTGACCCCCGGGCGGCGCGCCCGAGGCGCTCACAGCAGGGGCCCCGGCGCCCCTCCCGCCGCGTCGACGCCCGCGTCGCGCACGCCGCTCCCGGTCGGGTGGCGAATCGTTTAGGGAAGTCGCGGGCGACATCGCGGGCGTGCCAGCATCCCCGCCATGTCCACCCGACGGCGCACGTCGCCCGCAGCAGCCCTCGCCCTCGCACTCGGCCTCGCCCTGACGGCCGGGTGCACCGGCTCGTCCGAGGAGCCCGACGACGCCGCGGCCACCGGCGGCGAGCTCACGTGGCCCGAGGCGATCGACGTCGACGAGGCCGACGGCGAGTTCTGGGTCGTGTGGACCGGGGTCGCCGAGTCGGGCGCCGACGTCGAGGCGGAGCTGCAGCCCTCCGTCGACGCGCTCGCCGAGGTCGGGTACGACACGCTGCCCTGGGACCCCCGGTGCCAGTCCGGCGCGGAGGAGAGCCTCATCGCGCTCACCGGGTACGCCGACCCGCTCGGCGTGGGCGTCCCGTTCGCGACGGCCGAGGACGCCGGCGCGTTCGACACCCTGTTCGAGGGTGCGGTCGTCACCGTCACGCCCGGCACGCACACCTGCGCCGCCTGACGCCGACCGCGCAGCAGACCACCGCACGAAGCGGAACGGCCGCCCTCTCGTCGAGAGGGCGGCCGTTCTGCGTGGTGGCGGGTGAGGGATTCGAACCCCCGTAGGCGTTGCCAGCTGATTTACAGTCAGCCCCCTTTGGCCACTCGGGTAACCCGCCAAGGGTCGCGCGCCGCGGACGGCGTGCGGGTGGAAGGATAGCAACGAATCCGAGGTGCGTGCGCAGCCGCCCAGGACCGTGCGGTGCAGACCGGGGCACACCGGCCTCGTAGGGTGCAGGTGGCGGGGCGTGCGCGCGTGCGACCCCGGACCGACCGACCGCAGGACACACCGAGAGATGCGGGCCGCCCACGGCGTGCCGCGAGGAGGACAACCATGGCGAGCGAGTCGTCGTTCGACGTCGTCAGCAAGGTCGACCGGCAGGAGGTCGACAACGCGCTCAACCAGGCCGTCAAGGAGATCCAGCAGCGCTACGACTTCAAGAACGTCGGGGCGTCGATCGCCTGGAGCGGCGAGAAGATCGTCATGGCGGCGAACTCCGCGGAGCGCGTGCTCGCGATCCTCGACGTCTTCGAGACGAAGCTCATCAAGCGCGGGATCTCCCTCAAGTCGCTCGACGTGGGCGAGCGGGAGCCCAAGCCGTCGGGCAAGGAGTACCGCCTCGAGGCCCTGATCAAGGAGGGTCTGAGCAGCGAGATCGCCAAGAAGATCGGCAAGCTCGTGCGCGACGAGGGCCCCAAGGGCGTCAAGTCGACGATCACCGGCGACGAGGTGCGGGTCTCCGCCAAGAGCCGCGACGACCTGCAGGAGGTCATCGCGCTGCTCAAGGGCGCCGACCTCGACGCGGCGCTGCAGTTCACCAACTACCGCTGAGCGGACGCCCGCAGCCGGCGCGTCCGGCGGGGTGCGAGGGGCCGGTCGTCGTCGACGACCGGCCCCTCGTCCGTCAGGCGTCGACGGTCGCGAACCGGGCGATCGTGAACGCCGCGAGGTCCGGCGCCTCCGGGGACGGCTCCGCGGGGCCGGCCGCGAGGTCGGCGAGGAGCTGGCCGAGCGCGGGGGCGAGCGCCGCGCCGTCGCCGCCGAAGCCCGCGCCGACGACGACCGGGCCGACGCGGTCGACCAGGAAGCCGCCGTCGGGCGTCGTCGTGGCGGTGCGCGTCACGGGCTCGACGCGGTCGGGGTCGAGCCCGGGCAGCCAGGCGTCGACGTACGCGCGCAGGACGCCGGGGCTCGTGCCGGACCCGTCCTCGGTGGCGTCGCCCGCGGGGACCCGGTGGCCGACCACGGCGCCGACCCCCGGGACGTGCCGCCCGTCGACCGCGAGCGCCGGGTAGCCCTCGTCGACGCCGAGCGAGCCGCGCGCCTCGGCGTGCGCCTCGGGGTCGACGTGGTGCGTGAAGCTGACCCACGCCTCGCCGCGCAGCGACGCGTCCCGGGCGGCGAACCGGGCCGGCTCGGTCCGGGCGACGCGGAGCTCCGGCAGGTGCTCGAGGCCGGGGACGCCGTCGACGAGGGCCGCGGTCGCGGCTCCGGCGGCGACGACGACCGCGCCGACGACGAGCTCGTGCTCGGGCGCGTAGCCGCCCTCGGTCACTCCCCCGGCGACCCGCACCCGTGCCCCGCCGTCCTCGGTGAGCGTGACGCCGAGGACCTCGGCGCCGTGGCGGACGTCCGCCCCGTGCGCCGCGGCCTGCCGCTGCAGCAGCGCGACGGTGCGCCGGGCGTCGACCCGCGCCGCGGACGGCTGCACGATCACCCGGTCGTCGAACCGCATGCCGGGCCAGCGCTCCGCCGCCTCGGGGCCCGTGAGGTACTCGAACGGCGCGCCGCACGCGAGGAGCGCCTCGGTGACGGGCCGCACGGCACGCACGGGGCCGTGCTCGACGCTCGCGACGGGCGTCAGCAGCTCCTCGCCGGACTCCGACCCGAGCGTGGCCCACCAGTCGTGCGCCGACTGCGCGAGGCGCACGTACGCGGGGTCCGGGTGCGCGAGCCGCACGATCTGCTCGTCGCCGGTCTCGGGGAGCGCGACGTCGGCCGCCGCACGCTCGAGGAGCACGACGGGAACCCCCCGCCGCGCGAGGGCCCAGGCCGTCGCCGACCCGGCTGCCCCGCCGCCGACCACGGCGACCTCGTACGCGCGTTCCCCCATGACCGTCCCTCCGTCGTCCACCGCTGTGCCTGAGCGGGCCCGGCACCGGCCTGTGCCGGCGTGCACGCCCCCGTGCCGCCCGGCCCTCGTCGCTCGCGGCCCCCGCACACGAGCCGGCTCACGCTAGCGCTCGTCCCGCTCGTCCGCTTATGTCCGTTCACAGGGTGACCCGGCGCGGACCGCGAACCGGGCGGGACGCGCGCGCGTCACCCGGATGCGCGCCCGGTGCACCCGGATGCGGCGGGTGCACCGCACCGGCGGTGCGCCGGCCGTGCCGCGCCCGTGCGACGCCCGCCGCACGGCGTCACGCCGGCGGCAGGCCCGCCATGCGCTGCAGCCGGGCGATGCGGTCGGGCATCGGGGGGTGCGTCGCGAAGAACCGGCCGACGCCCCCGCCGCGGAACGGGTTCGCGATCATGAGGTGCGAGACGTCCACGAGCTCGCGGTCCTGCGGCAGCGGCCGCACCTGCGTCCCGAGCTCGAGCTTGCGCAGCGCCGAGGCGAGCGCCAGCGGGTCCCCGGTCAGGCGCGCGCCGTCCTCGTCGGCGTCGAACTCGCGCGTCCGGCTCACCGCGAGCTGGACGAGCATCGCCGCGAACGGCGCGAGGATCGCCATGGCCAGCGCGGCGAGCGGGTTCCCGCGGTCGCGGTCGTTGCCGCCGCCGAAGATCAGCATCATCTGGGCGAGCGAGGTGATGACGCCCGCGACGGCCGCCGCGACGCTCGACGTGAGGATGTCGCGGTTGTACACGTGCATGAGCTCGTGGCCGAGCACGCCGCGCAGCTCGCGCTCGTCGAGCAGCGCGAGGATGCCGTCGGTGCAGCAGACGGCCGCGTTGCGCGGGTTGCGGCCCGTCGCGAACGCGTTGGGGGCCGCCGTCGGGGACACGTACAGGCGCGGCATGGGCTGGCGGGCGGCGGTCGAGAGCTCACGCACGATCCGGTACATCGCCGGCTGCTCGAGCTCGCTCACCGGGCGGGCGTGCATCGCGCGGATCGCGATCTTGTCGGAGTTCCAGTAGCTGTACGCGGTGGTCAGCACGCCGACCAGCGCGAACACCCAGATCAGCCGACCGTTGCCGATCAGCGCGCCCATGCCGAGCAGCACCGCCCAGAGGGCACCGAACAACGCCGCGGTCTTGAGCCCGTTGTAGTGCTGGTGACCCATCCGTGCGCCGCTCCCCTCGGTCCGTGCGTGCTTCCCCCCGGACAACGCGCACGACCACGGCGACGTTCCCTCGGTGTGCTGACCCTGCGGGCCCGCCGGGCGCGTGCACGAGCGCGGGACGCCGGAGCAGGTGCTCGGGGAGCCGCAGGAGCCCCGGACGCAGGAGTTCCTGCGCCGGTTCACCGCGCGCTGGGTACGTCGCGGCGGCGAGCCCGTCCGGACGCGCCGACGGCGTCCGGGTCACGAGGACCAGGACGCCGTCGGCGGTGTCGCGTGCGGTGGGCCCAGTGGGCCCAGTGGGCTCAGTCCTGCGCGACCTCCCGGCCGAGCGAGATCGCGACCATGTGGTCGCGCGGGACGAGCTTGACGCGCTCACGGCCGTGCGGCTCGCCGAGGGACCGCTCGTACGCGTCGAGGAGCTGCCAGCCGGACCACTCGATGACGTCCACGTCGCGCTGCGCGAGGAAGTCGATGACCGCCTCCGGGTCGCGGTCGGCCGCCGTGAAGAACGGGTTGTCCGGGTCGCTCGGGTCGCCCGCGTCCGCCGTGAGGTGGCGGATGGTCTCGCTCGCGTCCGACTTCGTGTGGCCGATGAGCCCGACGGGCCCGCGCTTGATCCACCCGGTCGCGTACACGCCGGGGACGCGTTCGCCGTCGACGTCGACCACGCGGCCCTCGCGGTTGGGGATGACGCCGGCGACGTCGTCGAACGGGATGTCGACGAGCGGGGAGCCGAAGTAGCCGACCGCGCGGTACACGGCCTGGACCGGCCAGTCGTGCAGCTCGCCGGTGCCCGTGACGTTGCCGTCGCCGTTGAGCGCCGTGCGCTCCGTGCGCAGCCCCACGACCTTGCCGTCCTCGCCGAGCACCTCGACGGGCTTGTGCAGGAAGTGCAGGTGGATGCGCCGGCTCGCGGTGTTCTCCTCGGGCTCCTTGAGCGTCCAGTCCGTGAGGGTCTTGACGACCTGCTTGGTCTGGTTCGAGGAGTGGATCGCGGCCATCGAGCCCTCGTCGAAGTCGAAGTCCTCGGGGTAGACGATGACGTCGACGTCCGGCACGTGACCGAGCTCGCGGAGCTCGAGCGGGGAGAACTTGACCTGCGCGGGGCCGCGGCGGGCGAAGACGTGCACGTCCGTGACGGGCGAGGCCTTGAGCTGCTCGTAGACGTTCGCGGGGATCTCGGTGGGCAGCAGGTCGTCCGCGTGCTTGGCGAGGATGCGCGCGACGTCGAGCGCGACGTTGCCCGCGCCGAGGACGGCGACGTGCTGGGCCTCGAGCGGCCACGTGCGCGCGACGTCCGGGTGCCCGTCGTACCAGGACACGAAGTCCGCGGCGCCGTACGACCCCTCGAGCTCGATGCCCGGGATCGCGAGCGAGGCGTCGCGGATCGAGCCGGTCGAGAAGATCACCGCGTCGTAGAACTGGCGCAGGTCGTCGAGCTTGAGGTCGGTGCCGTAGTCGACGTTCGCGAGCAGGCGGATGTCGCCGCGCTCGAGGACCTTGTGCAGCGCGACGATGATCTGCTTGATGCGCGGGTGGTCGGGCGCGACGCCGTAGCGCACGAGGCCGAAGGGCGCGGGGAGCCGCTCGAACAGGTCGATGCTGACGTCGAGGTCGGTCTTCGACAGGATGTCGGCCGCGTAGATGCCGGCCGGGCCTGCGCCGACGACGGCGACGCGAAGGGTGCGGTTCGTGCTCACGGGACGCGGACGCCTTCCGGGTCGGGGAGGCCCTGGCAGCTCTGGAGCCGCGGTCCTGCGTCGTGGCCGTCATCGCGTCGGCGGATCATCACGTCGGCGGTGCAACACGTCGCGGGGCCCACGGCGCTGCCGGGCGCACAGGTGCTGAACCCAGCATACGTCGCGGTCCACCCCTCCATCTCACGGGGCGCCAGCATGCGGACACCCGCGTGGACACCCGCTCGGCCGCGGCAGCAGCGGCTCCCGAGAGGCAGGCACCCGCCGTCTCGGCGAGACTGACGGCGCTGCACCGGCAGGGTCCGTCGCGGACCCGCGCGTCCGACCGACGTGGACCGGTGCCCTCGTCGGGCAGCGGGGGACGGCGGGCCGCCGCCCGACGGGACCGACGGCACCCGTCGACGGAGGGGTCCACCGATGCACTCCCAGCCCAGGTCCCGCACGTCCGCAGGCACCCCCGCACGCCCGTCCCGACGCCCGGGCCGCACGCTGTCGGCGGCCGCCGCGGCGCTGCTGCTCGTCGCCCTCGTGCCCGGCACCGCCGGTGCGCACGACCGCCACCCCGCCGGCCCCGGCGGTCCCGGCCCCGACCGGCCGACGACCTACCTGCTCGACCCGGTCGGCGACGCCGCCGACGACATCTTCCCCGAGGGCGTCGCGGTCGCGCGCGACGACTTCTACGTCGGCAGCACGACGGACGGCACGATCTACCGCGGCGACCTCGACGACCCGGTCGCGACGCCGTTCCTGCCCGGCGGGGCCGACGGGCGCACGGCCGCCATCGGCCTGAAGGTCGACCGGGGCACGCTGTTCGTCGCGGGCGGCGCGACGGGCCGGCTGTTCGCCTACGACCTGCGGACGCGCGCGCTCGTCGGGTCCTGGCAGGTCGAGCAGACCGGCGCGCCGACGTTCCTCAACGACGTCGCCGTGAGCCCGCGGGGCGACGTCTACGTGACCGACTCGCTGCGGCCGTTCCTCTACCGGGTCGACGCGCGCGACCGGCGGACCTCGGGGACGCAGACGCTGCCGGTGCACGTGGCGTTCGAGGGCACCGCGCTCACGTACACCACCGGGTTCAACGTGAACGGCATCGTCGTGACGAAGGACGGCCGGTACGCGGTGCTCGCGCAGTCCAACGCGGCGGCGCTGTTCCGCGTCCGGCTCCACGACGGGGCGGTGCAGCGCATCGACCTGGGCGGCGAGGCGGTGGCCGGGGACGGGCTCGTGCTCGACGGCCGGCGCCTGCACGCGGTCGAGCGCCAGGGCGACCTCGGGCAGGTCGTGACGATCGAGCTCGACCGGCGCCTGACGTCGGGCACCGTCGTCAGCCGGACGACCGACCCGTCGTTCGACGACCCGACCACGGCGGCGCTCGTGCGCGGGAGCCTGCTCGTGGTGAACAGCCAGTTCGGCGAGCGCAACGCGGGCGAGGCCCCGGGCCCGTTCACCGTCTCGCGGATCCCGGTGCCCTGACCGGGGCTGCCGCCGGGCCGCGCGGACGCCGAGGGCTCCCCCGGCGTCCGCCCGCGACCGAGCCGCGCGTCCGCCCCGGGGGGCTCACCCGGGCGGACGCGCGGCGGTCGGGAAGGGGGTGGCGCCGTACACCTCCACGCGCCCGGCGCCACCCCCGGTCAGGGACGCGGCCCGGTCAGCCGCGCCACGTGTCCGTCAGCGTGAGCACGCCGCTCGCGGGCACGGTCGTGGTGCGGTTCCCGCCGCCCTCCCACGTGACGGCGCCCGACGCGTCCTTGCGGACGTACTTGTACGCGACGCTCGCGCCCGCCGGGAGCGCCACGGTCGAGCGCCAGACCGGGTAGGTGGCCGACGAGAGCGCGACGGCCCGCGCCGGGTCCCAGCCGCCGAGCTCCGCGCGGTCACCGACGACGAACAGGTTCTGGCCCCACTGCGTGCTCGCCTGGACACCGAACGAGATCCCCGCCGTCGCGCTCGTGGGGCTCGCCGTCGGGCTCGGCGTCGCACCGGTGCCGCCCGCCTTCGCCCCGACGTGCAGCGCGACGGACCCGTTGCCCGGCACGGTGAACGACGCCTGACCGTTCGAGCCGACGGTCACGACCGTCCCCGAGCAGCCGGATGACGTCGGTGCGCCGCTGATCACGTCGCAGTACCGGCCTGCGGGCAGCGAGGTCTGGAACGTCCGGCTCAGCGACCCGCCCGCCTTGTTGAGCGCGACGTAGCCCTTGTCGCCGCGCCCGTAGGCGATCTGGTTGCCGCCGTTGTCCCACCACTGCACGAGGTCGGTGCCGGCGACGGCGTTGCGGAACGCGGTCATGTGCGCGGTCTCGTTCCAGCGGTGCGCGCACGTCCACGTGCCCTGGCCGCACGCGGCCTCGCTGACCTTGCCGTTCGCCTGCTGGGGCGGGCCCTGGTCGTTGCTGCCGAACGCGTAGCCCGAGTACACCGTGGGCCAGCCGTAGGGGTAGGAGAGCGCGAAGACGTTCGCCAGGCGGTGGTCGGACCCGTTCTTGTAGGTCAGCGTCTCGCCGTTGCGCTCCGTGTCGTGGTTGTCGACGAACACACCCGCGCGGGCGGACGGTAGGAGCCACGACGCGGAGCGCAGGTCGCGCAGCTGCGCGAGGTTGCCGCCCTGGACGGCCCCCTTGAGGTGCCGGGCGTAGCCGAACTCGTGCGAGTCGCCCGAGCCGAGGTACTCGCGGGGTTGCACGGGCTCGCCGCCGGCGCCGATGACCTCGTGCACGACGTAGACGCTCGGGTCGGACAGCTTGGCCCGGATGGCCTCGAGGTCCGCCGCCGGGATGTGCTTCGCGGCGTCGACCCGGAAGCCGCGGACCCCCAGCGAGATGAGGTCGTTCAGGTAGCTCGCGATCTCCTGGCGCACGTACTCCGACCCCGTCCGCAGGTCCTGCAGGCTCACGAGCCGGCAGTTCTGCACCTGGTACCGGTCGCCGTAGCTGCTGATGTTCGTGCGGCAGTCGTTGAAGTCCTGCGGGCCGTAGCCGCCCTCGGGGCCGGGGTACTGCTCGGTCGAGAAGCGGGTGCCCGCCCACCCGGTGCCGCCGGCCTGCCCGCTCATGTGGTTGACGACGACGTCGGCGATGACCTGGACGCCCGCGGCGCGGCACGTCGCGATCATCGCGGCGTACTCGGCGCGCGTGCCGAGCTTGGACTCGATCTTGTAGCTGACCGGCTGGTACGACGTCCACCACTGGCCGGCGACCTGCGCGTGCTCGTTGGGCGGCGAGGTCTGGACCCACGCGTAGCCAGCCGGGCCGAGCACGTCGGTGCACTCGCGCGCGATCGACGTCCAGGTCCACTGGAAGAGGTTGACGCCGGTGCTGCGCTGCCCGGGCGGGCCTGCCTGCGCGGCGGGGGCCGTCGCGACGTCGGCCGCGGTGACGAGGCCGCCGAGCGCGAGCACGGCGGCGAGGGCGAGGGCCGCGGCGCGCGGCAGCCGGTGGCGCGCGCGTGGCGGGGTGGGGCGGGTTCGGGACACGGGTCGTGCTCCTCAGGTCGGCCGACGGCGTCGTCGGGCATCCGGCCGCCGCGGCGCTGCGGAGGCCTCGCCGGTGCGGGACCGGCACGTGGAGGAGGTGTCCCGGGGCAGGCCCGGGGCGCGGAACGGCTCGCTGCCCGTCGCGCCCGGGTGTCTGCATCGACCTGCAAAAACCCAGAAACGCTCGCTGCAACTTGCTGCAATCGGACAGTAGGCGACGCCGATGAGGTCGTCAACCGGTCGCGCGGCTTACCGTCGGGCGGTGAGCACCCCGAACCCCCGGCCCGACGCGCCCGCGTCCCCCCACGAGCCGGGCCCCGCCCTCGCCCCTGCGCTCGACCGACGCGGGCTCGCCGGCGGCATCGGCGCCTACACGCTGTGGGGGCTCCTCCCCCTGTACTTCCCGCTCATGGCCCCCGCCGGCGCCGTCGAGATCATCGCCCACCGCATCGTCTGGTCGCTGGCCTTCTGCGCGCTCCTGCTCGGCCTGACGCGCGGCTGGCGCCCGTTCCTGACCGTGCTGCGCAGCGGCCGCACGCTCGTGCTGCTCACGGCCGCGGCCCTGCTGCTCGCCGTAAACTGGCTCGTGTTCGTCTACGGCATCCTCACGGACCAGGTCGTCGACGCCGCGCTCGGGTACTACATCAACCCGATCGTCGTCGTCACGCTCGCGGTGCTCGTGCTGCACGAGCGGCTGCGCCCCGCGCAGTGGGTCGCGCTCGGCTTCGGCGCCGCCGCCGTCGTCGTGATCGCGGTCGGCTACGGGCGCGTGCCCTGGATCGCGCTCACGCTGGCCACCAGCTTCGGCGCGTACGGGCTGCTCAAGAACCGCGTCGGGCGCACCGTGACCGCCGTGCCCGGGCTCGCCGCCGAGACCCTCGTGCTCACGCCGCTCGCGGTCGGCTACCTCGTGTGGCTGCACGCCGCCGGGCTCGGTGCGTTCGGCGCGCACGGCACCGCGCACACGCTCGCGCTCGTCGGCTCGGGCGTCGTCACGGCCGTCCCGCTCGTGCTGTTCAACACCGCCGCCCGGCGGCTGCCGCTGTCGCTCGTCGGGCTGCTGCAGTACATCGCCCCGACGCTGCAGCTCGTCATCGGCGTCGCCGTGCTGCACGAGCAGATGCCCGCGGCACGGTGGTGGGGCTTCGGGCTCGTGTGGGTCGCGCTCGTGCTGCTCGCGGTCGACGGCGCGCGCCAGGGCCACGTCGACCGGCTCGCGCGGCGCTCGGCGGCGGCCGCCGGGCGCGGCTCGGCGGCAGCCGGTCCTGCCGACGGCACCCCGGCGCCCGGCGGCACCGGGAACCCGCTCAGTCCGGGAGCGCCTCGACGACCAGCACGGTGATGTTGTCGTGCCCGCCCGCGACCAGCGCCGCGGCGAGCAGGCGGTCCGCCGCATCCTGCGGGCCGGTCGCGTGGCGCAGGATCTCCGCGATGCGGCTCTCCGGGACCTCGTCCGTCAGCCCGTCCGTGCACACCACGACCTCGTCGCCCGGCGCGAGCGGCAGCGCGAAGAAGTCGGGCTCCGGCGTGTCCTGGCGTCCGCCGCCGAGCACGCGGGTCACGACGTGGCGTCGGGGGTGCGTGCGCGCGTCGGCGGGTGTGATGATCCCGCGCGCGACGAGCTCCTCGACCTCCGAGTGGTCGACGCTCACGCGCTCGAGCGCGCCGTCCGCCCACCGGTACGTGCGGGAGTCGCCGAGGTTGACGACGAGCCACGTCCGCCCGCGCGGCGAGCCGACGACGACGACGCCCGACAGGGTCGTCCCCGGAGGCGCCCCGGACTCGACGGGGATCTCCCGGATGCTCTGCTGCGCCGCCGTGAGGGCCGCGCGCACGTCGTCGGGTGTCACGGTCTCCGGGCCGACGAGCGCCCGCAGCGCGTCGATCGCGCAGGCGCTCGCGACCTCCCCGGCCTCGTGCCCGCCCATGCCGTCGGCCACGGCGAACACCGGGAACTGCGCGAGGTGGCTGTCCTCGTTGGTCTCGCGGCGGGAACCGCGGTCCGTCGCCGTGCCCCAGCGCACGCCGTGCGCCTCGCCCGCGGTCACGCGTCGAGCACCCGGAAGCGCCGGTCGCCGAACTCGACGACCGCACCGACGGGGACGGCCGTCCGCACGCCGGCGGTGAGCCGCTCGCGCGTCCCGTCGGCGTGCACGAGGGCGGACCCGTTCGTCGAGCGCCGGTCGAGGACCCAGAACGCCCCGTCGTCGGCCCCGAACTCGAGGTGGGTCTTCGACACCGACCGTGCCGGGTCGTCGATCGGGACGACGTGCGCGACCACCCCGCTGTCGGCGGTCGACGGGTTGCGCCCCACGACGCCGCGGCCCACGACCGTGACCGCCTCACCGGTGTCGAACACGAGGCGGACGCCCCGCGCCGTGGGCGCGACGGCGGGCGTGCGGTCGGCGGGGGTGCGTCCCTCGGGTGCGACGGCGTCACCGTCGGTGGCCGGTGCGTCGAGGGGGTCGGCGAGCGGCGCCGTGGTGCGCAGCCGCCGGGTCGGGGCCGTGGGCGTCTGGACGTCGAGCGGCGCGGCCTGCGCGACGGCGGGCTCCGCGCCGGGGTCGACGTCCGGGACGCCGGGTCGCGGGCGCGGGTCGGTGTCCGCGACGCCGGGCTGCGGGAGCAGGTCGTCCCACGACGGTGCCGCGGTGATGACCTCGGACGGCGCGGCGGCGGGCGGCGGGGCGACCGGGAGCGCGGTGGACCAGGTGGGCACGTCGATCGTGGGTGCCGGTGCCGGTTCCGGTTCCGGTGCCGGTGCGGCCTCGGACGAGGGTGCCGGCGCGGCCTCGGACGGGCGCGCCGGCTCCGGGGCGAGCCGTCCGCGCGCCGTCCCGGTCGGGGGCGTCGGGTCCTCCCCGCGTCGTCCGGCGAGGGCGTCGGCGTCGGCATCGGCGTCGGTGTCGGGACGCGGTGCGGCACCGACGAGCCCGGGGACGCTCGCGGTGACCGGCGCCGTCGACGCAGGAGCGGTCGACCCCGCGGCCGAGGACGCGGCCACCGCGGCGCCCGCGCGGGCCGCGCGCATGAGCGACTCGGCGCCGCCCGACCCGGAGGCCCGCCGGGGCGCCTCCGCGGCCGGGTTCGTCGTGCGGGCGCTCAGGTCGGCCGCGCGTCGACCGGGCTCCGTCCGCGGCGCGCGGGCGACCGCGGGCTCCCCGGTCCCGGTGCGGACGACGACGGTGCGCGCCACCTTGTCGTGCCACCCCTGCAGCCGGCCGGCCGCGTCCCACGCGCCCGACGCGCCGACCACGAACTGCCCGACACCGCACACGAGCGACCCGAGGCCCAGGACGAGGTTGCGCACGAAGATGCGGACCAGACCCACGGTGAGGCCGGTGTCGGCGTCGACCGTGCGGACACCGAGCGCGAGGCCACCCAGCGTGCGCCCGGTGAACGCCTCCGCGACCCACTGGGCGATGCCGTAGACGGCGAGCACCACGAGGGGCAGCGCCAGGATCGCGCCGACCTCGGGCGCCACCTCGTCGGTCGCGGAGCTGCGGACCGCGTCGAGGGCCAGACCGTAGCCGATCGAGCTCGCGCCCGCGGCCAGCAGGAGCGCGACGAGCTGGTCGACCAGCAGCGCGAGGACGCGCCGGCCCGTCCCGGCGAGCGACTCCGTCGCCGGGGGCTGGGCGCGCACCCGCGGGACCGTGCTCATCGTGCTCTCCTTCGAAGTGATCGGTCGGCGGGGGCGGCTGCGCGGTGCCGCGCGGTCAGGACGCCCGGTCCACCAGCGCGTCGGCGAACGAGACGAGCGCGTCCTTCGCGGCGCCGGCCGGCAGCGGCTCGAGCTCGACGACGGCCGCCCGCGCGAGGTCCGCCGCCCGCTGCCGGGTGAGGCCGACGACGTCGTGCGCACGCAGGGCCGCGACGGCCTCGGCGAGCGACGAGTCGCTCGTCAGGTCGCCGTCGAGCAGCGCCACGAGCTCGCGGTCCTCGTCGGTCCCCTCGGGGGAGGCGGCACGCTGGCGCAGGAGCAGCGCAGGCATCGTGGGGACGCGCTCGCGCAGGTCCGTCCCCGGCGTCTTGCCGGTCACCGCGCCGTCGGACGTGAGGTCGAGGACGTCGTCGGCGAGCTGGAACGCGACGCCGACCTTCTCCCCGTACGCCGTGACGGTCCGCACGACGCTCGGGCGGCAGCCGGCGAACATCGCGCCGAACCGCGCCGACGTGGCGATGAGCGAGCCCGTCTTGTCCGAGAGCACCTGCAGGTAGTGCGCGACGGGGTCCTCCCCCGCGGCGGGGCCGACCGTCTCGTGGAGCTGCCCGAGGCACAGCCGCTCGAACGTCGCCGCCTGGATGCGCACGGCCTCCGGGCCGAGCCCGGCCACGGTGGCCGACGCCCGCGCGAACAGCAGGTCGCCCGTGAGGATCGCCACGGAGTTGCCCCACACCTCGTGGGCCGACGGCGCCCCGCGGCGCAGCGGCGCGGAGTCCATGACGTCGTCGTGGTACAGGGTCGCGAGATGCGTGAGCTCGACGACGATCGCCGCGTCGAGCACCTCGCGCCGCGAGCCGTCGCCCAGCTCGGAGGCGAGCAGCGTGAGGAGGGGCCGCGTCCGCTTCCCGCCGGCGTTGACGAGGTGCCGCGACGCGACGTCGGCGAGCGCGTCCGCGTGGGTCACGGCGTCCCGCAGGCGCTCCTCGACGAGCGCGAGGCGCCCCGAGAGCAGCTCGGCCAGCTCGGGGTCGGCCAGCGGGAGGGAGGTCGAGGAGGTCACGGGACGAACCTAGCCGCCGCAGGCGCGTGATCGAGAACCGCGCGCCGTCACGGGAGGAGTCTCGCGGCGTCGGCGACGACCTCGAGCACGGGCCCGGGCACGACCCCGAGGACGAGCGTGAGGACCGCGCAGATGGCGACGGCCACCGTCGTGAGGCCCTCGGAGGCCACGACCGTGGTGGTCGTCCGCGCCGCGTCGAGCGTGGCGGTGGCGGTGGCGCCCGTCATCGTCCCGGCCGCCTGCGTCCCGGCCGCCTGCGTGCCAGCCGCCTGCGTGCCCGTCGCCTCCGTGCCCGCGGTCGACGGGCCCGACGCGGGACCGGCCGCGGTGGCCCCCGCCGCCTCGGCGCCGCGCAGCTCGTCCCGCTCGCGCACGTCCGTCGCCGGGCTCGTGAAGAACATCAGCACGATGACCCGCACGTAGAAGAACGCCGCCGCGGCCGAGGCCAGCACGCCGACGACGGCGAGCACGGTCGCGCCGCCCCCCACCGCCGCGGAGAACACCGCGAACTTCCCCGTGAAGCCCGCGGTGAGCGGGATCCCGGCGAACGAGAGCAGGAACAGCGTGAACGTGCCCGCGAGCAGCGGGTTGGTGCGACCGAGACCGGCCCACTGCGACAGGTGCGTGGCCTCGCCGAGCACCGCGCCGCCCGCGCCGTCCGCCGCGTCGTCGAGGTCGTCCCCCGAGAGCGCCGGCGCACCCGCGGCCCCGGACCGCTCGCGCACGAGCGTGACGATCGCGAACGCGCCGATCGTCGCGGCGCCGTACGCGAGCAGGTAGAACAGCACCGACGCCAGACCCTCCTGGGTGAGCGCGATGATCCCGGTGAGCACGAAGCCCGCGTGCGCGATCGACGAGTACGCGAGCATGCGCTTCACGTCGGTCTGGAGCAGCGCCGCGACGGTGCCGACGACCATCGTGAGGATCGCGACCGCCCAGAGCGCGGGCGCGAGGTCCCACTGCAGGTCGGGCAGCACGACGTAGACGATCCGCACGAGCGCGCCGAACGCGGCGACCTTGGTGCACGCCGCCATGAACGCCGTGATCGGCGTCGGGGCGCCCTGGTACACGTCCGGCGTCCAGGCGTGGAACGGCACGGCCCCGACCTTGAAGAGCAGACCGACCAGGAGCATGACGGCGCCGGTCAGCAGCAGCGCGTCGAGGCCCACGACCGTGCCGGTGGCGGCCGCGATCTCCTCGTACCGGACCGAGCCCGCGAAGCCGTACAGCAGCGCGATGCCGAACAGCATCACCGCGGACGCGAACGAGCCGAGCAGGAAGTACTTCATCGCGGCCTCCTGGCTCAGGAGGCGGCGACGGCGCGCGAGCCCGCACAGCAGGTACAGCGGGAGCGAGAGCACCTCGAGCGCGACGAAGAGCGTGAGCAGGTCCCCGGTCGCCGGGAAGATCAGCATGCCGCCGGTCGCGAACAGCACGAGCGGGTAGACCTCGGTCTGCGTGAGGCCCTTGCGGCGCGCGGTCTCCTCGTAGTCGGACCCCGGGATCGCGGCGGCCTGCGGCGTGAACGCGTCCTCGCCGGTCTCCGTGCGGTCGGCGATCACGAGGATCGACAGGAGCGCGAACAGCGCGGTCGCGCCCTGGAGCACCAGCGTGGGGCCGTCCACGAGGAGCGAGCCGCCGAGCACGTCGACGCCGCCGCTCTCCTGGACGCCGTTCCACAGCGCGGCCACGGCGACGAGCGCCCCGGCCGTGGCGGCGAGCGAGAGCCCGAGCTGGATCGGCCGGCGCAGACGCTGCGGGGCGAAGGCCTCGACGAGCACGCCGACGACCGCGGCGCCGAGCACCACGATCACCGGCGCGAGCTGCGCCCAGTCGATCTCCGGCGCGGTGAAGGTGGTCACTTGTCGTTCCCCTCGTCCGTCGCGACCGCCGTGGTCGTGGTGGGCAGGTCACCGGCGCCGACCTGGTCGACGGTCGACACCGCGGGCTCGCGCACGAGGTCGAGCGCGGGCGCCGGGTAGAAGCCGAGCACGAGCATGAGCCCGATCAGCGGCGCGACGACCCAGCGCTCGCGCCCGCTGAGGTCCGGCGCGGTCGCTAGCTCGTCGCGCACGGGTCCGGTGAACACCCGCTGGTAGGTCAGCAGGACGTAGAGCGCCGCGAGCACCACGGCGACGACCGAGACGAGCGCCGCCGGCTCGCTCCGCGCGAACGTCCCGACGAGCACGAGGAACTCGCTGACGAACGTCGACAGGCCCGGCAGCGAGAGCGCCGAGAGGCCGACGACGAGGAACGTCCCGGCGAGCACGGGGGTGACCTTCTGCAGCCCGCCGAAGTCGGCGATCTGCTGCGAGCCGCGGCGCGCGACGAGGAAGCCGGCGAGCAGGAACAGCGCACCCGTCGAGAGCCCGTGGTTGACCATGTAGAACGACGAGCCCGAGACGGCCGTCGACGTGAACGCGAAGATCCCGAGCACGATGAACCCGAAGTGCGAGACCGACGTGTACGCGATGAGGCGCATGAGGTCCTTCTGCCCGATCGCGAGCAGCGCGCCGTAGAGGATCGAGACGACCGCGAGCACGATGACGACGGGCGCGGCCCACCGCGACGCGTCCGGGAACAGCGGCAGGCAGAGCGTGAGCATGCCGAACGTGCCGACCTTGTCGAGCACCCCGACGAGCAGGGTCGAGGTCCCGGCGGGCGCCTGCTCGGCCGCGTCGGGCAGCCACGTGTGCACCGGGAACATGGGTGCCTTGATCGCGAAGGCGACGAAGAACGCGGCGAACAGCCAGCGCTCGGTCGTCACCGGCAGCTCGAGGCCCGTGAGGTTGTCGACGAGGAAGCCGTCCGCGCCGCCCGGTCCCTGCAGGTACAGCGCGATCACGCCGACGAGCATGATCAGGCCGCCCGCGAGCGAGAACAGCAGGAACTTCACCGCCGCGTAGCGCCGGCGCGCCCCGCCGAACGCGCCGATCATGAAGTACACCGGGATGAGCATCGCCTCGAAGAGCACGTAGAACAGGAAGACGTCGCGCGCGGCGAACACCGCGACCATGAACGTCTCGAGCACGAGGACGAGCGCGAGGTAGTGCCGCAGCCGGTCGACGTCGCCGCCCTGCTCGCGCCACGCCGCCAGGATCACCAGCGGGACCAGGAGCACCGAGAGCAGCACGAGCGAGAGCCCGACGCCGTCGACCCCGACCGCGTAGCTCACGCCGAACGTCGGGATCCACGGCTGGATCTCGGTGAGCTGGTGCGTCGCGGAGTCGGCGGTGTCGAACGCGAGCAGCGCACCGACGCCGAGCAGCAGCTCGGCGAGCGCGAAGCCGAGCGCGACGAGCCGCACGTGGGTGCGGACGGAGGAGGGCAGGGCCCACACGACCGCGGCGCCGACGAGCGGCAGCACGATCAGGGCGGTCAGCCAGGGGAATCCGGATGCCATCGGTGGTGCTCTCCCTCAGATCCGGGGTGCCAGGACGGCGACGACGAGGACGACGAGACCGAGCGCCATCGTCGCGGCGTACGTGCGGGCGAAGCCCGTCTGCAGCCGGCGGACGGCGTCGCCGAGCCCGATGGTCAGGCGCCCGAGGCCCGAGAACGCGCCGTCGACGACCTGGCGGTCCCCGAAGACGAGCGAGCGGGTCAGGTGCTGCCCAGGCTCGACGAGGACGGCGTGGTTGACGGCGTCCTGGTACAGGTCGACGCGCGCCGCGCGCGTGAGCGGCGAGCCCGCGGGGGCGACGACAGGGACCGTCGAGGCCGCGTACTGGCGCCACGCGAGCACGACGCCGGCGACCACGACGACGAGCGTCAGCACGATGAGCAGCCACGGGGGCAGGACGGGCTCCTCGTGCTCGACGTGCCCGGTCACCGGCTCGAGCCACGACGCGAACCCGCCGCCGATCGACAGGAGCCCGCCGAGCGCGACCGAGCCGACCGCGAGCACGACCATCGGCACCGTCATGAGCTTCGGCGCCTCGTGCGGGTGCTGCGCGCTTCCGTCGGTCCGCGCGGTCCAGCGGCGCTCGCCCTCGAACGTCATGAAGAACAGCCGCGACATGTAGAACGCCGTGATCCCCGCGCCGAGCAGCGCGACGACGCCGAAGACCCACGCGCGCCACGGCGCCCCGTCGACCGGGACGAACGCGGCCTCGATGATCTTGTCCTTGCTCCAGAACCCGGAGAACGGCGGGATGCCCAGGATCGCGAGCCAGCCGGCCATGAACGTGAGCCACGTGATCTTCATGTACCGCGCGAGCCCGCCGAAGCGGCGCATGTCGACCTGGTCGTCCATGCCGTGCATGACCGAGCCGGCGCCGAGGAACATCCCGGCCTTGAAGAAGCCGTGCGTCACGAGGTGGAAGATCGCGAACGCGTACCCCACGGGGCCGAGCCCGGCGGCGAGCACCATGTAGCCGATCTGCGACATCGTCGACGCGGCGAGCGCCTTCTTGATGTCGTCCTTCGCGCAGCCGACGATCGCGCCGTACAGCAGCGTGATCGCGCCGACCACGGCGACGACGAGCTGCGCGTCGGGCGCGCCGTCGAACACCGGCGCGGAGCGGACGATGAGGTAGACGCCCGCGGTGACCATGGTCGCGGCGTGGATGAGCGCCGAGACCGGCGTCGGGCCGGCCATCGCGTCGCCGAGCCAGGACTGCAGCGGGAACTGCGCCGACTTGCCGCACGCGGCGAGCAGCAGCATGAGCCCGATCGCGGTGAGCGTCCCGGTGCTCGCGTCGGCCACGCCCTCGTGCACGGTCGCGAAGTCGACGCCGCCGAACGTCGCGAACATGAGCATGAGCGCGACGAGCAGGCCGATGTCGCCGATGCGGTTCGCGATGAACGCCTTCTTCGCAGCGACCGCGTACGGCGTGCGGTGGTTCCAGAAGCCGATGAGCAGGTAGGACGCGAGACCGACGCCCTCCCACCCGACGAACAGCAGCAGGTAGCTGTCGGCGAGCACGAGCACGAGCATCGCGGCGACGAACAGGTTGAGGTACGCGAAGAACCGGCGGCGGTCCGCGTCGTGCTCCATGTACGCGACCGAGTACACGTGGATGAGCGTGCCGACGAACGTCACGAGCAGCACGAACGTGAGCGACAGCGGGTCGAGCCGCAGCCCCGCGTCCAGGCTGAACGCGCCCGCGGGGAGCCACGTGAACAGGTGCAGGTCGCGCACCCGGTCCTCGGCGCCCTGAGCGAGCAGCGACACGAGCAGCCCGGCGCCGACGACGAACGCGCCGCCGGACGCGGCGACGCCGAGCCAGTGGCCCCACCGGTCGGCGCGGCGACCGAGCAGCAGCAGGACCGCGGCGCTCACGAGCGGCAGCGCGACCAGCAGCCACGCGCTGGTCTGCAGCGCGCCCTCGGCGGCGGTGGCGTGCGGGACGGCCGCGTGCGCCGCGTCGGCGGCGTCACGCAGGCGTGCGGGGGCGAGGAGCAGGGTGTGCACCGTCGTCCTCTCAGCTCTTCAGCAGGTTGACGTCGTCGACCGAGGCCGACCGGCGGGTACGGAAGATCGCCACGATGATCGCGAGCCCGACGACGACCTCCGCCGCGGCGACCACCATGACGAAGAACGCCATGACCTGGCCGGTCAGGTCGCCGTGGATCCGCGCGAACGTCACGAGCGCGAGGTTCGTCGCGTTGAGCATGAGCTCGATGCCCATGAACACGATGATCGCGTTGCGGCGCAGCAGGACCGTCGAGGCCCCGATCGCGAAGAGGATCGACGAGAGGACCAGGTAGTTGGTCAGGCTCACAGGGCTGTCTCCGTCCCGCGGTCGGTCGTGATCGGCGTCGCGGGGCCGCTCGTCATCCCCGGACCGGCAGCGGCGGGCAGCGGCCGGTCGCGGCGCGCGCCACCGCCGGAGCCGTCCTCCACGAGCGTGCCGGGGCTCGCCGCGAACCGCTCAGTCCCCGCCTCCTGGCCGCGGATGCGCAGCACGCGCGGGACCGAGATGTCGATCGGGTTGCCCTGCGGGTCGAGCGCGGGGACGTCCATCGCGTTGTGCCGCGCGTACACGCCGGGCGCGGGCAGCGGCGTGATGGTGCCACCGGCGGCGACGCGCGCGTCGGCCCGCTCCTTCTGGCCGACCTTGCGCACGAGGCGCTGGCGGTGCGTGAGCACGAGCGCGCCGAGCGCCGCGGTCACGAGCAGCGCGCCGACGACCTCGAACGCGAAGACGAACTCGCCGAACACGAGGCGCGCGACGCCCACCGGGTTCGTGTCGGCGTTCGCCGCCTCGAGCCCGCGCGCCGTCGGGTAGGTCACGCGCGTGACGACCCCGATCAGCATCACGGCGATCCCGGCGCCGGCGACCAGGCCGATCCAGCGCTGGCCGCGGATGGTCTCGACGAGCGAGTCGGACGCGTCGACGCCCACGAGCATGAGCACGAAGAGGAACAGCATCATGACCGCGCCCGTGTACACGACGACCTGGACGACGCCGAGGAACGGCGCCTCCTGCGCGACGTACAGGAACGCGAGCGAGATCATCACCGCGACGACCGCCATCGCGGCGTGCACGGCCTTGCGGGCGAACAGCAGCCCGAGCGCGGCGAGGACCATGATCGGCGCGAGGACCCAGAACAGGGCCGCCTCACCGCCCGAGGTCGTGCCGGCGTCGGTGATCGCGGCGGGCAGTGCCGCCGTGAGGTGGCTCATCGGGTCTCCTGCCCGGCAGTGCGCATGAGCGGCTCGTGGGGGGCGTGGCCCGCGGTCGGGTGGGCGTGCGTGCCGTCGCCCGCGCCGGGAGCGGCGGCGTCGCGGTCGCTCGGCCGGTGCAGCTCGACCCAGACCTTCTGCGCCTGCGTCGGGCCCGTGATCTCGCCGCGGTAGTAGGCGTCGTCGGTCGTGCCCTCGACCATGGGGTGCGGCGCCGGCAGCATGCCCTCGGCGAGCGGCGCGAGCAGGTCCTGCTTCTCGTAGATGAGGCCCTCGCGCGTCGGGCCCGCGAGCTCGTACTCGTTGGTCATCGTGAGCGCGCGCGTCGGGCACGCCTCGATGCACAGCCCGCAGAAGATGCAGCGCAGGTAGTTGATCTGGTAGACGCGGCCGTACCGCTCCCCCGGCGAGAACTGCGCGTCGGGCGCGTTGTCGGCGCCCTCGACGTAGATCGCGTCCGCCGGGCAGGCCCACGCGCACAGCTCGCAGCCGATGCACTTCTCGAGGCCGTCCGCGTACCGGTTGAGCTGGTGGCGGCCGTGGTACCGCGGCTTCGCGGGCACCTTCTCGAACGGGTACTGCTCGGTGACCGTCGGGCGGAACATGTTCGAGAACGTCACGCCGAACCCGCCGACGGGCGCGAGCATCTCGCTCAGGCCCGTGCGGGGCTCGATGAGCGGGGTGTAGCCCGCGGGCGCCGCAGCGCCCACCTCGCCGCCCTGCGGGCGGGCCGTCACGTCCTTCGACGCGTCCTTCGGGCCGTTCGTGGGGTCAGCCACCGTGCACCTCCTGGGTGACCTGGGGGGTCTCGGTCGGGGCCTGGGCCGCGGCGTCGCGGGCAGCCTGCGCGCGGCGCTGCTGGCGCGGCGAGGGCGGGAGCACCTGGCCGGGCAGCGGGGGCACCGGGAAGCCGCCCGCGAACGCGTCGAACTCCTCGGGCTCGCCGCGCTCGGGCGCCGGCTCGTCCTTCTTCTCGGGGATCAGGAACGAGACCAGCACCCCGGCCAGCACGACACCGGCGATCACGAACAGCGTCGTGCGCAGGTCGAGGCCGGAGAACTGGCGGACGCCCTGCACGACGGCGACGCACACGACCCAGCCGAGCGCGATCGGGATGAGCACCTTCCAGCCGATCTTCATGAACTGGTCGTAGCGGAAGCGCAGCACCGAGCCGCGGATCCACACGAACAGGAACATGAACATCCAGACCTTCGCGAGGAACCACAGGACGGGCCACCAGCCCTCGTTGAACATCCCGTCGTTGATCGCGGAGATCGGCCACGGCGCGCGCCAGCCGCCCAGGAACAGCGTCGTCGCGACCGCCGAGACGTTGAGCATGTTGATGTACTCCGCGAGGAAGAACCACGCGAACTTCATCGACGAGTACTCGGTCATGTACCCGGACACGAGCTCGCCCTCGGCCTCGGGGAGGTCGAACGGCAGGCGGTTGGTCTCGCCGACCATCGAGATCACGTAGATCACGAACGCGGGCAGCAGCGGCAGGAACCACCAGATCTGCGTCTGCGAGCTGACGATCTGCGACGTCGACATCGACCCCGCGATGATGAACACGCTGACCAGGGACAGGCCCATCGCGAGCTCGTAGGAGATGACCTGGGCCGTCGAGCGCACCGAGCCGAGCAGCGGGTACGTCGAGCCCGACGCCCAGCCGCCGAGCACGATGCCGTACACCCCGACGGACGCGCACGCGAGGATGTACAGCGTCGCGACCGGGAAGTCGGTGAGCTGCAGCGGCGTCACGATGCCGAAGAGGCTCACGGCCGGGCCGAACGGGATGACCGCGAACGTCAGGAGCGAGCAGAACACCGCGATCATCGGCGCGAGGATGTAGACGAGCTTGTCGGCCGCCTTGACGGTGATGTCCTCCTTGACCAGGAGCTTCATCGCGTCGGCGAGCGACTGGAGCAGGCCGAACGGGCCGTGCACGTTGGGCCCGGGGCGGACCTGCATGCGGGCGACGACCTTGCGCTCGAACCAGATCGCGACGAGGACGCTCGTCAGCAGGAAGACGATGATCGCGACCGCCTTGAGCAGCCAGATCCAGAAGTTGTCGTTGCTGAAGTCCGCGGCGGCCGCGGCCCCCACGCCCCCGCCGCCCTCGACGGCGGCGGGCAGCACCCCGGTGAGCAGGCTCATGCGAGCACCTCCGTGTGCGTCGTCGCGGCGTCGGTGCCGCCGGCCATCAGGTCCTGCGAGCCCGGCGCGAGCCGGACGCGCGAGCCGGGGCCCGCGCGCAGGGTGTCACGCACGAGGCTCCCGGGCGAGGCGGTCGGCAGCCAGACGACGTGGTCCGGCATGTCGGTGACGAGCGCAGGGAGCTGGATCGTGCCCGCGTCGGTCGAGACCGCGAGCAGCCCGCCGTCGACGACGCCGGCGCCCTCGGCGGTCGCCGCCGAGACGCGCGCGACCGGGCGCTTCGCGGTGCCGGCGAGGAACGCCTCGCCGTCCTGGAGCCGGCCGGCGTCGAGCAGCTGGTGCCACGTCGCGAGGACCGCGTCGCCGGGGGCGACCGACGGCGGCTCGGCGGCCTCGACCGACGGCTCCTCGACGCGCGCGCCGTCCCAGGCGCCGAGCTGGTCGATCTCGGCGTGCACCTGCGCGAGCGTGCGCAGCCCGAGGTCCGCGCCCAGCGCGTCCGCGAGCTGGTCGAGCACGCGGTGGTCGGCCATCGCGGTCGAGCTCAGCGCCTGCGGGAACGGGCGCGGGCGCCCCTCCCACGTGAGGAACGTGCCGGCCTTCTCGACGGGCGGCGCGACCGGCAGCACGACGTCCGCGAGCTCGGTCACCTCGGAGCGGCGGACCTCGAGCGAGACGAGGAACGGCACCGCGGCGAGCGCGGCCCGCGCCTTCGCGGGGTCCGGCAGGTCGCGCACGTCGACGCCGCCGACCACGAGCGCGCCGAGGCGGCCCTTGCGTGCGGCCTTGAGGATCTTCGCGGTCGAGCGGCCCGGCGCCTGCGGCAGGTGGTCGACGCCCCAGACGGCGGCGACGTCCACGCGGGCCGCGGCGTCGGCGACCGGGCGACCGCCCGGCAGGAGGCTCGGCAGCGCGCCGGCCTCGACGCCGCCACGCTCGCCCGCACGGCGCGGGACCCACGCGAGGCGGGCGCCGGTGCGCCGAGCGAGGCGCAGCGCGGCGGAGAGCCCGCCCTGCACGAGGCCCAGGCGCTCGCCGACGAGGATGACCGCACCGGGTGCGACCAGCGCCGCGGCGAGGTCCTGCAGCCGCACGTCGGGCGCGTCGGTGCCGACCGCGTCGAGCACCTCGGCCTCGGTGCCGGGGGCCGCCGCCAGCAGCGTCCCGTCGAGCCGCTCGAGCCCGCGGCTCGCGAGCGGGGCGATCGCGGAGACCTTCGTGGTGCCCGCGACGACGCCCTTGCGCAGGCGCAGGAACGTGATGCCGGCCTCCTCCTCGGCCTCGAGACCGACGAGCAGGACGCTGGGCGCCTTCTCGAGGTCCGCGAAGGTCACGGACATGCCCCGACCCGCGACGGCCGAGGCGAGGAACGCCTCCTCCTCCGCGGAGTGGGGGCGGGCGCGCAGGTCGACGTCGTTGGTGCCGAGCGTCACGCGGGCGAACTTGGCGTACGCGTAGGCGTCCTCGAGCGTCAGGCGCCCGCCCGGGAGCACCCCGACGCCGCGCGGGGCGTCGGTCGCGCCGGAGGACGCCAGCGCCGCCTGCAGGCCCGCCGCCGCGACGTCGAGCGCCTCGGCCCAGCTCGCGGACCGCAGCTCGCCGGTCTCCTCGTCCCGCACGAGCGGGGTCGTCAGGCGGTCCGGCGCCGACTGCCACGTGAACGCGAAGCGGTCCTTGTCGGTGATCCACTCCTCGTTGACCGCGGGGTCCTCGCCCGCGAGGCGGCGCAGGACGACGCCCCGGCGGTGGTCGACCCGGATCGCCGAGCCGCACGAGTCGTGCTCGGAGATCCCGGGGGTCGACACGAGGTCGAACGGGCGGGAGCGGAACCGGTACGTCGCGCTCGTGAGCGCCCCGACCGGGCAGATCTGGATCGTGTTGCCCGAGAAGTACGACGCGAACGGCCGCCCCGACTCGTCCTCGAGCGCCGTGCCGACCGGTCCCTCGCCCACGAAGCCGAGCACGCCGGTGTCGAAGCGCCCGATCTGCTGCATCGCGCCGCGCTTCTGCAGGTCGATGAAGGCGTCGCCCGCGATCTCCTTGGAGAACCGCGTGCAGCGCTGGCACAGGATGCAGCGCTCACGGTCGAGCAGGACCTGCGTCGAGATCGCGATGGGCTTGGGGAACGTGCGCTTGATGTCGACGAAGCGCGACGTGGCGCGGCCGTTGCTCATCGCCTGGTTCTGCAGCGGGCACTCGCCGCCCTTGTCGCACACCGGGCAGTCGAGCGGGTGGTTGATGAGCAGGAGCTCCATGACGCCGTGCTGCGCCTTGTCGGCCTCGGCCGAGGTGAGCTGCGTCTTGACCTGCATCCCGGGCGTCGCCTCGAGCGTGCACGAGGCCTGGGGCTTGGGCATCTTCGCGAGGTTGCCGTCGCGCCCCGGGGCCCACACCTCGACGAGGCACTGCCGGCACGCGCCGGCCGGGGCCAGGAGCGGGTGGTCGCAGAACCGCGGGATCTGGACGCCGATCTGCTCGGCTGCGCGGATCACGAGGGTGCCCTTGGGGACCGCGACCTCGACGTCGTCGATCGTGAACGTCACCGCGTCGGGACCCTTCGGCGCCTGGGCGTCGTTGCCCGGCGACGACGGCCCGGCGCTCGGCGAACCGGGCGTGGCGGGCTTGCCTGTCGTGATGGTCATGCGTGGACCCCCGCGAGCTGCCCCGCGCCGCGGCGCGGGGTGTAGGTGAACAGCGCGCTGCGCTCGGGCGGGAACAGGACGTCGGCGGGCGTGTGCGTGCCCGCCTCGAACTCCTCCCGGAAGTACTGGATGGCCGACGTGATCGGGCTCGTCGCGCCGTCGCCGAGCGCGCAGAACGAGCGCCCGAGGATGTTGTCGCACAGGTCGAGGAGGAGGTCGATGTCCTCGCTCGTGCCCTGGCCGGCCTCAAGGCGCTGGAGGACCTGCGCGAGCCAGAACGTGCCCTCGCGGCACGGCGTGCACTTGCCGCACGACTCGTGCTTGTAGAACTCGGTCCACCGGGTCACGGCGCGGACGACCGACGTCGTCTCGTCGAAGATCTGCAGCGCGCGCGTGCCGAGCATCGACCCGGCCTTCTGGACCGACTCGTAGTCGAGCGGGATGTCGAGGTGCTCCGCGGTGAAGATCGGGGTCGACGAGCCGCCGGGCGTCCAGAACTTGAGCTCGTGGCCCTCGCGGACGCCGCCGGCCATGTCGAGGAGCTCGCGCAGCGTGATGCCGAGCGGCGCCTCGTACTGCCCGGGCCGGGTCACGTGGCCCGAGAGCGAGAACAGCCCGTGCCCCGCCGACTTCTCGGTGCCCATGCTCGTGAACCAGCCGGCGCCGCCGCGCAGGATCCCGGGGACCGACGCGATCGTCTCGACGTTGTTCACGACCGTCGGGCGCGCGTACAGGCCCGCGACCGCGGGGAACGGCGGCTTGAGGCGCGGCTGGCCGCGCAGGCCCTCGAGCGAGTCGAGCAGCGCCGTCTCCTCGCCGCAGATGTAGGCGCCCGCGCCGGCGTGGACGGTGACGTCGAGGTCGTAGCCGGAGCCGAGCACGTCCTTGCCGAGGAAGCCCGCGGCGTACGCCTCCTCGACCGCGCGCAGCAGGCGGCGGTACACGTGCAGCACCTCGCCGCGCACGTAGATGAAGGCGTGGTTGCAGCCGATCGCGTACGACGTGATCGCGACGCCCTCGACGAGGTGCTGCGGGCTCGCCAGCATGAGCGGGATGTCCTTGCAGGTCCCCGGCTCGGACTCGTCGGCGTTGACGACGAGGTAGCGCGGGCCGCCGTCGGGCGGGGGCAGGAAGCCCCACTTCATGCCCGACGGGAACCCGGCGCCGCCGCGGCCCCGCAGGCCCGAGTCCTTGACGGTCGTGACGACCGTCGCGGGGTCCTGCCTCAGGGCGGCGCGCAGGCCCTCGTAGCCGCCGTGCGCGAGGTACGTCTTCAGGGTCCACGAGCGGTCCGCGTCCCAGATGTCGCTCAGGACCGGCGCGAGGGTGGTCGGCTCGCTCATCAGGACTCCTTGGCCTGCTCGGACTGCTGCTTCTTGTCCTGCGCGGCCGTGGAGGAGTCCGCCGGACCCTCCGGGCTGCGCTGCGCGCTCGACTGCTCGGCGCCGACCTCGGGCGTGCCCGCGGCCTTCGCGGCCTCGGGCGCCGTGCGCGTGGCCGGTGCGCCCGCAGCGGTGCGGGTGCGCGGCGTCGTCCCCGCCGGGCGCTTCGCACGCGGCTTCGGCTCCGGCTCCGCGGTGCCGGGCGTCGCGTCGGGCTGCTTGCCGGCGGTGCCGTCGGTGCCGGTGCCGCTCTCGCCCGGGAACGCCGGCGCCGTCCAGCCCCTCTCGCGGGCCAGGCGCGTGCCGCGCACGGTCGCCTCCCCCGCACCGACGCCCTCGTCGGCCCGGCCGTCCGGGAAGCCCGCGAGCACGCGGGACATCGCCTTGAACGAGCAGACGCTCGACGCGCCGCGCGTCGGGGCGACCGGCTCGCCGGACCGCAGCCGGTCGACGGTCTCGACCGCGGTCGCCGGGGTCTGGTTGTCGAAGAACTCCCAGTTGACCATCACGACCGGCGCGTAGTCGCACGCCGCGTTGCACTCGATGCGCTCGAGCGTGACCTTGCCGTCCGGGGTCGTCTCGTCGTGCCCGACCTCGAGGTGCTCCGAGAGCTCCTCCCAGATCGCGTCCCCGCCCATGACGGCGCAGAGCGTGTTGGTGCAGACCCCGACCGTGTACTCGCCGTTGGGCCGGCGCTTGTACTGCGAGTAGAACGTCGCGACGGCGGAGACCTCGGCGGTCGTGAGGCTCAGCACCTGCCCGCAGAACGCGATGCCCGCGGGCGAGACGTAGCCGTCCTCGCTCTGCACGAGGTGCAGCATCGGCAGCAGCGCCGAACGGGCCTGCGGGTAGCGGGCGACGATCTGCGCGGCGTCGGCGGCGAGGCGGGCGAACGTCGCCTCGTCGTAGGCGGTCGGCCGGTGCGCGCCGGCGGGCGCGTGCGTGCTGTTCTCGACGGACATCAGCGGTCCACCCCTCCCAGAACGGGGTCGAGCGAGGCCACGGCGACGACGACGTCGGCGACCTGGCCGCCCTCGCACATGAGCGAGACGGCCTGCAGGTTGGTGAACGAGGGGTCCCGGAAGTGCGCGCGGTAGGGCTTGGTGCCGCCGTCCGAGACGAGGTGGACGCCGAGCTCGCCGCGAGGCTGCTCGACCGTCTGGAAGACCTGCCCGGCCGGGACGCGGAAGCCCTCGGTCACGAGCTTGAAGTGGTGGATCAGGGCCTCCATCGAGGTGCCCATGATCTCCCGGATGTGGTCCAGCGAGTTGCCCATGCCGTCCGAGCCGATCGCGAGCTGCGCGGGCCAGGCGACCTTCTTGTCGGCGACCATGACGGGCCCCGGGCCGATCGCCTGGAGGCGGTCGAGCGTCTGCTCGACGATCCGCATCGACTGGTAGCACTCCTCCATGCGCAGGACCACGCGCGACCAGGAGTCGGCCTCGGTCGACGTCGGGACCTCGAAGTCGTACGTCTCGTAGCCGCAGTACGGGTTCGCCTTGCGCACGTCGTACGGCAGGCCCGCGGAGCGGAGCACGGGGCCGGTCACGCCGAGCGCCATGCAGCCCGCGAGGTTGAGGTACCCGACGCCCTTGAGGCGTGCCTGCAGGATCGGGTTGGCCAGCATGAGGTCCTCGAGCTGGCGGAAGTAGTGCCGCATCGTCACGAGCGACTCGCGGACCGTGTCGAGCGCCCCCGGCGGGATGTCCTGCGCGACGCCGCCCGGGCGGATGTACGCGTGGTTCATCCGCAGGCCCGTGATGAGCTCGAAGATCTTGAGGACCTCCTCGCGCGCCGTGAAGCCGACCGTCATGATCGTCGTCGCGCCGAGCTCGTTGCCGCCGGTCGCGAGGCACACGAGGTGCGACGAGATCCGGTTGAGCTCCATCATCAGGACCCGGATGACCGTGGCCCGCTCGGGGACGTCGTCGGTGATGCCGAGCAGCTTCTCGACGGCCAGGCAGTACGCGGCCTCCTGGAACAGCGGGGCCACGTAGTCCATGCGCGTGCAGAACGTGGGTCCCTGCGACCAGGTCCGGAACTCCATGTTCTTCTCGATGCCGGTGTGCAGGTAGCCGATGCCGGCCCGCGCCTCGGTGATGGTCTCGCCGTCGATCTCGAGCATGAGCCGGAGCACGCCGTGCGTCGACGGGTGCTGGGGCCCCATGTTGACGACGATGCGCTCCTCGCCGAGGCGGGCGGCCTCCTCGGCGATGTCGGACCAGTCGCCGCCGTTCGCCTCGAACGACGGGATGCCCGTCGTGTCGTCGTCGACGACGTTGCCCGTGGCGCGGGGCTGGGAAGGGGTGTGGGTGGACATCAGCTGTACGACCTCCGCTGGTCCGGGGGCGGCACGCTCGCGCCCTTGTACTCGACCGGGATCCCGCCGAGGGGGTAGTCCTTGCGCTGCGGGTGGCCGGGCCAGTCGTCCGGCATCTCGATGCGCGCGAGCGCGGGGTGACCGTCGAAGACGATCCCGAAGAAGTCCCACGTCTCGCGCTCGTGCCAGTCGTGCGTCGGGTACACCGACACGGTCGACGGGATGTGCGGGTCGGCGTCGGCCACCGCGACCTCGAGGCGGATCCGGCGGCTGTGCGTGATCGACACGAGGTGGTAGACCGCGTGCAGCTCGCGGCCCGTCTCGTGCGGGTAGTGCACGCCCGAGACCCCGAGGCTCAGCTCGAAGCGCAGGTCCTGGTCGTCGCGGAGCGCCTGGGCCACCTCGGGGAGGTGCTGGCGCGCGACGTGCAGCGTGAGCTCGTCGCGGTCCACGACCACGTACTCGACCGCGTTCGTGAAGCCGGTGCCGGACTCGTCGAGGATCTCCGCGAGCACGTCGACGACCTCGTCGAACCAGCCGCCGTACGGACGCTCGCTCGGGCCCGGGAGCGCGACGGGCAGCACGAGACCGCCGAACCCGGACGTGTCGCCCGTGCCCTTGACGCCGAACATGCCCTGGCGGACGTCGACGACCTCGAGCGTCGCACGGTCGGGCGGCAGCGGGTGCTGGGCGACCTTCTCGATCGCGTCGCCGAGCTTGCCCGGGTCGCCGGTGGTGCCCGCGGGGGTCGCGTCGCTCATGCCAGCAGCCCCTTCATGTGCGACGTCGGCGTCGCCTCGAGCGCGGCGGCCTCGGCGGCGGCCGCGGCCTCGCGGCGGTTCACGCCGAGCGGCGCGTTCTGGATCTGGTCGTGCAGCGCGAGGATCGCGTTGATCAGCATCTCGGGGCGCGGCGGGCAGCCGGGCAGGTAGATGTCGACCGGCACGACGTGGTCGACGCCCTGGACGATCGCGTAGTTGTTGAACATGCCGCCCGACGACGCGCACACGCCCATCGACAGGACCCACTTGGGCTCGGGCATCTGGTCGTAGACCTGACGCACGACGGGCGCCATCTTCTGGCTCACGCGGCCCGCGACGATCATGAGGTCGGCCTGGCGCGGCGACGCGCGGAAGACCTCCATGCCGAAGCGGGAGATGTCGTAGCGCGGGGTCCCGGTCGCCATCATCTCGATCGCGCAGCACGCGAGACCGAACGTGACGGGCCAGAGCGACCCCTTGCGGAAGTACCCGACGAGGTTCTCGACCGTCGTCAGCAGGAATCCGGACGGTGCCTCTTCGATGCCCATGTCAGCTCACCCTCAGTCCCACTCGAACCCGCCGCGGCGCCACTCGTACACGAACGGCACCGTGATCAGGACGAGGAATCCCATCATCGCGACGAGCCCGAAGGTCGCGAGCTCCGTGAAGTTGACCGCCCAGGGGTAGAGGAACACCACCTCGATGTCGAAGATGATGAACGTCATGGCCACCAGGTAGTACTTGATCGGGAACCGGCCGCCGCCGATCGCGTGCGGGGTCGGCTCGATGCCGCACTCGTACGCCTCGAGCTTGGCGCGGTTGTAGCGCTTGGGGCCGAGGATCACGCTGGCCCCGACGCCGCCGAGCGCGAGCACGGCGGCGATGCCCATCATCACGAGGAGCGGCGCGTACGGGTTGTTCATCGGTGTGCCCTCCCGGTGGGCGGCATCGTGGTGGTGGAGGTCATGCTGCGGGCGCCAGTCGGGTGAGGCCCGAGATGACGCGGTCGACCATGTCGCCGCCGCGCGGCTCGTAGCAGTCCGCGAGGAGCTTGAGCGTGAACCGCATGAGCAGCGGGCGCGGGAGGCCGTAGCGCGTGCAGATCCGCATGATCTGCGGGTTCTCGATGAGCCGGACGAAGACGCGGCCCAGCGTGTAGTACCCGCCGAGCTCGTCCTTCATGCGGGTCTGGTACGTCGCGAGCGCGCGCTCCCGGCCCGCGGCGGACCCGCGCGCGGCGGCCTGCACCGCGGCGTCGGCGGCGATCCGCCCGGCCTGCAGCCCGTACGCGATGCCCTCGCCGTTGTACGGGCTCACCATGCCGGCCGAGTCGCCCACGAGCATGAGCCCGTTGCCGTAGAGCGGCCCGCGGTTGAAGCCCATCGGCAGCGCCGCGCCGCGCACGGGCGCGAGCTGGTTCTCGGGCGTGAAGCCCCACTCCTCCGGGGCGTTCGCCATCCACTTCGCGAACAGGTCCTTGTAGTCGACCTTCGTCGCGGCGGCCGTCGAGGCGACGCTGCCCAGGCCGACGTTCGCCGTGCCGTCGCCGAGCGAGAAGATCCAGCCGTAGCCCGGCATGAGGTTCGAGCGCCCGGGGGCGCCGTCCCACAGCTCGAGGTGGCTCTCCATCCACGAGTCGTCGTGGCGGGGGGTGCGGAAGTAGGTGCGGACCGCGACGCCCATCGGGCGGTCCATGCGCTTCTCGAGGCCGAGCGACGTCGCGAGCCGGGCGGAGACGCCGTCGGCGGCGATGACGACGGGCGCGCGGTAGGTGACCTCCTCGCCCGCGCGGCGCCCCGCGTCGTCGACCGGGCGCGCGGTCACGCCGACGACCCGGCCGGTGCGCTCGTCGAGCACGGGTCCCGTGACGTTGGTGCGCTCGAGGAGCTTGGCGCCGGCGGCGCGCGCGTGGTCGGCGAGCAGGTGGTCGAGGCTCATCCGGCTGCGCGCGAGGCCGTAGGACGGGTAGCTCGACAGCTCGGGCCACGGCAGCTCGAGGCGGTGCCCACCCCCGACGACGCGCAGGCCCCGGTTGCGGATCCAGCCCTGGTCCTCGCGCAGGGGGACCCCCATCGCGGCGAGCTCGGCGACCGCGCGCGGGGTCAGCCCGTCGCCGCAGATCTTGTCCCGCGGGAACGCGGCCTTCTCGAGCAGGAGGACCGACAGACCCGCGGACGCGCAGTAGTACGCGGCGCTGGACCCGGCGGGTCCAGCACCCACGACGATGACGTCAGCGTCATCGTGCCCTGCGTTCATGACGGTCTCGCCTCACTTGTGAAGACGTTCACACACGACTTCCAGCGAGTGTAACCGCGGTCACAGAGCGTGTCTTGGAAGGGTTGCCTCACCTCCCGGCGCACCGCTCCTGCACGCCCCGCGCACGGCTCGTGCACGACCTCCGCACGCGCGCGCCGGGCACCCCTGAGCGGCCACGGCGGGCGCGCGGAGGGTGGTCAGGGACGCGTCGCGCGGTGCAGGGCGACGACCCCGCCGGTGAGGTTGCGGTAGGCGACGCGGTCCCAGCCGGCCCGGCGCAGCGTGCGCCCGAGCGCCTTCTGGTCGGGCCACGCGCGGATCGACTCCGCGAGGTAGACGTACGCGTCCGGCTCCTTCGACACCGTGCGCGCGACCGGCGGCAGGGCCCGCATGAGGTACTCGGTGTAGACGGTGCGGAACGGCTTGAGCGTCGGCGTCGAGAACTCGCACACGACGAGCCGCCCGCCCGGGCGCGTGACGCGCAGCATCTCCGCGAGCGCGCCCTCGGTGTCCACGACGTTGCGCAGCCCGAACGAGATCGTCACGGCGTCGAACGACGCGTCGGCGAACGGCAGCTGCGTCGCGTTGCCGGCCACGAAGCCGAGGTCCGGGCGGCGGCGCTTGCCGACCGAGAGCATCCCGAGGGACAGGTCGCACGGGACCACGCGCACGCCCGCGTCCGCGAGCGGCTCGCTCGAGGTGCCCGTGCCCGCGGCGAGGTCCAGGACGGTCTCCCCCGGCCGGGCCGCGAGCGCCGCGAGGGTGGCCCGGCGCCAGGCCCGGTCCTGCCCGAGCGAGATGACGTCGTTCGTCAGGTCGTAGCGGCGCGCGACGGCGTCGAACATCGTCGCGACGTCGCGGGGGTCCTTGTCGAGGCTGGCGCGGGGCATGTGGCCATCGTCTCAGGAGATCCACATGCTGCGGACCGTACCCTGAAGCCGATGACCAGCAGCCTGCCCGACGCCGTCCCGCACCCGCTCGTCGTGCGCACGGTCCCCCTCGACGGGCTCGAGGAGCTCGGCCGGGCACGGCGCGGCGGGGCGCTCGCCGCCGACCCTGACGACGGCGGCCGGGCGACGACCCCGGACCCGCGGGACCTCACCGACCTGCTGCCCGCGGACGCACCCCTCGCCTGGGTGCGCCGGGGCGACGGGCTCGTCGCCTGGGGCGAGGCGCTGCGGTTCGAGGTCGGTGGCGCGTCGCGCTTCACCGACGCCGAAGCCGCCTGGCGCGAGGTCCTCGCGCACGCGATCGTGCGCGACGAGGTCGAGGTCCCGGGCACGGGCCCGGTCGCGTTCGGGTCCTTCGCGTTCGACGACGACTCCCCCGCGGGCGGCGTCGTCGTCGTCCCGCGGGTCGTCGTGGGACGCCGCGGCGGGCGCGCGTGGCTCACGACGATCGAGTCCGGCGGGCGGCTGCGCCGGGCGCCGTCGCTCGACGAGCTCGTCGGTGACCTCGAGCCGGCGCCGTCCCCCGGGACGGTCGAGTACGGCGACGGCGCCGTGCCCGCCGAGCCCTGGAAGGACGTCGTCGCACGGGCCGTCGCCGCGATCCGTGCGGGCGAGGTCGACAAGGCCGTGCTGGCCCGCGACGTGTGCGCGCGCACCGAGCACCCGATCGACGTGCGCTGGCCCCTCGGGCGGCTCGCCGAGCGGTACCCGTCGTGCTGGACGTTCTCGGTCGACGGCCTGATCGGCGCGACGCCCGAGCTCCTCGTGCGCTCCGAGAAGGGGCTCGTGACGTCGCGCGTGCTGGCCGGCACGATCCGCCGCACCGGCGACGACGCCGCGGACCTGGGCCGCGCCGCGATCCTGGCGCACTCGTCCAAGGACCTCGAGGAGCACGAGTACGCCGTCGCGTCCGTCGGGCACGCCCTCGAGCCGTACTGCTCGTCGATCAACGTGCCCGACGTGCCGTTCGTGCTGCACCTGCCCAACGTGCTGCACCTCGCGAGCGACGTGACCGGCGTCCTGGTCGGCGGCGCCGAGGCGTCCGCGGAGCACCCCACGAGCCTCGCGCTCGCTGCTGCGCTGCACCCGACGGCCGCGGTGTGCGGGACGCCGACGTCCGCGGCTCGCGAGCTCATCGCCCGGATTGAGGGCATGGACCGCGCGCGCTACGCCGGCCCGGTCGGCTGGTTCGGCGGGGACGGCGACGGCGAGTGGGGCATCGCGCTGCGCTCCGCGGCGCTCGACCCGGAGGACCCGCACCGCATCCGGCTGTTCGCGGGCTGCGGCATCGTCGCGGCGTCCGACCCGGCCGCCGAGCTCGCGGAGTCGGAGGCGAAGCTCGTGCCGATGCGCGACGCGCTGGCGTCGACCGGGGCACCGACGGACTGACGCCGCACCGCTCGCCACAGGGCTCAGGCACGACGGACCCGCACGACGGACGGCCGGTGCCCGAGGGCACCGGCCGTCCGCGTGAGGCGGGACCAGCAGGGGTCCGGTCCCGCCCCGGACCGGGCGCGCGGGGGGATGCGCGCCCGGAGATCGATCGGGTCAGCCGTTCCCCTGGCCGCCGCCCTGACCCTGCTGCTGCTGCTGGAACCACTCCCACAGCTGCTCGGGCGTCATCTCCTCGCTGTTCTCGGGGAGCTGCGGCAGCTGGTTCGGGGCCTGGCCCGTCGTGGTCTCCTCGCGGGCCGCGAGCGTCACCTCGACCTCCCGGGCCTCGTCGCCGCGCACGACGGTGAGCGTCGCCTCGTCGCCCGCGGCGCGCTCGCGCACGTACGCGGTCAGCGACTCGGCACCCGCGACCGGGCGGCCGTCGATCGCGACGATGACGTCCTCCGCGGTCAGCTCGGCCTCGGCGGCGGGCGAGCCCGACGTCACCTCCTGGACGACCGCGCCGCGGCGCGTCACGCCGTCCGCGGTCGCCGTGCCGTCGCTCAGCGAGACACCGAGGAAGGCGTGCTCCGCCGTGCCGTCCTCGACGAGCTGCGCGGCGATCTGCTTCGCCAGGTTGACCGGGATCGCGAACCCGAGGCCGATCGAGCCGGACTGGCTCGACAGCGTCGCGATCGACGACGTGATGCCGATGACCCGGCCCTGCGCGTCGAACAGCGGGCCGCCCGAGTTCCCCGGGTTGACGGCCGCGTCGATCTGGATGGCGTTCGTCACGACCGTGTCGGAGCTCCCCTGCTCGGACGTCGAGACCGGGCGGTCGACCGCCGAGACGATGCCGGTCGTCGCGGTGTTCGCGAGGCCGAGCGGGTTGCCGACCGCGAGGACCGCCTCGCCGACGGTCACGTCGCCGGAGTCGCCGAGCGCCGCGGGCGTGAGGTCGTCCGGGGCGTCGTCGAGGCGGATGACCGCGAGGTCCGTGGTCGGGTCCGTCCCCACGATCGACGCGGCGAAGATGCGGCCGTCCGAGAGCGTGACGCGGACCTCGCCCGCGCCGGCGCCCGCGACGACGTGGTTGTTCGTCACGACGTTGCCGTCGTCGTCGATGATCACGCCCGAGCCCTGCGAGCCGCCCTGCTGCGTGCTGACCTCGATGGCGACGACCGACTTCTGGACGGCCGCGATGACCGCCTCCCAGTCGGGGTCGTCCGCGTTCGAGCCCTCGACCGGCACCTCGGCGTTCTGTGCCTGGCCGATCGACGTGAGCGACGCCGGGGTCGAGGTGTCGCCGTCGTCGAGCGCGTCCGAGACGCCGATCGTGGTGAGCGTCGCGATGAGCGCCGCGGCCACGGAGGCCGCCGCGACGGGCAGCCACAACGGGCGCCCGCGCTCGCGGGTCCCGGCCGGGGCCTGCGGTCCGCCGGGGCCGGCCGGGCCGCCGTGCTGACCGGGGAGCGGCGCCTGGCCCGGCGCACCGTGCTGCGCCTCGTGCGCGGCGCGCAGGTCGGCGGGGGCCGCGGGGTGCGGCGGCAGGAACGGGTTGGTGGGGTGCGGGGTCGGGCCGGGGACGGGCGCGGGACCCGCGTGGCCGGCGCCGGGCTGGCCGGAACCCGGGGCGTGGCCCGCAGCAGCGGGCTGCGGGTGCACGCCGGTGGCGGGGAGCGCCTGCGTGACCGGCTGGTGCTGCGGCGCCGGCGCCGTGGCAGCGGCCGCGGCCGGGAGCGGCTGCGTCTCGGCGTGCGACGGCGTGGCGGAGAGCGGCTGCGTCGGCGCCTCGTGCGGTCCGGGCGCGGGGCGCGCGATCGGCTGCGTGGCCGCGACCTGCGGGTGCGCGTCGCCGTGTGCGTCGGGGGTCGGCATCGTTCGCTGCTCGCTCGTCACCGGGGCGGGCCGGTCCTCGGGGCTCGGTGCGCCCGGGACGTCGGGGGTGCTGCTGCTCATGGTCGGTCCTCCTTCTCCTCCACCATGAGACCTCCCAGCCCTGTGCGCATGCTCGAGCCTTCCTGGGAGTTCGCTGCGAGTCCGCCCCCTGACCCGGCCTCGCCCCACCGGCTGCCGACCGGTCCCGGGGGGCGCAGGTCAGCCCAGCGTGCGGTCGAGCGCGTCCCGCACCTCGGACTCGATCCGCTCGCCGAGCGCCCGGCGGCCGGCGCGGTCGACCCGCACCTCGACGACGCTCAGCCCCCGCCCGGGGGCCGCCAGCGCGGGCGCGAGGCCCTCGACGTCGCTCACGCGGGTGTGCCGCACGCCGTACGCCGCGCACAGCGCCGAGAGGTCGGCGCCGTGCGGCGTGGCGAAGACCCGCTCGAACACCGCGGCGTGCTCGGGGGCGCCGTGCTCGAGGGTCGCGAAGATCGAGCCGCCGTCGTCGTTCGCGACCACGACCTGGAGGTCCGCGGTGGGTTCCAGCGGCCCGCGCAGCAGCCCGCCCGCGTCGTGCAGGAAGGTCAGGTCGCCGACGAGCGCGCGCACGCGACGGTCCGGGAGCCCGAGGGCGACGCCGATCGCGGTCGAGACGGTGCCGTCGATCCCCGCGAGCCCCCGGTTGGCGAGCACGAGCGCGGGCGAGTCCCAGCCGCCCATGAGGTCGAGGTCGCGCACCGGGTTGCTCGAGCCGACCACGAGCACGTCCCGCTGCTGCGTCGCCCGCACGACCTCGCGCGCCAGCACCGGGCCCGTCACGCGCGTCCCGCTGCGCGACGGCGCGGCCCGGGGGCCCGGGTCGAGCACGGAGTCGACCGCGGCGGCGGCGGTCTTGCCCGCGGCGCGCCACGCGTCGAGCCACCCGGGCGGCCCGGCCCGGCCGATCAGCCCGGCGGGGACCTCGGTGTGCACGTGGGTCGCGGCCCGCCCGGCGTCGGGCCAGTCGCGGCCGTGGGGGGCGACCACGACGAGCTCGACGTCGCCGCGCGCGAGCAGGCGGGAGACCGGGCGGGACAGCGTCGGGCGCCCGAGCACGACGGCGCGGCGCACCTGCCCGCCGAGCGCGGGGTGCCCGAGGAGGAGCCGGTACGCGGGGATCGCGTGCGAGCCGCCGAACGCGCCCGACGAGGGCTCGGCGAGCAGCGGCCAGTCGTTGGCCTCGGCGAGCAGCCGCGCGTCCACCCCCGCGCCGTCGCCCGCGACGACGACGGTCGGCACGCCGTCGACCCGCGCGCCCTCCGCGCCGGCGGCGACGAACGGGGCGGCCGGGCGCGGCGTCACGCGCACGAGCCCGTCCTCGGCCGGCGCGGGCCACGGCTCGTCGCCCGGCCCGAGCGGCTCCCGGTAGGCGAGGTCGAGGTGCACCGGTCCGGGGTCGGCGGTGCGCGCCCCGACCGCGGCGGCGAGCGCGCGCGAGACGACGTGGCGCAGGTCGCGGGCCTCGCCGGGGCGGCTGGTCGGCGCCGGGACGTCGGCGGCGAAGCGGACCGCCGAGCCGAAGAGCCCGACCTGCTCGGTCGTCTGGTTGGCGCCCGTGCCGCGCAGCTCGTGCGGGCGGTCGGCGGTCACGAGCACGAGCGGGAGCCCGGCGTGCGCGGCCTCGAGCGCCGCGGGGTGCAGGTTCGCCGCCGCGGTCCCCGACGTCGTGACCACCGCGACCGGGCGCACGTCGCCCTGCGCGACCGCCGCCTTCGCGAGGCCGAGCGCGAGGAACGCCGCGGTGCGCTCGTCGATCCGCACGTGCAGCCGCAGCGCGGGCGCGCCCGCCGGACGCTCGCCGTCGGGCAGGGCCGCGTCCGCCAGCGCGTACGCGAGCGGCGCGCTGCGCGAGCCGGGGCTCAGCACGACGTCGCGCACGCCGAGCGCCGCGAACGCCTGCAGCAGCACGCGCGCCGACGCGGTCGCCGGGTGCGCGCTCGGGGTCGTCACCGTCCCACCGTAGACCGGGCCTCGACCTCCGCGAGGCGGGCCGCCCAGCGTGCGCGCACGTCCTCGGGCGCGCGGACCGTGTCGAGCGCAGCCGGGTCGACGTCGACGCGGCGGACCTCGAGCTGCCCGTCCACGGGCAGCAGCGGCTCGGTCGTGACGTCCGCGGTCAGCAGCTGCGCGGTCGCGAGCCCGCACGCGTACGGCAGGTGCGGCAGGGCCGCGGCGAGGGCGAGGCCGGCGGCGAGCCCGACCGAGCTCTCGAGCGCTGACGAGACGACGACCGGCAGCCCCGTCTCCTCCGCGAGCGCGAGGCACGCACGCACCCCGCCGAGCGGCTGGACCTTGAGCACCGCGATGTCGGCGGCGCGGGCGCGCACGACCGCCATCGGGTCCTCGGCGCGGCGGATCGACTCGTCGGCGGCGACCGGCAGGTCGACCGCGCGGCGGACCGCGGCGAGGCCCTCGACCGTCGGCACCGGCTGCTCGGCGTACTCGAGCCCCCCGGCCGCGCGGTCGAGGACGCGCAGGCGCGCGACCGCGGTCTCGACGTCCCAGCCGCCGTTGGCGTCCACCCGGATCGCACCGCCGGGCCCGAGCGCGTCGCGGACCGCCTCGAGGCGCTCGATCTCCTGTGCGAGGGTCTGGCCGCGCTCGGCGACCTTGACCTTCGCGGTCCGGCACCCGCCCGACGACGTCACGATGCGGTGCGCGGCCGGCCCGTCGACCGCGGGCACGGTCACGTTCACCGGGACGTGCGTGCGCACCGGAGCGGGCCAGCCCTCGTCCGCGGCCTCGCGCGCGGCGCGCAGCCACGCGGCCGACTCGTCGGCGTCGTAGTCCCAGAACGGGCTGAACTCGCCCCACCCGGCCGCGCCGCGCAGCAGCACGCCGTCGCGCACGTCGAGGCCACGGAAGCGCGTGCGCAGCGGCACCGAGTACACGTCGAGGGTCACGGACCCAGGCTATGCGGGACCTAGGCTGGTCCGGTGAGCGAGCTCCCCCCGCAGGTGTCCGAGACGTTCGACCCGACCCGCTGGCGCACCGTCGCCGGGTTCGAGGACCTCACGGACCTCACCTACCACCGCGGGGTCGCCCGACCCTCCCCCGACGCGGGGCCGGACGCCGTCGAGCGGGACCTCCCCGTGGTCCGCGTCGCGTTCGACCGGCCCGAGGTGCGCAACGCGTTCCGCCCGCACACCGTCGACGAGCTCTACCGCGTGCTCGACCACGCCCGGATGTCCTCGGACGTCGGCACGGTCCTGCTCACGGGCAACGGCCCGAGCCCCAAGGACGGCGGCTGGGCGTTCTGCTCGGGCGGCGACCAGCGCATCCGCGGGCGCGACGGCTACCGGTACACGGGCGACCCCGACGCGCAGACCGCGGACGCGATCGACCCGGCGCGGGCCGGGCGCCTGCACATCCTCGAGGTCCAGCGGCTCATCCGGACGATGCCCAAGGTCGTCGTCGCCGTCGTGGGCGGGTGGGCGGCCGGCGGCGGGCACTCGCTGCACGTCGTCGCGGACCTGACGATCGCCTCGCGCGAGCACGCGCGGTTCATGCAGACCGACGCGAACGTCGGGTCGTTCGACGGCGGCTACGGCTCGGCGCTGCTCGCGCGCCAGGTCGGCCAGAAGCGGGCCCGGGAGATCTTCTTCCTCGCACGCGAGTACTCGGCGCAGGAGGCGTACGACTGGGGCTCGGTGAACGACGTCGTCGACCACGCGGACCTCGAGGACGCGGCGCTCGAGTACGCGCGGATCGTGGCGACCAAGTCGCCGCAGGCGATCCGCATGCTCAAGTTCGCGTTCAACCTCGCGGACGACGGGCTCGCGGGGCAGCAGGTCTTCGCGGGCGAGGCGACGCGGCTCGCGTACATGACGGACGAGGCGGTCGAGGGGCGCGACGCGTTCCTGCAGCGCCGCGACCCGGACTGGTCGGGGTTCGGGTACGCCTACTGACGCGTCGGGCGCGGCTCGTGCGGGCCGGGTGCCGGGTCCGGCCGCGGCCAGTCCCGGTGCGCGCGGTCAGCTGCCGGAGAACGCCCAGACCGCGACCTGGACGACCTGCGCGACGGCGTAGGAGGCGCCCAGGAGCAGCGCGGACAGGATGGTGACGGACGCGAGGACGGCGCCGAGGGAGTGCACGCGGTCGGCGCGCTCCTCGGAGCTCTCGGACGTGATCGTGGTCATGGCACCAGCGTGCGGCCGGGCCGGCCGGGGCCGCATCGGCCCACGGGACGGAGCCCACCGCCCACGGTCCACCGCCGGGAGCACGACGTCGTCGCCCCGGTCATCCCGCGGGCTGAGGCCGTTCGGGCGACGCGCTCGCCGGCGCGCGCCGCGCTGCCGTCTCAGCTGACCGTGAGGCTCCCGGACCCGGCCGGCACGAGCTCGACCCAGGTGGTGCCCGGCGCCAGGCGCGCGGGCGACCCGTCGGGCAGGAACAGGCGCAAGGGCTGGTCGTCGGCGTCCTTCTGCCAGCGCACCTGGACGACCTTGCCGCCCGAGGCGACGGTGGCGTCCCCGGAGCCGACGAGCACGTAGGTGGGGACCGCGGCCCCGCCCTGCGCGCCGAACTCCGTCGCGGGGTGGTCGGCGGTGATCGAGACGACGTTGGTCGCGGCGAGCCGCGCGCCGCTCGCCGCGACCGCGGGCGTGCTGCCCTCGGAGCGCAGCCACGACGTGCCGTCCCAGGTCCACGACGGGCTCGACGCCGCGGAGAGCCGGAACGCCAGCGTGGTCGCGGGCGTCCCGGCGACGACGGCGGCGGCGCGGTCGAGCGAGCGGGCGAACTCGAACTGCTCGGCGGGCGCCGCCTGGTGCCCGGCGTCGGCCAGCCCCCAGAAGGTCTCCGGGCTGCCGTACACGTTGTGCGGCGCCGACCGGCCCCGGACCCGGTACATGCCCTCGACCCCGGCGTCGTGGCTCAGCGCCTGCACCCCGCTGGCGTCGACGAGGTCGAGGATGCCGGGCTGCCCGCCGGAGAACGCGAGGAGGCCGTGCAGGGGCGCGGTCACCGGCGGGTCCATGGGCCGGACCGAGCGGATGGGGCCGACCTCGCCGGGCACCTGCGAGTGGAACACGGCGATGAGCCGGGAGACGTCGAACTCGACGATCGTCTCCCAGACCACGTCCGCCTGCTCGAGCCCGCTCTGCGGCCGCGCGACCGCGGTGTTCTCGACCTTCACCGCGAGGGCCGGCCGCGGGGCGGGCTCGCCCGGCAGCCCGGTCAGCGGCCACGTCGGCGGCACGACCGGAGCCGGCGCGGCGCCCTTCGCGGGTGCGGTCGTCGGGCTGACCGTCACGGTCTCGGGTGCGGGCGCCACCGCCTCGGGCGAGCCGCACGCCGCGAGCGCGAGCACCGCGCCGGCGAGGGTCGCCGCGACCTGGGCCGCGCGTCCCCGCCCGCCCGGTCGCGCCGTGTCCGTCCGCCCGCTCCGCGCCATGCCGTCCCCCGTCGTCGTCACGTCCTGCCGTCCCTCCGCCGCCGGCTCAGCCGACGGTCACCGCGCCGGAGCCGTTCGGCACGAGCTCGACCCACGTCGCGCCCGGCGCGAGCCGCACGTCCGTGCCGTCGGCGGTCGCGAGCGTGAGCGGCGCGTCCGTGGACGCCTTGGTCCAGGTCGCGGCGAGCGTCCTGCCCCCGGTCGCGACGAGCGCCTCCCCCGAGCCGACGAGCCTCGTCTCCGGGACCGGGCTGCCGGCCGGGTCGACGGTGCCCGACGCCACGAGGTCCACGCGGAGCGTCACGACGTTCGTCGCCGCGAGCCGCGCGCCCGACGCGGAGGTGGCGGGCGTCCCGGACTCCGAGCGCAGCCACGCGCCGTCGGCCGCGCTCCAGTCCCACGAGGGCCTCGAGTACGACGACATCGTCACCGCGACCTGTGCCGCCGGGGTGCCGGCGACGGCCGCGGTCGCGAGCTCGGGGCGGCGCGCGAAGTGGAACTGCTCGGGCGGCGAGGCCGCGTGCCCGGCGTCGGCCTGCCCGAGGAACGCCGCCGGGTCGCCGAAGACGTTGTGCGGCGCCGTGCGGCCCTTGGTCCGGTAGAAGCCGTCGTCGCCGGCGTCGTGGCTCACGGTCTGCAGCCCCGCGGCGGAGAGCGCCTGCACGAAGCCGGGCTGCCCGCCGGAGAACGCGATGACGCCGTGCAGCGGCGCGGCGATCGCGGGGTCCATCGGGCGCACCGAGCGGATGGGGCCGACCTCGGCGGGGACGGTCGAGTGGAAGACCGCGACGAAGCGCGTGACCCCGCCCTCGACGACCTGCTCCCAGACGACGTCCGCCTGGTCGAGGCCCGTCTGCGGGCGGACCTCCTTGGGGTTCTCGATCTTGACGGCGAGCGCCGGACGCTCGACGAGCTCCGTCGACGGCACGCCCGTGAGCACCCAGCGCGGCGGGACGACGGGGGCGGGTGCGGCGTGCTTCGCGGGCGTGATGACCGGTGGCAGGGTCACGGGCGGGTCGGTCGGGGCGTCCGCGCCGCCCGAGCAGGCACCGAGGAGAGCGACGAGCCCGAGGACGACGGCGGCGTGGGTGCGCGCGTGCCGGGCGGGGCGCGTGGGCACGGGCGGCGCGGACGTGGGCACGGGCGAGCTCCTTCGGTCCCGGGCGGGCGGCCGGGTCGGCCACACTCTACGGTCCCGCCTACGCTGGCCCGGTGAGCCGTCCGGTCCGCTGCGTGCCCGTGTCGTCCGGTCCCGGCGGCTCCCCGGGCACCGCACCGTCCGCGGGCGACCCCGTGCACGCGCTGCTCGCGGCGCTCGGCGCCGCGCTCGACGGGACCGGCCCGGCGGTGCTCCCCGTCCCGGCGGACGAGCCCGCGCCGGAGCACCCCGGTGAGGTGCCCGACGACGTCGCGCTCGTCGTGCGCACCTCCGGCTCCACGGGCGCGCCGCGGGACGTGCTGCTCTCGGCGGCGGCGCTGCGCGCGTCGGGGGAGGCGACCGCGGCCCGGCTCGGTGGCCACGGGCGCTGGCTGCTCGCGCTGCCGCCGGTGCACGTCGCGGGGGTGCAGGTGCTGGTCCGGTCGCTGCTCGCGGGGACCGAGCCGGTCGTGCTCGCGCCCGGGCCGTTCCGTGCGGACGCGTTCGAGCGGGCGGTGGGCGAGCTCGACCGGCCGGGGTCGCCCCATCGCCGGTACACCTCGCTCGTGCCGACCCAGCTGCACCGCCTGCTCGGCTCCCCCGGTGCGCTCGCCGCGCTGCGCACGTTCGACGCGGTGCTCGTCGGCGGCGCCGCCACCGCCGCCGGGCTGCTCACGGACGCGCGCGCGGCGGGCGTGCGGGTCGTGACGACGTACGGGATGTCGGAGACGTGCGGCGGGTGCGTGTACGACGGCGTGCCGCTCGACGGCGTCGAGGTCGACGTCGACCCCGCGGACGGGCGCGTGCTGCTCGCCGGGCCCGTGCTCGCGACCGGGTACCGCGGCCGGCCCGACCTCGACGGCGAGGCGTTCGTCGAGCGCGGCGGGCGGCGGTGGCTGCGGACCGGGGACCTCGGCGAGCTCGTCACTGGTCCGGCCCCGGACGACGCGACGGACCGGCCCGCCGGGCCCGTGCTGCGCGTGCTCGGGCGCGCCGACGACGTGCTCGTGACCGGCGGCGCGAAGGTCGCCCCCGCCGCGGTCGAGCGGGTCCTCGGTGCGCTGGACGGTGTCGCGGACGTCTGCGTCGTCGGGCTGCCCGACCAGGAGTGGGGGCAGTCGGTGACCGCCGTGCTCGTGCTGCACGACGGCGCCCGCGCGCCCGCGCACGACGACGTCCGGGCCGCCGTCGCGCGTAGCCTGGGGCACGCCGCGGCGCCCCGTGCCGTGGTCGTGGTGGAGTCCCTGCCGCTGCGCGGACCCGGCAAGCCCGACCGTGCGGCGGTCGCCCGGCTGGCCGCGGACCGGCTCGGGCGCTGACCCCCGCTGCAGCGCCCGGACGCACCGCCCCGCACCACCACGACCCCCAGCACCGCGCTCGCGGCGCGACCCGACAGGAGCACGATGGCCACGACGTCCGAGTGGATCGCCGGTGCGCGCCCGCGCACGCTGCCCGCGGCGGCCGCCCCGGCGCTCGTCGGCACCGGCGCCGCCGCGCAGCTCGACCAGGCGCACCAAGGCCGGGCGCTGCTCGCGCTCGGCGTCGCGCTCGCGCTGCAGGTCGGCGTGAACTACGCGAACGACTACTCCGACGGCGTGCGCGGCACGGACACCGAGCGCGTCGGACCGATGCGGCTCACCGCGTCCGGCGCGGCCCCGCCGGCGCAGGTGCGGCTCGCCGCCTTCGCGGCCCTCGGGGTCGGCGCGGCGCTCGGGCTCGTGCTCGTGCTGCTCACCGGCCAGTGGTGGCTGCTCGGGGTCGGGGCGCTCGCCGTCGCCGCCGCGTGGTTCTACACCGGGGGGCGGCGCCCGTACGGCTACCGCGGGCTCGGCGAGGTCGGCGTCTTCGTGTTCTTCGGGCTCGTCGCGGTGCTCGGCACGACGTACACCCAGGCGGACCGCGTCTCGTGGGTCGCCGCCGCCGGCGCCGTCGGGGTCGGGCTGCTCGCGTGCGCGCTGCTCATGGTCAACAACCTGCGCGACATCCCGACCGACGTGCTCGTCGGCAAGCGCACGGTCGCGGTCCGGCTCGGCGACCACCGGGCCCGGCGCGCGTACGCGCTGCTCGTGACCCTCCCGCTGCTGCTCGGGGTCGCGTGCGCGTTCGCCGCTCCCGGGGCCCTGCTCGTGCTCGTGCTCGCGCTACCGGCGGGGGTGCTCGCGTTCACCGTGCTGGTCGGGGCGCGCGGCGTCGCGCTCGTCCCGGTCCTCGCCGGGACCGGCCTGCTCGAGCTCGGCTACGGGATCCTGCTCGGCGTCGGCCTCGCGCTCTGACGCCGGGACGCCCGCGTCGACCGCGTCCTGGGCGGCGTCCGCGTCGAGCGACGCGGCGGTGCCGGTGACCGGACGGGCGGCGAGCGGGACGCCGGGGACGCCCGGCCCGGTCGTGGCGAGCGCCGCGTCGACCGCGGCGTCCTCGGCGGCGTCGTCGTCGAGCTCGCGCTGCGAACGGCCCGAGCGAGCCGCCCGCGCCTGCGCACGCTCCGCGATCTCGAGCGCGGCGGCGTCGCGGGGCCCGGCGAGCAGCACGTACGACAGGCCCCAGGCGAGGAACGTCGCGACGAGGAACGCGACCCAGAGGCCGGCACCGGCCCAGTAGAGCCCGGCGAAGCAGACGGCGAGCAGCCCGAGCCGCATGAGGGAGTAGGTCAGGACGCGCACCTCCCCAGCCTAGGTGGCGCCGCTCGACGGTCGCGAACCGCGTCGGCGAACTACTGTGGCCGGGTGCGCAACCTCCTCGCTCTCGTGGTCGTCGGCCTGATCGTGTACACGGTCATCGACGTCGCGCGCAGCGACGAGCGCGAGCGCCTGGGCCTGCACAAGGTGCTGTGGGTGGCCTTCATGGTGCTGGTGCCGGTCATCGGCTCGGTCACGTGGCTGCTCGTGCGGCGCACGCCCGGGCGCCGCACCGGGCGGGGTCCGGGTCTCGGCACGGTCCCGCAGGCGCCGCTCGCGCCCGACGACGACCCGGAGTTCCTCTGGCGCCTCGAGCAGGAGCGCCGCCGGCGCGAGCGCGAGGCGGGCGGGACCGGGACCGGCGCGGGGAGCCCCACCGACCCGACGGACCCGACGCAGCCCCCGGCGGGTCCCCCGCGGCCGCCCGCCGACCCGAGCGAACCGACCTCGACGAGCTGACCGGGACGAGCGGACCCGCGCGCACCGGGACGAGCGGACCCGGGCGCACCAGGAGGAGCCGACCCGGGCGCACGGCGCCCGGCCGGGGCTCAGAGCCCCGAGTAGCTGTGCTTCCCGTCGACGAACAGGTTCACGACCGTGAAGTTCGCGAGCACCACGGCGTACCCGACGAAGACCATGTACGCCGCACGGCGACCGCTCCACCCGCGCGTCGTGCGCGCGTGCAGGTACGCGGCGTAGACGACCCACGCGACGAACGTGCCGACCTCCTTGGGGTCCCAGCCCCAGTACCGGCCCCAGGCGTGCTCGGCCCAGATCGCGCCGCCGATGAGCGTGAACGTCCAGAGCACGAAGCCGATCGCGTTGAGCCGGAACGAGAACGCCTCGAGCTCGCGCGCGGAGGGCGCCGAGCGCAGCCACGCCCACGCCGGACCGGTCACGCGCCAGCGGTGCAGGGCGCCGGGCCTGCCGCCCTCGCCGGCGGCACCGACACGGCTGCGGCCCGACTCGCGCGCGTCCTGGAGCACCTGGAGCACCGCGGCGGCGAACCCGACCGTGAACACCCCGGTCGCGATGATCGCGACGCCGACGTGGAGCACGAGCCAGTAGCTCTGCAGAGCGGGCTGCACCGCGTCGGCCTGCACGAACAGCACGGTCAGCGCCAGCGCGAGCGCGAGCACCCCGATGCCGAGCACGACGACGCTGAGGAACGGGATGAACCGGCGGCGCTGGACCACCACGAGCACGACGACGGCGATGAAGGCCCCGACGAGCGCGAACTCGTACATGTTCGCGGTGGGCCACCGCCCGGCGGCGAGGCCGCGCGTCACGATCCCGCCGAGCAGGAGGGCGGCGCCCGTCACGGTCGTCGAGCGCGCGATCCCGGCGGCCTTCGGGGAGCCCTCGGGACGCACCTCGGGCTGCGCGTCGGGCTCGAGGGCCGCCGGGCCGGACGGCGCCCCGGCGGTCGCCAGCTCACGCGCCGCCGGCACGCGGCGTGACGCCTCCGCGAGGCGCGCGAGGGCCACGGTCGACGCGACGAACGCGACGGTCAGCGCGGTCATCGCGGCCCACACGAGCAGGGAGCTGAGGTCACCCACGGTCATGGCTTGGTCTCTTCCGCCGGTGCGCGCGTGGTGGCGCGCGGGATGGGTGCGGGCTGCGCCGGGTCCGCGCCGCCCACGGGGTCGAGCGCGAGAGCGCCCACGATCTCGTCGAGCTCGGCCTGGAGGCCGACGTCGTCGCCGCGCGCGAGGGCCGCGGCACTCACCACTGTACGTCCGGGGCGCTCGCCGTCGGGCGTCGCGCGGACCCACACGCGGCGCCGGGGCGTGAACAGCGACACCCCGAGGCCGGCGAACGCGAGCAGCGCGAAGACCAGCACGAACGGCAGCGCGGGGTCGCGGCGCAGGTCGAGCGCGACGAACCGCGGCAGGTCGCGCAGCTCGAGCGTGCCGAGCCCGTCGGGCAGCTCGACCGTCTCGCCGGGGCGCACGTACAGCGTCACGGGGGTCCCGTCGGGCTGGGTGACCTGCTCCATGCCGGTGTCGTCGAGCTCGTAGACGTTCTGCGGCACGCCGTCGTCCAGCCCGAGGTCGCCCTGCCAGACGGCGAGCACGAGCACCGGGTCCGTCGGCTGCGGGTCGACCGAGCGCCAGATGGTGTCCGTGAGCTGCTGCGCGGTCGGCAGCAGCGAGCCGACGAGCCCGATCTGCGCCTGCCCGCCCGAGACGTCCGGGACCTTGACGACGCCCTGCGACGTGTACACCTCGTCCTGCGGCAGGAACGGCACGGGCCCGGAGAACGCGACCTCGCCGGTGGCGTCGCGCACCACGACGTCGGGCGCGTAGCCGTTGCCCTGCAGGTAGACCTTGGCCCCGCCGGTCGTGAGCGGGTGGTTGACCTTGATGGTCTCCGCGCTCGGCTCACGCCCGGGCTCCGTCAGCGTGACCTCGGCGAGGAAGTCGCGCGACTGGAGCGTCTCGGGGTCGAACTCCGACGTGAACCGGTCGAGCCGCAGCGTGAACGGCACGAGGTCCGCGGGGTCGAACGCGCTGCCGGCCTCGAACGTGTCGTAGTCGGTCTGGGCGTTCGCGAAGCCGCGCCCCTCGACGACGATCGCCTGACCGCGGAAGTGCAGGAGCTGGCCGGTCGCGATCGAGATGAGCAGCCCGACGAGCGCGAGGTGGAACAGCAGGTTGCCGGACTCGCGCAGGTAGCCCCGCTCCGCGGACACGGTCCAGGTGCCCGAGCGCGCGGCGCCGTCGGCGAGGTCGCTGCCGGTCGCGCCGGCCGGGTCGTCGCCCGGGCCCCCGGCCGCACCCGCCCGGTCCTCGCGGCGCACGTCGACCCGGTACCGCGGCAGCCAGGAGACCCGCCCGCGCAGCGCGCTCGCCGCGGCGCGCACGACGGCCTCCGGGGAGTCCTCGCTGGTCCCGCCGGCCTGCGCGGGGAAGCGGTCGAAGCGTCGCGGGGTGCGCGGCGGGCGGGCGCCGAGCGCGCGCAGGTGGGCGCGCGTGCGCGGCAGGATGCAGCCGACGAGGGAGACGAACAGCAGCAGGTAGATGGCCGAGAACCAGGCCGAGGAGTAGACGTCGAACATCCCGGCGCGCTCGAGCCACGGCCCCGCGGTCGGGTGGTCGACGAGGTACTGGGCGACGCGCTCCGGCGCCTGCGAGCGCTGCGGCCACACCGAGCCCGGCACGGCGGCGACCGCGAGGAGCATGAGCAGCAGGAGCGCGACGCGCATGCTCGTGAGCTGGCGCCACGCCCAGCGCAGCCAGCCGGCGACGCCGAGCTGCGGGAGCGTCGGCGGGGCGGGCGCGGTCCCGGCCGGGTCGGACGCGTCGGTGGGGGCGTACGCGTCGTCGAGGCCCTCGGGCGTGTAGGTGCTCATCAGACGACCGGCACGAAGACGTCGGCGCCGGTCACGAGCCCCTGCAGCCACTGCGCCCAGGTGCCCCAGACGCCCGTGACCAGCGCGAGGCCGAGCAGCACGAGCAGCCCTCCCCCGGCGCGCATGACCGCGAGGCGGTGGCGCCGCAGCAGCTCGTGCGCGCGCCGGCTGCGTGCCGTGCCGAGCGCGAGCAGCAGGAACGGCAGCCCGAGCCCGAGGCAGAACGCGACCGACAGGACCGCCCCACGCCCGGCCGAGCCGCCGTCGAGCGACAGCGCGGTGATCGCGACGAGGGTCGGGCCGATGCACGGGGTCCAGCCGAGGCCGAACACGACGCCGAGCAGCGGGGCGCCCCACAGCCCGGCGCGAGGGCTCAGGTGGGCCCGCCGCTCCTGCTGCAGGAACGGCACGAAGCCGAGGAACGCGAGCCCCATGACGACGACGACCGCGCCGAGCACGCGGCTGACCGGGTCCTGCCAGTCGCGCAGGACGCCTCCGAGCGAGCCGGCGAGCACCCCGAGCAGCACGAAGACGAGCGTGAACCCGGCGACGAACAGCCCGACGCCCGCGAGGAGCCGCCGGCGGTCGGGCGCGGGCGCGGTGCCGGACGACGCGGTGCCGGACGACGCGGTGCCGGACGACGCGGTGCCGGACGACGCGGCAGCCGACGAGGCGGCGACGGACGACGCAGGGCCCGACGAGGCGGTGCCGCTCACCGCCGCACCGGACGCGGCCGGGGCGGGCGCACCCGCGGTGACCCGGCGGGGGCCGAGCGTCGCCGCCGACATCCCCCCGAGGTAGCCGAGGTAGCCCGGCACGAGCGGCAGCACGCAGGGCGACGCGAACGCCACGAAGCCCGCGACGAGCGCGACCGGCACCGCGAGCAGCATCGAGCCCGAGAAGGCGGTGGTCTGGAAGGCGTCCCCGAGGTCCGCGGCGACCCCGCCGCTGGCGAGCACGCCGTGCGCGGCCCCGAGCAGGCCCGGTGCCGCGCCGGTCACGTCGTCGCGCCCGGCTGCTCGGCGAGCACGTCGTCGAGCAGCGCGCGCAGCGTCGACCCCTCGGCGATGCCGAGGATGCGGGCGGCGACGCGGCCCTCGCGGTCGAGCACGACGGTCGTCGGCACGGCCTGGACCGGCACGGTGCCCTGGAGGGCCGCGATCGCGGTCCCGTCGGTGTCGGCGATGCTCGGGTAGGGCACCCCGAACGTGCGCTGGAACGCCTCGGCGGCGCCCGCGTCGTCGGTGCCGTTGATGCCCAGCAGGTGCACGCCCCGGTCGGCGTACTCGGTCGCGACCTCCACCAGGTCGGGCGCCTCGGCGCGGCACGGCGGGCACGCGGCGTACCAGGTGTTGAGGACGACGACGTCCCCGCGCCACGCGGCGACGTCCTGCGCCTCGCCCGCGAAGTCGGTGCCGGCGAGCTCGACGGGCTCGGACCGGTCCGCCTCGGACCACACCTTCGCGGAGCCGTCGCCCGACTCGTACCCCTGCCCGACGACGTCGTCGGGCGCGTTGGTGTCGTCCGGCGTGCACGCCCCGAGCAGCCCGAGGGCGAGCACGAGCCCGGCGGCGCCCGCGGCGGCCCGCGCACCCCGTCCGGCCCGGCCGGCAGCCCGCGAGGTCACGCGCCGGCCACCCGCGCCGCGCCGGGCAGCAGCTCCGCGGCGGGCTCGCTGTACGTCAGCCCGGTGAAGCGGTCGTCCTCGTAGTGCAGCGACGTGAGCGAGGCCAGCGAGCACTGCCGTCGGCGCGGGTCGTGCCACAGGCGGCGGTTCTCGAACGCGAGACGGGTGACCCAGATGGGCAGCTGGTGGCTCACGAGGACGGCCTGGTGCCCGCGGGCGGCCTCGCGTGCGGCATCGAGCGCGGCGCGCATGCGCGTGACCTGCGCCTGGTACGGCTCGCCCCACGAGGGGCGGAAGGGGTTGCGCAGCAGCGGCCAGTGCTGGGGGTGGCGCAGCGACCCGTCGCCGACCCCGAACGTCATCCCCTGGAACTGGTTCTCGGCCTCGAGCAGGTTCTCGTCGGTCCGGACGTCGACGCCGAACGCGGCCGCGATGGGCCCGGCGGTCTCCTGCGCGCGCTGCAGCGGGGAGGCGATGACGACCGTGACGTCGGCCCGCTCGGTGCCGCGCCCGCCCGCGAGGTGCTCGGCGACGAGCGCCGCCATCGCGTGCCCGCGCTCGGAGAGGTGGTAGCCCGGCAGGCGCCCGTAGAGCACGCCCGTGGGGTTGTGGACCTCGCCGTGACGCAGGAGGTGCAGGGTGGTGGCGACCATGCTCCCAGTGTCGCAAACGTGGCTGTGTGCTGGGTCCGGCGCGGGCGTGAGATGGGCGACGTCCACGCCGGGAACCATCCGCCGCACGCCGGGTCAGCGGCGGGCGCGACCCCCGGAGCCGCCGGCGGACGACCGCGGGCGGGCCGCGGTGCGCAGGTGCTCGATCACGACGCCCATCGCCTCACCGAGCGCCGCGAGCTGCGCGGGCGTCAGGACGTCGACGAGGTTCGCGCGGACGGCCTCGACGTGCCCTGGTGCGGCGTCGACGATCCGCTGCCAGCCGGCCTCGGTCATCGTGCAGTTGACGCCGCGGGCGTCCTCGGCGCACGGCGTCCGGGCGACGAGGCCGTCGCTCTCCATGCGCCGGATGGTGTGCGTGAGGCGGCTCCGCGAGTGCGCGAGCTCCCCGGCGAGCTCCGACATCCGCAGCGTGCGGCCCGGCGCCTCGGACAGCCGCACGAGGACCTCGTACTCGCCGAGCGAGAGCCCGCTGTCGTCGTCGAGCTCGCGGCCGAGGACGTCGAGGAGCAGCGCCGTGCCGTCGCGGAACGCGCGCCAGTGCGTCTGCTGCTCGGGCGAGAGCCAGCGGACGTCCGTGGGGGTCTCGGTCCGGGTGTCGGTGCTGGTCATGGGGTCTCCGGGGGTCGGGCTCGGGGCGGGGCGCGGGGGTGGCGCGGTGGACGGTCGGGAGCGGGCGTCGTGTGCGATCCACGCTAGGGGGTTGCGCGTCGACGCTCAGTGTAGTAGAAATCTCAACTAACGCTTCATTGACGGTTCAAGTAACGGCTTCCCGAGGAGATCATCATGAGCACCACCTCCACCGCAGTCCCGTCCGACCTCGCCACGGGCACCTGGGCCGTCGACGCGTCGCACAGCGAGGCTGCGTTCACGGTCCGCCACGCCGGCATCTCCAAGGTCCGCGGCACCGTCGCGATCACCTCGGGCACCGTCGTCGTCGGCGAGGACCTCGCGTCCACGTCCGTCACCGCGACGCTCGACCCCGCCAGCATCAGCACCGGCGACGCCGGCCGCGACGGCCACCTCAAGACGGCCGACTTCTTCGACGTCGAGCAGTTCGGCGAGTGGACCTTCGCGTCGACCGCCGTGCGCCCCGCCGGCTCCGACCACGTCATCGTCGGCGACCTGACGATCCACGGCGTGACCCGTGAGGTCGAGCTCGCGACCGAGTTCAGCGGCACCGCGGTCGACCCGTTCGGCAACACGCGCGCCGGCTTCGAGGCCACGACGACGATCTCGCGCAAGGACTTCGGGCTGACGTGGAACGCGGCCCTCGAGGCCGGCGGCGTGCTCGTCAGCGACAAGGTCGTCATCACGATCGACGCGTCGATCATCAAGCAGGCGTGACGCCCGCCTGACGCACCTCCCGGCCCCCGGGCCACCGCGCACCCACGTGCGCACCGCATCCTCCTCGGGCGCGGCGACCGTCCCCCCGGTCGTCGCGCCCGAGGTCCGTCCCGGCCCACGACCGACCTCCCGGCCGGGAGCGCTCAGGACATCGACCGGGCCTGGTCGTGGAACGCCAGGATCTGCAGCTCCGAGCCGAGGTCGACCGAGCGCACGTCCACGCCGTCGGGCACCTGCAGCGCGCGCGGGGCGAAGTTGAGGATCCCCCGCACGCCCGCCGCGACCAGCCGCTCGCACACGTCCTGCGCGGCCGCGGCCGGGACGGTGATGACCGCCATCGTCGCGCCGCCCTCGCGCACGACGTCCACGAGCCGCTCGGCGGGCTCGACGCGCAGTCCCGCGACCTGGGTGCCGACGACCCGCGGGTCCGCGTCGACGAGCCCCACGACCACGAACCCCCGCTCGGCGAAGCCCGGGTAGTTCGCGAGCGCGTGCCCCATGTTCCCGAGCCCGACGATCACGACCGGGCGCTGGCGCGTCAGCCCGAGCACGACGCCGATCTGGCCCCGCAGGTGCGCGACGTCGTAGCCGACCCCGCGCGTGCCGTGCGAGCCGAGGAACGACAGGTCCTTGCGCAGCTGCGCGGGGCTCACGCCGGCCACGTCCGCGAGCGCGTCCGACGACGCGGTCCGCACCCCCTGGGCCTCGACCTCGGCGAGCGCGCGCAGGTACCCGGGGAGCCGCGCGACGGTCGACGGCGGCACGGTGCGCGCGGCCGGGCGCACCAGCGGCGCGGCGTCGCGCGGCGGTGCGTCGGTGGAGCCGGGCGGAGGGGCGCCCATCTCTGACCTCCCGGGGTGGTCCTCGGGTCAGGTTAGGACGTCGGGGGTCCCGCAGCGAGGGCCTGGCGGACCCGCGCGGCGTCGATGCGCCAGTAGCCCTGGCGGATCCCGTCGACCTCGACGACCGGCACGAGCTCGCCGTAGGCGTCGAGCACCGGCTCGCCGCTCGCCAGCGGCGGCGCGCCGGGATCGTCGACGTCGACCTCGCGCCAGCCCGCACCGGACCCCGCGCACACCGCGCGCACGAGCTCGCGCGCCTCGTCGCACAGGTGGCAGCCCGCACGGCCGTAGAGCACGACGCGGACGGGTGCGGCCGGGGGCTCGGACGGGTCGACGGGGAGCACGTCCCCCAGCCTAGGACGGCTCGTTACAGTGACGGGGTGCCCGAGCCGACAACGCCCGACGAGGTCGCCGCCGCCGGTGCGGCCGTCGTCCCGCACATCGTGGCGGCGCCCGACGCCGCACCTCGAGCCGCCGGGCGCGCGCACCCCGCGACCCCCGACGCGGGCGCCGAGGCGGTGGACGCCGGGACCCGCCCCCGGATCGGCGCGTTCTTCGACGTCGACAACACGATCATCCGCGGCGCGAGCGCGTTCCACCTCGCCGTGGGCCTGTACCGCCGCGGGTTCTTCCGCAAGCGCGACCTGCTCTCGTTCGGCCTCCACCAGTCCCGCTACCAGCTCTTCGGGGAGAACCTCGGCCAGATCGACGAGGTGCGCTCGCGCGCGCTGTCGATCATGACCGGGCACTCGGTCGCCGAGGTGACCGCCATCGCCGAGGACGTGTACGACGAGGTGCTCTGCCTGCGGATCTACCCGGGCACCCAGAAGCTGCTCGACGAGCACATCGCCGCCGGCCACGAGGTGTGGCTGGTCACGGCGACTCCCGTCGAGGTCGGCGAGCTCATCGCCCGCCGGCTCGGCGTCACCGGTGCGCTCGGCACGATCGCCGAGCACAAGGACGGCTTCTACACCGGCTACCTCGTCGGCGACCTGCTCCACGGAGAGGCCAAGGCCAGTGCCGTGCGGGCGCTCGCGGAGCGCGACGGGCTGGACCTCACGCAGTCGTACGCGTACGGCGACTCGACGAACGACGTGCCGATCCTGTCCGAGGTCGGCTTCCCGTGCGCGATCAACCCGGACGGGCGCCTGCGCCGGCACGCGCGCGAGGTCGGCTGGCCGATCCGTGAGTTCCGTGGCCGGCGGCGAGCCGCGCGGCGCGGCGTCAACGCGGCGAGCCTCGCCGGGGTCGCGTGGGTCGGCGGGCTGGTGTTCCGGGCGATCCGGCGGGCGGTGCGCCCGTGAGCGCGCGCGTGCGCCGCGCTGTGCCGGGCGACGCCGACGCGCTCGCCGCCCTGGCCGCGATCACCTTTCCGCTCGCGTGCCCGCCGGGGTCGACGCGCGAGTCCCAGCAGGCGTTCATCGCGCAGGTCCTGTCCCCCGAGCGGTTCGCGGAGTACCTCGCGGACCCGGCGCGGACCCTGCTCGTCGCGCACGACGACGCGGTCCCGCAGCCCGTCGGCTACACGATGCTCGTCGAGGGCGAGCCCGCCGACGCGGACGTGCGTGCGGCGGTCCGCCTGCACCCGACCGTCGAGCTCTCGAAGTGCTACGTGCTGCCCGGGCACCACGGGCAGGGCGTCGCGACGCTGCTCATGGCGGCGACGCTCGACGCCGCGCGGCGCACCGGGGCGGCGGGCGTGTGGCTCGGCGTCAACCAGCTGAACCTCCGGGCGCAGGCGTTCTACCGACGGGCCGGGTTCGAGGTCGTCGGGACCAAGCGGTTCCTGGTCGGTGACCGGCTCGAGGACGACTTCGTGCTCGAGCGCGCGCTGCGCGGCGAGGTCGCGACCGGCACCGCCGGCACCTGACGGGTCGCGGGCTCCCGCGCCGGCCAGCCCCGGCCGTGCGGCGCCACGGGTCAGCCCGCGAGCCCGCCGACCAGGTCGACGACCGTGAGCGCGATCCATGGCGCGAGCGAGCCCGCGAAGGCGAGCGCCGCACGGCGCTGGTCCTGCGCGGTGCGCGACCGGCGGGTCACGATGACCCACGTGGCGAGCCCCGTACCGCACACGCTGAGGAGCATCGCGACGCTGAGGACCGACCCCGCGAGGCCGTCGCCGGCCGCGCCGTCCGCCTGCTCCCGGGCGTAGCCGACGAGCGCGACCGCGGTGAGCGCCAGGCACACGGCGGCGACACCGGAGGCGACCGCGAGCGTGCGGGACGGCGCCGGTGCGAGCGCCGGCGTCGGCCGGTCGGGCCCACCGGGCTCGTCGACGGAGCGCGGCACGACCCAGTCGGTCGACGGACGCGACCCGACCGGCTCCGTGGTCTCCGGCTGCCCGGGACGTCCGGTGGCACCGGGACCGTCCGGCAGCTCGCCGGGCCGGGCGCTCGCTCCCCCGCCGTGTCCCGCGCCGGACGTCGCGCCCGGTCGGTCGCCCGGCAGCCCGGTACCGGTGACCGTGCCGGTGCCGGTGACCGTGTCGCCGCCGGACCCCTGGGCAGCGCGCGCCGCCCTGCTCGCGCGCCACTGCGCGACCGCGACCCACGCGCTCACCGCCGCGGCGGCGGCGCTGACCACGGCGGTGAGCAGGGTGATGACCTCGACCATGCCGTCAGTATGGTCGTCGGCCCTGACGCCCGCGCCGCGTCGCCCGGTCACCTGCGGGCCGCGACCGTCCGGCTCCACGCCGTGCGGGTCGGGACCGGGCGGGGCGGCCGCCTCCGGACCCTCGACGCCGCGCTCCCGCGGCCCTAGCCTTCTCGCACACCGGGGAGACGCTCCCCGGGCGGCGACGGTGCCGCGGTCGCGCCGGTCCCCCGGGCCGGACGTCCTGCCGGGACGGAGGGAGCGGTCATGGAGATCACGCTGTTTCTCGTGTTCGTCGGTGCGGTCGTGCTGGTGTCCGTGATCGGGGCCGCCGTGTCGCGCGGGAACCGCACCGGAGGCAGCCGACGGCGTTCCGGCTGGGCGACGCGCGACGCGACCTGGGTCGGCGGCGCGGGGGCGGGCGCCTGGTACGGCACGTCGGGCGACTCCAGCTCGGGCTGGGGCGGCGGCGACTTCGGCGGTGGCGGCATGGGTGGTGGCGGCGACGGGGGCGGCGCCGGCTGCTGAGCCACCGCACCCCCGTCCACCACCCTCACCCCTCGTCGGCGCCCGCGGCGTCCGCCGCCTGCTCCTCGGCGGTCGTCGCGACGGGCCAGCCGTCGTCGTCCCACGCGAGCTCGCGGATCGCCAGCCGGAAGTCCCCGCCGAGGCCCGCGTCGTAGTAGTGGAACGCGAGGTGCCCCGCCGAGAGGGACTGCCCGCCGGGGCCGACCCGGTCCCCGCGCGTCGCGAGCAGCGGGGTCCCGCCGTCCTCGAGCAGGGGGACGCCCTCGCGGTCGACGTAGGGCCCGGTGACCTCGCGGGACCGGCCGACCGCCATGTTGTACGTCGAGTCGGTGCCCTGGCAGCACGCGTCGCGGGACACGAACAGGTAGAACCACCCGTCGCGGGCCACGAGGTACGGCGCCTCGATCGCGTTGGGCTGGCCGCGGCGCGACGCGATCGTCACGGCCTCGGCGGCGGGGTCGGCGGGCTTGCCGCTCGGCCAGGACAGCTCGACGAGCTGGATCCCGCCCCAGAACGACCCGAACGCCATCCACGGCGTCCCGTCGGCGTCCTCGACGATGCCCGCGTCGATCGCGTTGTAGTCGGTCTCCCCGGGCGTCGAGCGCCAGACCTCGCCCTGGTCGACCCAGGCGTACGCCGGGTCGGACGGGTCGAGCGTCGTGCTCGTGTACAGGCCGATGAGCGAGCGGTTCGAGCCGAACGTCGACGCCGAGTAGTACAGGTACCAGGTGCCGTCGTTCTCGACGAGCTCGGGCGCCCAGAAGTTGGTGACGCCCGGGATCTGCTCGTAGACCCACTCGGGCCGGGTCGAGGCCGTCCAGACGGTGCCGGCCTCGGTCCACTCGCGACCGTCGGGCGACGTGCGGACCTGGATCGAGCCGAGCCCGACGCGCTGGTCACCCGTCGAGAACACGTACCAGGGCTCGCCGTCCTCGCCGACGACGAGCGCGGGGTCGTGCGTGCGCAGGTCGCCCGAGAGCGCGAGCTCGGTCGCCGCCGGGCCGGTCGGGGTCGGCACGGGCGCGGCCCCGTCGTCCGCGGTGCACGCGGCGAGACCGGCGGCGAGCGCGCACGCCACCGCGGCGGCCCCGGCACGTCGGAGCGCGCCCCGGGCGGGTCCACGCCCGTGCCGTGCCATCAGATCCCCAGCCGGACGGTGTTCCACGACACCGGCGGCACCTCGACGGTCAGCGTGCCGGAGTCGAGCTTGACGCTCGGGTTGCTGCGCGGCAGGACGCTCGTCGCGTCGTCGGCCGTGGCCTGCCACGTGTGGTCGGGGTTCGACAGCGACGTCGCGTCCACGACCCTGCTCAGCCCGGGCAGCGAGCGCACGTCGACCGTGAGCTCGACGGTGTCGGTCGTCGAGCGGTTGACCGCGAACAGCGCGAGCGCGCCGGTCTCGGCGTCCCACGTGGCGACGGCGTCGGCCACGGGCACGTCGCCGAACTTCGCGGTCTCGTAGGTCGGGGCCTCGATCGCGACCCGGAGCACCTCGCCCGACGCGAACGCCGACGCCTGGGCGAACGGGTGGAAGATCGTCTGTCGCCAGGACCGGCCGCCGGGCTCGGTCATGATCGGCGCGATCGCGTTGACGAGCTGCGCGAGGCTCGCGGCGTGCACCCGGTCGGTGTGCCGCAGCAGCGAGATGAGCAGGTTGCCGACCACGACGGCGTCGGCGACGTTGTACCGGTCCTCGAGCAGCACGGGGGCGACGGGCCAGTCGTCGCCGGTGGGCGGGCGGGACTCCGCGCGGTCCTGGTACCAGACGTTCCACTCGTCGAACGAGATGTGCACACGCTTGGCGACCTTCTTGTGCGCACGCACCGAGTCGGCGGTCGCGGTCACGGACTCCACGAAGTGGTCCATGTCGACCGCGCTCGCGAGGAACGACCCGAGGTCGCCGTCCTCCTCCCAGTAGTACGCGTGGGCCGAGATGTAGTCGACCTGCTCGTACGCCTCCTGCAGGACGATGCGCTCCCACTCGCCGAACGTCGGCATGACGACGCCCGACGAGCCGCACGCGACGAGCTCGATGCCCGGGTCGATCATCCGCATGCCCGCCGCGGTGCGCGCCGCGAGCCGCCCGTACTCGTACGCGGACATCTGCCCGAGCTGCCACGGCCCGTCCATCTCGTTGCCGAGGCACCACATCTTCACGCGGTACGGGTCGGCTGCGCCGTTGGCCCGCCGCAGGTCCGACAGGCGCGTGCCGCCGGGGACGTTGCAGTACTCGAGCAGGTCCATGGCCTCCTGGATCCCGCGCGTGCCGAGGTTGACGGCCATCATCGCCTCGGTGCCGGACTTCGTGGTCCAGCGCATGAACTCGTCGACGCCCACGAGGTTCGGGTCCGAGGAGTGCCAGGCGACGTCGAGGCGCGTCGGGCGCTGGTCGCGCGGGCCGATGCCGTCCTCCCAGCGGTACCCGGACACGAAGTTGCCGCCGGGATAGCGCACCGTCGAGATGCCGAGCTCGCGCGTGAGCTCGATGACGTCGCCGCGGAACCCGTCCTCGTCGGCGGTCGGGTGCTCGGGGTCGTGGATGCCGGTGTAGACGCACCGGCCCAGGTGCTCGACGAAGGACCCGAAGGTCCGGCGCCGGACGGGGCCGACCCGGAAGGCGGGGTCGACGGTCAGCGAGACGGGCAGCATGCGTTGCTCCTTGTCGGACGGTGGTCGTGCGTGCGTCGGTGGGTGCGCGGGCGGGAGGTCGCGCCCGGTGGGTGCCGGGGCGTCAGGCCGCGTCGAGCGCGAGCCAGCGCACACCGTGCGGGGGCAGGTCGAGGTCCAGGTCGCCGTCGGCGGCGCAGGTCGGGTGCGGGTCCTCGCGGTCGCCGAGGTCCCACAGGTCGCGCACCGTCCACGTCGTGGGAGCGGACGGGTGCCCGACGACGGAGGTCAGCGGCAGGGTGTGCCGCCGCGCGGCGTCCCCGGTCCAGAACACCGCGACGTAGCGTGTGCGGGTCGTCGGGGCGTGCGCGGACCACACGACGAGCTCGCCGTCGCCGAGGTCCTCGCGCAGGAGCTCGCGGCCGTCCTGCCCCGTGCGCAGCACGTGCCCGACGGCGGGGTTCGCGAGCAGCGCGACCGTCGCGGGGTCGCTCGTCGGCAGGTCGCCGCCCATCATGAGCGGCGAGCGCGCCATGACCCAGAGGGTCAGGAGCGCGCGCTGCTCGTCGAGCGTGAGCCGGCTCTGGCGGTCCTCGCCGCGCTCGGCGCGGATGCCGATGCGCCCGAGGGGCAGCATGTCGGCGTCGGCCCACGCGCCGGGGCGCTGGTGCGGGGCCCACCGGGCGAGACGCGTGAGCTGGGCGTGCACGTCCTCCCAGCGGTCCCACAGGTCGTCGGAGACCCGCCACATCTGTGCGCGGCCGCGCAGGTGGTCGAGGTGCGCGATGGACAGGTGCGTGCCGGGCGAGAGGGACAGGACGATGTCGCGCCCGCTCCGCTCGATCGCCGTCGCCCAGGCCTCGATCGCCCGGGAGTGGTAGGGCGCGAGCATGTCGTCGACCTTGACGAGGTCGACGCCCCAGTCGGCGAGCTGCGCGACCTGCCCGTCGAGGTAGGCCTGCGCCGCCGGGTGGTCGTGGTCGAGCCCGTAGTTGTCGGGGTTCCACGCGCACGTCGAGGTCGTGTCGGCGGCGTCCCGCGCGGTCCACGTGGTGCCGTGCACGGGCAGGTCGCGCTCGACGGCGAGGCGCGGGATGCCCCGCATGACGTGCACGCCGAAGCGGAGGTCGAGCGCGTGCACGGCGTCGGCGAGCGGCCGGAACCCGTGCCCGCCGGCGGCGGACGGGAAGCGGTTCTCGGCGGGGAGCTGGCGCCCGTGCGCGTCGAGCGCGAGCGGCGCCCCGGCGTTGTACCCGTGCGCGCGCGCGGTCGGGTCGTACCAGGCGATGTCGACGACCACCGTGTCCCAGCCGGTCGGCAGCAGGTGCTCGGCGAGGAAGCGCGCGTTGGCGAGCACCTCGTCCTCGGTGACCGTGGTCCCGTAGCAGTCCCAGCTGTTCCAGCCCATGGGTGGGGTGGGCGCCAGCAGCGCCATGACGACCAGCTCCTTCGCGGGTTCGTGTTCTACATCGTTGTAGACGCATCATGCCCACCGCGCCCGCCCCGGTCAAGCGACCCGAGGGGTGGAGCGGGATCGAGCCGACCACGGGCCCCGGCGACTCACGCCGTGGACGGACAGCGGGCGCAGGGCGGACGTCGCCCGGTGCGGCACGCGCCCCGACGTACCGTTACCCGATCGTGGCTTGACCACCCGGTCGGGAACGTGCCATGTTGTGCAACGTTGTAGAACGACGTTGTACACAACGTCGACGAGCAGTGAGGTCAACGACGACCCTGACCGGCCCCGCGCCGGTCGCGAAGTGGTGACCTCGCAGATCCTTGGGATATGGGAGGCAGGCACAGATGAAGAAGACGAGGCTCCTGTCCTTGTCCGTGTGCGCGGCTCTGGCCGGCACGCTCGCCCTCACCGCGTGCAGCAGCGGCGGCGGCGGCGCGGACGACGGCGAGAAGAAGCTCACGTTCATGTTCCGCGGGGGCCCCGACGAGAAGACGGCCTACGAGACGGCGATCAAGAAGTTCACCGCGGACACCGGCGTCGAGGTCGACATGATCGTGACCGACGCGGACCAGTACTCCACCAAGCTCCAGGCCGCGGTCGCCGGCAACAAGGTGCCCGACGTCTTCTACATCGAGCAGGCCAACCTGCAGTCGTACGTCTCCTCCGGCGTCCTCATGGACATCACCGAGGAGGTCGAGGCCAGCGGCGTCGACCTCGACAACATGTGGGACTACGGCGTCGACTCCTACCGCTTCGACGGCGAGCTCCAGGGCACGCCCGACGGCGCGCTCTACGGCCTGCCCAAGGACGTCGGCCCGTTCGCGTTCGGCTACAACAAGACGATGCTCGAGGCGAACGGCATCCCCCTGCCCGACCCCGACGTGCCCTACACGCTCGACCAGTTCGTCGACGTCACCAAGCAGCTGACCAAGGACACCGACGGCGACGGCGCCCTCGACCAGTGGGGCACCGGCCTCAACGTCCAGTGGAACCTGCAGTCGCTCGTGTGGAGCAACGGCGCGGACTGGACGAACGAGGACCGCACCGAGGTCACCGTCGACACCCCTGAGTTCGCCGAGGCCCTCCAGTGGTTCGCCGACCTCACCAACGTGCACGGCGTCACGCCGTCGGCCTCCGAGGCCGCGACGCTCGACACCTACCAGCGGTGGATGGCCGGCGAGATCGCCTTCTTCCCCGTCGGCCCGTGGGACGTCAGCGTCTACAACGAGCTCGACTTCGACTACGACCTCATCCCCTGGCCCGCCGGCGAGACCGGTGAGTCCGCCACGTGGATCGGTTCGCTCGGCATCGGCGTGTCCAACACGACGAAGCTGCCCGACGACGCCGTCAAGCTCGTGACCTATCTCTCGGCCGACGCCGCTGCTCAGCAGACGCTCGTCGACGCCGGGATCCAGGTCCCGAACCTCGTCGACATGGCGGAGGAGTGGGCCGCGGCGCCCGACGCCGAGCCCGCCAACCGCCAGGAGTTCCTGGACATCGTGAAGGACTACGGGCGCGCGATGCCCGCGGCCTACACGTACGGCGCGCAGTGGTACGACGAGCTGTGGACGAACATCCAGCCCGTGATCGACGGCCAGCAGACGGCCGCCGACTACCTCGCCGAGACGCAGCCCAAGATCCAGTCGCTGCTCGACGAGTCGAACGCGACCGCCGAGCAGGCCGCCGCCGGCCGCTGACGTCCCAGCACCCCACGTCCCCGCCGCCCGCCGACCACGGGCGGCGGGGACCGGAGGAAAGGACCTCCTCGGATGACCCAGACCACGAGCATCTCCGCACCGCCCGACGAGCCCCGCACCGCGGGACCCGGCCGGGAGCTGACGCCCGAACAGCGGGCCAAGCAGGCCAACCGGCGCCTGCACAAGAGCGAGCACCGCTGGGCGCTGGCGTTCGTCGCCGCACCCGTCCTCGGGTTCCTGCTCTTCACCGTGTACCCGGTCGTGTTCGCCGCCTACGCGTCGCTCACGAGCTGGAACGGCCTCGGGCCGATGACCTTCGTCGGCCTCGACAACTACACGCGGCTGATCGGCGACGAGTACTTCCGCACGTCGTTGTGGAACACGTTCTTCTACATGATCGGGATCCCGATCGGGCTCGTGCTCGCGATGCTGCTCGCGCTGGCCCTCAACCGGAAGATCCCCGGGCGCACCGCGCTGCGCACCATCTACTACGTCCCCGTGATCTCCTCGCTCGCCGCGATCGCGATCGTGTGGCAGTTCGCCTACAACGGCGACTTCGGCCTCGTGAACCAGGTGCTCTCGTGGTTCGGCGTGCAGGGTCCCGACTGGCTCGCGAACACCGCGACCGTCAAGCCCGCGCTGATCATCATGGCCATCTGGAAGGGCCTCGGGTACTCGATGCTGCTCTACCTGGCGGCCATCCAGTCGGTCCCCGCGTCGCTGCTCGAGGCGGCGGCGCTCGACGGCGCGAACGCGTTCCAGCGGTTCCGCTCGATCACGCTCCCGATGGTGCGGCCCGTGACGTTCTTCCTCATCGTCACGAACATCATCGCCGGGTCGCAGATCTTCACCGAGATCAACATCATGACGCCGACCGGCGGGCCCGAGTTCAGCTCGGCGTCGATCGTCTACTACATCGTCCGGCAGGCGTTCCGGTACCAGCAGATGGGCTACGCCACGGCGATGTCGATCGTGCTCGGGATCCTCGTCTTCGTCATCACCGTCGTCCAGTTCCGCCTGAACCGGCGCAACAGCTTCAGCATCGAGTGAGGGCCTGACATGAGCCGCAGAAACTCCATGGGCGTCGCCGCCCAGAACCGCCTCGTCAACGGGCTCGTCCTCGCGGTGCTGGTCCTCGGCGCCGTCGTGATGATCGCGCCGCTGCTGTGGATGTTCACGACCGCGATCAAGAGCAAGGTCGAGGTCTTCGCGCTGCCGCCCGTGCTGTGGCCGGACGTGCCGCAGTGGGACACGTTCACGCGCATGTGGTCCGAGGCCCCGATCCTCTCGGGCTTCCGGAACAGCATCATCGTGGCCGGCACCGTCACGGTCGTCGGGTCGATCACGTCCTCGCTCGCGGCGTTCGCGCTCGCGAAGCTCCGGCTGCCGTTCAAGAACGCGATCTTCCTCGGGCTGCTGTCCGGTCTGATGATCCCGTTCCCGACGATCATGATCCCGCAGTTCGTGATGTTCGCGAAGATCGGCTGGGTGGACACCCTCCTGCCGCTGATCGTCCCGCTGCTGTTCGGGAACATCATCATGATCTTCTTCCTGCGGCAGTACCTGGAGTCCGTCCCGGACTCCATCGTCGAGGCCGCGAAGATCGACGGCGCGAGCTACCTGCAGATCTTCCGCGTGATGATCCTGCCGATGATCCGGCCCGCGATCGCGGCGCAGTTCATCCTCTGGTTCATGGCGATCTGGAACGACTACCTCGCGCCGATCCTGTACCTGAACACCGAGTCGCGGCAGACCCTGCAGGTCGTCATCGCCAACCTCAACGTCGAGTTCGCGACGCAGCGCGACTACCCGCTCATCATGGGCGCGTCGTTCGTGGCCCTGCTGCCGATCCTGATCGTGTTCCTGATCTTCCAGCGGCAGATCATCGAGTCCGTCGCGCTCACCGGCACGAAGGGCTGAGCATGACGACCCTCGACCCGGCCGACCCGAGCGGCTGGGGACCCCGGCACGCCCACGACCCGACCGCGGTGCGCGACGACGACGGCGTGTACTACCTGTTCTCGACCGACGCGTTCTCCGGCGGCCCGCCCCGTGCGGGCGTGCAGGTGCGCCGCTCGACCGACCTGGCGACGTGGGAGTTCGCCGGCTACGCGCTCGAGGGCGTGCCGGCCGACGGCGCGGCGTGGTCGGGTGCGAGCGGGCTGTGGGCGCCCGACGTGGTGCGGGTGCCGGTCGCGGCGCCCGACGGCGGCGGCGGCGAGCGGGCGACGACGACGACGACGACCGAGTGGCGCATGTACTGGTCGGCGTCGACGTTCGGCTCGCGGACCTCCGCGATCGGGCTCGCCGTCGCGTCGCACCCGCTCGGGCCGTGGGAGGACCGCGGTCTCGTCGTGACGAGCCGGCACGAGACGCCCGGACCCAACGCGATCGACGCGAACGCGGTCGTCGACGCCGACGGGGACCACTGGCTCGTCTACGGGTCGTTCTTCGGCGGCATCCACGTCCTCGCGCTGGACGCCCGGACGGGCCTGGCCGCCCGCCCCGGCGACGTGGGCACGTGCGTCTCGCGCCGGCCGACGAGCGTCGAGGGAGCCGTCGAGGGGGCGTTCGTGGTCCCGCGGCCCGGTGGTGGGTACGCGCTGCTCGTCTCCTACGACTCGCTGTTCTCGACGTACCACGTGCGCGCGGCGGTCGGCGAGCACGTCACGGGCCCCTTCCACGACGTCCTCGGCCACGAGCTGACCGACACCGACACCGACCCGGCGCTCGTCGGGACGACGGTCCTCGCGAGCCACCGGTTCCGCGGCGGGCGCACGTGGCTCGCCCCCGGGCACGGCGCGGTCCTCACCGACGGCCCCGACCAGCTCTACGTGCACCACGTCCGCGACGGCGACGACCCGACGCAGCACGAGGTGCAGGTGCGCCGGCTCGTCTGGACGCACGGGCGCTGGCCGGTCGTCTCGCCGCAGCCGTGGGCCGGCGTCCGCGAGGAGCGGGCACCCGGTGGCGGCCCGGTCGTCCCCGACCGGCTCGACGCGCTCGCCGGCCGCTGGGACGTCGTCACCTTCGACGGTGCGACGACCGGCGTGACCGCGTCGCGCGAGCTCACCGTGACCCCGGCCGACCTCGCGCACGTGCGCGACCACGGCGGAGGCCGGATCACGTGGGTGCGCGGCGCGGAGTCGTTCGACGGCGTCGTGCTCGCGTCGTGGGACGCTGTGCGGGAGCGCACCGCGTGGTCCGTCACGGGGCTCGACGGCCGCGGCACGGCGAGCTTCGGCACCCGGTTGCCGGACTGACGGGGGGACGGACGATGACCGAGGCGGCGGGCTGGGCCGGACGCGTCATGGTGTTCCTGCGCGTCGCCGCGCACGTCGTGGCCGTGAACCTGCTGGTCGTGGCGGGCGCGCTGGCCGGGATCGTCCTCGCCGGGCTCTTCCCCGCGCTGGCGTCGGGCGGCCGGCTGCTGGCCCGGGCCGTCGCGGGCGACCCTTCCGAGCGCCTCTGGCGCGACTTCTGGTCGGCCTACCGCTCGGGCTTCCGCCGCCACGCGCTGCTCGGCGTCCCGTTCTGGGTCGTCGGTGCGCTGCTCGCCGTCGACCTCGCCGTGGTCCAGGTGGCCGACGGCCCGGTCGCGGGCGCGATGCTCGCCGGCCTCACGCTCGTCGGCGCGTGGTCGGCAGTGGCGCTCGCCCACCTGTTCCCGGTCACCCGCCGGTCCGACGACGGGCTGCTCGCGACCTGGCGCTACGTCGCCCTCTCTCCCCTGCTGTCCCCGCTGACCGGGCTCGCGGTCCTCGTCACGCTCGCGGCGCTCGCGGTCGTCGCCACCCAGCTCACCGTGCTCGTCCCGCTCGCCGGGCTCAGCCTGCCGCTGCTGCTCTCCGGCTGGCTCGTCGACCACCGGCTCGAAGCCCTCGACGCCGCGGACGCCGACCCGGCCGCGCCGCGGACCCGCACGCTCGGCTGAGCCCGTCCTCCGCGGCGCCCCACGGGGCTCAGGCGGGCGGTAGGGTCACGGTCGGTCGACAGGAGGACCCCCATGCGCGCCGGCATCCCCAGCCCCGATCTGACCTGGTCGTCGTTCTCGGTCGGACCCCTCACGCTCCACACCTACGCGCTGTGCCTGCTCGCCGGCATCGCCGCCGCCGCGTGGCTCACCTCGCGCCGGCTCACGGCGCGCGGCGGCCACCCCGACGCGGTGCTCGACATCGTCATCTGGGCGGTCCCCTTCGGCATCCTCGGGGCCCGGGTCTACCACGTGCTCACGCACTGGGGCGACTACTTCGGCGCCGGTCAGGACCCCGTGCGCGTGCTCTTCGTGTGGGAGGGCGGCATCGCGATCCTCGGGTCGCTCCTCGGCGGGGCCGTCGGCGCGTGGATCGGCTGCCGCCGCGCCGGGATCCGGTTCTGGTCGTTCGCCGACGCGCTGGCACCGGCGATGCTGCTCGCGCAGGCGATCGGGCGCCTCGGCAACTGGTTCAACCACGAGCTCTTCGGGCGCCCGACGACGCTGCCGTGGGGCCTGCAGATCCCCGCGACCAACGGCGCGTACCCCGACGGCCTGCCGGACGGCACGCTGTTCCACCCGCTGTTCCTCTACGAGCTCCTCTGGAACCTGCTCGGCGTCGTGGTCGTGCTCGTGCTCGAGAAGCGCTTCCGGCTGCGCTGGGGCCGGGCGTTCGGCCTGTACCTCGTCTGGTACGGGGCCGCACGCGTGTGGCTCGAGATGCTGCGGATCGACCCCACCAGCGTCACGCCGCTCGGCCTGCCCGCCAACGTCTGGGGCGCGCTCGTCGCCGTCGCGCTCGGCGTGGCGATCATCGTCGTGCAGGGCCGTCGCCACCCCGAGCCCGAGACGTCCGTGCACGTCCCGGGCCGCGAGCCCGCCGCCCCGCAGGAGGCCGACGACGCGCAGGTGGCGGCCGACGACGCGCCGCACACCCGGCAGTCGACGGACGGGTCGCACGGCCCTGCCGACGACGCGCGCGCCGGTGCCGAGGACGCGGCGGTGCGGACCGGCGACGCGCCGACCCGGGCGGACGAGGCCCGCTGACGGGACGGCCTGCCGCCGGGGGGCGTCCGCGTCCGCGTGTGCGTCCGCCGGCACGGCTCGCGCCGCGCACGCACGTGCGGGAGCGTGCCGCCCGTCAGGCGACGACCGACCGCCCGAGCACCGGCGCCACCGGCGTCGAGCCCGCGACCCCGAGCGTCGACTCGCGCGCGACGATCTCGTAGTCGGCGACGACCTGCTCGAACGGGCGCGAGCGCGAGGTGTCCGCGATGCGCGCGATGAGCAGGTCGACCGACGTGCGGGCAATCTGCTCGCGTCCCGGCGCGACCGTCGAGAGGGTCGGCGACGAGTACGCCGCGTCGTCGATGTCGTCGAAACCGATCACCGCGATCTGCTCCGGCACCGCGACGCGCCGGGCGTGCAGCGCGTGGAGCGCGCCGAGCGCGAGCGCGTCGTTGAGCGCGAAGACCGCGTCGATCTCGGTCCCGGAGTCGAGCAGCCGGTGCATGGCCTCGGCGCCCGTCGCGCGGTGCCACAGGCCCGCCTCGCCCACGAGTGCCGGGTCGAGGGGGACCCCCGCCTCCGTCAGCGCCTGCTCGTACCCCTGGACGCGCAGCGCCGCCGAGCCGACCGACTCGCCCTCGTGCGCGCCGATCACGGCGACGCGGCGCCGACCGAGGTCCAGGAGGTGGCGCGTCGCGGCGCGGGCAGCCTCGACGTTGTTCATCGTCACGTGGTCCGCGGGCCCCCCGAAGATGCGCTCGCCCAGCAGCACCATCGGGAAGTCGACCTCGAAGGACGCGCGGTCCTCCGGGCCCAGGCTCAGCGGCGAGAAGATCAGGCCGTCGGTCAGGTGGCGGCGCTGACCCGAGAGCACCTCGAGCTCGCGCTCGCGCACCGAGTTGGTCTGCTCGATGAGCACGGTGAGCCCGCGCGCGTCGGCCGCCTGGATCACGGAGTCGGCGAGCTCCGCGAAGTACGGCAGGCTCAGCTCGGGGACCGCGAGGCCGATCATCCCGGTGCGGCCCTGGCGCAGGTTCCGGGCCGAGATGTTGACCTGGTACCCGAGCTCCTCGATCGCCTGCTCGACGCGCGCACGCGTCGCCGGGCGGATGTACTGGTACCCGTTGACGACGTTCGACACCGTCTTGATGGAGACGCCCGCCCGTTCGGCGACATCGTGCATCGTCGCGGTACCGTTCCGCGCGCCACCTCGCTTCGACCCGTTCACGGCGCCCATCCTTGCACCGGTACCCACACCCGCATGGCGCCCTCGTCCCGGTTGGCCCAGCGCTGGTACGGGACCGCCCGCAGCCGCAGGGGCGCGAGCGGCGCGTCGGGGTCCCGCAGGTCGGGCCCGACCGGGCCGCCGGCGCCCACCGGGACCTCCCCCGCGCCCACCACGGCGAGCATCCCCGCGGCCGCCGGCACGTGCACGCCGTCGGCCTCGATCGTGACCGGCGCCCCGATCGCCGGGTCCGGCGGGCCGACGTCGAGCCGTGTGCCGGCCGCGAGCCGCACGTCCTCGAGCGCGACGCCCGCGGGCAGGTCGGCCTGCTCGAGGCAGAAGACGACGGGGCCACGGCGCAGGGCCACGCAGCCGCGCACGGCGTCGACGCGCGGGTGCGCCCGGACCGCGACGGGCGGCATCGCGAGGTCGAGCTCGATGCGGCGGGCCCCGGGGGCGACGCGCACGTAGCCCCCGGACGCGTGCACCGCGGCGACGTCGACCGTGAGCTCGACGCCGTCGACCCGGAGCACCGCACCCCCCGGCAGCACCCACCCCGGGACGCGCAGCGCGAGCTCCCCGACGAACCCGCCGCGCGGGTCGCCCTCCGCCGCCGCCCCCGCGCGGGTCTCGCCGGCCCCGGCGCCCGGGTCGCCGCCGTCGAGCACGTCGACCGTCACCCGGCCGTCCCACGGGTACGCGGTCGAGACCCGCAGCCGGACGTCCCCGTCGCCGTCGCCGGCCGGCGTGATCGTGCCGTCGGCGTAGAGGTGCAGCTGGACGCCCCGCTCGTCGCGCGTCGCGACGTAGGCGTGCAGCGACGCGACGAGGCGCGCGAGGTTCGGCGGGCAGCACGCGCACGCGAACCACGGCAGCCGCGTCGACGCCGAGTACTCGCTCGACCCGTCGTGGCCCGTGCGGACCTGCAGCGGGTTGGAGTAGAAGAAGTGCGTGCCGTCGAGCGACGTCGACGCCGCGACCGCGTTGTGGAGCGTGCGCTCCATCTCGTCGGCGTACCGGCCCTCGCCGGTGAGCAGCAGCATGCGCCACGCCCACTGGAGGCTCGCGATCGCCGCGCACGTCTCGGCGTAGGCGCGGTCGGGCGGCAGCTCGTACGCGTCACCGAACGACTCGTCCTTGTGCCGGGCACCGAGCCCGCCGGTGACGTACGCCTTGGTGCCCTGCGCGCTGTCCCAGAGCCGCACGAGCGCGTCGAGCAGCTCCCGGTCGCCGGTCTCCGCGACGAGGTCCGCGACCCCCGCCGCGAGGTACAGCTGGCGGACGGCGTGCCCGGTGGCCTCCGTGACGCCGCGCACCGGCGCGTGGTCCTGGTGGTACGCGGGCTCGAACGGCCCGGAGCCGAGCAGCCCGCTCCCCCGGAGGTCCACCATGCGCTGCGCCAGGTCGAGGTACGCGCGCTCGCCGGTCAGCCGGTACAGCTCGACGAGCGCGGTCTCGACCTCCGGGTGCCCGCAGTACGCCTCGACGCCCCCGGCCCCGAACCGGCGCACGGCGTGGTCGGCGAAGCGGCGGGCGACGTCGAGCAGGTCGGTGCGCCCGGTCGTGCGCGTGCGCGCGACGGCCGCCTGGACGAGGTGCCCGAGGACGTAGAGCTCGTGGCCCCAGCGCAGGTCGGTCCAGCGGCGGTCGACGCCCGCGGGGGCCGCCGGGTCCCCGCCGTCTTGCGGGAGCTCCTGGTAGTGCGAGTCGAGGTAGCCGTCGTCGTCCTGCGCGGCGGCGAGCAGCTCGACGACGTCGCGCGTGAACCCCTCCCAGTCCTGCGCCTCCGGGCGGCGCCCGGCCTCCCACGCGATCGCCTCGAGCGACTTGTGCACGTCGGAGTCGGCGAAGTTGAAGCCCCGGAACAGGCCGTCGTGGTGCCCCGCGACGCGCCGCAGGTTGTCGAGCGCACCGGACGACTCGAGGTTCTCCACGAGGTGCGGGAGCGTCGCGGTGCGGTTGAGCGCCTGCCACCGGCCCAGCTCGCCGTCCTCGGACAGCCGGGTCGCGGCGAACGGCAGAGGCTGGAGCCGGACGTGGGGTGACGCGCCGGTCGCGGTGGGCCCGGTGCCCGGGCCCGGCTCGGCCAGGGGCGCGCCGGGCTTCGCGTGGCCCGGGGCGGACGGCTGCGTCGCTGTCATGCGCGCCATGCTACATCGATGTAGAGCGGCGTTGAAGTGCAGGAACACGTCAGGCCCGGCACGATGCCGGGCCTGACGGGGACTACAGGACTACAGCCGCCGCAGCGGCGACGTCACTTCTTGTTGCGGCGCTGGTGGCGCGTCTTGCGCAGCAGCTTGCGGTGCTTCTTCTTGGCCATCCGCTTGCGGCGCTTCTTGATGACGGAGCCCATGGGTCCTCACTTGCTTCCGGTGGGAGCGCATGCGCGTCCCAGGTGGTCGTCCGATCGACGCGCGGCACGGTCGATGCTCATGAAGCCGAAACGCCCACGCACGGGAAAGTCCTCGCCTACCTTACGCGATCAGCAGGGCACGCGGCGACGCGCCCTCCACGGGCACGCGGCCCCGCGTGACCCGCAGCGCGCCGGACGGGTCAGGACGTCAGGCGGTCCCGGTCGAGGGCCGCCGTGCGCAGGTAGTGGTCGAGCGCGTCCTGCGGGACACGGAACGAGCGCCCGACGCGGACCGCCGGCATCTCGCCCGAGTGCAGCAGCCGGTACACGGTCATCTTCGACACGCGCATCACGTCGGCGACCTCCGCGACGGTCAGGAACCGCACGCGTGCTGGCTGGTCGCTCGACATCGCTCTTCTCGCTGTTCTCGTCGACGACGCGGGGGCGTCGCCAGCACCGGCAGAGGGGACCGCCGACGAACCCGTGCGGGTCGCTGGCTCACCCTAGGCCGTCGTGTGGCTCGTGTGAAAGGGGAGGCGAGAGTGAAAAACCGTCGCCGCGGCTCAGTCGTGGTCGGGGTCGAGCCCGAGCAGCGGGAACACCGCCGTGCGCGTCGCACGCACCGCCCGGTCCACGTCGTCGGACGGGTCGTAGCCCGCCGACCACGGCCGGAACCGCGCGTCCTGGCCGTCCGACATGCTGCCCGGACCCCGCCGCCCGTACCGGGCCTCGACCTCGACCTGCCACTGCTCCGGGATGCGCGTCGTCGCCGGCACCGGGTGGTGCGACGCGATGCCGATGACGTTCGCCCAGGCGCGCGGGACCACGTCGACCACCGCGTACCCGCCGCCGCCGAGCGCGATCCACCGCCCGCCCGTGAGCTCGTGCGCGAGCTCGTGCAGCCGCTCGGCCGCGACCCGCTCCGCGTCGATGCTCACGTCGAGGTTCGTGATCGGGTCCTCGACGTGGGCGTCGCACCCGTGCTGGGTCACGAGGATCTCGGGCTCGAAGGCCCGCACGACGGCGGGGACGACGCCGTCGATGGCCCGCAGCCAGCCGGCGTCGCTCGTGCGCGCGGGGAGCGCGACGTTGACGACGCTGCCCTGCGCACCCGGCCCCCCGACCTCGCGCGCGTGACCCGTGCCCGGGAACAGCGTGTGGCCGCTCTCGTGGACCGAGACGGTGAGCACCCGGGGGTCGTCCCAGAACACCTTCTGGACTCCGTCGCCGTGGTGCGCGTCGATGTCGACGTAGGCGACCCGCTGTGCCCCCGCCGCGAGCAGCCGCCGGATCGCCACAGCGGCGTCGTTGTAGATGCAGAAGCCCGACGCCGCGCCCGGCATCGCGTGGTGCATGCCGCCGGTCAGGTTCACGGCGTGCAGCGCGCGGCCCTCCCAGACCGCGAGCACCGCATCGACGCTGCCGCCGACGATCCTCGCCGCGGCGTCGTGCATGCCCCGGAACACCGGGTCGTCGGTCGTGCCCAGGCCACGCAGGAGGTCCCCGCTCCCGCCGTCCGACGCCGCGCGCACGGCGACCACGTAGTCGTGCTCGTGGACCGTCTCCAGCACGTCGTCGCCCACGGGCTCGGCACCCACGACGCGGACGCCGGCCCCGTCGCCGAGCAGCCCGAGGGCGTCCGCGAGCCGCATCGTGAGGTCCAGGCGCAACGGGTTCATCGGGTGCCCGTCGCCGAAGTCGTACGCCAGCAGCTCGGGGGACCACACGACCCGCACGTCCGCCATGCCCCCACGCTAGCCGTCCGGCAGCCGGCGGTCTCCCGGGCTCGACGCGCGGAAGCGGACGGGTGTCCGGATACTCTCAGCATGACGACGACCGAGACCGCCTCCCCCGGCCTGCGCCGGGCAGTGACGGGACCGCTGCTGTTCCTCTTCATCCTGGGCGACGTGCTCGGCGCCGGGATCTACGCGCTCGTCGGGGAGATGGCCGGCACCGCGGGCGGGTTCGTGTGGCTCGCGTTCGCGGTCGCGCTCGCGATGGCGCTGCTCACGGCGTTCTCCTACGCCGAGCTCGTGACCAAGTACCCGCGGGCGGGCGGCTCGGCGGTGTTCGCCGAGCGCGCGTACGGCAGGCCGTGGCTGTCGTTCCTCGTCGGGTTCGCGATGCTCGCGGCCGGCGTCGTGAGCGCCGCGGGGCTCTCGCTCGCGTTCGCCGGCGACTACCTGGCCGAGTTCCTCGACGTCCCGGCGGTGCCCGCCGCGATCGTGTTCCTGCTGCTCGTCGCGGCACTCAACGCCCGCGGGATCAAGGAGTCGCTCGGCGCGAACGTCGTGATGACGGCGGTCGAGCTCACGGGCCTGCTGATCGTGATCGTGCTCGGGGCGCTGCTGCTCGGTCGCGGCGAGGCGGACCTGAGCCGCATCGCCGAGGCACCCGAGGGCACCGGCGCCGCCGCCGCGGTGCTCGGCAGCGCGCTCATCGCCTTCTACTCGTTCGTCGGTTTCGAGACCTCCGCGAACCTCGCCGAGGAGGTCCGCGACGTCTCGCGCGTGTACCCCCGGGCGCTGTTCGGCGCGCTCGCGACCGCCGGGGTCGTGTACGTGCTCGTCGGGCTCGTCGCCCCCGCGGTCGTCGGTCCGCAGGAGCTCGCGGAGTCGAGCGGGCCGCTGCTGGAGGTCGTGCGCGCCGCGGGTGGCGTCCCGCCGACGCTGTTCGCGGTGATCGCGCTCGTCGCGGTCGCCAACGGCGCGCTCCTCACGATGATCATGGCGAGCCGCCTCGCGTTCGGGATGGCCGAGCAAGGGCTGCTCCCCTCGCCCCTCGCGCGGCTGCTGCCGGGGCGCCGGACGCCCGGCGTCGCGATCGTCGTGACGACCGCGGTCGCCATCCTGCTCGCGGTGACCGGCGAGCTCGTCGACCTCGCCTCGACCGTCGTGCTGCTCCTGCTGTTCGTGTTCCTCTCGACGAACGTCGCGGTCCTGGTGCTGCGCCGCGACACGGTCGACCACGCGCACTTCCGCACGCCGGTCGTCATCCCCGTGCTCGCGATCGTCTCGTGCCTCGTGCTGCTGACCCAGCAGGAGCTGCGCCACTGGCTGCTCGCGCTCGGGCTGCTCGCGGTCGGGCTCGTCCTGCACCTCGTGACGCGGGGGTCGTCCCACCGGGCCCCGTCCGCCGTGGATCCGGCCGCGCGCCGCTGACGCCCCGCCGTCCGGGCTCCGGCGTGCCTCATCGGGCACGCCGGAGTCGCGTCATGACGGCCCGGTCCGCCCCTCTCCTCTGCTGACGGCACAGGACGCAACGCCGCGTCCGGACCCGCCGTCACCGGGGGACGACATGAACAGGCAGGGAACGGGGCCGACGACCCGGACCGGGCTCGCGCTGACGCCGCGGGAGCAGGCCGTGCTCGCCGAGCTGACGCAGGACGTGACGGTCGAGGAGATCGCCGCGCGGCTGTGGGTCTCGCGCAACACCGTGAAGTCGCAGCTGCGGAGCGTCTACCGCAAGCTCGGCGTCTCGACGCGCGCCGAGGCGGTCGCGCGGGCGAGGGACCTCGGGCTGCTCTGACGGACGCCGGCACCCGGGGGCTCTACGCTCCCGGACCTGCGGCGCCCGGGCGCCGACGCCCGCACCTCAGCGTTCGCCGTCCCAGCCCTCGGGGTAGATGCTGCGGTCCTCCGCGCGGCGGTTGCGGCTCGGGAACCACCCGCCCGGGTACAGCTTGGGCAGGATCTTGGCGAGCGCGAGCGCGCTGTACATGACGGTGTTGATCGTGACGAACGCCGCGAGGACGCGCAGCGGCCCCGACTGCAGCACCGATCCCCCGACGAGCCCCTGGGCGGCGACGACCGCCGACGCCTGCGCGAGCACGTCAGGCCACCGTCACGGTCAGGGGCGCGGACGCCGTGGGTCCCGGCGCGGCGTGCTGCACGTGCTTCCAGCCCGCCTCACGACCGAGGGAGATGTCGAGGACGCCCTTGACGTAGACGAGGTCGAGGAACGCGTCGAAGAGGAGCTCGGGGACCATGAGGACCGCGAGCAGCCGGGCGCGCCACCCGCCCTTCCACACCGTCACGACGCGCTCGACGGTGAACAGCACGCCGAGCCCCATCCAGAACGGGAACCAGATCCAGCCGTCGCTCGACAGCAGCATGAGCGCCATGAGCGCGAAGTAGCAGAACAGGGCGATGACGCCGTAGCCGATGCCGAGCTGCTGCGCCCAGTACCGGAACGTCTTGGGCGTCGTGCCGTACGCGCCGAGGTTCTCCAGCGCGCCGCGCTGCCAGCGCAGCCGCTGCGCCCAGAGCGTGCGCCACGTGGGCATGACCTCGGTGACGACCGTGCACTGCTCGGGCGAGATCATGAGCGCACCGAGCGACTTGAGCGCGAGCGTGAGCTCGTTGTCCTCGGTGAGCGCGGCGGTGTCGTAGACGTCGCCGCGCCGGCCGGGGAGCGCGCCGCCGCGGCTCTCGGCGACCGTGCGCAGCGCGAGGGGACGGAACAGCGACGCCGTCCCGGTCAGCACGAGCACGCGCCCGCGGCGCCGGCGCATCTCCCGCCCGTACCGGATGTACTCGTTGCGCTGGAGCTGCCCGAGCATCCCGGAGCCCTCCTGGCCGTAGAACAGCCCACCGACCGCGAGCAGCGCCCGGTCGCTCGTCATGCGGGCGACGGCGACCTCGAGGAACCCGTCGTCGAGGCTCGTGTCGGCGTCCATGATCATGACGAGGTCGTTGTCGCCCTGGCCCGGCAGCACCTGGCGGAGCGCCTGGTTGAGGGCCCCGGCCTTCTTCTTGGTGTTGCCGACCGACTCGATGACCTCGACGCCCGCCCGGCGCGCGACCTCGACGGTGCCGTCGGTGCAGTTGTCGGCGACGACGACGATCCGCTCGGGACGGTGCGACTGCGTGAGCAGCGAGGCGATGGTCGCGGGCAGCGACGCCTCCTCGTCGTGCGCCGGGATCAGCACGGTGACGGTGACGGGGCCCGCCCAGACGCCGCGCGTGCGCGCCATGACGAGCTTCGGGGCGAGGGGGTCGGTGCGGACATCGGCGGAGCGGCGCGAGCGGTTCGCGATCCGCCGCTCGAGCAGCGCGACGCCGGCGGCGACGAGCACGGCGAACGCGACGGCCGCGACGAGCACGCGGGCCGTCGGCACCTCGGTGGCGTAGAGCACGTGCCAGAAGCCGAGCAGCGTGGTCTCGGCGGGGCGGTGCTCCTCGAGCGGGACCCCGGCCCCGACGGTGACCCACAGCAGCGCGGCGGCGGACAGGGCGATCGTGAGGACGACGAGGCCGATGATGCGCTGGAGCCACGGGACGTCCGCGGGCTCGGCCGACGCGTCGTCGGCGGCAGGACCGAGGAGCTGCCCGGCCGCGGGTGCGGGGTGGGCGGCGACGGCGAGGCGGGTGTGGGCCGAGGGCGCGGGGTTCGCGTCGACGGCGGCTGTGGTGGGGCGGGTGCCGACGCGGGACGCGGGGTCGAGCGCGTGCCTGCCGCGCGCCCCGGTGCTCCGTGCGTCGACCGGGTGGTCGACGACGCTCACGCCGCCCTGCTCGTCCATCATCACCGTCCGTGGCCGTCCCGACCCCGTCCGTGGGGGTGCTCCTCTCATCGGCAGGAGCACCGGTAATCTTGAACGTTCAACCAAGTCATCGGGTGATGTGACTGCGCGCACGCGCCGGGCGGACGTCGTCGGGCGCCGGAATCGCCGCTCGCCGTGTCAGAGTGGTGCCCGTCAGAGGTCCCGGCGCGCGCCAGAGACCGCGAGGTCGCGCCGCAGGTGCAGGAGGTGGGATGGCTCGGGGCCTCCCGGCAGCGTTCTGGTCCGGTCGCGAGATGGTCGACCGGCTGGCCCGCCAGTCCCCCGCGCGCCTCGCGATCGGCGTCTTCGCCTCCGTCGTCGCCGTCTTCGCGGGCCTGCTCTCGGCGCCGTGGGCCACCGCCACGGGCGAGCGGGCGTCGTTCGTCGACGCGCTGTTCACGGCCACCTCGGCGGTGTGCGTGACCGGCCTCGTCGTCGTCCCGACGGGCACCTACTGGTCCACCGCGGGGCTCGTGACGATCCTCGTGGGCATCCAGATCGGCGCCCTCGGGGTCATGACCCTCGCGTCCATCCTCGGCCTCGCGGTGTCCCGCCGGATCGGGCTCACGCAGCGCCTGCTCGTGACCTCCGAGACCAAGACCACCCGTCTGGGCGAGGTCGGCTCGCTGCTCCGGACGGTCATCGTCACCTCGCTCGTGCTCGAGGGTGCGATCGCCGCGATCCTCGTCCCACGGTTCCTCATGCTCGGCGAGAGCCTCGGGGACGCGGTCTGGTACGGCGTCTTCTACGCGATCTCGGCCTTCAACAACGCCGGCTTCATCCCGACCGCGGAGGGCCTCGAGCCGTTCGTCTCCGACTGGTGGGTCCTGCTGCCGATCATCGTCGGCGTCTTCATCGGCTCCCTCGGCTTCCCCGTGCTGCTGAACATCGGCAGCCGGTGGCGCCGCCCCAGCACGTGGAACCTGCACTCGAAGCTGACGCTCACCACGAGCGCGGCGCTCGTCGTCGTCGGCTCGGTGCTCGTCGCCGCGTTCGAGTGGCGCAACGAGGGCACCTTCGCGCCGCTCGACTGGCCGGGCACCATCCTCGCGTCGCTGTTCGCGGGGGTCATGCCGCGCTCGGGCGGGTTCTCGACGGTCGACATCGGCGAGATGCACGAGGGGACGTGGCTCATCAACGACGCGCTCATGTTCGTCGGCGGCGGCTCGGCGTCGACCGCGGGCGGCATCAAGGTGACGACGCTCGCGGTCATGCTGCTCGCGATCGTCGCCGAGGGGCGCGGCGACCGTGACGTCGAGGCGTACGGCCGGCGCATCCCGCGCGAGGCGCTGCAGGTCGCGATCGCGGTCTCCCTCGTCTCCGCGACGATCGTGCTCGTCGCGAGCCTCCTGCTCCTCGGGATCACGGGCCTCACGCTCGACCGGATCCTGTTCGAGGTCATCTCCGCGTTCGCGACCGTGGGCCTCAGCACCGGAATCACCCCGGACCTGCCGGACGCGGGCAAGTACGTGCTCGTCGCACTCATGTTCATCGGCCGGACCGGCACGATGACGCTCGCCGCAGCCCTCGCGCTGCGGAGCCGTCGTCGGGTCATCCGGTACCCGGAAGAGAGGCCGATCATTGGTTGACGCACCGCAGCAGCCCGGGACCCGCTCCGCGCCCGGCAGCAAGGAGCCCAAGCGCGACGCGGGCGTGCTCGTGATCGGCCTGGGCCGGTTCGGGTCCGCGATCGCCGCGACGCTCGAACGACTCGGGCAGGACGTCCTCGCGGTCGAGCGGGACCCGCAGCTCGTCGCGCAGTGGGCGGGCCGCGTCCCGCTCGTCGAGGCCGACTGCACCAACCCCGAGGCGCTCGAGCAGCTCGGCGCGCGCGACTTCCCCGTCGCGGTCGTCGGCGTCGGGTCCTACCTCGAGGCGTCGGTCCTCATCACCGGCAACCTCGTCGACCTGGGCACGCCGCAGATCTGGGCGAAGGCGATCAGCGCCGAGCACGCGCGCATCCTGCAGCGCATCGGCGCCCACCACGTCGTCCTCCCCGAGGCCGACGCCGGCTCGCGCGTCGCGCACCTCGTCTCGGGCAAGCTGCTCGACTACATCGAGGTCGAGGACGGGTTCACGGTCGTCAAGATGCGCCCGCCGCGCGAGACCCAGGGGTTCACGATCGCGCAGTCGAAGATCCGCGAGCGCTACGGCGTCACGGTCATCGGGGTCAAGAGCCCGGGCGTCGAGTTCGTGTACGCGGAGCCGGACACGCGCATCTCCGCGAACGACCTCATCATCGTCTCGGGCCACGCCGAGCTGCTCGAGCGCTTCGCGTCGCGGCCCTGACGACCCGCTCGCAGCAGCGCCCCCGGGCCTCGGTCGAGGTCCGGGGGCGCTGGTCGTCCGGGGGCGTCCCCGACGGAGCTCAGGAGCGCCAGACGACCGCGCTCTCGTCGAAGTCGCCGAACGAGCAGCCGACGGCCTGCCCGTAGTCGTTGACGGCGGTGAGCACCTCGACGCGGCCCGCCTGGCTCAGCGGGACGACCCGCGTGGGGCCGGAGCTGTCGCGCACGAAGCCCTGCTGCGTCGCCCCGTCGAGCGCGAGGGAGCCGACGACGCGCCCGTACTTGTTCACGTCGACCGCGCCCGCGATGGCCGTGCCCACCGGGTCGAGGGACTCGACGCGGTCCGCGCGCGTCCAGCGCACCGCGTGCATGCGCCCGCTGCCCGACGCGTCGTAGGAGTACCCGACGACCTGGCCGTTGTCGTTGATGTCGTCCGCGAGCGCACCGGCACCCGCCGCGAGCGGCGCGAGGCGAGTCATGCTGCCGTCGCGGTTCCAGCGCACCGCGACCTGGACGCCGTCCTCGAACACGTAGCCGACGACCTGGCCGCGGTCGTTGAGCCCGTTGGCCCCGGCGGTCACGCCCGGCGCGGACAGCACCGTCACGACGCCCTCGCGGGTGCGGAGGAAGGCGCGGGACGCCCCGCCCAGCTGCGAGGAGGTGCCGACGACGTCGCCGCGCTCGTTGATCGCGTTGACGAACACGTACGCGTCCTCGGGGTCCACGGGCGTCAGCAGGACCGTCTCGGTGCCGTTCCAGACGGCCGTCTGGCCGTCGACCGCGCCGACCACGTGGCCACGGTTGTTGATCAGCGAGGCGGACGTGAGGCCCCCCGGGAGGGGCTGGGTGCGGCCGTCGCGGTAGAGCGACGTCCGGAGCACGATGGTGCCGCGCTCGTTGATGTCGGTCGCGCACTCCGCGACCCCGAGCTGCGTGGTGCGGCCCTTCGAGTAGGCCGACGCGGGCGCCGCCATACCCGTGACCAGCACCGCGGCCGCGCACGCGGCGACGGAGACGGACATGACTGATCCACGCTTGTTCACTGATTTCCCCCCTGAGACGGCCCGTCCGGGGCCCGTCGTCGAGCCCTGCCGCGTTCCGGTGCCGCCGGACTTCATGTTCCGTCACGGGTGTATCGGGCGCAACGGTCGAAGCCCCGGATACCCGACAGTTCACCCGCTCGACGCAGCATCCGGGTCGCCGGGCTCGCGCCGGGGACGCCACCGGGGCCCCGGGTCGTCGACCGACCCGGGGCCCCGGTGCGTCACCGCCGTGCGGGCGGCTGCGGTCAGCTGCGCGGCTTCGCCTCGACCGTCAGCGTCGCCGTCCCTTCCGAGGGCGCCACGGTCGCCGTCCCGCCGTAGCGGGCCGTCACGGTGTGCGTCCCCGGGGCGAGGTCGGCCGGCAGGGTGAACCGGGCGCGGCCCTTGTCGAGCCTCGCCTCGCCGACGACGCGGTCGCCCACGAGCAGGGTCACCGTCCCGGCGGCCGGGGTCGTCGAGCTGGGGCCGTCCTGCGCGCGGACGGTGACCGTCGCCCTCGACTCCTTGCCGGCCTTGACCTTCGCCGGCGCGAGCTGGACGGCCGTGGTCGACGGCGCCTTCTCGCCGCCCGGCGCGAGCCGGATCACCGTGACCGAGTGCGCGGGCGCGTCGTACGTGAACGCGTTGCCGAGCCGCTCGGACGTGCGCGTGACCGGGACGACGTTCTCCGGGTCCGCCATGGTGTTCGTCGCGGCGAGCGAGTCCGCGGTGAGCTCGGTGATCGTCCCGGTCTCGGAGACCGGCGCGCCCTCGACGGTGACGTCCGTGCGGATCGTCTCGGCCGAGGAGTTCACGAGCTTGACGATCGTGTCGCCGGTCTCGCGGTCCCGCGTGACGACCTGGTGGACGTCCTCGTCGCTCGTGGTGTCGGTGAACTCGGTGACGAGCTCGCCGTCGAGGTAGGCCTTGACCGTGCGCCCGGAGACCTCGATCTTGACCCGGTAGGTGCGGCCGGTCTCGATCGTCGTGGTGCTCCCGGTGACCTCGGTCGCGCCGCCGCCGGTGGCCTGCTGGATCGCCGAGCGGGTGTTGTTCCACCCGCCGAGGTTCCACCAGTAGTAGTTCCCGGTGTCCTGCACGCCGAACATCACGAGGAAGCCCTCGGTGCCGGAGATCTTCCGGGCGTCGACCTCGTAGGTGTAGTTGCTCCAGCCGGCCGCGGGGCCCGTCGAGCGGGCGTCCTCGACCCCGCCGTCGGACTGCACGTACTCGCCGTCCGTCACGGCCCACTGCCCGCTCGTGGCGGTCCAGCCGTCGGCCGTGCCGTCCGCGAAGTCCTCCGCGAGGAGCACCTCGCCGGTGTCGTTCGCGGTGACCCGGACGTCGTCGTACGCGGCCTGGGTGCGCCACGTGGACAGGCCCACGCCGCCGGTCACGTCGGGCGCCACCTCGCCGCCCGCCCCGGTCAGCGTGCTCGCGAGGACCTCGTCGCCCTGGTTCGTGGCGAAGAGCTTCTGCACGTAGTAGTTCGCGGAGCCGTACGCCCGGGCGTTGTCGAACCAGATCGCGTCCGGCGCCCACTGCACGTAGTCCTGGTTGGCGAGCAGCGGCGCGTAGGACGCGAGCTCGATGACGTCGGAGTTGCGCTCGATGCCCGTCATGAAGGCGGCCTCGGCGAGCGCGTTGCCGAACGTGTTGCCGCGCGAGGCGTACTCGCCGATGAAGACCTTCGGACCGGTGCGGTCGTAGTCGTCGTAGCGGTGCGTGTTCGCGAGGAACCAGTCCGGGGAGTTGTAGTAGTGCTCGTCGACGAGGTCGGCGTCCTGGTCCCGGGCGAAGTCCCAGAGCTCGTCGAACCACGCGCCCGCGGACGTCTGACCCGAGTTCGAGATGATCTTGATGTCCGGGTGGGCGGCGCGGATGGCGTCGTGGAACAGCGGGTAGTTCGTGAGGAACTCGCGCTGGACCTCCTCGTTGCCGAGTCCGATGTACTCGAGCCCGAACGGCTCGGGGTGGCCGAGCGACGCGCGCACGGCGCCCCACTCGGTCGTGACGTCGCCGTTGGCGAACTCGATCAGGTCGAGCGTGTCCTGCACCCACTCCTGGAGCTTCTCGGGATCGGTCAGCGGCGCGGGTCCGCCGCAGCCGTTGACGCCGACCGAGACGACGGGCAGCGGCTCGGCGCCGAGGTCCTCGGCGAACAGGAAGTACTCGAGGTAGCCGAGGCCGTACGACTGGTTGTAGCCCCAGAAGTTGTAGTTGGTCGGGCGCTCCTCGAGCGGGCCGATGGTCTCCTTCCAGCGGTACGTGCGCTTGCGGTCGTAGTTCGGCGCCTCGTACGGGTCGAACGTGCCGACGTTGGTGACGCAGCCGCCCGGGAACCGCACGAACTGCGGGTCCATCTCCTCGATGAGCAGCGCGAGGTCCTTCCGGAGCCCGTTCTCCCGGCCCTGGTAGGTGTCGGTCGGGAACAGCGACACCATGTCGAGGCGCACGGTCCCGGTGCCGTCGGCGAGCACGACGAGGCGGCCCGTCGTCGAGGTGCCGGTCGCGGCGATCTCGCCGGTCACCTTGGTCCACTCGTCGCTCTCCGCGGTGACCGTGGTCTCCCCCAGGACCTCGGTGCCGTCCGCGGACTCGACGCGGACGGTCAGCGGGCGGTCGTGGTCGGCGGTGCGGCGGACGAACGCCGAGAAGCGGTAGGTCTCGCCGGCCTCGACGAAGACGCCGGTGTTGTAGCCGAGGTTGCGGATGCCGACCCCTGCGCCGGCACCCGCGCCCGCCTCGTCGAGGTCGAGCCGCAGGTAGGTGCGGTTGTTCTCGTTCAGGCGCTCGGCGTCGTCGACCGCCTCGATGCTGCCCGTGGCGCCGCCGCGCTCGACCTCTTCCCACGACGTGAGCGGGGTGTAGGAGGCGTTGTCGGCGGTCGAGTACTCGAACGACCGGTTCTGCACGAGCTCGGCGTAGAGCCCGCCGTCCGCCGCGCGGTTGATGTCCTCGTAGAAGATGCCGTAGAGGTCGTCGCTCATGTCGACGGTCGGGCCGGACGCGTCGACGGTGATCGTCGCGTGCTCGGCGCGCACGCCCTCGAGCGTGAGCCGCACCGCCTCGTCGCGCGGGCCGACGACGAGCGCGCCGCCGTGCGCGACGGCCACGAAGCCGCCGGTCCCACCCAGCACCTCGAGCACGAGGCGCGAGCCGCCCGCGTCGACGAACCGCAGGTTCGCGGGGTCCTGGCCCGCGTCGCCGAGCACGAGCGCCTCGTCGGCCACGACGACCGGCCGGTCGCCGGCGGCGAGGTGGACCGCGCCGTCGGCGCCGCCCTCGACGGGGGTCACGGTGAGCGCGACCGTCGAGTCGGGCCGCGTCGCGGAGAGCTCGAGCGCGCGCGCGTCGTCGTCGGTCGCGACGGTCAGGTGCCGGAGCTCGTCGCCCGGGCCGTGCAGCGTCACGTCACCCGTGGGCACGAACGGCTGCCCCTCGGCGGCGTCGACCGCGAACCAGTCGAAGACGGCGTCGTGCGCGATCCCGGCCTGCGACGCGAGCGCGTAGACGCCGACCTGCGTGACGTCGAAGCCGACGGTGACCTCGGCGGCGGTCGCCCAGGCACCGTCCGCCCAGTAGCTCGTGGTGATCGTGTCGCCCGTGCGCTGGAGCCGGAGGACCTCGGACGCCGAGCCCGGGCGCGCCGTGAACGTCGAGCCGTACGTCGCGGCGGTCTCGACGCCGTTCTCGATCACGACGGGCCCGCCCTCGGCGAACGAGACGTGCGCGAGGCCGGCGCGGACGTAGTTGTCCATGTCGCGCCACGCGATCAGGCCGGCGCCCTGGAAGTCGGCGGCGACCGGCGCGGTGACCTGCGTGACGGCCGTGAAGTCCCCGACCGGCACGTCGACGAGCACGACGTTCCGCGCGGTGTTGGACGTCTGCCACGTGTCGCCGGCGAGCGAGGTGAGCGTGAGGTTGCCCGGGTTCGCGGTGAGCGACAGGTTCGCGGGCGTCTCGTTGACCACCGACCAGTCGTCGCCGAGGGCGGACGCGTCGAACTCCTCGACCCACGCCCCCTCGGGCACCGTCCCGGGCGGCGGTGCGGCGGACGCGGCACCCGTCGCGGACGGCAGGGCGACGAGCCCGAGCGTCCCGACGAGCCCGAGGGCCGCGATCCGCGCCGGGAGGCGCAGGCGTGCTGACGGAGCTGTCATGGGCTTCTCCTTCTCTACGACGTTGTAGAACGCGCGCGAGAAGGAGGCCCCTCCCCCCGCGAGACCTTCGAGCCGCTACACGCGGCGGCGGACCAGCAGCAGCCGCTGGATGACGACGAACGCCAGCAGCAGCGCGCCGATGACGATGCGCGTCCACCACGAGCTGAGCGTGCCCTCGAACGTGATGATCGTCTGGATCAGGCCGAGCACCAGGACCCCCAGCACCGAGCCCAGCACGAAGCCGCTGCCGCCCGTGAGCAGCGTGCCGCCGATGACGACCGCCGCGATCGCGTCGAGCTCCATCCCGACGCCCGTGAGCGAGTAGCCCGAGCGCGAGAACACCGTGAACAGGAACCCGGCGATGCCCGCGCAGGTGCCGCTGATGACGTAGATCAGCACCTTGGTGCGCGCGACCGGCAGGCCCATGAGCACCGCCGACTGCTCCCCGCCGCCGATCGCGTACACCGTGCGGCCGAACCGCGTGTAGTGCAGCACCACGAACGCGACCGCGACGACCAGCAGCGCGATGATGCCGCTCGGCGTGAGCGACCACGTCTCCCCGATCGGGATGCGCGTGCTCGACAGCCACACGATCGTCTCGTCGGTGATCGGGATCGACGACAGGCTCACGACGTACGCGAGCCCGCGCGCCAGGAACATCGCGGCGAGCGTCGCGATGAACGGCTGTATCTCGAACACGTGCACCATGACGCCGACGACCAGGCCGAGCACCGAGCCGATGAGGATCACGAGCGGGATCACGACGGACGCGGGCCAGCCGCTCTGGAACAGCGACGCGGCGGTGATGCCGGACAGCGCGACGACCGCCCCGACCGACAGGTCGATGCCGCCCGCGATGATGACGAACGTCATGCCGACCGCGAGCACGACGAGGTAGGAGTTGTTGATCAGCAGGTTCGAGATGACGCGGCCCGAGAGGAAGTTCTCGTAGCGGCTCGCGCCGAGCACGAACATGCCGAGCAGCACGACGAGCGTGCCGATCACCGGCACGTAGCGCCGGTCGAGACGCAGCGCGGACGCGACGCGGGTGAGGGCGCCGCCGGCTGCCCCGGAGGGCGGCGTGCCGCCGGTGGGGCTGGGAGCGGGCTCGAGCTCGTGGACGATCATCAGGCACCGACCTTCGCGGGGACGGGCGCGACGACGGCGGGGCGTCGGCGCGCGGCGAGCTTGGCCCGGACGACCGGGGACTGCAGGAGGCACACCGCGATGACGACGACGGCCTTGAAGAGCGGCGTGACCGACGGCGGGACCCCGAGGATCGTCACGGTCAGCGTGAGCGTGACGATGACGAGCACCCCGACGAGCGTGCCCGAGAGCGAGAACTTGCCGCCCGCGAGCGAGGTGCCGCCGATGACGACCGCGAGGATCGCGTCGAGCTCGATGAACAGGCCCGCGTTGTTCGCGTCGGCCGCCATGACGTTCGAGCTGATCATGAGGCCCGCGATGCCGGCGAACGTCGCCGCGAGGGCGTACGCCGTCCAGATCAGGGTCCGGGCGTGCACGCCCGCGAGGCGCGAGGCCGACGGGTTGATGCCGACCGACTCGAGCAGCATCCCGAGGGCCGTGCGGCGCGTCAGCACCGCGACCGCGACGAACACCGTGCCGGCGACCCACACCGCGACCGGCAGCCCGAGCCAGAAGCCCGAGCCGATCGTCTTGAACGGCGGGGAGTTGACGGTCGTGATCTGCCCGCCCGTGATGAGCATCGCGATGCCGCGGCCCGCGGTCATGAGCACGAGCGTCGCGATGATCGGCTGGATCCCGACCACGGACACGAGGAACCCGTTCCACACGCCGAGCACGAGCGACAGCGCGACCGCGATCCCGACCGCCGTGAGCACCGTGACCGGGCTCGCCGGGTCGGGCGACGACGCGATGAACGAGCACGCGACCGCCCCGGAGATCGCCACGACCGCGCCGACCGAGAGGTCGATCCCGCGCGTCGCGATCACGAGCGTCATGCCGAGCGCGACCAGCAGGAGCGGCGAGCTGTTGCGCGCGATGTCGACGAGCGCCCCGAACAGGTGCCCGTCCTGGACCCGCACGCTCAGGAAGCTGCTGGTCTTGAGGGTGTTCGCGACGAGCAGCGCGACCAGGGCGACGACCGGCCAGAAGATCCGGCTGCGCGTGAACGTCGTCAGTGCGTCCTTCATGACCGTCCTCCGCTGGCGATGAGCTCGACGACCTGGTCGAGCTCGACCTCGTCGCCGGCGACCTCGGCGATCTTCACACGGTCCCGCAGCACCGCGATGCGGTGGCTCAGGCGCAGGACCTCCTCGAGCTCGGCCGAGATGAACACGACCGCCATGCCGTCCGCCGCCAGCTCGGCCACGAGCCGCTGGATCTCGGCCTTGGCGCCGACGTCGATCCCGCGCGTCGGCTCGTCGAGCACGAGGAGCCGTGGGGCCGTCGCGAGCCAGCGCGCGAGCAGCACCTTCTGCTGGTTGCCGCCCGAGAGGTTGCGCAGCAGCGCGTCCGGGTCGGCGGGGCGGATGCCGAGCGCCTCGACGTACGTCGTGACGACCTCGTCGGCCCGCTTCGCCGAGATGCGCCGGGCCCACCCGCGCTCGGCCTGGAGCCCGAGCATGATGTTCTCCCGGACGGTCAGGTCGCCGATGACGCCCTCGCCCTTGCGGTCCTCCGAGGAGAACGCGATCTTGTGGCCGAGCGCCGTCCGCGGCGTGCGCAGCCGGGTCGCCACGCCCTCGACCTGGACGGTGCCCGCGTCCGCCCGGTCGGCGCCCGTGAGCAGGCGCGCGAGCTCGGTGCGGCCCGAGCCGAGCAGGCCCGCGAGCCCGACGACCTCGCCCGCGTAGACGTCGAGGTCGAACGGCTCGATGGCCCCGCGCCGTCCCAGCCCGATGGCCTGCAGGTACGGCGTGGTGTCGGCGCGCGCCGCGACCGAGCGCTTGGGGGCCTCCTCGAGCTGCTCGAGCACCTGCATCGACGTCCCGATCATCCTCGACACGAGCTCGAGGCGCGGCAGCTCGGCGGTCGCGTACTCCCCCACGAGCCGCCCGTTGCGCAGGATCGTCATGCGGTCGCTGATCTCGTACACCTGCTCGAGGAAGTGGCTCACGAACAGGATCGCGACGCCGCGGGCGCGCAGCGAGCGCATCACCGCGAACAGCTGGCGGACCTCGTCGGCGTCGAGGCTCGACGTGGGCTCGTCGAGGATGAGGACCTTCGCGTCGACGACCATCGCGCGCGAGATCGCGACGAGCTGCTGGACGGCGATCGAGTGCGACGACAGCAGCGAGGACGGGTCGATGTCGAGGTCGAGCCGGGCCAGGTGCTCCGCGGCGGCGCGGCGCATGGCCCGCCAGTCGATCGCGCCGAGCCGGCGCGGCTCGTGGCCGAGCATGACGTTCTCCGCGACCGTGAGGTTCGCGCAGAGGTTGACCTCCTGGTACACCGTGCTGATCCCGGCGGCCTGCGCCGCGGCGGGGCCGGTGAACGTGTGGGGGTCTCCGTCCACCACGATGCTGCCGGAGTCGATCGCGTAGACCCCCGTGAGGGCCTTGATCAGCGTCGACTTGCCGGCGCCGTTCTCGCCCATGAGGGCGTGGACCTCGCCGGGGCGGAGCGTGAAGTCGACGTCCTGGAGCGCCTTGACGCCGGGGAACTCGATGGAGATGCCACGCATCTCGACGACGGGGGTGGGCTGGCTCACGGGCTGACCTTCCGGCAGGACGACGCGGTGCGGGTGTCGCTCAGGGGCTCGGGCACGCGGGCCCGGGCGAGCACCGTGCACCGCAGCGGCGGGGGCACCGCCACGGTGCACGGTGGTCACGCCCGGCCCGCCGGCTGCGCTGCGCGGGGCAGCGCTGCGGCGGCGGACCGGGCGAGGTCGCGCGTCAGTACTGACGGTCGGGCAGGGCCTCCTTGGCCTGCTCCTGGGTGAACGTGGTCTCCTCGGTGATGATCCTCTTCTCGGGGGTCTCACCGGCGACGACCTGCTTGACGATCTCGGCGAGCTGCGGGCCGAGCAGCGGGGAGCACTCGACGATGAAGTTGAACTTCCCGTCGGCGAGCGCCTGCATGCCGTCCTTGACCGCGTCGATCGTGACGATCTTGATGTCGACGCCCGGGACCTTGCCCGCGGCCTCGATGGCCTCCATGGCGCCGAGGCCCATGTCGTCGTTGTGCGCGTAGACGAGGTCGATGTCCGGGTTGGCCTGGAGGAAGCCCTCCATGACCGTCTTGCCCTCGGACCGCGTGAAGTTGCCGGTCTGCGACGCGATGATCTTGAGGTTGTCGTGGCCCTCGATCACGGACTCGAAGCCCGCCTTGCGGTCGTTCGCCGGCGCGGAGCCCGTGGTGCCCTGGAGCTCGACGATGTTGACCTCCTCGTCGCCGAACTCGTCGACGACCCACTGGCCGGCCTTCTCGCCCTCGACGACGAAGTCGGAGCCGAGGAAGCTCACGTAGAGGGACTCGTCCTCGGAGTCGACGGCGCGGTCCGTCAGCACGACGGGGATGTCGGCGGCCTTGGCCTCCTCGAGCACGGCGTCCCAGCCGGACTCGACGACCGGGGAGAACGCGATGACGTCGACGCCCTGCGCGATGTAGGACCGGATCGCCTGGATCTGGTTCTCCTGCTTCTGCTGCGCGTCGGAGAACTTGAGGTCGAACCCGTTCTCCTTGGTCAGGGTGTCCTGGATCGACTTCGTGTTGGCGGCGCGCCAGCCGCTCTCGGCGCCGACCTGGGCGAACCCGACGGTGATGAGGTCGCCGCCGCCCGCGTCGCCACCTGCGTCGGCGTCCCCGCCGGCATCGGTGTCCCCGCCGCCGCCCCCGCACGCGGTGAGGCCGAGCGCGAGCACCGCGACGCCGGCGAACGCACCCGCGAGGCGGTGCCGAGCGTTCTTCCTGCTGACCATGCTTCTCCTCCTTGAGCAGCAACGCCGAGTCGTCTTCGACCCGCTGTACCCGATGTTAGCGCTCACATGTCCGATGACAAGAGGCCTTGGATCACGTCTTGGTAACGCCGCCGGGACCACCGCCCCGGGTGCGTCCGTAGGATCACCCGCGACGGGGGTCGGCAGGGAACGAGAGGGACCGGCATGCACGACGGAGCGCACGTCTGGCGCACGCCCACAGCGACCGGCACGACGGCCGGCACGGCACGGGAAGCGAGGCACGCACGCACCGGGCCCGCCGCGGCGCGCACCGCGCACCCCGGCGGACCCACGAGGCGCACGGTGCTCCTCGCCGGGCTCGCGGGCCTCGCGGTCCCGCTCGTCGGCTGCACGCCCGGCTCCCCCGACGCCGCGGCCACGTCGACGCCGTCGCCCACCGGGACGCCGGCCGCCACGTCGGCGCAGGGTGCCCCGGCGGTCGACACCGCCGCGGTGCAGGCCGCCATCGCGGCGCTCGAGACCGAGGCGGGGCTGACGCTCGGGGTCGCCGCGATCGACACGGGGACCGGCGCGGTCGTCGGGCACCGGGCCGACGAGCGCGTGCTGCTGTGCTCGACCGCGAAGGTCCTCGTCGTCGCGGCCGCCCTCGCGCTGCGCGCCGAGCGCCCTGCGCTGCTCGGCGAGCCCGTCCCGATCCCGGCCGGCGAGGTCGTCGACCACTCCCCCGTCACCGCCGAGCACGAGGGCGGGGAGCTGCCCGTCGCGGTGCTGTGCGACGCGGCGATCACCCAGAGCGACAACACCGCCGCCAACGCGCTCATGACCCTCGTCGGCGGCCCGGCCGGCGTCACCGCGTACGTGCGCACGCTCGGCGACGAGGTCACCCGCCTCGACCGCCTGGAGCCGGAGCTCAACCAGGGCGCGCCCGGCGACGAGCGCGACACCTCCACGCCCGCCCAGGTCGCCGCCGACCTGCGGCTCCTCGCCGTCGAGGAGGGCCTGCCGCCCGAGAGCCGCGACCCCCTCGTGGGGTGGATGCGCGGAAGCACGACGGGCGCCGACCGGATCCGCGCGGGCGTCCCGGAGGGGTGGACCGTCGGCGACAAGACCGGCACCGGCCCGAACGGCGAGGTGCACGACGTCGCGGTGCTCTGGCCGCCGTCGGGCGCGCCGGTCGTGCTCGCGGTCTACACCTCGCCGACCGCGGCCGGCACCGGCTCGGTCGAGGCGAGCGCGGCGGTGATCGCGCGCGTCGCGGCCCTCGTGACCGAGGCGTTCGCGGTCGCCTGAGCACGCACCGGCCCGGACGCACGACGGGCCCCCGTGCGCACGGTGCACGGGGGCCCTTCGTCGACCGCCTGCTCGGCGGCCCGCCTGCGTCAGCTGCGCGCGGTGCTCGCGCGGCGCTTGTTGTAGATGTCGAACGCGACGGCCAGCAGCAGCACGAGGCCCTTGATCATCTGCTGGACCGACTGGTCGATGCCCATGAGCTGCATGCCGTTGCTCATGACGCCCATGATCAGACCACCGACCATCGCACCGGTGACCTTGCCGACACCACCGGTCGTCGACGCGCCGCCGATGAAGCACGCGGCGATCGCGTCGAGCTCGAACATCTCGCCGGCGGCCGGCTGCGCGCCGTTCGAGCGCGAGGAGTACACGACACCGGCGACGGCCGAGAGCAGCCCCATGTTGACGAAGATCCAGAAGTTGACCTTCTTGACCTTGACGCCCGAGAGCTGCGCGGCGTGCAGGTTGCCACCGATCGAGTACACGTGCCGGCCGAAGACCGTGCGGTTCGTGACCACCGAGTAGGCGAGCACGAGCACGCCGAGGATGATCAGCACGATCGGCAGGCCGCGGCTGCGCGAGAGCTGGTAGGCGAACGCCATGACGACGGCGCCGATCAGCACGAGGCGGAGCACGAACAGCGGGAACGCCTCGACGGCCTGCTTGTAGCGGAGCCGGGCGACGCGCGAGCGGAACGCGCTCACCGCGTAGCCGACGACCGCGAGCGCGGCGATGACGAGCGTGAAGACGTCGAAGCCCTGACCACCGAGGAAGCCGTTGAGGAACCCGCCGGCGACCTTCTGGTACTCGGCCGGGAACGGCGAGAGCGAGATGTTCTGCAGCACCTGCAGCGTCATGCCGCGGAACAGGAGCATGCCCGCGAGCGTCACGATGAACGCGGGGATCCCCACGTACGCGACCCAGAAGCCCTGCCAGGCGCCGACGACCGCGCCGACCGCGATCGCGGCGAGGATGCCGACCCACCACGGCTGGCCGTTCTTGATCACCAGGACCGCGGACACCGCACCCGTGAGCGCTACGACCGAGCCGACCGACAGGTCGATGTGCCCGGCGATGATGACGATCACCATGCCGATCGCGAGGATCAGGATGTAGGAGTACTGCAGCACGATGTTCGTGATGTTGATCGGGCTGAGCAGGATGCCGTCCGTGAGGATCGTGAACAGCCCGACGATCGCGACGAACGCGATGTAGATGCCGCTCTGGCGCAGGTTGCGCGTGAAGATCTCCCTGAAGGCCGATACCGCAGTCATCGGACTGTCTCCCTTTCCTTGGTCATGAGCTCCATGAGGCCTTCCTGCGTCGCGTCCTCGCGCGTGAGCACGCCGGTGATGCGACCGGCGGACAGCGTGAAGATGCGGTCGCAGATCCCGAGCAGCTCAGGGAGCTCGGAGGAGATGACGATGACCGCCTTCCCCGCGTCGGCGAGGCCGTTGATGATGGTGTAGATCTCGTACTTGGCGCCGACGTCGATGCCGCGCGTCGGCTCGTCGAGGATGAGCACCTGCGGATCGGTGAAGATCCACTTGCTCAGCACGACCTTCTGCTGGTTGCCGCCTGAGAGCTTGCCCGTGAGGGCCATGACCGTCGGCGACTTGATGTTCATGCTCGCCCGGTACTCCTCGGCGACCTTGATCTCCTCGTTGCCGTTGATCCAGCCGAGCTTCGAGAGCCCGCCGAGGTTGGCCGCGCTGACGTTCGAGCGGATGTCCTCGATGAGGTTGAGGCCGTACTTCTTGCGGTCCTCGGTCGCGTACGCGAGGCCGTGGTCGATGGCCTCCGAGACGGTCCGGGTCTGGATCTCCTTGCCGTGCAGGAAGACCTTGCCCGAGATGTTGCGGCCGTAGCTGCGCCCGAACAGGCTCATCGCGAGCTCGGTGCGGCCCGCGCCCATGAGGCCCGCGATGCCGACGATCTCGCCGGCGTGGACGTCGAGGTTCGCGTGGTCGACGACGACGCGGTCCACCTGCGTGGGGTGGTAGACCGTCCAGTCCTCGACGCGCAGGACCTCGGCGCCGATCGTGGGGGTGTGCTCGGGGTACCGGTGGTCGAGGTCGCGGCCGACCATCGCCTTGATGATGCGCTCCTGCGTGACCGCGTCGGCCTTCATGTCGAGGGTCTCGATCGTGCGGCCGTCGCGGATGATCGTCGTGGAGTCGGCGATCTCGGCGATCTCGTTGAGCTTGTGGGAGATCATGATCGACGTGATGCCCTGCTCCTGCAGCTGACGCAGCAGGCCCAGCAGGTGCGCCGAGTCGGAGTCGTTGAGCGCGGCGGTCGGCTCGTCGAGGATCAGCAGCTTGACGCGCTTGGACAGCGCCTTGGCGATCTCGACGAGCTGCTGCTTGCCCACGCCGAGCTGACCGACGGGGGTCACGGGGTTCTCGTGGAGGCCGACGCGCGCGAGGAGCTCGGCCGCCTCGTGGTTCGTGCGGTTCCAGTCGATGAGGCCGCGGCCCTGGCGCTCGTTGCCCAGGAAGATGTTCTCCGCGACCGACAGGAACGGCACGAGCGCGAGCTCCTGGTGGATGATCACGATCCCGCGGTCCTCGGAGTCGTTGATCGAGCCGAACTCGACCGGCTGGCCCTCGAAGCGGATCTCGCCGTCGTACGTGCCCGCGGGGTAGACCCCCGAGAGCACCTTCATCAGCGTCGACTTCCCGGCACCGTTCTCGCCGCAGATCGCGTGGATCTCACCGCGCCGCACGGCGAGCGAGACGTCCTGCAGCGCCTTGACCCCGGGGAAGGTCTTGGTGATGGAGTGCATTTCCAGGATGTTCTGGGTGGTCATGCTCGACCGTCCTACTAGGTGCGGTGTGGGGGTCCGCAGCCCTGCCGGGCAGCACGCGTCGCGTGCTGCCCGGCGGGGCTGGTACCGGTGCGCCGTGGGGCGCGCTGGTCGGTCGGGTCAGGTCACGCCTGGCCGGACGCGACCTGCTCCTCGGTCCAGTACTCCGTGTCGATCAGGAGCGACTGGATGTTGTCGGCGTAGACGATGTCCGACTCGAGCAGGAAGGACGGGACGACCTTGACGCCGTTGTGGTACGTCTTCGTGTCGTTCGCCTCGGGCTCGCTGCCCGAGAGGAAGTCCTCGGACGCCGCGACGGCCTGGGCCGCGAGCTTGCGGGTGTCCTTGAAGATCGTCGAGAACTGCACGCCGTCACGGATGAGCTTGACGGAGGCGATCTCGGCGTCCTGGCCGGTGATGATCGGCATGGCCGAGTCACCGGAGCCGTAGCCGGCGTTCTGCAGCGCCGTGATGATGCCGCGCGAGATGCCGTCGTACGGCGAGAGCACGCCGTCGACCTTCTGGCCGCCGGAGTACGAGGCCGTCAGCAGGTCCTCCATGCGCTTCTGCGCCGTCTCCTGGAGCCAGCGCAGCGTCGCCGCCTGCTCGATGGTCGTCTGGCCCGAGGGGACGACGATCTTGCCGGAGTCGATGAAGGGCTTGAGCGTGTCGTACGCGCCGTCCCAGAAGAAGTGCGCGTTGTTGTCGTCCAGCGAGCCCGCGAAGAGCTCGACGTTGAACGGGCCGGTCGCGGTGCCCTCGGCGCCGTCGGCCGTCTGCAGGCCGAGGCCCACGAGCAGCGACGTGGCCTGCTGGACGCCGACCTTGTAGTTGTCGAACGTGACGTAGTGGTCGACGTTCTCGGTGTCGCGGATCAGGCGGTCGTACGCGATGACCGGGATGCCGGCGTCGGCCGCGGCCTGGAGCTGGCTCGAGAGCGCGGTGCCGTCGATCGAGGCGACGATGAGCAGGTCGACGCCCTTGGTGATCATCTGGTCGATCTGCTGCGACTGGGTGGGGATGTCGTCGCCGGCGTACTGGAGGTCGACGGTGTAGCCCGCGCCCTCGAGGCCTTCCTTGACGGCGTTGCCGTCGGCGATCCAGCGCTCCGACGTCTCGGTCGGCATGGCCACGCCGACGGACTTCTGGCCGTCGTCGCTGCCGGCACCGGCGGACTCGTCGGACGTGCTGCCGGCGCCCTCGCCTGCGCATGCCGTCAGGCTGAGCACGAGAGCAGCACCAACTGCTGCGAACTTGAACCTCTTCATGACCATCTCCTCCTCGAGAGGGTGCTGCGGTGTGTGGTCCGCGCTCCGGGGCGACCTCGCCCCGGGCCGGGAGCTCACCGGCGGCGCTGGGGACGCCACCGTGTGCACGGGGAAGCGTGCTGGACCAGTGTCCTGACGTTGGATTCAAGAAGTCAAGGCAGCGAGGGGGCCATCGAGTTGCAAGTTGATAACGGGGCGGGTGAGTTCTCGCAGGCCAGGAGCGCTCCCACGTCGCGAGCAGACCTCCCCGGGCGCAACTGCACCCCGGTCCTCACCCGAGGACCGGGGTGCGCTTGCATTCACATGTCGAACGAAAGGGCGAAGACCTCAGATCGTCTGGGCGAGTCGGTAGTACGCGGCGTTCCAGCGGACCTGCTCCCGGAAGCCGCGCCGCGTGGTGTCCGCGTCGATGACCAGCAGCTCCGTGCGGGCGATCTCGGCGAAGTCCTCGAACGCCTCGACCCCGACCGCCGTCGTGAGCACCGTGTGGTGCGCGGCGCCGGCCGTGAGCCACGACTCGGCGGACGTCGCGAAGTCCGGCTGCGGACGCCACACGGCACGCGCGACCGGCAGGTTCGGCAGCGCCGCGTCGGGCGCCACGACGTCGACCGCGTTGGCCGTGAGCCGGAAGCGGTCGCGCATGTCGGACAGCGCCACGACGACGCCCGGGCCCGGGTCGGTGTCGAAGACCAGGCGGACCGGGTCCTCCTTGCCGCCGATCCCGAGCGGGTGCACCTCGAGCGACGGCCGCGACGTCGTGAGCGTCGGGCAGATCTCCAGCATGTGCGCGCCGAGGATCTTCTCGTCGCCCGGCGTCAGGTCGTACGTGTAGTCCTCCATGAGCGAGGCGCCACCCGGCAGCCCGGCGCCCATCACCTTGGCGGCGCGCACGAGGACGGCCGTCTTCCAGTCGCCCTCCGCGCCGAAGCCGAAGCCCTGCGCCATGAGCCGCTGGACCGCGAGGCCCGGGAGCTGGCGCAGGGCGCCGAGGTCCTCGAAGTTGGTCGTGAACGCCGTGGCGCCCAGGTCCCCGAGGAGCTGCAGCAGCGCGAGCTCCTGGCGCGCGCCGTAGCGCAGCGACTCGTGGCGCTCACCGCCGCGGCGCAGCTCGGGCGCGACGTCGTACAGGTCCTCGTACTCCGCGACCAGCGGGTCGATCGCGTGCTCGGCGACGGCGTCGACCGCCGCGACCAGGTCGTTGACGCCCCACGTGTTCACCGAGACGCCGAACCGCAGCTCGGCCTCGGTCTTGTCGCCCTCGGTGACCGCGACGTTGCGCATGTTGTCGCCGAACCGCGCGAGCTTCAGCTCGTGCGTCGCGGCCCACGCCGCCGACGCCCGGACCCACGTGCCGATGCGCCTCTGCACGACCGGGTTGCTCACGTGCCCGACGACGGTCTTGCGCGCGACGTTCAGGCGCGACTGGATGTACCCGAACTCGCGGTCGCCGTGCGCGGCCTGGTTGAGGTTCATGAAGTCGAAGTCGATCGTGTCCCAGGGGAGCTCGACGTTCGCCTGCGTGTGCAGGTGCAGGAGCGGGGTGCGCAGCGCGTCGAGGCCCGCGATCCACATCTTCGCGGGCGAGAACGTGTGCATCCACGCGATCACGCCGATGACCTTGTCGTCGGCGTTCGCGTCGAGCGCGGCCCGGCGGATCGACGCCGAGTCCTTGAGGACCGGCTTCCAGACGATGCTGACCGGGACGTCCGAGGAGTCGTCGAGCTCGCGCGCGATCGCCTGCGACTGCTCCGCGACCTGGCGCAGCGTCTCCTCGCCGTACAGGTCCTGGCTCCCCGTGAGGAACCAGACCTCACGGTCCGCGTACGGCTTCGTCATCGCGTGCTCTCCTGCTCTGTGGGCGTGACCGGCGGCGTCGCCGGCTCGTCGGTCGCTGCGGGCGTGCGCCCGTAGACGTTCTGGTACCGGGCGTACAGCGAGTCGATGTCCGCCTGTCCGATCGGCAGCGGGGTGCCGAGCTGGAGGGAGATGTGCACGGTGCGTGCGACCTCCTCCACCATGACGGCGGCCTTGACCGCGGCCTTGGCGTCCTTCCCGATAGTGAACGGGCCGTGGTTGCGCATGAGGACGGCCGGGCTGCGCGAGTCGCGCAGCGTCTCGACGATGCCCCGGCCGATCGAGTCGTCGCCGATGAGCGCGAACGGGCCGACCGGGATGTCGCCACCGAACTCGTCGGCCATCATCGTCAGCACGCACGGTACCGGCTCGGCGCGCGCGGCCCAGGCGGTCGCGTACGTCGAGTGGGTGTGCACGACGCCGCCGACCTCGGGCATGTGCCGGTAGACGTAGGCGTGCGCGGCGGTGTCGGACGAGGGCGCCCGGCTGCCGTCGACGAGGGCGCCGTCGAGGTCGCACACGACCATCGACTCCGGCGTGAGCTCGTCGTACGTCACACCGCTCGGCTTGATCACGAAGAGGTCGTCTCCGCCGGGTCCGGCGGGGTCGACGACGACGCGCTGCGAGACGTTCCCGGCCGTCCACACCACGAGGCCCCAGCGCGGGAGCTCGGCGTGCAGCGTCGAGACCACCTCGCGCGTGCGCGCGACGACGTCGCGCACCTCCTGCGAGTAGCTGTCCAGGGTTCGCGTCATGCCCGTCCTCCTGCGTCGTGTCGTCCTGCCGCGCGTGCGGGCAGGTCAGTCCTGGTGGCCGATCGCCTCGACCGCGGCGCGCTCGATCGCCAGGCCGGCGACGTACCGCTCGAGGAACGCCGCGTAGCCGGCGACGTCGGCCGCGTCGGGCTCGACGACGTCCGCCGCCGCGTCGCCGAAGACCCGCGCGTCGAGGAAGGCGCCGAGGTCGAGCTCGTCGGCGACCGCGAGGTACGCCGCGAGCACCGCGATCCCCCAGGGCCCGCCCTCGCTCGCCGTCCGCGCGACCGCCACAGGGGCGCCGACCGCGGCGGCGAGCAGCCGCTGGGCGACGCCCGCGGTGCGGAACATGCCGCCGTGCGCGAAGAGCGTGCTGATGCCGACGCCCTCCGCCTCGAGCACACGCATGCCCAGGCTCAGCGTCCCGAACGCGCCGTACACCTGGGTCCGCATGAAGTTGGCGAGCGTGAGCCGGCTGCCCGGCGTGCGCACGACGAGCGGACGCCCCTCGGCCAGACCTGTGATCGGCTCGCCCGAGAGGTAGTTGTAGGCGAGCAGCCCGCCGCCGTCGCCCTCGCCCTCCAGCGCCTCGCGGAGCAGCGCACCGAAGACGTCGTCCGGGGCGGCCGGGGAGCCGAGGACCGTGGCGAACCGGCCGAACACCTCGGCCCACGCCCCGAGCTCGCTCGCGCCGTTGTTGCAGTGCACCATCGCGACGAGGTCGCCCGCGGGCGTCGTCACGAGGTCGAGCTCGTCGTGGACCCCCGCGAGCGGCCGCTCGAGGACGACCATGGCGAAGATGCTCGTGCCCACGCTGACGTTGCCCGTGCGCGGCGCGACGGCGTTGGTCGCGACCATGCCGGTGCCCGCGTCGCCCTCGGGCGGGCACAGCGGCAGGCCGGGCTGCAGCGTCCCGGTGGGGTCGAGCAGCGCCGCCCCCTCGGCCGTGAGCCGCCCGGCCTCCTGGCCGGCGACGAGGACCTCGGGGAGCAGCTCGGCGAGCCGCAGGCCGGGGCGGCGGGCGCCGACGCGCTCGTCGAACAGCCCGAGCAGGCGCGCGTCGTAGGTGCGGGTCGCCGGGTCGATCGGGAACATGCCCGACGCGTCGCCGACGCCCAGCACGTGCCGGCCCGTCAGCGCGCGGTGGACGTAGCCCGCGAGCGTCGTGACGGACGCGACGGCGGTGACGTGCGGCTCGTCGTCGAGGACCGCCTGGTAGAGGTGGGCGACCGACCAGCGGAGCGGGATGTTGTAGCCGAACAGCTCGGTGAGCTCCGTCGCGGCGCGCTCGGTGGTCGTGTTGCGCCACGTGCGGAACGGGGTGAGCAGCTCGCCGTCGGCGTCGAACGCGAGGTAGCCGTGCATCATCGCGGACACGCCGAGCGCACCGAACGTCGTCGGCCGCACGCCGTGCCGCTGCTCCGCGTCGGCGAGCAGGGCGGCGTAGCACTCCTGCAGGCCGGTCCAGACGGCGTCGAGGGAGTACGTCCACACGCGGTCGACGTACTGGTTCTCCCAGTCGTGGCTGCCGCTCGCGAGGACGGTGCCGTCCTGGGCGACGAGGCAGGCCTTGATGCGGGTGGAGCCGAGCTCGATGCCGAGGGCGGTCGCGCCCTGCGTGATCGCGGCGCGCGGGTCGAGGGCGAGCTGGGGATCGACGGCCATGTCGCTCCGGTCCGTGACGGGGTGGGCACCCGGTGGCTGCGTCGGCGCGCCAGCGGGGGCGCCGTCGGCAGAACACCGCGGCGCGTCAATGTTAACGCTCACATGCCGAGTGTCAAGGAGCGGCGAGCGGACCGCACCGATCAGCCCACCGGCGCGGCGGGCGCGACCGAGCTCGCCCGTACGACGAGCGTCGCCGGGATCGCGGGGCGGCGGACGTCGGATCCCTGGAGCGCGTCGGACAGCACGTCGATCGCCAGCCGCCCGAGCGCCGCGAAGTCCTGGCGGACCGTCGTGAGCGGCGGGATGAAGTACGCCGAGCCCGCGACGTCGTCGAAGCCCACGACCGCGACGTCCTGCGGCACGCGCAGCCCCTGCTCCCAGAACGCGCGCAGCAGGCCCAGCGCGAGCTGGTCGTTCGCCGCGAAGACCGCGCTCGGGGCCCCCTCCCGCGCGAGCCGCAGGCCGACGGCGTAGCCGCGCTCGGCCGTCCAGTCGCCCTCGATGTGCTCGGGCGTCGCCAGCCCCAGCGCCGCGCACTCCGCGCGCCAGCCCGCGAGCCGGTCGCGCGCGTCGAACCAGTCCTGCGGGCCCGCGAGGTGCACGATCTCGCGGTGCCCCGTCTCGGCGAGGTGCCGGGTGGCCTGCCGCGCTCCGTCGGTCTGCTCGACCGTCACGGTCCGGATCGTCGAGCCGACGGGCTGCGCGGAGCTCGTGATCATCACGACCGGGACCGGCGCGTCGAACGACGCGACCGCCTCGGTGACCTCGACCTGCGGGGCGATGATCGCGATGCCCTCGACGCCCTGGCCCATGAAGTGCTCGAGCGCCCGGTGCATCGTCGCGGCGTCGAACACGCTGATCGTCGCGACGCTCACGAAGTAGCCGGCGTCGCGCGCGGCCTCCTCGAGCGCGACGAGCGTGCTGGTCGGGCCGAACAGCACCGACCCCGTCGTGACGACGCCGATCGTGCCCGAGCGCCGGGTCACGAGCGCCCGCGCGGCGCTGTTGCGCCGGTAGCCGAGCGTCGCGATCGCGTCGAGCACGCGCTCCCGCGTCTCCGCGCGCACGCTCGGGTGGTCGTTCAGGACGCGCGAGACGGTCTGGTGCGAGACGCCCGCGAGCTGCGCGACGTCGCTCATCGCGGGCGGGCGCGGCGCACCCACGCCGGCGGTCACGGCCGTGCCTACTTCGCCGACTCGGCGGCGAGCTCCCGCGAGCGGTCCCGCGCAGCCTCCGCGGCGGCGAGGATCCCGGCGCGCACCCCGTGGGCGTCGAGCGCGCGCACACCCGCGACCGTCGTCCCGCCGGGGGACGAGACGCGCTCGCGCAGCACCACCGGGTGCTCGCCGCTCTGCTGCGCGAGGGCCGCGGCCCCCTCGATCGTCGCGACCGCGAGCCTCGACGCCAGGTCGCGCGTGAGCCCGAGCAGCACGCCGGCCTCCGCGAGCGCGTCGATCACGTAGAACGCGTAGGCCGGGCCGGAGCCGGAGATCGCCGTGACGGCGTCGAGGTCCTTCTCGGCGACCCGGACGACGAGCCCCGTCGCGCCGAGGATCCGCTCGACGAGCGCGAGGTGCTCGTCGGTCGCGTGCGTGCCGGCGGCGATCGCGCTCGCGCCGTGGCCGATGACCGCGGGCGTGTTCGGCATGACGCGGACGACCGGCGTGCCCTCCGGGAGCCGCTGCTCGTAGAACGCGACGGGCAGCCCCGCGGCGACGGTCACGACCAGCGTCCCCGGGCGGACCGAGTCCGCGATCTCCTCGAGCACGGGACCGACCACGTTCGGCTTGAGCGCGACGACCACGACCTCGGCGTGCCGGACCGTGTGCGGGTTGGTGTCCGACGCGTTGACGCCGTACCGCTGCGCGAGCTCGGTCGCGCGCGAGGCGTACTGCTCGGTCACGTCGACGTCGTCCGCGGACCAGCCCGCGGACAGGAGCGCCGAGACCACCGTCTCGCCCATCACCCCGCCACCGAGCACCGCGACGCGGACGTTCTGCTGAGTGCTCACGGCGCCAGACTACCGACGGGGCCCGCCTCGCCCGGTCAGGGTGTCCGCCGCCGGAGCGTCGTCGCCCCGACGAGCACCGCCGCGAGGATGAAGCCCGTGAGCACGAGCACGTCGCCGCGCACGTCGACGAGCCCGCCGCCGGCCGCGAGCACCTGGAGCGCGTCGACCCCGTACGTGAGCGGCAGCACGCGCGAGACCGCCTCGAGCAGGGCCGGCATCTGGTCGCGCGGCAGCAGGATGCCGCACGTGAGGATCTGCGGGAACACGATCGCCGGCATGAGCTGGACCGCCTGGAACTCGGTGCGCGCGAGCACCGACGCCGCGAGCCCGAGCGTCGAGCCGAGCACCGCGTTCAGCACCGCGACGAGCCCGACGACCCACACCGGCCCGGCGACGTCCATGCCCAGCAGCCCCACCGCGACGCCGGTCAGCACGAGCGCCTGCACGACGGCGGCGAGCCCGAACGCGAGCGCGTAGCCCGCCACGACGTCGCCCCGGCCGATCGGGGTCGCCATGAGCCGCTCGAGCGTGCCCGTCGTCCGCTCCCGCAGCGTCGCCACGCTCGTGACCAGGAACATCACGATCATCGGGAACAGGCCGAGCAGCAGCGGGCCGAACCGGTCCAGCACGGGCGTGCCGTCGAAGATCCAGGCGACGAGCCCCAGCAGCACACACGGCAGCGCGAGCATGACCGCGAGCGTGCGGTGGTCGTGCCGGAGCTGGGAGAGCACGCGCGCGGCCGTCGCGTGCGTGAGTCGCGCGCTCACCGGGCGGCCACCGCCTCGTCGCGCTCGACGAGCGTGAGGAACGCGTGCTCGACGTCCGCCGCCCCGGTGCGGGCGAGGAGCTGGGGCAGGTCCGTGTCCGCGACGAGCCGTCCCTCGCGCAGCAGGAGGAGCCGGTCGCAGCGCGTCGCCTCGTCCATCACGTGGCTCGACACGAGCAGCGTCGTCCCGCCGTCGCGCAGCCGCCGGAACAGGTCCCAGAGGTCGCGCCGGAGCACGGGGTCGAGGCCGACGGTCGGCTCGTCGAGCACGAGCAGGTCCGGGCTGCCGAGCAGCGCCGCGGCGAGCGACACGCGCGCGAGCTCGCCGCCCGAGAGCCCACCCGTGCGCCGGCGTGCGTGCCGCGTGAGGTCCACGTCGTCGAGCACGCGCGCGACGTCGCCCGGCGGCGCACCGACGACCGCCGCGAAGTAGCGCAGGTTCTCGGTGACGGTGAGGTCGGTGTAGACGCTCGGCGTCTGCGTGACGTACCCGACCCGGTGCCGCAGCGCGGGCGACCCCGCGGGCAGCCCCAGGACCTCCACGACTCCCCCGGTGACCTCCTGGACCCCCACCACCGCGCGCAGGAACGTGCTCTTGCCGCTCCCGCTCGGCCCGAGGAGCCCGACGACCTGCCCCGCGGGGACCGTGACGTCCAGGCCGGGGAGGACGACCGTGCCGCGCCGGCCCCCACGCACGACGCGCAGGCCGGCCGCGCGCACCGCGGGCGCGTCCGGCACCTGGGGTGCGGGCGACGCCGGGGCCGCGGGCGCGTCGGGCGCGGCCGGCGCCGGGCCTGCGTGCCGGCCGCTCCCCTCCCGGGGTGCGGCCGGGCTCCCGTCCGGCTCGCGCGTCCCCCGGTGGCTGCCCATCCGCCCACCCTGGCCCGGGGCGGGACGGGGGTCAACGAGCCCGGCGGCGGGTGAACCGGGGCCCCGCAGGCCCCGCGTTGCTCCGGACGCGTGACACGGGGCGCGGACGCGACACGTGGCGTTCACACACCGGCGCTATGGTCCGACCACATCTCGCTCGACAGTCGTCCGTCCGGTGCAGTCGCCGGGCGGGCGACTTTGCCGCGCCCGGGACCGACCCCCGACGCGTGGCGGCGACAGTCGAAAGGAACGCTCGTGAGGACCAAGCTCGTGATCGCCGGCGCCGCCGTGCTCGTCGTGGCCGTGGGGGCAGCCGGGTTCGTCCTGCTCGACCGGGGGGCCGACGAGACGCTCGCGACCGTCACCGCGGTCGAGTCCGGGGACACCCTGCGCGTGCGCCTCGACGGCCAGGAGCGCGTGCTCCACCTGACGAACCTGGCCGCGCCGGAGGGCGACGAGTGCCTCGCGACCGAGGCGACCGCCCAGCTCGCGGGGTACGCCGGCGTCGACTCCGAGCTGCGCCTCGAGGTCGAGGGGACCCCGACGACCGAGGGCGACCTGACCGCCGCGGCGTTCCTGTCCGACGGCCGCCTCCTCAGCGAGGTCATGGCGGCCGACGGCCTCGGCTACCTCGTGGTCGAGGAGACGGGCCGCACGTACGAGTGGGTCGTGCGCGCCGCGCAGGAGGAGGCCCGGTTCAACGCCGCGGGCCTGTTCTCGACCGAGGTCGACTGCACCATCCCCGGCCAGGTCTTCTCGGTCTCCGACCGGGTCGAGGCCGCGACGCTCGTTCTCGAGGAGGAGGCCGGCGCGCAGGTCCTCGCCGCCCAGCGCACCGAGCTCGACGCGCTGATCGAGGAGGCGCACGCGCTCGTCGACCTCATGGGCACCGAGCAGGGTGGCGCCGTGTGGGACGTCCTGCGTGCGAGCGACCGGATCGGGTACGCCGCGCAGGCCCAGACCGCGGTCGCGACGCTCGAGCTGGCGCGCGGCGAGGTCGAGCTCGTGCTCAACCAGGAGGCGCCCGCGACGCCGGCGGCTCCGGCGACCGGCGCGCGGGGCTGACCCCTCAGGCGCCCGCGGGCGCGAGCAGCCCGTCGAGGACGAGCCCGCGGACGCTCGGCAGCACGTCGGCGGCGACGTCGTCCGCGCCGACGCCGAGCAGCGACGCGAGCGCGCCGACGACCTGCCCGACCGTGAGCTCGCCGTCGCACGCCCCGACCAGCCCGGCCAGGGCGGTCCCTGCGCGGACCGTCCGGCCGAACGCACCGCCCTGGCGGAGCAGCACGACGCTCGGGTCGCTGTGCCCGGGCGTGAGGTAGCGCTCCTCGGTGACGTCGGCCGCGACGACCAGGTGCTCGCGCGCGAGGGCGTCGTCGTCGCGCCGCGCGAGCCACGCGTGCGCAGCGAGCGAGGCCGCGATCGCGGGGCCGAGCGGCTGACGGACCCCGCCCGTGACCTCCTCGAGCCGGCGCATCGTCGGCGGGCCGTCGAGCGGACGGCGCAGCGTCACGATCCCGAAGCCGACGGCCTCGACGTCGCGCGACGCGAAGTCGTCGAGCCACGCGCCGTACCGCTGCGCCCACGCCTCGGGGTCCCGGTCCGGCGTCGTGCCGCCGTCGCGGATCCACGTCTCGGCGTACTGCGCGGGGTCCTGCAGCTCGCGCTGGACGACCCAGCCGTCGAGGCCCGACTCCTCGACCCACTCCCCCACGCGCTCGTGCCACGCCTCGCCGCGGCGGACCTCCCAGTTGCCGAGCAGCTGGGCGACGCCGCCGGGGGCCAGCACCGCGCCGACCCCGGTGACCAGCTCGCGCACGATCGCGTCGCCCGCGCGGCCGCCGTCGCGGTACTCGTAGAGCGGGACGTCGCCCTGCGGGCCCGCCGCCGCTGAGCGGGGCGTGATGACGAACGGCGGGTTGGACACGACGAGGTCGAACAGCGGCTCGTCCGGGCCGCTCACCGGGTCGAGCATCGAGCCCGCGCGCAGCTCGAACCGGTCGCGCGCGACCCCTGCGAGGTCCGCGTTGAACCGCGCGAACGCGAGCGCGCGACGGGAGATGTCGGTCCCGACGACCGACCGGGAGTGCCGGGCCGCGTGCAGCGCCTGGATGCCGCACCCCGTGCCGAGGTCGAGCGCGCGGGCGCGCGGGTCCCGCACGGTCACCTGCGCGAGCGTCGTCGACGCGCCGCCGACGCCGAGCACGTGGTCCGTGCGCAGCGCCCGGCCCGTCGCGAGCTCGCCGAGGTCGGACGCGACCCACCAGTCGACGGTGCCCTGCGCGTCGCCCCCGGTGCCGCCCGACGCGTCCGCGGCCGCCGTCCCGGTGTCGAGGCCGTCGGCCGCCTCGTACGGCCGGAGGTCGACCCGCGCGCGCACCGCGTCCCCGGGTCCCTCGCCCGCGGCCTCGACCAGCCCGAGCGCCTGGGCGCCCGCGACGCCGAGCCGCCCGAGCGCGCGCTCGAGGTCCGCACGCGGCACGTCGACGCCGAGCACGAACGCGCGCACGAGCGCCGCCCGGGGGTCGGCCGTGCCGGCCGTCGCGCGCAGCGCCGGGACCGCCTCCTCGCGGTGCAGCGCCGACGCCGCGAGCGGACCGAGCAGGTCCTCGACGCCGTCGACCGTGTAGCCGGAGCCGGCGAGGTCCTCGCGCAACGCGTCGAGCAGCGCCGGGTCGGTACGCGGGGTTCCGGACGGCAGGGTCGGCTCGGTCACCGGACCATCCTGCCGTGCGCTCCTCGCTGCGCCGTCGCGCGGTGACCCCGACCGGGTCGACCGCGGCGGTCCGGACCGGGCGGCGGCCCGCGCGAGCCGGGTCGGGCCGCCGGCTCGGCGGGCGCGAGCCGGTCCTCCTCAGCCGGGCAGCTCGAGCTCCGCGACGATCGGGAGGTGGTCGCTCGCCCGGCGGGCGGCGTCGTCGTCGGGCACCCGGGCACCGCGCGGGACGAGGTCGGCGCTCGCGAGCACCGCGTCGATCCGCCGCCGCGGGCGCACCGCGCTGAACGTGCGGGCCGGCTCTCCCGCGACACTGCCGGACCCGCGGCCGGCCACGCCGCCGGGGCCGGGGGCCTCGCCCCCGTCGTCGTGCGCCGCCGCGACGTGCGCGTCCCGCAGCAGCGCACCCAGGCGGCCCCACGTCTCGCCGCCGGGCTGCTCGTTGAGGTCACCCACCACGACGCACGGCCCGGGCGTCGCCTCCACCTCCGCGAGGATGCGGCCCAGGTGGCGCGCACGCTCGAGCCGGTCGAGCGAGAGGTGCACCGACACGACCCGCACGCCGTCGACCGTCGCGAGCGCGTAGCCGCGGCGCGTCCACGCCGTCCGGCGCTCGCGGGCCCCGAACCACGGCAGGCGCACCGCACGGGCGTCCTCGACCCGCCCCGCGCGCGGGGACACCAGCAGCGCCGTCGTGCGTGCACCGCCGTGGCCGACCACGACCCGCAGCCCCGCGTCGCGCGCGAACCGCCGCAGCCGCCACCGGCCGAGCGGCCCGCGCGGCGGCTCCTGGACGCCCACCACGTCGGGGTCCGCGGCCCGCACGACGGCGGCGGCCGCCGCGGCGTCGAGCTTGAGGCCCTTGAGGTTGTAGGTCATCACGCGCAGCACCGGCATGGCGCCCATCTCACCGTCTCCGCGCCGGGCACGCCCGCCCAGCGCGACGTCGGCCCGCCCGGCGCGCCCCCGGAGCGCGGCCCGCGCCACACGCCCGCCGACGCACGAGGGGACCCGCCGGCCCCGGCGGATCCCCTCGTGACCTCCCGGCGCGGGTCGCCCCGCGCACGTCCCGACGTCAGCGCACGAGCTGCGTCTCCTGCTCGAGGCGGCCCTCCTGGTCGACGCGCGCCGCGCGCAGCCGGGAGGCGATGACCGCGCCGAACGCGATGGCCGTCGCGGCGAGCGCGATCGCGAGCCGCAGCGCGTGGTTCGCGTCCTCGCCCACGCTGATCGCGACGATCGCCGGGGCGATGAGCAGGGCCACGAGGTTCATGACCTTGATCAGCGGGTTGATCGCCGGGCCCGCGGTGTCCTTGAACGGGTCGCCGACGGTGTCGCCGATGACGACGGCGGCGTGCGCCTCGGAGTTCTTGCCGCCGTAGTGGCCGTCCTCGACGATCTTCTTCGCGTTGTCCCACGCCCCGCCCGAGTTCGCGAGGAACACGGCCATGAGCACGCCCGCGCCGATCGCGCCGGCGAGGAACCCGGCGAGCGGGCCGATACCGAGCCCGAAGCCGACCGCGATGGGCGCGAACGCCGCGAGCAGGCCCGGCGTCGCGAGCTCCCGCAGCGAGTCGCGCGTGCAGATGTCGACGACCTTGCCGTACTCGGGCCGGACCTCGCCGGTCATGATCCCGGGGTGGTCGCGGAACTGGCGGCGCACCTCGAACACGATGGCCCCGGCGGCGCGGGTCACCGCGTCGATGAGGAGGCCCGAGAACAGGAACACGGTCGCGCCGCCCAGGATGACCCCGACGAGCGTGATCGGCGAGATGATCGAGTAGCTCAGCATCGCGGCGACGATGTCGCTCTCCACCGCGGCCTCACCGACGTCCCGCAGGGCCGTGGAGACGGCGTCCGCGTACGAGCCGAACAGCGCGGTCGCCGCGAGCACGGCCGTCGCGATCGCGATGCCCTTGGTCACGGCCTTGGTGGTGTTCCCGACGGCGTCGAGGTCCGTGAGGATCTGCGCGCCCTCCTCGGTCACGTCGCCCGACATCTCGGCGATGCCCTGCGCGTTGTCGCTGACCGGGCCGAACGTGTCCATCGCGACGATCACGCCGACCGTGGTGAGCAGGCCGCAGCCCGCGAGCGCGATGAGGAACAGCGCGAGCGACACCGAGCCGCCGGCCAGCAGGAACACACCGCAGATCGCGGCCGCGATGATGCCCGCGGTGTAGACCGCCGACTCGAAGCCGACGCCGATGCCCGAGAGGACGACGGTCGCGGCACCCGTGAGCGACGTGCGGGCGACGTGCTTGGTCGGCTTCGACGTCGTGCCGGTGAAGTAGCCCGTGACCCACAGGATGACCCCGGCGAGGACGACGCCGATGGCGACGGCGAGCGTCGCGACGAGCCGCGGGTCTCCCCCGTGCGTCTCGAGGCCCGCGGTGCCGCCCGTGAGCTCGGCGAACGTCGACGGCAGGTACACGTACGCGGCGACGGCCGCGAGCAGGACCCCGACGAGCGCCGCCGTGTAGAAGCCCCGGTTGATGGCTGCGAGCCCGCTCTCGTTGCCGCGCACCTTGGTGATGACGACGCCGAGGACCGCGACGAGCGCGCCGATCGCGGTCACGATGAGCGGGAGCACGAGACCCTCCTCGCCGAACGCGGCCTTGCCCAGGATGAGCGCGGCGACGAGCGTGACCGCGTAGGACTCGAAGAGGTCCGCCGCCATGCCCGCGCAGTCCCCGACGTTGTCGCCCACGTTGTCCGCGATCGTGGCGGCGTTGCGCGGGTCGTCCTCGGGGATGTTCTGCTCGACCTTGCCGACGAGGTCCGCACCGACGTCCGCGGCCTTCGTGAAGATGCCGCCGCCGACGCGCATGAACATCGCGAGCAGCGCGGCGCCGAATCCGAAGCCCTCGAGCACCGAGGGCGCCTCGCCGCGGTAGATCAGCACGACGGACGCGGCACCGAGCAGGCCCAGCCCGACGACGCACATGCCGACGACGCCGCCGGTGCGGAACGCGATGCGCGCCCCCTCGGCCCGCCCTCCCGGGGACGACGCCGCGGCGGCGACCCGGAGGTTCGCCCGCGTCGCGAGCCACATGCCGAGGAACCCGATCGCCGCCGAGAACCCGGCGCCGACGAGGAAGAAGATCGACCGCCCGACCTTGATGCCCATGTCCCCCGGCAGCAGGAACAGCAGCAGGAACACGACGAGCGCGAACGCCGCGAGCGTCTTGAACTGCCGCGCGAGGTACGCCGACGCGCCCTCCTGCACGGCGCGCGCGATGTCCTGCATCTTCGCGGTGCCCTCGCCGGCGGCGAGCACCTGACGTCTGAGCACGACCGCGTAGATCAGCGCGGCGACGGCGATCGCGGCGATGACACTGACGATGGTGAGGCTCGTGGGTCCGAGCGTGAGCATGCAACCTCCTCGGGCACCGGCGCGGCCCCCCTGAACCACGCCCGTCCGGATCGGCCCCGTTGCCGTCGGACGCGCCGAAGTCTAGCCAGATGCGGACGACGGGTCGCGGGACGACGACGCGTCCGGAGGCGGGGCCTGCCGGGCGCGGCCCGCGACCGCCACGATGGGTCCGTCCCCGGGACCAACGGTCGAGCCTCCCCGGTCGTCATGAGAGGCAGGTGCGCCTGCCGTGCGCCGAAGGACACGGGGACGACGACGGAGGCGCAGTGGCGGACTGGGAGCACGTGCTCGACGCGCTGGTGCGCGAGCGCGGCGCGGCGCTCGTGCGGTACGCGGCGCTGCTGACCGGCGGTACCGCGGAGGCCGAGGACCTCGTGCAGGAGGCGCTCGTCCGGGCGTTCAGCCAGGGCCGTCCGCTACGCGAGACGCACGCGGCGGAGGCGTACGTGCGCCGGGCGGTCCTCACCGTCTTCCTCGACGGGTACCGCAGGCGGCGGCGCTGGAGCGGTGTGCGGCACCTGCTCGACGGCGCCGAGACGACCGACGGCCCCGAGGACGCCTCGGCGGCGCGGGCCGACGTGCACGCCGCGCTCGCGACCTCGCACTTGCCGGGACCGTCCTCACCCGGAGCGACCCGCTCGTGCCGACCGCGTCGCCCGACGCGGCACCGGGCGAGTGCGGGACGCAGGTCGACGCCCTGATCGACCTCGACACCGACGGCCCGGTCGAGATCGAGCTCGTCGGGACCGGCACCGGCATCGCGACCAGCGCGTCGTGGCACGTCGACTCCCGCACCGACCTGGGCGCGCTCGTCGGCCGGGAGCTCGTCGCCTCGGCCGCCACGTCCGACGTCTCCGAGGCCGCCGCGCCCCCCGTCGGGCTCACGTCCGAGGGACCCTTCCTCGTCGCGGTGCGGGAGGGCACGATCGTGGCGGTCCCCGACCGCTCGGCCGACGGGCGTGCGCTCGTTCTCCCCGAGCGGGCATGGACCGAGGGCCCCGTGCACGACGCCCTGTCCGGCGTCGACCCCGGTGGCGTGCGCGCGGGCGGGGACCGCGATGCCCGCTCCACCGAGGTCGCGGTCGTCGGCCTCCCGCTGGTCACGTGCGGCACCGCGGACGCGCCGGGCGGAGAACCGCTGCCGGCCGGCGACTACGCGGTGTACGCGTACCGGACGTACACCGCGGGCGGGGGGACGCTGCAGCGGGCTGTGGACGGCCCGTGGTCGCTCGAGCTGCTCGGTGACGGGACGGCCGACGCCTCCGTGCCGGCGGACCTGCCCGCGGACGTCCCCGTCATCGCGGGGACGGCCCCGCAGGTCGTCACGCTCCCGGGGACCACGGAGGCCCGCTGGCTGGTGGTCGTCGCCGTCGACGGGACCGACGCCCGGCTCCGTGCGGAGCGGGCGCTCACCGAGGCCGGCTTCGTGCACCCGGTGCCGGGCGAGGACGACACCCTGATGCCCTCCGGCGGCCACGTGCTCGCGCTCCACGACGACCGCTACGCCGTCGAGCTGACGGAGCAGGTGACCGACGGGCGGAGGGAGCTCGTCTACCGGATCCGCGAGCGCTGAGCATGCCTGTCGCGGCGTCGCGCGCCGACGCCCCCGGAGCTCAGAGCCTCGGGTCGACCGCCTCCGACTCGAGCGCGAGGCCCTTGCGGGCCCGCGTCGGGTTGGGGAGCGGCTTGAACCATGCCCTCGCCGCCGTCGCCCGTGAGGTCCTCCCACCACGAGACGCCGGCCGCGACGGACGCGGGGTCCAGGGTGTCGACGACCCGCGCATCGTGGCACGCGCGCGCAGATCGACCGAGAGGAGAACGCTCGTCGGCGGCCGGACGGGTGACCGCCGGCGTCCGGGTCAGGCCGCGAGCGCCGCGTCGACCGTCTCGTGGATCGTGAAGACCTGGGTCAGTGCCGTGATGCGGAAGACCTTGAGCAGGCGCTCCGAGTCGATCACGAGCTGGAGGCGGCCGCCGTGGCCGCGCACCTTCTTGAGCACGCCCACCAGGACGCCGAGGCCCGTGGAGTCCATGAAGCGCACGGGCGTGAGGTCCACGACCAGATCGGTGCGACCCTCGTCGATGAGGCTCGCGAGCCGTTCGCGCAGGACCGACGCCGTGTAGACGTCGATCTCCCCGGAGACCTCGACCACCGTCACGTCGCCCACCGCCCGGCTGACTACTCCGACGTCCATGCCCCACCCCGTTTCGTCGGTTCGGCGTCATTCAAACAGAAGCACGTGCCCTGCGGGGGCATCGCGCCCGTGTCGTCCCGGTACGCCACCCTCGCGGGCAGCGTCCCGTCGGGTGAGCCTGCCACGTTCGGCCCGCGGGGTTCCCGCGCAGGTCGGCGGGACCCGACCCGGCGCCGGGGTGACGACCCGCAGCGCCGAGGCCGGGCACCTCGGTCAGCCGCGCGGCGACCCGGCGGCCGACCGCGTGCGGGCGTCTGCCAGCGCGCGCCGGTACGCCTCGGTGGTCCCGTCGGGCCTGACCTCCTGCAGGACGTGGTCGCGCACCCCGAGCCCGCGCAGCGTCGAGCCGAGGCGGGTGACGTCCTCGGGGCTCAGCACCGTCGGGTCGACCGTCGTGCGCACCTGCACGTCGACGCTCGCGTCGAGCACGAGGCGCAGCGACGCGAACGCCGCGTCCGCGCTCGGGCCGACGCGCGTGATCGCCCGGTAGAGCGAGGCGGGCGCCTTGATGTCGAGGCCCACCCAGTCGACGAGCGGCAGCACCTCCTCGAGCCGGCGGGGGTAGGCGCCCGAGGTGTGCAGCCCGACGAGGTAGCCGGCGTCGCGCACCTCGCGCATCGCCGCCCCGAGCGCGTGCTGGCGCGTCGGCTCGCCGCCCGAGAACACGACGCCGTCGAGCAGCCCGTGCCGTCGCGCGAGCAGGCCTCGCACCCGCGACCACGGGACGGTGCCCGGGGTGCGCGGGTCGATCAGCGACGGGTTGTGGCAGTACGTGCAGTCCCACGGGCAGCCCTGCAGGAACAGGGTCGCGACGAGCCGGCCCGGCCAGTCGCACGTCGAGAGCGCCGTCAGGCCGGCGATCTCCAGCGCGTCCGGTCCACCGCTCACGCGCGGACCGGCTCGAGGAACGGCGTGCGCTCGGCGTGCTCGCCCTTCTTCCCGATGTTGAACGAGCTCACGGGCCGGTGGTACCCCATGACGCGCGTCCACACCTCACACACGACCGGGTCGGCGCCCGGGCGCTCGTCGCCGCAGCGCTCGCACGTGGGGTGCTCGCCCGCGAGGTAGCCGTGGTTCGGGCAGATCGAGAACGTCGGCGTGATCGTGATGTACGGGAGGCGGTACGTCGACAGGGACCGGCGGACGAGCTCGCGGCACGCCTGCGCGGTGCTCAGCCGCTCGGACATGTACAGGTGCAGCACCGTGCCGCCCGTGTACTTGCGCTGAAGCTCCTCCTGGCGCTCGAGCGCCTCGAACGGGTCGTCGGTGAAGCCCACCGGGAGCTGCGAGGAGTTCGTGTAGTACGGGTTGGCCTCGGTGCCCGCCTGGAGGATGTCGGCGAACCGCTTGCGGTCCTCCTTGGCGAACCGGTACGTCGTGCCCTCGGCCGGCGTGGCCTCGAGGTTGTACAGGTGGCCCGTCGCCTCCTGGAACTCGACCATCCGGGCCCGGACGTGGTCGAGCAGCCGGACCGCGAGCGCGTGCCCGTCGGCCGTCGTGACGTCCTCCAGGTCCGACGTGACGTTGCGGACCATCTCGTTGACGCCGTTGACGCCGATCGTCGAGAAGTGGTTGTCGAGCGTGCCGAGGTAGCGCTTCGTGTACGGGAAGAGGCCCTCGTCGATGTACCTCTGGACGACCGTGCGCTTGACCTCGAGGGAGTCCCGGGCCAGGTCGAGCAGGCGGTCGAGCTCGCGGAGCAGGGCCGCCTCGTCGCCGCGGTGCAGGTAGCCGAGGCGCGCGCAGTTGACCGTCACGACGCCGAGGGAGCCCGTCTGCTCCGCGGAGCCGAACAGGCCGTTCCCGCGCTTGAGCAGCTCGCGCAGGTCGAGCTGGAGGCGGCAGCACATCGAGCGCACGTCGCCCGGCTTCATGTCGGAGCGGATGAAGTTCTGGAAGTACGGCAGCCCGTACTTCGCGGTCATCGCGAACAGCAGCTCGGCGTTCTCGGACTCCCACGGGAAGTCCTCGGTGATGTTGTACGTCGGGATCGGGAACGTGAAGACCCGGCCGCTCGCGTCCCCGTCGGTCATGACCTCGATGTACGCGCGGTTGATCAGGTCCATCTCGACCTGCAGGTCGCCGTACGTGAAGTCGACCGGCTCGTCCGCGACGAACGGCACCTGCTCGCGCAGGTCCTCGGGGCACGTCCAGTCGAACGTGAGGTTCGTGAACGGCGTCTGCGTGCCCCAGCGCGACGGCACGTTGAGGTTGTAGACGAGCTCCTGGATGCCCTGCTTGACCTGCGCGTACGTCAGCGAGTCGAGCCGGACGTAGGGCGCCATGTACGTGTCGAACGAGCTGAACGCCTGCGCGCCCGCCCACTCGTTCTGCATGGTGCCGAGGAAGTTCACGATCTGGCCGATCGCCGAGCTGAAGTGCCTCGGCGCGCGCGCCTCGACCTTGCCGGGCACGCCGTTGAGGCCCTCCTGCAGGAGCGTGCGCAGCGACCAGCCCGCGCAGTAGCCCGAGAACATGTCGAGGTCGTGGATGTGCAGGTCGCCCTCGCGGTGCGCCCGCCCGATCTCCGGGTCGTACACGTGGCTCAGCCAGTAGTTCGCCACGACCTTGCCCGCGGTGTTGAGGATCATCCCGCCGAGCGAGTAGCCCTGGTTGGCGTTGGCGTTGACGCGCCAGTCGCTGCGGTCGAGGTACTCGTCGATCGACGAGCCGACCTCGACGACGGGGTGGTGCTCCATGGGTTCCTCCGGGGGGCTGGGTGGACTGTGCGGGGTGGGCGGTGCGGGGTGGGCGGTGCGGGGTGGGCGGTGCGGGGGGGCGGTGCGCGGTGGCGGAGTCGTGTGTTCTCGGTGCCGCGCCGCACGCCCGATATGCCCCCACCAGATGTGGTGGTCATCGCGGCACCGGGCAACAAGATGTGGCATTTCTATGCCCGGGGCCCCGGCCGGCGCGGGGACCAAGGTCCTGTCTGTCGCGCGGGCAGGCAGCGGGCCTGCGCACCGACGTGGCAGGTCCACGGGACGGTCCGGCGTGTCGCTCCCGGCCCGTCTGCGCGCGGCGTCGACGACACCTCCGGGCAGCCGCCGCGCGGCGTCCGTGCGCGTCGGCGCTCGCCGCTTTGGCCGCCCACGCCGTTCGTTCGCCGGACCACACCCGGAGCAGCCGTCGACGGCCGCGCCTCCGACGGCTCGCGCCTCGGGCGGCCGCGGCCGGCCCGGCGCCGTCAGCGCTCGAGCACGAACCCCACGGGGTCGCCCGGACGCAGCTGCGCCGCCGCCGAGAGGCCGCGCGCGCGCACGACAGCGAGCACCGGGTACCCGCCGGTCACCGGGTGGTCGGGACCGAAGACCACCGGCTGCCCGTCGGGCGGGGCCTGCACCGCGCCCACGACGAGACCCTCCGAGGGCAGCTCGCCGCGGTCGGCACGCGGCAGCGGCGGGCCGGACAGCCGGAGCGCGACCCGGTCGCTCGACGGCGTCACGCGGTAGTCCCCGCGGGCGAGCACGTCGAGCGCGTCCGCCGCGAACCAGTCGAGCCGCGGCCCGGGCACCACGGGCAGGACCACGCGCTCCGGCCAGGACTCCGCCGTCGGCGCGGCGTCCGGCTCGGGGAACCCGCGCGTGTCCTGGCCGACGGGCAGCAGGTCGCCGGCGGCGAGCGGCGCCGGCCCGAGCCCCGAGAGCCGGTCGGCGGACCGCGACCCGAGCACGGCGGGGACGTCCACCCCGCCGCGCACCGCGACGTACGTCCGCAGCCCGTGCTCGGCGGCGCCCAACCGGAGCCGCGACCCCACCGGGAGCCGGAGCGCCGCACCGTGGCCGGCCGGCGCGTCGTCGACCCATGCCGGCCCCCGCGCACCCGTGAGCGCGACGACCGTCGTCTGCAGGGCGTGCAGCTCCAGGCCGCCGAGCAGCACCTCGAGGGCAGCCGCACCGGGGGCGTTGCCGACCAGCCGGTTGCCGAGCCGCAGCGCCGCCGGGTCGGCCGCGCCCGAGCGCCCGACGCCGACCGCCGCGAGGCCCGGCCGGCCCCCGTCCTCGACGAGGGTGAGGAGGCCCGGGACCAGCACCTCGATCACGGCCGGGCCCCCGAGGGCGCAGGAGCGCCCGGACCGGCGCTGTCGCCACCGGGATCGTCCGGACCGTCGCCGCCGCCGCCCGGAGCGCCCGGACCGACGACGTCGGCGCTCTGATCGTCCGGACCCGCGGCTCCGCCGCCCGAGGCGTCCAGGTCGACGAAACGCACGCGCGCACCGGGGACGAGCAGCGCCGGCTGGGCGCGCGCCGCGTCGAACAGCACGGCGGCGGACCGCCCGATCAGCCGCCACCCCCCGGGCGTCGGCGCGGGGTACACCGCGGTGAACTCCCCCGCGAGCGCCACCGACCCCGCCGGCACCCGCTCGCGCGGGCTCGACCGGCGCGGGACGTGCAGCGCCGGGTCGACGCCCGTCAGGTACGCGAAGCCCGGCATGAAGCCGCCGAAGGCGACGACGTGCTCGCGCCCGGTGTGGCGAGCGACGACCTCCGCCCGGGTCACGCCGGTCAGCGCGGCGACCTCGTCGAGATCCGGCCCGTCGTAGTGCACGCCCAGGCGGACGACACCCTCCGGCGAGGGGGCGTCCTGTGCCGGGCCTCCGCCCTGCACCGCCCGGCGCGCGGCCGCGCGCACGTGCTCCTCGACGTCACCGGCGGGCGTGCCCGCGGCGAACCGGACGAGCACCGTGCGGGCCGCCGCCCGGCGCGCGGCCGCGCGCACGTGCTCCTCGACGTCACCGGCGGGCGTGCCCGCGGCGAACCGGACGAGCACCGTGCGGGCCGCCGGGACGAGGTCCTCGGTCCCGGGCGGCGGGTCGGCACGCAGCGCGGCGTCGAGCGCGCGCACCTCGTCCAGGCCGGCGACGTCGACCAGGAACGCGCGTTCGCCGTACGGCTGGACGCGCACCCCACCGGGGGCGGGGTCCCTGGTGTCCGCGTGCGCGCCCGGGAGGCTCACGCGGTGAACGACCGGAGCTCGACGCCCGAGAGCTCGAGCCCCGCGTGCACCGAGCGCAGCAGCGCGAGGGCGCCCGGGGTGTCCGAGTGCACGCACAGCGACTCGGCGGCGACCTCGACGATCGTCCCGTCGACCGCCACGACGACGCCCTCGCGCACGAGCCGGACCGCGCGTGCGGCGGCGAGCGCCGGGTCGGCCACGACGGCGCCGGGCTGCGACCGGGGCACGAGCGTCCCCTGGGGGGTGTAGCCGCGGTCCGCGAACGCCTCGGCGACGACCCGGAGCCCCGCCTCGCGCGCGCACTCGAGCAGCCGGGAGCCCGGCAGGCACAGCACCGCGAGGCCCGGGTCGAACCGCGTGACGGCGTCGACCACCGCGCGGGCCTGCGCCTCGTCGTGCACCACGGTGTTGTACAGCGCGCCGTGCGGCTTGACGTAGGCGACGGCTCCCCCGGCCGACCGCGCGAGGGCCGCGAGCGCACCGAGCTGGTACGTCGTCTCGGCGCGGAGCACGTCGGCCGGCACGTCGAGGGCGCGGCGCCCGAACCCCACGAGGTCCCGGTACCCGACGTGCGCCCCGATCGCGACGCCCCGCTCGACGGCTCCCGCACACGTGGCGGCCATGATCTGCGGGTCGCCCGCGTGGAAGCCGCACGCGACGTTCGCGCTCGTGACGAGGTCGAGGAGCGCGGCGTCGAGCCCCGGCTCCCCGAGCCGCCACACGGCATACCCCTCGCCGAGGTCGCAGTTCAGGTCGATGTGCACGCGTCCATCCTGGCGCGCCGCGGGGTGGACGGGCCAGGGGGCGTCCTGCCTCGTCCCGGGCGGTGCTCGTGCCCGACGGGACGCCCGTGCCACGGCGCACGCCCCGCCGCTGCGGTCGGGCCGGTGGAGACCCTGCGGGAGTCGCTGGACCGGGCGACGCGCATCGTCGTGACGCGCGGCATCGAGTCGACCCACCCCGGTCACGCGGAGGCGGCGCCGGCGGAACGAGGTCGTCGCCCGCGTCGACGACCCCGCCGCCCTGGCGCAGCTCCCCGCTGCGCTGCACCTGGCCGACGTGCAGGACGACCGGACCTGCTCGATCTCCGGTCCGTGCCCGATCCTCGCGATCTACGCCGACGAGGAGCTGATGGGGACGGTCACGCTGGTCGGAGGCCCGTGGGTCGGCTCGCCGTGGTGGGCCTGGGACGTGCGGCTCCGTGAGCCGGAGCGGCTCGCCCGCAGGATGGACCAGCACGTCCCCGGCTCGGGACATGCCGCGCCCGAGCCGTGACCTGACGGCGGCGCTCCGCCGTCGCCCTCTGGTCCGGCGCACGTGACCCGCGCCGTGCGGCGCCCCGCCGACCGTCGCCGGACGGGCCCCGGTGCAAGGATGGCCGACGTGCTGGGATCCGACGGGCTGCTCGACGTGCTGCTCTCGGGCGGGCGCCGTGACGACCGTCTCACGCACGTCCGCCACCTGCCCGCGCGCGAGGGTGTCCGGGCGGACTGGCCGTCGTGGGCCGACCCGGACCTCGTCGCCGGGTACCGCGCGCTGGGCGTCGAGCGGCCGTGGCGCCACCAGGTCGAGGCCGCCGACGCCGCGTGGTCCGGCCGGCACACGGTGCTCGCGACGTCGACGGGCTCGGGCAAGTCGCTCGCGTTCTGGTTGCCGTCGCTGACGGCCGTCCGCTCCGACCGCGCGGCCGGGCTGCTCGACCCGGGGCGCATCGAGACGGTCACGCGGCGCGGCGCGGTGCTCTACCTGTGCCCGACGAAGGCGCTCGCGCACGACCAGCTCGGCGGCCTCGACCGCCTCGTCACGGCGGCCCGCACGCGTGACCTCCGGGTCGCCGCCTGCGACGGGGACACCGGCTTCGACGAGCGCCGCTGGGTGCAGGAGCACGCGGACGTCGTGCTGACGAACCCCGACTTCCTGCACTTCGCGCTGCTGCCGAACCACCGGCGCTGGTCCCGGCTGCTCGGGTCGCTGCGCCACGTCGTGGTCGACGAGTGCCACGCGTTCCGCGGGGTGTTCGGGGCGCACGTCGCCGCGATCCTGCGCCGGCTGCGACGGCTCGCGGTGCACTACGCACCGACACCCGCGGGTCGGCGCGCCGACGGACCCGTGCTCGCGAGTGCGGGCGGGCCGGTGTTCCTGCTGGCGTCCGCCACGACCGCCGACCCGGCGGCGAGCGCGGCCCGGCTGCTGGGCGTCGGGACGGACTCCATCGCGACCGTCACGGAGGACACCTCCCCCGCGGGGCGGAAGACGTTCGTGCTCTGGCAGCCGCCCGAGCTGCCCGGCACCAGCGGCCCGTGGGCCGACCTCGTCCCCGACGAGGACCCGTGGGCGACGCCGCTCCCGCACCCCGAGCCGGTCGACCCGGTGATCACCCACGACGCCGACCGGGACGTGGGGGGCGCCGACGCCGCCGCGGACCCCCGTTCCCTCGTCGCGGTCTCGCCCGTCGCGGGCCTCCCGACGCAGGACGTGGACCCGGGCGGTGCGGCGGCGCTCGCCCCGCACGAGGGGTCCGGCCCCCGCGGCACGGGAGAGAACGTCGTGACGGACCCCGCGGACCGGCCACGTCGGTCGGTCACCGCCGAGACGGCCGACCTGCTCGCAGACCTCACGGCGGCGGGGGCACGCACGCTCGCGTTCACGCGGTCCCGGCGCGCCGCGGAGTCCGTCGCGACCGTGACCCGGAACCACCTGAGCCAGATCGACGAGCGCCTCGCCGGCACGGTCGCGGCCTACCGAGGCGGTTACCTGCCCGAGGAGCGCCGCGCCCTCGAGGGCGCGATCCGCGACGGCCGGCTGCGGGCGCTGGCCACGACGAACGCGCTCGAGCTCGGCGTCGACATCACGGGTCTCGACGCGGTGCTCATCGCGGGGTGGCCGGGGACGCGCGTGTCGCTGTGGCAGCAGGCCGGCCGCGCGGGCCGGGCCGGCGCCGACGGCCTCGTGGCGCTGATCGCCCGTGAGGACCCGCTCGACACGTTCCTCGTGCACCACCCGGAGGCCGTGTTCGACACCCCGGTCGAGGCGACCGTCTTCGACCCCGCGAACCCGTACGTCCTCGCGCCGCACCTGTGCGCGGCGGCCGCCGAGCTGCCGCTGCGCGAGGACGAGCTCGCGCTGTTCGGGCCGGACACCCGCGGGCTCCTCGACGTCCTCGTCGAGCGGGGCGCGCTGCGGCGCCGGGCGGCCGGGTGGTTCTGGACGCACGCCGAGGCGGCAGCGCGGCTGACCGACCTGCGCGGGACCGGGGGCGACCCCGTGCGCGTCGTCGAGGCCGGCACGGGCCGGATGCTCGGCACGGTCGACGCCGCCGCCGCCGACGCGTCGGTGCATCCCGGAGCCGTGTACGTGCACCAGGGTGCGACGTTCGTGGTCTCCGAGCTGCACCTGGCCGACGCCGTCGCGCTCGTCGAGCGCCGCGACGTCGACTACGGGACGTGGTCCCGCTGGGCCACGACGACGGAGATCCGGTCCGTGCAGCGCGAACGCCGCTGGGGGCCGGTGACCTGGGGCTTCGGGGCGGTCGACGTCACGAGCCAGGTCCTCAGCTACCAGCGCAAGCGCATCCCGGACCTCCAGGTGCTCGGCACGGAGCTCCTCGAGCTGCCCGCGCGCACGCTCCAGACGACGGCCACGTGGTGGACCGCACCGGTCGAGGTGCTCGAGGCCGCGGGCGTGACCGTCGAGCTCGCACCGGGCGCCCTGCACGCCGCCGAGCACGCGTCGATCGGCCTCCTCCCGCTGCTCGCGACGTGCGACCGCTGGGACCTCGGCGGGGTGTCGACCGCGCTCCACGCAGACACCGGGATGGCGACGGTGTTCGTGCACGACGCGTACCCCGGCGGTGCGGGCTTCGCCGAGCGGGGGTACGCGCTGGGCGAGACGTGGCTGCGCGCCACCCGGGACGCCGTCGCGGCCTGCCGGTGCGTGCGGGGCTGCCCGGCGTGCGTCCAGTCGCCCAAGTGCGGCAACGCGAACAACCCCCTGGAGAAGGCCGCCGCGGTCCGGCTCCTCGACGCGGTCCTCGCCCACTCCGTGCCGGGCTGAGCCGCGCAGGGGCCGGGCCGAGCCGCACCAGGACCGGGCCGAGCACGCACGGCCCGCCCTTCCTCGTGCCGCCTTACCGTCATGGGTGCCTGCCCGTCCCTGCGCCGCCTGCACGTCCTGGGCGCGTGCCCGTCCTCGTGCCGCCTTCCCGGCATGGGTGCTGCCCGTCCCTGCGCCGCCTGCCCCGTCTCGAGCGCCCGCCCGTCGCCGCGCCGGGCCGGCGGCGACGGCTGCCTCACCCACGCGCCGACACCGGCCCGGCCCGCGCGCGCGCCGTCGCCGGCCCGGCGGCCGATGCCCGCACCGTGGTCACGACGACGACACCGGAGCCGGCGCCGCGACACGACGAGAGCCGCACGTCGTTCCGGCGGGCGGCCGCCTCCGCGACCTCGCAGGCCTCCGACACGTCGGTGCCACCGTGGTCGAGCAGGTGCTGCGCGGCCGCGAGCGCCGCGAGGTCAGCACCCGCCTGCGCGCGACCCCGCGCACCCTGCGCGCCGGCGAGCAGCGCGACGACCGCGAGGAGCACCCCCGCGACCGCCACGACGCCGAGCGTGAGCACCGTGCCCGAGCCGATCTCGTCGGAGCACCGGCGCCGCGCACCCCGGGCCTTCCCCGCAGTGTCGGCATCGGCACGGGCGCCGGCCGGGGTGTCGGTGCGCACCTGCGCCTCGACTGGCGCCCGCGTCCCCGGCGGCGTCACGGCTCGACCCGTGCGACCGCGCTCGCCCGCGCCACGAGCGGGCCCGTGCGCAGCCCGCTGCTCACGACCGCGTCGCTCACCGAGACGGTCACCCAGTCGCCGCCGCGGACGACGCTGACGTCCGCACCCGGCCCGGCGACCCGCGCGGCGGTGGCCCGCACACCGGACTCGTCCTCACCGATGGCGGCCGCACGTGCGCCGGCCCGTGCGGCGTCGGCGCACCGGAGCTGGGTGAGCGCCGACGCGGCGAGGACGAGGACCGCGACGAGGACCAGCACGACCGCGGGCAGCGCCACGGCCAGCTCGGCCGTCACGCTGCCGCGCTCGCGCGACTCTCCCCCGGGCGGGAGGCTCCCAGCGGGACGCGTCGCCACCGGCAACCTGCCGCTCCCCCGGTCGTCGACGACCTCCGGCGCGACGACGCCCGAGCGCCCCCGCGTGACGCCGCCCGTGCATCCCGGCGGGACACCGTCCGCTCGGGGCCGCGCGACGCCGCCCCGGCGGTCCCGTGCGGCACGGCCCCAGCGGACCTGCGCGGCACCACCCGAGCAGGTCGGCACGGCACCGCCCGAGCGGATCCGCGCGCCCTCGCCACGCCGCCCCGTCACACCGACAGCGCTCCGCGGATGAGGCCGAGGAGCAGCGCCTGCACCTCACCGCTGCGGAGCACGACCATCAGGAGACCCGCGAACCCCACGGCGGCGACCGTCGCGATCGCGTACTCCGCGGTGGCCATGCCGGCGTCCGACCCCACGACTGCCTGGCCCCGCACGACCGGCCCTCGGACGACGCGCGCGACCGTCCGCGTCCGTCCCGTCCCCGCGACGCCGTCGTCCGGCCTCGCCGAACCGTTGGTGCGGGACAGCGCCTGCGCCGACCCCTCGCGCTCGGGCACGGGAGCTGCGCAGCTCACACCGGAGCCGATGCCGGCGTCGGCAGGTCGGTGGGTGGCGTGCCGGTCGGCGTCGCCGCCGGCGCGGCGGGCCAGGGCCGCTCGCCGTGCACCGCGGGTCGTCGTGCGGGGCGCGGTCGGCGCGGGTCCTCGCCCGCCGGGGCGAGCGCGTCGAGCGGGGTGCAGATCGGCGGTGGTGCGCATGGCGGTCCTCCTTCTCGGGCGCCCTCGCGGCGCCTGGCGCAGACCACGTTCGCGTTCCCGCTCCGCACGCGGGCCGCCTCCGCCCGCCGCGGGCGACCGGGCGCTGCGCCGAGCGGGCTGAGGGTGCACCGCGCTCGAGTAGCGACTCGCCGGCGAGACCGCTCGCGCGGGCTCGGCCGCCGCACTTGAACGAAGGTTCAGATACATGCACGGGGGTCGAGCTTCCTGTGAAGCCGGTTCGAGCTCTGCCGAGGCGGAAAAGATCACGCGTGTCGTGGTGCGTTCGCGTGGATACTGCGCCGGTGACTGGATCTGCTCCGCCTGAGCTGCTTCGACCGCGTGCCCTGAGGCCGGGCGATCTCGTCGTCATCGCGGCGCTGTCCGGGCCGCTGGCAGCGGCGCACGAGCCCAACGTCGAGCGCACGGTGCTCGTGCTCCAGCGCATGGGTTTCCGCGTGCGTCGAGCGCCGCTTCTGGAGGTGGGCCGGAGCCGGTGGTGGAGCGCGGCCCGGCCTGCGGAGATAGCCGCTGAGCTCAACGGTCTGCTGCGTGATCCGGAGGTGCGCGCGATCGTCGCGAACGATGGCGGCCAGACGGTGTTCGGCTACCTCGACCTCATCGACGTCGAAGCCATCCGGGCCGACCCCAAGCCGATCCTGGGCTACAGCGACATCTCGCTGCTGCACCTGGCGCTCCACGCGCGCACGGGGCTGGTCGGGTTTCACGCCGACATGGCCACGCCGGGCTTCGGCGGGAACTGGCAGACCGTGTCACCGGTGCGACGGGGGGAGCTCGAGTCGCTGTACTTCCGGCTGCTCACCGGTACCGAGGCGATCGGTACGCTGCCGGCGAGCCCGTCGTGGGAGTGCTGGCGACCTGGACGTGCCGAGGGCCCGCTCATCGGCGGGGTGATCAACCGCATCGCCCTGGCGCAGGCCACGCGCTTCGCGGTGCCGCTGGAGCGGTTCGACGGCGCGGTGCTGTTCTGGGAGGAGCTGGGTGGCCTGTCCTCGTACGTGTGGAGCTATCTCCACGTGCTGCGTCACGCCGGCATCCTCGACCGGAGCTCCGGCATGGTCGTGGGCGTCCCGCGCGACATCGCCGGGCTCGAGGGTCCCGACGCGTCGCCGAGCCTGGCCGAGATCGTCCTCGACGTCCTCGGCGACCGTGACATCCCGGTCCTAGGAAACGTGGAGATCGGGCACGCCGGGCCGAACCTGCCGATGCCCGTCGGTGTACGGGCCGGCCTCGACGCGCAGCAGCAGACATTGACGCTGCTCGAACCGGCGGTACGGCAGCGGACAGGCGGGTAGCCGCCGCGCGGCTCGTGTGGCATCGCTACGACGGAACGTGCACCTGAACGATCGTTTGAGTGCATGTACGCGGTCGGGCTGCGCTGCGGCAGCCGGATGGCCGTGTCGTCGGGCCGTTCGGCTGCCTACGTGAGGGCGGCTGTGAGCTGGGCTGAGAATCGTCCGACCTGCGCTTCGGGGAGCTGGACGACGACCGTGTCCCAGGTCTCGTCCAGGAACACCAGGGGCCGGTCTCCGGCCCATACCCACACCCGCTCGGGGTTCGCCGCCAAGAGTTCGATGCCTGCCGCCACGCTGAACGGACCGACGAAGCACAGGCCGTGCCTGCCTGTCGCCTCGAGGCCGGTCTGCCGAGCAAGGTCTGCGTCTCTCGGCACGACTTCGACCCGCATGCGGTCCGCGCCCTCCGCTTCGGCCCAGCGCCAGACGAACGACAAGGCCAGGTCGATCCGTCGGTCCTGCTCGTCCTCGGCCAGCCCGACGAACGACTCTGGCAGATCCCGTTCCACGATCAGCAGGCTCGGCCCCTCATACCGTCGGACGCCCAACGCCGCGTGCACCAGGTAGCCACTCGTGGGGTACGGCCGTTCGACTGTCCCCACGCCAGTCTGCCTATCCCTTGCCCCGCGGGCCTCGACGCGAGAGGTCGACACCTGTACCTAAACGAACGTTTGTGTGCATGTACTCGAGCGTCGAGAGACCGGGCGTGGACTCGTCAGCGCTTTGGAGGCTCGCCGGCGACCAGGTGGAGCGCCTCCTCGTACCCACCGCCCATGTCCAGTCGGGTGATGGAGTCGAGGTCGATCATGGTGACCTTCCGTAGCCAGTTGGCCTCACCGTCGACCTCATGCAGAGCGAGCGTCGTGTCGTCGACCGAGCGGACCATGCCGATCCAGCACACGTCGGGCCGGGCGAACTCCTCGTGCACCGTGAGCAGCGGCGCCACCTTGGTGGCGGCGGTGATGGCCGCGACGGTGTGGTCGAGGTCGACGGGAGGGGCAACCGGTGGCCACTGCGACCGGAGCCGCAGGGCCCGCGTAGCGAAGGTGTTCGGGTCGGGGTAGATCTTCACGGCCTGGATGTCCTTGAGGCGCACGAGAGCCCAGCCGTCCAGGAGGATGCGGTCCGAGAGTTGGGCCAGGGCCACCCATCGTCGCCCAATGCCGACGACGAACCCTTCGACGGGATCTGCGTCGGGAATCCAGCGGCGGACGCGGACGCGCAACTGGTCCTGCTGGGCGCGCTCGAGTTTCGCCGTGACCGCCTTCTTGTCAATAGGCGGCTTCTTCGGCTTCGAGGACTTGGGCATGAGCACGATCATCCATGCCGGCACAGGGCTCGACGCCCATGCTCAACTCAGCGCTTCGCGGCGAGGCGGCTACGGGCGCGTCCTCGGACTCGTCGGGTGCGGCCGTGAACCTCGAGCAGCGCGAGCACGCCAAGGCTTGCAGTGTCGTCGACGAGTCGTCGTTGCAGCCAGTCCGACCAGCTGTCGACCGCGTCGCTCGACGCGGCGGCGTCCGGTGGCACGCAGGCCCGCAGGATCGCGAGGTCACCCGCCCGGGTCAGGACCTTGTCCCGATGCGACGCCGGCACCGCCTCGATCCAGGGCGCGGCCGCGTCCGGGTCGAGGCGTTCGAGCATCTCAAAGACCACACCGACCGCGATCGCGCCGTCCGGCTCGTTGGCCGTGGTGGCCAGAAGTTGGGGCTCGAGCCCCGGGCGGGCCAGCGCCTGCCGGTAGACGTCCCAGCGCTGGTGCTCGTCGCGCGCGTCGACGTCGACGTCGAGCATGCGTGCCAGCTCGGCGAAGCGGGCGCTGCCGGCAACACGGCGCTGACGTTCCACGTCGTCACTCTGCCGTAGACATCGGCCGATCGACGCCGGGCGCCAGGCCGTCGGATCGGGCCAAGGCTGTACTCAAACGATCGTTTGAGTACATGTCTCACGGCCGAGGGTGTTGCTCAGCGCCGGGAGCGGTCCGAGGGGCGCGTGGTGCTAGGGCTTCTCGTGTGGCCCCCCCGCGATCACGGTCCAGGTCTGCCCGAGGGTTGTCGTCCAGTCGCTTCGGCTGTGCGCCTGCGACCATGCGCTGAGGAGCTCGTCGCGGGTGTGCCCGGAAGTGCCCTGGCGCTCCGTGTAGCGAACGAGTGACCTCTGGGTGTGCCAGATGAGCGGGACGCTCTCCATGAGTTCAAGCGGCGCATTCGGGTGGGTTCCCGCCTTCTCGCGCAGGTCGTCGTTTGCGGCCGCGATCGCCTCAAGGACCGCTGCCGGCACCTCAGGGTTGAGGACCACCGCCCCCCGCACGCCCGGGTCGCTGTCGCGGGCAAGCAGCCACAGGCCTTCGAGCGGTACGCGGGGGTCCGCGGCAGCGTTGGCACGGTCTGTGGCGCTGCCCTCGCGCGCCAGGTACATCAGTTCGGCGGCGATGAGCGATGCATCAGAGTCAGACATGTCTCCTCCGAACTCGAGCAGGCGCGTGAACACTGCGCCCCCACGCGCGGCACCTTCGACCACATCCGGGTCTGCCTTAGACCGGAGGGCATCGCGTCGAGCCCGCTGGTGAACGCGTGGCACTCATCATCGGGTGAAGCGGGCACTTCGTCGGCAGCGCGACGGGTGTACTCAAACGAAGGTTCAGGTACATGTCACTCGTGAGGGGCGTCGGCACGCGGGTCCGGCTCGTGTGGTGCGGTCACGCTGAGCAGGTCGCCGGGTTGGCAGTCGAGGGCGTGGCAGATCGCCGTGAGTGTCGAGAAGCGGACGGCGCGGGCCCGGTCGTTCTTGAGCACCGAGAGGTTGGCCACGGTTACGCCCGTCCGGTGTGCGAGCTCGACCAGCGTCGTCCCTCGGGCGTCGAGCAGGGCGCCCAGGTGGGACCGGACCTCGTGACCGGCCGAGTCGTCGGGCTCTGAGCTCACACGAGGCCGTCGGTGTCTGCGGCGAGCTGGCGGCCGTGCCAGGTCGCGAACGCCAGCACGGCGAGTGCGACGACGAACCCGACCGGCCAGTAGTCGGGCCGGAAGACCGGCTGCCACGCTCCCGCCTCAGCGGCGACGCCCGGTACCACGGTGCCCGCGACGGCGACCGGCAGGAGCGCGGCGGCTCCCCATCCCACGAGTGCGACGGCCGCGGCGAGGGCGAGCCGCGGTGCGTTGCGCGGAGCGAAGGGGTCTCGCGACGCGGTGCTCCGCAGGACCGGGACGAGGATCAGCACCGCGGCTCCGGCGGCGATCGCCGATGCCCAGACGTCGGCGCGGGCGAGGATGCGCGTGGGCGCCGAGACGTCTTCATAGACGGACAGCATGAGAGGGCCCTGCCGGGTGATGCTCACCGGCGCGCGCCCGGGCAGACCGGTGCCGTTGACCACGGCCGACACGTTGTCGGGCACGTCGGCCTGCGCTTTGCTGACGACCGGGACTGCCACGCCCGAGCCGGCTCCCGCGGCGCCGGCGCCGATCGCTGCTGCGATGCCGGCGAGGATCCCGAGCAGCCCAATCACGGTCGCCGCGCCGACGAGGAGCGCGACCCCCGCGCGCCGGGTAGGTGCTGTGGGTGCTTCCACTACTCGCATCGCGCGGCTCCATCTCGATAGTCGATACGCGTGCTGTGCATATCGAATTCGATGTGACGACTTGAGGTATCGCGGCCACCGATCCCCGAGCCCGGGCCCGTGGCGGTCCGGTCAGGTGCACTTGGAAGATCGTTTGAGTGCATGCACTCCCGGGAACTTCGTAGTTCGGCGACGATCGGGGCGCTTACCTCGGCTGCGCGAGCACTGTGCCAGCCAGCCGGTATGAGCGGATCCGAAGAGCCGCGAAGATGTCCGCGTGCATCTGCGACTGATCGGCTACTGGCGCAACGACCAGCACCCCGAGTACCCGGACCCGCGGGAGTTGGTCGACGAGGGCTGGGACGAGGACGACCGCGGCTGTACCGCCTCGATGAGTGGCGCCTGCTGACCAGCGTGACCAGGGCGCCACCAAGCCGACCGCGCTCCCGTGGCTTCCACCACCACGGACGCCGAGCCGTCCTCGCCGTCCTCGTCGACAACTCTGCGGGATCGGAGCGCGCCGTCGGCGGTGAGCCAGACCAGCTCGTCGAGCCCAATCTCGCCGGAAGGGCGCGCGAGGACCGCGTCGACGTCGGGGTCGAGGTCGGGCCAGACCCAGACCACGCACCGCGGCCTCAGCATCGGGCGCGGCGCACCGAGGGTGATCCGGTGCCAACGCCGCCAGGCCGCGGTCTCCTCGAGCAGCACCGCTCCCTCGACAGCGAGGAGGGCCTCGACCTCAGCCCAGAACTCCGCGTCGATCGGCCGGCTGATTCTCGGATAACTGTCGTCGAGCCACTCGCTGAGCACGAAGTCACACTTAGTGGCGAAGATCCCAGCCGCATGGGTCGCGGCCACCGCGCCCGGACAGGGCGTCGCGGTCCCGACGAACATGTACATGTCCCAGTCGATGTGCACGAGCATCTGGTCAGCCTCGAGCGTGCAGTAGTGCGTGCCACCCCGGAACTTGTCCTGCACCAGAGCTTGAGCACCCGCGATGTCCAGGACCGCGCCGTCGACGTAGCCGGCGAGGTCGGCGCCGAACAGCCGCGCGAGGACGTCGTCCGCGGCCAGGGGTGTCTCGTCGGGGTTCGCGTCCCCGAGGTACCGCGGACCCCGAACGATGAGGTGGGTCACCTCGAGCTCCCGGGCGAACGCCGCAAGGGCAGTCAGATACGCAGCCTCGAGCGGCCCCTCATCGGTGTCGCTGTCCAACGGACCGACGTAGGCACCGTTCTCGTAGTCACGCGGGTCGTACTGCGCCACCTGGTATGCGTACGGCAGCACCACAAGCCCCCCAACCCTCGACGAGACCGCATCGTCCCACCAGTACATGCACTCAATCGTCCGTTTGAAATCACCCGTCGGGCGTCCGTGCGGTGGGTGCGAGACTGCGACCCATGGAGACCTGGGCGGCACCGGACTCGCTGCAGGGTCTGCTCCAGCGCGGGCGGGGCCGCGGGTACAGCCTCGCGCTGAATGCGCCCGACGCACGCGAGCACGTCCTCGCGTGCATCGCGCACGACCCACGATGGTGGCCACAGATCGAGCAGCGCGGGGAGTACCTCGCCCGTCTCGTCGTCGAGCTCGAGATCCCGGTCGCGGAGCTTCCGATCGACCCCCACGACGCCGACCTGCTCTCTGGGATCGGGTTCCCGGTACTCGTCGAAATGTCCCGGCTCGGGGACACCTCCGCCGCGGCGATCCTGCATCAGCACCTGTCGAGCACGACCGGGGACGACTGGACGTGGGCGGTCGACCAAGTCTGGGCGCACGCCGGCGCCGCTGCACGCGACGGCCTGCGCGAGCTCATTCTCAGCCGCCTCCACGACGACGAGCTCGCCGCCGCGGTGACCCACGCCCCTGACGGGCCTTGGCAGGCTTGGAGCGACGAGCCGCTGGTCGCCTACGCCCTGTCCCGCGCGCCGGTCCCACAACTCCCGCACCGCCCGGACTTCACCGACGTCACACGAAGCGAGCTCCTGTCCGCGGCCGACACCGCCCGAGGACAGCGCGGTCGCGGCGCGGCGCTGCGCGAGCTGGCTGCTCGTGGAGACCTCGCCCTGCTCGACCTCGCCGAACTCGAAGCCCAGCTCGGCCGCGGCGACAGCGCGCTCACGACCGCGCTGCTCCGGCTCGGGCCCGTAACCCTGCCTCGAGCACGCTCCTGGGTCACCGACGCAGATCCCTGGCTGCAGGCTGTCGGCCGCGACGTGGTCGCCGCCCACGGCGACCAGTCCGACGCACCCGCCATCCTCGAGTGGTTCGACGCCGCCGTGGACACCGGCGAGTGGTGCGACACCGAAGACCTCGCCGCTGGCCTCGCGCGCCTCGAGCACCAGCCCGCCCTTCCCTCGCTCCACCGCGCCTGGGCACTCACTCCGCACTCCACGGCCCGGCTCGACTACCTACGCGCGCTCATCGACCTCGACTCCCCCGAGCTGACCGAGCACCTCACCGACGCCACCGACGACTGCGAAGACGACGTCCGAGACCTCGCGCACGACACCTGTCACACGCTCAGACGCACCTAAACGACCGTTTGAGTGCGGTGTACTCGGGGCTTGGGGGTAGACGGCTACGTCGACGACGCGAGCTCGCCGACGAAGGCCACGTCGTGGCCAGCGCCGGCCGGGCACAGCCAGGTCCCTTCACAAGCGTCCAGCACGACGTCGTGGTGCCGGCACACCGGCCACTCGCGCCCGAGCACCCGCAGTATCTCGGTGGCCTCAGCCGTCACCGCATCGAAGGCATCAGCGGCACGGTGCGCCTCGTCATCTGGTGCGCCCTGCATCTCGCACCACTCCGCGGGATCGAGCAGCGACGTCTCAGACACGTGGCCGTCGCTGATCGTGATGGTGAGGTCGTCTTCGGCGCGGCACGACCACGAGGAACCGAGCGTGGCGCGGAGGTCGACATCCACAAGCGCAGCCGCCTCGCGGATCGCGACCAAGTCGTCCATGGCACAACGCTACGGCGCTGGCTACGTCCAGCTCTGCGCCATCGGTGCACCTAAACGAACGTTTGAGTACATGTCTCATGCGGACGAGACGGGTGATCGGTCGCGCGTGGACGTGGCAGCTGCCTCTCCCTGAGGCGGTGTGCCTCGCGTGAGCGGCCAGATCGCATCGGCACACTGGCGCGATGGGCGACAAGACCGTGGTCTCCCTACCTGTCCTCCGGCACGTCGTGGGACTGCTCTTCGACGAGCTCGAGAAGCGGCACGGCGGGCGGGTGGAGCTAGGCGCTGACTTCTACTACGTCCTCTCCACGGAGGCGGTGTACAGCCCGGGTGACACTCCTGACGGTCAGGAGTGCACGCTCGGGAGCCTCGTCGACGACGTAGCGACGGTCCGCGAGATCGCCGCGCGGCTACCAGACGAGCACATGGTGGTGCTCTGGCACGACCTCGCCCACGTCAATGGGATCCTCCAGCGGCTCGCGGCCCTCGACCGTCCGTGAGTAGACGCCTCCTGTGAGGCGCCCGTGGGCTACTCAGGTTGGCCAGATCGTCCGACCGTTGACCTTCAGATCGGAGGCGGTCACGACGACTCCATCCACCGACATCCACAACACTTCGCCAACCGGGCCCGGCGACAGTGCGAACTCGATGAGCACATCCGGGCCGTCGGCGACCTCGACGGTCAGTGGATCGCCCGGCTCCAGCGACGGGCTGTCGCCATACGGCTCGACGTTCACGACTCGGACTTGTCGGTCGTCATTCGTCACGCGCACTCTCAGCACACCTGGAGCGTCCCAGACCGGTGCCCGTAACGGCGGCGACCCGCTCAGGTGCCACCTAAGCCGACGGGAACGCGCTCACGCGGATGCACTAAAACGATCGTTTGAGTACACCCGCCACGCTGCCGACGAAGTGCCTGGCGTCACCCGATGATGAGTGCCATGCGCGTCCACGAGGGAGAGCTCTACGCGATCCCGTCCGGTACCTACCGGCCGACCTGGGGCCTGGTGGCGCGAGCAGCACGGCGGGGCGCGATGTTCACGCTGGTGCTACTCCCCTCCTCCGAGAGAACCCCAGGGGCACCGCTGGTGCTTCCGGATCCGAACGCAGCACTGGGAGCGGTCCGGTGCCACACCGGCACCCTGTCCACGTCCGGGTGGCAGCCGGTCACGCCCAGCCCAGCGTTCGACCGGGAGACATGGGCGGTCAACCGCTGGCGCTGGCGCGACGACGCCGGCCGGTGGGCGTTCGTGACCTATGCCGACGATGACCCCACCGAGCTGATCGACCTCCGCTATGACGACGAGGCCGCGTCCAGCGCCCTGCCGCTGGACGCCGGAACCCTCCCCGCCCTGCACGTGAACGCCCTCTGCAGACGATTAGTCACCGAGCGCGTGCGCAGCGAGCTCGTGGAAACTCTGTGGCGAGTGGATCCTCGAGGCCTGCGCGCGTGGCGCGTCGAGATGCCCGACGGGTACGACCGCTGGGTCGACACCGTGCTCGAGCTACCCGGTCCGAGCACTGCGCACGACATCAGCAGCGTCCTGCACACGCGCTTCGGCGGATCCGACGTCGACCTCTCACTCCTCGACCACGTCGCAGACCGCGCCCACCACCTACTCACGTCCTGGGCCCCTCCCGGCGCCTGACACCCCCTCGGCCGTGAGACATGCACTCGAACGTTCGTTTGAGTACATGTCAGGCGGGACCTACGAGCACCGAGGGCACGCCCGTGCCGGAGAGCTCCCATGCTTCGTAGTTCCCCGTGGGCGTAAGCGACAACGCGATCGCGTCGCCCAACTGGAGGTCCAGCGCGCCGCCGTCTGCCGCGGATGCCGCGGAGATCGTCTGGTGCAGCAGCCGGCAGGTCGGTCCCAGAGTCGTGGGGTCGTCCGGGTCGACGAGGTGCGCTTCTGGTCCGAGCGTCAGCTCGAACGCCTCCTCGAGGATCAGGGTGGCGCTGACTCGTTGCCCTTCGCTTGCATCGTCGACGAGGAGCAGCGCCACCTGGTGGTCGAGCATCAGCCGCGACACGGGGCACCCGACGAGCGCTTCCAGAGCGATCACCCCGCCACTCACCCAAGACGCGGAAGCGTCGATGCCACCCGACCCGCTTAGAGCACCGGGGCGAGGTCGACGCGCACCGCGTCCGCCCCGTCGTCGATCACGGCGCCCACCTCGACCGAGACGGTCACAAGATTCGAATGGTGAGCGGGCACGACGATCTCGTCATTCGCGTCCCCGACAGAAAGGCGCCGGGACGGCACACGCAGCACACCGGTGTAGAGCACCGCACGAGTCGGGTTGTCGGGCTGCGACTCCGCGAGCAGCCGAATCGTCACCTCGGCCTGCGCGAGGACGAGCATGTCGTCCTCGTCGTACTCGTCCGTGGCCGTGGCGTGACGCACCAGCACGACCATCCCGGTCTCGGTCGCGGACACGGGCTGCTCCGAATCGACGTCAGGGACGTCCCCGTGCTCCGGATCATCGTCGACCAGGACGACGATCCCCCAGCCGAACGCCCGGCGAACGGTGACACTCATCAATGGCTGCTGCATGTGGCTCCTCACGAAGCCATCCGAACACGCGCCCGCAGCCGCATCGACGAGACGCGCGCGCGCGGGGCGACGACAACAGGTGTCGGTCCCCGCTGACGCGCGCTCGTCCCCCTCGACGGCGCGACGCCGCGCCCCGGGCTACGGACTCCGGCTGCGAACGGCGGGCTCAGGGCACCGGACTCCGGACAGTGGACAGTGGGCTCGGGACAGCGGGCAGCGAGCTGCGAGCTCCGGGCAGCGGGCAGCGGCCCCTTGGGCCGGACACAGCGACGCCCGGTCCACCCCCTGGACCGGGCGCCGCCTTCACGGGCGTGCTCACGGGTCAGGACCCGGTGCTCCGCCCAGCTTCGTGGTGCCCGTTCGGGCCGGGTGACGGGTCGACCGCGGGTCGGCCACCGGCGGTGAGCGCCAGGTGACGCGGGCGCGGGCTGCGCGAGCGGCCGGCGCCGATCGAGGGCGTGCTCGCGACGAGCAGGGTTCCCACGGGGTCACCTCCCTCGGGTGGTCGCGACGATGCGACAGCCGCAGGTTATGCAATAGCCCCGGACGCGGCAACGTCTGGCTCGCGTGCGCGGCCGGGAGGGGCCTCAGCCCAGGAGGCCTCCGGCGAGGGACACGACGACCGGGACGAGCCCGAGGAGCACGAAGGACGGCAGGAGGCACAGCCCGAGCGGGAGCACGAGCCTCACTCCGAGCCGGCCGGCCGCCTCGCGCGCGGTGCGTCGCCGGTCGCGGTTCACCTCGTCCGCCGCGGCGCGCAACCGTGGCCCCGGCGCCGCACCGGACGACCACGAGTCCGCCAGGCACTCGGCGACCGGAGCGAACCGGGACGGCACGGCCGACCACGCCGCTGGCCAGCCCGCACCGAGGACGAGGGCACGAGCGGCGGCCGTGAGCGCCGCTCCGTCGTCACCTCCCACGGCGTCCCCGACCGCCTGGACGGCGCGCGGCAGCGCCGCCCCGGACGCCACGGCGACCTCGAGGAGGTCGAGGACGAGCACGACGTCGACGCCGCCCCCGACGTCGAGCACGTCCCCTTCGGACGGGTCGACCCGTCTGCTCCGGCCGACGCGACCGCACCGCCGGCCGACCCCCGCGAGCCGCGCCGAGCGCCCGGCGCTCCAGGGCACCCGTGCGAGCCCGACGAGGAGAGCGACGACGAGCGCCACGGCCGCGGCGCTCACCGGTCACCCGGCGTCTGGGCGGCCAGGACGAGCCGTCGCGTCCACACGTGCCCGGCTCCGAGCAGCACCGCTCCCGCGAGCGCGGACGTCGCGCCGAGCCCGCCGTCGAGGAGGACGCCGAGCGGGTCCGCCCCGAGGGCCGCCCCGAGCACGACGCCGAGGACGGGCAGCCACCGCAGCACCGTGGCGGTCGACCGGGGACCGGCCAGCGCGGCACGGCGGTCCGCGTCGAGCTCCTCGTCGCTCTCGAGCGTCCGGGCGACCCGGTCGAGCACGGGGCCGAGCGGCGTCCCGAGCTCGGCCGCGAGCCTGCCCGCGGCCACGACGGCCCGCGCGCGACGCACGTGCTGCTCGCGCAGGCCACGCCCGGTCCGGTGCTGCGACAAGCCTGCGGGGAGGAGGTCCGCGAGCGCCGGTACGCCGTGCGGTCCCACGACGATCCCGGTCACGGTCAGCCACGCGTGGGCCGGGGAGCTGCCCGCCCGCAGCGCCGACGCGACGCCCGTCACGGCGGCGGCGAGCTCCCCCGCCGCGAACAGGCCGGGTCGCGGCAGCACGCCACCCGTCGAGCCGTCGTCCGCGCCACGGCGCCCCCGCCTCGGCCGACGCCCGGCCGGCTCACCGAGCCGTGCTGCCGTCCGCCCGCGTGGACCCGTCGCCGCCAGGACGGCGAGCGCGACCAGGAGCCCGGCCCCCACGCTGCTCACGGTGCGCCGAGCCCGAGCCGCTCGGCGAGCACGGGCCACCCCGGTCCCCGCACCGCGACGCCGCCGGCGACGTCGACCGCGACGTCGACGCGCAGCTCGCCGTCGCCGTCCCGTCGCACCACACCGACCTGCGCGAGGTGGCGCAGCGGTCCCGTGCGGCGCACGTGGAGCACCGCGTCGAGCGCGCTCGCGGCCTGCGCGGCGACGGACGCGCGCGACATCCCCGCGAGGGAGGCGAGCGCCTCGAGCCGGGCCGGCACGTCCGACGCCGTGTTGGCGTGGACGGTCGCGCAGCCGCCGTCGTGCCCGGTGTTGAGCGCGGTCAGGACCTCGCGGACCTCGGCGCCGCGGCACTCGCCGAGCACGATCCGGTCGGGCCGCATGCGCAGGGCCTGCCGGACGAGGTCCGCGAGGTCCACGCCGCCCGCCCCGTCGACGTTGGCGTGCCGCGCGAGGAGATGGACGACGTGCGGGTGCGCCGGCGCGAGCTCGCCGGACTCCTCGATGCACACGATCCGCTCGTGCGCGGGGACGAGCGAGAGCAGCGCCGCGAGCAGCGTCGTCTTGCCGGTGCCCGTCGACCCCGACACGAGGAAGCTCGCGCGCGCGTCGACGAGGGCGCGCAGGACGGGCGCGAGCGCGGGCGCGACGCTCCCGGACGCGACGAGCTCGGGCAGCGTGAACGCGCGCCGCCGCAGGACCCGCAGCGACAGCAGCGTGCAGCCGCCGGCGACAGGCGGCAGGACGGCGTGGAGTCGGGTGCCGTCGGGCAGGCGCGCGTCGACCGTCGGGCTGGCGTCGTCGAGGCGCTGGCCGCCGACGGCCGCGAGCCGGACCGCGAGCTCCCGGACGGTCTGGGGGCTGCCGAGCTCGAGGGGCGTGCGCTCGAGCCGCCCGCACCGTTCGACCCACACCTCGTCGGGCGCGTTCACGAGGACGTCGGTGACGTCCGGGTCGTCGAGGTACTGCTGGAGCGGGCCGGCGCCGAGCACCTCGGCCCGCACGGCCCGCTCGAGATCGACGAGCGCGCGGCTGCCGAGCAGCGTGCCCGACGCGCGCAGCGCCGCGGCGATCTCGCCCGCGTCGGGCGCTGCACCGCGCCGCGCGAGCCGGTCCCGCACGTCGTCGAGCAGCGCACGGTCGACGGACGGCACCGGCCGCCCTCGCCGCGCCGGCCCGACGAGCTCCCCGGACCGTGCCGCGTCGTCGAGCTCACCGGGCGGGCCTGCCCACCCCGCGCCGACCGACTCCGCCGAGCGCCCCGCGCCGACCGGCTGCAGCCGCAGTCCCCCGCGCTCCTCGTCCGCCGCGGAGCCGGTGGGCGGCCTCACAGGTCCTCCGCCAGCCGAGCGACCGCGCGCAGCAACGGCCCGCGCCGCAACCCCGGGCCGGCCGGCCCCCCGCCCCGCTCGCACGCCGCAGCGACCGCCCGGTCGGCGGCCATCGACACGCCGAGCGGGAGGTCGACCACGTGGGCGAGCTCAAGCGCGCTGAGACCGCCGGGAGCGGGGCCGCGGACGACGAGACGCACGTCCTCGACGGCCTCCACGAGCGCAGGACGCAGGGCGAGCGCGCCCGCGACGGCCCGCAGGTCGCGCGGGACGACCACGAGCACGACCCCGCACAGCGCGAGCACGTCGGACCGTTCGGCGACGTCCGCCCGGTCGAGGTCGACGACGACGTGGTCGACCTCGGACGCCAGGGCGCCGAGCACGTCGTCCACGGCTGCCGCCGGCGGTGGGCCCGGACGCGCCCGGTCGGCGCTCAGCACCGTGCACCCGCCCCAGCTCGGCAGCAGCGCGAGGAGCTCGACGCCGGCGATCTCCCCGCGCGCACCGACGAGGTCGGGCCAGCGCAGACCGTCGGCGCCCTCGAGCCCGACGAGCACGTCCACGCCACCGCCCGTGCGCTCGAGATCGACGAGCGCCGCCGACCCGCGCCGGGCGAGGCGGTGCGCGAGCGCGGCCGCGAACGTCGAGGCGCCGGCGCCGCCGCGCGCCCCGACGACGCCCACGACGCCACGCCCGGGGCGCGCTCGCCGCGCCGCTCCGCGCGTCGACGCGACCGCTCGGGAACCGGGTCCCCCGGGGACGCCCGGCGCCGCGTCGACCTCCCCGGGCCGCGGCCACCCGCCCGGCGCACGCCGGGCGGCGACGTCCGACCTCGCGTCGAGCACCTCCGAGCTGCGAGCGAACACCCCGACCTCCTCCGCCTCGGCGGCAGGTCCGACGACCCGCTCGCGACCGCCGATGCTGCACGCGTCTCGGGCTGCGCGCGGCGCGTGCCCTGCACTCGCTCGCCCTGCCGGCAGCGGCGCGGGGCTGGGGGTGGCCGGCGGCGCGCCGGGTGGCTCCGGTCGGCGCGGTGCACCCGTCCCGGAGGCCCGGCAAAGCGTCGGCCGCTCCCGCTAGGCTCACCGGCGGCGGGCGACGAGAGGCACCTGGTCAGGTCATGGTCGAGAACGGATCGGACGACGCGGTCCCGGCGGGCTCCGGCGCGGACGGGCACGACGCGCGCGACGTCGCGCCCGCGACACCACCGCCCGCGACCGCCCCGGCACCGCCCGGGTCCGCGACGACGTCCCGGCCGGCGGCACCGCGCTCCGGCCCCCGGCCCGGCGCCGCCGCGTTCTTCGACCTCGACAAGACGATCATCGCGACGTCGTCGGCCACCGCGTTCTCCCGGCCGTTCCTCGCGGGCGGGCTGCTGACCCGGCGGGCAGTCGTACGCACCGCGATCGCGCAGTTCCTCTACCTGGTCGGCGGTGCCGACGCGGCGCAGACGGAGCGGCTGCGGGCCAACCTCGCGCAGACCGTCACGGGGTGGGACGTCGCGCAGGTCTCGTCGATCGTCGAGGAGACGCTGCACGAGTCGATCGACGCGGCGGTCTACGCCGAGGCGGTCACGCTCATCGAGGAGCACCACGCCGCGGGCCGGGACGTCGTCGTGGTGTCCGCGTCGGGCGCCGAGGTGGTGCGGCCCATCGCGGCGGTGCTCGGCGCGGACCACGTGATCGCGACGCGGATGAGCGTCGTCGACGGTCGGTACACCGGGGCGATCGACTTCTACGCCTACGGCGAGAACAAGGCGCTCGCGATCACCCGGCTCGCGGCCGAGCGCGGCTACGACCTCGCGGCGAGCTACGCGTACTCCGACTCCATCACCGACGCGCCGATGCTCGAGGTGGTCGGGCACGGGTTCGCCGTCAACCCCGACCGCGCGCTGCGCCGCCTCGCCGCCGAGTCGGGGTGGGGGGTCCTGACGTTCACCCGGCCCGTGGCCCTGCGCGCCCTGGTGACGCCGCCGCGTCCTGTCGTGGCCGGGATCGCGGCGGGCGCCGTCGTGGCGGTGGGGGTGCTCGTCTGGCACCTCGTGCGGCGCGGGCGCACCGCGACCTGAGCGGCCGGTCGTTGGTGTCCGGTTCGTCCCGGCCGTCCGCCCCTCGGACCGCGCGTCCACGGGCTGACCGCCGAGACGACGGCCTGACCAGGCCGGACACCTCGACGCTTCCCTCCGCTCTCCCGCGGGAGTACGAAGGACCCACGACAGCCGGACCCGCAGGGAACCCACGCGCGATCGTCCACGCATAGGACACGTCGACCGGGCTGGCCCGTAGCGACGACGCAGTTGCACGCCTGCTATCCCTCCGGTCCGTTGTTCGGCGACGGCGTCCTCACGGGCGCCGTCGTCCCTGTCCGGCCCGCGGTGGGGGCGCTTCAGCCGTCCGTCGGGAACCGTCCCGCGAGCACCGCGTCCGCGACCGCCCGGGCCTCGCGCGCGCCGCCCACCGCGCCGCGGGCGCAGAACGCGACCCAGCCCGCGAGCCCGTCGGGCGTCCCCGTCGCGAAGCCCGCCGCCGCCGACAGGTACGGGTTGGGGGCGCCGGCCCACGTGTGCTCGGGGACGAGCGAACCCGTCGGGTCGAGGCCGCGGGACGTGAGGACGAGCCGCGACAGCGCACGCGCGACGAGCCCGTTGCCCGCGACGAACGGCCGCAGCGCGAGCACCTCCCCGTGCACGACAGCCGCGACCACGACCGCGGGCACGCGGGTCTCGCGGAGCACCCGGCCGAGGAGGTCGAGCCGGGCGGCGACCTCCGGGCCCGACGGCGCCGCGCCGAGCCCCCGCAGGTCGAGCGGCGGCTGGTCGGTGCGCAGCCGGCCGAGGTCGTCGTCCGCGACCCAGCCGCGTCCGGCGGCCGCGTGCAGCCGCGCCGCGAGCTGCCCGAACGGCGGCAGCGCCGCGGCGCCGCGCGCACCGAGCCCGGGCATGAGCCGCTCGACCTCGGCCGCGGCCCGGAGCGCCCCGGTCGCGACGGCGACGTCGGGTGCGGACCGGTCCACGGCTGCGCCTCCGCTGTGGCCGGGCCGGGCGCGCTCAGGGTGCCCCGCGCCGGCTGGAGCGAGCTCGGGGCGTGCCGGGTCGCCGGGACCGGGGTCGGAGCCTGCCCCCGCGCCGACCGCGAGCGCCCGCACCACGTCGAGCGGCACCCGGGCGCCGTCGAGCGCCGCGCTGCCGCGGGCGGAGCGCAGGCCCGCCTCGGCCCGCACCTCGCGCCAGCGCCGGCGGTACGCCTCGTGCCACCGCAGCTCCTCGCAGGCCCGGCGCGCGGCGTCGACCGCCTCCGCGACCCCGGGCAGGGCCGCGAGGCCGGCGAGGGGGTCGTCGGCGGAGGTCCTGGGGGCGGCCGGCTCGTGCACGGCGTCACCCTACGGCGCGACGCCGGCGCGCCCGCGGCTGGCCACTGGCCCGGTGACCGCGGCACCAGGCGCGCTCCGACGACCCGCCCGACCGAGCAGCGCCGGGGCGCGCCGGGCCCGTCGACCGACGACGACGCCCGCGACCGGACACAATGGCCGCATGGTCTCAGCGCCGAGCGTGTCGTCGTCCATCACCGCCCGCCTCGAGGTCCTGGCCCGCCCCACCGCGGTCAGCGAGCTCACCACGGCGATCGAGCGCGAGGGCGGGATCGTCACCGCGCTCGACGTCACGGCGTCGGGCCACGAGCACATGACGGTCGACGTCACGTGCGCGACCCGCGGCGAGGAGCACGCGGGCGACATCGTCGAGGCGCTGCGCGGACTGCCGGGCGTGGTCGTCGACCGCGTCAGCGACCGCACGTTCCTCATGCACCTGGGCGGCAAGCTGTCGATCGAGTCCAAGGTGCCGCTGCGCAACCGCGACGACCTGTCGATGGTCTACACCCCGGGTGTCGCGCGCGTCTGCCAGGCGATCGCCGCGCACCCCGAGGACGCCCGGCGCCTGACGATCAAGCGCAACACCATCGCCGTCGTCACGGACGGCACCGCGGTGCTCGGCCTCGGGGACCTCGGGCCCCTCGCCGCGCTGCCGGTGATGGAGGGCAAGGCCGTGCTGTTCAAGCGGTTCGCGGACATCGACGCGTTCCCGATCGCGCTGGACACCACGGACGTCGACGAGATCGTCGACACGGTCTGCGCGATCGCCCCGGTGTTCGCGGGGATCAACCTCGAGGACATCTCGGCGCCGCGCTGCTTCGAGGTCGAGCGGCGGCTGCGCGAGCGCCTCGACATCCCGGTGTTCCACGACGACCAGCACGGCACGGCGATCGTCGTCGTCGCGGCGCTCACGAACGCGCTCAAGGTGGTCGGCAAGCAGATCGCGGACGTGCGGATCGTGCTCTCGGGCGCGGGGGCCGCGGGGACGGCGGTGCTCAAGCTGCTGCTCGCGGCGGGTGCGCGCGACGTCGTGGTCGCGGACATCGACGGGGTGATCCACGCCGGGCGGCCCGGCCTCGCGCCGCAGCTGGTGTGGACCGCCGAGCACACGAACCCGCGGGGCGTGAGCGGGACGCTGCGGGCCGCCCTCGCGGGGGCCGACGTGTTCATCGGCGTCTCGGCGCCGGACGTCGTCTCGGGGGACGACGTGGCCACGATGGCGCCGGACTCGATCGTCTTCGCGCTCGCGAACCCGCGGCCCGAGGTGGACCCGGACGACGCCGCGCAGCACGCCGCCGTGGTCGGCACGGGGCGCAGCGACTTCGCGAACCAGATCAACAACGTGCTCGCGTTCCCCGGGGTCTTCCGCGGCCTGCTCGACGCGCGCTCGCACAAGGTCACGGAGAGCATGCTGCTCGCGGCGGCGACGGCGCTCGCGTCGGTCGTCACCGAGGACGAGCTCAACCCGACCTACATCGTGCCGAGCGTGTTCAACCCGGAGGTCACGACGGTCGTGGCCGCGGCGGTCGAGAACGCGGCGCGTGCGGCGGAGGGTCCGCGCACGCACGGCTGACGACCGGCGGCTTCGGACTGCGGCTCGGGCCGAGGGCCGGAGCCGGCGTGCCGGTCGCCGCGGTCAGTTCCCGAGCGACGCCTCGACGCGGTCCAGCAGGGCGTCGATCGCGTCCTGGTCGTAGCGCTCGGCCCGCCACCCCGCCTCGCGGAACCGCGCGGCGCGCACGTCCTGCGGGCCGAGCTCCGGCGTCGCGCCGCGGCGGAGGTCGTCGAGCGACCGGGCCGCGCGCTCGAGGAACGCGTCGACGTCCTCCCGGACGTAGCCGGGCCCGCGCCGCGTGACCTCGGGGACGGCCGCACGCAACGCTGGGGAGTCCCACGACCGCGCCGCGCGCTCGGCGGCGTGGGCCTCGAGCACCGTCCGGAGCGCACCGGCGAGGGGCTGCGCGCCCGGCGGGTCCGTCGGGTCGGCGGAGCGGGACGCCGAGGCCGCCGCGGAGGCGAGCGCCGTGGCCAGGGCGTCGAGGAAGTCGTCGACCTCGACCTGGTCGTAGCCGTCGCGGAACTTCGTCGCCATGAAGCGGCTGTCCGCGACGTCGCGCGCGGTCAGGACCGCGGGCCCGGGCCGCTGCCCCGCGAGCACCTCCAGCGTCGCGGCCGCCCGTCCGAGCAGCGCGTCCACCTCGCCGATGTCGTAGCCCTCACGGAACCTCGTGCGCGCGAACCGCGCTCCCCGGACGTCGTGCGCGGTCAGCATCCCGGCGGCTCCCTCGTGACGGTCGACGTCCGATCGTGCCACGCGCCCGCGCATGCGCCCCGGACCTGGGGCTGCGGGTCTCAGCCCCAGGCACGCCCGTACTGCGGCGGGGTGAGCCCCGTGGCGTCGACCCCGAGCTCGTGCGCGGCGCGCAGCGGCCACGACGCGTCGCGCAGCGCCACCCGCCCGAGCAGCACGGCGTCGGCCGCGCCGTCGACGAGGACCTGCTCGGCCTGGTGGGCGGTCGTGATGAGCCCGACGGCGGCCACGGGGAGACCGGACGTCTCGCGCACGGCCCGCGCCGCGGGGACCTGGTAGCCGGGTCCCACGGGGATCGACGCCGGGACGTTGCCGCCGGTCGAGACGTCGACGAGGTCGACACCGTGCCCCGCGAGCTCCTTGGCGACGAGCCCGACCTCCTCGACCGTGAGCCCGCCCTCGGCCCAGTCGGTCGCGGAGAAGCGCACGAGCAGCGGCTTCTCGTCGGGCCAGACGGCGCGGACCGCGTCGGTCGTCTCGACCAGGAGGCGGGCGCGGTTCTCGAGCGTGCCGCCGTACTCGTCGGTGCGGGTGTTCGACAGCGGCGAGAGGAACTCGTGCAGCAGGTAGCCGTGCGCGGCGTGCAGCTCGACGACGTCGAAGCCGGCGGCGAGCGCCCGGCGGGCCGCCGCGGCGAACTGCCCGGGCACCGCCTCGACCTGGGCGTCGGTGAGCTCGGCGGGCACCTCGAGCCCGGGGTACGCGAGGGCGGACGGCCCGACGCTCGCCCAGCCTCCCTCGGACGCCGGCACGGTGCCCCGGTCCGCGGCGAACGGCGAGTACGTCGACGCCTTGCGCCCGGCGTGCGCGAGCTGGACCCCCGAGTACGAGCCGCGGGCCCGCACGAAGTCCGTGATCCGCGACCACGCGGCGACCTGCGCGTCGTTCCACAGCCCGGTGTCCTGCGGGCTGATCCGCCCCTCGGGGACGACCGCGGTCGCCTCGGCGATCACGAGGCCGAAGCCGCCGGCTGCCCGCGCGCCGAGGTGCACCAGGTGCCAGTCGTCCGGCAGGCCGTCGGTCGCGGAGTACTGGCACATCGGCGCGAGCCACGCGCGGTTGGGGAACGTGGTGCCGCGCAGGGTCAGCGGCTCGAAGAGGAGGGTCACGGCGGGACCAACGCCCCGGGGTCGGGCTCGATTCCCGACGTCGCGTGCCGCCGCACGCCCGAGCCCCGGCGCGTGCGGTCGCACGTCGCGAACGTCTCGCACGGTGACGCCACGCGACCGGCACGGCCCGCGAGCCGCACCCGCCGGCCGCCCGGGCCCGGGCTTTCGTCCCAGGGTCGGCACCGCGCGGGGCGGCACGCTGGACGCATGCTCACGATCGCCGAGGCGGCGGACCACCACGCGCACGCCGCGGTCACCAAGATCGCGCTCGCACGGCGCCCGCTGGCCTACCTCGTCCAGACCATGCTCGCCGGCGCGTACATCGGCATCGGGGTGGTGATCCTCACGACCGCGGGCGGACCGCTCGCCGTCGCCGGGTCCCCGTGGGCGCCGCTCGTGCAGGGTCTCGTCTTCGGGGTCGCGCTGGCGGTGGTCGTGGTCGCGGGCGGTGAGCTCGCGACCTCCGCGATGATGGTCCTGACCCAGGGCGCGATGCGCGGCACCGTCTCGTGGCGCCGGGCGGGGGCGACGCTGCTCGTGTGCCTCACCGGCAACCTGCTGGGCGCGATGGTGTTCGCGACCGCCGTGCACCTGTCGGGTGCGCTGGGGCCGTCGACGGCGGCCGGGCAGACGATCGCCCGGATCGTCGAGCACAAGGCCGCGCTCACCGGCACGCAGCTGTTCTTCCGCGGCGTGCTGTGCAACCTCATGGTCTGCCTCGCGGTGTGGTGCGCGGCCCGGCTCCGCAGCGAGGGCGCACGGCTCGTGATGATCTTCGCGTGCGTGGCCGTGTTCATCACGTCGGGGTTCGAGCACGTGGTCGCGAACATGACGACGTTCTCGTTCGGTCTGCTGGGCGGCCTCCCCGGCGCCACGTGGCTCGAGCTCGGGCGCAACGTCGCCCTCGTCGGCCTCGGCAACCTCGTGGGCGGCGGCCTGCTGGTCGGCGCCTCCTACGCGTACTGCGCGCGCCCCGCCCCGGGCCTGCTCGCCGCGTCGCTCCCGGCGGCCGCGCCCGCACCCGTCCCCCCGACCGCGCCGGTCCGCGTCGAGGCGGCCGTCGACGGCGCCGGCCCGGTCGCCGTCGTCGACACGGTCCCCCACCCCGACGTCCGGCGCGGCGACACGCGCACGGCGCCCGGTGCGGCGACGCGCGAGGTGCGGGAGCCCGCCCTACCGTGAGTTCGGACGGTGCCGCTCGACGGCGCCGCTGACGCACGAAGGAGCGGCGATGAGCACCTCCGACCCCCGCCCCGGGAGCACGCCCCCCGGGACCCCCGGGACGACCGGCCCGGAGCCGGCGGTCCGCGCCACCGACGACCGCGAGGACCTCTTCCCCGGCCCGCACGCACCGCGCCGCACCGGGCCCGCGGGCCACCTCCTCGGCACGGTCGTCGGGCTCGTGCTCGTGCCGGCCGGGCTCGCGGTCGCGCTCGTCGGCGAGTCCCGCATCCTCGTCGCGCAGACGGACGGCTGGGACGCGTCGACCGACGTCGTCGGCATCGTGCTGGTCTCCGTCGGCGTGCTGCTGCTCGCCGCGACCGTCTACCTCGGGGTGTGGTCGCCGACCGTGCCGATCGTGGGCGGGCTCGTGACGGCCGTCGCCGGCGGGGTGTTCCTGTACGCGCCGTCGCTCGCGCGCGACACGGTCCTGGCGCTGCTCGACGGCACGAGCTGGCGCACGACCGGCGGGAACGCCACCGTGGCCGCCACGTCCGGCACCGTCCTGCTGACCGGGGTGCTCGTGCTCGTCGCTGGGCTCACGGCGTGGCAGTCGCGGCGGCGCGGCAAGGCGATCGGCGACTGGCGCGCGCGCCACGGGGCGCACGCGGCCGAGGCCGACCGGGCGGCGGCCGAGGCGTCCTGAGGCCCCGGGACCGGCCGCCCCGCGAACCGCAGGCGCGGGGCGGGGCACCGGCGAGCGGGAGCGCGACAGGGCCACGCGAGGGACTTTCGTCCTACTAGAGTGCGACGGACGGGGACGTCTCGTCCCTTTCGCACCATCGTCGCTGCGCAGGAGGTACATCGTGGCTCAGGCCGCCGAACCCACGCACCCCGAGTCCTCGGACATCGAGAACCTCCTCACGGAGGACCGCCGGTTCCCGCCGGACCCCGAGTTCGCGGCGCAGGCCAACGTCCACCCCGAGGTGTACTCGTGGGCGGCGGCCGACCGCCTGGGGTTCTGGGCCGACCAGGCCCGCGAGCTCGTCAGCTGGTCGACACCCTTCTCCGAGGTGCTCGACTGGTCCGGCGCCCCCGTCGCGCGCTGGTTCGGCGACGGGAGGCTCAACGCGGCGTACAACGCGGTCGACCGGCACGTCGAGGCCGGGAACGGCGACCGCGTCGCGCTCCACTTCGAGGGCGAGCCCGGCGACGCGCGCGCGATCACGTACGCCGACCTGCAGCGCGAGGTCTCGAGGGCCGCGAACGCGCTCACCGCGCTGGGCGTCGGCACGGGCGACCGGGTCGCGATCTACATGCCGCTGATCCCCGAGGCCGTCGTCGCGATGCTCGCGTGCGCCCGGATCGGCGCGCCGCACTCCGTCGTCTTCGGCGGGTTCTCCGCGGAGGCCCTGCACTCGCGCATCCTCGACGCCGAGGCGAAGCTCGTCATCACCGCCGACGGCGGCTACCGGCGCGGCTCGGCGAGCGCGCTCAAGCCCGCGGTCGACGAGGCCCTGGACAAGGGAACCCCGTCGATCGAGCACGTGCTCGTGGTGCGCCGCACCGGCCAGGACGTCGCCTGGACCGAGGGCCGTGACGTCTGGTGGCACGACGTGGTCGACTCCGCGAGCGACACGCACGAGCCGGTCGAGGTCGAGTCCGAGCACCCGCTGTTCATCCTCTACACGTCGGGCACCACCGGGAAGCCCAAGGGCATCTTCCACACGACCGGCGGGTACCTGACCCAGACGGCGTTCACGCACCGCGCGGTCTTCGACCTCAAGCCCGAGACCGACGTGTACTGGTGCACCGCCGACATCGGCTGGGTCACGGGGCACTCGTACGTCGTGTACGGGCCCCTGGTCAACGGCGCGACGCAGGTCATCTACGAGGGCACCCCGGACACCCCGGACAAGGGCCGCTGGTGGAGCATCGTCGAGAAGTACAAGGTGTCGATCCTCTACACCGCCCCGACCGCGATCCGCACGTGCATGAAGTGGGGCGAGGAGATCCCGGCGGCGCACGACCTGTCGTCGCTCCGCCTGCTCGGCTCGGTGGGCGAGTCGATCAACCCGGCGGCGTGGACCTGGTACCGGCGGGTCATCGGTGGCGACAAGGCCCCGATCGTCGACACGTGGTGGCAGACCGAGACCGGCGCGATCATGATCTCCCCGCTCCCGGGCGTCACGACGGCGAAGCCGGGCTCGGCGCAGGTGCCGCTCCCCGGCATCGCGGCGGACGTGCTCGACGACGACGCGCAGCCGGTGCCGAACGGCGCGGGCGGCTACCTCGTGCTGACGGAGCCGTGGCCGTCGATGCTGCGCGGCATCTGGGGCGACGAGGAGCGGTTCCGCGAGACGTACTGGTCGCGGTTCCCCGGGAGGTACTTCGCCGGCGACGGGGCCAAGAAGGACGAGGACGGCGACATCTGGCTGCTGGGACGCGTCGACGACGTCATGAACGTCTCGGGCCACCGACTCTCGACGACGGAGATCGAGTCGGCGCTCGTCTCGCACCCGATCGTCGCGGAGGCGGCCGTCGTGGGCGCGAACGACGAGACGACGGGCCAGGCGGTCGTCGCGTTCGTCATCCTGCGCAGCGAGGAGGGTGCGGCGGCGCAGGAGTCGGGGATGGACGTCCAGGCCGAGCTGCGCGCGCACGTCGCGAAGGAGATCGGCCCGATCGCGAAGCCGCGCACGATCCTCGTCGTCCAGGAGCTGCCCAAGACCCGCTCGGGGAAGATCATGCGGCGCCTGCTGCGCGACGTCGCGGAGCACCGCGCCGTCGGGGACGCGACGACGCTCGCGGACTCCTCGGTCATGGACCTCATCACCGCGGGCCTGAACACGCCGTCGGCGTCGAGCGCGGACTGAGCCGGACGCGCACCGGGCCGGTGCGGCGTCGCGCCCCGGCTGGGTGCGGCGCGCGGGCGGAGCACCGACGGGAGTCCCGTCGTCCACGCGGACGACGGGGCTCCGTGGCGTCCGGGGGACGGTCGGCGTCAGGTCGGACCACGTGGGACGAGAGCCGAGGTCACCTCGGGGCGGCCGTCGTCACCGGCCCGCCGACGACGCGCTGAGCCTGCGCCCCGACAGCCGGAGCACGCACTCGAACGTGGCGTCGTCCTCCTCCGCGGCCGCGGTCGCGGCCCGCGTGGGGAGCGCGTGCGACGGCGCGAGGACGATCGTCCGCAGCGCTCGTCGAGCAGCGTCCGGGGCGGGTCGGTACGCGAGGCCGAGCGCCTGCGCCACGTCCCAGGTGTGGACGAGCGTCTCGCACGCGTGGATGTCGTAGAGCGCGGCCAGGTCGACGGCCTCGGTGGAGCCGCCGGGCCGGGAGGACGCGGCGCCGTCGCCCGCCGACGCGAAGGCGTCCTCCAGGAGGTCAGCCGTCCTCCGGTACGCCCGGTCCAGGCCGCAGTCGCCCGAGAGGTCCGCGGAGCCCCCGAGCGCCGGCCGGTCGAGCGGGTCGTGCCACGTGCCCCGCGGGATCGGCGCGCCGACGACGGCAGCCGCTCGGTCGACGGCCTGCCGGAGGAGGTGCAGGTAGAGGTCGCCCAGGTCGCCGAACGGCTCCCGCACCGGCCGGTCGAGGTCGCTCACGGTGACCTCCGAGAGGAGGGACGCGAGATCGTCGGTCAGGGTGTGCAACGCCAGGGTGTCCACCGCGTGTCCTCGCTTCAGATGTCGGCGGTCTCGACATGCTGGCCGAGGCCGGTGGAGCGGGAGGCCGAGCCCGTGCACGGGCGTGGCCGAGTTCGCGTCGCGAGACCAGATCGTCTACCACGGTAGATGATTGGAGGAGGAGTGTCCATGCCCGAGGAACCCGCACCGGCGGACGAGCCGGACCTCGGCGCGCTGCTCGCCCAGCTCTTCCCGCGGCTGGCCGCGCTGGAGGAGCCGATCCTGCGCGACGCCGGCCTGTCGATGTGGGAGTACACGATCCTCAGCGCGCTGGCCTCGGACGACGTCGTGTCGCAGGTCGAGCTGTCGCAGCGCACGCGGCGCGACCCCACGCGCCTGGGCCGGCACCTGGACGAGCTGGCGTCCCGCGGGCTCCTCACCCGCGAGCGTGCGAGCGACCAGCGCCAGCTCGCCGTCCGGTTGACCCCGGCCGGCCGGTCCCTCCACGGGACGGTCAAGCGGGCGGTCAGGTCCGTCGAGGACGAGCTCCTGCACTCGGTGCTCTCGAGGGCGGACGCCGCCCGCCTCCGGCTCGTGCTCGCCAGGCTCGCCGCCGGAGGGGCCGAGGACGCGCCCTCCGGCTGAGCCGGGACCCGAGACCGCGCGCGGCGGCGCGTGCGGCGCCCCGCGCTCGCCGGGCCCACGAAGGTGTCGCACGAGGGCGGTGTCCACCGTTGTCAGGGAGTGCGTCTCAGGACCGCCGGGATCCGGGCGCCTAAACGCTTCGTCCATCGAGGACGCCGCTGAGCGGGTGATAGGCAGACCCCCGACGCACCCCCAGGTGCGCGGCACGACGGGCTGTCCCCGTCAGCAACGACGCAGAGCCGCCATCGAGGCTGACGCGCCGTCGTGCCCACGAACATGGCGCTGGGAACGAGGAAGTACATGAGGAATCGACTCTGGGTCGCGGGCGCGCTCGCCGCCGCGCTGATCCTCCCCGTCGGTGCCGCGACGTCGGCGACCGCGGCCGACCCCGTCGGGCTGCACGTCGCGAACGGCCGGCTCGTCGAGCGCAACGGCACGCCGTTCGTCTTCCGGGGCGTCAACCACGCCCACACCTGGTACGCGACGCAGACGCAGTCGTTCGCGGACATGGCGAGCCTCGGCGCGAACTCGGTCCGGACCGTCCTGTCCAACGGCGACCGCTGGACCAGGAACGACGTCGCGGACGTCAAGAACGTCATCTCGCTGGCCAAGGCGAACAAGATGATCTCGATCCTGGAGGTCCACGACACGACCGGCTACGGCGAGCAGTCCGGCGCCACGACGCTCGCGAAGGCGACCGACTACTGGATCTCGGTCAAGGACGCCGTCGTCGGCCAGGAGGACTACGTCCTGGTCAACATCGGCAACGAGCCCTACGGCAACAACGCGACGACCAACGCGAGCTACGTCGCCGACAACCAGGCCGCGATCAAGCGCCTGCGCGCCGCCGGCATCAGGAACACGATCGTCGTCGACGCGCCGAACTGGGGCCAGGACTGGGCCGGCATCATGCGCGACAACGCGGCCGCGATCTTCGCCGCCGACCCCGACGCGAACACCGTCTTCTCGGTGCACATGTACGGCGTGTACGCGCAGGCCTCGACGATCACGGCGTACCTGGACGCGTTCAAGGCCAAGAACCTGCCGCTGATCGTCGGCGAGTTCGGGTTCGACCACTCCGACGGCAACCCGGACGAGGACACGATCCTCGCGGAGTCGCAGGCGCGCGGCATCGGCTGGCTCGGCTGGTCGTGGAGCGGCAACGGCGGCGGCGTCGAGTACCTGGACCTCGTGACGGGCTTCAACAAGAACGCGCTGTCCCCGTGGGGCACGCGCCTGTTCAACGGCGCCAACGGCATCAAGGCGACCGCGAAGACGGCCACCATCTTCGGCGGCCCGACCCCGACGCCCACGCCGACCCCCACGGTCACCGTGACCCCGACCCCGACGCCGACGCCCACCCCCACGGCCACCCCGACGCCGACCCCGACGGCCACCCAGGGCACCGGCGCGTGCTCCGCGACGCTGAAGGTCGGCAACAGCTGGGGCGGCGGCTACCAGGCGTCCGTCACCGTCACGGCCGGCTCGAAGATGATCGGTAGCTGGACGACGTCCTTCCAGCTCCCTGCGGGCAGCACCGTCTCCCAGCTGTGGAGCGGCACGCACTCGGCCTCGGGCGCGACGAACACGGTGAAGAACGCGGCGTGGAACGGCCTGCTCGGCGCGGGCGCGACCACGACGTACGGCTTCATCGGCGCGGGCACGGCTCCGACCGGCGCCGTGCCGGTGGCGTGCACCGCGGGCTGACGCACGCCGGCTGACGCCAGGTCAGGCGACACCGCACGACACCGGCGGCTCGGTCCCGATCCCTCGGGACCGAGCCGCCGGTGTGCGGGGCCGGGCCGCCGGCGTGCGGGGCCGGGCCGCCGGCGTGCGGGGCCGGGCCGCCGGCGTGCGGGGCCGGGCCGCCGGCGTGCAGGGCGGCACCGGCGTCGGCCCGGCCTGAGACCGACCCCCGCGCTCAGACCCCGAGCGCGCGCCGCAGGTTCCGCACCGCCTCGCGACCGGCCCGGTTCGCGCCGACGGTCGACGCGCTCGGGCCGTACCCGACGAGCTGGAGCCGCGGGTCGGCGGCGACCTGCGTGCCCTCCATGACGATCCCCCCGCCGGGTCCGCGCAGGCGCAGCGGCGCGAGGTGGTCGAGGGCCGAGCGGAACCCCGTCGCCCAGACGATCGTGTCGGCGCGCACGTACACCGGGACGTCGTCGGGCACCGACCCGACCTCCCAGCGTGCGCCGCGCGGCACGAGCCGGGCGAACATGGGGCGGCGGACGAGCACGCCCGACGCGATGCCGGCCCGGTACGCGTCGGTGAGCGGCAGCCCGGTGACGCTCACGACGCTCTCGGGCGGCAGGCCCGCCGCGGTGCGCTCCGCCACGCGCGCGACCGCCTCGCGCCCGAGCTCGGGAGTCAGCGCGGCGTCGTCGATCCACTGGGGCTCGCGCCGCGTGACCCAGGTCGTGCGCGCGGCGACGTCCGCGAGCGCGAGGAGCAGCTGCACCGCGGACGTCCCGCCGCCGACGACGATCACGCGGTCGCCGGCGAGGTCCGCCACGTCGTGCACGTCGCGCGAGTGCAGCTGGCGGCCGCGGAAGGTCGAGCGGCCCGGGTAGGCCGGCCAGAACGGCTTGGTCCAGGTCCCGGTGGCGTTGACGACCGCCCGCGCGCGCCACGTGCGCGCCCGCGGCCCCGGGTCGGTGCGTCGCCGCGGCCCGTCGTCGGCCCCGGCGTCGGCGCCACGGCCCGCCGCGCCCGGCGACTCGACCGTCTCGACGGCGAGCAGCCGGTCCGGTCCCCCGACGTCCCGCACCGCGCGGACGTGCACCGGGCGGCGCACGTGCAGCCCGTGCTCGGCCTCGTACGCCGCGAAGTACGCACGGATGACGTCGCGCGCGAGGTCGCCGGGGCCGGCGTCGGGGAGCACCGAGCCGGGCAGCTCGTGGACGCCGTGGACGTGCGCCATCGTCAGCCCGACCGCGCGGTGCTGCCACGCCCCGCCCGGGGCCGCGTCGGCGTCGAGCACGACGAACGTGCCGCGCGCGCCGGACCGCGTGCGCCCGGCCTCGGCGTGCGGGACGAACCCGACGCGCCGCAGGTGGAAGGCCGCGGACAGCCCGGCCTGCCCCGCGCCGATGACCACGACGTCGACGTCCGGCGCGAGCGGCCCCGGCGCAGCCGCGGTCGTCGGGGCGGTCCCGGACGTCGGGGCGGTGCCGGACGTCGGGTGGGCCGCGGACCTCGGGTCGGCCGCCGGCACCGTGCCGCTCACGCCGCACCCCCGAGCCCGTCGAGCCACGCACGCACCGCGCGCCGCCCGCGCAGCCGGAGCACGGGCACGGAGCCCTCCGCCGCGAGCGCCCGGTACCGCTCCTGCGTGCTCGCGTACCGCGTCCAGGTCCAGAGCACGATGTTGCGCTCGGGGTCCCGCGCGACCACCCCCGACCAGAGCTCGCGGTTGCCGTGGCAGAGCTCACGCCGCGTCACGGCCCGCACGAGCGTCCGGCGCACGACCTGCGCCATGACCAGCCACCGCGGGTGGTCGAGCCACACCACGAGCTCCACGTCGTCGAGCAGCGGCCCTACCCGGGTGTGCCAGTTCCCGCACGCGACCCAGCCGTCCGGCGCCTGCGCGAGCCGCTCGCGCAGCTCCCGGAACCCGTCGTCGAGCTCGCGCAGCTGCCAGCCCGGGAGCCAGAAGACGTCGTCGAGCTCGAGGTGCGGGACGCCGAGCCTCCGGGCGGCCTCGTGCGCGGTCGTGGTCTTGCCCGCGCCGCTGATCCCGACGACCCGCACACGGCGGGGCAGGGTCGTCGGGGGCACCGCCCCAGTCTCCCACCGGGACGGGGACCAATCCGAGGAGACGTCGCGGGGGTGGTGTGCGGATCGGGCGGCCCGCCCGGCAGGCTGCACCCAACGTTCCGGCGGAGGTCTCCGTTGACCCAGGTGACGGCCGGACGAGGAGAGGACCTGACGTGCCGCCGTCCCCGACCGTCACGCCCTCCCCCAGCCGCACGCCGGCACCCCCGCCGACGCCGAGCACGCCCGCGCCGCCGGTCGCCGCGCCACCCGCACCGACGTGGCCGCCGTCGGTCGGCGAGGAGGAGGTCATGCACGGCGGTCCCGGCCCGTGGTGGGCGGTGGTGCTCGAGGTCTCGGACGGTGCCGCCGGCCTGCCACCCGTGGACGGGCCCCAGGACCAGGAGCTCGCCGGCCTCGGGTACTGGGCGGGGGGCACCCCGCTCGCGTGCGTGAGCAACGCGGTCGAGGCGCTGACGCTCGACCCGGGGGTGCAGTGGTGGGGTCGGGTCCTCTACTTCGCGAGCGCGCAGGACGCCGAGACGTTCGTGCGGTCGTGGGACCGGCCCGTCGCGGGGATCGTCGCCGACGCCGACCTGGCCTGCGACTGGGGGTGAGTACCGGCCGCCGTCGTGGGGTGCCAGGCTGGGCGCCGTGCACCTGCGACCGACCTACCCGATCACCACCCGGCGCCTGCTGCTGCGGCCGCTGACCGAGGCGGACCTCGACGCGATGCTCACGTACCGCGGCGACCCCGAGGTGTGCCGCTACCTGCCGTTCGAGCCGATGACGCGCGAGGTCCTGCGCGCCCGGCTCGCGGCCGACTGGGCGCGACGGGAGCTGACGGACGCGGGGCAGACGCTCACGCTCGGCGTCGAGGAGCGCGGGACCGGGCGGCTCGTCGGCGACGTCGTGCTGTTCTTCCACAGCGTCGTGCACGCCGCCGGGGAGATCGGGTACGTGCTGCACCCCGACGTGCAGGGCCGCGGGTACGCGAACGAGGCGGCGGCGGCGCTGCTCGGCCTCGGGTTCGACGGGCTCGGGCTGCACCGGGTCGTCGCGCGGCTCGACGCCCGCAACGGCGCGTCCGCGCGGCTCGCGGCGCGGCTCGGGCTGCGGCACGAGGCGCACTTCGTCCGCAACGAGCTGTTCAAGGGCGAGTGGTCGGACGAGCTCGTGTTCGCGATGCTCTCCGACGAGTGGCCGGCGTCGGCGGCGGCCGCGGCGGTGCGGGCGACGGCCACGTGAGCGCGCTGCTGGACGACGCCCGGCGCGTGGTCACGGACCTCGGCACCGACGGGCCCGGGGCGGCCGACGTGCGCGCGGGCGTGCTCGCGCACCTGGCCGCGCACGGCGACGCCGCGCTCGGCCGGGAGCTCCGCGAGCACGTGACGGCGAGCGCGCTCGTGCTCGACGCGTCGCTCACGCGGGCGCTGCTGTGCTTCCACCGCAAGGGACGGTTCTGGGTCCAGCCTGGCGGCCACCTCGACGCGGGCGACGCCGACCTGCTCGCCGCCGCGCTCCGCGAGCTGCGCGAGGAGACCGGGGTCACGCACGCCCGGGTCCCGACGACCCGTGCGGCCGACCTCGACCGGCACGCGCTCGGCGACGGCTTCGCGCGGTGCGCGTGGCACCTCGACGTCGGGTTCGTGGTGCTCGCGGACCCGGCGGACGTGGTCACGGTGAGCGACGAGAGCACCGATGTCGCGTGGTGGCCGCTCGACGCCCTGCCCGACGAGGTGCCGCCCGGGCTCGGCGACCGGCTCGCGCGCGCGGCCCGGTTCGCGCAGGCGGCCCTGCCCTCGTGAGGCGCGGTCCGGCTCGTCGCCCTGCGCGAACCCCGGGCCCCGTGGTGGGATGAGCCGCATGGTGGCCCTCGACGTCGTGACCGGCCCGCTCGCCGAGGCGGTGGCCGCCGACGTGCGCCGGGTCGCCGAGGCGGCGCAGGCCGTCGACGGGGTCGCACCGCTGTCGGAGCAGCCGCTCCTGTGGCTCTCCGACGCCGCCGCCGACGTCCGCCACGTGCTCGCACGCGACGAGGCGGGATCGCTGCTCGGCTACGCGCAGGTCGACCTCGCGGCGACCCCGGACCCGACGGCCGAGCTCGTCGTCGCCCCGGACGCCCGCCGCCGCGGGACCGGGACCGCGCTGCTCGGCGGCGCCGGGTCGGTCGCCGCCGGGGACGCCCATGGCGCGCTCGCCGTCTGGGCGCACGGCGACCTCCCCGCGGCGCGTGCCCTGGCCGCGCGGCACGGGCTCGTGCCGGTGCGCGAGCTGTGGCAGATGCGCCTCGACCTCGCGCCCCCGGCACCGGAGGCGGCGGCTGACGGGCGGGTCCCAGCCGACGCCCCGACCGCGGCGCCCGGCCCCCGGCCCGCGCACCCCGAGCCCGCGCGCCCCCTGCCCGACGGCGTGCGCGTCCGCACGTTCGTCCCCGGGCAGGACGAGGACGCGTGGCTGCGCGTCAACGCGCGCGCATTCGCCGACCACCCCGAGCAGGGCCGGATGACCCTCGCCGACCTGCGCGCCCGCGAGGCCGAGCCGTGGTTCGACCCCGCGGGCCTGCTGCTCGCCGAGCGCGACGGCACGCTGCTCGCGTCCCTGTGGACCAAGGTGCACGCCCCCGACGCGACGAGCCCCGAGGCGGTCGGCGAGATCTACGCGCTCGGCGTCGACCCGGACGCGCAGGGCCTCGGCCTGGGGGGCGCGCTGACGGCCCTCGCGCTCGAGCACCTCGCCGGTCGCGGGCTGCGCTCGGTGATCCTGTACACCGAGCGCGAGAACATCGCCGCGGTGCGCACCTACACGCGCGCGGGCTTCGTGCGCAGCGCCGTCGACGTGCTGCTCGGGTCGCCCGAGCGTGCGCCGCTGCCCCCGGGCCCCACGGACCCGCCCACCCTGCCGGACACCCCCGGTTCACCTCCGAGTGGAACGATGGAACGATGACCGACGCCACGCCAGCACGCCGCACGCGCACGACCCGCTCGGCCCGCACGACGCGCGCCTCGTCCGCGGCCGCCGCGGTGGTCGAGACACCGGACGACGCCGTGACCCTCGCCGAGGCCACGCGCGCCGTGCCGCTCCCCCCGGCCGACCCGGCCGAGGCGCCGGTCGACCACGTCACGGGGCGTCCCGGGCCGCGCCCGCTGCCGCCCGAGCTCGCCGCGCACATCGCGGAGCACATCGCCGACGAGCCGGCCGCGGCGCACGCGGACTCCGCCGAGGACGAGCCGCTGCCCGAGGACCGGTTCCTCGACCGCGAGATCAGCTGGCTCGCGTTCAACCAGCGCGTGCTCGAGCTCGCCGAGGACCCCGAGCAGCCGCTGCTCGAGCGCGTCCGCTACCTCGCGATCTTCGCCTCGAACCTCGACGAGTTCTTCATGGTCCGCGTCGCCGGCCTCAAGCGGCGCATCGCGACGGGGCTCGCGGTGACCGCGGCGTCGGGCTTGAGCCCCCGCCAGGTGCTCGAGGCGATCAGCGTGCGCGCGCACGAGCTCATGGCCCGCCACGCCCGCTGCTTCACCGAGCAGGTCCAGCCCGCGCTCGCCGCCGAGGGCATCACGCTCGCCCGCTGGGACGAGCTCGGCGACGACGAGCAGGAGCGCCTGCACAAGTTCTTCCGCAAGCAGATCTTCCCGGTGCTCACGCCGCTCGCGGTCGACCCGGCGCACCCGTTCCCGTACATCTCGGGGCTCTCGCTCAACCTCGCCGTCGTGGTGCTCAACCCGCAGACCGGCAAGGAGCACTTCGCGCGCGTCAAGGTCCCGCCGCTGCTCCCCCGGTACATCGCCGTCGACGCACGGGGGCGCCCGAGCAACCAGGCCGCGGCCGTCGAGATGGGCCCGACGTCGTTCGTGCCGCTCGAGGACGTCATCTCCCAGCACCTCGACCACCTGTTCCCGGGCATGGAGGTCGTCGAGTACCACACCTTCCGCGTCACCCGGAACGAGGACGTCGAGGTCGAGGAGGACGACGCCGAGAACCTCCTCCAGGCGATGGAGAAGGAGCTGCTGCGCCGCCGCTTCGGCCCGCCGGTGCGCCTCGAGCTCGCCGACGGGATCTCCCCGCGCATCCGCGACCTGCTCGTGCGCGAGCTCGGGGTCGTCGACGAGGAGGTCTACGAGCTGCCCGCGCCGCTCGACCACACGGGCCTCAACCTCGTGGCGGACCTCGACCGCCCGGCGCTGCAGAACCCGCGCTTCGCGGGCTCGACGCACCGGTACCTCGCGGAGGTCGAGAGCGCGTCGGCGAGCGACGCGTTCGCCGCGATCCGCCGCCGCGACATCCTGCTGCACCACCCGTACGACTCGTTCTCGACGTCCGTGCAGACGTTCCTGCAGCAGGCCGCCGCCGACCCGCACGTGCTCGCGATCAAGCAGACCCTGTACCGGACGTCGGGCGACTCCCCGATCGTCGACGCGCTGATCGACGCGGCCGAGGCCGGCAAGCAGGTCCTCGCGCTCGTCGAGATCAAGGCCCGGTTCGACGAGCAGGCCAACATCTCGTGGGCCCGCAAGCTCGAGCAGGCCGGCGTGCACGTCGTCTACGGGATCGTCGGGCTCAAGACGCACTGCAAGCTGAGCCTCGTCGTGCGCCAGGAGCCCGACGGGCTGCGCCGCTACTGCCACATCGGCACCGGCAACTACAACCCGAAGACCGCGCGGCTCTACACCGACCTCGGGCTGCTCACGTGCGACCCGGACGTCGGCCAGGACCTCACGCGCCTGTTCAACCAGCTCTCGGGCTACGCGCCCAAGTCGCGCTTCCACCGGCTGCTCGTGGCGCCGCGCTCGGTGCGCTCGGGGCTCGTCGAGCGCATCGACCGCGAGGCCGCCGCCGCGCGTGCGGGCAAGCCGGCGTGGATCAAGATCAAGGTCAACTCGATGGTCGACGAGGCCGTGATCGACGCGCTGTACCGCGCGTCGCAGGCGGGCGTTCCCGTCGACCTCGTGGTGCGCGGGATCTGCGCGGTGCGCCCGGGTGTGCCAGGGCTCAGCGAGACGATCCGCGTGCGGTCGATCCTCGGGCGGTTCCTCGAGCACGCGCGGATCTTCGCGTTCGCGGCGTCCGACGGCATCCCGTCCTCACGGAGCTCGCAGCCGGACGAGGAGGGGCCCGAGGTGTTCATCGGCTCCGCCGACCTCATGCACCGCAACCTCGACCGGCGCGTCGAGGCGCTCGTCCGGCTCGCCGACCCGGACCAGACCGCGGAGCTCGTCAGCCTCCTCGACGAGTCGATGGACCAGGGCACGTCGAGCTGGCACCTCGGGGCCGACGGCACGTGGACGCGGCACCACACGGGCCCCGACGGCGCACCGCTGCTCGACCAGCAGACCGCGCTCATCCAGCGTCAGCGGCGCCGCCCGGGGAGCCGGTGAGCACGACGGCGAGGGACGCTCCGGAGACGGTCGTCGAGGCCGCGGGGGCCCTGGTGTGGCGCGTGCGCCAGGAGCGGCTCCAGCTCGCGCTCGTGCACCGTCCTCGTTACAAGGACTGGTCCTGGCCCAAGGGCAAGCTCGAGGGCGAGGAGACGCCGGCGGTCGCCGCGGTCCGCGAGGTCGCCGAGGAGACGGGGCACGACGTCGTGCTCGGGCGACGCCTGCCCGGGCTCGAGTACCGGATCTCCGACGGCCGCCTCAAGCGCGTGCACTACTGGGCGGCCCAGGTCGCCGGGCGGCCCGACGGCCCCGCGCTGCTGGCCCGCCCGCCGGTGCCGCGCGCGTCGCGCGACGAGATCGACGCCGTGCGCTGGGTCGACGCGGACGTGGCCCGCAAGAAGCTCACGCGCACGGAGGACCGCGAGCCGCTCGACGTGCTGCTCGCGGAGCACGCGAAGCAGCGGCTCGACACGCGGGTGCTCGTGGTGGCCCGGCACGGGCAGGCGCGCAAGCGCAGCAGCTGGCCCGGCGGCGAGGACGACCGGCCGCTCACGCGCACCGGTCAGGAGCAGGCCGAGCAGATGGTGCCCGTGCTCTCGGCGTTCGGCGTCACCGACCTGGTGACGAGCCACTGGGCCCGGTGCACGCAGACCCTCGCGCCGTACGCGGGCGCGACCCACCTGGTGCCGCGGCTCGTCCCCGAGCTCACCGAGTCACGCCACGAGGACTCCCCCGCGCGGGTCGCCGCGCTCGTCGGGACGCTGCTGGGCTCGCGGCGCGACGTCGTGGTGTGCACGCACCGCCCGGTGCTGCCGACGGTGCTCGACGTGCTCGCGCAGCACTCGCGCCGCGCGGTGGCCGACGCGCTGCCGCACGAGGACCCGTTCCTGCGGCCCGGCGAGATGCTCGTCGCGCACGTCGTCGACTCGCCGAAGGGCCCGCGGCTCGTCGCCACGGAGCGGCACACGCCCGTCCGGCACGACTGAGCCCGCGGGACGGCCGGCGGCCCGCCGGGCGTCAGTTGAGGATCGGGCTCAGGATCCAGAAGATGACCGCGGCCACGAGAGCGGCGGCCGGGATGGTCAGGACCCACGCGGCGCCGATGTTCTTCGCGACGCCCCAGCGCACGGCCGAGAGGCGCTTCGTCGCGCCGACGCCCATGATCGCCGACGTGATCGTGTGCGTCGTCGAGACCGGCGCGTGCAGCGCGAACGCGTTGACGTAGAGCACGATCGCCGCGACGGACTCGGCGACGAAGCCGCGCGCCGGGTCGAGCTCGATGATCTTGCGGCCCAGCGTGCGCATGATGCGCCAGCCGCCCGCGTACGTGCCCGCGGAGATCGCGGCGGCCGCCGAGAGCTTGACCCACAGCGGGATGCCGTCGTCGGGGCTGGCCCAGCCGACCGAGAGCAGCGCGAGGAAGATCACGCCCATCGTCTTCTGCGCGTCCTGCAGGCCGTGCCCCAGCGCCATCGCGGCGGCGGAGGCCGTCTGCGCGAGGCGGAACCGGCGGGTCGTCTTGGCGGGGGCGTTGTTCCGCACGACCCAGAGCACCGCGACCATGAGGAAGAACGCGAGACCGAAGCCGATGAGCGGCGAGAAGATCATCGGCAGGACGACCTTGCTGTAGATCGCCTCACCGTAGATCGGGAGCCCGGAGGCCAGGCCGGCGCCCACGAGGCCGCCGATCAGCGCGTGCGTCGACGACGACGGCAGCCCGAACCACCACGTGATGAGGTTCCACGTGATCGCGCCGACGAGAGCGCACAGCACCACCACGAGCGCGTAGTGCGACGACGGCGACTCGTCGAGGTTGACGATCTCCTTCGCGATCGTCTCGGCGACCTCGGTGCCCAGCAGCGCGCCGGCGAAGTTCATCACCGCGGCCATGATGAGCGCCGCGCGCGGCGTGAGCGCGCGCGTCGAGACCGAGGTCGCGATGGCGTTCGCCGCGTCGTGGAAGCCGTTGGTGTAGTCGAAGCCGAGTGCGAACGCGACGACGACGATGACGAGCGCAGTCTCCACCGAGCTCAGGACTCCTTGAGCGCGATGGTCTCGACCATGTTCGCGACACGCTCGAAGCCGTCGGCGGCGTCCTCGAGCTTCTCCACGACCTCCTTGAGCTTCATGAGCTGGATGGGGTCGGTGATCTCGTCGAACATCTGCGCGAGGAGCTTGCGGTGGACCTTGTCCGCCTGGTTCTCGAGACGGTTGATCTCGATCCAGTAGTCGGACAGGTTCTCCATCGAGCGCAGCCGCGGCATGGCCTCGGCGGTGAGCTCCGCGGCGCGCTGCAGCACCTGGACCTGGTCCGAGACCCGGGCCGGCAGACCGTCGAGCTTGTAGAGCACGATGAGGTCGGCGGCCTCCTCCATGAAGTCCATGCAGTCGTCCAGCGCCGACGCGAGGTTGTAGATGTCGTCGCGGTCGAACGGCGTCACGAACGTCTGGTTGAGCCGGCGCATGATCGTGTGGGTGGCCTCGTCCGCGAGGTGCTCGGCGTCGCTGATGCGCTTGCCGATCTCCTTGCGGGTCTGACGGTCGGCGCCCAGGAGCTCGCCGAGCAGGTTGGCGCCGGTGACCAGATGAGCCGCCGATGCTGCGAGGAGGTCGAAGAACGAGGTGTCGCGCGGGGTCAGGCGCAGGCGCACGGGAGGCTCCGGTGAAGGGGACGCATGTCGCAGACAGGCTAGGGCAACGCTCGGGTGAACACGCAACCCTGAGTCTGTACAGCACGCGACGTCGCGGTGGGGGGTGAGTGACGCCGGGCCGGGAGCGCCTGTCGGCGCGAAGGCCGCTCGAGGCGGCTTCAAGTGGAGCCCGGGGCTACCGCGACCCGGCGTCGGGACCAACTGTACGCCCGTCCTTCTGGCCGGTCGCTGTGACGAGACCCACGCCTCGCCGAGCACCGCGGGGCCACCCGCACGCCGCTGCCGGGACCGGCGGACCGCGGCGGACGGCGACGCGCGTCACCCGGATGCGGCGCGCCGGGCACCCGCACGGGTGACCGGCGCGCCCGGGACGGCCGGTGGCGGCTCACCGCTCGCGGCGGTGCAGCCACCTCCGGACCGGGACCCAGACCCGCGTCGCGAGCAGCCGGATCCGGACCACGAGCCGCCCGGCCCACGGGAACTCGGCCGCGAGCACCGCGACGCCCGCGAACATCACGAGCAGCCCCGGCCCGGGGAGCACGAGCATCGCCGCGCCCGCGAGCAGCAGGACCGTGCCCGTGACCACGACGAGCGGGACGCGCACCGGCCGTGGCAGGCGCGTGAGCCACGCCCGGACCGACCGGAGCGCACCCTCGTGCTCCGGCTCGGCCGCGCCGGGACCTCGCGCGTCGTCCGGCCCGGCACCACCCGGGAACGCGTCGTCCGGCCCGGCACCACGCGGGAACGCGTCGTCCGGCCCGGCAGCACGCGGGAACGCGCCGTCCGGTCCCGCGCCGTGACCCGGCGCGTCGTCGGGCACGCGGGGACGCACCTCGGGGCCGGTCACTCGAGCCGCTCCGCGCGCCACAGGCTCGCGGCGTGCTCGAGCTCCTCCGCGGTGCGCACGAGCGAGGACGCGCCGCGCGTCAGGCGGTGCGCCGCGTCCGAGTCCGTGACCTCGAGGTGGTCGGCGTCGAACGCGGCACCCGTCGCCAGCACCCGGCAGAACGCCGCCCCGCGCTCGAGCGCGACCGCGAGGTCGCCGGTGTACACGCCCGAGAGCACCGCGTCGGCGAGGTCGCGCAGGTCACCGGGCCCGGGCGGGCTCGCGACGCCGGCGACGACGTCGTGCACCGGGGCCGCCTCGACGCCCAGGCGGTAGCGCTCCGCGAGCGTCTGCGGGTCGCGGCGGACCCACTCGCGCAGCACGTACAGCCGCCACAGCGCGCCGGGCAGCGTCCCCGCGGGGCTGTCCGCCCACATCGCGGCGACGACGTCGAGGCCCTCGGCCTCCACGAGGCGCACGAGCCGCGCGACGAGCTCGGGGTCGTCGCCGGCGCTGCGGCCCTGGTGCACGATCGCGCCCGCCGTGGTGTGCGCGATCTCCGAGCGCAGGGCGGGGTCGATGTCGCCAGGGAGCTCGTCGGCCTGTCGGGGGTCGAGCATCGCCGGGCGTCGTGGACGCCTCGCCGCGCCGTCTGAGGTGGTCATCGTTAGATTGTCAGACAGGTCGATCCTGCAGCGCACGTCGTCAGCGAGGACGGTTCCCGCGCCGCCGACCGTGATCGGCCAGCAAGGGAAAGGGCGTCGCCATGTCGTCATCCGCTGCACGACCGTCGCAGGGCTCGGCGGGGGCGTCGGGCCGCCATCCGTCGCACGGCAAGGCCGTCGGCCTCGCGGTCGCCGCGGCCGTCGGCGGGTTCCTCTTCGGCTTCGACAGCTCGGTGATCAACGGCGCGGTCGAGGCGATCGAGGGCGAGTTCGCACTCAGCGCCGCCGTCACCGGCTTCGCCGTCGCCGTCGCGCTGCTCGGCTGCGCGCTCGGCGCGTGGGGCGCCGGGCGCCTCGCCGACCGGTGGGGCCGCACGAAGGTGATGCTGCTCGGCTCGATCCTGTTCTTCGTGTCGTCGATCGGGGCCGCGTTCGCCTTCTCGGTCTACGACCTCATCCTGTGGCGCGTCGTCGGCGGCCTCGGCATCGGCATCGCCTCCGTCATCGCCCCCGCGTACATCGCGGAGATCGCGCCGGCCGCGATGCGCGGGCGCCTGGGCTCGCTCCAGCAGCTCGCGATCACGATCGGCATCTTCGCGGCCCTGCTCTCGGACGCGGTGTTCGCCAACACCGCGGGCGGGGCCGCCGAGCCGTCGCTGTTCGGGCTCGACGCCTGGCGCTGGATGTTCCTCGTGGCCGTCGTGCCCGCCGCGGTCTACGGCGTCCTGGCCCTGCGCATCCCCGAGTCTCCGCGCTTCCTGGTCGCCGCGGGCCGCAGGGACGAGGCCGTCAAGGTGCTGCGCTCGGTCTCCGGGGCCGACGAGGACCCCGTCGAGCGCGTGCACCAGATCGAGCGGACCATCCAGGCGGACAAGGCGCTCGCGGAGCAGGCGAGCCTGCGCGGCCCCGTCCTCGGGCTCCTGCCGATCGTGTGGGTCGGCATCCTGCTGTCGGTGTTCCAGCAGTTCGTCGGGATCAACGTGATCTTCTACTACTCGGTCACGCTGTGGCAGGCCGTGGGCTTCGAGGAGTCCGACTCGTTCGTGGTGACCGTCGGCACGGCGGTGACGAACGTGCTCGTGACGTTCATCGCGATCGGGCTCGTCGACCGGGTCGGGCGCCGTCCGATCCTGCTGACCGGCTCCGCGGGCATGGCGGTCTCCCTCGGGCTCATGGCGCTCGCGTTCACGAACTCCACGGGGACCGGGGCCGACGTGCGGCTCGAGGAGCCGTGGGGCGTCGTCGCCCTCGTCGCGGCGAACGCGTTCGTCGTCTTCTTCGGGGCGTCGTGGGGCCCGATCGTGTGGGTGCTCCTCGGCGAGATGTTCCCGAACCGGATCCGCGCCGCAGCCCTCGGGGTCGCCGCCGCGTGCCAGTGGATCGCCAACTTCCTCATCACCGTCTCGTTCCCGCCGATGCTCGAGCGGTTCGGCGCGACCGGGCCCTACCTGATGTACGCGATCTTCGCGGCGCTGTCCTTCGTGTTCGTGCTCACCAAGGTCCCGGAGACCAAGGGCATCGCGCTCGAGGACATGGAGGGCGTGTCCCGCACGGGCCGGCGCATCGACACCTGACGCGCCCGCGGCGCCCGGCGCACCCGGGCACGACGACGCCCACCCGCCCCCGCTCACGGCAGGGGTCGGGCGGGCGTCGTCGTGCGTCGGGCTGCGTGCGGGTCTGCGCCCGATGCGCGTCCGGGGATCGCGTCAGGCCTTGAGCGTCGAGACCATCGCGAGCAGCTCGCCGGAGAGCTCGCGCATCTCGCGCGCCGCCGACTCGGTCGCCGCCGCACCGTCCTGGGCCTCGCGGGCCGCGGACCGCACCGACGAGATCGAGCTCGCGATGCGCTCGGAGCCCGCCGCTGCACCCGCGACCGCGCGGGACATGTGCGCGGTCGTCGCCGACTGCTCCTCGACCGCGGCGGAGATGCTCGCCTGGTACTCCGAGATCGTCTTGATGACGTCCGTGACGCTCGCGAGCTCGGTCGCCGCACGTCCCGTCTGGGACTGGATCGACCCGACCTGCGTGGTGATGGACTCGGTCGCGGTCGCCGTCTCGCGGGCGAGCTCCTTGACCTCGCTCGCGACGACCGCGAACCCCTTGCCGGCCTCGCCCGCACGCGCCGCCTCGATGGTCGCGTTGAGCGCGAGGAGGTTCGTCTGCTCGGCGATCGACGTGATGAGCTTGATGACCTGCCCGATCTCCGCGCTCGCGTCGCCGAGACGGCCCACCGTCTCCTGCGCCGCCGACGCCGCCCGCACCGCGTCGTCCGCGATGAGCGCGGCCTGGCCGGCGTTGTGCGAGATCTCGTTGATGGCCTGGCGCATCTGGTCGGCGCCCGCGGCCACCGTCTGGGCGTCCGCGGTCACGCCGCGCGCCGCCTCGTCGACGATGTCGAGCTGCGTCGCCGTCGTGCTCGCCGCGCCCGTCATCGAGCCGCTGACCCCCGCGAGCCGGTCGGCGGACTGGCGCAGCGCGCCCGCGCTGGTCCGGAGGCCGCGCACGGTCGTCGCCATCCAGTCGACGGTGCCGTTGAGCGCGCTGCCCATCTGGCCGAGCTCGTCGTTGCTCAGCGCCTCCAGGCGGGTCGTGAGGTCGCCCGAGTGGACGAGGCGCAGGAACTCACCGGTGCGCTTGAGCGGTGCGGTGACGCTGACCTGGGCCCACATCGCGAACGCGACGGCCGGGATCAGCACGAGCACCGGCACCCAGACGAGCCAGCCGAGCGACGCGAGAGTGACGGACGCGGCCTCGGTGTCACCGCCCGCGAGCTGCGCCGCCGCGCGGGAGGTCGCGCTGCGGGCCGCCACGCACACGACGACGAGGGCCACGAGGGGGACGAGCACGCCGAGGCGGGCTTTGGTCCGGTTGCTGATCACGCTTCTCCAGTCGTCACGGGTCGTCCTGCGTATCGGCCGGACGCGCCCGGACATGAGGTGATCTCCTCGGGCCCTCCCGCGGTCCTCCCCGCTCGGTCCGCCGGAGGTCAGGACCGGTCGACCGGGATGTCCGTCAGTCGGAAGCCACCACCGAGCACCTGCAGCATCACGGCCTCCGGCGTCCCGAGCTCGGGGAACACCACCGTGAACGTCGCGGTGTCGTCCGCGGCGATCTGCTGCTTGACGTCGACGTCGCACACGCAGCCCGCGCTCGCGAGCTCGCCCCGGTGCGTCTGGGCGTACTGCAGCGGTCGGATCGCCGTCCCGCCCTGGAGCAGCACCACGTTCGTCATGAGGTCGCCCGGAGTCGGACCGAAGTAGGCAGGCAGGCTCACCTGCTGGGTGCCCGGCGGGTACGGCGTCACCTCGAACGGCACCACGAGGTGCCCGTCGAGCAGGTAGGCCCTCGGTGCGCGCACGAGGTACTCGGGGTCCTCGGCGGAGTCGAGCAGGACGCCCTCCGCGCCGGTCCCGGTGCGCTTCGGCGCCGGCGGCAGGGGCCGCTCGTCGACGGCGAGCGCCTCGACGAGCCGCTCCGTCTCGAGGGTGAGCTCGACCCGGCGGTTCTGCTGGCGCCCCTCGGGCGAGTCGTTCGTCGCGACCGGCTGCCGCTCCCCCGCGCCCGACACGACGAGCGGGTACCCGGCCGGGTCGAGCAGCGTCCCCAGCACCGCGGCGACCGACGCCGCCCGCTGCTCCGAGAGCACCTGGTTGGACGCGTCGTCCGCGACCGAGTCGGTGTGCCCGACGACCTGGACCTGGCCGGCCCCGCGCTCGCGCAGCAGCACGACGGCGCGGTCGATCGCCACCCGCGCCTCGGGCGAGAGCTCGGCCGACTCGCTCGCGAAGAGCACGTCGCTGCCGAGCGCGACCGTCAGGCGCTCGACGTCCTCGTCCCGGCGCACGTCGGGCGTCTCCGTCTCGAACGTCGAGGTGGTCAGCGGGACGACGTCGGCGGCGACGACCGACCCGAGGTCGATGGGCTCCCGCTCGGGGCCTGTCGGCTCCGGGGTCGAGGTGCGCGAGGAGGTCGCGCTCGTCGTCGGGCTGCCGTCGGGGGCGTCCTGCTCGGAGGTCGCCGGCGCCTGCGGGCCGGGGACCTCGCCGTCGATCACCGGGACGTCGGGGACGACGCCCACGCCCGGCACGACGAGCGCGAGCTCGTCCGCCTCGGGTGCTGCGTACGCCAGCTGGATCCGGCGCGGGACGCCGAAGGGCAGCTCGTAGGCCCACTCGTTGCCGACGCCGACCGTGCGGGGCTCGTCGTCGACCGCGGGCAGGTACACCAGGTCGCGCTCGAGGTCCAGGAGCCGGAACCCCGTGCTGCCCTGGCGGTCCAGCGGCGCCTCCGACGCGTCCCAGAACACCGTGCCCGCGAACAGGCGGTCGTCGTCGCTCGCCTCCGCGTCCGACGGGGTCACCGCCGTCACGTCGAGCGTGAGCACCACGTGCTCGCCGCTGCGCACGAGCGGGTACACCGTCGTCTCCACCCGCGTGTACCCCGTCGCGCCCGAGCCAGTGGCCACCACCGTCTGCGGGGTCGGCCCGGTCGGCGTCGGGCTCGCGGACCCGGCGGCGTCCGGGTCGTCCGCGTCGGCCGTGCAGGCGGTCAGCGTGAGCGCCGTCGTGACGGCCAGGACGAGGGCGAGGCGCGCACGGCGGGTGCGGGCGGGACGGTGCACGGCAGGGCCTTCGGTCGGTGGGGCGGGAGCCCGCAGCATACGGAGCCCGGGCCTTCGACCTGGGCCGTCCGGGTGACCTGCGGTCCCGGGCTCAGGGCGCCGTCAGGTCCGCCCCCAGCCCGAGGTCGGCGACGCGCACCGGCTGCCCCGTCAGCATCGACTGGTTCGCGGCGATGCCCACCGAAACCGCCCGCACGCCGTCGAGGAAGCCCGCGGGACGCCCGAGCGGGTCGGCCGACGGGCCGCGGAAGACGTCGGCCAGCAGGATCGCGTCGCCTCCGCCGTGGCTGCCCTCGCCGACCGGGATGGGGTGCTCGACGGCGCGCTCCCAGTGCCGCTGCACCACGAGGCGCTCCCCCTCGGGCCGGACCGGGTCCACGGTGGCGCCGCCGGGGGTCGCGCTCGGGTCGAGCACCGCGTTCCCCTCGTCGTCCACCACGACCGCGCCGCGCTCGACGACCTCGAGCTCGGCTCGTCCGGCGGTCCCGTTCACCGTGACCCGGTACCCCTCCCAGGGGCTGTGCGCGTTGAGCGAGTACGTGAGCGTCGCGCCGCGGCGGTAGTCGACGAGGACCGCCATGTTGTCCTCGATCGTGATGCCGGGGGCGAAGACGTCCTGGTCGCGCACGTAGCCGTCGTGGTGCTCGGCGTCGAGGTAGAGGGCCCGCAGCCGGGCGTCCTTGGTCAGGTCGAGCGCGAACGGGTCGCCGGCGTTCCCCGTGCCCCGCGCGGGGCGCTCCCCGAGTCCCCGGACCTCGGCGTTCTTGTCGCCGTAGAACCGGAGCGCGCCCGACGCGTACACGCGCACCGGCACGTCCGAGAGCCACCAGTTGACCAGGTCGAAGTGGTGGCTGGACTTGTGCACGAGCAGCCCCCCGGAGTGCACCTTCTCGCGGTGCCACCGGCGGAAGTAGTCGGCGCCGTGCACGGTGTCGAGCGCCCACTCGAAGTGCACCGACGTGACCTCGCCGATCACGCCCGACGCGATGACCTCGCGCAGCGCGGAGTTGCGGGGCGAGTACCGGTAGTTGAACGTCATGACGACGTCGCGGCCGGTCCGTGCGATCGCGTCGGTGATGCGGCGGCAGCCGTTCGCGTCGATGGTGAGGGGCTTCTCGACGACCACGTCGGCGCCCGCGTCGAGCACGCGCGCGACGACGTCGGCGTGCGTGTGGTCGGGGCTCGTCACGACGACGGTGTCGACTCGCTGCTCGGCGACCATGCGCTCGAGGTCGTCGGGGGCGTAGCGCGGGAGCGTCGCGCCGACCCGCACGTCGTACCAGTCGGCCCGCGCCGGGTTCGGCTCGCACCACGCGACCAGCTCCGCGACGTCGGCGTGGTCACCCAGGACGGCGTCCACGTACATCTGCGCGCGGTGCCCGGTGCCCGCGACGGCGTAGCGGCGGCGCCGCGAGGGGGCGGTGCCGTGCTGCGCGGCCGCGGGCTGCAGGGCGGCCTGCATCGCGGGCTGCTCGCCGGCGGGGCGCGTCGTGGGCTGCGGGACGGTGGTCGGCACGTCGGTCACGCGGGTCTCCTCGGCGGCGCCGGACGTCGCTCCGGGGCGTCGTCGCACCCGGTGGGAAAGCGCGTTCCCGCCGCCTGATGATGGTAGCCCGGGATCGCGACGACGTCAGGCGTGCTGCTCGGGACCGCTGGGAGGGCGCGGTCGGAGCGCCCGCGCCCGACGACGAAGCCGGCCACCCCCGAGGAGCTCACCCGTGCCGGAGCGTCAGAGCGTCGACGTCGTGCTCCACCCCGACTTCCGGGTCGGCGCCGTCGACCGCCGCATGTTCGGGTCGTTCGTCGAGCACGTCGGCCGCGCGGTCTACACCGGCCTCTACGAGCCGGGGCACGCGACGGCCGACGAGCACGGATTCCGGCGCGACGTCGCGGACCTCACGCGCGAGCTCGGGGTGACGACGGTGCGCTACCCCGGCGGCAACTTCGTCTCGAACTACGTCTGGGAGGACGGCGTCGGCCCGCGCGAGGAGCGTGAGCCGTTCATCGACCTCGCGTGGCGCACGATCGAGCCCAACGAGATCGGCACGGACGAGTTCCTGCAGTGGGCCGAGCGCGAGGGCATCGAGCCGATGATGGCCGTCAACCTCGGCACGCGCGGGGTCGCCGCCGCGGCCGCGCTCGTCGAGTACTGCAACGGCGAGGCCGGCTCGAGGTGGGCGGACCTACGCATCGCGAACGGTCGCGAGAAGCCCTACGGCGTGCGCCTGTGGTGCCTGGGCAACGAGATGGACGGCCCCTGGCAGATCGGCCACAAGGACGCGCACGAGTACGGGAAGCTCGCGGCCGAGGCCGGCAAGGCGATGAAGCTCGTCGACCCGAGCATCGAGCTCGTCGCGTGCGGCTCGTCCTCGATGCAGATGACGACGTTCGCCTCGTGGGAGCGGACCGTCCTGTCGTACACGTACGACATCGTCGACCACCTGTCGATGCACGCCTACTACGAGGACCGCGACGGCGACCGGGCGAGCTTCCTCGGCTCCGGCACCGCGATGGACCGCTTCATCCGCCGCGTCGTCTCGACCGCCGACGCCGTGGGGGCCCAGCGCCGCTCGGACAAGCAGATCAGCATCTCGTTCGACGAGTGGAACGTGTGGTACCTCGAGTCGCGGTTCGCCGGCGGCGAGAACCTCCCGCTGCAGCGCGACGCCCCGCGGGTCATCGAGGACGTCTACTCGGCGCTCGACGGCGTCGTGGTCGGCGACCTGCTCGTGACGCTCGTGCACCACGCCGACCGCGTGCCGATCGCGTGCCTCGCCCAGATGGTCAACGCGATCGCGCCGATCATGACCGAGCCGGACGGCCCCGCGTGGCGGCAGCCGACGTTCCACCCCTTCGCCGAGACGGCCCGCCTCGCGCGCGGCGTCGCGCTCGACCTGCGCGTCCAGGCGCCGTCCGTCCGGACCGCGCTGCACGGGGCGGTCCCGCTCGTGACCGCCGCGGCGACGTGGGACGACGTGGACGGCACGGACGCCGCCCTCGCGCTGTTCCTCGTCAACCGGTCCGCCGAGCCCGTGGACGTCCGGTTGACCCACCCCGGCGTGCGCGTCGAGCTGACCGGCGGCGTGCAGCTGCTCGCGGACCACGAGCCCGCGGTCGAGGGCCCGGAGCACGCGGCGAAGGTCGCGGCCGCCTGCCTGTCGACGCTCGGCGCCCCGCCCGCGGGCACCGGGGACGGCTCGACCACCGTCACGCTCGCGCCCGAGTCGTGGACGGCTCTGCACGGGACGGGCAGTCGTATCTGACTCAGGTCACAATCTTCGTGACAGGGGCATGACCCAGGCATTGATCAGACCCCTTACACCCTTTGGTGAGGGTTCGATGAGGTTATCCAGGAAACCTGGGAGAAAGCGCGTCCGAATGCTACGTTCGCGTCATGCCCCCTGCCGACACCGTGGTCGACGCCCATGTGCACGTCTGGAATCCCGAGGCCGTGCACTACCCCTGGCTCACCCACGACCTGACGTCGATCGACCGGGTCTTCACGGTCGGTGACGCGGCGCCGGAGCTGCGCGAGCAGGGCGTCGGCCACGTCGTGCTGGTCCAGGCGGCGGACAACCGCGCCGACAGCGAGAACATGCTCAACCAGGCCCTGGGCAACCCCGAGGTCGCGGGCGTCGTCGCCTGGGTCCCGCTCGTCTCCCCGGACGACACCGCCGCGCAGCTCGACGCGTGGCGCAGCGAGCCCGTGGTCGGGGTCCGGCACATGGTGCACCTCGAGACGGACCCGAGCTGGCTGCTGCGCGACGACGTGGGCAAGAGCCTGGGCCTGCTCGCGGACCGGCGCATGACGTTCGACGTGAGCGCCGAGACGCCGACGCTGCTCGCGCACGTCACGATGCTCGCCGAGCGTCACCCCGACCTCACGATCGTGCTCGACCACCTCGCGAAGCCGCCGATCGCCGCGCTGCGCTCGGGCCACCGGGCGGTCTGGGACCTCTGGGCGGGCATGATCGCCGAGATCGCGCAGGCGCCGAACGTCGTCGCGAAGGTCTCGGGGCTGAACACCGCGGCCGGGCCGGGCTGGACGGTCGACGACCTGCGGCCCGCCGTCGACCACGCGCTCGAGGTCTTCGGACCGCGCCGGCTCATGATCGGCAGCGACTGGCCGCTCGCGCTGCTCGCGGCGAGCTCGTACACCGAGGTGTGGACCGCGACGCGCGACACGCTCGGCGGGCTCGACGAGGCGGAGCGCGCCGAAGTGCTGGGCGGGACGGCGACCCGGGTCTACGGGCTGGCGGTCTGACCGCTGGACGGGCCGTCACAGGCGGCTGTGACACCGCGGGTGCGACGACCGGGGAAACCGCGCCGCGCCGTGCCGGACCGGGCGGCCCCGGACGCGGGACGACGAGCGTCGACCTCTCAGACCGCGGCGAGCCCCGCGCCGAGCCGGGCCGGCACCCCAGCGGCGAGGTGCAGCGTGACGCGCGGCCCCTCCCCTGCACCCTCGCGCACGACGACCGTGGTCGCCCGGTCCGCGACGAGCTCCGCCCCGGAGACCCGGCCGGCCGACCAGCGGATCCCGACCGTGATGCCGCCGCGCACCCGAAGCCCGCGCACCTCGCCCTCGGCCCACGCGGCCGGCAGCGCAGGCAGCAGGTGCACCTCGCGGACGGCCCCGTCCGCGCCCGCGACGGCCCGGTGCCCCTGCACGAGCGTCTCGACGACCCCCGCGGTGAAGCCGAGGTTCCCGTCGACCTGGAAGGGCGGGTGCGCGCAGAACAGGTTCCGGTAGACCCCGCCTCCCGCGCCGGAGCGCGGGCCCGACCGGCCCAGCAGGTCGAGGTCGACCGGGGTGAGGAACGACCGCACCGACGCCTCGACGCCGGCGACGTCGCGCAGCCGGGCGCGCAGGTTGAGCCGCCACGCGAGCGACCAGCCCGTCGACTCCGGCCCGCGCGCGTCGAGGCTCGCGACCGCGGCGGCCGCCAGCGCGGGCGCCTGGTCGGGGTCGATCGACGTGCCCGGGTGCACGCGGTAGAGGTGGGACTGGTGGCGGTGCGTCGGCTCGGCGTCGGGCACGTCGGTCAGCCACTCGGCCAGCCGGCCGTCGGCGCCCACGCGCTCCGCGGGCAGCCGGCGCAGGACGTCACCGATGCGGGCCTCGAGGTCGTCGCCAGACCCGTCGCCGCCGGACCCGTCGCCGCCGGGCAAGCCGTCGCTGGGCCCGTCACGCAGGGCCGCGCGCGCGTCGAGGGTGCGCTCCAGCAGGTCCCGGACCATCGCGAGGTCGGACGTCGTCGAGGTCGAGACGGCGGCGGGCAGCCCGTCGGCCGCGACGTACTTGTTCTCCGGGCTCGTGGCCGGCGCGGTGCCGAGCGTGCCGTCGGGCAGCGCGACGAGCCAGTCGAGCACGAACAGCGCGGCACCGTGCAGGACCGGCCAGGCGCGCGCGAGGAACGCGGCGTCGCCCGTGTACTCGTAGTGGTCCCACAGGTGGCGCGAGAGCCAGGCACCGGCGAGGGGCCACGCCGTCCAGCACGGGTCGCCCTCGCCCTCGCCCGCCGGGAGCGAGAAGCCCCACACGTCGGAGTTGTGGTGCGCCGCCCACCCGCGCGCCCCGTAGAGCTCGTGCGCGGTGCGCGTGCCCGACGCCGCGAGCGCCCCGAGCCAGGTGAGCAGGGGCTCGTGGCACTCGGCGAGGTTGGCGCCGAGCGCGGGCCAGTAGTTCATCTCGGTGTTGATGTTGAGCGTGTAGTTGCCGGACCACGGCGGCTGCACGTGCTCGTTCCACACACCCTGGAGGCCCATCGGCTGCGTGCCGGGCCGTGAGCCGGCGGCCAGGAGGTAGCGGCCGTACTGGAACGCGAGCGCCGCGAGGCCGGGGTCGGGGGCTCCGGCGGCGTGCCGCGCGAGGCGCACGTCCGTCGGCTCCGACCGCAGCGGCGGGACCAGGACCGGGGCCGGCCGGGGTGCCGCGCCGACGGCGTGCGGGGCGCCGCCCGAGGGGACCGGCCGCGAGGTCCGGTGGGAGGGGTCCGGCAGAGGGGCGTCCGCCGGGCCGCCCAGCTCGAGGACGACGCGGTCCAGCAGCGCGCGGTGCTCGGCGACGTGCTCCGCGCGCAGGCGCTCGTGCCCCACCGCCACCGCCGCGTCGAGCCGCGCCTCGACCGCCGCCCGGAGCCGCTCCACGTCGCCGTGGGGCACGACGCCCGGCCCACCGAAGTCCGTCTCGGTCGCCAGCAGCACGACGAGCTCGCGCGCCCCCCGGACCGCGAGCTGCTCGTCGCCGGCCACCACGTCGCCGTCGCTCAGGACGCGCAGACCCACGACCGCGGTCACGGCGCTCCCCGGGGCGGCGCTCCGCTCGACCGGCTCCGGGACGTCCTCGTGCGGCGGCCACACGTGCGACGGCATCCGCGCGGCCGCGGCCCAGCCGGCGCCACGCACCCCGTCGCCGTCCGGCTCCACGGTCGAGGTGCGCACGCCGTCGAGCGGGTGGGCCGAGGTGACGCTCAGCACGAGGTCCACGCGCGGGCCCTCGACGACGCGACGCAGCACGAGCACGCCCGCGGGTGCGCTGACGAAGACCTCCTGCGCCGACGGGACGCCGCCGGACGTCCAGGCGTGACCGGCGACGGCGTCGCGCAGGTCGAGCCAGCGCGCGTACGACGTGCCGGAGCCGACGGCGGCGCCTCCCCCGTCCACCCCGGCCCGCTCGTGCACCCCGGCCCGCCCGTCCGCCTCCGCGCGCCCGTCCGTCCCGGGGAGCTGCTCGACCCACAGGTCGACGAGCGGCTGGTACGCCTGCGAGTGGCCGTGCTGCAGCCGCTGGACGTGGCGCTCGGCGGCGCGCACGTCACCACGCGCCAGCGCCTCGCGGGCCTCGGCCACGACCTGCGGGCCCTCGCCGCGGGCGATCCGCGGGATCCCGGCGTTCGTCGCGGGCGAGCCGGACCAGCACGTGTCGTCGTTGACCTGGATGCGGTCGCGCAGCGGTCCGCCGAAGCACATGGCACCGATCCGCCCGTTGCCGAGCGGCAGCGCGTCGGTCCACGCCGCCGCGGGGGCCGCGTAGTGCAGGGTCAGGTCGCCGGCCGTGACGCTCACGCGGGCGTCGGGGCGGACGGGTCGAGCAGGCCGGCCTCGCGCAGCTCGGACCACACGTCGGCGGGGACGTGCGTGCGGAACCGGTCGACGGCGTCGTCGACCTGCGCGGCCGTGCGCGCCCCGACCACGACGGACACGACCGCGGGGTGCGCGGCCGGGAACGCGAGCGCCGCGTCGGGCAGCGTCACGCCGTGCCGCTCGCACACGTCGGCGATCGCGTGGGCACGCTCGATCAGCACGGCGTCCGCGGGCGCGTAGTTGTGGTGGGCCCCCGGTGCGGGGCGGGGTCGGGCGAGGATGCCGGAGTTGTACGGCGCGGCGGCCACGACCGCGACGCTGCGCTCGACCGCGAGCGGCAGCAGGTCGGCCAGGGCGCCCTGCTCGAGCAGCGTGTAGCGGCCCGCGAGCATGACGACGTCGACGTCGGTCTCGCGGACGAACCGCGCGAGCATCGCCGACTGGTTCATCCCCGCGCCGACCGCCCCGAGCACGCCCTCGTCGCGCAGCTCGACGAGCGCGGGCAGCGCGGTCGCGACGGCCTCGTCGCCGAAGTCGTCCGGGTCGTGCAGGTAGGCGATGTCGATCCGGTCGAGGCCGGTGCGCTCGAGGCTCTCCTCGATCGAGCGCCGGATGCCGTCGCGCGTGAGGTCCCACTCGCGGCGGGTGTCCGCCGGGACGTCGAAGCCCTCGTGGTCGCGCAGGTGCGCGCGCTCGGGGCTCGGCACGAGCCGGCGCCCGACCTTGGTGGAGACCGTGCACTCCTCGCGCGGGTACGCCGCGAGCAGCGCACCGAGGCGCCGCTCGGACAGCCCGAGGCCGTACGACGGGGCGGTGTCGAGGTAGCGGATGCCCCGCTCCCAGGCGCGCGCGACGGCGCCGTGCGCCTCCTCGTCGGTCGTGACGCGCCCGAGGTTGCCGAGCTGCGCGGTCCCGAGGCCCAGGCCCGTCACGACCGTCCCGGACTTCGGCACGACGTGCCTGGTCAGCGCCTCGCGGCGGTCCTCGGCCCGCCCGTCGCTCGTACCTGCGCCCGTTGCCGCCATGGGGTCCTCCTGCGCGTCGTCGCTGCTCGGCGACCGCCGCGGCCGTCGTGCACCGACGGGCCCCGGCGGGCTGCCGCGACCCTACCAACGGCGTCGCGGAGCGAGCAGCCCGGGACGAGCGCCGGCGCCCGAGCAGGCCGGGAGCGCGGGCTTCGTGCGCCCCGGGCGCGGGTGGACCGTCACCGGAGCGCATGCGCGTCACCGAGGTCGTCAGGCATCCTGGGAGGCGTGCCCCCGGAACGACGGGCGCCCCTCCGTGCACGCCGGGAGAGCCGTGGAACCCGTACCCGAGACCGCGCAGGCCCTCCGGTCCCTCAACGAGACCAGCGAGCGCGACCTCGCGTCGATGATCGACATCCTCGCGGACCGCGTCGTCGCCATCGTGCCCAGCTGCGTGGGCCTGAGCATCAGCCTCGTCGACAGCGGGCTGACGTTCACGCTCGTGGCGACCTCCGAGGTGGTCGCGGCGCTCGACGCGGTCCAGTACGTCGCGACCGGCCCCTGCGTGGAGAGCGCCGCGAGCAGGGACGAGATCCAGCTCGACGACGTGCTCGACGAGCGGCGCTGGCAGCACTTCGCACGGGCCGCCGCCGCGCAGGGCGTCCGCAGCACGCTGTCGCTGCCGCTCGTCACGCGCGGGGAGATCGCCGGCGCCGTCAACCTGTACGCGGCCGACCCCCGGGCGTTCGTCGGCATGGAGGCCGAGCTGCGGCAGGTCGTCGGCGGGGGCCGGGACCTGGGCGTGTCCAACGCGGACCTACCGTTCCGGACCCGGGACGTCGCGCGGGCCGCGACCCGCACCCTCGACGAGCTCGACGTCGTGGAGCAGGCCGTCGGCTTCGTCATGGCGGAGCAGCGCATCGGGGCGGACGAGGCGCGGCGCCGGCTCACGGACGCGGCGGAGCGGGCCGGCGTGGACGTCCCGAGCGCCGCACGGGCGCTGATGGCCCGCCGCTGACGCGCCCCGTCCGGCCCCGCGCACGCGGTGCGCCCGCGCCCCGCACGCCGGCGACCGCGCCGCGCTCGACCCCGGCTCAGGACGAGGCGCGGACCTGCAGCGTCGCCTCGAAGATCGACCCGGTCACGCGGCGCTCGGGCGCGTCGATCTGCGCGAGCAGGATCGCGACCATCTCCGCGGTCATCTCCTCGATGGGCTGGCGCACGCTCGTGAGCGCCGGTCGGGCGACGGGGGCGAGCGCGCTGTCGTCGAACCCCACGACCGACACGTCGTGCGGCACCCGGCGGCCCGCGTCCTCGAGCACGTCGACCGCGCCGAGCGCCATGAGGTCGTTCGCGGCGAACACCCCGTCGAGCTCGGGCCCGCGGGCCAGCAGCGAGCGCATCGCCTCCGCGCCGCTCACGAACGAGAAGCCGCCGGGGGCCGTGACGACGGGCAGGCCGTGGCGGGCGGCCACGTCGCGGAAGCCGGCGAGGCGCTCCTGCGCCGACGGGACGTCCGGCGGACCCTCGATCACGGCGAGGCGGTGCCGCCCCCGGGCGACGAGGTGCTCGGCCGCGAGCGCGCCGCCCTCCCTGTTCCCCACGTCGACGAAGCTGACGGGGAGCGGCGCGGCGGGGTGCGCGAAGATCACGGACGGCACGCCGGCGTCGACCAGCAGCGGCGCGAGCGGGTCGTCGGGCCGCGTCGAGACGAGCAGCGCCCCGTCGGCGTGGCCCTGCTGCAGGTGCGCGAGCACCCGCGCCCGGTCGGCGTCCGTCTCGGCGAGCATGAGGACCGGGTCGACGTCGCGGGGCCGCAGCGCGCGCAGGATCCCGCCGACCGCGCGGCCGACGAACGGGTCGTGGAAGTCGACCTCGTCCGGGGGGCCGTGGGGCGAGGCGGCGCCCCCGACCGCGACGACGACGAGCCCGGAGCGCCGGGTCACGAGCGAGCGCGCGGCCCGGTTGGGGACGTAGCCGGTGCGGGCGATCGCCTCGCGCACGAGCTCCTGGAGGTGCTCGGCGACGTCCTGGCGGCCGTTGACCACGCGGGAGACGGTGGCCCGGGAGACGCCGGCGACACGGGCGACGTCCTCGAGCGTCGGGCGCGCGGCGGACGTGGCGGGGTCGGCCATGCCGGGGACGCTAGCACGCAGCAGAGAACGCTCTCCGAGGGCGACGCGAGCGGCGCGGCGGCGGGTCGGAGGCGATCAGCGACACGGCGGCGGGTCGCCGGCGGACGACCGGCGGCACCGTGGCCGCCGCACGCGGGGCGGGGCAACGGCGAGCGGCGCGGGTCAGGACGCGGGCCACCCGCACGCGAGCCCGACGAACTCGTGCACGAGCCCGCGCAGCGCGCTGTCCGCCGTGACGTGGAAGACCGGCTGCGCGACACCGTCGACGCGCGCGTGCACGCCGAACGCCGTGCCGCGCTTGTCCTCCGCGACGGCGTGCGGGTCGCACCGCGCGGGCACGATCTCGAGGCCGACGGTGCGGGCGCCGTCGGGGGCGGTCGACAGGGCCGCGGGCCACTGCGGCCCGCCCGCCGCCGGGTCGAGCAGGACCGTCCGGTCGACGGCGTCGACCACGACCTCGGGGCCGCCGGCGCGCGGCTCGAGCGTGAGCTCGACCGTCCCGACCCACCGCCCGTCGGGCTCCTGGCGCGTCACGAGCCGCGGACCCAGCGCGAGCGTCGCTCCCTCCGCGACCGCGACCGCGGCGCAGTCCTCGCCGTGGATGCGCGCCAGGTGCCCGTTGGGGTCCTCGGGGGTCGCCTCCAGCGTCCCGCGCCGGCCGGCCCCGTCGGCGACCTCGAGCCGGACCGTCGCCCCGGCGGCTCCCGCCCCGTCGGCCGGACCCGCGTCGCACACCGGGGCGCCGAGCGCGACCGACACGTCCCGCCGCGTCCCCGCGGGAGCGCGCCGCCCGTCCTCGCTCACCGCGACCCCCTCGACCGTCGGGCTCGTGAGCCGGGCCTCGACGACCTCGAGGTCGGTCGTCCCGTCGTTGTGCACCGCGACCTGCACGACGCGTGCTGCCCGGTCCGTGCGGCTCTGGCGCACCTCGAGGCGCAGCGCGCCCAGGACGTCGGGCGGGAGCGGCGCGGAGGCGGCCGTCGACGACGGGGACGCCGCGGTCGGGCGTGCGGGCGACGCGTCGTCGGGCACCGCGCACGTGGTCGTCGCGGCCAGGGCCAGGCCGGCGAGCAGCGCGCGCACGCACCTGCCACGGAGCCCGGACGTGCCGCGTCGACGCATCCCGACATGGTGGCGCACGCGGCGGCGGGACGGAACGGGCGGGCGCCGTCCCGCGCACCCCGGACCGACCCGCGTATCAGCACCGCGGCGCGCGCGTCCTCCCCCACAGGACCGTCACCGCACGGTCCGCCCGGGCCGTCACCGCACGGCCCGGCGACGTCCACCCGAGGGGGTCCACGTGGAGCGACGACTGCGTCCGGGCGCGTCGCTGCGGAGCGGGCAGGCGCTCGCCTCGGCGAACGGGCGCGCGCTCCTGACGATGCAGGCCGACGGGAACCTGGTGCTGTACGAGTACTTCGCGAGCGGCCGGCGCGCGCACCTGTGGGACAGCGCGACCGCGGGCAGCCCGGGTGCCGTCGCGCAGCTGCAGGAGGACGGCGACCTCGTGGTGCGCCGCCCCGACGGCTACGTGCTGTGGGACTCGGGGACGGCGGGCACGGGGGGCACGGGGGGCACGGGGGGCACGGAGCTCGTCGTGCTCGACGACGGCGACCTGGTGCTCGAGCGGCCCGACGGGCGCCGCGTCTGGGCGTCGGGGACCCGGCTCGGGTACGCGTGCGTCGGCTTCCGGCCCGAGCGCGACGGCTTCGCGTTCCCGGACGCGTTCGCGGGCGTGGTCGCGACCCTGCCCGGCGTCGGGGACGTCGCGGTGTGCGGGCTGTGCGGCGGCATGGCGTTCGCGGCGCTCGACCACTGGTACGCGGGCGTGCCCGTGCCGGCCGCGGAGCCGTCGGCGCCCGTGCCCGACGACGTGCCGCCCGACGGCCACCCGCTCACCGAGTACCTGCGCGCGCGCACCGACGACTCGTTCGGGGTGCCGTCGGCCGCGCGGTTCGCCGAGTGGTCGGCCCACCCGGACCACGCGACGTGGCTCTACGCGGGGGTCGAGCGCTGGTGCACCGAGGACGAGCTGCCGCGCCTCGTCGAGGAGCTGCGGGCGGGGCGCCCGGTGCCGCTCGGCCTCGTGCGGGCCCGCTCGCTCGCGGGGGCCGGCGAGAACCACCAGGTCGTGGCATACGGGTTCGAGCACGACCGGGCGACCGGGCGGACGACGGTGCTGGTCCACGACAGCGCAGCGCCGGGCGTCGAGGTGCGCCTCACGTCCGAGCGCGACGAGGTCGGCTGGACGTCCTCGTGCGGCGGGCGCTGGCGCGGGTTCTTCGTGCAGGACTACACGCCGCGCACGCCGCCGACGCCCCCCGGTCCGGCCGGCGCGGACCGGGGGGACCGGGCGGACGGCGGACGGCGGCTCGGCACGCCGCGCTCGTCCGGCGCCGACGCACCCGGGGCCGCGCAGGGGCATCGGCACGAGGTCGCGGGCGCCGGCACGCGCTGAGCCGGCCGTCGCCGCGGACGGTACCGACGCACGCGACGGACGCGACGGACGCACGACGGCCCCCGGGTGCACCGCACACCCGGGGGCCGTCGTGCTGCGCGGGACCGGTATCGGCACCGGTCCCGCGGCCGGTCAGCGGTCGACGCGTGCGCTGCCGCCGCCGGCGAGCTTGAGCACCTCCGTCTTGGTGACCATCGTGGTGTCACCCGGCGTGGTCATCGCGAGGGCCCCGTGCGCCGCGCCGTACTCGACGGCGGTCTGCAGCGGCTGCCCGTCGAGCAGGCCGTAGATGAGGCCCGACGCGAACGAGTCGCCGCCGCCGACGCGGTCGAGGATCTCGAGGCGCTCGCGGTGCGTGGCCTGCACGACGCCGGTGGCCTTGGACCAGGCGATCGCGCCCCAGTCGTTGACCGTCGCGGACCGCACGGTGCGCAGCGTCGTGCCGATCACCGAGAAGTTCGGGTAGGTCGCCGCGGCCTTCTCGATCATCGCCGTGAACGAGTCGAGCTCGAGCTCGGAGAGGTTCTCGTCGACGCCCTCGACCTCGAAGCCGAGGCTCGCGGTGAAGTCCTCCTCGTTGCCGATCATCACGTCGATGGACGGCGCGATGGCCCGGTTGACCTCCTGGGCCTTGGCCTGGCCGCCGATCGCCTTCCACAGGCTCGGGCGGTAGTTGAGGTCGTAGGAGACGACGGTGCCGTGGCGCTTGGCCGCGGTGACCGCCTCGATCACGGTCTCGGCCGCCGACTCGCTGAGGGCCGCGAAGATGCCGCCGGTGTGCAGCCACCGCGCGCCGAGCGTGCCGAACAGGTGGTCCCAGTCGACGTCGCCGGGCTTGAGCTGGCTCGCGGCGGTGTGCCCGCGGTCGCTCACGCCGACCGCGCCGCGCACGCCGAACCCGCGCTCGGTGAAGTTGAGGCCGTTGCGCACGCTGCGCCCGATGCCGTCGTACGGCACCCAGCGGATGTGCTCGGTGTCGAGCCCGCCGGTGAGGACGAGGTCCTCGACGAGCCGGCCGATCTCGTTGTCGGCGAGCGCGGTGACGATCGCGCCGCGCAGCCCGAACGCGCGGCGCAGGCCGCGGGCGACGTTGTACTCGCCACCGCCCTCCCACGCGCGGAACTGGCGGGCGGTGCGGATGCGGCCCTCGCCGGGGTCGAGCCGCAGCATGACCTCGCCGAGGGAGACGATGTCGTAGCGGCACTCGGACGCGGGGCGGATCTGGAGCTCGGTCATCGGGGCTTCCTCGTCGGGCGGTCGGGCGGGTAGGGGGTGCTGCGGGTGCGCCGCGGCGCGGTTCGGCGACGGGTCGCCGGGACCGTGCGCCGCCGGACCCGCGGTCGGGTCGTCGGGCGCCGGGGGGCGCCGGCGCGTCAGGCGCCGCGCGCGGCGAGCGCGACGGCGGCGGCCGTGAGCTCGGTGATGCCGGCGGTGTCGCGCGCGCGGATCTTGTCGCGCGGGACCATCCACGAGCCGCCGACCGCCGCGACGGACGGCAGCGCGAGGTACTCGTGCAGGTTCGTGGGGCTCACGCCGCCCGTGGGCACGAACTGCACGCCGCCGAACGGGGCGGCGAGCGCCGCGATGGCGGGGGCGCCGCCCGAGGTGCCGGCCGGGAAGAACTTCACCGTCGTGAGCCCGAGCTCGAGCGCGGCCTGGATCTCGGTCGCGGTGACCGCCCCCGGCAGGGCGAGGATCCCGTGCTCGTGGCAGCGCTCGACGACCGCGCGGCTCGTGCCGGGCGAGACGACGTAGCCCGCGCCGGCGGCGACGGCCTGGTCGACCTGCTCGACGGTGAGCACCGTGCCGGCGCCCACGAGCACGTCGCCGCGGTCGGCGAGGACGCGGATGGCGTCGGCTGCGGCGGCGGTGCGGAACGTCACCTCGGCGACGGGGAGGCCGCCGGCGACGAGCGCGTCACCGAGCGCCGCGGCGTCGGCGGCGTCGTCGAGCACCACCACGGGGACGAGGCGGGCCGCGGCGAGGGCTGACAAGGTGTCCATCGGTCGTCCGTTTCGCTAGGCGCAATGGGCGTGTCGTTGTGTGAAATGACTGTCGCACACCAAGGCGGTGCGGCTCAACCCCCGGGGACGTCCGGGGCGCGGGTGGCGCCCGCCGCGCCGGCCCGCGGCCGCGTCAGCGCGCGAGCCAGCCGCCGTCGACGGGCAGGATCGCGCCGTTGACGTAGTCCGCCGCGTGCGAGCACAGGAACAGCACCGCACCCGCGATGTCCGAGGCCAGCGCCCAGCGCCCCGCCGGGATGCGGCTGAGGATCTCGTCGCTGCGCGCCCGGTCCTGGCGCAGGTCGTGGGTGTTGGCGGTCGCCACGTACCCGGGCGCGACGGCGTTGACGTTGACGCCCGACTCGGCCCACTCGTTCGCGAGCGCGCGCGTCAGCCCGGCGATGCCCGACTTCGACGACGTGTAGCCGGGCACGTTGATCCCGCCCTGGAAGCTCAGCATCGAGGCGGTGTTCACGATCTTGCCGGAGCCGCGGGCGACCATCGTGCGGCCCACCTCGCGCGACAGGACGAACGCCGAGCGCAGGTTCACGTCGAGCACGTGGTCGAAGTCCTCGTCGGAGTGCACCGCGGCGGGGGTCCGGCGGATCGTCCCGCCGTTGTTCACGAGGATGTCGACGTCCCGCGCCGCGAGGTCCGCCGCGAGGGCCGTGACCTGCGCGCGGTCCGAGAAGTCCGCCTGCAGCGGGACGAAGGTGCGCCCGAGCCCTTCGACGACCGAGCGCACGTCGCTCTCGCCGGGCGGCAGGTCGTGGCTCACGCCGATGACGTCCGCACCCGCCGAGGCCAGCGCCTCGGCGATCGCGAGGCCGATCCCCCGGCTCGCGCCGGTCACCACCGCGGTCCTGCCCGACAGCCCGAACAGGCTCTCGGCGTACGCGGCGGTGCTGTGCGGGACGGCGGGGCTGGTGGCGGTGCTCATGTCGGCTCTCCTGGTGAGGGTGGCGAGCCGACCGGAGGGTCAGCCCGTGTGACCGAGTGCCGCGGAGATGCGCTCCGCGGTCGCGACGGCCAAGGGGGCCATCGCCTCGATCTGGTCGATGCTGTGCTCGAGCGTCAGCGTCGAGATGCTGAGCCCGTAGGTGATGCTGTGCGTGGTGTCCCGGATGGGCGCGGCGACGCAGGCGACGCCCGGGACGTTCTCCTCGCGGTCCATCGCGTAGCCGAGCCGCCGGATCTCGGCGACCTCGGCCCGCAGCTCCTCGAGGGTCGTGATGGTGTGCGGGGTGCGGCGCGGGAGGCCGACGCGCTCGACGAAGCGCTCGAGCCCCTGGTCGGTGAAGCCGCTGAGCACGGCCTTGCCGATCCCCGAGGTGTGCAGCGGGATCGCCAGGCCGACGCGCGACGGCATGAGGTACGGCTTGTCGGAGTCCGCGCGGACCAGGTAGACGATCTCGTCGCCGTTCTTGGCCCCCACGTGCACCGTGCAGTGCGTCCGCTCGACGAGCTCGTCGACGAACGGCTGCGCGATCGCTGCGATGTCGATGCGAGCCATCGCCTGCCCCGCGAGCGACAGGATCTTGGGTCCCGGCAGGTAGGTGCCGTCCGCGGCGAGCGAGACGAACTGCCGGTCGATGAGCGTCGCGAGGATCCGGTGCGTCGTGGCCTTCGCGAGCCCGGTCGCCTCGACGACGTCCGTGAACCGGCCGTGCGCCATCGCCGCCTCGAGCACGAGCAGGGTCTTCTCGCTCGCCCCCAGCACGGGGGCGACGGGCGCGACCGGCGGCACGGGCACGTCACCCGGCGGCTGGTCCCCTCGTCGAGTGCCTGGTGCGGGCGTCGAGTCGGTGACCATGTCCGTCTGCCTGTTCGGTCGGTGCGCGTCAGCGCATGTCGGTGATGGGATGCCCATCCATGTCGTCGAACGCCTGATTCTCGCCTGCCATGGCCCACACGAACGAGTAGCTGGCGGTCCCGACCCCGGAGTGCACCGACCAGCTCGGGGAGATCACCGCCTCCTGGTTGCCGACGAGCAGGTGGCGCGTCTCGTCGGGCAGGCCCAGGAGGTGCACCACGCGCGCGTCCGCCGGCAGGTCGAAGTAGAGGTACGCCTCGGTCCGGCGGTCGTGCGTGTGCGCCGGCATCGTGTTCCACATGCTGCCCGGGTGCAGCTGCGTGACCCCCATGACGACCTGGCAGCTGCGCACGCCGTTCTCGTGGATGTACTGCGTGAGCGTGCGCCGGTTCGACGTGAGCGGGTCGCCGAGCTCACGCACGGTGCCCTCCCCCGCGGCGACGAACGTCGTCGGGTAGGCGGTGTGCGCGGGCGCCGAGGCGACGTAGAACCGCGCGGGGCCCGCCTCGCCGGCGGCGTCGGTCGACGCGAACGTGACCTTCTCGGCGCCGCGGCCGACGTACAGGCACGAGCCGTGCCCGGCGTCGTACGTGGTGCCGTCCACGGTGATCGTGCCCGGTCCGCCGACGTTGACGATCCCGGCCTCGCGGCGGGCGAAGAACTGCTCGCTGCGGATCTCGGGGGCGCCGACGAGATCGAGCGGTGCGTCGGTCGGGACCGCGCCGGCGAGCACCATCCGGTCGTGGTGCGTGAGGACCGAGCGGACCTCGCCGGCCACGAACAGGTCGGGGACGAGGTACCGGCTGCGCAGCCCGGCGGTGTCGAGGCCGGGGACCTGGTCGGGGCTGGTGGCGTAGCGCTGTTCCATGGAGTGCCTTTCACGGTGTCTGGGTGGTCCAGCAGGGTCGCGGGCGGCCGACGGGGGCGGCGCGGACCGCCCCCGTCGCGCCGCGTCAGAGGAGGCCGAAGAGCCCGGGCAGCCACAGGGACAGCTGCGGCACGAACGTCACGAGGAAGAGCACCGCGACGAGCGTCAGGAAGAACGGCATGAGCCGGACGATGACGGCCTCGACCCGCACCTCGGACACCTGGGCGCCCACGAACAGCACCGGGGCCGACGGTGGAGAGATCACCGCGATGCACAGGTTGAAGGTCATCATGATCCCGAAGTGCACCGGGTGGATCCCGTAGCTCACGGCGATCGGCAGGAAGATCGGCGTGAAGATGAGGATCGCGGGCGTCGCGTCCAGCGGGATCCCGATGACGAGCAGGATCAGCATCATGATCAGCAGGACGACGACCTTGGAGTCGGTGAACCCGAACAGCGCGTCGGCGATGAGCTGCGGCATGCGCGTGAAGCTCATGACGAACGACATGATCGACGAGACGCCGATGAGGAAGATCACGACCGAGCTGGTGCGCGCCGCCGAGTAGAGGATGCGCGGCAGGTCGCGCAGCCCGATCGCCCGGTAGAGGAACGACAGCAGCAGCGAGTACACGACCGCGATCGCCGAGCCCTCGGTCGGGGTGAACAGCCCGCCGATGATGCCGCCGATCACGACGACCACGAGGGTGAGCGAGGGCAGGGCCTGGACGAAGACACGGCCGATCTCCGCGAGGCTCGCCCGGACCGGGGCCCGCAGCTCGCGGTGCCCCCGGGCGTAGAACCACACGGCCGCCATGCACGCCGCACCCCAGAGGATGCCGGGGACGTAGCCGGCGAGGAACAGCGCGCCCACCGACGTCCCGCCGCTCGCCAGGGCGTAGACGATCATGAGGTTGCTCGGCGGGATGAGCATGCCGCTCGGCGCCGAGGCCACGTTCGTCGCCGCCGTGAACGCCCGGTCGTACCCCTCGCGGGCCTGCATCGGCGCCATCGTGGTGCCGACCGCCGCAGCCGCCGCGATCGCGGACCCGCTGACGGAGCCGAACAGCATGTTCGCCAGGACGTTCGTCTGCGCGAGCGGCGCGGGCGTCCGCCCGACCAGCACCTTCGCGAGGTTGATCAGCCGGGTCGCGATCCCGCCGTTGTTCATGATCCCGCCCGCCAGGACGAAGAACGGGATCGCGAGCAGCGCGAACGAGTTGACGCCCTGGAACATCCGCTGCGCGGACGTCGAGGCGCCGTTCTCGAGACCGAGCACGAGGATCATCGAGACGGCCGACGGGAGCCCGATGCTGATGCTGATGGGCGCGCCGATCAGCATCAGCACCACCATCCCGCCGACGAGGACCAGGGCCACCAGCCCGACGTCGGTCACAGCTCGACCCCGTCCTCGGGCGCGATCGTCTGGACGCCCGCGTACCGCGGGGAGAGCGTCTGGACGAGGTGCAGAAGCAGGTAGAACGTGACCAGCACCCCGGCGACCGGGACCGCGAGGTACAGCACCCCCGCGGAGACCGGCAGCACCGGGTTGGCCTGATTCCAGTTCTGCATCGCGTTCGCCCACCCGCCCCACACCATGACGAGGAGCGCGAAGCTCAGCGTGGCGAGGTACGCGACGATCTCGAGCACCCGCTGCGCGGCGAGCGGCGCCTTCTGGACGAAGTAGTCGATCGCCACGTCCGCCTTCTCGCCGGTCGCGATCGAGATGCCGATGAGGCTGAGCCAGATGAACACGTAGCGCGCGGCCTCCTCGGTCCACACGCTCGGCTCCGACAGGACGAGCCGCGTGAGCACCTGCCACGTCACGAGCACGACGAGCAGCGCGAAGAGCGTCACGCAGACGGCCCGCAGGAACGTGTCGAGCACCGCGGTGTACGGCGAGGAGGGTGGTCCCGCCGCGGGTGCGGGCCGCACGGGCTCGTCAGGGGGTGGGGGTGCGCCGGGGGACGGCGGCGTGCCGGGGGTGGAGGTCATCGTCGGTCTGGTCCTTCACGGGTCGGGTGGGGGCGGCGCTCACTCGGCGGCGGCGCGGACCTTCGCGTGGATGTCACGGATGAAGTCGTTGTCGAGCTTCGACTCGGTCAGCGGCGCGATCACGTCCGCGAACGCGTCCGCGTCGACCTCGTTGAACTTCGCGCCGTCGGCCTCGGCCATCTCCTTGGCGACCTCGATCTCGGTCTCCCAGAGCTCGCCCTCCTCCTCGACGGCGGCGGCGAGCTCCTCCTCGAAGATCTCGCGGACGTCCTCGGGCAGGGCGTCCAGGACCTTGGGGTTGGTGAGCAGGTAGTCGGGGAGCATGAGGTGCTTCGTGTAGCTGAAGTAGGGCGCGACCTCGGAGTGCTTGACGTTCGCGTAGGTCAGCTCGTTGTTCTCCGCGCCGTCGATCACTCCGGACTGGATCGCGGTGTACACCTCGCCCATCCCCATGGGGGTGCCGGTGCCGCCCATGAGCCGCATCATCTCGATGTTCGTGTCGGACTCGATGACGCGGACCTTCATGCCCTCGAGGTCGGCGGGCGTCTCGATCGGGCCCGTCGCGTTGTACATCGAGCGCACGCCGCCGTGGAACGAGGCGAGGACGTGCAGCCCCTCGCCGTCGAGCGAGGAGTAGAGCTCGTCGACGATCTCCGGGTCGTTCGTCGTGGTGCGCTGGTGCTCCTGCGAGTCGAACGTGAACGGCAGGTTGAAGACCACGAAGTCCGGGTTGTAGTTCTCGAGCAGCGGGCTCGCGACGATGGTGAACTCGATCGCGCCCGACTGGACGAGCTCGATGGTCTCCTTCTGCGCGCCGAGGGTCTCGTTGGGGAAGACCTCGATGTCGTACGCGCCGTCGGTGCGCTCCTTGATGCGGTCGCCCATCGCGTCGAGGGCCCGGAACTGCGGGTGGTTGGGCTGTTGGTTGAACGCGAGCTTGAAGGTCGTCGTGGCTCCGCCGGCCGAGCCCGCGTCCTCGCTCGGACCCGCTGCCGCGGACCCGCCCTCGGTGCTGCAGGCGGCCAGAGCGAGCACGGCGCCGATCGCGGTGGTGACGGAAACGACGGTGTTTCGCCTCATCGTGAGCTCCTTGTCGGCCCACGCTCGGTGGGCTCTCGTGCGCTCCGTAAGGAACGCCTGGGGGGTGCCGGCGCGGCGTCGGTGCTGCGGCAGCGGTGTTGCGCTGGTCTCGACCTCGGTGTCAGACTTCCGTGGAACTCAGTTCCACAGTGCGGAACCGTAGCCGGACGATCCGGTCCGGTCAACCGTCCAGGGCAGCGGGCCACGGGCCGCGCTCCCGGGCCGGCGCACGCCCCCACGACGCCTCGCACCACGCCCGGCACCGGAGCCGGCACACCGACGGAGGACGCATGACCACGTTCGAGAACCTGTTCCTGTCCGGCTACATCGCGGCGCCGGCCGACCCCGCGCAGGAGGACGCGTTCTTCGACGCGCTCGCCGACCTCGGCCTCGGCGGGCTCGAGCTCGCCGTCGCACCGGAGGGGACGCGGACTCTCGACCCGTCCTGGATCGCCCGGCACGTGCTGCCGACCTGGGACCTGGTCCTGTCGCTCGTGCCGACGATGATGGTGCGGCTCGGCACCGAGCCGGCCTACGGCCTGGCCTCCGCGGACGAGACCCAGCGCCGGCGGGCGCTCGCGGACGTCGCCCGCGCGCGCGACCTCGCGACGACGCTCGCGCAGGCCGACGGCCGCCGCCGGGTCGGCGCGATCGAGATCCACACCGCGCCCGGCCCCGTGCACGGGTCCCGCGAGGCGTTCAGCCGCTCGCTCGACGAGGTCCTCACCTGGGACCTCGCCGGCGCCGAGCTGCTCGTGGAGCACTGCGACGCGCACGTGCCCGGGCAGAGCGCCGCCAAGGGGTTCTTCACGCTCGACGACGAGCTCGCGACCGTCCGGTCCTACGGGCTCGCGCCCGACGTCCTCGGCATGGCCGTCAACTGGGGCCGCTCCGCGATCGAGGGCCGCGACCCCGCGCTCGCCGTCGAGCACACGCAGGCCGTCGCCGACGCGGGCCTGCTGCGCGTGCTCGCCCTGTCCGGCGCGACGGACGTCGAGTCGGCCTGGGGCGCCCCCTGGGCCGACACCCACATCCCCTCCCGGGGCGACGCGCCGGCGCTCGAGGCGTCCTCGGTGTCGCTGCTCGGGCCCGACGAGATCGCGGCGACGCTCAAGGCCGCCGGCGACGTCCCGCGGGTCGGGCTCAAGGCCGCCGTCCGGCCCGTCGACGCCGACGTCGCCACCCGGGTCGCCGTCGTGGCCGCGACCCTGCAGCAGATCGCGGAGGCCCGCGCCGCGGTGTGACCGCCGACCCGGCCCGACCCCTCCCTGACGGCCCCGCGACGCCACTACGGAGCGCCTGCCCGCCCGGGCTCGACCGGGGTCGGGCCCGGGCCGCCAGGGCGCGGGAGGTTCAGGCGCCGACGAGCCCCGACTCGTACGCGGCGATCACGAGCTGGACCCGGTCCCGGCAGCGGAGCTTGCGCAGGGCCTCCGAGACGTGCGACTTGACCGTCGCCTCGGTGATCCAGAGCTCGGCGGCGATCTCTGCGTTCGACAGCCCGCGGGCCACCGCGCGCAGGGTCTCGAGCTCGCGCGGCGTCAGGTCGTCGAGGCCCGGCACCGGCACCGGCTCGGGGGTCCGCGCCGTGACGTCGTGCACGAGCCGGCGCGTGACCGACGGACCGAGCAGCATCGAGCCGTCGGCGACCATGCGCACCGCCTCGACGAGCCGCTCGGCCGTGACGTCCTTGAGCAGGAACCCGCTCGCGCCCGCCCGCAGCGCGTCGTACACGTACTCGTCGAGGTCGAACGTCGTCAGGACGAGCACGCGCGTCGCGGGGTGCTCGGCGCTGATCCGGGCGGTCGCCGCGATCCCGTCGAGCACCGGCATGCGGATGTCGACCACCGCGACGTCGGGGGCGTGCCGGGCGACGAGGTCGAGCAGGACCCGGCCGTCGGGCGCGGCACCGACCACCTCGAGGTCGGGGGCGGCGCCGAGGATGGCCGCGAACCCCTGCAGGACGACGGGCTGGTCGTCGGCGACGACGACGCGCGTCACGCGGCCCCCTCCGCCTCGGCCGCGTCGGGCGTGGTGGCGCGGCCCGCGGACGACCCCGCGGGGCCGGCGGGCACGGCCTCGTGCGCGCCCGGCTCGCCGGACGTGACCTCGGGCCCGTCGCCGCTCGTGGCCGGTGCACCCGCGGGCACGGCGACGTCCAGCACGAACTCGCCGGCCACGACACCGGCGGACACCGTCCCGCCCAGGGCCTCGACGCGCTCGCGCATGCCGATCAGCCCGCGCCCCGTGGGACCCGCGGCGTCCGCCGGGTTCGTGAGCCGGAAGCGTGCGGTCCCCGCGTGCTGCGACCGCACGAGCGTCGTCGTCGTCCCCGGCGCGTGCCGGCGCGCGTTCGTCAGCCCCTCCTGGACCGCGCGGTACAGGACGTACCCGGGCCCCGCCGCGACGTCGTGCCACCGGCCCTCGACCGTCACCGGCTGACCCGCCGCGGCCGCGCTCGCCACGAGCTCGTCGACGTCGCACGCGGTCGGCTGCGGGGCACGCTCGCCCTCGGCGCCGGTGCGCTGCAGCACCACGAGCACCTGCCGCAGCTCCGTCAGCGCCTCGCGGGCGTCGACCGCGATCGCGGCGAGGAGCTCGCGCGCCTCGTCGTCGAGCCCGGGGTGCACGAACGGCGCCGACTCCGCGCGCACCGCGACGAGCGAGACGTGGTGCGCGACGACGTCGTGCAGGTCGCGTGCGAGCCGCGCCCGCTCCCCCGCGAGCGACTCGGTCTCGAGCGCCTGGCGCTGGGCGGCGCGCGCGTCCTCCTCACGCCGTCGCGACCGGCCGGCCGACCCGATCGCGGCCGACACCCCGACGACCCCGGCGACCGCGACGAGGTACATCACGAGCACCGGCGTCTCGTAGGCGGTGCTCGTCCCGGACGTCACGGGACCGATCGGCAGGAAGGCGGGGGTCTCGGTGCCGCAGTACGCGACCATCACGAGGCCTGCCGCGAGCGTGGGGACGACCGCGCGACGCAGGCCGTCGAGCGCCGCGAGGGCCGCCACGGCCAGCGTCCCGAGCCACCACCCCCACGCCCACCCGCCGAGCCACGGCAGCGCCACGAACGGCACGAGGGTCAGCGCGGTCGCGCCGACCGGGTACCGGCGCCCGAGCAGCACGCCAGCCACGACGACGACCGTGCTGACGACCGCGTACGTGCCCGCGAACGCGGGGGGCGCCGACGGCCGGCCCTCGAGCCCGACGAACCCGTAGGTGAGGTCGAGCGGCGTCGAGACGAGGACCCCCGTGACGAGGAGCGCGAGCGCCCAGGCAGGCAGCTGCTCCCGCCGGGACGTCGTCGGCCGCGGCGGAGCGGCGGCGGGGAGGGCTGCTGCGGTCATGGCGCCATCGTCGCGCAGCGCGGGGACGACGCACCTCAGCCGCGCGACGGAGACCGGCTCCTCCGCTCGTCGACCTCCGGCTCGCGACGTCGGGCTCGGCGGGCGGCGGCGGCCCGCGTCGGCGCCTCGCTACCGCTCGTCGTCGACGCGCGCGGGCGCCGGCAGCGCGACGCCCGCGGGCAGCAACGGCGGCAGCGTCGCGCGGATCTGCTCGTGCAGCCACCCGACCCGCTCCGGCGTCATGCGCTCCGCGGGTGCCGTGATGCTCACCGCGGCGATGGCGGTGCCCGAGCGCAGCAGCGGGACCGCGACGCAGCTGATGCCGGCCTCGTTCTCCTGCTCCTCGGTCGCGAACCCGCGTTCGCGCGCGCGCGCGAGCAGCGCGGCGGCCCCGTCCGGGTCGAGGTGGGCACGGTCCCCCGCGGCGCGCAGGTACCCGGCGAGCACCGCACCGTCGGCCCCGCGGTGGGACAGCAGCGCGCGGCCGAGCGCGGTCGTGATCGCCGGGCTGCGCCGCCCGACCGCCGACCACACCCGCAGCGGGCGCTCGGGCTCGACCTTGTCGAGGTAGACGACCTCCGACCCGCTCAGCACGCCGAGGTGCACGAGCTCGTCGGCCGCCGCGCACAGCGCGACCAGTGCGGGGCGCAGCAGCGCGGGCAGGTTCTCGTCGCTGAGGAAGTCGTCGCCGAGCTGCGTCGCCGCCGGTCCCAGCACGTACGCGCCGCTGACGGGGTCCTGCGTGACGAACCCGCGGAACCGCAGCGCCGCGAGGGCGCGGTGCACGGTGGTCTTGTTGAGGTCGAGCGACGACGCGAGCTCGGCGAGGGTCAGCCCGCGGGCCCCCGCCCGGGCGAGCGCCTGGAGCGCGAGCAGCGCACGGTCGACCGCCTCGACGGGCGAGCCGGCCTCACGTGCTGCGTCCGTCATCGCGCTCCGCCTCCTGTGCCCTGGACCGTCCGCCCGGTCCGCCGTCGGGCCGACGCTCGGCCGGCACCGACTCACGGTAGAGGACCACCGTGCCGGCCTCGGCACGCGCGCCAGTCGACACCCCGCGGGGCGGTGCCCCGGACGGACGCCGTGCCACCGGAGGGGACGCCGCCGGACGCGACGCGACCCGGGACCGCGATGCGGTCCCGGGTCGGGTCGGGTCGGTGGTGCTGTGCTGCTCAGCCCACCTGCTCAGCCGAGCTGCGTCTGCGGGCCCGCGCCGAGCTCACCGGGTCCGGCCGAGGGCGGCGCGGCCGGCAGGTCGATCCCCGAGTTGGGGGTCCCTACCGGGGCGCCGACCGGCACCGGGTCCTTCGTGAGCGACGTGCGCGGCTTCGGGATGAAGTGGAACTCCCCGAGGATGCCCTCGCCCTCCGCGTCGATGACGATCGTCTGGCCGGGCTTGATCTCGCCGAACAGGATCTTCTCCGACAGGACGTCCTCGATCTCCCGCTGGATCGCCCGGCGCAGCGGCCGCGCCCCGAGGACCGGGTCGTAGCCCTTCTCCGAGAGGAGCTTCTTCGCCGCGTCCGTGAGCTCGAGGCTCATGTCCTTGTCGCGCAGGCGGACGTCGAGCTTGGCGATCATCAGGTCGACGATCGCGAAGATCTCCGGCTGCGAGAGCTGCGGGAAGACGACCACGTCGTCGACGCGGTTGAGGAACTCAGGCCGGAAGTGCTGCTTCAGCTCGTCGTTGACCTTGCCCTTCATGCGCTCGTACGACGTCGACAGGTCCCCGCCGGCCTGGAAGCCGGTCTGCAGGCCCTTGGCGATGTCCCGGGTGCCGAGGTTCGTGGTCATGATGATGACGGTGTTCTTGAAGTCGACCACCCGGCCCTGCGAGTCGGTCAGGCGACCGTCCTCGAGGATCTGCAGCAGCGAGTTGAAGATGTCCGCGTGCGCCTTCTCGACCTCGTCGAACAGGACGACCGAGAACGGCTTGCGGCGCACCTTCTCCGTGAGCTGACCGCCCTCGTCGTACCCGACGTAGCCGGGGGGCGAGCCGAACAGCCGGGAGACGGTGTGCTTCTCCGAGAACTCCGACATGTCGAGCTGGATCAGCGCGTCCTCGTCCCCGAAGAGGAACTCGGCGAGCGCCTTGGCGAGCTCGGTCTTCCCGACGCCCGTGGGCCCCGCGAAGATGAACGACCCACCGGGACGCTTCGGGTCCTTGAGGCCCGCACGCGTGCGCCGGATCGCCTGCGAGAGCGCCTTGATCGCGGCCTCCTGGCCGACGACGCGCTTGTGCAGCTCGTCCTCCATGTGGAGCAGCCGGCTCGACTCCTCCTCGGTGAGCTTGAACACCGGGATGCCCGTGGCGAGCGCGAGGACCTCGGCGATCAGCTCCTCGTCGACCTCCGCGACCGCGTCGAGGTCGCCGGACTTCCAGGCCTTCTCCTTCTCGATCCGCTTGAGGCCGAGCTGCTTCTCGGCGTCACGCAGGCGAGCGGCCTTCTCGAAGTCCTGCTCGTCGATCGCGGACTCCTTGTCGCGGCGCGTCTCGGCGATCTGCTCGTCGAGCTCGCGCAGCTCCGGCGGAGCCGTCATGCGACGGATGCGCAGGCGGGCGCCAGCCTCGTCGACCAGGTCGATCGCCTTGTCGGGCAGGAACCGGTCGTTGACGTAGCGGTCCGCGAGCGTGGCCGCGGCGACGAGCGCACCGTCCGTGATCGAGACGCGGTGGTGCGCCTCGTACCGGTCGCGCAGGCCCTTGAGGATCTCGATGGCGTGCTTGAGGTTCGGCTCCGCGACCTGGATCGGCTGGAACCGGCGCTCGAGCGCGGCGTCCTTCTCGACGTACTTGCGGTACTCCTCGAGCGTCGTCGCACCGATCGTCTGGAGCTCGCCACGCGCCAGCATCGGCTTGAGGATGCTCGCGGCGTCGATCGCGCCCTCGGCGGCACCCGCACCCACGAGGGTGTGGATCTCGTCGATGAACAGGATGATGTCGCCGCGCGTGCGGATCTCCTTGAGGACCTTCTTCAGGCGCTCCTCGAAGTCACCGCGGTACCGGCTGCCGGCCACGAGCGCACCCAGGTCGAGCGTGTAGAGCTGCTTGTCCTTGAGCGTCTCAGGGACGTCGCCGCGCACGATGTCCTGGGCGAGGCCCTCGACGATCGCCGTCTTGCCGACGCCGGGCTCGCCGATCAGCACCGGGTTGTTCTTGGTGCGGCGGGACAGCACCTGCATGACCCGCTCGATCTCCTTCTCGCGCCCGATGACCGGGTCGAGCTTGCCGTCGCGCGCGGCCTGCGTGAGGTTGCGCCCGAACTGGTCGAGGACGGCGGAGCCGGACGGCTGACCCTCGGCGGGGCCGCCCGAGGCGACGGGCTCCTTGCCCTGGTAGCCGGACAGGAGCTGGATGACCTGCTGGCGCACGCGGTTGAGGTCGGCGCCGAGCTTGTTGAGGACCTGGGCGGCGACGCCCTCGCCCTCGCGGATCAGGCCGAGCAGGATGTGCTCGGTCCCGATGTAGTTGTGGCCGAGCTGCAGCGCCTCGCGCAGGGACAGCTCGAGCACCTTCTTGGCGCGCGGGGTGAAGGGGATGTGACCGGACGGGGCCTGCTGGCCCTCCCCGATGATCTCCTGCACCTGGGCGCGGACGGCGTCCAGCGAGATGCCGAGCGACTCCAGCGCCTTGGCGGCGACGCCCTCACCCTCGTGGATCAGCCCCAGGAGGATGTGCTCGGTCCCGATGTAGTTGTGGTTGAGCATCCGCGCCTCTTCCTGGGCGAGGACGACCACGCGGCGGGCTCGGTCCGTGAATCTCTCGAACATGTGCACACTCCTCACGAGCAGCGCTCGTCCCGGCTGAGCGCCCGGGACAGGTCGGCGTTGTTCGACTGTAACGGGGTGACCCCCCGCCTACTGCCCGTGTTCGCCGCAGGCGTGACGCGGCCACCCGCGCGCCCAGGAGCGCAGCGCGCGCACGGGTGGCGGGGCCGCGGAGCCACGGGTCGGACGGGTCGCGCGTGGAGGCTCGCGGTCAGCGGCCGCGGTACGGGACGGCGCGCGTGCTGCCGACCGCCGCGCCGTCGAGCAGCCCGGCCATCGCGAGCCCGCGGTCCACGAGCCGGACCCGGTCCAGCGCGGGCACCTCGGCGAGCCGGAACCAGCGGGCGGCGTCCGTCGTCCCGCCCACCTCGGCCCGCAGCTCCCCGCCCGTGACCCGCGCGCGGTAGACGACGCGGATGGCGTGCGCGTCGACGGCGGGCTGCACGATCCGCTCCGCCGCCGGGACGACGACCGAGTCGATCCCGAGCAGCCCCTCGAGCTCGGCGGTGTAGCCGGTCTCCTCGAGGATCTCGCGCACCGCGGCGTCGGCCGGGTCCTCGCCCGGGTCGATGCCGCCCCCGGGGGAGCGTCCAGCCCGAGTGGCCGTCCAGCACCCAGTGGGCGAGCAGCACCCGCCCGTCGTCGACCACGACCCCGTAGGCGGCGATCCGCGTCTCCACCTGCGCGAGCGTACCCACCGGTCCGGCGGACGGCTCGTCCGCCGGAGCCCTAGCATGCGGACCACCTCTCAGGACGGAGCACCCATGGATCTGATCGGCACCCTGCTCGGCCTCCTGCTCGTCGCGCTCGTGCTCGGCGGGCTCGCGCTCGCGGTCCGGTCCGCGCGCCGCCCGCCCCGCCCGAGCCCGGCGCGCTCGCGCAGCCGCGACGGCGGCGGCGCGTGGGGCGGCGACGGCGGGGCGTCCGGCGGGGACGGCGGGCACCACCACGACGGCGGCGGCTGGGGCGGCGACGGTGGCGGCGGCGGGGGCGGCGGCGGGGGCGGCGGTGGCGGCGGGGACTGAGCGGGACGGTCGGTCGACGCCGACGGGTGCGACGACCGCGGACCCGACGGCGTCACGGCGTCGCGCCGCGACCGCCGGGCCTTCGCCCCGTTGGCCCCTGACCTGGTGACCTCGTGACCCGCACGACGCTGCGCCCGCGCCTCGCCGACACCCCGGCCGAGGTGCGCGACGCCGTCGACGCGCTGCTCGGCTCTCCCGTCACCCGTGAGCGGCCCGCGAGCGCCGGCTTCACGCCGTCGGTCGCGTCCACGGTCGTCGGCTCCGGCGGTGACCGGCTCTTCGTCAAGGCCGCGGCCGTGGGCGGCGGGCTCGGGGAAGCCATCGAGACCGGGGTGCTCCTGGCCGACGTGGCCGGCGACCTCGGTCCCCGGCTGGTGGGGTCGGCGGTCGTCGGTGCGTGGCGCGTCGCGGCGTACGAGGTGGTCGAGGGCACGGCCCTGACCACCTGGGACGAGGCCGACCTCGCGCCGCTGCTCGCCGTCGTCGACCGCCTGCGCGAGCGGCTCGACCCGTGCCCGCCCCTGCCCGCACCGACCACGCCGTACGCGACGTCGTTCGCGCCGCTGCTGGGCACCTGGGCGGCCCTCGCTCCCCGGTCGGCCGCGGCTGCGCACGTCCGCCCGCAGCCGACGTCCGCCGTCGCGCACGTCCAGGGGCGCCCGCTGCCCGTCGACGTCCCCCTCCCGCTGCTCGCCGAGCTCGAGGCCCGGTGGCTCGACGCGCTGGTCCCCGGGACGGCGCTGCACCACGGGGACCTGCGCCGGGACAACGTCCTGCGGGAGCCGGGCGGGCGGCTGCGCGTCGTGGACTGGACGCACCTGTGGACCGCGCCGGGGTGGCTCGACCTCGTGCGGCTCGGCGCCGACGTCGCGGCGTGCGGCCACGACCCCGGGCTGCTGCTGCGCCGGTCGTGCTGGGCCGACGCCCCGGACGACGCCGTCGACGTCGCGCTCGCCGGGCTCGCCGGGCGGGCCTGGCGCGAGGGCCACCTGCCGGGCGTCCCGGAGATCCCCGGGCTGCGGCGCATGCAGCGCGAGCAGGGACTGCACACGCTGCGCTGGATCGAGGCCCGGCTCGCGTCGCGGCCGGGCTGACCCCGTGCGGCCGCCGCGTGCGGCGACCCCGGCCCGCGCGGCCCGTCGCCCCGACAGGCTCGCACGGGCGGCGGCGGGCGCGGCGTGCCGCGTGCCATGGCACGAGCGGCGGCAGACCTCGCCTCAGCTCGCGGCGGCGTCCTCGTGCGAGCGGCGGCGCAGGCGCTTGCGGACGAACACGCCGATCGCGACAGCGAACGCCGCGTAGATCGCGTAGTTGATGTAGTCGCTGTACTCGCCGATGCGCGTCCAGCGGCTGCCGAGCGCGTAGCCGAGCGTCACGAGCACCCCGTTGTAGACCGCGCTGCCGAGGGTCGTGTACGCGAGGAAGCGCCCGAGCGGCATGCGTTCGACGCCCGCGGGGATCGAGACCAGGCTGCGCACCACGGGCACGCAGCGCCCGATCAGCACCGCCGAGCCGCCGTGCCGGTCGAACCAGACCTCGGCGCGCTGGACGTCGCGGGGCTCGACGAGCGGCAGCCGGTCGGCGACGCGCTGGAGCCGCTCGGAGCCGAGCCGCCTGCCCGCCCAGTACAGGACGAGCGCGCCCACCACGGAGCCCGCCGTCGCGCCGACGACCGCGAGCGCGAGCGACATCCGGCCCTGGCCCGCGAGCAGGCCCGCGACGGGCAGGACGACCTCGCTCGGGATGGGCGGGAACACGGTCTCGAGGACGGCGAGGACGCCGACCCCGACGGGTCCGAGCAGCTCCACGGTGGACACGGCCCACCCGGCGAGGCCCGTGAGCTGGGACGGGTCGGCTTGGCTGAGCACCGCTCCAGCAGAACATGCGGCGCGGGGTCGGGCACCCGGAGCGGCGCCCCCGCGGCCGGTGCGCACCCGTCGTGTCCTGAGCCGTCGGCGCGTCGCCGGTGTTGCGGGCGTGTGAGCGCAGGACCCGCCACGTGAAACCCGCGTGAACTCCGCCCGCGGAACCTTGTGGCGGCTCGGCGCGCGCGAGGACGCTGGACGGCGAAGGCCTACCCCCTCCGGGAGCCGCCGGCACGAGGGAGCACAGTGATGCCCCACCCCGCACCGCCGCCGTCCGCGGCCCGCCCGCCGCGCACGACGCCGGCCGTCGGGCCCGACCGCGCCCAGGAGGTCTGGCGGCGCGCACGGTGGCCGGGCGCCGACCGGTCCGTCGTCCCGCCCCGGCCACCCGTCCCACCCGCCGCCCGGCCACCCGTCCCGCCCGCCGCCCGGCCACCCGTCCCACCCGCCGCCCGGCCACCCGTCCCGCCTGCCGCCCGGCCACCCGTCCCGCCCGCCGCCTCGGCGTCCGTCCCCCGGCACCGGGGGTGACCGTGAGCCTGCCCGCGGCCGTCCTGCTCGACCTCGACGGGACGCTCGTGGACTCCGGGCCGCTCTGGTCGACCGCCGCCGCCGACCACGCGCGCCTGCACGGCTGCTCCTGGAGCGCGCTCGACGCCGCCGGCATCGCGGGGCTCCCGGCGCCGGCGGTCGCGGCGCTGCTGCACCAGCGCGGGGTGCCGCTCGCCGCCGAGCGCATCGCCGAGCTGCTGCACGAGGAGGTCGGGCTCGGGCTCGCGCTCGAGCTGCCGTGGCGCGCGGGTGCGCTGGACCTGCTCACGCTGCTGCGCTGGGCCGAGGTGCCGAGCGCGCTGGTCTCGACAAGCAGCCGGGGGCTCGCCGAGCTCGTCGGGCGCGCCACGCCGGCGGGCACGCTGCGCGCCCTGGTCTCGGGGGACGACGTGCACCGGCTCGCGCCGCACCCCGAGGCGTACCTCGCGGCGGCCGGCGCGCTCGGCATCGACCCGGCGCGCTGCCTCGTCGTCGAGGACTCCGCGAGCGGGGTCGCGGCGGCGCTCGCCGCCGGGACGCTCGTCTTCGCGGTGGACGCGTCGGTCGGCCTGCCGCAGCGGGTCTCCGCCCACCCACGGCTCGTGCGGGTCGACGGCCTCGTGCCGGTGGTGGAGCTGCTCAGCTCGCTGCTCGCGCGCGGCTGAGCAGCCGCCCGGTCGGGCGGTCACGACTCCGACGGCCCCAGCCCGAGCTGTTCCGGCCCGGGCCGTCCGTGCTCAGGCGGTCTCGGCGCAGAACCCGCCCGCGTCGGTCGGCGTGACCCGCCAGGTGCGGACGTCCTTGCCGCCGCCGCCGTCGTCGCTCTTCTCGTGCAGCCGGACGGCGCCGTCGCGCACCGACGCGTCCCCGCGCACGACGTGACGGCCCGTGCTCCCCTCGACGGTGAGCGTGACTCTGCCGACGAAGTCGTCGACGGTCCGGGGGCTGCGCCCGTCGACGTCGAGCACCGCGTACGGGACGCCGGAGACGACCGGGGCGGGCGGGGAGTAGGTCATCGGGCACACCCTCGTGTCGGCCAGTGAGGGCCCCAGCATGCGCCCCGCAGGACCGCGGGGGAACACCCTCCACGTATCGGGTTCGTGACGTTCCGGTGTCGTGTGCGGGGCCGGAACGTCGCGCGGGGCCGGACGGCGCGCCGACGCGCCGCACCGGGCGTGGGCGCTCCCGTGCCGGCCGGGCCGTCGGCACAGCTCGGCGTCCGGGTCCCGTCCGAGAACCCGGCAGCTCCGTCAGGGAAGCGTCTGGATCGCCCGGGCGGCTCCCCCACGTCCCCGTGAATGGTCACGGCGGCCAGATCGGTCGTCACGCCCCTGCGGCGTGGATCTCCTGGGAGTCCCTGTGGCCGACCTGGCCTTCGTGGCACTGACCTGCGGGGGCTTCGTCGCCCTCGGCGCGCTGGTGAAGGCGGTGACCCGGCTGTGAGCGCCGAGTCCGCGGTCGCGCTCGTCGTGGCCCTCGCCCTCGCCGGTTACCTCCTGTGGGCGCTGCTGAAGCCGGAGCGCTTCTGATGTCGCCCTCGGTTGTCGTCCTCGCGCAGACAGGCCTCGTGGTCCTGGTGCTCGCCGCGGTCCACGTGCCGCTCGGCGAGCACATCGCGCGCGTGTTCTCGGACCCGCGGCACCTGCGCGTCGAGCGTGCGCTCTACCGGGCCGGCGGGGTGGACCCCGAGGTGGACCAGGTCTGGCCCGTCTACGCGCGCTCGCTGCTCGCGTTCTCCTTCGTGAGCGTGCTCGCGTTGTACGCGCTGCTGCGGCTGCAGGGCCGGCTCCCGCTCTCGCTGGGGCACGCGGGCCTCGCGGCGGACAGCGCCTGGAACACCGCGGTCTCCTTCGTCACCAACACGAACTGGCAGGGGTACGCCGGCGAGTCCGCGATGGGGCACCTCGCCCAGGCGGCCGGGCTCGCCGTGCAGAACTTCCTGTCCGCAGCCGTCGGCCTCGCGGTCGCGGTCGCGCTCGTCCGCGGCCTCGCCCGCCACGACACGGACCGGATCGGCAGCTTCTGGGTCGACCTCGTCCGCGGCACCGTGCGGGTCGTCCTCCCGCTCGCGTTCGTCGCGGCCGTCGTCCTCGTCCTCGGTGGCGTGGTGCAGAACCTCGCCGGACCGGTGACCGTGACCACACTCGACGGCGGGAGCCAGACGATCGTCGGCGGGCCGGTCGCGTCTCAGGAGGCGATCAAGCTGCTCGGCACCAACGGCGGCGGGTTCTTCAACGCCAACAGCGCCCACCCCTTCGAGAACCCCACCCCGTGGACCAACCTCGTGCAGGTCCTCCTCCTGCTCGTGATCCCCTTCAGCCTGCCGCGCACGTACGGCCGGATGGTCGGGGACGTCCGTCAGGGCCGCGCGGTCCTCGCGGTCATGGCGACGATCTGGCTGACCGCAGTGGCCGTGACCACCTGGGCGGAGACGCGCGCGCTCGGGTCGGTCCCCCAGGCCGCCGGCGCGGCGCTCGAGGGCAAGGAGCTGCGCTTTGGGCCGGCGGCGTCCGCGCTGTTCGCGGCCTCCACGACCGGGACGTCGACCGGTGCCGTCGTCGGCTCCCACGACTCCTTCACCGCACTGGGCGGCGGGGTGACCCTGCTGAACATGATGCTGGGAGAGGTCGCGCCGGGCGGCGTCGGGGCGGGGCTGTACGGGCTCCTCGTGCTCTCGGTGCTCGCGGTCTTCCTCGCCGGCCTCATGGTCGGGCGCACCCCGGAGCTGCTCGGCAAGAAGATCGGCCGGACCCAGGTCACGCTCGTCGCGCTCTACGTCCTGACGATGCCCGCACTCCTGCTCCTGGGGGCCGCCACGACCGCCGCTACCCCGGCGCTGGTCGAGGCCTCGGTGCAGGACCCGGGTGCGCACGGGCTCTCCGAGATCCTCTACGCCTACGCGTCCGCGACGAACAACAACGGCTCGGCGTTCGCCGGGTTCGGCGCCGGGACCGTCTACCAGAACACCGCGCTCGGGATCGGGATGCTGCTCGGCCGGTTCGTCCCCGTCGTGCTCGTGCTGGCGCTCGCCGGCAGCCTGGCGCGCCAGCACCGGGTCGCGGCCACCCCCGGGACCCTCCCCACGCACGGGCCCGTGTTCGTCGGCCTGCTCACGTTCGTCGTCGTGGTCGTCGCCGGCCTGACGTTCTTCCCCGCTCTCGCTCTCGCTCCTGTCGCGGAGGCCCTGCTGTGACCGTCCTGAACCCGCCCCGCCCGTCCGCCCCGGAGGCGGCCCCACGCTCGCGCGTCGCCGCCGGAGCCTTCTCCCCGCGGCTCCTCGCGCGCTTCCTGCCCGACGCGCTGCGCAAGCTCGACCCGCGCCACCAGCTCCGCTACCCCGTGATGTTCGTCGTCTGGGTCGGCTCGGTCGCCGCGACCGTGCTCGCCGCGCTGCACCCGAGCGTGTTCGCGTGGTCGGTCGCCGCGTGGCTGTGGGCGACGGTCGTGTTCGCGAACCTCGCCGAGTCCGTCGCCGAGGGACGCGGCAAGGCCCAGGCCGACTCCCTGCGCCGCGCCCGCACCGACGCCCTCGCCCGGCGCCTGCGCGACGACGGGACCGAGGAGCCGGTCGCCGCCACGGCACTCTCCGTGGGGGACCGGGTCGTCGTCGAGGCCGGTGAGACCATCCCGGGCGACGGTGACGTGGTCGAGGGGATCGCCAGCGTCGACGAGTCCGCCGTGACCGGGGAGTCCGCGCCGGTGATCCGGGAGTCGGGCGGCGACCGCTGCGCCGTCACGGGCGGCACGCGCGTGCTGTCCGACCGGGTCGTCGTGCGCATCACCGCGCGGGCGGGCGAGACGTTCCTCGACCGCATGATCGCGCTGGTCGAGGGCTCGGCCCGACAGAAGACGCCCAACGAGGTCGCCCTCAACCTGCTCCTCGCGGCGCTGACCCTGGTCTTCCTGCTCGCGGTCGTCACGCTCCAGCCGTTCGCCGTCTACTCCGGCCAGGGCCAGCCTCTCGTCGTCCTCGTCGCGCTGCTCGTGTGCCTGATCCCCACGACGATCGGCGCGCTGCTCTCCGCGATCGGCATCGCCGGGATGGACCGGCTCGTCCAGCGCAACGTCATGGCGCTGTCCGGGCGCGCGGTCGAGGCCGCCGGGGACGTCGACGTGCTGCTGCTGGACAAGACCGGGACCATCACGCTCGGCAACCGCCAGGCCGTCGAGATCCTGCCCGCGCCCCGGGTGACCGACGACCAGGTCGCCGAGGCCGCGCAGCTCTCGAGCCTCGCGGACGAGACGCCCGAGGGTCGGTCGATCGTCGTGCTGGCCAAGGAGCGCTACGACAGACGGGCCCGGTTCCGCACGCAGCTGCCGAACGCGACGTTCGTGCCGTTCACCGCCCAGACACGGATGAGCGGGGTCGACCTCACGGAGCGCACCGGGACCTGGCAGATCCGCAAGGGCGCAGCGGGGGCGGTGAGCGCCTGGGTGCGCGAGAACGGCGGCGCCCCCTCGACGGACGTCGCGGCGCTGGTCGACGCGATCAGCGCGGCGGGAGGCACCCCGCTCGTCGTCGCGGAACGGCAGGGGGACGCACCCGCGCGGGCGCTCGGCGTCGTGCACCTCAAGGACGTCGTGAAGCCAGGCCTGCGCGAGCGCTTCGACGAGCTGCGCCGCATGGGGATCCGCACGGTCATGATCACCGGCGACAACGCGGTCACCGCCCGGGTGATCGCGGCGGAGGCGGGCGTCGACGACGTCCTGGCCGAGGCCACACCGGAGGACAAGCTGGAGCTCATCAGACGCGAGCAGGCCCAGGGCCGTCTCGTCGCGATGACGGGCGACGGGACCAACGACGCACCGGCCCTCGCGCAGGCCGACGTGGGGGTCGCGATGAGCACCGGGACGTCCGCGGCCAAGGAGGCCGGGAACATGGTCGACCTCGACTCCGACCCCACCAAGCTCATCGAGATCGTGGCGATCGGCAAGCAGCTCCTGATCACGCGAGGAGCGCTCACGACGTTCTCGGTCTCCAACGACGTCGCCAAGTACTTCGCGATCATCCCCGCGATGTTCGCGGGCACGTACCCCCAGCTCGACGCGCTCGACGTGATGCGGCTGTCCTCGCCGGAGTCCGCCCTGCTGTCCGCCGTCGTCTTCAACGCCCTCGTCATCGTCGCGCTGGTCCCGGTCGCGCTGCGCGGTGTGCGGTACCGGCCCGCGGGGGCCGCGGCGATGCTGCGCCGCAACCTCCTGGTCTACGGGGTCGGCGGCCTCGTGACCCCCTTCCTCGGCATCAAGGCCGTCGATCTCCTCGTGTCCCTCCTGCCCGGCCTCTGACCACCGCCCCCCTCTGGAGCTGATCCCCTGATGCTGTCCTTCCTCCGGCAGTCCGCCGCCGGGCTGCGGGTCCTGCTCGTCCTCACCGTCGTGCTCGGGCTCGCCTACCCGCTCGCCGTGCACGCCGTCGGCCGGCTCGTCCCGGACCGCGCCGACGGCTCGCTCCTACGGGTCGACGGGGTCGTCGTCGGGTCGCGTCTCCTCGGCCAGTCCTTCGAGGGCGACGAGTGGTTCCAGCCCCGCCCGTCCGCGGCCGGGGACGGGTACGACCCGCTGGCGTCCGGCGCGTCGAACCTCGGCCCGGAGAACCCGGACCTGCTCGCCACGGTGCACGAGCGGCGCCGCGAGGTCGCCGCGCGCGAGGGCGTCCCGCCGGACGCCGTGCCCGCCGACGCGGTGACCGCCTCGGGGTCGGGCCTCGACCCGCACGTGTCGCCGGCGTACGCCGACCTCCAGGTGGCCAGGGTCGCCGCAGCCCGGGACCTCGACCCGGCGCTCGTCCGCGACCTGGTCGAGGACGCGACGGAGGGCCGCACGCTCGGTGTGCTCGGCGAGGTGCGGGTCGACGTCGTCGAGGTCAACGCCGCGCTGGCGATGCTTGACTGAGCGCACCATGACCACGACCCGCACGTCCGCACGGCAGGCGGACGCCGTCCCGCGACCGCGCGGCCGGCTGCGCGTGTACCTCGGGGCGGCGCCCGGCGTCGGCAAGACGTACGCGATGCTCGACGAGGGCCGCCGCCGCCGGGACCGCGGCGTCGACGTCGTGGTGGCTCTCGTCGAGACCCACGGGCGCACCCACACCGCGGCGCTGCTCGACGGGCTCGAGACCGTGCCGCGCCGCACCGTGCAGCACCGCGGGGCGACGTTCACCGACCTCGACGTCGACGCCGTCCTCGCGCGGGCTCCCGGCCTCGCGCTCGTCGACGAGCTCGCGCACACCAACGTCCCGGGGTCCCGCAACGCCGCGCGGTGGCAGGACGTCGAGGAGCTGCTCGCGGCAGGGATCGACGTCGTGACGACGGTCAACGTCCAGCACCTGGAGAGCCTCAACGACGTCGTCCGCACCATCACGGGGGTCCGGCAGCTCGAGACGGTGCCGGACGAGGTCGTACGGCGTGCGGACCAGATCGAGCTCGTCGACATGAGCCCCGAGGCGCTGCGTCGCAGGCTCGCGCACGGCAACGTCTACCCGGCCGAGAAGGTCGACGCGTCCCTCGCGCACTACTTCCGGCTGGGCAACCTCACCGCGCTGCGCGAGCTCGCGCTGCTGTGGACGGCCGACCGGGTCGAGGACGCGCTCACCGTGTACCGCCGCGAGCACGGCATCGTCGACACGTGGCCGACCCGGGAGCGCATCGTCGTCCCCGTCACCGGCGGGCCCGAGAGCGAGACCCTGATCCGGCGCGCCGCCCGCCTCGCCCAGCGCCCCAGCGGCGGTGAGCTGGTCGCCCTGCACGTCCTGCGCGGCGACGGCCTGACCGGGGTGCCGCCGGACTCGCTCGACCGCTACCGCACGCTCGTCGAGGACCTCGGTGGCACGTGGCACGCCGTCCTCGCCGACGACGTCGCCGAGGCGATCCTGGACTTCGCCCGTGGCGCCAACGCCAACCAGATCCTGCTCGGGGCGACCCGCCGGTCCCGGCTCGCCGCCGCGGTCGCGCCGGGGATCGCCGCCGAGGTGATCCGCGGGTCCGGGGACATCGACGTCCTGGTCGTCACGCACGAGCACGCGGGGCGCGGTCGGCGCACGTCCCCGCGCCGGGGTGCGATCACGCGGCGGCGCGTCACGAGCGGCTGGGTGCTCGCGCTGCTCGGACCCGCGCTCCTCTCGCTCGCCCTGCTCGCCGGCACCGGCCTCGACTCGCTGCCGACGACGCTCATGCTCTTCCTGGCCGTCACGGTCGGCGTCGCGCTCGTCGGCGGGCTGCGCCCCGCCCTGGTCGCCGCGGTCGTGAGCGGGCTGCTCGGGAACTTCCTGTTCACGCCTCCCGTGCGGACCTGGACGATCGCGGAGCCGGCGAACGTGCTCGCGATCGCGGTGCTCGTCACCGTCGCCGTCGCGGTCTCCGCCGCCGTGGACCTCGCCGCGCGCCGGACCACCGAGGCGGCCCGCAGCCGCGCTGAGGCCGACGCGTTGATGACCGTGGCCGGGACGGTGCTCCGCGGCGGCGACGTCGTGCCCGCGATGCTCGACCAGCTCCGCGAGACGCTCCAGGTGCGCGCGGTCGTGCTCGACCGGACGGGGGTCGAGGCCCCGCACGCTGCGCGGGTCGGGGCCGTCGACGGCGGGACAGGGCGGCGTGACGTCAGCGGAGCGCCGGACCCGGCCTCCGGGAGCGCCGAGCGCGACGAGCGGGTGCACACCGTGCGGGTCGCCGAGGACCTCGCGCTGCACCTGCACGGGCGCACGCTCGCCGGTCCGGAGCTCCGCCTTGCGAGCGCCGTCGGGCAGCACGTCCAGGCCGCCCTCGAGCGCGAGCGCCTGCGGTCCGAGGCCCGCGCGACCCGCGACGAGCGGGAGCGCGGCGTGCTGCGCACCGCCCTGCTCGCGGCGGTCTCGCACGACCTGCGGACCCCGCTCTCGGTCATCAAGGCCGGCGCGAGCGGGCTGCGGTCGAGCGCCGTCGACATCTCGGCGGGCGACCGGGCCGCGATCCTCGCCGACATCGACACCCACGCCGACCGGCTGCAGCTCCTCATCGACAACCTGCTCGACATGAGCCGCCTGGACGCCGGCGCGGTCGACGCGCGGCTCGCGCCCGTCGCCCTCGACGAGGTGGTGCCGCGAGCCGTGGACTCGCTGCCCGCCGGTTCCGTGGTGATCGACGTCCCCGAGACCCTTCCCCTCGTCCGGGCCGACGCCGGGCTGCTCGAGCGCGCGCTCGCGAACGTCGTCGAGAACGCCGTCCGGTACGCACCCGACGGGGTGCCGGTGCGGGTCGCCGCGCAGAAGGTCGGCGACCGGCTCGTGGTCCGCGTCGTCGACCACGGGCCCGGCGTCCCCGACGACCGCAAGGCGCAGATGTTCGCCGCGTTCCAACGGCTCGGCGACGCCCCGCGCGGCCAGGGCGTCGGGCTCGGGCTCGCGGTCGCGCGCGGCTTCGTCCAGGTCAACGGCGGCACGCTCGAGGCCGAGGACACCCCCGGCGGCGGGCTCACGCTCGTGCTCACCCTGCCCGTGCCCGTGCCCGAGGGTCCCCCGTGACGCGCGTCCTGGTCGTCGAGGACGAGCCCGCGCTCGCCCGCGCGCTCGCGGTCACGCTGCGCGCCCACCACTACGACGCGACCGTCGCCCACACGGGAGCGGCCGGGCTCGAAGCGGCGGCGAGCCGGCACCCGGACCTCGTGGTGCTCGACCTCGGGCTGCCCGACCTCGACGGCCTGGAGGTGCTCCGGGCCCTGCGGGCCTGGTCCGGCGTGCCGGTCGTCGTCCTCTCGGCCCGCCGGACGAGCGACGACAAGGTGGAGGCGCTCGATGCCGGCGCCGACGACTACGTCACCAAGCCGTTCGGGATGGACGAGCTCCTCGCGCGCCTGCGGGCGGCCGTGCGCAGGCGCCCCCAGGAGGACCAGCCGCCCGTCGTGACCACCGCGGCGTTCCGCGTCGACCTCGCCGCGCGCCTCGTGCGCCGCGCCGACGGCGAGCCCGTCCGCCTGACGCCGACCGAGTGGCACATGCTCGAGGTGCTCGCACGCAACGTCGGCAAGGTCGTCGGGCGCCGCGAGCTGCTGCACGAGCTCCGCGGGCCGCAGCTCGACCGCGAGACCCACTACCTGCGCGTCTACGTCGCCCAGCTGAGGCGCAAGCTCGAGCCGGACCCGGCGCACCCACGCCACCTGCTCACGGAACCGGGGATGGGGTACCGGCTCGAGCCCTGAGGGTCTCGGGGAGGCTGCCCCGGGTCGGGGGACGACGCCGAGGTCGCGGCGCGCCGGCTCACCAGCCGTGCAGCGCCGGCCCGTCCTCGCGGTAGGTCTCGAAGAGCGCGCGCTCCTCGGCGGTGAACGCGCGGGCCGTGTGGGTCGCGTGGTCGAGCTGGACCATGCGCGAGCGCGCCCGCAGGTAGACCGTCCCGGGGTCGGCCGCGTCGACGATCTCGTACGCGAAGTCGACGGACGACGTGCCGATGCGCGGGACCCACACCTCGACCGCGAACGGCGCGGGGCGGAAGGTCAGCGGGGCGAGGTAGTCGATCTCGTGCTTGACGACCACGAGGAGCGACGCGGTGAGCGCGCCGTGCTCGTCGACGCCCATCACGGGGAACAGGGTGAAGCGCGCGTCGTCGAGGTAGCGCAGGTAGGCGGCGTTGTTGACGTGGCCGAACAGGTCGACGTCGGACCAGCGGACCTGCATGACGACCCGGCCGCGGTGGGGGCGCTCGGCCGGCCGGGAGGACGGCTCCGGGGCCGGCTCGTGGGGCGGTTCGTGGGGTGGTTCGTGGGGCGGTTCGTGGGACCGTTCGTGGGACACCGCGTCACCCTAAGCCGCGGGCGGGAGCGCGGCTGAGGAGACGCGGCGGCCACCGGGTCGCTCCGGTGGCGCGTCAGTCGCGGGCGCGGAGGGCGATGAGCGCGACGTGGTCCTCGTGACCGTGCGACTGGCGCGCGAGCAGCGTGCTGCACAGCTCCTCGAGCGGCTGTCCCCCGAGCGCAGCCGCGTTGCGCCGGAGCCGCGCGAGCCCGTCGCCGAGGTGCTCGTCCCGGCGCTCGACCAGCGCAGGGTGCGGGGCCCGTCGCCGCTCCCCTTTGTGACGGTCGCGAGGACCGCCGTGACGACCACCCCCACCACGAGGTCGCTCGGTCAGGCCGTCGGCCTCGGCGAGGCCGAGCGCGTCCTCCGCGACCCCGGAGAGGCGGCGGGCGGCGAGGTCATGGGCCTCCTCGTCCCGGCGGCGTGCGGTGATGTCGAGGAAGCAGAGCGCGAGCCCTTCCCCGTCGGGGCTGACCCGGACCTCGTACCAGGCGTCGAGCGGCGCCGGGTAGCAGCGCCGCGAGCAGCTGCTCGGCCTGCGCGTTGGCATAGGCGATGCGCCGGCGCGTGGGTGGCTGCCGCCAGGATCGGACCATGAGCGCCCGCCCGGACCTGACACCTGCCCTCTCCGGCGGGGAGCTGCTGCGCTGGTACTGGCTGCGGGAGGAGCTGGCCGTGCTCGCGCGCACCCTGGGCGTCCGGACGTCGGGCAGCAAGCAGGAGCTCACGGAACGCCTCGCGGCGGCGCTCGACGGGCGGCCGGCACCCGCTCGGTCGGCGGAGCGTGCGGCGCGGCGCCCCGCCCCGTCACCGCTGGTGCGCCCGCTGACCGACGCGACCGAGCTCCCGCTGGGTCAGCGCTGCAGCCAGGAGCTGCGGACCTACCTGGCCGGACGGATCGGGCCGGGCTTCCGGTTCGACGGCCACCTGCGCGAGCTCGTGGGCTCGCGCGCCGGCCTGACGCTCGGCGACGTCGTCGCGCACTGGCACGCGACGCGGGACTGCGCACCGCGGGAGATCGGCGCGCAGTTCGAGCTGAACCGCTTCCTGCGGGCGTGGCACGCCGCCCACCCCGGGCGGTCGCACACCGAGGCGCTCGACGCCTGGCGGGCGCACCGGGCGCTGCCGGTGGACGCCCGGGAGGCCGGCTCGGGCCAGGAGGACGTGCGCGAGCCGGCCCCGGGCGGCTGAGCGGCGTCGCCGCAGACCACAGAGCCGCAGACCGCAGACCGCAGAGCCGCGGCGTGCGGGCAGGGTTGTCAGGCAAGTCTGCACTTGCCTATGGTGGACGCATGGCCGACGAGGTGTACCGGGCGATCGCAGACCCGACGCGGCGCGCGATCCTCGACGAGCTCGTGGACCGCGACGGCCAGTCGCTGTTCGAGATCTGCGCCCGGCTCACGATGAAGCACGGTCTCGGCTCGACGCGGCAGGCCGTCTCGCAGCACCTCGACGTGCTCGAGCAGGCGGGCCTCGTCACGGTGCGCCGCGACGGCCGGTACAAGTTCCACCACCTCGACACGCGCCCGCTCGCGCAGATCGGCGAGCGGTGGCCGCAGCCGGCTCCCGAGGGCACGCCGAACCCCGGACCCCGCAACCCCTGACCCCGCACGACCCGAGCACCGCCACCGAGAGGACCGACCATGCCCCGGATCCAGTTCAGCAGCATCTACGTCGACGACCAGCAGAAGGGCCTCGACTTCTACACCGACGTGCTCGGGTTCATCGTCAAGAACGACATCCCCATGGGCCAGTACCGCTGGATCACGCTCGTCTCCGCGGACGACCCGAACGGCCCCGAGCTCGTGCTCGAGCCGAGCGCGCACCCCGCGGTGGCGCCCTACCGAGCGGCGCTCGTCGGCGACGGCATCCCGATGACGGCGTTCGCGGTCGAGGACGTGCAGGCGACGTACGAGCGGCTCGTGGCCGCGGGCGTGCGGTTCGTGCAGGAGCCCGTGCAGATGGGTCCGGTCACGACCGCGGTGCTCGACGACACGTGCGGGAACCTCATCCAGCTCGCGGGCTGAGTCCGTGCGCGGGTGGCACCCGGCCCGCACCGGGCGCCACCCGATCGGCGGTCCTCCGTGCGGGGGACGGGCCGCACAGGCCCTTGTCCGCTTTGTCCGGGCTCTCCTACGGTCCCCGTGGCCGGGTGGTGCCGGTCACACCTCGTGGGCACCGTCCGGGACGTGTGAGCGATCACCCGGTCGGACCTGTCCCCCGACGAGGAGAACTCGTGCACCAGCTCACGCCGCCCGCAGCACCGTCCCGCCCCCGCGCCGCCCGCCGTCTCCGACGGACCCTCGCCGCCGCGCTCGCCCTCGTGGCGACGTCCGGCGCCCTCTCCACGCTCGCCGCCCCCACCGCGGCCGCGGCGCCGGCCTGCTCGGACGTCGAGGTGCTCTTCGCGCGCGGCACGGGCGAGGCGCCCGGCCTGGGCGTCCTCGGCACCCCGTTCGTGCGGTCGCTCACGAGCGCCCTGAGCGACCGGACCGTCACCTCCTACGCCGTCGACTACGCCGCGGAGTCGTCCCAGCGCAGCGCCGGCCCCGGCGCCACGAACCTCACGAACCACCTCACCGCGACGGCGGCCGCGTGCCCCGGGACGCGGTTCGTCCTCGGCGGCTACTCGCAGGGCGCCACGGTCGTCGACATCGCGCTCGGCATCCGTACGGGCACGACGACGGGCACCGCGATCCCCGCGGCGCTCGAGCCGCGCGTCGCGGCGATCGTCGTCTTCGGCAACCCCCTCGGGATCAGCGGCCGCACGATCGCCACGGCGAGCCCGACGTACGCGGCCCGCGCACGCGACTTCTGCGCGACGGGCGACCCGGTCTGCGGCGGCGGCTCGTCGTTCGCCGCCCACCTCGCCTACCGCACGAACGGGAACGTGACGGAGGGCGCCGAGCTCGCCGCGGCGCTCGTGCGGTCCACGACCGTTCCCGTCCCGACCCCCACCGCCCCCGGCACGCCCACGCCCTCCCCCACGGCGCCCGGGACCCCGACCCCGGCGCCGACCACGGTCCCCACGCCCGCGCCGTCCCCCACGGCGGCTGCCTGCGTCCGCGCGAGCACGCGCGCGCACGTCGACGCCGGGCGCGCCGAGCGGCGCCTCGGCGTGGCGTACGCGGTCGGCAGCGGCGACCGCCTCGGCCGGGTGAGCAGCTTCGTGCGCGCGTCGGTGCAGCAGACCGGCGACGGCTGGGAGCGCGTGCTGTCCTGCTGATCGGCGGGAGCCCGACGGGGGTCGCGACGACGGCCCACCGCTGAAGGACGACGAGGGCTGCGGCGCCGAGGTGCGCCGCAGCCCTCGTCGCGTGCGCCCTCGGCCGCACTGCCGGGCGCGGGGTCCCGGCTCGTCCCGCCTGCGCACGCCGCCTCGGCGCCGCGCGTCTCACCAGCGTCCAGGATCCGGACATCGCTGGCGCACGGCTGGGTGCGGGAGCACGATCCCTCGCGTGACCTCCCGGCCGCCCGCACCCCGCAGCGCCCCCCGCGCTGCCGCGTGCGCGCGCGCCTGTACCTGTCGCTAGCCGGGAGGCTCCGCGGTCCCTCCGGACCAGCCCGCCCACCTCGGGCCTGCTCGACGCCGGACCGACCCTGCCGTCGCACGTCGCGGCACCCTGACCGCCCCTCCCGGCGCCCGTCCACCCCTCGCGAGCCACCGCTCGCCCGCGCACCTGCGCACCGGACACCGCCCCAGGTCAGGAGAGCCCCAGCATGGCCACCCCGCACACCCCCAGCCCCGCCGATCCCACCGGCACCGCGTCCCCCGAGCAGACCCGCCGCTTCCACCTGAACGAGGACTGGGCAGCCACCGTCGTCGGCCTCGTGCTGCTCGGCCTCGTCCTCACCGGCGTCCTCGGCGCCGACGTGGTGCCGTGATGAGCGCGACGACCCGTCCCGGCACGGGACCCGACCGGCCCGGGACGCCGTCCGACGACCGGCCCGACCCGACGGCGCCGGCCGCCACGACCGACGTGACCGACCGCACCGCGGACGTCGACGCGGCGCGCCGCCCGACGCCCGCGGCCGTCGTCGGCGGGCTCGCGCTCGTCGTCGCGCTCGCGGCGCTCACGCGGTACCTCGAGCAGAACGTCCCTCTCTGGACCGAGGGGACGCCGCTCGGCGGCGTCGCGAAGTCCGTCGAGTTCCCGGTCTACGCGATCGCGCTCGGGCTGCTCGGCAACGCCGTGCTCCTCGCGCTCCACCTGCGCGAGCGCGTCGCCGCCGCGTTCCGCACCGAGCTCTTCATCAAGACGGGCGTCGTGCTGCTCGGCGCGTCGGTCAACCTCAGCCTCATCGTCTCGGCCGCGCTGCCGGCGATCGCGCAGGCGCTGCTGCTCATCACGTCGGTGTTCCTGTTCACGTGGTGGATCGGCGGGCGGGCCGGCCTCGACGACAAGCTCCGCGCGCTGCTGGCGTCCGCGGTGTCGATCTGCGGCGTGAGCGCGGCGATCTCGGCGGCCGGCGCGGTGCAGGCGAAGCGCGAGCAGCTCGCGTACGCGGCGAGCCTCGTGATCGTCTTCGCGCTGCCGTCGATCTTCCTGCTGCCGTGGCTCGCGGGGCTGCTCGACCTGTCCCCCGCGGTGACCGGTGCCTGGATCGGCGGGAACATCGACACGACGGCGGCCGTCGCCGCGGCGGGGTCGATCGCGGGCGAGGACGTCCTGGCGCTCGCGACCATCGTGAAGTCGACCCAGAACGCGCTCATCGGCGTCGTCGCGATCGCCCTGACGGCGTACTTCGCGTTCAAGGTCGAGCGACGGCCCGACGCGCAGGCGCCCGGCGTCGGCGAGGTCTGGCGGCGGTTCCCGAAGTTCGTGCTCGGCTTCCTCGCCGCGTCGGTGATCGCGACCGTGTACCTCGCGCAGGTCGGTGCCGACGCGGGCAAGCCGGTCATCGCCGTCGCGAACGACCTGCGGACGCTGTTCTTCATCCTGGCGTTCGTCAGCATCGGGCTCGAGTTCCGGGCCAAGGCGCTGAAGGACGCCGGGTGGCGGCCCGTGGGCGTCTTCGCCGCCGCGACGGCGTTCAACCTGGTCGCCGGGCTCGCGTTCGCGAGCGTCCTGTTCCGGGGCTTCGAGCTGACCTGATCCGGTCGCGGGCCCGTCACCGCACCGCACGACGAGGGCCACCGGCCGGGGAGTCCCGCCCGGTGGCCCTCGGACCGCGTCGCTGGATCTGGCGGCTCCGGAGCCGGGCACCCGAGGCACTACTTCGTCATCCTCGACGAGCTCTGGCGCGCCCTGCGCGCAGGCAAGGGCATGGTCGACCGCGTCGACGCCCTCACCCGCCTCAACCGTCAACGCGGAGTCGGGATGGCGATGGTCTCCCACACCATGTCCGACCTCCTGGCGTTGCCCACGGAGGAGGACCGGATGAAGGCGCGCGGGTTCGTCGAGCGCTCCGGCATGGTCATCACCGGCGGCCTCCCGCCCGCCGAGATGCCGAAGCTGAACTCCGCGGTCCCGTTCTCCCGCGCCGAGCAGGACCTGCTCACCTCCTGGGCCGACCCGCGCGCCTGGGACACCAGACGTGGCTCGTACGACCTCGCCGGACCTCCGCTCAGGTCGCCCGCGTGGCGAGGTAGCGCCGTAGCGAAGCGCGCGAGACACCCAGGGCGCGGGCGACGCTGGCCACGCTCGCCCCGGGGTGGCGGAGTAGCTCGTCGGCGGCCGCGCGCCTGTCCGCGGTCATGACCGTGGGCCGGCCACCGACCCAGCCACGTGACCGGGCAGCGGCCAGACCGGCCACGGTGCGGCCTCGGATGAGGTCACGCTCGAACTCGGCGAGGGCCGCGAAGACGTGGAGCATCAACCGGCCGTTGGCCGTCGTGGTGTCGATCGCCTCCGTCAGCGACCGGAACCCGATCCCGCGGCCGTCGAGATCGGCCACCGCGGCCACCAGATGGGCCACGGATCGGCCGAGGCGGTCCAACCGCCACACGACCAAGGTGTCCCCCGGGCGCGCGTAGTTCACGAGCTCGTCGAGCTGTGGCCGCGACGCGGCCGCGCCGCTCGCGTGGTCAATCCATGTCCGGTCACACCCGGCAGCGGCCAGTGCGTCGGTCTGGAGGTCGGGGTTCTGGAGGTCGGTCGAGACCCGCGCGTAGCCGAGGAGAGCCATGCCCGTGACCGTACGGAACTCGTCGATGACCGGTCAGCGGCCACGCCGGTTTCGGCCACGACTTCCGGCCACTTCCGGCCGGGCGTGTCGTGTGGCCGGCTGTCGGTGTTCGCAGTCGCCTGCACGGCTGCTCGTGCTCCGCTGCACCTGGCCGGCCGACAGCCCCGGCCGGAGGTCGGTCGGGGCGCGTTCCGGGCACCTGCGGACCGCGCGGCTGATGGCGCGTGCGTCTTGGACCACGTCGACGACGTTCGCTTTTACAGCACTCCTCGCTGGCGATGCAAGTCTTGTATGAACAAACCGGTACGGAGACGATGTTTGTCGACAGACCTCGCCCGCCGGGGAGTGCTGGCCGTCCTGGACCGTCGTAGGTGCCGTTCACTACGGTCGTTTACGAAGCAAGAAGCCAGGAGGGGACCACCATGACTGCACCCGACCCAGACCCGTACGCCAAGGTCCGCGCGGAGTTGTTGGAGCTCGACCGGAAGCATCCCGAGTACGGCGTGAAGGCCACGTTGGCCGGGAATCTGATCGGACCGGCGTCACAGGACCGCCCGAGCGTTCCGCCATGGCGCTATCTCGACAAGGACTCTGAATCCGGTGGGAACATCCTGCCCCGAGCGGCCGCGATCGAGCTCCGCTACCCCGTGCGGTTCAAGAACGGGGGCGAGGACACGGCCTCCTTGTCAGAGATGGCCGACATGTTCCGGTCAACTCCGGAGGGGATAGTCGCCTACTACGAGATCGCTGTCGCAGCCGGAGCGATCGAGTGGGACAGCGACGAGCGCTGTATTCGAGAGCTTCAAGACCCGGAGGCGTACGTTCCGCGAGTCTTCGAACGTTGGGCCAATCGGCCCGACGCGAAGCCCTAAGGCTTCGCAGCCAACAATCAGGGGGGAACATGCTGAGAAGGCGTACAGCGGGCGTGATCGCGCTGCTGCTCGGAGTGCTGATGGTCCAGGCCCCGGTGGCGAACGCGGCCGAGCCAGCGGCTCGTCACGTGACAGCTGCTGCAGTGTCATCGGCGCCGGATATCACGTTCGGCACGAGCACCCCAGGCACGTACCCGGCCGGGACAGTCAGTCCCATGGGCATCCCCTGGGACAAGGTGGTCAAGACCTTCGGCAACCTGGTTGCGTGCAACGCCGCCAGACCAGGGCTGATGATCCTCTACTTCCCGGCGATCGTCGTGTGCCTGCCGAACCCCTCCAACGGGACAGCAGTCGCCGTCATCTTCGAACCCTGATGCGGCAGATCTCCTCCGTCTGACGTGCGGCCCCCTCGCTCGCGAGGGGGCCGCACGCTGCATTTCGGCGTCCGACTGCGGAGAACCCAGTCATCGCGCAATCGCATGCAACGCCCTGCCGACGCCCGCACCACAGCGAGGCACAGGGCCGTCGAGGTCCGCGCCGGTGCTCAGTCGCCAGGTGGTCGCACCTCGTGCACGTGCTCGCGTAGGCGCTCACCACCCTCTACCCCGGTCCGCGTCGACGGCGACGGCATGCAGACGATGCCCCAGCGCGCGGGGGACGGGCACTGGGGGCATCGTGACGCTCACGCTAACCGAACGCACTACCCGGCCCCGTCGTGTGGTGCATTCGGTCTCGCAGGTCCAGACGCAGCCGATGACGGGCTCCTCGGCCAGGATCTGGTTGTAGCGCTCGACTCAGGCGCGCCGTCTCGATCTGGCGCGCGTCCGGTTGAGGTAGACCCCAACACCACACCACCGAACGGCGGCGATCCGCGTCCGGATAGGGTCCGAATCGGCGTTTCTTGACGCTTGCCCGGTGGCTTCTTAGAGTTCAGCCTGACAGATTGCGGATGGAGAGGGTCGGCTGATGCGCGTCGGGTACATCCGGGTGAGCAGCCTGGACCAGAACACCGTCCGCCAGCTCGACGGGATCGAGGTCGAGCGAGTCTTCACCGACCGGGCGTCGGGCAAGGACACCGCCCGGCCCCAGCTCGACGAGCTCATCGCGTTCGTCCGCGACGGCGACACCGTCGTCGTGCACTCGATGGACCGCCTCGCCCGCAACCTCGACGACCTGCGCCGCCTCGTGCGGACCCTCACCGCCAAGGGCGTACGGATCGAGTTCACGAAGGAGGGGCTGACCTTCACCGGCGAGGACTCCCCCATGTCCACCCTCCTGCTGTCGGTCATGGGCGCGTTCGCCGAGTTCGAACGCGCCCTCATCCTCGAGCGCCAACGCGAAGGCATCGCCGCGGCCAAGCAGCGCGGGGTCTACACCGGCCGCCGACCCGCCCTCACCCCCGAGAGCGCCCAGCAGCTGCGCGAACGCGCCGCCGCCGGCGAACCGAAGTCCGCCCTGGCCAAGGAGTTCGGCATCAGCCGCGAGACGCTCTACAGCTACCTGCGCGCCACGCCCGCACCCGGCTGACCGGCGCCTACCAGGCTGACCGACGCATGACCGCGCCGCCCAGGCGCCCGGTGGTGCACAGAAGTGCGAGGCAGATCGAACGTCGTGCACATGAGTCCGAGTCAGCGGAGGGTCCGCCCTCCTCTGCACACCACCCGGTGATCAGCATGAGGTCGTGCAGAGGACCTCGGACTCCGACACCGCCGGCCGGTGGCCGGCGACGACCGATTCCGTCCGAGCCAGACGACTTGTAGTGACATGACAAGGAGGCAGAGACGGGGTTAGTGGAGCGTGGCCGCCGACGGTCCTGCAGACTGGATGTCCCGCGGGCCGCGCCGGGTTCGCGCACTCCCGCGAGGCCCGTCATGCACTTCATCCCTGCGAGCCGCCTGGTCCTTGAGCGCCTTGAGGTCAACGCGCCCGAGCTCGGCGCCTTGCTGCAGGCGTGCGCGCAGCGCATCGTTGACCGCGTGCCGTCGTGCGTCGCGGTCAGCGCGGTCCTCGGCCCTGCGGCCCTGACGCTGATGCTGCTCGCCGACTCCGGCGCCGGCATCCCTCCGCCCGCGCCGATGCACACGAAGCCAACCAGCGGAGACGCGCTGGACGAGCTGGCCTGGCAGCGGCAGCGCGCCGAGGACCCTGACGTGCGGTGCGCCGCCAGCCTCGAGCTGCCATTCCGGACTGGCTGTGTCAGGTTGATCTGGCCCCATCGTGACGGCTTGATCTGGCCCCACCTGACCACCCGACGGCTCTGGGGGGTGGGTGTGACGGCTTGATTTGGCCCCACCTGTCGACACGCCGGGGCGTCGCTGTCGGTCGAGGTGGGTTCGCGCCGCCATAGTCGTGAGAACGACTCTGGTGGGGGGCCGGGTTGGGGACGCGGGTGGAGCTCTACGAAGCGATCCGCCGCGATGCCCGCCGCGAGGACCTGTCGATCCGGGCGTTGTCGGAGCGGCACGGGGTCCACCGGCGGACGGTGCGGGCGGCGTTGGCTTCGGCGGTCCCGGCCCCGCGGAAGGTCCCGGTGCGGGTCGCCCCGAAGCTCGAGCCGGCGAAGCCGCTGATCGACGCGATGCTCATCGAGGACTTGACCGCGTGGCGCAAGCAGCAGCACACCGCACGACGGGTCCTGGCACGTCTGGTCGACGAGCACGGAATGGATGAGCTGACGTACTCGGCGGTGCGTGACTACGTCGCCAAGCGCCGCCCGCAGATCCGGGCCGAAGCGGGCCTGGACGTCGAGGCCGCGTTCGTCCCGCAGACCCACGCACCGGGCGCGGAGGCGGAGGTCGACTTCGGTGACGTGTGGGTGCGCCTGGACGGGGAGCTGACCAAGTGCGCGCTGTTCACGCTGCGCCTGTCCTACTCCGGCAAGGCCGTGCACCGGGTGTTCGCGAGCCAGGGGCAGGAAGCGTTCATCGAGGGACACCTCGAGGCGTTCCGGGTCCTGGGCGGGACCCCGGTGGACAAGATCCGCTACGACAACCTCAAGAGCGCGGTGACCCGGGTGATGTTCGGGCGCAACCGCACCGAGTCCGACCGGTGGGTGGCCTTCCGCTCGCACTACGGCTTCGACAGCTTCTACTGCCGGCCCGGGATCGACGGCGCGCACGAGAAGGGCGGGGTCGAGGGTGAGGTCGGACGGTTCCGGCGCAACCACCTGGTCCCCATGCCCGACGTCGCGACCCTCGCCAAGCTCAACGCCCGCCTCGAGCAGATCGACGCCGCCGAGGACCGCCGGCGCATCGACAACCGCACGTTGACGGTCGGGCACGACTTCGCCCTCGAGCAGCCGCTGCTGCGACCCCTGCCGGTCGAGGGCATCGACCCCGGGCTGACGTTGACCCCGCGGGTCGACCGCTACGCCCGGGTGACGGTGCGGATGGCGCACTACTCCGTCCCGGCCCGACTGATCGGCGGGTCAAGGTCTCCTTGCGGGCGTCCGAGCTGGTGGTGTTCGACGGGCGCACCGAGGTCGCCCGGCACGCCCGCTCGGTCCGCAAAGGCTCCCAGACCCTGCTGCTGGACCACTACCTGGAGGTCCTCGCCCGCAAACCCGGAGCGCTGCCCGGAGCGACGGCCCTGGCCCAGGCCCGCGCCGCCGGGACGTTCACCCCGGCGCACGACGCGTTCTGGGCGCTGGCCCGCCGGGCGCACGGGGACACCGGCGGCACCCCGGCGATGGTCGAGGTCCTCCTCCTGCACCGCCACCTCTCCCACGGTGACGTCGTCGCCGGCCTCGCCGCGGCGGTCGCGGTCGGTTCGGCGAGCCCGGACGTGGTCGCGGTCGAGGCCCGCAAGGCCGCTCAGCTGCGCGGCGCGACCCCGACCTTCGGCTCACCCGCGGGCTCGCTCGACGTGGTCGCGCCGGTCGTCCCAGCGCGCCGGGACCGGGTCGCGAGCCTGACCGAACGCCGCCTCATCGACGCCCGCGCCCGCGCCGGAGACCTGCCTGGCGACGGACGGCCGTTGCCGTCGGTCACCCAGTACGACGAGCTGCTGACCCACCCGCCCGCGACCGGATCCCGAGGAGCCTGATGACCACCACCACGAGCAACGTCGCTGCGGTCCGGGCCGGTCGGGCCGGGGTCACCGATCAGGCCGCGGACGCCGCGGTCGACCAGGCGTGCCGGATGCTGCGCCTGCCCACGATGCGCGCCCGGTTCGCCGAGGTCGCCGACGCCGCACAACGCGAGCAGCTGACCTACCGCGGGTTCCTCGCCGAGCTCCTCATGGCCGAGTGCGACGACCGCGACCGGCGCCGCTGCGCCCGACGGATCACCGCCGCGGGGTTCCCCCGGGAGAAGTGGCTGCAGGACTTCGACTACACCGCCAACCCCCACATCCAACCCGCCCTCATCGCTCAGCTCGCCGCCTGCGCCTGGGTCACCAGGGGCGAGCCGCTGTGCTTGATCGGGGACTCCGGCACCGGTAAGTCCCACCTGCTCATCGGCCTGGGCGCTGCTGCGGCGATGGCCGGGCACCGGGTCAAGTACGTCCTGGCGGCCAAGCTCGTCAACGAGCTCGTCGAGGCCGCCGACGAGCGGGTCCTGTCCAAGACCATCGCCCGCTACGGCCGCGTCGACCTGCTCTGCCTGGACGAGCTCGGCTACATGGAGCTCGACCGACGCGGCGCCGAGCTGCTGTTCCAGGTCCTGACCGAACGCGAAGAGACCAACTCCGTCGCCATCGCCTCCAACGAGTCCTTCTCCGGCTGGACCAAGACCTTCACCGACCCACGCCTCTGCGCCGCCATCGTCGACCGACTCACCTTCGGCGGCAACATCATCGAGACCGGCACGACGAGCTACCGGCTCGCCCACACCCGGGCTCAACGAGCCGGACAAGCTGCTAACTCGCGGACCTAGCCCGCGGCCGACCGCGAACGGCACGCCACAGAAGATCAGTCGCTCGTGCGTCGTCGAGGAGAACTGCTAGTTCAGCCGCCCGACGAACCAGCACCGTCCCAGAGTCAGCATCAAACGGCGCAGGCTGCCCCGAAGAGTTGTAGACGACCTTCGCCGTCGACTCGGCGATGGACAGGACCAGCAGGCAGGTCCGCTGGTTCTCACGCGATGCCAGCCTCAACGTCTCATCGCGGACCTTCTGGAAGACGCGGTGCCCTTCCTCCCACCTGAGGTCATCGGACGCGACGTCCGTCACAAGCGCAATCAGGTCAGGAGCGCAGTCGGGCTGATCCGCAGCCTGGACCGCCGCAGCTAGAACGCCAGCCGCCCAGTTTGGTCGGCCCGTCAAAGGCACCGACGCGTCCAGTGACTTCGCGACGCGAAGCTCTCTCGCTAACCAGTCAGCGATGTCGGCTTTCACCAGACGCACGCTAGTGCCAAGCCCCAGGGAGTCCGTCACGTCGCCGAGCAGCGGTGGGGCCAGTTCAAGCCGTCACCGTGGGGCCAGATGGGGTTGACACGGCCACCCACCCCCGCCGCGACGGCGGCGGGACGCTCTGGGACGGGCGGGTGTCCCGTGGCCTGCAGAACGCGGGACACCGTCGACTTCGACACCCCGACCCGCTCGGCGATCGCCCGCTGGGACAACCCCTGTCCGGCCAGGTCCGCGATCGCAGCCTCCCGGGTCGCAAGCTCCGCGACGCGAACCACGGTGCGCGGACGTCCCACTGTCCCGATCGTCCCAGCACCGTCCCGCGCCAGCGCGGGACGCGCAGACGCCCCTGACGTCTCGACGAGCTCGCGCTCCTCCGCCGTGTCCCGCTCGGCGGTGTCCCGTTCGATCGCCGGCGCGACGCTGGCGCCATCGGGGACCTCGGCGGGCGTCCCACCCGGCTGCGACGGGCGCACGTCGTCGACGTCCGTCCCGCCGGGCGGGTTGCCCTCGTCGTCTCGCTCGGCGTCCTCGACGAGTGGGACGCGACCGGCGGCCGGGACGGGAAGCGTGTCCCGTCCCGCCGCGGTGTCCCGCCCCGCGGGACGCACCTCCCGTCCCGGAACGCCGGCGTGCAGGTGTCCCACCACGGTGCCGGCGGGGAGCAGATCGACCGCACCCACCGCGGCGAGCACCGCCGGCAGATCAGCGCCCGGCGGGACGACCCGCAGCGCCGCCAGGTGCGCGCGGTCCAGACGCCGGCGCGCCCACCGCGCCCGTCCCGCCCGCACCCGACCTGCCTCCTCCAGGCGGCGCACCGCCAGCGCCGCGCGCGCGACCGCGAGCAAGCGCCGGTCCCGGCGCACCTCCACCAGCGTGCGCTCGGCATGCTCGCGGCGCGCCGCGGTCAGCACCCGCTCCCACAACCACGCCGCCACGAGCGGTGCGGCCACCCGCACCCCGGCCGCGAGCAGCGAGCTCGGGTCGGACTCCCACGACCGCACACCGTCGACCTCGGGTCCGACGAACTCGTGCGCGCCGGCCAGCAGACCCGACACCGCCGAGACCGCCCACACCGCCGCCGCGTCCGCCCCGCCCGGGCGACCCGCCAACGCCGAGGCGCGCGCGAGCAGCGCCGAGCTGATCAGCGCGAGCTCCAGGAACCCCGCCAGGGCGACCGCGGCGATGAGCGAGAACCCGAGCACGTCCATCGCCAAGGCGGCCATGCCCTGCGCCGCGAGGACCGTCGGGACCACCGCGGCGAGCGACGCGACGACCGTCGCGTGCTGCCGAGCCCGACGCGCGGCCTCGGCCGCCGGTGCCCCCTGCACCGTGCTCACCGGCCCGCCGACCCGAACGGGGCCAGCAGCCCAAGCGCGATCGCCACCGCGTCCCGGTCGTCGACGTCGGCGTCGGGTGCGGGGTCGGGACGACCCAGCAGGTACGCGAGAATCTTCACGGGGAACCTCCATCTGAGTTGGGGTGCTTCCTCAGCCCCGGCGGTGGTGCAAACACCGTCGGGGCACCTTCACGTCAAGGCCCGACCGGGCCCGTCGTGCAGTTCGTGGGGCCGGCGCCTGGTGGCGCCGACGCGTCGTTGGCAATCCGCATCGCTACTCGGAGGACGCGTACTGGCGGCGGATGAAGTCGGCCATTCCCGGCACCGTGTACGCGACCCGGCCGTGCTCGGGCGCGTAGATCAGACCCTTGCGGATTAGCTCGGCGCGGGTGGGGCTGAGGCTGGACAGCTCCCGGCCCAGCCGGGCGGCGACGGTGGCTGAGCGGGTCCCCGCGTCACCGTCTGCGGCCATCGCCCTCAGGTAGTCCCGCTCCGCTCGCGAGGCACGGTCCCAGCGCGCAGGAAAGAACCCCTGGTCGAGCTGGGTGGTGCCGACCACGATCGCGGCCTGCGCGTCGTCGAGCGTGAACGGGTGCTCGGGAGCGACGTCCCAGACCGCCTTCCCGAACTCCTGCAGGAAGTACGGATACCCCCCTGCTGCCTCGACCAACCGGTCGAGCGCCTCGGCGGAGAAGGAGGCCCCCATCATCCGGGCCGGCTCGGCCAGCGCCGCAGCCGCGGCATCGCGGTCCAGGGCACCGATCTGCCGGTAGTCGAAGAGCCGTTCCGCATACGACCGGGCATCGGAGAGCACCGAGGGCAGGTTCGGCAGTCCCGCACCGAAGACGAAGAAGGGCAGGTCGTTCTGCCCGGCCATGTGCTGGGCCGCGAGGAGCGCCACCAACAGCTCCTCGTCCAGGTCCTGCATCTCGTCGATGAAGAACGCCAGGCCCAGCCCCTCCTCCCGCAGCGCGGTCGCGACGTCGCTGACCATCTCCTCCAGATCGATCTCCAGCACCCCGGAGTCCGCGCGCCCCTGCTTGCGCTCGATCCCCAGAGAGACCCCGGACACCCCGAGCGAGGCCGAGAACGACCCGACCGACTTGATCGCGTCCGCGACCTTCGCACTCTTGCGGACCACCTTCGTCCGGCGTGTGGCGACCACCAGCTCGCGCGCCAGCTTCGCCCGCACCGCCTCACGCCCGCGCTCGGCCCCCCGCGCCTCGAACGGCACCGTGATCCAGTCCATCTGCTGCGCGCGGTCCCGGAACGCGTTGAGCAGCACCGTCTTGCCCACCCCCCGCAGACCCGACAGCACGATCGCCCGGCTATGCAGACGCTGACGTGCACGCGCCACCGCCGTGTCCAGCGCGACCAGCTCGGCGTCCCGACCCTCGAGAACCCGCGGCCGAAGACCCGACCCAGGGGCGTACGGATTCAGATCGCTGCGCATGTACCCGATGCTACTGAGGTATAGCGGCGAACGCTATAGTTTAATAGAAATCGGTCTAGAACCGTCGACCTCACCGGCCCGCGTCACCCGGTCGGAGGTGCCGCAGCGGATGAAGGCGCCGATACGCTCGCCGCCTGCGACGTCCCCCTTGGGCGCTGCTGACCGCGGGGGGACGCGTGTACAAAGTCTTTCGTATGGCATTTTCTGTGATGCTGGTGTCCCTGACAGTGGTCAGCACATCAACCGGGGTCCATGCTCTCGCACCTGCCGGGCCACTTCCTGGACCTGCGCCAACCGAGGGAATCCTCTATACAAAGAGCTCGAGTGGCTGGACCCTGTCTATTTCGTCAGAGTTCGCCACGACGCACTGCATGGCTGAATGCCTGGCACGTTTCGAGACTTTCTACATCGAGGGATCCGAAGCACCAGACAGCGAAGACGAGGCTCTGCTCCCTGGCGTTGGCTGGCCTTCGGTTACTGGCCGTCAGGACTACATCTTAAGTCCCGTCAGCCTGACAGTGGCCGACCCCGACACGGGATACCCCAACGACCCCGGACGCCCGTACACGCATGCGCGACCAGTCATTTACACGGCTTCGAGTGCGACGCAACAAGGAACGGCGCTGTACGGGGCGTGGACGGAAGTGCGTCAGCCTGTGGGCAAAGAGACGCCTCGGCTCCAGGTCACAAATATCGACGCTACCTACTACTACCTCACCGCCGGATCCCTGAGCCTGACGATGTGGAACCGCGCATGCTGGGGCAACTGCACCACGGAAATCTTCGGTTATTCCTCGACATGGGGAAGTCGCTCGTTGGGCAGCTTCAGCGGTCTGACCGGCAAGGTTTCGCACGCCCGCGGATACTATGGCTACACCCGACTGTGGGCGGTGATCCGGTCGACCGACCCGGACATCACTCCCTTCACCACTGCGAAAGTGGTCGTGCCGGCATCGAGCCCGCAAGGCAAGATCATCAATGATGTCGACCTTGCCGCAGCAGTCGCGCTCGTAGCCTCACGCGCCATCGCACCGGAACAGGTCTGCCTGCCGCTCAACACGCTACGAACGCCCGGCGAGGGCTCTACCAGCAACGCCTTCCATTCGTGCGACCAGACCGCCCGCGCGGCAGGAACCGCCGCGGCGCTAAGACATGTTGCAGTGACCTATGGTGCAGCTGCGATGGCCGTCATCATGGCCGGCACCTACGCACTCCCGCTCGCCCCTTCGCAATCGCCTCCACTACAACCAGCCCCTGCCCCCGTAGACGATCCGAGCAGTCCCGCTGTGTGGCCAGGCGCCCCCGAACACCGGATGCAGATCATCGAGACGTCACTTCGGCAGCGAACGAACGCAAGTCGACCGATACCCGAGGATGTGCTCAAGAGTGTGGCTAGGACGTGCTACACCACCGCAACTGCGGCTGGCTACGCGCCGTCCGTGGCATGTGAATCTTTGCCAATATTCCTCCCTGGGTCGAACGTTTTCGAAGCCGCTCGACACGACGCCAGAGCGATCGCGGCGCAGCCGAGCTGGATGGTCTTGACCCGCCAAACCCCGCGCACTGAACGGTGGTATCTGAACGTTCCACCATGCAACGAGTCCTACGCTCCTCGCGCATGCGACGAGTACCCGTTTAGTTCAGCGCTGGAAGGGGGACCCCTGGCCCGCGGTAAACCTCAAGCTTCCCTTGAGGTGATCAACTATGACGACAACAGGAATGAAGGATCGCTCCTAAGCGGTTTCTTCTCGAACTGTCGCGTGCCGAAGGATGGGGGGAAGTTCGTGGTGATCCCGCTCGTCGCGCCGACCGCTTCCGATCGAACGGCGAATCCGCTACCTACGTCACGTGTGTGCGCGAGGAGCTACTGATGAATTTTCGGGCCGCGCTCACCTTGTACTCGGAGTATGAGCAGCTCGTGCGGGAGGCGGGCGCACCGGTTGCGGACATGCTGGCGCCGCCCCATCGGGACCCCGCCGCTGCCATCGCACACGCGCTCCCTGGGTGCACGTTGCCCGACGACTTGGTGGCGTGGTGGGCCTGGCATGACGGAACCGTCCCGCGTCAGACGCCCCACGGCCCGGGCTGGTTTCCCGTCGCTGTGGGCGCGGGCTGGGCGTTTCGGTCGCTCGAAGGGACCCTGGCTGAACGTCAGAGGTGGCTGCAGACAGCGGAGCTGTCCGCTGAACCGCCGGAGCTGCCCGCCGAGGCCTTCTGGCCAACGAGTTGGCTTCCCATCGTCGGAAGTGAGCACTCCTATCTTGCTGCCGACCTCGCCGAGGCGACGAAAGACCGGACGCGCATCTCATACGTGGAGCGGGAGACCCTGGCCGCCCATGCGCCGGACGTGGCGGAGCGCTGGTCTGAAGTCGTCGGATGGTGGGTCAGGTTGCTCCAGCTCGGCGCGACGACATGGAGCCCCACAGCTGGCACCTGGGTCACGGATGAGACGCTCGTGCCGGACGACCTGCGAGGCAACCCCGTCGCCTACGCCGTGATTGGTCCTCGCGATCCCCGGTTCGACTCCCGTTCGCCGTACTAGACGCAGTTACGAGAGCGGCGCCGCCACCGTAAAACCGATCCCGCCCAAAGGCGCGTCCACTCCTCGACGAGTTGGACGCTGCACCGGAGCGCGGAAGTGACCGTCTCGTTTCCTTGGAAGTGAGACACCCTTCACTGCGACGTCTTGGCGCACAGCGCCACGCGTGGCATCCCGTCTCACAAGTCGGTTCGAAACGATGCGTGTCGGCGGCGTGGTACGCGTCGACTTCTGAGACGATCCGCGGGTGACGCTCATCGGCTACGCCCGGATCAGCACCGACCACCAGAACCTCGAGGCCCAGCGCGACGCGTTGACCGCGGCGGGGTGCGAGCGGATCTTCACCGACACCATGTCGGGGGCGAGTGAGTCCCGGCCCGGGCTCGCCGCGCTGCTGGACTACGCCCGGGCCGGCGACACGATTGTGGTGGTCGCGCTCGACCGTCTCGGGCGATCCCTGTCCGGAGTCATCCGAACGATCGAAGCCCTGACGGCCGCCGGCGTCCTGCTGCGGTCCCTGCGGGAGGGCATCGACTACGCCACCCCCACCGGACGCATGCTCGCCGGCATCTTCGGGGCGCTCGCCGAGTACGAGCGCGAGCTCATGCACGAGCGCGCGGCCGCAGCCCGCGCTGCCGCGCGCGCCCGCGGCCGGCACACCGGCAGGCCCCCACGCCTGTCCCCCGCCCAAGCACGTCAGGTCCGCGCGCTACGCGACGGCGGGGAGAGCATTACCGACCTCGTGCGAACCTTCGCCGTCTCCCGCGCCACGGTCTACCGGGCGCTACAGGCCACCGAGCCGACTCACATCGCCCCGGCGAGCTGACCTCCGACCTGTCACACAACTCATTCGCCCAGCCCTCAACCGGCCGCGGGAAAGGTACGCGACTTTTGAACAGTTGAGGCTGCGAAGGACGGTGACCGGTTCGACCGTCCGAAGTCGGCTAATCGAGTGCGCCGTGACGTGGGCCATCGGGCTTGCCGCCCCTCAACCACGAGCCGGCTCGGTCCCGGCGCGGCGCAGCCTCCGCGGCAGGTCTCAGCGCATCGCGCCCGGTGAGCGGCTGAAGCGTAAGTTGATTATCGATCGTGATATCGTTCGCATCCATGAGAACGATGCCGGGCGTGGCCGAGGTCCTTCTGCACCCGCTACGGCTGCGCATCGTGCAGGCTTTCCTGGGTGGGCGCGCGCTGACGACCGCTGCGCTGCACGCTGCACTGCCCGATGTGCCGCCGGCGACGCTGTACCGACAGGTCACCGTCCTGGCCGAGGCACAGGTGCTGGAGGTCGTTGGCGAGCGGCGCGTGCGCGGAGCCGTGGAACGCACGTACCAACTGCGAGCCGGTGCCGGGTCCCTCGGCGCCGAGCAGGTCGCAGCCCTGTCCCTCGACGAGCACCGGCAAGGCTTCCTCGCGTTCGTCTCCGCGCTGCTCGACGACTTCGACCGGTACTCGGGAAGCGACGACGCCGACCTCGTGCGGGACATGGTGGGCTACCGGCAGACCGCGCTCCACCTGTCCGACACCGAGCTGCAGGACCTGCTCGAGGACATGCATCGAGTGCTCGAACCACGGCTGCGGCTGCCCGCGGCACCGGACAGGAAGCGCCGGATCCTCAGCACCGTTCTGCTCCCGGCCGTCGACGGACGGCGGGCCGACGCATGATCCAGCTCTCGGTCCAGGAAACCGGCCCGGCCACCGCGCCCAGCGTGGCACTGCTGCACGGTGCCGGTACCAGCGGCTGGATGTGGCGGCGCGTGGTCGACCTCCTCGGCAACCGGCTGCACCTGCTGGTGGTCGACCTGCCCGGCCACGGCGACAGCAGTCGGCGACGCTGGGAGTCGATGGCCGACACCGCCGCCGCGGTAGCAGATCTGATCCTGGCCCGCGCCCACGGCAGCCAGGCGCACGTCATCGGATTGTCGCTGGGCGGTTACCTGGCCGCCGACCTCGCCGCCACCCGTCCAGACCTCGTCCCGGGCGCCGTGGTCAGCGGCGTCAACGTGCTGCCGTTCCCGAACCCACGCATGATGCGGGTCGCCGGTCGCCTGACCGGACCATTACTGCGTTGGCCACCGCTGATCCGGGCCAACGCCCGCACCCTGGGAGTGCCGCCCGCAGACGTCGACGGCTACGTGCACGCCGCCAGCACGGTGGCTCCCGGAACCCACCTACGGGTCGGCGCCGAGCTCCTTGACTACCGGTTGCCCGAAGCGGCCGCCGCATCGCCGAGCCGCGTGCTCGCCGTCGCCGGTGAGCGCGAGCACGCCCTGATCCTGCAGTCCCTCACTCCGATCGCCGCCGCCTTCCCCCGCGGCGCCGCGCGCGTCGTACCAGGCCTCGGCCACGCCTGGGTGGGGCAGGATCCCCAGCTCTTCGCCGCCATGGTCGACGCGCACGTCGCCGCAGCGCCGCCACCGGTCCAGCTGGCGGCTCCGGCCTGAGCCATGAGGCCACCACCTACGACGACCTCTGACGCAAGGACGCTGGCCCACGCGGACCACCGGTACGTGCCGTGGCGGGAGCGCCGGACACCGCACTTCCGACGCACGCGCCTGATCGCGAGACACGTACCTAAACGATCGTTTAGGTCCACCGAGCGACGAGCGGAACTCCACGGCGCGGCATCAATCCGCTCAGGCTGAGAGCCCCGCGCACCGATGATGTGGTGTGCCGCCCTCCCCTCACTCGGCTGCCCTCGAGGCATGAGCTACGCAGCAGTGACGCGTTGAGCTTCAACAACTCAGCCAGGCGAGCGCTAGATACATCCCTCCCGCTCAACGTCCGGGTCCAGAGCCTGCACTCCTGCATCGGCGAGTTCAGCCCGTTCGGCTTCGCCGACACACGCAGCCGGCTCCGGAGCATGCTGAACGTCAGCGACACCGGCTGGACCGCCGAGCAGGTCGTCCAGGCCGTCGACCTTCTTCTAGACGCACGAAAGTCCTGGCTCACCGCCCTCGCAGAGCATCGCCAAGTCTGGAAGGACGCCGAGCGCCTCGGTCACCGCCCACCCGGCCTCCCGCGGCGGGTCGACTTCCACGAGTGGCTGTCGACATTCCTCACCACAGAGCAAGGAAGCCCCTGGTCGCGTCCTCTCTGAGGCCAGTGGCTACTGCGCACGCTCGCTGGGGCAAACGTCCTTTGCGTGACGCTCATCCAGGTGCTGACCGCAGTTCTCCGCCCCAGGCGGCGCGATCGGGCTCGGCCTCGTGGGCGCCTGGGTCATCGAGCGACACAGGTCCTGCCCCTAGCTCGACGAGACCAGGAGTACATGCACTCAAACCTTCGTTTGACTGCACTGTGCAGGCGCGTAGAGGGACAGAAACTGCGGTCCGGTCTCGGGCGTGGCGGTAGCGTCGCGTCGTGCGTGCGCCGGGGCAGGGACAGGTTGACGTCGAGCTCGTGGAGGCCGGGGGCCCGGTGACGCCGCCCGCTGAGCGCGGCGCCGACTGGCGTGAGCTGGTGCGCCTCGTCCCGCGCCGCGCTTGGGCTGTCGTGGCCGGCGTGGTCGTGTTGGCGCTCGTCGTCGGCGCGGGTGTCGAGTGGCGCGCAGACCGCGCTGAGACGAGCCGACTCTCACGGACGGAAGGGTTGACCGGATCGCTCGCAGTGCCGTGGTCGGAGGTGTGGCGCGCGCCGCGCGAGGGAGTGGTCGGCGTCATCGGCGACGTCCTCGTGCTGAACGACCGGCAGGGTGGCGGTGTGCTCGGTGTCGGGCTCGACGACGGCGCGACCCGTTGGGAGCACCCTGCGGGCGGCACCTTCGGGTGCTGGTTCGTGCTCCACGACGGCGGCACCCGTGACGGCCGGCGGCTGGGGCCGGTGAACGTGCTGGAGCCCGGGTCGGCGGTCCTCGCGTGCCTCGACGCCATCCCCTTCGAGGGCGCGAGCTTCCCGAACGTCCTGACCGGGTCCGATACGAGCCTGGCATCGGGGCCGCAGTCCGAGATCAGCGTCCTGGACCCGGTCTCCGGTGCGCTGGTGCGGCACCTCGTCCTTCCGGGCTCGGGCCACCCGACCGAGATCGACGACGGCGTCGTGACGATGGGTCTGGACGGCCAGGGCCGGCTGGTCGGGAGCCGATGGTCGTTGCGCACCGGTGAGCGGGCCTGGGAGTACACCGGTCCTCACGTCGGGCGGGTCGGCGGCGTGAGCCTCTACTCGGGCAGCGAGACGATGACTTGGGAGGCGGGTGAGGTGTCGGTGACGCTCGACTTGCGGACCGGCAAGGAGACCGACCCCGCCAGCGGCACCGACACACCTGAGCTCGACAGGTTCACCCTGCCGGACGGCGGGACGGCGGTCACCTCCGCGATCGACGAACGCGTCGAGCTCGTCGTGGCCGACGGCGACGGAACGCGACGCTTCACGACCGCAGCGCACGCGATCCACCCGGCCGTCGACGACGGCAGCGCCGCGCGGACGCTGCTCGTCCAGCCCTCGGAGCACGACGGCATCATGGCGATCGACTCACGCACCGGCGACGAACTCTGGAGCTGGCCCACGTGGGCCAGCCCCGTCGTGCTCGCCGGCCGCGTCGTCCTCCGGGACCAGGACCGGATCATCGCCGTCGACGATCGCACCGGGGCGACCGTCTGGGAGCACGACCAGCTGGCTCCCGAGTCCGGCGGCAGCATCGTGACCGACGGACGCGTGGTCCTCACCCAGTCGCGCGAGGACGCCCAGAGCTTCCTCGTCGCCCGCGACGTCGAGACCGGCGAGCAGGTCTGGCGCATCCCCTCCACGCTCGACGGTGGCAGGGCGCAGCCCCTGCCCGACGGCCGCGTGCTTCTCTCGGGGTCAGGACAGACCGCCCTTCTGGGACCGTAGCCGCGTACTCGCGCAACAACTCGTCGAGGCCTCCCCGCAGGCCGACGTCCCCCGCGCTGCTCGAGGGCCGCAGCAGACCATCGAGCCCGAGCGCGCCCGTCACCAGATTCGTCATCAGAGCACTCGGAGCGGCCCTGCACGCCCTTGTCGCACGGGTACATGCACTCAAACGTTCGTTTAAGTACGGGGTCGCGTAAGCGGACGCAGACGTTCAGGCGCTGTGCATGAGGAGCGCGCGCTGTAGGTCACCGATCGCCGCGAGGGACTGCTGCTCGTCGAAGCGGAACGGCCCGAAACCCGCGTAGTCCCGGTCGCGGCGGTGCGGGTTGCGGAACGCGGCCCACTCCACGACCCCGTCAGCTCGGGTGGCGATCATCTCCCCCGGCCAGCAGCCGGACTCGTAGCAGCCGTCGCAGGCCAGGAGCCGCACGCGTGTGTTCCTGGAGCGGCCGAAGCGCCACCGCCGGCCACGGCTCGTGGTGTCGGCCGGGTCTCCAAGGAAGTGGCGGGCCAGCTCCACCGCGTCCACACCACCGTGGGCGAACGCTCGAGGGGACTCGCCGGCCACGGCCGTCCCGTCGTACCCACCAGCGGGAGCCATGCCGTGGTCCAGCTCGAACCGCTCGACGAGATCGGACAGGTGCACGCCGTCGATCAGCGGCGACACGATCACCCAGCCGCGGGGGTCGTCCTCGACCTCGACGACGAAGCTGAGCTCGGAGGTCGGGACCATCTCCACAGTCTCACCGACGTCACGTGCACGCGGACGCCGGCCACCCCGCCGAAGTACATGCACCTAAACGATCGTTTGAGTGCATGTACTTCCGGCTCTGCCGAGCTAGGGGTGGTGCCTGATGCGATCGATCACCCATGCGCCCACGAGGCCAATGCCGATCGCGCCGCCTGCGGCGCAGACCACGGCTAGCACCTGAGTGAGCGTCACGGCGAGACGCTAGCTCAGTCCTGAGCGGCCTGAGCCGGCGACGACGACCGTGGCTCGTCGCACGCGACCTCCAGTCGAACTGTTCAGAGAGCTCATGGCGAACTTGCCCTACGCCGGCAGGATGCTGAGCGGCACGCCAGGGACGGCGGTCGGGGTGAAGTGGCCCTCGCGCACCTTGACGTCGCGTAGACCTGTCAGGCCGCGTAGGACGTCGAGGTTGTGCAGGTCACCCAGCCGTTCGATCGCCAGCCACTCCAACGACGCGCAGCCGCGCAGCATGCGCAGGTCGAGTGCGGGAGGTGACTCGAGCGGCTGGATGAAGTCCGCACGGAAGTTCCGGAGCGCGCTCTTCGGTCCGAAGTCTGGGAGGTTCGCCAGATAGAGACCTTGCAGCATGAGCACCTGCAGGGACACCGGCGGCTCGGACCAATGGGCTCCAAGGATCTGCCGGCGGCCTGCGAGCTTGAGGGATGTCAGTCCGGCACATCCGTCGACGAGGGCAAGGTCGGAGCGGTCGAAGTAGGCGAGGGTGAGCCAGGCGAGGTCCGGGCACGATCGCAGATCTCCGACGAGCCGGCGGGCCGGGTTCAGCGCCAAGGCGCGGAGGCTCGGCATCTGGCTAGTGGTCAAGGTCTGGCTGGATGGGCCGTGCCAGCTGAGGCACTCCAGTCGAGGCAAGACCTCGGGAGGGATGCTCACGGCGCCCCGCGAGCTGATGCTCAGGTAGCGGAGGTCGGTCACGTCGCGCAGCCAGGAGAGTTGGCCCCGCACCCCGCGGACCAGCGCGTCCCTCTCCAGCGAGATCCCCGAGACCCGCCGATCCACCACGGCGGCGACATCGTCGGGCGACGGCGGCCCGTCGGCGAAGTACGCCACGTCGTACACGCGGCCGGCACGCTCCACCTCTCTGACATGCATGCCACGAGGCTAGACACGCACGCCTAGGCCTGCGTTGACCCCCATCCTTCGTGTACCTAAACGAAGGTTTGAGTGCATGTACGCGGCCGGGCTACGAACGGCGGCCGAGCCCGCAGTCAGCTACTGATGGCTCTCTCCGCCTGCTATTGCCCGCCGGAAGACCTTCTGGAGCAGATGGTCGAGGCGCTGCAGGCCGTCCTGCAGGGGGCCGTCGGTCATGGACGTCAGCTGCGGCCTGAGGTCATCGCCGTCTACGTCGCCCAGCAGTCGCTCGAGGCGGCACCCGTCGAGGTCGATCTCGGTCAGGTGGGCCCCACCGACGAGCGCGACTTCCACGTTGAGGTCGGTGTAGGCGCCCTGCTCGGCGTAGTGGATCTCCGGTGCCAGCGACGGGAACCGGTCGCGGAACGCGCGGTGCTCGGAGCAGAACACCACGCCTACCCCGCCTGGGTGGGTACCGATCTGGCCCGGCGCGAAACCCGACCGGGTCATGGTGTCGTCGAGGGCCGCGCACACGAGGCGTCCACCGTCGAAAGCTGCGTCGGAAGAGGCCGCCATGACGCGAGTCTCGCCAGTTATGGTCCGTGAAGCCAGAAGCGAGCAGCTCCGAGGGCATGTACTCAAACGATCGTTTAGGGTGCGTGCCTCACGACGAAGCGTCGCCGATCCGCCGGACGAGGTGTAGGCCCGTATCGGGCTTGTCCGATTCGCTTTAGCGTGTCCGGCGCGTGGCTGCCCTCGCGTTAGCGTGTCCCCGCGCCGTCTTGTGGGCGTGGGCGCAGCAGTGACCCGAGTGATGTACCGGACGGCAGAACGCCTCTGCGCGCGAGACAGCGAGCACGCCGATGCGGACCGCGCGACCTCCAGGAGATGCCATGGCCGAGCGACGGCTGCCCGTCCTGCCACGTGTCGGGTTCGCGCTGCTGACCGTCGTCCTGAGCCTCGTGCTCGCCGTGTTCGTGCTGCTGTTCTTCATCGTCCCGGACGACGAGCGCTGGAACGCCGGGTTGCCAGCCGTCGCGACGCTGATCGGGCTCCTCCGGACGCGCGGACTCCGCAGGACGTGGCTCGACCAGCACCACACCGCGCCGTCCGGCGCGCAGGGCACCGCCACGACGGTGGGAGCGTCGTCCTTGCGACCGGCGCCGCACTCGACCGGTGATGATCCGCCACCCGTCTGAGACCAACGCCGCCACGCAATCTGCGGCGTGTCAGGACCCGGCGGTCCGGTCGAGCTCGAGGGCACCCGCCGGACGAGTTCACCGAGAGCGGTGCCGAACCGCCCTCGACGCTTCCTTCGCCGTGCGTCCGTGGCTGCGCAGGCTGATGTAGTCCAACGCCTGTGCAACGGTGAGGTCGTCCGCGTCGGGATCGAGTATCCGCACGCCGTGCACCCAGTCAACGACCCAGCACAGGACGCCCGGCTCTGGGGACCGGACCGTGACGCTGAATCCGCCCTCGAGCTCGTGCTCGGACCACGGCATCACCTCGACCTCGCAAGCGAATCCTTCCCCGGCGAGCCGCTCCAGGACCATGTCTGCGAACAGCTCACCCGACGGCCCACCCCAGAAGTTGCGGCTCTCAGACACAGGCCGAGCATGCCGCAGACCGCCGAGCAGGGGGCCGCGCGGCGTGATGTGCACTCAAACGAACGTTTGAGTGCATGTACCCGTCCAACGGGGGTGTGCATCGCTGCGCGACGGCCGTGTTCTCCTCTCCGGCTCGAGACGGACCGTCCTCTTGGCACCGTGACCGGGTGTGTCGCGTGGCCGCCGGTCCGTGGCCAGTACCGAGCGGAACCGGCCGGTCGCTGGTGGTTGTCGCGGTCCAACAAGACCACGCCGCGACCGACTGGCCAGGGCACCGCGAGGGCTCAGACCCGGCCGAAGTATGTGGTTCGGACTGCGGGTCGGCGCTGCGCCGCGGATTCCGGCTCGGGGTAGCGCGAGGTGTCGCCCTTGGGGGCATCGACGTCGGGCAGCCGCGGCCACAACGCAGGGCGCACGAGAGAGGAGTCGGGCGCCGGGTCGTCGACGCGCAAGGCGACGATCTCGCCAGGGTCTCTGAGAAGTCCGATGTAGGGATGGAAGGTGACGGCGTCCTTAGCGACCCAGCGGATGCTCGCCGCGCTTCGTTCGAAGCCTCGCTGTGTGCTGAAGGCCAGGTGCGGTGCGGTGCGGCTGAGCAGCGCCCCGTTGGACGTCGACCGGATCTCCAGGGTGACCGACCCGTATCCGTCGTCGAGGAGGTCGAAGACCGCCCGTGCGATGTACTGCCGCCCGCGGCTCGTCTTCCCGGGGCTGGCCCACGTCCAGGACAGGTCGTGGCCCTCCACGTGAGCGCGCAGCTGATCCAGCGCTGCTGCGCTCCAGCCACGGTGCGGTGCGAGCTCACGCAGGACTCCGTCGACCACGTCGAGGACGAACATGGCCCGCTCCTGCGCGGTCAACGCAGCAACGCCGGGGGGCATATCGATCCGCGCGCCATCGCCGTCGGCCGCCGTGAAGACCACGACGGATGCGTCGGCCTCGCCGGGTTCGGCGAGGGTCCCCGAGCCGATCTGTAGCTCACGGCGCCGAGCCGGCAGCCCGGCGGCGGCCAGCCCCTCGGTGTACCGCTCACACACGCGCCGAGCGGTCCGGGCAAACATGTCGCCGTCCAGCGTTGCGGTCCACAGCTTGTCGGGCCATCCGATGGGCGGCCAGACATAGATACGCGACAGCGTCGGCACCACCACACCTCCATCTGCTTGAGCGCCGCGTCGGCGCCACCGATCGCCGTCCGACACAGGTAGCCCATGTGGCGCGGCCTGTCAGCGAACCCCCACCGGCCGAAACTCACGGCCGGCGCGCGCCCTCACCGAGAGAACGGCACATCCGATCACAAGATCCGGGCACCTCGAGGCACGGGCAGGGCGTACATGCATTCAAACGTTCGTTTAGGTGCACCTCGGCACGGGGGTCCGCGGGGTCGACGTGAGAACGGCAGGGCTGAGCCAGAATCGTCGAGTGACAGATCCTCTCCAGGTCGCGGCGTGGCGGTTCGCCCTCGGCTTTCAACCGGTCGAGCAGCTACCGGCTCTCGCCACGGATGCGCTGCTTCGAGGACTGGACTCGCCTGCCCTACGCGAGCTCGCGGGCGAACGAGCCAGCGCTGTCCACGAGTGCCGCGAGTTGTTCTGTGCCGTGCTCGACGAGCTCGACCTCGCAGTGACCGAGCATGAGGCACTGTGGAGCCTCACCCGGTGGACTGCCGAGCAGATCGTCGCCGGAGGCCTGAGCCCTTACGAAGGGGCGGCCTGGATCTGGCGAGAGGCTTGGCGCGAGCTCGAGCACGTCGTCGACCTGACGGCGTTCGTCGCACTCGCCGACCAGTGGGAGGAACTCCCCTCACACCGCGCCGAGACCAACGCGGACATCGTCGCGGAGGCGCGCGCACTCCTTGAGCGCACCGCGACCCCCACCCCGTAGCGCCGATCTTGAGCGCCAGCTAGCCGGGGTACATGCACTCAAACGATCGTTTGAGTGCACCCGAGCTCGTGGCAGGGGGCCGCTTCACCTCGTGGTGGCGCTCCGCAGGCCTCGGCTCAGGGAATGCTGGGGTGCGTGACTGATGAGGCTGGCGCCCCGGGCGTCGACGTTGCGCTGCGTGCGGTGTACGGGCACACGGAGCCGGACTTCCGCTGGGTGACCGAGCACCGCTGGCAGGACGGGGGCCCCGATCCGTTGGATGAGGTGCTCGTCTACACCCGGACCGAACCTGTGCCGCACTGGCACTACGTCGCAGTCGGTTTGACCTCGACCGCGGTCGGCTCGTCAGATGCTCGCCATGTCCTCGACGATCCCGAGGACGGTCGCGGTTGGACCTTCGAACTCACGGCCCGCTTGGCCCGCACCGACAGCCCCGAGCACGAACACCCCCCGGTGTTCATGGCGAACCTGCTGCAGAATCTCACGCGCTACGTCGTGGAGACGTTCAACCCGTTCGGGCCCGGCCACACCATGGACCTGTACGGCCCGATCCAGCAGGGCTCGAGCACACCCGTCGGACACGTCCTGTTCATGGAGGACCCCGAGCTCGGACGCGGCCCTCGCGGGGACACCCGCGAGGCCGGCGCGGACGCGATCGACTTTCTGCAGGTGGTCGGCCTGACTGCCGACGAGGCTGCCGCGAAGAAGACCTGGACCGACACCGGGTTCGCTGCGCTCTACGAGCGGTACTACCCGCTCCTGGTGACTCGGCTCGACCGGGACTCGATCCTCACCGACCCGCGCGCGGTCGCTGCTGTCGAGGCCGGCCGCGCCACAGACGGGTCCTCCCTCGGAGGACTGGTTGTCGAGCGGCTCACCGTCACACAGCCCGGTCGCCTCGCACGGTTCCGACGGCGAGCACCCCTGACCGTCACCCTCGGCGCCGACGTGGTGGACACCCTGCGCGTCGCCCTCCCCCTGCGCATCGGCGCCGGCGACGACTTCTCCCTCGAGAGCGAGCACGCCCGCGTGACGTTCTCACCCGAGACGCACGTGGACCCGCACGAGCACGAACCGGGTCACTGGGTCATCGGCCTGACCCTCCAACAGGCCCACGCCGTAGCCGCGCAGCTGCTCCCCCGCGCCGGCACCTACCGAGTGGCCGAGCTGCCCACCGTCGACTTCCTCGTCGAGCGCACCACCGTCCGCGACCACGACGACACGCCACTCCGCACCATCGGCTGAGCGTTACATGCACCTAAACGTTCGTTTAGGTGCAGGTGTCGACCTCTCACGTCGAGGCCCGCAGGGCAAGGGATCGGCAGACTGGCGTGGTGACAGTTGAACGGCCGTACCCCACGAGCGGCTACCTGGTGCACGCGGCGTCGGGCGTCCGACGGTATGAGGGGCAGAGCCTGCCGATCGTGGAACGGGATCTGCCGGAGTCGTTCACCACGCTGGCCGAGGACGAGCAGGACCGGCGGATCGACCTGGCCTTGTCGGTCGTCTGGTGCTGGGCCGCAGAGGAAGGCGCCGACCGCATGCGGGTCGAGGTCATGCCGAGCGACGCAGACCTTGCTCGGCGGGTCGGCCTCGAGGCGAGCGGTGGGCGCGGTCTGTGCTTCGTCGGTCCGTTCAGCGTGTCGGCAGGCATCGAGCTCTTGGCGGCGAACCCCGAGCGGGTGTGGGTGTGGGCCGGAGACCGGCCCCTGGTGTTCGTGTACGAGACCTGGGACACGGTCGTCGTCCAGCTCCCCGAAGCGCAGGTCGGACGATTCTCAGCCCAGCTCACAGCCGCCCTCTCGTAGGCAGCCGAACGGCCCGACGACACGGCCATCCGGCTGCTGCAGCGCAGCCCGACCGCGTACATGTACTCAAATGATCGTTTAGGTGCACCGAGCGACGAGCGGAACTCCACGGCGCGGCATCAATTCGCTCAGGCTGAGAGCCCCGCGCACCGATGATGTGGTGTGCCGCCCTCCCCTCACTCGGCTGCCCTCGAGGCATGAGCTACGCAGCAGTGACGCGTTGAGCTTCAACAACTCAGCCAGGCGAGCGCTAGATACGTCCCTCCCGCTCAACGTCCGGGTCCAGAGCCTGCACTCCTGCATCGGCGAGTTCAGCCCGTTCGGCTTCGCCGACACACGCAGCCGGCTCCGGAGCATGCTGAACGTCAGCGACACCGGCTGGACCGCCGAGCAGGTCGTCCAGGCCGGCGACCTTCTTCTAGACGCAAGAAGGTCCTGGCTCACCGCCCTCGCAGAGCATCGCCAAGTCTGGAAGGACGCCGAGCGCCTCGGTCACCGCCCACCCGGCCTCCCGCGGCGGGTCGACTTCCACGAGTGGCTGTCGACATTCCTCACCACAGAGCAAGGAAGCCCCTGGTCGCGTCCTCTCTGAGGCCAGTGGCTACTGCGCACGCTCGCTGGGGCAAACGTCCTTTGCGTGACGCTCATCCAGGTGCTGACCGCAGTTCTCCGCCCCAGGCGGCGCGATCGGGCTCGGCCTCGTGGGCGCCTGGGTCATCGAGCGACACAGGTCCTGCCCCTAGCTCGACGAGACCAGGAGTACATGCACTAAAACCTTCGTTTAAGTACGGGGTCGCGTAAGCGGACGCAGACGTTCAGGCGCTGTGCATGAGGAGCGCGCGCTGTAGGTCACCGATCGCCGCGAGGGACTGCTGCTCGTCGAAGCGGAACGGCCCGAAACCCGCGTAGTCCCGGTCGCGGCGGTGCGGGTTGCGGAACGCGGCCCACTCCACGACCCCGTCAGCTCGGGTGGCGATCATCTCCCCCGGCCAGCAGCCGGACTCGCAGCAGCCGTCGCAGGCCAGGAGCCGCACGCGTGTGTTCCTGGAGCGGCCGAAGCGCCACCGCCGGCCACGGCTCGTGGTGTCGGCCGGGTCTCCAAGGAAGTGGCGGGCCAGCTCCACCGCGTCCACACCACCGTGGGCGAACACTCGAGGGGACTCGCCGGCCACGGCCGTCCCGTCGTACCCACCAGCGGGAGCCATGCCGTGGTCCAGCTCGAACCGCTCGACGAGATCGGACAGGTGCACGCCGTCGATCAGCGGCGACACGATCACCCAGCCGCGGGGGTCGTCCTCGACCTCGACGACGAAGCTGAGCTCGGAGGTCGGGACCATCTCCACAGTCTCGCCGACGTCACGTGCACGCGGACGCCGGCCACCCCGCGAAAGTACATGCACCTGAACAATCGTTTGAGTACACCCGCGGGGAGCGGTGGAGCGGGTCCTGGTGGCTCTCATCGGTCCTTCCACCTGGGGCCCTTTCGGCGCGGTCGGCGGATCGCGACGTGCTCGAGGTGCGGCATCCACCGCAAGAGGATGCGGTGCGCAGTTCCGCCGAGACGCCCGTCGGGCACGCTGACCCACGCGAGCGCGGCGGCGAACTGCTCGTCCCGGCCGGCCAGCGCGTCGATCTGGGGGGCGAGGTCGTCGCCGTGGTGGAACAGCAGCACCTGCAGCGGCCCCATGCAGACAGCCCCGAGTCCGTCCTCGTCCGGCGCGGTGTGCGCGAGCACCCGCGCCAACTCGAGCGCCACAGGCTCGCCCGCATTCATGAGCATGAAGACGTCCGTGGATGCCTCCCGGACGGCCACCACGTCCGGATCGTCAGACGCCTCGAACTGCAACCAGTCCTCGCGACCAGCGGACCAGATCACTCGGTAGGCCCACCACCTGCTCGCAAGGTCGTCGAGCGGCTCTGTCGGCTCGGTCATCGCGTCAGTCTGAGGCCTGCACCGTGCCCGGAGTGGCCTCAGCGCCCTCGCCGCTCCGCCCCCGCTTTACGGCCGCTCCGTACACGCACTTAAACGTTCGTTTAAGTGCACCCCCTCGCACGCGCCGAGCTGGCGACACCATGATCGGCACGACTTACGCACCGCAGCGAAGGGGCGTGACCGCAAGGTGAACAAGTTGAGCGGACAGTCATTCGCGCGCTACGTCGTGGTGGCGCTCTGTCTCGTCGTCCTGGGCGGCACGATGCTCGTCGCGAGAGACGAGTCTCGGTGGTGGGTGGTGATCGTTCTCGGCGTGCTGGTACTCATCGGCTCGACGGCACGGCGGCTGCTCGGGAGGTGACCGTGGCGCCGGATAGCCCGCTCCGCGCCGACGCGTACATGTACCCAAACGTTCGTTTAGGTACACCCCCAAGGCGCTGTGGGATCCGCATCCATCTCACGAGCGTGACCGCAGGCGCTTATCGCCGAGCGTTGAGGAACGCGTGCACGGCTTCTACAGTGCGCCGCTCGAGGCTCTCCTCGTCTTCGTCGTCGTAGTACTCGACCGTGTCGAACACGTCGTCGAGCTCGACGAAGACCTGACAGCTGCCGTCGCCGTCGTGACCGATGCTGCGGTGGGCCCAGTCGCAGAGATCCCGGGCGCTCAGTTCACCTCGTTCGAACCGACGAGCCATGACGGCCATCGCGCCCGCGTCAGGACTGACGGTCAGGACATTCGCCAGGCCCAGCTCCTGCAGCGTCTGCTCGATCATCGGCGCTAGGTCGAACCGTGAGCGGGCGGGTGACTCCCCAGCGAGTTCGCAGAGCGTCGGCGAGTCCAGCTCCGCCAGGAGGCACTCGACAGCCGCGTCGATGACCTCGGCAGTGTTCCCGTGGTGCAGACGCCAGAGGCTCACTGCGTCTGTGAACGTCGTCGTGGCCTCGCTGCGTGTCCGACCCAACATGGACCGAAACCTACCCAGGTTCGCCGATCGGCCAAGCCGCCCGCGGAGAGGCGGCGCGCGAGGTGCCGAGACCTGGGCGTCGAGTCACCGCGGCGGTCGAAGACCGCGCTCGAGCGGCTGAACCGCCGAGCCGCACGCGCGGCCTGGCTCACCCACCGACCGCTCCCGCCCGTAGGGCGCGTCCCCTGCACCAGGCCAGCGCGGCCTCTAGGGCCCATCGCGCTCGTCCACAGGAGTACATGTACTCAAACGATCGTTTGAGTACGCCTGGGTGCGAGGCTGTCGGCATGCTGTGCGAGCGCGAGGTGCCGACGCCGCTGGGACCCGTCCGGGTGTCGCTTACCGTGGACACCGGCGCTGAGGCTGTGCACACCGAGACGGTCGTGCTCCCGTCGGGTGCCGAGGTCGTGCGGTGGTGGACGGGCTCGCGCCTGGAGGTGCGGTGCCTCGTCGTCCAGTACGACGAGGTGTGGAACACGTTCGGCGTGTTCACCGCGGAGGCGTGCTGGGGTGTGGCGTGGTCGGTGCTGACCGAACGCGAGACCTCATCGGTCACCGTGTGCGGACGCACGCCGCCCGGGTACACCGCGGGCACGAACTGGGGAGAGGACCTGGCCGCGGTCGAGGTGGAGTCCCCCGAGTGGACTTTGCACATCGGAGGGCCCGACGACCTGCTCCTCCCCGCCCTCGTGGAGTCGCAGGACGCCCCGGCCTCCTGGCGGGGCAGGCTCAGTGACGAGACCGTGACCGACGGCCCCGACGGGCTGATCTGGTCTTACCCTCCGCTGCAGGCCCGCGAAGTGATGACCACGCATATCGCGATCGCCTGGGCACCGACCAGCGTCGCGGAGCCCGTGACGACATGGCTTGCGGTCGACACCGACCCGAAGCACCTCCTCGACTACGCCGGCCTGACCTCGACCGCGCCCACCCGTCGAGGATGGCGCCACGTGCCGCGACCCTGACCTCAGCCACGAGGCGCCAAGTACATGCACTCAAACGTTCGTTTAGGTACGCCGACCCTGCGGGTGCGGGAACTGCACAAGTCGCTTTACTGCCAGAGGCGCAGCACCCGCCGTGCCCGACCCCGGCGGTGTCACGATGGCGGTGTGTCTCTCGAGCAGCAGGTGGACCAGGACGAGCAGGAGTTCCTCGCGGGCCTGCCGCCGTTGGTGCACGCCGCAGCGACGGGCGACGTAGAACTCGTCCGCTCGCTGCTGTCGCAGGGCGCCGACGTCGCCGAGACCGACGAGGAGGGCTGGAGTGCGCTGCACGCCGCAGCCTCCCGGCGGCACCCCGAGGTCGTCGAGGTGCTGCTGGCGGCGGGGGCAGACCCCCAGGCGGCGACGCTCGACGGCTTCACCGTGCTCCTGAACGCCGCCGGCCCCGGCGACGCGCGCAGCGTCGCCGCGCTGCTGAATGCCGGTGCGAACGTCCGTGCCCAGAGCCACCGCCTCGGGTGGACCCCGCTGTCCCGCGCGGCCGACAACGGCAACCTGCCCGTGCTGGAGCTGCTACTCGCCGCCGGAGCGGACCCGCACGAGGACGAGCCGCTCGTCGCGGCAGCCGAAGCAGGGTCTCTCGCATGCGTGCGCGCGCTCCTCGCCGCAGGCGCCGATCCAACAGTCCGCACGGACGGCAGCACGCCAGCGGAGCTCGCCCTGCTCCACGGACACACCGACGTCGCCAACCACCTTGACGGGCTTGCGGACGTCTGACCACCGGCTCAGGCCGCGTACATGCACTTGAGCGATCGTTTAGGTACAGGGCGCGCGTCCGACGAAGCGGCGTACGTCACAAGACACCGCGTCACGAGATGACCGAGGCGGGATCTGGCGGACTCGCAGCGAGCGAAGATGACGCTATGGACTGGCCGGACGCGCGACTGAACACCATCGAGACCCGAGAAGACCTCGTCCGCCATCTAGAGCAGATGGCTATCGACGTGCGGCGGTCTCGTCATCGGTTCGAGCACCTCCGGACCGACGACTACGTCAGCGCCGCTGGCGCGTGGACGAGAGGCATGGACGGCTTCTTCCGAAACGTGATGGAGGGCCCCGTGCCGGCGCAGCCCACCTGGTCCATGGTGGCCGCGATCTTCTCGGCAGCCCTCGTCTACGAGTGACGCCGGCCCGTTCGGAACGGGTCTGATCAGCGAACGTCACCGGCGCCGAGCCTGCGTGCATGTACTCAAACCTTCGTATAAGTGCACCCGCTGAGGGCATGAGCCTGTCAACTCGAGTGGCGCCTGAGCGGGTCGCCGCCCTCACGGGCACCGGTCTGCGACGCTCCAGGTGTGCTGAGAGTGCGCGTGACGAATGACGACCGACAAGCCCGAGTCGTGAACGTCGAGCCGTATGGCGACAGCCCGTCGCTGGAGCCGACTGATTCATTGACCGTCGAGGTCGCGGCCGGCCCAGATGTGCTCATCGAGCTGGCACTGTCGCCGGGCCACGTCGGGGAAGTGTTGTGGATGGCGGTGGATGGCGGTGTCGTAGCCGCCTCTGACCTGAAGGTCAACGGTCGTACGATCTGGCCAGCCTGAGTCGAGAGCACGCGTCGGAGGCGGCAGTACATGCACGCAAACGATCGTTTAGGTGCGCCGTGGCGAGGCATGGTTGACGCCTGTCGGAGGCTGCAGCACCCAGAAGCGTCGCCTAGGTCGTGCGTAGGCTGCGCCAATGAGTGGTCCGGACGCGTCGGTTGAGCTGCGGCGTGCGATGTCGCGCGATGAGCTGTGGGACCTGGTGGCAACAGCGTGCAGGTATCTGAGCCGCTCAGCGGAGCCGGTGCACGCATCCACCTCCGAGGGGCAAGGTGTGGCTCGTGTTGTGCTCGATTCGCAGCACGACCTCGATGTCATCCTCGAGCCCCCTAAGCACACCGAGATGACGGGGTCAGTCGACAACTTCGCCGCGGTCGCCGGCTATGCGCCAGAGACATCTGTGGTGCTGATCGCGTACACCCGTGACGTCACGGCCGGGCGGACCATGATGCGGCTGTGCGCCGAGCTCGCCCGGCGTGCAGACAATGCGCTCGTCGACCTCGGAGGACTTATCTTCCCTCCCAACGCACCCTCTGACCGGGCCAGGGGGCTGGCCACGTCGCGCGCCTACGTCGCCGGGCACCCAGGCCTCGTCCTCGAGAAGCCCTACGAAGTTGACCCCGGGCTGTACTGGTACACGCACGTCGTCTCAGCCGACTTCATCGACGCCTGGGTCCTCGACGAGCACTTCCTCCCCGTGGTGTGACCCGGCGCACTGTACGGGTGCACGAGTCGCCGGCCTCCCGCGGCGAACGACTCCTCACGGAGCCGCGAGCACAACGCACGTACATGTACTCGAACGATCGTTTGCGTGCATGTACTGCCCGGGTCGCTGGTGGACCAGCGACGTCGCGGTCATTTCGATGGCCGAGCAGTCAGGCTTGGGAGTCGGGCACGACGACACGCACGAGAGTCGCGAGCTCTGGGACGCCTTCGGCCTGCTCCAGTGCATGCTGCAGGGCCTTGTCGTGGCTAGGTCGTGCCTGCTCCAGGAGGGCGTGACCGGCGGGGGTCAGCTCGGTGTAGATGCCCCGACGGTCATCGACACACAGGAACCGGGTGATCAGGTCGCGTTCTTCCAGGCGGGTCACCAGGCGGGTCGTAGCACTGCGGGACAGGGCCGTGGCGCGAGCGACCTGGGCCATGCGCAGGTGATGCTCACCGACCTGCCGACTGAGCACGTCCAGCAAGGTGTACTCCACCACCGACAGCTGCACCGACTGCTGCAGCGCGGCTTCCAGCTCGGTGGCGATCAGGTCGTGGAAGAGCGCCAGCGTGCGCCAGCCCTGGGCCCGGACCTCAGTGTCGTCGTCGGAGAAGGCCATGAGCCGACCGTACCTGCCGCGGTCAGTGGGCCAGGGACGGGTAGTCGGTGTAGCCGACGGCGAGGTCCACCCCGGGCTGGGGGTAGAAGGTGCGGAGGTTCTGCTCGTTCCACGGCTGACCGGCCGCGATGCGCTCGGCCAGGTCGGGGGTGGCGATGTAGTCGCGCCCGAAGGCCACCGCATCGGCGACACCCGCTTCGATCAACCGGGCACCGCCGGCGTGGTCCATCTCCTCGTTGGCGATGACCGGACCGCCGAAGCGCTTCCGCATGTGCGCCAGCTGGCTGTCTGCGGCTTCGATCTCGCGGACGAACAAGAACGCCACTCCGCGGGCGCCTAGCTGCTCGGCCACGTAGCCGAACAGCTCGCGCGGATCGCTGTCGCCCATGTCGTGCTCCTCCCCGCGTGGGCGCAGGTGCACACCCACCCGGTCCACGCCCCACACACCGGCGACCGCATCGGTGATCTCCAGCAGGAAGCGGGCCCGGTTCTCGACGCTGCCGCCGTAGTGGTCGGTGCGGTGGTTGGTGCTGTCCTGCAGGAACTGGTCGATGAGGTAACCGTTGGCCGCGTGCAGCTCCACGCCGTCGAAACCGGCCGTCTTGGCGTTGAGCGCGCCGCGCCGGAAGTCTTCGACGATGCCGGCGACCTCGTCGGTCTCCAGCGCCCGCGGCCGCGTGTAGGCGCGCTTGGGACGCAGCACACTCACCCGGCCGGCGGGAGTGACGGCACTAGGCGCGACCGGCAACTCACCGCCCAGCAGCTCCGGGTCGGAGATGCGCCCGACGTGCCACAGCTGCAGCATCATGCGCCCGCCACGCTCGTGCACGGCGCGGGTCACCCGCTGCCACCCCTCGGTCTGCTCAGACGACCAGATGCCGGGGGTGCCCGGGTAACCCACACCCTGGGGGCTGACCGACGTCGCTTCGCTGATGATGAGGCCAGCCCCGGCTCGCTGGGCGTAGTAACCCGCCATCAGCTCGGTCGGCACGCGTCCTTCCCCGGCCCGCCGACGGGTCAACGGCGCCATGATCACGCGGTTGGGCAGCGCTAGCGCGCCCAGGGTGAGCGGCTTCATCAGGACAGTCATCCGGCAGAACTCCAAGCGTGGAAGACACAAGGCTGGTTGCATACGCTTCATAACGTCACCACGAATATGCCGCGCCGTCAACAACGTGCGGGCCTCGCCGGCCACCACCACCGCCCGGACGCGGAGGACACCGGCTTCGAGGTATGACGTTGCTGGCTGATGGGCCTCGACGCCGTGGCGCCGAAGCACTCCGTGTCCACATGGGGCTTGGGCCCTTCCGCGTCTCCTGCGGGCACGCCTACCTGGCTGGCCACCATCACCGCGGCCCGCGCGCTCTCGTCGAGGAGCTCCTCGACCCATCACTGTCGGCCATCGTGCTCACCTATCCCCTCCCCCTGCATGGGCTCACCGCGGGGTGCGCCGTCCGTGATCTGACCTACCGTTCATGCGCCGGACCGCCGTGGTCGAAGATCAGGGCGGTGTGCGCGGCCTCACGGGCCGGCTCGAGGGTGTTCGGGAGCGAGACCCCCCGTGGGTGCATGTACTCAAACGATCGTTTTGAGTACACCCCGGTCGGCGTGGGAAGTGCCCCCCCCCCCCCCCCCCCGTCGAGCGGCTCCAAACGATGACGCAGGGCTATGCCGTCCGCCCTCGGCCCCGCCGGATGCATGCCTTGGTGCTCACCCACGATGCGGCACCGCGCTTGCGACGGGGACCGTCGGTCGAGGATCCGGATTAGAAGTTCACAGTTGTAGTTCGGTGTGACACGACGTGCTGACCTGCATCGCTTGTGCTAGTTCACAAGTGGAACTGATTGCCCTCTTGTGAACTCGACCAAACCGGGCCTATGGTCCTGAGCATCTAGTCCACTGATGGGCTACGTCGGGCCATCCACCCCCACCTCCGCTCTCCCCCTCCGCGCGCCGCTGTTGCCGTGCCGCGCTTCGCACGAAGCACCGAGGAGCCTTCCTATGGCAAGTCTGAAGAGCTTGGAGAACCCGTCGTTCAAGACGGTTCTGGGGTACGGAGCCGGTGACTTCGGCTTCAACCTGGCCTTCTCCCTGGCTGCGACGTTCCTGCTGTACTACTACACGGACGTGGCCGGCATCCCTGCCGCCGCAGTCGGGACGATGTTCCTCATCGTCCGGTTGTGGGACGGGTTCGCGGACCTGATCGCTGGACGCGCGGTGGACCGCACGATGACCCGCTGGGGCAAGTTCCGGCCGTACATCATGTTCGGTGCACTGCCCTTGATGACGCTGAGCGTCATCACCTTCTACGTGCCGCCGGGTCTCGAACCCGACACCAAGCTGCTGTACGCGTACATCACGTACGCCGCACTGGGTTTCGTCTACTCGCTGGTCAACATCGCCTACGGCTCGCTGGCCTCGGCGGTGACCCAGTCGGTGAACGGTCGAGCCAAGCTGGTCGCTTCACGGGCGTTCGGTGCCGCGATCGGCGGGATCATCCTGACGTACGTCGTGGGTACGCTGATCAACCGGCTGAAGGCGCAGAAGGCCGCGGTCGAGACCGCGGAGCAACTGCTGGCCTACCAGGCCGATGTGCAGACGATGTTCACCCAGGTGACGTTGGCGTTCGTCGTGATCGGGACCGCGGCCTTCTGGTTTACCGCGTGGGCGTGCCGCGAGCAGGTGGTCCGGCTCCAGCCGAGCATCAGCATCCGCGAGACCTTCGACACCCTCAAGGTCAACAAGCCGCTGGCCTACCTGTGCGGGTCGAGCCTGTTCTACATGACCGGTCTGTTCGCGGTCAGCGGCGCCACCGCCTTCTACGCCGCGTACGTGCTCGACAACATCGCTCTGGTCGGCCTGATCGTCCTGGTCAACTCGGGGATCTCCCTGCTGATTACGCCGTTCATCCCGGCGATCATCCGCAAGCTCGGCAAGAAGACGGTCTACCAGTACTGCGGGATGTTTACCGTCGTCGGCGGTGTAGGGCTGTTCTTCGCGCCCGCCGACATGCTGTGGCTGGTGCTCCTCACTCTGGCGATCAAGGGTGTCGGCGCGAGCCTGATCAACACCGTCATGTTCGGCCTGGAGGCCGACACGGTGGAGTACGGCGAGTGGAAGACGGGCAAGCGCAGCGAGGGCTCGACGTACGCGATCTTCGCCTTCTCGCGCAAGCTGTGCCAGTCCATCGGCGGCGCCCTGGGCGCGTGGGCGCTGGCCGCCGGCGGCTACCTCGCCGCCACCGCAGCCGACCCGAACCCGGTCCAGCCGGCCAGCGCGATCATCGCGATCAAGGTCGTCATGGGCCTGATCCCCGCGGGCGCTGCCGTCATCGCGATGCTCGTCTTCATCCGCTACCCGCTCACGGACGACAAGTTCCGTCAGATCCGCGACGAGACCGAGGCGCGCAAGGCCGTCGCGCTGGAGGCCGAGGCGAAGACCGAGCCGATCGTGCCCGTCTGATCCTGCCTTCGCCTTCGCGCGGCGCTCTGCACCACGCGACATGCTGTCGGAATGACCCACCGGAGGGACCTCGCATGATCAACCGACTCGACGTCATCGTCCTGGGGCTGCTGCGCGCGCGACCGCGCACCGGGTACGACGTCCGCAAGTGGCTCGGTACCTATGGGCGAACCATCGGCTACACCGCCGTCCCCTCCCAGATCTACCGCCAGCTCGCACGACTCGAGGAGCGAGGGTGGGCCGAGAGCGTCACGGACCCGCGCTCCTCGGGTCCCGACGGGAGGCTGTACAGCATCACCGACGCCGGCCGCGACACCTTCCATGAGTGGGCGACATCGGAGTACGAGCCGGTCCCGCGCCCGATGGACCCGGAGTTCCAGGTGCGCATGTTCTTCACCCAGCACCTGGGACCGGAGGCGCTGCTCCGCCTGGTCCGCACCGAGCTGAGCTACCGGCGGGCCCAGCACCAGCACCCGTCGCCCTACGACCCCACGATCCTCGCCGAGGACGCGGGTGCGGACGAGACCGCCTGGGCCGAGGAGGTGTATCTCCTGGCCTCAGAACGGGGCCGGCTCCTGGCCTCCGTGCTCATCACGTGGCTCGAGCTCACCGAGGCCCGCCTGGACCGCCTGGCTGCATCGGCCCGCGCTGCTCGCCCGGGGCGCGGTGACCGGACACGCGACGACGCCGATGCGGCCGATCGCACGAGCTGAGTCCTCACGCCATGCACGCATCAGGAGGACACCATGTCGAGAGCCCGCGACTCATGACGCGCCGCTTCCCCCGGTGGGTCTACGAGACCGGTTCGGAACCTGACCCACGGTTCACGCTGGCGAACGAGCGCACGTTCCTCGCCTGGATCCGCACCGCCCTCGCCCTCGTCGCGGCCGGCGTCGCGCTCGAGGCGCTCGCCCTGCCGATGCAGCCAGACCTGCGTCGCGCAGCGGCCACCCTGCTCCTTCTTCTGGGGCTCGCCGTGCCGATCCTGGCGTGGGTCAGCTGGGGGACCGTCGAGCGAGCACTGCGCCAGAGTGAACCGCTGCCGGGCTCCAAGGTCGCCCTGCCGGTTGCCGTCGGGATCTCGGCGGTGGCCGCCGCACTCACGCTCGGCGTGGTGCTGCGATGACGTCCCCGCGACTGTTCGACCCGGGCCTGCAGCCCGAACGCACAGCTCTCGCGTGGCGTCGCACCGTTCTGGCCATCGCCGTGGGAGCGGCCGTCGCACTCCGCGTGCTGCCGCCCACGCTCGGCCCGTGGTCCCTCACCCTGGGGATCGCCGGTCTGGCGTCCGCGGCCGTGATGTGGACGCTCGCCGGGCGCCGCGCCCGACGCGTCAGCACCAGCCTGCGGCTCGGAACGCACCCGCTACCAGACGCGGCCCTGCTCCTGCAGCTCGCCCTGACCACCAGCGCCGGCGCCGGCGCCGGGCTCCTCCTCATCGCACTGCGCTGAGCATCGTCCGCTACGGACCCCCACCGACCACCGGCCCCGCGGCACCGCACCTCCGCCGGGCGCCCCTCCCGGCCAGGGCCGCCCCCTCGGCTTTCATCTCCCGCTCTCGACCGAAGGACCGACCATGAAGATCATCTACGTCGACGTCGACTCCCTGCGCCCGGACCACACAGGGGCCTACGGGTACCCCCGCGACATCACACCGAACCTGGACGCCATGGCGCAGGACAGCGTGGTGTTCGAGAGCTACTACTGCTCGGACTCCCCCTGCCTGCCCTCCCGCACGGCCCTGACCAGCGGGCAGTTCGGCATCACCAACGGAGTGGTCGGCCACTTCGGGCTCGACGCGCGCTACCGCCTCGACGCAGGCCACGGACCGGCCTACGACCGGCCCCTGCTCGGCCAGATCCTCGGCCAGAACGGGTGCCTGACCTCGTCGGTCTCCTCCTTCGCCGAGCGGCACCGCGCCCACTTCTTCCTCGGCAACTTCCGCGAGAGCGTGCGCTCGACCCCCGAGGTCGGCGACGAGCCCGCCGACGCCGTCACCGACGCCGCGATCGACTGGATCAGCCGTCACACCGACACCGACGACTGGTACCTGCACCTGACCTACTGGGACCCCCACACCGACTACCTCCAGGCGCCCGAGTGGACCGACGCCGCAGCCGCCGCCGGACCTGCACCCGCCTGGCCGGACCAGGACGCCATCGACGCTCACGCCGAGATCTACGGTCCTCGGTCCGCCCTCGACCTGCACTACAGCGTCCGCCCGCAGACCTCCCGCGTGCCGTACAACATGCCCGAGGAGATCCGCACCCGCGCGGACTTCGAGAAGCTCATCAACGGGTACGACGGCGGGATCCACTTCTGGGACACCGAGTTCGGCCGCCTGCGGCGCGCCATCGCCGACCTCGGCCTCGCCGACGACGTCGCGATCATCGTCAGCTCCGACCACGGCGAGTCCTTCGGCGAGCTCGGGCTCTACGCCGAGCACGGGCTGGCCAGCGAGCCGGTCCACCACCTGCCGCTCATCATCTTCTGGCCCGGCATCACCGACCGCCAGCTCGAGCACCGGCGCAACGACGCCCTGCTGTACAACATCGACCTGGCCCCGACCATCCTCGACCTGCTCGACATCGACGTCCCCAGCCGCTGGCAAGGCACCTCGTTCGCGCCGGCGCTGCACGGGCAGGCCATCCCCTCCCGCGACTACCTCGTGTGGGGCCACGGCGCCCACACCTACCAGCGGGCCGTGCGCACCCGCGACCACCTGTACATCAAGACCCTGCACCCCGGCTCGTTCCGCGCCGAGTGGGAGTCGCTGTACGACGTCACCAACGACCCGTACCTCACCCACGACCTCAAGGACACCCAGCCCCAGCTGCTCGACGCCATGCGTGGACGGCTCAGCGAGTGGTGGCACCACTACGCGGGCACCCCGGGTGCACTCCCGGACCCAATGCAGCAGTCCCTGCAGGTGGGGCCCCGGCTGTACAACGACCCGGAGGATTACATGGCCCACCTGCGCGCCACCGGCCGCTCGCACCTCGCCGACGACCTGAACCGCCGCCTGCATCCCGACAACGCCGCGAGCCCCGTCTCCTGGCACGCACAGAACCAGCCGCACACCCCCGAGGAGAAGGAGAGGTTCATCGCGATGATCGAGGCGAGCCGCTCGGCGTCCACGGACCAGCCGGCGGCCGAGAAGGCAGAGCGGGCCGGTGTCCCCGAGCTCGTCGACGACGCCGAGGCAGTGGCGGCCAGCCGTGAGTAGCCCGTGCTGCGGTCCCGGCAGCCGCGGAGAGCACGCGGCGACCGTCCCCGCGCGCCCCCCGGTCACGCCGGGTCCGTTCACCGGTCACCCGGAGCACGAGGATGTCGGGATCCCGGGCGGGACGTTCACGATGGGTGACCCGTTCGGGGAGGGCTTCCCCACCGACGGTGAGCACCTGCTCCACGACGTCACGGTCAGCCCGTTCCGGATGGACACCACGACCGTCACGGCCGAGCAGTTCGCCGCGTTCGTCGCCGACACCGGGCACCGCACCGACGCCGAGACGTACGGCTCGTCCGCGGTGTTCCACCTGCACAAGCACCCGAGCGCCGTCGTGCGCGGCGCTGCTCCACGAGCCACCTGGTGGCTCGACGTCGTGGGAGCCGACTGGGCACACCCCGCCGGACCCGGCTCCAACTGGCAGGACACCCCCGACCATCCGGTCGTCCACGTCTCTCACGACGACGCGCGCGCGTACGCACGCTGGGCAGGTCGACGCCTACCCACCGAGGCCGAGTGGGAGTACGGCGCACGCGGCGGCCATGCCGGACGCCGCTTCCCCTGGGGGGACGACCTCCTCGGGCCCAGCGGGGAGCACCTGTGCAACATCTGGCAGGGCCAGTTCCCGACACACGACACCGCCGAGGACGGATACACCGGAACCTGTCCCGTCCGCAGCTACCCGCCCAACGACTTCGCGCTGTACGAGATGTCAGGCAACGTCTGGGAATGGTGCGCCGACTGGTTCCTGCCCCGGTACTACACCTCCTCCCCCGGCAACGACCCCCAGGGCCCCACCATCGGACGCGGCCGAGTCACCCGCGGCGGATCCTTCCTCTGCCACGACTCGTACTGCACCCGATACCGGGTCGCCGCTCGCACCGGGAACAGCCCCGACTCCTCCAGCAGCAACTGCGGCTTCCGCACAGCCGCTCTGCCAACGGCCTGACGCGGCCAGCGGCCCGAGTCGGGACGCTCAGGCCGCTGCTCCTGCGGGTTGCTGGCAACACAAGCATCTACGGGGCGGTGGTGATCGTGCCCATCACCACGTCCGTTGACCGCGGCTCGCCCACTCCCCTCTCCTGGAAGGACCGACATGACCGTCACCCAGAACCCCCGTGGCCTCGATGACCCGGCGATCCGCGCCCGCGTCGAGGAGCTCCTCGTCGACATGACGCTCGCGGAGAAGGCCGGCCAGCTCACCCAGTACTTCAAGTTCAACCTCCCCGAGGGCGAAGGCACCGTCGGCGACATGCCGCAGAAGCGCGGCGAGGTGGAGGACGCCCTGGAACGCGGCGAAGCCGGGTCCCTGCTCTTCGTCACCGACCCGGCCGAGACCAACCGCCTGCAGCGGCTCACCGTCGAGGGCAGCCGCCAGGGCATCCCGGCGCTGTTCGGGTTCGACGTCATCCACGGGCTGCGCACCATCCTGCCCGTGCCCATCGCGCTGGCCGCGTCCTGGGACCCCGAGACGATCGAGCGCGGCCAGGCCGTCGCCGCCCGCGAGGCACGCGCCGTCGGCATCCACTGGACGTTCGCGCCGATGGTCGACATCGCCCGCGACCCCCGCTGGGGCCGCATCGTCGAGGGCGCCGGCGAGGACCCCTACCTCGGCTCTGCCGTCGCCGCCGCGCAGGTCCGCGGCTTCCAGGGCGACCAGCTCGGCACCCCCGAGCGCGTCGTCGCCGGCCCCAAGCACTTCGCCGGGTACGGCGCCGCGATCGGCGGGCGGGACTACGACGAGGTCGACCTGTCCGACCAGCAGCTCTGGAACATCTACCTTCCCCCGTTCAAGGCCGCGATCGACGCCGGGGCCGGCAACATCATGACCGCGTACATGCCGCTCAACGGCGTGCCCGCCACCGGCAACCGGTGGCTGCTCACCGAGGTGCTGCGCAACCAGTGGGGCTTCAACGGCTTCCTAGTCAGCGACGCCAACGCCGTGCGCAACCTCGTCACCCACGGCTTCGCCTCCGACCTCACCGACGCTGCGGCCCGCGCCGCCGACGCTGGCCTGGACCTCGAGATGGCGATCAGCGACCCCGCGTACGCCCACTTGCCCGAGGCCGTCGAGTCCGGTGCCGTCAGCATCGAGGCCGTGGACGCCTGCGTCCGGCGGATCCTCGAGGTCAAGCTCCGCCTCGGCCTGTTCGACGACCCGTACGTCGACGAAGACCACGCCCGCACCGTGCTCGCCGACCCCGCGCACCGCCAGGTTGCCCGCGAGGCCGCCCAGCGCTCCGCCGTCCTGCTGCGCAACGAGGGCACCCTCCTGCCGCTGAACGCCGAGCAGCTGCGCAGCGTCGCAGTCCTCGGCCCGCTCGCCGACTCCAAGCGCGACACCCTCGGCCCTTGGGTCTTCGACTACAACCTCGACGAGACCGTGACCGTCCTCGCCGGGCTCCGCGACCGGCTCGGCGACCAGGCCGAGGTCCGCTACGCCCCCGGCGTGCGCCCCGCGCAGCGCACCTTCCCCTCCATGTTCGAGATGTTTCCCGGCAACGCCAACCCCGACCCCGAGGGGTTCGACGACGACGCCGAGCTGCAGCGCGCCGTCGAGCTCGCCCGCACCAGCGACGTCGCCGTCCTCGTCCTCGGCGAGTGGCACGGCATGATCGGCGAGGCCGCCTCGCGGTCCTCCCTCGAGCTCCCAGGCCGCCAGCTCGAGCTGCTCCACGCGGTCTCCGCGACCGGCACGCCCGTCGTGCTGCTCGTCATGAACGGTCGCCCGCTCGACCTGCGGTGGGCCGCCAAGAACGTCCCAGCAATCCTCGACATCTGGTACCCCGGCACCCAAGGCGGCGCCGCGGTCGCCGACCTCCTGCTCGGCGACGTCGCACCCGGCGGCAAACTGCCCTTCACCTGGCCGCGGACCGTCGGCCAGGTCCCGATGATCTACTCCCACACCACCTCGTTCGAACCCCAAAACCAGGGCAAGCGGTACTGGGACGAGGAGAGCACCCCCCTGTTCCCGTTCGGACACGGGCTCAGCTACGGGACGTTCACCTACTCCGACCTCACGCTGAGCCGGGAGACGGTGTCCCGCGACGGGCACCTCACCGCATCCATCACCGTCACCAACACCGGCGACCGGGCCGGCGACGAGGTCGCCCAGCTTTACATCCACCAACGCCACGGCGCCGCTGCACGCCCCGTGCGCGAGCTCAAGGGCTTCCAGCGCCTCCACATTGGCGCCGGCGAAGCCCGGACCGTCCAGTTCGAGATCGGACCCGACGAACTGCGCTACTGGAACGCCGCCGCCCGCGACTTCATCGTCGACGCCACCACCTTCGACGTCGGCATCGGCAGCGACTCCACCGTGCAGCTCACCGCCACGTTCGCCACCACCGCCTGACCCACACACCCACACCCCCGCGCACCGGTCGATGCGGGGGTGTGACGCGCCGTCGGCCAACGCGAACTCGACCCGATCCAACGACCTCCGAGTCCGTCGGCGCGGCGCGCCTCGGTACATGTACCGAAACCTTCGTTTAAGTACACCGCGCAGTGATCTGTCACGTGGCCCTCTGCGCAGCATCGCCCCCGACCGGCGTGCTGGCTACGACTGCGGTGCGCTTGGGGTGGGGGTCTGCCATCCCGTCCGCTGAAGGGCGGACAGGGCCTGGGCCGAGGAATCGTCAGCAAGAGCGGCGCCACGCACCCATGCGGTGGCCAGCACGCTCAGGACCAGATCGCGACTGCGCACCCATGGCCGGGCGCTGCCGTCCTGTTGCGCCGCGGCGAGGAACTCCCCAGTCGCGGTGAGGAAGTGCTCGCAGCTCATCGCCAGCGGGGACGACTTCTCCGACAACGCGACCCGCAGGGGATCGGGCAGTCCGTCGAAGGCCGTGACGTACTCGCTGAGCGCCTCGAGCCAGAGCTCGAGAGCCACGCCGGGGTTGCTCTGCTCGCGGCGGATGCTGTCACGGCGGGCGAACAGCTCGTCGTAGCGGGCCTGCAGCAGAGCGGCTAGGAGCGCTTCGCGGTTCGGGAAGTGCCGGTAGAGCGTGCCGGGCCCGACGCCGGCTCGCTTGGCGATGGCATCCAGAGAACCGCCGACGCCCTGTTCGCCGAAGAAGTCCTCGGCGACTTCGAGGATGTGCGTGCGGTTGCGCTGCTTGTCCGCGCGCGTCCTGGTCGAAGCGCCTGCTGCAGTAGTCACGGTCACATCCCTCTCGTCGACGAAACGGAGACTACCTCCTTGACGAAACGGAGGCACCCTCCTTAGGCTCGCGGAGGCGAAACGGAGATGCCCTCCGTCCATCTTCGACGATCTCGAGGCCTCGTACATGAGCCAGACACTCGACCCGACCCTGGTCGTGTCCCCGCTGGGCGCACCGAAGGAGCGCCTGGCCCGTGACGAGGTCGTCGTCATCGCCGTCCTGGCCCTGGGCGCCTTCGTCATGGTCCTCAGCGAGCTGGTGATGGGTGTCGCTCTGCCGCAGGTCATGGACGACCTGGCGGTCAGCGCGGCCGTCGGGCAGTGGTTGACGACCGCCTACGCCCTCACCATGGCCGTCGTCATCCCGGCGACGGGCTTCCTGATGCAGCGCTTCGCGATGCGCCCGTTGTTCATCGTCACGATGGCCTTGTTCGCCCTGGGAACGGCGATCGCGGCTGTGGCCCCGACCTTCGAGGTGCTGCTGGTCGGGCGCGTCACCCAGGCGGTCGGCACCGCGATCTTGCTGCCGCTGCTCACCACGACGGCGTTCCGCCTGGCGCCGCAGGGGCGGCGCGGGCAGATGATGGCGGTGACCACGGCCGTCCCGGCTGTCGCGGGAGCGATCAGTCCGGCCGTCTCGGGGATCGTCGTCGCGCAGCTGAACTGGCGGTGGAACTTCCTGCTCGTCCTGCCGCTGGCCGTGCTGGCCTTGGTGATCGGTGGCTGGAAGATGCGCAACATCACGACGCCCGCGCCGGTCCGGATCGACCTCGCTTCGTTGGTTCTTGCCGCGATCGGCTTCGGTGCCGTGCTCTACGGGCTGTCGACGGTGGCAGAGGCCCACGGCGGGCCCGCACGGACGGTCGCCCTGAGCGCCCTGCTGGTCGGTGTGCTGGGGATCGGGGCCTTCGTGTTGCGCCAGCAGCGACTGCAGCGCCGGGACGCGGCGCTGCTGGACATGAGGGTCTTCAAGCACCGCAACTTCAGTCTGTCCACGTGCATCTTCCTGCTGCTGGTGATGACCGCGTTCGGCGTCAATGTCGTGCTCCCCCTGCTGCTGCAGGAGGCCCTGGGCCTGGGCGCGTTCGAGACCGGGCTGCTCCTGATCCCCGGGGGCGCGGCGATTGCGATCACCGCGGCTGCGGTCGGCCGGTTCTACGAGCAGGCCGGACCTCGCACACTCATCACCTTCGGCGCGGTCCTGGCTACCGCTGCCTGGTGGGTGCTCAGCACCGCGACCACCGACACCCCCATCGCGGCCATCTTGGCCCTGCACTTGCTGATCAGCATCGGTATGGCGTTCATGTGGACCCCGCTGTTCACCCTGGCCATGGGCTCTCTGCCGGAGAGCCTGTATACGCACGGCAGCGCCGTGCTGAACACCCTCCAGCAGCTCGGTGGGGCCGCCGGCATCGCGGTGCTGATCGCCGTGCTGACCCTGTTCAGCGACCCGCAGGCCGCTGGATCGGCGGACGCAGTCTCCCTGGAGGGCATGCGGGCCACGTGCATCGCCGCCGGCGTGCTCACCCTGGCCGGCGCGGCCGCAGCGCTGTTCCTGCCCCGCCGGGCTGTCGTCACCGGAGCACGAGGAGAGGCATGACCAGGACAACGGTGATCACCGGGGCCGCGTCCGGGATCGGGAAGGCGACCGCAGCGCGTCTGCGCGCGGAGGGGCAGCGGGTCATCGGAGTCGACCTGCGAGGCTCCGACGTCGCTGCAGACCTCAGCACGGACGAGGGACGCGCAACCCTGGTCGAGCAGGTCTCGGCGGCGAGCGGCGGTCATGTCGATGCCGTCATCGCCGTAGCCGGTCTCGTCGCGCCCAGCCCGGTGACCCTCAGCGTCAACTACTTCGGCGCCACGGCCGCAGTCGAGGGGCTCCATCACCTGCTCGCCCGGTCCGCGGCCCCGCGGGCCGTGGTGGTCTCCTCGATCGCCGCCATCCAGGAGACGGACGACGCACTGTTCGAGCGTCTGATGGCGGGCGACGAGCCCGGAGCACGCCGGGAAGCTGAGCGGATCGGCACGACGCTCAACGCGTCGGGGGGCAGCCCCATCTACACGACGTCGAAGTACGCCCTGGCCCGCTGGGTCCGTGCCCAGGCCCCGACCGCGCACTGGGCCGGTGCGGGCATAGCACTCAACGCCGTCGCCCCCGGCGTCACCGCCACCCCGATGACCGTCCCGGTCCTGGCCACGGCAGAGGGCCGCGCCACGCTCGATGCAGGTGCGCCGTCACCGCTGAACGGACCGGCCGCACCGCCGGAGGCTCCGGCCGCGCTGCTGGCCTGGCTGGCCAGCGCGGAGAACACCCACGTCACCGGGCAGGTCATCTTCATCGATGGTGGCGCCGAGAGCATCCACCGACCCGACTCCATCTGAGAACGATGTCCCTTGACGTGACCACCTCGATCCCACAACTCCTCGACCACGGCCGTGACCACGCCCTCCTCCGCCAGGTCTTCGCCCTGTTCCCCTCCGGGGTCGCGGCGGTCTCCGCGGACGTCGACGGCGAAGCGGTCGTCCTGGTCGCCACCTCCTTCCAGGTCGGTATCTCCCTCGACCCGCCCCTGGTGCTCCTCGCCGTCCAGCACACCTCCACCAGCTGGCCCCGGCTGCGTGACCGGCCCCGGCTCGGAGTGTCCGTGCTCGGCGCGGCCCACGACCAGGCCGCCATCCAGCTCGCCTCAACGACCGCTCGCGGGGAACGGTTCACCGGGCTGGAGACCACCACCACTGCCAGCGGCGCCCACCTGATCGCCGGCGCGGCCGCCTGGCTGGAATGCAGCGTGCACTCCCAGACCCGAGCCGGGGACCACGACCTCATCCTCCTGCGGGTGCACGCCCTTGCCGGCGCCCCTGGTACCGAGCCGCTGGTCTGGCACGGCGCCGGCTTCCGGACCCTCACCCCCCGGCCCGCCGCTCCCTGACCCCGGCGAGCCGGCACGACGAGGTCATCCGCGAGCCACGGTTCCCGTCGCACTAAGTCGGTCCCGCTCTCGCCTCGCGCCACCAAGGTCCTCGCCCGCCGAGCGTCGCCCCGGTCGGCGTCGCGGATCTGTCGGCCTCAACTTCATCAACGCTGACCCGCTTGGGCCAGGCACCCACGACCGAAGGATGACTGTCATGACCGAAAACTCGTTCCTGCTCGGAGCGGTCCTGGGCGAGATGCACGGCAACCATCCAGGAGCGTGGCGGATGCCTTCGGCTGATCCGGGCGCCTACACCGACGTGACGACCTTCGTGCGCGCCGCTCAGACCGCCGAGCGTGGCGGACTGGACTACCTGTTCTTCCCCGACCGGGTCTTCATCTGGGGTGATCTCGAATCACGTCCGCCCATCGTGACGATGGAGCCGACCTTGACTCTGGCTGCGATCGCCCCCGCCACCCGACGGATCGGCCTGGTCACCACGGTGTCGACCTCCTTCGTCGAGCCGTACACACTCGCCCGTCAAGTGCGCGCGCTGGACGTGATGAGTCACGGTCGCGCCGGCTGGCAGGCCATCCCCAGCTACGAGCCGGAGGCCTTCGCCAACTACGGGCTCCCCGTTCCCCCGCGCGAGGAGAAGTACGAACGCTTCGACGAGGTCATCCAGATCACCCAGGCGCTGTGGGGAAGCTGGGGCAGAGCCGCCGGCACCCCCGACAAGACCACCGGACGGTTCGCCGACACCGCACACATCCGCCCCATCAACATGCAGGGCCGCTACGTCGCCTCGCGTGGGCCCCTGCAGATCCCGCCATCCGAGCAGGGGCAACCGGTGATCTTCATGCCCTTCGCCAGCGGCCTCGGTGTCCAGGCCGCCGCCAAGTACGCCAACGGGATCATCGCCGGGCCATCGTCGATCCAACAGGGCAAAGCCCAACGCGACATGATGCGCGCGCTGGCTGTAGAAGCCGGTCGAGACGCGGACGAGGTGAAGTTCCTCGCCTTCGCCTTCGTCACCGTCGGCGCCACCCTGCAGGAAGCCGCTCAGCGACGCATGGGGCTGGAAGAGGCCGCCGGGCTCGAGGAACGCCTAGCCCAGCTGTCAGCGGTCCTCGGACTGCGCCTGGACCCGGCCGATCGCGACAAGCCGCTCACCAACGCTCAGGTCGCGGCCCTTCGCCCCCACCCCGGAGCCCCTCAAGCAGTCCGCGCCCTGGAGCTCGCCCGCCAGGGGCGCACCCCGCACGAGATCCTCGGTCACGGAGTCCTCGATCAATCTCCATCCCTGCTGGGAACGGCCGAGCAGATCGCCGACATGCTCCAGGAGTGGGTGCAGGCCGGGGCCGCCGATGGCTTCTCCGTCATCATCGACGACCTGCACGACGGGATGGACGCCTTCGTCGACCAGGTCGTGCCCGTCCTGCGTCAGCGCGGTCTGCGTCCCGACGACTACAAGGGAGCGACGCTGCGCGACCATCTCGGTCTTCCTGAGCAACTCGGTCCGGACCCGCGCCTGGCCGCACGCCGCGAAGCCTAAGGAACGGGACGTGGTCCTCAGGCCACCGAAGACCGTGCTGCTCGAGCTCAACCTCGACCATGCGCAGCACCTTCGGCCCCACACCGTGCAGCCCGGATCCGCTAACGCCACGACGACCGCACACCGCGGTACCTGCACGCGGGCCGGGCTCTGCGCCTGAGTGCATGTATTCAAACGTTCTATTAGGTGCACCGACGCAGCTTGGTCCAGCACACCGACGCCCGAGGGCCCCAGCGGTGGCGGAAGCATGGGAGCGATGCCAACCTTGCGGGCGGCCCAGCCACGCTTCGGTGGGCCATACTCACGGACAGACGGAGACATCCCCCATGAACGCATCGAAGGGCTCGACCGGGACGCATGACACCCGCCGCGCGAAGAGCACCGGCCTTGCTGTCGCCGGTCTCGGCATCGTGGTCTTCAACATCTCCCCCCTGCTCAACTGGGTCAACCCCGCCGACGACGCCGACCCCCGCACCGGCTACGAGACCGACTCCCTGGTCCCGTTCATCGCCTACCTCGGCCTGGGCCTGCTCGTGGCCCTCATCTACGCCGGCAAGCGCGCCCGCCGCGGCCAGCACCGCGGCCTGACCCTGGTCTCGATGGCCGTCGGCATCGCCGCCACCATCCAGTGCCTCGCCTTCGCGCTGAACCCCATGGGCGGGCTCGAGCGCGGCGACGACCTCGCCACCGACCTGGGTGTGTGGGTCGGGTTCCTCGGCGCGGCGGTCTGGGCCGTCGGGTCCTACCTGCTCGCCAAGGAGATCGAGGGCGACGACCACGACTACGACACCCACCGCACCCACGACACGCACTGACACCCACCCGCAGCGCCCGCGGTCCAGGCGCTGCAACACCGGCTGCCAACACGGCGGCACGCCGGTGAGCTCAGGGAAGGCCCCGCTGCACGAACGAGCAGCGGGGCCTTCCCTGTCTGAACGGACACCTCGGAGGAGCCACCGTGCGCGGTGGTCAAGGCCCCCGCACGGGTACATGTACTCAAACGTTCGTTTGAGTGCACCTCGACGCTCGCGACGGCGCGTAGAAGCGTTGCGCGTCCTGCGGGGTCCGGCGTACCGCGTGCGGCAATGTGTGGCTCGCCGTGCGATGCCAAGTGGAGGTGAGCGTGGGTGACCGCGAGAGGTCGGTCGTTCAGCGGCTGAGGGCCGGGCAGCCGCTCGACGGGCTCGGGTTGGAGAAGGTGGCGGGTCGCTGGGACCTCCGAGGGATGCGCCTGTCCCCTCCGATCACGCGCGCGCCGGGCCCCAGAGATGCCGGCGTCGCGACTGTCTCCCTCTCGGGCATGGACGAGCTGCGCGGGGTGACCCTGTCGGGCCTAGGACGTGTCTCCTAACGGCCCGAGGCGATGGGCTGAGCGAGCGACGTTCGGTGTGGGTCAGCGTCTGATGCAGGGCGAGGCGGCATGATCAGGCCATGGGTCTGCTCACCGAGTACTTCGTCGCTTTGACGGACGATGCCGCCGCCTTGGTTCACGGGGGCTCGATCCCGCCGCACGCGGTGGACGGCGGTGGGATCGAGCCGGTCGTGCATCTGGGGACGCTCGAGGAACTGCTGACGGGCAGGACGTTCGAGGAGGTTCTCGACGACGCACCGACGTCGCCGGTCGCGGACCGTAACGGAGGTGAAGAGCTCGTTCTCCGGATCACGGACGAGCTGGCCCGGGTCCTCGCCGAAGTGAGTGACAGCCGGCTTGAAGAGGTCGTCGTCCCCTGGTCCCCAGACCGAAGAGCTGGAGGGCGCCGATCCCGCAGACCTGGCCACGTTCGCCCGTGAGCTCTCCGCACTCGCGCGCCAGGCACGCGCCGACGGAGGGCACGTGTACTGCTGGTTCAGCCTGTGACAGCCGCAGCGACTGGCTAGGGCCTCGCACCCGACGGTGCGCGGAGCCAGGCCAGAATCGCGGCCAGGACGGCGCCGCCGCGGTAGGTCAGGGCGAGCTTGTCGTAGCGGGTGGCGAGGCCGCGCCAGTGCTTGAGGGCGTTGAAGGACCGCTCGACGACGTTGCGGCCGCGGTAGGCGTCGGGGTCATAGGTGACGGGCCGACCGCCGCGTGAGCCGCGCCTCTTGCGGTGTCCTTGCTGGTCGCGCGGTTCGGGGATGACCGCGACGATCCCACGACGGCGCAGCTCGGTGCGGATCGCCCGGGAGGAGTACGCCTTGTCCGCCAGCACCGAGTCCGGGCGCGTGCGCGGACGGCCCGGTCCGAGGCGCGGGACGCGGATCGCGTCCAGGACCGGCAGACACATCGGGGCATCGCCGCCCTGCCCCGGTCCGACCATGACGACCAGCGGGAGCCCTCGGCCGTCGACCGCGTGGTGGATCTTCGTGGACAGCCCGCCCCGGGACCGGCCGATCGCATGGTCAGCCGGCTCCGATAACTGATTCCTGTGATTCGCGCCTGCCCCCCGTGGTGCGGGGCAGGGTCGCGGCGTGCTGATGGGTCCGGTTGATCGTGGAGTCGATCGAAACCGCCCAGTCGATGTCACCGGCCGCGTCGGCCTGGGCGAGCAGCTCGGTCAGGACGTTGTCCCAGGTCCCGTCCCTGGAGAACCGGGCGTGTCGCTTCCAGACCGTCTGCCACGGCCCGAACTCCGCCGGCAGATCGCGCCAGGCGACCCCGGTCCGGTACCGGTAGACGATGCCCTCGACCACCTGCCGGTGATCGCGAAACCGGCGTCCCGGCTTGCCCACGTCCAAGGGCAGCAGCGGAGCGATCCGCTCCCACTGAGCATCGGTCAACACCGCACGACGAGACACCCGCACAGCATCCCGGCGACCGCAGCGGAGGTTGGGAGACGCGCCCTAGTTCACTTTTCGAGCGGGTTCGTGCGCCGTGCTTGACGAGAGGGCCACCCCACAGATGCCGGCCAGCATCTGACGACTGGGGTGGCCTTCGTCACGTTCGAGACGTCTCGACACTACACCTAGTGGTCCGGCTTGGCAGTGACCACAACCACTTGTGCTTACATCCGTGTCGTTTCCCACCCGCTGTGGACAACACCAGGCCACGTGGAGGTTGGACACGCGTCCGACCTGCGGGTTCAGCGTCCTGCACAGCAGCCCCACAGTGCTCTCCACAGGCGCCTCCACAGGCGCGCGTCCGGTTCGTCCCGCGTGGCGCTGCGCGACACCCCGCGTGAACGAGCGGCGACGTCGGCGTGTCGCATGGGCGAGTCACGTGCGAGCGGCGCGCCCCGCCCGCGGTCAGCCTGCGGTCAGGGTGGCGGTCACGCGCGGGCAGGGTGCGCTCAGTCCTCGTCCTCGTCGTCGTCGACGGGGCGCGGCAGCGCGAGCCCGAAGATGCGCGTGGGCGGGGCGGCGAGCCGGTCGGAGCCGGGCTCGGGCTCCGGTGCGCCGGCGGGCGGGCGGGCGCCGACCCACACGCGCCACACGTCGCCGTCGCGGTACACCTGCCCCGGGCACACCAGCCGGTCCTTGCCCGCGCGGTGGAGCTGTCCGCGCAGGTCCGCCTCGTGCGCGGGCGGGACGAAGCCGACGACGACGTTGCGCCAGACCAGCACGACGCGCCCGCCCTTGCCGCCGTCGAGCTGCAGCTCGGCCGGCACCGGCTCGCGCGCCGACCGCTCACGCCCGGTGAGCGCCGCCTGGAACGACGTCTGCAGCGCGACGGCCTCGCCGGCGACGAACCCGTCGCCCACCTCCGCGCGCACCTCGGCGTGCCGACCGAACAGCCTCATGGGCTCAGCGTGGCACGGTCGGGTCCGCGTGCGCGACGACGGGGCCGGTCGCGCCGAGCCCGTCTCGCCGTCCGCGGGCCGCCGCCCTCGGCGATCGGCCCGCCGGCCACTACCGTCAGCGCCATGAGCGCACCCCGTCGTGTCGCCGTCCTCACCTTCACCGTCGCCCTCGTGGCGGTCGTCGTCGGGTGCGCGCAGGCTCCGGCGACCGGGCCGGCCTCCTCCACGGAGCCGACCGCCCCGTCGTCGAGCGCCCCGTCGTCGAGCGCCCCGTCGTCGAGCGCCCCGTCGGCCGGCGCCCCCGCGTCGAGCGCCCCGGTGTTCGACTGCGACGCCGAGCCGGTCGACCCCGTGAGCGCCGAGCACGCGGCGTCGTGCGTGTACGAGGCGTGGGTCACCGAGCGCGAGGTGCCGACGAGCCCCTACGGCGTCGACGGCGTCCTCGACGGGCTTCCCGTCGTCATGGACGACCCGCGGATGCTCTGGCGGGGGTGCTCGGACCAGGGCGGGGCGGCGCTCGACGGTGTCGTGTGCTCGTGGGAGGTCGAGAGCCTCGACGGCCCGGTCGTGCTGGAGATGGGCCTGGCCGGCTCCGTGGCGGAGGGCTTCCGGGTCGCCGAGGTCGAGCTCATCCGCTGAGCACGGCGCCCGCCACCCCGACGTCCGGGGCCGCGCGGACGGCACCTCCGGGACGCAGCGCCCGTCCGCTCAGGACCCGACCGAGCGCAGCGCTCCGGGCTCCCGTCCTGCGAGCCGGTCGAGGCCCACGGCGGTCGCCGCGTCTGCCGGGAGGTGCACGACGAGGCGCTGGTGGTCGGCGTCGGGGAGCGTCAGGGTCTCGAACGCGAGCCGCAGCAACCCGACCCGCGGGTGCTGCACCGCTCGCACGCCGCTCCGGACGCCCGCGAGCGGTCGCCTCCGCCACCGCGCCGCGAACGGCTCCCCGACCGTCCGGGCGAGGCGGTCGGCGAGCACGTCGGTCGAGGGGTCGCCGCGCCGGTGCTCGTGCAGGTCGGCGACCCCCTGGTCCACGACGTCGTCCCAGTCCGGGTAGACCTCGCGGGCCCGCTCGTCCGCGAGCGCGTACCAGAGCAGGTTGGGCCGCTCGCCGTCGAGCATACCGAGGGGGCGGGCGAGCCGGTCGAACGCGTCGTTCCAGGCGAGGAGGTCGGCGCGGGGGTCCAGCACGTACGCCGGCGTGGTCAGGGTGTCGAGCAGCGCCTGGACGGTCGGGCGCACGGTGCGGGCCGAGGGCGGCCGACCCTCGGGGCACAGCTGCGGCCCGTGGGTCTGGGCCACGAGCTCCTGGAGGTGCGCGCGGTCGGGGGCGGTCAGCCGGAGCGCGTCCGCGAGCGCACCGAGCACCTGCGCGGACGGGCGGGTGTCGCGGCCCTGCTCGAGCCGGGTCAGGTACTCGACGCTGACCTGCGCCAGCGTCGCGAGCTCGGACCGGCGCAGCCCGGGGGTGCGCCGTCGCGGGCCGTCGGGCAGGCCCGCCTCGACGGGCCCGAGGGCCTCGCGGCGGCTGCGCAGGAACGCGCCGAGCTCTCCTTCGATCACCCGCCCAGTGTGCCGTCCGCCACGTGCGCGAGGGTGTCCCCGCGAGGGCCAGCCTCGTCGCGGCCTCCCCCGCCGGCAGCGCGCGCGGGACGGTCGTGCCATGACGAACCTCTCAGCACCTGCCCTGACGGACCTCTCAGCGGACGGGACGACGACGCGGCTCGCGGTCGTCGTCGGCAGCACCCGACCCGGCCGGCGTGGACGGGCGGTCGCGGACTGGGTCGCGGACGTCGCGGCCGGGCACGACGCCGTGGTCACCGGCCGCACGGTCGTCGAGGTCCTCGACCTGGCCGACCACCCGCTCCCGCTCCTCGACGAGCCCGTCCCGGCGATGTTCGGCTCGTACGCGCACGAGCACACCCGGCGGTGGTCCGCCGCGGTCGACCGCTTCGACGCCTACGTCGTCGTCACCCCCGAGTACAACCACTCCCTCCCGGCAGCGCTGAAGAACGCGATCGACCACCTGTACGCCGAGTGGAACGGCAAGGTGGCCGGCATCGTCGGCTACGGGGTGCAGGGCGGGACGCGGGCCGCCGACCACCTGCGCGCGGTGCTCACCGAGGTCCGGACGGCCGTCGTGCCCACCCAGGTCGGTCTGTCGTTGTTCGCCGACGTGGACTACGCGGGGACCGACCCGGGCGACCCCACCGCGACGGGGCGGTTGTCGCCCCGCGAGCACCAGGCGGAGGCGCTCCGGGCGCTGCTCGACGAGGTCGTCGCGTGGGCGTCGGCGCTGCGTCCGTCGGCGGCACCGAGCCGTTCAGCGTGAGCGGGTCGCCCCGCGGGCCCCGCCGGTCAGCCGCGGTTCCGGGCGACCAGCTCCTCCCCGAGCCGCGCGAGCTCCACGCGCACGGACGCCGGCTCGACGACCTCGACGTCGCCGCCCCAGCCCGCGAGGTGCCGGGCGACGTCGAGCGCGCGCGGTGCGGTCACGTACGCCCGCGCGCGCCCGTCGTCGTGCGTCCCCGCGGGTTCGCAGTGCCGGCCCATCCGTTCCTGGAGGATCGGCAGCAGGTGCGCGTGGATGAGGACGGTCGCACGCAAGGTCGAGCGCGTGCGCTCGACCTCCTCGACCGTGCGGTCCCAGAGCCGCTCGACGTCGAGGTCGTCGGGTCGCTGCGCCGGCAGCTCCGTGACCTCGGTGTGCTCGACGCGGTCGAGCCGGAACGTGCGGGGCCCGCGGTCGGTCCCGGCGAGCAGGTACCAGGTGCCGTCCTTGTCGGCGAGACCCCAGGGGTCCACGAGGCGCTCGGTCACCTCGCGCGTGCGACCCGCGTACCGCAGCCGCACGCGGCGGCGCCGCACGACGGCGGCCTCGAGCTCGTCGGCCAGCCGCGGGCGCGCACGACCCTGCTCGCCCCAGCCGACGGGGTCCACCACGACGGCGTCCGCCGCGGCGGCGGCCTCGGCGCGGAACGTCTGGGGCAGCGCGCGCAGCACCTTGCGCAGCGCCGAGCGCGCCTCGGGGCAGGCCCGCCCCGACGACGCGGGGCCGAGGAGCGCGAACAGGGCGCGCGCCTCGGGGGCCGTGAGCCCGGTGAGGTCGGTCCGCGCCCCGCCGACGAGCTGCCACCCGCCGCCCCGGCCGGCCTGCGGGTACACCGGCACCCCGGCGGCCGCGAGCGCCTCGAGGTCCCGGCGGGCGGTCGCGACCGAGACCTCGAGCTCGCGCGCGACCTCCGCCGCGGTCGCCCGGCCGCGGGTCTGCAGCAGCAGGAGCGTGGCGACGAGCCGGTCCGCGCGCATGTCGTCAGTGTGCTCAGAAAAGTGCTCACTCCGTGAGCACTTCAGCACCCAGTCTGGAGATGTCGGGCGGGACGGACCGCCCCCCAACGGAAGGAACCGACATGCTTCGTGGAGTCGCCACCGTGAACATCTACGCCGCCGACCACGCCGCCGCGTCGCGCTGGTACGCCGAGCTGCTCGGCACCGCGCCGTACTTCCAGGTCCCCGGGTACCACGAGTTCCGCATCGGGGACCACCAGGTCGAGCTCGGGATCATCGAGCGGAGCTACGCCCCGGAAGGCGAGCCGGACGTCCCCGGAGGCGCGGTGGTGCACTGGCACGTCGACGACCTGACCGCGACCCTCGACCGCCTGCTCGCGCTCGGGGCGACCCTGCGCCAGCCGGTCACGGAGCGCGGCGAGGGCTTCGTCACCGCGTCGGTCGTCGACCCGTTCGGCAACGTCCTCGGCGTCATGACGAACCCGCACTACCTCGAGATGCTCGACCGGGACCACGCCTGAGCAGACCGGACGACGAGGGCGCCGGCGTCCCGCTCCAGCGCGGCGAGGACGTCGGTGGCGTCGAAGGCCTCGCCCGGAGCGGCGGCGCCGGGCCCTCCGTAGCGCCCGTCGAGGAGCCGGACGGCTCCCTCGACGACGATCGGCGCGGTGACCGCGTAGATGTCGCGCCCGGTCGCCCAGGTGCGCCGGGTGTCCGCACCCCGGCGCACCACGACGTCCACGACGAACTGCTGCGCCGAGCGGCCGCTCTCGTCCGTCGCGGCCGGCGCCGGGATGGCAGGGTCGTGGAGGTCGTCGAGCGGGGCCGTGTTGAGGTAGGAGCGCAGCTCACCCACGTCGAGGTGGCGGTCGATCGTGACGACCTCCGAGAAGGGCAGCTGCACGACGGCCTGCTCGCCGAGCGGCGGCGGGTAGCGCCACGTGCCGGAGGGCGCGGGGCTCTCCAGCTCGGCCAGCTCGCCGGCGCGCACCACCAGCCGGGTCGCGGTGTTCCGCTCCCCGGTCACCCGGGTGCCCGCGGTCGGCCACCACCGGTCCAGGCCGATAGCGACCTCGACCTCGTCGGCGCGCGAGCCGCCGTCGAGCGCGGCCGTGACCAGGAGGTCGGCGAGGCCGCCGTAGAAGGCCAGGGCGGGGACCACGGCGACGCCCGCCGCCCGCGCGGGTCCGTCGAGCTCGCGGTAGAGCGCCTGCACCGCCGGCTGCTCGGCGGTGACGTCGAGGTAGTGCGCGCCCGACGCGACCGCGGCGTGCGCGAGCGGGAGTCCGGTGTGGAGGAACGGCCCGGCGCAGTTGACGACGGCGCCGACGCCGGCGACCGCCCGCCGGAGCCCGTCGGGGTCGTCGGTGCGGACGGCGCGGCGGTCGAGGTGGGCGTGCCGGGCCGGGACCCCCGCCAGGCGCTCGGCGCTGCGGCCGGCCAGCACGGGCACGAGCCCGCGGCGCTGGAGCTCGTCGACGACGAAGCGCCCCGTGTGACCCGTGGCGCCGTAGACGAGGACCCGGTCGGTGGTGTTCATGGAGCCATCGTCGAGAACGGGGCCCGTCCCGACGAGTGTCCGGAACGACTGCGGCCGTACAGTTTGCGACATGCCCCGGATGGCCCTCGTCATGCACGGCTCGGCGATGCTCTACGAGGTCGCGATCGCCTCCGAGGTCTTCGGCGTCGACCGGTCCGAGCTGTCACCCACCGGCGCGTGGTACGACCTCGTGGTCTGCACCGCCGACGGCTCCCCGCACCCGTGGCTGCCGCACCTGGCCACCACGACGTACGCCGGGACCGCCGACGTCGACACCGTGCTCGTGCCGTCGTCGGACGACCTCGACGACGACCCCGACCCGGCGCTCCTGGACGCGCTGCGCGCGGCCCACGGGCGCGGCACGCGGATCGCGGCGCTGTGCACCGGGGCGTTCGTGCTCGCGGCGGCCGGGGTGCTCGACGGCCGGGCCGCCACCACGCACTGGATGCACGCCGAGGACCTCGCGCGCCGGTACCCGGAGGTCGACGTCCGGCCCGACGTGCTCTACGTCGACGAGGGCGACGTGCTCACGTCGGCCGGCAAGACGGCGGCGCTCGACCTGTGCGTCCACCTCGTGCGCCGCGACCTCGGCGCAGCGGCCGCGAACGGCATCGCGCGGCGCCTCGTCGTGCCCGCGCACCGGAGCGGCGGGCAGGCGCAGTTCGTCACGCCTCCCGCGGAGCCACGGAGCCCCGACGGACTAGAACCGACTCTCGCGTGGGCGCGCGCCCGTCTCGACCAGCCCCTGACCGTGCGCGACCTCGCCGGGCACGCCCACCTGAGCACCCGCCAGCTCGCACGCCGGATGCGCGCGGAGCTCCGGACCGGGCCGCTCGACTGGCTCCACCAGCAGCGGATCGCCCGCGCCCAGGAGCTCCTCGAACGCACCGACGCCTCGGTCGACGAGGTCGCCGCGAGCTGCGGCATGGGGACCGCGACCACCCTGCGCCGCCACTTCCACCGCGCCCTCGGCGTCACGCCGACGGCCTATCGGACGACGTTCCGGCTGGGGTGATCCGCAGCCGCCCACCCGGGAGCGCGGGTCATCCGTCGGCCGCCGCGACACGACGTCCCCGGCGGTCGACGGACCGCGCTAGGAGACCAGCCGCTCCCCCGACCCGCGTCGCGCGGCCGCGACGCCGCCGTGCGCCGGGCCGACCTCCGCCCACAGCGCGTCGAGCGAGAGACCGAGGACGGCGGCGATCGCCGCGATCGTCGGGAAGGCGGGCGTCGCGACGCGGCCGGACTCGATCTTGCGCAGCGTCTCGGGCGAGACGCCCGCGTCCAGCGCGACCGCCAGCATCGACCGCTCGCCGCGGGCCTGGCGCAGCAGGGCGCCCAGCCGGCGGCCGCGCTCGACGTCGGCGGGGGTGAGCGGCAGCCTGACCATGACGCCGATAGTAATACCGGGATACTCTGACCGGGATAGTTATTGGAACACCGGCAGGAGCACCCCATGATCGAGATCCTCAGCGCCTCCGAGCTGCCCCGGGCCCGGGCGGCCGGAGCGCTCGTCGCGGACATCCTGCAGTCGGTGCGCAGCCGCTGCACCGTCGGCACCAACCTGCTCGACATCGACCGGTGGGCCCGGGCGATGATCGTCGAGGCCGGCGCGGAGTCCTGCTACGTCGACTACGCGCCGTCGTTCGGGCGCGGTCCGTTCGGGCACTACATCTGCACGTCCGTCAACGACGCGGTGCTGCACGGCCTGCCGCACGACTACGCGCTCGCCGAGGGGGACCTGCTCACGCTCGACCTCGCCGTCTCGCTGCGCGGCCTCGTCGCGGACTCCGCGGTGAGCTTCGTCGTCGGCGCCGCGGCACCCGCGGGCCTCCTCGCGATGATCGACGCCACCGAGCGCGCCCTCGCCGCCGGCATCGCCGCCGCGCGCCCGGGCGCCCGCATCGGTGACCTCTCCCACGCGATCGGCACGGTGCTCAGCGACGCCGGGTACCCGATCAACACCGAGTTCGGCGGGCACGGCGTCGGCTCGACGATGCACCAGGACCCGCACGTCGCGAACACCGGGCGCCCCGGCCGGGGGTTCACGCTCCGCCCCGGGCTGCTGCTCGCGCTCGAGCCCTGGGTGATGGCCGACACCGACGAGCTCGTGACCGACGCCGACGGCTGGACGCTGCGCAGCGCGACCGGGTGCCTCACCGCGCACAGCGAGCACACCGTCGCGATCACCGACGACGGCGCCGAGATCCTGACCCTGCCGAGCCGCGCCGCGCTGTGACGCCGGCCCGGGCGCCGTCCCGCGCACCGGTCCCGACCGCACCCCGGTGGGCACGGACGGCCCCCGGCCTCACGGCTGGGTCGCGGCCCTCGCCGCGTGGGCACCCGCGGAGCGGCGGCCGAACCGACCCCGGAGGGCGCTGAGGGTGCTCGTCGGCCGGGGCTCGCCGCGGACGGGGAAGACCGACCCGTCGGGCACGGTGTTCCCGGCCGTCGAGGGGTAGAACGCGAGGTCCGGCCACAGCCGCACGATCTCCACGAGCTTGGCCCCGCGGGCGAACGCGGCCGCCAGCTCCGAGTCGGTCCCCGTGTACGTCAGGCTGAAGTCGTGGTCCTGCACGACCGTCTCACCCGTGGGTACCTCGCCACGACGCGGCGTCCAGCCCCACGCGCTCGCAGGCTCCTGGTGATCGTGATCCGGACCGACCCGGTAGATGTCGAAGCCGATGCGCATCGCGGGACCTCCCTGTTCGTCGTCGAGGACCACCGCATCGACATCGCCGGCACCGTCCTGGAGCGCGCCGGAGAGATGTCACCCGTCGGGGTGCGGTCCACCTGGGCGCCCCGTCGTCCCGCACGACGGGAGACCTCTCCGGGTCACGCCCGACCGCGACGCCCGGGACGCCGCCTAGAGCCGCACGGTCCCGTCGATGCAGGTCACGGTGTCGCCACCCACCCAGATGTCCTCGCCGACCTGCTCGACGTGCACGCGCCCCTCGCGCCGCAGCGCCGTGCCCTGCGCGGCGACGTACCGCGTCGGGAGCGCGCCCGTGCCGATGAGCCAGCGCGCGAGGCCGGCGTTGAGGCTCCCCGTGACCGGGTCCTCGGCGAACCACTCGCCGAAGACGAACGCCCGCACCTCGACGTCGGCCTCGTGCGCGTGGTCCCACGGCCCCACGACGCCGACGAACAGGTCGCCGACCGGCGTCGGGTCCGGGCGGATCGCGAGGACCTCGCGCGCGTCGGCCAGCACGACGCCGATCCACGGCGGACCGTTGTCGACCCACTCGCACGCGACGATCGCGTCGTCGGGCAGCCCCAGGGCGGCCTCGACCCGGGCGCGGAGCTCGGGCGACACCGGGCCCGACCGACGCAGCGTCGGCGCGGCGAACCCGAGCCGACCGGCGTCGCGGCGAAGGCGCACGAGCCCGATGCCGCACTCCTGCACGAGCTCGCCGTCCGCGCGCGGCACGCCGCCCGCCGCGAGCCACGCGTGCGCGCTGCCGAGCGTCGGGTGGCCGGCGAACGGCAGCTCGCCGCCCGGCGTGAAGATGCGCAGCCGGTAGTCCGCGGTCGCCGCGTCGGTGGGCGGGAGCACGAACGTCGTCTCGGACAGGTTGGTCCAGCGGGCGAACGCCGCCATCGCGTCGTCGGTGAGGTCCGTGCCGTCGAGCACGACCGCGACCGGGTTGCCGCGGTACGGCGTCGCGGTGAACACGTCGACCTGGGCGAACGCACGCTGCCTCATGCGGCTCAGCGTAGCCAGCGAGCCCCTGGGACGATGGGACGGTGCCGACCCCCACCCCCGTGACGCCTCCCGACGGGCCCGACGTGCCCGACATCCGCCTCGTCGCGGTCGACATGGACGGGACCCTGCTCGACCCGGACCACGAGGTCCCGCCGACGCTGTGGCCGCTGCTCGACGAGCTCGAGGCGCGCGGCATCGCGTTCTGCCCCGCGAGCGGCCGGCAGCTCGCGACGCTCGCCCGGCAGCTCGACGGGCACGCGCCGCGGCTGTGCTTCATCGCCGAGAACGGCGGCATCGTCGTGCGCGAGGGCGAGGTGCTGAGCACCGACGCCGTCGACCCCGCGGTGGTCCTGCAGGTCGTCGAGGCGGTGCGCGCGCTCGCGGCGTCGGGCGCCGACGTCGGCGTCGTCGTGTGCGGGACGCGGTCGGCGTACGTCGAGCGGCACGACGCCGCGTTCGTCGACGAGTGCGACCGGTACTACGCGCTCCTCGCGCGGGTCGACGACCTCACCGCGGTCGACGACGACGTCCTCAAGGTCGCGGTCTTCGACTTCGGGGACGCCGCCACGACGACCGAGCCCGCGCTGGCGCGCTTCCGCGACACGCAGCAGGTCGTCGTCTCGGGAGCGCACTGGGTCGACGTCATGAACCCGACGACGCACAAGGGCGCCGCGCTCGAGACCGTGCAGCGCGCGCTCGGGGTCACGCGCGAGCAGACCATGGCGTTCGGGGACTACCTCAACGACCGCGAGCTGCTCGACGCCGCCGCGTGGTCGTACGCGATGGCGAACGCGCACCCCGAGGTCCGGGCGCGTGCACGGTTCGTGGCGCCGGGCAACGACGAGAACGGCGTCGTGCGGACGATCGCGGCGGTGCTCGGGATCGCCGTCGAGGGCGTCGAGCCGCCCGGTGCGGGGACCACGGTCGCCGCACCCTGACGGCGGACGCGGGAGCGAGCCGGGCCTGCCCGCGCACGTCGAAGCGCTTCCGCATCGAAACGCTTCAACGTCTTCCGCGGAGGCCGCCGCCGGGCGACCGTGAGCCACGACGTGCTCCTCGTCGCCGCGGACCGGCAGCGTCGCCGGGCCTCCCGCGGCGGCGCCCGCGGACGCGTCCCGAACCGAACGGGAGACCTCGGATGACCTGGAGAACCCGGCTGCGCACCCTCGCGCTCGCCGTACCGCTGGCCGTCGTCGCCACGACCGTCGTCGCCGCCGTGCCCGCCGCGGCGCACGGCTCCGTGACCGACCCGCCGTCACGCAACTACCGCTGCTGGGACGTCTGGGGCTCGCGCTTCCAGGACCCGGCGATGGCGGCGCAGGACCCGATGTGCGCGCAGGCGTGGCAGGCCGACACCACCGCGATGTGGAACTGGAACGGCCTCTACCGCGAGGGTGTCGCGGGCCGCCACGAGCAGGCGATCCCGGACGGCCAGCTCTGCTCGGGCGGACGGACCGGCGGCGACCGGTACGCCGCGCTGGACACCCCCGGCTCCTGGGTCGCCGCGACGGTGCCGCAGCGGTTCACGCTCACCCTGACCGACCAGGCGAAGCACGGCGCCGACTACCTGCGCGTCTACGTCACGAAGCCCGGCTTCGACCCGACCCGCGCGGCGCCCGCCTGGTCCGACATGCAGCTGCTCCAGGTCACCGGCCGGTACGCCCCGGCCGGCGAGTACCGCACCGACGTCGACCTCAGCGGCCGGTCGGGGCGCGCGATCCTCTACACGATCTGGCAGGCGAGCCACTCCGACCAGTCGTACTACCTGTGCAGCGACATCAGCATCGGCGGGCCGGCCCCGACTCCCACGCCGACGCCCACGCCCACGCCGACCGTCACCCCGACCCCCACGCCGACGGTCACCCCGAGCCCGACGCCCACCGTGACGCCGACCCCGACACCGACGCCCACCCCGACGCCGGGCACCGGGACGTGCACGGCGGCCGTGCGGGTCGTCGGGCAGTGGCCCGGCGGCTGGCAGGGCGAGCTCACGGTGACCGCGGGCGCCGCGGGCACGACCGGCTGGCGGGCGACCGTCCCCGGCTCGACCGTGACCCAGGCGTGGAACGCAGCGGCGTCCGACGGGGCCCTGACGAGCGCGTCGTGGAACAGCACGCTCGCTCCCGGCGCGAGCACCACCGCGGGGTTCCTCGCGTCCGGCACCCCCGGGACGCCGACCGCGACGTGCGCGGGGGCCTGACTCCGCTCCTTCGCACGTCGGCCTGACGCCCGGCCCGGCACCCCCCTCGTGCCGGGCCGGGCGTCGCGCGCCCGTGCACCCCGCGACCGACCGCGGGAGCCGGAGGACGCCCCGAGGTGCTGACCTCACCGGCGGGGCAGACGGCCGGCACGACCCCCGGCTACGGTCGTGCACACCCCGCCCCTCCCTCACCGCGGAGGTCACGATGAGCGTTCCCGCACGTCTCGCGCCGCTGCTCGCGCAGTTCGACGTCGGCCGCGAGCGCCTGGTCCACCGCCTCGTCGGACCGACCCTCGACAGCGGCGACGGCGAGCCGGTCGCGGTCCCGCCGCTGACGGACGACGAGTACCTGTGGGAGCCCGTCGGCGGATGCTGGTCCGTGCGGCGCCGCGCGGACGGCCCGGGACCGGGCGCGACCGTCCTGGTCGGCGCCGGCGCGTGGGTGCGCGACGGCGGCCGGCCGCACCCGTACCCGCCGCCGGTCACGACGATCGCGTGGCGCCTGGTGCACCTCGCGGAGATGCTCGAGGGCCGCGCCGATCACCTCACGGGCACGCACGCGCACACCGAGGAGGCGTACGCGATCCCGGGGACAGCCGCGGAGGGCGTCGCGGCGTTCCAGCGCGGGGCGGACGCGTGGCGAGCGGTCCTGACGGGTGCCGACGACGAGCCCTCGACGCCGTCGGGCGCAGCACGTACCCCTACGGCAGCGACCCCGAGGACCCGCTGCTCGACACGGTGTGGTGGGTCAACCAGGAGCTGCTGCACCACGCGGCCGAGATCGCGCTCCTGCGGGACCTGTACCGAGCACGCACCGCCGGGTAGGCCCGGGCCTCACGCGCGGACGACGACGACCCCCGCGGCCGCGAGCTCGACGAGCGTCGGGTCCGCCGGGTCGACGTCCGTGATGACGCCCGCGACCTCGGCGAGCGGCAGCACCGTGAACGGCGACGCGGCGCCGATCTTCTCGGCGCTGGCCAGCACGTAGGTGTCGGCGGCGCGGCGGGCGAGCGCCCGCTTCATCGCGGCCTCGTCGGCGTCGCCCGTGGTGAGCCCGGCGGTGGGGTGCACGCCGGTGACGCCGAGCAGGAACACGTCGGCGCTCACGCGCTCGGCGGCCTCGACCGCGGCAGCCCCGCACGCGACGGCCGAGTGCTTGAAGATCCGTCCGCCGAGCAGCACGATCTCGACGCGCGGGTGCTCGACGAGCGCCGCCGCGACGGTCGGGCTGTGCGTGACGACCGTCGCGTCGAGGTCGGGCGCGAGGGCGCGGGCGACCGCGAGCGCGGTGGTGCCGCCGTCGAGGATCACGGTGCTGCCCGGGGTCACGAGCGCGGCGGCTGCTGCGGCGACGCGCTCCTTGCTCGGCACCCCGACCGTGCGCCGCGCGGCGTAGTCGGCCGTCGCGGGGGACGCGGGGAGGGCGCCGCCGTACACGCGCTGGCAGAGTCCCGCCGCGGCGAGCTCGCGCAGGTCACGCCGGACGGTGTCCTCGGACAGGCCGAGCTCGGCGGCGAGGTCCTTGGCGACGATGCGACCCTCGTCGCGCAGCCGGGCCAGCAGGACGTCGCGGCGCTGCGCGGTCAACATTGCACGTTTCTCCTTGTTCCTGCCGAGTGATGCACGTAGTGTGCCACACATGCCTCTCCACACGCCCTCGCTCGACGAGCCCACCCCCACGCCCGACGCCGGCCCCGCGCAGCCCGGGACCCGCGTCCCCGACCACCGGGGCCGCACGGACCTCGACCGCACCGGCCTCGACCTCACCGGCAACCCGCGCGTCCGCGTCCTGGGCGTCGAGCTCCTCGCCGCCGCGTGGCACGTGCTGCGCCGCACGACGTTCGAGTACCTCGGCGCCGACGGCCGCTGGACCCGCCAGCAGCGCGAGACCTACGACCGCGGCAACGGCGCGACCGTGCTGCTCCACGACCCGGAGCGCTCGACCGTGCTGCTCACACGCCAGTTCCGGTTCCCGGTCTACGTGAACGGGCACCCCGACGGGATGCTCCTCGAGACCGCCGCGGGCCTGCTCGACGACGACGACCCCGAGACCGCGATCCGCCGCGAGGCGGCCGAGGAGACGGGCGTCGAGATCGGGGAGCTCGAGCACGTCTTCGACGTCTGGATGAGCCCTGGCTCCGTCACCGAGCGCCTGCACTTCTCCGCCGCGCGGTACACCCCGGCGCAGCGGACCACCGCGGGCGGCGGCGTCGCCGACGAGGGCGAGGAGATCGACGTCGTCGAGCTGCCCTTCGAGCGCGCGCTCGCGATGACGCTGACCGGCGAGATCGCCGACGCCAAGACGATCCTGCTGCTGCAGTGGGCGGCGCTGCACGGACCGTTCCGCACCCGCTGAGCCGGCCGACGGCGCTCGGCGGATCCACCCGCGGCGACACTCACGGCGGCACCGGGAGCGCCGATCTGCTGGGCGTCGCCCCGCCCGGGGCGTCGTCCAGGAGGGTGCCCGATGAACCACGCCGTCGCGGGCGACGCCGTCCCCTCCGCGCCCCGCGCCACGCTCGCGTGGGTCCTGGTCGCGCTGGCCGCCCTCAACACGGTCGCGTTCGTGGCGGAGCTGACCACCGGGTGGTCCGCGCTGCCCGCCCTCGGCCACGTCCTCAACCCGCTCGTCGCGACGCTCGCGGTCGTGCTCTGCTGGCGCGCGGCCCAGCACCCCACGACCCCCGTGGCGGCCCGCACCGTCTGGCGCCTGACAGCCGCGGGGATGGCCTTCATCGCCGTGTCGATCGGGGTGCGCCTCGTGATCGCGACCGGCGCGTCCGACGTCCCGGCACCGGCGCACACCGTGCTGCAGGTGACGGGTGCGGTCCTGCTCGCTGCGTCGATCGTGCGGATCCCGCTCGGGCTGCGCACCCGGACCCAGAAGGCCGAGCTCACGCTGGACGTCGCCACGCTCGTGGTCGCGGCCGGCGTCCTCATGTGGCACCTCGTCGTGACGTTCGCCGGCGGCGAGATCACGCGCGCCACCGTCTCGCACGTCGCACCCGTGATGGCCCCGGCGCTCATGGCGGTGCTCCTCGCCGCCAAGGCCGCGCTCGCCGGCTCCGGCGTCGTGCCGCGCCGCGCCCTCTACCTCCGCGCGGTGTCCGCGCTCGTCGGCGGGTTCGGGTCGGCGGTCGGGGTGCTGCTGCTGTCGGTCCGCCCGGACGTGGACGTCCAGCTCCTCCTCAACCCGATCGCCTCGGTGACCATCGCCCTGAGCGCGCACCTGCAGATCGCCGACGCCGCGCGGGCCGGTGCGCCGGCTGCCCGTCCGCGCACCTTCAGCACGCTGCCCTACGTCGCGGTGGTCGCCGTCGCGGCCCTGCTCGTCCGCACGTCCGTGCAGGACGCACCCGACCGTCTCGTGGTGGTCGCCGCGGCGGTCACCCTGACCGCACTGGTGATCGTCCGCCAGCTCCTCGCGTTCCGGCAGAACGCCGCCCTGCTGTCGGTGATCGGCACGCACGAGCGCCAGTTCCGCCTGCTCGTGCAGAACAGCAGCGACATCGTCACGATCACGGAGCCCGGGGGCGCGATCCGCTACGTGAGCCCGTCGGTCCTCCGGGTGCTGGGGCGCGACCCCGACAGCCTGCTGGGGCGGCACGTCCTGGAGCTCGCGCACCCCGACGACCACGGCGTGGCGCGCGCCGGCGTCGCGTCGGTCGCGGGAACGCCCGGCGCCACGGCCACCTACGAGATGCGGCTCCGGCACGCGGACGGGTCGTGGCGGTGGCTCGAGGTCGTCGCGTCGAACCTCGTCCACGAGCCGCACGTCGAGGGCTTGGTCAGCAACGCCCGCGACGTCACCGAGACGCGCGAGGTGCAGGAGCGCCTGAGCCACCAGGCCACGCACGACGCGCTCACGGGGCTCGCGAACCGCGCGCTGTTCGGCGACCGCGTCCGGGCCGCGGTGTCGAGCGCGGCCCCCGGAGAACGACTGAGCCTCGTGCTCGTCGACCTCGACGACTTCAAGTCCGTCAACGACACGCTGGGGCACGCGGTGGGCGACGGCCTCCTCGTCGAGGTCGCGGCGCGGATGAGCGCCGCCCTGCGCGCGAGCGACACCGTGGCCCGCCTCGGCGGCGACGAGTTCGCGATCCTGCTCTCGGGGCTCGACCGCGACGCGGTCGACGCGGTCCTGGCTCGCATCGTCGACGCGCTGCTCGCGCCCGTCGAGGTCGAGGGCCACCGGCTCGTCGTGCGGGCCAGCTTCGGTGTCGTGGACGGAGCACCCGGCGACGACCCCGCGGAGCTCCTGCGCCAGGCCGACATCGCCATGTACGAGGCGAAGCGGCGCGGCGAGGGCGGCTTCCAGCGGTACCGTCCCGGCTCCCGGCCGCTCGGTTCGCCGCTCACGGTCGAGGACCCGGCACCCCAGGACGGCGTCGACGTCGTCCGGCCCACGGGGACGCGCGCGAGCGATCCGGCGGCCTGAGCCTCTCGGCGGACGCCCACGGACCCACGCGTCGGCCGAGGGCCCCGGCACTCACCGCCGGGGCCCTCGGTCGCACCCGCAGCCTCGCTGCGGTGCGGCTCAGCGGAGGGGAGGCTGAGCCAGCTCGACGAGCTCGCGCGCCTGCTCGACGAACCACTGGCCGGCGGCCGGGTCGACCATCCCTCGCTCGGGGTCGGTCGGGCCGGGCGTGCCGCGCAGGCAGCGCCCGTCGGACTCGCCGGGGACCTTGATCCACAGCAGCGCGTCGACGAGGTCGTTCCCCGTCTGGGTCGTCGGGCGCAGGCCGGCGCCGCGGCCGGGCGGGTTGCACCACGTCTCGGCGTCGGTGTACTTCCCCGCGGGCGCCGTCCACGGGCCCTGCCCGTTGCGGCTCGTGTCGACCACGAAGTGGGTCGTCGGCTCGACGCCGCCGAGCACGAGCTCGTACCGCGAGGTGATCCCGGCGGTGTTGAGCGTCGGGTCCTCCGCCGTGTCGCTCCAGATGCCGGTGTTGCGCAGCACCACGCCGGTCCAGTCGTTCGCGGGACCGCCGCTCCAGTACTGGTGCCCGCACTCTGCGACGCTGCCCGGCGCGACGACGGTCGCGTACGCGAGGCACTGCGAGATCCACGTGCCGTAGAGGACGTCGTTCTCGGTGCGCTCGTAGTTCGAGACGTTGAGGAAGAAGCCGTCGGCGCCCTGCACCCCGGCCTTGAGCAGGCGGTCGGTGATCTCCGGGACGGCGAGCCACGACGGCCCGGTGCCGTCCAGGTAGAGCGCGACGTTCGGCTGCTGCGCGATCCGCTCGACCGCGTACCGCAGCAGCGCGAAGCGCTCGGCCGAGGGCTGGGCACCCGTCGTCGCCGGGTCGAGCTCCGCGGGGCGGCAGCCCTCGAGCTGGCCGTCGAGCGTCGTGTACCAGGGGATGACTCCGAGGCCGTCCGGCTCGAGGATCACGACGGCCTCCTCGTCGCCGATCCCGGCGGCGAACGCGTCGACCCACGCCTTGTACGCGTCGGGGCCCGCCGCGCCGCCGGCCGAGTACAGCGCGCAGTCGCGGAACGGCAGGTTGTACGCGACGAGCACGGGGACCTTGTGGCCGGCGCGCCGCACGAGCGTGCGCACGTCGTGCCGGACCTCGGCGGGCGTGCCCTCGGTGAACCAGGTGGCGCTCGGGATGCGGCTGAGCGTGAGCGCGTCGCGCTTCGCCTGCCCGCGCAGGGTCTTCGCGGCGTCCTTGGTGGTGCTGTGCGGGTCGACGTAGAGGCGCGTCGTCGGATCCAGCACGTCGTTGGCCGCGGAGGCCGGCGAGGCGGTGAGGGCGCTGAGGCCGAGGGCGCAGACGGTCAGGGCGACGATGCCCCACCGCCTGCGAGCAGGGGTTGCCATGGTGACTCTCCGGGGGTCGTGCCGACGTCGGTGTCGACTGGAGCGGGTCGGGCGAGAGAAACTGGAAGCGCTTCCAGTCTGCGCCGCCATCCTGCGCCCTGCCCGGCGCGCCCGTCAAGACCGGCTGCTCTGCCCCGCACCCGGCCCTGTCGCACCCACTCGGTGCCCCGCACTCCGCCGCGCTGCACCCGCCCGGTGCCCGCGCAGCCCTGTCGCACCCACTGGCGCCCCGCACCCGCGGCGCCGCGCCGGCCCAGCGCCCCGCACCCCCCCGTGCACCCGCTCGGGGGCGAGTGCCGCGCCCCGCGCTCAGTCGCGAAGCACCGCGGCGATCGCGCTGACCTCGATCAGCGCACCCGGCACTCCGAGCCCGGCGACCCGGGCGGCGATCACGAGCGGCGGCGCCCCGGGGCCGGCGAGCAGGGGCGCGATCGCGCCGTACGCGGCGTTCAGGTCGGCGTCCGCGACGAGCAGCACCGACCACTGCACGACGTCGGCGAGCGTCGCGCCCGCCGCTTCGAGCGCGACGCGCGCGTTCTCCATCGCGCGGACCGACTGCTCGGCGACGTCGCCGGACACGAGCGCCCCCGTCTCGTCGACGCCGTCCTGACCGCCCACGTAGATCGTCGTCGCCCCCGGCGGGACGACGGCGACGTGGCTGAACGCCGGGCTCCGTACGAGGCCGGCAGGCTGCAGACGTGTGATCTCCATCCGCCCACGCTGCCACCGGCGTCCGACACAACGCCCCTCCCGGCCGGGGCACGGCCCCGACGGGCAGCGCGGGGTCGACGGCGGGTCCACCGCCCGACGGCGGAGCCGAACCGGGCCGCGACCGGCTCGCCAGCCGCTGCGCGGGGCGGACCCGCGCACGCCGCACGGACCCGGCCCGTGCGCGCCGGACCGGCCCGCTACCCGCCGACGGCAGGGGCCGACCCCCGCACGACGAGGCGCGTCGGGAGGATCACCGGCGACGCCGGGCCACCCCCGAGGAGGCGCACGAGCATCGCCGCCAGCTCGCGACCCAGGTCCTCGATCGGCTGGTGCACGGTCGTGAGCGCGGGCTCGGTCTGCTGCGCGACGGGCAGGTCGTCGAAGCCGACGACGGCCACGTCCCCCGGTACCGAGCGCCCGTACGCCCGCAGCGCCCGCAGCGCCCCCGCGGCGATGTTGTCGGACGCGGCGACGACGCCGTCGAGATCGGGGTGCGCCACGAGGAGCCGGGCCATGGCCCGTGACGCGTCGGCCTCGTCGAAGTCGGCGCGCTCGACCGGGGCCGGCGCGGCACCCGCGGCCGCGAGCGCCTCCGCGACCCCCCGCTCCCGTGCGGCCGACGCGTCGAGCCCGGCGGGCCCGCCCAGGTGCACGACGCGGCGCCGGCCGAGCGCGAGGAGGTGCTCGGTCGCGAGGCGGGCACCGGCGGCGTTGTCGACGTCGACGTACGCGGCCGGCTCGCCGTGCGGCGGATGCCCGCCGAAGACGACGGGCCGGTCGGTCGCCGCCGCGAACCGGGTCAGCGGGTCGTCCGCGCGGGCTGCGACGACCATGAAGCCGTCGGCCCGCCCCGCCCGCAGCGCGCGCTCGAGCCGCGCCTGCCCCCGGGCCGACGCGGCGAGCAGCAGCGTGAGGTCGAGGTCCGCCTCCTCGAGGACCGAGGCGACCCCGATGACGAGCCGCGCGTGGAACGGGTCGGCGAACAGCGCCGGGTCGTCGCCCGCGACCGCGAGCACCACCGCCCCCGCGCGGTGCGTCGCGAGCGCCCGCGCCGTCGCGTTGGGCACGAAGCCGAGCTCCTCGACAGCCCGGGCGACGGCCTCCCGCTTGGCCCGGCTGACGTCGGGCCCCCCGTTCACCGCGCGCGACGCGACGGTGCGCGACACCCCGGCGCGGCGGGCGACCTCGTCGAGGGTCGGCCGGCGGTGCGGGACGTCCACGGCAGCACCTCCAGGTCGCGCACACCCGGCGTCCCCGGGCGGTCGCAGGTCACCGTAGCGGCGGCGCGGCTCCGCCCGTGCGGACGCACCGACCTCAGCCCGACGACGCCCGTCCGGCGTCAGGCGTCAGGCGTCAGGCGTCAGGCGTCAGGCGTCAGCATCTTGTCGAGCAGCACCTCGAGCTGCGCGCGCTCGGCCGCAGTGAGCCGGTCCGTCACGACGGAGCCCCGGGCGAGCTCGCGGCCGAGCTCGCCGCGCAGCGCCGCGCCGCGCTCCGTGAGCCGGAGGAGCTTGACGCGGCGGTCGCTGCTCGGGATCCGCTCGGCGACGCCGAGGGCCTCGAGCCGGTCCGCGAGGCCCGTGACGTTCGACGCGTCGCACGCGAGGTGGCCGGCGACCGAGCTCATGGGGACGGGCTCGTCGAGCATCAGGACCGCGCGCGCCTGGACGGGCGTGAGCCCGTGCCGGCCGACGGTCTCCGCGAACCCGGCCCGCGCGAGCTCGGCGACGGCGAAGAGCCGCTGGCTCAGCGTCGGCTGCGGCGCCCAGCCGCCTCCGCAGCCGGTGTCCTCGTCCCCGTCCTTCATGTCGCCAGCATATTGGTCGTGTCCATGGTTGACATGGTCAAGCACCGTGCGCGACGCTACCGATACTTGAGCACGTCAACCATCGAGGAGCGCAACGATGAGCACCGACACGTCCGCCCCCGCACGCCCGGCCGCACCTCTCCGGGTGAGCGCCGCGACCACCTGGCGCACCGGCCTCGTCGCCGCGGGCGTCGCCCTGGTCGCCAACCTGCTCGTGCTCGTCGTGTCCCGCGCCCTGGGCGCCGACCACCTCGTGCGGCAGACGCCCGACGCGGCGGCCTCGGAGGTCACGTTCGTCATGGTCGTCGTCATGACGGTGGTCCCGCTCCTCGTGGCGACCGCGCTGCTGCTCCCGCTGCGCCGGTGGGGCGCCCGCGCGTGGCGCACGCTCGCCGCCGTGGGCCTCGCCCTCGGCCTGCTCACCGTGCCGATGCCGTTCGCCGTGGACGCGACGACCGGGACGCAGGTCGGGCTCGCGCTCATGCACGTCGTCGTGGGCGTCGTGTGGTTCGTGCTCGTCCGGCGCGCCGCCTCCGCGGCGTCGCGCTGACCGGGGCGTCGCGCACGCCCGTCCCGCTCGCCGGACGGGCGTGCGCGGAGGGTCCAGGCCGTGCGTCGGCCGGCCGGCCGGTCAGCCCTCCGCGGGCGGGCGCGTCCGCAGGTACTGCGAGTCGTCGTTGACGTAGGCGTAGTACAGCCCGATCAGCACGCCGCCGCCGAGGAAGTTGCCGACGAGGGCGATGCCGACGTTCCCGGCCGCGAGCCCGACGTCGATGCCCTCCGTGAGCCCGACGATCGAGAAGAGCACAGTGTTCGCGACCGAGTGCTCGAGCCCCAGGAACGCGAAGATGAACACCGAGACGATCATCGCCAGGCTCTTGGTCAGGTCGTCCTTGATGAGCCCGTTGTAGACCAGCAGCATCGCCATGTTGATCATGAAGTTGCACAGCGCGGCGCGCACGAGCAGGTCGACCCAGCCGGCCGGACCGGACGCCACGTAGTCGAGCTTGTGCTCGACCGACGCGAGCATGACGTCGAGCGCGACCCCGTCGACGAGCGTCGAGAACCGCACGAGCACCGCGACGAACAGCCCGCCGAGCAGGTTCCCGACGTAGCAGAGCCCGAGCAGCCGCAGCGCCTTCCCCCACGTCGTGCGGCCGTGGTACGCGCCGATCGAGACGATCATCATGTTCGACGTCAGCAGCTCGGACTTCGTGTAGTAGATGAAGACGAGCGCCCACCCGAACGCCAGCGCCCCGGCGATCCGCCCGAGCGGCTGGAGCGTGCCCGCACCGACGTCGATGCTCGTGAACGCGGCGAGGACGGCGAAGTAGGTGCCGTAGAAGATCCCGATGAGAACGCCGGCCATCCCCGCGCGCTGGAGGTAGCGACGGGCGAGCTCGCCGGACATCGCGGTCTTGGTCTCGAGCGCCTCGAGCGCGGTGCTGATGAAGTGCTTGCCGGGGAACAGCCCGTGCTCGTCGGCGGTCATGGCGACTACGGTCGCACGCACGCGACGCGCCGGCCGCGACGCCCGCCGGATGAGAGAACTCCAATCCCAACGGGCGGTCACGCCGGATAACGGTTCTATAACGTGCTGAGGATGAACCCGACCCAGAGCACGACCCCGACCGAGGCCACACGGCGTGACGTCCGCCGTGCACGTGTCGCGCGAGCGCGACGGCACCGGTTCCGCGCCCGGGCGATCGTCGTCATGTCCCTGGCGCTCTGCACCGGCGCCGCGTCCGCGTGGGCCGTCGCGCCCTGGCACTCCGAGGCGCCCGGACGCGACGGCGGCTCCGGCGCACACGCCTCCGCGCGCGGCTGGTACGCCGCCTACACCGCCGGGCGCGACTGGCAGCCAGGCCACTCCCCCGCCGCCTGGTACACCGCGTACTCGGCCGACCGCGGCTGGTCGGGCTACCGCCACGGTCGCTGGCCCCGCCCCGGCCACCCGCGCCCGACGCCGGCGCCCACCGCCACGCCGTCCCCCACGATCGTCCCGACCATCGCTCCGGAGCCCACCGCGGTGCCGACGGTCGCGCCCACCCCGACGGCCGCCCCGACCGCCGCACCGACGCCGCTCCCCACCGCCCCCGGCGTGCCGCCGACCGCCTCCCCCGCACCGACCCGCACCCCGGCCCCGGCGCCGACGCGCAGCCCCCGGCCGACCCCCGTGCCGTCGGCCTCGCAGCCCGGCACCACGCCGCCCGTCACGACCCCCGCGCCGCCGCCCCCCGGCCTCACCGCGGACCAGCAGTACGCGGCGTCCCTCGTCACGCTCACGAACGAGCAGCGGGCCGCCGCGGGGCTGCCGGCGCTCGCCGTCTCGGACTGCGCCACGCAGCAGGCCGTCGCCCGGGCCGGCATCCTCGTCGCCGAGAACCGGTTCGAGCACGACCCCCTCGGACCGATCCTCACGGCGTGCCGTGCACGCTCGGTCGGCGAGAACATCGCGCTCGGCTACCCCACGCCGGCCGCGATGATGACGGGCTGGATGAACTCCGAGGGCCACCGCGCGAACATCCTGCGGTCGTACAGCTCCGTCGGGATCGGCTGCGTCTCCGGCCCGCGCGGGATGCTCTGCGCGCAGGTCTTCCTCGGCTGAGCCGGTCCGGCCGTCGTCCGCCCGACCCGCGGACCACGTCCTGCCCGTGCGCGTCGTGACCGTCGCCGCCCCGATGAGTTCCCGGGGCGGCGGCGGTCACGACCCGCGAGGGCGGCGCGCGGTCGCCCGGCGAGGAGGCACGCGATGAAGCGGTACCTGATCTCGTTCGACGACGGCGCGATGACCTTTCCCCGCGAGGACCTGCCGGAGGTGTCGCGGGACTCGCACGCGGTCGTCGAGCGGGCGCGGGTCGCAGCGCAGCCGGCCCGCCGCGGTCCGCACGCACGGGTGGGGCCCGGCACCCCCGCGCCGGACCCCACCCGCCACCGGCTGCGCCGGCGCCGGGCCCTTCCCTTCGCCGTCAGCGCGTGCTGAACGCCGCGTCGAACGAGGCGGTCGGCGGCGGGAACGCCATGCGCTTGACGAACTCGAGCGCCTCGGGCGCGCCGACGAGGCGGTCCATCCCGGCGTCCTCCCACTCGACCGAGATGGGCCCGTCGTACCCGATCGTCGTGAGCATCCGGAACGAGTCCTCCCACGGGACGTCACCGTGCCCGGTGGACACGAAGTCCCAGCCGCGGCGCGGGTCGGCCCACGGCAGGTGCGAGCCCATCCGGCCGTTGCGCCCGTTGCCGACCCGGCGCTTCGCGTCCTTGCAGTCCACGTGGTAGATCCGGTCCTTGAAGTCCCACAGGAAGCCGACCGGGTCGAGGTCCTGCCAGACGAAGTGGCTCGGGTCCCAGTTGAGGCCGAACGCCTCGCGGTGACCGATCGCCTCGAGGGTCCGCACGGTCGTCCAGTAGTCGTAGGCGATCTCGCTCGGGTGCACCTCGTGCGCGAACCGGACGCCGACCTCGTCGAACACGTCGAGGATCGGGTTCCAGCGGTCCGCGAAGTCCCGGTAGCCCGCGTCGACGAGCTCCGGGGTGACCGGCGGGAACATCGCGACGTACTTCCAGATGGCCGAGCCGGTGAACCCGACGACCGTCTTCACGCCGAGCCGCGCGGCGGTGCGGGCCGTGAGCTGCATGACCTCGGCCGCGCGCTGCCGGACACCCTCGGGGTCGCCGTCGCCCCACACGTCGGGCGGGAGCATCTCGTGGTGACGCTGGTCGATCGGGTCGTCGCAGACCGCCTGCCCGGTGAGGTGGTTCGAGATCGCCCAGACCTTGAGCCCGTACCGCTCGAGCAGGTCGAGCCGGTCCTGGATGTACGCGTCGTCCTCGGCGCCGCGGCGCACGTCGAGGTGGTCGCCCCAGCAGGCCAGCTCGAGCCCGTCGTAGCCCCACCCGGACGCCAGCCGCGCGACCTCCTCGAGCGGCAGGTCGGCCCACTGGCCGGTGAACAGCGTGATCGGTCGTGCCACGTCAGCTCTCCTTCGGTTCGGGGACGACGGCACCGGGCAGGCCGTCGTCGGACGCGCGCGGGGGCGCGGCGGGGCCGGGGTCGACGAACGTCCAGCGGCTCTGGTCGGCCGCGGAGCGCTCCACGGCGTCGAGCACGCGCTGCACCTGCAGGCCGTCCGCGAACGACGGGGTCGGCTGCTCCCCCGCCGCGAGCGCGCCCACCAGGTCGACGACCTGGTGCACGAACCCGTGCTCGTAGCCGAGGCCGTGCCCCGCGGGCCACCACGCGCCGACGTACGGGTGCTCGGGCTCGGTCACGACGATCCGGCGGAAGCCGGCGACGCGCGCCTCGTCGGTCGCGTCGTACAGGTGGAGCACGTTCATGTCCTCGAAGTCGAACGCGATCGACCCGTGCGAGCCGTTGATCTCGAGCCGGATCGCGTTCTTGCGACCCCACGCGAAGCGCGTCGCCTCGAACGTCGCGATCCCGCCGCCCGAGAGCCGCCCGAAGAACACCGCGGCGTCGTCGACCGTGACCGGCCCGCGCTCGGTGCCCGCCGAGCCGTGCAGCCCGGAGAACCCGGCCGCGACGGGCCGCTCGTGCACGAACGTCTCGAGCAGCCCGCTCACGCCCGTGAGCACCTGGCCGGTGACGTGCTGCGCGAGGTCGACGACGTGCGCCCCGATGTCCCCGAGCGCCCCGGACCCGGCGACGGCCTTGTCGAGCCGCCACGACAGCGGCGCCTCGGCGTCGGCGATCCAGTCCTGCAGGTACTGCGCCCGCACCTGCCGCACCTGCCCGATGCGCCCCTCGGCGACGAGCTGACGGGCCAGCGCGATCGCCGGGACCCGCCGGTAGGTGAACCCGACCATCGCCCGGACGCCCTTCTCGGCCGCGGCCTCGGCGGCGGCCGTCATGGCCTCCGCCTCGGCCACGGTGTTGGCGAGGGGCTTCTCGCACAGCACGTGCTTGCCGGCCTGCAACGCCGCGATCGCGATCTCGGCGTGCGTGTCGCCCGGCGTGCAGATGTCGACGAGGTCGACGTCGTCGCGGGCGACCACCGCGCGCCAGTCCGTCTCGGCCGCACCCCAGCCGAGCCGGGTGCGCGCGGCCTCGACGGCGGTGCTGTCCCGCCCTGCGACGACCGTCATCTCCGGGCGCAGCGCGAGGTCGAAGAACCGCGGCGCCACGCGCCACGCCTGCGAGTGCGCGGCGCCCATGAAGGCGTACCCGATCATCCCGACGCCGAGCCGGCCGTCCTCGTGCTGCGCCATGCCCCTCCCCTTCCCGTCGACCCGCTCGTCCGTGCCGCTCAGGACTCGAACGCGCTCGGCAGGTACTGGTCGACGTTGTCCTTCGTCACGACCGGCGCGTACAGCTGGACGGTGCGCGGGACGGAGACCGAGACGAGGTCACCCATCGACTTGTTCTGCGAGATGAGCCGGGCGAGCCGGACGCCGTCGGCGGCCTGCGTGGACGGGTAGATGACCGTGGCCTTGAGCACCGTGTCGTCCGCCTCGATCGAGCGCATCACGTTCGCGGAGCCGGCGCCACCGACCATGACGAACTCGTCGCGCCCGGCCTCGTCGATCGCGGCCATGACGCCGACACCCTGGTCGTCGTCGTGGTTCCACAGCGCGTCGATCTGCGGCGCGGCCTGGAGCAGGTTCGCAGCGGCCTGCTGGCCGCCCTGCACGGTGAAGTCGGCGGCGACGCGGTTGTCCACGTCGAGCCCGCAGTCGGCGAGCGCGTCCGCGAAGCCCTGGCTGCGGTCCTGCGTCAGCGGCAGCGAGTCGATCCCGGCGATCTCGGCCACGACCGCGTCGGGGTTGTCGCCGACCTGCTCGCAGACGTAGGTTCCCGCGCTGACGCCCATGCCGTAGTTGTCGCCGAGCACCGTGGTGCGCGCGGCGAAGGGGCTGGAGAACTCGCGGTCGACGTTGATCACCGTGATCCCGGCCTCCATCGCCTCCGTCGCGACCTCGGTGAGGGCGGCGCCGTCGAACGGCAGGAGGACGATCGCGTCGACCCCGTCGTTGATGAACGTCTCGACCTGGCTGATCTGGAGGTTCACGTCGTTGGTGGCCTCGGCGACGATCAGCTCGACGTCGTCGTACTTGTCGGCCTCGTCGACCGCGGCCTTCGTGATGGCGCCCATCCAGCCGTGGTCCGCGGCCGGCGCCGAGAAGCCGATGCGGACGGTCTCGCCCGACTCGTCGTTCTCGCCGCCCGAGTTCGACTCGGCCTGCGGGGCGTCGTCGTCCTCGGCGGGCTCGTTGGACGTGCAGCCGGCGACGAGGCCGGCGGTCGTGAGCAGCGCGCCGGCGGTGAGGAGCAGTCGGCGGCGGGCGGTGCGGGTGGTGGTCCCGGTGGGTCGGACGGTGCGTGCGGACATGGGAATCCTCCTTGACTCCTGCGGTGGCCGTGCGGGGGTGCGGGCGTGCTCGGACGGAGCGGCCCGGGGGCGATGCGCGGGTGGGATGGGGGTGGCTCAGCTGCTGCGGGAGCGGGCCGCGAACCGCTGCTGAAGCAGCACGGCGAGCACGATGATCGCGCCCTTCGCGACCGACTGCGCCGAGATCGACAGGTTGTTCTGCGTGAAGACGTTCGTGAGCGTCGCGAAGATCAGCACCCCGAACACGGTGCCGACGATCGTGCCGCGCCCGCCGGCGAGGAGCGTCCCGCCGACGACGACGGCCGCGATGGCGTCGAGCTCGTAGAGCTGGCCGTTCGTCGAGGAGCCGGCGGTCGTGCGGGCGAGCATCATGACGCCGGCGATCCCGGCGGTCAGGCCCGAGATCGCGTACAGGTACATCGTGTGGCGGCGGATCCGGATGCCCGCGAGCCGCGCGGCCTCCGGGTTGCCGCCGACAGCGAGCGTCCGGCGACCGAACGTCGTGCGGTTGAGCACGACCCAGCCGGCGACCGCGACGACCACGAAGATCCAGACGATCACCGAGACACCGAGCGGCTCGGCGCGGAACACGTCGAGGAACTCGGGCACCCGGACGATCTGCGTCCGCCGGTTCGCGATGACCTCGGCGAGGCCCCGCGCGCCGACCATCATCGCGAGCGTCGCGATGAAGGCCACGACCTGCCCGTAGGCGATCAGGACCCCGTTGACCAGCCCGCACACCGTGCCGACGGCGAGCGCGGTCAGCACCATGACGATCCAGTGCGTGTCCTGCGCCATCGTCTGCGTCGCGACCGTCGTCGCCCACACCGACGCGAGCCCGAGCACCGACCCGACGGACAGGTCGATCCCGCCACCCGTGATGACGAACGTCATCCCGATGCTGAGCACGCCGATCACGGCGGCGAGCCGCAGGATCGTCATGACGTTGTCGAGGCTCGCGAACCGGTCGCCGGCGGTCGCGACGCCCACCACGCACAGCAGCGCGAGAGCGATGACGAGGCCGATGTTGCGCCCGGCGGCGCCGTGCAGGAGGCCACGTGGGCCGGATCCGCTCGCGCCGGGCGTCTGGCCCGTGCGCTGCAGCGGCGAGGGGTGGTCCGGGTCGGGCGGGACGGAGCCGGCGGTGGCCAGCGGGGGGATCTGCTCGCTCACGCGGCACTTCCTTCCATGATCAGGTCGAGGACGCGGTGCTCGTCGATCTGTTCCGCCGGGCCGCTGTGCAGCACCCGGCCGTCGGCCACGACGAGGACCCGGTGCGCGAGCCCGAGCACCTCCTCGATCTCGCTCGACACGACGACGACGGCCGTCCCGGCGTCCGCGAGCGCCCGGACGAGCGCGTAGATCTCGGCGCGCGCACCGACGTCGACGCCGCGCGTGGGCTCGTCGAGCAGCAGGACCTTGCAGCCGTGCACGAGCCAGCGCGCGAGCATGAGCTTCTGCTGGTTGCCGCCCGAGAGCGTGCGGGTCGCGCGGTCCGGGTCGGCGGGGCGCAGCTCGAGCGCCTCGATCTGCGCGCGGGCTGCTGCACGCTCGCCCGGCTCGTCGAGCATCGGCCCGCGCGCGAACCGCCCGAACGTCGACAGCGTGACGTTGCGGTAGAGCGGCTCGTCGAGCAGCAGACCCTGGCTCTTGCGCTCCTCGGGGGCGAGCCCGATCCCGGCGCGCACCGCGGCGTCGACCGACCCGCGCCGCAGCGCGGTCCCGGCGACCTCGACCCGTCCGGCGGTGGCCTTGCGCGCGCCGTAGACCGTCTCGAGGATCTCCGACCGCCCGGACCCGACGAGGCCCGCGAGCCCGACGACCTCGCCGGCCCGCACGCTGAACGACACGTCGTGGAACACCCCGTGCAGCGCGAGGCCGTCGACGCTCAGCAGCGTCGGGGCGTCGGGCGCGACGGGGGGCCGGGCGGGGAACACCTGCTCGACGGCGCGCCCGGTCATGAGCCGGATGAGCTCGGCGGTCGGGGTCGTCGCCACCGGGAGGTTCGAGGCGACCGTCCGGCCGTCCTTGAGCACCGTGATGCGGTCGCCGATCTGGCGGATCTCCTCGAGCCGGTGGGAGATGTAGAGGACGGCGACGCCCGCCGCGGTGAGCTCGCGCACGACCCGGAAGAGGTTCGCGACCTCCTCGGAGTCGAGCACCGCCGAGGGCTCGTCCATGACGATGAGCCGGGCGTCGTGCGACAGCGCGCGCGCCATGCTGACGACCTGCTTGCCCGCGGCCGACAGGTGCCCGACCTCGCGGTGCGGGGGGATGTCGCCGTGCCCGAGCCGCGTGAGCAGCTCACGGGTCCGGGCGTGGGCCCGACGGCGCTGCGTGAAGCCGCCGCTCGTGAGCTCGTGGCCGAGGTACACGTTCTCCGCGACCGTGAGCCCGTCGACGACGTCGAGCTCCTGGTACATCGTCGCGACGCCCGCGCGCATCGCGGCGACCGGGGTCGTGACCGCGAGCGGGTCGCCGCGCCAGGTGAGCGTGCCGGCGTCGGGCTTGTGCGCACCGGCGAGGACCTTGATGAGCGTCGACTTGCCCGCGCCGTTCTGGCCGAGGAGGCAGTGCACCTCGCCCGGGAGGATGTCGAGGTCGACGCCGTCGAGGGCCTTGGCGCCGGGGAAGTGCTTCACGATGCCGCGCATCTGGAGCAGCGGGGCACCGCTGTCGCGGGTCTCCGCGGAGCGGGGATCGCCGGGGCGGGCAGCGCCGGAGCGGGAGTCGTCGTCGACCATGCGACGGACGCTAGTCCACTTCTGCCGGATGTCAAGCAAAACTTGCCTGACCACCGACGGACTTCTGCAGATGTGCTTGACTGACGTGCATGGGTGCAGGTGAACGGCGTTCCGGGGACCTCAGCGGTGTCGTCCAGCTCCTGCGCGACGGGCAGCCACGCACCCGCGCCGAGCTCGGCCAGCTCACCGGCCTGGCCCGCTCGACCGTCTCCGCGCGCGTCGACCAGCTCCTCGCCGCCGGCCTCGTGACCCCCGCGGGCGAGGCCAGCTCGACCGGCGGCCGCCCGCCCGCGACGCTCGCGTTCCACCCCGGCGCCCGCATCACGCTCGCGATCGACCTCGGCGCGACGCACGCGCGCGTCGCCGTGACGGACCTCGCCTCGACCGTGCTCGCCGAGCACCTCGACACGATCGCGATCTCCGACGGCCCCGGCCCGGTGCTCGACCACGTCGCGACCGTCGCGGCGAAGCTCGTCGAGCACACCGGGCGGCACACGTCCGAGCTCGTCGGCGCCGGCGTGGGGCTGCCCGGACCCGTCGACCACGCGACCGGACGGCCCACGAACCCGCCGATCATGCCCGGCTGGGACGACGCCGACGTCGCCGGGCACCTCGGCGCGCTGCTCGGCACGCCCGTCCTCGTCGACAACGACGTCAACGTCATGGCGCTCGGCGAGCACGCCACCGAGTTCGCCGACGTCGACCACCTGCTGTTCGTCAAGGTCGCGACGGGCATCGGCGCGGGCGTCATCAGCGACGGCGCGATCCGGCGCGGGGCCCAGGGCGCTGCGGGCGACGTCGGGCACATCGCGGTCCCCGGGGGGCGCGACGTGCTGTGCCGCTGCGGCAACACCGGGTGCCTCGAGGCCGTGGCGGGCGGCCGGGCCATCGCCGCCGAGCTCGCCGCCGCCGGGCTGCCCGCGCTCACGAGCGCCGACGTCGTCGCGCTGGTCCGCTCGGGCGACGTGACGGCGCTGCGCACCGTCCGGGACGCCGGCCGGGCCATCGGCGAGGTGCTCGCGACGTGCGTGAGCATGCTCAACCCGTCGGTCATCGTGCTCGGCGGCAGCGTCGCCGAGGCCGGCGAGCACCTGCTCGCCGGGATCCGCGAGGTCGTCTACCGCCGCTCGCTGCCCCTCGCGACGCAGCACCTGCGCATCGTGTCGAGCCGCACCAAGGGCCGCGCCGGGGTGCTCGGGGCCAGCACGATGGTCGTCGACCACCTCCTCACGAGCGGCGCGCTCGAGGAGCTGCTGGGCTGAGCCCGACGGGACAGGCCGCCCACGCGCCGAGGTGCCCCCAGGCGCACGCGCGCGCAGAGTGGGAGCACCGCTCCCCCGCCGACCGGCGTCCGAGGAGCCCGCGCACGCCCGGAGGACCCGCCATGCCCGCAGTCGACTACCGCGACCAGACGACGCTCGTCACGGGCGCCAGCTCGGGCATCGGCGCGGAGTTCGCCCGGCAGCTCGCGGCGCGCGGCTCCGACCTCGTCCTCGTCGCCCGGCGGCGCGACCGCCTCGACGCGCTCGCCGCGGAGCTCGTCGCCGCGCACGGCGTCCGGACGACCGTGATCCCGCTCGACCTCGGGGAGCCGTCCGCCGTCGCGGACCTCGTCGCCGAGCTCGACCGCCAGGGGCTGCGCGTCACGAGCCTCGTCAACAACGCGGGCTTCGCGACGCACAGCCCGTTCCACGACGAGGACCCGGACCGGGTGCGCGAGGAGATCACGCTCAACGTGCTCGCGCTCGTCGAGCTCACGCACGCGCTGATCGACGACCTGCGCGCGGCGGGGACCGGTGTGCTGGTCAACCTGTCGAGCATCGCGGCGTACCAGGGCAACCCCAACCTCGCGGTCTACGGCGCGACGAAGGCGTTCGTGCTCAGCTTCACCGAGGCCCTGTGGGGCGAGGCCCGCGGGACGGGGCTGCGGGTGCTCGCGCTGTCCCCCGGCGCGACCGAGACCGAGTTCTTCGACGTCGCGCAGTGGCGTACGAGCGGCGACGGGACCCGCCGGCAGACGGTCGAGCAGGTCGTCGCCACGGCGCTGCGCACGCTCGACCGCCGCAACCCGCCGCCCAGCGTCGTCTCCGGCGCGGCGAACCGGGCCTTCGTCGCCGTGAGCCGGCTCGTGACCCGGCGCCGGCTCGCCCTGCTCATGGGCTCCCTCATGCGGCGACCGGAGGACGACGCCGAGCCGACGCAGGCCCCCCGGGTCCGGGGTCGCTGAGCGCGCCGGGGCCCTGGACGCGGCCGGACGACGCCGGTCGTGGTCCCGATCCGGCGTGCCGGTCCTGGTCTCGGGCGTGCTCCTGGTCCGGGCCGCGGCCCGGTCCTGGTCCCGGCCCCGACCCGGCCCTGGTCCCGGCCGGGCCCGGCTCGCTAGCGTCCGCCCATGAGCACCTGGGACCCGTCCGACGAGGGCGCCCTCACGCTGCCGAGCGGGCTGCGCGTCCGCGGGCGAGGCCTGCGCCGACCGACGCCCGCGGGCCCGGACCCCGACTCCGGCGTCTACCTCCTCGGCAGCCCGCCGGACCCGCTGCCCTGGCCGTCGCGCTGGGTGCGGTGGCCCGACTTCCGCACACCGAGCGACCCCGCCGACGCGGAGGACGCGCTGCGCGAGGTCCTGCGCCGGGCGGCCGACGAGCGGGTCGAGGTCGCGTGCGAGGGCGGGCGCGGGCGCACCGGGACGGCGCTCGCGTGCCTCGCGGTGCTCGACGGGCTCCCCGCCCGGGAGGCCGTCTCGTACGTGCGCCGCGGGTACCACCCGCGCGCGGTCGAGACCCCGGGTCAGTGGCTGTTCGTGCGCCGGTTCGCACCGGGACGGGGCTGACGCCCGGCGGGCTTCCCTCTCGGAAAAGCGGTCGGCGCCTCGCGCTCCCTCGTCGTACCGTCCCGCATGGGCATACGGAACTACCTGGTCGAGGGCCTCTCCGGCACCGGCAAGACCACCGTGGCCGAGGAGCTGGAGCGGCGCGGCCACCACGTCGTCCACGGGGACCGGGAGCTCGCCTACCAGGGCGACCCGCGCACCGGTGAGCCGACGGAGGTCGGTGCCCACGAGAACCACCTCTGGGACGTGACCCGGGTCCGCGCCCTCGCCACCGACCAGCGCCACGAGGCCACGTTCTTCTGCGGCGGCTCACGGAACTTCCCGGCGTTCCTCGACCTGTTCGACGGCGTCTTCGTCCTCGAGGTCGACCTGGAGACGCTGCACCGGCGGCTCGACGCGCGGCCGGACGGGGAGTGGGGCGGCGGCCGGCCGACGGAACGAGAGCGCATCGTCCGGTGGCACGCGACGAGGTCGGACGTCCCGGCGGACGGCATCCCGATCGACTCCACCGCCCCGGTCGAGCAGGTCGTCGACGAGATCCTCCGCCGGTGCGCGGAGCCGGGGTAGCGGGCGTCGCACGAGGAGCGGGCACCGACGGGCCGCGGTCCCCGCTCGCCCCGCCGACGCGGACGACGCAGCCGGGCGGTCCGACCCCGGTCCGGCACGGCTCCCCGGGGGACCGGCTCCGCTCCCCGCGAACCTGCGCACGCTCGCGCTGCCGGTCGAACCGATACGACGCAGACTGGACCGCATGCAGACACGACAGCTCGGAGACGTCACGGTCAGCGCCATCGGACTCGGCGGGATGCCCCTGTCGATCGAGGGCCGCCCCGACCGCGACCGCGCCCTGGCCACCATCCACGCCGCGCTCGACGCGGGCGTCACGCTGATCGACACCGCGGACGCGTACCACCTGACGGCGACCGACGTCGGCCACAACGAGGAGCTCATCGCGGAGGCGCTGCGCACGTGGGGCGGCGACGCCTCCGAGGTGCTCGTCGCGACCAAGGGCGGCCACCTGCGCCCCGGCGACGGCTCCTGGTACGTCGACGGCTCGCCCGACCACCTCCGCAAGGCGCTCGACGCGTCGCTCCAGCGGCTCGGCGTCGAGGCGATCGGCCTCTACCAGTTCCACCGCCCCGACCCGGAGGTCCCCTACGCCGAGTCGGTCGGGGTCCTCAACGAGTTCCTCGACGCGGGCAAGATCCGCCTCGCCGGCATCTCGAACGCGAACCCGGAGCAGATCCGCGAGGCCCAGGACGTGCTCGGGGGGCGCCTGACGTCGGTGCAGAACCAGTACTCCCCGGCGTTCCGATCGTCGCAGCCCGAGCTGGAGCTGTGCGCTCAGCTCGGCCTCGCGTTCCTGCCGTGGAGCCCGCTCGGCGGGATCTCGAAGGCGTCCTCGCTCGGCGACACGCACGGCGCGTTCGAGCGCGTCGCGGCCGCGCACGGGGTCAGCCCGCAGCAGGTCGCGCTCGCGTGGGAGCTCGCGCAGGCACCGGTCGTCATCCCGATCCCGGGCTCGTCGCGCCCCGAGACGATCCAGGACTCGGTCAAGGCCGCAGACCTGATCCTCGGCCCGGAGGAGATCGCGGAGCTCGACGCCGCCGTCGCCTGACCCACCGCACCACCGACGTCGGGTCGCCCGCCTCCCCGCGGGCGGCCCGACGCGCGTCGCGCCGCTGCAGGCCCTGGGCGACGCGCGTCGTCCCCTACGGTGTGCCCGTGCACCCCGCCGACCGCCGCCCGCGCTACGTCCCGAACCGTTCCGCGCTGATCTCCGCCGCCGTCGGCCTGTTCGTCCTGGGCTGCGCGATGTGGTGGTTCGGCGCCCGGGACGCGCCGCCGCTCGGCCCGTCGGCGAGCTTCTCCTGGGTCGCGTTCGCGGCTGCAGGCTGGCTCACCCTCCGCTGGCACAGCGCGCCGCGCCGCTGACAGCACGACGCGCGGGCCCGCCGCTCAGACCTCCGTGCCGAGCGCCCGCTCGAACTCCGCGAGCGCCGCCGTGCCGAACAGCACGAACCGCACGAGGTCGACCTCCCCGGGCCGCGCCGCGTCCCAGTCCCGCACCGCCCGCACCGCGACGGCGGCGACGGTGCCCATCGCCCAGCCGTAGGCGCCGGCGCTCACCGCGGGGAACGCGACGGACCGCGCCCCGACCTCGGCGGCGACGTCGAGCGACCGCGTGAAGCAGGACGCGAGCTGCGCCTCGTCGCGCTGCCCCCGGTTCCAGCTCGGCCCCACGGTGTGGACGACCCACCGCGCCGCGAGCGCCCCGGCGCCCGTCGCGACCGCCTCTCCGACGGGGAGCCCGTCCGGGAACGCGGTCCTCCGCACGCGCCGGCACTCCTCGAGCAGCGCCGGTCCGGCGGCGGCGTGGATAGCGCCGTCGACCCCGCCGCCGCCGAGCAGGGTCGAGTTCGCGGCGTTGACGATCGCGTCGACCCGCTCCCGCGTGAGGTCCCCCTGGACCGCGTCGATCTTCATGCGGCCATGCTGCCCCGGACCTGCGGCTACCGCGACGCCGGACCGCGCGAGCGCCGTGGCAGAGCCGCGCGCTGGCGTCCCCGCCCCGCCCGAACCCGCCCCGGCTTTCGCGGACGCCCACCCCGCGGGACGATCGGGACGTCCACCCCCGACGAGGAAGGACCCGCCATGCGCTTCACGTTCGAGGTCGAGCTCGACGACGCGACACCCGACCAGACCGTGCTCGACGAGCTCGGCCGCGCGCTGCGCTACTGGGCCGGCAACCTCAAGCACTACCCCCTGACCGACGGCCAGCACGACACGATCCGCGACTCGTCGTACGCCGAGGTCGGCGGGTGGCGGATCGAGCGGGGGCCGGCGCCCACGCCGGACACGACCCCACCGCACGACGCCTCGTCGCACCCTGCGCCGTCGCACGCCGCCGACGACCACCCGGGCGAGGCGTCGAGCCCCTCCTGAACCCGGTCCCCTCCTGAAGCCGGCCGCTCAGGCCGCCGCGAGCGTCGTCACCGTCCCCGCCGACCCGCGGTACCTCAGCGCGCCGTCCTGCACGAACAGCACCCCGCCCGTGGGGGCCGCGTCGGGCACGCCGCTGTCGCGCAGGAACACCCCGCCGTCGGTCCCGAGCTGGTGGGGCCCCCGCCGGTAGAGCAGGGTGTCGCGCTCGGCGCTCCCGTCGCCCCACGCGATCGTGCCGTCGACCTGGACGACCAAGCGCCGGATCGCGTCCCCGGTCGCATCCCCCTCGACGACCCGCGCCGTCGGGTCCCCGGCTGGCCCGCTCACCAGGATCCCGTGCCCACCGGGCAGGAGGGTCTGCACGGTCAGCGCCACGCCGTCGCGCCGTCGCACGACGAGTCCGCCCGCCGAGCCCTCGTCGCCGCCGACGAGGACCCGCCCGTCACCCGGGTCGAGCTGCAGCGGGGAGTCGACGTGCACCGCGCCGGGCGCGTACCGCCGGAACTGCAGCCGTGCGCCACCCGCCGCCGCCCGCAGCACCCACCGCGGCTGGTTCGGCCCGTGCTCGAGGCTGAACGCGAGGTCCTTGTTCCGGCTGTCGCTGCCCACGATCCGCAGCTGCTCGCCCGCGGCGCCGACCTGGTGCTCGAAGTCGGCGAGGTTCGTCCGGATCGCCGAGCGGTCCGTGCCGATCCTGCCCGTGACCGTGTCGATGAGCTTGATCTCGAAGCGCGTCTGCAGGTCGCCGCGCGAGTCGGGCACCTCGAAGTTCAGGTGCCCGTGGCGCAGGTTGTTGCGCAGCTGCATGGGGTCGTCGTTGTCGAGGAAGTGCGCGCCGATCCAGGCGATCGTGACCGGGTCCTTCGGGTGCACCGCGCGCCCCGAGAAGTCGCCGCCGGCGTAGTGCGGGGTCGGCCAGTGCGCCTGGTACGCGAGCATCCCCTTGGCGCGGGGGTCCTTGAGCTGGACCCGGATCGACTCCCCGTACCACTTGAAGTGCGGCTGGTAGGACTCGAGCACGATCCGCCCCGTCGAGTCGTACTGGTCGGGGCTGCGCTCGCTCCCCCCGGCGCCGGACGACCTGATCCGCAGCGTCCGCGGCTTCTCGACCGACCCGATCGTCACGTCCTGCTCGACGACCTGCCCGAGCGTCACGGCCCCGGCGAGCGCCGGGACCACGGGCTCCGGGCTCGGCGCGGCGGCGGTGCGGGCGGTGGGCGCCGCACCGACGGGCGACGCGGCCCACCCGGTCAGCGCCGCGGCGCCGAGCGCGACGGCACCCGCGCGGAACGTCTCCCGCCGCGACAGCGCGCGGTCCTGGGCGCGTCCGGGTGCCGGGCGGGCCCCCGGCGGCGGGCTCAGGGCCGGCCACGCCGGCCGTGCGCCCGGCACGGGAGTCGGGCCGGGCGCGGACGCGAGGCCCGACGCGGGCACCTCGGTGCGGTCCGGCACCGGCGCGGGGCCCGACGCGCCCGCCGAGGTCGGTCCGGACGCGGGCACCGACGCCACCGCCGAGCCAGGTCCCGTCCCGGTCGCGGCAACCGGCGCGCCGACCGGAGCCGGCACGCCGACCGGAGCCGGCACGCCGACCGGAGCCGCCACGCTGCCGCCGTCGGGCAGCACGACGAGCCGCACCGGCCCGCCGGCCGCGACCCGCGACGGCAGGGCGAACGTGTGCCGGGCGTAGGGCGCCCCGTCGAGCGCGACGTCGACCGTGTAGGTCCACCCGGTGAGCGCGCGCCCGGCCCCGTCGGTGAAGCCCGGCTGGTCCGTGACGGGCAGGTCGAGCGTCGCCGTCCCGTCGGCGGCGAGCGCGACGGGCACCGGCCGGGGCGCGACGACGGCTCCGGTGGACGCCCAGACCCGCGCGGTCGACGACGTGACCGTCACCGCGCCGCTCCACGGCGCCCCGGCGTCGTCGACGAACGGGCCGAGCACGACCCTCGCGGTCCGGATGGCTGTCTCGTGCATGTGCTGTCCCCCTGCCGGTGCGCCGGCCGCCGGGCGCGCACCGACCCACCCCGACCCGGTGCCCTCGTCCGCCGGTGACTCCGCCGGAAGACCGTGGGACCGTGCGCGGCGCTCACGATGGCACCGCCCGGTGCGGTGTCCACGGGGGCGACCCGGTGTTCACCCGACCGGCGCAACGGCTCTGACCTGGAGGAACGTGCGCCGCAGGGCATTCCGGGAGCAAAGGCGCCCGGAATGTGGACGGTTGTCCGGGACGCTCGCGGTCGCCGCTGCGGGCACCGCCTGACCTCACGCGGGCTCGGGCACCGACTCCAGCAGGATCGTCACGGGCCCGTCGTTGACGAGCTCGACGGCCATGTCGGCCCCGAACACCCCGGTCGCCACCTCGATGCCCCGCGCCCGCAGCGCTTCGACGACGGCGTCCACGAGCGGCTCGGCGACGGGCCCGGGCGCGGCGGCGTTCCACGTGGGCCGGCGGCCCTTGCGGGTGTCGGCGTAGAGGGTGAACTGGCTGACGACGAGCACGGGCGCGCCCGCGTCGAGCACGGACTGCTCGTCGCGCAGGATCCGCAGGTCCGCGATCTTGCGGGCGACGAGCTCGACCTGCGCCGGCCCGTCGCCGGGCGTCACCCCGACGAGGGCGACGAGCCCCGGCTGGTCGAGCCGCCCGACGACCTCCCCGTCGACCGTGACCGACGCGCGCGTGACGCGCTGGACCACGGCCCTCACGGCCGCGACCGCCGCGCCGGACCGGTCACCAGCCGCCGCGCGGGCCCGACGGTCCACGCCCACGAGGTCCGCGTCCGCCCGAGTACGGGGTGATGGCCGGCTTCACGTCGACGAGGTACACGACGGCGGCGACGGCGCTGCCGAGCGCGAGGAAGCTGAGGTACCCGTAGCCGATCGGGTAGGGCAGCGCGACGAACGCGAGCAGCGTGGCGGCGCCCAGGAGGATCCCCCAGAACTTCTTGGTCCGCTTGCCGGCGCTCACGAACGCCCCGGCCGGCCGGCGCAGCAGGTCGATCAGCGCCCACACCGCCAGCAGGAAGATGACGACGTAGAACGCGACGTAGACGAGGGTCTGCACGGCACCGATCACGGGCTGAGCCTACGTGCCCGGCGCGCAGCGGACCCAGCGGCCCACGGGACCGGCAGCGGAACCGGGGTCCCGGGAGCGGCAGCGGTACCAGGGTCCCGGGAGCGGCAGCGGTACCAGGGTCCCGGGAGCGGGTCCGCGGTCCCCGGTCCAGGTCCGGTCCAGGTCCGGGTCCAGGTGCGGGATCGCACCAGGGCCGGGGCCTCGGAGCGCGGCGCCCCTCAGAGCTCCGGCAGCGCCTCGCGCGCCTGCCCCTCGGGCACGCCCGCGGCCTCGAGGAGGTCCACGGTGAGCGAGCGCACGAGCAGCACGAGGCTCTGCACCTGCCAGTCGTCGGGCGCGAGCCGGAACGGGTCGAGGCGCTGGGCCACCGCGAGCAGCGCCCGGCGGGTCCCCTCGGCGTCGGTGCCCGCCCCGAGGTCCCCCGCGAGCTGCTCCGCGGCGCGCGCGAGGGAGTCGACGGTCGCGGCGGCCCCGGCGAGGTCCCGGTCGCGGCCGCCCTCGACCGCGGACAGCGCGCGCCGGGCGAGCACCCGCGCGTTGCGCATCGCCCGGTCGACGTAGACCGCCGAGGCCCCGAGCGCGCCGAGCTCGTCGCGGTGCCGGCGGCCCGCGGGCGAGACCCGCGCGAGGTTCCGGGCGTTCGCGGCGCCCTCCCGCCAGTCGTCGAGCGCGGGCTGCGACGCGCGGCCCCGGATCAGGGCGTCCTCGACGTCGTGCGCCGAGCCGGTCCGCAGCCCGCGGGCCAGCACGTCGAGCATCCCGGCGAGCTCGAGCACCGCCTGCCGGGCCTGCGCGCGCGGCCGGCGGCGGGGGTCGTCGGGGCTCAGCGCCGCGACCGCGAGCGCCACGAGACCGCCGACGAGCGCGTCGGTCCACCGCCCGAGCGGGCTGCTGCCGGACGCGGCGAGCGCCGGCAGGCCGACGATGACGATCGCCTGCACGCCCGCCTGCGTGGTCAGCACCGGCCCGCGGTCGATGAACCGGGCCAGCATCGCGGACACGAACAGCACGAGCGCGACCTGCCAGAAGCCGCTCCCGATGGCGTGCACGACGAGGTCCCCGAGCCCGACGCCGATCGCGACGCCGACCGCGAGCTCCGCGACGCGGCGCACCTGGCGGTCCGCGCTGAAGCCCAGCGCGACCCACGCGCACACCGGCGCGAAGAACGGGAACTCGTGGCCGAGCACGTAGTACGCGAGCGCCCACGACAGCCCGGCGGCGACGGCGGCCTGCAGCGTCGGCACGAACGACGTCCGCACGCGGGCCCGGCCCTGGCGCACGCGCGCCGAGACGAGCACGCGAGCCGCGCGGCGGAGCCCCGGCTCGTCCGGCGCGGCTGCCTCGCTCACGCGCGCACCACCGCCCGGACGGTCACAGGCTGGGGCGCTGCCCCAGGCCGCGCGTCAGGGGTCCGCGGGCGGCGGGCCGGTCGGCCGAGACCCCCTCACCCGCGACGACGACCTCCTGCCCGGCTGCGACGGCGCCGCCGTCGCAGTCGACGACGAGCTGGGCGTCGACGGGGGTCGAGCGCTTGACGACCGCGAGCGCGACGGGGCCGAGCTCGTGGTGCCGCGCGACGCTCGTCACGTGACCCACCGCGCGTCCGGCCTGCCCGCCGCTCGCGAGGTCCCCGAGCTCGCGGACCTCCGCACCCGGCTCGGGCAGCAGGTGACCGGACCCGTCCAGGTGCAGCATCACGAGCCGGCGCGGTGGCCGCCCGAGGTTGTGCACGCGCGCGACGGTCTCCTGCCCGCGGTAGCAGCCCTTGACGAGGTGCACCGCGGTGCGGAGCCAGTCGAGCTCGTGCGGGATCGAGCGGTGGTCGACCTCACGGCCGAGCCGTGGGCGCCACGCCTCGACGCGCACGGCCTCGCTGGCCCACGTGCCGACGAGCGGCCAGCCGGCGGCCTCGCGCGCGGCGACGGCCTCGGCGAGCTCGGCGCGCGGCACGAGCACGAGCCGCCACGCGCGGTCGAGCCCGGGGTGCTGCGCGTCGTCGGGCCCGTAGCGGGTGCCGCCCGGGGCGGTGTGCGGCCACGGGTCGCGCCAGGTGATCGGCTCGCCCTCGGCGCCCTCGGCGGAGACCGGCTCGCCGATCGCGGCCCAGTCGTCGGTCACGTCGGCGACCTCGACACGCAGCGTGAAGCGCATGCGGTCCAGCCACGCCGCGAGGGTCGGGGCGTGCGCGCCCTCGGTGACCAGCCAGGTCGCCTCGCCGTCGTCGACGACGCCCGCGGCGTGCTCGACGTGCCCCTGCGGGCTCAGCACGAGCAGCTCGGTCGAGGTCCGGGGCGCGAGGCCGGTGAGGTGCTGCGACGTGATCGAGTGCAGCCACGTGAGCCGGTCCGGGCCGGCGACGCGGACCACACCGAGGTGCGACTGGTCGACGACCGCTCCCCCGCGGGTCAGCGCGCGCTGCTCGGCGGTGGGGTCCCCGTAGTGCCACGCGACGCCCGCGTCCGGCCCGGCGCCGGCGACGGCCCCGCGGCGGCGCAGCAGCGGCGAGGTGTGCCGGGGCGGGGCGACGACGGCGGTCGCGTCGCCCTCGGTGATCCCGTGCCCGACGGCGCCACCGGCCCCGGTCAGCGTCCCGGCGCCCTCGGCGAGCGGGGTGTCCGGCGTCCCCGTGACGGCCTGCCCGAGCTCCGGCCCGGTGCCCGTAGTCATCAGGACTCGTCGCGGACGAGGCGGGCGGACGCGTACGACTGCATCGGGTGACCGAACGCCGCGATGTCGTGGGCCCACATGAGGTCGCCCTCGACGAGCCCGTAGAGCCGCTTGCCCGCGCTGACCTCGGCACCGGTCGCGGTGCGCGCGATGAGGTCGCTCACGAGGTCGATGCGCCCCTTGCCGACCGCGCCGACGTAGAGCGCGACGTGGCCGGACGGGTCGGAGAGGAGCACCTCGACGGGGTGCTGCTCGTCGGTCAGCTCCTCCGTCCGCTCCGGCGGGACGCGCCAGTAGCCGGACTCGGTGGCCCACACGGGCCCCGGGCCGTCGACGGGACCGGGCGGCACGTCGTCGTGCGCGGGACCGTCGGGCGCCACGCCGTCCGCGACCAGCGCGGCCGCGTCGTCGGGCACCTCCACGAGGCGGATGGTCGACGTGTACGCGAGGTACGGGCCGCCGTCGTGGGTGAACTCGACCTCCTGCGTGAAGGGAGCCTCCTCGATGCCGGGGTACCCGACGACGCCCTCGCCGGACCAGCGCCCGACGAGCCACGCGAGCGGGTACACCTCGGGAGCGAGTCCCTCGGGCAGGGTGAATGCCATGGCTGCCTTCCTCTGTCGGACCGTGCGGGACGCGCCCGCAGCAGCCCGGCCTCAGGACCCGGTGGTCAGCGCTGGCCCTTGAACAGCCGGTACACCACGTACACCGAGAACCAGCCGATGGTCAGCGCGGAAGCGACCAGGAGACCGATGAACACTGCTTCGAGCGTGTGCATCCCCCGATCCTAACGACCCCCACCCCTACGCTCTTCCCGTGACGACCCCCAGGCGCTCGCTCGTGATCAAGTCGACATCCGGCACCGACCGGCCCGAGGCCGCGAACCAGGCCCTGACCGTGGCCGCCGCCGGCGTCGCGGCGGGCGTGGACGTGAGCCTGTGGCTGACCGGCGAGTCGGCGTGGTTCGGCGTCCCGGGCCGCGCGGCCGACCTCGTGCTCGAGCACGCGGCCGCCGCGCCGGACCTGATCGAGACGGTGCTCGAGGGCGGCCGGGTCACGGTCTGCACGCAGTGCGCGGCGCGCCGCGGCATCGGGCCCGACGACGTGCTGCCCGGCGTGCGGATCGCGGGTGCGGCGGTGTTCGTCGAGGAGTCGCTCGCCGAGGGCGCGCAGGCGCTCGTCTACTGACGGGTCGCGCGCCGGCCGGCTCAGCCGACGAGCACGCGCCCGACGACGTACACGAGGATCCCCGTGACGGGCACGGGCACCACGAGGGCCGCGATCGCCGCGGGCCGGCGCGAGAGCGCGGGCAGCCGGTCGAACAGCTCCTGGAGCGAGCTCACGAGCACCCCGACCCCGACGCCCAGCAGCGCACCGGCCAGCGGGTCGATCGAGGGCAGCACGAGCCCGCCGAGGGCACCCGCCGCCGCGGCGGCACCGGTCGTCACGCCGGCGCCGGCCCAGCCGTGGAACGGCAGGGCGGACGCCGCGGAGCCGGCCGCGAGCGCGAGCGCCCCGGCCACGAGCAGGCTGGCCCCGCCCGGCGTGTGCTGCGTCGCGACCCAGCCCGCGGCGGTGACCGCGATGAGCGTCCCGGCGACCGTGCCGGTGACCGACTCGACGAGCCGCTCGCGCCCGCCGCGCCGCGCGAGCTCGTTGACGAACGCCAGCAGCACCGAGAACGCGAACACGATCGGCAGGCCGCGCAGGTACGGCTCGTCGACGGTCCGCTGGACGACGGCCACGGACCCGACGCCGACGAGCGCGATGACGATCGAGGACCCCACTCGGCCCGGGAGCTGGGCGAGGACCGGCCAGCCGATCGCGAACGTGACCGTGAGGAGCGCCACGACACCGGGCAGCGCGTACTCCGCGTACGGGACGTCGAGGACGGTCGGGTCGCTCACGTAGCCGGCGACGGCGACGAGCGCCGCGAGCACGGCCGTGCTGACCGCACGGGTGGAGACCTGCACCGGGACCTACCCGACCCGTCCGGGGACCGCCGCCGCGCACGCCGCGGAGGGCGCCACGAGGGGACGGGTCACGGGCACGGACGGGGTCGAGGAGCGGGGCACGGCGACGATTGTCGCAGACCGGCCCACCCGGACAGCCGCGTCGAGGACCGCGCCGAGCCTGTACCGTGAAGGCCACTCCCAGGCTAGGAGGTCCGCCGGTGGCAGATCTGCTGCTCCTCACACCGTCCTCCGGGGGCTCGGCACAGGTGCTCCCGGCACTCGGCCTGCTGTCGCACCGGGTGCGGGTCCTCCCGGTCGAGCCGTCGGCGCTCGTCGACGCGCCCGACGCCGACATCCTCGTGCTCGACGCACGCCGCGACCTCGTCAACGCCCGCACGACGTGCCGGCTGCTGCGCGCCACCGGGCTGACCGTCCCGCTCGTGCTCGTCCTCACCGAGGGCGGCCTCACGGTCGTCACCGCCGAGTGGGGCGCGGACGACATCGTCCTCGAGCACGCCGGCCCGGCCGAGGTCGAGGCCCGCTTCCGGCTCGTCATGGAGCGCGCGGCGACCGCGGGGTACGACGACGCGCCGCAGGAGATCTCCTCGGGCGAGCTGACGATCGACGCCGGCGGGTACACCGCACGGCTGCGCGGGCGCCCGCTCGACCTCACCTACAAGGAGTTCGAGCTCCTCAAATACCTCGTGCAGCACCCGGGCCGCGTCTTCACGCGCGCGCAGCTGCTGCAGGAGGTCTGGGGGTACGACTACTACGGGGGCACCCGGACCGTCGACGTCCACGTCCGGCGGCTGCGCGCCAAGCTCGGGCCCGAGCACGAGCAGCTCATCGGCACGGTGCGGAACGTCGGCTACCGGTTCGACCCGCCCAAGGACCGCCGGACGGCCGCCTCGCTCGAGGCCGACGCCGAGCCGCTCGAGGACGCCGGGCTCCCCTCGGACGCCTGACGGCGCCCGCCCGCCCGCCCGGGCAGCACCGTGCTCCTCGCGTGCTCCTCGCGTGCTCCTCGCGTGCTCCTCGCGTGCTGCCCGGGTGCACCCCGGACGGATGACGGCGCACCCCGCGGACCCCGCCAGGCGGTAGGTTCCCCGGGGTGACCGTCGACTCCTCCACCCTGCTCATCGACGGACCCTGGCGGCACCAGCACGTCGCCGCGAACGGCGCCCGCTTCCACGTCGCCCTCGCCGGGCCGGACGACAACGACGCCCCGCTCGTGGTCCTCCTGCACGGGTTCCCGCAGTTCTGGTGGGCGTGGCGCCACCAGGTCCCCGCGCTCGCGGAGGCCGGGTACCGGGTCGCCGCGATGGACCTGCGCGGGTCGGGCGGCTCCGACAAGCCCCCGATCGGCTACGACGTGCCGACCCTCGTCCGGGACGTCGCCGGGCTCGTGCGCTCGCTCGGCTCGCACCGCGCGGTCGTCGTCGGCAGCGGCACGGGCGGCGAGGTCGCGTGGGCCATGCCCGCCTACCAGCCCGACGTGACGCTCGCGGTCGCGGCGCTCTCCGCCCCGCATCCCCTGCAGGCCCGCTCGCAGCGCGGCGCGGCGCTCCGGCTGCGCGCGGCCCGGCACCTCGCGTTCTTCCAGCTCCCGCTCCTGCCCGAGCGCGCGCTGACCCGCACGGACCTCGTGGTCCGCCTCCTGCGGGAGTGGTCGGGTGGCACCGCGTGGCTCACGCCCGAGGTCGCGACGACGTACCGGCGCGCGGCGTCGGTCCCGTTCGCGGCGCACTCGGCGATGGAGCAGGTGCGCTGGCTCGTGCGCTCGGGGCCCCGCATGGACGGCCAGCGCCACCTCGCCGCGCTGCGGGCGGCCGAGGCCGTCCCGGTGCTGCAGCTCCACGGCGGTGCGGACGGCTGCCGCTCCGCGCCCTACGCCGCGGCGACGGGCCGGGTCGCCCGCGGGCTCGGCGCCGGGTACCGGTTCGAGCTCATCCCCGGGACCGGGCACTTCCTCGCCGAGGAGGCGCCCGAGCGGGTCAACGAGCTGCTGCTGCGCTGGCTCCGCGAGGTCGCGCCGGTCTGACGCCGCGGGAGCCGCGGTCAGCCCGGGTCAGCCGGGTCAGCCGGGTCAGCCGGGTCAGCCCTTGAGCATCGCCTCGGCGCGCTCCGGGTCCGTCTCGCCCACCCCGTACGACGGGCAGTCGAGCGCGACCGGGCACGCCCCGCACGCCGGGTTCCGGGCGAAGCACGTGCGCCGCCCGTGGAAGATCAGCCGGTGCGACGCCATGGTCCACTCGCGCTTCTCGACGAGCTCGCCGAGCTCCTGCTCGACCTTGACGGGGTCCTCCGACTCCGTCCAGCCGAGCCGTCGCGCGAGCCGGCCGACGTGCGTGTCGACCGTGATGCCGGGGACGCCGAACGCGTTGCCGAGCACGACGTTCGCCGTCTTGCGGCCGACGCCCGGGAGCGTCACCAGGTCGTCGAGCCGCGCCGGCACCTCGCCGCCGAACCGCTCGACCAGCGCCTGCCCGATGCCGATGACCGCGTCCGCCTTGGCGCGGAAGAACCCGGTGGGGCGCAGCACGTCCTGGAGGTCCTCGCGGTTCGCCGACGCGTACGCCGCGGCGTCGGGGTAGCGCGAGAACAGCTCGGGGGTGACCTGGTTGACCCGCACGTCGGTGGTCTGCGCGGAGAGCACGGTCGCGACGAGCAGCTCGAGCGGCGTCGTGAAGTCGAGCTCGCAGTGCGCGTCGGGGTAGCGCAGGGCGAGCACCCGGTTGATGCGCCGGGCCCGGCGCACGCGCGCCAGGTGGGTCTCGGTGTTCCACCGGCGCGTCGTCACACGGGCAGCCTACGGGGCGGGGCGTCCGCGTGGTCCTCGTTGGGCCCGCCGGGTGATCGTGACCTGCCCGGACGCCCCGGGACCTCAAGTCCGCCCCCTCCCGCGTCGAACTACCGGGTGAACCGCCGACCGGCGGCGGCGCGGAGACGGGAGCGGACGGATGTCGCTGGTGGTGGAGACGTCCACGGCCGACCGGCTGAGCGACCACCGTGCGGCCCTCAACGCCGAGCGTCGGCGCGTCGCGCACTGGCGCCGGCTCGTCCGGGCCCGCCTCGACGTCGCGATCGCGGTCATCACGGTCCCCGAGCCGCTCGGCGTCGACGGCGAGACCCTCCTCCCGGCCGGCGCCGACCACGACGTGCCGCGGCACGTGGAGCTGCTCCGCTCGCTGCGAGCCGGTCTCCCGATGGCCGAGGTGCACCAGCTCGAGGCGCTGCGCGACCTCGACGGCCGGCTCGCGCGCTACCAGGCGGAGGTCGACGTGGCGTTCGCCGCGGCGACCGACCGCTTCGTCGAGCACCTCGCCGAGGAGCCCGCCGCGCCGCCCGCCCGGACCCTCGTCCGCCCTGACCGGGGCTGATGCGGCAGACTGTCCCCTGGCAGCAGTGTCCGGCGGAGCGGGTGGAGGTCCAGCGTGGAGGACGACGTCGTACTGTCGGCCCCGTTGTTCGTGAACATGGACCCCGAGGCGGCCCGTGCACTGATCGCGTCGATGTCCCCGATCGAGGTCAGCCGGGGTGACGTGCTCTTCCACGAGGGCGAGCGCGGTGACCGGCTCTTCGTGATCACGTCCGGGAAGATCAAGCTCGGCCGGCGCTCGAGCGACGGCCGCGAGAACCTGCTCTCGGTGCAGGGGCCGGGCGAGATGTTCGGCGAGCTCTCGCTGTTCGACCCGGGCCCGCGCACCGCGACCGCGACCGTCGTCGCCGACGCGCGCCTGCTGGAGCTCGCGCACTCGGCGCTCATCGCGTGGCTCGAGGCCAACCCGACCGTCGCGATGCACCTGCTCAAGGCGCTCGCGCACCGGCTCCGGCGCACCAACGAGGCGCTCGCGGACCTCGTGTTCTCCGACGTGCCCGGCCGCGTCGCCAAGGCGCTGCTGGACCTCGCGACCCGCTTCGGCGAGACCGTCGACGAGGGCATCCGCGTCGCGCACGACCTGACGCAGGAGGAGCTCGCCCAGCTCGTGGGCGCCTCCCGCGAGACGGTGAACAAGGCGCTGGCCGACTTCGCCGCGCGCGGCTGGGTGCGGCGCGAGGGCCGCGCGGTCGTGCTCCTCGACGTCGACCGCCTGGAGCGCCGCGCGCGCTGAGCCGCACGTCGCACAACGCACGCGGCGACGAGGGCCCCGACCGCACGTGCGGTCGGGGCCCTCGTCGTTTCGGGTGCGCGGGTCAGGCGGTGCCGGTCGGGCACTGCCGGTCGAGCGGCGCCGTCAGGCGGTGCCGTCAGGCGATCTCGGCGACGACCTCGACCTCGACGGGCGAGTCCAGCGGCAGGACCGCGACGCCGACCGCCGAGCGCGCGTGCACGCCCGCGTCCCCGAGGACGTCCCGGAGCAGGTCGCTCGCGCCGTTGATCACCGCGGGCTGCCCGGTGAACGTCGGGTCGCTCGCGACGAAGCCCACGACCTTGACGATCCGGACGACGTTGTCGAGGCCGCCGGCGACGGACGCGACCGCGGCGAGGGCGTTGAGCGCGGCCGTGCGTGCGAGCTCCGCGGCGTCGGCCGGGTCGACGAGGCCCTCGCCGGTACCGACCTTGCCGGTCCGAGGCAGCGCGCCGTCGACGAACGGCAGCTGGCCCGAGGTGTAGACGTACTGCCCGGTCCGGACCGCCGGCGTGTACGACGCGACGGGCGCCGCGACGGGCGGGAGCTCGAGGCCGAGCTCGGCGAGCCGCTCGGACGCCCCCATCACGCGCCCTTGGGTCGCTTGAGGTACGCCACGAGGCCCGCATCGGGCCCCTGGATCACCTGGACGAGCTCCCAGCCGTCAGCGCCCCACTGGTCGAGGATCGCCTTGGTGGCGTGGATGATCAGGGGGACGGTCGCGTACTCCCACGTGGTGGCCATGGGCCACACCCTAGCGGGAGGCCCCGACCGGCTCCCCCGTCCCGACGAGCTCCGCCCGCCACGACCGGACCTCGGGCCGTCGGCGCAGCAGAGCCCGGCGCTCGCGCTCCGTCATGCCTCCCCAGACCCCGAAGTCCATCCGGTTGTCGAGCGCGTCCGCGAGGCACTCCAGCCGCACCGGGCACCCGGTGCACACCGATCTCGCCTCCCGCTGGGCGGCTCCCTCGACGAACAGCGCGTCCGGGGACACCTTGCCGACGCCGCACGCGGCCCCAGCGACCCAGTGCGCGTCCTGCAGCATCGTCGCCACGCAGATACCTCTCGTCGACCTCCGCCGGTCGATCCGGCGCCCCGTAGCGCCTGAGCGCCCTGCGGGGACCGTAGTGCCTGGTGACACCAACCCACAGTCCTCCGATCGGGTCATCTTCTGCCGTTTTCACCCGATTTGCCCCGTGCAGGGCTATTGGCCGCCCGCCGGACAGCACCGCGACGGCTCGCGATCCTGTGCGGGCGCGGGAGGAGCGGCGGAGGAGGTGTGCAGGTCGCGTAAAGACGGGGACCCGCGTGACGGTCGCCACGTCGCGTCGTCAGCCGCCTCACGTACCCTACGGATCATGGCTACCTCTGTGCGCGGCCGTCAGGTCAACGCGTTCCAGGCGCTCGCGCTGCTGCTCGCGTTCATCCTCATGGCCGGCGTCGGGGGGCTGCTCGCCGCCGGGCTCATCCTGCCCGCCGTCGCCGTCACGAACGGCGCGACCGACCTGACGGTCACCGCGTTCGACGACCTGCCGTCGGAGCTCGGCGAGCAGCGGCCGCTGTCGGAGAAGTCGACGATGCTCGCGGCCGACGGCTCGGTGCTCGCGACCTTCTACGACGAGAACCGCATCGTCGTCCCGCTCGACCAGATCGCGCCGATCATGCGCCAGGCCGTCCTCGCAGTCGAGGACAAGCGGTTCTACGAGCACGGCGGCATCGACCCGACCGGAATGGCGCGCGCGACCGTCAAGACCCTCCTGAGCGACCAGAAGGAGGGCGCGTCGACGCTCACGCAGCAGTACGTCAAGAACGTGCTCATCGAGAAGGCCAAGCGTGAGGACGACCGCGAGGCCCTGGAGGCCGCCCGCACCGCCGAGGGCGCCGAGGGCATCAGCCGCAAGCTCCGCGAGGCGAAGCTGGCGATCGCGCTCGAGAAGAGCATGCCGAAGGACCAGATCCTCGAGAACTACCTCAACATCGCGCAGTTCGGCATCGCGATCTACGGCGTCGAGACGGCGTCGCAGTACTACTTCACGAAGCCCGCGGCCGAGCTCAACTACCTCGAGGCCGCGACGATCGCCGGGATCACGCAGGCGCCGACCAAGTGGGACCCCGTCAAGAACCCCGCCGACGCGACGAACCGCCGCGCGACCGTCCTGGGGCTCATGCTCGACCAGAAGCTGATCACGCAGGAGGAGCACGACGCGGGCGTCGCGACGCCGATCGAGGCCACGCTGCGCGTCCAGAACACCAAGCTCGACTGCAGCTCGGCGGGCGAGGCCGTGCCCGGGTCCGGCTACTTCTGCGACTACGTGACCAAGGTGATCGCGAACGACCCCGCGTTCGGCGCGGACAAGAAGGCGCGGACCGACCTCCTCTACCGCGGTGGCCTGACCATCACGACGACCCTCGACCCGCGCCTGCAGGCCGTCGCGGACGCCGAGGTCAAGGCGGGCGTGCCGATCGACGACGCGTCCGGGATCGGGTCCGCGATCTCCGTCGTCGAGCCCGGCACCGGCAAGATCCTCGCGATGGCGCAGAACCGCAACTACAGCAACACCCCCAGCCCCACGGACACGTCGGTCAACTGGAACGCCGACTTCCAGTACGGCGCCGGCAACGGGTTCCCTCCCGGCTCGACGTTCAAGCCGTTCACGCTCGTCGAGTGGCTCAAGCAGGGCCACAGCCTCCGCGAGCAGGTCAACGGCAGCGAGGGCAACAAGAAGCTCAACACGAACCAGTTCCGGGCGTGCGGCTCCCGCCTGTCGTCGCAGGAGTTCCCCGCGCGCAACTCCGAGGGCGGCGGCTCGATGATGAGCGTGCTCGACGCGACCAAGAACTCCGTGAACCGCGGGTACATGAGCATGGCGATGCAGCTCGACCTGTGCGCGGTCATGGACGGAGCCGCCCAGCTCGGCGTCACCAAGGCGAACAAGGCCGGCTACGGCGAGCCGTTCAACGCGTACCCGTCCAACGTCATCGGCTCCGACTCCGCGTCGCCGCTCGCGATGGCCGGCGCGTTCGCGGCGTTCGCCTCGGGCGGCACGTTCTGCAAGCCGATCGCGATCCTGCGGGTGCAGGACGCGGCGGGCGCGGACCTACCGGTGCCGGCGGCGGACTGCAACAACGCCGCGCTCGAGCCGCGGATCGCGAACGCCGTCAACTACGCCCTCAGCAACGTCTGGGACGGCACGGCGAGCAGCGTCGACCGGCCCGCGTACCCGTCCGCCGGCAAGACGGGCACCACGTCGGAGAACGAGCACACCTGGTTCGTCGGGTACACCCCCGTCATGGCCTCGGCGGTGTGGGTCGGGTACCCCGACAACTGGAAGCCGATGCAGGACGTCTGGGTCAACGGCAAGAAGATCCCGAACATGTACGGCGCCTCCATCGCGGCGCCCACGTGGAAGCGGTTCATGGACCAGGCGCTCGCCGGCCAGGCAGTGCCAGGGTTCGGCGAGGTCTCGTCGAACGAGCTCAACGGCAAGCAGGTCGGTGTCCCCGGCGTCATCGGCTGGGAGGTCGGCGAGGCGACCCGTCGCCTCGAGCAGGCTGGCTTCACCGTGAGCATCGACCCGAACCAGGTGCCCTCGTTCCAGGCCGGGGGACGGGTCGCCGCGCAGTCACCCGGCGGCGAGGCGCCGTCCGGCGCGATTATCACGCTCACCCTCTCCAACGGGCAGCAGCCGCAGGGCGGCGCAGCTCCGGACCAGGGTGGCGGCCAGCAGCCGGGCCGCCCGGGCAACGGCGGCGGCAACGGCAACGGGCAGCCCAACCCCGGTCAGCCCTGATGCCGTCCGGTACGGCGCGAGCCCTCGGCGGGCTCGCGCTCGGTGGCGTGGGCGCGCTCGCCTGGGCCTCGCTCGTCGAGGTGCGCTGGTACGCCCTGCGTGAGGTCACGGTCCCGGTGCTGCCCGCGGGCGAGGCGCCGCTGCGCGTCCTGCACCTCGCGGACCTGCACCTGGTGCCCGGCCAGCGCCGCAAGGTGGACTGGGTGCGCGACCTCGCGTCGCTCGACGCCGACCTCGTGATCAACACGGGCGACAACTGGGCGCACGTCGGCGCGATGGGTCCCCTGCTGCACGCGCTCGAGCCGCACCTCGCGAAGCCCGGCGCGTTCGTGATGGGCTCGAACGACTACGTCGCGCCCGTCCCGAAGAACCCCGGGCGCTACCTCCTCCCGGACTCGCGAGGGACCCGACGGACGTCGACGGAGCTCCCCTGGCGCGAGCTCGCTGCGCGCTTCCGTGGCGCGGGGTGGAAGGACCTGACCAACCGGCGCGACGTGCTCGACGTGGCGGGGCGGCGGGTCTCGCTCGTCGGGGTCGACGACGCGCACCTCGACCAGGACCGCTTCCCCGAGGCAGGAGACGCCGACGACGCGCGCACCGGGGGGACGCCCGTCGACCTGCACCTCGGCGTCACGCACGCGCCGTACCGGCGGGTGCTCGAGGCGATGCACGCCGACGACGCGGACCTCGTCATCGCCGGTCACACGCACGGCGGGCAGCTCGCGGTGCCGTTCTACGGCGCTCTCGTGACGAACTGCGACCTCGACCGGGGGCGCGCCAAGGGTCTGCACGGCTGGCCGGGGGCGCGACCGGACCGCTCGGGCGGCGACGGGTCGACGTGGCTGCACATCTCCGCGGGGCTCGGGACGTCGCCGTACGCCCCCGTGCGCTTCGCGTGCCGCCCGGAGGCGACGCTGATCACGCTCGTCGCGCGCTGACACGCCCCTCCTCGGCGTCCCGTGGCGCAGGACGACCGGGGGCGGCAGCCCTCGTTCTCGGCTGCCGCCCCCGGTCGCCCACGACCCGCAACCTGGGCCCTCCCTCAGCCGTCGTCAGCGTCCCGCGCTCGATTCATTGCCTCCCCGTTCTGGCGACGGGAACCGTCGGGCGTCGACCGATCCTCAGTACCGGTGCCAGCAGCTGTGCGAGTTCGCCGAGGTGACGGCGTCCCAGCTCATGTGGTCGCGTGTCTGCGGCCCGTACCTTCCGTCCTGCCCGATGCCCCTGGACGCCTGCACCGCGAACAGTGCGGACTCGGTGGCCCGGCCGAAGATCCCGTCGACGACCAGGCCGGCGCCGTGGCAGGTGTTCAACGCCGACTGGATCGCGACCACCTCAGGCCCCGAGGCTCCCCGGTGGACGTAGCAGTCCGTCGCTGCGTAACCCGGGTGCCAGGACGCCATCGGCTGGCTCGTCCACGCGTTCACTCCGACCGAGCCCGCGTAGTAGTAGGTGCTCTGCTGACCTGCGTAGTCGCATGCGGGCATCCCTGCAGCCTGTGCGGTCGTCGGCAGGACGACTGCGGCGAGACTCGCCAGGACGACCGTGGCCGCGCCGGAGATGATGCGCTTCATGTGGTTCTCCTTCTCTTCGGTGGTGTGTCGTACGGGGACGCGCAGGGCGCCGGCACGGACGGAGAGCACACAGGCGGCGCGCCGCCACGGTGGCCCGGCCTGATGGTTCCCTCGGGGTCCACCTCGCCCTGCGTGGCTCAGAACCGGTGCCAGCAGGTCGTTGCGTTCAGGCTCGTGGTCGCGACCCAGCTCATGTGGTCCCGGGTCTGCGGCCCGTACCTTCCGTCCTGCCCGATGCCCCGGGAGGCCTGGACCGCCAGGAGCGCGGACTCGGTGGCCCGTCCGAAGATGCCGTCGGCCACGAGTCCAGCCCCGTGGCAGGCGTTGAGTGCGTTCTGGATCGCGACCACGTGGGGCCCGGCCGCGCCACGGTGCACGTAGCAGTCGGTGGCCAGGTAGCCCGATCCCGAGTGCGTCATCGGCTGCGTCATCCACGCGTTGACCCCGGTCGCGCCCGCATAGGCGTACGTGCTCTGCAGACCGGAGTGGCTGCACGCGCCGATGCCGGCGGCCTGCGCCGCCGTCGGCATCGCGACTGCGCCGAGCAGCGCCACCGTGAGTGCAGCGGCACTGGAGATGATTCGCTTCATCGTCGTCCTTTCGAGACGGGTTGGGTGAACGGCCGAGCGGGATCCGAACCCGCCCCCTGCGCCGTGCTCACGCAGGGTGAGCACGGACGAGAACTTCCGCTCGACGTGCGGTCGTGCGTGACGGGCGCCGAGCGTGCGCAGCTGATTCGTCATGTCGGAGGCGGGAGGGGGAGGTGGCCTCATTCGAGCCCCACCTCGGTGAAGCTGTCCCCGTACCCGGGAGCGGACAGGTCAGCGGGACACTCGGCCCCCTCGAGGACGACCCGGACGTCGCCCGCACCCTGCACGAGAAGTCGCGTGCACAAGCGGACGACGACCTCACTGGAGAACCACCCCCCTCCCTGGTTCTCCAAGACGTCGTAGACCATGACCAGCTCCGCACCGTCGCTGCGCTCCTGGATCCCCGCCTGCTCGCCCAGGGCCGTACGCGCCCAGGACTCAACCGCGTCACGGACCGCCGCCGCGTCGCCCCCGGCGCTCAACGCCTCCTGGAGCGCAGTCGCGTCGTCCCGGGCGAGCGAGCGGGCCTCGGTCGTCGCCATGCCCACCGAGACCGACTCGTCCGGTCCACAGCCGCTGATGCTGAGCGCGAGAACCCCCAGCCCGGCAGCGAGCACGACCCGGCGCAGCGCCGTCATCCCGCGTCTCCGGCGAGCGTCCGCTCGAGGACCGTGGCGTAGTGCTCGTAGCCCTCGATCTTGGGGTGGAAGGACTGCGCGGAGATCGGCGACTCGGTGAACGGACGATCGCCCGGCGTACGCCCGAGCACCAGCCCGTGGATGGTCTCGGGCGTACCGCAGACCCCGATCCCGTCGAACTCCCTCCTGGGGTCGGCGAAGTCCGCGTAGTCCGGCCCAGGTCCCGAGTTCGCGATCGCGACGGCTTCGAACATGCTGTCTGCGAGGGTGTCCGCGAGCCCGTTCAGCCACACCGCTTCCGAGGGCCCGATCATCTCCGCGCAGAAGCCGTCGCGGCTGAGGAGCTCGGGGTATCCCATCAGCACGACGCGAGCGTTCGGTGCGCGGTCGTGGATGGCCCTCAGGGCTGTGACGACGGAGTCCTTGACTGGACCCTCGATCCGCTGAGGGATCGTGACCTCCATCGGATCGGTGTCGGTGCCGAGCCGGGCCTTCTGACAGGTCTCGATCAGGTCGAGGTGGCACTTCTGGAGCACGTCGCTGAACTTCGCGTCGTTGCCCCCGATGGAGAGCGTGACGAGCGTGGTGTCCGAGGTGAGGAACCCGCGGTCGATCTGGCTGACCTCGCCGTACATCCCCGAGTTGAGCAGGTTCCACGCGTCCCTGTAGTGGGCGTCGTCGAGCTGCACGGTGTAGTTCGCGAGCACGTTGTGCACCCGTGCGCCGGAGCACGCGAGCAGCTGGTAATCGATCGTCTCGTCATGGTCGTCCAGCAGCTCACCGACGCTCTGCGTCCTGTCCGGGAGCGTCGCCACGCGCGACCAGGTGAACGGCGACCGGTGGCACGCGTTGCGGATCAGCGGCTTCCCGCCGTTGTTGTCGGTCTCCCGGTAGTAGTCGACCCCGAACTCGGCGGAGGCACCCTCCCCGGACGAGTACGAGTCGCCGAGCGCGACGACGATGTCCCGTGGCTTCGCATCGAGGGTCTGGAACGCCACGGCGTCGAACGCGATGTCCTCGCTCTTCGGGACGTACGTGCCGTTCGGGTCGTACGACTGCGAGTCGCCGTTCCGGGTCGTGGTCGTCAGAGTGACCTTCGGGCGGCCCTGCATCTCGAAGACACCCAAGGAGACCCACCGGTTCTCGAGGGTTCGCTGGAGGAGCACTCGTTGCTGAGGCGCACCCACGCCGGTGTGGATGGTGTAGACCGCCTGCTGGGTGTGCGCCCCGAGGTCCGGCATGTGCACGAAGACCCGGGTCCACCCCTGGACGGCGTCGTCGAGCTCCCAGCTGCCCTCGACCTGCATGGTGCCGCCTCGAAGGTGCGCGGTACGTGTGTGCCCGAACCAGAAGTGGCCGTTGAAGCCTCCACCGATCTGATGGAAGTCGGACTTGGACGGGTAGAGGCCGCCGTCGTCCGCGAAGCTGAGCGTGAACTTTCCCGCGTTCCGGCCCGCTCTCTCGCAGCCCGGCTGGACGATCGGCACGTAGTCCGCGATGTCGTCGACCACGAGGGCGTCCTCGGGCAGCCCGTCCAGGGCGCAGTTCCCGGGGTACGGGTCACCCCACGCCTGTTCCTCGTCCTTGTACGAGGCGTCGAACCTGATGAATCCGCGTCCGCACGAGACCGAGCAGTCCGCCTTCCACGTCACCGGACCGTGGAACCAGCACCGCCCGTCGTACTTCCCCTGGGCGTCACGGTGCGCACAGGCCCCGACGTCGTACCCCGCGACGTCCGGGGCCTCACCCGTGTGCTTCGTCCCCGGGTAGCAGTCGTTGGCCGTGGTGCAGAAGGTGTGCTTCGGAGGCAGTGCCGCCTCGCGCCGCGCGTTGGCCTCGTCCGTCGTCGCCCCGTTCCACGACGCCTGCCGGTACCCGACGACGAACTTCTCGGGTGCTTCCAGCAGCTGCGGCGGATACGCCGCCCAACCCATCACCTTCTCCGGGTACGGCCACTCCTGCGGCTTCGCCGCGTCGGCGGACGACCGGCCGAACATCTTGCGTGTCGGGTTGTAGCTCGGGTTCGCCGGGTTGTTCGACCACCCGACGCCCCACGCTCCGTTCCTGTTCTCCGTCGCCTTCGCGGACTCCGGGTAGAAGCCGGAGTTGTACGCCCAGGTCGCGAAGAACCAGTTCTCGATCCGGGCGGGGTTGCCGTCGTTCACCACGAGTCCCGCCGCCCGCGTCTGGTTCCACTTCTGCGCGAGCATGCGCACGGCGAGTGCGACGTTGACGGTGTAGTCGAGCGCGATGGCACGCTGCGTGGAGTGCGCGTACGCCTGTGGCTTGCCCACCTCGTTGAAGGCCGCGAGGCGCATCCCGTCGGTGATCTGTCCGACGCCGTACCCGCAGTCCGACTTCGACCACCGGACCGCCCAGCGGTCGTCCGGGGAGGACGCCCGGTTGTCGAAGCCGTAGTAGTTGCCGGTCAGCGGGTTCCCTGCCATCCCCGGCGGGACCTGGCCGGAGGCCTGCCACAGGTTCGACTCCTGCATCAGGACTCCCAGGACGATCTGCGCCGGGATCTCCCCGCCACCGTCGAGCTCGACGCGCGGGAAGAGTCCCTGGGCGCTGTACGCCGGCATCCCGAGATCCATCCAGTTGGCCGGGCGGGGGATCCGCAGGTTGTTCTTGATCGCTTGGTTGACGGCCCACTCCACCTGTCGGGGCTTGGGCTGCATCGCCTGGCTCTGGGGGTCGTTACGTGGCACGGAGCACGTGCGCTCCGCCTCGATGGGGCTGTTCGGGTCGCCCGCACGCGCGTCCGTGGGAGCCGCCGCTGCACTGACGGGTGGGGCACCTTCCGCTGCGGCACGGGACAGGGCGTCCGCACCCTCGCGGACGCCTGTCGTCGTACCCGCAGGGTCGGCCTGGCCCGTCGCGCCCAGGCCGAGGTCGGGCGCGGTGGCGTCCACGTCAGGAGACGCGGTGAGCTCCTCGGACTCGCCGGTCGCGCGGTTCCGCAGTGTGACGTCCACTCGCGAGAGCGTGCCGAGCCCGGCGTCGTCGTCCTCGGTGGAAATTTCGCTCGTCACGGTGGCGGTCACGTCGAGGGTGCTTTCCCCCAGCATCGTCGGGACAGCGTCGGCCGGGGCTTCGGCCGTCGTGACGTGCACAGGGAGCGGGCCGGTCACGTCGACGTCGCCGGTGAGGACCACCTCGCCGTCCACCGTGCCGTGCACGCCGAGACCCGTGAGCGGCGCGCTGGCGAACGCCTCGACCTCCACGTCGGGTTCGGGACTCTCGACGCGGGCGACGTCGATGCGGTGCAGCGTCGCCTCCGTGCCGTCGTGGTCGGCGTAGACGACACCGCCGTCGGCGTCTGCCGTGAGTGCGAAGGGCACGGCCGTCGTCGCCACGAGGGTCTCCAAGGCGCCGTCGTCAGCCACGCGCACGAGCGACTCGCCGGCGGAGGCCACGAGGCCCGCTCCGGTCAGCACTCCGGAGGTCAGGCGCGCCTCGACGTCGACCGGCTCAGCGACCGTGAGGTGCTCGGCGTCGACGGTCACGAGCCTCGTCGCGGGCGCGCCCTCCTCGGTCGACAGGGTCAGCAGCGCCTCCTCGCCGTAGCCGCACGTCGGCGTGAAGTACTCGAGGCTGGCCCTCGTGGGAAGCCGGGTCACGGTTCCGGCGTCCAGGTCGACGACCGCGGTGAACGCACCTCGCAGGAATGCGTCGTGGTGGTTGGTGAAGTGGCGTGGCGCGTAGGTCACGACGAGCCGCTCACCGCTCGCCGTCGCGCACGCGTTGCCGATCCAGCGGTCGGTGTCGTACCCCGGCTCCCACAGCGCAGCGACGCTCCGCCACGCGAACGCCTCCGCCGCCTCGGCGACCATCACATGAAGTCCGTCGGCGTCACCGTGCAGGAGCCAGGCCCGGTCGCCGGAGTCACGCCACTCCGCTCCGAGGACGTCCTCGCGTCGCTCCTCGGGCACGACCGGGACGAGCACCGGCGCCTCGGTGGGGTCGGTCGACGGGGCTTCCGCGCTGTTCGGGTCAGCCGCGCCACCTGCGTCCGGCGCCGCGACGGCCCCCCACGGGATCAGGCACAGGCCGACGCCCAGCGCGACGATGCTGCGGACGCGGTTCCGGTTCACGCGGTCTCCAACCGTTGACAGGGCGGACCGCCGACTCGCCGTCTCGGGCACGTCGACGACGTACCCAGACGAGTGCAGCTGTGCACTCACGATGAGCGAGTCGTTGCCCCGGGCACCGGGGCGCACGAAAGACTGGCACAGTCACATTGGTTGAGACAAGGGGTAATATTGGTAATAACTATTGTGCGGATCCCGCTTTCCGTAGGACCGGCCGGCGCACGCACGCATGACCCGCGCCCCTTTCGGGCGGCGGCACCCAGGCGTCCCGCCGTCGCCCCTCGGATGGGTCCGGCCGGCACGTCAGGCCGGGCTCGAGCGCGACACCGCCTCGGGTTCTGAGGCGCCGATGCCGACGACAGGGGTGGCAGGCGGCGCTCCGGCTGCCCGGGCCATGACCGCGACGGCGCCGGCCGTCCTCACGCCCAGGATCGAGTCCGGCGCACGGGGGGGCCACTCAGCTCAGCGGGCGCCCCGCGAGCCGCCACAGCACGGTCACGAACGCCTGGGCGACCGCCCGGGGCTCGCCCCCGAGCTCGCGCCGGCTCGTGACCGCGGAGCTGCGCTCGCCGGGTCGTCGGGTGCCCGAGAACTGCGCCACCGGGCCGTCGCGCCACGGCGTCCGGGGGTCGACGAGGGCCGCCACGGCGCTGCGGGCGGTCACGTGCCGGCCGCCGAAGCGTGCGTCGAGGAACTCCGCGAAGCGCCACGTCGGATCCTGCTCGGACCGGACGAGGATCTCGCGCACGACGTCCGCGACGCCCCGCGACGGGTCCGCCTCCCGGGCCCGCGAGACGAGGTAGGCGTCGACGTCCGCGACGAGGTCGGCGCGGGTGAGCGCGCCCGTCCCCGTGCCGATCCGCTCGGCGAGCCAGGCCTGGGCACCGCCGCGCGGCTCGGGGCCGGACTCGCGGACCGTGACGTACTGGGCCCAGAGCGCGACGAGGTCGAGGGCCCAGCTGCCGAGGTCGCCGCGGCCCACGGTCGCTGGGTCGTCGGCGAAGCCCGCGATCGACCAGACGCGTGCGCTCGCCGCGAGGTGCGCCAGGTCGCCGTCGTAGTCGGCTGGGTTGGCGGCGGGCGGGGGGGTCGCGAGGAACCGGGCGCGTGCGGCCGCGAGCTCGGACGCCGGCGGGTCGGAGAGCCTGGTCTCTGCGAGCGGCGTTGACGCGACCCACGCGGCGGTCGCGTACCGGCCGGTCTGCGCGTGGTGCAGCACGAGGTCGTCGGCCTGGGCGCGGGCCTCGTCGGACGCCCCGCGGAGCGCGACCTCGGCCTCGAAGCGGAGCTGGGTCAGGGACCAGAACATCTGGTGGAAGCCCGCGTCGTCGGTGCCGCGCGGGGTCTCGACGAGCCCGTCGGCGGCGACCGGCTCGGCGCGCGGCGAGCGGACGACCTTGTCGATCGTCACGACGCCGGCCCCGGCCCCGACCGTGAGGGTCTGCACCTGGTCGTACGCCCACTGCGGGGGCAGCGGGAAGCCGAGGTTGCCGCTCCAGCCGCGGGACATGCCCGCGACGAACGCGCTCATCGCGAGCTCGCGGGCGCACACCCGGGCGCACACGTTCCGCGAGCCGTACACCCCGACCCGGTACTCCCCCGCCCGCGCGGCGCCGATCCCGCGGTTGACGCCCTCGAAGTACCGGAGGACGCGCGCGTCGATGTCGTCGTTCGTGGCGTCGTAGTCGACGGCGAAGTGGATCACCGCGCCGGGCCGGAACCCGAGCTGGCGGGCGCGGCGGGCGGCGGCCAGCCCGTGGCCGTAGCCGATCTCGTCGGTGAAGTACTTCGCCTCGTTGCCGAACTCCTGGTAGATCGGGAACGTGGCGAGCCCGGCGGCCAGCACGTCGTCGAGCTCCGCGCGGCGGTAGCGCTTCGTCGCGACGCTCATGTACCGCCCGACGGTCCGGTAGCCCGCCTCGCGCAGGGCGGCCGCCATGGCGGGGGTCAGCGGCGTCGAGGTGTCCGCCGCGGTGCCGGGGCGGTCCGGGTCGCCCGAGCTCACGAGGAGCGACGCCCACGTGGCGAAGTCCCCGACGCCCGTCGGGGCGAGCTGCACGAAGTCCTGGAACGCCGCGACGGCCTCCGAGGTCCCGGCGCCGAACGTGCCGTCGAACGGCGAGGCGTAGCCGTTGCACAGCAGCGCGCCCTGGAAGAGCCGCACGAACGCGGCACGGTCGTCGGTGCTGCCCGGCTCGACGTACGCCGGTCCCCGCAGGCCGGCCTGCGTCCCGGGGCCGAAGTTCCCGTTCGCGACGCCGTCGGCCATCCCGATCTCGTACTGGACGCCGAGCATGAGCCCGCGCTGGACGTCCCGCGCGTAGCGCCCGTCGCAGGGGACGACCGCGAAGTCGAGCCGGGTCAGGTAGCGCGAGTTGAGCCACTGCTGGAACGCCCGGACCCCGTCGCGCCCGCCCGGCACGGTGAGGTAGGCGTCCATGCTGAGCAGGCTCTTCATGACCTTGACGTCGACCGCGGGGGTCGTGCCGGGGAGCCCGAGGTCCTGCAGGACGCGGACCACGGAGAGCGCGAGCGCGTCGTCGAACGCGCCGTCGCGCACGTCGCCGCCCTGGTAGCCCTTGCACCACAGCGCGCACCGCAGGATCCGCACCACGTTCGACGCGGGGCTCTGCGGGGTCAGCGTCCCGACCTGGGCGGCGAACCGTGCGGTCGTCGTCGCGCCGAAGTTGTCCGAGAGGGCCGTGATGCCGAGCTCGACCTGGAGCCCGCGCGTGAGGGCGAAGACCGTGCGCCAGCCCGTGACCCCGTCGACCTCGACCGGCGTGTAGCCGGCGACCCCGCCGTAGGTGCCGTTGACCCAGGCCTGCGCCTCCTGGACCCAGAAGTCCGCCATCGTCCGTCCCCCGCTCAGGTCGTGCCGCACGTGGCGGACTCGGCGTGCGGGGTCCCCGAGGACGTGAGGTCGCTCACGGAGCACCGGCCGGTCGCGCGCTGCGGGCGGGCCGCGTCGTCGACCCCGGCGAGCGTCACCGTGGCGTAGTGGAGCCCCGCGACGTCCTGCGCCGAGCCGGACGGCGTCACGTCGAGCGCGACGTCGAGCACCGTGCCCGCCGGGACCTCGTCGCGCAGGCGCACGACCGTCCGCAGCAGGTCGCCCGCGCGCGTCGAGGTGACCTCCGCGCGCGAGCGGTCGAGCGGGGCGCCGTCGAGGCGCAGCTCGGGCGCGGCCACCGCGGCGACGAGCCGGGCGTCGAGGTCGACCGTGAGCCGGGTGCCCGCCGGGACCGGACCCGGCCCGACGCCGGCGACGCGGACGCCCACCGGGAATCGGTAGCTGCGCGCCGCACCGGCTGCGCCCACGCCGCACGACGTCCACGCGGCGGCGAGCTCGGCGCCCCACGGCGCGCGCGGGGTGCTCGTCGACACGTCGGCCCAGCGGTACTCGCCCGCGCCGCCCGTGAGCGTGAGCGTCAACGGGACGACGTCCGCGACGTTCTCCGCCGGGTACAGCGCGCGCGGCACGAGCGGCAGGAGCACGAGCGTCGGCGCGTCGTGCGGCACGTCGTCCGGCGCGGCGCCCGGCGCGCTCGTGAGCCCGAACCGCAGCTCCGTCACGCCCTCCGCCGTGCGGTGCTCCGCGACCGGGACGGTCCAGACACGACCCGCGCTCGACAGCATCACGTCGCCACGGCGTGCGAGGAGCCGGGGGTCGAACACCAGGACGCCCGTGAGCTCCGGCGTCGACGGCGTGAGGCCCCGCACCTCGAGGACCCGGGGCACCTCGGCGAGCGTCTCGGTGGTGAAGGCGGCGTCGAACCACGCGAGCGTCGTCGTCTCGACCGCGGTCGACGACCACGGGCCCGCCGCGGGTACCGGCTCGGCCGGGGGCCCGTCGTGACCGTGCGCGGTCGTCGCGAGGCTGACCGCGCCGGCCCCGGCGCCGAGGACCGCGAGCGCGGTGCGACGGGTGATGTCCACTGTGCCCCCCTAGGTCCAGGCCGGCGACGACCCTGTCGACGACAACGAGCGACGACCGGAGCCGCCGCGACGAAACACGGTGTCAGACGCCCACCGGATGAGGCAACCCTCACGCACGGTGCGTCGCGGAGGTTCCGCGGAGCGCGTAGTCGGGTGTCCGCGCAGCCTGTGCGCGCGCTGTGCGTAGCGGCGCCCCCCGCGCACGGCCGGTCCGCGTCCGAGGTCGGGGTGGCTCTGCGGCGCGGCCGGGGCGGGCGGGGGCGGGCCGGTCGGGCCCGTTTCGACCTGCGCCTCCGACTCCGCTATCCTGAGCAGGCTCAACCGGGGTGTGGCGCAGCTTGGTAGCGCGCTTCGTTCGGGACGAAGAGGTCGTGGGTTCGAATCCCGCCACCCCGACTCGATGGGCAGAGGCCCGTGGTCAGCGGAAACGCTGGCTGCGGGCCTTCGTCGTTCCCTGGCCCATCCCGCCTCGCAATGACCTGGGGGACTGCCGGGGACTACGCGGGCTCTCGACCCATCGCCTCCGCGACGCTGAACAGCGCTTCCATGCCCGACAGCGGGTCCACCTCGACGTGCAAGAAGACGCTGTCCATCACCCGCGCGCCGGTCTGGATCACCGGCAGCAGTTCCTCGCGGTAGACCGCCTCTGTCACGGCGGTGCCCGAGTGGCCGAGCAGCCGCGAATCTCCTCCAGCGGCACACCGCGCTCGGACATGATCGAGGCGAACGAATGACGTAGGTCCCGCGGAGTCCACTCCGCCGGCTCGATGCCCGGCACCAACGTCAGGGCAGACCGGAACGCGTCACGCACGTTCGACGCGTCGAGCATCGTCCCGACCCGTGACGTGAAGACCAGCCCGGAGTCCTGCCAGCTGGAGCCGGCCGCGAAGCGCGCCGCGGTCTGGGCCGCTCGGTGCCGATGCAGCACCGCAACGGCGAGACCCGAGAGCGCGATCGTCCGTCGCGACTTCGCCGTCTTGGTGTCGCCTCCGACCCGGCAGACCGCCACACCGCAACCGACGCCGGGCGACCCGCATCCGCTCGCCGACCAGGTCCAGGTGAACCCAACGCAGGGCACGGACTCCCTCCGTCCGCAGGCCCGTCACCAGCGACACGACGATGCACGCGTGCATTGGATGACCCGCCGTGAGGGTCAGCACATCGGCAGCCTGTTGAACGGTCATCGACCGTGACGCGCGCCCGGCACGCCCCCTTGGCACTTCCACGAACTCGACGACGACCCGCGCCACTAGACCGCGGGACATCGCTCGCCTGACCGAGCGGTTGAGCACCGAGCGCACGTCAGCCAGGGATCGAGTCGACAGCGCCCCGGCAAGGACCTGCAACCAGCGTTCGACTTCCTCAGCCCGCAGGTCCTTGAACTTCCGCCCATCCAGGTGCTCGATTACGCGCTTCGCCAGAACCTGTTCTTCTCCACCGTCTTCGCGCTCGCCCGGGCATCACCCAGCTCCATGGCCGCGGTCGCGCCGGCCCACAGCATCGGGCGCGGCCAGCCCGGCACTGCCTACGTCGTCGACGACGAGGGAATGGTCGACCGCGTCCGTGCCGACTACTGGACCGATGACGCCGTGCGCGCGGTTGCGCAGCTGCACCCGGCCCCTCCCCGACCCGACCTCTGATGCAAACGCGCCTACGGCGAGTGGGGGGCGGCGGCGACCGAGAAGAATGACCACCTCGCGGCGTCCCGTAGCCGACCAGTACGGCACCGCTCGCAAGCCTAGCGCACCGCGCAAGCCGCGAGCACCGCGCGCGCCTCGTGCCGAGCACGAGCAAGCGCCGCACACACGACAGCGACCTCGACCCAATAGGGGGTACCTCGGGCTAAGCCCAGAGAAGTTCCTGCTCGTAGTCCGCACTAACCTTCGTCCCCTGCACGGCGGTGCCGGCGTCAAGCAGCGTGACAAAATACGGGGCAACGAGCGTCGCACGGAACGCGACGGTGTACCGCCGCCTCGCTGCCGGCGCATCATCGACATAGCGCACCACCGATGTCACTTGCGAAGAACCCACTGGAGCACCAGAACGGAGGTTCACTACAGACTCCGCGGCAAAGTTGACCGGAAAGCCGTCTACATCGAGCGGATCGACCGAGTAGCACACCAACGCATAGTGCCTCTTGGGAGAGGAAGCGGCACTGGCCTTACTAGTGACGACGCCGCTCCGCAGCGAATAAGGCCGCCCATCGATACCCAACCCGGAGCGCCACGAGACGACGCGCTCTGGGGCGACATCCCCGACAGCCGGCTTCGACAGCATCGGCGTGAATAGCACCTCTGGATTAGACGCAGTCTCTACGAGCGCCTGGATCGACGGGGCGATACTGTTGCCAATACCCCAGTAGAAGAGGCCGCCTCCAGCTTGTCGCTCACTCTCCTTCCGCGCACGTATGACATCTATCGTGTCGCCGGCCTCAGTGCCGAACTTGGTCCAACAGAAGCAAGACGGGGGCGCAATATCCTCCACAGCCATGCCTAGAGGGTACTAGACTCAGCCCGCCAGGCACAACGCGCCACGCGAATAAATGGGGAGGTGCCGCCATCAACGAGAACGAGAACTCGCTCCGACAAACGCTCCACTCGGTCGGCTATTCGGACCTAGCAATAGACGCCGTCTGGCCTGAGTGGTGGAGCGCCGCTGCGGAGGCCTCAATCTCCGCGCGCGCCGAGTTGAAACTGACGATCGCAAGGCGGCTAGGGATCAAGCCATCCTCCTTGCTCGGCGACACAGAGCCCGTGTTCGCTTGGAAGGACACAGCCCGCTTCAAGAACCTCGGAAGCACATCAGCCACTGAGCAGGACATCCTCAGCTCCTTCGCGGTTTCACTGGCGTCGATCCTCGCCGCCGGTGCGCCTCGACCACGAGTACCAGTAGCAAGGCAAGGCGCCCTTGACCTTCGCCGACTTCTGGCCGGGTACTCGCTACGGGACGTCCTAACGCTGAGCTGGGCTTGTGGTATACCAGTTGTGCAGACGCTTGTCTTTCCTCTCCCCCAGAAGCGCATGCACGCTGTTTGCGCGCAATGGCACGACGGTTTCGCCATTATCATCGGCGAAAGCACGCGGTTCCCTGCAAAGGCGGCCTTCACCGTCGCCCACGAACTGGGCCACATATTCCTGGGCCACACCGGGACCTCATCCAGCTTGCTCGACATTGAGGATCCTGCCAGGGAGCAGCCGGATGACGAGGAGGAGGCAGCAAATGCCTTCGCGCTACAGCTCCTAACGGGCAGGACTGAATTGGACATCACCCGCCCTCCGGGTGATTTCAATCCGGCTCAGCTAGCGACCGCTGCAGTCGACTACTCTAGGGAATGGGGCATCGACCCAGGGACCATTGCGCTCATCTTCGCGCGCCAGCACAACGAGTGGGCGCGAGGAACGGCCGCGCTGAAAATCCTCGGCGAGGGTGACGTCGGTGGGGCGATCAACCGACTCGCTCGCAAGATGTTGCATTGGGATGCGCTCGGCATGGACCAGCAGGAATACCTCGATACAGTCATGGGGAAGTGACTTGGCCCAGCGAAGCGCCGTCGACAATGATGTCCTGATCAAGCTGTCGAGATACCTATTCCTAACCTCCGAGTCCTTCCAAGGGCTGATCGGGCCAGAGGCCGCCGGGGTCCTTGGCGCGGCACCATTCGTCGTCGGCGCGCGATTGCAGAAGAAGACGCCGATCGAAACCCGCGCAGCAGCGCTGGCACAGTTCCAGGACTTCATGGCGACAGCGGAACTGTTAGAGCCAAGTTCATCCGAGCTTGCCGTGGCGGCCGCCCTGGAGGATCGTGCCCAAGAGCTCGGCTTGCCTCTCGACACAGGAGAGAGCCAGCTCATCGCCATCGTGGCGGACCGCCGCTTCGCTCACTTCCTTACAGGCGACAAAAGGGCCCTAGGCGCCCTCGAAGTGGTCGGTCCGCTGGTGCTCGACGCCGCTCTAATCACCGGCGTCGCCATCTGCTTCGAGCAGATTATCCTCCGACTCGCGCAAGAAATCGGCGTCGACGCGTGCAGGCAAGGGGTTTGCACTGACCGCGCCGCCGACCTCGCCGTTGCTCTAGCGTTCGCGTGCAACCAAGATGTAGTCACACTTGACGACGTGGCGACGGGACTTACTTCCTACATCGAGCACTTGCGCAAGTCGTGTCCCGTTGTGCTTATGAGATAAACACTCCGGACTAGCGGAGGAACACCGCGTAGGGCTCAGCCATATGGGCAACCAAGCCGATCGACGCTACCTGGGTACCCTCGCTCATGAGCGTGGGATCGTACTCCAGGCAGGCCTTATCCACGCGCCCCTTCACGTACCGGTCTCCAGCGCGGCCAGCACTCGGCCCTAGGCCCACCTTAGTCATGTCAAGGGGTAGCTCTAGGTCCGCTTCTTCGAGGCTATCAATCCAAAGCGCATACCGAGACCCCAGCGCGTTGACGGCTTCCGGAATCGCTTCCCACTCCAGCCCATCGACGGAGTACTCGCTTGCACGCAGGGGCTCCGCAAAGTGCTTCGACTCCATGGGCTTCATCGCAAGCACAAGCTGGGATCCCCGAGAAGCGAGCGACTGAGCGAACGGCTGTACCATCGACGTCGGGTGGCACGTGTTGCCCCCGTAGCCCCACAGGGCAAAGCCGGCACGCTCGATCTCTTTCTGCTTGCGCGTAATGATCTCGTCAAGCGACTCATTCGCGTGAGTCCCGACCTTCATGAACAAAATGCCGGTGCGGGGATCCTGCGCCTCCGCCCAAGGGATGCTACCCATCAAGCAACTCCAACCTGTACTCGTCCTGGTGGGCCTTACCGTAGTCGAGCCGCTTCAGTTCACGCACGTAGTGTACGCGCGGCGCCTTTCCGGCACCGTAGAAGTTCTCGAGCAACGCGGCATCCACCACCAGCGGCTGCGACTCCGGGCGCGCCGAGCGCGGCAAGGCGCGAAACACCAGATTGCAAGAAAGTAGGTCGGGCGCGTCGTCCAAGTGGTAGGCATGCAGTTGAGGCGTCATACGCTTCACATAAAATCCTTGGTCCGACGCGAACCGCTGGGTCGCACCGAGGACAGCCTGCGCCCAATCCAACTCCTCGTCGTCGGCTATGACGACGAGTCCTTCCCCGGCGAAGTTTGTCGCTTGCATCCCGCGGTACGCAAACAAGTGAACGCTGGTACCACCGTTGCTCGCACCCCACGGCGGGTTCGTGTAGAAGGCGTCAAAGTCGCTCAACGGCGGGAGCTCGTCAATACAGTTGTAGAGGGTTGCATCGAGCGTCGGTATTCTTTCCTTATCCGCAAATCTTTTCACAGCCCCGATCACGCGCTCGTCGAAATCGAGCACCAGTATCTGCGTGGGGCCGTAGGGAAAAATGCCTCGCTCACACAGGTAGGCCACGCAGACGCTGATCGCATCTCCGTCCCCAATGAAGACGAGCCGCTTGCCCGCCGCCCACCGTGCAACGAACTCGGCCTGCATCACCATGTCGCCGGCCTTCATGTGAATTTGGTCGAATTCGCGCAGCGGGCGCGGGCGATTCGTGATCACGTCAGAAATAGCGTTCACTGCCGCCTTGAGGTCGATCTCGCCGTTAGTGGTCAACTCAACCCCGATCCTCGAAACCACAGGCCCTGGCCACTTGCCTGGCCACCGCCGCGGGCTCTCCCTCCGACTTCACGAAGTACGCCGGTACATGGCATGTGTGCGCGTACGTTAGCGCCAAGTTCATCTGCAGGTCCTGGTGAATCCGAAGGTCGAGCTCGTCGGGGAGAGGCCGCCCTTGCGAGTCGCTGCCAATCCGCCGCCCAATCTCCTGCGGTGAGGCGTAGAGTACGACAATCGACGTAATGCCCAGCTGCCTGATCGTCTCGTGGCTGTACGGTACGGCTCTGAACCCCCACGCTTCCTTCGTCACGGCGTGCGAGTCGATGATGCATGGTGCCGTAGATTCGCGAATGAGCGCCGCAATCTCAGCGTCTAGGTCCTTCACATCGCGCTCTTCGATGACTTGGGCCGAGCGTTCCCTGAGTTCGCTCTGCGACGCCACGCTCGCCGTTCGCTCGGTCAGCAGTGCGCCATAGCTGAGAACCTTTGCGTCGACCATTCCCCCCAACAGGGTTGCAGTAGTCGTCTTGCCCGTGGCAGGAGCACCGGTGAGGTAGATGACCTGCCGATGACTGCGCTCGGTGCCGAGCATGCTCGCCCCCTTTCGCTCCGGTGAACTTAGCAGCGCTTGCACCGAGAGGCGGGCAAATCCTCTGCAACGGGGTGCCCGGCATGTCGTTGGGCCACCCTCCACGAGAGATACGCCGCACGAGCCGAGCCAGGCACCACGCCGCTTCGGAGGGCAGCTAAGCAAGAGGCGCGTGCCGCGTGGTCCCCGGACGTTGACTACACCCCCGCTAGGCTGCCTGGCCCCTGCGCTAAGCCAGGCGCTGAGCCAGGCCACGGACCCGATTGTGATTCGACCTCTCAATCCGACCTGCCCGGGGAGGAAGTTCCTTACTGACTCAAGGCCGCGCTCCGCGCGGCGCCGCGTGGGTAGGTCGAGGCCCCGCGGCAGGAGCCCCGCGCTGCGGTCGCTGCGCTCCCTCCGCGCACCCCGCCGCACCCCACCCCACCCACGCGCCATCCCGACGGAGACGCAGCTGGCTCGCAGCTCGTCGACTCCTCACCACAGACGGCGATCGGCTCCACGACGGTCTTTGCCACCGCGCAGTCGCGTCAAGGGCGCTCCGCGTCGCTACGCGATGGCCGAAGGCGGCCCCCCCTTGACCCGACCACACGGCGACAAAGGCATGCGGGTATCCGAACGACGTCCGACTCTGATTCACGACAAGGGGGACTACTCGCGCCACCACCGCGGCGACGCGAACCGAAACTGAGCCGACGATCGCAACTCACGCAGCCCGTACGGACCCTGCGAGACAGGGCCGCGGACCCGGTCGGGACGAAGAGGTCGTGGGTTCGAATCCCGCCCCCCGACCGGGAGAGAGCAGAGGGCCCCGACCAGCGAACGCTGGTCCGGGCCCTCTGTCGTGCCACCCGCAGCAGGGTCCTGCTCGCCGGGACCCGGTGCCGCGCTCGCCGGGCCGGGCGGTCGACGCCCGACCGACCCGGTGGCGCTCCGGGTCAGCGCGGCCCGAGGTAGGACACGGTGCCGCTGCCCGAGCGGATCGACACCGAGCGCGACGCCGACGGGTCGGTCGCGGCCTCGACGACCTGCTGGCCGTCGGCGGTCGAGATCTCGAGCCGGACCGGGGTGCCCGTGCCGTGCACCGTCACGGGGCCGTCGCTCGAGGACGCCTCGACGTTCCCCCGGACCCCCGCGACCGTGACCGAGCCGCTGCCGGACACGGCCGTCGCGTCGCCCGTGACGTCGCTCACGTCGACCTGGCCGTCGGACGAGCGGGCCTCGACCCGTCCGCGGGCGCCGACGACCGAGACCTGGCCGCTGCCCGAGACCGCGAGCGCGTCGCCGTCCGCGCCGAGCACCTCGACGGACCCGTCCGAGCTCTGCGCCTCGACCCGGCCCCCGGCGTCCGCCACCGCGACGCGCCCGCTGCCGGAGCGGGCCATGACCTCGCCGCCCGAGTCCCGCACGTCGACCGACCCGTCGCTGGTGCGGGCGTCGACCTTCCCTCGCACGCCCACGACCTCGATGCCGCCGGACCCGGAGCCGGCGAGGACGTCACCGCCCGCGTCGACGACCCGCACGTGCCCGTCCGACGAGCGCGCCTCGACGCCGCCCGTCGCGTCGTGCACCTCGACCCCGCCCGAGCCGGAGACGGCGAGCACGGTGCCGTCGACACCGTCGACCGTCACGCTCCCGTCCCCCGAGCTCAGGTCGACGTCACCCACGATCCCGGACGCCACGATGCTGCCGGACGAGGACCGCACGACCAGCTCGGTGCCCTCGGGGACCCGCACGTCGAGGCCCGCGGTGCAGCTCCCGAACCAGATGCCCGTGCACCGGTGCTCGACGACGAGCCGGTCACCCTCGAGCTGGCCGCCGAAGACGGGGTCGACGAACCCCGAGCGGCTGCGCGCCACGACCTCGACGTCCCCGGTCCCGACCGCGACGTCGACGGGGCCGTCGGCGACGAGCTCGACGACGTCGGCCGGCGCGAAGTCGCGCTGCTCCGTGGCGGTGCTCTGCGCGAGCGCGTCGGACCCCTGGAACGCCGCGAGCACCAGCAGCCCTCCGCCGACGATCCCCCCGGCCCAGGTGAGCGCCCGGGCGCCGGGCCCGCGCGGGGACGGCGCGGGCGGCAGCCCCGTCGGCGGGTTCCCGCCACCGGGCGGGGGTGCGTCGGGCGTGTGCGGGGCGCCGGGGACCTCCGGGGTGAGGACCGCGGTGTCCGCGAGCGGCTCGTGGTGCGTGGTCATGGTCGGTCTCCTCCGGTGGGTGCGTGCTCGAGCCAGCGCAGGACCGCGAGCACGCGGCGGTGGTCGTCACCGTCGGGGGCGAGGTCGAGCTTGGTCAGGATGGATGTCACGTGCTTCTCGACGGCGCCGAGGCCGATCACGAGACGTTCGGCGATGGCCGCGTTCGAGCGGCCCTCCGCCATGAGGCCCAGGACGTCGCGCTCGCGCGCCGTGAGGGCGTCGAGCCCGGCGCGGCGGCCGCGGGCGAGCAGCTGCGCGACGACCTCGGGGTCGATCACGGTGCCGCCCCCGGCGACCCGGCCGACGACGTCGAGGAACTCGTCGACGTCGGCGACGCGGTCCTTCAGCACGTAGCCGAGAGCGCGCACGTCCCCCGCGAACAGCTCGGCGGCGTAGCGCTGCTCGACGTACTGCGAGAGGACCAGCACCGGGAGCCGCTTGTGGATGCTGCGCAGGTGGACCGCGGCGCGCAGGCCCTCGTCGGTGTGCGACGGCGGCATGCGGACGTCGGTCACGAGCAGGTCCGGGAGGGCGTCGGCGCGGCTCATCGCGGCGACGAGCTCGTCGGCGGTCTTGTGGCCGGTCACCTCGTGGCCCTCGGCCTCGAGCAGCCGGGTCAGGCCGTCCAGCAGGAGGACGGAGTCCTCGGCGATCACGATGCGCACGGCACCTCCACGGTGAGTCGGGTGCCGCCGCCGACGGGGCTGTCGAGCGTCAGGGTGCCGTCGAGCACCTCGACGCGGCTGCGCAGGCCGTCGAGCCCGCTGCCGGGCCGGGCGGTCGCGCCGCCGCGGCCGCCGTCGACGACCTCGAGGCGGAGCACGGAGTCGCGCACCGTGGCACGGACGGTCGCGGTGCGGGCGCCCGAGTGCCGGGCGACGTTGGTGAGGGCCTCGGCGGTCACGAAGTAGGCGGCCGCCTGCGCGCTCGGGCCGGCGGCGGCGAGCGACGCCGGGTCGGGCACGTCGACCGTGACCGGGACGGTGCACCGCGCGGCGAGCGCCGAGAGCGCGGCGTCGAGCCCGCGGTCGGTCAGCACGGCCGGGTGGATGCCCCGCACGAGGTCGCGCAGCTCGGCGAGCGTCTCCTTGACCTCGCGGTGCGCGTGGTCGAGCGCCGCGGCGGCGGCCACCGGGTCCTGCGCGGCGGCGCGCTTGGCGACACCGAGCTCGACGCCGAGCGCGACGAGGCGCTGCTGGGCGCCGTCGTGCAGGTCGCGCTCGATGCGGCGGCGGTCGTCCTCCGCGGTGCCGACCGCACGCGTGCGGGTCTCCCGCAGCTGCACGGCGCGGACCTCGGCCTGCGACGCCCGGTCCTGCGCCGCTTGCGCGGCGACGCGGGCGGCCTGCACGGCGGCGGCGCTCCGGGGCCACCCGAGCAGGCCCCGCGCGAGGCGCACGTGCAGCAGCGTGAGGGCCTGCAGCGCGAGCGGCCACACCCAGGTGCCGACGAGCCCGACGACGACGAGGAACGGGACCCGGCTGACGGGGACGTCCGTGGACGCCACGTACAGCGGGAAGAAGACCATCGCGAGCGCGAACCCGCCGAGCACCCAGACCAGCAGGGCCTGCAGGACGGTGACCCCGAGGCCCAGGAGCGCGTACGCCAGGTGGGCCCAGCTCCGGACGTCGGTCAGGACGCCCCAGGCGCGACGCCACAGGCGCGCCTGGACGGGGCTGCGGTACTCCGGTGCGGGGATGTCGACGCCGAGCTGGGCGTGCAGGCGGCTGCGCTCGAGCCCGGCGAGCGGCCGGGCGACGAGCAGCGTGAGCACGAGCAGCGGGATGCCGACGACGAGCACCGCGAACGCGATCGAGAAGCCCAGCGCGAGGACCAGCGCGATCGAGGCGCCCAGCAGGAGCCACAGGCCGACGGTCGCCTGCGACACGGCGCGCCACGTCGCGGCGCTGACCGGCGCCCGGAGCAGCTCGCGGCCGCCGGTGAGCGCCGGGGCGACGACGCGCAGGTCGTCGTCGACGCTCTGGGTGGGGGCCGGTGCGGACGCGGCGGGGGCGCCGGCGGGCCGCACGCCGCCGCCCGGCGCCGGGGCGGTGAGCACGGCTGTCGGGGTCGAGCCCGGCGTCGCGAGGGCCGGGCGTGCGTACGCGGGGACCCCCTGCACGGCGGTCGTCGCGCCCGCAGCAGGTGCGCCGGCGGGGATCGGGGCGGGCGTCGGGGCGGTGGGGGGCGCGGACGCCGCGGACGGCTCGGTGGCCGGGTCCGCGGGCGCGTCGGCGCCGCTCGGTGGGGCCGGCGCCGGGGTCGGCGCGGGGACGTCGGAGGTCATGGGGACGACGCTAGGCCCCGGCGTGCACGCTGCCCCAGCCTGCGGTCCCCCTCGTGCCGGGTGGGGGCTCCCCCACCCCGGGTGCCCGTCCGGCCGGGCGCGGCGTCCGTCCGGGCGCCCGACCGCCCGGCCCGTTCCGCGTCGACGGCGCCGGCGCCTCGTCGGACGCACGGGCGGCCGCTCCGGGTCAGTCGCTGGGTCCGCGGCGGTCGCCGGGCGGCGCGGCCTCCCGGTAGCGGTCGGCGACGGCCGAGGCGCGCTCGTGCAGGGCCGCCCGCAACCACGGCGGGGACAGGGCCTCGGCGTCCACGCCGAGCTGCCACACCACCCACTCGGCGTGCCGCGGGTCCTGGAACGTGGCCTCGACCCGCAGCCAGCCGTCGGTGTCGGTCTCCTCGCCCGCGACGGCGAGCGCGGTGCCCACGAGCTCGTCGCGCCGCGCGACCCGCACCCGGATGCCCACCGTCACCTGGTCGTCGCCGGCCCGGAAGCGGGCGCTGCGGTCGAGCCACGCGCGCTCCAGGTCGACGCTCTCGGGGCGCTGCGCGGGCTCGTCGAGGACCTCGGCAGCGAGGACCCGGGACAGCCGGTACGTGCGGTCGGCGCCGGACCTGGCGGCCAGCAGGTAGGCCCGGCCGCGCACGGTGACGAGGCCGACCGGGTCCACCGTCCGCCAGTCCGGCGCCTGCCCCGCGGCGGCGTAGTGCAGCCGCAGCCGCAGCCCGGCGAGCACCGCCCGCCGGACCGCCGCGGTGACGGCGCCCGGGACGTCGTCGACGTCCGCCCGGCGCGCCAGCAGGTCGGTGTCCGGCTCGACCAGCAGGCGCTCGGCCGCCCGCGCCGCGGTGGCCCGACTGCTCGCGGGGAGCGCGTCGACGACCTTGAGCACGGCCGACGCGAGCGCCGCCCCGAGGCCGAACGCCTCCGCGCCTCGCCGCGACCCGGCGACGAGCAACGCCAGCGCCTCGTCGTGGTTGAGGCCGGTCAGCTCCGTCCGGAAGCCGGGCAGCAGCGCGAAGCCGCCGTGCCGGCCGCGCTCGGCGTACACCGGGACGCCGGCCGCGGACAACGCCTCGACGTCGCGCAGCACGGTGCGGGTCGAGACCTCGAGCTCGCGGGCCAGCGCCTCCGCGGAGAGGCGGCCGTGCTGGCGGAGCAGCAGCACGAGCGAGACGAGCCGGTCGGCGCGCACCCGACGACCGTAACGAATACACGACAGAGGGTGTCGTGATTCGTCGAGAGCCTGCTCGTGCGGGCCGGCGTGCTGCCGGCCGGCGTCCGCACCTCCCGACGACCGAAGGACCCGACGTGACGATCGAACGAACGGCAGTGAACCCGGTGACGTGGTCCCAGCAGCTCGGCTTCCACCAGGGCGAGCTCGTCTCCGGGCACACCCGCACGCTGTACTGCTCCGGGCAGACCGCGACGGACGCCGACGGGGCGCCGCAGCACGGGGGCGACATGGCGGCGCAGGTCGCGCTGAGCCTCGACAACCTGGAGGCCGTCCTCGGTGGTGCCGGCCTGTCGCTGGCCGACCTCGTGCGGCTGAACGTCTTCACGACCGACGTCGACCTGCTCCTGCAGCACTACGGGGTGCTCGCGTCGCGGCTCGCCGCCGCCGGGGTCGCCCCCGCGAGCACGCTGCTCGGGGTCACGCGCCTCGCGGTCCCCGGCCTGATGGTCGAGCTCGAGGGCACCGCCGTCGCATGACGGCGCGACCGGCGAGCCGGGGCGCCGCCCTACTCGCCGGCCGCCCCGTCGACGAGCTCGCGCGCGACGTCGAGGTGGCCGGCGTGGCGGGCGTACTCCTGGAGCACGTGGAAGGCGATCCACGCGAGCGTCGGGGTCGGCTCCGCGGTGAACCGCCCGCCCTGGCTGCCGCGCTCGCCGAGCGGCACGGACGTGAGGATCGCCGTCGTCCGTCTGCCGCCCGCATGCAGCCGCTCGACGACGTCCGCGACCGTCACGGTCTCCGGCACCGCCCACCGACCGCCGTCGACCCCGTCGGCGTGGTCGCCCCAGGGGTCGTCGACCTGCTCAGCCAGGAAGCCCCACACGAACCACCGGCGCTCCATGTGCACGAGGTGCCAGAGCAGCTCCAGCGGGGTCCAGCCGGACGGCAGCACCGACCGGCGGAGGTCGGGCTCCGCGAGCCCGGACACCTTGCGCGCCACCGCGTCGCGGCAGAAGTCGAGGTACGCGACGAGCTGCACCGCCGCGTCAGCGGAGTCGACCTGCGGTTCCCCGCCCGAGACAGCCATACGGCGACCGTAGCCGGAGAGCCGCGTCGCGACCGCCGGGCCGTCGCGTCGCGCGGCTCGCCCGGGAAGAGGAGTGCGCGAGCCCATTGACTTCCGTGGCTAACGTCGATAGCTTTTGGCTACACCCATTAGCCACTGGAGGGCATCATGACCGGACCCACGACCCACCGCCTCGACCTGGACGAGGGCACCCTCGTGTACGACGTCCTCGGCGAGGGGCCCCTCGTCGTGCTCGCCCACGGCATGGGCGACAGCCGCCGCTCGTACCGCTTCCTGGTCCCCGCCCTGGCTGCCGCGGGCTACCGCGTCGCCAACCTCGACCTCCGCGGCTGCGGTGACTCCAGCCACGGGTGGACGGGCTACAGCCGCACCGACATCGCCGGCGACCTCCTCGCCCTCGTCCGCCACCTCGTCGGCACCTCGAGCGACCGGGCCGTCCTCGTGGGCCAGTCGATCAGCGGCGGCGCCGCCACCATCGCCGCCGCCGACGCCCCCGACCTGATCGCCGGCGTCGTCGAGCTCGCCCCCTTCACCCGCGCGCAGTCCGCCGACCTGGGCGGCCTGCTGCGGAGCAAGCGGTACCGCGCCTCGGGGACCCTGCTGGCCCGGACCCTCCTGCTGGGCAGCGTGCCGTCGTGGATGAAGTACCTCGAGCTGGCCTACCCCACCACCCCGGCCGACTGGGCCGACGAGCGCGACCGCATCCGCACCTCGATGAGCGAGCCCGCGCGGATGAAGGTGCTGCAGGCCATGGCGAAGTCCAGCCCCGCCGACGCCGGCGCCCGGCTGCCCGACGTCACGTGCCCGGTCCTCGTCGTGGAGGGCAGCCTCGACCCCGACTGGGCCGACCCCCGCGCCGAGGGCGAGCGCATCCTCGCCGACCTGCCCCCGGGTCTCGGTGAGCTCGCCGTGATCGACGGCGCCGGCCACTACCCGCACGCGCAGACCCCCGAGGAGCTCCTCGCCCTCGTCCTGCCCTTCCTCACCCGGACGCTGGCCCGTGCCTAGGGCAGGTCTCGTCCCCGCCGTCGTCACCGAGGCCGGCGCCGCCCTGGCCGACGAGGTCGGCTTCACCCGGCTCAGCATGGGCCTGGTCGCCGAGCGGCTCGGCGTGAAGACGCCCTCCCTCTACAAGCACGTCGACGGGCAGGCCGACCTGGCCCACCGCATCGCCGTCCTGGCCTCCGACGAGCTGGGCGACGCCATGGGCGACGCGATCCAGGGCCGGGCCGGCAGCGAGGCCCTCGCCGCCGCCGCCCAGGCGATGCGCACCTACGTCAAGGAGCACCCCGGCCGCTACGCCGCGATCAACAGCGCTCGACCCGGCGGGCCCGACGACCCGTTCGTCGCCGCGAGCCGCCGCGCCCTGAGCGCCCTGACGGCGGTGCTGCGCGGGTACGGCCTGCCCCCGGAGGAGGAGATCCACGCGCTGCGGATGCTGCGCAGCGTGCTGCACGGCTTCGTCACCCTCGAGGTGGCCACCGGCTTCCGGTACGACACGGACGTCGACGACAGCTTCGCGTGGCTGATCGACTTCATCGACCACGGCCTCCACGCCACCGCCTCCGCCACCGCGGCGGACGCGCCGCCACCCGCCGCACCGCACGGCGCCGGGCCGACGCCCTGAGCGAGCGACGCCGCCGGCGCTCGCCAGCAGGCAGCCGCCGCGCCGGGGGCGTCCGCCCTCCCTCTCAGTCGGTCGGCTCGACCGCCGACGGGTCGTCCTCGAGCTCGCCCGGCGTCGGCACGTCGGCCTCGCCGCTGTCCTCCGTGGACCCGGCGCCGCCCTCCGGGGAGTCGCCCGACCCGTCCGGCTCGGCGCCCGACTCGAGCACCTCCGGGGTGACCTCCTGCTCGAGGGTCGGGTACCCGTAGCCGCCGTCGGGCTCCCCGGCGTCCGGTGCCTGCGGTGCGTCGCTCATGGTCGTCCTCCCCTGCCGTGCCCGGGCCGTCGCGGACCAGGTCGATCCCATCGTCGGCGTCCGCGCCGTGCCGCGCCATCCCACGGGCTGTCGCGGGCACGATGTCGAGAACGGAGGGCCGGGTGCGACACCCTGTCGAACGGCACCACCGAGGGCCGTCACGACGAAGGAGACGCGCGATGCGCTACATGATCATGATGGACTACGGCGGCGTGGAGTCCGCGTGCGAGCCGATGGACCGCTGGACCCCCGAGGAGCTGCAGGCGCACTTCGCGTTCCAGGCCGCCCTCCAGGAGGAGCTCGTCGAGCGGGGCGAGTTCGTCGACGGGCAGGGGCTGGCGTCGCCCGACCAGGCGAAGTTCGTCGTCAGCGACGGCGTCGGGGCACCGGTCGTCGTCGACGGGCCCTACCCCGAGGGCAAGGAGCTGCTCGCGGGCTACTGGCTGGTCGACGTCGACTCGGTCGACCGCGCCGTCGAGATCGCCGCGAGGGCGTCGGCGGCGCCGGCCCAGGGCGGCCGGCCGATCCAGCAGCGGATCGAGGTGCGCGAGGTCATGAGCGCGCCGTCGCCCGAGTGACGAGCCGACAGGCACCGCCACCATGACCACCGACGTCGAGGGCCTGCTGCGCCGGTGCGCGCCGCAGGCCCTCGGGGCGGTCGCGCGGCGGCACGCGGACTTCGCCGCCGCCGAGGACGCCGTGCAGGAGGCGCTGCTCGCGGCGGCGCAGCAGTGGCCGCGCGACGGCGTCCCGGACAACGCGGTCGGCTGGCTCGTGCGGGTCGCGGCGCGGCGGCTGGCGGACGAGCACCGCGAGGTCACCGCCCGCCGGCGCCGCGAGGAGGTCGCCGCCGCACGCGACCAGCGCCCGCCGGACGACGTCGAGCAGCACGACGACACGCTCACCGTCATGCTCCTGTGCTGCCACCCGGCGCTGACTCCCGCCGCGGCGATCCCGCTCACGCTGCGCGCGGTCGGCGGCCTGACGACGCGCGAGATCGCGGCGGCGTTCCTCGTGCCGGAGGCGACCATGGCCCAGCGCATCAGCCGCGCCAAGGCGACGCTGCGGGCGTCGGACGTCCCGTTCGCGATGCCCGCGCCCGACGACGTCCCGCGGCGCCTCGCCCTCGTCCGGCACGTCCTCTACCTGCTCTTCAACGAGGGCTACGCGACCAGCGCCGGCCCCGACCTGCTGCGGGTCGACGTCACCGGCGAGGCGATCCGGCTGACCCGCCTGCTGCACGCCGCGGTGCCGGACGACGCGGAGGTCACCGGCCTGCTCGCGCTGCTGCTGCTCACCGAGGCCCGCCGGCCCGCGCGGTCCGGCCCGCACGGGGAGCTCGTGCCGCTCGCCGAGCAGGACCGCTCGCTGTGGGACCGGGCCCTCGTCGTCGAGGGCGTCCGTCTCGCGACCGACGCGCTGCGCGCCGGACGCCCGGGCGAGCACACGCTCCAGGCCTGCATCGCGGTGCTGCACGACCAGGCGCCGAGCTCCGGGGCGACCGACTGGCCCCAGGTCCTCGCGCTGTACGACCGCCTCCTCGCGCTGACCGGCAGCCCCGTCGTGGCGCTGCACCGGGCCGTCGCCGTCGCGATGGTGCACGGCCCCGCACGCGGTCTGGCCGCGCTCGACGGTGTGGCCGAGCGCCTCGGCAGCGGGCACCGGCTGCACGCCGTCCGGGCCCACCTGCTCGAGCTCGACGGGCGACCGCGCGACGCCGTCGACGCCTACCGGCACGCCGCCGCCGCCGCGACCAACCTCCGCGAGCGCGAGTACCTCACTCTCCGGGCGGCCCGCCTGGCCTGAGCCGCCCGGCCGTCCGCTGCCCAACGGTTCGAGCACCCGGCGCGTTCTAGGTGGTGACGAGGGTCGCGACGGGGAGGGGACGCACGGTGCCGCAGTGGAGACAGCTGCTCGAGGAGGTCGTGCGCACCCGGCGCGCGTCGCTCCTCGGGTACGCGTACGTGCTCACGCTCGACGCGGACGAGGCGGAGGACCTCCTGCAGGAGGCGCTGGTGCGCGTGTTCGCCCGGCGACGCGCTCTCGACGACCCGCGGGGCGCCGAGGCGTACGTCCGGGCCGCGATCCGCAGCGGGTTCCTCGACGGCGTGCGTCGGCGGCGCTCGCGCTGGGGCAAGGCGCACCTGCTCGTGGAGGACCACGGGCGCCGCTCACCGGACGACGTCGCCGTGGCCGGGCTGGACGTGCGGGCGGCCCTCGCGACGCTGCCCGCGCGGGAGCGTGCCTGCGTAGTGCTGCGCCACATCGACGACCTCACCGTGCCGGCGATCGCTGCCGGGCTCGGGATCAGCGAGGGGGCCGTGAAGCGATACCTCTCGGACGGCACGCGTGCTCTGCGTGCCGTCCTCGGTGACGAGATCACCGTGACGGACCCGATGACCGTCCCGGTCGACACCCGCAGCGGAAGGAGCGCGACATGACCCGCGACCTGCGGTCCGTGCTGGAGGAGTTCGGCGAGGAGAGCGGCCGCGCGCTGGCCGCCCGGAGCGCACCGGACCCGGGGGTGCACGTCCAGCGCGTCGCGCGCCGCGTCGTCCGGCGTCGCACGCTCCGTGCAGGTGCTGCGGGCACCGGGGTCGCCGTGGTGGCGCTCGTCGGCGTGCTCGCCGCCCAGGGGTTCGTCGGACCACGTCCAGCGCCCCCGGCCCTCACGCCGAGCCCCGCGGTCAGCGTCAGCCCGAGCACGGCACCCGAGCCGACCCCTACGCCGTCCGCCAGCCCCGCGCGGACGTCGAGCGAGCCGACGTCCGCGGCACCGCCCGTCGTGGAGCAGCCGGAGCTCGTGCTCGGCAAAGGCGGGGCGGTCGCCGGCTTCGGGGCCGGGGCCGACGCGGGCGCCGTCGTCGCGCACCTCACCGGGCTGTTCGGCGCCGCGCCCGAGGACGTCAACGCTCAGGGCCCGGGACGCTGCCCCGCGAACGGCGACCCCGGGGCGAGCCTGCGGTGGGGCAACGTCGCGCTCCTGCTGCGCACCCGGGACGCGACCGGCGCGCCCGTCGAGCCCACCGTCGCCGGGTGGAGCGTGCAGCAGCTCGCGCCGGACGAGCCGGGGTGGGACGGCCCGTGGCGTGCGGTCGGGACCCGCACCGCGGAGGGCCTGCGTCTGGGCGAGACCGTCTCCGCGGCCCGCGCGCTGTACCCGGACCTCGACGGAGGGGAGTCCTGGTTCAGCCCGTCCGTGTATCACTGGTCCACCGGAGACTTCCCGATGACGTACGCGTTCGCGTCGGTCGGGGGCGGGCCCGACGCCGTCGTCACGGCCATGTCCGGCGGGTACGAGTGCGGCGAGTGACCGCGAGGGTGGGCTGCTGAGGACGGCGACGGTCGGGCCGGTCGGCGCGCACGGCCGCAGGGCCGGTCCGGACGAGCGGACCGACCCTGCGGGGCGTGCGTGGTGCTCCGTGCTGCGGGCGTCAGCCCACGGTGCAGGGAGCCCCGTTGAGCGTGAACGCGGTCGGCTTCGGGTTCGAGCCGGTGTGCGACCCGTTGAACCCGACGTCGATGGTCCCGCCCGCGGCGAGGGTGCCGTTCCACGGCGCGTTGTCCGCGGTGACGGCCGTGCCGCTCTGCGACCAGACCGCGCTCCAGCCCTGCTGGACCTTCTGGCCGCCCGCGAACGAGAAGCCGAGCTTCCAGCTCGAGAGCGCCGCGCCGGTGTTGGTGACCTTGACCGACGCCGTGAACCCGGAGTTCCAGTCGCTGGTCGTGTAGGTGACCTTGCAGGCGCCCGGCGTGACGTCGGGGCTCGTCGTGACGCTCAGCGCCGCGGACGGCGTCGAGACGTTCCCGGCGGCGTCCTTGGCGCGCACGGTGTACGAGTACGCGGTGCTCGCCGTCAGGCCGGTGTCGCTGTACGACGTGGTCGTCGTGGAGCCGACCCGCGTCGTGCCGCGGTACACGTCGTACCCGGTCACGGCCACGTTGTCGGTCGACGGCTGCCACGTCAGGGCGACCGACGTGGTCGTCCTGCTCGGCGACACGAGGCCGAGCGGCGCCGACGGCGGTGTCGTGTCGACGGTGCCGCCACCCTCGTTCGTGGTGACGCTGAGCGCCGTCGACGGGTCGGAGACGTTGCCGGCCGCGTCCTTCGCCCGCACGGTGTACGAGTACGCCGTGGCGGCCGTGAGGCCCGTGTCGGTGTAGGTCGTGCCCGTCGCCGAGCCCACCCGCGTCGTGCCGCGGTACACGTCGTACCCCGTCACACGGACGTTGTCCGTCGAGGCCGTCCAGCCCAGCGTGACGCTCGTGGCCGTCTTCGCCGTCGAGGTCAGGGCGGTGGGGACCGTCGGCTTCTGCGTGTCGACGGGCGGCACGGTGCCGCCGTCGCCGAACAGGCGGTCGTAGTCGGCCAGGGCGGTCGCGATGGCCGTCTGCGCCCAGAACCGGTGGTAGTTGAACGTCGGGGCCGGTCCGCCGTCGAGGTACGCCTTGACCTTGGGCCACGCCGGGTCGTTCTTGAGGAAGCTGCGCATGTCGAGGAAGCTCACGCCCGGCTTGATGACGTCGCCGTTGGGCATCGTGCCCGTCCAACCGGCGGGGACGTAGACGCCGTCGCCGGTCGTCGAGGTCATGACGTCGTCGAGACGCTTGAAGTCCTCGCGGGTCTCCGTCGTGGAGACGCCGATCGAGTCGCGGTTGTTGGTCCAGATCGCGTCGAGCAGACCCTTGGCCGCGGCCTGAGCCTCGGCGTGGTCGGCCTCGGCGGCGTAGTACATGAGCGTCCGGGCGAGCGCGCCGGCGACGCCGACGTCCTGGCCCTGGCTGGCGACCTCGACGCGCAGACCGGCGTTGGTGCCGGGGCTCGCGGGGTTCCAGGTGTCCGGCTGACCCGTCCACTTGAGCGTCGACGGGACGGCCCAGTCGGCGCCGCTCGCCTTGGTGTGCGCGAGGGCCCACGGGACCCACTTGTCGAGCAGCGCCTTGGCCTTCGGGTTGCCGGACGCGTTGTAGAGCTGCGCGATGCGCTCCATCGACCACACCTGCATGCCGAACCAGGAGTTCGACGGCGGGTCGTGGTAGACGGGGGCCTCGGTGTAGCCCATGCCGTAGAACGTCGACGTGCCGGCCGGCGGCGTCGCGTACGCGCCGTCCCAGCTGTTCGTCGCGCCACCGGCGATGCCGCCGTCCGCGGACTGCAGCCACTGGTAGAACTCGAGCTGGCGCTCGAGGCTCTTGGTCCAGTCGGACACGGCCGTCGCGCCCTTGGGCTTGAGCGCCGAGTCGGTCGACAGGGCCCAGGCCGCCATCGGGTTCTGGTACCCGAAGTGGTTGTGGCTCGAGCCGATGCGCCACGCCCAGCCGGCGCTGGGGTCGGTCGCGCCGCCCCAGGCGTAGTACCAGGAGAGCAGGTAGTGGGCGCTGTCCTTGCCGGTGCCGGCGGCGCAGCTCTTCGAGGTGCAGCCGATCTTCTTGAAGTACTTGTCGAACAGCGCGTAGCGCAGGTAGTCGCCCATCTTGGCGGCCTTCGCGACGGTGCCCGAGATCTCGGACGCCTTGCCCTGGTCGGTCGCCCACTGGTTGGCCCAGTACATGGCGTCGATCGCACGCGCGTCGGCGTCGGGGGCGTTGGTGTACTTCCACTGCTTGGCGTACGACGCGTCCTTGGTGAACAGGTCGAGGAAGCCGTTCTTGCCGCCGAACTCGAACTCGTCGCACGACGGCTGCGGGATGGTCTCGTAGACCGACTCCTGCGGGCCGCGCTGGAACGTGTTGATGTACGACGTGCCCGCGCCGGGGCCGTTGGTGCAGCCCGCGCCCGGGGAAGCTCCGAAGCCGTAGACGTTGTCGACGTCCGCGAGCCAGTGCATGCCGTAGATGTCGTCGGTGCCGTGCGCGGCCTTGAGCTCCGCCGCGATGGGGTCGGGGCCGACCGAGACACCCGACTCGAGCGCCGACGGGTAGTTGCTCGGGTGGTTGTACTCGCTCGCGTACGACGCCGGCGCCGAGGGCTTGTAGAACGAGTTGGTGGGCTGGTCCGCAGCCTGCGGGATCATGTACTTCTCCATCGTGGCCCACGCGTCGTTGAGCGGCTTCCAGTCGCCGGTCGCCTCGCCGTAGGCGCTCTCGAGCCAGATCCAGAAGCTGTACGCCTCCGACGTGGTCTCGTGCCCGTAGTCCGGGGCCTCGACGATGAACGTCTCGACCGAGTGGTACGGGATGCCCTGCGGGCTGAAGTAGCCGCTCGCCGGGTCCTTGATGTCCTGGTACATCTCGAGGAAGCGCTGCTGGTACTCGCCCCCCTCCTCGATCGCGGCAGGCGCGACCGCGGGAGCGGCGGCCGCGGGCGCGGGTGACGCCAGCGCGGGTTGCATCCCGCACACGGCTACGAGCGACGACACGCCCAGGGCGGAGACCGCCCAGGCGACACGTCGTCGGGTGAGTCCTGACATGCGAAGTTCCTCTCGTCGAAGGGCGCCGGTGAGGGTGCCCGGGACGCGGTCCCGCTGCGCCGGGAACGCCGGTGGCCCCGCCGCCGGGCCGTCCCGGCCGTGCCGTCCTTGGCTCGACCGGGGGGACGGGCTCTCCGCGTCGGACCGGCCCGCGTCGCTGCGGTGCCGGTCTGCGCGTGCTGCCCTGCGTCGCCCCCGCCGCGGCAGCGGGGACCTCGTGCACGCTCGCGATCGACGTCGATGGGAGCGCTCCTACAACCTCGCGGCCACGGGCCTTCGTCCGGGGCCGTCCGTGCGGCGGACCCGCGGACCGGCCGTCGTCGGCACGGTCCGTGCGCCCGGCGCGCGAACAGCGCCCACAGTGGCACCCGCCCTCACCGGCGACAGCCCCGTGAAACGATTCGGCGTTCGTGGGTGCTCGGGACGGGCGTGCGCCGGGGCGCGACGACGCCCGGGCGACGGGTCGCCCGGGCGTCGTGGAGCGGGTCTCAGGACCAGCGGAAGATCCTCGCGGCGACCGGCACCCCGACGAGCGTCCACGCCGCCATGACCAGCAGCTCGGTCGCCGGGAACGGCTGGCCGTACCAGGCGGCGCCCATCGCCTGCGACGCGGCGCCGACCGGGGTGTACTGGCTGATCGTCTGCACGATCTCCGGCATCAGCGGGAGCGGCATCCACACGCCGGCGAAGAACAGCGACACGAAGTACAGCAGCATCCCGACGCCGTTCGCCGAGGACGTGTTCGGCGCCCGGGCCGCGATGAGGCAGCCGACCGCCATGGTCGACGTGGCGCCGAGCACGAAGCCGAGGACCAGCGCGAGCGGGTCGGCCGGCAGCGAGATGTCGAGGACCACGACGCCGAGGACGACGGCGAGGACCGAGGCGACGACGAGCGTCGCGACGTTGACGAGCACCTGGGCGGCGAGCACCCGCGAGCTCGGCAGCGGCGTCGTGGCGAGCCGGCGCAGCACGCCGTTGCCGCGGTACGTCGCGATGGGGGTCGGGAACGTCGAGAACCCGACCGTCGCGATCGCCAGCGCCAGCACGATCGGGGTGTAGCCGGTGATGGCCGTGATCTGCGACAGCACCGGGTCCTTGTCGTCGAACGGCTGGTCGGCCCATGGCATGAACAGCCCGAGGACGACGAGCAGGACGGCGGGGAACGCGAGCCCGAAGAACGCGGCCGACGGCTCCCGCAGGAACAGCCGGGCCTCCGTGCGGGTCACGTGCGCGAGCACGCGTGCGCTCGTCGCGGTCGTGGCCGCGGTGCGCGCCGCCGGGGCGGGCGCGGGGGTCGGGGTGAGCGGGGCGGCGGTCATGTCAGGCCTCCGAACGGGTCAGCAGGGAACGGGAGCGACGGCCGGCGCCGGCGTCGCGGGACCGGTCCTGGCCGGTCAGGGTGAGGAACGCGTCCTCGAGGGTGCCGCGCTCGAGCCGCACGTCGTTCGCGCGCACGCCCGCGGCCGACAGCGCGACCATGACGTCCTGCACGATCTCCGGGCCGCCGCGGACCTCGTACGCGAGGCCGTCGTCGGGCCCGTCGACCCCGTGCACGCCGGGGACCCCCGCGAGGACCGCCGCGACGCCCGGCTCCGGCGACCGGAACCGCAGCACGTGCTCCCCGGCCGACTGCGCCGCGAGCTCGGCCGGGGTGCCCGTCGCGACGACCCGGCCCGCGTCGATGAGGACGATGCGGTCGCACAGCCGCTCCGCCTCCTCCATGAGGTGCGTGACCAGCAGGATCGTCACGCCGCGGTCGCGGACCTTGCGGACCACGTCCCACGTGTCGCGCCGCGCCTGCGGGTCGAGGCCCGTCGTGAGCTCGTCGAGCACCGCGACCTGCGGGTTGCCGACGAGCGCGAGCGCGATCGACAGGCGCTGCTTCTGGCCGCCCGAGAGCGCCCGGAACTGCGCGTCCCGCCGGTCCGCGAGCCCGAGGTCGTCGAGCAGCTCGAGCGGGTCCGCGGGGTCCGCGTAGAACGACGCGTACAGCTCGGCGGCCTCGCGGGCCGTGATGCGGGCGGGCAGCTCGCTCTCCTGGAGCTGCATGCCGAGCACCTCGCGCAGCGCCGCACGGTCCCGGGCGGGGTCGAGACCGAGGACGTCGACGCGGCCGGAGTCGCGGTCGCGCAGCCCGGCGAGGCACTCGACCGTCGTCGTCTTGCCCGCGCCGTTCGGGCCGAGGATCCCGACGATCTCGCCGCGGTGGACCGTGAGGCTCACGTCCTCGACGGCGAGCGTCGAGCCGTACGACTTGCGCAGGTGCTCGACCTGGATCACGGGTGTGGCGGTCATGTCGTCCCTCCGGGGTTCGGGTGGTTCGCGTGGTGGCGAGGTGCGCACGGGCGGTGCGCCGGCGGTGCGTGCTAATGCCTGAGGGCGTGCTGAGGGTGTGCGGACCCGCGGGTGCGGCGGGGTGCCGTCCCGTGGAGCTGTGACTGCGGGTGGTGCGGGCGGGCCGCCGTGACGGCCCGCCCGGGGGTCAGGTCGTGACGGGACTGAGCGCGGCCCGCCGGGTGAGGCGGTGGAACGCCGTGGCCTGCGCGGCGAGGATCAGCACGCAGAGCGCCACGCGGGCGGGCGCGTCGTCCCCGCCGGGCCCGAACCGCTCGACGACCCAGGCCAGGTCGAAGGGCCCGGCGTCGCTCGCGAGGAGCGCGGTGACGAGGAACAGGGGACCGATGGTCAGCGGGAGCGCGAGGGTCCCCCACCACCCGCCGGCCCGGTAGTAGACGATGCCGACGAGCAGGCCGGACACCGCGCCGCTGCCGAACATCAGCAGGTAGTCGAGGAACAGCCGGCCGATGTCGACCGCCGTGCCCGAGGACGTCGCCGAGAGCCCGACGTCCGACAGCGTGTGCGTCCATCCCGCCCGGTCGAAGACCGCGCGCTCGGCCTGGATCAGCAGCGTCAGCACCGCCGCGTACACGGCGGCGGTGACGCCCGCCGCGACGAGGGCGGCGGTGGCGAACGCCCGGCGCGTCATCCCGGCGGCGACGTGCGTCGGCAGGTAGGTCGTCGCGATGATGATCGTGAGCGAGAACGGGAACCAGATGCCGCCCTGCCGGGAGAACTGCACGACGCTCGTCGTGACGTCCCCGAACCGGTTCACCAGCAGGATCGCGACGGTCAGGACGACGACGGCGATGCCCCAGAACCACACCGCGAGGTAGAGCAGCATCGTGAGCAGGTGCCGCACGGTGCGGGCCGTCGGGGTCCGGCGGCGGACGGTCGGGCGGGCGAGGGTCGTGGCGCTCATCGCGGGACCTCCGTGACGGTCGGGTCGGAGCCGGCGGCACCGGTCCCGGTCAGCGAGCCGGGGTCCCCGGCAGGGTCGTCGGACGGTGCGGCCCCGAGGCCGCCGGTGCGGGCGGTGTCGCCCGTCGCGCCGGCCCGGGCCGTGAGGTGCACGAACAGGTCCTGCAGGTCGACGGGCCCGAGCTCGACGCCGAGCTCCCGGGCGCGCGCGTCGTCGTCGCGGGCCGGCGGGCCGAACAGCGTGACCTGCGCGGTGCGGCCGAGCTGCTGGCGCCCGACCACGGTGCGCCCCACGGCGAACCGCTCGACGGCGTCGGACGGGCCGGTCGCGGTGAGCCCGCGGGTGCGCAGCTCGTCGGCGGGCTCGGCGAGCAGCAGCGTGCCGTGGTCGATCACGACGACGTGCTCGAAGAGCCGCTCGATCTCCTCGATGAGGTGGCTCGAGAGCACGATCGTGCGCGGGTGCTCGACGTAGTCGGTGAGCAGCGCGTCGTAGAACGCGTACCGCGACGGGGCGTCCATGCCGAGGTACACCTCGTCGAGCATCGTGAGCTCGGCGCGGGTCGCGAGCCCGACGACGGCGCCGAACGCCGACTTCTTGCCGCGCGAGAGCCTGCTCTGCTTGGCCTTCGGGTCGAGCTCGAAGGTGTCGAGCAGCCGCTCGGCCAGCTCGCGGGAGAAGTGCGGGCGGGCCTGCTCGACGAAGTCGAGGGTCGCCGCGAGCTTCTCGTCGGCGAGCACGTCGCCGCTCTCGCGGATCAGGCACGTGCCGGCCATGACCCGCTCGTTCTCCCAGGGGTCCTCGCCGTCGACGAGCACCCGGCCCGACGTCGGGAGCCGGAACGCCGCGAGCGTCGACAGGAGCGTCGTCTTGCCCGAGCCGTTGCGGCCGAGCAGCCCGGTGATCGCGCCGGCCGGGACGTCGAGGGTCAGGCCGTCGACCGCGGTCGCGTCGCCGTAGCGCACGGTGAGGTCGCGGACCTGGACGCCGAAGCCGCTCATCGGGCACCTCCCTGCGCGACGCCGCGCGTCTCGCCCTCGGAGCCGAGCCGGGTGGCACGGTCCTCGATGCGCTTGACCACGTCCGCGACCTCGATGCCGAGCACGTGGGCCTGGTCGACGACCGGGTCGACGACCTCGGCGAAGAAGCGCTCGCGCCCGTCGGCCTGCAGCGCGCTGCGGGCGCCCGTCGCGACGAACATGCCGACGCCGCGGCGCTTGTAGAGCACGCCCTCGTCGACGAGCTCGGCGAACGCCTTCGCGGCGGTTGCCGGGTTGATGCGGTACGTCGTCGCGTACTGCGTGGTGGACATGACCTGCTCCTCCTCCTGCAGCGTCCCGTCGAGGATGCTGCTGCGGATCTGATCGGCGATCTGCAGGTAGATGGGGTCCCGGCCATCGAACACGGCGTCCGCCCCCTCGTCTCTGGTCTAGTGGTTCGTTACTGGACTAATGAACCACAGGACCGCCGCCGGCACAAGGGGTGCTGCCCCGACGGGCGGGCGCGGACGCACGAAGGCCCGGTCCGACGTGGACCGGGCCTTCGTGGCGATGCGTGCAGGTGCAGGTTCGTGCGGGTCAGACCCCCGTGCGCAGCCCCGCCGCGACGAGCTCCGCGACCTGCACCGCGTTGAGCGCGGCACCCTTGCGGAGGTTGTCGTTGGAGATGAACAGCGCCAGCCCGCGCCCCTCGGGCACGCCCGGGTCCTGGCGCAGCCGGCCGACGAACGACGGGTCGGCACCGGCCGCGAGCTGCGGCGTCGGGACGTCCGCGAGCTCCACGCCCGGTGCGTCCGCGAGCAGCTCGCGCGCGCGCTCGGGCGAGAGCGGGCGGGCGAACTCGGCGTTGATCGACAGCGAGTGCCCGGTGAAGACGGGGACGCGCACGCACGTGCCCGAGACGAGCAGCTCCGGCAGGCCGAGGATCTTGCGCGACTCGTTGCGGAGCTTCTGCTCCTCGTCGGTCTCGTGCGAGCCGTCGTCGACCAGGTTGCCCGCGAGCGGGATCACGTTGAACGCGATCGGCGCGACGTACTTCTGCGGGTCCGGGAACGTCACCGCGCGGCCGTCGTGCACGAGGGCCACCGTGTCCTGGTCCTGCACCGCGCGCACCTGCGAGTCGAGCTCCTCGGCGCCCGCGAGCCCGCTGCCCGAGACCGCCTGGTACGTCGAGACGACGAGCCGCTGCAGGCCCGCCTCCTCGTGCAGCACGCGCAGCACCGGCATCGCGGCCATCGTCGTGCAGTTCGGGTTCGCGATGATGCCCTTGCGCGCCTCGCGGATCGCGTCCGGGTTGACCTCGGAGACGACGAGCGGCACGTCGGGGTCCATGCGCAACGCCGACGAGTTGTCGATCACCGTGACGCCCGCGGCCGCGAACCGCGGCGCCTGCGCCTTGGACGTCGCGCCCCCGGCGGAGAACAGCGCGATGTCGAGCCCCGTGGGGTCCGCCGTCGCGGCGTCCTCGACGACGACGTCGGTGCCCTTCCACGGCAGCGTGGTGCCCGCCGAGCGCGCGGAGGCGAAGAAGCGGATCTCGGCGACCGGGAAGTCGCGCTCCTCGAGCAGGCGGCGCATGACCGCACCGACCTGCCCGGTCGCACCGACGACGCCGACGCGCAGGCCGTGCTGCTGGGCTGCTCCCTCGGTCATGCTCAACGCCCCGTCCCGCCGTAGACCACGGCCTCGTCCTCGGTGGAGTCCAGCTCGAACGCGGTGTGGACGGCGCGCACCGCGTCGTCCAGGCTCTCCGCGCGCGTGACGACGGAGATGCGGATCTCCGACGTCGAGATCATCTCGATGTTGATGCCGGCGTCCGAGAGCGCCTCGAAGAGCTTCGCGGAGACGCCCGGGTGCGACTTCATGCCCGCCCCGATGAGCGAGAGCTTGCCGATCGCGTCGTCGTACTGCAGCGACGCGAAGCCGATCTCGCCCTGCTGCTCCGTGAGCGCCGTGATGGCCGCGGCGCCGTCCGACTGCGGCAGCGTGAACGAGATGTCCGTGCGGCCCGTCGCGGCGGCCGAGACGTTCTGCACGATCATGTCGATGTTCGCGCCCGAGGCCGCGACGACGTGGAAGATGCGCGCGGCCTTGCCCGGCACGTCGGGGACGCCGACGACCGTGACCTTGGCCTCGCTGCGGTCGTGCGCGACGCCCGCGATGATCGGCTGCTCCATCTGGCCTTCTCCTTCGGGTCCCTCGGCGGGACTGTTCGTCACCAGTGTTCCGGTGTGGCCCGAGAACGACGAGCGCACGTGCACGGGCACGCCGTAGCGGCGCGCGTACTCGACGCAGCGCAGCACGAGCACCTTGGCGCCGCTCGCCGCCATCTCGAGCATCTCGTCGTAGCTGATCCGGTCGAGCTTGCGGGCGGACGGAACGATGCGCGGGTCTGCGCTGAACACGCCGTCGACGTCGGTGTAGATCTCGCAGACGTCCGCGTCGAGCGCCGCCGCGAGCGCGACCGCGGTCGTGTCCGAGCCGCCGCGGCCCAGCGTCGTGACGTCGTTGGTGTGCTGCGTGACGCCCTGGAACCCGGCGACGATCGCGACCGACCCGTCGTCGAGCGTCGCGCGGATGCGGCTCGGCGTGACGTCGATGATGCGCGCCTTGCCGTGCGCGGTGTCGGTGATGACACCGGCCTGCTGCCCGGTGAACGACTGCGCCTCGACGCCCAGGTTGGCGATCGCCATCGCGAGCAGCGACATCGAGATGCGCTCGCCCGCGGTCAGCAGGATGTCCATCTCGCGCGACGGCGGCAGCGGCGTGATCTGGTTCGCGAGGTCGATGAGCTCGTCCGTCGTGTCCCCCATGGCGGAGACCACCACGACGACGTCGTTGCCGGCGCGCTTGGCCTCCGCGATCCGCTTCGCCACGCGCTTGATGCTGGTCGCGTCGGCGACGGACGAGCCGCCGTACTTCTGCACGATGAGGGCCACGGGGTGTGCTCCGGGGGAGTCGACGGGGGCGGTCGACGGCGGGGGCCGGCGGCGCCCGGCGGGGCGGGGTGCGGGCGGACGCACCGCTGCCGGACAGGACGGGGCGAGTGTAGATCGGTCCGGTGGACGGACCGTCGCGATTTCGCATGGCGGGACCGCTCGCTGGACGGGTGCGTGGCCGGCGGGTCGACCGGCTCTCCGCCGACCGGGTCGCCGCTCGCGCCCGGGGCCGTCCGGGTGACGCCTCCGTACCGCCCCGCGGCGCGCACAGGATGTGCACAGCGTCCGCCCCCGGCTCCCCCGGTCGCTGCCCTAGCGTGACGCCATGTCGCTCACCACGGACGATGCCGCGCCCCCGCCCGCCGCCGCGCCGCAGCCCGCACCGCCGGGTCCCGGCGCGCACGCGGGCGTCGTCGTGCACGACGTGCACCGCGCGTTCGGTGCGGTCCGTGCGCTCGACGGCGTCTCGTTCGAGGCCCGCCCCGGGCGCGTGACCGCGCTCATCGGGCCCAACGGCTCGGGCAAGACGACGCTGCTGCTCGTGCTCGCGGGGCTCCTCGTGCCGGACGCGGGGCACGTGCGCGTCGGCGGCCACGACCCCGTGACCGACGGCGTCGCCGCGCGCGCCCGCACCGGGTGGATGCCCGACGTGTTCGGCACCTGGGACTCGCTCACGGCGCGCGAGGTCCTGCTGACGTTCGCCGCCGCGTACCGGATCCCGCCGGTGCCGGCCCGAGCGCGTGCCGCCGAGCTGCTCGAGACGGTGCACCTCACCGAGTACGCCGACCGCCCCGCGAGCGTCCTGTCGCGGGGGCAGAAGCAGCGCCTCGGGCTCGCGCGGGCGCTCGTGCACTCCCCCGACGTGCTCCTGCTCGACGAGCCGGCGAGCGGCCTCGACCCGCGCAGCCGCGTCGACCTGCGGGTCCTGCTGCGCTCGCTCGCCGAGCGCGGCACGACCGTGCTCGTGTCGAGCCACGTGCTCTCGGAGCTCGACGAGCTCGTGGACGACGCCGTGTTCCTCTCGCGCGGACGCACCGTCACGCCCGAGGTCCTCACGGCACCGGGCAGCCGGCGACCGTGGCGGGTGCGCGCGCTCTCCCGCACGGCGCTCACCACGTGGCTCACGTCGGTCGGCGCCGCCTGGGCGCCCGACGACGCGGGCGAGCCCCCGACGGGCTTCGCGCCGCCCGAGCCCGGCGCACCCGACCCGGGGAGCGTGCTGCTCGACGTCGACGGTGACGAGGGCGCCGCCCGGCTCGTGCAAGACGCCGTCGCCGCGGGCGTCCCCCTGGTGTCCCTCGCGCCCGCCGGCGGAGCGCTCGAGCAGGCCTACCTGACGCTGGACGAGGAGCGACGATGAGCACGGTCACGACCGGCGGCGGGGCCGTCCCCGCCGCGCCCGGCGCCCGCGGCGTCCCCTCCGGACCCGGCACCTGGCGGGTCACGTGGCACGGCGTGCGGACCGTCGCGACGCTCGAGCTCCGCCAGCGCGTGCGCTCGACGCGGTGGAAGGTCGCGCTGCTCGTGTGGTTCCTCGTCGTCGGCGCGATCACCGCGCTCGGCTGGGCCGCGATGGCGTCGGTGTCGTCCGGGACGGGCGTCGACCAGGAGCCGTTCGGGCCCGCGATCTTCGGGCTCGTCGTGTTCTTCGTGCTGTTCCTCGGGCTCGTCGTCGCGCCCACGCTGAGCGCGACCGCGATCAACGGAGACCGCTCGGCCGGCACGCTCGCGATCCTGCAGGTCACGCTCCTGTCCCCGGCCGAGATCGTGCTCGGCAAGCTGCTCGCGTCCTGGACCGCGGCGCTCGCGTTCCTCGTCGTGAGCGTGCCCGTCCTCGTCGCCGGCCTCGCCGCGGGCGGCACCCCGGTGCTCAGCGTCGTCGTCTGCCTCGTGGTGCTCGCGCTGCTCCTCGCCGCGGTCTGCGCGATCGGCCTCGGCTTCTCGGCGCTCACCGCCCGCTCGGCCGGCTCCGCGGTGCTCACGTACCTCGCCGTCGCGGGGCTCACCGTGCTGAGCCTGCTCGTCTTCGGCCTGACGATCCCGGCGGTGTCGAACCAGGCGGAGGAGGTGCGCGTCTGGACCGTGCCGAGCACCTACGACTGGGAGGACGAGCGCGTCCCCGAGTGCGTCTGGGAGACGCAGACCCAGTACGTGAGCCACACCGAGCGCACGTGGTGGCTGCTCGCGGTCAACCCGTTCGTCGTCGTCGCGGACGCCGCCCCCGCGGCCGACCGGGACGACGCGTCCACCGGGGTCGACCTGCTCGGCGGCATCCGCGAGGGCGTCCGCAGCCTGCGCGCCGGGCCGGCGCCGGAGCAGGACTACTGCTGGACGGGTCAGGAACGCGGGGAGTCGTACGTCTCGCCGGTCGCCGAGCGCGACGTCGACGACAGCGCGGTGTGGCCGTGGGGGCTCGCCGCGAACCTGCTGCTCGGGGCGGCGGCCGTCGTGCTCGCCGTGCGGCGGCTGCGGATCCCGCAGCGCAGCCTCGCCCGCGGGACCCGCGTGGCCTGACGGACGTGGGCTCCCCGGAGGACCTGCGTGGCCGCGGGGGCCGCGCGGGCGACGGGCCCGGCGCTCCCACCCCGGAGGGCGCCGGGCTCGTGCAGTGACCGGGTCACGACCGCGTGGTACCGGACCGAGCGGCTCGCGAGGCACCCTCAGGACAGCTGGCCGCCGTAGTCCGGCAGCTTGAAGGTGCGCTCCGCGCGACCCCCGGCGAGGTCGCTGTCGTTGTTGCCGATGTTGGCGACGATCGTGTACCCCTGCCGCTCGATCGCGGCGCGGTTCGCGGTCTTGAGGTCCGTGTCGGAGCGGAAGTCGAACCAGCCACGCATGTACAGACCGTCGCGCGGGTAGTCCACCCGGTCGAGGTTGGCGCGCGTCTGGCCGCGCAGGATCTCCGGCCGGGCGGTCACGAAGAACACGGCCGCGCCGGCGGCGTCGGCCTGCCGCGCGAGCTCGAGCACACCGGGCGTCGCCGGGCTCGTCAGCCCGGGACGGTAGGTCGTCTGCAGCGCGGTGTTGTCGATGTCGAGGACGATCGCCGTCCGGGCGCCCGACGGGTCGGGCAACCGGGTGCCCAGGTGGAACGCGGCCTCGTCCGTGACCGCCGCGACGTCGGCGAGCCACTGGGAGTACGGCGGGAGGGCGAGGGCCTGGAGGTCCTGCTGCGTGAGCGGACCCGGCCGGGTGGGGTCGACGGACGTGACCTCGCCGGCGGTCCCGCCGTCCGGAGCGGCGACGGCAGGGGCCGGCACCCCCGAGGCCAGAACCGCCGCCACCGCCACGACACCCGCTGCTCGACGAAGTCCACGCATGGTCACAACCCCCTGAGTCGTCCGGATGAGGATGCTCGGCCGCTGCACGGGCAGGAGGGCCGGGCCGTCCGCACGCTACGGGTTGATACCGATCAGTAACTAGCGTTGCGCTGCAGGTCACGGCCCAGTTGTGCCCGAAGGGGAGGTCCCCGCCAGCAGCGCTAGCCGCGGCTCCGGATCAGGGCAAGGTCGACGACCCAGCCTCGCGGCCGACGCCGCAGACGCCGACGGCGAGGTGCGGGTGCCGACGGTTGCGGGGCTCGTCGGGCCGCCGTCGTCCCCCGGCTCCCTCCCGCGAGCCGCAGGTCCCCGCCCGCGGACGTCAGGGCTGCAGCGCGTCGTACTCCGCCTCGGCCGCCACGTCGTCCTCGACGTCGAGCCGCAGGTGCCCGAGCACGACCTGCAGCACGCGCAGCACGCTCGACGCGCGCTCGCCCCAGCTCGACAGGTACGAGAACTGCCACCACCACAGCGCCTCGAGCTCCTGGCCCTGCTCGTGGTGGCGCAGGCCCTGGACCAGCGCGCCCGCGATCGCGACGAGCTCGCCCGACAGCGTCGAGCCCGTGAGCTCGGCGCCCAGCACCGGGTCGACGACCTCGGCGTACTCGTCGATGCCCTCGAGCACGTTCGCGAGCGCGACGCGCAGCGGGTCGACGTCCGGGTCGGGCCCGATGTCCGGCTCGTAGCGGTCCGGCGGCACGACGTCGACGATCGCGCCGAGCCGGGCCCCGACCGCGAGCACGTCCGACACCGCGAGCAGCAGCAGCGGGATCGCGGCCTCGGGGTTCGTGCCGGCGCCGACCTCGGTGATCGTCGTCAGGAAGCTCCGGGACTCCTCGGCGACGGACTGCGCGACGCCCAGCAGGTCCGCGAGGTCCTCGTCGACCGCGGGCGGGGTCACCGCCGCACGCCCGGGCTCGCCGCTCATGTCCACGCCGGGCAGGTCCGCCCCGGCGACCGCGCCGCCGTCCGTCGGGCCCTGCGTCGTCTCGTCCGCCATCGTCGCCACTCCCCTACGCGCTGATCCGTCGTCGGCCCTCGAACGCCCGGCCGAGGGTCACCTCGTCCGCGTACTCGAGGTCCCCGCCCACGGGCAGGCCAGACGCGAGCCGGCTCACCGTGAGGCCCATCGGCACGAGCATCCGTGCGAGGTACGTGGCGGTCGCCTCGCCCTCGACGTTCGGGTCCATCGCGAGGATCACCTCGGTGACCGTGCCGTCCTGCAGGCGCGTGAGCAGGTCCTTGATCCGCAGGTCGTCCGGCCCGATGCCTGCGATCGGGTTGATCGCGCCGCCGAGCACGTGGTACTTGCCGCGGAACTCGCGCGTGCGCTCGATCGCGACGACGTCCTTGGGCTCCTCGACGACGCAGATCGTGGTCGGCGAGCGGCGCGGGTCGCGGCAGACGCGGCACTGCGGCTCCTGCGACACGTTCCCGCAGACCTCGCAGAACCGGACACGCGCCTTGACCTCGGTCAGCGCGTCGACCAGCCGCCGCACGTCCGCGGGGTCCGCGGCGAGCACGTGGAACGCGATCCGCTGCGCGCTCTTGGGACCGACGCCGGGCAGCCGCCCGAGCTCGTCGATCAGGTCCTGGACCGCACCCTCGTACACACACCCACCCTACGTGCCCGGGGACCCCGCGGACCGGGAGCGCGCCGACGACCGCCCGCCGGGCAGCCCGCCGGACGTCGATGAGTTCCCGCGCCCACCGCGGTCCACCGCGGCGGCCGCTCCCCCGGAAGCCGCGAGGCACCGTGAAGCTGCTGCTGACGTCCGGCGGGGTCACCGACCCCCACGCTGCACGCGGCGCTCGTCGACCTCCTCGGCAAGCCCGTCGCCGAGTGCCACGCGCTGTGCGTGCCGACGGCGCAGTGGGTCACCCGCTGTGCGGACGCACGTCCAGACGTGGGAGTGCCCCGGCCCGAGCGTCGTTCCCGGGCACTCAGCCCATCGGGTCGTCGGTCTGCTCGTCGATGATGGTGCCGCCGAGGAGCTGGGCGACGAGCGGCGCACCGGTGAGGCCCGACGTCGCGAGGTCCGGGTCGTCGGGCGACGGGAAGTCCTCGACGGGCGCGCTCCGCGTCGCACCCCGGCTCGCGGCGTACGCGCGCTCGGCGGCGACCCGGGCCGTGACGGGGGGCTCGGCGGGTCCGCCGCCGGCGGCGCCACCCGCAGGGGTATGGCCTCCGCCGGCCGCGCGCGGGCCTGTGGCCGAGCCGCTCGGGCGCGCCGGGGGCGCGTCGTCGTACGGGTCGTCGGCCGGCGGGATCGGGATGCCCGCGTAGGGGTCGCCGTCGGCGAGGTCGTGCGGCGGCTCGGAGGCACCCGGGTCGTCGTCGTACGCCCCGGGCGCCGCGGGACCTCCCGCGCCGGGACGTCGGGCGCCGGCGGCAGGGGCTGGGGCAGGCGGGACCGGCGGACGCGCGGGGGTGTCCCACGACGCCGCGGCCTCGGCGGCGGACATCGTGGGTCCGCTGCCGCCCGGGCGTGCGGAGCCCGGTGCACCGCCCGCCCCGGCGCCGGCCGGGGCTGGGGCCGGCCCGGCTCCGCCCGTCGCGCCGGGCTCGTGCAGCACCGGCTCGACGCGCACGTCGAAGCCGAGCGTCTCGCGGACCGCGCGCTGCACCATCTCGGCGTGCTGGCCGCCGCGGAACGCCGTCGCGATGCCTGGCGCGGTGAACGCGAGGCGCAGCATCGAGGCGTCGAGGTCGGCGACCTGCGCGTTCTGGCTCACGAGCACCCAGGTCGCCTTCTTGAGGCGGTTCAGGGTGTCGAGCACCTCGGGCCACCGGCGACGCAGCATCTCCGTGTCCTGCCCGGCGCCGGCCGCCGCAGGTGCCGGCGCGGCGACCGCGGGGACCTCGACCGCCGCGCCGGCGCCCCAGGCGGGGGTCGGTGCAGCCGGAGCGACGGCCGGGCGCTCCGGGGCGGGGCGGTCCGAGGCGGGGGGCTCCGGGGCAGGGCTGTCCGGGGCAGCGCGGTCCGGGGTCGAGGCGGACGCGGGTGCGGCTGCGGCCGGAGACACCGGTGCCGGGCCGGCCGCGGGCGGGCCGGGGGCCGCGGGATCGACGGCGTCGGCGGGCTCCGGAGCCGGCACGGCCGACTCGGCCGCGCGCGCGGGCTGCGGCGGCTCGGCGTCGGTCGGCGGGACCGACGCGGCGAGGGCCGGGGGCGCCTTCGCCGGCGGCACCGCGGGAGCGGCCGGCGCGAGGGGAGCCGGGGTCGGCGCGACCGCCGGCGTGGCGACCGCGGTCCTGGGCGCAGGTGGCACGGGAGACGTCGCGCCGGACCCGGCACCGGCCGGCAGCCCGCGCTCGAGCCGGTCGAGCCGCGCACCGAGGCCGGACAGCGAGTCGTCGACCGCCGGGAGCAGCAGGCGTGCGATGAGCAGCTCGAGGTGCAGGCGCGGCGACGTCGCGCCGGTCATCTCGCTCAGCGCCGCGTTCGCGAGGTCCGCGGAGCGCGAGAGCTCGGAACCGCCGAGGTGCGCCGCCTGGGCGCGCATGCGGGTGAGCTGGTCGGCGGGGAGGTCGCGCAGCGCGGCTCCCGCGGCCTCGCCCGACGCCGCGATGACGATGAGGTCGCGCAGCCGCTCGAGGAGGTCCTCGACGAAGCGACGGGGCTCGTGCCCGGTCGAGATCACGCGCTCGACGACGCGGAACGCGCTCGCGCCGTCACGCGCGGCGATGGCGTCGACCAGGTCGTCGAGCAGGGACGCGTGCGTGTAGCCGAGCAGCGCGACGGCGCCCTCGTAGTCGATCCCGCCCGGGCCGGACCCGGCGACCAGCTGGTCGAGCACCGAGAGCGTGTCGCGCGCCGACCCGGCGCCCGCGCGCACGACCAGCGGGAGCACGCCCGCGCCGACCGTGACGCCCTCGGTCGCGCAGAGCTGCTCGAGGTACGTCACGAGCACGTCCGGCGGGATGAGCCGGAACGGGTAGTGGTGCGTGCGCGAGCGGATGGTGCCGATGACCTTGTCCGGCTCGGTCGTCGCGAAGATGAACTTGATGTGCGGCGGGGGCTCCTCGACGATCTTCAGCAGCGCGTTGAAGCCCTGCGGCGAGACCATGTGGGCCTCGTCGAGGATGAAGATCTTGTACCGGTCGCGTGCGGGGGCGAACGTCGCGCGCTCGCGCAGGTCACGGGCGTCGTCGACGCCGCCGTGGCTCGCCGCGTCGATCTCGACGACGTCGAGGCTGCCCGGGCCGCCGCGCGCGAGCTCGACGCACGACTCGCACACGCCGCACGGGGTGTCCGTCGGGCCCTCGGCGCAGTTCAGGCAGCGCGCGAGGATGCGCGCGGACGTCGTCTTGCCGCACCCGCGCGGCCCGGAGAACAGGTACGCGTGGTTGACCTGGCCGCTGCGCAGCGCCTGCCGGAGCGGGGCCGTGACGTGGTCCTGCCCGACGACCTCCGCGAACGTCTCGGGCCGGTATCGGCGGTACAGCGCAGTCGTCACAGACGAACCTTAGACGCCGCCGCTGACACCGGGGAGCGCCCGAGCAGCACCCCGGAGGGTGCACGGCCGGGCGCACCGCCGCTCCGGCGGTGACGGCCCTGGTCGGGCCCGAGGGACGGCGCCGGACGCGCGCCGAGCACGAGCCGACGGCCTCAGGGCGCGGGCACCGGGAACGGCTCCACGACCGGGTCGCCCGCACTCGTCGTCGTCCGCCCGGTCCTCCGCACGCAGCGCGTGCACCCGTCGAGGTCCGCGAGCGACGCCCGTACCCCCACGAGGTGCTCGCGCGCCCGGCCGTACTCGCGCGCGCCCGGGTAGTCGCTGTGCCCGTGCACCGTCGGGTACGCCGCGCGCTCCTCGTCGAGGAGGTAGTCGAGCGGGTCCCGGCACTCGATGTCGTGGCCCTTCAGCGCCGAGGCGAGGCTCGAGCCGATCGGGTCGGTGTCGCGCCACAGGTTGAGCCAGCGCCCGCCGAGCGCGGCGTCGAGCGCGCGGAGCTGCTCCGGTCCGCCGACCTCGTGCCGCGCGGACCGGCCGCCCGCGTCGTCGTCCGGCTGCGCGGTGGTCCGGACGAGCTCGGCACCGCCGAAGTACTGCGGGAACAGCGGCTGGTAGAGGCGCCCGAGCGGGCTGCCGTGCGTGAGGAGCGCCACGCGGGCGAGCGTGCCGTCACCGACGGCGGACCCCTCGGCGGCGTCGAGCGTCCGCAGCTGCGCGACGACCGCCGCCGCGAGGACCGATCCCTGGGAGTGGCCCGAGAGCAGCACGCGAGGACGGTGCGCGGGCTCGCGGGCGAGGAACCGGGTGCGCGCGACGATCTGCGGGACGGCGCGCTCGGTGTAGCTCGGCGGCGCGAACGGGTGCCCGCCGCGCGGCCAGAAGGACAGCACGTCCCACGCGACCCCCACCCGCCGGCGCACGACGGGCGAGCGCCACCCCGCGACCACGAGCCCGATGACGCTCACGGCCAGCGCGGTCAGCGCCCACGAGCCGGCCGCGCTGAGCCCGTGGCCGACCGTGACGGGCCAGGTGAGGTCCGTGGCCGCGGCGTCGGGGGCGACCGTGACCTCGGGCACCGCTCCGGGCGCAGGCCGCCCGCGCATGAGGCTCGCGAGCGGCTCGATGCTCGACGTGAGAGCCGCGACGGCGATGAGCACGCCGAGGACGCCCGCGCACCCGAGCCCGTCGAGGATCCACCGGGCCTGCACGAGCCGCTGCAGCCGCCGGGCGCGCACGATGCGCCGGATCCGGAAGTCGTCGCGCCACGCCCGGTGGGCGGCCGGCCGCTCGGCTGACGGGAGGGCGTGGTGGTGGACGAACGTCTCGACGACGCCGACGACGTCCCGCGCGGGGACGCGCGAGACGAGCAGGAACGCGACGGCGCCCGCGAGCACGGCGAGCGCCACGACGACCGCGAACCCGCCCGACGCCCACGTCAGGAGCGCCGGGACCGCGAGCGCACCCTCGTCGGGGTCGGTCGGGGTCAGCAGCGCGCCGACCCGCAGCGTGACCCCGGCCGTGTAGACGTACGCGAGCAGGACGCCGCTCGCCGCGACGACCCACGGCGCGAGCCCGAGGAACGCGGGCAGCTGCGACTCGGGTCGTGGGGCCACCGGTGCGGCCCGGCGCTCGGCACGCCGCTGCGCGCGGGCCCGGCGCCGCACGACGCCGTGGCGCAGGCGCGCGGTGAGCGTGCGGCGCGGGCGGCCGGGGCGCGCGTCGGCGCGGTCCGGCTGCGAGTCGCCACCGGCCGGGTGCCCGTCGGCGCGGTCGGGCTGCGCCTCGGCGCGGTCCGGCTGCGGCTCGGCGCGGTCGGCGGAGCGGGTGCGCGCCCGGTCGCGCAGGCCCCGCAGCGCACGCGCGGTACGGACCGGGTGCCGCAGGGCCGCCCGGGTCGTGAGCAGCCGCCGCACCCGCCGCGGGACGACGCGGTCGAGCAGCCAGACGGCCGCGCGGTCGACCGCGTGCTCGATCCGCGACCAGCTCAGCTGCACGCCGCCGAGCACCAGCAGCACCCCCACCTGCACCCACACGACGACGGCGAGCACGCCCCCGAGCCCCGGGATCGGCCCGGTCACGTCCTCCGCGAGCCCGTCGACGGTCCGCGCGAACGACGCCGCCGCGAGCCCGACCCCGGCGAGCGCGAGCACCTGGAGCGCGGTCGCGACGGAACCCTGGCGCCGGAGCGGCCGCTCGGTCCAGGCCACCCACCGCGTCGGGAGCGCGACGAGCAGGCCGCCCGCGACGATGACCAGCACGAGGCAGACGGTCGCCGCCCACCACAGCGCCGAGTCCGCGCCGCCGTGCAGCACCGCGGCGCCGACCTGGTCGCGGACCGCCCACACGAGCAGCACCCCGACCGACGCCCACCCGACGCTCAGGTGCACGCACCGCAGGCGCTGCACCATCGGCTCGGCGTGCCACATGAGGGGCGAGAAGAGGGTGGGCTGCTGCTCGACGAGCGGGGTGGTGGGGTGCGGGTGCGCGTTCGTCCCGGCCGTCGCACCGCCCGAGAGCGCGGCGGCCGTCCCACGATCAGGAGCCGTGACCGTGCCGGTGGCGGAGGTCGCGCCGTCGCCGGACGTGGTGCCCGCGCCCGCATGCGGACCGGCCCCCGCGCTCGTGCCGGACGCCGGGCCTGCGGCGCGCGGTGCGGCGACGTCGGACGGCGAGGCCGCCTCGTAGCGCAGGCTCACCCGGTGCGAGAGCCACGCGATCGCCGCGAGGACGACGACGGGCACGGCGGAGGCGGCGGCGACGCGGGCCCCGCGCGACCACCCCTCGGCGAACGCCAGCCGGTCGCTCACGACGGCGCACGCGACCCGCCCGCACTGCCAGCCGACGAGGTCCATCGCGAGGAGTGCGGCTGCGAGCGTCACGACGACGGTGATCGTGAGCCCGAGCAGGCGCACGCACCCGCGCGAGGCGGCGGCGCGCGCCCGGGCGGCCCGGGGTCGGGATCCGGTCTCCGTGAACGACCGGCTCGTCCACATCGCGAGGTTGACGAGCGCGAAGGGCAGCATGACGACCCACGCGGCCTGCGCGGCGAGCCCGGACGTGAGCCGCCCCCAGCTCACCGCCTCGAGCACCCCGTCACCGGGCAGCTCCCGCGCGGACGGCTCGGCGGCGCGCACGAAGCGCACGAGCTCGTCGCCCGCGACATCCTCCACCTGCGTCGTCCCGAGCATGTCCTCGGGCGTCGTCCCGGACACCCCGTGGATGCGGAGCTCGACGTAGGACGGGCGAACCGGCATGTCCTCAACCCCTCGGGCCGGGCGACCGGTGCTGCGGCGGCGCCTCGTCGCGCACGCGCGCCCGGTCGCGCAGAGAAGGAGAGCCAGGGGCGGGCTGCCTGATACGCGGGACACGGTGCAGGTCCGGGGACGCACGCCGGGGTGGCGGCGGTCCGGGGTCGCGAGGCAGCGGCGCACGCGCGGCGGCAGGCCACGCCCGGGCGCGGACGGCGTCGGGCATGCAAGGACCCCCCGCACACCCGCCAGAGCTCACCTGCCCTTGCTGCCTTCCGGCCCTGGGGGGGTTCAGCGAGATGACGCCGCACGAGGGGTCGACGACAAGCCTAACGCAGTCCCCCGACCACCCGATCCCCAGGTTCCTCCCAGGTTCGCGCCAGGCTCGTCCCAGGATGTCCGGGAAACGTCGGGGGATGACGACGACGACGAGCCGCACCGCTTCCCGCGCCCCTGCGACCCTCGGTCGAGCGCGCCTGACGCTCGTCGCCGCACCGGGCCGCTCGGCGCCGCGGGAGGACGGCCGCGGCGGTCGTCCGGGCACCGTCCTCTCCGTCGCGCCGGCGGGGACGACCGGGCCCGCAGGCTCCCCCGACGTCGCCGACGTCCCGCGTCACCCCGTCCTCGACGGCGCGCTCGGCACGCGTCGCACCGCCGGTGACGACGCCGAGCGGCGCGACTGGGTGCGCCGCGTGCTGGGGGTCACCGTCTCGGTGCACGCGCGCGGGCCCGCCGCGCACGGACCCGACGCGGACGGCGCCGTGCGCTCGATGTTCGCGGAGCTCTCGGCCGTCGAGCGCCTCGTCGGCACCGACCGTCCGGGGTCGCAGCTGACGCGGCTCGCGCAGGGCGACCTCGCGCTGGCCGACGCGCACCCGGTGCTGCGCGAGCTCCACGAGCTGTGCGTCGCGGCGCACGTGCGCACCGACGGCGCGGTCGACGCGTGGGCCGGCGACGGGGGCACCGAGGGCGTCTTCGCCCCCGGCGGGCTCGTGACCACGTGGGCCCTCGAGCGTGCCGCGCGGCACCTCGCGGGCGCCCCGGGTCTCGCGTTCGCGGTCGAGGCCGGGGGTGACCTCCTGCTCCGCGGTCCGCAGCCCGGGCTCGCCGCGGGTCCCGCGGCGACGGCCGCTGCGGCGCTCGGGGGCGTGACCGCACCCGACGCTCTGACAACGACAACGACAACGACAACGACGACGACGACGACGACGACCGCCGTCGCTGCCGCCCGCCCCGGGCTCGACGCCGTAGCCCGTGCCCGCTCCGGGAACGACCACGCCACCGGCGCCCCGGACCGCCTCGACGCCGGTGCCGCCGCCGACGCCGACGCCAGGGAGGGGACCGCCCACCGACCGGTGGAGCGCGAGCCGTGGCACGTCGAGATCGAGCACCCGCGCGACCGGCGGCTCGTGCTCGCGACCCTGCCCGTGGCCGCAGGCGGCGTCGCGACCGCGGTGGCGCCGGACGTCGCCCCCGCCGTCGACCTGCGGTCCGGGATCCCGGAGCCCACCGTGCTGGCCGCGACCGTCGTGGGGCCGTCGCTCGTCTGGTCCGACGTCTGGGCCCGTGCCGCCGTGGCCCGCGGCACCGCGGCCGTGGAGTGGGTCGCGACCCTGCGCGGGACGCGTGGGCTGCTCGCGCTCGCGGACGGCACGGTGCACCGCTGGCACACCCCGGGGTGAGGTCCGCGGCCGACAGGCCGAGCCGTGCGGGCCGGCAGCCCGGCCCGGGAGCCCGACGCCGGTCGGCGGCGGTCAGCCCCCCGCGCCGATGCCCCAGGGCTGCACGTCGACCACGGCACCGTCCAGGAGGTCGAGGTAGCTCGTGATCCCGGCCTCGCCGGCGACCGGCAGCTCGACGACGGGCGCCCCCGGAGCCGGCGTCACGAGCACGGCGGTCGCCGGGTCGCTGTGCTCCCCCACCGACGAGGCGCCCCACCTCATGGTGGATCGGACCTCCGCGCCGGACGGCACCACGACGCGCCGGGTCGCGGCGACCTCGTCGTCGCGCGGCGGGGTCGTCACGCCCGCGAGCAGCGCGCCGGACCGGCCGCGGAAGCCGAGCGCGGGAGCCCCCTCGACGGCGCACGGCCGTCCGGAGACGTTCGTCGCGACGAGCTGCAGGAAGCGCGACCCGAGCGCGGCGTCGGACCCGCCGATCCGCACGCCGAGGTCGGCGCCGGTGCACGCGGGTGCGGTGGGGTCGTCGGCATACGACGGAGCGTCCGGCCCGGCCGACGCTCCGGCGCGCGCGTCGTCGGGGATCGCGTCGTCGGGCAGCGCGTCGTCGGGTGTGGCCGGCACCGACGGCTCGACCGGGACCGGCTCGGGCAGCTCGGGCTCGACGCCGCCCATGTACCCGGTGGACGTGCGCCCGGGCGCGTGCAGCTCGTAGGACACGGTGCGGCCCGAGGCCGGCGCTCGGCTCGGCGCCCGGAGCCACCGGTCGACCCGGTCGGTCGCCGCGTCGTCCGCGACCTCGACGGACAGGTACGCCCCGGAGGTCTCGCCCAGGTCGGACAGCGCGACGCGCGTGACCGACGGGACGAGCTCCACCGCGGCGGCGAGCTCGACGAACGGGTCCGCGAGCGCCTGCTGCGGGGAGCCGACCCGCACGTCGCCCCGCCCGTCGACGGTCACGACGCTCGCGAGCTCGAGCCCGTGGCGGGCCGCCGCCGACGGGAGCCCGGGGGCGCGCGCCAGGCGGACCACCACGACGTCAGCGCGCCCGCGGTCGACGCGCACACGCCGCACGCCGTCGCGGTCCGCGAGCGCACGGGCCCCGCGCACCGCCTCCCCGACGTCGTCGACCCCCGTGAGCCGGACCTCGGTCGCACGGAGGTCGGCGTCGTCGTGCAGCCACACCTCCCACGCGAGGTCGACCGCCGCGACGCGGGCCGCGACGCCCGCCATGACGGCGTCGACGCGCTCGGCGACCTCGACGGTGTCGGACACGGTCAGGGCGCTGCGCGGCTCGACGCTGACCGTCGCGAGCCACGCGCCCGGCTCGCGCCGCGCCTCGTCGTGGTCGTCGTCGAGGCCGTCGGGCGGGAGCGCGTCGTACCGCGGCTTGTCATCGGGGCGGGTCAGCCGCACGCCCGCGTGCGCGACGCCGGGCACCTCCCGCAGCTCGGCCAGCGCCTGCGCGACGGGGTCGGCGACGGTCGCGGGCGGGCGGCGGCCCGCGGCGACGGCCGCGGTCAGGAGCAGCGCCACGACCGCGAGCGCGCCGAGCCGCCAGGCCAGGGAGAGCCGTCGTCGGTCGGGCGTCGCGGGCGAGGGCATGCCCGGACGCTAGCCAGCGGCGTCCGGGCGCCGCGGGGACTGACCAGGACCCGCGCGCCGCGCGCACGGAACCCTCACGCGGGCGGCCGGGAAGGGGGTCCGGGCGGCGGTCCGTCGCTCGCCACGTCCGTCACGGCGTGCGGGCCCTCACGACGACGGATCCGTGACCGCCGACCGGTGCCGGTCCGGCTCCGGTCGGGGCCTCGGGGTCACCGGCGGCGTGCCCGGGTGACCGCGTCGTGGATGCGGACCGTCCGGCCCTCGGCGTCGGTGGCGTCGCGCGGGCGGGCCTCGGCGACCTCGACCTCCCACGCCGCCGGGTCGAGCGCCGCCGCGACGTCCTCCGCCGCCCAGAACATGTGCGGCACGTTCGGTCGGCCGATCGTCGTCTGCAGGTCCGACACGTCGTGCCCGACGTAGAGCAGCGTGCCGCCCGGCGCCACCGCCGCCGCGAGCGCGGCGAGCACGCCCTCGCGCGTGCCGGCAGGCAGGTGCACGAAGTGCGCGGTCACGAGGTCGAAGTCGCCGGCGGGCGGCGTCCACGCCGTGAGGTCCGCCTCCTGCCAGACGATGCGTCCGGCGACCTCCGGCCCGCGCTCGGCGGCGTGCTCGGCGGCACGGGCGAGGGCCGTCGGCGAGAGGTCGACGGCGAGCACCTGCCAGCCGCGCTCGGCGAGCCACAGGGCGTCGGCCCCTTCGCCGCAGCCGACGTCCAGCGCGCGGCCCGGCGGCAGCGCGGCGGTGTCGGTGACGAGGTGCGCGTTGGGGCGGCGGCTCCAGACGCGCGGCATCGAGGCGTAGCGGTTCTCCCAGAACTCCGCGTCGAAGACGGGGACGTCGTCGTCGGGGCCGGCGTGGGTGTGGGCGTGACCGTGCGGCGCGGGGGCTGAGGTCTCGGGAGCCTCGGCCGCGTCGTCGGGCACCGCGTGCGTGCGGTGGTGGTGCGCCGCGTCGTGGTCGCCGGCGGGGTGCTGCGTCGTCATCAGGCCACCCCCAGCCCACGGAGACCCGAGCCGGTCCGAAGGTCGTCGAGCTCGCGCTCGTCCTGCGCGGAGAACGGCTCGCGGCGCCGGGCGACCGCGGCCTGCGTGTCGGCCGCGACGAGTGCGAAGTTCACGGCCGCGCCGGTGCGCACGCCGTCGGCCGCCGCGACGATCACCTGCGCTGCGACGTCGGCGGTGTTGCCGGCGACCCACAGCCCGGGGACGTCCGTCGCGCCCATCGGCCCGGTCGGGACTCGCGAGCCGACGACCGACCCCTGCATCTCGACGTCCTCGGTCGCGACCCCGAGGCCCGCGAGGAGCTCGGCGTTGGCGTGCATCCGGGAGGGGACGACGAGCGCGTCGACCGGCAGCACCCTGCCGCCCGCGAGCCGCACGCCGGTGAGCCGGTCGTCGGCCACCTCGAGCCGCTCGACCGCACCCTCGACCACGCGCACACCGCGCGCCGCGAGCTCCTCCCACGCCGAGTCGGCGAGCTCGGGGGTCTCGTCGAGGAAGAGCGTCACGTCGTCGCTCCACTGCCGCCAGAGCAGCGCCTGGTGCGCGGAGAAGGCACCGCGCCCGAGGATGCCGATCGCCCGTCCGCTGACCTCCCACCCGTGGCAGTAGGGGCAGTGCAGGACGTCGCGGCCCCAGCGCTCGGCGACGCCGGGCACGTCGGGCAGCCGGTCGGTCAGGCCGGTGGCGACGACGAGCTGGCGCGAGCGGAGGGTGCGGCCGTCGTCGAGCGTCACGGTGAAGGTGCCGTCGTCGTGCCGCTCCGCGTTCACGGCGAGCCCGTTCAGGACCGTGCCGCCGTAACGGGCGACCTCGTCGCGCCCGATCTCGAGGAGCTCGGCGGGGTTCATGCCGTCGCGCGAGAGGAAGTTGTGCATGTGCGTCGCGGGGGCGTTGCGCGGGTGGCCGGCGTCGACGACGACGACCGAGCGGTGCGCGCGGCCGAGGGTCACGGCGGTGCTCAGCCCGGCCGCTCCGCCGCCGACGACGACCGCGTCGAGCAGGGCGCCCGACTCCTTGCTGGGACTCGTTCTCGTGTTCATGGGTCGACTGTCGCGCGGACGCTCCCGTTTGACAACACTCCTTGCCGGAACAGCAAGATGTCGGCATGACGGACGACCTCGACCAGGTGCTCACCGGTGTCGGCCCCCGGCTCCGCGCCCAGCGGCTGCGCCGCGGCGTGACGCTCACCCAGCTCGCCACGGCCACCGGGATCTCGCTCAGCACGCTCTCGCGGCTCGAGTCCGGCCAGCGCCGCCCGACCCTCGAGCTGCTGCTCCCGCTCGCCAAGGCCCACAACGTCGCCCTCGACGACCTCGTCGGCGCCCCACCCACCGGCGATCCCCGCGTGCACGGCCGCCCGACCACCCACGGCTACCTGACGACCGTCCCCCTGAGCCGCCAGGCCAGCGGACCCCGCGCGTTCCAGCACCGCATCGCCCCGCAGGACACGCTCCCCGAGCCCGAGCCCAAGGTCCACGAGGGGTACGAGTGGATGTACGTGCTCCACGGGCGGCTGCGCGTCGTCCTCGGCGAGCACGACATCGTCCTCGAGCCCGGCGAGGTGGCCGAGTTCGACACCCGCACGCCGCACTGGTTCGGGCCCGCCGTCGTCGGGGAGCCCGTCGAGTTCCTGTCGCTGTTCGGCCGGCAGGGCGAGCGGATGCACGTGCGCGCGCGGCCCCGGCGGCGAGGCAGCGCCGGGGCGGCCGACGCGGCCGGCGGGTGAGCCGTTCGGCAGCGGGCGCGACCTCCGGTATCCTCGTGCGGCCGGGAGGATTCGCCTAGTGGCCTATGGCGCACGCTTGGAAAGCGTGTTGGGTGAAAGCCCTCGGGGGTTCGAATCCCCCATCCTCCGCCGGTCGATGGGCCCGTGACCTGCAGACATGCAGGTCACGGGCCCTTCGTCGTGCCGAGGCACCGGCCCCGGTCGGGTCCGCGCGGTGCTGCGGATGCGGGCTGCTCGGGTCGATCGCATCCTGGAGGGGATCCGAAGGAAGGTCGGGCGTCGTCGACGAGCCCGCCCCTCGGAGGGCGTGCGCACCCCATCCGGACCGAACGCGTCGTGCGCACCCGCGCCGTCACGCTCGTGCCGACCAGCTCGTGGCTCGACCCGGCTCCTGTGAGCGGCGGTCGATGCGTCCCCCGGGTGCGAGCGCCTGGACCACGTTCCTCCGCCTCGTGCACCGGCACGAGCACCACCAGCGACCGCACAGCCCAGCCGTCAGGAGCCCGTATGACGAACGACAGCGAGCAGTCGACCCGGCTCATCCGCCCACCCCAGCTGCGCACCGGCGAGGACCGCTCGGCATCCCGGCTGGAGCTGTTCCTCGACCTTGCGTACGTCTTGGTGGTCGCTGAGATCGCCGGCGCGTTCGCGCTCGACCTCACGTGGCACGGAGCGGCGGTGTTCGCCGCGATGTTCACCATCACGTGGTGGTCGTGGGTCACCATCACCCTGTACGCCAACCGGTTCGACACCGACGACGTCCTGTACCGGCTGGCGAAGCTCGCCGGCGCGTTCGGTGTGGCGATCATGGCCGCAGCGGCGAGCGACCCCACCGGCGCCGAGACCACGGCCTTCACCGTCGGCTACCTCATCACCCGGGTGCTCCTGCTCGCGCTGTACGCCCGGGCGTGGCGACACGTCCACGAGGCGCGCACGACGATCACGATCTACCTGGCCGGCACGACGGTCGGGGCGGCGTTGTGGGCGGCGTCGCTGTTCGTGCCCGGCCCGGCGAAGTTCTGGCTGTGGGGCCTGGGCGTCGCGCTGGAGGCGACCGCACCGCTGATCGCCACCCGCAAGGGAGACAACGCCCCCCTGCACGTCGAGCACCTGCCCGAGCGGTTCGGGCTGTTCGTCATCCTGGTCCTGGGCGAGTCGATCGCCTCGGTCGTGGTCGGCATGCACGACACCCACTGGAACCCCACCTCCGTGTTCGTCGCCGCGGTCGGGTTCACCGTGGCGGCGGCCCTGTGGTGGAACTACTTCGACCTCGGGGCGGCGGCCGGCAAGGAGCGGCTGACCTCCAGCGACCGACCGCAGCGCACGCCCAGCGCCGACCGGTACGCCTACGGCCACCTGCCGCTGACCCTGGGTCTGGCGGCCGTGGGGGTCGGGATCGAGCAGTACATCGTCCACCCCGCCGGTGAGCTCAGCCCGGGCGGGCGGTGGGCGCTGTGCGGGGGTGCGGCGCTGTTCCTCGTCGGCACCGCGGTGATGATCTCCGGCGACCACGGGTGGCGCGCCGTGTGGCCCTGGCCCGCCGCGGCGGTCCCGGTCGTCCTCGCTGTCGGGTACGTGGACGAGCTGATCCCCGCCGTCTCGGTGACGGCGATCGGCGTCGCCATGATCGTCGTCATCCTCGCGGGCCTGCGCGAGCAACGACGCGGCAAGCTCCCCGTCGACGAGAACGCCTAGTTCAGGCGGCCGGGAACCGCGCCCACACGTGCTTGGTGGTCGCCCCGGCGTACCAGCCGACCTCCTGGGCGAGCTGGTGGGCGATCTGCAGGCCGAAGCCACCCTCGCCCGCCCGCCTGATCCCCGCGAGAACAGGACCGGCGTTCACGGCGCTGTCGGCGACGTCGAGCAGGTAGGACGTCGCGTCGGTACGCAGCTCGACGACGGCGGGCGGGCCGGCGTGCCGCAGGGCGTTGGTCGCGAGCTCGGAGACCACCAGCGCGATCGCGTCGCAGAGCCGGGCCGAGACAGGCGCCGAGCCGGCGTGGCCGGTGACGGCGTCCACGACGCCGTGCCGGAGCGAGGTGAGCTCCGCGGGGCTGTCGAGCACCCATCCTCGGAGCGCACGGTAGGTGCCCGTCGGCAGGCGTGCGGGCATGGCGTGGTCGCGGGCCGTGCGTCGGTCAGCCACGCGCCGTTCCTGCCCGTGAAGCGCGGCGACGGCTCATGGCCCCTCCTGCTGCGCGGCCTCGCGGGGCGTGCGTCGAGGGCCGGCCGAGGCGGGGCGAGGTCGGTCCTCGCGGTGGGCCCGGACCGCGAGGAGTGCGACGTCGTCCTCGGTGTGGGCTGCGAGGTCCTGGACCAGGCGGTCGCACAGGTCCTCGAGCGGCAGGTCGGCGAGCGTCTCGACGTGCTGACGCAGTCGCTCCAGCCCGCGTCTCAGGGGTTCGCCGCGGCGCTCGACGAGCCCGTCGGTGTAGAGCAGGACGGTCGACTCCGGCGGAAGCTCGTGGGTGTGGTCGTGCCGTCGGGTGTGGGCGCGGATCCCGAGCAGGAGGTCGGCGGGGCGTTCGAGCAGCTCGGCGCGCCCGTCGGGGTGCAGCAGCACGGGGGGCAGGTGCCCGGCGTTGGACCAGCGCAGCATCCGTAGGCCCGCCTCGGCCTGCTCGGGCGTCTGCTCGATCTTGGCCAGGATCGCGGTGCTGAACGATCCGACGGCGAGGTCGTGCATGGCCCAGTCGAGGGAGGACAGGATGTGCGCCGGCGGCTGGACGACGGCGTGGGCGCCGCCGCGCAGGACGTTGCGGACCTGGGCCATGGTCACGGCGGCCCGCAGGTCGTGCCCCACGACGTCGCCGATGACCAGGCAGGTGCTGCCGTCGCGGACGACGAACGCGTCGTACCAGTCACCGCCGATCTGCGCGCCGGTCGCGGCCGGCGCGTACCGGGCGACCAGGTGCAGGTGGTCGGGCTCCGGCAGCGCGGTCAGGAGGCTGCGCTGCAGCTCCTCGGCCAGGTGCCGGCGGGTGGCGTGCAGGTGCGCGTTGTCCAGTGCCAGGCCGACCTGGGCGACGACCTCCCGCATGGTGATGAGCTCACCGTCGGTGAAGGGCCCCCGTCCTGCTCCGCGGTAGAGCGTGAGCAGCCCCCGGGTGCGCCCCCGCCCTCGTAGCGGCAGGGCCAGGCTCGCGTGCGGCGCGAGACGATCGAGGAGCTCCCGCGCGGGTCCGGCGTCGACGATGCCGACGTGCGCAGGAGAGCCCGTCAGCCTGACGGGGCGGCCGCCGGTCAGGGCGCGCGCGACCGGGGACGTCTCGGTCAGCGCGGGGAGCCGCGCACGCAGGTAGCCCTCCAGCACCGGCTGCAGGCGGGGGTCGGCGTGCAGAGCGGCGACGTCACGCAGACGGTGCCGCCACGGGCCGTGGCCCTCCTCGAGCAGACTGACGATCGCGAAGTCGCCCAGCTGCGGGACCAGGTGCGGGAGCACCGCCTCCAACGCCTGGGTCGGGTCGAGGACCTCCGCGAGGTTCGTGGCGACGTCGGCCAGGAGAGCCGACCGGGCACGCGCGCGCTCGGCGACCGCCAGTGCCCGCTGGCGGTCGGTGATGTCGGTGAAGTACGCCGCGACCCCGCCGCGCTCGGGCACTGCCCGCACCTCGTACCAGGCGTCGAGCGGCGCGGGGTAGTACGCGTCGAACACGACCGGCTCCCCGGTCCGGACCACGGCGCGGTAGCTCTCCTCGATCGTGGAGCCCACCGCTGCGGGGAAGAGCTCCCACACGACACCGCCGATCAGACGGTCGCGTGTGCTGTCCAGGACGCGCTCGGCCTCGGCGTTGACGTAGGTGAACCGCCAGGCCTCGTCGAGGTGGTAGTACGCGACGGTCATGTCCTCGAGCACCTGGCGAACACGCTGCTCGCCCTGGCGCAGCGCCGTGACGTCAGTGGTGACGCCGATGACCTCCTGCGCCGTCCCGTGCGGGCCCGGCAGGGCCTGCCCGCGTGCGACCAGCCAACGCACCGTGCCGTCCGGGCGCTGCACCCGGAACTCCGCCTCGTACACCCCGCACGCGGCGATCGCCGCGTTCAGCGCCGCCGTGACCGGCGCCAGGTCATCGGCGTGCACCCGGGCGTCGAACGCCTGGATCGTGCCGCCGAAGGACTCCTCGTCGTACCCGAACACCTCCAGCAGAGCCGCGTCCCATCGCAACGCCCCGGTGCGCAGGTCCCACTGGAACGTGCCTATCCCGGCCGCCTGCGCGGCGGCGGTCAGCAGCTCACCCTGGTCGGCGGCCGCGAACACGGCACGCAGCGCGGTGACCTCCAGCTGCGCGACCGCGGCCGCAGCGAGGTGCTCCAGGGTTCGCACGTCGCGCTCCGACCACGCGCGCACCTGCGGGTCGTACGCGCACATCGCACCCACCACACGCCGGTCGTCGCTGATCAGCGGCACCCCGAGGTAGGCACCGACTTGCCCCGCGGCGAGCCCGGCCGCGCCGGCGACCCGAGCGTCATGGGCGGCGTCATGCACGACGAGGCGCTCACCAGCGGCCGCCACCCGAGCGCACAGCGAGCCCTCCAGTGCAGTGCGCGTCCCCGCCGGGCCCGGCTCTGCGTCCACCGCGGCGACGATGACCCGCTCGTCGGTCAGCAACGAGATCTCCGCCGACCGCACGCCCAGCAACCGGGTCGCCAGCACGGTGAGCGACTGCAACGACGCCTCGGCCTGGCCCGACCGCAGCAGCCGGTGCGCGGCAGCGGTCCGGTCACCGTCCGCGGTCAGCGCACGCGCAGCCGTCACGTCGTCCGGGCTGCCTGCCGGGTCGGTCACACCGTCTCCCTTCTCCGGTGCCGCGGTGCGGCACCTGCCTAGCATCCGGCTTCCCGATCGCGCACGCAGGTCGATCCACCGCTGTGCACCCGCACACCCGGGCGCGCACGGGCCGACGACGGTCGCAGCGCACGGACGAGCGCGTGACATGCGGGACCGGCTCACGAGGTGACGGTCGCCGTCCTGGCCGTGGGGTGCTTCTCGGGGAGCTGCAGAGGGTCACGCTCTCCAGCTGAGGGGTGGTCCGCCCTGACCGGTCCGCGCGACGGCGCCGAGCGCGCCGAGGACCCCACCGGCCGCGACGAGTCCCGCACGAGCCATCGCCCCCACCACCGTCTCACGCCTGCACAAGAGCTTCGTGTCCCACACACGCGATGTGATCGCCGACCGACAGCTTCGTGTGGTTCGGGACCTTGCTGTCCCACGAGTAGGCGTCGACCTGGTCGTCGTAGCCGGAGCTGCCGCCATGACCGCGATCGTCGCCGGCAGCCATGAGCAGCCACGCTCGCCGGGGGACCCCGGTGTCCGTGCGGCACAGGCCGGCACGGCACGTCGCCACGGAGACGTGCTCTTGTGCGCGACCGAGCCCACGCGCTACCTTCCACCCGTAAGAATTGTCTGACACATGACGGAGCCCGATGACAGCACCCCCGCCCACCGGTGACGAGCTCGTCGCCGTGCTGTCCGCGCTCGCCAACCCGATCCGGCTGCGCGTCCTCGCCACGCTGACGACCAGCGGCCGGGACTACGTGAGCCACCTGGCCCGCGAGATCGGTATCAGCCGTCCCCTGCTGCACATGCACCTGCAGCGCCTCGAGGCCGTCGGGCTCGTCGTCGGGAGCCTCGAGCTCTCCGCCGACGGCAAGGCCATGAAGTTCTTCGAGGTCGCCGACTTCGCGCTCAGCCTGACCCCCGCGACGCTGGCCCGTGCCGCGTCGACCCTCACCCCGTCGGACCCCGCCGCGGGTCCCGCCCCGAAGGAGCCCACGTGACCCACCTGAGCCTCGCGCTGCCGGCGCCGAACCCCTGGCCGAACGTCGTCCTGACCCTCGGCATCGTCCTGTTCGTCTTCCTCCTCACGGCGGCGGTGATCGCGTTCGTCTCCGAGAACCGGAAGCTCAAGGTCGACGCCGCCCGGGAGAACGACCTGCGCCAGCTCGTCGACCGGTACGAGCAGCTCGCCGAGAAGACGATGGACGCCCAGCAGCGCACCGCGGCGGACGTCGCGGAGCTCCGCAGCCGGACGGCGTCGATCGAGCAGATCCTGCGGACGGTGGAGTGATGGCCACGGAGGCGGTACCGCGCACGATGTCGGCGGTCGCGCAGGACCGCTACGGGACGCCGTCCGAGGTGCTCACGGTGCGCGAGGTCCCGGTGCCGGCGCTCGGGCCCGGCGACGTGCTCGTGCGGGTGCGCGCCGCGGGCGTGAACCCGGCGGACGTGTTCCTCACGACCGGGCGCCCGGCGATGATGCGGGTCGTCCTCGGCCTGCGTCGTCCGAGGCCTGCGACGCGCGGCCAGGACGTCGCGGGCACGGTCGTGGCGGTCGGCGCGGACGTGTCGACGTTCCGTCCCGGCGACGACGTCTACGGCGAGGGGGACTTCGGGAAGACGACCGGGTCGTACGCCGAGTACGCCCGGCTGCCGCACACCGTGCTCGCCCCGAAGCCCGAGCGGCTGACGTTCGCCCAGGCGGGCGCCGTCCCGATGGTGGGGCTGACCGCGCGGCGCGCGCTGCAGGTCGCCCAGGTCGGGCCGGGGCAGCGGGTGCTCGTGATCGGTGCGTCCGGGGGCGTCGGGCACGCCGCCGTGCAGCTCGCCGTGGCCCTCGGGGCCGAGGTGACGGGGGTGTGCAGCACACGCAACGTCGAGCTGGTGCGCGGGCTCGGGGCGGCGCACGTGGTCGACTACACGCGCGAAGACCTCACCGAGCGCGCCGAGCGGTACGACGTGATCCTCGACAACGTCGCGACCGTCCCGCTGCGGCGCCTGCGCCGGCTGCTCACGCCCCGCGGGACGCTGCTCATGAACAGCGGCCACGGCGGCCGCGTCCTCGGCCCGCTCCCCCGCATGGCGCGCGGCGCGGCGCTGTCGCTCGTCGGCGGCCGGACGATCCGGCCGTTCACCATGTCCCCGACCACCGCCGACCTCGTCGCCCTGACCGAGCTCGTCGACGCCGGAGCACTGACCCCGGTCGTCGAGCGGACGTACCCGCTGGCCGAGGCGGCCGCCGCGATCGAGCACGTCGCGGGCGGGCACGTCGCGGGGAAGGTCGTGGTCGTGGCCTGAGGCCCGGCCGGCGCCCCGCGCGTCGTCGCGCGGTGTGCGGCGAGGTCGGGGCCCCGCTTAGGCTCCTTGTTCGTGGCCACCTTCTCCTCCGTGTCGCGGCAGCACGTCCTGCAGGCCCTCGCCGAGTACGACGAGCGCGGCGGCGACGCGTTCCTGAACCTCTACGGGTTCGCCCCGACCCCGGGTTACGCGCTGCTCCACGAGGGCCGCCCCTACGACGTGACGGCGGTCCTCGGCGTCGCGCACCGGTTCGCCACCGGACGGCTCGCGACCCCCGACGCCTTCAGCAGCGGCATGGCCAACGCCGTCGCGATCCTGCGCAAGCGCGGCTTCGACGTGACCGAGCCGGCCGGCGTCGTCCGCGCGGCCCCGGTCAAGACCCCCCGGGCCCCGCGCACGTCCACGCCGCGCACCACCACGCCGCGGGCCAGCGCCACGCGCGAGGCGACCCCGGTCCTGTGCCCGACGTGCTCGATGGTCCTGCCGGCGACGGGCGTCTGCGACTACTGCAGCTGACGCCGGCAGGACCCGAGGCTGACGCCGCGCACCGGCGCGAGACAGCCCTGGAGCCGGGTCGGCCCCGTCACCCGCCTGAGCCGACCCGGCCCCCCCGGGCCGTGTCGCGCCGCGTCCCTCGCATCGCGTGGCCGGGTGAGATCGCGCACCCGGAGCCGAATCGTGACCAAAAGACCGGGCGCGTCGCCGCGCGTGCTCGCTAGCCTCGCGCGGGCGCGTCGCACCGGTGCGCTCACCCTCGATCGAGAAGAAGAAGATGCGCACCCTCAGCCCCCGCGTCACCTCCCCCCTGCTGCTCGCCGCCGTGCTCGTCGGCCTCACCGGCTGCGGCCTGCTGGAGCCCGAGGCCGAGCCGGCCGTCCGCGACGAGACGTCCGGGGAGATCGTCGAGTCGAGCGAGGCGGACGTCTTCTCGCTGAAGGTCGGCGACTGCCTCAACCAGACCGTCACCGAGGAGGTCGAGGAGGTCTCCTCCGTGCCGACCGTCCCCTGTGGCGAGCCGCACGACAGCGAGGCGTACGCGCGCACGGACCTGCCCGAGGGCGACTACCCGGGTGACGAGGCGGTCGCCGAGGCGGCCGACTCCTTCTGCTACGACGAGTTCGCGACGTTCGTGGGCATGTCCTACGACGAGTCCGTGCTCGAGCTGGCGTCGTTCTTCCCGACGCAGGTCTCGTGGGACGAGAACGAGGACCGCGAGATCCTCTGCTTCGTCTCCTCCCCGGACGGGCAGGTCACGGGCACGCTCGCGGGCGCCCAGCGCTGATCCCGCAGGCCGGCGGCGGGCCCGAGCGGCCCGTCGCCGGCGGCGGCAGCGCTCAGCGGGGCCGGGCTCCGGCGGGTCGCCCCTGCACCCGCACTCCGCGGACGAGCAGCCACCCGATGAGGCTCAGCTCCGCGACCGCGGCGGGCACGGTCGCGAACGGCGTCACGGCCGACGCCGCAGCCGGCGCGAGGAACCCGACCAGCAGGTCGACGAGGTACCCCGCGCACCCGACGACCAGCAGCACCCCGATCACGCGCGGCACCATCCGCGAGCGCAGCACGAGCCACCCGAGCGGCGCGAGCCACAGGCCGAAGAACACCTGCGCGACGAGGTACCCGTTCCGGTGCAGGTCGAGGAGCCGGAGCACGACGCCGTCCGCCCCCGACGGCCCGAACGCGGCGGCGTACGCCGGCTCGGTCGCGACGAGCAGCGCGCCGAGGTGGTGCACGAGGTTGAGGCACATGATCGCCGTCGCGACCCCGACGAGCCCGACCATCACGCGCCCGACGGCCCGGGCGGCGTGCCCGAGCAGCGCGTAGAGCAGGACGCCGACGAACAGCAGGATCGTCGCCTGGACGAGGTCCGCGACGAAGGCCACCCGCACGAGCGACGCGTGCGCACGCACCCGGTCCGCCGTCCCGGCCGCGTCGCCGGGCACGTGCACGGCCGCCCGGGCCCCGAGGTGCGCGAACGCGCCGAGCACGGCGAGCAGCAGGTAGAGCAGGGCGGCGAGCCGCGCGACGGGCTGCGGGTGCCGCAGCGCGGACGACGGCGGCGCGGCGGCGGCAGGCGCGAGGGCTGCGGCCGGGTCGGACGCCGGGGCGGGCGCGGCGGGTGTTGGGGACGCGGCGGCGGGCGTTGCGGGCGCGGCGGCGGGCGCTGCCGATGCGGGAGCGGGCGGGGCGGCGTGCGTCGCGGGCTCGGTCGTGGGCATGACGACTCCTGGTTCTGGGTGCGGCGGGGGAGGGCCACGGGCAGGGTGCGTCGTGGTCCGGCGCAAGGGCAGGGCAGGGCTGACGGAGCTCGCCGCCGACGGCGAGGAGCCGCCACGCAACCGAGGCGGCGCGGGACCGGTGGCCACGGAAGCGCGAGTGGTGGATCGCCCAGCGCGGCCGGGGGTCAGTCGACCCGTCGGTCCGGCACGTCGGCCGCGTCGCCGTCGGGGTACTGGAAGACGTCGTCGAGCGGGACCCCGAAGACGTGCGCGATCTGGAACGCGACCTCGAGGGACGGCGAGTACCGGCCCTGCTCGATCGCGAGGACGGTCTGGCGGGTCACGCCGACCCGGCGCGCGAGCTCGGCCTGCGTCATCTCGCCGTGCGTGAAGCGCAGCGTGCGGATCCGGTTGGTGACCCGCGTCTGCTTCGCCATCACCGGAAGCCCCGGCGGTAGGCGACGAGCTTGGCGACGCTCCCGACGACGGCCGCGACCGTGAACGCGAGGTACATCGCGTTCGCGACCCAGACGTGCGGCTGCTCGAGCAGCGTGAGCGCGAACGGCACGACCATCGCCACGCCGAGCGTCATGCCGCCGACGAACTCCCCGCGCCGGTTGATCTCCTCGTCGCGCACGTCCTTCTCGTGCGCCTCGGACGGGCGCGCGACGCCGAGCACCACCTGACCGGCGACGCTGAGGACGATCGACGCGCCGATGGCCCAGAGCATCGTCGAGACCCAGGGCGCCTGGCTGAGCGCCGACCCGCCGGCACGCACGAGCAGCGCGACGACGTACCCGACGTAGGTGACGACGGCCGCGCCGAGGTAGAGCCAGGCGCCCTTCTCCTCGAACGACATGCCGGGCTCCTCGGACGGGGGGTGGTGACGGTCCGAAGTATGCCAGACCAGACACCGTGTCAATAATCTTTGACACCGCGACGCGGTCTGCAGCCCTACTCTCGGGAGGTGACCTTCCACGTCGCCGCCGACGCCTACGACCGGTTCATGGGCCGCTTCTCCGGACCGCTGGCCGCGTGCTTCGCCGACTGGGCGGGCGTGCGGCCCGGGATGCGCGCGCTCGACGTCGGCTCCGGCCCCGGCGCCCTCACCGCGGAGCTCGTCGGGCGCCTCGGCGCCGGCGCGGTGCACGCCGTCGAGCCCTCACCGACGTTCGTCGAGGCGGTGCGCGCGCGGCTGCCCGGCGTCGACGTGCGCGCGGCGTCCGCCGAGGACCTCCCCTTCGACGACGACACGGTCGACGCCGCGCTGGCCCAGCTCGTCGTGCACTTCCTGGCCGACCCGGTCCGCGGCCTGCGCGAGATGGCGCGCGTGACGCGGCCGGGCGGCGTCGTCGCGGCGTGCGTGTGGGACCACGCGGGCGGCGGCGGCCCGCTCGCGGCGTTCTGGGGCGCGGTCCACGAGCTCACCCCGGCGGCGCGCGACGAGTCGGGGCTCGCGGGCGCGCGCGCCGGGCACCTCGCCGAGCTGTTCGTCGCGGCGGGGATCGGTGACGTCGAGCAGTCGTGCCTGAGCGTCTCGGTGCCGTTCGCGTCGTTCGACGACTGGTGGGAGCCGTTCACGCTCGGGGTCGGCCCGGCGGGGGCGCACGTCGCGGGCCTCGACGCCGACGGGCGCGCCGCCCTGCGCGCCCGGTGCGCGGAGCTCCTGCCGACGGCGCCGTTCGAGGTCCGCGCGTCGGCGTGGAGCGCGCGCGGCCGGGCGTGAGGGACGGAAGCCGCGCCCGACGCGGTGGGTGCCCCCGCCGCGTCGGGCGCCTCGGTCAGCCGACCGGACCCGGCGTCTCGACCGTGATCCGCACGACCTCGCCCGTCCGCCGGAACACCTCTGCGCTCAGCCCGGCGTCGAGCGCCGCGTCGGGCAGCGCCACCGACGACCCGTCGGCCCGCTCGACCGTCACGGCGGTCGGAGCCCCGGCCGCCGCCCGGCGGTACACGACCGGCACCTGGCAGAACGTGAACGCGAGCGACCCCGCGGGCAGCTCGACGTGCTGCGTCGCGCCCCGGACGTCGAGGTGGCGGAACGTCGCGGGCGCGCTCGTCCACTCCTCGGCGCGCAGCAGCACCGGCCGGAACACGACGCGGCCGTCCTCGACGCGCAGCCCGAGCTCTCCGAGGCGCGTGAGCACCTCCTCCTTGACCTGACCGGTCATACCGGGCTGGCGTGCTCCCTTGCCGGCCGGCGTGTGCGAGTACGGGTCGATCGGGAACGCGCCGTAGACCTCGGGGGTCTTGCAGTACCCGAGCCCGCGGCGCACGTCCTCGTAGATCTCGGCGAGCCGCCGGACGACGCCCGGGTCCGCGCCCTCCGTGACCGCGCGCTCGTGGTTCTCCTGCACCGCGAGCAACAGCTTGGAGACCATGTGCCAGTAGATCGAGCCGAGCCCCTCGTACGCGAAGAAGGTCCCGGACCGGCCCGTGAACTCGGCGTGGTGGAACACGTCCTCGAACAGCCCGAGCAGCGCGGCACGGTCCTCGTCGGACACCTCGACGCCGACCCGGTCGAGCGCCGCCGCGACGTCACCCGCGTTGTGGACGTCCGGGGCGAAGTGCACGTCGCCCGCCACATCGCGCAGCACGACCGACCGGTCCCCGGCGGCGACGAGCCGCTCGACGAGCGGCACCCGGGCGGCGTCGGCCGCGGTCACGGTGTTCCGGTCGAGGAAGCTCGGCAGGTCCTTGTCGGGGTAGAGGATGTAGCTGTGCTGGTCCGCGCGGTACAGCGCGGACCGCCGCAGGCCGTCGAGCAGCTCGACCGCCTCGGCCGGGCTCAGCACCCCGGACGACAGCACCGCGACCTGGCCCTCGAGCATCTCGCTCAGCCGGCGCACCCCGGCGCCGTCCGGCCGCAGGTCGAGCAGGTTGTAGGAGTGGGACAGCGCGTCGTCGCGCCGGTTGGCCCGCAGCCCGGAGTCGACGTAGCGCTGCGCGACGTCGAGGAACGCGGTCACGTCCGCCGCGGCGACCGTGGTCACGGCGCCGCTGAACCCGTCGTAGACGCGCGACCGGTAGGCGGTGCCCGCCGCGCCGAGCTCGTCCATGACCGCGAGGCGCGCCACGTCGTCGAAGCCGGTCTCGGTGCCGCCCGCGTGGCGGCCGAGCGCGTCGGTCACGTCCCGGAGCAGCTGGCGCAGCTCGGTGGTCACGACGACGTCGTCGACGAGCAGGTCGCGGACCACGTCGAGGTAGCGCCGCACGTAGGCGAGCGTCACGACCGAGAGCCCGCGCCCGACGAGCGCGTTGTTCGCGTCGTTCCACTCGGGCCGCTGGGTGTTCATCCAGATCCCGCCCTCGGGCACGAGGTTGACGAGCTTCGCGGCCAGCAGCAGCAGCAGCTTCTCCGCGAGCGTCACGCGCACGAGCTCGCCGTCGGGCCCGTGCACGAGCCGCCCGTCCGCACCCTCGCGCTCGACCCGGCGCTCGATGGCCGCCTGCGCCGCGTCGTCGAACGCGATCGTGTCGTACGGGTCCTCGAGGGTCTTCGCGTACGACGCGATCCGGTACGGCACGTCGGCGTGCGTGAAGACGGCCCGGTCGACGAGCGCGTCGAGCCGCCCGGGGTGGAAGCGCCGGGACGTCTCCAGCAGCTTGAGCAGGTAGACGATCTGGTGGTCGCTCCAGTACCCGATGTTGGCCCACGGGTTCTCGGGCTCGGGGACCTCCCAGTCGATGCCCTGGCGGGAGATCCGGTACGGGTTGTAGCCGTCCGCGGTGGTCGCGTCGAGGAACACCGTGACCATCGACTCGACGTACTCCGGGAACGACCAGGCGAGCGCCTCCCAGTTCTGGAAGATGTCGCGCCAGTTGCCCTGGAAGTCGACGCGCGTGCGCCCGTCGGCGTCGCGCAGCGCGATCCGGAACTTGTTCCACGGGCGGCTCGGGTCGCCGTGGCGGCGGCTGAACATGAGCGGCAGGTACTCGCGCGCGAGCCGCCCGAGGTCCGCGTCGCCGTGCTCGTCCGCGAGCGCGACGAGCGTGTCGATGCCGAAGCGCTCGGGCAGCCCGGCGAGCAGGTCCGCGCAGCGCTCGGCGGTCCGCGGGCTGCGCTCGGCGACGAACCGGCGCACGTCCTCCGCCTCGGCCGTGTAGCCGTCCACGGGCACCCCGCCGCGCATCGTGTTGAACAGGACGTTCGCTGCGTGGTGGGCGGCGGCGAGCTCGTCGCCCGTGAGCTGCGCGGCGTCGGCCGTCGCGAGGAGCGCCTCGAGCGCGGTGCGGGTCTCCTCGACGTCGGCCGCGAGACGCTGCGCGACGGCGGCCGGCTCGGCGAGCTCGGTGCGCAGCGCGACGACGTCGGCGGCGCTGTGCTCGACGTCGGCGACGACCTGCCAGCGGCGCGTCTCCCCCGGCGAGAGCCGGAACCCCGTCCGCACGAGGTAGGCGCCTCGCTCGCCGCGCACGTCGATCTCGCCGTGCACGGGCTGCCCGGCGGCGAAGGCCCGGACCTGGCGCGTCGAGACGAGCCGGTCGGCGGCCTCGAGCCCGAGGGACCACGCGACGTTCGCGCGCAGCGACTCGCTCGGCTCGGACTTGTCGGTGAGCTTCGAGTTCAGGTACAGGATCCCGAGGCCCGTCGCACCGTCGACCTCGCTGCGCTTGTACGCGTCGAGCAGCGAGCTGAGCTCGTTCTGGACCTGGACGGTCGCGCCCGCGGGCAGCAGGTTGACGAACCCGTCGAGCAGCTCGACGTCGACCGGCTCGTCGGAGGTGGACGTGAGCTCGCCCGTGCGCACGACGCCGTAGCGGGCGCTGGTCTGCCACGTGACGCGCACGCGCAGGCCGAGGTCGGGGCGGACCTCCTCGAAGACGAGGGTCGTGCCGAGGTAGTCCTTGGACAGCGTGCGCCGGGCCGCGGGGTCCCCCGGGCGCGTCTCGGCGAAGGGCTGCCAGACGGTCGTGCCCCCGTCGGCGCCGGTGACGCGCAGCAGCGTGAGCCCGCCGGTGCGGCCGGCGCCCTCGGCGACCTTGTCCTCGGTGTAGTACGGGAACAGCGCGTGCTCGGCCTCGACGCGGCCGGCGGTGAGGCCGCCGCTGCTCGAGATGAAGACCCACAGGTCGCTCGCGCCGACGAGCGTCATGAAGAACGGCGGGATCTGGTCGTACGCGGTGATCTGGTAGAACGGCCGGCCCTCGATCTCGAGGGTGCGTCCGGTGACCGGGCCGGCGTCGGTGGCGGACAGGGGTGCGGCGACCTGCAGGGACATGCGGGTTCCTTGCGTCGGGTTGGTGCGGCGGACTCGTCGGGCGCGCGTCCCCGGCGGTTCCGCGACCGTGCGGGACCGGCTCCGAGAGAGCGCTCTCACGCCAGCGTGTCATGCCGGTGCCGGTGCGGGCAAGGACCCGACGCGGGACCTCGGCCGGCGCCGGCCCGATGCGGGCACCGGGCCGCGGGGCTCGCCGGCGGGTTCCGGGTGCCCGCCGAGCATGAGAGAGGTCTCATCTGCTTACTGACCGGACCGTGACCGAAACGTGACATTCTGCCGACCATCCCTGACCCCGACAGGAAGGCGCCGCCGTGACCTCACGTAGCGCTGCACCCCTCACCACCCGCACGTCCGCCGCCCGCCGCGCCGCCCTCGTCGGGCTGCTCCCCGGCGTCCTCACCGCGACGCTGCTCACCGCCCCACCGGCCGCGTCGGCCCCCGGCGCGGCACCCGCCGGCCCCGTCGCGCAGTCCCCCGGCGTCCGCCCCGCCGCCGTCGCCGGCGGCTGCGGCCAGCTGTTCGACGACTTCGCCTACACGTCCTCGTCCGACCCCGCGCTGCGCTCGCGCGGCTGGACCGTCCGCACCGGCGCGGGCGGCCCCGGCGTCTCCGGGAACACGTGGTCCGCGGCCAACGTCGACTTCCCCGGCAGCGGCGCGGCGCGGACGATGCGCCTGCGCGCCCAGACCGACGGCACCGCCGCCGGCACGGTCAACGCCGAGGTCTACCAGCAGCGCAAGTTCTTCGAGGGCACCTACGCGAGCCGGGTGCGGTTCACGGACGCCCCGATCAGCGGGGCCGACGGCGACCCCGTCGTCCAGACGCTCTTCACGATCACGCCGCTCGACTTCCCCAACGACCCGGCGTACGGCGAGGCCGACTTCGAGTACCTGCCCAACGGCGGCTGGGGCGCGACGAGGCCCACGCTGTTCACGACGACCTACGAGACCTACCAGAACGACCCCTGGAAGGCCGACAACGTCAGCAGCACGATCCCCGGGAGCCTCGAGGGCTGGCACGACCTCGTGCTGCAGGTCGACTCCGGCCACGTGCGGTACTACCTCGACGGCCGCCTCGTCGCCGACCACACGGGGCACGTCTACCCCGAGACGCCGATGTCGCTCAACGCGAACCTCTGGTTCATCGACCTCGCGTCGCACACGGGCGGCGTGAGCCGCTACGAGCAGGAAATCGACTACGTGTTCCACGCGGACCGCGAGGTGCTCGCGCCCGCCGACGTGAGCGCCCGGATCGCCGCCCTGCGCGCCGCCGGGACGAGCCACACCGACACCGTGAAGCTCGGGACGTGCACCCCGACGACGCCTCCCGCGACGCCGCCGGGCACTCCGACCCCCGCACCGACGCCGACTGCGAGCACGCCCGCGCCGACGCCGAGCGCGACCCCGACCCCGGTGCCGACCGTGGCGCCGAACCCGCCGGCCGCGCCGCTGTGCGACCACCTGCGCTCGTGGGCCCGCAACCGGCTCTACTGGCCGGGCGCGACGATCACGCACGCCGACCACGCCTGGCGTGCGACGCGGGCGACCCGCCGGGCCGCCCCGGGCACGAGCAGCGCGTGGCAGGACCTCGGGCCCTGCTCGACTTCCTGACCGGGCGCCCGACGGGGTGAGCGACGGGGTGCGGTCCGGAGCCGGGCCGCACCCCGCGCCGTCCGCACCCCGAGCCCCGCGCCGCCCGAGCCGGCAGCAGCCCGCCTCAGTCCTCGATCACCGAGAGCACGTTGCCCGCCGGGTCCGTGAACCACGCGATCAGCGGCCCGCCACCCCGGAAGACCCCCTGCGCGTCGGTCTCGATCTCGGTGCCCTCGTAGTGCTCGAACGCGACGCCACGCCCACCGAGCCACGCGACGGCGGCCTCGACGTCCGCGACGGGGAAGTTCAGCACGGTGAACGTCGCGGGCACGTGGTCCGGCTTCGGGTAGACGAGGACGTGCGCCCCGCCGCCGAGCCGGAGCGTGAGCATGCCGTTCTCCTCGGTGACGTCGAGCCCGAGGGTCTCCGCGTAGAACTCCCGCGCCCGCGGGACGTCGTCGACCGAGAACCCGCTGAACGCCTTCGACTCGCGCAGCATGGTCGCTCCTTCCGGGTGCCGGGGCACCGTCGCGGCCCGCGCCGGGAGGGCCGGGCTCACGGGGTAGACCGTCGGCTCCGGGCGAAGTCATCGCCGCCCGCCCGCCGCTCCCCGTCCCACGGGTCGCCCGAGCGACCGCTGCGCCGCACCGCCCACCAGCCGAGCGCCGCCGACCCGAGCACGGCGACCGCGTTGTGCGCGTACTTCGGCCCGGCGGGCACGTCCCCGAGCGGCGCGACGAGGAACCCCACCGCCGCCCTCGCGACGAGCGCCCCGGCGGCGACCGCGGCGACGTGGCGGCCCGCCCAGCCCTCCGTGCGCGCCCACCGCCGCAGCGCGAGGCCGGCCGCGACGAGCCCCGCCGCCGTGACGGCGACCCCGGCCCACGTCTCGCCGGACAGCGTCACGAGCAGCCCGCCGGCGAGGCCCGCGCCCGCGAGCACGCCGACGGGCGGGACCCGCCCGGACCGGCGCGGGGCGACGCGACGGCCGAGCGTCAGCGCGGCGACGCCCAGCAGCACCGCGACGGCCCACGCACCCGCGACCTGCCCGGTCGACGCGTGGTCGGTCTCGGTCTCGAGGTGGTCGAGGTGCACCAGGAGCGCGGCCGCGGCGTAGAGCAGCGCCGCGACGACGAGCCCCGGCACCCGCAGCCACGGCCGGCGGGCGGCGTCCGGCCGCAGCGACTGGACCAGCACGATCGGGACCGTGAAGCTCCACACGGCGTGCCCGACCAGGAAGCTGCTCGCGTTGCCGACCGCGACGCCCCACGGCTCGACCAGGGTCGCGCGCGCCGCCTCCTCCCAGCCCTCGATCTGGCGGTACGACAGGCTGAACAGCGACTGGTCCACCACGCCGGCCTGCACGACGCCGAGCGCCGTCGCGAGCAGCAGCACCCCGGGCCAGCGCAGCCCGGCGCGCACCGCGACCTCGCGCAGCAGGAGCGCCGGCGCGCCGTACAGCGGCACGAAGAACAGCAGCCCGGCGAGCAGCGCCGCCGGGCCGCCGGTGCTCGTGTCGTAGCCGACGAGGTACTCGGCGCCCACCGGCGAGAGCACGAGCAGGCCGGCCGCGAGCGCCCAGCGGACGCGACGGCGCGGTATCCCGTGCGCGTCCGCGCTGCGGGAGGGCCGCCCGGCGGGCTCCCGTCCCCCGGGTCCCGGTGCTGGCTGCGGCTCCTGCACGGCGTCGGTCACGGCTCCGACGCTAGGAGCGCGCCGGTCGCCGGTGCATCGGCCGCCGGTCGGCCGGTGCCCGCCCGAGGTCGACGCGACGCGGGACGCCGGTCGGTGCGGATCCTGCCCTGCGCAGGAGCGATCCGCGCCCGCCGGTTACCGTGAGGCGTGCCCGAGCTGACGCCCCCGTCCCGCCGCGTCGCCGTGCCGCTCGCCGCGCTCGCCGTCGTGGCCGTCGGCACCGCGGGCTGGGCGCTGCTGGGGCCCGGGCGCACGTCGTCGCCGGCCGCGGACGCGCCGTCCCGCACGGCCACCGCCACCCCGTCGCCCACGACGCCCGCGCCCACCCCGTCCGCTCCCCCCGCGTCCAGCCCCCCGGCCCCGGGCCCCGCGGCGCTGCCGGACCCCGACGCCCCGTCGATCGCGTTCCTCGGCGACTCGCTGACCGTCGGCGTCGGTGCGCCGCCCGAGCGCGGGTACGCGTGGCAGACGGCGGAGGCGCTGGGCTGGCCGATCGCGGTCGTCGACGGCGTCTCCGGGAGCGGCTTCGTCGCGCCGGGCCGCGGGGAGGCCATGCCCGACCGGGTCGACGACGTCGTCGCCGCGGCCCCCGAGGTCGTCGTCGTCGCGGGCGGCAGCAACGACGCGTTCCGCGGCTACGAGCCCGCCGAGGTGCAGGCGGCCGCGACGCAGGTCCTCGCCGACCTGCGCACCGGGCTCCCGGAGGCGACGGTCGTCGTGCTCGGGCCGTTCGTGTCGGTGCTGCTGGGCGGCACGCAGGAGGACGCGACGACCGCGGCGGTCCGGGCCGCGGCCGAGGCGGCCGGGGTCCCGTTCGTCGACGCGGCCGAGCTCGTGGCCTCCGCGACCTCGGGCGAGCAGGGCCTGCGCCCGTACCTGAGCGCCGACGGGCTGCACCCCAACGAGACCGGGTACGCCGTCCTCGCCGGCGCGCTCGCGGAGCGGCTGCCCACGCTCGTGCCGTGAGTCTTCACCCGCGGCGTGCCTTGTCCGGGTCACCGCGCACCCCGTAGAACGGGACGAACCGGACACCGCACACGGCGGTGGCCGTTTCCAGGGGGTATCACCTATGCGGAGAAGACTCGTCGCCGTGACCACCGTCGGGGCGCTCACGGCGTGCCTCGCGCTCGCCGGACCGCTCGCGGCCACCGCGTGGAGCGCACCACCGCCGGCCGGCTGGACGTCGGTCGACCTCGGGACGCTCGGCGGGCCGCGCACCGACGCGACCGACGTGAACGACAAGGGCCACGTCGTGGGGCAGTCCGAGACCGCCGGCGGCCTCCGGCACGCCTTCCTCTGGCGGGACGGCGTGCTGACGGACCTGACCCCGAACGCGTGGCAGAGCGGGGCGACCGCGATCAACGAGCGCGGCGAGATCGCGGGCTACGTGCAGCTCGCCGAGGGGCAGCCGACCCAGGCGTTCCGCTGGTACCGCGGCACGACGACGCTGCTCCCGGGGACGGAGTACGGCTCCGAGATCAACGAGCGCGGGCAGGTCGGGGGCACCGCGCAGCCGTCGGAGACCGACCCGTGGACGACCTCGCCGTTCGTGTGGACGGCCGGGACGCTCGTCGAGGTCGGGCCGGTGCCCTACCCCTCGACGTGGACGTCGAGCGGGATCGTCGACCTCAACCGGTCCGGGACGGTGCTCGGCCGGACCGAGGACTTCGACGACCGCGAGGTCAGCTACGTGTGGCGGGACGGGACCATGACGCGCCTCGGTGACGCGGACGGGCGGTTCTTCGCGACCGACCTGAGCGACCGCGGGCACGTCGTGGGCCGCGCCTCGGAGGCGGACCGCCTGCTGTCCGCCGTGCTGTGGCGCGACGGCGCGGCCGAGGACCTCGGGACGCTGCCCGGCGACGTGTGGGCCAGCGCGAACGCGGTCAACGAGCACGACGTGGTCGTCGGCTGGAGCCAGGGCGCCGACCCCACGGACTCGGGCCGGCGCGCGTTCGTGTGGGCCGACGGGTACATGGACCCGATCGGGACGCCGGAGGGCGCCTGGAGCGAGGCGTCCGAGGTCAACGACCGCGGCCAGGTCTCCGGGCGGATCGGCTTCGCCCGGCCGGACGGCACCCCCGTCCAGCAGGCGTTCGCCTGGGTCGACGGCACGCTGACGCCGCTCGGCGCCACGCACCGCGCCGTCGCGGTGACCGACCAGAGCGGGGCGGGCCACGTGCTCTCCATGGTGTACGACGACGGGGTGCGCGCGGTACTGCACGTCCCCCCGAAGCGCCGGTCCTGACACGGAGCAGCGGGTGCGGGACGGTCCCTCCGGCCGCCCGCACCCGCTGTCCCTCGTGCGCAGCGCCCGGGCCCCCTCCGGCCCGGGCGGTGCACGTCTCAGTCCGCCCGCACGACGGTGTCGCGCAGCGTCGAGCGCAGCAGGGGCCGGCTCGTCTCCGTCGCGGCGAGCATGAGCAGCACGCCGCCCGCGAGGAAGCCGAGCACGAGCAGCAGCCCCGAGCCGTCGGTCGCGCTCGCGGCGCCGAAGACGAGCGCCGACAGCACGAGCGCGACACCGGCGGACGTGCCGGCCACGAGCAGGAGCGGCAGCAGCACCTCACGTCGCCGCGCCGAGTCGAAGAGCTCGACCGGGACGCCCGCGAGGCGCTGGAGGGCGTGCTCGCGGCGCCGGTCCAGCACCGAGGCCGCCTGCTGGATCCCCGCGGAGACGGCCGCGACCGTGAACGAGATCGCGAGCGTCAGGAGCCCTCCGGTGACGACGTCCTGCAGCAGGAGCCTCTCGACGGGGTCCGTGCCGACGGGGTCCGTCGAGGCGATCGCGGGGAGGATCGACAGGCACCCGGCCACGAACGCGGCGAGGCCCAGGCCCCCGACGACGCGCCACGACGCGCGCGGGTCGTCGACGAGGCGCCGGGCCGCGAGCAGCGTCGCGGGGCTGCGGGCGCGCCACGCCATGAGCCGGCCCGTCAGACCGATGATCCAGGGCCCGACGAGGTTGAGCCCGACGAACGCGAGCGCCAGCATCCCGAGCATGACCCCGTAGACCACGGCGGCCTCGAGGTCGCTGACCACCTTGGTCACGGCGACGAACCCGCCGAGCGCCACGACCAGCAGCAGTGCGCGGTACCAGCGCATCCCGGGCGGCGTCTGGCGACGGGCGACCCCGAGCGGCGAGACGACGACCCGGCGCAGCGAGACCGTGCCGCTCACCGCCGCGAGGAGCGGGACCCCGAGCAGCACCGCAGCCAGCGCCGGCACGCCGACCCACAGCTCCCCGGCCGTGAACGGCACGCCCTGGAACGGGATCCGCGTCCACACCGGCATCAGCGCGGCGTAGCCGACCGCCCCGGCGAGCGCGCCCACGAACCCCTGCAGCGCGGTCTCCACGACGGTCAGGGCGACGACCTCGGCCGGCGTCACCCCGAGGAGCCGCAGCGTGGAGAGCCGGGCATCGCGCCGCGCGACCCCGAGCCGCGCCGCCGCGCCGCCGAGCGACACCAGCGGCACGAGCAGCAGGACCGCCGCGATCGCGGCCATGATCACGTACGGCCCGGCGTCGAACGGGGTGAAGGGCGCGGGCGGGTCGTCGGCGCGCTCGACGAAGCCGAGCAGGCCCCCGAGCACGCTGAGCGTGAACGCCGTCGTCACCCCGAACGCCGCGACCGCGAGGCCCGTGGTGAGCGACCCGCCCGAGCGGTGCAGCCGGGGGGCGAGTGCGAGGACCGCCCTCACCGGGCGCCGCCGCCGTCGGTCACGTGCCCGTCACGCACGTGGATGCGGCGCGAGCACCACGCGGCGACCTGCTCGTCGTGCGTGACGAGCACGAGGCTCGCGCCGGCCGCGGCGGTCGCGCCGGTCAGCGCGCGCATGACGTCCGCCCCGGTGGCCTGGTCGAGCGCGCCGGTCGGCTCGTCGGCGAACACCACCTCGGGCCCCGTGACGAGCGCCCGGGCGACCGCGACACGCTGGGCCTCGCCGCCGGACAGCTCGCCGGGCCGGCGGCCCTCCTTGCCGGCGAGCCCGAGCGACCCCAGCCACTCGGCGGCCCGGCGCGTCGCCTCCGCGCGGCCGACGCCCTGCAGCATGAGCGGCAGCGCGACGTTCTCGACGGCGGGCAGCTCGCTGAGCAGCTGGCCGAACTGGAACACGAACCCGAGCCGGCGGCGGCGCAGCATCGACCGGTCGCGCTCGTTCAGCGTCCCGATGTCGGTGGCGCCGAGCCGGACCGTCCCGGCGTCGGGCGCGAGGATCCCCGCGAGGCAGTGCAGCAGCGTCGACTTGCCCGAGCCGGACGGGCCCATCACGGCCACGGTCTCGCCGGCGGCCACGTCCACGTCGACGCCCGCGAGCGCCGTCGTCGCACCGAAGCGCTTGACGACGCCGCGCGCCGAGAGTCGCGGGGCGCCGGGGCTGTCGTGGGGGGTCGGCTGCGGGAGGGGTCCGGGGTGTCCGGTGGCGGCGTGGGGCATGGCTCGACTCTCGTCGCCCGCGGCACCCCGGGGCGTCGCCGCACGGGTGGGTCCGCACGGGCCCGGCGTCCACCCACGGGCGCGCGGCCCGTCCCCCTGCGGGGGTGCGACGGGTCCCCCTGCGGGGGTGCGCCGGCCCGTCCGGGGCCCGCGATGATGGCTCCATGACGAGCGCACAGCCCCGTCCGCCGGTCGCCCCGCTCGACGAGCAGGCGGCGGCGCACCTGTGGCAGGACTACCTGGCCGCCCACCCCGAGCACGCCTGGGACACCCCCACGGTCGAGCACTTCGGTGACAGCGCACCGCTCGCCGACGAGCTGCTCGACCTCGTCCTGCACGGCCCCAAGCGCGCGACGGCGACGCTCCTGGGCGACTTCGCGGCCGAGGGCGCGCTCCCCCCGCGCATCGGCTCGCACTGGGTCGCCTGCGACGGCGCGGGTCGCCCACGCGTCGTGCTGCGCTCGGTCGAGCTGCGCGTCGGGCCCGTCCACAGCGTCGACGACGCGTTCGCCCGGGACGAGGGCGAGGACGACCGGACGCGCGCCACCTGGCTCGAGCAGCACCTCGGGTACTGGCGCCGGACGTGCGCCGCACGCGGCGTGGAGCTCGACGAGTCCGCCGAGGTCGTCTTCGAGCGGCTGCGCGTGGTGTGGCCGCCCGAGCACGCGGACCGGGCGACCCCCTAGACACGTCCCTCCTGAGGGACGGTAGACAGCGAGATGAAGGCTCGGAGAGTCTCCGGATGGCTTCCCGCAGCCCTCGTGTTCACTCCTCCAGCGATCGCTGCGCTCATCATCGCCGCGATCGAGGGTGACGCTGGAGCATGGTTCTGGGCCGTTTCCCACGCCCTCATCGCCGTTGTCGCGGACGCCATGGTGATCAGAGATCTGACGGGCCGCTCCCGACGGTCGGGCTGAGCACACGGTACGACGATGGGGCGACGCGGCCTGCTGTGGCTCGTGGGCGTCGACGTCGGCGGTTGCGCGGCGACGGCCGGTGTCGGGATGCTGACCGCCGGGGGTGGAGATGGGTCCGGACGTCGCGGTGCGCCGTGAGCAGGCTGACCTGCTCCTGGTGGTCCTGCTGCTGGTGACCGCAGCGGTGCAGCTCATGGTGATGGCTCTGCCCGCGTCCGCAGCCTTCGACGCCGCGGAAGCCGCGGCCATCCTCTTCCGCATCGGCGCCGCCAGCTGGCTGGTCACCACCCGGAGACGCGACCGCAGCCCGCGCACGTTCGTCGTCATCCTCACGCTCGACGTGCTGCTGTTCCTCGCGAGCTACGCGCTCCTCGGACGTGCCGGGAACGCCGGGGTCCCCCTGGCCCTGATCAGCCGGGTCCCCTTCATCGTCGCGGTCCTCCCGCTCCGGCAGGCCCAGTTCCTGACCGGCCTCATCCTGATCGGGTGCGACGGGATCCTCCTGTGGCAGGTGACCCAGGGCAACCCGTTCCCGGCCGGGCTGGCGCTGCTGTTCACCACCGTCGTGCTCGTCACCGCGTACACCGTCCGCGCCCTGACCTCCTCGCTCGCCGCCAGCGCCCGCGGTGCACGCGAGCTCGCCGCCCGGCTCGAGCACGCCGCGCTGCACGACCCCCTCACCGGGCTGCCCAACCGTGCCCTGTACGCCGACCGCCTCGAGAACGCGGTGGCCCACACCCGGCGCACCGGCCGCGACGTCGCCGTCCTCCTCCTCGACCTCGACCGGTTCAAGGACGTCAACGACACCCACGGCCACGCCACCGGTGATGCCCTCCTCGTCGCGGTCGCCGCACGACTGCGGGCCGCCGTGCGCGCCGGAGACACCGTCGCCCGCTTCGGCGGCGACGAGTTCCTCGTCATCGTCGACGACGTCACCGCCCCCACCGACGCCCTCGACGTCGCCCGCCACCTCCGGGACGCCCTGACCCGCCCCTTCACCCTCGACGACCTGCAGATCCGGTCGAGCGCGAGCATCGGTGTGGCCTTCGCCCGCAACCGCACCCACGAGCTCCCCAAGGTCCTGCGCGAGGCCGACATCGCCATGTACCGCGCGAAGGCCGAGGGCCCGGGCCGTATCGAGGTCGTCGACCCGGCGTCCAGCACCTCCTCACGCCCCGCCCTCGACGGCCCCTAGCCGACGCACCGCACCTGTCTCAGCGGCATGGGCCGGTCACCCGGGTCGGTGGACGGAGGCACCGGTCACCCACGACGTCCCGACGACGCCCCTAGCCCGCGAGCCCCACGTCCACGAGCGTCTGGCGGACGGCCGCGACCTCGGCGGCCACGAACGCGTCGAGCTCGGGGCCGGTGAGGAACGCGTCCGACCAGCCGTGCTCCGCGAGCGCCGCCTGCCACTCCGGGGTGCCGTGCAGCGACGTCAGGAGACCGCCGAGCTCGTCGAGCCGGGGCTGGTCGAGCGTGCCCGCCGCGGCGACGCCACGCCAGCTCGTGAGCACGACGTCGACCTCCTGCTCCTGCAGCGTGGGCACGTCCGGCAGCACGGGCGAGCGCTCGGCTCCCGAGACCGCGAGCGCGCGCAGGCTCCCCGAGGCGAGCAGGTCGGCGTGCTCCGAGACGTCGGCGACGGCGGCGCGCACGCTGCCGTCGAACAGCGGGTCGAACGACTCGCCGGTGCTGGGCTGCGGGACGTAGCGCAGCCGGGTCGTGACCTCCGGCGCCGGAACGCCCGCCCCGAGGAGCATCCGGATCGCGAGCAGGTGGTCGGCGCTGCCGGCCGGCCCGCCGGTCACCGGGACCGCCGCCCCGTTCGCGAGGATGTCGTCGAGCAGGTCCGACACCGTCCGGTAGGGCGAGTCGGCGGTGACGACGACCGCGAGCGGCTCGTCGGTGAGCCGCGCGAGGGTCCGCACGTCGTCGAGGGTCGCGGCCGCGTCGGTCAGCTCGACGGCGCCGACGAGCGTGTCGCCGAGGACGAGCAACGAGCCCGGGTCGGCCTCGCCGACGAGCTGGGTGAGGCCGACGGTGCCGTCCGCGCCACGATAGTGAACGATATCGACACCGTTCACCATACCACCCGCGGCGAGCGCGCCGACGAGCGCCTGGCCCGTCGCGTCCCACCCCGTGCCCGGCTCGGTCGGTACGTGGACGGAGAGCCGCTCGCCCGCCGCGGTGGTCTCGACGACCGGTGCCGGCTCCGCGGCGCCCCGCTGGTCGGCCTCCGGGCCCGAGGTGCCGGGGGTGCACGCGGTCAGCGCGGACGCCAGGGCCAGCACGGCCGAGCCCAGGGCAAGTCGGGTGCGCACGCGCGTGCTGCTCCGCATCGATCCTCCTCGATCAGCGCGCCCGTCCCCGACGGCCGCCACGGTGCGAAAACCTTATCGAAGGCCTCCCCGCCGGCCTGGAGGTTTGCTGGTCACACCTTCCGGGCGCCCGCCGACCGCGTCGCCTCAGCGAGGTCGAGCACCAGCACGTCGGAGCCGCCCTCGCGGCCGACCACGACGAAGCCGCGCCGCTCGTACATCCCGCGGGCGAGGTCGTTGCCGTCCTCGACGCTCAAGCTCACGGCGCGGGAGCCGTGCGCGCGGACGGCGCCGAGGCAGCCGTCGAGCAGCGCCGACCCGACGCCCGCGCCGCGCCGCGCGGGCAGCACGCCGAGCGAGAGCTCCGGCACGTCCTCGGCGACGAAGCCCCACCCGCGCCGGCCCGTGGCGAAGACGCGGGCCCACGCCGCGCCGAGCGGCTCACCGGCCTCGTCGAGCGCGACCACCCCCACGTCCCCGGACCGTCCCCAGCCCTCGACGTAGCGGACGAGGTGGTCGTCGGTCGGCACGTCGGCGGCCGTGACGCGCTGCTCGCCGCCCCAGTTGACGGCCTCGGCGACGAGGTCGGTGAGCAGGTCGAGGTCGGTCGTGGAGGCGGGGCGCAGCAGCATCCGGACATCGTGCCGGACGCCCCCGAGAACCGCCCGGAAAATCCGTTCAGAACCGCTGCATCCAGACGTGCCCCCCGCGCCGTAGTGGAGGTGTCAGCACGTCAGCGCCCCGCAAGGGCCCACACCCTGGAGCACCTCATGCGTACCCGACTGATCACCGCCGGCGCCGCCGGCCTCGCCCTCGCCGCCACGGCCGTCCTCCCCGCCTCGGCCGCGACCCCCGGCAACGCGTCCCTGTCCGTGCTGCACGGCGTCCCGGGCCTCACGGTCGACGTCTGGGTCAACGGCGAGCGCACGCTCGACGACTTCACGCCGGGCACGCTCGCCGGCCCGCTGGACCTGCCGCCGGGCACGTACAGCGTCGCGATCACCGCGGCCGACGCCGCCGACGCGAGCGCCCCCGCGATCGGCCCCGTGGACCTCCCGCTCCGGGCCGACACGAGCTACACCGCGGTCGCGCACCTCGACGCCGCGGGCGCCCCGACGGCGACGCTCTTCACGAACGACACCTCGACGATCGCCGCGGGGCAGGGCCGCCTCACGGTCCGCCACACCGCCGCGGCCCCCGCGGTCGACGTCCTCGCGGGCGGCAGCGCCGTGATCTCGAACCTGTCGAACCCGAACGAGCAGAAGCTCGACCTGCCCGCCGGGACCGTCTCGGCCACGGTCGCCGCGACCGGCACGACGGCCCCCGTCATCGGCCCGGCCGACGTCGCCGTGAAGGAGGGCACCAGCACCATCGTCTACGCCTGGGGCAGCCTCGAGGCGGGCAACCTCCAGCTCGCGGTGCAGACCATCGACGGCCTGCACTCGGCGCCGGGCGGCGTGCCGTCCGGTGAGCTCGGCCTGGCGAGCGAGACGCCGGCGACCTCGTGGGCGGTCGCCGCTGCGCTCCTCGCCCTCATGGGCGGCGTGCTCGTGGCCGCCCGTCGGCGGGTCTCCGTCGCGGTGACGCGCGACTGACCCCGCCGGGTGCGGCGCCCCGCTTCCCCGCAGGGGCGCCGCACCCACCAGCCGTGGCGGTGGGTGCTCAGCGGCGTGCACCCACCGCCACCTCGGCACGACCGCACCCACCCGCCGCACCGTTCCCCGCACCACCGAGCACCGTGAGGACCCCGATGACCGCCGACCGGACCACCCGCCGCCCCGCACCCCGGGTCGCCGCGCGGCACGCGCTGGCCGTCGCGCTGCTGGCCTCGCTCGTCGCCACCGGGTGCGCCGCGGACCCCGAGCCGGTCGCCGCCGCACCCGCCGCGACCGCGAGCCCCACCCCGACCGCAGGCGCGCAGGAGCCGGTGCCGGACGTCCCGCTCCAGGCCGCGACCCTCGGCGCGCAGCCCGCCGCGGACGAGCGCCGCCCCGTCGACCTCGTCATCCTCGACCGCGCGATCCAGGTCCCGGTCGACCCCGTGGGCGTCGCCGAGGACGGCCAGATGGAGATCCCCCCGCTCGCCGAGCGCGCCGGCTGGTACCGGTTCGGCTCGTCCCCCGGCGACCCGTCCGGCACCGCGGTCGTCGCGGCGCACGTCGACTCGGTCGCGTCCGCGGGCCTCGGGCCGTTCGCGAAGCTCGGTGACGTCCAGACCGGCGACGTCGTCGACGTGACGCTCGACGACGGCACCGCCGTCCGGTACGCGGTCGTCGACGTCGTCCGCGTCCCGAAGGTCGAGGCCGTGTGGGACGAGGTGTTCGTGCGCGACGGCCCCCCGCGCCTCGTGCTGGTCACGTGCGGTGGGGTGTTCCAGCGCGAGGTGGGCCACTACACGGACAACGTCATCGTCACGGCGGAGCCGGTCGGTGCATGATGTCCGTCGTGGCGGACGCACCGCCCGCACCGAGCGCGACCGCGACGAGGAGGTCCCCGCTGTCCACGCCCTCGCCGGTCACGCATCTGCGCACACCCCCTGAGTGGGACGACGACGCGGTCGCACGCGCGTTCGCGGCCGGGGACGAGCTCGCCCTCGCCGAGGCCTACCGGCGCTGGTCCGCGTTCGTGCACACGCTCGCGCTGCGCTCGCTGCGGGACGCGACCGACGCGGAGGACGTGACCCAGCAGGTCTTCGTGAGCGCGTGGCGCGGGCGCAGCGGGTACGACGCGAGCCGCTCGCCCCTGCGGGCCTGGCTCACCGGGATCACGCGCAACGCGATCGCCGACGTGCACGCGCGCCGGGCCCGCGACCAGCGCGACGCCCTGGCCGTCGCCTCGACCACACCGCCCGCGCCCGAGCCCGAGACGGCCCAGCTCGCCGAGCGCCTCATGATCACCGACGAGCTCAACCGTCTCGGGGAGCCCCAGCGCACGATCCTCGCGCTCGCGTTCTACGACGACCTCACGCACGACGAGATCTCCCGACGGCTCGCCCTGCCGCTCGGGACCGTGAAGAGCCACATCAGACGCAGCCTGCTGCGTCTGCGCGACAGGTTGGAGGTGGTGGAAGGTGGAGCACGTTGACCCGGAGGTCCTCGCGCTGGCGTCGCTGGGCGAGCCGCTCGCGGACGACGAGCACGAGCACCTGGCCACCTGCGCGCAGTGCTCCGACGAGGTCGCCGCGCTGTCCCAGGTCGTCGCCGTCGGCCGCTCCTCGGCGCCCGGCGACACGCTCGTGGCACCGCCCGCGGCGGTGTGGGGCCGGATCCGCGACGAGCTCGGGCTCGACCCCGCGCTGGTCCCCGGCGTGGGCGGCCCGGCGACGGCGTCCGGCGGGACGGGCGCCGCGGCGCCGGGCTCGGCCGTGCCGGACTCCGCTGCGCCGGACTCCACTGCGCCGGGTTCTGCTGGGCCGGACTCTGCTGCAGCGGACACCTCGGTGCCGGACACCTCGGTGTCCGGGCTGCCGGTCGCGCCCGGCGCTCCCGCACCCTCGGGACCGGCGTCGCCCGCGCCGGGCGGCTCCGCGGGCGACGGCCTCGCGCCGGTCGTCGAGCTGCGGCGCCGGCGCACGGCCTGGGTCGCCGCGGCGGCCGCGGCCGGGCTGGTCGTCGGCGGCGTCGGCGGTGCCGTGTGGATGGACCGGGTCCGGGCCGGCGAGCGCGCCGCGGTGGTCGCCGAGGTCGCGCTCGACGCGCTCCCCGGCTGGTCGGCGAGCGGCGACGCGTTCGTCGAGCAGACGTCGGACGGCGCCCGGACCCTCGTCGTCACGCTCGACGGCGACGTGGACGACAGCGCCTTCCGGGAGGTCTGGCTCATCGACCGCGACGTGACGAAGCTCGTGAGCCTCGGGGTGCTCGAGGGCACCGACGGCCGGTTCTCGATCCCGGCGGGGCTGGACCTCGCGGAGTTCCCGGTGGTGGACGTCTCGGAGGAGCCGTTCGACGGCAACCCCGCGCACTCGGGCGACAGCATCATCCGCGGCGTCCTGCCCGCGTAAAGGGCCGCTCCCGGAGGCCCCGCCCCGCGTCGCGGCGGCTCAGGTCGCGGCGGTCGGCTCGTCCTCCTCGGTCATCGGCGGCTCGCCCTCGTGCGAGTCGGGCAGCGGGTCCGGGTCGACGGCGAGCGTCGGCAGGTCGGGCTGCTGCGGGTCGAAGCTGTCGGGGATGTTCTCGCTCATGCGTCCACGCTGGCACCGCCGGTGGGCGTCCGCATCCGCACGCGCTCGGGCATAGCGCGACGCTATGAAGCCATGCACGACCTGGCCTACCGGCCGCCCCGCCGCACGGGCACCGTGGTCACGTGACGCTCGCACCCGCACCTCCCGGACCGCACGCGGGCCCTCGTCCGGCCGGGGTGCCGGCACACGACGCAACCCCGACACCGGCACCCGCACCCGCACCCGCGAGCGCCCCCCGCACGGGCCCCGCGGCGCCGACCGCCGCGACGCAGACCACCGCGCCACCGCGCACCGCAGCACGCCTGCGCGCCCTGGCCCCCGGGCTGCTCGCCGTCGCCGCACTCACCGCCGCCTGCCTCCTCGCCGCCGGCGCCCTGCCCACGGTCTCCCCGCTGCTGCTCGCGATCGTCGTCGGCGCCGTGGCGCGCAACGCGGGTCTCCTGCCGGACGCCGCGCGGCCGGGGGCCGCATGGGCCGCGCGCCACCTGCTGCGGGCCGGGGTCGTGCTGCTCGGCCTCCAGCTCTCGCTGCCCGCCGTGCGGGCGCTGCGGCCCGGCGAGGTCGTGCTCGTGGTCGTCACGGTCGCCGCGACGTTCACGGCGACCCGGTGGGCGGGCGCCCGGCTCGGCGTCGACCGCCGCACGACGCTCCTCCTCGCGACGGGCTTCTCGATCTGCGGCGCGGCCGCCGTCGCGGCGATGAGCGCCGCCGTCCCCGCGAACCGTCCGGACGCCCGCACGGCGGACCGCACGGCCCCCGGCACGGTCACCGACCCGGACCGGCCCGACGCCGCCGTCGCGACCGCCGTCGCGATGGTCACGGTCTTCGGGTCGCTCGCGCTCGTCGCGATGCCGCTCGCGCAGGCGCCGCTCGGTCTCGACGACCGCCAGGTCGGGGTGTGGATCGGGGCCTCGGTGCACGAGGTCGCGCAGGTCGTGGCGGCCGCCTCGGGCGTCTCGGCGGCGGCGCTCGCCGTGGCCGTCGTCGTCAAGCTCGCGCGCGTCGTGCTGCTCGCGCCCCTCGTCGCGGCCGTCGGCGGGCTCGAGCGCCGCCACGAGCGCACCCGCGCCACCACGACCCGCGCCGCTGCGGGCGGCCCGCCGCACCCGGGTGCGGTGAGGGCGCCGCGCCGCCCGCCGCTCGTGCCGCTGTTCGTCGTCGGCTTCCTCGTGGCGGTCGCCGTGCGCGGCGTCGGCGTGCTGCCCGACGCCGCGCTCGACGGCGCCCGGGTCGCGGGCACGGCGCTGCTGACGGCGGCGATGCTCGGGCTCGGCGCCGACGTGCACGTGCCGACGCTGGTCCGCACCGGCGGCCGGGCGCTCGCGCTCGGCGCGGTCTCGACGGCGGTCACCACGACCGTGAGCCTCGCGGGGCTCTACCTGCTGGCCTGACCCACCATCGCGACGAGCTCGCGCGCCGCGGGGCTGAGGTCGCCGTGCGTGCGGGTCACGAGGCGCAGGCGCCGGCCGAGGTCGAGGCCGTCGGTCGGGACCCGCACGAGCGTGCCGTGCGCGAGCTCCGCGGCGACGGCCAGGTCGGAGACGACGCCCACCGCGTCGCCCTCGTGCAGGGCGGCCTTGACCGCCGCGGTCGACCCGAGCTGCGGGAGGTCCGCCGCGAGCGCCTCGCCGGCCGCCTCGATCGCGCGCTCGAGCGTGTCGCGCGAGCCGGAGCCCTTCTCGCGCAGCACGAGCGGCCCGGTCGCGAGGTCGTGCGCCGTGACCGGCTCGCGGCGGCGGGCCCACGGGTGCTCGGGGTCGACGACGACGACGAGCTCGTCGCGCGCGACCGTGCGCATCCGCAGCCCGCGCAGCACCTCGGTGCCCTCGACGAACCCGACCTCGGCCTCGCCGTCGAGCACCGCGCGCATGACGCCCGCGGAGTTCCGCACGATGAGCTCGACGGCCGCGGGGGTGCGCTCGATGTCGTCGCTGCTGCGGCGCCGCCGCCACGCCCCGAGCCAGCCGGGCACCAGGTGCTCGGCGACCGTCAGCGAGGCCGCGACGACGAGGTGGGCGGTGCCGCCCTGGCCCCGCAGCGCCGAGACGCTCGCCTCGAACGCGTCCGACGCGGTCAGCACGTCACGCGCCCAGGCGGCTGCCGCGGTGCCGTCCTCGGTGAGCACCGAGCCGCGCGGTGACCGGTCGACGAGGCGCAGGCCGAGCGAGCGCTCGAGCCGCCGCACTCCGGCGGAGACGGTCGGCTGGGAGTGCCCGAGCGAGCGTGCGGCGGCGCTGATGCTGCCGCTGGTGTCGATCGCGACCAGCAGCTCGAGCGACGTGAGCGAGGTCCGGGCCATCGATCGACCCTATGCCCGCCGGTCGACGCGGCACCGTCCCGGGCGGCACGGGCTCGCCGCGGCTGTCGGGGCGGGCGCGAGCGGCGGGGTCAGGCGCCGCACGCCTCGCGGACCGTGCCGCCGACCGCCGGCCGGATGTCGTCCTCGGTGAAGCCGAACGGCTCCGAGAGCTCGGCGACCGTGCCGTCGCGCAGCAGCCGCCGCAGGACCCGGCCGAACGGGGCCGCGAGCGCGGAGTCGGTGGGCCGGAACGCGAACGCGGCGAAGCGCTCGGTCCCGCCGTCCGCCGCGAAGACCCCCGCGACGCGCACACCGCTGTCCCGCCCGCGCGCCATCCAGCGCACCGCGACCGACGACAGCGCGACCACGTCGACCGACCCGTCGAGCAGCGCCACCCGCAGGCTCTCCGGGTCGGGCAGCGCGAGGGCGCGCTCGGGCGGCAGGCCGCCCGCCGCCAGGTCCGCCTCCTCGACCGACCCGCGGAGCACGCCCACCCGCAGGGCCGGCTCCGCGACGAGGGCGTCGTAGGAGCCCAGCTCGCGCTCGTCGTCGGACCGCACCGCGAGGCCCTGGTGCACGCAGTTCACGGGGTCCGAGAACCGGACCTGCGCGCAGCGCTCGGGCGTCACGGCGATGCCCGCGGCGATCACGTCGAACGCGCCCCCGAGCAGGCCGGGGATGAGCCCGGGGAAGTCGGTGACGACGCCGCGCACCTCCTCGATGCCGAGGCCGGCCAGGACCGCGCGCGCGACCTCGACGGACTGCCCGGTCGGCCGCGCGCCGCGGGTCATGAACCCGAACGGCTGCTCGTTCGCGATCCCGAGCCGCAGGTACCCGGCGCGACGGCCCGCGGCCAGCAGGTCGTCGCCGCGCGCGCACCCGCCGAGCAGCACCGTGGCCGCCGACGCGACGCCGGCGGCGAGCACCGAGCGTCGGCTGATCACCGCACGCCCGCCGGGGCCTCGTGCCCGGGGGCGAGGCCCGCCTGCCCGTCGGCGGCCATCGCGCCGGCGAGCGTCCCCGGCCGGCCGAAGACGTACCCCTGCGCGAGGTCGCACCCGAGCGTCCGGACGTGGCGCAGCAGCTCGACGTCCTCGACCCCCTCCGCGACGACGTCCGCGCCGAGCGCCCGGCCGACCGCGACGACGGCCCGCACGATGTGCGCGGCGCGCTCCGCGGCCTCGGGCGACGGGTCCGCGAGCCCCTGCACGAACGCCCGGTCGATCTTGAGCAGCGTCACGGGGTAGTCCCGCAGGCGCGCGAACGACGAGTACCCGGTGCCGAAGTCGTCGACCGCGACGCCGATCCCCGCGTCCCGCAGCGCGACGAGCGTCGGCAGCACCCGCTCGTCGTCGGCGAGCACGCTCTCCGTGACCTCGATCCCGAGCCAGCGCGTCGGGACGTCGAGCTCGGTCAGCAGGTCGACGATGCCCGCGGCGACGTCCGGCCCCGTGAGCTGGCGCGCCGACACGTTGACCCACATCCGCACGTCGCCCCCGCAGCGCCGGTTGTGCTCGGCGACCGCGACGACCGCGTCGCGCATGATCCACCGGCCGAGCCCGACGATGAGCCCGGTCTCCTCGGCGACCGGGATGAACTCGCACGGGGGGACGTTGCCGCGGGTCGGCGTGGACCACCGCATGAGCGCCTCGACGGCGATCGTCTGCCCCGTGCGCAGGTCGACCTCGGGCTGGTACGCGACGCCGAGCTCGTCGCTGCCCGCCGCCCGCCGCAGGTCCGCCGCGAGCTGCAGGCGCTGGCGCGCGGTGTCGCCCAAGCCCTCCTCGAACCACCGGAAGCACGCGCCGCCGGCGGCCTTCGCGCGGTACATCGCGACGTCCGCGAGCCGCAGCAGCTCGTCCCAGTTCTGCGCGCGGTCGCCGCTGTGCACGACGCCGAGGCTGCAGCCGACGGTGAACTCCTCCTCGTGCAGCACGAACGGCTCGTCGAACGCCTCGACCACCGAGCGGGCGAGCGCCTCCGCCCGTGCGCGGCTCGTGTCGGGGACGACGATGACGAACTCGTCACCACCGAGCCGCCCGGCCACGCCGCCGCGCGGGGTCAGGGACTCGGCGCGCTGCGCGGCCAGCACGAGCAGCTCGTCGCCCAGGCCGTGCCCGTAGGAGTCGTTGACGAGCTTGAACCGGTCGAGGTCCAGCAGCAGGACCGCGACGCCGCGCCCGCGCGTGCCGAGCATCCACTCGGCGCGCTCGCGCACGAGGACGCGGTTCGCGAGCCCCGTCAGGGGGTCGTGCATCGCCGCGTGCCCGAGCCGGCGCTCGGCGTCGCGGCGCCGCGTCATCTCGCGGGCGGCGACCAGGACCGACTCGACCCCGTCGTCGAGCGCCCCCTCGGGCACGGCGCGCAGCTCGTAGAACAGCGGCCCGACGTCGACCGACGCGGTGCGCGTCACGGCGGGGACTGCGGCGCCCGAGGGGTCGCGGGACCCGTCGCCCGGCGCGTCCCCCGGCGCGTCCCCCGGCCCGTCCCCCGCAGCGACGCGCAGCTGCCCGTCCGACCCGCCGGCCGTGACCTGCGCCGCGAGGTCCGCGACGGCCGCGAGGAGCGTGTGGTGCGTGGCGAGCTCGGCGACGGGCCGCCCAGGCCAGTCCGCGGGCAGCGGCACGAGGTCGATCAGGGCCTGGTTCGCGAAGAGCAGGCGCCCGTCGGAGCTCACGCGGGCGAGCGCGTCGGGCGTGCTCGACGTGATGGTCTCGAGCTCGCGCGTGCGGCGGCGCAGGTCCCGCGTGCGCGCCTCGGCGGTGGCGACGGCACGCCGCTCCGAGTCGGCCTGCACGACGAGCACGAGGGCCGCGAGCCCGGTGATGACGAGCCCCGCCAGGAGCACGGGCAGCGACACCCAGGGCGCGACGCGCGTCGAGGACCCGGTGAGGGTCCAGGTCCGGTCGAGCAGGGTCACGTCGACCGCGGTGGCGTCGGCGGGGCGCTGCCCGGGCTCCGCCACGGGCCCGCTGGTGGAGAACGCGGCGAGCTCGACGCCCAGCTCGTCGTCGACCACGCTCACGGCGACACCCGGGTGCAGGTGGCGCATGCTCTCGCCCAGGAACGAGTCGAGGCGGAACGTCACGACCGTCCACCCCGTGAGTGCCGAGCGGCGGGCGTCGACCGTGCCGGGCGTGTCCGCGCCCTCCCCGTAGACGGGCACCGCGATCGCGGACTCCGCGGCGCCGGGCCCCGTGGCGCCCGACCAGAACGGTGCGCTGAGCCGCGGCTCGCCGCTGTCGCGCGCCGCGGCGAGCGCCCGGCCGACCTCGTCGAGCCCGACACCGTCGAGCAGCGCCGAGCTGCCGTACGAGGCGGACTGCCGGACCTCGGCGCCGGCGCCCGAGCCGCCGCCCTGCTCCTCGACGTCGAGCGGGACGGCGCCGGTCGCGCGGTCCTCGGCCGGACCCGGCGCGACCCACAGCACCGCACGGGTCGCGACCGAGCGGTCCTGGACGTCGAGGGCCTGGATGCGGCCCGCCCACGCGTCGGGGTCCGTCCCGGCGTCCGCGGGGCCGACGAGGGTCGCGGCGAGCGCGACGCCGCGCTGGACGTCGAGGCGCGTCGGCAGGGCGCTCGAGGCGATCGCGAGCTCGCTCGCCACCTCGACCCGTTCGTGGTCGCGCAGACGGTGCTCGTCGAGCGCCGCGGACGCGACCGAGAGCGCGACGCCCACGGGCACCGCGATCGCCGCCGCCCAGTGCATGCGGCGCCGGCCGGGTCGCCTCGGCACGGCAGATCCCATCGGCGAGCCCCCTTCGCCGGGCGCGCCAGTCGTCGCCCCCTCCGTCATTGATAGCCGCGCGGGGGGCGGTCCGACAAACACGGGGCCCCGGATCGGGGCAGAACGGACGGCCCGCACCCGAAGTTCACCCGCTCGGCGCAGACGCGCGCGCCCGCCGGTGCCCGGAGGGTGCGCGCCGCGGCCGTCCTGCGTGTCCACTGCGCGCGCCCACCCTCCGGGCGCCCGCGCGTGCACCTAGACTCGCGCCCGTGATCTTCAAGGCTGTGGGCGAGGGCAGGCCCTACCCGGACCACGGGCTCGTCACGCCCCGCGAGTGGGGCACGGTCCCGCCCCGCCAGGTGCGCCTCGACGAGCTCGTGACGACCAAGCGCACCTTGAACCTCGACAACCTCCTGTCGGAGGACTCGACGTTCTACGGCGACCTCTTCGCGCACGTCGTGCAGTGGAAGGGCGTGATGTACCTCGAGGACGGCCTGCACCGCGCCGTGCGGGCCGCCCTCCAGCAGCGCCCGATCCTGCACGCGCGGGTCCTGGTGATGGAGTCATGAGCGTCGACCCGGACCGCGCCCGCACCCTGCGCCGGCGCCAGGTGCACGAGCGCCAGGCCGTCGTGTTCGGCGTGCTGCTCGCGTCGCTCGCGCTCGCGGGCCTCGGCGCGGCCGCCGTGTACACCGACACGGTCGACGTCCCGTTCCTCGCACGCGACTTCTCCACGCCGAGCCCCACCGCGGGCCTCGCGGTCGTGGCCCCGTGCCCGCCCGCGGGCGCGATGCCGGCGGCGGCCGGCACCGTCACGGTCAACGTCTACAACGGCTCGGGCCGCCCGAACCTCGCCGGCTCGACGCTCGGGGACCTCACGACGCGCGGCTTCGTGGCCGGCGCCACCGGGAACGCGGCGCCGCTCAAGGGCGTCGGCCGGATCTCCTACGGGGCGTCGGGCGTGGCGTCGGCCTACGCGCTGTGGGACCACCTCGACGAGGTCGAGCTCCAGCTCGACGACCGTGCGGACGCGACGGTCGACCTCGCGCTCGGCGAGGGCTTCGAGGGGCTGGTCCCCGCGGACGAGGTCGTCGGCGACGCCGCCGCCCCGATCCCGACGCCGACCGGCTGCGTGCCGCTCGAGCAGCTCACACCCGTGCCGGTCGTCGGCCCCGCTCCCCCGGCGGCCGAGGGCGAGGCCGCCGGCTGACCCACCGACCGTCGCGTCGAGGGGTGCCGCGGCACCCCTCGACGGATCGTCAGTGCCGCAGCTCGTCGCCGCCCGGGACGGACGCGGGGCTCGCCGGTTCGTCGTGCGTCCCGCGCCACCGGGAGAGCGTCCGCATGAGGTGGTAGATCCCGATGGCCGCCGCTGTGCCGAGCGCGATGCCCTCGAACGCGAGGTCGCCGGGCGTCCACGAGTAGTTGGCGATACCCACCACGAGCGCGACCGCGGCGGTCGTGAGGTTGACCGGGTCGGAGAAGTCGACGCGGTTCTGGACCCAGATGCGCGCGCCGAGGATGCCGATCATCCCGTAGAGCATCGTCGTGGCACCGCCGAGCACGCCCGCGGGGATCGTCGCCACGAGCGCCCCGAACTTCGGGGACAGGCTCAGGACCAGCGCGGCGCCGGCCGCGACCCAGTACGCCGCGGTCGAGTAGACCTTCGTCGCGGCCATGACCCCGATGTTCTCGGCGTACGTCGTGGTGCCCGAGCCGCCGCCCGCACCCGCGAGGGTCGTCGCGAGACCGTCGGCGAGCAGCGCGCGGCCCGTGAGGTGGTCGAGGTCGGTCCCCGTCATCGCGGCCACCGACTTCACGTGGCCGACGTTCTCGGCGATCAGCACGAACACGACGGGCACGAACAGCCCGAGGACCGCGGGGTCGAACGTCGGCGTCGTGAACGTCGGCAGCCCGACCCACGCGGCCTCCTCGACCGTCGTGAAGTCGACCTGGCCCTGGACGACCGCGGCGACGTACCCGACGGCCACGCCGACCAGGATCGCGAGCCGCCCGAGCAGGCCGCGGAACAGGACCGTGACCAGGATGATCGCGAGCAGCGTGACGATCGCGGTGAGCGGCGCCCTCTGCACGTTCCCCCACGCGGCGGGCGCGAGGTTGAGGCCGATGAGCGCGACGATCGTGCCGGTCACGACGGGGGGCATCACGACGTCGATCCAGCGCGCACCCGCGAGGTGCACCACGAGGCCGACGACCGCGAGCAGCGCACCGGTCACGAGCACGCCCCCGAGCGCGACGGACTGGCCGCCCGACGCGGTCGCCGCGCCGATGGGCGCGAGGAACGCGAAGCTCGACCCGAGGTAGCTCGGGAGCCGGTTCCCGGTGATCAGCAGGAAGCCGACCGTCCCGATCGCGGAGAAGAACAGCGTCGTCGCGGGCGAGAACCCCGTGATCAGCGGGACGAGGAACGTCGCCCCGAACATCGCCACGACGTGCTGCATGCCGATGCCCACGGTCCGCGGCCAGCTCAGGCGCTCGTGGGGCCCGACGACGGCGTCCGGTCGGACGGTCCGGCCGTCGCCGTGCAGCTGCCATCCGACGAACCGTCGACCGGTCGTGCTCGTGCTCACGTGGTGCTCCTTCTGCTCCGCAGGGCTCAGCGAAGACTAGCGACGGCAGGGGCGGACCGTGCGGGACCGCTCGGCGTGCGCGACGCCGCCGGCGCTAGGGTGTGCTCGCCCGGCGGGGCACGACGTCGGGACCCGCCCCTGCTCCCGCCCGGAGGTCCCCGTGCGCACGCCGTCCCCGCCCCTGCGCCCGCGCGCGCCGGTGGTCGTCGAGCGCGTGCTGCTCGTCGTCGCGTTCCTCGCGGTGCACGCCTGGCTCGCCTGGCTCGGCGCGGTGCGGCTGCCGCTCGAGGCGTTCTACGACCTCGAGCTGTACCGGTTCTGGATGTGGCAGGGGCTCGAGAACGGGACGTGGCCGGTGCTCGACGGCGACTGGGTCTACCCCGCGGGGGCGCTCGTCCCGCTCCTCGTGCCGGGCCTCGTCGACACGGTCGACACGCGCACGTACATGCTCGCGTGGGCCGCCCTCGTCACGGTGCTGGACGCGCTCGCGCTGGCGCTGCTGCTGCGCCCGCGCCGGGGCGCGTCGACCGCCGGTGCATGGTGGTGGCTCGCGTTCCTCGCCGCCCTGGGACCGGTCGCGATGGGCCGCCTCGACGCGGTCGTCGCGCCGATCGTCGTCGTGGCGCTCGTGCTCGCGGCGCGGCACCCCGCGGTCGCCTCGGCGCTGCTCACGATCGGGGCGTGGATCAAGGTCGCGCCGGGGGCGCTGCTGCTCCCGCTCGTCGTGGTCGCGCGGCGCCCGTGGCGTGACGTCGTGCTGCCGCCCGCGGTCGTGTGCGCCGTCGTGGTCGGCGCGGTCGCGCTCGGCGGCGGGCTCCCGCACCTCGGCAGCTTCCTGACCGAGCAGGGCGAGCGCGGGCTGCAGGTCGAGTCGGTCGGCGCGACGCCGTGGATGGTCGCGGCGCTCGTGACGCCGGCCGTCGAGCGGCGCCTCAACGAGGAGCTCGTGACGTACGAGGTGCACGGCCCGGGCGCACAGCTCGCGGCCGACTCGCTCGGGCTCGCGCTCGTGCTCGCGCTCGCCGCGGTGACGGCCCTCCTGTGGTGGGCACGACGACGCGCCGGCACCTCGGTCGCCGTGGAGGCGTTCGTGGTGCGCGGCGCGCTGCTCGTGGCGACGACCCTCATCGTGTTCAACAAGGTCGGGTCGCCGCAGTTCGTCGGGTGGCTCGCGCCGCCCGTGGTCGTGGCCCTCGCCCTGCGGCTGCGGGGCTGGGAGGTGACCGCCGTGCTCGTGCTCGTGGTCGCCGGGCTCACCCAGGTCGTGTTCCCCACCGGGTACAACGGCCTGCTGGGCGGCGACGCGGTGGTCACGCTCGCGCTCGTGCTGCGCAACGTCCTGCTGGTGGCCCTCCTGGCGGTGACGGCGCGTGCCGTCGTCCGCCAGGAGGGCCGACCTCAGGAGGTGGGGAGCGAGGGGACCCCGCCGGACTCCACCGCGGCGATCCACGCGAGCAGGTAGGCCCGCGAGTTGCCGTCGTCGATCCACTCGTCCGAGAGCTTCTGCGCCTCGTCCCACGCCGTCGCGGCGTCCTCAGGCCCGGCGAGCGCCGAGTACGCGAGGATGTAGTCCGAGAACTTGGCCTCCCAGCCGTCCGGCGTGCCCTCCGCGACACGTGCCCGGATGCCCTCCGGGGCGCCCGCGAGGTAGCCCGAGACCGGGCTCATCGGCAGGAGCAGGATGCCGAGCATCGCGCCCGGGTCCGGGCTGAACCAGGTGGCGTAGTCACGCTTGCCGCCCCAGTTGAGCGAGACGACCTCGTGGTCGAAGCCCTCGAAGACCGGGTCCTCGAGGTCCGGGTCGGTCCAGTACGCCTTGGTCGAGGCGGCCTCGGCCGAGGTCAGCCAGGTGGCCTGCACCCCGAGCTCGTCCTGCCCCGAGGTCGCGGCCCACAGGCCCAGCCCGTTCCAGGCGTTGATCGCCTCGGAGCTCGACTCCTGGTTGTTGCCGTCCGCGAACGGCGAGGTGCCCGAGGCCCACGCGTGACCCGCGTACACGTCGAAGTTGCGCAGCTCGGGGAACCACTCGGACGCGGTGACCGCGGCGATGTCCTGCGCGAGCACGTCCATGACCGGCGCGAGCTGGTCCTTGAGGTCCTCGTCGTCGGCCGCGAGCAGGCCCGCCGCCGCGAGGAAGTACCCGTAGTGGAAGTGGTGGTCGTTGAACTCGTCCGACCCGAAGGACGGCGTGAGCCCGACGACACCCTTGGCCGCGTCGTCGTACACGAAGCAGCGTGCCTCCTCGGTCCCGCAGCGCGCCGGGTCCGCCCACTCGAGCAGGGTCTCGGTGACCTTCTCGCGGAGCGGGGCCACGACGTCCTCGGCACCGACCTGCTCGCCGAGCACGACGAGCGTCGCGGCGCGGTTGAGCGCCTTGCCGCCGAAGTACGTGTCGGACGGGAACGGGACCGTGGACTCGACGTCCTTCGCGACCTGCTCGCGGATGACCGTGAGCTTGTCCTCGGGGATGTCGGCCAGGTCGAGCTCGCCCTGCGGCTCGACCGTCGGCGCCCACGTGGTGAGCGTCGAGCCGGCGCACAGCTCGAGCGTGCCGTACACGCTCGCGTACTCGCCGATCGCGCAGTCCGCCCGCTGGGGCTGCTCGCCCAGGCGGTGGTGCGGCATCGTCACGTACGCGGACGGGGAGCCCGACGCGGTGACGTAGCCGATCGTCGTGCGGGCGACCTGCTCGTTGACGCCGTAGGACAGCTCCGACCCGACGACCGGGTCGGCCGCGGCCTCGGCGAGCGCCGTGAGCGCCTCGTCCGACGCGTCCTGCGGCAGCGGGTAGACCGTCGCCGAGGCGCCGGCCTCCAGCGTCACGCTGCTGCCCTCGAGCGCGCCCTCGGGCGTCACGAGGCCGTAGTCCGAGCCGTCGGTCGTCGCGGTCGCGACGCTCGTGCCCTCGGCGGCGGTGGCACCCTCGGCGGGCGTGAACGCCGCGTCGAGCGTGAGCGACGCCCCGGAGTCACCGGCCGTGAAGGACGCGAACGGGGAGCCCTCGGCGATGACGACGGTGCCGAGCACCGCGCCCTCGCCGTCGAGCAGCTCCATCGAGACGGTCGCGGTGTCGTACGCGCTGATGCGGACGTCCTGCGCGCCGGCGTCGACCGTCACGCCCGGGACGTGCGGCGCGACGATGGCCTTCTCGCTCGTGACCGGCTTCGGCATCCCGACGCCGAAACCGGAGTCGGTCAGGCCGAACGACGCCGGCAGCGGGAACACCGGCTGCGGCTCGTCACCGAAGACGAGCCCGCTGAACCAGCGGTTCGTGGGGGGCACGAGGCCCTCGGCGAGGCGGACGGGAGCGATCTTCGCGACCGCCTTCTGCTCCAGGCCCTCGACGAGCGCCTGGGTGTCCACCTCGGGGAGGGCTGCGTCCTCCGGACCCTCGACGCTGGCCGCTCGCGCGACCCCCGCCTGGTTGGTGCTGCCGTCCGTCCCGCGGCCTCCGAGGAGGACCACCGCGGCGACCACGACGGCGACGACTGCGGCGACGATGCCGATGACGGTCCCTCGACGGGCCGTCACTCGCCGCTCCCGAAGAGGCCCTTGACCGACGTCGAGACGTCGGTGAAGACCTCGTCCACGGAGGCGGCGACGTCGGTCACGACGCCGTCGTTCTTGAGCTGGAGCTCGGCGTTCACCGGGGTGCCCGCAGCCATGAGGCCGTTGGCCTTGCCGGAGACGAGCTTGTCGCTCTCGACGGTCACGATGGCCTGGGCCTTGCTCGCGACGGTCTGCACCTCGATGCCCGTGACGCGGCCGGCGACGGTCTGCTCGTTCGGCAGCACGATGGACACCGCGGCGTCCTCGTCGATGCGGGCGTACTCCTTGGCCGTGAGGGTGTACTCGGCCTTGACGTAGAGCGAGCCCTCCTTCTCGACCTGCGCGAGGACGGCGGCGGCGGGGACGAACGTGCCGCGCGTGGCCTCGATGCGGGCGATGGTGCCCGGTCCGGTCGCGAGGACCTCGACCTGCCCGGCCTCGTTGATCCGCTGACCGGGCGTGGGGCCGGGGGCGAACCCGATCGACACGTCGTGGCGCAGCGTGGCGCTGTCGATCACGAACAGGGGCGTGCCCTCGGTGACGACGTCACCCTGCTCGACGAGCTGGTCGACGACCAGGCCGGCGTACTGCGAGCCGACGGCGTACGTCTTCGACTCGATCTGCGCGCTCGAGCTCGTGGCGATGGCCTTGGAGTCGTTGAGGTAGAAGGTCAGCCAGGCACCCAGCGCCAGAACGGCGACGAGCCCCAGGGTCAGGCGGAATCGATTGGCCCAGGTCATGCGGCACCTCCGGTGGTAGATCCGACGAGCACGGCCTCACGCGGCGCCTCGAGCTGCGCGGTGGCAGGCTCCGGCTTCTTCTTCGCGGCGGCGTTGGCTCTCTTGTTGCGGCGCGCCTCTCCGACGGCCGTCAGGACGAATGCGCCGAGGATCACGGTGTTGGTCGCGTTCCAGGCGAGGGCGAGCGAGAAGTAGCCGTTCCCGAGGTCCTTCCAGACCGCGACGACCGTGGTGATGAGCAGGAAGGCGAAGAACCACACCTGCGGCATCATGAAGTTGAACGGCGAGCTCACGGCGCCCTTCTGACCGGTCACGTGCCACTTCTGCTCACGCTTGACGATCGCGTTCACGAGGGCACGGACGTAGATCGGGAAGGACACGGCGGCGAGCATGAGCACCTCGAACCGGAACGACCCGAGGGTGTAGAACGCCACGACGATCTGCATGACGTAGAAGCCGGCGTAGTAGAGCAGCCAGGTCCCGATCGTCAGGTCGAGGTTCATCGGGGTCAGGTTGAAGAAGATCTGCAGCGGCGGCACGAGGAGCAGCAGGAGCGGGCAGATGCCCGTCAGGTAGTGCGTCGCCGTGACGGTGTACTGCAGGCGCTGGTCCATCGTGAGCTTGCGCTTCCGCGACAGCGGGTTGTGCGTGAGCATGATCTCGAAGCCGCCCGTCGCCCAGCGCAGCTGCTGCTTGGTGTAGGCCTCGACCGTCTCCGGGGTGTCCCCGACGGCGAGCGTCATGGGGATGAAGATCGTGCGCCAGCCGCGCTCGTGGAGCATGAGCGACGTCCAGACGTCCTCGGACTTCGAGTCGGAGTACATCCCGCCGACGTCCATGATCGCCGTACGGCGGAAGATGACGTTGGTGCCGACGCAGAACGCGGCGTTGAACCGGTTACGGCCCGGCTGGATGAACCGGTAGAACACGGCCTGCATGTAGCCGGCACCGCGCGAGATGAGGTTGTGCAGGTTCCCGTAGGTCTGCGGCGTCTGCACGAAGGCCACGTCGTCGTCCGCGAAGAACGGGACGGTCTCGTAGAGGAAGTCCGGCAGCGGCACGAAGTCGGCGTCGAAGATGACGAAGAACTCGCCGCTCGTGATCGACAGCGCGTAGTTGACGTTGCCGGCCTTGGCGCCGTTGCTCGTGAGGCGGCGCACGTAGCGCGCACCGAGCTCGGCGGCCAGGTCGCGGACCTCGTCGGAGCGTCCGTCGTCGAGCACCCAGGTGAGGTGCTCGCCCTTCATCGCGACGGCGGCCGTGACCGTGCGCCGGATGGTCTCGATGTCCTCGCCGTACGTCGTGATGAAGACGTCGACCGTCACCGGGCGGTCCTTGACGTACATGCGCCACTGCTCCGGCGCGTCCTCGGCCCGACGGCGGATGATCTCCGCCATGTCGTACAGGGTGTCCTGTGCGTGGTGGAAGGCGAACCCTCGCGGGTTGTGCCCGCTGGACAGGATCGTCCACATCGACAGCAGCGCCTGGGTGATGAGGATGACCTCGGCGACGATGACCATCGAGTACGGCAGCCAGTCGCCGCGGTTGCTCGGGTTCAGGAGGAACACGGCGTAGACGAGGATGCCCGCGCTGGCGAGCAGCACGAGGAGCATCAGGGACGGCGACTGGGCCGCCTCGTTCTCCGGGTTGCGGGCCGGAGCCGTGCTCGGGTTGTCGGTCCTGCGTGGCTCGGTCATGAGCCGGTTGAACGTTGTGGTTGCCATAGAGAGCCCCCGCGGTCGCGTTTCACGTGTGGGCTTCGAGGCATTGCCTACCTCGTCGCCTGGTGCGACGGCTTCGCTGGCGTCAGATCGCCCACGGCGGGGATGCGCTGAGTGTCATCAAGATCGGAATCCGGCGAGCCGGACAGATCCGGAACATTCCCCCGTGGTAGTTCGAAGTTACAGGCGGTCGAGCGGCCCTGCCCAGGGCTCGCTCACGTGCCCTGCCTCACACGATGGTCGCCGGAAAGCGCTCTCCGTCACTTTCTGTGCAGGTCATCGACACTTCCGCCGTGCGCCCAGGATGTCGGAATTAGGCCGTTCTCATCTCACACATCGAGACAACTCACCCGTCCGGGGCGGGACTGGACGGGTGTCCAAGGCGATCCGGACGGTCGGTCGGCAACCTCGGGTCGCGCCGACGCGCGCGTTCGTCGAACGAGCCGATGGCGCGAGTCCAGCTCGCTGACCTGGACAGACGTCCACCCCTGCCGCCCGCCGCCCGCGCGCGGCCCGGACCTGTCCTGCGGGTGACCTCGCCATGGCCGGGCCATGACCAGGTGGTGTCGGGCGTGCGGTCGACCGTCGGCGCCCGTTCGCCGCCCGCGCGCGAGAGACGACGAAAGGACGAGCACGTTCCCGCCGGAAAACGGGGGCGAAAAAATGCCGCATTCGCGCGTCGCCTGCCCCGCCTCAACGCTGCGGGTGGACAGGAATGGCATTCCGCACAGGCCCGTCGACCCCGGCGCCGTGCCACGTGCACCCGGTTGCTCGGCGCCGCCACACCGGTCCGTGACGCGGCGAGGGCCCCCGTGCGGTGCACGCGGGCCCCCACGACACCCACCGCCCGCGGCTCAGCCGAGCTGCGGGGCGACGTCGCTCGCGACCAGCGCGAGGTGGTCGAGGTCCTGCAGGTCGAGCACCTGGAGGTAGACCCGCGAGATGCCCTGCTCGGCCAGCGCACCGAGCCGGTCCACCATCGCCGTCGGGGTCCCCGCGATGCCGCGCGCACGCGCCTCGGCCGCGTCCCAGCCGATCGCCGCCGCGCGCCGCTCGACCTCGGCGTCGTCCTTGCCGCCGCACAGGAGGAACGCCGCCGAGAAGATCATCGACGCGGGGTCACGGTCGATCGCCCGGCACGCGTCCCGCACCCGGTCGAGCTTGGCGCCGACCTCGTGGAGCTCCGGGAACACGATGTTGAACTCCGCCGCGTGGCGTGCCGCGAGCGCCGGGGTCCGGCGCGGCCCGTTGCCGCCGACGATGATCGGCACGCCCGCACGCGACGGGTCGAGCGGCGAGTGCTGCACCGGCTTCGGGAGCGCCGGCGAGCTCGCGAGCGTGTAGTGCGCTCCCTCGTAGGAGAACCTCTCGCCCACCGGCGTGCCCCACAGCCCGGTCACGACGTCGAGCTGCTCCTCGAGGATGCCGAAGCGCTTCTCGGGGAAGGGGATCCCGTAGGCGGCGTGCTCCTGCGCGAACCAGCCCGCGCCGAGACCGAGCTCGACGCGCCCGCCCGACATCTGGTCGACCTGCGCGACCTGGACCGCGAGCACGCCGGGGTGCCGGAACGTCGCCGACGAGACGAGCGTCCCGAGCCGGATGCGCGAGGTCTCCCGTGCCAGGCCGGCGAGCGTCGTCCACGCGTCGGTCGGCCCCGGGAGGCCGTCGCCGTCCCCCATACGCAGGAAGTGGTCGGAGCGGAAGAACGCGTCGTAGCCGAGCTCCTCGGTCGCGCGCGCCACCGCGAGCAGGTCGTCGTACGTGGCCCCCTGCTGGGGCTCGGTGAAGATCCTCAGGTCCATGCGGAGCAGCCTTTCACGGCTCCACGGGTACCGTCGGGTCGGTGAGATCCGTGCGCTGGGCGAGCGTCGCGACCGTCGTGGGCTGCGCGGTCGTGGCGCTCGTGTGCGTCGCCGCGGCCGCCCGTGGCCGCACGTGGGCGCTCGTGCCCGGGCTGGTGGCTGCGGCCGTCGGGTTCCGTGAGCTGCGCGCGCTGCAGCGCCGGGTGCGCTGAGCTGCGGCCCAGCCGGCGCGCCGCCTGCCGCGCCGCCGCCCGAGTCGGCGGAGCGCACGCACGGCGTCGCCGCCACAGCACCCGCCCCGGCGCCGCCACCCCGGCGGGCGCGTCAGACCTGGCAGACGGGGCACCAGTAGAGCTTGCGGGTCGCCATGTCCTCGACCTGCACCGCGGTGCCGCACACGTGGCACGGCAGCCCGGCGCGGCGGTACACCCAGTGGCGCGCGTCCCGGTCGACGAGCGCGCGCGCCCGGCCCGCCTCGTCGAGGTCCTCGCGCGTGAGCATCACGCCCGTGCGGATCCCGTCGGCGAGCAGCACGGTCCAGTCCTGCCAGAGCGCGCGCACGACCTCGCGCGGGACGCGCCGCCCCGGCGTGTGCGGCTCGAGGCGCGCACGGAACAGCAGCTCCGCGCGGTACACGTTGCCGATCCCCGCGACCACCGACTGGTCCATGAGCAGAGCACCGACCGCCGTCGCGCGCGACGTCACCGCGTCGACCACCTGCTCCCCCGCGGCGGCGAGCGCACCCGGCTCGTCGAACGCGGCCGGGTCCGGGCCGAGCCGCGCGGCCGCCACGGCCGCCGCACCGGGGTCGAGCACCTCGCAGGCCGTCGGCCCGCGCAGGTCGGCCGCTGTCTCCTCGCTGAGGAGCCGGACCCGCACCTGCCCGACGGGCGGCGGGGGGAACGGCAGGTCCTCGCCCGCCGGCTCCGCGAGCTCGCTCTCGCCCTCGCCGACCCGGACCGCACGGCGGGCCCGCGGCGCCCCGAGGCTCGCGAGCGGCACGAGTCCCTCGTCGAGCGGCGTGACCCGCCCGTGCAGGCCCCACGCCCCGTAGAGCCCGAGGTGGACGCGCAGCACGAGCTCACCCTCGAACTCGAGGAAGAGCTGCTTGCCCACCGCCCGTGACGCGACGAGCACGCGCCCGTCGAGCCGCTCCGCGCCGGCGGCGAACCGCCCCTGCGGGGAGGTCACGCGCAGGCGGTGCCCGACGAGGTCGCGCTCGAGCTGGCGGGCGATGCGGTGGACGGTGTGGCCCTCGGGCACGGCGTCGTCAGGCCTGTCCGCGCGGTGCGCGCCGCGGCGTCGTCGTCATGCGCCGTCCGGTCCCGGCAGCGCTCAGGGCTCGAGGATCGACGGCAGGATCACGCCGAGCGTCGAGGCCAGGATGCCGCCGCCGAAGATGAGCCCCGACTGCTGGTCGAAGCCGACCGCCATGATCCAGAACCCCGCGAGGAAGATCGCGAACGTCAGGACGAACAGGACGATGCCCTTCGCTCGCTGCGGCGTCGCCTCGTGGTCGGGAACGCCCGCACCGTCGTTCGACATCTCATGAACCCCTTCGGACCGTGGACAACCGACCGGGCAAGTCTCCCCTACCCGGACGCGAGACGCGAAGTCGGGCCCGCGCGCACCGCGGCCAGGACCGGCGGGCCGGCGGTCCGTCAGGCGAGCGCCTCGCGCGGCCCGGTGGGGCGGAGGAGCAGGTCGCGGAGGGCCCCGGCGTCCGCCCGGCGCGGCAGCCAGGGCACCGCGGGCGCGGTCCGGGGGTCCGAGCCGTAGACGAGCAGTGCGAGGAACACCCCGTAGACGGGGAGGTGGCCGACGACCTCGGTCGTGCCGAAGATCAGGAGCGTCGCGTTGAAGGGCACCATCGCCACGGGCACCGCGACCTGCGGCATCGCCCCGGACAGGACGAGCAGCCCGAACAGCAGCTCGACCGCGCCGGCGACCGCGATGAACACGTCGGGGCTGACCGTGATCCCCGCGAGCGCGAGGACGTCGAGCTGCGGGTACTCGTGCAGGGTGTTCCGCGCGAGCTCGGGGTTCGTGAACTTCTCGCTGAACGCGAGCGAGACCAGCGCGACCGCGACCCCGACGCGCAGCAGCAGCAGCGCGCTGCGCAGCCGCTCGGGGCTGGGGTCGACGCGGCCGAAGGTCCCGTCCGACGGGGGGAGCACCGCGAGGAAGCCGGCGATGCCGAGCAGCCCGGCCGTCTCGAGCAGCCCGACCGGACCGGCGGCCAGCAGCGCCGGGGGGCCGAGGAGCACGACGCCGAGCGCGGCCCAGCGCAGGCGCACCCCGGTCACGAGCCAGATGCCGACCGCGGCCTGCACGACGCCCGCGAACGCGCCGCCGGGGACCTCGTCGAGCGGGAGCGACGGCGTCAGGAACGCGCCGGTGACGGAGAACGCGAGCAGCGAGACCCCGAGGTGGATCGCCAGCAGCCGCGGGACGTAGGGCGTGAGCCGGCTCAGCGGTCGCAGGAACCCGAGCTCGGGCCGCGGGAGCCGGCGCGCGACGAGCCGCCACCCGACGGTCACCGCGACCATCACGGCGGTCAGGGCGAGCGGCAGGGCGGAGAGGAAGAAGCTCCAGTCGCCGCCGTCGGCCGGCTCGGCGAACCAGCGCTCGTGCGCCGAGGCGGGGGACGCGCCCCCGGCGAGGGTGAACGCGGTCACGGCGGCGACCCCGACGGCGCGGTGGCCGAGCGTGCGCAGTCCCGGCGTGCGCAGACGCGGCGTGCGACGGGTGGTCGCGGGAATCACGGTGGTGGTCATCGGTGGCCCCAGGTGTGTGCGGAGTGCCGGTGGTGAGCGGCACCCGCAACGCTAGGAGCTGCACACCCGTCCGGCCTGGGACCTCCGACCCGGACCGGCACGGCTGTCCCGCCGCGCGGGGGCGCCCTCCCGCAGGAGGACGCCCCCGCGGGTCAGGACCCGCTCATGCAGGCCATGAACTGCTGCGGGGTGCCGAGCACGCCGTCGTAGGTGCGCAGCGCGCTCACCGCGCCCGCCCAGGTCCGCGCGTGCGCACCGTCCGCGAGCGCCGCACCGAGCCGGAACGGCCCGGCCGCGGACGCGGACGTCGGCGCCGGGACGGCGGTGCCGCGGACCGTGTCACCCTCGCCGGGAGCGGAGGCGGAGCCGAGGTCGCACACGTTGAGCTGGACGGTGCCGGCTCCGGCGTCACGCAGGCCGGCGAGCATGACCCAGGACCCGGCGGTCACCGGGACGGCGGAGACGGCGACCGCCGGAGCGGCGTCCGCGTCGGCACCCGGGACCGTGAACGCCCAGCACTCCGCCGTGCCCTCGGGGCACCCGTCGGTGCGGGTGCCGAGCTCGAACGCCGCACCGCGCGCGCTGTCCTGGCTGACCGCGGTGCGGGCCGTGCCGGTCTCGTCGAGCCGGACGAAGGCGAGCACCGAGTAGCTCCCGGCCGCGTCGACGGCCGCCTGGGCCGTGGTGGCGGAGTCGCCGGGCTCGTCGAACAGCAGCGCACCGTCCGTCGGGCGGTTCGCGAGGTCCGCGAGCACCCCGCCGGTCCAGGTCGTGGAGGCCGAGAGCGCGAACGGCCGGGTCCCGGTGAGATCGGCGGCGACGGCACCGGAGCGCTCGTCGAGCAGCCAGCGGGCGTCGCGGGACGGGCTGTCGACCGTGAAGCGGTAGAACCGCTCGGCGCTCACGTTGCCCGCGGCGTCGACCGCGGTCAGCCGGACCCACTGCGGCCCGGCCACCGTCGGGACGTACCGGTAGGTCAGGCCCGTCTCCCCGGCCGGGAGCTCGAGGCGGGTGCGGGTCTGCAGGTCCTCGTAGAGGAACGCGACGGTGCCGCTGGCGGCCGCGGCCTCGAAGCGGAGATCCCCGGCGACGCCGATCCCGCCGGCGGTGCCGTCCTCGACGTACACGGCCGCGGCCCCGGCGACGGCGCTCACCTCGGGCGCAGCGGGCGCGGTCGCGTCGACGGCGATGCGGCACCGCACCGTCGCGCTCTTGCGGCCCTTCGCGTCCTTCGCCTGCACGCGCCACTCGTACGTCCGGCCGTCCTGCAGCAGCCCCTCCGGCACACGCACCGCGTGGTCGGCGCCGGAGACCTGCGCGGCGCTGGTCACCGCACCCCACAGGCGCTTGCCGCTCGCGCCGTCGCGCAGCGTGAACGTGGCCGTGACGGCGTCGCCGTCCGGGTCGGTCAGCGTCGCGTGCAGCACGGGCGTGAGACCACGGACCGCCACCGGAGAGCCGTCCGCCGCGCAGCGCGCGTCCGGGTCGGTCGTGCGGAGGTCGGCCGGGGCCGCGGGTGCGTGGTTCCGGGCGGGGTACGCCGCCGCTCCGCCGGCCGGCGCGGCACCCGGAGACGCCACCGCTGTGCCGGGCGCGAGCAGCGCAGCGGTGGCGAGGACGGCGCTCACGAGCGCACCTCGCCGGAGCCGGTGGGCCTTCCCCACCGGGTTGTTCCTGACCTGCATCGACACTCGCACGGCGCCCCCTTGACGCGTCCGGCCGCTCGACGCAGGACCCGGGCGGATTGCCGGTGCGGAGCGACGCCGGTCGCACGGTAGTGGACCGCGCAGACACGCGTGCGGCTTTTCGGCACGGACCCTGCGCCGCGCGCGGCGTGCCGCTGACCTGCGCACACACCGAGCAGGCGCACGGGGGGCAGCAGCGCCGGCGGGGTGGTGCAGACCCCACCCCGACACGGCGGGTACCGGCATGGTGGCGGCGGTGCACCGGGACGCACGGTGGACGGGAACACATCCGCCCCCACCGGCACGCCCCCGAGGAGCTCCCATGTCGCAGACCACCGACCGCACTCCCCGCAGCGCCCGTCCGCAGCAGCCCACCCGCATGTCGGCGCTCGCGCTCGTGTGCACGCTCGCCGCCGGCGCCGCGCTCGCCACGCCCGCCGTCGCGCTCGCCACCGGCCGGGGCGAGGACCACGGGCACGGGCACAGGCCGCGGACGGACGTCGTGCAGCAGGCGCTCGACCGGCTCGTCGACGAGCACGGGGTCCCGGCCGCGCTCGCGACGGTGACCGACCGCCGGGGCCGTGACCGCGACCTCGTCGCCGGCGTCGGCGACCTGGCGACGGGTGCTCCCGTCCCGGTCGACGGGCAGGTGCGCGCGGGCAGCAACAGCAAGACGTTCGTCGCGGCGGTGGTGCTGCAGCTCGTCGGGGAGGGTCGGGTCGACCTCGACGCGTCCGTCGAGACGTACCTGCCGGGTCTCGTGCGGGGTCCCGTCGACGGGCACGACATCACCGTCCGCGACCTGCTGCAGCACACCAGCGGCATCGGCAGCTTCACCGACGGCCCGCCGTTCGTCGTCGACGGGGTCCCCGCGCTGCGCGCCCTCAAGGACACGTACATGGAGCCGCACGAGCTCGTGGCGCTCGGGCTGGCGCTGCCCCCCACGCCGCCCGGCGCGTGGTCCTACAGCAACACGAACTACGTACTCGCGGGCCTCGTCGTGCAGAAGGTCACGGGCCGCCCGCTCGGGGAGGCCGTGACCGAGCGGATCATCGAGCCGCTGGGTCTGACGGACACCTATGTGCCCGACCGGGGCGAGCGGGCGATCCGGGGCGAGCACCCGAAGGGGTACCACGCCGAGCCGATCGGCTCCGCGCTGTTCGAGCACACCGACATCGACACCTCGTCGTCCTGGGGCGCCGGGGACGTCGTGACCACGCCCGGCGACCTCAGCACCTTCTTCCGCGCCCTGCTGGCGGGCGAGGTCCTGCGCCCGGCCGAGCTCGAGCAGATGAAGGCGACGGTCCCCATGGACCTGCCCGGCATCCCGGAGACGTGGCGCTACGGGCTGGGGCTGCAGTCGACCGAGCTGAGCTGCGGCGAGCTGGCCTGGGGCCACGGCGGGATCATCCCCGGCTACCAGACCGACGGCGGCGTCACCGAGGACGGCCGGGCGATCATGGTCGCGACGACGACCGCGCACTTCGCGCTGCCGACCGACACGGGGGTGACGGTCTCGGACGAGGTGCTCGCGCTCGTCGACACGGCGCTCTGCTCCGGCCGCTCCTGACGCCGGCGTCGCGTCGGGCCGGGCGCGACGCCGCCACGGGACGGGCCCCCGCCGCCGGACCTCCGAGGTCCCGCGGCGGGGGCCCGCTCCCCGCGCGCGGAGGCGCCGGCCCAAGATGCTCAGCATGCTGAGCAACGGCATGCTGGGTGCCATGCAGACCACGAGCACGGCCGCTGCCGCACCCGTCACGTCCCAGGACCGGGTCCGCCAGGTCACGGTCCTGGTCGGCGCCGCCGTCGCGATCGCGGGCGCCGCCGTCGGCTCCGGCGCGTTCGGCGGGCAGCCGGTCGCCGAGGCCGCGGGCGGGGCGCTCTCCGCGACCGCGACGCCGCTCGCGCCCGACTCCCCGGCGTTCTCCATCTGGTCGGTGATCTACACCGGCCTCGCGGTCTTCGCGGTCGTCCAGGCGCTCCCCCGCCAGGCCGCCGACCCCCGCCTGCGCGCCGTCTCGTGGTGGGTCCTCACGTCGATGCTGCTCAACGCCCTGTGGATCGGGGTGGTCCAGGCCGGGTCGGTCCTGGGCAGCGTGGTCGTCATCCTCACGCTGCTCGCGGTGCTCGCCGTGATCCTCGTCCGGCTCGTGCGCACCCCGCACACGGGGACGGTGACGTCGTGGGTCACGGACGTCACCGTCGGGCTCTACCTCGGCTGGGTCAGCGTCGCGTCGCTCGCGAACATCGCCGCGTACCTCGCGGACGCCGGGGTCGGCGAGCTCGGCCTCGGTGCGACGGCGTGGTCCGTGGTGGTGCTGGCCGCCGCGGCGGCTCTCGCGGTCGCGTACGCGGTCGTCGGCCGCACCCGTCCGAGCGTCGTGGTCCCGGCCGGGCTCGCGATGGCGTGGGGGCTCGCGTGGATCGGGCTCGGCCGGACGAACGGGCCGGTGCTCGACGGGACCGTGGCCACCGCGGCGTTCGTCGCCTCCGCGGTCGGGCTGCTCGCGCCCGTGGTCACCACCCTCGCGGCCCGCCGCCGGGCCTGACGCACGATGACGGGCCCGATCGTCGACGGCGAGCCCGGTCGCCCGGTGCGCCCCGCGGCGGCAGGCCGGTCCGCACCCGCGACAGGCACCCGGGCGGTGCGGGATGCTCGCGCGATGGAGCTCGAGTTCACCGGCGAGATCATCTACTGGCGCGGCCCCTCGCCGTACCACTACGTCCCCGTGCCCGCCGAGGAGAGCGCCGCCATCAAGGCCGTGGCGTCGCAGGTGACGTACGGGTGGGGCGTCATCCCCGTGCTCGCGCGGATCGACGGGACCGTGTGGGAGACGTCGCTCTTCCCGCGGGACGGGCGCTACCTCGTGCCCGTCAAGGCGGCGGTCCGCCGCGCGGAGGAGCTCGACCTGGGCGACACGGTCACGGTGCGGCTCGTCCTGGGCGCCGCTCGCTGACGGCCCGCCGGTCCCGCGCGGGAAACAGGCGGCCCGACGCGCCCTCGCCTGGCTATCGTCGGCTCATGCCCCTCGCGCCGCCCACCGCGTTCCCCGTCGAGCCCGGCGCCTGGCCGGCCTACCTCGCGACCACCGTCGACGCGTCGCTCGACGACGCCCGCGCGCTGCTCGCCCGCCTCAAGGACGGCACCGCGCGCACCGCCACCGAGGTCCTCGACCTGTGGAACGACGCCGACGTCGCGATCGCGACCGCGTCGTCCGCCGCGCACCTGCTCGCCGAGGTGCACCCCGACGCGGGGCTGCGCGCCGCCGCCGAGGAGCGCGCGCAGGCCGCGGAGGACCTCGTGACGCAGCGCGGGCTCGACCACGAGCTGTGGCAGGTCCTCGCCGCGACCGACCCGGAGGGCCTCGACGCGGGCGCGGCCCGGGTGCGCGAGCACGTGCTGCGCGACTTCCGCCGCGCGGGCGTCGACCGCTCGCCCGAGGACCGCGAGCGCCTGCGCGCGCTCGCCCAGCGGTGCACCGAGCTCGGACTGGAGTTCGCGCGCCACATCCGCGACGACGTCCGCACCGTGCGCGTGCGTCCCGAGCAGCTCGCGGGGCTGCCCGAGGACTTCCTCGCCGAGCACCCCGCCGACGACGAGGGTCTCGTCACGCTGACGACGGAGTACCCGGACCTCCTGCCCGTGCGCACCTACGCGACCGACCCCGAGGTCCGCCTGGCCCTGACCCGCGAGCACCAGCGCATCGGCTGGCCGGCGAACGAGGCGGTCCTCGCCGAGCTGCTCCGGCTCCGCGCCGAGCGCGCCGCGCTGCTGGGCTACCCGGACTGGCCGACGTACGACGCCGAGGTCAAGATGATCGGCTCCGGGCAGGCGATCGCCGACCTGGTCGAGCGGCTCGACGCCCTCACGGCGACGGCCTCGGCGCACGACGTCGACGTCATGCTCGCCCGGTACCGCCAGGACGTCCCGGGCGCGACGGCGCTGACCCCCGCGGACAACCTGTTCTACGAGCAGGTCGTCAGGAACGAGCAGTACGACGTCGACGCCCGCGCCGTGCGCGAGTACTTCCGGTACGAGGCGGTCAAGCCCGGGGTGCTCGGCGTGATGGAGCGCCTCTTCGGGATCGCGCTCGAGCGGGCCGAGGCACCCACGTGGCACGAGGACGTCGAGGTCTACGACGTGACCGACGGCGCCCGCGCGATCGGCCGCGTCTACCTCGACATGCACCCCCGGCCCGGCAAGTTCAACCACGCCGCGCAGTTCCCGCTGCGGCCCGGGATCGCCGGCCGGTCGCTGCCCGAGGGTGCGCTCGTGTGCAACTTCCCGACCGGGCTGCTCGAGCACGACGACGTCCTGACGTTCTTCCACGAGCTCGGGCACCTGGTCCACGAGGTCCTCGGCGGGCACCAGCCGTGGGGGATGTTCTCCGGGGTCGCGACGGAGTGGGACTTCGTCGAGGCGCCCAGCCAGCTGCTCGAGGAGTGGGGCTGGGACGCCGGTGTGCTCGCGTCGTTCGCGACGAACGCCGCCGGCGAGCCCATCCCGGCCGCGCTCGTCGAGCGCATGCGGTGCGCGGACGCGTTCGCCCGCGGGGCGTGGACCCGGCGCCAGCTCAACTTCACGGCGCTCTCCTACGGCCTGCACGCCGACCCGCCCGCGGACCTCGCGGCGTTCACCGCCGACGTCGACGCCCGGTTCGGGCCGTACACCCCGGTCGCCGACAGCCACCAGTACGCCGGGTTCGGGCACCTCGACGAGTACGGCTCCGCGTACTACACGTACCTCTGGAGCCTCGTCATCGCGAAGGACCTCCGCACGGCGTTCACCGACGGGCTCATGGACCCCGAGGTCGGCCGCCGCTACCGCGAGGCGATCCTCGAGCCGGGCGGGTCCGCGGACGCCGCCGAGCTCGTCGAGCGGTTCCTCGGGCGGCCGTCGTCGTTCGCGGCGTTCGAGGCGTGGCTGGCGGAGGGCACGACGGCCTGACGGGCGGGTGTCACAGCCGGGCTGCGGCCGGTGTCTTCATGTCGACGGAGTTCCCGCCCGACGACACAGGAGCAGCCATGACCACCCAGACGCGCGTCCCCCCGACCGAGGTCACCGGTGCCTACGGGACCCTCGTGAAGCTCGCGGCCCGCAGGATGCTCGGCCGCGTGCCCGACTCCGTGGGCGTGCTGTGGCACCATCCGACGGTCATGAAGGACGCGATGGGCCTCGGGCGCAAGGTCGAGCGCTGGGACGCGCTCGACCCCGACCTGGCGTCGTACGCGGCGATGGCGGCGGCCGCGACGATCGGCTGCGGCTTCTGCCTCGACCTGCAGTACTTCGTCGCGCACAACCACGGCCTCGACGAGGCGAAGGTCCGCGAGGTGCCGCGCTGGCGCGACTCGGGCGCGTTCAGCCTGCGTGAGCGCCAGGTCATGGAGTACGCCGAGGCGGCCAGCCAGACCCCGCCGGCCGTGACGGACGCCCTCTCGGACGCGCTCCTGGCCGACCTCGGGCCGACGGCGCTCGTCGAGCTCGCCGCGAGGGTCGCGTTCATGAACATGTCGGCGCGCATGAACCTCGCGCTCGGGATCCGTTCCGAGCACCTGGCCGACTCGTGCGGGCTGCCGCCGCTCGCCGCCCCGTCGGGCGTGATCGGCACGACGGGCGTGATCGGCGTGACGGGCGTGATCGGCTCGACCCCCGCCGCGGACGGCCGGTAGGGCGCACCCGTGGCCGACGTCGCCCGCCCGCAGGACGACCCCTTCGTCGTCCACCGCCGGCTCCTGTTCACCGTCGCGTACGAGATGCTCGGCTCGGCGGGCGACGCCGAGGACGTGCTGCAGGAGTCCTGGCTCCGGTGGGTGTCCGTCGACCGCGGGGAGGTCCGCGACCCGCGCGCCTACCTGGTCCGGGTCGTCACGCGGCAGGCGCTCAACCACCTGCGAACCGTGTCCCGGCGCCGGGAGGACTACGTCGGCGAGTGGCTCCCGGAGCCGCTGCTCACCGGACCGGACGTGGCGGACGACGTCGAGCTCGCGGAGAGCGTGTCCCTCGCGATGCTCACCGTGCTCGAGACGCTCGGGCCCGCCGAGCGCGTGGTGTTCGTGCTGCGCGAGGTCTTCGACGTGCCGTACGACGAGATCGCGGCGGCCGTGGGCAAGACGCCCGCAGCGGTGCGGCAGATCGCCCACCGGGCCCAGGCCCACGTCGCCGCGCGGCGCCCGCGGGTCAGGGTCGTGCGCACCGAGCACGAACAGGTCGTGACGCGGCTCGTCGCGGCGCTCAGCACCGGCGACCTCGACGGGCTCCTGGCCGTCCTCGCGCCCGGCGTCGTCGCGGTGGCCGACGGCGGCGGGCGGGTCCGGGGCGCGGCACGGCGGCCGATCGTCGGTGCCGAGCGGCTGGCGCGCTACCTCGTCGGCGGCATGGCGAAGGCCGAGGGGAACCTCGTCGCCGAGCTCGCCTGGGTCAACGGGGAGCCCGGGCTGCGGATGGAGCTCGACGGGCAGGTCGTGGCCGCCGTGGGGTTCACCGTCGCCGACGGACGCGTGACGCACGTGTGGTCGATCGCGAACCCCGACAAGCTCGGGTGGCTCGGCGAGGAGGTGGACCTGAGCCGGTGACGGACCGCGGCGTTCCCGGTCGCCGCCACCACCTCAGCGACGTCGACGACCTCGCCGTTGACAGCCTTGAGAGAATCGGCCCAGACCCGGCAGCGGTTCCGTCCGCCGCCGCAGCGACGCTTGGGAGGAGCTGACCGTGTCACGACTGACGCTCGGCAACGTCGTCAAGGTGACGTCCGTCCTCGTCTTCCTGCCCTTGCTCGCCAATCTGGTGCTCGTCATCGGCGCGGTGCGGAAGGACCTCAGGACGGCGCTGGAGGGCCTGCTCTACGCCGGGGCCTTCTCCACGGCGGTGTTCGTGCTCGACCCCTGGGGACCGCCCGCCCTGCTCGCGCTGACGGCCATGGGCGCCTCGGGCGTCCGCTCCTGGCACCTGCGAGACCTGTGGCTGCCGGCGCGTCGCCCGTGGTGGAAGCGCGGCCCGGCCGCGACGTTCACCGTCATCGAGGCGGTACGCACGCGCACCATCCCCGCCACGGGGTCGGAGCATCTCCCGTCGGCGGTCGCACGGGTCCGCAGGCAGGCCGACCGGAACAGGCACCGCCTGCCGGGGGACACGCACCGGACCGTCCTGCACATCTGCCAGGTGCTCGACGCCGTGATCGCGGCCGAGCAGCGTGAGCCCACCGCAGACCCGCACGTCGAGTACGAGCTGGACGTGGTGGCCCGCGAGTACCTGCCCGCCGTCCTCCGGAGCTACCTGGCGATCGCGCCGAGCAGGCGGCAGGAGCGCCAGCCCGACGGGCGCACCCCCGACGAGGAGCTGACCGAGCAGCTGCGGATCCTCGCACGCCAGGCCGATGCTCTGGACGCGAGCCGCCACCGTCGCCTGACGGCGGAGCTGAGCACCACCGGCAACTTCCTCCGGGACAAGTACGGGCACCGCCAGCTGGACGCCTCCGACTCCCGCGTCCTGTGACCGCCGCCGCGGCGCCCGCACGTGTGCCAGGCGCCGCAGACCTCCCGGTCGACCCTGGCCCGGACATGACTGAACCCCCCGCGAGGAGCCCTTCCGGGCCCCCCGCGAGGGGTTCTGTCACTTCACGGGCCTGGACTGTGTCAGTACCCCCAGAGCGGTAGCGGTGGGATTTGAACCCACGGTGGACTTTCACCCACACACGCTTTCGAGGCGTGCTCCTTAGGCCGCTCGGACACGCTACCTCGCCGAGAAGGGTACCCGGTCGGAGGCCCTGGTCCGTAATCGGAGGATCGACGGCGCGCCGGGGCGGCCCGACGCACCCGGCCCCCGTCTCCGCAGCGGCACGGCCACCGGCCGAGCGGCCGGCCGTCGCGGCCCCGACCGGCGCCCCGCCGCCGCTCGCCGGGAGCGCAGGCGCACCCCGTCGTACCGTGGAGCGGTGCCCACCCCGCCGAGCCCGCCCGCGACCGGGTTCCCGTCCTCCCCCGCGGCAGCGGCCCCGAGCGCCGTCGCCGTCCCCGCCGGCACGGCCGCCGACGCCGTCGCCCTCCTGGCCGGAAGGCGCGTCACCGCGCTCACCGGCGCGGGCGTCTCGACCGACTCGGGCATCCCCGACTACCGCGGCCCCGACTCCCCGCCGCGCAACCCGATGACGTTCCAGCAGTTCGTGGGCGACCCGGCGTTCCGGCGGCACTACTGGGCGCGCAACCACGTGGGCTGGCAGCACATGCGCCGGACCGAGCCGAACGCCGGGCACCGCGCGCTGGCGGAGCTCGAGGCGCGCGGGGTGCTCGTCGGGGTGATCACGCAGAACGTCGACCTGCTGCACGAGGAGGCCGGCAGCGTCGACGTCATCGACCTGCACGGCCGGTACGACCGCGTGATCTGCCTGAGCTGTGCGCACGTCGTCTCGCGGGCCTCGCTCGACCGGCGGCTCGAGGAGCTCAACCCCGGGTTCGTCGAGTCGGTCGGCGCCGCGGTCGGGGACATCGAGATCGCGCCCGACGCGGACGCGGTGATCGAGACGACCGCGCACTTCCGGGTCGCGGACTGCGAGCGCTGCGGCGGGATGCTCAAGCCCGAGATCGTCTACTTCGGCGAGAACGTGCCCAAGGAGCGGGTCGCGCGGGCGTTCGCGATGGTCGACGACGCGGACGCGCTGCTCGTCGCCGGGTCCTCGCTCACCGTGATGTCGGGGCTGCGGTTCGTGCGGCACGCCGCGAAGGCCGGGATGCCGGTCGTCATCGTCAACCGCGGCGAGACCCGGGGCGACCCGCTCGCGACGCTCAAGGTGGACGCGGGCACCTCCGAGGTCCTCACCGAGCTCGCACGGTCCCTGCCGCCGGTCTGACCTCAGGCTCAGCGGACGTCAGCGGACGCTGCTGCGCGCGCGACGCGCGTGGTTGCCGGCCGGGCTCGGGGCACGCGACGTGCGGGCTCCCCCGACGCACGCAGGCAGCCGACGCGTCCCGTGCTCAGATCCCCCGGTGCCCCGCGAAGAAGTCCCGCAGCACCGCGCCGCACTCGTCCTCCCGCACCCCGCCGACGACCTCGACCCGGTGGTTGAGCCGCCGGTCGCGCACGACGTCCCACTGCGACCCGCACGCCCCCGCCTTGGGGTCCCACGCGCCGAGCACGAGCCGCGGGACCCGCGCCAGGACGGTCGCCCCCGCGCACATGAGGCACGGCTCGAGCGTCACCACGAGGGTGCAGTCGTCGAGCCGCCACCGCCCGAGCGCGACCGACGCGGCGCGCAGCGCGAGCACCTCGGCGTGCGCCGTCGGGTCGCCCGCCGCCTCGCGCGCGTTGCGGCCGGTCCCGACGACCGTGCCGTCCGGCCCGACGACGACCGCGCCGACGGGCACGTCCCCGGTCGCGAGCGCCGCCTGCGCCTCGTCGAGCGCGAGCCCCATGTGCCGCGCGTCGTCGGCCGTCCCGGTCATGCGCCCATCCTGGCGCAGGCCGGCCGACGCCCGCGCCGGACGACGACCCCCGAGCCACCGCGCGCGAGCCCGCGAGGGGCACCCCGCGCGTCGTCCCACGCGGGCCCCCGCCCGCACCTGCCGTCCCGGAGTGTGGACGGACGGTAGGTTGGCCCCATGCGCCTGCACGTCGCCGACCACCCGCTCGTCGCCCACAAGCTGACGGTGCTGCGGGACAAGGACACGGCCTCCCCCACGTTCCGCCTCCTCGTCGACGAGCTCGTGACCCTCCTGGCCTACGAGGCCACGCGGGAGGTGCACGTCGAGCCCCACGAGATCGAGACCCCGGTCGCGCGGACCACGGGCACCAAGCTCGCCGACCCGCGCCCGCTCGTCGTGCCGATCCTGCGTGCGGGCCTCGGGATGCTCGAGGGCATGACGCGCCTGCTCCCGACGGCCGAGGTCGGCTTCCTCGGGATGCAGCGCGACGAGACGACGCTCGAGGCGATCACGTACGCGAACCGCCTGCCCGACGACCTGTCGGGTCGTCAGTGCTTCCTGCTCGACCCGATGCTCGCGACCGGCGGCACCCTCGTCGCGGCGATCGACTACCTGTTCGCGCTGGGTGCCCGCGACGTCACCGCGGTGTGCCTGCTCGCCGCGCCCGAGGGCCTCAAGGTCGTCGAGGACGCCGTCGGCGACCGGGTCGACGTCAAGGTCGTCGTCGCGGCCGTCGACGAGCGGCTCAACGAGAAGGCGTACATCGTCCCGGGGCTCGGCGACGCGGGGGACCGGCTGTACGGCGTCGTCTGACCGCGCTGCTCCCGTCCGGCCCGGCACCCCGCGCACGCGCGTCGGTACCGGCCGGACGTCTGCCCGGACCGTCTCACGCGGCCCTCGCCGCTTCTCACCGGCTGAGACCATCGCGCATAACGGTTGGCCGCGCCGCGGCGCGCGTGTGAGGCTTCGACCGTGATCTCCCCGCACCGCGCCGCCCGCACCTGTCCGGTGCGCCGTGCGACGTATGCGGTACACGCAGCGACGTGTCGCTGGTCCTGACCACCCGGACCGCCCGACCCGCCGCCTCGGCACCCACGCACGCTGCTGCCACGCACCCCGGAGACACCCCATGAGCCTGTCCGCCGACCTCCCGCCGTCGTTGAGTCCCGCGCGGCCCACGCCCGACCCGGTCGCACCGCTCGCAGGACGCGCCGGCCTCATCCTCTACGTCGGGCTCGCGTCCGAGGAGGACACCACGGCCGCGACGGCGACGCGTCCGGAGGACATCGCCGCCGCCGCCGAGATCCTGCGCGACCTCGCGCGCGAGCTGCTCCCGGCGGCCGAGACGTTCACCGCGCTCTCGCTGGTCCCGACCCCGGCGCAGCCGGACGACGTGCGGACCGTGCGCGACCGGGTCACGCGCCTGCAGCTGCTCGACGCCTCCCCTGACGTCCTCGGCGGCTCGGGGGACGCCCGCTGAGGACCCGCGCCGCCGGTCGACCGAGGTCGGGGGACCACGTCGACCGGCGGCGCGACCCACGTGACGAGGCCCCCGGTGCAGGTGCACCGGGGGCCTCGTCGTGGGTGTGGGCGGCCCGTCAGAACGCGGGCAGGACCTCGCCGTTCGGCCACCGCTCCTCGATGAACGCCTTGACATCCGCCGAGTGGAGCAGCTCGTCGAGCGTCGCGAGCGCCTCGGAGTCCTTGTCCTCGGACCGGAACGCCAGGAAGTTGGCGTACGGGTTGTCCTCGCCGGACTCCAGCACGAGCGAGTCCTCGGCGGGGTTCAGGTCCGCCTCGAGCGCGAAGTTGCCGTTGATGATCGCGAGGTCGACGTCCGGGAGCGCACGGACGAGCTGCTCGGGCGCCGTCTCGATGAGATCGAGGTTCTTCGGGTTCTCCGCGACGTCGAGCAGCGTCGGCAGCGCGTCGCCGGTGTCCTCGAGCGTGATGAGGTCGTTCGCCTCGAGCAGGTCGAGCGCACGCGCCTGGTTGCCGGGGTCGTTCGTGATGCCGACCGTGCCGCCGTCCGGCACGTCGTCGAGCGACTCGAGCTTCTCCGAGTAGATCCCGAGCGGCTCGATGTGGACGCCCTCGAAGTGGTCGAACTCGTAGCCCTGCTCCTCGACCTGCGACTCGAAGTACGGCAGGTGCTGGAAGTAGTTGGCGTCGAGCTCGCCCTCCGCCAGCGCGGTGTTCGGCAGCACGTAGTCGTCGAACGTCACGATGTCGAGGTCGAGACCCGCGTTCTCGGCGAGCTCCTCGTCGACGAACTCGAGGATCTCGGCGTGCGGCACGGGGCTGGCGCCGACCTGGAGGGTCGTGACGCCGCTGGTCTCGGCGACGTCGTCGGCCGCCGGCGTCTCCTCGGAGCCCGAGCCGCACGACGCGAGGACCAGGGCTGCGGCGGTGGTGAGCGCGAGGGTGCTCAGGGTCTTCCTCATGTGTCCTCCTCGGACGTGGGCCCTCGTGGGGCGGGTGGGGTCGGGGGTGGGCGGTGGGTGGGTGCCGCGGTCGCGCGGGGTGGGTGGGGCAGAGGGTCAGCGGTGGTCGAGGCGGCGCGCCAGCGCGTCGCCCACCGCCTGCACGACGACGACGATGAGCACGATGACGACCACGCACGCGACCATCACGGGCGGGTCGAAGCGCTGGTACCCGTACGAGATGGCGAGCGCGCCGAGCCCGCCGCCGCCGATCACCCCGGCCATCGCGGAGTACCCGACGAGCGCGATGACCGTGACCGTGAGGCTCGCGACGAGCGCCGGGAGAGCCTCGCGGACGAGCACCTGCACGACGATCCCGGAGCGCGTCGCCCCGATGACCCGCGCGGCCTCGACCTTGCCAGGGCTGACCTCGCGCACCGAGGTCTCGACGAGCCGGGCGAAGAACGGCACCGCACCGATCGTCAGCGGGACGACGGCCGCCTCCCAGCCGAGCGACGTGCCGACGACGAGCCGCGTGAACGGGATGACCGCGATCATGAGGATGAGGAACGGCACCGACCGCACGACGTTGGCGACGAAGCCGACGACGCCGTTGACGAGCGCGTTCGACGTGAGGCCGCCCCGCGCGGTCGCCGCGAGCAGGAGGCCGAGCGGGAGGCCCAGCACCGCGGTGAGCAGCGACGACACGCCGACCATCGCCAGCGTCTCGAACGTCGCCTCCGGGAGCTTCTCCTGGATGACGGGGCTGGTCACGAGGTCGTCGAGGAAGCTCATCGGGCCACCCCCGCACCGGTCGCGCGGGCAGCGCCACCGGCACCCGCCTCCCCGTCGGCGCTGACGACGGCGTGCAGCCCCACGGCGTGCAGCCGGTCGAGCGCCGCGGGCACGTCGGCCGCCGGCACGTCGAGCTGGAGGCGTCCGACCCGGCGGCCCGCGAGCGTCTCGATCGTGCCCGCCGCGACCTCGACCCCCGTGCCGAGCGCCGCCACGGCCGCGAGCACGTCCGCGGTCGGGACGTCGTCGGTCGAGTAGGCGACCTCGACGAGCTGGCGCTCCTCGCCGAGCGGCAGGTCGGGCACCGGGATGAGCTCGCGCGCGAGCCGCGACCCGTACACCGCGACGACGTCCGCAACCGCCCCCTGCTCGGCGACGCGCCCGTGGTCGAGCAGCGTGACCGAGTCGCAGATCTCGCGGACCACGGCCATCTCGTGCGTGATGATCAGCACCGTGATGCCCAGGCGGTCCCGCAGGTCGCGGATCAGGCCGAGGATCTGCCGGGTCGTCGCGGAGTCGAGCGCCGACGTCGGCTCGTCGCACAGCAGCACCGCGGGCTCCGTCGCGAGCGCCCGGGCGATGCCGACGCGCTGGCGCTGACCGCCGGAGAGCTGCGCGGGATACGCGCCCGCGCGGTTCCCGAGCCCGACGAGGTCGAGGAGCTCCTGCACGCGCGCCGTCCGCTGCGCGCGGGGCACCCCGGCGACCTCGAGCGGGTAGGCGACGTTCTGCGCGACGGTCCGCGAGTCCAGCAGGTTGACGTGCTGGAACACCATCCCGATGCGGCGCCGGGCCTCCCGCAGCCGCCCCTCGGGGAGCGCCGAGAGCTCCTCGCCGTCGATCACGACGGCGCCCGACGTGGGGCGCTCGAGCACCGTGAGGCAACGGATGAGGGTCGACTTGCCCGCGCCCGAGCGGCCGACGATGCCGTGGATGCGCCCGCGCTCGACCGCGAGGTCGATCCCGTCGAGCGCGACGACCTCGGCGGTCGTGCCCGTGCCCGGGTAGACCTTGCGCAGCGCCGTCAGGCGGATGTGGGGTTCGGTGCTCACGAGGTCCTCGGAGGTCGTGCCGGACGGCGGCGGGCCGACGCGCGGCGGCGGCTGTGCCAGGGGAAGGTCCGTGCTGGTGCGTGCGGGGTGCGTGCTCGTCTGTGCTCGTCCGCAGGGACGGTCGGGGCGCAGGGCTCCGGGGGACGCCGGCGGGCGGCGCGACGGGTCGGGCGTCAGCTCAGAGGCTGCGACACGCGCCGGGACAGCACATTCGACACGCGACGCGCGCAGGCGTCGGGCGGTCGGTGCTCGTCCCGGTCATAGGACCTATTGGACCACAGCGGGTGAGGCACGCAGAAACCGGGCGGGGCGCCCGCGGGGCGACCGGCGCCCGCCCGTGCCGGCACCGGGCGGGTCGAACCAGGTCCCGACGGGTCAGCGCCCGGCCGGACGCGTCTCGACCGTGACGACGCCCACCACGAAGTCGTCGTGGTCCGGGGCGGCGGACGTCGGCCGGAGCGAGGCCGTCGAGCCGGTCGTCGCGACGCGCGCGAAGCCCTTGGCGTCGACCATCAGCGAGTTCGGGAACGCGTAGCCGGTCGCGGTGCCGTCGAACGCGTTGTCGGGGCTGCCCACGCTCGACCCGGCCCGCTTGGGCGTCAGGGGCGTGCCGTCGAGGAGGAGCTGGTCGCCGCGCAGGCCGCGGTCGCCCTCCCACGCCACGACGCCGATCCGCGCGCTGCCGCCCGGCTCGGTCGCGACCGTCAGACGCGGCCCCGACGCGTCCCGTGCGCGCAGCGGCGCGTCGTGCACCGCGACCTGTCCACCCGACGGGTCCGCGTAGACGACGACCAGGGCCCAGCCGGCGTAGGCGTCGACGAGCGAGCCCTCCCGCAGCTCGGCGATGTCCGCGACGGACCACTCGCCGGCCCCGTGCTGGGACACCAGCGCGGTGACGTCCGCGAACGCCTGGAACTCGCTCGGCCGGCCCGAGCCGTGCTCGGCGAGCACCGTGACCCTGCCGGTGACCGGCGCGTACCCGGGCGTCCCGGGCGGGCGGACCGCGATGCGGTCGACCGCCGGGAGCGGGTTCGTCCTCGGGTGGACGCTGTTGGACGCCCAGTACAGGCCCGCCCAGGCGACCTGGCGACCGGCCGGGAGCTCGAGCGTCGCGGACGACGAGACCGTGCGCCCGCCCGCCGAGTTCAGCGGGACGAGGGTCAGGTCGTCGCTGCCGGACGTCCCGGTGAGCGCCGGCGTGCACGTGTCGCGGGATCCGCGGGCCGTGCACGTCAGGAGCGGCGCGCCGATCTCGGTGACGGTGTGCCCGGAGCCCGGCGAGGTGTAGCGCGGGGTCGCAGGGGCCGTCGGGCTCCCGGACGGTGTCGGGGTCGGCGTCACGCTGGGGGTGGGCGTCGGCGTGACCGTCGGCGTCGGGGTGGGCGTGACCGTCGGGGTCGGGGTGGGCGTCGGCGTGACCGTCGGCGTCGGGGTGGCGCTGGGCGTCGGGGTGACTGACGGCGTCGGCGTCGCGCTCGGAGTCGGTGTCACGGAGGGCGTGGGGGTCGGCGTCGGGTCCACGCCGTACGGGAGGGCCGTGACCAGGACGCGCGCCGCGGGGAACGGTCCCCCGATCCGGGGCGTCTCGACGGCGATCTCCGCGGTGCCGAGCGTGCCGTGCTCCGACATCCCGTTCTTCGCGAGCCGCGCGCCGACCTGGACGGCGGCGCCGGCGGGCAGGGGCGCACCCGTGCACACCACGGTGTCCCCGCCGGCACCCGGCTCGTGCGACGGCCGCGGCGGGCTGCAGGTCCAGCCCGGAGCCGTCACGGGGTCCGGCTCGGCCCAGCGCGCTCCGTGGGGGGCCGTGAGTCGCAGCGTCGGGACGTCGACCGTGCGCCCGCCCACGTTGGTCACGGTCACCGGGATGTCGACCTCGGCGTCGGGCCCCGCGAGCTCGACGGCACCCGAGGGGGACGTCACCTGCAGGTACCCGTCGACGCCGAGCGCGAGGCGCTGGTTCTGGCTGCGGCCCGGCGCGTCCGGCTGGAGGGAGTACACGAGCGCGGCGTCGGGCACCCGCGCCGCGGAGCCGTCGGCGTAGAGGCCGAGCGTGAGGTCGACGGCGGAGCTGCGCCCGGGGAGCGAGTGGCCGGCCGCGAGGCCGCACGTGAGGACGTCCCCGGTCTCCGCCGACGCGGCGGTGCACGCCCACAGGGCTCCCGCGGGCGGCGGGACGGCGTGCACCCCGGCGGGCAGCCGGAGCGTGACCCCGGCCGCGTCGGTGGCACTCTGCCCCGCGTTGAGGAGGTCGAGCGTGAAGGGGCGCGCGTGGCCGGCGTCACCGGAGGGGACGACGAGAGGCACGGACGTCGCGCTGCCCGGCGCGAGGCGCGGGGCGGACGCGGCGATCGGGGTCCTGAGCGAGATCGGCTTGTCCTGCGGCGCGAGGCCCGTGCCGCGCACCGCGATCGTGACCTCGGCGGCGGGGTCGGCGTCCACCGTCTCGTCCGCGACGACCTGGAGGACGAGGCGCGCGGACGCGTTCGGCGGCAGCGTGTCGAGCGTGCACTCGGCGACCGAGCGCCCCGCTCCGGCGGTCCGCGCCGGGCCGCACACCCACGTCGTCGACCCGGACGCCACGGCGAACCGTCCTGCGCCGCCGCCCGCGAGCGCGACGGGCGCGAGCTCGGTGCGGACCTCGTCGATGTTCACGCCGCTCGGCAGCGTCACGGTCGCGACGAGGTCGGTCGCGGCCAGGCCGCCGCTGTTGACGAGCTCGACGCTCAGCCGGTTGGACGCGCCCGCGGTCAGGACGACCTCGGCCTGGGTCGTCGCGACGCCGATCGTCGCGGGGACGGGCGGGGGCGTCGTCTCGTCGGGGTCCGGCTCCGGGTCGGGCGTCACGTCGGGGTCCGGCTCGGCGTCGGGCTCGTCGCCCGTCGCGGTGCGCGGCGCCGTCGTCGGTGCCGTGCGCGGGCCGGCCGCGCCCGGCTCGGCGGTGTCGTCCTCGTCGGACGGCGTGGCGTCGTCCAGCTCGTCGTCGGCCTCGGCCTCGAGCGTCGGCAGGTCGGTGGGCGCGACGGTCGGCAGGACCGTGGGGGTCGGCGTCGCGGACGGGCGCACGGTCGAGCCCGGCGTCGGCGACGCGGAGGCGAGCGGCCCGTCGGCCTCGCTGGTCGGTGCGGCGTCGCCCGAGAACACGCCGAGCACCCCGCCGACGGCCACCGCGGCACCCACGGCCACCGTCGCCGCGACAGCCCCGAGCACGCCGACGGGCAGCGCGCCCACGAGCGCCGCGAAGCCCGTGGCGCTCGCGGCCGCAGCCGCCGAGCCCGCCGCGGCCCCCGTGGTCGCCCCGACGGCCCCGGCACCGACCGCGACGCTCGCCGCACCCGTGCTCGCCGCCGCGCCTGCACCGGCGCCCGTGCCGGCCGCTCCGGCGCCGGCCCCGGTCGAGGCCCCCGCGCCCGCACCGGCCCCCGCGCCCGCACCCGCGGTCCCCGCCGTCCCGGCCTCGCCCAGCGCCGCGAACCCCGAGGCGATGCCGCCGCCGACCGGCAGGCCGTGCGACAGCGCGCCGAGCCCCAGGACGCCGAGCACGAGCGGCGCGATGACGACGCGCATGCCGTGGTTGACGTCGCCCAGCTCGAGCAGCAGCGCGCGGCAGTCCCCGCACGTCTCGACGTGCGCGTCGACCTGCGCGGTCTCCCGCTTCGCGAGCCCGCCGCGCACGTACGAGCCGAGCTTGCCGGACACGCCACGGCAGCCCTCGGTGAGCGGCTCCTGCAGGTGCTCCTGAAGGTAGGCCTGGCGCAGGCCCTCGCGGGCGCGGTACGCGAGGGCGGCGACGCCGTTCGCGCTGAGGCCGAGCAGCGGCGCGATCTGGGCCGGGCTCATCGCCTCGACCTCGGTGTACCAGAGCACGGCCTGCCAGCGCTCGGGCAGCGTGCGGTAGGCGCGGGAGACGACGCCGCGCTCGAAGCCCTCGAGCGCGGGGTCCTCGGTCGACGCCGCCGGGCCGACGGCGGACTCGAACGTCGTGACGTCGTCGGTCGGCTCGACCCGGCGCCCGCCCTGGACGCGCAGCATGCCGAGGCGGCGGACCACGGTGAACAGGTACGCGCGGAAGGCGACGTCCGGCCCGCCGCCCGTCTGGATGATCGAGTAGACCTTCGTGAACGCGTCGGCGACGACGTCCTCGGCGTCGGCGGCGGAGTTCGTGTACTGGCGCGCGACGGCCCAGGCGGCCCCGGCGTGGCGCTCGTACAGGTGCCCGAACGCGTCCGCGTCGCCGGTCCGGGCAGCAGTGATCAGCTCGGCGTCGCTGAGGACCGTGTCCTCGACCCCGGCGCTGCTCATCCGCACCGCTCCTCGCTCGTCGTCCTGCGTGCGGCCGCTCCCCCAGGGCCGCACGTCAGTCCCAGGCGGCCTGCAGCGATGCTGTCCTCGGCCCCCCGGGACGACAAGAGTCGCACATCCGCGCGTTCTCCAGGATCTGTCTCGAAAAACTTCGCCCGAAGCCGCGTCATAGTGGCGGGGCGGCGCACTCTCATCCGGTGTGACGACCACAGGACCGGACAGCAGCCAGGCAGTTCCGCCGGCTCTCCGCGAGCGTTGGCGGAGCCAGAGCGCCGAGTCGGTGTGGCTCCGGCCGGCCGACTGGTACCACCCCGCGGTCGACGCGGTCGTGGAGTCCGTGCTCGCCGGGCGGGACCCGTCGGCGGCGGCGGAGCGGCTCGGCGAGGTGCGCGGCGGCGCGGGTGTCGGGATCTCCGAGGCGATCGAGGACCTCGCGTGCCTCTACCGCTCGACGGGTGCGGTCGAGCCGCCCCTCGCGGTCGTGCGGGCGCTGTGCGAGGGCTGGTCCGCCGCGCAGGGCGGCGCGCTGCTCATGGGCTCCTGCCTCGACCCGGAGTCGGGCCTGCCCACCCGCGACTACCTCGTGACGCGGCTCGGCGAGACGTACGGCGAGGCCGAGCGGCACGACACGTTCGCCCAGCTCACGCACTGCCTCGTGCTCGTCGACGTGGCCGCCGTCGAGGTGTCGCCGTGGACGCGCATGGCGCGCTCGGCCGCCGTGGGCGCCGCGCTGCGCAACGCGTACGGCCCCGGTCACCCGATGGCGACGCTCGGGGGCGGGCTGTTCGCCGTCCTCGCGGAGCGCGACCCGGAGCTCGGCCCCGGCATCTCCGTCGCGCGCCTCGAGATCACGCACCAGGCGGAGCTCCTCGAGGTCGGCGACCTCGTGCGGCAGCCGCCGCGCATCTGGACCGAGCAGCTCCCGCGAACGCACGAGCGTGCGGTGCAGCTCCTCGCCGAGATCTCCCGCTGACGCGGGACCCAGCTCCGCCGGGACGACTGACCCCCCTCGCCGTCCCGGCGTGACCGCTCTCCGGCCGTGACGTCGGTTGGGCACGGGGGGCTCAGCCGACGTCACGGCCCGAGGACCGCCCGTGCGCGCCGGCTGCGGCGCCCCGCAGGGCGAGCAGCCCGCCGCGACCGACGGCGCGGTCCTCCGGCCCCGGCGCCCGGGCAGACGTCGACCCCGCCGTCAGCGAGGTGACGACGGGGTCGGACGACGTGGGCGAGCCGGTCAGCGGTGCGTGTACGTCAGGCAGTCGGCGAGGTCGCGGCCGGCGCCGACCCGGACCGCCGGTGCGCTGCACTCGAGGTGGTCGTTGTGCGCGCAGTCGTGGCGCTGGCACGCGCCGACGTGCGAGACGACCCGGTCGAGCCCCCCGCGGATGTCGAGCGGGATGAAGGTGGCGCAGGCCGCGTCGACCCCGCTGCCGCCGATCGTGACCGCCTCGGCGTGGCAGCCGTGGTTGTGGTCGTTGTAGGAGCACTGGTCGACCGAACACTCGCTGACGGCGGGCATGTCCGTGAGGGCGCTCATCCTGACCTCCGAGAGGGTGTCGTACGGATCGTGCGGTCCCAATCGACGGTAGACCCGAGCGGCGCACCGTGCCCAGGGAGCCGCGCGACCGGGTGCCCGGGGAGGTCCCGTCGCGGGCGTCCGTGATGCGGCGCCGAGACCGGATCGTCCCGACCTCTTTCAGGACGGTCCGGGCAGCCGATGGGGCGGGTGAGGATGCCCCTGCCCCGAGAGGTTGCTCGTGATCGCTCCCGCCCTTCCCGGTCCCACCCACGCCGCCGACCCGTCCCGCCGGGCGCGGACCTGGATCGCGCGCCTCGGGCTCGTCGCCGCGGCGCTCGCGCTCCTCACGACCGGGATCGCCGTCCCGCCGTCGGCGGTCGAGCGCGCGTCGGCCGCCACCGCCGAGGGGTCGGTGTACCAGCCGGTGACCCCGCGCCGCGTCATGAGCTTCGCCCCGATGGGCCCGGCGTCGACCCGCACGCTGCGGATCTCCGGCGTCCCCGCCGGCGCGACCGCCGTCGCCCTCAACGTCACCGCGACCCAGGTCAGGGGGACCGCCTCGACGTACGTGTCCGCCTGCGCCGCGGGGACACCGCTCGCGACGTGCCGCGCGACGTCGGCGTTCAACCCGGTCGCCGGGGAGGACACCCCGGCGGCGGTGCTCGTCGCGCTCGGCGGGCCGGCCGGCGACGAGGTCACCTTCTACAACAACACGGGCTCGCTCCTGCTCATCGCGGACCTGCACGGGTTCTACGTGTCGGCGGCGACGGGGACCGGTGCGCAGTACTCCCCCGTGACCCCGCGCCGGGTGCTGTCGTCCCACGCCATGGGCCCGGGCCAGGCGCACACCCTGACGCTGCCCGACGCCCCGCCCGGGGCGACGGCCGTCGCGGTCAACCTGACGTCCACCGGGGCGAGCACGACGTCGTTCGTCTCGGCGTGCCCGGCGGGCCAGCCGCTCGCGGAGTGCTCCACGTCGTCGACGCTCAACCCGTTCCCGGGCCGCGACCTGACGAACTTCGCCGTCGTCCGGCTCGGCGGCCCCTCGGCCGACCAGATCACGCTCTACAACAACGCGGGGACGATGCGGCTCATCGCCGACGTCACCGGGTACTTCACGACCGACGAGGCCGCCCCCGACGCGGGCCGGTACGTGCCGGTGCCGCCCGCGCGGGTGCTGTCCTTCGCGCCGTTCGGGGCGGGTCAGGCGACGGTCCTGACCCTGCCGGACGTGCCCGCAGGCGCCACCGCGGTCGCGATGAACGTGACGGCGGCGGGCACCAGCCAGCCGACGTTCGTCTCGACGTGCCCCGGAGGCACGCCGCTGTCGACGTGCACGCAGACGTCGTCGCTCAACCCGCGGCCCGGCGTCGACGGGGCCAACAACGTCATGCTCCGGCTCGGCGGGCCCTACCGGAACCAGGTGACCCTCTACAACAACGCGGGCAGCACGCGCCTCATCGCGGACCTCCAGGGGTACTTCGTCGGCGACCCGTCCGTGGCCGTCCCGACTCCCCCGCCGTCCCCGACGCCCACCCCGGCGCCGACGCCTCCGCCCGTCCCCGGCGTGCCCGCACCGGGCAGCCCCGAGGCGTACATCGTGAGCCGCGTCAACCAGGTGCGTGCGGAGAACGGACTGGCGCCCCTGCAGTACCGCGCGCGCCTCGGCGAGGTCGCCGAGGCCTGGACGGTGTCGATGGCCACCTCGAAGGTCCTGAGCCACAACCCGCAGGTCGGCACGCAGATCGAGCCCGGCTGGTCGTCGTGGGGCGAGAACGTCGGCTACGCCGGCGGGTACGGGGACAACGCCGAGCGCATCTTCACGAGCTGGATGAACTCCGCGGGGCACCGTGCCAACATCCTGAACCCGGGCTTCACGTCGATCGGGGTCGGGGCCGCGCTCGACTCGCGGGGCTACCTCTGGTCGACGCAGAACTTCGCGACCTACCGCTGATCCGCCGGGCCGGGACGGCAAGCGCGCACCGCACTCGGATCATGGGATCGTCAAGGACAGGCGACAACGGCCGGGAACCGGTCTAACGTCGGTCTATGAATCCCGCGCAGCTCGCACCGCACGACGACGCCCCCGGGCCGCTCCTCACCTCGGGTCGCGACGCGGACGTGTACGCGCTCGACGACGACCGGGTCCTGCGCCGCAACCGGAACGGCGAGAGCGTGCTGCGCGAGGCCGCGGTGGTCCGGCACGTGTGGGCGCACGGGTTCCCTGCCCCGCAGGTCTTCCGGGCCGAGGGTGCCGACCTCGAGATGGAGCGCCTGCACGGGCCGACGCTGCTCCAGGCGCTCGCCGCGGAGGAGGTGCCGCTGCGCGAGGGCGCGGTCGTGCTCGCCGAGCTGCTCAACCGCCTGCACCGCCTCCCGGTGCCGCAGGACGACCTGCTCGCGGTCGGCGGGCCGGACGACGTCGTCGTGCACCTCGACCTGCACCCGGGGAACGTGGTCCTCACCGAGTCGCACGGCCCCGCGGTCGTCGACTGGTCGGCCGCAGGCCTGGGCAGCGCGTCGCTCGACGTCGCGACGACCGCCCTGCTGCTCGCCGAGGTCGCGGCCGACGAGGGCGGCGACTACTCGAACGCCGCGCAGGTCCTCCTCGTGGCGTTCCTCGCCGCCGTCGACCACGACCCGCTGCCCGCGCTCGACGAGGCGGTGCGGCTCCGGATACGGGACACCACCCACCTCGTCGAGGGCGAGCGCGAGCTCGTGCCGGCCGCCGCGGCGCTCGTGACCCGGTACGCGCACGGCGCGCACTCCTGACGCGGAGCGCCCGGCCCTCCTACGCGGACGACGGGGTGAGCGGCACGTCCTCCGGCGCCGCTCCGGTGCGGACCGCGGCGCGGATCTCGGCGTGCCGGAGCAGGAACTGGCGCTCGTCGAGCCGCTTGCGCCGCAGCCACGCGGTGACCTCGGTGTTGCACTTGCTGGCGTTGCACGAGCGGCACGCCGGCACCACGTTGTCCCAGGTGTACCGGCCCCCGCGCGAGATCGGGAGCACGCAGTCCCGCTGCAGGGAGTCCGCGCCGGCGCCCGCGCCGCAGTAGGCGCAGCCGCCCCACGCCGCCTGCAGGGCTGCCCACTGGGCCGCGTCGAGGTCGTGCTCGACCGCGCCCATCCGGCGACGCCGCCGGTTCGCGGCCCGCGCCCGGCGGCTCGTGCTTGCCATCGGGCGAGCATACGGAGGTGCGCCGCTCCCCCGACGGCGCCGCGCGGTGACGGGCCGGTCGGGCTGCCGGGGTGCCCCACGACGCGCGCGGCCGCCGCCTCCGGGGAGACGACGGCCGCGCGGTGGTGTGGTGCCGGGGTCAGGACCTCAGAAGTCCCAGTCCTCGTCCTCGGTGTTGACGGCCTTGCCGATGACGTACGACGAGCCCGACCCCGAGAAGAAGTCGTGGTTCTCGTCCGCGTTCGGCGACAGCGCCGAGAGGATCGCCGGGTTGACGTCGGTCTCGTCGCGCGGGAACAGCGCCTCGTAGCCGAGGTTCATCAGCGCCTTGTTGGCGTTGTAGCGCAGGAACTTCTTGACGTCCTCGGTCAGGCCGACACCGTCGTAGAGGTCCTGCGTGTACTCCACCTCGTTGTCGTACAGCTCGAAGAGCAGCTCGAACGTGTAGTCCTTGAGCTCCGCGCGCTCGGCCTCCGAGAGCTTCTCGAGGCCCTTCTGGTACTTGTAGCCGATGTAGTACCCGTGCACGGCCTCGTCACGGATGATCAGGCGGATCAGGTCGGCCGTGTTCGTGAGCTTGGCCCGGCTCGACCAGTACATGGGCAGGTAGAAGCCCGAGTAGAAGAGGAACGACTCGAGCAGCGTGCTCGCGACCTTGCGCTTGAGCGGGGAGTCGCCGCGGTAGTAGTCCATGACGATCTCGGCCTTGCGCTGCAGGTTGGAGTTCTCCTCCGACCAGCGGAACGCGTCGTCGATCTCGCGCGTCGAGCACAGCGTCGAGAAGATCGACGAGTACGACTTGGCGTGCACCGACTCCATGAACGCGATGTTCGTGTAGACGGCCTCCTCGTGCGGCGTGATCGCGTCGGGGATCAGGCTCACCGCGCCGACCGTGCCCTGGATCGTGTCCAGGAGCGTCAGGCCGGTGAAGACCCGCATCGTGAGCTCCTGCTCCTGCGGGGTCAGGGTCGCCCACGACTGGATGTCGTTGGAGACCGGGACCTTCTCGGGGAGCCAGAAGTTCCCGACGAGGCGGTCCCACACCTCGGCGTCCTTGTCGTCGTCCAGGCGGTTCCAGTTGATCGCCGAGACGCGGCTGACCAGCTTCAGCTTCTCACTCATGTGACTGCACTTCTCTCAGGGGTTCGCGGGGGCGCAGGGTCGCGGGGGCGTCGGCTCAGAGCATGCAGCTGACGCAGCCCTCGACCTCGGTCCCCTCGAGGGCCATCTGGCGCAGGCGGATGTAGTAGAGCGTCTTGATGCCCTTGCGCCACGCGTAGATCTGCGCGCGGTTGATGTCACGCGTCGTCGCGGTGTCCTTGAAGAACAGCGTGAGCGACAGGCCCTGGTCGACGTGCTGCGTCGCCTCGGCGTACGTGTCGATGATCTTCTCGTAGCCGATCTCGTACGCGTCGTCGTAGTACTCGAGGTTGTCGTTCGTCAGGAAGGGCGCCGGGTAGTAGACGCGCCCGATCTTGCCCTCCTTGCGGATCTCGATCTTCGAGGCGACCGGGTGGATCGACGACGTCGAGTGGTTGATGTAGGAGATCGAGCCGGTCGGCGGGACGGCCTGGAGGTTCTGGTTGTACAGGCCGTGCTCCTGCACGGAGGCGGCCAGCTCGCGCCAGTCGTCCTGCGTCGGGATGTGCACGCCGGCCGTCGCGAAGAGCTCGCGCACCCGCGCCGTCCTGGGCTCCCACGCACGCTCGACGTACTTCTGGAAGTACTCGCCGGTGGCGTACTTCGAGTCCTCGAACCCGTCGAACTTCTGGCTGCGCTCGATCGCGAGGCGGTTCGACGCCCGGATCGCGTGGTACGCGACCGTGTAGAAGTAGATGTTCGTGAAGTCGAGGCCCTCCTCGGACCCGTAGTGCACCCGCTCGCGCGCCAGGTACCCGTGCAGGTTCATCTGCCCGAGGCCGATCGCGTGGCCGCCGGCGTTGGCGCGGCGGATCGACGGGACCGAGTCGATCGTCGTCTGGTCCGAGACCGCGGTGAGCGCGCGGATCGCGGTCTCGACGGTCTTGCCGAAGTCGGGCGAGTCCATCGCGAGCGCGATGTTCATCGAGCCGAGGTTGCACGAGATGTCGCGGCCCACGTGCTCGTAGGACAGGTCGTCGTTGTAGGTCGACGGCGTCGAGACCTGGAGGATCTCCGAGCACAGGTTCGAGTGCGTGATCTTGCCCTTGATGGGGTTCGCACGGTTGACCGTGTCCTCGAACATCACGTACGGGTAGCCGGACTCGAACTGCAGCTCGGCCAGGGTCTGGAAGAACTCGCGCGCGTTGATCTTCGTCTTGCGGATGCGCGCGTCGTCGACCATCTCGTAGTACTTCTCGGTGACCGAGATGTCCGCGAACGGCTTGCCGTAGACGCGCTCGACGTCGTACGGCGAGAACAGGTACATGTCCTCGTTCTTCTTCGCGAGCTCGAACGTGATGTCCGGGATCACGACGCCGAGCGAGAGCGTCTTGATGCGGATCTTCTCGTCGGCGTTCTCGCGCTTGGTGTCGAGGAACCGGTAGATGTCCGGGTGGTGCGCGTGCAGGTACACCGCACCGGCGCCCTGGCGCGCGCCGAGCTGGTTGGCGTAGGAGAAGGAGTCCTCGAGGAGCTTCATCACGGGGATGACGCCCGAGGACTGGTTCTCGATGTGCTTGATCGGCGCACCGTGCTCACGGATGTTGCTGAGCAGGAGGGCCACGCCGCCGCCGCGCTTGGAGAGCTGCAGCGCGGAGTTGATGCCGCGCGCGATGGACTCCATGTTGTCCTCGATGCGCAGCAGGAAGCAGGAGACGGCCTCGCCGCGCTGCGCCTTGCCCGAGTTGAGGAACGTCGGCGTCGCGGGCTGGAAGCGGCCGGCGATGATCTCGTCGACCATCGAGAGGGCGAAGTCCTCGTTGCCGTCGGCGAGCGTCAGCGCGACCATGCACACGCGGTCCTCGAAGCGCTCGAGGTACCGCTTCCCGTCGAACGTCTTGAGCGTGTACGACGTGTAGTACTTGAACGCGCCGAGGAACGTCTGGAAGCGGAACTTCTTGGAGTACGCGTACTCGAAGAGGGTCTTGACGAAGGCGGGGTCGTACTTCGCGAGGACCTCGGGCTCGTAGTACTTGTTCTCGACGAGGTAGTCGAGCTTCTCCTTGAGGTCGTGGAAGAAGACCGTGTTCTGGTTGACGTGCTGGAGGAAGTACTGGCGTGCCGCCTCGCGGTCCTTGTCGAACTGGATCTTGCCGTCGGGACCGTACAGGTTGAGCATCGCGTTGAGGGAGTGGTAATCCATCTCCGTCGCTACGCCGGTATCCGTGACTGTCGCTGCCAAAATGTCCTCAATCCCTCGCGGACGCGGGTGACGTCCTCGTTCGTTCCCAAGAGCTCGAAGCCGTACAGGTACGGCACGTCGCACTTCGCGGCGATGATGTCGCCGGCGATGCAGTACGCCTCGCCGAAGTTGGTGTTCCCCGCGGCGATGACCCCGCGCAGGAGCGCGCGGTTGCTCTCGTCGTTGAGGAACCGGACGACCTGCCGTGGCACCGCGCCGCCCTCGTTGCCGCCTCCGTACGTGGGGACGACGAGGACGTAGGGCTCGTCGACGTGGAGGAACGGCTCCTTGGGCGTCAGCGGGATGCGCTGCGCGGGGAGGCCGAGCTTCTCGACGAAGCGGTGCGTGTTCTCCGAGGCGCTGGAGAAGTAGACCAGCGAGCTCATGCTGTGCTCCCTCGTCGGCTGACCTCGGCGGACCGGGGCTGGTCCTGGCACGTTCCTGCGGCGGTGCTCACGCCCGCCTCGTCGGCGGGGCGTGGGCACCGCGGGTGGTTCGACGCCGCGTGGTGCGTGCTGGGCGATGGTGCGGCGGCCTCGTGGGCCGCAGGCGCTCAGGCGACCGCGTCGGCCATGCGCTCCGCGAGCGCCTTGATCTGGTCGGGGCGGTAGCCGGACCAGTGCTGCCCGCCGGCGACGACGACGGGCGCCTGCAGGTGGCCGAGCGACATGACGTAGTCGCGCGCGTCGGCGTCCTGGCTGATGTCGACGACCTCGTACTCGAAGCCCAGCTTGTCGAGCGCGCGGTACGTCGCGTTGCACTGCACGCAGGACGGCTTCGTGTAGACGGTGATCGACATTCTGGCTCCCGTGACGCTTGCTGTGGGTCTCGCTGCCGCAGCCCTCACTGCGGTGACTCGACACTACACCTAGTGGTCCGGCTTGGCAGTGACCACAACCACTTGTGCTTACATCCGTGTCGTTTCTCACCCGCTGTGGACAAGTCCAGGCTACGCCGGGGGTCCGACACGGCCGGGACCTGCGGGTTCGCGGCCCTCCACAGCAGCCCCACAGTGCTCTCCACAGGCGCCTCCACAGGGGGACGTCCGATTCGTCCCGCGTGGCGGGAGACGACACACCGGGTGAACGCACGGGGTCCTCGGCGTGTCGCTCGGGTCCCGCAGCGTGGCTCCTGCGCGGCATCACCCGAACGGGCGCATCCCGGCCCCACGCCCACGCACGACGACGCCCCGCGACCACGAACGCGACCGCGGGACGTGCTCACGGCGTCACCCCGCGGGTGTGAAGTACCCCTGGACGTCCACGAGCACGTCGGCCGACCCCGCGTCGTTGTACACCGAGAAGCCCGGGTCGACACCGACCACGACGGCGGCAGCGATGTCGGCGCCGGCCCGCGAGTTCGCGTTGCTCGCGAGCGGCCGCGCCGTGCGGCTCGGGTAGGCGGTGAGATAGCCCGAGACCGTCGGCGCGCTGGTGGTGAGGTTGAGGGACACGGCGACCGCCGAGCGAGGCAGGGCGAAGCCGCCACCGGTCGGCGGGAACGTGCGCACCTCGCCCGCACTCATGCGCCCCGACCCGGAGGCCCGCGCGGCCTGCACCGGCTGGAAGTACGCGCCGCCGTCCTCGACGTACCAGCCGACCACGTCGACGACCACGTGCGTCCGCCCCTGGTCGTTGTAGAGCGTGATCGCGTCGCCCGCGCCGAGCGGCACGATCGCCAGGTTGGGCACGTCGCTGCCGCTGTACGCGTTGAGGACGCTCGACGACTCGATGCCCGTGACACCCGCAGGACCCGCGGAGACGTAGGACGTCGGAGCGGTCGCCTCGGTGCTCGTGAGCGTCACCACAGCGGCCACCGCGCCCGCGGGCGCCGGTGCGGCGCTGCTCGAGTCGAGGGTGAGCGTCCGGTGCTCGGCCGGACCGACGGGCGACGTCCGGCGCGTGTCGAGAGCCCGCACCGGAGCGACCGGCACGAACCCGGCGCCCTCGACCGTCGAGTAGTACCCCTGGAGGTCGGCCACGAGGTGCGTGTGACCCGAGTCGTTGTAGAGCATCACGACCCCGTCGGAGCGCACCGGCACCGTGACGAGGTTGGCCACGTCACGCCCACGGGACGTGTTCAGCGAGCTCGTCGAGGGCCGCCCGCCGACCCACGGCGCGCGGTACGCGGGGTCCCCCGAGGCGGTGACGTAGCTCGACGGCGACGTGCCCTCGGTCGCGGTGACGTTGAGCACGACCGCCGACGCGTCGTCCGGCAGGCCGTCGATCGCGAACATCTCCGCCGTCGCGGGCCCCACCCGGCCGGTGCGCGCCGAGCGCGTGTCGATGACCCGCGTCGGCTGCACCGGGACGAACCGGGACGGCGGGGTCATCGCCACGTGATTCGTCACGTAGGAGGCCGCTTCCCGTGGCCAGATCATCGTGGCACCCGCGAGAGTCACCGAGCTGAACCCGAACCTGGGGGCGTAGAAGCCGGACGGGTCGGAGGCGCGGACGGCCACCGGCTCGTCCCACCGGCACCCGAGCGAGACGACGTAGGTCCCGTCCTCCGTCGTCCGGGTGCTCGTGACGACCCCGCCGGTCCGGACGTCGACCAGGTCGATCGTCAGCCCGGGCAGCCGGGACTGCGGGGCCGACGCGTCCCAGACCGTCCCGGAGACGGTCGCGACGCACGGCTCGGCGGCGGTCGCGGGCCCGGCGAGGGCGCCCACGGCGGTGGCGAGCACGGTGACCGCGCACAGCGCGCGGACGAGGGGACGGGGCACGGGAGGAGCTCCTCGTTCGACGGGGTGCGGGGCGGGAGGGGACGGACGACGACGCCTCGCTGCCACGGCGATCGGCAGCGAGGCGTCGTCAGGACGTCACTCGACGTCGGCGAAGTACCCCTGGACGTCGACGAGGGCCAGGAGCGAACCGCTGTCGTTGTACACGGTGAAGCCGGAGCCCACGCGCGTGAACGTGCCGGCCGCGACGTCGGCGCCGACGCGCGCGTTCGCGTTGCTCGCGAGCGGCCGGGCGGTACCACCCGGGTAGACCGTCAGGTAGCTGGGTGCCGTGGCGCCCGCCGTCGTCAGGTTCAGGGCGATCGCGACCGCGTCGTCCGGCACGGGGACCTGCGCGCTCGCCGGCGTGAAGTTCCGCTCGTCCTGCGGACCCATCCAGCCCGAGCCGACCGCGCGCTGGGACGAGATCGGGACGTAGCTCGCGCCGCCACCTGCGACGTACCAGCCCACGACGTCGACGATCAGGTGCGTCGACCCCTGGTCGTTGTACAGCGTGACCCGGTTGTCGTCGGACACCGGCACGATCGCCAGGTTCGGCACGTCCGAGCCCTGGTACGCGTTGAGGACGCTGCCCGTGGGGACGCTGTCCGGCTCCGCGGGGTCGTACGCCCCGGCGCTGACGTACGACGTCCGGGCCGTCGCCTGCGTGCTGGTGAGCGTGACGGCGGCGGCGACCGCACCGTCGGGGGCGTCGTCGAGCGTCAGGTGACGCAGGCCCTGCGGGCCGAGCGGCGCCGACTCACGGGTGTCGAGCACCCGCGAGGGCGCGACCGGCACGTACCCGGCAGCGAGGTCGGTGAAGGCGGCGTAGAACCCCTGGACGTCCACGATGACGTGCGTCGACCCGGAGTTGTTGTAGAGCCCGATCGTGCGGTCACCGACGATCGGCACGGTGACGAGGTTCGCGACGTCACGCCCGGCCGAGGAGTTCACCGCGCTCGTCGTGGGCACCGCTTCCTCGAAGTTCGCGTCGACGACCGACACGAAGCTCGTCGACGCCGTCCCCTGGGTCGCCGTCACGTTCATCACGAGCGCGACGATCCCTGCCGGGACGTCGCTGAAGTCGTACCAGCGGCCCTCACCGGGACCGAGCACGCTGTCGTCGGGATCGCGCGTGTCGATCACGCGGGTGCTCTCCATCGGGACGAAGCGTCCCGGGGGCGTGATCCCGGCCGCTGCTGCGCGACGGCCGTCGGCCGCACCGTGCTCGGGTGCCGGCACCGGCTGGCGGAGCCCGCCCAGGTCGAGCTCGGGGAGGAGCTCGCCGGGGGCGGCGACCGAGGGGGCCGCGAGCCCGCCGACGAGGACGAGGGACGCTGCGAGCAGGCTCGCAGCACGGACGGGAAGACGCATGACGGCTCCTGGAGGTTCGCCCGAGGGCGACGTGGGGCGCGCACCGAGGGGTGAGCGCGGGAGAGGGAAGGGGTCGAACAGACGGGTGCTGTCGGGCCGGAACGGAGGCCGCCGCCTCCCGGCGCCCGTCCCGTCGGTGCTGAGTGGTGCTCGCTCGTGCTCAGTCGTGCTCGGCGAAGTACCCCGAGACGTCAACGATCGGGAGCACGTTGCCGGTGTCGTTGTAGACGGTGAAGCCCTGCCCGAGCCGGCTGATGACGGCGGTCGCCGTGTCGGCTCCGACGCGGGCGTTGGTGTTGCTGGCCCACGGGCGCGGCGTGTCCGTCGGGTGCACCGTCAGGAAGGACGGCGCGGTCGCCATGGTGGTCGTGAGGTTCAACGCGATGGCCGACGCGTCGTCGGGCACGGCGTAGTCCGCTCCCTGGGCGGTGTAGGCCTGCGCGTCGCGCGCCCCGAGGTACCTGGTCCCGTTCGCGCGACGTGTGTCGATCGCGTGGTAGTCCGCCCCGCCCTCGCTGACGTACCACCCCACGACGTCGAGGACGAGGTGCGCGGAGCCCTGGTCGTTGTACAGCGTGATGGACCCGTCCTCGCCGAGCGGCACGATCGCGAGGTTGGGGACGTCGGAGCCGCGGTACCCGTTGAGCACGCTCGTCGTGGGCCCGGCGGCGGCGCCGGTCGGGTACGCCGAGACGTACGTGGTCGCCGCGGTCACCTGGGTGCTCGTGAGCGTCACGGCCGCTGCCACCGCTCCCGTCGGCGCCCCCGCGAGGTCGACCCGCCGCGTCCCCCGAGGACCCAGCGGCGCCGACTCGCGGGTGTCGAGGACGCGGGTCGGGCTCACCGGCTGGAGGCCCGCGCCGCCGGCGGTCGAGTAGTAGCCGGCGATGTCCGCGACTAGGTGCGTCGAGCCCGTGTTGTTGTAGAACATGAAGCGGACGGGGCTCGTGCTCGGGCCGCCCGGGGTGATCGGCACGGTCACGAGGTTCGCGACGTCACGCCCGGCCGAGGAGTTCAGCACGCTCGACCGCGGCGGCTGCGGCGTGAACGGGTTGTCGTCGAGCGCGATGAAGCTCGACGGTGCCGTGCCCTGCGTCGCCGTCACGTTGAGGACGACCGCGGTGACGTCCTCGCCCCGGCCGCCGACCCCGAGCCCCACGATCTCGAAGGGCCGGGACTCGCCCTGCGGTATCGGTCGACCGTCGAGGCGGGTGTCGAGCACGCGGCTCGGCGGCACGGGCACGAACCGGCCCGCGGGCTGCAGCCCGATCGTCAGCCGGCGCACGCCCGTCTCCTGGGTGGCGAAGAAGAGCTCTGAGTCCCACAGGTAGGTCGCCGACGGCGCGTACCTCGACGCGTAGCGTCCCGTCGGGTCGGTGGCTCGGACGGCGAGCGCCTGGGTGACCTCGCACGGGATCGTGACCGAGTACGCGCCGCCCGCGTCGGTCACGTCGGTGCCGACCAAGGTCCCGTTCGTGCGCACGACCTCGACCGTCATGCCGGGGAGCGCCGTCACCCTCCCGTTGTACCGGTCGACCACACGGCCCTCGACGGAGGAGCAGCCGGCGGAGGCGGCGGACGGGGCGACGCCCAGGCCCGCGCCCAGGAGCAGGAGAGCTCCCGCCAGACCGACCGAACGGCGAACGGCACGACGCACGCGCATGAGGCTCCCCCTGGATGCCACGGGGGAACGGCCCGCGCCCGGCGCCGCACGACGGGCGCGCTCGAGACCCTAGCGGGAAGCGCCTGCCCAGGGTGCCGACTTTTCCAGCCGTTCACCCGACGGCCGCGCCGTCCCCCCGGCACCCGCTCGGCAGCCGTGGAGCCCGCGCCCTCAGGGCCCGCTCGGCCGCCAGAGCACGAGCGCCCCCGGCGTCGCCGTGAGCTCGCCCCGCACGGTGCGCGGGCCCGGCGGGCGCTGCCCCGGACGGACCGCGACGACGTCGCCCGACGGTGCCGCGGTGAACACGCGGCGGCCCGGCTCGGTGAACGCGCGCAGGTACTCGACCTGCCGCTGGAGCCGGTCCACCTGCTGCTCGAGCTCGAGGATGCGCTTGATGCCCGCGAGGTTGACGCCCTCGTCCTGCGAGAGCCGTTGCACCTCGCGGAGCGTCGCGATGTCGCGCAGCGAGTACCGCCGGCCCCGCCCGCGCGTGCGCCCGGGCGAGACGAGGCCGAGCCGGTCGTACTGGCGGAGCGTCTGCGGGTGCATGCCCGCGAGCTCGGCCGCGACCGAGATCACGTAGACCTGCGCGTCCTCGGAGACCATCGGCCTCACTCCCGGGCGCGCGCCAGCAGGTCGGCGCGCGGGTTCTCGCCCGACGTGGCGACGCCGAACGCCATGACGGCCTCGCGCGCGGCGCCCGTGAGGCGCTGCGGGACGACGACCTGGACGGTCACGAGCAGGTCGCCCGTGCCGGACGGCGTCGTGACGCCCTTGCCCTTGACGCGCAGGGTCCGCCCCGACGGCGTGCCCTCGGGGACCTTGACCCGCACGGTGCTGCCGTCGAGCGTCGGGACGTCGACCTGCGCGCCGAGCGCGGCCTCGTCGAAGGCGACCGGGACGGTGACGCGCACGTTGCTGCCCTCGAGCGCGAACACCGGGTGCGGGGTCACGCGGACGGTGACGACGAGGTCGCCCGCCGGTCCGCCCTGCTCCCCGGGCCGGCCCTTGCCGCGCAGCCGGATCTTCTGCCCGTCCTTCACGCCGGCGGGGATGCGGGCGTTGACGACACGGCCCTCGACGTCGAGAGAGACCGTCGAGCCGGTCGCCGCCTGGCGGAACGGCAGCGTCGTGACCGCGGAGAGGTCGGCGCCCTGCCGGGGCCCGCGCGACGGTGTGAACCCGCCACCGCCGCCTGCGCCGCCGCCGAAGAGGCCGCCGAGCAGGTCCTCGAAGTTGGTGCCGCCGGGCGCGCCGCCGGTCTGCTGGAAGCGGACGCGCTGACCCTGCGTCGCACCGCCGAACATCCCACCGAACAGGTCCTCGAACCCGGCGGAGCCGCCGGCGCCCGGCGCGAACCGGGCGCCGCCGGCCATCGCGCGCAGCTGGTCGTACTGCGCGCGCTGCTCGGTGTCGGAGAGGACGGCGTACGCCTCCCCGACCTCCTTGAACTTCGCCTCCGCGCGCGCGTCACCCGGGTTGTGGTCCGGGTGCATGTTGCGCGCGAGCTTGCGATACGCCTTCTTGATCGTGGCGGCGTCCGCGTCCTTGGGGACGCCGAGCACGGCGTAGAAGTCCTTCTCGAGCCAGTCCTGGCCGGTCACGGCGCCTCCCTTCCTCGTCTGCGGACGCTCAGGCGTCCGGGTCGATCACGGCGACGCGCACGGGCCGGAGCACGCGCTCGCCGATGCGGTACCCCGGCTGGAGCACCGTGCCGACCGTGGGCTCGGTGACGTCCGCCGAGTGCGAGTGCATGAGCGCCTCGTGCACCGTCGGGTCGAACACCTCGCCCTCGGCGCCGAACCGCTCGATCTTGAACCGCGCGAGCGTCGACTCGAGCTTCTCGGCGATCGACAGGAACGGGCCCTGCAGGTCGCCGTGCTGCCGGGCGAGCGCGATGTCGTCGAGGACCCCGATGAGGGCCTCCGCGACGTCCGCGACACCCTGCTCGCGTGCGACGAGGGCCTCGGCCTTCGACCGCTTCACGTAGCCCGAGTACTGCTGCTCGAGGTTGTAGTAGGCCGCGTTGCGCCGCTGGAGCTCGTCGAGCCGCTCCGCCGCGAGCGCCTCGGCCGCCGCGACGGCACCGGTGTCGGGCGTCTCGAAGTCGAGGTGCGCGACGGGGTCGTCGGCTCCTCCGCCGGCGGCCGCAGCCTCGGCCTCCTCGGCCGGGGTCGGCTCCCGCAGCAGGCCCGTCTCCGGGTCGATGCGGCGCTTGTCGGTGAACCGGGGGGCGCCCTCCGCGGGGTCGGGCTCGCCCGACCCCGCGTGGCGTGCGTTCTCGTTCGTCACTTGCGCTCGTCCTCGTCCACGATCTCGGCGTCGACGACGTCCTCGTCCGCCGGGGCGTCACCCGCGGGGGCACCCTCGGCCGGCGCGCCCTGGGCGTCCGCGGCGGCGTTCGAGGCGTAGATCGCCTCGCCGATCTTCTGGCTGACGGTCGCGAGGTTGGCCTGCTTGGCCTTGACCTCGTCGAGGTCGGTGCCCTCGAGCGCGGTCCGCAGCTCCGTGATCGCGGCCTTCACCTCGGTCGAGACCTCCTCGGAGACCTTGTCCGCGTTGTCGGCGAGGACCTTCTCGGTCGAGTAGACGAGCTGCTCGGCGGAGTTGCGGGTCTCGGCCTCCTCGCGGCGGGCCTTGTCCTCGGCGGCGTGCGCCTCGGCCTCCTTGACCATGCGGTCGATCTCGTCCTTCGGCAGCGCCGAGCCACCGGTGATCGTCATCGACTGCTCCTTGTTCGTGCCGCGGTCCTTCGCGGACACGTGCACGATGCCGTTCGCGTCGATGTCGAACGTGACCTCGATCTGCGGGACGCCACGCGGCGCCGGCGCGATGCCGGTCAGCTCGAACGTGCCGAGCGGCTTGTTGTCCCGCGCGAACTCGCGCTCGCCCTGGAACACCTGGATCAGCACGGACGGCTGGTTGTCGTCGGCCGTCGAGAAGATCTCGCTGCGCTTGGTCGGGATGGCCGTGTTGCGCTCGATGAGCTTGGTCATCACGCCGCCCTTGGTCTCGATGCCGAGGCTCAGGGGCGTGACGTCGATGAGCAGGACGTCCTTGCGCTCACCCTTGATGACACCGGCCTGCAGCGCGGCGCCGACGGCGACGACCTCGTCCGGGTTGACGCCCTTGTTGGGCTCCTTGCCACCCGTGAGCTCGCGCACGACGTCCGCCACGGCGGGCATGCGGGTCGAGCCGCCGACGAGGACCACGTGGTCGATGTCGGAGAGCTTGATCCCGGCGTCGCGGATGACGGCCTGGAACGGCGCCTTGGTCCGCTCGAGCAGGTCCGCGGTCATCTGCTGGAACTGCGCGCGGGTCAGCTTCTCGTCGAGGTGGATCGGGCCGTTCTCGCTCATCGACAGGTACTGCATCGAGATGTTGGTGCTCGTCGCCGAGGAGAGCTCCTTCTTCGCCTGCTCCGCGGCCTCGCGCAGACGCTGCAGCGCGATCTTGTCCTTCGACAGGTCGACGCCCGAGGAGTTCTTCACCTGCTTGATGAGGTGCTCGACGATGCGGTTGTCCCAGTCGTCGCCACCGAGGCGGTTGTCGCCGGACGTCGCACGGACCTCGATCGTCGAGAAGTCATCGTCCTTGCCCACCTCGAGGAGGGACACGTCGAACGTGCCGCCACCGAGGTCGAAGACGAGGATGAGCTCGTCCTCCTTGCCCTTGTCGAGCCCGTACGCGAGGGCCGCGGCCGTCGGCTCGTTCACGATGCGCAGGACGTTGAGGCCCGCGATCTGGCCGGCGTCCTTGGTCGCCTGGCGCTCGGCGTCGTTGAAGTAGGCGGGGACCGTGATGACCGCGTCGGTCACCGGCTCGCCCAGGTACTCCTCGGCGTCGCGCTTGAGCTTGCCGAGCACGCGCGCGGAGATCTCCTGCGCGGAGTACTTCTTGTCGTCGATCGCGACCGACCAGTCCGTGCCGACGTGGCGCTTCACGGAGCTGATGGTGCGGTCGACGTTGGTGACGGCCTGGCGCTTGGCGACCTCGCCGACCAGCACCTCGCCCGTCTTGGAGAAGGCGACCACCGACGGCGTCGTGCGGGCGCCCTCGGCGTTCGCGATGACGGTGGGCTCGCCACCCTCGAGGACGGCGACCACCGAGTTGGTGGTACCCAGGTCGATCCCGACTGCTCGTGCCATGTGCGTGTGCCTCTTCCTTCGGTGGTCCTGCTGCTGCGGTTCGTGTCGTGCTCGCGGCGGCGTGTGCTCGCCCGGTGGCGCCGGTGGGGGCGCACAGCCAGGCGGCGGGCCGTCTTGAGCCTGCTGCGCTCAAGTCTGCGCCGCGGCGGGGTGGTGCGCAAGTCCGCGGCGGTGGGGTTGAGCCTGCTTGACTCAACTTAGGCGCCGGCGGAGATGTTCCCGCTTCGGTGCCACCAGCCACGATGCCCACTGCGGGTGTGCTCGGCTCTGGGGTGCCCTGTCGCACGTCGCTCGTGCCGAGCCCTTGACGCAGACGCGCTCAGCAAGCGCGCGAGCGGCGCCAGGCTTGTTCGAGCATCCCGGGCCGAGCACCATGGTGAGTGCCGGGGTCGTCCATGCGTGGTTGCGATCGGGCACCGGCTGCCAAGGGGGCCCACGATGTCCGCTGCCGCGAATTTCGTTCGAGTGCTCGGGGTGCTCGTCGCCGCGCTGCTCTCTGTGGCAGCCGTCGCGCCGCCCGCGACCGCCGACGACTTGTGGACGAAGTGCTCAGGAACGCTCCGGGACGTGCATCTCGCGTACGTGTACGTGGTCAGCGGAGAGGCGTGCACGCTCGACCACGTCTTCGCCTCGACGCTCAGCGTCGGGTCAGGCGCCTCCGCCACCCTCCGGAGCAGCGAGGTGTACTCGCGCACCTCCGTGAACGGTGAGCTGTTCGCCGATGCCACCACCTTCGGCACGATCGATCTGAACCACGCGGCACTCGTCAGGATCGACCGCGCGACAGTGCGAGGCTCGATCCACGCGGCTGTCGGCACCTTCGCGCTCGACGGGGTCACGATCGGCGGTGATCTCCACGTCCGGGCCGGCGACACGGTGCTCGAGACCGGCTTGGCCCTGCAGCTGGACGACGTCCGGGTCAGGGGCTCAATCACCTCGGACGGCCTCCAGGTCACCGCCTCCGACCTGACGGTCGCCGGGGACGTGCTCGTGGCCGACGCCGTGCTGCCCCCGCGCCAGACGCTCGGCGTCTCGTTGTGCGGCGTCGACGTCGCCGGCGAGCTCCGGGTTGCGCGGAGCCACTGGATCGTCAGCGTGGGTGCGCACCCGTACGGCGACCCCATCTTGTGCGACCCGGCTCGAAGTCCCAGCACCGTCGGAGCGCTGACGTTCGCCGACAACCCGCACTCGATCGCGGTCGCGGGCACGACGGTGGCGGGCGACCTGGTCTGCCGCGGCAACACCGGGCCGCGCGGTGTCCAGACAGCGACCGTCCAGGTCGGCGGCGCGCGCGTGGGACAGTGCGCACCGTCATAAGTCGTCGTCGGTGACGGCAAAGAGAAGATGCGGACGAGTACGTGAGATGACGCTCGGCGACAGGTGGGGAGCCCGTCGGCCCCGCGGCCGCCGGCGACCTCTTGCCCCTCTTGGTCTCATCAGGGCCCTCGCATACGGCGGCGTCGTCGGCCCGGAGCGAGCCGGAGTGCTGTGGGTCGCCACGAGGGTTGCAGGGCCTCCGAGGCTCGTGACGGTCGCCATCCGCGGTCGCGCTGCACCGCGCCGGGCGGGCAGGCCCGTTCGAGTCGCTGCTGCGACGGGTGGCGTACGGCCGACCGGGCAAGGTGAGCCCGCGGACGCCCGCCGACCGCCCTCCGCCGCGGGTCTGAGCCCGGGGAGGGCCCGGGGGTGTGAACGCCCCCGGGCCCCAGGCCCTGGCCCAGCAGCGCTGGTCGCAGTGCGCCCCCCCGAAGATCAGGTGCGGTCGTACTGCATCGACCCGGAGTACTGCGCCTGCTGCGGGCCGCCCAGACTCCACACCACGACCTGCCAGGTGATGCGCTGACCTTCGGCGTATGCGAGGTCACAGGTCTTCACGCTGTTGTCACCGTTGGAGTTGTCGCAGAAGTGCGTCGGTCCGTTGTTGACCTGCCACGCCACGGACACGGACCGGCTGTCGCTCTCGTCGTCCCAGACCCTGAAGATCTCGCCATCGCTCGTGAACGTGGCGTGCCCCAGCCGGTTGGGAAAGAACCCGTACACGTTCGAGCTCGAATCCGCGCTCGCGGACTGGGCGCCGATCGTCACGAGCGCGCCGGTGACGATGCCGACCATGATGGTGCGGACAGATGCCTTCACGTGATCCCCCTTGCTCACGAGTCCCCCAGACCTGTCGCCCGTGGGTGACAGGTCTGATCCTGGCTCCTCGAGAAGAGGACCGGCAAGAGGGAAGAGGACAGGGTGAGCAGCGACGACATCGGGGCCCACCTTCAGCTCTGGGACCCGTACCGCGAGGTCACGCACGAGGTCGACAACGGATGCACCACTCTCTGGATGCCGGACCGTCGCATGAACGTGATCGTCTGCGACTGGGTGTACAGCGTGCGGAACGGCGCGCGTGTCCCCATCAACTGCAACCACTGGGAGAGCCCTCCCCGGCCACAGTGCCGGGCCTCCCGCCTCCCGCCGGCGTCGGGCTGGGTGCCGTCTGCGCGAACGCTTCGATCGGCTGGAGCACCTCAGCGGGTTCGGACCTCTGACCCCGAGCACGCCTCGCGCCTCGTGCTGAGAGAACTGACCCGCGGGTGAAGGAGGCAGCAGGCAGTTGTTCGCCGCGTGGAGCGGACGCGGCGGGGCCGCATCGCACCGAGGATCCGGACACGAAGTTGAGACGGCGAACGTCTCACGCTCCCGTAGGTGCGAGCGTCAGAGCGCCCGGCCTCGGACGAGTCCGGTGAGTTCCTACAGTCGTGGGTGTGGGACCTCGTTCTACCTGTCCGAATCCCAGCGACCTGTCCGGCAGATGTCCGGGCGTCCCGACCTCCCTGTCCTCGTGCAGGCCCCGCGGCGGGACGCCGGCCATACGCATCGGACAGTATTGGCGTCGCGCAGGCACCGCCGACCGGCTCGTCGACGGGGACACCCGCCTCGACCAGGAGTTCCCGCTCCATGTCGATGACGTGAAACCTCAGGACGGCGGCGCAGCGACGTCCGTCCCGCGCGCTGCGAGCCACCCGACGATCTCGGGGATGCGGTCGGCGAGCTGGTCGATCGTCGTCATCGTCACCGCACGGCGGATCCCGACGTACGGCTGGGCGTCACGCCACCGAACCTCGGGCTCTCGCCGCATCCGCTGCGTCACGTGGCAACCTTCCGTCGGTTCCTCCCGCCGCTCCCGGTGCCGAGCCGTGCCATCGTCGCACCGCCTCCGACAGCGTGCGGTACCTCGCCGTCCTGAGGATTCGGACACCTAGGTGAGACGCGCGCCGTGTCCACCTCGTCGTCCCACCGCAGGTCAGTGTGTCGGGCTCCGGACACGTCCGATGAGTTCCTCCACCACCTCCCGCGCCTGGTGATGGCCGCCCGGTGTCGCGGGCCGGGAAGACGCATGATGCCCTCGGCAAGCAAGACGACCTGTCCGTGGCGCTACTACCGTGACGACGTCGGGGGGTCCGGGCGGAGAGGCAGCCGCTCAGATCGCCCGGCCGGGCAGCAGCCGGTCACCTCGACCCGCCGGGCGCGCCGCCAGAGCCCGGGCAGGTGGCCAGCCCGTCGCGCGTCGTGTTCCCAGGAGGTCCTCGTGACTCGGCCGGGCCAGTCCGAGCGGATGCCGCGGAGCCTCGCGCGCCGACTGGGGCGCGGCGTCACCGTGGTCCTCGCCTGTGCCCTGGTGCTGGTCACACTGGTGGTCGTGCTGCAGCGAGCGCTCATCTACGTCCCGGACCGGACCGACGTCGGTTCGGTCGCGGACCGCCTGCCGGGTGGGAGAGACGTCACCCTGCGGACCGAGGACGCGCTCGAGCTGACGGCGTGGCTCGTCCCGCCGAGCGGTGCGGACCGGGACGTCGCCGTCCTGTACCTGCCGGGCAACGGCGGCAACCGGCTCGGTCGGCTGGACGTCGCGCGGGAGATCGCGAGCCGAGGGTTCACGGTGCTGCTGCTGGAGTACCGGGGGTACGGCGGCAACCCGGGTCGGCCGAGCGAGGAGGGCCTGGCGCTCGACGCCCGTGCGGCGGCCGCCGCGCTCCGCGCGGAGGGCTTCGAGCCGGGCCGGACCTTGTACGTCGGGGAGTCGATCGGGACCGGCGTGGCGTCGCGGCTGGTCACCACGGACCCGCCCGCCGGTGTGCTGCTGCGGTCACCGTTCCCGTCGCTCGTCGACGTGGCGCGGGCGCAGCTGCCGTTCCTGCCCGTCGGGCTGGTCCTGCGCGACCGGTTCCCGAGCGCGGAGCACCTGTCCGGCAGCGAGGTCCCGGTGCTCGTGCTGCACGGCACCGCCGACGACGTGGTGCCGTCCCGGCTCTCGGCCGAGCTCGCGTCACAGGTGCGCAACCTGCAGGGCGAGGTCGTGGTGCCGGGCGCGGGGCACAACGACCGCATCTGGTTCGGCCCTTTCCTGGCCGACGCCGTCGTCGACCTCGCGGATGCGGTCGTCGAGTAGGTCCGGGCGATCCTCGTGGTTCGCCGTGCCCCGCTGGCCGCACGAACGTCGACGCGCTCCTGCAGACCGCGGCGGGTGTCCAGTCGACCTGGCCGTCCCCGCCGGCTTCGCCAGCTGGAGCCAGTACCGCGATGCCGTAGGCACCTGACTCTGATCAGAGCAGAGCGACGAACCGCTCTGCATCGCCGACGCGGGGCAGGTTGTTGAACATGACGTAGGGCGACGGTCGGCCGTCGACCAGGTCGCGGAGCCGGCGCAGCTCGTCGTCCGTGTGGACGTGACGCGAGCCGTCGGTGCCGTGCAGGCGGTAGTAGGTGCGCTCGGGCGTCACGGTGTCGGTCTGCATCGGGTCGACGACGTGAACGAGATCCAGCTCGGCGCAGAGCTCCGTGAGCAGCTCCGTGGGCCACTCACCACGCGGTTCCCACAGCAGCCGCCCCGCTGGCCGCTCCACCTGCGACATGAAGCTGCGCAGCCGTCCGACGTTGTCGGCCGTCGGGCGAAAGCTCTTCGGACACTGGAGCAGCACGGCGGTGGCCTGCAGGATCCGGGCGCACTCGAGGGTCCGCTGCCATCCCGCGAGGACCGGAGGCGTGGTCCGGAACGCTCCGACCTGCCCACGGGCGCTGTCCGGCAGAGGCTGCTTCAGTCGCCGGTAGGTGGGGCTGTTGGACTCGTGGGTGACGATCTGCCACGCCTTGATCGTGAACTCGAAAGCGGCCGGAACCTGGGCTCGCCAGCGCATCAGCACGGCGTCGGACGGCGGTTCGTAGAACGTGTGCTGCACCTCGACGACGGGGAAGCGACGTACGTACGACGCCTGGGAGACCGTCCAACCACACAGCCCGACGACCACCTCCACGTGCCTATCCGTCCCAGGTGAAGCGCGCTGAGACCAACGCCGTGAGCAGCATGATCCATGTGGCCATGGAACCGATCCTCCCAGGAGCGAACCGCCCCGGTTCAGCGGAGGCCCGGCTCCGTGGCGCTGACGGTGGTCGGCGGACGGGGAGCAAGGGCGACTCGTCACCGAGCATCTCGCTGGGGTCGACGCCGCGCCAGCCGGGTGCGACTACCTCGAAGGGTCGGGCGCCGTCCACCAGGGATCGTCACGACCGGGCAGTCCGGTCGGTCGTCGATCACCTGAACCGTCCCGCTGGACCGTGCCAGCCGGCCTGCACGGTGGACCGACGCCAGGTCGAGCCTCCCGATGGAGGCTCGACCTGCGGTCGGTCGGCAGCGCGGATCCGCACATGCGGAGCCCCGGCTCCAGCGAGCGGCGGCGGCAGCGGTGGTTCACCATCGGAGACGACGGGAGCAGCCTCGAGCCTGCGACACCTTCTCGACCGACGACCTGTGAGGAGCGCACGCATGGCACAGACGGACGACGTGGTCGCCGAGATCTGGGACGACTGGCAGGCCGCGGTGACGATGACCCCCGCGGCGCTCGAGCGGTGGCTGGAGACCGAGGAGTCCCGGTCGGTCGGCGACACGGGCGGCGACGGCGAGTCGACGGGTCACCGGTCCGGGCGCCGCATCGTCGAGATCCTGCGCACGAACAAGACGGACCTCACGGCCGACGACGCCGCGCACATGCGGAAGGTCGTCGGGTACGTGCACCGGCACCTCGCGCAGCGGCCCGACGGTGACGTGACGGACACCCCGTGGCGGTGGTCGCTCATGAACTGGGGGCACGACCCTCTCGGCTGAGCCGGGCGCACGCGGCGACACGACGCGCTAGACGCCCGTGTACTGCGCGTGGACGTCGCCGTCGACGAGGCGCCAGCAGAAGTCGTTCATCCGGGCCGCAGCGAGAGCGTGCCGGTCGAGGACGCCCGCGACCGCGGCCGGCACGTCCCGCGGGACGTGCCCGTCCGCCCACCGACGCACGTACGCGTTGCGGGCGACCGGACCACCGCTGGCCGGCATCGGCACCCCGCACACCGTGGTGACGAGCCAGTTCACCAGTCGCATCGCCGCGTAGTCGGCGTCGTGGTGGACGTTGCGCGCGACGAAGTCACGTTCGGGCTCGGACAGGTCGAAGCGTGGCGACGTGGCCAGCCCGAAGTCGACGAGGTAGATCCGCTCGTCGTCGGCCCGCATGTTCCCGAAGTGCCCGTCCAGGTGCAGCAGCTCTCGGCTCCGCAGGAACGCGACGGCCTCGACAAGGTGCCGTTCGATCTCCTCGGCGCGGCCCACCGGGTCGCCCAGCCAGTCGGGCAGGCGTCCGGGCAGGTGCTCGAGGAACAGCGCGAGGCTGAACCTGGCAGCCGCGAGCTCCTCGAAGCGGGCCCGCACGGCGGGGTCGCCCTCGAACTGCGCGACGACCGCCTCGACGTCCCGGTGCTCGTCGGCGACGGGTGGGCGGCCCGGGAGCACGCGCCAGTGGTGCAGCAGGGCGAAGCACTCGGACGCACCGGCGAGCACCCCCTCGGTGACGGTCAGGTTGGCGGCGAGCTCGCGCCACGCGCCGAAGCCCGGGCCGGCGAGGGGGTGCATGCCGTACTGGCAGGCGGTCGGCAGGCCGAACAGGTTCGCCGTGCTGTGCGGGTGCGCGAGCTCGCGGTCGGTGAGCGGGACGCGCTTCACGAACACCGGGACACCGTCGACGTCGACCACCGAGGAGCCACCGCCCACTCCCACGGCGCTGTCGGACGCACCGCGGAGCAGCGCTGCCAGCTCGTCGTCGTCTCGGGCGGCGAGGGAAGCCGACACGAGGCCGTGACGAACCTGTCGGGTGGTGGGCATCACGCCATCCTGCCTCGACGGGGTTCCGGACACCGTCCTGTCACGCGTCGTCACCGACGTGCCACCGGGCGCGCCGGCTGCACGGAGACCGAGGCGCTCGCCGGGAGCGTGGTCTCGTGGCCCGCCCGCGCGCCGGGTCACCAGCCGGGGCACCGGTCAGCCCCCGCCGACGGCTGGCCTGCTCAGCGGACGTAGCCCACCACGTCGACCAACGCGTCCGTCGTCCCGGCGTGCGAGTCGGAGTACAACGTGACGCGGCCGTTCGACGGGAGCGCCACCAGCACCTGGTTCGGGATGTCCCGGCCGACGATGTAATTGAGCACCGAGGCGTTCGGCGGCGCCCCCCTGCCGGTGCCGTCATCGTCGGGGTACACCCGGAGGTTTCCCGGCGCTCGCGGTCCGACGGCCGTGACGTTGAGGAGGACGGCCGTCGCCCCGGCGGGAACGGCACCGCTCTCGACGACCGAGAACGAGGTTCCGGCGCGCGGGTGCAGCGGCTGCGCGATCGGCCCCACTCGTGACCCTCCCCGCGTGTCGATGACTCGTGTCGGCGCCACCGAGGTCAGCGCACTGCCCGGCGTCGTCCATCCGACGACGTCGAGGATCACGTGCACGGGGTTGGTCGAGCCGGGCCCCGACGTGTCCGACCAGAACGAGACCGCACCGTCGACCAGCTGGACCGTCGTGGCGTTCGCCTTGTCCTGGCCGGGCGCGAAGTTGACGACCGACGTGGACGGGACGGCCTGCCCGCCGGGGAACACCCGCAGGTTCCCGGGCTCCGTCGGCCCGGTCACCGTGACGTTGAGCATCACCGACGTGGCGTTCGCCGGCACGCCGGCCCGCCCGGCCACCGCGACGGTCTGCAGCGTGCGCGGCGCGACCGGCCCGCGTACGGCTCCCACCCCGCCGGGCCGCGTGTCGAGGATCCTGGTCGACGGTGCTGCGGTGACGCCGGAGCCGGCGAGCGTGTAGCCGGTGAGGTCGAGCAGGACGCGGACCGGCGCACCTGCGGAGCCATAGCAGACCCTCCCGTCGCGGGAGATCGGGACGTACGCCGAGTTCGCGACGTCCTGCCCCGGCTCGAAGTTCACCGTCGACCCGCTGAGCTCCGGGATCTGCCAGGTCGTGCCGTCGTAGGAGGAAGCGGGACCGACGACGACGTACCCGGGCCCTGCGGGGCTGACGACCGTGACATTGAGCCACACCCCGGTGACGTCCGCGATCGGGACGTCGGCGACGCCCACCGACGCGCAGTTGGGGCCGACCACCCCGCCGTCGAGGATGCGCGTCGGGGGGGTGCCGACGGCGGTCGCCCACCTGAGCGGCGCCGCGGACGCGCTGGTCGTGGCGCCGTCCCGCACCGTGACGTCCACCGTGCCGACCTCCCCGCGTGGCACCCACGCGCGCAGCGCCGTCGGCGACACCACCGTGGTGGACACCGGCTGCCCGGCCACGAGGGCGGTCGTGCCCGCGGTGAAGCCCGTGCCGACGACATCGACCCAGACGTTGCCCGCTCCCCGGACCCGCGCCGGACCCGTGGACGGCGCGATCCGCGTCACGGTGAGGGGTTCGGTCTCGGAGACCCACACGTCGACGGCGCCCTCGGACGCTTCGTAGGTCGCGTCGCCGAGGAACCGCACCCGCAGGTGGTGCTGTGCGGCCGGGAGCCCGGTGACGGAGACGTCCGCCGCCCCCGAGACGGGCGACGCCCGGCCGACCACCCGGCCGGAGCCGTCGACGACCTCCACGGTCCCGCCCGGCACCGTGCTGTCGCGGGCCCCCACCTGGACGCTGACGCGTACAGGCGTCCCCGGAGGCACGATCGCCGCCTCGACCCGCGCGCTCAGGTACGTGGTGACCTTCACGACCGGGTCCACCCCTGTCGTCGCGCGCCCGAGGGTCACCGGCACGAGCGTCGCACCCTCCTCGGTCGCCGAGTCCTTCCAGTACTCGAATCCGGGACCGTTGAACTCGAGGCGGTACCTGCCCGTCGGCAAGGCGCGCAGGACGTACGAGCCGTCGGCGCCCACCGGCGACTCGTAGCTGCCACTCTGCCGGTCGTCGACGTTCAGGGAGCGCACGTACCACTGGCTCGAGGAGTAGCCGGGCGGGACGGTCAGCCGACCGTGGATCGTCCCGCCGACGTCGAGCGTCACGTCGAGGCCGGTGCGGTCCGGGCCTGGCTGGACGACCTGCGCCTTCGACCGCTGGTGCGCGCCCCCGTAGTACTCGTGGACGAGCCCGACGTCGGCAGGCGGGACGACGCTGATGACGCTCGGCACGTTCACGTTCAGCTCGTAGGTGCCGTCGGCGGACGGGCGGGTGAAGAAGCTGCTGACCCCGTCCACCGGGTGGGCCCAGAGCATGACGTCGGTCACGCGCGCGGGGTCGACGCCCGCGGGCAGGATCACCCGGCCGGAGACCGTTCCGCTCTCGGCCGATACGGGCGCGGCTGCGACGGGTGCGACGAGCGCGACCAGCACGGCCACCAGCAGCGCACGACGCCCGCGCCAGGACGTGGGCGCGGCCGGACGGCGCCGGGACGTGAGAGGCATGGACACTCCTGGCTGGTGCCGCGCGGGGACGAGCGCGGGCAAGGGCTGAGATCGTACGTGCGCGGAGAAGGGGCGCGCGCCGACCGGTCGGGCGATCTCCCGGAGCCGGCACCGGTGTCGGCGAGCGCGGTCCCCGACGTGACGTCAGAGACGAACGGCCCGCTGCCGCTCCCACTGGTCCCTCGTGATCTCGTACCGGTAGCCGCCGAGCTCCGCGCCCTCCACGGCCTGCATGCCCTCGGGCGTCGGCAACGTCTGCGTGACCGTCATCCCGACCTTCTCCATGACGCGCTGCGACGGACGGTTGAGCGCCATCGTCGCGCCCCAGACGACGCGCACGTCGAGGTCGGTGAAGGCCTTGTCCACCAGGGCGGCGGACATCTCCGTGGCGTAGCCGCTCCCCCACGCGGCCCGACGCAGCCGGTACCCGAGCTCGACCTCGCCCAACGGTCCCTCGCGCTCGGGGCGCAGGCAGAACCACCCGACGAAGGCGCCGCCCGCCTTCTCGTACGCCGCGAAGACCCCGAAGGCGCCGGCCCACCGGTCGTAGGCGGTGAGGAGGCCCGGCAGGATGCGGTCGCGGACCAGCCCCGGCGCGGTCGGCTCGCCCCCGGACAGGTAGCGCATGACCTCCGGATCGCTGTCGAGCTCGATCAGCAGGTCGGCGTCGTCGGCGCGGAACCGGCGCAGCGTCACGCGGTCGGTCTGCAGGTACGTGTCCACGGCGGCCAGCATGCCCCGGCGGGGGCGCGCGGCAGCACCGAATATCGCGTGCGAGCCACCCCGGCCGGGGGCCGGCCGAGCCGCTCGCAGGCGTGGAGCGGTCAGCCCCGGAGACGCCGGGGCGGTGCGGTGGCTCCGGATCCGACTCAGCGCACCACGAGCTCCCACGGCATGGCGGGAGCGCTCGTGGTCAGCCCTGCGGCGGGCGCACGCGACGCCCTGGTCGAACAGGGACTGGCGCACGCTGGAGATCCGGCGGCCCGTCGCCAGGTCCGCGACGGCGTTGCTCGGCACGCTGCTGCTCGGCGTCGCTCCGAGCATCCCGGTCGCGCTCACCGCGCTGTGCCTCGCGGCGGTCGGGACGTCCGTGCTCTTCCCGACCCTCCTCAGCCGGGCCACCCGAGACGTCCCGGCACACCGACGACGGCGTACCTGGGCCTCCTGCTCGGCCCCGTCGACGTCGGCGTGCTCGCTGATGCCGTCGGCCTGCGCGGGGCGATGGCCGGGGACGCGGTGCTCGCCGGGACGTTCGCGCTGCTCGCACCCCTCGCCCTCGCGCAGCGGCCCGCTCCGAGCCGCGCCGGCCGCCGCCCGACCGCGCGCGCCGACGTGCGGTAGGGCGCTCCGCGCGGCGCACCCCCCACGAGAGGTGCGCCGCGACCCCGGCGGACGGTTCAGGCCGTGCGGAAGCGGTCGTAGAACGCGCGGGGGTCCTCGGCCAGCGAGGCCTTGACCATCGCGCTCCACTCGTCGACGACGACCTCGAGGTCGCCGGCCTCGACCGCGTCCAGCGTCCTGCGGACGACCACGGCCGGGTCCGTCTTCGGCCCCTGGATCGCCTTGGCCATGTCCGTGTCCGCCAGGCCCAGGTGGACGGAGGTGACCTGCGTCCCCTGCCCGGCGAGCTCGAGGCGCAGCGCGTTGCTCATGTTCCAGTTCGCGGCCTTGGACACCGCGTACGCGCCGGCGCCCGGGGCGGCGAACCAGGACAGCGCGGAGGCGACGTTGACGATCGTGCCGCCGCCGTTGGCCGCGAGGACGGGAGCGAAGGCGCGGACCATCGCGAGCGTGCCCCAGAAGTTGACGTCCAGCTCGGCGCGCACGCCGTCCAGGTCGCCGAGCAGCGGTGCGCCGGTGGAGATCCCGGCGTTGTTGATCAGCAGGTCGACGTCGCCGGCCAGTGCGGCGGCCGCCGTCACGGCGGCGGGGTCGGTGATGTCCAGGGCGACGGGCCGGACGCCGGGCAGGTCGAGGGTCTCGGGATCGCGGGCGCCGGCGTAGACCGTCGCCCCTCGGGCGAGGAGCTCGGCGGCGAAGTGGCGACCGAGGCCGCGGTTGGCCCCGGTGACGAGTGCAGTAGTCATGGGCAGGACGCTATAACCTGACGTTGACGTCAGAGGCAAGTGCGGGTCGAGCGGTCGGAGGAACGGGTGCGCATCGGGGAGGTCGCCGCACGAGCCGGCGTCAGCGTGCGGGCGCTGCGGTACTACGAGGAGCAGGGTCTGCTCGCCTCCGAGCGCAGCGCCGGCGGGCAGCGCCACTACGCGCCCGAGGCGGTCGACCGGGTCAGGTTCATCCAGCACCTCTACGCCGCCGGGCTCGGCAGCAAGGCCGTCCTGGGGATCCTGCCGTGCATGGAGCGCGGCGTCCTCACCGACGAGATGCACGAGCGGCTGCTGGCCGAGCGCGCGCGCGTGCAGGCCCAGCTCGACGAGCTGACCGCCACGCGCGACAAGCTCGACGACGTCATCCGGATCGGGCAGGCGCACCGCGCGGCTTCGGGCGCCCGGGAGGGCCGGGCGCCGGGCACCGGCGGGAGCGGCTGCGCGCACGCCTCCTGAAGGGGCGTCGCTTTCGGCGTTTCCTGAGAAGACCATCATCGAATGAATCGATTCAGACCGGTGCCGCGGTGACGCCCGTCTGGTGGACTTGCCAGTCCGCCGCCGGGCGTCCGCCGCCCGTGCGCGTCCCCGCACCCGAGAGGCATCCCCGTGTTCTCACTACGCAAGGCGCTCACCGTCGCCGCAGCGGCCGCGGTCGCCGTGGCCGGCTCCGTCGTGGTCACCGCCCCCGCGAGCGCCGCCGCCGGCTGCCGCGTCGACTACGCGGTCACGAACCAGTGGCAGAGCGGCTTCGGCGCCGACTTGCGCGTGACGAACCTGGGCGACCCCGTCACCGGCTGGGAGCTCCGCTTCGCCTTCGGGGCCGGCCAGAGCGTGACCCAGCTGTGGGGCGGCTCCGTCAGCCAGTCCGGCGCGGCGGTGACGGTGCGCAACGCGGCGTGGAACGGGTCGCTCGCGACGAACGGCACCGCGTCCTTCGGCTTCAACGGTACCTTCGCCGGCTCGAACCCCGTGCCGAGCGCGTTCACGCTCAACGGTGTCGCGTGCACCGGCGGCCCGGTGACCCCGACCAGCTCGCCGACGACGTCGCCCACCACGACGCCGACCCAGTCGCCGAGGCCGACCACCACGCCGACGCGGACACCGACCCCGACACCCACGCCCACGCCCACGCCGGGGCCGGGGCCGGTCACCGTCAACGCCGCGCAGCTCGTCGCCGGCATGGGCACGGGCTGGAACCTGGGCAACCAGCTCGAGGCCAACGTCAACGGGATGCCCGACGAGACGGCATGGGGCAACCCGGTCGTGACGGGCGCTCTCCTCGACCGGGTCAAGGCCGCCGGCTTCAGCACGGTCCGCGTCCCGGTCTCCTACCTGGGCAAGATCGGGTCCGCACCCGGCTACACCGTCGACCCCGCGTGGCTCGACCGGGTCGAGGAGGTCGTGAAGCTGGCCTACGACCGCGGGCTGTACGTGGTCATCAACATGCACGGTGACGGCTACAAGAGCGTCGGTGGCGCCTGGCTCATCTGCGACGCGCCCTCGCAGACGGCGATCAAGGACAAGTACCAGAAGGTCTGGCAGCAGGTGGCGTCCGAGCTCCGGGGCTACGGCGGACGCCTGGTCTTCGAGTCCATGAACGAGAACTTCGACGGGCAGTACGGCACCCCGACGCAGCCGTGCTACTCCAACCTCAACGCGTACAACCAGATCTTCGTCGACACCGTGCGCCGGACCGGCGGCAACAACGCGTCCCGGTGGCTGCTCGTGCCGGGCTGGAACACCAACATCGACTACACCGCGGGGAGCTACGGCTTCGTCGTCCCGACCGACCAGTACCGGTCGACGGCCGTCCCCAGCGCCGAGCGGCGCATCATGATCTCCGTCCACTACTACGACCCGTGGGACTTCGCCGGCACCGAGGACGGCGCCGTCACGCAGTGGGGCCCGAACGCGACGGACCCGGCGAAGAAGTCGACGTGGGGCCAGCAGGACTTCATGGACGCGCAGCTGAAGAAGATGCACGACACGTTCGTCACGAAGGGGTACCCGGTCTTCGTCGGCGAGTACGGCTCGATCGACAAGACCGCGTTCGACCCGTCGAACAACCGGTACCGCGCCGACTACGCGCGCACCCTCGTCGCCACCGCGGCGAAGTACGGCGCCGTCACCGCCTACTGGGACAACGGGCACAACGGCCAGTACGGGTTCGCGCTGTTCGACCGGCGCACCGCGACCGTGACCCAGCAGGGCATCATCGACGCGATCATGGGTCGCTGACCGCGCTCTGACGGGGGCTGAGCGACGAGCGCCCCCGACGTCGGTGCGGCGCCGCCGTCGTGGTCCGGACGTCGAGTCCGGACCACGACGGCCCTGCCGCCTCCGCCCGATCGCGCGGACGACGACCCGCGCGGCCGGACGGCGGCGACCATGGACCGGAGGAGGTCGTCATGACGACGCTGCGCCACGGGAAGATCTGCCACGTCGAGCTCCCGGCGGACGACCCGCAGAGGTCGGCCGAGTTCTACGCCCGGGTCTTCGGCTGGACGGTGCGCTCCGCGCACGGCACCTGGTTCTTCGAGGACTCGACGGACGAGGTCAGCGGCCACTGGGTCCCGCACCGGGAGCCGACCCCGCCCGGCGTGCTCGTCTACGTCTGGGTCGACGACCTCGCCGCGGCGGTCGAGCGCGTGGTCGCCGAGGGCTGCGAGATCGTCCAGCCGGTCGGCGCGGACCCCGGCGAGCTGACCGCCCGGTTCCGCGACCCGGGCGGGAGCGTCGTGGGCCTGTACCAGGAGCCGCCGGGGTGAGTGCGCCGGACCGGACCGGGGAGCGAGCGACGTGCAGTCCGGCACCTCGCCGCGCGTGGGCGACCTGTCACCCTGACCGCACGGGCGCCGAGGGACGCCTCCGGGCCCCGACCCAGCGGCCGAGGCCACGACGAGGCGGGTCGTGATCGCGCTGCTCGACCTCGACGGCACGCTCGTCGACCGCTCGGCGGGCTTCGCCGCGTGGGCGAGGTCGTTCGCCGACCGGTGGTCGTTGCCCGACGACGACCACGCGTGGCTCGGAGAGCTCGACCGGACGGTCGCGCAACGCCGGCAGTTCTTCGAGGGCGTCTCCCGGCGGTTCCCGGAGGCGGGACCACCGGAGACGCTCTGGCAGGACTTCCGCGCGCAGATGCCGCTGCTGACGCCCGCCTTCCCCGACGTCCTCGAGCGCCTGGACACCCTGCGGTCCGCCGGGTGGCGGCTCATGGTCGTCACCAACGGGCGCACGGACAACCAGGTCGGCAAACTGCGCCGGACCGGCATCGCGGACCGCGTCGACGGCTGGTGCGTGTCCGAGGAGGCGGGCGTCGCGAAACCCGACGCGGCGATCTTCGCCTCGGCCCTGGCCCGGCTCGGGGCGGCGGACGGCGCCGGCTGCTGGATGGTGGGGGACGACGCCACCGCGGACGTCGCCGGGGGACACGCCGCAGGACTGCGCACGCACTGGATCAGCCACGGTCGGCCGTGGCCGCTGCGGGACCTCCGACCCGAACGCACCTCCGTGTCACCGGGCGACGCGCTGGCACTCCTGGCGGGTCTGTCTGCAGCGGAGCCGTGAGCTCCGGGAGCCCGCCGGACGTCAGCCGGCAGCCGGGAGCGTGCTGACGTCAACCCACGTCGCGTGCGTCAGCGTCTCGAGCTGCTCGAGCGTCAGCCGGACCGCGCTCGAGCGGCTGCCCGCGGCCGGGTACACGGCGTCGTACGCCCGGAGCGACTCGTCCGCGAACACCGGCAGCCCGGACGGGTGGCCGAGGGGTCCGACGCCGCCGACCGGCTGCCCGGTGAGCTCCTCGGTCTCCTCGGCGCCGAGCATCCGGGGCTTGGCCCCGAAGCGGTCGCGGAACTTGCGGTTGTCCAGGCGTGCGTCGCCGCTCATGACGAGCAGGAGGACGCTCTCCCCCGCGCGCACGGCGAGGGTCTTGGCGATCTGGCCGGGGCGCACGCCCAGTGCGACCGCCGCGGCGGCGACGGTCGAGGTGTCGGCGTCCGGCACGAGGACGCTCACACCGGGCGCGTGCCGGTCGAGGAACTGCTGCGTGCGGGCCACGGCGGGCTGCGGGGTGCGGGACGGGGTGGTCACGGCTCCATCGTGCCGTGGGCGCCGGTCGCGCGACCCGACCAGCGGCGATCGGCTCCCGGCCCCGCACCTCCACGTCGGACGGACCGCGGTGGCCCCGGACCGACGAGCCGGCCACGACTGCGGCCTACGCGACGCAGACGACGCCCGTGTTGCCGTCCTGGTCGGCGATCACGGTGAGCGCCGGCGCGTCGCTGTCGTCGACGACGGTCCCGCCCGCGGCGACGGCGGCGGCGATGCGCTGCCCGGCCACCTCGGGCGCCACGTACACCTCGACGTGGAAGCGCTGACGCGGGGCCTCGTGCTCGTCCGCGTCCCCGAACCACAGGTTCGGCGCCCGTCCCGTGGCGTCCCGGACCTCGTCGCTCGGGGAGCCGCGGCCCTGCGACCCGGCGTCGCCGGTCAGCAGAGCGGCCCACACCGGGGCGATGGTGCCGGGCTGCGCCGTGTCGAGGCCGAGCTCGACGACGCTGACCGAGGCCGGGTCGGCGGCGAGCCCGTGCTCGGCGGCGACCTCGGTGATCCGCCGCGCGAGGTCGAGGTCCTTCTGGGTCACCCACTCGACGACGTGCTCGGTGCCGTCCTTCTCGCGGTACACGGCGTCGGCGCTGACCAGCTTCAGGTCGACGTGCCCCCGGCCCAGCGACACGGTCGGGTGGTGCCCGAGGGCGTCACCCGCCTCCCCGACCGCCGCGACGAACCGCGCGCCCGCGCCGAAGTCGTCGACCAGGTAGCGGGCGTGCAGCCCCTGGGCCAGCTTCCGCCAGTCGGTCAGCCCGGCCTCGGCGATCTCGTCACCGCTCAGCATGTCCATGGTCGGATCCTCTTCGGCGACTCGGGGGCAGGGCTCGTGCTCGTCGCTCGGCCGTGTCCTCGATCGTGTCGCGCGGGTCGAGGTGACCGTCGTGCGTCTCTCGCACCGGTGGTAGCGCGCGCTCCGGAGTCGGGTCAAGCACTCTGCCTCAAGACGCGGGCGGTCGCCCGCGCGGTCAGACCAGCTCGACGCGGTCGGCCTGCGGTCCCCGGTCGCTCTGCCGCACCGTGAACCGGACGCGGTCGCCCTCCATCAGCACGTCGGCGCCGCGCACGACCGACACGTGCACGAACAGGTCGGCACCGCCCGCGTCCGGGGTGATGAACCCGAACCCGCGGTCGGCGTCGTAGCGCGCGACCACGCCCTCGCCGCCGCGCACCGGGCCGGCGGAGGCCGGTGGGCGCTCCGACCGTGCCCGCTCGGGCCGTCCGCGCGCCGGTGCCGGGGTCGCGCCCCGCTGCGTCGTGCCGCGCACGAGCTGCACGTTGCGGGCCTGCGGGCCCTTCTCGTTCGCGGCGATGTCGTAGGAGATGCGGTCCCCCTCGGTAAGCCCGGTCAGCCCCGCCGGCAGCGCCCGGACGTGCACGAACACGTCGTCGCCACCGGCGTCGGGGGTGGCGAAACCGAAGCCCTTGTCGACGTCGTACCAGGACACGGTGCCGTCCGCGCCGTCGGACGCCACGGCCCGCGGCGCGGCGTCGGCACCGAGCGGCAGCAGGTGGTCCGCCTGCGGCCCCCGCTCCCCGTCGACGATCAGGAACGCGACCCGCTGTCCCTCCGAGATCACGCCGCCGCCGACGATGGCCGAGCTGTGGACGAAGATCTCGGTGCCCCGGGAGTCGGGGGTGACGAAGCCGTACCCCTTGCCGGGCTCGTACCAGGAGACGGTGCCGAGCACGCCCAGCACCGCGTCGGGGGCGTGGTCACCGACGACCCGGACGCGGCGGGCCTGCGGGCCGCGCTCGCCCTCGCCGAGGTCGAACTCGACGACCTGACCCTCGCGGAGCACCCGCGGGCCGTCGTCGTCGAGGATCTCGGACGCGTGCACGAACAGGTCCTCGGCGTCGTCGCCGAGGTACAGGAAGCCGAACCCCCGCTCGGCGTCGAACCAGCGGACGGTTCCTTCGGGCACGGTGGACTCCTTGTCGAGCGGGCGGTTGCTGTCACCAGTGTCCCTGACCGAGCCGCGGACGGACCGCCGCGATGGTGCGGGGCGCCTAGCGGGCCGGATCCAGCGCCCACCGGAGGGCGTCGGGCAGCAGGACGCCGCCGTGGTTGGGGCTGTGGCCGCCGTCCCCGAGCACGAGGCGGAGGTCGTAGCCGGCCTCCGCCAGCGCGGCGCCGACCCGCAGGTTCTCGGCGAGCCAGTTCCTCGTCGGCGCGTTCCAGTTCAGGTCGCGGTGCCCGGCCTGCAGGAAGACGCGCAGCGGCTTCGCCTCCGTGCGGGCGAGGAGCTCCGGGTACGGGTTGCCACCGGGCATCTGGGCGAAGCTCGACAGGAAGCACACGACGCGCCGGAACCGGTCCGGGCGCAGCCAGGCGGCGGTGAAGGCCGCGTTGCCCCCGCTGCTGCCGCCGCAGATCCCCCACCGCTCGGGGTCGTCCGTGATCCGGTACCGCGCGGTGACCAGCGGCAGGATCTCCTCGAGCAGGAACGTGACGTAGCGGTCGTCGAACGCGTCGTACTCGGCGTTGCGGTTCTTCGGGTGCGCGCTCCCCACGACGACGCCGGGCTCGACGAAGACGCCCACCGTGAACGGGATGTCTCCTCTGTGGACGAGGTTGTCCAGGACGACCGCGCCGCGGACCTCACCGTCCGGGTCGAGGTACCACCAGCCGTCGTTGAACACCATGAGGGCCGCCGGCGGGGCGGTGCCGTCGTGCGCGGGGACGTGCACCCAGACCCTGCGCGACGTGCCCGGGTAGACCGTGCTGCCGGACCACTCGAGCTCGACCGTCTCGCCCGCCGGCACGCCGGGGCGGGGCCGGGAGTCGGGGCCGTGCGCGTACCGGACGTCGGCGAGGTCGAGCGGGAGCGGGCGGTACGGCACCGGGGCGGACACGCTCTGGACCCTAGGGCGCGCACGCCCGGCGGTCGACGGGCCGACGTCGCCCGGGTCGCGGCCACGGTGCTCCTGGACCCGGACGCGCACGTGGGCGCGACCTACGACGTCACGGGCCCGGAGTCGCTGTCCCTGAGCGGCGTGGCCCGGATCGGGTCAGCACGTGCACGGCGATCGCGGGCGACGTCGTGGCCGAGCCGTCCGACGCGGTCGAGCGGGTCACCGGCACGCCCCCGACCGCCCTGCGGAGCTTCCTGCGGGGCCGCTGAGCCCCGATCACCCGCACCCGTTCCGGGCGGCACTGCCCCGCAGCCCCGCCCGGCCGGTACATTCCCCGTGGCCGGTGCCTCGCCCGGTCGGCGACCCACGGAAGGATCCTGGTGGACCAGCTCACCAAGGGGGCCAACGCCCCGCTGACCGCGCCCCGCGTCACGCTGACCGTCGACGTCCCGGCACCCGCGGACATCTCCGCCCTGCTCGTCACGGAGAACGGCAAGGTCCGCTCCGACGCCGACTTCGTCTTCTACAACCAGCCGACCGGGCCGGGCGTGCGGTGCCTGCAGCCGTCCGCCGGGCAGCCGTGGCGCGTCGAGGTGGACCTCGCAGCCGTGCCCGCCGACGTCCACGCGGTCCGCGTCGTCACGAGCCTCGACGACACGACCGCGGCGTTCGGCCGGGTGGGCCAGCCCGTCGCGCGCGTGGCCGACGACGCCGGGACCCCGCTGGTCGAGTTCTCGATGACGGACCTGACGACGGAGAGCATCGTCGTCGCGGTCGAGCTGTACCGGCGCGCCGGGGCGTGGAAGGTGCGCGCCGTCGGGCAGGGGTACGCGGGCGGGCTCGCCGACCTCATCACCGACCACGGCGTGTCCGTCGACGACGAGCCCGCCCCCGCGGCCGCGCCGGCCGTCGCACCCCCGGCCCCCGCCGCCGCCGTCCCGCCGCCCGCCCCGCCGGCGCCGCCCGCGCCGGCCGCGCGCCCTGCCCGGTCGTGGGGCCCGCCCCCGGCGCAGACGACGCCGCCGGTCGAGACGCCGCCCGCACCCCCCGCGCCGGCGTACGCCCAGCCCGACGCCGCGAGCAGCGGCGAGGTGCAGCTGACCAAGGCGCGCCCGGTGAGCCTGACCAAGGGCCAGAAGGTCACGCTGACCAAGGACGGCGGCGTCGCGCTCACGATGGTCCGCATGGGCCTGGGCTGGGACCCGGTCAAGAAGCGCGGGATGTTCGGCAGCCGCGAGGTCGAGATCGACCTCGACGCCTCCGCGATCCTGTTCGCGGGCTCCGACCCGGTGGACGTCGCCTTCTACAACCAGCTCCGCACGCGCGACGGCTCCGTCCAGCACATGGGTGACAACCGGACCGGGGAGGGCGAGGGCGACGACGAGACGATGCTGATCGACCTCACCCGCGTCCCCGTCCACGTGACGAGCGTGATGCTCGTGGTGACGTCGTACCAGGGCCAGACGTTCGAGCAGGTGCAGAACGCGTTCTGCCGGCTCGTCGACCACACCACGGGGGTCGAGCTCGCCCGCTACACCCTGGCCGGTGGGATGCCGTTCACCGGCATGCTCATGGCGCGCGTGTACCGGCAGGGGGCGGCGTGGAAGCTGCAGGCCGTCGGCGAGGGCCTGCAGGCCCGGACCCCCGCCGACAGCATCCCGTCGCTCGCCCGGTACCTCGGGTGAGCCCACCGCTCGACCTCGCCAAGGGGCAGAACGCCCCCTGGCCGGACGCCGGCGTGCTGGTCGAGGTCGTGGGGGCGGCCGTCGCCGACTGCGACGTCTCGGTGCTGCTCGTCGACGCGCAGCAGCGGGTCGCCTCCTCGGACGACCTCGTGTTCTACAACCAGCCGACGGCGCCGGGCGCGGTGCTCGAGCCGGGCACGCCCGCGCGGGTGCGGCTCGACCTCGCGTCCGTCCCGGCGCGCGTCCACGCCGTCCTGTGCGTGGTGAGCGTCGACCCGCACCGCCCGGCGCTCGGTGCCCTGCCGCTCCTCACCGCGGTGCTGCGCGGCGGCGACGGCACCGAGCGGGCGCGGTTCCCGCTCGTCGGGCTCACGAGCGAGCGCGCGGTCGTCGCCGTCGAGGTCTACCGCCGCGGTCCGGCGTGGAAGGTCCGGGCCGTCGGGCAGGGGTACGACGGCGGGCTGGCCCAGGCGGTCACCGCGCACGGCGTCGAGGTGGACGACGAGGACGCCACGCCGGCCCCCGCTCCCCCGGCGCCCTCCGCGTCTCGCGGTCCGGGCACGGCCCTGCCGCCTCCGCCCGGTCCGGCGGCGCCGCTGCCGCCCGGCACCAGCGACGGCGAGCGTCTCCTGCGGCAGGCCGCGGCGATCTTCGAGGACGCCGCCCGCTCGACGGCCGCCCTGCGGTCGAGCGTCGGGTACGCCGACGGCCGGCGCGACGCGGCGCTCGGCGAGATCGTCGCCGACCCCCGGCTGCGCGGCGGCGCGGCGCACCAGCAGGCGTCCGCGGCGGCGGAGCGCGAGCACGCCGACCTCGTGGGTCAGGCGCGCGCGCGGCACGACGCGGACCTGCGGCAGCTCGCCGCCGAGCTCGCGGAGTACGACACCCGGCTCCCGGCCGCGATGGCCCCGTGGACGTCGCCCGCGTGGCGTGGCTGGCGACCCCCGTCGCAGCCCGCACCGGCGGTGCGCGTCGGGGAGCTCCACGTCGAGGAGGCGCCGTGGCTCCAGCTCCCGATGCTGCTCGCCCTCCCGCTGACGCGACCCCTGTGGGTTGACACCCGGACCGACCCGGGCGGCGCCGCCGTCCGCAAGGTGCGCGCGCTCGTCACCCGGCTGCTCGCGGCCTACCCGGCGGGCGGCCTCGAGGTGCTCGTCGTCGACCTCACCGGGGGCCTCGCGCCCTCGCTCGCCGCGCTCGCCCAGCCGGGCAGCCGCGTCATGATGACCCCGGCGGCGACCTCCGTCGCGGCCGCGGGGACGGTGCTCGACGCCCTCGTCCGCCGCGTCGACCTCGTGCAGATGGCCCGCTCGGCCGGCGCGATGGACGCGCTCGGCGGCGACGTCGCCGACCGCCTGCTCGTCCTGCACGACTTCCCGACCGCGCTCGACGACGCGGCCGTGGGCCGGCTGCGCTACCTCGTCGACGAGGGCCCGTCGGCCGGCGTCCAGGTGCTCCTCACCGGCGAGCACAGCCCCGTCCACGCCGGCAGCCCGCTCGTCACGACGCTGTTCCGTGAGTCGATGCGGCTCCCGCTCGAGCCCGACGACCACCTCGCCGACGGCTGGACGGGCACGCAGTGGCGGTACACCCCGGACCTCGGCCCGGACGACGCGGACGTGCTCGACGGCGTCCTGCGCTCGGCGGCGGGCACGGGCTGGAGCTGACGGGGCGGCGGCGGGCACGGGCTGGAGCTGACGGGCCGGCGACAGGCCCGGCCTGACCGCCGGCGGAGCCGGCGCGGGCGCGCAGCACGAGACCCGGGCGGGACGGCAGGATGGGTCCTGTGCACCTGACGCTGCCCCCGGGAGAGCCCGCCGCCGGCGCGTGGCGGGCGGTGCCCGAGGACGAGGTCGTCGACCTGCTGCTGCGCGCGGCCGGGGAGCCGGCGGGCCGACCACGGGTCGTGGCCGTCGACGGTCGCAGCGCGTCGGGCAAGTCCACGCTGGCCGAGCGCCTGTCGCGACGGGTGGGTCGCTCCGCGGTCGTCCGCACCGACGACGTCGCCTGGCACGAGTCGTTCTTCGGCTGGGGTGACCTGCTCGCCGAGCACGTCCTGCGGCCGCTGCGCCGCGGCGACGCGGTGTCGTTCCGTCCCCCGGCGTGGGAGCGCCACGGGCGGGAGGGGGCGATCGACGTCCCCGCCGGCCTCGCGCTCGTCGTGGTCGAGGGGGTCGGCGCCAGCCGTCGGGAGTGGGCCGACCTCGTCGACGCGACGGTGTGGGTGCAGTCCGACCTCGCCGCGGCCCAGGAGCGCGGCATCGCCCGCGACGTCGCGCTCGGCGTCAACGGCGACGCCCAGGAGGCCGTGGCGTTCTGGCACGAGTGGATGGCCGAGGAGCTGCCCTTCCTGGAGCAGCAGCGACCGTGGCAGCGCGCCTGCCTGGTCGTCGCCGGGACGCCGCCGATCCCGCTCGGCGACGGGCAGCTCGCCGTCGCTGCCGGCCCGTTGTGAGCGCGTCCGGCGGCGGTCAGCCGGCCTGAGCGGCGATCGCCGCGTGCGGCCGTCCCTCCCCCGCGGGGGCCCGCTGCACCCGTTCGCGCTCGACCAGCCCGGCGCGCGCGAGCCGGCGCGACATCTCCTCGACCGGCCACCGGTACGCCGTGGTCACCTTGTGCGCGAACGGCTCGACCTCGGGACCGTCGAAGAACCCCACGACGAGCGCGCCGCCCGGTGCCATGACCCGGCGGACGGCCGTGAGCGCGTCGTCCAGCTGCTCCGGCTCGAGGTGGATGAGCGAGTACCAGGCGAGCGCGCCCGCGACGGAGCCCGGCGCGCGCACGAGCCCCAGCTCCAGGATCGAGCCGGACTCGAACCGTGCCTCGGGCTGGTGGGCGCGTGCGTGCTCGAGGAACTCCGGCACCAGGTCCAGCCCGGTGACGTCGGGGTGCATCGTCCGGAGGAAGCCCGTGAGGTGGCCGGGGCCGCACCCGAGGTCGAGCACCGGCCCGGAGACCGGGCGCAGGTGCCGGTCGATGAGCGCGAGGTCGTCCGCGTGCACGTGCTCGAGCGAGCCCACGGCGTCGATGTACCGCTGGGCGAGGAGCGAGTAGGCCTGCTGCACGGCACGGGGGGACGCCACCCGGAGCAGTATGGCGCCCGCCCCGCTCGGCTACCCGTGCTCCGGCCGGGTGCTCAGCGGCGCCCGCAGGTGCCGCTCCAGGAGCGGGCTGGGCAGGGGGACGGTGCTCCACGTCGCGGTGGCCGTCCCGGCGCCGGGGTCCACCACGACGCGCACCCGGTGCGGGGTCGTGACGACGCGCAGGTCGGCGACGAAGGTGTCGCCGTGCCAGGCGCCGGACGCGACGACGGGCCTGCCGAGCGGTGCGCTCTCGCGCCACTCGCCGTGGCCGACGTCGACCGGGAGCGACGGCGCGAGCCGCAGGACCCAGCCACCGGCCACGGGGTCCACGCCCACGGACGTCCCGTCAGGCACCGCCGAGTCCGCCGCACCGCCGTCGAGCGTCCCTTCGGCCCGGCGTCCCGGGTCGGCCGAGCCGTCGACCGGCGCGAGCGACAGGCGGCGCATCCGCTCCGCGAGGGCCTCGTCGTCCTCCGGGCTCGTCGCGGCGTCCAGGCCGGGCAGCAGGCACTCCCAGAGGGCGTCGAGCACCTCCTGCGCCTCGCCCTCGGCGGTCACCGCGACGACGAGGTCGTGCGACGGCACCACGACGCACTGCTGGCCGTAGGCGCCGTGGCCGTGGAACCCGTGCCGTGACCTCCACACCTGGTAGCCGTACCCGCGGGCGAAGTCGGTGTCGTGCGACGCGTCGTCCTTGTACGGCACGGTGTCGACGTGGTGGCGGGTCGCGAGCTCGACCCAGTCGCGCGGCACGAGCTGCCGGTCGCCCCAGCGCCCGCCGCGCCGCAGCAGGTCACCGAACGCGGCGACCGCCTCCGTCGTGAGGTGCAGCCCGTGGAACCCGTACACGGCGCCGTCCGCGACGCGGTCCCACTCGGCGTGCTCGACGCCCATGGGCACGAACAGGCGCTCGTCGAGCAGCTCGGGCAGACCCCGCCCGGTCACCCGCTCGACCATCCGGGCGAGGACGAACGTCGTCGCGTTGTCGTAGGTGTGCCGCGTGCCCTCGGCGTCGACGAACGGGACCCGGAGGAAGCCCTTCACCAGGTCGCGGGGCTCGAGCTGCCACGCCTCGTCGAGGCTGTCGGCACGGCGCCCCGTCGTCATCGTGAGCAGGTGGTGCACCGTGAGGCGACGCGCCTGGTCCGAGACGTCGGCCGGGACGTGGTCGGGCAGCACGTCCACGACCCGGTCGTCGAGCGTCAGCAGACCGTCCGCGACCGCGAGCCCGACGGCGACCGCGGTGAACGTCTTGGTCAGCGAGTACAGGAGGTGCGGGCGCTCCGCGGAGTACGGCGCCCACCAGCCCTCGGCGACGACGTGGCCGCGGCGCACGACCACGAGCGAGTGGCACTCGACGGGCGCCGCCTCCAGCCGATCGAGCAGGGCGGTCAGCGCCCGGGACGAGACCCGCGCGGCGGCAGGTGTCGATCGGGGCAGCAGCGCACGTCCGGAAGGCACCCGCGGACCCTAGCCAGCCGGCCGCGGCGCGGGGAACGGGATAACGCTCAGGCGGCGCGCAGCACCAGCAGGAACTGCCCGCCGCCGGGCTCGACCTGCGTCGTGACCGCCAGGTCGGGGGCGAACCTCGACAGCCGGTCGACGAGCCAGGCGGCGGCCTCGTCGGCGTCCGCACGGCTCGGGCAGCGCGCCACGACCTCGCGGCCGCCCTTGCGACCGAGGCGCTCGACCGTCGCGACGATCGGCGCGGGGTCGACCACGAAGAGCTCGGGCGACCACGGCACGACCGGCGTGACCGCGCCCTTACGGGTGTTGCACGCCCGGTGCGCGAGCCGCTCGGTGCCGGCCGCGGCCTTCTTCGACTTCGCGACGCCGAGGTCGACGCTGGGGCCGAGGTCCGAGTTCACCGAGGCGTCGGGGTCGACGGGCTCGTCGCACAGCCAGCAGCGCCAGGAGTCACGGTCGCCGACGGCGGTGAGGTTGCTCATGCCCGAACGGTAGTGCTCGGGACGGGTCGTCGAGCGCGGTGACCGCACCTGCGGGAGCTCCTGGCCCGCGGCCCGGGAGGCCTCGTCCACGGGGCCCGGCACGTCGGCGAGCGGCGGACGACCTGCCGACCGAACCGTTTCAACCCCCTGCTCAGACGCTTCTCCACCGGTGTAGGTTCGCCGGAGCCTGCGGGCCCCGATCCCGCGGAGACGGTCCGGCGCGACGCCGCCCGGACCCCTGCCGGAGGGAGCGACACGTGCGGAACACCACCTCGTCCCGGGGCCTGAGAGTCCTCCTCGCCGCCGCGGCCGCCGCGCTCGCCGTCGCCGGGCTGACCGCGCCCGCCGCAGGCCTGCCCGGCGGCACCGTGCCCGCGGCCGTCACCGGCGGGTGCGGCCGGCCCGCCGCCCTGGCGACCGGCACCCACACCGTCACGAGCGGCGGGCAGTCCCGCACCTTCCGGCTCGACGTGCCCCCCGGGTACGACCCGGACCGTCCGCACCGCCTCGTCCTCGCGCTGCACTGGTGGCACGGGACGGCCGCCGACGTCGTGAACCAGGGCTTCTACGGGCTCGAGGCGCTCGCGGGCAGCAGCACGGTGTTCGTCGCGCCGCAGGGCATCGACAACGCCTGGCCCAACACGGGCGGGCAGGACGTCGCGTTCGTCGACGAGGTGCTGCGCCGCGTCGAGGGCGCGCTGTGCATCGACACGACCCAGCGGTTCGCGACCGGCTTCAGCTACGGCGGCGGCATGAGCAACGCCCTGGCGTGCGCGCGCGCCGACGTGTTCCGCGCGGTCGCCGTCCTCAACGGCGCACAGCTCTCCGGGTGCGCCGGCGGCACGCAGCCCGTCGCGTACCTCGGGTCCCACGGCGTGGTCGACGACGTCCTCGCGATCGCGCAGGGCCGCGCGCTGCGGGACCGCGCGCTGCGGAACAACGGCTGCCGGGCGCAGCAGGCACCCGAGCCCGCCGCCGGCAGCGGGACGCACATGCGCACCGCCTACACGTGCCGCGACGGCTATCCCGTGGTCTGGCTCGCGTCCGACAGCGGCCACCAGTGGGACGCGCGCGACCGCGGGCAGCAGCAGTCGTGGGTCCCCGGGGAGATCTGGCGGTTCTTCACGTCCCTGCCGTCGACGACGACGACCCCGACGCCCACCCCGTCGGCCACGCCCACCGCCACGACGCCCCCGACACCGACGACGTCCCCCACGCCGACGCCCGAGCCGACGACCCCGGTCCCGGCCGGCACCTGCACCGCGACGTACCGCACCGTCACCACCTGGTCCGGCGGCTTCCAGGGCGAGGTGACCGTGAGGGCCGGCTCGCCGTCGACCTCGTGGAGCGTGACGTGGCGCCCGTCCGGCGAGCGCGTGGACCAGGTGTGGAACGGCACGCTGACGACGCAGGGCGGCCAGGTCGTCGTGCGCAGCGCCGACTGGAACGGGCGGCTGCCCGCGGGGGGCAGCACCGCGTTCGGCCTCCTCGGGAGCGGTGCGGCGCCGACGCCGGCGCTGACCTGCACGAGCTCCTGACCTGCGGCTCGTGACGGGCGGCTGCGCACCCCGCGGTCGCCCGTCGGGCCGCCTGACGCCCGGGCGACGGGGCGTCAGTACACGTAGCGACCGACGGCCTCGGGGTGGAGGACGAGCCGCACCTGGTCCTCCGCGAGGATCGCGGCGAGGTCCCGCGCACGCACCGGGTCCGTCATGTCCCAGTAGCGCGCGGCGAGGCGGGACGCCAGGTCGTGCGCACCGTCCGCCTCGACGGTGACCCGTCCCGTCACCGAGACCCAGTGCTCGCGCTCCCCCACCGGGGCGGCGACGACGATCGACGCGCGCGGGTCGCGACGCAGCCGGCGCACCTTCACGGTGTCCGGCCCGGTGAAGAGCTGGACGTCGCCGTCGTCCGTCACCTCGTACCAGACGGGTCGCGGCTGGGGCGGCACGGGGCCGTCGGCCACGGTGAGGAACCCGTGCAGCGGGCGGCGCAGCAGCTCGAGGTCGGCGGCGGTCAGGGACGTGTCGGTGGTCATGGCGTCTCCTCGGTGCGGGGGTGGCTCACGTCGAGGTCAACGGCGTCCCGGCGGTCGTTCATCCCTGCCGCGCGGCGCGCGGCAGGCGGTCCGGTCAGGCGCTGCTGCAGGTGCACCTCGGCGGTCGGGTGAGCCGCTGCTGCAGGTGCACCTCGGCGGTCGTGGGCACCCTCTCCGGACGACCGCCTCGCCGCCGCCGCCGGTTTTCCGATGACTTCACGGCGGCGCAGCGGTCTACTGCTGAGACCCCGTACGCGCCGGAAGGACCGCCCGTGAGCTCCGACCACCCCGCCACACCGACCGCCGCCGCCGCCGACCCGTCGGCCGCGATGCGCACCTTCGGCCACGTGCTCGTCAACACCGCGGTCGCGAACATCACGACGAGCTACCTGTGGTGGGCACTGACGTTCTGGTCCTACCTCGCGACGCGCTCCGTCCTCGCCACGGGCCTCATCGGCGGCGCGTACATGCTGTTCATCTCGTTCAGCAGCATCTTCTTCGGCGCCGTCGTCGACCACCGCCGCAAGCTCACCGTCATGCGCATGTCCACCCTGGCGACCCTCGTCGCGTTCGGCCTCGCCGGGGGGCTGTTCCTGGCGCTCGGCGAGGAGACCGTCGCGGACCTGAGCGCCCCGTGGTTCTGGGTGTTCGCGGTGATCATCCTCGCGGGCGCCGTCGTCGAGCACATGCGCAGCATCGCCTTGTCCACGGTCGTGACGATCCTCGTGCCCGACGAGCGCCGCGCGAACGCCAACGGCCTCGTCGGCACCGTGCAGGGCGCCGCGTTCATCGTCACCGCCGTCGTCTCCGGTCTGTCCGTCGGGTTTCTCGGCATGGGCTGGACGATCGTCGTCGCGCTCGGGCTGACCGCCGTGACGCTCGTGCACCTCCTGACGATCAGCTTCCCGGAGGACCGGGTCGCGGCCGCCCCGGCGGAGAGCGCCGCCGCCGCGATCGACCTGCGCGGGTCGATCGCGGTGATCCGCGCCGCCCAGGGCCTGTTCGCGCTCATCATCTTCTCGACGTTCAACAACCTCGTCGGCGGCGTCTACATGTCGCTCATGGACCCCTACGGGCTCGAGCTGTTCTCGGTGCAGATGTGGGGCATCTTCTTCGGCATCGGCTCGACCGGCTTCATCGTCGGCGGGCTCGCGGTCGCCAGGTTCGGGCTCGGCCGCAACCCGATGCGCACGATGCTGCTCCTCGTCGTCGCCATGGGCGTGCTCGGGGCGATGTTCACGATCCGCGAGTGGGCGTGGCTCTACATCGTCGGGATCTTCCTGTACCTGTGCCTCATCCCCGCGGTCGAGGCGGCCGAGCAGACGGTCATCCAGCGCGTCGTCCCGCTCGAGCGGCAGGGGCGGGTGTTCGGCTTCGCGATGGCGTTCGAGAGCGCGGCGGCGCCGATCACGGCCTTCGTGATCTCGCCGCTCGCGCAGTTCTGGATCATCCCGTGGTCGCGGTCCGACGAGGGAGCCGAGGCCCTGGAGCCCCTGCTCGGCACGGGCGACGCACGCGGCATCGCGCTGATCTTCCTGGTCAGCGGCCTGCTCATCGTCGGGGCGGCGCTCCTCGCGTTCCGCACGCCGGTGTACCGCGCGATCTCCCGGACGTACCTCGAGGCGGCGCCGTCGCCGGAGGAGGGCCCCGACGACATCCCCGCACCGGACCGCGAGCGCGGCACCACGCTCACGGTGCCCGACGGCCCGACGCACTGACCGAGGAGCGCACCATGGGACTGATCCACGTCGAGCTGTTCGCCACGCTGGACCTCGTCGCGCAGGCGCCGGGAACTCCCGACGAGGACCCGATCGGGTTCCCGTTCGGTGGCTGGCAGGCTCCCCTGCTGGACGACGTGTCCGGCGCGCAGGTCGCCGAGGCCTACGAGGGCACGGACGCGCTCCTCCTCGGCCGGCGGACGTACGAGATCTTCGCCGCCTACTGGCCGCACCAGGCCGGCGGGTCCGACGACTCCATCGCGACGCTGTTCAACCGCGTCCCCAAGTACGTGGCGTCGCGCGGCAGGCCGGACCTGTCGTGGGCCGGGTCCAGCCAGCTCGGCCCCGACCTGGCCCGGGCGGTGCGGGAGGTCCGCGACCGGCACGAGCACGTCAAGGTCGTCGGGAGCCTCAACCTGGTGCAGTCGCTCCTGCGCGAGCAGCTGTTCGACCGCCTCGACCTCTGGGTGCACCCGATCCTCCTCGGGACCGGGAAGACGGTGTTCGCGGGCGGCGCCGTGCCCACGAACCTGGACCTGCTCGAGCCGCCCGCCGCCGGCCCGCGGGGCACCGTCCTCCTGCGCTACGGGCGTGGGGAGGGCGTCCCCGGGACCGGGGACATGAGTGCTCCCGGTCGTGGCGTCGACTGACCCGAGAGGCCCTGCCCTGGCGTGACGCGTGGCGGATCCCGCTCCGGCGACGTGTCGATCCGGCGGCCGCCGTTCGACGCACACGTGAGAGATCCCCGACGCGAGGAGGCGACGCGGCGCCGCGCGCTCAACGCCGCCAGGGCAGGCGGGAGCCGCGCCGCGACGACGGCTGCGTCGCCGGCAGCGTCTCCAGCGCCGCGACGAGGTACACGCGCCCGGCCACGACCGAGCCGGGCGGCGGGGCGTCCGGGTGCTCGGCCGCGGCGAGGCACACGTCGGCCTCGAAGCCCACGGTCCGCACGCGCGCCACGTGGAACACCCCACCCGTCAGCGAGTTGCGGCACGTCCGCGAGCGCAGCACCGTGCCGTTCAGCCGCGCGAACGGCTCCGCCTGCGCCGCGTCCCCGAACACGCCGTAGGAGACGAAGGACTCGGCGGACATCCGCGGCGGCCAGGGCCACCCGTTCTCGGCGTAGTGCGCCGGCGGCTCGCCGTGCTCGGCCCGGTCGGGGTCGAGCAGGGACGCCGGCGACGCCTCGAACGCCGCGACGTCCGGGAGCACGTGGACGTCGGTGCCGAGCGCGACGACACCGGCGCGCCCGCCCGCGGCCGGGCCGGGGCCCACGAGCGCCGACTGCTCGAGGTCCGCCGCGAGCGCGGTGACCTGCTCGCCGTCCTCCGTCACGGCCGCCGTCCAGCACTCCTCGTTCGCGTGCGTCAGGGACCCGAGCACCGCGCCCGGCTCCGACGCGAACGACGGCGTCACAGCAACGAGGCTCCGGGAACCGTCGAGGACGAGCACGAGGCGTGCGCCGTCGTCGTCCTGCCAGCGCAGGATTCGGTTCCCGTCACGCTCGCCGAGCACCGTCGCGCGCCCGGCGGCGAGGCCGACGACCCGGTGGAACTCGCTCTCGTCGGTCAGGTCGAGGCCGATGCACGCCAGGTTCGAGGACATGGCGGGAACCGTAGCGGCGAGCGGGGCGGGGCCGCGGCGGTTTTCTCGGGGCCGCGGTTGACCCTCGACCAGGACGAGGCGCGAGCGTGCCGCCATGACCGTCGACGCGCCCGTGCGGGCGCTCCCCCGCTCCTACGTCGTGTGGCTCTCCGGGTTCGCGCTCGCGCGGCTCGGCGACGCGGTGCTCGCGTTCGCGCTCGGCTGGGCAGCGGCCGAGCTCGGCGGGACGACGGCCGCCCTCGTCGTGACCCTCGGCGCCGCACCCCGCCTCGTCCTGCTCGTGGTCGGCGGAGCGGTCGCGGACCGGTCCGGGGCGCGACGACTCCTCGTCGCCGGCGAGGCGACGCTGCTCGCGCTGACCGTCGCGCTGGCACCGGCCCTCGCACGGTTCGGGACGCCCACGTGGCTGCTGGTGGCCGCGTCGCTCGGGCTCGGCACGGTCACCGCGCTCTGCCTCCCCGCGTCCGGCTCGATGCCGCGGCGCCTCGTGCCGGACGACCAGCTCGCCCGAGCGCTCGCGGTGCGGCAGGGCGTCGGCCAGGTCGTGCTGATGACCGCTGCGCCGCTCGGCGGCGTCCTCGTCGGCACGGTCGGCCTCCCCGCCGTCGCCTGGGGTGCGGCGGTGACGCTCGGCGTCTCGGTGGGCGTCCTCGTCGCCGTCCGGGAGCGGCCCGGACCTGCGGCCGGCGGACCGTGCGCGGGCCGGCCGCGCGCCCGGGGGCTCGACGTCGCCGGCGGCCTGCGGGTGGTCGGCCGGACACCCGGTCTGCGCGGCGCGCTCCTGCTCCTCGGCGCCGGGGCGGCGCTGCTGCTGCCCGTCCCTTCGGTGCTCGTGCCGCTGCTGGGCCGGGCGTCCGGCTGGGGGCCGGGCGCCACCGGCGCCGTCACGGGCGCACTGGGGCTCGGGGTGATCGGTGCGGCGCTGCTCCCGGCCCGCCGTCGCGCACCCCGACGCGTCGGGTCCCCCGCGTCCGCACTCGTCGTGAGCGCCGGCGGGGCGCTGGTCCTCGCCGTCGGCCCGGTGCTCGGCGGCCCCGCGGCGGTCGTGGTCGCCGCCGTCGGCGCGCTGGTGCTCGGGTGCGGCAACGGCACGTTCGTCGCGCTGCTGGCGCCCGTCGTGCTCGGCAGCGCCCCGCGGACGCACCTCGCCCGGGTGCAGGCGCTCGCGGGCCTCGTCCAGCTCGCGCCCGTGCTGGTGACGACGACGGCGCTCGGTGCGCTCGCCGAGCACACCTCGACCGGCTGGGCCCTGACGTCCACGGCCGCCGGTCTCGCGGCGTGCGCTGCGGGAGCCCGGCGTCAGGCCGCGCACGCCGCGGGCTCCCGGCCGGGCTTGACCCTCGCGTGGGTCGAGGGCCCACAGTGAGCGCGTGCCCGACGACCTGCTCAGCATCGGCGCCCTCGCGCGGGCCGCCGGCCTGCCCGTGACCGCGCTGCGCTTCTACGACACGGCCGGCGTGCTCCGCCCGGCCCACGTGGACCCCGTGACCGGCTACCGCTGGTACACGCCGGCGCAGGTCCGCACGGCCCGGCTGGTGGCGAGCCTGCGCCAGGCCGGGATGCCGGTGGCGGACCTGGCGGAGGTCCTCGCCGCGCCCGGCCGGGCCCACGCCGTGCTGGCGCGGCACCGCCGCCGGCTCGAGGAGGACCTGGTCGCGGCCCGGGCCCACCTCGACGCGGCCGGGAGCCTGCTCCCCGAGCCTGCGCGCAGCACGGTCGTCACCGCGGACCTCCTCGCCGCGGTCGGCGCCGTCCGCCACGCGGTCGGGGCGCACCCCGCGTGGCCGGGGCTCGCCGGCGTCCTGCTCCACCTCGCGGGTGCCAGGCTCCGCCTCGTCGGCTGCGACGGCTCCCGCCTGGCTGTCGCGACGGTGCCCGTGCGGCAGCCCTCGGGCCCGCCCGTGCGCGTCGTCGCGCCGCTCGCCCTGCTCGACGCGATCCCGCCGACCACCGCTCCCGACGCGGGTCCGGTGGTCCTCGGGGCCGGCGCTCTCGAGGTCCTCGGGGTCGCGGGCGAGCCGCTCGACGCGCCGTACCCCGACGAGGAGCGGCTCGTGCTGCCGAGCGGGTCACCCGGCGTGACGGTCGCGTCCGGCGAGCTCGTCGAGACGGCCGCGCGGGCGGACGACGTCGTCGTCGTGCGGCTCGACGGCGGCCGGGTCGCGCTCGCGCCGCCCGGCGCGCGGGACATGCTCGGCTTCTCCCGGAACTTCCTGCTCGACGCCGTCCGGGCGGCGCGCGCCGAGCACGTCGCCCTGGCGATCGACGAGCGGTCCGCGCTCCGCGTCTCCCCGGCCGACCGGCCGCACGACCTCGGCCTGGTCATGCCGATCCGGCTGCGTCGCTGAGACCTGCTGCCCCGGGCCCACCACCGGTGGTCGCGTGCGTCACGCCTCCTGCGGGCGGGTCCGTCGGCGCGCTCACTGCCAGGCGGTCGGCTGGACCTCCGGGTCGGCGGGCTGCTGCGGGACGGCGGGCCCGGCGGCGGCGAGGTCGCGCACGTTCTTCTGCACGGCGACCACGGAGAACATGGCCATCGTGTAGGCGAGGCCGTAGAAGCCCTTCTCGGACAGCTCCAGCGCGGCGTTGCTCAGCCCCGTCGCCATGAGCACGAGGGAGACGACGACCATGCTCCACGACAGCCCGAGGAAGATCGACGTGACCGGCACACCCTCGGCGCGGTCACGGACGGACTTCTGGAGCGCGATCGCCGAGAACAGGCCGAGCAGGAGCAGCGTCCCGTAGAACCCCTTCTCCGAGAGCTCCATCGTCGCGTTCCACAGGCCGACCCCGAACGCGGTGAGGGCGATGGCCAGCGCCACCCAGGACGCCCCCACGAACGCGGCGGTCGGTCGGGCGGGGACGGGGTGCTGCGACATGGGGCGCTCCGGAGGTCGGGCTGCCGGCATCGTGCCGGCCGCGCCCATGATGGTGGAGGTCGGGGACGACCCGCCGCAAGCACCTCGCACCACATCACCCGCTGGACGGCCCGCCCGGCCGCAGGCGACTGGGCGCCCGCACGCCGGGGCGGGCATCCTGTGCCGATGGACCCGAGCATCCACCGGGGGACCGCCGCCGTCAGCGAGGCCTACCGGGCGTTCGGCGAACGGGAGGCACGAGGCGTCTCCCGGACCTACGCGACCTGGGCGGCGGGCGTCAGTGAGGACGCCGTCGTCGCCGACCTCCTCGCGACGCTCCCGCCCGGCAAGCGGCAGCCGAACCTCGTCTTCGCCGCGGCGCGGTGGCACGGCGCCGACGGCTCGTACGACGAGCTGCGCTCGACCCTGCTGGGCCGGTGGCCGCAGGTCCGCTCGACGGTCCTCGCGCGGGCGACGCAGACCAACGAGGCCGGACGGTGCGCCGTCCTGCTGCCGTTCCTCGCCGCGCTGCCGCAGCCGCTGGCCCTGCTCGAGGTCGGGGCGTCCACGGGCCTGTGCCTGCTGCCGGACCGCTACTCCTACCGCTACGACGACGGGACACGGCTCGACCCCGCCGACGGCCCGGCCGACGTGGTCCTGCCCTGCTCCCTCCGCCCCGGGGTCCGCGCACCCGGCCGCCTGCCCGACGTCGCGTGGCGCGCCGGCATCGACCTCGCCCCGGTGGACGTGTCCGACGACGACGCGTGCGCCTGGCTCGAGACGCTCGTCTGGCCCGAGCACGCCGAGCGGCGCACCCGGCTGCGCGCGGCGCTGGGGATCGCCCGCCGCGACCCGCCGCGCGTCGTGCCGGGCGACCTGCTCGACGTGCTGCCGGCGCTCGCGGCCGAGGCGCCCGGCGGGGCGACGCTCGTCGTCCTGCACAGCGCCGTGCTGGCCTACCTCGACGCCGCGGCACGGTCCGCGTTCGTCGCGGCGGTCGCCTCGCTGCCCGGGCACTGGATCAGCAACGAGGGCGCGCAGGTCCTCCCGGCGACCGCGGGGCTCAGCCCCGCAGCGGGCGGCCGGCACTTCGTCGTCGCGGTCGACGGGGAGCCGCGCGCGCTCGCCGACCCGCACGGGGGTGCGCTCACGGGGATCGGCGGGTGACCCGCGGCCGCGTGGGGCCACCGGCGCCGTCCGACCCGGGACTCAGTCCTCGATGACGTCGAGCCCTTCCTGGCGCAGCCGCGCGAGGCCGTCGAGCATGGACTGCAGGACCTCGGGCGCGTGCCCCTCCCACTCCTCGAGCTCGGCGACGACACGGAGCGGGTCGCGGGTCCGGTAGGACTGCGTGGGGTTGCCGGGGAACCGCTTGTCCGTGACGTTCGGGTCGTCCTCGAACGGGCCGAGGGGCTCGACGACGTAGACGTGGCCGCGTCCGCCGCCCGCCCGCTCGCCGCTCGCGCGAGAGCCGCCGCCGGGCTCGGCGCCGCCCCGACCATCCTCCCGACCGTCCGTGCCTGGACCGGCGTCCGCAGCGAGCGCCGTCGCGAGCTCCGCACCCCACACCGCGGTCTCGACGAGCGCGCTGAAGTAGAGGTGCCGGGACACCCGCCCCTGCTGGTAGTTCGAGCCGTGGCCCGGGACGAGCTCGGCACCGGGCGCGAGCACGGACCGGGTGCCGTGGAAGAACGGTCCTGTGACGTGGTCGCAGGAGTGGTAGGTGACCGGCGTGCGGGTGACGGGCTGCTCGCTCATGGAGGTCCTCCCGGATCACGACCGCTGTGCGCGGCTGGCGTCGGCGCGTCGGCCCGTGCCCGCGCCTGCCCATCGTGCACCAGCCGTCCGTCGGCGCGTCGCCCCGGTCCAGGGGGCCGCTCCGGGCGTCCGCTACCGTCGCCGACCGAGACCGTCGACGCGTACGAGGAGTGGACCGATGCCGAACCTGCCGGCCTACGACCTGGTCCTCGGGACCGCGGACGACGTGCGCCCGCCCACCCCGGCAGCCCTCTGGGCGGGCTGGGCCGGTCCGGCGGGGCCGGCGATCGACCCGGCGACGTGGCCGCGGTCGCCGCGCACCGGGCAGCCGCTCGTGCACGACGCCACCGTCGCCCTGCCGGAGAGCTACCGTCGCGCGCGTCCCGACCTCGTCGCCGTCGCGATCTTCGACTGGGCCGACGAGGGCGGCTTCCTGCCCGCGCCGGCGCACCTCGCGGCGGCGCTGCGCGGTGACCGGTCCGGGGTCGAGCACCCCGACGACCCCTTCTGGGCCGACGTCGACGCCGCCCGGCCGCACCCCCAGGCGGTCCTCGCGTGCGACCGGGACACCGGCGCCTTCTACGCCGCCGTCTGGCTCACGCAGGACGAGCTCACCGGCCCGCGCACCCCCCGTCCGCGCCAGGGCGCCCAGCTCGACGAGGACGAGCCGGGCATGCAGGCCGACGAGCGGACGCGGCTCGGGCTCATGGGCGAGCTCTGGGCGGTCGAGCGAGTGGGCGACCCGCACGCGGGCACGGCACCCGACGACTCCTTGTGGGACCCCGAGGACGACGAGCCGGAGGTCGACGAGCGGTTCTCGCACAACCACCTCGGCGGCACGTTCATGGACCCGAACGGCGTGGGCCGGCGGGCGCCGTCCCCCTGGTACCTGGAGATCCACCGCCTCGGCGGCCTGTGGGTCGGGGACGACGAGAACCTGGTCCTCGACCTCGACGACCCGAGGCTGTTCGCGCTGCGCTGAGCCGGCGATCGTCGCCGGATCGTGACCGGCCGGGCCCCGCCGAGGCCCCCCACCCCTGGGACGATCCGTCCCATGAGCGGACCTCCGGTGGCACCGCCCGTGCGCCCGGGACCGGCGCCCGGCCTGCGCGGTGCGGTCACGACGCTGGTCGTCGGCCTCGCGCTCGTGCTCCTCGGCGCCGCGCTCGCCGGCCCGCGGGTCGCGGCGGTCGTCGGCGAGGCCGGCGTGTGCGCGATGGCCCCGTGCCGCCCCGAGGTCCCGTCGGTCGGCTTCACGGTGGCGGACGGCGGTGCACCCGTGGTGCACACCGGCCCCCGGTCGGCGCAGCAGATCGAGACCGTCGAGGTGCGCGCGGGCTCGGACGACGGGACGGACGACGGCACCGTGCTGTGGCGCGTCGACCGGGCCGGTGCCGTCCCCGAGGACTGGGACGGGTCCGTGCAGCTCGGCCGCACCCCGGCCGGGTTCCGCGAGACCACGCCGCTGACCGGGCCGCTGCCGGCAGCCGCCGAGGTCGTCGTGGAGAGCGCGTGCGCCCGGAGCCCCGCGACCCTCCCCGCCGGGACGGCCGGCGCGGGGCAGGTCCTCGCGTACGGCGAGGCGGTGCCCTACGAGCAGTTCCTCGCGGAGGACACCGGGTTCTCCGCGTGCAGCGCGCCGCCGCCGCCGAGGCCGGGCAACGTCCTGCTCGGTGTGGTGCTGCTCCTGGCCGGGGCGGTCGTCACGCTCGTCGGCCTCCCGCAGGTGCTGGCGGCGCGCCGCGGGCGGCACTGAGCCGACGACCGCGGCTGGGAGGGTGGTCCCATGACCCTGGACCGCGTGACCACGTCCCTGCACGACGAGCTCCGCTGGATCCGGGCGTCCCTGCTCGGCACGCTCGAGGGATTGTCGGAGCACGACGTGCGCCGTCCTCTGACCGAGACCGGCACCAACCTGCTGGGCCTCGTGAAGCACCTGACGCTCACGGAGGCCCGGTACCTCGGGGAGGTCGTCGGCCGCCCCTTCCCCGAGCCGCTCCCCCGGTGGGACGACTCCGCGGCGAACCGCGCCCACTTCTGGGTCACCGAGCACGAGACCCGCGCGGAGGTCCTGGACCGCTACGCCCGGGCCTGCCGGCACGCGGACGCGACGATCGACGCGCTGCCGCTCGACGCCCCCGGGCACGTGCCGTGGTGGCCGCGGCCCCACGTGCGGCTCGTCGACGTGGTCGTGCACGTGCTGGTCGAGACGAGCCGCCACACGGGCCACGCCGACATCCTCCGCGAAGGGCTCGACGGCGTCGTCGGCACCGGGTCTGCGGCGGGCAGCCCGGTGGACGACGCCACCCGGGAGGCCCGGGCGCGCTACCGGGCGCAGGTCGAGGCCGCGGCGCGGGCCGCCGCCGGCACGGCGTGACCCGGCGCCACCCGGTCCCTGCGGGCGCGCGGTGGCACGATCGACGCATGGAGCTGGCGGAGTTTCTCGACCACGTCGGGCGCAGGGCGACCATCGAGGGCGGGTCGGAGGCGCACCGGTTCCTGCACAGCGCGGCGCAGGACGCGCTGCGGGTCACCGCGGAGCTCAACGGCGGCTACCGGACGCCCGAGGAGGTGCGGGCGCTGCTCGCGCGGCTCACCGGCAGGCCGGTCGACGAGTCGGTCGCGCTCTTCCCGCCGTTCTCGTGCGAGTTCGGCAAGAACCTCGTGCTGGGCACGGGTGTCTTCATCAACATGGGCTGCCGCTTCCAGGACGCCGGCGGCATCACCATCGGGGACGGCACGCTCATCGGGCACGGCAGCACCATCGTGACGCTGAACCACGCGGCCGACCCGGACCGCCGCGCCGACATGGAGCCGGCGCCCGTCGTCCTCGGCCGGAAGGTGTGGCTCGGCGCGGGCGTGACGGTCGTCCCGGGCGTGACGATCGGGGACGAGGCGATCGTCGGCGCCGGGGCGGTCGTGACCAAGGACGTGCCGGCGGACACGGTCGTCGCCGGGGTGCCGGCCCGCGTGATCCGCGAGACGGGGTTCACCGCCTGACCGGACGGCGGCGGGCTCCTGGTCCGACCACGCGCCGGTGAGCGCGCGACGCACCGCGGGGCTCAGGCCCTCACGGGGCTCCGCTCCCCCGGCCGCACGTGCGCGAGGACGGTCGCCACGACCTCGTCGAGCGGCCGCACCGAGTCGACCTGCAGCGCCGCGTCGGCCCACGGCGCGAACTCGGCGCGGACCCGCTGCACCGACCCCCAGGTCGGTTCGGCGAAGCCCTCGATGTCGCGGCGGCGCCCCTCGAGCCGCTGCCGGTGCAGCGCGGCGTCCGAGCAGACCACCTCGACGAAGTGCAGCGGCACGCCCGCGGCCCGGGCGAGGTCCCGCCACTGCCCGCGCGCCTCGTCGACGGCGTTGACGGCGTCCACGACCACGGTGCGGCCCAGCGCGAGCTGGTGCCGCGCGACCGCCTCGACGACGACGCTCTTGCCCGTGCCCGGGAGTCCTGCCATGGCGATCAGCACCCGCCCACCCTGCCACCGCGACGGAGCGCGCGACGGACGTATCAGGGCGCGTCCGGCGCTGTCCTCCGAGCGGACGAGAGCCCGACGGACCGGCAGCGCTGCCGGTCGTCGCGTCCCGAGCGAGGAGGAGAGCCCATGCCGTACGAGGGCGACGGCCGTCTGCCGATCATCTACGTCCGAGGTTTCGCCGGGGGCGGTGCCGGCATCGACACCGCGGTCGACGACCCGTTCTACGGCTTCAACGAGGGGTCGGTGCAGGTCCGGGTCGACGGCGCCGACCGCCCCGCGTTCCACCAGTTCGAGAGCCCGCTGCTGCGGCTCATGACCGACCACGGGTACCGGCTGCTCGTGCACGGCAACCAGGAGGCGTACCTGCGGCAGCAGCCGCCCGGCGCGGTGCCGTCCGCGACGGTGTGGGTGCACCGCTTCTACGACGAGTTCGCCTCGACGCTGACACACGACCCTGCGGGGTTCTCGCTCGAGCGCGCCGCGCAGAGCCTGCTCGACCTCGTGCTGCTCGTGCGCCGCACCACGGGTGCGCCGCGGGTGTTCCTCGTCGCGCACTCCATGGGCGGGCTGATCGTGCGCTCGCTCCTGCAGCGTGTGGTGCCCGACGACGAGCGGTTCGGCGGCACGCTCGACGCGGCCACGGCGCTCGTCGACCGCGTGTTCACCTACGCGAGCCCGCACGGCGGCATCGAGTTCGTCGGCTTCGGGCTGCTCGAGAAGGTCCGCGACCTCACGGGCGTGCTCGGCGCCGACATCTTCGGGCCCGACCGGATGTTCGAGTACCTGACGCCGGAGCGCGTGCCCGGCACCGCCGACCGCGAGGCGTTCCGGCCCGCCGCGGTGCCGCAGGGCGGGTTCCCCGTCGACCGGATGTTCTGCCTGGTCGGCACGAACTCGGCGGACTACACCACGGCGCTGGGGCTCTCGACGCGCGCCGTCGGGCCGCGCAGCGACGGGCTCGTGCAGGTCGACAACGCCTACGTCGAGGGAGCTCCGCGCTCGCTCGTGCACCGCAGCCACAGCGGCCGGTACGGGATCGTGAACTCCGAGGAGGGCTACCAGAACCTGCGCCGCTTCCTGTTCGGCGACCTGGCCGTGACCGCGCGCCTCGTCGGGCTCCGCCTGCCCGGCAACGACACCGACGACACGTCCTGGCAGCTCGAGACGGCGCTGTCGATCCGCGGGCTGCCGGTGGTGCTGCACCAGCAGAGCGCCGCGCACCTGTGCCCGGTCCAGATCGAGCGGCGCACGGCGCGTGACGGCGTCGACACCCCCGTCCCGCTCGTCACCACGTTCCTGTCGAGCACAGCGACCCGGCCGACCGACGAGCGCACCGGGGACACGGTGGCGTCGATGCGGCACGTGCTGCGCCTCCGGCTGGTGTCGCTGCGCGAGCGCGACGGGCTGCTGTCGTTCCTCGACCACCTCGAGCAGACCGCCGACTGGTCGGACACGCTCGTGGTCGACATCGGCCCGGACGCCGGCGGGCGGTACGGGACGTGGGCGACGTGGAGCTCGCAGATCCCGGGCGCGCTGCGCGACTGGGACCCCACGGCGTCGGACCCTCTCACCGACCTCGACGAGCGGCCGGGGAGCTGGCGCGTGCGGGTGCCGGTGCCCGAGGGCTCACGCGAGCTGCTCGGGCCGGACGCGGCGGTCGAGATCGTCGTCGCGCCGCGGTCGACGCTCGACCGGGCGCCGGAGGGTGCGGCCGTGGGCGCGGTTGCGGCAGCGGCTGCCGGCTGAGTGCCGTCACCCGCGCGACGCGACCTCGATGCTGTCGAGGTCCCGCACGGCGAAGCGGTGGTGCTCCCACTCCTCCTCGAGGATCGTGTGCAGGCACGAGAGGGTCGTCTCGGGGTGCTCGGGCGACCACGGGTTCGCGCGCGGGACCGTGAGGTCGTCGACGGTGACGGTCGCGAGGTGGTCACGCACCATCGCGACGCGGTCCGCGCGGGCCTCGAGCACCTCCGCGTACGTCGGCGTGGCGGTCGTGAGCACCGTCACGTCGATGCCCGACGAGGCGGCGCCCGAGTCCGCCTGGCCCAGCGGGTGGAACGGCTGCTCGATGCCGAGGACCGCCCGGCGCAGCCACACGTCGGTCGCCAGGACCAGGTGCCGCAGCGTCTGCGCGAACGACCACTCGCCGTCGACCTGCACGTCCGTGGTGCCGTCCGGCATCGCGTCGACGCGGGCGAGCGTCGCGGCCCACGTGCGCTCGAGCGCCGCCCAGGCCGCCCGGAGCCCGTCGGGGTCCCGCGCGTACCGCTGGCTGCGCCCCGGGAACCGGCGGTCGAGCTCCGCCTCGACGAACGGCGTCACGTCGACCCCGTTGACGAGCAGCCCGGCGTCGCCGTCGGCGAGCCACGGGGCGTCGATCTCGAGCCCTCGCACCTCCACGCCGCGCATGACGACACCGGTCAGGTCGGACTCGACGAACCGCGCGCCGCGCAGGTCCGCGCCGACGAACCGCGTGCCGCTCAGGTCACCGGACCGGGTCGCGTCCTCCACGGCGCCTCCTCGCTCGGGGAGCTCCGGTCTACCGCCGACCGCCCACATCGACAAGGGCCCGATCGCGAGCCTGCGTTGTCGGCTGACGCGGCGGCGCGCCAGCGGGCACGTCGCGGCCCGGGACGTGGTGCGATCGACGCATGCGTCCTGACCCGAGCACCCCGGACGGCCCGACGCGGCGCCTCGTCGAGAGCACCGGCGTCCCCGGCCCGACCGTCGCCCTGACGTTCGACGACGGCCCCCACCCCGTGAGCACCCCGGCGCTGCTCGACGCGCTCGCCCGGCACGGCGTCCGCGCGGTGTTCTGCCTGTGGGGCGACCACGTCCGCGAGCACCCCGAGCTGGTCCGCCGGGTCGTCGCCGAGGGGCACGTGCTCGGCAACCACTCGACGCACCACGACGACCTGAGCACCTGGGACCCGGAGCGTGTGCGCGCCGACCTGCGCGAGACCGCCGCCGCGATCGAGGCAGCCGCGCCCGGGGTGCCCGTCCCGTACTTCCGGGCGCCGTTCGGCGCGTGGGGCGCGACGCCGGGCGTGGCTGCCGGGCTCGGGATGCAGCCGCTCGGGTGGAGCCTCGCGGTCGGCGACTGGGACCCGCCGCCACCTGCCGACGAGCTCCTGCGCCGGCTCGAGCAGGGCCTGACACCCGGCGGGGTGGTCCTGCTGCACGACGGCGGCGGGGACCGCAGCGCGACCGTCGAGGCGGTGGACCGGCTGGTCCCGCGTCTGCTGGCCCGGGGGTGGACGTTCACGCTGCCCGCGCGGCGGGGCTGACCGCGCGATGCGTCGAGCTGTGCCCGCCCAGCGGACCGTCATCGTTCCGACCATGGTCGGGACGGGCCGTCCCGCGCCTTCTCACCGACGACGCGAGGGAGTCCGCCATGACGTCAAGAGGTTCGCTCGGATCCGAGGGCTGGCTCTGGGCCGCCGTCAGCGCTGTGGTCGTGGTGGTGCTCGTCCTGAGCATCACCCGGAAGAACCGGAAGAAGCAGCAGCAGGCTCGTCCGTGCTCCGGTCAGGGTGAGCCGCCCGGCACCACGAGCCCCGACTCGTAGGCGAGCACCACGAGCTGCCCCCGGTCGCGCGCGTGCAGCTTCGTCATAGCGCGGTTGACGTGCGTCTTCGCGGTCAGCGGGCTGATGACCATGTGCGCCGCGACCTCGTCGTTCGAGAGCCCGTGCGCGACGAGCGCGACGGCCTCCCGCTCCCGCTCGGTGAGCGAGGTCAGCGCCGCCGCCCCGGCGGAGGCCCGCCCGGGTGCCGGCCCGCGAACGTACCGGTCGATGAGCCGGCGCGTGATGGCCGGTGCCAGCAGCGCGTCGCCGCGGGCCGCGACGCGCACCGCGTGCAGCAGGTCCTCGGGGACGACGTCCTTGACCAGGAATCCGGCCGCACCGGCGCGCAGCGCGTCGAGCACGTACTCGTCGAAGCCGTAGCTCGTGAGGATCACGACGTGCACGCCGGCGAGCGCGGGGTCGGCCGCGATGCGGCGGGTCGCCTCGATCCCGTCGACCCCCGGCATCTGGATGTCGACGAGCGCGACGTCCGGCAGGTGCTCGCGGGCGAGCGCGACGGCCTGCGCGCCGTCGCCCGCCTCGGCGACGACCTCGAGGTCGTCCTCCAGGTCGAGCAGCGCGCGGAAGGCGCTGCGCAGGAGCGGCTGGTCGTCGACGAGCAGGACCCGGATCACGGCGCGGTGTCCACGGGCAGCTCGGCCCGCACCCGGAAGCCACCCTCGCTGCGGGGCAGCGCGCGCAGCCGGCCGCCGAGCGCGCCGACCCGCTCCTGCATCCCGAGCAGCCCGACTCCGAGCACCGGGGCCGCACCGGGCCGGGCGCGGCCGTCGTCGTCCACCGTGATCGCGAGCCGGTCGGGGCGGCACTCGATCCGGACCGTCGCGGTCGCGGAGCCGGAGTGCCGGGCGACGTTCGTGAGCGACTCCTGCACGACCCGGTAGGCGGTCCGGCCGACCGCTGCGGGGACGCCGCGGCCGTCGCCGTCGATGGTGAGGGTCGCGTCGAGCCCAAAGCCGCGAGCCCGGTCGACGAGCTCGGGGACGTGGTCGAGCCCGCGCGGCGGGGCGGTGTCGTCGTCGCGCAGCGCGGACAGCGTCGCGCGCAGCTCGCGGGACGCCTCCCGGCCGGCCTGCTGGATCGCGAGCAGCGCGTCCGGCACCTCCTCCCCGCGCCGCCGGGCGACGTGCACCGCGACGTCCGCCTGCACGGTGACGATCGCGATCTGGTGCGTGAGCGAGTCGTGCAGCTCGCGGGCGATGCGCACGCGCTCCTCGTCGGCCCGGCGCCGCGCGACCTCCTCGCGGGTGCGCTCGGCCTCGTCCGCACGGTGCTCGGCCTGCCGCAGCGCCTCCCCCGCGGCGGCGGCTGCGACGAGCCAGGCGAGCTCGAGCGCGTCACGCCCCTGCGCGAGCGCCGCACCCAGGTCGCGTCCGGCCAGGAGCCCGACGAGCGGCAGCGCGGCGAGCATCGCGACGCTCGCGGCGACCGTGACGGCGCGGTGGCCGGCGCGCACCGCGGCGTAGACCGCGAACAGGAAGGCGACCGCGGGCACGTCGTACCCCGCCGCCTGGTACCCGACGGCGCACGCACCGGTGACGAGGAGCACGACGACCGGGGCGCGGCGGCCGACCGCGAGCGCCAGCCCGGCGGCGGCGAGCAGCACGGCGCCGAGCGCTCCGGCGGCTCCGGACGGGCGCTCCCCGGACAGCCCTGTGACGACGAGCGCCGCGGCCACGCTGACCGCGACGACCCCGTCGCGGACGCGCGGGGGGACGCCGAACCGTCCTGCGCTCATGCGGGCACCGTAGTCCCGCGCCCCTGGTGGGCGGGACCCTCCCCGGGTGGACCGCCGGCTGCTGCGCACGCGGTAGCCGGGCGGGTGCTGCCGCGCGCGCAGCAGCCCGGTACGGCGCCGGGCGCAGGCCGGAGAGCCTGCGCCTGCACGACGACGGCACCCGCCCGCCGGGCGGACGCTGGCCGCGAGGGCCGACCACCGGAGGCCCCAGCCGAAGCCGCCGGACGCCCCGGGCGCCCGACGCCGACGAAGGAGACCGACATGAGCGCACGCACACCGGGGACGCCGGTCCGACGCGTCCGCACCACGACCGCCGCCACGTCCGCCGCGGTCCTCGCCGGGTGGGCGGCCGCCGCGCCCGCCGCCGCGCTGACCGTCGCCGCCTCGACGCCCGTCACCGGCATGACCCCGGGGCGCCTGGGACCGACGGTGGTCGCCGTCGTCGCGCTCGCCGGGGTGGTCGCCGGCGGGCTCGCGCTGCGCCGCGGCGCGGGAGGGCGGACCGGCGGGCCGGGGTCCGGCCGGACGCCGGCCCTCGCGGCGCTGGCTCTCGGGGTCGTCGGTGCGGGGCTCGGCGCGTTCTACGCGGCGACCGCCGAGGGCGGGCTCGGCACCGGCAACGGTCTGGGCGGCGCGATCGTCGGCGTGGTGCTCGGGGTGGTCGCGACCGCGCTCGGCGGCCTGGCGCTGGCCCGCGCCGGGAGGCGGAGCACCTCGGCCTGAGGGCGGTGCGCGGACGGGGAGCCGGTGGGACGATGCAGCCCCGGGCGGTGCACGCTCGGGTCGGGTCCGACGAGCCGGGAGGGCACCGTGGCGGAGCGCACACGCGGCTGGGACCGCTGGGACACCGGGGCGGCGATCACCTTCGGGCTGCTCGCGGTCGGCGTCGTCGTCCTCGACCGGGCCCAGGACCGCTCGCCCTGGTGGGACCTCGCGCTCGTGCTCGGCCTCGGTGCGGGCAGCTACTTCCTGGCGCGCTGGACCGACGCGCGGACGGCCCGCGACGCCCGGCCGCCGGACACCGTCGAGGCGGCGGTGGCCCGCGTCGCCGCACGCCGTGCGCGTCCCGAGGTGGACGCCGCACCTCCGGCGCGGGTCGAGCAGGCGGCCGCACCCGGGCCCGGCACCCGCCGCGAGCTCCGTCGCGCACGAGGAACCACCCGCGACCCGGCTTGACGAACCCCGGGTCGAAACGATCCGATAGAGGCGAGCGACCGGCACGACCGACCACCGCGAACACACCCACCCCGTCTCGCGGAGGACCTGCCGTGCCCCGATCCCTGACGTCCGGAAGCCCCTGGCGCGTCATCTCCCTGTTCACCGTGCCGCTGTTCCTCGGCAACGTCGTCCAGCAGCTCTACCAGGTGACCGACGCGATCGTCGTCGGGCGCGTGCTCGGGGTCGAGGCCCTCGCCGCCGTCGGTGCCACGGGCAGCTTCCTGTTCCTGCTGCTGGGCTTCGCGTGGGGCATGACGACCGGCTTCGCGATCCCCACGGCGCAGGCCTTCGGCGCGGGCGACGCGCGGGCCGTGCGCCGGTCGGTGGCCGCCGGCACGATCCTCAGCGCGGCGGTGAGCCTGCTCGTCACCGCCGGTGCCCCGTTCCTCGCCGAGCCCGCGCTGCGCCTGCTGCGCACGCCGCCCGAGCTGCTGCCGCAGGCCACGACGTTCGCCGTCGTCACGTTCCTCGGCGCCGCGGCGATCATGTTCTTCAACTACCTCTCGGCGGTCCTGCGCGCGATCGGCGACTCCCGGACCCCGCTGCTCTACCTCGTCGCGAGCTGCGTGCTCAACATCGTGCTCGTCCTCGGGGCCGTGCCGGGCCTCGGGCTGGGCGTCGGCGGTGCGGCGCTCGCGACCGTGGTGTCGCAGGGCGCGTCGGTCGCGCTGTGCCTCGCGCACGTGCGCCGCCGGGTGCCCGCGCTGCACGTGCGCCGCGAGGACTGGCGGGTCACGCGCGACGAGCTGCGCCACCAGCTGCGGCTCGGGCTGCCCATGGGGTTCCAGGCGTCGATCATCGCGATCGGCATCCTCGCGGTGCAGGTCCGGCTCAACGACCTCGGGGCCGACGCCGTCGCCGCGTACACGACGGCGTCGCGCGTCGACCAGTTCGCGATGGCGCTGCTCGGCTCCGCGGGGCTCGCGGTGTCGATGTTCGCGGCGCAGAACCTCGGCGCCGGGCGCGCGGACCGGATCCGGACCGGCGTCGTGCAGGCGCTGTGGCTCACGGTCGGCGGCTCCGCGGTCCTCGGCGCGGGGATCGCGCTGGGCGGGGCGACGCTCGTGCGGGTCTTCGTGGGCCCGGGCGAGGAGGCCGTGGTGTCGATGGCCGCGTACTTCCTGCACGTCAACGGCGCGCTCTACGCGGTCCTCGGCGCGCTGTTCGTGCTCCGCGGCGCGCTGCAGGGGCTCGGGCACACCTGGGTCCCGACCCTCACCGGCGTGCTCGAGCTGGTCTGCCGGGTCGGTGCGGCCGTCGTGCTGGGCGCGTCGTGGGGCTACGAGGGCGTCGTGTGGGGCAACCCGCTCGCGTGGCTCGCGGCCCTCGCGCTCCTCGTCCCGGCGTACGTGCACGCGCACCGGACGCTCGCGGAGCGGGTCGCCGCGCGGGCCCAGGGCCGGCGCGACCCGGTCGTGCTGGGCGAGCTCGCGTCGGGCGGGGACGTGATCGACGCGGTCGCGACGGACGGCGACCGGGACGGCCACGCGGACGCCACCACCGACGCCCCGGCGGGCCCGGGCGCGCGCGCCCTGCACGACGCGGGGACGCGGCGGAGCTCCGACGAGCGCTGCTCGTCGCCCTCCTGACGTCCGGGTCCCGCGCCCCGTCACGGGCCCGACCGGCGCACGGTGCGTGAGGTCCGCAGCCGCCGCACGGGCCTCGGGGTGCGCTACCGCCGGACGGCGCGACGCCGCACCCCGCGCTCGGGCGCGGTGACGACCCGGTCCCGCCCGGCGGCCTTGGCGGCGTACATCGCGACGTCGGCGGCCCGCAGGATCCCCTCCGACGTGCCGTCCGGCGACAGCTCCGCCGCCCCGGCGCTGATCGTGACGCGCACGTCGCCCCCCGGCACCGCCACGGCCGCGCCGGCACAGCGGGCCCGCGCCTCGTCGGCCCGCTGGGCGGCCTCCGGAGCGGTCCGGCCGGGCAGCAGCAGGACGAACTCCTCGCCCCCGAGGCGCGCGACCGTCTCGCCCTCGGCCGCCGCCTCGGCGAGCGCGTCCGCGACGGCGACCAGCACGCGGTCACCGACGGCGTGGCCGTGCGTGTCGTTGACGGTCTTGAAGTGGTCGAGGTCGAGCAGCACGACGCTCAGCGGGGTGCCCGTCGACCGCGCGTGCTCGACGGCGTCGCGGAGTCGCTGCTCGAACGCCCGCCGGTTGTGCAGCCCGGTGAGCCCGTCGCGCGTCGCCTGGTGCGCGAGCTCGGCGCGCAGCCGCTCGAGCTCGGTCACGTCGCGCAGCACGACGACCGTGCCGACCGGGTGGCCACCGTGGTCCGTCATCCGCGTCACGCGCACGTCGAGCACGGCGCCCGAGGAGGTCGTGAGCACGCGGCTCCCGCCGTCGGCGAGCACGTCGCCGAGCTCCGACCCGAGGTGCTCGTCCCACGGCGCACCGATCACGCGGTCGTCGAGCGGCGCACCGTCGGGGCCGCGCAGCAGCACGCGCGCCGCGGCGTTGACGTCGAGCAGCCGCCCGGCCGGGTCGAGCACGACGACGGCGTCCGCGAGCGCCTCGAGCACCTGGCGGGTGGAGACGGGGACGACGCGGCTGTGCTGGCGGAACCGCTCGACCCACGCCCAGATGGCGGCGCTCACCAGGAAGAACACGGGCGTGAGGTGCAGGTTCTCGGACCGCGTCGCGATGACCGTGGTCAGCACGTTGCCGACCGAGGGGACCGTGGCACCGAGGACCGCGACGGCGTAGACGTGCCGGTGCCCGGGCACGGCGCGGGCCATGGCGCGCAGCACGAGCCCGATCCCGGGCACCAGGAGCGCGTAGCTGTACGCGCTGTGCACCCAGAACAGCGGCCCGACGCCGTCCACGACCGCCCCGTCGACGACGTCGAGGCGCAGGAACGCCTCGTGCCACGGGTTCGTGAGGAGCACGAGCCCGAGCACGACGGGGTGGACGCACAGGAGCACGGCGGTCCGGCGCGAGAGCGTGCGGCCGGAGAGCACGAGGAAGTACCAGAACGCGGCACCGACGACGACGGCCGCTCCGGGGAAGACCGCGTAGTGCAGGGCCACGGTCGCCGGGACGGACCGTTCGGCGACGTGCAGCAGCGCGCGTGCCGCGGCCCACTCGGAGGCCGCGAACAGCATGAGCGCGAGGGGCGGCGCGAGCGGCGAGGTCCGGCGGCGACGCAGCACGCGCACGCCCGTGATCGTCGCCAGGACGGCCGCGACCAGGGACACGAGCTCGACGAGCGTGGGCACGGTCACCTCCTCGTCGTCCATCGGCCGGGCACCGCCGGCACGTGAGCGCGCGGGACGCGGTGCACCCGGATGATGCGGGGGTTCCACCCGGCCGTGTGACGGCGAGCACAACGCACGTCAGGCGCGCGGGGACGCCGGACGCCGCCCGCCGAGGGCCGCCGCCATCGCGGCCAGGCCGCGGTCGAGCTGGTCGCGCGCGACGTCGCCGTAGCCGACGACGAGCCCGCTGACGTGCGCGCCGCGATGCCCACCGCCGTGCGCGAACGCCGCGAGCGGCACGACGCCGACGTCGCCCGACGCCGCGACCATCGCGTCGAGCACGTCCGCGGCCAGCGGGCGCGGGGGCACGACCACCGCGTGCAGGCCCGCCGCGACGCCGGTCGCGCGCCACCCCGGCAGGTGCCGCTCGACGGCCGTGAGCAGGTGCGCCCGCCGGGCCGCGTAGTGCACGGCCGTGCGCCGGACGTGCCGGTCGAGCCCGCCGCTCTCGAGGAACACCGCGAGCGTGAGCTGCTCGAGGACAGGGGCTGCGATGTCCGCGTGGTGCTTGACCTCCACGAGCGTGCCGAGGAGCCACGCCGGCGCGACGAGCCAGCCGAGCCGGAGCCCGGGCGCGAGGCTCTTGGAGACGCTGCCGCCGTGGACGACCCGGTCGGGCCGGAGCCCCTGGAGCGCGCCGACGGGCGACCGGTCGTACCGGTACTCGGCGTCGTAGTCGTCCTCGACGACGACGGCGTCGCGCTCGTCGGCCCACGCGAGCAGCGCCGCGCGCCGGGCCGGGGTCAGCACCGCGCCGGTCGGGAACTGGTGCGCGGGAGTCACGAGGACGGCGCGCAGGTCGCCCGCCGCGAGCGCGTCGACCCGGATCCCGTCGGCGTCGACCGGGATGGCGGCGGTCCGGACTCCCCCCGCGCGGAGGGTCGCGACGACGCCCGCCGAGCCGGGGTCCTCGACGCCGACCTCGTCGACGCCGTGCCGCGCGAGGGCCTCGGCCACGAGCCGCGCGCCCTGCGCGAAGCCCGCGGTGACGACCACCTGGTCCGGGGGTGCGACGACCGCGCGCGTCCGCCCGAGGTAGGCGGCGAGCGCGCGCCGCAGGCGCGGGTGCCCGCGCGGGTCGCCGTACCCGAGCTCGCGGTCCGTGGCCTCGCGCACCGCCGTCTCGGCCGCGCGCAGCCACTCGGTGCGGGGGAACCAGCCGAGCGCGGGCACCCCGGGGTTGGCGGGGACGTACGGCCGCGACGGCACGACCGGCGCGGCCGGGGGGACGTGCACGTGGCCGACGACCGTCCCGGAGCCGGTCCGCGAGCGCAGGTACCCCTCCGCGACGAGCTGCTCGTACGCCCGCACGACGACGCCGCGCGAGACCCCGAGCTGGTCCGCGAGCCCGCGCGACGGCGGCAGGCGCGACCCCGCGGGCAGCCGGCCGTCGCGCACCGCACGGCGCAGCGCCTCGGCGAGGGCCACGGACGGCATGGCGGTTCCGGCGATCGGGGCGAGCTCGAGGTGCGGCGAAGGATTGGTACCGGTCGGCACCGCTGGATTGGACCCGGGCACGGGACCAGTGTGTCCCTACGGTCGGCTCATGGACAGATCCACCCGCGCGGGCCTCGTGCTCGACACCCTCCCGGTCGCCGCGGCGATCGGCGTCTTCGGCGTCATCTACGGCGCGACGGCCGCGCCGCTCCTCGGGACGGGCACGACCCTCGCCTCGTCGGTGCTGCTGTTCTCCGGCGCGGCCCAGTTCACGATGGTCGGCCTCGTGCAGGCCGGGGCCTCGCCGGAGGGCGTCCTGGTCGCCGTCGCGGCGCTCGGGCTGCGGCACGTGCCGCTCGCCGCGGTCGTCCTCCCCCGGCTCCGGGCCGGACGGGCGCGGCGCGGTCTCCTGGCGCTCGTCCTGCTCGACGAGACCGCAGGGCTCGCGGTGGCCCGCGACCGGCCCGCCGCGCGGACGCTGGTGGTCGTGGGTCTCGGTGCGTACGCCGCCTGGGTCGCCGGGACCACGGCCGGGGCGCTCGGCGCCGACCTGCTCGGCGCCGAGCAGGCGGCGGGCGTCGTGTTCGTGATCCTCTTCGTCGGCCTCGCGGCGCTCACGTGCCGGTCCCGCGCCGACGTGCTGCGCGCGGCGACGGCGGCGATCGCGACCGGGGCGGCGGCGCTCGCCGTGCCGCAGTCCGGGGCGTTCGCGGCGGTCGTCGTGGCGGGCGCGTGCGCCGCGACGGTGCGGCGACGCCGCGACGACCCCGCGGTCGAGCGTGCGCTCGCCACGACCGGCCCGACGGCGGAGGCACGGCCGTGACCACCGCGCTGCTGCTCGCCCTGACGCTCGTGACGGTGGCGTCGCGGGTCCTGCCGATGACGCTCCTCCCGACGCCGCACGGGCGCGCGGCCGACGTGCTCGACGCGCTGCCGGCTCCGCTGTTCGCCGGGCTGGCGGCGGTCGCGCTGCTGGGTGGCGGCGAGCTGCCGGAGCCGCCGGTGCTGGCCGCCGCGGCGGGTGCGCTGCTCGGTGCGCTCCGGCGCTCGCTCCTGCTGACGCTCGCCTGCGGTCTCGCGGGGTTCGTGCTGGCCGACGTGCTGCTCGGGTGAGGTTCGCCGGGCAGTCTTGCCGACGGCGTCTTAGAACGATAGATTCCTATCGTTCTTCGATAGGTCGACGGGAAGGTGCACGACATGGGACGCATGGCGGTTCTCGCGCTCCGGGTGGTGATCGTGCTGATGTTCGCGGCGATGCTCGCGCTCCAGGCGGCGATGCTCCCGCTCCTCGCGGTCGACCCGGACGGCGAGGTGGGCGAGCTCACGCACCTGCGCTGGCCGATCGTCGTGATCTGCTTCCTGGCCGTCGCCGCGGTCGAGGTCGCGCTCGTGTGCCTCTGGCGGCTGCTCACGATGGTGCGGCGCGACACGGTGTTCAGCCCCGCGGCGTTCCGCTACGTCGACGTCGTGATCGGCGCCGCCGTCGCCGGCTCCGTGCTGGCCCTCGCGCTCGGCACGGTCCTGGCGCCCGGCGAGGCCGTCGCCCCCGGCATCGTCCTGATCATCGGCGTCGGCGCGATCGGCGGGATCGGGATCGCGCTGCTCGTGCTCGTAATGCGTGCGCTGCTCGCGAAGGCGGTCGCGCTCGACTCGACCGCGACCACGCTGCGCGCCGAGCTCGACGAGGTGATCTGATGCCCATCGTCGTCGACATCGACATCATGCTCGCGCGCCGGAAGATGTCGGTCGGCGAGCTCGCGGAACGCGTCGGCATCACGCCGGCCAACCTCGCGGTGCTGAAGAACGGCCGCGCCAAGGCGGTCCGGTTCACGACGCTCGAGGCCCTGTGCGAGGCGCTCGACTGCCAGCCGGGCGACCTGCTGCGCCAGGAGCGGGCGCGCGACGGCGACCCGGCGGCCGTCGGGGGCGAGGCGTAGCCGGACCGCGGACCCCCCGGCAACCGCCGCACACCACTCCACGGCAGGGGGTGCCGTTCCGGCGCGGAGTCGCCTACGCTGCAGTCGAAGCGCTTCGACACGGACCGAGCCGTCGCGGCCCGTGTCGCACCGCGCCCCCGGGGCAACGAGGCCCCCCGCGTAGAAGGGCAACCCGTGAGACGACCCGCCTGGACGAGCCTGACCGCTCTGGCCGCCGCACTCGCACTGACCACCACCGTCGTCGCTCCCGCGAGCGCCGGCACAGCACCGCAGGCGGGCCCGCGCCCCGCCGCCGTCGACCCCGCGTCCGAGGTCGTCGCCGAGATGCAGCCGGGCTGGAACCTCGGCAACACGCTCGACGCTGTCGGAGCCGACGAGACCGCGTGGGGCAACCCGCGCGTGACCGAGGACCTGCTGCGCGCGGTCGAGGACGCCGGCTTCCAGAGCGTCCGCATCCCCGTGACGCTGGGCCAGCACTCGGGCCCCGCGCCGACGTACACGATCGACCCGGCGGTCCTCGACCGGGTCGAGGAGGTCGTCGACTGGGCGCTCGACGCCGACCTGAGCGTGCTGCTCGACCTGCACCACGACTCGTGGATGTGGACGAACCAGATGCCGACCCGGCACGACGAGGTCCTCGCGCAGTTCACCGCGACGTGGGAGCAGCTCGCCGAGCGGTTCCGCGACCACCCGCGCACGCTGCTGTTCGAGAGCATCAACGAGCCGCAGTTCGCCGGGGTGTCCGGCGACGAGCAGAGCTACGCCCTGCTGCACGAGCTCAACGTGCGGTTCCACGAGGTCGTGCGCTCGTCGGGCGGCCGCAACGCCGACCGCGTGCTCGTGCTGCCGACGCTGCACACCAACGCGGACCAGGGCCGGCTCGACGCGCTCGTCGCGACGTTCGAGGAGCTCGACGACCCGAACCTCGCGGCGACGTTCCACTACTACGGCTACTGGCCGTTCAGCGTGAACGTCGCGGGCGGGACGCGCTTCGACGCGGCCGCGCAGGCGGACCTCACCGGGACGTTCGACCGCGTGCGGGACACGTTCGTCGCGCGCGGCATCCCCGTGATCCTCGGCGAGTACGGGCTGCTCGGCTTCGACCGGCACACCGGCACGATCGAGCAGGGCGAGAAGCTCAAGTTCTTCGAGGCCCTCGGCCACCAGGCGCGCACGACCGGCGTCACGACGATGCTCTGGGACAACGGCCAGCACCTGGACCGCACCGCGTTCACGTGGAGCGACCCGGCGCTGTACGCGCAGATCCGGTCGAGCTGGACGCGCCGCTCGGGCACCGCGTCGACCGACCAGGTGTTCGTCCGCCCGGGCGCCGTCGCGGCGCAGACCGTGACGCTGAACCCGAACGGCCAGACCTTCAAGGGCCTGTACCTCGACGGCAAGAAGCTCAAGGCCGGCAAGGACTTCACGCTCGCGGGCGACGCGCTCACGCTGCCGGCGGCGCTGCTGACCCGGCTCGTCGGCTCCGGCGAGCACGGCACGCGCGCGGTGCTCGAGGTCCGGTTCTCGAAGGGCGTCCCGTGGCGGCTCGAGGTCGTCAGCGCCGACATCCCGGCGCTCCAGGACGCGACCGGGACCACCGACGCGTTCGCGGTGCCGACGGAGTTCCGGGGTGACCGCCTCGCGACGATGGAGGCGCGCTACCTCGACGGCTCGAACGCGGGGCCGCACAGCTGGACGTCCTTCAAGGAGTACGACGTGACGTTCGCGCCGGACACCGCCGCGGGGACGATCGTGCTGCGGCCGGCGTTCTTCGCCGAGGTGACCGACGGCGCGCCGGTCGTCCTGACGTTCCACTTCTGGAGCGGCGAGACGCTGCAGTACACGGTCGTCCGGAACGGGACGGCGGTCACCGGCACGGTCGGCTGACGACGGGCCGCCCACGGACCCGGTCCGCGGGCGGCGGGAGCGCACGCGACGGCGCGCACGGCACGGGCACCCGCCCGGGCGGTGCGCGCCGTCGTCGTCCCCCCGCGAGGTCGCACCGGCCAGCCGGCTCGTGGCGTCGTCCAGCCGCCGGACCGGGGCAGCCGCCAGGCGCACCCCCGGTATCTCGGTCCGCGCTCGGGTCTCTCCTCGCCGAAGGGTGGACGACGACTCCCGGCGAGGAAGGCCATGTCCGAGCACGACACGACCACGCGGAACACCACGGCCGAGGACGGCCGGCAGGGCCCCGAAGGCGCCCCGGAGAGCGGGGTCGGCCCGCGGCCGTCGCCCTCGCGCCGCCTCCGTGCCGCGCTGCGGAGGGCCGACCGCAGCCGCCCGGAGGCACCCGACGACTGCCCACCGGCGGGCGTCCCGTACGCGCGGGCGGCCGACCCCGACGCGGCCGCGCCCATGAGCCGCCGGACGCTGGTCGTGGTGCTCGTCGTCGGGACGGTCCTCACGCTCGCCGCCCTCGTGCTCCTGCCGCAGGTCCTCTACCCACCGCTGACCGCAGCCGAGCTGGCGGCGGCCGAGGTCACCGGCAAGGACCGGATCGCGGCGGAAACAGCCCGGCTCACCGTGCAGAGCGCCGCACGGGCGCCGATCGCCCAGGCGCTGGCCGCCGTCATCGCCCTGTCGGGGGCGGCCCTGGCCTGGCGCCAGTTCGCCGCCCAGCGGCACGACCGGACGGTCGACGAGCGCGCCGCCCGCTTCGCCGACGCCATGGAGCGGCTGCGCGACGAGCACCTCGAGACCCGCATCGGCGCACTCCACCTCCTCGACCGCCTGGCGGACAGCGCGACCCACCGCGTCGTGTGCGCACGCGTGCTCGAGACCGTGGTGCGCGAGCTGTGCGTCGTGCAGCGAGGAGACGCCGTGGACCTCCCGCTCGACGCCCAGACCGCGCTGACCCTGCTCGTGAGCCGACCGGCGTCGGCGTACGGCGTCGAGCTCTTCCGGCTCGGTGGCCTCGACCTGCGCCGCGCGGACCTGCGCGGTGCGCACCTCGAGGGCGCGTACCTGGGCTACACGCACCTCGACCGCGCCGCGCTCGACGGCGCGCGCCTGGACGGGGCGGACCTCACCCGCACCGTCCTGGTCGACGCGACGCTGGGGTGCGCCGTGCTCGACGGCGCGCGGCTCGACCACACCGACCTCGAGAAGGCCGACCTCGCGGGGGTCCGCCCGCGCGGGGTCAGGTTCCGCGACGTGCGGTGGCCGGACGGGTACACCGGCGCGACGGAGGCGGAGGATCTCGGGACCCCGATCCACGACGAGGAGGACCTTCCTCCCGCGGGCTCGGCCCCGGGGCTGAGCGGCGCGGCGGGGTTCGTCGGGCGGGACGACCTGGTGCACCAGGTCCTGCGGGAGGACGACGACGCGCGCCCGCTTGCGGAGCTGCACGGCGAGCTGGGGTCGGGCCGCACGAGCGTGCTGCGTCAGATCGCCGCCACGTGCCGGCGGCCGACGTACCTCGTCGACCTGGAGCGGTACGACCCGGGGCACACCGGCGAAGCGACCGCGACGTCCGTGGGCGGCGCGCACGCGAGCTACGCGCTGTGGGTCGAGCTGCTGTCCGACGTCGCCCGCGCCCTGCTGGTCGACGGGGACCTGAGCGCGATCGAGCGTGCCGCGGCGGAGGCACGCGAGCACCTGCTGACCGAGGGCGAGGCCGACCTGGCGGCCAGCATGAAGCGGCTCCGCAGGCCGGTCGAGCCGGACGAGCAGGTGCGGGCGGTCGGGAGGGCGGCCGAGCACGTGGCGGCGCGGTTCGCCGAGTGCTGGCGGCGCCGCGCGGGCGGCCCCGACGGTCCCCCGCTCCTGCTCCTCGACGACGTCGACAAGGTGCTCGACGAGCCCATCGGGACCTGGCTCACCGAGCTCCTGCACACGCTGGCGGCGACGGGCGGGGCGGGGCCCACCCGGCTGGTCGCCGTCCTCGGTCTCACGGCGCCACCCGGCGCGGGCGCGGCGCCGGACCGAGCCGTGCGCCGGCTCGGCGCCGACCGGGCCTCCCCGCACGTCCTGTCCGACCTCGACGAGCCGGCGATGCGGGCGTTCGTCCGCCGGTTCCGGGCCGAGCGGTCGCCCGACGGCCGTGGGGCGTCGCTCGACCAGCTGACCGCCGCGCGCCTGCTCGCGCTGACCCGCGGGCACCCCGCGACGCTGCGGCTCGTCGCCGAGATCCTCTGGGGACCTGCGGCGCCCGAGCCCGGACGGCTCGACGCCGTGCTGCTGGGCCTCCCGCGGCCGGGCCCGCACCAGTGCGCCCTCCTCGTCACCGAGCTGCTCGAACGCTCGGGACGCAAGGACCTGCTGCGCGCCGTGCAGGCGGCCGCCGTCCCGCGCGTCGTCACGGCCGACCTGCTGCGCGCGCTCCTGGCGCCGGGGGGTCACCGGGGTGGCGTCCCGCGGCTCTTCGACCAGCTCGCCACGCTGTCGTTCGTCGACACCGTCGACGGCGACGGCACGGTGCTGCGGCTCCAGGAGCACGTGCGCACGAGCTTCCTCGCCCGCCTGCAGGCCAGCGACCAGCCGCGCGTGGCGTCGCTGTCCCGCGCCGCGGCGGCGTACTTCCGGTCGCGGATGGAGAGCGGGGCGCACGGGGCAGACGGTGCCGGCGGGTCGTTCGCCGCCCAGTTCCGGTACGAGGACCCCGCCTGGCAGGCCGCGGCGCGGGAGTGGCTGTACCACTCCGGCGCGCTGACGGAGCCGGCCGAGCAGCGTCGCTTCGTGCTCGAGGCGGCGGCCCTGTTCCTCGACGCGTTCCACTGGTGGGGGAACTACGTCCACTTCGACTTCTGCGACAAGCTCGTCACCGACCTGCACCAGCTCGTCACGCGGCGGGAGGCGAGCGACAACCCGTCGAGCGTCGCGGCGCTCGTCGGGCGGCGGGCGTGGCCCGAGCTCGCGGAGCTGCACCGTGCGCTCGCCGACATCGCCGACCTCTACCCACCCTGGTCGACCAAGTCGGAGAAGGTGGACTGGCTCCGCATCCAGGAGGCGCTGCAGACGCTGCAGGAGATCCGCGGCGGCGGCGAGGACGCCGCGACGGAGCGACGGGTCACCGCGACCGCCCAGCTGTTCGTCGCGCGGGCCTGGACGTACGCGCCCTGGACGGACCGGTCGTTCCGGCTGGCCGACGCCGCCTACGTGCGCTCGTCGGACATCGTGGCGGACGCCGACCACGAGCACTGGGTCGCCCCGTGGCTGGCCTACGAGCGGGCGCAGCTGCTCTTCATCGCCCACGACAACGCGCGCGCGGCGGCCGACCCCGACGCGACAACCGCCCTGCCGCCGTTCTCGCGCGTGCAGGAGCTGTGGGGCACCGCCGCGCGGACCGCGCAGCCGGACCGGCCCACGGGCGGCGCGTCCGCGGACCCGCCGGACCCGGACCACGAGCTCATGAGCCACCTGCACCGGCTGCGCGCGGACATGCTCCGCGCGCAGGGACAGGTCCACGCCGCCGCATGGAGCTACCAGCGTGCCGTGGTGCACGCGTACCTCTACCACAACGTCGGTGGGCCACCGGACCCGTACACGAGGCAGCTCTACGTGGACGTCCGCGCACGGGCGCTGCGGTTCCTCGTGAAGGACGTCGTCCGTCGCAGCGAGCAGGACCTCACGCGCGAGGTGCTGGGGTTGCTGACGTTTCCCGTCGAGGACACGGTCGCGGGGGTGGACGACGGTCCGCGCTGCACGCGCGCGGTCCTGGCCGCGGCGGCCGGCAGGCCCCGGTCCCTCGCCCACCTGCTGTGGCCGCAGGGCCCGCACGCCGAGGACCTGGGCAACCCGTCGGGCCCGTGCGCGAGGGCCGTCCGCCGCGCCCGCCTCCGCCTCGTCTGCGAGGACCGCGACCTGCTCCACGACCTGCACGTGGACCCGGTCACCCGCGGTCCGCAGCGCGTCTGAGCGGCGCACCCCGCCGGCTACGGCGCGCGGACCTCCGCCCAGCGGTCGACCGGCCACAGCGCCCGGCCGTCGGTCAGGGCCCGCGCGTCGGCCACGAGCCCGGCGACCTGCGGGTCGTCGAGCGCCGCGGCGCCCTCGCAGGCCACCACGTTCTCCTCGAGGAACGCGGCGATCCGGTCCCCCGGTGCGTCCGTGCCCCGGTCGAGGCGGAGCAGCAGCATGCCGTCGACGCGGCCCGACGACGCGCGGAGAGCGGGCTGGACGTACCGCAGGGGGACGAGGCGGGCGCCGAGCCGCCCGTAGAACCGCAGCCGCGCGACCGGGTCCCCGTGGCCGGCGTCGCCCGGCCAGCGCGCGGGGTCGTCCACCTCCGCGAGCACCAGCGCGCCGTCCCTCTCGGCCGCCCACCGGGCGAGGACGTCGCCCACGAGGTGCGCCCCCAGCCCGCGGCCCCGCATCGACGGCGCGACGGCGAGGTACGCCAGCAGCAGCACCTGGTGGTCCACGTGCCACTCGGCGAGCATCACGGCCACGGGTGCGCCGCCCGCCAGCACGACGACCGAGGGGTGCGGAGCCTCCCCCCGGTACCCGGCCCTCAGCCCGGCGAGGGAGACGAGCTCGTCGGCGCGGAACGTCGACCTGAGCAGCTCGTGGACCGCGTCCACCTGCCCGTCGTCGAGGTCCGTGAGCGGCACCTCGACGAGGGCGTCACCAGACTCGCCGTCGGGCTCCGGTCCAGGGGTCATGTTCCATGGTCGGCCCGTCTCCGGAGCCGTGTCCATGGCTCGTCGCCCACCGCTGCCCGGACGGGCCGGCGCGTGCGCCCGTGGCGGCGGCCCGCTCGGAGCGGGCCGCTGACCCGACGAACCGACGCGAAACGAGGACGCGGGGCGCCGAAACTATCGAACGCTGAGAAACGTTTCAGAGCCCCTCAGGAGCCCACCCAGCTCCTTGCCTGCGCCGGAGAACCGCTCCACACTCGCCGGGAACGGCTCCCTGCGTCGACGACGACGCGGGCAGCCCTCGTTTCGAGCGCAGGCCGGCCCACCCAAGACCCGCCCGCGGGCCCGAAATTTTCGACGCCGATTCGGCACGAAGGAGTGCAGGATGTCCGCAAGCACGACTCTCACCCGCGGTGCGCCGAGGCGCAGCCGGCTGGTCCGCGCACTGGCCGGCCTCGCCGCCGCCAGCACGCTGGCCGTCGGCGCCCTCGTCGCCGCAGCACCGGCCCAGGCCGCCGACGTGACCCTCACCAACAACGGCACGGGGACGCACAACGGCTTCTTCTACTCGTTCTGGAAGGACAGCGGGAACGTCCAGTTCACGATGGGCGACGCCGGCAGCTACCGGACCTCGTGGTCCGGCATCAACAACTGGGTCGGCGGCAAGGGCTGGCAGACCGGAGGCCGCAAGGTCGTCCAGTACTCCGGCACCTTCAACCCCGGCGGCAACTCGTACCTGACGCTCTACGGGTGGACCCGGGGCCCGCTCGTCGAGTACTACGTCGTCGACAACTGGGGCACGTACCGCCCGACCGGCACGCACATGGGCACGGTCACCAGCGACGGCGGCACGTACGACATCTACCGCACGCAGCGGGTCAACCAGCCCTCCATCGAGGGCGACCGCTCGACCTTCTCCCAGTACTGGAGCGTCCGCCAGCAGAAGCGCACGGGCGGCACGATCACCACGGGCAACCACTTCGACGCCTGGGCCAGCAAGGGCATGAACCTCGGCACCCACGACTACATGGTCATGGCGACCGAGGGCTACCAGAGCTCCGGCAGCTCGAGCATTACGGTCAGCGAGGGCGGGACGTCCAACCCGAACCCCAACCCGAACCCGACCACCACCTCGAACCCGAACCCCGGGACGGGCGGCTGCTCCGTCACCGCGACGCGCGGAGAGGACTGGTCCGACCGGTTCAACGTCACCTACACCGTGAGCGGCAGCTCGACCTGGACGGTCAACCTCGGCCTCGGCAGCGACCAGTCGATCCAGAGCAGCTGGAACGCCACCCGCAACGGCACGACGTTCACGCCCAACGGGAACGGCAGCTCCTTCGGTGTCACCGTGATGAAGAACGGCAACAGCACGACGCCCTCGGCGTCCTGCTCGGGCGGCGGCACGACCAACCCGAACCCCAACCCGACCACGACGACGCCCCCGCCGACCAACGCGAGCTGCTCGGCCGGCTACGTCGGGCTCACGTTCGACGACGGCCCCACCCCGGCGACGACGAACCAGCTCATCAGCACCCTGCGGAACGCCGGGGCGACCGCGACCGTCTTCCCGACGGGCTCGAACGCGACGAGCAACGCGTCGCTCATGCAGGCGTACAAGAACGCCGGCTTCCAGATCGGCAACCACAGCTGGGACCACCCGCACCTGGTGAATCTGAGCCAGAGCGAGATCCAGTCGCAGCTCTCGCGCTCGCAGACGGCGATCCAGCAGACCGCCGGCGTCACGCCGACCATCTTCCGGCCGCCCTACGGCGAGACCAACGCGACGCTGAAGTCGGTCGCGTCCTCGCTCGGCCTGCGGGAGGTCCTCTGGGACGTCGACTCGCAGGACTACGACAACGTGAGCGCGAGCCAGATCCGGCAGGCGGCGAGCCGCCTGACCAACGGCCAGATCATCCTCCTGCACGACTGGCCGACCGCCACGATCCAGACGCTGCCGGGCATCCTGTCCGACCTCGCGGCCCGGAACCTGTGCACGGGTCACATCTCGACGAGCACCGGTCGGGCCGTCGCCCCGTCGGGCGGCACCACGACGCCGACCAACCCGACCAACCCGAACCCCGGCACCGGCGGCTGCACGGTCACCGCGACCCGCGCCGAGGACTGGTCGGACCGCTTCAACGTGACCTACACCGTGAGCGGCAGCTCGGCGTGGACCGTCACCCTGAGTCTCGGCTCGGGCCAGTCGATCCAGAGCAGCTGGAACGCCACCCGCAACGGGACCACGTTCACGCCCAACGGGAACGGGAGCTCGTTCGGCGTCACGGTGATGAAGAACGGCAACAGCAGCACGCCGCCGGCCACCTGCTCGTGAGGCTGACACCCTGCCCGGGAGGGTGACCTGCCCGTGATCGACCGAGGCCGTCGGGCCCGGCGCTCCGCTCCTGCGGGGTCCGGTCCCGGCGGCCTCGTCGTCGCCGGGGTCCGGAGGGTCAGACGCCCGGCAGGTCCTCCGTGAGGTAGCGCTGGGCGGACGGGGCGACGAGCGCCACGACGTCCTCGAGCTCGAGCTCCTGCAGGTGCGGGAGCCCGACGACGTACCGGGCGAACGCGATGCCGACGAGCTGCGCCCCCAGGAGCTCGGCGCGCAGCGCGGGGCGGTCGCGCCCGAGCGACGCCGCGACGGGCTCGAGGACGCGCTCGATGACGAAGCGGCGGACGGTGTCCAGGGCCTCCGGGCGCGACGCGACGGACCGGAACACCGCCTGCAGGTGCGGCCCGGTCACGGGGTCGGCCCAGACGCCGAGGTAGTGGCGCACGACGCGCTCGCCCACGCCGTCCGGGTCCCCCGCGATCAGGTCGGGCATGACGGCGGCGTCGAACGGCAGCTCGAGCGCCGCGGCGAACAGCTCGTCCTTGGTGCCGAAGAAGTGGTGCACGAGGGCGGGGTCGACCCCGGCGGCCGTCGCGATCCCGCGGATCGTCGCGCGGTCGAAGCCGTTCTCCGCGAACTGCGTCCTCGCCGAGCCGAGGATCGCGTCGCGCGTGCCGCTCTGCCCGCTGCGGCGCCCGCCGCGCCGTACCGCCTCTGCCATGCCCGCAGCCTAACGAACTCATCAGGTGTTGAATTCAACGGCTGATGAGTTCTACGCTCGGAGCATCGCTCCCCGACCCGGGGACACGGCGACCGAGGAGTCCTCATGACCGACGTGCACACACCCCCGAGCACGACCCCGACGAGCCCGGCGCCGCACCGGCCGGGGCCCGGGCACCCTGGGGGGCGACACCCCTGGGCGCTCGCGACCGCCGTCGCGCTGGCCCTCACCGCGGCGGTCGCGACGATCTTCGTGGCCTTCGCCCTGCCCGCCGTGACCTCCGAGCCCCACGACGTCCCGATCGGCATCGCCGGACCGCCGCCCGCGGTCGAGCAGGTCGAGCAGGCGCTCGCAGCCGCCCGGCCCGGCGCGTTCGACGCCACGACCTACCCCGACGCCGACGCGCTGCGCGCCGCGGTCCTCGGCCGTGACGCGTACGGGGGGCTCGTCCTCGGACCCGACGGCGCGACGGTCGTCGTGGCGAGCGGCGCCAGCCCGGTCGTCGCCCAGCTGCTCGCGGATGCCGGCGAGGCGCTCGCCGAGCGCTCGGGCACGCCGGTGACCACGCAGGACGTCGTGCCGCTGCCGGCGGACGACCCGCGCGGTGCCGGGCTCGCCGCCGCCGTGCTGCCGATCACGCTCGGCGGCATCCTTCCCGCGGTCGCCCTCGCGCGCGCCCTCCCGCACCGGCCCTGGCTCCGGGTCGCCGCGGCGAGCGGGTACTCGCTCATGGCCGGCCTCACGCTCACCGCGCTCCTCGACGGCTGGTTCGGCAGCACGTCGGGCGCGTTCTGGCCCGTCGCGCTCGGGCTGTCGCTCGGCATCGCCGCGACCTCGCTGACCCTCCTCGGGCTCGAGCGCGTCGCCGGGACGCCCGGCCTGGCGGCCGGCGCCGCGCTCGTCGTGCTCGTCGGCAACCCGCTGTCCGGCATGGCGTCGGCACCCGAGCTGCTCGCGCCGCCGTGGGGCCTCGTCGGGCAGCTCCTCCCGCCGGGGGCGACCGGCAGCCTGCTGCGCAGCACCGCGTACCTCGACGGAGCCGGCGCCACCCGTCCCGTCGTGGTGCTCCTGGCCTGGGTGGCGTGCGGGCTCCTGCTGACCGCGGTCGCGTCGGTCCGGCGGCACCGCGCTCCCCGGGACCCGCGCGCCTGAGCCGCGGCGACTCGTCCCTTTCGGGCGGGTTCGTCCCGGAACGGTGGCCCTGCGCGGAGCTCCGGTGCTTGGCTCTCGCGGGTCGACCGCACGACGGACCCGGGGGGGCACGCGATGTCGCGAGCGTTCAGCACGACCGACCGGACAGCCGAGCGCAGGGGAAGGCGTGCGGCGCTGCGCCGGTGGTGGGTCCCGCTCCTCGCGGCGGCCGTCGCGGTCGCCGGAGCACCCGCCGCCGCAGCGGCACCCGCAGCGGACTGGCGACCCGCCGTCCAGGCGCTCGCGGGCACGACCCCCGGCGCCACCAGCGCGGTGCTGCTCGGCGCTGCCGCCACGGCGGTCGACGGCGACCCGGAGGCGGACGTCACCGCCGCCGTGGACCGGCTCGTCGAGGACGCCGCGGACCGGTTCTACGGCGACGGCGTGCGGGTCACCAGCAGGGCGTCCCTCGTCCGGGTCTCGCTCGACGAGGGACGGGCGACCGACGTGCTGGCGGACCGCACCGAGTCGGCCTCGACGCCGGCCCTCGCGGCCGCGCGCACCGAGGCGCTCACCGGCACGCTCTCCGCGGCCGTCCGCAGCGCGCGGGCGGCCGTCGCGGACGCCGTGCGCGTCACGGCCGCGACGCCGGAGCCGCGCACGGTCGGCCGGGCGACGGACGACGCCGACCGGCTCGAGCAGGAGCTGGGCACGCTGACGTCGGGCGCGTCCGGCTCCGTCGCCCGGCGGCTCGGCGTCGCGTCCGCGCACCTCGCCGCGATGGACGCGGCCCTCGAGGACGCCGTGCCGGTGCGGGCCGTCGCGCACGCCGCCGCAGCCCAGGCCTGGGGCGTCGCGAGCCTGGAGGCCGTCGGCGTGCGGCCGTGGTCCACGACCGCGGACGCCGACTACGACACGCTCCCCGACCCGCTCGAGCTGAGCCTCGGCACCCACCCCAAGGACCGCGACTCGGACGACGACGGCCTCGGCGACGGCGACGAGGCCGCCCACCTGCTCGGCGTGACCGACCCGACGGCCGCCGACTCCGACGGCGACGGGACGGGCGACGCCGACGAGGACAGCGACACCGACACCCTGACCAACGCGCAGGAGATCTCCGCCGGCACCGACCCGCGCTCGGCGGACCCCGACCGCGACACGCTGGCCGACCCCGACGAGCTCGCGGTCGGCACCGACCCGCGGACCGCGGACACCGACGGCGACGGCCTCCTCGACGGCGCCGAGGTGCGCTCGGGCCTCGACCCGCTGTCCACCGACACCGACTACGACGGCACCGGCGACGCGGACGAGGTCGTCGCCCAGCCCGTCCGGCGCGCGGGCGTCGAGCTCTCGCTGGTCGGCTCCGGCGACCTCGCGGGCTCCGTGCACGTCGCGACCCAGCCCGTCACCGCGACCGAGCGCGCGCTCGGCGCCGTCGGCGACGCCGTCGAGATCTCGCTCCCGGCGGACCGCACCGGTCAGCTCGAGCAGGCCCGCCTCACGCTCCCGTACCCCGCGGACCTCCCGACGGGCACCGAGCCCGCCGACCTGCGCGTGCTGGTGTTCGACGAGGCGCTCCAGCGCTGGGTCCCGACCGGCGCGGACCTCGCGCTCGACCCCGACGCGCGCACCGTCTCGGTGACCGTCACGCACTTCTCGCGGTACGCGATCTTCGACATCGCGAACTGGGAGCAGAGGTGGGACTCGGTCGGAGCCGGGTGCACGCCCGGCGAGGACCCGGCGCTGCCGGCGGACGTCGCGATCGTGCTCGACTCGTCCGGCTCGATGGCCGACAACGACCCGGAGGGCCTGCGCAAGATCGCCGCGTCGCAGTTCGTCAACGCGCTCAACGCCGACGACCGGGCCTCCGTGACCGACTTCGACGACGTCGCGACCGTCCTGCAGGGCCTCACGAGCGACAAGGCCGCGCTCGACGCCGCGATCGTGCTCGTCGACGACCTGGGCGGCACCGCGATCGACGCGGGCGTCTCGGCGGGCCTCGGGACGCTGCCGCCGGCCAGCGCCGAGCGCCTCAACGCGCTCATCCTGCTGACCGACGGCGACGGCTCGTGGGACCCGGCGCTGATCGACCGGGCGCGCGGGCTCCGCGCGCCGATCTACACCATCGGGCTCGGCGCCGGACCCGACGCGACGCTGCTCCAGGGCATCGCGACGCAGACCGAGGGCCAGTACTTCGGCGTCGCGACCGCGGACCAGCTGCCCGAGGTCTTCCGCTCGATCGCCGGGTGCGTCAACGACCCGACGCCCGGCGGCGGCGTCGCCGATCCCGCGTGCGAGAGCGTCGACACGGACGGGGACGGGCTCGCGGACTGCCTGGAGACGGGCGGGTTCGCGCTCGGCACGTCGACGATCGTGCGCACCGACCCCGCGAAGGAGGACACCGACGGGGACGGCATCGGCGACGGCGAGGAGGCCGGCGAGCCCTCGACCGTCGTGGAGGGCACACCGGCGTTCCAGGCGATCTCCGACCCGACCGTGCTCGACTCCGACGGCGACGGCCTCGAGGACGGCGAGGAGCTCGACGAGACCACCCAGGCCTGGCAGGGCGACACCGACGCGGACGGCCTGTCCGACGCCGACGAGCTCGACCACGGCACCACGCCGCTCGCGTCCGACACCGACGGGGACTCGCTCTCCGACGGCTACGAGGTGGACCACGCCGAGGACGAGGGGCTGAGCCCGACCGTCTTCGACGAGCGGCTCGGCACCTGGGAGTACATCGGCTACTTCGTGCAGGGGTTCCTGTGCGGGGACATCACCTGGAGCTGGATCGGCTGCGGCGAGAACGACCAGGTCGTGCGGCTCATCGGCTACGTCATCGGCTCGTTCATCCCGTTCGTCGACATCCGGGACGTCCTCGCGGGACTGATCAAGACCGACTGGGTCGGAGCGGCGTTCAGCCTCGTCGGGCTCATCCCGGCCGTCGGGGACGCCGCGTCGGTCGTCGCGAAGATCGGCAAGTTCCTGTCCAGGTTCCCGGCGAAGCTGGCTCCGGTCATGCGGTGGGTCGCGAACAGCGACGTCCTCAGCGACACCGTGAAGGCGACGGTGTTCCGGGTGCTGCTGCCCGGGTTCTCGACGCTCGAGAACGCCGGCTTCACGCCGCAGGTCCTCGCCCGCATCATGCAGCACCAGAAGATCGACGAGCTCGTCGCGGCGCTCGGCTCGACGCTGCGGGTCAGCGGTGCGCGCGCCGTGCCGATGCCGTGGGCCGTGCGCGCCGGTGGTGTCCGCGCGAGCATCGTCGCGGAGCGGCAGGTCCAGGACCTCGTGGTGCGCGGGCAGCTCGACAACGCGTGGACCGCGGTGCACCGGACCACCACGAACGCGTGGCACAACGTGCCCGGCTCGAACCGCCGGCTGCGTGAGGACGACATCCGCTGGGGACCGACCAACCAGAACGCGATCGAGGTCAAGGCCGGCCCGGTCACGCGGTTCAACCGCAGCTCGGACCTGTGCGAGCAGGCCCGCAAGGACCGCGACCTCCTCGACGCCGGCGACCTCGACGAGAAGGTGTGGCACTTCGTCCCGGCGCAGGTGTTCAAGCAGGGTGGTGCCGAGTTCTGGGGGGTCGGTCCCGACGCGGCGGCGCTGGCCTGCCTCGAGCAGTACCGGATCCCGTTCGTCATCCACGCGGCCACGTGACTTCCACGGGGGCGGGCCGGACGGCAGGATCAGCAGCATGACGGCGGCGGGTGACCAGGACGAGGCCCTCCGGTTCGGCCAGTGGCTCGAGCTCGTCGAGCGGGCCCGGCCGTGGCTCGGCGAGCGGTTCGGGCTCGACCTGACCGGGACGCCCGAGGACCTCGTCCCGCTGTGGACGGCGGCGATGCCCGTGCTCGCGTACGCGCCGCCCGACGAGCCGTACGAGGCGCTCCCGGCATGGGCGCGGTGGCCCGAGGTGGTCCGGCCGGGGCGCATCGTGGGGGCGCTCTCCGCGGCGACGGTCGAGGTCGTCGGGGCGCTCGCGGCGTACCACGGCGAGCTGCTCCGGGCCGCCGCGCCGCCGCCGGGGGTGCGCTGGGAGGTGCTGCACCACCCTCCGGAGCCGTTCGCCGACGAGGGCCGCGTCGTCCTCGCCCGCCCGCCCGACGCGAGCGGGTACTCGGCGGGGTGGGTCAACCCGCTCAACGACCTGTTCGTGGCGGCGGGCAGACAGCTGCGCGAGCCCTTGGCACCCGGGGAGCCGGTGGTCGGGAAGGACGACCCGCACCGGCTGCGGTGGCTCTTCTACAACCGGCTGGCGGCGCTGTCCTAGGGAGCCGTCAGCTCCTGCTCGGTGCCGTCGTGGTGCGAGGGACGAGGGGTCCACGTCGATCGCCCGCCGCGTGGGCCGCGTGCTGGACCCTGCTGGGCGCAGCCGCGTCGGCGTGCGCGCCCGGCTCTACGCGAGCCGGGCGAGGAACGCGAGCACGCGCTCGGTCACGAGGGCCGCCGCCGCGGCGTCGTACGAGGGCAGCGACCGGTCCGTGAACAGGTGCTGGTCGCCGGGGTAGACGAACAGCTCGCCGTCCTCGGCCTCGGCGACGAGCGACCGAGCGGCGTCGATGTCGCCCTCGCCCGCGAAGAACGGGTCCTCGCTCATGCCGTGCACCTGCACGGGGACCCCGCCGGGCCACGCGCCGAGCTCGGACGCGGGCAGGCACGACTCGAGGAGGACGGCGCCGCGAGCACCGGGCCGGGTCTGTGCGAGCCGCTGGGCGGTCATGACGCCGAACGAGATGCCGGCGTGCACCACGCCGTCGGGCAGCCCCTCGGCCGCGCGGACCCCGCGCCGGCCGAGCACGTCGAAGCCGGTTCGACCGGCGAACTCGGCACCCGTCTCGATCGTGGGGAACGTCGCGCCGTCGAACAGGTCGGGGGTGTGCACCACGTGCCCGGCGGCGCGGAGTTCGTCGGCGAAGGCGTGGAAGCCCTCGGTCTGGCCGAGCACGTGGTGGAACAGCAGGACCTCGGCCATCGCAGTCTCCCGTCGCACCCGGTGCGTCGACCGCGGCCGTCGCGCCGAGCAATGATCGAATCTTCTGGAGCGTTCACCGTAGATCTATGATCGAGAAATGTCGAGCAATCTGGCGCTCCCCGACTACCCGCTCGACGACCTGCGCGTCGTGACCGCGCGCACGGAGCTCGCGGCGCTGTCCCACCCGCTGCGCGACACGCTCCTGGACCTGCTGCTCGAGCGCGCCGCGACCGTCGGCGAGCTCGCGACGGCCGTCGGGCGCCCGCCGAGCACCGTCGCGTACCACGTCCACGTCCTGCTGGACGCGGGCCTGCTCCGCGTCGTGCGCACGCGGCGCGTCCGGGCCATCGAGGAGCGCTTCTACGGCCGCACGGCGCGCATCTTCTACATCGGCCAGGTGCCCGTCGACGCCCTCGGCCGCATGACCAGCCCGGTCGCGGACGCCGCCGCGGAGTCGGCTCCCGCCCACCACGCCGACACGCTGCGGGCGATCCTGCGGCACGCGCGCATCCCGCGTGAGCGCGCCGCCGAGTTCTGGGACCGCGTCTTCGAGCTCACGCGCGAGTTCTCCGCGCTCCCCCGCGGCGGCGAGACGACGTACGGCTTCGTCGCCGGCCTGTACCCGACCACGTACCCCAGCCTGCCGGACCCGGCGGATGCCGCCGACGAGGTCGGCGGCACCGACGGCTCGGGTACCCGCGAGGTATCTTGACGTCGAGATACCCGTCGCGCGCCGCCGAGGAGCCGCCATGTGGGACCCCCGCCAGTACGCGCTCTTCGGCACGCACCGGGGCCGGCCGTTCGCCGACCTAGTCGCCCGCGTCGACGCGCGGGAGCCCCGCCTCGTCGTCGACCTGGGGTGCGGCGACGGGCCGCTCACGCTGGGCCTCGCCGAGCGGTGGCCCGAGGCACGGGTCGTCGGCGTGGACTCCTCCCCGGAGATGCTCGACGCCGCTCGCGCGCTCGACGCCGCAGGCCGCGTCGAGTGGGTCCAGGCCCGGGCCGAGGGATGGGACCCCGCGGCCCTCGGTGGTCCCGTCGACGTCCTCGTGACCAACGCGCTGCTCCAGTGGGTCCCGGGGCACCTCGACCTGGTCCCGCGCTGGGTGCAGGCGCTGGCTCCCGGAGGGTGGTTCGCGCTGCAGGTGCCCGCGAACTTCGACGCCCCGTCGCACCGGCTCATGCGCGAGGTCGCCGCCCGGCACCCGCGTGCGGCGGACCTGCTCCCGCACCTCGACCGGGCGGCTGCCGTCGCGTCCCCGCGCGAGTACCTCGCCGCGTTGGCCCGCCTCGGGCTCGAGCCCGACGTGTGGACGACGACGTACGAGCACGTCCTCGACCCCGCCGGCGAGCAGGCGTCCCCCGTGCTCGAGTGGGTGCGGGCCACGGGTCTGCGGCCGGTGCTCGGCGTGCTGACCGACGACGCCGAGCGCGCGGCGTTCCTCGACGACTACACCGCCGCGCTCGACCGCGCCTACCCGCGGGAGGAGTGGGGGGTCGTGCTGGGCTTCTCGCGGGTCTTCGCCGTCGGGCACCGGCCCGCGTAGGGACGACCGCGCCGGACGGCCGCCCTCACGCGTCCCAGCGGGGGACCTCCTGGCACGGGTGCAGCCCGTCCGCGTCGGTCGCGTGCGAGTTCTGCACCGCGACCTCCGTGCCGAACTCGAGGTAGTCCCGCAGGGCGTCGCGCGTGCGGGCGTCGTCGGGCAGCCCGGCGGTGTCCGCAGCCGCGAGGAAGAGGTCGACGAACCGGCGCCGCTGGTCCTCGCGGATCGCCTTGCCCTCGTGCGGGGCGAGCAGGGCGGGGAAGCCGCCGAGCTCGTCGGTGTAGCGCGTCGGGCCGCCGAACACCTCGGCGAGGAACGCGGCCAGGTGCTCGACGTGCGCCGGGTGACCCGCACCGAACAGCGGCTGGAGCAGCGGGTCGGTCAGCACCGTCGGGTACCAGGCGGCGACGAGCCGGCGCAGCCCGTCCGTCCCGCCGACGTGCTCGTACAGGCTCTCGGTGCCGTCGGACGACGCGGGCGCGCCGTCGACGGTCGGTGCGGCGGGCTCGGTCATGGGGCCTCCCTCGGGCGTCCTGCCACCGTGGCACGCCGCTCGCGCGGGCGACAAGGCTCGCGGTTCCGCCCTCGGCGGAGCGACCCCCGCGCCGGCCGCGGTCAGCGGCGCAGTCGCTCGACGAGCCGCGCGGCCGCGTCGTTGTCCGCGGCGCCGGCCCGGCTCCGTCGGACCGTGTCCCCACGACGTGCCCCGTGTCGACGAGCGCCCACGGAACCACCCTGGCGGCCGCTCAGGACGCGCGGTGCGACGGCCGATCAACCGGGTATGGGATACGCAGACCAGCCCCGGTACTCCCCGAACGGGAGGTTCTTCTGGGACGGGCACCGCTGGACGCCGGTCGAGGACCGGCTCTGGGACGTGGACCTGCCCTCCGCCGTCGACACCGCTGAGCCGGGTGAGCCGGGTGCTCCGTGCGCGCACTGCGGCGCGAGCCCGGGGCGCCGCTCGTTCGGCGACGTGGCGGTCGTCTGGCTGATCTCGCTCGTGATCTCGCTCGGTGTCGTCACCGGCGGCCTGGCGACGTACGTCGTCGCGGCACCCTGACCCCGACCTGACGCGCCGCGACGCCGTCCCGCACGCGCCGCGGGTGCCGCTGCGAGGCGTGCGCGAGACTGGCCCCATGCCGCGACCGACGCGTGCGCCGAGCCGCACCGCACACCCCGACCCGGCCACCCCCCGCCGCACCGCCGGGCCCACCCCGTGACGGACGCGCTCGCGCAGGTCGCCGACCTCGGCACCACGACCGTCCTGCTGCTCCTGCTCGCGGCGCTGCTCGCGGGCTGGGTCGACGCGGTCGTCGGCGGCGGCGGGCTGCTCCAGCTCCCGGCGCTGCTGCTGGTCCCCGGGGTCTCCCCCGTGCAGGCCCTCGCGACGAACAAGCTCGCCGGGATCATGGGCACGAGCGTGAGCGCCGTCGTGTTCTACCGCCGGGTGCGGCCCGGGCTGCGCACCGCGGCACCGATGGCCGTCGCCGCGCTGCTCGGCGGCGCGGGCGGTGCGGCGCTCGCGAGCTCGCTGCCGCCCGAGGTGATCACCCCGATCGTCCTCGTCGCGCTCGTCGTCGTCGCGGTGTGGACCCTCGCCCGGCCCGCCGCGGGCCGCGTGACGCAGCTGCGGTGGTCCGGTGCGCGGCACACCGGCGCCGCGGTGGTGCTCGGGCTCGCGGTCGGCGGGTACGACGGCCTCGTCGGGCCGGGCACCGGGAGCTTCCTCGTCATCGGGCTCGTCGGGCTGCTGGGGTTCGCGTTCCTCGAGGCGTCCGCGAACGCCAAGATCATCAACGCCGTGACGAACCTCGGTGCGCTGATCGTCTTCGCGCTCACCGGCGCACCGCTCTGGGTGCTCGGGCTGCTGATGGGCGCCGCGAACGTCGTCGGCGGCTACGTCGGCGCACGCATGGCCGTCGCGCGCGGCAGCGGGTTCGTCCGCGTCGTCTTCCTCGTCGTCGTCGCGGCGCTGGTCGTGCGCCTCACGTGGGACCTGGTGGCCTGAGCCCTGCACCCCCTCGGCGGCCGGACGCGGGGCCGACCGACGGACCGCCGCACCGCCGCGGGCGCGAGCGTCCCTCACCGGCCGGGGACGGCGAGCTCACGCGGGCGGATGACCGCGTCGTCCTCGACGAGCGCGCGCAGCACCGTCCCCGCCGCCTCGGCGAGGTCCACGCGGTCCGCGGTGCTCGCACGCATGAGCGACGCCTCGGCGTCCTGCTCCGTGCAGGCGTTGCAGTGCATGAGCACGCCGATCGCCTGGTCGATGCGGACGCGTGCGTCGACCGTCCCGTGCAGCCGGGCGAGCGGCCGCGCGAGGCGTCCGGCGAGCTCGTCCGCGAGGAGCTGCGCGTGCCGGGCGGCCTCCGCCAGGGCGGCGTCGTCCCACGCGTCCTCGCGCGTCGAGTACAGGTTGAGCGCCACGCAGACCCCCGGCGCGACCGGCGCGGGCACGGCGACCGCGGACGCGAAGCCCGCGTCCGCCGCCCGCGCACGCCACGCCGACCAGCCGCAGCCCTCGCGGACGCGCGGGACCACGACGACGCGCAGCTGCTCCATCGCCGCGATGCACGGACCGGCCCCGAGGCGCGCCTCGACCTGGTCGCACGCCGCCGCGCCGGCGTCGCTGCTCACGGCGCGCACGACCGCGCCCTGCTGCTGCAGCGTCAGGCTGGCCGCCGCACCCAGCCGGCGCGCCGCTGCGTCGACCTGCTCGTGGAGGGACGGCGAGAGCTCCTGCATGGGAGATCCGATCCGCGGACGCGAGCCGCTGCCCGGGCGGCCCCGGCCCCGTCCGGACCGCACCGCCGTACCGGCACCAGCGTGGCACGCAGGCGGGCGCAGCGCACCACCTCGATCACCCGCCGCCGCACGCCGGCCGGCCGGGGCCCGGGCGGGTGACGTCCAGCCGGACGGCCCCGGGAAGCCGTTCCCCGCGGTTAGGCTGCCGCGGGGCGACGGCGGGCCTGGTCCGCGCCGCCCCGATCGTGCTGCCCGGGCCGGGCGCGCGCCACGCCCGTCAGGGCACGAGAAGACAGGGGAACCGGTGGCCGTCCTCACCGCGGACAAGCGGGTGCTCCACGCCGACCTGCAAGGGGACACGGTTCGCGCCGCGTCCGGCTCGATGGTCGCGTACACCGGCAGGGTCGAGTTCAAGTCCGCCGGCATGGGCGGCGGCGGCGGGTTCCGCGCCGCGCTCAAGCAGAAGGTCGCCGGCGAGTCGATCTCGCTCATGACCTGCTCGGGCGCCGGACGCGTCTACCTCGCGCAGGACGCGATGGACGTGACGGTCGTGCAGCTCCAGGCCGACACGCTCACCGTCGAGTCCGAGCACGTGCTCGCCGTGACCGAGGGCCTCCAGCTCGACGTCCAGTTCTCCGGGCTGCGCGGCATGACGACCGGCCAGGGCCTCGCGACGACCAAGATCTCCGGGACCGGGCAGTGCGCGATCATGTCGCACGGCCCGCTCATCGCGCTCGCGGTCACCCCCGGGCAGCCGCTCGTCGTCGACCCCGACGTCTACGTCGCCGGCGTCGGCCAGACGCAGATGAGCCTCGTCTCCGGCGTCTCGTGGCGCTCGATCGCGGGCGACGGCGGCGGGGAGCCGTTCTCGCTGCGCTTCGAGGGCCAGGGCACCGTGTACATCCAGCCGGCCGAGCGCTGAGGGGGCGGGGACATGCCGTTCGAGATCGTCAACAAGAAGGTCGTCCGCGCCCAGGTCAGCCAGCAGAGCCCCGTCCTCGCCCGGCGCGGTGCGATGCTCGGGTACGACGGCCAGGTCACGTTCCGCCCGATCCAGGGCCAGGGCCACGGGGTCGGCGGGATGGTCGGCGCCGCGATGTCCGGCGAGTCCAACCCGATGATGGCGACCGAGGGCAACGGCTCGGTGCTCTACGGGTTCCGCGGGCTGCACGTCACGGTCCTGGAGCTCACCGGTGACTCGCTCACCGTCGAGGCGGACCGGCTCCTCGCGCACGACGCGAACCTCCAGACCAGCGTCGAGTTCATCGGCCAGGGCGGTGTCCGCGCGGCCGTGCGCGGCGCCATGACCGGTCAGGGCCTGTTCACGACCCGGGTCGGCGGGCACGGGTCGGTCGCGCTGCTCTCGCACGGCGGGACGTTCCCGCTGCAGCTCAACGGCGAGACCGTCGGCGTGGACCCCCAGGCCTACGTCGGCCACGTCGGCGCGCTCCAGGTCGACCTCAAGGCCAGCGTCGGCATGCGTGACCTCGTCGGGCGCGGCTCCGGCGAGGCGTTCCAGCTCCACGTGTCGGGTCACGGCACCGTCTACGTCCAGGCCTCGGAGGCGAAGTTCTGATGATCACCGGGATCGACGCGGCCGTCCTCGACGCCCAGACGCTGCCCAGCAACGACAACGTCAACGCCTACGCGTTCAGCATCGACCTGAACGGCGAGTGGTTCACGTCCAAGGGCGCGATGATCGCCTACTACGGGACCATCGACTTCTCCGGCGTGAGCGCGTTCGCGTCCCGCGCCGCGTGGGTCGCGGCCCGGTTCGCCTCGCCGCTGTACGCGCAGGACTGGGTCGTCGCGAGCGGCCGCGGCAAGCTCGTCATCGGCGACCGCGGCAACGACATCAACTCCTACGACCTCGACGACGGGAACCTGACGATCAAGCAGGTCAACCTGCTCGCGTTCGAGACCGGCCTCGAGCTCAAGCAGTCGATCGTCCCCGGGTTCGTCACGCTCATCGGCACCGGCAAGTTCCTTGCGTCGTCCAACGGCCCGGTGATCTTCGTCGAGCCGCCGTTCCGTGCGGACCCCGAGGCCCTGCTCGGCTGGGCCGACTGCCCGTCCCCGAGCCAGCACTACGACTACAACTGGATGGCGTACTCCCTGATGTCCGGCGTCCAGGCGATGCTCGGGCGCGAGTCCGGCGAGGAGCGCCAGTACGACTTCACCGGTGCCGGCACGGTGCTGCTCCAGTCCTCGGAGGTGCAGCGCCACGACCCCGCGCTCACGCGGATCGTCGAGGCGCAGACCAACCTGCTCGACAACCAGACCGCCGGGCAGCTCGGCCAGCGGCTGATCGCGCGGGCGCAGCAGCAGTGACGTCCCGCGGGCGGGCTGCCGGTGAGCACCCCGCCCGCAGGGGTGTCCCGGTCCGCGCGGACCGTTGACGCCCCGGCTCCGCGTGGACTTCAGTGGGCACGCAGCCGACGACGGCCCTCGCCGCCGGCGCACCTCACCCTGGAGGTCCGGTGGCGCCGGTCCGGTCCCGCCCCCAGCCCCGCCACGTCGTCGTGCTCGGTGCGAGCCTCGCCGGGTCGTTCGCCGCAGCGGCCGCCGCCGCGGCCGGCCGCACGGTCACGGTGCTCGAGCGCGACGAGCTGCCCGACGCACCCCGGCCCCGCAGCGGCGTCCCGCAGGGGCGTCAGCCGCACGTCTTCCTCTACCGCGGGATGCTCGCCGTCGAGGAGCTGCTGCCCGGTTTCCGCGACGAGCTCCACGCGGCCGGCGCGGTCGAGATCGACACCGGCACGCTCGCCTGGAACAGCGAGCGCGGGTGGCAGCCGACCGGGCGGCCGCAGTTCGCGGTGCTCTCGGCGACGCGACCGCTGTTCGAGGACGTCGTCCGGCGGCGTGTCGCGGCGCTCCCGGGCGTCACCCTCCGGGACGGCGTGCGGGTCACGGGTCTGCGTCGCGGCGACGTCGGCGCCGGGCCGGCGTGGTGGGTCGACCTCGCGGACGGCACGTCGGTCGCCGCGGACCTCGTCGTGGACGCCACCGGACGTTCGTCACGGCTGCCGGTGTGGCTCGCCGCCGCGGGCGTGGCCCCGGCCCGGGTCACCGAGGTGGACGCGCACGTGGGCTACTCGGCGCGCGTGTACGCGCTCGACCCGGGCAGCGTCGCCGCTCCGGGCATCGTCATCCAGGCGTCCCCCGACGACCCCCGCGGGGGGATCGCGCTGCCCGTCGAGGGCGGGCGCTGGATCGTCGGCGGCGTGGGCGTGGGGCAGCGCCCGCCGCGCGACGCGGACGCGCTCGCGGCCTACCTGGCCGGCCTGCGGGACGGCGCCCTCGCCGAGCTGCACGCCGCAGGACGGCCCGAGGGCGACGTCGCCGTGCACCGGCAGACGGGCAACCGACGGCACCACTACGAGGACGTGCGGAACTGGCCCGCCGGGCTGCTCGTGGTCGGTGACGCGATGTGCGCGTTCAACCCCGTGTACGGGCAGGGCGTCACCGTCGCGGCGTGCGAGGCGCTCGTGCTGCGCGACGCGCTGCGGCGCGGGCTGCGCGACGGGGACGAGCGCCGGCTGCTGCGCCGGTTCGCGCGCGTCGCGGCGCTGCCCTGGTCCATCGCGACCGGCGAGGACCTGCGGTACGCGTCGAGCGACGGTCGTCAGCCCGCCGTCACCGCGCTCCTGGGCCGGTGGACCCGTGAGCTCGGCCGCCTCTCCGTGCACGGCGACGAGCTCGCGCACAGCACGACGATGCGCGTCTACCACCTGATGGGCTCGCCGTGGCTGCTGCTGCGCCCGGGGCTGGTCGCGGCGGCGCTCCGGGCCCGCGTGCGCGGGTACGGGCCCGCGGCGGGTCGTCCGGCGATCGTGCACGAGGGCAGGGCGGAGCACCGGGCCGAGAGCGCGGACCGTGCGGGCGACGGCCTCGACCCGGCGGACACCCCGGCGCCACGTCCGACGACGGCCTGACGCCACCGGGGGGCTCGGCCGGGTGACGACGAGGATCCCGGCGCTGCTCGCCGCCCGGGTCGCCGGCCGTCGTGGGACGACGGCCGGCGCCGGGGGCAGGTCAGGCCGAACGGACCTTCATCGTGTACGTCCCGGTGCCCCGCTTCTCGTCGAAGTGGCGCACGCGCAGGTAGTACGTCCCCGGGTCCAGCGCCGTCGCGATGCGGGCGTTGAGGCCCACGCCGCTGTCGTCGTCGGACGCGACGAGCCTCGTCGGGTCCTCGGGGCCGAACAGGTCCATCACGAGGTCGGTCGGCCCGCGCGTGTTCGCGACGTACGTGCCCGCCGTCGAGACCGTGAACTTGTACAGGTCCTCCTCGCCGGCCTCGCCGATCGAGGCGGGCGTGCGGTTCGCGGCGTCCACGAGCAGCTCGGTCGCCTGGAGCTCCGGCGGCTTGATCGTCCTCGGGTACGCGTCGGCGCTGCCGATGTAGGACTTGTCCACCTCGGAGAGCACCTCGTTGGCCTCCGTGCCGACCCCGTCGAGGGTCCACCGGGCGGGGAAGAAGTAGAGCATGATCGACCTCGGGTCGAACTTCGTGCCCTTGACCTGGTCGACTGTGTACTTCTTCAGCACGTTGTGCCGGATCGTCTCGGGGCTCCAGTTGTTCGGCGGCCCCATGAGGTCCTGGATGACGACGGGCTCGTTCCAGCGGATGCCGCCGTCGGGGTTCTGGTGCTCGTGCGCGAGGCCGAGCGCGTGCCCGAACTCGTGCGCCGCGGTGCCGCCGTCGAGGAAGCCGAGGTTCATCGTCGGCTCGTCGGGCGGGATCGTGACGTTGTCGGTGCCGACGTACGACCACGCACCGTCGCTCGCGTCGAAGGAGATGCGGATCTGGGCGTCGGGGGCGTCGTCGAACACGAAGTGGATGTTGGCGTGCTCCGTCCACCACCCGGCCTGCTCGCGCGCGACCTGCCGCTGTGCGGGCGTGCCGCCGAGGAACCGGACGTGCAGCGTGGACCCCGTGATCCACAGCTTGTGCAGCAGGGTGATCGCGTGCAGCCGGCCGTCGACGTCGACGGTGCGCTGGAGGCGCTGCTGGTCGCGGAACAGGATGCGGTCGGTGCAGAACCTGGCCTTCTCGGGTGTGGGCATGCTCGGCTCCTGGGCTGGGCGTTCGGACGGGTGGGCGTCGTCGGGCGGCGACGCAGGGAGGACGCCGGGCACGTGCCCGTGATACGCGACGCCGCGCGCGGCTCCCCCGGTGCCACGGCCGCGACCTGTGCCGAGCACCGTACGAGCACCGACCGACACGTGCGCCTCGGGACCGCGCCCGCCACGACCCCGACGCCTGCCCCTTGCGGCACCGTTCGCACCGGATCGCCCCGCAGCCCTTGGCCTCGGCGCCCCCCGTTGGCAAGGTGAAGGCACCGACCGACGACGACCGGGAGCCGCCATGACCACCCTGCGCCGGACCCGAGGGCTCGCCCTCCTGACCACGACGCTGCTCGCCACGACGCTCGCCGTCCCAACCGCACTGGGCGCCGCGCCGTCCGCGCCCACGGACGCCGCACCCGCAACCGCGCGGACCGCGGCACCCGTCCCCGAGCTCGACTGGCAGCCGTGCGGCGAGGGCCTCGAGCCCTTCCTCTGCGCGACGGCTGAGGTCCCGCGCGACCACGACCGCCCGCGCGGCGCGACGACCACGATCGCGCTGACCCTGCTCCCCGCGAGCGGCGACCCCGCGGAGCGCGTCGGGACGCTGTTCACGAACCCGGGCGGCCCGGGCGGCAGCGGCGTCCAGTTCGTCCAGCAGGCCGCCCCGTTCATCTACCCGCCGGAGGTGCTCGCGCGGTTCGACGTCCTCGGCTTCGACCCGCGTGCGGTCGCCGGCTCGGACCCCGCGACGTGCTTCCGGACCCAGGCCGAGGAGGACGCGTCGCCGCTGCTGGCACAGATCTACCCGATCACGCCGCGGGAGGAGGCCCGGTACACGCTCGAGGGCCTCGCTCTCGCCGCGCGCTGCCAGGTGACGTCGCCGGTGCGGTTCGCGACCGCGTCGACCGCCAACGTCGCCCGCGACATGGACCTGCTGCGCGCGGCCGTCGGCGACGAGCGACTGTTCTACGCCGGGTACAGCTACGGCACGTACCTCGGCGCGACCTACGCCCGCCTGTTCCCCGACCGGGTCGGGCGCTTCCTGCTCGACGCGACGGTCGACCCCGTCGCGTGGAGCGGCACCGGCTCGGGCGACGCGGCACCGTCCGTCCCGCTCGGCATCCGCATCCGGCAGGGGCTGGGCGCGCACGAGACCTTCGGGGAGTTCACGCGCCTGTGCGCCGAGGGCGGCCCCGCGACGTGCCCGCTCGCGGCGTTCGGCGACCCCGCAACGGTCGCGTACGAGACGTTCGACCGGCTCGCCACGCAGCCCGTCGAGATCCCGCTCCCGGACGGCACGACGCTGCTCGTGACGCAGCAGCTCGCGGTCGCGACGACGTTCCAGTCGCTCTACTCGCCCGCGCTGTGGCCGGACCTGGCCGCGCTGCTCGCGGAGCTCGCTGCGCTCTCCCCCGACCCGACGGCTGTGGCGTCCGCCGCTGCGGGCACCCGCTCCGCGCTCGGCGCCCGCCTGCGCGGAGAGGACTACCCGTCGATCGGCGGCGCCCTCGCGAGCTTGTGCGTCGACACCGCGTCGAACGGCCGCGTCGACCGGTACCCGCGCCTGATCGACGCCTACGACGAGACCGCGCCCTACTTCGGCCGGTTCCGTGGCTGGGTCGGGCTGCCGTGCGAGGGCTGGAAGATCGAGGACCGCGACGCCTTCACCGGCCCGTGGCAGCAGACCACGACCGCGCCCGTGCTGGTGGTCGGGACGCGCTTCGACCCCGCGACCCCGTACCAGCAGACCGAGCCGTACCGGGACCTGTTCCCGGCGGGCCACCTGCTGACCCTCGACGGCTGGGGCCACACGGCGATCGGCAAGAGCGTGTGCGTCGACGAGCACATCGCGACGTACCTGCTCACGGGCGAGCCGCCCGCCGACGGCACGGTGTGCGCGCCGGACCTCGTCCCGTTCGCGCCGGCCGACCCGGGCGCCCGCTCCGCCGCACCGCGGATCGACGTCCCGCCGGGCCTGCCGTTCTGGTGACCTGACGGGACCCGGCCGGTCCCGCTGCCACGGCGGCGGGGCCGGCCGGCGTCCGCGTCAGGGGCGCACGGTCGGCGCGGGCGTCGGCCAGTCGGGCGGCGGCGGCCAGCCGGCCACCGCGCCGAGCACGGCGAGGTCGTCGAGCGAGCGGACGGCGATGCTGCCGCTGCCGCCCGGGCCTGCGACGTCGAGCACCCAGGCCGCGGGCGCGAGGCCGAGCGGCGCCGCGTCACGCGCTCCGGCACAGGCCTGGGCTCTCCGAGGAGCAGGGAGCGAGCATCCCGACCGTCCGGACCACACGGGGTGCCGGACCGGGCGGATCCTCGTGTGCCGCCGACGCGCCGACTACGCCTGGACGCCGCGGCAGCCGCGCGAGCAGTCCGTCGCCCAGAGGCCCGCGAGCGCCGCGAGCGCGTCGTTGCGGACCAGCCGCTCCCCGTTCGGCCCGACGCGGGTCGCGCTCGGGGTCGTGGGCGTGGTCCCCGGGCCGCCGCCCGGCGCCGGCGTCGTCGCCCCGGGGCCCGGGACACCGCCCACCGGGGTCGGTGTGGGGGTCGGCGCGGGGGTCGGAGCGGGCGTGCTCGCCGGGGGCGACGGGGTGGCGCCGGGGGTCGGCTGGGAGCCGCCGGGAGCGGGGGTCGAGCTGCCACCCTCGTACACCAGCCCGCCGGTCAGCACGCTCGTCCGCCCGTTCTTGAACAGCGTGACGTCATAGGTCCCGGCGACCGCCGAGGGGGTCCGGAACACGACCGACGTGCTCGAGCTGCTCAGCACGTCGGCGGTGCGGGTCCCGCCCACGCGGACGCCGGTGCCCGCCTCGAGGGCGGTCCCCGTCACGGTGACGACCGTCCCACCGGTGGTGCTCACGTGCACCGGCGAGATGCTCGTGACCCGGAACGCGCCGACCTGGTCGTAGCGCCGGACGTCGGGAGCCGAGGACGTCGCGGCGGGTGTCGGGGCCGGCGCCGGACGGACCGTCCCGGCGGTGGGCGACGTGCTCGGGGTGGGGGCCGGCGCCGGTGACGCCGTCACCGAGGGGCGCGGGGTGGCCGCGGGGGTCGTGCTCGGGCGCGGCGCCGCACCGGGCAGCGGGGTCGTGGCGGGTGCGGGTGTCGTCCCCGGCGCGGGCCTCGTCCCCGGCGCGGGAGCCGTGCCTGGTGCGGGCGTGGTGCCCGGCGCGGGCGTGGCACCCGACGTCGGCCTGGGCGTGCTGGGCGCCGGGGTGGACCCGTTGCCCGGCGAGGTGCTGGGCGCCGGGGTGACGCCCGGAGTCGTCGGGCGGGGCGTGGCCCCCGGGGTCGGCGTGCTGCCGCCCGGCGCCGGGCTGGTCCCCGGTGCGGGAGCCGCGGACGAGGTCGGGGCGGGCGTCGGCTGCACGGGGGCGGCGCGGACGACGAGCGGTGCCGCGTACGGACGCGTGAGGGGCTGCCCGTCCTTGAGCACCTGCGCGGTCAGGCCGAAGCTGCCGGCGCCGAGCGTCAGCGCGGGCCGCACGTCGAGTGCACCGAGGAACGGACGGCTCCCGAGGTCGAGCGTGACCTGCCCGGCGTCGTCGGTCGTCAAGGTCCGCCCGTCGACGGTGACGTCCTCGTCGGCGACCGCCCAGATCTCGCCGTCGACGAGCATCGCGAGGCCGACCACGAGCTGGTAGGACCCGGCCTCCGCCGGCGACGTCACCGAGACTCTCGGCGTCTGCGCGCCCGGGGTCCCGGTCATCCCGGCGAACGCGTACGTCGCGGCGTCCGTGCCGACGACGGCCCCGACGTCCGCGAGGTCGAGTCGCGCGCCGGTGACCGAGCGGCCCGCGAACGCCGGGCGGCGCGCCGCGTCGGACAGGATGCGGTCGACGACGTCCTGCACCGGCATCTCGGGGCGCAGGCTGCGGTACAGCGCGGCTGCCGCAGCGACGTGCGGTGACGCGATGGAGGTGCCGTCGAGCGCGACGTACCCGCCGCCGGGCCACGGTGCGACGACCTTCGAGCCGGGCGCGAAGAGGTCGACCGACGCGGCGCCGTACGCGGAGTGGCCGGCGATCGTGTCGGCGGCGGTCGACGACCCGACCGTGATCATCCCGGGGTTCGTGAACGAGGCCGGGTAGAGCGGGGAGGCGTCGCGGTCGGCCGAGTCGTTGCCTGCCGCGACGACCACCACGACGCCGCGGGCGACGGCGTAGTCGATCGCTCCGCGCAGCTGGTCGAGCGCGTACCCGCCGAAGCCGCCCCCGAACGAGCCGTTGATGACGTCGGCCCCGTTGTCCGCGGCGTACCGGATCGCCTTCGCGGCGAGCAGGATGTCGATGCTCGTCCCGCCGCCGACGACGAGCGGCATGATCTGCGCCTTCGGTGCGACCCCGGCGCTCCCGCTGCCGTTGCCGGCACGGGCGGCCGCGGCACCGGAGACGCTCGTGCCGTGCGACCCGAGCGTGCCGTTGTCGAGGTCCGACGAGCCGACGTAGAAGTTCCAGCCGTGGCAGTCGCCGGGCAGGCCGTTGCCGTTCGTGTCGGCCGACCCGCAGGCCTCCGTCGGGTTCGTCCAGAGCGCGCCCGCGAGGTCCGGGTGGTCGGTGTCGAAGCCCGTGTCGACGACGGCGATGACCGCGCCCTGGCCCTGGGTGGCCTCCCAGGCGGTCGGGGCGTTCACGTCGGCGCCCGCGACGGCGGTCTGCTGGTAGGCGTTCGCGCCGGTGTTCTCGATGTTGTAGCCGTATCGCGCCCAGAGAGGGTCGCTCGGCGGGGCCGCGAGCACCCGGGCCTGCGGTGACTCCTCCGCGGCCGCCACTCCGGGCAGCGCAGCGACGTCGTCCAGCGCCAGCCGGGTCGCGACGAGCACGCGCCCACCGTCGAGAGGCTGGGCCGACACCACTCCGGGCTGCCCACCGAGCGCCGCCACCGCCTCCGGGTCGACGGGGAGCGTGCCGACCTCCGGGGCCGGCGCGGTGGAGGGCGCCGTGGCGGTGGGAGCTGTGGGCGCCGCTGCCGGCGCGACCTCGACCGGCGATCCGGCCGGGGACGGGCCTGATCCGGGAGCCGGGGCCGGAACGGCCGCGGGCGCCGGCTCGGTGAGCGTGTCCGCGAGCGCGGTGACCTCCCCGTTCCCGCCCTCGGTGATGACCATCGCGCCGTCGTCGGTGACGTAGTAGGCGACCGTCCCGTGGTCCTCGGTGTGCCCGTCGAGGCCGAGCTGCGCCTGCGCCCGGGCGAGCAGGGTCAGGTCGATGCGCACGCGGTCGGTGGACCAGGTGCCGGCCGCCGGGTCGGCCGGGTCGGGCCGGGTGCTCGACGCCGCGGTGGCGGGCGCCGGGGTGTGCGGCGTCGAGACCGGTGCCGCGGTCTCGGCGCGCCCGGACGCAGGGCCCGTGGGGGCGGCGGCGGTGCTGCCGGGTCCGGACGGTGCGCTGCTCGGCGCAGCCGTGGGCTCGGCGGGCACGCTGGCGGCCGCGGCGGCCGGCGAGCCCTCGAGCACGACGACGTACCGGTGCAGGCCGTCACCGCCACCGAAGTCGTCGGCGTACGCCACGGCCTCACCCCCGCCCAGGACCGAGACGCCGATCGTGACGACGAGCGCGACCGCGGCGGCGGCTGCGGTCCAGGTGCGGCGCGGGCTCATGGGGTCTCCTTCGGGACGGCGTGCGCCCGCCCCATCGGCAGCCCGCGGGCGAGGTGAGCGAGGACCCCCTCGGCGAACGGGTGGCGCTGCACGTCACCCCGGCCGATCGGGCGACGCGCAGCCCTCGGACGGGGTTCGGGACGCCCGTGCGGCCTACCGGCCCGGGAGGGCCCGTCGGCGGCCGGTCGACGTCGCTCGTGCAGAAAGACTTGCCACCGTGCTATCGCCGATATATCGTTAACACATCGACGGAGCACGCGCTCCCTCCCGGCGCCCGAGGCAGCCGAGCGACCCCCGCTCGCGCCCCGCGCCGCACCTGCCGCCTCGACCGCCCGGTCCGCGGCACCCACGAACCTCAGGAGACCTCCCGTGCGACACCCCCATCACCACCACCGTGACCTTCCCTCCGGCCGTGACCGCACCGAGCGGCGCGGACCGGACCCCGCCGACGCCGTGACCGGCCGGACGTGGCGCGTGCGCCGCAACCGCGGCGGCTTCCCCGGCTTCCCCGCCGACGACTCGGGCTCCGAGCCTGGGCGCCGCGGCGGACCGGGCGGGCGCGGGCGCGGCGACAGCCCGTCCGGCACGCACCGGGGCGGCCCCTTCGGCGGGCACGGCGGGCCGTTCGGCGGGCACGCCGGTGGCCCCGGCGGCCCCTTCGGCGGACACCCCGGCGGACCCGGCGGGCCGTTCGGCCACGGCCACCCCGGCGGCGGACCGTTCGGGCCCGAGCACGGCTTCGGCCCGCACATGCGCGGCCGTGGACCGGGTCGCGGCCCGGGCCGGCGTGCGGGGCGCGGCGACATCCGCGCCGCCGTGCTGCTGCTCCTCGTCGAGCAGCCCATGCACGGCTACCAGCTCATCCAGGAGATCGGCGAGCGCACCGGCGGGCGGTGGCGCCCCAGCCCGGGCGCGATCTACCCGGCGCTCTCGATGCTCGAGGACGAGGGCCTCGTCACGATCACCGCGGAGCAGGGTCGCAAGCTGGCCCGGCTCACCGAGGCGGGCCAGACGTACGTCGCGGAGCACGCCGACGAGCTCGGCAGCCCCTGGCAGGACGCCCAGGACCGCCCGGTGCACCCCGGCCGTGCCCTGCGTGAGGCGATGGAGGCGCTCGGCGCCGCCGCCGGGCAGGTCGCCCGCACCGGTGACGAGGCGCAGACCGCGCAGGCGCTCGCGGTGATCGACCGCGCCCGCCGCGAGCTCTACCTCGTGCTCGCGGGCGAGCCCGCCGGGACGAGCGGCACGACGCCGCCCACCCCCGCTCCCGAGGCCTGACGCCTGACGCCTGACGACGACAGCGGCCGTCGCCCATCCCCGGGCGGCGGCCGCTGTGGACATCCGCGCGCCTGCCGTCGTCACCCCGGGCGGCTCACGCCCACAGCCGTCGTCTCCCCGAGCGGGCCCACGCCCCCACCGTCGTCACCCCGAGCGGGCCCAAGCCGCCGTCGCCACCCCTGCGGCCCACCGCCGTCACGCCGAGCGGCGCGCCCCCACGAGAGCGACGCCGTCCTCCACCGGCGCGGCCGCGAGCAGCTCGCGGGCCGCGACGCCGATCACCGCGCTGTACGTCGGGTAGGCGAACTCGACACGCGCGAGCGTCGCGAGGTCGACTCCCGCCGCCATGGCCGTCGTGACGGCCTGGATGACCTCGACGGCGTTCTCGCCGACCGCGTGCGCGCCGAGCAGCAGCTCCCGCCGGCGGTCGGCGACCAGCTTGAGGAACCCGCGCGGCCGGTCGTCGATGATCGGGCGCTCCATCGTGGAGTACGGCACGTGCGCGACGAGGCACCCCGCGTCGCGGGCGCGCGCCTGCTCCTCGGTCAGCCCGACGCCGGCGTAGTCGGGGTCGGTGAACCCGCCCGCGGGCAGGAGGTGGTGCGGGGTGCGCCGGGTCGCGCCGAGCACCGCGTTGCGCGCCGCCGCCTCGGCCTCGACGTGCGCCGCCTGGACGAGCATGGCCTGACCGTTCGCGTCGCCGGCCGCGTAGACGTGCGCCGCGCTCGTGCGCAGGTACTCGTCGACCACGATCCGCCCGCGCTCGACCTGGACGCCCGCCGCCTCGAGCCCGAGGCCCTCGACCGACGCCGGCCAGCCCGTCGCCGTGATGACGTCGTCGAACGTGCCGTGGTGCTCCGCGCCGCCGGCCTGCCAGGTGAGCACGATCCCGGCGCTGTCGTCGGCCTGCCGCAGCGAGACGACCCGCTCGACCGAGGTGACGACCTGCACCCCCTGCTCGGTGAACGCCAGCGCGACGGCCGCCGACACCGCGTCGTCGGTCTGCGCGAGGATCCGCGGCGCGACCTCGAGCAGCGTCACGTCGCTGCCGAACGCGTTGAAGATCGTCACGAGCTGCGCGCCCGTGTTGCCCGCGCCGACCACGGCGACGCGACGGGGCAGCCGCGGCAGATCGAGCACCTGCTCGGGGAGCGTCGCGAGCTCGGCGCCGGGCACGGGCAGCCGGCGCGAGTGCCCGCCGACGCAGAGGATCACCTGGTCGGCGTGCAGCGTGCGCCCGGTGGCCTCGAGCACGACCTCGTGCGGCGAGACGAACCGCGCGCGGCCCTCGAGCACGAGGTCGACGCCGGCGGCGCGCAGCCGGTCGGGCTCGTCCTTCGCGGCGAGCACGCGCTCGACGGTCGCGCGCACGCGGGCGACCGTGGTGGGCCAGTCGATCGTCTGCTCGGTGACGGTGATGCCGTACGCGTCGGCGGTGCGGACCTCGCGCATGAGCCGGGCCGTCTTCGCGAGCACGCGGGTCGGCACGCAGCCGGTGTTGACGCACGTGCCGCCCGTCCGCCGCGCCTCGACGACGGCGACGCGCGCGCCGAGCTCCGCGGCGCGCAGGGCGGCCGCCGTCCCCGCCGGACCGGCGCCGATGACCAGGACGTCGTACGAGTCGCTCATGCCCTCCACTCTCCGCGCGGACGTCGCGTGCGGCGACCGCTCCGGGCGGCGTTCACAGGAAGCCCCTACGGCGGTTCTCAGGAACGAGACGCATCTCACACGTCGCCGAGCGGCCGGCTGCCGTGCGGGCCGTCAGGCCGGCGGCGGCGCGGTGCTGCGGCGCACGACGAGCTCGGTCGCCAGCACGACCCGCTCGGGCTCCGCAGCCTCCCCCGTGCGGGAGCGCTCGATCGCGCGGGTCAGCGCCCCCGCGGCGGCGCGGCCCTTCGCGGTCAGGTCCTGGCGGATCGTCGTGAGCGCGGGGCGCATGCGGCTCGCGAGTGCGCTGTCGTCGAACCCGACCACGGACACGTCGTCGGGCACCCGCAGCCCGAGGTCCTGCGCGGCGTGCACGACGGCGAGCGCCATGAGGTCGGAGAAGCACAGCACCGCGGTCGGGCGGTCCGGGGTGTCGAGCAGCAGCCGGGCGCCCTCGTAGGCGTCGGGCTCGGTGTTGCCGGGCACCTGCGCGGCGCTGACCTGCACGCCGGCGGGCCGCAGGACGGAGAGCCAGCCCTCGACGCGCGCGGTGTCCACGTAGGTGGTGCCCGCGGTCTCGGGGTCGACGAGCCCGTGCGTGCCGCCGTAGCCTTGCGTGAGCAGGCCGACCGAGCGGTGGCCGAGCGCGAGCAGGTGCTGCGCGCCGAGCCGGGCGCCGCCGACGTCGTCGAGCACCACGCCGCCGGCCCCGGGGAGCGGCTGCTGGTCGACGAAGACGAGCGGGAGCCGGCGCCTGACGAGCCAGTCGAGCGCCTGGGTGTCGCCCGCGCAGGCATACACGAGCGCGCCGTCCATCGGGATGTCGCGCGCGGGGATCATCGCCGCGGAGCCCGTCGAGGGCAGTAGCGCGAGTGCGAGGCCGGTCGGCGCGAGCTCCTCGGCGAGGGCGCCGAAGAAGCCGGTCGCGATCTCGTCCTGGAACGCGGTGCCGATCGAATCCGTGAGCAGGACGCCGACGGCGCCGGTGGTGCCGCGGGCGAGCGCGCGCGCCGCGGGGTCGGGGCCGACGTAGCCGAGCTCGTCGGCTGCGGCGAGGATCGTGCGGCGCAGGTCGGCGGAGAGCTGGTCGGGCCGCGAGAAGGCGTTGGAGACGGTCATCCGGCTCACGCCGACCTTCTCGGCGACCGTCTGGAGCGTCACGCGCCCCACTGTGCCACCCGGTTCCCCGTCATGGGGTCCAGGGTAGGTCGCCGCGAGGTCGCCCGACGGGCCCGGGGCCTGCGCGGCCGTGGCCGTCGCGAGGGCGCCCGGGCCCGACGAGTCAGTGCGCGGGGTGCGCACCGGACGGGGTGCAGCGCGGCGCGACCGCGTCGCCCAGGTGGTGCAGGGCGGTCGCGAGCGCGCCGCGCGTGCGCCGGGCGACGTGCGGGCGCTCGCGCTGCGGGCGCGGCTCGACGACGGGCGCGTCGGGCCGGGCGCTGCGGGACTCGTGCAGGGTGGCCCTGCGGGACAGGAGCAGGGCGAGCTGCGGGCTCTCCATCATGGCGATCTCCTCCGGACGATTCTGTACCGCTAAAGTAGCGGCGTCGTCTGTACCGGTCAAGTCTTCCGGGCGACCGTCCTGCCCAGGTCGGTCGCCGGCGCCCTTGCACAGGGCGCCTCGCACCTTGCGGTGCGGTTCGGCCGACACGGGGTCGACGAACGGGGAGGCCGCGGATGGACAGGTCGAGGCGGACGAGTTCCTCGGGAGGGCCTCGGCCGGATCAGGCCTGCGGCCGGATCGCCGCTGCGACCCGACCGCGACCGGGCCCCGTCAGCGGCGCTGCCCGTCAGGAGGCCGGCGTCCCAGGTCGTCGGTCGCGTCCGACTGGGTCGAGAACGTCGTGCAGAACACCGCGTGGCGCCGTCGCCCCGGCGCACGCCCGTCGCGCCGTCCTGCCAGATGCCGATCGGCACGGACGTGCTGTCGACGTCGATGGCGCATCGGCACACCCCCGGGGGCGTCGCCACGCGCAGGTTGCCGTGGAGTACGGGCAGTGGTCGCCGACCGGGCCCCGGTCGTCGCTGTGCCGGGTGCCGACGACGACGCCGTAGCCGCGGGTGAGCGGCATGTCCGTCTCATGCCGTGGGTCGGCGGTTCACCAAGGAGCAGGGCGCCGGGCGCCGGTGATACCCCAGAGCCGGGGCGCCCGGGGCACCCCGGGAGACACCCGGAGACGACGGCTCAGCGCAGGCCGGAGGCCTCGACCCAGGCGACGGCCTCGGCGCGCGTGGAGACGCCGATCTTGCGGTAGGCGGTTCGGAGCTGGGACTTGACCGTGTTCCGGCTGACCCAGAGCCGCGAGGCGATCTCCTCGAGCGTCACGTCCTCCGCGAGCTCGGCGAGGACGACCCGCTCGCGCGGCGTCAGCATCTGCACGCCCGCTGCGGTCCGGCCCGGCTCGACCATGGTTCCGTTCGTCATGTCTGCCCCCACTGCGTCCGAGGCGCTCAGGCCCCGGAAGAGCCGCGCCGCACTGTCTGCTTGATGCTTCAATTCATCGGCGCTCGGCCGGGGAAGTTGAAGGATGCCGACGCACCGGTCGCGCGACACGCCGTCCGGCCCTCGGCCGCCCCGGGTGAATCACGCCGGACCACCTGGGCGCGCGGCGTCCGGCCGCCGCCCTCGCGGCAGCACCGGTACATGAGGGGACGACCGCCAGGCTGATACGCGACCGGGTGGATCTCACCCGCGCCCGCCCGAGCGGGGCGCGGCGCTCCCCGTCCACGCCGGGACCAGCCGCAGCGTGAGGCGGCCGTGCCGGTGCGCGGTCGGCCGAGCCGGACGCGGCCCTGCGGTATCTCGACCGTGGTCCCGCGGCTCGTCCGCGAGTAGGTTCGCACTGACGCGGCGCGAGGGGGCGACGGCGATGGGTCGGTCCAGCTCCGCGCGTGAGAGCTCAGCCGACGAGCGGCGACAGCCCCCGGGAGCGCCCGCACGACGGGTCCGGCCCTCCGGCGCGCTCGCCCCGACCGCACGGGCGACCGGGATCCTGGCGCTGCAACGCACAGCGGGAAACCTTGCGACGTCGGCGCTCCTGCAGCGAGGTGCGAGCCGTGGCGGACTGCAGCTCCTGCAGCTCCAGCGGGCCGCCGTCGCCGACCACATGAAGACGGATCCGTCGCAGGTGACCGACGCCCAGCTGGACGCCACCGACGAGTTCAAGGCCTACATCGCGTCGAGCACGCCCGCCAAGAAGGTCAGCCCCGACGACGCACGGCTGGCGCTGCGGCTGCTGCTGCGCTACCTAGACCAGCTGCCCCCAGGAACGATGTTCGGCCCGCACGACCTCGACGGCTGGCTGCGCACGGCACAGGCCCGGTCGAAGGTGGCGGGCACGGCCGAGGGCGCCGTCGGGTCCGGGGAGTGGGTCGGCCTGAGCCCTGCGGACGTCCAGGGGCCGACGACGTCGGGCAGCGACTTCATGCGGTGGATGCTGGGCGGCGGCTCGGTCCCCGCCGTGAAGACGGCCAAGGGGAACTGCTGGGAGATGGTGATGTTCTCGGCGTTCCGGGCCGGACAGCTCACCGAGGCCCGGATGCGCGAGATCTACACCAAGGGTCAGGCGGCCGACAAGGCCCGAGGCGGGTACGCGTTCCCGGAGACCGTCGAGGCCGAGCTCCGCGCAGGCACCGAGTACGTCTACGATCCGGCGAAGCCCGGCTCGCCGAGACCCTTGCGGGGAGACGTCGTCATCTTCCAGGACGCAGCGGGACACGTGTCCCTCGCCACGGGACGTCTGGTCGGAGGTCAGGTCGAGATCATCAGCCACTGGGGTCCGCCGCACAACAACCTGAAGATCGAGACCACCACGATCGAGGACCTGCTGAAGAACGGCGCGGGCAAGCCGGTCACGTTCTGGAGCCCGCGGTGGTAGCACCCACGACCCTCGCGACCGTGCCTTGGTCGGCCGAGCCGACCGGCCTCCCGCAGCGCCTGGAGCAGACGCCCCGGTCGGGCTGGGTGCTGGCCGAGGACGTCCGCCTGGTGCCCGCCCCGGTCCACGTGCGACGGGACGGCGCCGGCGAGCTGTGGGTCACCAACGGGGCCGAACGGGTCGTGCGCTGCGCACCACCCGGCGTCATCGAGCTGCCCGGCGACTGCGGGCCGCTGCTCGACCTCGCCGTCGTGGACGCCGGGAGGTACGGCCTCCTCGACCGGGTCGACGGCGGGACCCGGCTGCGCTGGTACGACGGGGCGGCGCTGGCCTGGCAGCGTGAGGGCGACTTCGGGAAGCTCCTGACGGACGGTCGGCAGGTGTTCACGTCCGAACGGCACGGCCCGGCGGTGTACGAGTGGGAGCCGGCCACCGGGGACCCGGTCCGGACCCTGCTCCGCAGCCCCGACGCGGGCGAGCCGTTCCTCGTCGACGGCGTCCTGTGCGCGGTGTTCACCGACTTCGCCGGCGGGCACCGCGGTGTCGAGCAGCTCGACCGCGACGGAACGGTCCACCGGACCGTCCTGACCGGCCCCGAGCACTACGCCTGGCTGGTCCATCCGGTCGGGTTCGACAGCGCTCGTCGGCCCTACGCGGTCCGCGACGGCGAGGTCGCCCGGATCGCGCACGACGGAGAGATCGAGCACGTGGGGTCGGTGGGCGACCTCTCGCCACGGCTCCTCCAGGTCGACCCGGACGGGGGAGTCCTGTTCGCCGTCGGCGGCACCGACGGTGTCTCGGTGCAGTCCGTGAGGATCGGCGACCGAGGGGTCGACCCCTCGACGCGCTGACCGCTCCGCGGCCCGCTCAGAGCCGCGGCGGTCCCTGCCGGACCCGGTCGAGCAGCGCCTCCGGGGTGTCGCGCTCGCCGTCCCACCGCGACTCGACCCACCACGTCGCGCCGGCGTCGGCGTAGGCGCGTGCGTGCGCCGCGGCGGCGGCGGGCCCGTCCGGGAGCACCCCCTCGACGACCACGTCGACGTCCCCGAGGAACCGCTCGGGCTCGGCCGCCGCGAGCGCCGACCGCCGCTCGGCCACCCAGGCGACGAGCGCGCGCACGTCGTCCGGGGTCACGGGGCCGGTCCGGCCCTGGGGGATCACGCCGTCCCACCGCGCCGCCCGTCCCATGGACCGCTCGCTCGGCCACGCGCCGACCACCCACACGGGGATGCGCGGGCGCTGCACGGGCTGCGGACGGAACACGAGGTCGGTCACGGTGTGGTGGGTGCCGGCGTAGGAGAACCGCTCGCCGCTCCACGCGCGCTCGAGGATCGCGAGCGCGTCGTCGAGCCGCTCGGCGCGTCCCCGTGCGGTCGTCGCCTCACCGCTGACGCGTGCGAACCCGCCGTCGTCGACCGCTCCCAGCCCGACCGGCAGCACGAGGCGCCCGCCCGAGAGGTGGTCGACCGTCACCGACTCGCGCGCGACCTTCCAGGGCCGGCGCCGGGCGAGCGGGAAGATCATCGCCCCGAGCCGGATCCGCTCGGTGCTCACGGCGAGAGCGCCGAGCAGCGTCCAGGGGTCCCAGGTGTCGAGCTCCCCGACGCTGATGCCGTCCCACGTGAAGAACCCGTCCCAGCCGTGCGCCGCGGCCTCCTGCGCGAGCGCGAGCGTCTGCGCCACCGAGCCGAAGCTCCCCACGAACCCGAACCGCATGAGTCACGCTCCCCTGCGTCGCCGTCCGCGTCACCAGGCGCCGCCCGCGGGATGCGTCTCGCACCGGCCGCACCGTCGTCGGACGCGCCCGACGCTAGCGGCGGCCACCGACACGCCCGGCCGCCGCAGGACCGCCTCGCCGCGGACCTGCGGCGCGCGGGCGCGGCGCGCCGCAGGCGGCTGGGCCGACGGCGTCACCGCCCGCGCGCGACGCTCATCACCGGTGCGCGACCGTCACCACCGGTGCGCGACGTCCACCACGATCCGCGACCCGGACCCCGGCCCCGCGAGCTCGAACGCCCGGAACGGCAGCCGCGCACGGACGCCGAGCCCGAGGCTCGTGTGCCCCTCGAACGTCCCGGCCCAGACCACCTGGCGGAACGTCTGGTAGCCCGTGACGTCACGGACCTCGGACGGGTTCGCCGGGGCGTACGTCACGTTGCCGTAGTCGTCGTAGGACGGGTTCCCCAGCGTGATCTGCAGCGAGGCACCGCCGCGCGTCGGGACGACGTGCCCCGAGCCGTCCTCGCGGACCTCGTCGACGTACCCGACGTGGTAGCCGCCGCTCGCGCCCGAGACGTCGACGACGAGCCGGTCGTAGCACGTGTGCCGCCCGGTGCGGACGTCGGAGACGGTCGCGGGCGACAAGTTGAGCACCGACTTCGTGAGCGAGCCCCAGCGGATGCCGCAGTAGGGCGCGGCCCCGGCCGGCGACGCCGGGACCAGCAGGAACGAGCCGACCAGCAGCAGGATCGCGAGAACGGATGTCCGCCTCATCGCACGACCTCCTCGTCGTACGGGCACCGGAGCGATGTCCGTGAGCATTTCAGGATAGACCCGCCCGAACCGGACAGCGCCGACGCGGCGGGTGAGATGTGCCCGACCGTCACGGGGATGGCCTAGGGTCGTCGCGCCGGGCCGCCGCGAGGGGAGCGCTGCGCCGGGCGGCACGACCGATCCGCACGACCGACCTGACCGACAGGGAGCCCGTGAGCGCGTCGAAGACCCTGACCCCCCGCCCCCGTCCGACGCCGCGCGTCACCGGCACCGGCACGGAGAGCACCGGCCCTGCCCGCGACCCCGGCTCGCCCGAGACCCGCGTGACGTCCTCCCCGCGCGCCGGCGCCGACCCGGCCGCGGACGGCGACGCCGCGCCGGCACCGCGCCCGCCGGGCACGTCCTTCCTGCGCGAGCGGCCCGCGCTGCACGCCGAGGTCTGGGTGTACGACCGGACGCTCACGCACGTCGTGCTCGTCGAGCACCCGTGGCGCGGGCTCGTCCCCCCGGGCGGCGCGGTCGAGCCCGGCGAGGCCCCGCGCGAGGCGGCGCTGCGCGCGGTCGCCGAGCTCACGGACCTCGAGCCGACGCTGCTCGACGCCCCGGCCGCCGCGACGACCCGCGCCTACCGGTCGGGCTGGGCGCCGACGCTGTGCCTCGCCTTCGCCGCCGTGATGGGCGGCCGGCCGGAGCTCACGAGCACGACCGGGCACGCCGCGGTCTGGCACCCGCTCACGCCGCTGTGGTCCTCGTGGTTCCCGGGCGACGCGCAGCGGATGCGGACGTTCGCCCGCTCGCTGCGCGGCTGACCGCGCGCGGGCCGGCAGCAGCTCTCGGCACTCGCCGTGAGATCCGCACCGCCGAGCTGTCGATCCCGCGGGAGCTCGCCCGTCATGCTGGTGACGGGTGCCCACCGTGCACCCGCGGACGCGAGGGAGACCGATCATGGCTCAGGAGTACGTGGTGCTGCTGCACGGCGACGAGCGGGTGTGGGCGGAGGCCGACGAGGCCGCGCGCGCCGCGGCGTACGCGGCGCACGGCCGGTTCATGGAGCTCTGCGCGGAGCGCGGTCACACCGTCACGGGCGGTGCCGAGCTGGCCCCGGCGGCGACGTCGCTGCTCGTGCGCGTCACCGGCGCGGAGGGGTCCCCGGTCGTGACGGACGGCCCGTTCCTCGAGACGGTCGAGCAGCTCGGCGGGTACTACCAGATCGCGACGGACGACGTCCGCGACCTCGCACGGCTCGCTGCGGAGCTGCTGCTCGGGCCCGAGGACGGCACGGTCGAGATCCGGCCCGTCGTCACGGGCGGCGAGGCCGACGCGACGGCGGCCGAGGTCGCGGCGCGCGCGACGGCGGACGCATGAGGTTCCTCGTGCTGCTCTACGAGGACGAGCGCGCCTGGGCGGCTCTCGACGCGGACGGGCGCGCCGAGGTGTTCCGGCAGCACGACGCGTTCTCGGCGGCGGTCGCCGCGCACGGCTGCACGATCGCCGGGGGCGAGGGGCTCGCGTCGGTCGACGCCGCGACGACGATCCGGCGGCGCGGTGACGACGTGACCGTGACCGACGGCCCGTTCGCGGAGACGGCCGAGCAGCTCGGCGGCTTCTACCTGGTCGACGCGCCGGACCTCGACGTGGTGAGCGAGCTGGTGCGGCTGCTCCCCGAGTACACGATCGAGATCCGCCCGACGATCGAACTGTGACGCCGCGGTGACCGACGGCCCCGATCCCGCGCGTGCGGCTGCGGCGAGCACGCCGCCGCCGGGCGACGCGGGACGGGCCGGCACGGCGGGCCTCGCCGACGTGGCCGGACCGGCACGGACGACGGGAGCCGCGGCCACCGAGCCCGCGGACGCGGCGGACGCGGTCGACCGTGCGTGGCGCGCGCACTGGTCGCCCGTCCTCGGGCTGCTCATCGGTCAGTTCGGGCGGCCCGACCTCGCGGAGGACGCGCTCGCCGACGCGTTCGTCGCCGCGGCGCGCCGCTGGCCGGCCGACGGGGTGCCGTCCTCGCCCGGCGCCTGGCTGCTCACCGCGGCCCGGCGCCGGGTGCTCGACCGGCTCCGCGCCGAGGCGGTGCACCGGCGCAAGGAGCCGCTCATGGTGGTCGACGAGCGCACGCGCGCGCTCGCCGTGGAGGCGACCGACCCGGGGGCGCACGTGAGCGACGACAGGCTCCGGCTCGTGTTCGCGTGCTGCCACCCGGCGCTGGCCCCCGAGGCGCGCGTCGCACTGACCCTGCGCTTCGTCGCCGGGCTCGCGACCGCCGAGATCGCCCGGCTGCTGCTGGTGCAGGAGCCGACGATGGCGGCCCGGCTCACGCGCGCGAAGAAGCGGCTCGCCGCGTCGGGCATCCCGTTCGCGACGCCGCCGCCGGAGCGGCTCGACGAGCGCCTCGACGTCGTCGCGACGGTGCTCTACCTCGTGTTCACGGCGGCGTACCACCCGACGGACGAGCCGGACCCGCTGCGGACCGCGCTCGGCGACGAGGCGATCCGGCTCGTGCGGGTGCTCGACGGGCTCCTGCCCGGCCGTCCCGTCGTCCGGGCGCTGCTCGCGCTGCTCCTGCTCCAGCACTCGCGCCGCGACGCCCGGCTCGACGACGCGGGTGCGCTCGTCCTGCTCCCCGACCAGGACCGCAGCCGGTGGCACGCCGACGAGATCGCCGAGGGCCTCGCGGTGCTGCGCAGCGTCCCGCCCGGCGTCGGGCAGGCCGAGGAGTACCGCCTCCAGGCCCTCGTCGCCGCCGAGCACGCGACCGCGCCGACCGCGGACGCGACCCGGTGGGGCGTCGTGGCCGACCTGTACGGACGGCTCGAGGAACTCACGGGGTCGCCCGTCGTCCGCCTCGCGCGGGCGGTCGCCGTCGCGGAGACCGAGGGGCCCGAGGCGGGGCTCGCGCTGCTCGACGGGCTCGACGCCGCCCTGCCGTCGCACCACCGCGTGCCGTCGGTCCGCGCGGAGCTCCTCGCCCGCGCCGGCCGCCCCGCCGAGGCCGCCGCGTCGTTCCGCGCGGCGCTGGGTCTCGTGCACAACCCGGTCGAGCGCCGCCACCTCGAGGGCCGGCTCGCCGCGACCGAGGCGTGACCGGACAGGAAGCCCGTCCCGCGCGGCGCGCTGCCCGTCCGGCCGCCCCGACGGGCAGCCCGGACCGGGCGGCCCGCAATTGCGTGGACCCCGGCGAACCGCCGGTGGTTCCCTGACGGCATGAGCGACTGGAGCATCCGCGAGGTCCCCGTCCCGGCTTCCCTCGACGCACCGGAGGCGTGGCTGCTGCACGGGTCGGTCGAGGCCGATCGCGAGTCCATGCGCGACTCGTGGGGCACCCTCGACCACGCGCGCAGCCCGCACGAGATCCTCACGGCGATGCGTCACCAGGAGTACGTGCGACGCGTGCGCCTCGTCGCGGTCACCGGGGACGACACCGATCCGGGCGACCCTGCGCGCGTCCTCGGCACCGCGATCCTCAACCTGCCCCTCGCCGACAACCTCCATCTGGCCATCTTCTTCGTGTCGGTGCGGCCCGGCTCCCGCGGCCGGGGGATCGGCTCGGCGCTGTACGACGCGGTCGTCGAGGTCGCGACCGCCGCGGGCCGCACGACCCTCCAGACGTCGACGGACCAGCGCACCGAGCCCGACGAGGGCCCGGGCACGCTCGTGCCGTCGACCGGCACCGGCCGCGTCCGCGCCGACGACCCGGGGGTCCGGTTCGCGGTCGCGCGCGGGTTCGCGCTCGAGCAGGTCGCCCGGTACTCGGTGCTCGACGTGCCGGTCGACCCGGCGTTCCTCGCGGAGCACCGCGCCGCGGCGGAGGCGGCGGCCGGCGAGGAGTACCGCGTCGTCACGTGGGGCGCCCGGTGCCCCGACGAGTGGGTCGACGAGTTCGCCGTCCTCAACACGCGCATGAGCACCGACGCCCCGGCGGGCGGGCTCGACCTCGAGGAGGACGCGTGGGACGCCGAGCGCATCCGCGTCTACGAGCAGGACTTCGCCGAGCGCGGCATGGAGTTCCGCGTCGCCGCCGCCGAGCACGTGCCGACGCACACGCTCGCCGCGTACACCTCGTTCGGCTCCTCGGGCTGGAACCGGGAGTACGTCAACCAGGAGGACACGCTCGTGCTCAAGGAGCACCGCGGGCGACGCCTCGGGATGCTCGTCAAGACCGCGAACCTCGAGCGCCTCGCCGTGGAGCAGCCGGAGGCGCGGCGCGTCGGCACGTGGAACGCCGAGGAGAACTCGTTCATGCTCTCGATCAACGTCGCGCTCGGGTTCCACCCGGCCGGCGGCTCCGGCGAGTGGCAGGCGAAGCTGGTCTGACCTGTGACCGCGTGCGGACCGGACGCGTGCGCGGCCACCGACCTGCCGGGCTAGCCCCGGCGGGCGCCCCACCACGTCGACCAGCGGCGCTCGACCTCCGCGACGAGCGCGTCGTCGGCGCCGTACAGCGACAGCGTCGCCGTGACGAGGCCGTGCGGCGGGCGGCTCGCCGCGGGCGTCTCCTCGATCACGAGCAGCGCCTCCGTGAGCCCGTGGAGCTGGATCCCCACCTGGAACTCGGTGCGGTGCCACAGCGTCCCGCCGAGCGGGGACCCGTCGGGGCGACGCGCCTCGACGTGGCCCCCGAGCGGGATGCCCCGCACCCCGTGCAGCCCGGCGCGGTCGAGCAGGCGGTCCTGGGGGCCGCCCGCGTCGAGCTCCTCGGCGCGCAGCGTGCGGCGGTCCTGCCCGGGGTGCCGCTCGAGCGCGAACCGGAGCTGCTGGGCGAACGCGATCCAGCCCTCGTCCATCTCGTCGCGCACGCCGTCGTAGCGGTGCAGCCCGTCGTGCTGGCGGGCGATCGTCAGGTGGCTGCGCCCCTCGTCGACGGGCGTCACCGTGATGAGGTCGCCGTGCTTCCAGGTGAGGCTGCGCACCGGCTGGGCCGGCTCGTCGACGGCGCTCGTCTCGGCGGCGCGCGCCTCGTCGACGAAGATCTGCCGGATCTCGGCGTCGAGCCCGTCGTAGTCCCAGCCGAACCAGCGGCGCACCTTCGCGGGCTCGCGGAGGTGCTCCCAGACGGTGGCCGCGTCGGCCTTGATGTCGATGGACACGATCTGGCGGTGCTCCAGGCGCATGGTCGTCATCACGCACTCCTCGTCGAGTCGGCGGGCTCCTCCGACCGTAGCGCGGGCCGCCGACCAGCGCACCGAGCCGCTTGACGCATCCCCCGGCCCAGGCCTTCTCAGCGGGTGAGGACCGCGACGCCGTCCGGGTCGACCGCGAGCGCGAGCACCGTCCCCGGAGCGGCAGCCGAGCCCGCGGGGGCGAGCACGGTGACCCGGCCGAGATCCGGGACGTCGACGGCGTACTCGGCGCGCCCGCGCCGGAAGGCGACACCGACGACGGTCCCGATAGCGGTGCTGTCCTCCTCGTGCGGGGCGACGACGAACGCACCCTCGACGAGCGCCGCGACGTCGGACGCCCAGGTCGACGGGTCGGCCGGGCCGCGCCCGGCCGCCAGGAGCGCTGTCCGCAGCGGCGCCGCCGCCGGGTCGTCGAGCGCGACGAACGCCTCGTAGCCGAGGAACTCCGCGACGCGACGGCTCGCGGGCCGCCGCCACAGCTCGGCGGGCGGCGCGACCTGGAGCAGGCGGCCCGCGTCCATCACGGCGACGCGGTCCGCGACGGCGAACGCCTCGTCGTGGTCGTGCGTCACGAGCAGCGCGGTGGTGCCCGTCGCGGTCAGGGCGGTGCGCAGGTCGTCCGCGAGGCGCTCGCGCAGCGCGCGGTCCAGTGCGGAGAGCGGCTCGTCGAGCAGCAGCAGCCGGGGCCGCGGGGCGAGTGCGCGCGCAAGGGCGACGCGCTGCTGCTCGCCGCCCGAGAGAGTCGCCACGGCCCGCCGCTCGTACCCCGCGAGCCCGACGACGGCGAGCAGCTCGCGCACGCGGGCGTCCCGCTCGGTGCGGGGGGCGCGCGCCATCCGCAGCCCGAACTCGACGTTCCCGCCGACGTCCCGGTGCGGGAAGAGCTGGCCGTCCTGGAACATCAGGCCGAACCCGCGCCGGTGCACGGGCACGCCCGTCAGGTCGGCACCGTCCCAGGTGACCGTCCCGGCGGCGGCGGGCTCGAGCCCGGCGACCGCGCGCAGCAGCGAGGACTTGCCGCAGCCCGACGGCCCGAGCAGCGCGACGACCTCCCCGGGCGCGACGCCGAGGGTCACGCCGTCGACCGCGACGGTGGCCCCGTCGCCCGACCCGTAGCGCACGACCAGCCCGTCGACGCGCAGCCCGCCGCTCACAGCTCCCCTCCCCGGACCGACCCGCGCAGCCGTTCCGCGAGCGCCATGATCCCCGCGGTCAGCAGCGCGAGCAGCACCGACGCCGCGAGCGCCATGCCGTAGTTCTGCTCCCCCGGGCGCCCGATCAGCCGGTAGACGACGACGGGCAGCGTCGGCTGGTCGGGGCGGGCGAGGAACGACGTCGCACCGAACTCCCCGAGCGACACGGCGAACGCGAACCCGACGGCGAGCCCGAGCGCACGCGCGGCGATGGGCAGGTCGACCGCGCGCAGGACCCGGCCCGGCCCGGCGCCGAGCGTCGCGGCGGCCTCGCGCAGCCGCGGGTCGATCGCGCGCAGCACCGGCAGCACGGTCCGCACGACGAGCGGCACGGCGACGACCGCCTGGGCGATCGGCACGAGCAGCCCGCTCGTGCGCAGGTCGACGGGCAGCCCGAGGGGCCGGTCGAGCGTGAGCAGGAACCCGAAGCCCACCGTCACGGCGGAGACCCCGAGCGGGAGCATGAACAGCGCGTCCAGCACCGAGACGGTCCGCCGGGCGGTGCGGGCGCCCGGGCGTCGGGACACGACGAGCGCGACGAGCCCGCCGACGACGAGCGCGATCACCGTCGCGTCGGTCGCGGTGCGCAGCGAGGTGAGCGCCGCATCCCACACGGTGACGCTGAGCGGGCTCCCGCCGCCTGTGCTGTCGCCGGTCGTGCCGAGCGCCACGTAGTTGCCGAGCCCCCAGCCGGTGGGCGTGCGCAGCGAGCGCACCACGAGCGTCACCAGGGGCAGCGCGAGCCCCACGAGCACGAGCGCCGTGACGGCGGCGGCCGCGGTGTCGACGCCGTGCCCACGCCCGAGCCGCAGCGGGTGCGCCGAGCCGGCCGTCGCGGTCAGGTGCAGCGCGCGCTCCTGGCGCCGGCGGGCCCGGGCGGCGAGCGTGAGCGCCGCCGCGACGACGACGAGCTGGACGACGGAGAGCACCGACGCGGCGCGCAGGTCGAGGAACTGCGTGGTCTGGACCCAGATCTCGGTCTCGATGGTCCCGTAGCGCAGGCCGCCGAGCACGAGGACCGTCCCGAACGCCGTCGAGCAGAACAGGAACACGAGCGACGCGGCGGAGGCGATCGCGGGCCCGAGCGCGGGCAGGGTGACCTCGACGAACGCCCGCACCGGTGAGGCCCCGAGGGCGCGGGCGGCCTGCTCGGCGCGCGGGTCGAGGTGCTCCCACAGCCCGCCGACGGTCCGCACCACGACGGTGTAGTTGAAGAACACGAGCGCGGCGACGATCGCCGCGAACGTGCCGTCGAGGTGCAGCGCCCCGAGCGGCCCGCCCTCGGCCAGCACCGCGCGGAACGCGACGCCGACGACGACGGTCGGCAGCACGAACGGCACGCTCACGAAGGCGCGCAGCGCACCGCGCCCGGGGAACCGGCACCGGAACAGCACGTACGCGCCGGGGACACCGAGCACCACCGCGAGCGCCGTCGCGACGCCCGCCTGCGCGAGCGTGAGCCCGAGGATCCGCCACGTGCGGGGCCGCGAGAACACGTCGGCGAACCCGCCGAGGTCGAGCGCGCCGTCGGCCACGAACCCGCGCGCGACGAGCGTCGCGACGGGCCACGCGAAGAAGACGGCGAGGAACGCGAGCGGCAGCCCGGCCGCGAGCACCCACAGCGCCGAGGACCCGGCGGGCAGCCGGCTCCGTCGGGTGCGGTGGTGGTCGCGGCCAGGGTGGAGCATCAGCCGATCACGATCTCCGTCCACTCGGCGATCCACGTCTCGCGGTTCGCCTCGATGTCCTTCGGGTGGATCGGCGCGGGGTCGGTCGCGAGCGGGGCCCACCTCTCCCACTCCTCGGGGAGGTCGACCGCCGAGCTCACCGGGTACATGTACATCGACCCGGGGATGTCGGCCTGGACGGCGTCGGAGAGCAGGAAGTCGAGCAGGCGCTGGGCTCCCTCGACGTTCTCGGCGCCCGCGAGCACACCGGCGTACTCGACCTGGCGCGTGCACGTCTCGAGCAGCGCGCCCGTCGTCGGCTCGTCGGCGCCCTCGGGGACGGTGGACGGCGGGGAGGACGCGTAGGACAGGACGATCGGGCGCGGGCCCTTGCCGTCGGCCCCCGAGAAGTCGGTGTAGTACGCGTCGGACCAGCCCTCGGCGACCTTGACGCCGTTGTCCCGGAGCTTCGCCCAGTAGTCCTTGTACTGCACGGACCCGAACCGGGCGGCGGTCCCGACGAGGAACGCGAGCCCGGGCGAGGACGTCGCGGGGTTGGTCACGACGAGCAGGTCCTTGTACTCGGGCCTCGTGAGGTCCTCGAGCGTCACGGGCTCCGGGACGCCGCGCTCGGCGAACCACGCGTGGTCGACGTTGAGGCAGACGTCGCCGAGGTCGATCGCGGTGAGGAGCCCCTCGTCGTCGTCCGGCACGGCGTGCTGGGCGGCGTCGGCGGCGGCCGGTGCGCCCGAGCTGTACGGCTGCAGGACGCCCTCGTCGATCGCGCGCGACGCGAACGTCGTGTCGATGCCGTAGACGAGGTCGCCGAGCGGGTTCTCCTTGGTCAGCACGAGCTGGTTGACGAGCGCGCCGCCGTCGCCGGGGGCGACCTGCTTCACGGTGAGCCCGGTCTCCTCCTCGAACTGCGCGAGGATGCCGTCGCTCAGCGCGAAGGAGTCGTGCGTGACGAGCGTGACGGTGGCGCCGGCCGCGCCGGTCGCGTCACCGGTGGCGCCGTCGGACCCGTCGTTCGCACCGATCGTGGAGCAGCCGGCGAGGGCGAGGACGGTGAGCGCTCCGGCGGCGAACCGGGTGCGCGGGGTGGTGCGTGCCATGCGTGGTGCTCCTCCTCATGGGATGCAGGAGGGGGTCGTCGCCGCACCGGCCCGGTCCGGCTGCCCGGGGGCGGCCGTGCGGCACGGCGACGGCGAGGACTGAGAAGCCCGACTCCCTACGCCGGTGCGAGCCGGATCAGGTTCGAGGGTCTGCGGCGGACCGCACTCTCAGCGCCGGGACCCGGGCCGCCCGGGGGCCGGTGGTGGCCGGTCACGGGCGGGTGGGCCGAGGCGCTCCCCTGTCGTTCAGCGCGACCCTAACACCCAGCCGGACGGCGACCACGGTGACCGTGAGGGACAGCGGGAACCCGAGCCAGCTCCACACCGCGGGCACGTGCTCACCGGCGACGACGACACCCGAGACGGTGGTGGCGACGACGAGGACGGCCGCGACCGCGCCCGGTTCGACGGCGCGCAGGTGGCCCCCGCGCCGACGGGCCCGCGCCGCGCGCGCGACCCGCAGGCCGGCGACGCCTGCGGCCACGGCGGCGAGGAGCGCGGCGGTCGCCAGCCCGTCCCGGAGCGCGTCGTCGGCGAGGTGGCGCACGTCCTCCGCGAGCATCACGCGGGTCGGGTCGTCGGGGTCGTGCAGCACGACCATCGTCGCCGCGTCCTCGTCGGCCCGGTCGGTCCCCGAGCCGACGGCGTTCGCGACGACCGTCGCGCCGCCCGCCTCGAACGTCACAGCGAGCCGGCCGCCCGGCTCCTCGGCGGGCCGCACCGCGATCCGCTGGACCTGGGCGCGGACGCCGGTCGCGGCCAGGTCGCGGGCGACGTCGCGCGGACCGAGGTCGGCGACCGTGAGGACGAGCGCGCCGAGGCAGAGCCCGAGCGCGGCGAGCCCGACGCTCGCGACCGCGCGGTCCCACCACGCGGTGCGCCGCTCGGCGCGGGAGAGCGGCCGCCAGTCGGCGTCGTCGGGGCGGCGGGGCTCGTCGGGCCAGTCGAGGGCGCCGGGCGCGTCGCGCACGGCACGGCGCTCGGGCGCCCGGGACGCCTCACCGGCGGCGGGCGGGTCAGGCGCGACGGGGCCGTCGTCGAGGTCGGGCGGGGTGGTCCGAGTCGTCACGCGTCACGTTGTACCGCACGCCCGAGGCCCGTCGGCCGCCGTGTGGGCGAGGTCACCCGGCACACCCCGACCACCGGCCCGAGTTCACCCGGATCGAGGCCGGGCGTTGACGCCGCGCATCCGTCAGCCGTAACTTACCGTTCGTGACGACTTACGGAGGTGTGCTCGACGCCCTCGCCGATCCCACGCGGCGCGGCGTGTTCGAGCTCGTCGCGGAGCGGCCGCACGCCGTCGGCGAGCTCGCCGCCCGCCTGCCGGTGAGCCGTCCCGCCGTCTCGCAGCACCTGCGCGTGCTCAAGGACGCCGGCCTCGTCACCGACACCGCCGTCGGGACCCAGCGCGTCTACCGGCTGGACACCCGCGGCCTCGCGGCGCTGCGCACGTACCTGGACCGGTTCTGGGACGACCAGCTCGCCGCCTTCGCCCGTGCCGTCGAGCACGACCCCGCCGCACCCGAGGAGTGACCATGAGCACCGAGGAGCAGGTCAGCACCAGCACCAGCAGCTCGAGCACCACCGAGCCGATCGTCCGCACCCTCACCGTCGCCGCGCCGCCCGAGCGCGCGTTCGACGTGTTCACCGCGGGCATGGCGCGCTGGTGGAAGGCCGACTACCACCTGGGCGAGCAGCCCCTCGTCGACGTCGTCGTCGAGCCGCGCGAGGGCGGCCGCTGGTTCGAGCGCGACGCCGCCGGCACCGAGTGCGAGTGGGGTCACGTGATCGCCTGGGAGCCGCCCGGGCGCGTGGTCCTGGCCTGGCAGGTCGGCGCGGACTGGGCCTTCGACGCCTCGCTCGTCACCGAGATCGAGGTCCGGTTCACGCCCGAGACGGGGCCCGACGGTGCCGCGGCGACGCGCGTCGACTTCGAGCACCGCGGCCTCGACGCCTACGGGGACCAGGCGTCCGAGATGCGCGCGTCGCTCGGGGCACCCGACGGCTGGGCCGGGCTGCTCGACGGCTTCGCCACCGCGATCACGGGCTGACCGCGCCGGACGCACGTCGGCCCAGGACCCGTCGCGCGGGTCCCGGGCCGACGCGGACGTCCCGCCCCGGGCCTCAGACCTCGCCGAACGCCACCGTCGCGTGCAGCTCGCGCGTGTGGTCGACGGCGCGCTCGGCGCCCGTGAGCGTCACGGTCGCGGTCAGGCGGGTGTCGGCGCTGGACGCCCCGAGCCGGACCTCGAGCTCACCGGGCTCGACGACCCGGCGGCCGTCGCGCCCGGTGTAGGCGGCGACGTCGGCGGGGACGCGCACGTGCACGCGCGTCTCCTCCCCCGCAGCGAGCACCACGCGCCCGTACCCGACGAGCCGCTGGACCGGGCGGACCACCGTCGCGACGGGGTCGTGCAGGTAGACCTGGACGACCTCGGTGCCGGTCCGCGGCCCGTCGTTGCGCAGCGTGAACGCGAGCGTCGCGGCGCCGTCGGTGGGGACGTCGGGGCGGTCGAGCTCGACGTCCGACCACGCGAACGACGTGTAGGTCAGGCCGTGGCCGAACGCGAACGCCGCGGTCGGGTCGAGGTTCGAGACCCCGTTCTGCCGGCCGAGCGGCGGCGCGAGGTACGTCGTCGGCTGCAGGTGCTCCGAGGCCGGGACGCTCAGCGGGAGCCGCCCCTGCGGCTCGACGGCACCGGAGATCACGCGCGCGATCGCGGGCGTGCCCTCCTCACCGGCGAAGAACGCCTGCACGATCCCGGCGGCGGAGCCGGTCGCGCCGCCCAGCGCGTACGGGCGGCCCGAGAGCACCACGACGACGACCGGGGTGCCCGTGGCGAGCAGCGCGTCGACGAGGTCCTGCTGCACGCCGGGCAGCCGCAGGGTCTCGGCGTCGCAGCCCTCGCCGCTCGTGCCGCGCCCGAACAGCCCGGCGCGGTCGCCTACCGCCACGACGACGACGTCGGACGCCATGGCGAGCGCGACCGCCTCGTCGAAGCCCGACGCGTCGTCCGTGTCGATGTCGCAGCCGCGCGCGACCGACACCTCGGCGCCGGTCAGCTCCGCGCGCAGCGACTCCGCGAGGGTCGGCAGCGCGATGCCGTGCGGGAGCTCGGGGTGGTGCGTGCCGACGTGCGCCGGGAACGAGTAGCAGCCGAGCACGGCCATCGGGTCCTCGGCCGTGGGGCCGACGACGGCGACCTTGCGCACGTCCGGCCCGAGCGGGAGCGTGCCGTCGTTGCGCAGCAGCACGACCGCCTCCTCGGCGAGCGCGCGGGCGATCTCCCGGTTGCCCTCGGGGTCCAGGTCGACGGTGCCGCGCAGCGCCTCGGTGTCGGTCAGGTCGCGCCCGCGCAGCACCTCGGGCACCGGGTCCCAGTCGGCGTCGAGCAGTCCCAGCTCGATCTTCTGCGCGAGCACGCGGCGGAGCGCCCGGTCGACGAGCGCCTCGTCGACCTCGCCCTTCTCGAGCGCGGTCAGCAGCGGCTCGCCGAACGTCTTGACGGTCGGCAGCTCGACGTCGACGCCCGCCTCGAGCGCGAGCGCCGCGGAGTGCGCCCACGTGCCGGCGACGCCGTGCAGCAGCTTGAGGAACGCGACGCCGAAGTAGTCGGCGACGACCGTGCCGGTGAAGCCCCACGCGTCGCGCAGCAGGCGGGTGAGCAGCTCGGGGTCGGCGTGGGACGCGACGCCGTCGGTGTCGGTGTAGGCGGCCATCACCGAGCGGACGCCGCCCTCGCGCACGGCCATCTCGAACGGCGGGAGCACGACGTCGGCGCGCTCGCGGGCACCCATCGACACGGGCGCGTGGTTGCGGCCCGCGCGCGACGCGGAGTACCCGGCGAAGTGCTTGAGCGTCGCGACGATCCCGGCGCGCTCGAGGCCCTGCACGTACGCGGTCGTGATCGTGCCCACGAGGTACGGGTCCTCGCCCACGGTCTCCTCGACCCGGCCCCAGCGCGCGTCGCGCACGACGTCGAGCACCGGCGCGAGGCCCTGGTGGATGCCGACCGAGCGCATGTCGCGCCCGATCGCGTCGGCCATGCGGCGCACGAGGTCGGGGTCGAACGTCGCGCCCCACGAGACGGGCACGGGGTACGCCGTCGCACCCCACGCCGCGAAGCCGGCGAGGCACTCCTCGTGCGCGACGGCGGGGATCCCGAACCGGTTCGACGAGCGGATGCGCTCCTGGGTGCGCAGCAGCGACAGCGCACCCAGCGCGGGGTCGACCGGCGCCGTGCCGAACGGCCGCGTGAGCTGGCCGAGCCCGTCGGGCAGGAGCGCGTCGAGGTCGACACCTTCCTCCATGTCGTGCTGGTGCGGGGCGACCTCACCGCCCTCGGCGGACGCGCCGACCCACACGCCGACCAGCTGGGCGACCTTCTCGCGGGGCGTCATCTCGCGGACGAGCGCCTCCACACGGTCCGCGGTCGCCGCCGACGCGTCGGCCCACACGGGCACCTCCGCGTGCGGGGGTGTGGCCGTGGACGTGCGGGTCCCGCTCTCGTGCTTCGTGTGCATGACGCTACTTTCCGCCGGTGCGCGGGGCCTGTGCCCGGGCGCGACCGACCCCTGCGGAGCGAGCAGTTCGTGACGTCCGACAGTACGACGCGGGAGCGTCGAACCGCTTCCGCATCACAGGGGAAGCAGCGGGAGAGGCCCGGCGTCGGCCGTCGAACGTTTCGAGACTCGCGCCGAAACTTGCCAGACCTTCCGGAGCGTAACCAGCGCCTCGGAACAGCGTCAAGGATCGGTCCGCGCTCGAAAGTTCCCGTTCGTGGAGCGGCCGGGCCGCTACCCTGGGCCCATGAGCATCGACGCCCGGGCCGACCGCGTGACCCTGGCGGCCGTCGCGGCCGAGGCCCGCGTCTCCATCTCCACCGTCTCGAAGGTCCTCAACGGCCGTGCGGACGTCTCCGAGGCCACCCGCGAGCGCGTCGAGGGCCTGCTCGGGCGGCACGGCTACCGGCGCCGCACCAGCCCGTCGAGCGCCGCCCCGCTCATCGAGCTCGTCTTCCACGAGCTCGACACCATCTGGGCGATGGAGCTCATCCGCGGCGTCGAGGACGTCGCGCGCGAGAGCTCCGCGAGCGTCGTGCTCACCGAGAGCGGCACCCGCCACGCGCCCGGACCCGAGTGGCTCGAGGGCGTGCTGCAGCGCCGCCCGCTCGGCGTCGTGCTCGTGTTCTCGACGCTCCCCGCAGCCGTGAAGGACCAGCTGCGCTCGCGCGCGATCCCCTTCGCCGTCGTCGACCCGGCCGGCGACCCCGACCCCGACGTCCCCTCGGTCGGCTCCGCGAACTGGTCGGGCGGCCTCGCCGCGACGCGCCACCTGCTCGAGCTCGGCCACCGCCGCATCGCGATGATCACCGGGCCCGAGGACATGATGTGCTCGCTCGCGCGCCTCGACGGCTACCGCTCGGCCATGAGCAACGCGGGCCACGGCGTCGACCCGACGCTCGTGCGCTTCGGGGACTTCCACGTCCAGGGCGGACACGACATCGCGACCGAGCTGCTCGCGCTGCCCGCCGACCGCCGGCCCACCGCGATCTTCGCCGGCAGCGACCTGCAGGCGCTCGGCGTCCTCGAGGCCGCCCGGCGCCTGGGGCTGCGCGTCCCGGAGGACCTCTCGGTGGTCGGCTACGACGACGTCGCGGTCGCGCGCTGGTCCAGCCCGGCCCTCACGACCGTGCACCAGCCGCTGCGCCACATGGCCCAGGAGGCCGCGCGCCTCGTCCTGCGGGCCCGCGAGGGCGCCTCGGTGAGCACCCGCATGGACCTCGCGACGAGCCTCGTGGTGCGCGACAGCACCGCGCGCCTCGTCGACCCCGCGCAGGACTGACCGGCTCGGCGCGAGGCCGCCGCAACCCCTCCCAGCGCTCCTGCCGTCCTGGCTTTCCCGGCGCTCCGGACGCCGCCCACCTGCGCCGACGCGTCCTCAGCGCAGGACGCGGGCACGCCCCCGCGTTAGCCTGGCAGCCACCCTCAGCCGCCCTCCAGGAGGACCCCCGTGGCCAGCAAGAAGACGAAGTCGACCGTCGCGACGATCACCGGCGGCGCGTCCGCGCTCGCCGCCACGTGGGTCGCGCACAAGGCGGTCAACACGGCGTGGAAGGCGGTCGCCGGGCACGAGCCGCCGAGCGCCGACGACGAGGGCGACGCGCGCTTCGCCGAGGTCGCGATCGCGGCGGTCATCACCGGTGCCGTCGTGGCGCTCGTGCGGGTGCTCGCGACACGCGGGACCGCGAAGTTCGCGAACCGGGTCGACGAGGGCCGTCTGTCGGTGCGCGGCTGAGCCGTGGCACGCTGTCGCCATGGCCGTCCTGAGTGAGCTCTTCGCCTCCGACCACGCCCGTGCCCTGGCGCACGCGACCGCGCTCGACAGCGGGTCCGACCCGCAGGACGCGCCGCGTCTCGAGCTGACCGAGATCTCGCCGCTCGACCTCGAGGTGCTCGGGGAGATCGCGTGCGACGTCGTGCACTTCGGGACCGGCGACCTCGAGTGCCAGGAGGTCGACCTCGACTACGACAACCTCGTCGAGCTGCCCCCGTTCCTCATCGAGGTGCTGCTCGAGCTCGCGACGCACGAGGACCCGGACGCGATCGGTGAGGTCGCCGAGCGCTGGGCCGGGAGCGAGGAGCTCGCGACCACGCCCGAGAACGCGCTCTCGGTGCTCACGGACGTGCTGGCGCTGGTCAAGGTCGCGGACCGCGAGGACCTCAGCCTGTACCTCTGGACCGAGCCGGTCGGCTGACCGGGCGGCTCGCCCGACCGGGCGGCTCGCCCGACCGGACCCCGCGGCTGACCCGGCCGACCCGGCTCCGGCCCCCGCCCCGCCCCGCTCCGACCCGGCTAGCGCTCGCCGTCCCGCTCCGCCCGGTGCGGCTCCATCCCGTACAGCTCGGGCTCGCCGCCGTGCGGCTCGCGGCTGCGCGGGTCCACGTTGTCGGGCACCGTCGCCGCGCTCAGCGCGCCCTGGGCGACGGCGGCGTCCCGCGACGCGGTCGCGTCGGCCTGGTCGCGCGTGAGCTCGTCGACGACGAGCAGGTCGGTGCGGACCTTCCCGGTGCGGTAGCCTGCGCGGCCCACCATGTGCGCGGCGACCGGCGCCGTCAGCATCTGGAACAGCACCACGAGGACGAGCGCCCACACCGCGCCGCCCGAGCGGAGCCGCAGCGCGAGGCCGACGAGCACGAGCACGAGCCCGAGCGTCTGCGGCTTGGTGCCGGCGTGCATCCGCGAGAGCAGGTCGGGGAACCGCACGATCCCGACGCCGGCCGCGAACGCGAGGAACGCCCCCGCGAGCATGCACACCGACGCGACGACGTCCGCGACCGTGCCCCACGTCTCCCCGGTCATCGGGCCTCCCCCACGTCGCGCCGCTGTCCCCGGGTGTCGGCCCCCTCGAGCCGGCGCCGCTCGGACTCCTCGGCGGCGATCTCCTCGCGCGTGCGCACGCGGCCCTCGCCGGGCGGCTCGACCGACGCGAAGCGCGCGACGGTCACCGAGCCGACGAACCCGACGAGCGAGAGCACCACGAGGATCGGCACGATGTCGGTGCGCCGCTCGAGGCTCGCGTAGAGCGCACCGCCCGCGATCATGATCGTCAGCACGATGTCGAGCGCGACGGTCCGGTCGAGGATCGACGGCCCGCGCTCAGCCCGGACGACCGCGAGGACCGCCCCGGTCAGGAGCAGCACCGCGCAGACCGCGACCACGACGTCGTTCATGCGCGCACCTCCGTGCTGGTCGTCCGGTCCGGCCCCGGAGCGGTACCGCCGCGGAGCCCGCCGCGCGTCGACAGCCCCGCCTCCGCGAGCTCCTCGTCCGACGCGAACGCGCGCAGCACGCGCGCCTCCTGGTCGAGGACGACCTGCCGCGCCGCCTCGATGCCGCCCGACTGCTCGACGTCGAGCACGTGCAGGTAGAGCACCCCGGTCACGCGGTGCGCCTCGACCACGAGCGACCCGGGAACGAGCGAGCACAGCTCGGCGGTCATCGTGAGGTAGAGGTCGGAGTGGCTGCGCAGCTGCACGCCGATGACGGCGCCGCGCGGCACGTGCCGGGGCCGCAGCGCGACCATGCTCACCTCGAACGACGCTCGGACGAGGTCGAGCAGGAACCGCCCGACGAGGTGCGCGAGCCCGAGCGGGCGCAGCCGGCCGTGGAAGTCGATGGGCGTCATCCGCAGCCCGTGCGTCACGAGGTACCCGAGCAGGAGCCCGACGAGCACGTTCGCGACCGACAGGTCGCCCCAGAGCAGCACCCAGACTGCCGTGAGCCACAGCGTCGTGCCCCACTGGGCACGCACCGACCAGCGCCCCGCGCTCACGGCCGGGCCCCGTCCGTCGTCGCACCCGCGCGCGCGGCGCCGGACGCGTCGTCACCCGCGTGCGCGCCGCCCGACGCGTCGCCGTCGTGCTCCGCGCCGCCGTCGTCCTCCGCGACCTCCGCCGACTCGCCCTGCCCGCGCTCGCCGTCGGGCAGCACCGACGCGATGTAGATCGAGCGGTCCTGGAGCGTCTGCGCGGCGCGCTGGGTGTAGCCGTAGAGCGGCCCGGCGGCGACCGTCAGCAGCAGGCCGAACGCGACGAGCGCGGCCGTCGGGCCGATCATGCCGAGCGGCAGCGGGGTGCGCGGCGGCTCGACCGGGGGCGTCTGCCAGAACGCCTTGTTCCATGCCTTGACCAGCGCGTACAGGGTCAGCAGCGACACGACGACGCCGCCGACGACGAGGGTGAGCGCGAGCGGCGTGCCGACCTGGACGCCCGCCTGCAGGAGCCCGACCTTGCCGAGGAACCCGGACAGGGGCGGGATGCCGCCGAGGTTCATCGCGGGGACGAAGAACAGCAGCGCGAGCACCGGGGTGAGCTTGGCGAGGCCGCCGAGCCGGTCGAGCGACGTCGAGCCGCCGTGGCGCTCGATGAGCCCGACGACGAGGAAGAGCGCGGTCTGCACCGTGATGTGGTGCGCGACGTAGTAGATCGAGGCGCTCCACCCGGCCTGCGTCGCGAGCGCGATCCCGAAGATCATGTAGCCGATGTGGCTCACGAGCGTGAACGAGAGCAGACGCTTGATGTCGTCCTGCGCGACGGCACCGAGGACCCCGACGACCATCGTCGCGAGCGCGGCCCACAGGAGGACGTCGTCGGCGCGGCCCTCCGGGAACAGCAGGGTCTGCGTGCGGATGATCGCGTACACGCCGACCTTGGTCAGCAGGCCCGCGAACACCGCGGTGACGGGCGCCGGGGCGGTCGGGTACGAGTCGGGCAGCCACGCCGAGAGCGGGAAGATGGCCGCCTTGATGCCGAACGCGAGCAGCAGCATGATCTGCAGCAGCAGCCGCACGTCCGGGTCGATCTCGGGGAGCCGCACCGCGAGCTGCGCGAGGTTGACCGTCCCCGTCGCCGCGTAGACGAGCGCGATCGCGACGAGGAACAGCACCGACGAGAGCAGCGCGACGACCACGTAGATGCTGCCCGCGCGGATCCGCTCGCCGGTCCCGCCCAGCGTCAGCAGCACGTAGCTCGCCGCGAGCAGGATCTCGAAGCCGACGTAGATGTTGAACAGGTCCCCGGACAGGAACGCGTTCGCGACGCCCGCGGTCATGATGAGGTACGTCGGGTGGTAGATCGAGACCGGCGCCGCCTCGTCGCCGTCCGCCTCGCCCTCCGCGAGCGAGTACAGCAGGACGCACAGGGTCACGGCGCTCGACACCGTGAGCATGAGCGCCGAGAGCCGGTCCGCGACGAGGTCGATGCCGACGGGCGCGGCCCAGCCCCCGACGTCGATCACGAGCGGCCCGGAGTCGGCGAGCACGAGCAGCGCGACGGACACGGCGAGCACGAGCGAGAGGACGACGACGCTGATCAGCCGCTGCGCGCGGGGCCGGCGGTACAGCGCGAGCGCGAGGCCCGCGCCGAACAGCGGCAGGACGACCGGCAGCGGGACCAGCCAGGTCGGGTCGCCGGTCACGGGACCTCCACCGGGGTGGTCCGCTCGGAGGGCGCGTCGTCGGTCTCGTCGCGCGTCTCCGCGGCCTCCTCGTCGAGCGTCGAGCGGGTGTCCTCGGTGTCGGCGTCGGTCGTGGCGCGCTCGTCGCGCGCCGCGAGCCGGGCGATGCGGCGGTCCTCGACGTCGTCCTGGACCTCGTCGTGGCGGTGCAGCTGCCACGAGCGGTACGCCATCGCGAGCAGGAACGCCGTCATCGCCAGGGTGATGACGATCGCCGTCAGGGCCATCGCCTGAGGCAGCGGGTCGCTCATCTCCGAGGGCTCCGCGCTCCCGACGAGCGGCGGCCGCCCCGCGGCGCCGCCCGCGACGAGGAACAGCAGGTTCGCGGCGTTGCCGATCAGGATCACGCCGATGAGCACGCGCGAGAGGCTGCGCTCGAGCAGCAGGTACACGCCGACCGTGACGAGCGCCGCGATGACGACGACCAGCGTGACGTTCGGGCTCATGTCCGGGTTCAGGGGCATCAGCGGTGCACCTCCAGGTCGCCGTGCGCGGTGCGGACGAGGCCGTCGGCGTCGGCCGTGCCCTGCGCGCCGGCCCCGAACACCGAGCCGCCGGCGGGGGCGTCGCGCGCGTGGTCCTCCGAGCCGCCGGTGTGCTCCCCGGCCTCGGCCTGGCGGTCGATCTCGGCACCGAGCGTGCGCAGGATGTCGAGCACGAGCCCGACGACGACGAGGTACACGCCGACGTCGAAGAACAGGGACGTCACGAGGTGGATCGTGCCGATGACCGGCACGTGGATGTCGATGATCCAGGACTGCAGCACCGACCCACCCGCGAGCAGCGCGACGAGCCCGACGCCGGCGGACAGGAACAGCCCGCTGCCGAGCAGGAGGCCGGGCTGCACCGGCGCGGCCTCGCCGAGCTCGTAGCGGCCGCCCGCGAGGTAGCGCACGACCAGCGCGATGCCGGTCACGAGCCCCGCCGCGAACCCGCCGCCGGGCGCGTTGTGCCCCGAGAACAGCAGGTACGCCGAGTACACGATCATCGTGTGGAACAGCAGGCGCGTGACGACCTCGAAGACCACCGAGCGCCGGCGCGGCGCGAGCGTGCGGCCCGCCCGCAGCCACTCCTTGGACCGCTCGCCCGTGCGACGCACCCCGTGGGCGAGCCCCGGGTAGGAGCCCGCCGTCACCGGCGGGAGCGGCGCGTGCGCGGGCTGGCGGAGGGCCGCCGCGGGGTCGTGCCCGCCGATGGCCCACACCTGCCGGCCCGCCTTGGCCTCGTCCGCCCGGAAGATCGCGCCCGAGCGCCGCTGCAGGAACACGAGCGACGCGACACCGGTCGCCGCGACGAGGAGCACCGAGATCTCGCCCATCGTGTCCCACGCGCGCACGTCGACGAGCGTGACGTTGACGATGTTCTTGCCGCCGCCGAACTCGTACGCCTCGGCCGCGAACAGGTCGGAGACGGGCACGTGCACCCGGGCGCCCGGGACCACGAGCGCGAGCCCGCCGACCGTCAGGCCCGCCGCGAGGCCGATCACGAGGCGCACCCAGCGGCTCGCGGCGAGCGGGCGGTCCGAGAAGTACGCGGGCAGGCGGCGCAGCACGAGCACGAAGACGACGAGCGTCACGGTCTCGGTGAGCACCTGGGTCAGCGCGAGGTCGGGTGCGCCGTGCAGCAGGAACAGCCCCGCGACCCCGTACCCGCTGATGCCGAGCAGGATCACGGCCTTGAGGCGGCGGCGGGCGCGCGCGGTGAGGATCGCGGAGACGACGACGAGGGCGCCGAACAGCACCTGCGCGGGGTGGTCCCACGCGCGGACGTCGTCCGGCAGCGACGCGACGGTCAGCATCGCGCCGCCCACGGCGACGACGAACACGAGCAGGATCCCGCCGAGGTACACCGGCAGCGAGCCACGCTGGGTGAGGGCGGTGACGTCGGCCGCGAGGTCGTCGAGCTTGCGCATGAGACGCCGGTAGAGGTGGTCGGCCTCCGGCACCGGGGGCACCGCCGCCTGGAGCCGCTCGACCGGGCCGCGCAGCGCGAACAGCGCGACCCCGGCCGCCACGACGCCGAGCGTGGTGAGGAGCGTCGGCGTGACGCCCGCCCACAGCACGAGGTGGCCGGGCTCGCCGGCGAACTGGTCCGCGTACGGGGACAGCAGGTGCTCCCCGAGGCCCGGCAGCACCGCGGCGGCGAGCCCGAGGACGGCGAGGACGAGGGACGGGTAGACGAGGACGAGCGACGGGCGCGTGATCGTCGCGGGCACGGCGGGCTCGTCGCGGTCCGGGGGCGTCGGGCTGCCCGCGGGCGCCGCGGTCCCCGAGTCGTGCACCGGCGGGTGCGCGACCGACGACTTCGTCGCGAACGCGCCCCAGAAGAACCGCAGCCCGTACGCGACCGTCAGCGCCGAGCCGACGACGACCGCCCAGAAGACGACCTGGCCCGCGATGCCGCCGTCGTGGTGCGCGATGGCCTCGAGGGCGGCCTCCTTCGCGACGTACCCGGCGAACGGCGGGAGCCCGATCATCGACGCCGTCGCCAGGCCGCCCGCGAGCGCCGTCACGGGCAGCGCCCGTCCGACCCCGGAGAGCCGGCGCAGGTCCCGGGTGCCGGTCGCGGCGTCGACCACGCCGACGACGAGGAACAGCGCGGCCTTGAACATCGCGTGGGCGCCGAGCATCGCGAGCCCCGCGAGCGCCGTGGCGCGCGTCCCGAACCCGACGAGCACCACGAGCAGGCCGAGCTGGCTGACCGTCCCGAACGCGAGCACGAGCTTGAGGTCGTGCTGGCGCAGCGCCCGGTAGCCGCCGACGAGCAGGCTGCCGCAGCCGAGCGTCAGCACGACGACCTGCCACGCGGTCAGGTCGGAGTACGCGGGCGCGAAGCGCGCGATGAGGTAGATGCCGGCCTTGACCATCGCGGCGGCGTGCAGGTACGCGCTGACCGGCGTCGGCGCGGCCATCGCGGCGGGCAGCCAGAAGTGCAGCGGGATCATCGCGGACTTCGTCGCCGCGCCGACGAGGAGGCAGACGACCCCGGCCGTCACGGCCGTGCCCTGCGGCGGGTCGGCCAGCACCGCGGAGAGGCGGTAGGTCCCCGCGGCCTCGCCGAGCAAAATGACGCCGACGAGCATCGTCAGGCCGCCCGCGGTCGTGATCACGATGGCCTGCATCGCCGCGCGCCGGGACGCCTTGCGGTCGTTGTAGTGCCCGATCAGCAGGTACGAGAAGACGGTCGTGAGCTCCCAGAACACGAACACGAGGAGCAGGTCGTCGGCCGTGACGAGCCCGAGCATCGCGCCCGCGAACGCGGTGAGCACCGCGCTGAACCGGCCGAGGCCGGTGGCCCGCGGGGAGAAGTACGCCGAGCAGTAGACCAGCACGAGCGCACCGACGCCGCCGACGAGCAGCGTCATGAGCCACCCGAGCGTGTCGAGCCGGAACGCCAGCTCGAGGCCGAGCTGCGGGATCCACGGGAGGACCTCGACGGGCCCGTCCCCGGCCTGCACCGCGGCGGTCTGCGTGAGCGCCCACACCGCCGCCGACGACGGCGCGAGGGCCAGCACCCCGAACGCCTTGCGACCCATCCACCGGACGAGCAGGGGCGCGACGACGGCTGCGGCGAGATGGACAGCGAGCAGCAGCAGCACGTCCGGCTCCGTCCTGTTGAGGGGCGGGTGGTCGGTCCGGCACGCCCGACGACGTGCGCCGGAACCGGTGTGTGGTGTTGTCAGCGGATCGGTCGAGCACGCGCGCGGCGCGGGAGGCCAGCAGCGGTGCGCTCACGGGTGGGTGAGGCAAGTCTACCAAGTGGACGGTCCCGACCCGCGGGCGGGAGCCCCGCGACTCCCCGGGCACTCGCGCGCGGCCGTGGCACGCTGGGCGCCGTGATCGCCTCCTTCCCGGTCGACGACGTCGCCGTCCCGCCCGTCGTCGCCGACCTCGCCGGGGCCGACGCCGTGCGCGCGGTCTGGCGCAACGAGCTCGGCGGGCTGACGTTCGAGCTCACGGGCGAGCGTGAGCGGCGCTTCGTGAAGTGGCTGCCCGCGGGTGCGCCCGCCGACCTGTCCGCAGAGGCCGTCAGGCTCGCGTGGGCGGCGCCGTTCACGCCGGTCCCGCGGGTGCTCGACGCGGGGTCCGACGCGGACGGCTCCTGGCTCGTGACAGCCGCGCTCGACGCGACCAGCGCCGTCGACCCGCGGTGGGCCGCCCGGCCCGAGGTCGCGGTCCGGGCGCTCGGCGCGGGGCTCCGCGCGCTGCACGACCGGCTGCCCGTCGACGGCTGCCCGTTCGCGTGGGACGTGCGCGACCGCCTGACCCGCGCCCTGACCAGCGGCCGTGACGACCCCGCGACCTGGCACCCCGACCACGCCCACCTCACGGTCGCGGAGGCGGCGGCGCGCCTCGCAGACGTCCCGCCGGTCGACCGGCTCGTCGTGTGCCACGGCGACGCGTGCGCCCCGAACACGCTGCTCGACGCGGACGGCCGGTTCGCCGCGCACGTCGACCTCGGGACGCTCGGCGTCGCCGACCGCTGGGCCGACCTCGCCGTGGCCACGTGGAGCACGCACTGGAACTACGGCCCCGGGCTCGACGGCGTGCTGCTCGACGCGTACGGCGTCGACCCCGACCCCGAGCGCACGGCGTACTACCGGCTGCTGTGGGACCTCACGCCCTGACGGCGTGACGAGCGCCGGCGCGGGTGGCGCCGACCCGCGCGCGGCCCGGCGCGGCCCGGCGCGGCCCGACCCGGGAAACGCGTCGACCGCGGACCCCTCGGAGGCCTACGGTCCGCAGGTGAGCAGCCTCCCGCCGGTGTCCGACGAGCCGCCCGGACCGCTGCTCGCCCGCGGCCGCGAGGCCACGGTGCACGAGCTCGGCCCCGGACGCGTGCTGCGCCGGTACGACGACGCACGCGACGTGACGGCCGAGGTCACGGTCATGCGGCACGTCGCCCGGCACGGCGTGCGCGTCCCGCACGTGCACGGCCTGCACCTCGACGCGCGCGGGCGCCCGACCGGGATGGTGCTCGAGCGGCTCGACGGCCCGACCCTCGTCGAGGCCGCGCTCGTCGGTGACGTCGAGCCTGCCGAGGCCGGCCGGACCCTCGCCCGCCTGCACGCGGACCTGCACCGCGTCCCCGTCGACGGCCTGCCGGCCGACCTCGGCCCGCCCGCGCGCGAGCCCGGCCACGTCGTCGTGCACCTCGACCTGCACCCCGCGAACGTCATGCTCGTGGCCGGCGAGCCCGTGGTCATCGACTGGGCGATCGCGCGCACCGGCCCGGCGACCCTCGACACCGCGATGACGGCGCTCGCGATCGCGTGCGCGGTCGTCGAGGGCATCCCGGCCGACGCGGGCGACGTGGCGCGGCTCGACGTCCCCCCGTGGTTCGTCACGACCGTGCTCGACGCCTACCTCGCGGCCCTCCCCGAGCCGCCGACGACGTCGCTCGACCGCGCGGTGGCGGTCCGCGACTCGTTCGGGGCGCACTCCCCCGGGGTCGTGCAGGCGGGCGCCGAGGTCGTCCGGCTCGCGCTCGACGCGATCGCGCGGCGCTGACGGGCACCGCGCAGTCTTCGACCCGCGGTCCGTCGCACCTGCCCTGCCCCCACGGAGAACCCGTACGATCCGCCACCTCGCAACAGGTCGCCAGTGCCGTCGACCCGCTGCCGACAACGATGACGTGCCCCCCGGGAGCGTCGCCGCTCAGACCGTGCGCGGCGCCGTGCTCTCGCGCTCGACGAGCCGCATGCCCGCGACGTGCAGCACGGGCGCGTCCCGCTCGGCGCGCGGGTCGAGGCGCTCGTGGACCCGGCGGCGGAGCAGGTCGACCGCGACCCGGGCGATCTCCCGGCGGCCCGGGTCCACGGTGGTCAGCGTCGGGACCGAGAACAGCGCGTCGCCGATGTCGTCGAACCCGACGACCCCGACGTCGTGCGGGATCGCGAGGCCGCGCACCTGCAGCTCGTACATCGCACCGATCGCGAGCGCGTCGTTGAACGCGACGACCCCGTCCACCCCCGCGCCCGAGTCGAGGACGTCGGCCATCGCCCGCGCCCCCTCGGCCCGGTGCCAGCCGGCGTCCGCCCAGCCGAGCAGCCGCGTGTCGACCTCGACCCCGCGCGCCTCGAGCGCCTCGCGGTACCCGCGGAACCGCAGGGCCGACGAGCCGGCGGTCTCGGCGTGCAGCATGCCGATCACGGCGATCCGGCGCCGGCCGGCGTCCAGGAGCAGGTCCGTCGCCGCACGCGCACCCTCGACGTTGCGCATCGTGACGTGGTCGACGTGCGGGGAGAACATCTGCTCGCCGAGCAGCACGAGCGGGTAGCCGAGGTCCTGGAGCAGGCGCTCGTCGGCCTGGACGAGCGCGGCGGGGCTGAAGATGAGCCCGTCGATCAGCCCGCGACGCGGCTCGCGGAGCGCTGCGAGCTCGCCCTCGCGCGTGAAGCCCGTCGGCTGGATGAGCACCTGGAGGTCGTGCTCCCGGGCGGCGGCGAGGATCTCGTCGGCGAGCTCGCCGAAGTACGGCTGACCGAGCTCCGGCACGGCGAGGCCGACGACGCCGCTGCGGCCCGAGCGGAAGATGCGCGCGGTCACGTTGATCTCGTAGCCGAGCTCGTCGACGGCGGCGAGCACGCGCGCCCGGGTCGTGTCACGGATGTACGGGTAGCCGCTCAGGACGTTCGAGACGGTCTTGACGGACACGCCGGCCTGGCGCGCGACGTCGGCCATCGTCGCCACAGCGCCTCCCCGTCGGACCTTGCGCCCTCGGCCCCCGACACCCCGGGAGCGGGGGTCCGGCCGGTCGCAAATCTACCGGAGACGACCTGCTCCGACCTGCACGGATGCCGCCGTTCACGCACGGCGCTGGCTGGAACCGCTTCCGGTCGATCGGCTCCGTCGCGGCCGGCCGAGGACGCTCGTACCTCGACGCGGCCACCGGTTGCCCGCGTGAGAATCGTTTCATATCGCCCGGAACCGCTTCGATCTCCGCCGATCCCGTGCCAATGTGAGCGCGAACATTCGCACGGTCCCCGCTTCCGCACCGGCGTTTCTACACCGATGGAGAGTTGCCTGCGGTGACGGCGGCGCCGCTGCCGACGACGACGGCGGCCCTCAGAGAGAGGTACGCATGAACACGACTTCACGACGCGCCCGGCACGCGCTGGTCGCCGCCGGACTGACCGTCGCCACGGCGGTCGCCGGACTGGTGGTCGCCGCCCCCGCGCAGTCGGCAGCGAGCACCCTCGGCGCCGCTGCCGCGCAGAGCGGACGCTACTTCGGCACCGCGATCGCCGCGGGCCGCATGAGCGACTCGACCTACATCGGCATCGCCAACCGTGAGTTCACCATGATCACGGCCGAGAACGACATGAAGATGGACGCGACCGAGCCGTCGCAGAACCGCTTCAGCTACACCAACGGCGACCGGATCGTGTTCTGGGCCCGCGCCCACGGCAAGCAGGTCCGCGGCCACACCCTCGCGTGGCACGCCCAGCAGCCCGGCTGGATGCAGAACATGTCCGGCAGCGCCCTGCGCAACGCGCTGATCAACCACGTGACCCAGGTCGTCACGCACTACCGCGGCCAGATCCACACCTGGGACGTCGTCAACGAGGCGTTCGCCGACGACGGCCGCGGCAGCCGCCGCGACTCCAACCTGCAGCGCACCGGCAACGACTGGATCGAGGCGGCGTTCCGCGCCGCCCGCGCCGCCGACCCGGGCGCCAAGCTCTGCTACAACGACTACAACACCGACGGCATCAACGCGAAGTCGACGGGCATCTACACCATGGTCCGCGACTTCAAGGCGCGCGGCGTCCCGATCGACTGCGTCGGCTTCCAGGCGCACCTCGGCACCACGATGCCGGGCGACTTCCAGGCCAACCTCCAGCGCTTCTCCGACCTCGGCGTCGACGTCCAGATCACCGAGCTCGACATCCAGCAGGGCTCGAACCAGGCCAACGCGTACGCGCAGGTCACGCGGGCGTGCCTCGCGGTCGCCCGCTGCACCGGCATCACCGTGTGGGGCGTGCGCGACACCGACTCGTGGCGCACCGGCACCAACCCGCTGCTGTTCGACGGGGCGGGCAACAAGAAGGCCGCCTACACCTCGACGTTGAACGCGCTCAACGCGGGGAGCACCACGCCGCCGCCCACGACCGCTCCCCCGACGGACGGCACCATCGACACCAACGCGTCGTACGTCCTGGTCAACCGCGGCAGCGGCAAGGCGCTCGACGTCTACAACCTCTCGACCGCGGACGGCGCGCGCATCACGCAGTGGAGCCGGAACGACGGCCTGCAGCAGCAGTGGCAGTTCGTCGACGCCGGCAACGGCTACTACCGGCTCAAGTCGCGCCTCTCGGGCAAGGTCCTGGACGTCTACAACTTCTCGACCGCCGACGGCGGCGCGATCGTCCAGTACACCGACCGCAACCAGACCAACCAGCAGTTCCGGGTCACGTCGTCGGGCGGCTACCTGACGATCGTCAACCGCAACTCCGGCAAGGCCGTCGAGGTGCAGGGCGGCTCGACGGCCGACGGCGGCAACGTCGTCCAGTACACGAGCTGGGGCGGGGCGAACCAGCAGTGGCAGCTCGTCCGGGTCGGCTGACCTGACGCACCGCGGTCCCGGCCGGACGCACCCGTCCGGCCGGGACCGCACCCCTCGAAGCACCCACCCCTCCCAGGCTCGAAGGAGAGCAGCATGAGGCGAACAACCCACGCCGGGGCGACCAGCCCCGGACGGACGACCGGACGACGCTGGGCCGCCGCGGTCGCGGCGCTCGCGACGGCCGCGTCGACGGCGGTGCTGGCGGTGGCGACCGCACCTGCGGCGTCGGCCGTGACGGTCGACACGAACGCGTCCTACGTCCTGGTGAACCGCGGCAGCGGCAAGGCGCTCGACGTGTACAACCTCGCGACGAACGACGGCGCCCGGATCACGCAGTGGACCCGGAACGACGGCGCCCAGCAGCAGTGGCAGTTCGTCGACGCCGGCGACGGCTACTACCGCATCAAGTCGCGCCTGTCCGGCAAGGTCCTCGACGTCTACAGCTTCTCGACCGCCGACGGCGGCGCCATCGTCCAGTACACCGACCGCAACCAGAGCAACCAGCAGTTCCGGCTGCAGGACTCGACCGGCGGCTCGATCACGCTGATCAACCGCAACTCGAACAAGGCGGTCGAGGTGCAGGGCGCCTCGACGGCCGACGGCGCGAACGTCGTCCAGTACGCGAGCTGGGGCGGTGCGAACCAGCAGTGGCTGCTCGTGCCGGTCGGCGGGGCCAACCCGAACCCGAACCCCACGCCGACGACCACGACGCCGGCGCCGAACCCGGGCACCTGCAACCTCCCCTCGTCCTACCGCTGGTCCTCGACGGGCTCGCTCGCGACCCCGCGCTCCGGCTGGGCCTCGCTCAAGGACTTCACGGTCGCGCCCTACAACGGCAAGCAGCTCGTGTACGCCACGACGCACGACAACGGCGAGTCGTGGGGCTCGATGAACTTCGGGCTGTTCACCAGCTACTCCGAGATGGCGTCGGCGAGCCAGAACTCGATGCCGTTCACCGCGGTCGCGCCGTCGCTGTTCTACTTCGCGCCCAAGAACATCTGGGTCATGGCCTACCAGTGGGGCGGCCTGGCGTTCTCCTACCGGACCTCGACCGACCCGTCGAACCCGAACAGCTGGGGTCCGCACCAGACGCTGTTCACGGGCAGCATCACCGGCTCCGGCACCGGCCCGATCGACCAGACGCTCATCGCCGACGACCAGAACATGTACCTGTTCTTCGCCGGCGACAACGGCAGGATCTACCGGGCGAGCATGCCGATCGGGAACTTCCCGGGCAGCTTCGGGTCCAGCTACACGACGATCATGAGCGACACCACGAACAACCTGTTCGAGGCGCCGCAGGTCTACAAGCTCCAGGGCCAGAACCGGTACCTGATGATCGTCGAGGCCATCGGCTCGCAGGGCCGCTACTTCCGGTCCTTCACCGCCACGAGCCTGGGCGGCACGTGGACGCCGCAGGCCGCCACGGAGAGCAACCCGTTCGCGGGCAAGGCCAACAGCGGCGCGACGTGGACCAACGACATCAGCCACGGCGAGCTGCTGCGGACCAGCGCGGACCAGACCATGACGGTCGACCCGTGCAACCTCCGGCTGCTCTACCAGGGCCGCTCCCCGAGCTCGGGCGGCGACTACGGCCGGCTGCCGTACCGGCCGGGCCTGCTGACGCTGCAGCGGTAGCCCTCGACCGGCCAGGGCAGCGGCAGCGGCTGCGACTCCCCGCTGCTGCCCTGGCCGGTGGCTGCGCCCGGCACGACCGTCCGGCCCCTCTCGACCAGCACCGTGCCCCTCGCCCACGGACGGGCGGGGGCACGGTGCTGCTCTCCGAGCGGGGCGCGACGCGCCGCCGGCCGGTTCAGGACCGGCGGACCTGCACGGTCCCCGACAGCACGGTGCCGGACGACCCGCCCACCGAGACCGTGTGCTCCCCCGGCGTCGTGACCCAGCGGTCGCGGTCGACGTCCCAGACCTCGAGCAGGTGGAGCTCGGCGAGGTCGCGCCGCGTGAGCGTGACGGTGACGCGCCGGGACTGCCCCGGCTCGAGGGTCACGGCCTGCCACCCGACGAGGCGCGTGCCCGGCTCGTCCGCGCTCTCGGGCAGCCCCGCGTAGACCTGCGCCGTCTCGGTCGCCGCGCGCTCCCCGGTGTTGGTCACCCGGAACGAGACCCGCACGTCTCCGCGACCCGTCGACGTGCGCGGCGTGATGCGGAGGTCGACGTAGTCGAACGTCGTGTAGGTGAGCCCGTGGCCGAACGGGAACAGCGGCTCGATGCCCTGCTCCTGGTACCAGCGGTACCCGACCTGCAGGCCCTCCGTGTAGCGGACCTGCCGGATCTCGGTCGAGCCGGGAGCCCGGGTGGTCGACCCGTCCGCGAACACCCCGGGGTACTGCTCGGGCGTGCGCGTGGGGGTGTCGGCGAGCGACGCGGGGAACGTCATCGGCAGCTTGCCCGACGGCGCGACGTCACCGAAGAGCAGCCGCGCCAGCGCCGGGCCGACCTGCTCGCCGCCGTACCAGGTCTCGAGCACCGCCCCGACGTCGCCGAGCCACGGCATCTCGACCGCCGAGCCGGTCTGCAGCACGACCACGGTGTCCGGGTTGGCCGCCGCGACCGCCTCGATCAGCGCGTCGCCGCCGCCCTGGAGCCGCAGGTCGGGCAGGTCGTCGAACTCGCCCATCCTCTGGTAGCCGAGGACGACGGCCACGTCCGCCGACGCCGCGAGCGCCGCGGCCGCGACCGGGTCGTCCCCGGCGTCGACCACGACGTCCATCCCGGCCTGCGCGGCCCGCTCCCGGATCGCGACCTCGGGCGTCACGAGGTCCTCGCAGTCGAGCGTGCCCGCGCCGTTGAATCGCCACGCCATCGCGCACACGGTCGCGGCGCTGACCCCGTCCTCGTCCGGCGTCGCGGAGGCCGTCGGGCCGAGGAGCGCGACGGTCCCGCCGGGACGGGCGTCCAGCGGCAGCACGCCGTCGTTCGCGAGCAGCACGCTGCCCCGCTCGGCGAGGGTGCGCGCGAGCTCCTTGTGGGCCGGCGTCGACGCGTCCGCGACCCGCTCTGCAGGCAGCGGGCGGTCGAACAGACCGCCGCGGACATACGCCCGCACGACCCGGGCCGCCGCGGCGTCGACCTGCGCGAGCGTGATCTCCCCCGCCGCCAGGGCGGCGTCGAGACGCTCGGGCGTGAACCAGACCGGCCGGTTGAGCTCCTGGTCCAGGCCGTTGACCAGCGACGGCGCGGTCGAGTGCACGGCGCGGAAGTCCGAGACGACGTACCCGTCGAAGCCCAGGTCGCCCTTGAGGACGTCCCGCAGGAGCGGGTTCTCGCACGCGTGCGTGCCGTTGACCTGGTTGTACGAGCACATGACGCTCGCGGGGTCGCTGCGGCGCAGCGCGATCTCGAACGGCAGGTCGTACACCTGCCGGAGGGTCCGCTCGTCGACCTCCGAGGAGCTCTGCGCGCGGTCGAGCTCCTGCTCGTTGGCGACGTAGTGCTTGAGGTCCGCGAGCACCGGCTTCACCGGGTCGCCCTGGATGCCCTCGACCGTCGCGGCGGTGAGCAGCCCGGTGAGGAGCGGGTCCTCGCCGAAGTACTCGGGGGTGCGCCCCGACAGCGGCGTGCGGCCCGACGCGAGCCCCGGACCGAGCACGACGTTCTTGCCGGTGTCGAACGCCTCGTCGGCCTGGGCGTGGCCCTTGGTGCCCGCGAGCGCCGTGTCCCACGTGGACGCGACGGCGATCGGCGCCGGGAACGCGGTGACGCCCGGGGTGAAGCGCACGCCGTCCGGGCCGTCGGTGTAGACGACCGTCGGGGTGCACGGCACCTGCGCGGGGTACGTCACGCCCTCGAACGTCGTCCGCTGGGGGTCGTTGGCCGGCTGCTCGACGAGCCAGCGGTACTTCTGGTGCAGGGTGCTCGCGTCGAGCAGCAGGCGGGTGCGCTGCTCGGGCGTGCGCCGCGTGTCCATCCACGGGCACGCGGCCGGCACGGAGGGGTGCGGCGGACGACCGCGGCGGGCGTCGTCGGGCTGGGCCCCCGCGACGACGGCGGTCGGCAGGAGCAGGGCGGCGGCGAGGAGCGCGGCCGCACCGACGCGCCGGAGCCGGCGGGCGGTCGGCCGGGCGGCGGTCCGGGGGGCGGTCCGGCGCTGCGGCCGGGGATCGGTCCGGTGGGCGGGACTGGTCATGGGAACCCTCTCGACTGGGCCGCGTCGTTGCGGCCTCGGGTGTGGTGGGTCAGACCGTCGGTGACGGCGAGAGCGCGGCAACCTCCTCCGGGTCGGCGGCGCGCGGGGCGCCGAGCTGCGGGGCGACGAGCTCGTACCGACCGTGCTCGACGTGGTGCTCGCGACCGCCGAGGACGACGGTGCACCGCGCGCCGACGGGGACCTCGACGGTGAGCCGGACGTCCTCGCCGTCGAGCTCCCAGCGCACGCCCGCGCGGCCGTACGGCGTCTCGAGCGACGTCTCCGCCCACCCGACGCAGGGGTCGACGTGCGGGGCGACGCGCAGCGTGCGGCCGCCGTCGGCGAGGGCGTCGAGCCCGGCGAGGCCGGTGTGCAGCCAGTCGGCCACCGAGCCGAGCGCGTAGTGGTTGAACGACGTCATGTCGCCGGGGTTGACCGTCCCGTCGGGGAGCATCGAGTCCCAGCGCTCCCAGGTCGTCGTCGCCCCGCGCGCCACCATGTACAGCCAGGACGGGCAGCCGTCCTGGAGCAGCAGCTCGTACGCGGTCGCGGCGTGGCCGTGGTCCGCGAGCGCGTGCAGCACGACGGGGGTGCCCGCGAAGCCGGTGGTGACGTGGTGACCGGCGTCGGCGACGATCCGGGCGAGCCGGGACGCCGCAGGTGCGCGGTCGGCCTCGGCGAGCAGGTCGAAGCGCAGCGCGAGCGCGTACGCCGTCGCGGTGTCGCTCGTGAGCGCCGCCCCGGCACGGACGTACCGCGCCCGGAAGGCGGCCCGGACCTCGTCGGACAGCCGGTCGTACGCCTGCGCGTCGTCCGCGCGCCCGAGCGTCCCGGCGATCCGGGCCAGGAGCCGCGACGAGTGCGCGAGGTACGCCGTCGCGACGAGCGTCGGGTCGGTCAGCGCCGCCGCGGGGTCGTCGGGCGGTGCGGCCGGGTCGAGCCAGTCCCCGAGCTGGTACCCGGTGTCCCACACCCGGGACGGCCCGGCGAGGCGCGCCACGAGGTCGACCCACGCGCGCGCGGACGGGTACTGGCGGGCCAGGACGTCACGGTCGCCGTACCGCTCGTGCAGCACCCACGGCACGATCACGGCGGCGTCGCCCCACACCGCACCGGGACGGGGCGGCGACCACTGCGGGTTGCCGTAGATCGTCGGCACGTACCAGGGCACGGTGCCGTCGGGGAGCTGCTCGTGCGCGAGGTCCCGCAACCACGACGAGAGCAGGCCCGCGCAGTCGAACAGCGCGGTCGCGGTCGGCGCGAACACCTGGATGTCCCCGGTCCAGCCGAGGCGCTCGTCGCGCTGCGGGCAGTCGGTCGGCAGCGACACGAAGTTCCCGCGCGTGCTCCACACGACGTTCTCGTGCAGCCGCTCGAGCCCGGGGTGCCCGCACGCGAACGTGCCCGTCCGGCGCATGTCGGTGTGCAGGACGCGGGCGACCACGTCCGCCGCGTCGAGCTCGCCGGGCCACCCCTCGACCTCCGCGTACCGGAAGCCGTGCACGGTGAAGCGCGGCTCCCACTCCTCGACCCCGTGGCCCGCGAGCACGTACTCGTCGACCGAGGGGGCGCCGCGCAGCGGGCGGGTGCACAGCCGGCCGTGCTCGAGCACCTCGGCGTGCCGCAGCCGCACCCGCGTCCCGCGCGCGCCCTCGACGCGCAGCCGCAGCCGCCCGACGAGGTTCTGGCCGAAGTCGAGCAGCCACGTCCCGCGCCCGGTCCGCGTGACCGCGACGGGGGCGACCTCCTGCGTGCAGCGCACCGGCGGCCCGTCGGGCGCGACGAGCGTCGCCGGGTCGCGGTCCACGACGTCGACGGGCTGCCACCCGCTGTCGTCGAACCCCGGGAGCGACCAGCCCCCCGGGGTCTCGCGGGCGTCGTGGACCTCGCCCTCGTACAGGCCGGCCGACAGCACCGGGCCGAGGCCCGCGCGCCAGCCCGGGCCGGTGGCGACGGTCGTGCGCGTGCCGTCGGTGTGCTCGACCTCGAGCTGCGCGACGAGCGCGAGCCGGTCGCCGTAGATGTCGCGCGTCCCGCCGTCGAACCCGAGCCGGCCGCGGTACCAGCCGTCCCCGAGCCACGCGCCGAGGGCGTTGCGGCCGGGGCGCAGGTGCGCGGTGACGTCGTGCGTCGCGTAGACGAGCCGGTGCGGGTACACCGTCCAGCCGGGTGCGAGCTCGTCGTCGCCGATCCGCACGCCGTTGAGCTCGGCCTGCACGAGCCCGTGCGCGGTGAGGTACAGCCGCGCGCGCCGCACGGGCCGGTCGACGACGAGCTCGGTCCGCAGCAGCGGGGGCCGGCGCAGGTCCGCGTCGGGGACCGGTCCGGACGGCGTGACCGCCACCGCGACCCAGTCCGACGCCGCGAGCAGGCCGGCCTCGACGGCCCCGGGGGCGGACCAGCCGCTCACCCAGCCGTCCGCCCCGCGCACGCGCACCCGGACCGTCGCCTCCTCACGGGAGGCGAGGGGCTCGCCCGGCCACGGCACGAGGACCTGCTCCGCGGACCCGACCCAGCCGGTGCTGAGCCGTCCGCCGGAGCGCTCGGCGCTCAGCTCGTACGCGGCCTGGCGCCAGCCGGCCGGGGCGGCGGGGACCGTCCACGACACGCGCGGGGTCGCCGAGCCGATCCCCCGCGCGTCGACGTGGTGCTCGAACCGCGGGGCGGTCGGCCGCACCGTCTCGTCCGCGCGCGCGACCCGGCGGACGGTCGCCGGGGCGGCCGTGTGCTCGTCCGGTGCCATCAGCCCTTGACCGCCCCGGCCGCCATGCCGCGCATCACGCGCTGGTTGAGGAACAGGTACAGCACCAGGACGAGGACCACGTTGATGCAGATCGCCGCGAACGTCGGGCCGTAGTCGACGACCCCGAACTGCCCGGTGAAGTTGAGCAGCCCGACCTGCACGGTCCGCAGGTCGTCCTGCGTCGTGAACGTGAGCGCGATGAGCAGGTCGTTCCACAGGAAGAAGAACTGGACGAGCGCGATCGTGAACACCGCGCCGCGCATCATCGGGAACCCGATCGACCAGAACGAGCGCACGGCGGACGCGCCGTCGAGCGTCGCCGCCTCGAACACCTCGCGCGGGATCGACCGGAAGTACGTCGCCATCATGAACACCGTGAGCGGGAGCCCGATCGCGGTGTACGTGAGGATCAGCGGCCACAGGCTGTCCGTGAGCCGGAGCTGGAAGTACACGGTGAAGAGCGGCAGCAGGATCATCTGCCCGGGGATCATGATCCCCGCGAGGAAGATCATCAGGACCGAGGCCCGGCCCTTCCACACCATGACCTCGAGCGCGTACCCGGCGGCGGTCCCGAGCACGATCACCGCGGCGAGCGCGGGGAGGACGGCCAGGACGGAGTTCGTGAGGTAGCCCGCGGTCGACGACCAGGCCTGCGCGTAGTTGTCGACGTTCGCGAAGCTCTCGGGCAGCGCCCACGTCGGCTCGTTGAGGAACTCCTGCTGCGTCTTGAACGAGCCGAGGAACAGCCACAGCAGCGGGTAGACCATGACGACGAGCAGGAGCGTCACGAGGACGGCGAGCGGGACGCGGCGCAGGCGGCGGGCGAGCGACGGGCGGCCGGCGGCGCCCGGGGCGGAGGTGGGCGCCGCGGTGCGGGGGGTCAGGGTCGTGGTCATGTCAGCCTCGGGTCACGTCGCGGCGGTACGAGCGGAAGATCACGACGGTCACCAGCAGGCTGAGGACCGTGAGCGCGAGCGCGACGGTCGACCCGTAGCCGTAGTCGCCGTAGAAGAACGCGGTGCGGTACATGAGCAGGGTCAGCGGCGTCGTGCCGGCGCCCGGCCCGCCGCCGGTGAGCGCGTAGATCGAGTCGAAGACCTTGAGCGTCCCGTTGATCGAGAAGATCAGCGCCGAGACCAGCACCGGGAAGGACAGCGGCACGACGATCGAGCGCACGAGCTGCCACCCGGAGGCGCCGTCGAGGCGCGCGGACTCGATCAGCTCGTCCGGGATGTCGATGAGCCCCGCGTACAGCAGCACCGCGTAGAACCCCATCGAGCGCCACACGTCCATGAGCGCGATCACGACGAACGAGGTCCCCGCCGAGCCCAGCCAGTCGACCGGCTCGAGCCCGACCGCGAGGAGCGCGGCGTTGACGGGCCCGGTCTGCGGCGCGTACTCGAACAGCTTCTGGAAGAGCAGCGCGACTGCGACGGTCGGCAGCACGACGGGGAAGAAGACGAGCGTGCGGATCGCCGTCGACGAGCGCCGCAGCGCGAACACGTAGAGCAGCGAGAGCGCGTACCCGGCCACGACCTGCCCAACGGTCACGACGACCGCGTACCTGAGCGTGAACAGGAGGGCCTCGCGCGCCGCCGGGTCCGACACCAGCGTCGCGAAGTTCTCCCCGCCGGCGTACTCGAAGCCGGAGATGGCGTTGCCGCGGAACGCCGTGTACCCGAGGGACCACACCATCGGGACGAGCATGACGAGGGTGTAGACGAGCAGCGCCGGGGTCAGCAGCAGCGCGACGGCGCGCCGGTCCCCGAGGACCTGGTTCATGGTGGCTCCGTGGTGGTGGGTCCGGACGACGCCCCGCCGCCGTGAGCCGGCAGCCGGGCGCCGTCCGCAGGGGTGCGGCCGAGCGTCAGCCGAGGTCGGCCTGGACGAGGGTCATGAACTCCTCGCCGGAGAGCTGACCTGCTCCGAGCAGGCCGCCGTTCGTCTGGCTGGTCGTCGTGGCCGCCGCCGAGAAGTAGCCCTCGAACCACAGGACGGACTCGTCGACCGCCGCGATCTGGTCCTGGACGAGCTGGCTCAGCGCGGGCACCTCGACGTCCTCGCCGACGGTGAAGCCGGTGATCTGCCCGCTGTCGCGCAGCGCGACCGTGCCGTAGTTCTCCACGACGCACCGGACCCACGCCTGCGTCGCCTCGTCCTCGTAGCCCGCCGCGGACACCGAGACCGCGGTCCCGACGTTGGCCGGCATCTGGTCGGCCGACCCGGCGCCGCCCTCGACCTCGGGGAACGGCAGGAAGCCGATCGCGTCCTCGCCGATGAGGTTCTGCTCGGGGTCGTTGAACGCGGCGAGCGCCCACGAACCCATGTAGATGAACCCGGCGTCGCCCGCGAGGAACGTGTTCAGCGCCGTCGCGTAGTCGATCGACGTGGGCGACGGGCCGAAGTAGCCCTCGGCGCCGAGGTCGGAGACCGCCTGCGCCGCCGCGACGTACTCGGGGTCGGTCAGCTCGGCGTCCCCGTCGCGCACCGCCTGCAGGGCCTCGGGCCCGAGGTCGCGGAGCAGGTAGTTGCCGACCCACCGGGTGATGCCCCAGCCGTCGCCGCCGCTGCCCGCCTGCGAGACGGGCTGCACGCCGGCCGCCTGCAGGGTCGCGAACGCCTCCACCAGCTCGTCCCACGTGGTGGGGACCTCGATGCCGTTCTCCTCGAGGAGCTGCTCGTTGTACCAGAGCCCCTCGATGTTGAGCTCGGTGGGCAGGACGATCATCGTCCCGTCGTAGAGCTGCTCGACGACCGACCGGGCCGCGGGGACGATGCCGTCCGCGACGCCGAGCTCGTCGAGCGCCGTCCCGAGGTCGACGGTGCTGTCCGCCTCGAACAGCTCGGTGTTGAGCGCCGGGGCGTTGGCGCTCGTGAAGAGCTGCGGGAGCGAGTCCTGGCCCGCGAGGAGCTGGAGCTGCTGGTCGAGCGTCTCCTGCGACTGCTGGGTCACGGTGAGCGGCTGGGCCTCGTTCTCGGCGGCGCACTCGTCCTCGCTCAGCGCCGTGAGCGTCGCGGCGATCGTCTCGTTCTCGTTGAGCCCGAGGAACGTGAGCTCGTCGGCACCCGCTCCACCCGACCCTCCGGACGTCCCTCCACCGCCGCAGGCGGTGAGCACCAGCGCCAGCGCCCCGACGCCGGCGACGCTCGCCACCGCCCTCGGACGGCGCACCCGATCTACGTCCACAGTTCCTCCTTGAAGTGTGAAGCCGAGTCTTTGAAGCGCTTCAAAAAGTACGGCGGAGTCGGGCACGCGTCAATGGGCTTGTCCGAACCGTGACCTCGCGGCGTCCGCTGGGCGGTCCGCGCGCGGATGCCGACGACGCGCCCCGCTCGCCGTACCCTCGGAGCGCGACGGCGCACGACGAAGGAGGCCTCGTGGCACAGGACGATGCGAGGGCGGCGCGGGACCGCCCCGCCATGGAGGACGTCGCCGCGCTCGCCGGCGTCTCGCTCGGCACCGTGTCCAACGTCCTCAACCACCCGTACCGGGTCACGGCCCGGACCCGCGAGCGCGTGCAGCGGGCGATCGCCGAGCTCAACTACGTGCCGAACGGGCTCGCCCGCTCCCTCGCCGCCGGGCACACCAACACGATCGGCCTGATCGTCTCCGACCTGTCGAACTCGCTGTTCATCGACATCGCGCGCGGCGCGGAGACCGCCGCCGAGGAGGGTCGCATGAGCCTGCTCCTCGCGAACACCGACTCGCGCGTCGAGCGCGAGGCCGGCTACCTCGCGCTGTTCGCCCAGCACCAGCTCACCGGGGTGCTCATGACCCTCAACGACGCGGCGCACTTCGACGCCGTCACGCGGATCGCGCCGGCGTCCCCTCCGCTCGTGCTGCTCAACTTCACCGACCCGCAGCACCGCCACTGCAGCGTCGACGTCGACAACGAGCTCGGCGGCTACCTCGCCGCCCAGCACCTGATCGAGATCGGCCGGCGGCGGCTCGTGCTCGTCTCGGGACCGCCCGAGCTCAAGCCCGTCGCCGACCGCGGCCGCGGCTTCTTCCGGGCCGTCGCCGAGCACCCCGAGGTGACCGCGCGCGAGGTCACGCCGCGCTGGATCAACCGGGCCGACGGCTGGCGCACCGGCACCCAGCTCGCCCCCCAGGTCGCCAAGGGCGAGGTCGACGGCATCTTCGCCGCGTCCGACCTGCTCGCCGCCGGGATCCTGCAGGCGCTCGCGACGACTCCGGGAGTCGTGGTCCCGCGCGACGTGGCCGTCGTCGGCTACGACAACAACCAGGCCGCCTGGGACAGCCCGATCCCCCTCACGACCATCGCCCAGCCCGGTCACGAGGTGGGCCGCCTCGGCGCGCGGCTCGTGCGCGAGGAGAGCTCGGCGCGCGGGACCCACACCCACCAGGCGATCGTGTTGGCGCCGGCGCTCGTCGTCCGGAGCAGCACCGTCGAGTCGCCGCCCCGCGCCGAGCGGCCCGCCGGGCAGCCGGCGCGGGACGTCCCCCGACGCGCGCCCCGGGACGGGCTAGCGTGACCGCGTGGACGCCCTCCAGCTGACCTGCCTCGTGCTCGTGGTCCTCGCGACCGTCGTCGGTGTCGCGGTCTTCGCCCGCGGGCTCGCGGCGATCGTCCGGACGGTGCGCGTCGGCGGCCCGACGCCGACGGACCGGCTGCGCCCCGTCGGCCCCCGCGTCGGCCTCGTGCTGCGCGAGATGGTCGGCCACGGGCGGTTCCAGCACACGCCCGTCGTCAAGGTCGCGCACTGGGCCGTGATGGTGTCGTTCCCGGTGCTGTTCTTCACGCTCGCGACCGGGTACGGCCAGGTCGTCGACCCGCGCTTCGCGCTCCCGCTCCTCGGGCACCTCGCGCCCTGGGAGTGGCTGACCGAGGTCATCGCGTGGGCGTCGCTGCTCGGGATCCTCGCGCTGATCGCGCGGCGCATCCGGATCCAGCCGAAGAAGCGCCAGTCCGAGGAGGAGCAGCGTCGCTCGCCGTTCTCCCGGTCGAACGCGCCCGCCGCGCACTTCGTCGAGGCGACCGTGCTGCTCGTCGTGCTCGCGGTGCTCGTGCTGCGCGGGCTGGAGTACGCGCTCGCGGCGCAGGAGGCCCTGCCGATCGCGTCGCCGCTGCACTTCCCGCTGACCGCCTGGTACGGCTCGGCGTGGGCCGGGGCGTCGACGGCGACGCTGGAGGCGGCGGTCGTGGTCGCGGCGACGGTGAAGATCCTCGTGTCGATGTCGTGGTTCGTCGTCGTCGGCCTGCAGCCCACGATGGGCGTCGCGTGGCACCGGTTCCTCGCGGTGCTCAACATCTACGCGCGCCGCGACCTGACCGGCGCGCCCGCGCTGGGCCCGCTCCAGCCGATGACCGTCAACGGCGAGCCCGTCGACCTCGCCGCGCTCGAGGACCTGCCCGACGACGCGCGGCTCGGGGTCGGTGCCATCGAGGACTTCACCTGGAAGGCCCTGCTCGACTTCTCGACGTGCACCGAGTGCGGCCGCTGCCAGGACCAGTGCCCGGCGTGGGCCACGGGCAAGCCGCTGTCCCCCAAGCTCGTGACGCTCGCGCTGCGCGACCACGCGTACGCGACCGCGCCGTACCTCCTCGCCGGCCCGGCAGGCGACGCCGCGCAGGGCGAGGGCTCGATCGCGTCGGACGGCCGCGCGGCCGACGCCCCGGTCGACACCACGCACGCCAACGTCGACCTCGTCGGCTCCGGCGTGATCGACCCCGACGTCCTGTGGGCGTGCACGACGTGCGGCGCGTGCGTCCAGCAGTGCCCCGTCGACATCGAGCACGTCGACGCCATCGTCGACATGCGCCGCTACCAGGTGCTCATGGAGTCGGCGTTCCCCAAGGAGCTCGGCGGCGCGTTCACCAAGCTCGAGCGCCAGGGCAACCCGTGGGGCCTGCCCGCACGCAACCGGTTCGCGTGGGCCAAGGACCTCACCTTCGACGTCCCGCAGGTCGGCGTCGACGTCGAGTCGGCGGCGGACGTCGACTACCTGTTCTGGGTCGGCTGCGCGGGCGCGTACGAGGACCGGGCGAAGAAGACGACCCGCGCGGTCGCCGAGCTGCTGGACGTCGCCGGGGTCACGTTCGCGGTGCTCGGCGACGGGGAGACCTGCACCGGCGACCCGGCCCGCCGCGCCGGCAACGAGATGCTGTTCCAGATGCTCGCGTCGCAGAACGTCGAGACCCTCAACGAGGTCGGCGCGCAGCGCATCGTCGTGACGTGCGCGCACTGCTTCAACACGATCTCGCGCGAGTACCCGCAGCTCGGTGGCCGCTACGAGGTGCTGCACCACACCGAGCTGCTGAACCGGCTCGTGGCGGACGGGAGGCTGACGCCGGTCGCGGCGCCGGGAGACACGACGGCCGAGGGCGCGTCGTCGGGCACCGGCACGCCGGCCCCGGCGCCGACGCAGCGCGTGACCTACCACGACCCCTGCTACCTGGGCCGGCACAACAAGGTCTACGCGCCGCCGCGCGAGCTGCTCGGCGCGCTCCCCGGAGTCGAGCTCGCTGAGATGCCCCGCAACCAGGAGCGCTCCTTCTGCTGCGGCGCGGGCGGCGCGCGCATGTGGATGGAGGAGAAGATCGGCACCCGCATCAACGTCGAGCGCGCGGGCGAGGCCATCGGGACGGGCGCGGACGTCGTCGCGACAGCCTGCCCGTTCTGCACGGTGATGCTGTCCGACGGGGTCGCGGCGCACGCGGCGTCGGCCGGCTCGGGGACCGGTGCTGTCGGGACCGACGGCGGGGCACCGGTATCGGTCGGCGTCCCCGAGGTCGTCGACATCGCGACGCTGCTGCTCGACCGGGTGCGCTCTCCCCGGTCGTAGCAGCCGGCCGGGGACCAGCCAGAGACGCTCTAGTCCGAGGTCGGCCGCCGCCAAGCGCGGAGGGCCTCGGCGACCACCGTCACGTCGTCGATGGCGCCGCTCGCGACCGCGAGCACGAGGTCGATCGCCTCGTCGTGCGGGGCCTCGACGAGGTACCCGTTGAGCTCGTAGAAGACGAGAGCAGAAACCCATCCCAACCGCTTGTTGCCGTCGACCAGCGCGTGATTGCCCACGATCGACAGGAGCAGGGCGGCGACCTTCTCGTCCAGGTCGGGGTAGGCGTCGTCACCGAACACGGTCGCACGCGGACGCGCGAGCGCAGACTCGAGCAGGCCGAAGTCACGGACCTCCGCGTCATGCCCGAGGATCGCGTTCCCGAACAGGATCAGGTCACGCAGCTCGAGGTAGACGAAGCTCACGCGAGCGCGTCGAGAATCGGCTTGTCGCGCTCCAGGACACGCGCGAGCGCCGCATCACGTCGCCGGTCCCGCTCGGAGGTGTAGCGCTCGATCGCCTCGACGATCACGGCGTGCTCGGAGCGCTGCTCACGCGCGGCGGTCTCCTTCACGCGCGCCTGCAGCTCAGGAGAGAGACGGAGAGTGGTCGCCATCCGACAATGATACCGAGTGCTACCACGCGCTGTCACCGGCGAGAGACCGCCGTGCGCCGACCCCAGGCCGGCGCACGGCTCCCGCGTCACGTCAGAGGCGCGCCCCATGGTCCCCCGGGGTGTCGTCGTGGACGACCAGCGGGTCGCCCTCGAGGCCGCTGCCGGGCGGCGGGGTCGGGTCCTCGACCTCCGGGTTCGCGTCGTCCGCGTCCAGAAGGACGTCGTCCGTCGCGGCCGGGGACTCGACCGGGTCCCAGGCGGGCGTCTCGGGGCCGGTCCACGTGGGCGTCTCGCCCTCGGTGCCGAGCGCGACCGGCGCGAATGCGGGCGGCTGCTGGTCGACGGCGGGCGACACGGGCTCGACGTCGGCGACCGTCGGGACGGAGTCGATGACCGGCACGTCCGCAGTCGTCGGCGCCGGCTCCGGCGGCAGCTCCGGGGAGCCGTCCTTCCGCGCGGCGGCGACGACACCGGCTGCCGCGGCGGCGACCCCGAGCCCGACAGCGGCGGCGACCTTGCCGGACACCCCCGCCTTGCCGGAGTCGCTCCCGGTCATCGCGGCGTCGGCGGTCGTCGGTCGCACGTCGACCCCCTCGTTGACGGACCCCCGCCACGCACCGGTCGCGTGGCCCTCGGACTCGATGAACTTCTTGAAGCGCTCGAGATCCCCCTCGGCCTGCTTCTCGACGATGTCGAGCTTGTCGCCGACCTTCTCGACGAGACCCTCGGGCTCGTACTCGAGGTGCAGGTGCACGTGCGTGCTCGTCTCGCTCGCAGGCTCGAACGTCACGGAGCCGGCGTTCGTCGCGCCCTCGGTCGCGGCCCACGCGACCTTGCGGTCGGGGACCTGCTCGAGGATCCGCGCCTCCCACTCGCGCCGGACCCCCGCGATCTCCGCGACCCACTGCAGGCGCTCGTCGGTGAGCTGGGTGATGGACTTGACCCCGCTCATGAAGTTCGGGAACTCCTCGAACTGCGTCCACTGGGCGTAGGCGACGCTGACCGGCACGTCCACCACGACCGACTTCTCCACGACCGTCGTCATGACTCTCCCTCCGTCGGCACGGACGAGGCGTCGACGCCTCGTGCTCGCGCTCCCCAGGATCGCCCCGCGCGCGGGTTCTCGCGCGCGGAGAGCCCGGCGCTGGCGGCACGGTCCGGTCGCGGCACGACGCGGTGCGGTGCGGTGCGGTGCGGCGCGGCACGGTGGCGGCACCGCCTGCGCCGCGGGCACTGCCCGGGCCGCGGGCACGGGCGGACGCCAGGACGGTGCGCCGCGGAGGTCAGGCGGAGCGTTCCGCCCGGTTGCGCAGGATGCAGAACTCGTTGCCCTCCGGGTCGGCGAGGACGACCCACCCGCCACCGTCGGGGCGGCGCAGGTCGGCGACCTGGCGGGCGCCGAGGCCGAGGAGCCGCGCGAGCTCGTCGTCCCGAGACCCCTCCGCGGGCTCGAGGTCGAGGTGGACCCGGTTCTTCACCACCTTGTCGTCGGGCACCTCCACGAACAGGAGCTTCTGCGTGCCGTCCGGCGACCAGATGCCGCACTCCTCGTGGCCGGGCTCATTGGGGTCCTCGGGATCGTCGTGGAAGCCGAGCACGTCGGCCCAGAACACGGACATGGCGTAGGCGTCCCGGCTGTCGACGGTGGTGTGCGAGATCACGGAGGTCATCGCGCCACCCTCGTCGCGCGGCGTCGAGGTGTCGAGCACTTACTTGACGCCCGGCCCTGCGGCGCCCCACCGCGGGACCCCCGGCGGCACGTCCTCGACGTGCGAGCGCAGCGGGCGCTGCCACCGGTCCGACGGGAGCTCGGGCCGCAGCGCAGCCAGCCCGGTGGCGTACGTCGAGATGCTGACGGGTCGGTGGCCGTGCGACCACAGCAGGCGGTCGGCCTCCGACGCGACGGACCCGGCCGTGGTCTCGACGATCGCGTACGGGGCACCGGGCTCAGCGGCGCCGGAGCCGGCGGCGCTGCGCCTCCGCGTACAGCCGGGCCCGGCGGTTGCCGCCCCGGCGCGCGATCGCGTCGAGCAGCGCGGTCAGCGAGCGGTCGACCGCCGCGACGTCCGAGGCCCAGCCGCGCCGCTCGCACTCCTCGAGCCACTCGACGGCCGACCGGTGCCCGCGCTCGGCGTTGCACCGCCGGCACGCCGCGACCTCGTTCTCGAGCCACGACGGCCCGCCCTTGGCGCGCGGCACGAGGTGCTCGCGGGTCGGCGCGACCAGCCCGGCGAACGGCCGGCCGCACCACACGCAACGGGCGCCGTCCCGGTCGAGCGCGAGCCGCAGGCGCTCGGCGGCGCCCGGCTGGTGGCGGCCCTCGACGCTCATGGGCCGACGGTACGTCGGGGCCCCGACCTCCGCAGGGTCTCGGGAGCATCGCCGGCCCACGGCACCCCGGCCCGTCCACGGCGCCCGGGCGGGCCGCCCGACGCCGCACCGACGGGTGCCTGCGGTCCGGAGCCGGCCACGACGACGGACCGCCCCGTCCGGCACGCGGTTCGCGTGCCGGACGGGGCGGTCCTGGGTCGTGCTCGTGCGCTCCTGCCGGTCGTGCCGGCGGGAGCGCACGGCGTCACTCGCGCAGCTTGCCGAACCCCGTGGCCGCCAGCCCCGCCTCGGCGGCGCGCAGCGACGGTGCGGACGAGTCGAGCCGCCAGTCGTTCGTCGTGCGCCCCTCGCCCTCGCCACCGGACGTCACGGCGAGGCTGAACCAGCCGAAGCCGTTGATGTCGGCGTTCTCGGGCCTGGCGAGACCCTCGAAGAGGCTGGTGATCCACTCGACCTTGTGGCCACCCTCCTCGGTCGCCCCGATCTCCGCGAGGAAGATCGGCCTGGTCGAGGACGCGGCACGCAGCAGCGGGAGCGTCTGGCCGTAGGTGTTGTCGAACGTCGGCTCCGGGTCGCCCGGGCGGTAGTAGCCCGACATGCCGATCCAGTCGACGTACTCGTCACCGGGGTAGAAGTTCACCGGGTCGGGCTGGCTCGGGATCTTGTTGACGCGGTTCGGGGCCCAGAGCCACGCGACGTACTGGTTCGCGCCCTCCTGCGTGAAGATGTCGTGCACGTGCCGCCACATCTGCACGTACTCGCCCTTCTTGTTCCCGTTGATGCTCTTGCCGTCCCACCCGCGGACCTCGGACCACGGGTACCAGGTCCCGTTCATCTCGTGGTTGAAGCGCAGGACGAGCGGGAGGCCGGTCGCGGCGATGTCGCGGGCGTACTTGCGCAGGTACTCGTCGTGCTGGCCGTTGATGATCGAGCCGAGCGAGTACTCGGGCGCCTCCGCAGAGATGGCACCGACCTGGCTCTGGCTCTCCCACGTGAGCAGCGGGATCTGGCCGCGGCTCCACGCCTGCTGGACGGCGTCCGGACGGAAGTCGGTGTCCCACGACTGGAAGTAGCCGCTGACGTCGGCGTCGCGGTTCACGGCCGCCTGCACGCCGTTGAACTCGCCGTAGTCGAACGGGCTCTGCGTCGTGTAGAGGCCGAAGAGCTGGCTCGCCGCGATGATGTCCGCCTTGGTCATCGACGCGGTGACCGGGGGCGCCTGGTGGCCCTTGGGGTTCTGCACCTTGTAGGTGAGCTCACCGAGCTGCTTCTTGAGGTCCGCGATCTGCGCGGTCGCGACCTTGGTCGCGGCGTTCTGGCGCTCGCGCGTGGCCTTGAGCGTGCCGTTGACGAGGTTCGCGGCGTCCTTCTGCTCCGCCGCCTCGGCCTCCGCGCGACCGAGCTCCTGCTGCGTCTGCACGAGCTTCGCCTCGAGCTCGGTGATCTGCTTCTTCAGGTCCTCCGCGCGGGCGAGCTGGACCGTGTCGCCGACCTGGGGCCGCGGCGCGCTGAGCTTCGCCTCCATCTCCTCGAGCTGGGAGCTGAGGTCGCGCGAGCGCGCCTGCTCGGTCTGGAGGGCCACCTCGGTCGCGCTCGGCCCGTTCCACACGTACTGGCCCTGCGGGGACAGCAGCGCAATGGCGCCGACGGCAAGAAGTGAGACGGTGATCACAGAAGCGAGCACGCGATGGCGGCGCGTGAACTTGAACGGATAGTCGGAAAACATCTGCGGGTGCCTCCACGGCGATGGTCTTCACGGCGCGCCCGGGTCGTGCGGTCCGGACTGCGTGCGGGTCGTGAGCACGTGTGCTCGTCGGGCGTGAGCGCAGACGCACGGATGTGCGGCCGTCGCGTTCGACATGGCGCGGAGCCCCTCCCGAGGCCCGGCCGTGCCGGAGCGCGACGTCCGTGTCGCGGTGCGTGTCCTGCTCCAGCACGGCGACAGACCGTGCTGACCTGCGACGATGGGTGAGAGACAGCGTCGCCGCGGGTTACCGGGACCGTGGGGGGACGTGTCCCCTGCCGTGTCGCCCTGCCCTGCGTGCGGCGGCGACCGCGCCAGACGGCCCAACCTCGGCGCCGGCCTGCGGCGCCGAACTCGGTTCCCCCCGGAAGCCCTGTGCGGTAGGTCCTCATGGTGCACAGGAATCACTCGAAAGAGCAAGAACCCTGCACGGAACACGGTCGTATATCCGAATTGCCCGGGTGCACGTGAGTCATCGCCGGCGCGCACACGCGTCCCCTTGGTCCGGTTTATGTGACTGGATTAACACGAACGGCGCACGTACGCTCGACGAGTCCACGAAAAGGCAAACCTGCCGCGAGGCAGGGACGCAAAGCCATGGGGCCCATGCGGTCCGCCAGGCTGCCGAACGACAGGGGATCCCCGTGCAACGCCGCCTCCCTGCGCAGGGCCGCACCGTGCCCGCGCCCACCCGCACCGCCTCCACCCGCACCGCCGCCACCCGCGCCGCGCGCAGCCGCACCGCACGCGCCGTCGTGGCGACGGCCGCGCTCGCGGGTCTGCTCACGGCGGCCGTCGTGCCGCCGTCGACCGCCGCCAGCCGCCACGTCGTCGAGCCGTCACCGGCGCCGACGGTCTCGCCCACGGCCGAACCGACGCCCACGGCGTCACCCACGCCCACTCCCTCGGCCGAGCCGACGCTCAGCCCCTCGCCCACGGCCGACCCGACGCTCAGCCCCACGCCCGGGCCGTCCGAGCCCACCCCCGACGCCACCCCGAAGCCGGGCGCCGACGCCGCGAACGACTGGGCCGAGGACGCCCTGACCCCGGACGACGGCCTGCTCTTCGGCGCGTCGGTCGCGCGGGGCACGCACCCGAGCGTCGACGCCGCCGTCTCGGCGTTCGAGGCGTCGGTCGGGCGCAAGCTCGACGTGCACCGCTGGTACAGCCTGTGGGACGAGCTGCCGTCGACGCCGCTCACCACGACGGTCCAGCGCGGCCGCACGCCGATGCTCTCGGTGTCGTCGAAGAAGATCGACGGCACCAAGATCTCGTGGGCCGCCGTCGCGAGCGGCGCCCACGACGCGCAGATCGTCCAGCACGCCGACGCCGTCAAGGCCCTGCGCGTGCCGATGTACGTGTCGTTCCAGCACGAGCCCGACTACTCCCCCGGATTCGGCGACGCGGCCGACTACCGCGCCGCGTTCCGCCACTACGTCGAGGTGTTCCGCGCGCAGGGCGTGACGAACGCCGTGTGGACGTGGATCGTGACGCCGACGCCCTTCGCGCCGTACGCGGCCGTGAGCGCCGACGCGCTGTACCCCGGCGACGACGTCGTCGACCAGATCGCGCTCGACGCCTACAACTGGTTCGGGTGCTCGACGAACGGCCAGACGGCGTGGGCGTCGATGTCCCGCACCGCGTCGGCGTTCCGGGCCTTCGGTCAGGCGCACGGCAAGGAGCTCGTCATCGCCGAGTGGGGCTCGGTCGAGGACCCCGCGGTGCCCGGCCGCAAGGCCGCGTGGCTGCGCGAGTCCATGGCGACGCTCGAGTCGTGGCCCGAGGTCACCGCGGTCCTGTACTTCCACCACCACGGCAGCTGCTCGTGGTTCGTGGACTCGACGCCGAGCTCGCTCGAGGCGTTCGCGGACATCGCCGACTCCCCGGCGACGCACACCCGCCCGTCGGCGTTCCTGCAGGCGTCCACGACGCACGGGACGGCGCCCCTGACGGTCACGTTCGACGCGTCGCGCTCGTCGGGCGCGCGTGGCGGGGCCGGGGAGCACGTCGCGAGCTGGTCGCTGACCTACGGGGACGGGACCACCGAGAGCGGCACGGGAGCACCGCCGTCGACCCTCAGGCACGTGTTCGGCCCGGGCGACCACAGCGCACGGCTCACCGTCACCGACACCGCGGGCGGCACGAGCACCGACTCGGTCGCGATCACCGCGGCGGAGCCCCCGACCGGGACGCTCGACCAGAAGGACGTCACGGACACCTCGGCGACGCTCTACGCGTGGGTCGACCTGCACGGGTACGCGGGCACCGTGCGCTTCCAGTACGGGCGGACGCTCGAGTACCTCGGGGGCGACTCGACGGTCGACGTGCCGGCCGTGCCGTACGTGAAGACCACGAGCCAGCCCATCGCCGGGATCCGGCCCGGGACGACCTACTACTGGAAGGCGACCATCACGTCGCCGGCCGGCACCACCGAGCTGACCCGCACGTTCGAGACCGCGGGCGCGCCGACGTCATCGAACCAGTTCACGGCCTCGTCGACGTCCACGTCGACGACCTTCAAGGCGCAGGTGCACCCGCACCGGCTCACCACCACGGCGTGGATCGAGTGGGGCCGGACGACCGCGCTCGGCACGTCCTCGCCGGTCACGACGCTGCCCGCGCTGACCTACGAGAAGACGGTCGCGAGCAACCTCGTGACGGGTCTCGCGCCGCGCACGACGTACTACTACCGGGTCGTCGCCACGAACGCGCAGGGCACGCTGTACGGGCCGGTGCGCTCGTTCACGACGCCGCGCTGAGCAGCCGGCCGGGCAGGTCGCGGGCGCACGCGACCTGCCCCGCGGCGCCGGGCCGCTCCCTTCCCGGAGCGGCCCGGCGCCTCCGCTCAGCGCGGGCGCAGCTGGCTCGCCGGCACGATCTCCGACACCTGCGACGCGCTCGACCAGCGCAGCTGGATGGTCGCGTCGAGCCGGTCGTCGAAGTACTCGAGCCGGACGGGCACGGCCTGCCCCGCCGTCAGGGCGACCGTCCCGGTGTCGACGCGCGGCGCGTGCCGGGTCCACTGGTCGATGATCAGCCGCCCGTCGACCCACAGCCGCACCCCGTCGTCGCTCGTCGTCGCGAACGTGTACGTCTGGGTGTGCCGGGGCACGACGGAGCCGGTCCACCGCACGGAGAAGGTGTCGGCGCCGATGCCGGCGACGGGCGCGGCGGCCCCCCAGCGGAAGCCGACCGTCGGGTCGACGCGCGTGACGCTCGTGCCCGTGAGGTCGGCGTTGTCGAAGTAGGTGCCGAGCAGCCCGCGCTGCGTGAGGGTCGCCGTCAGGGTCGTCGCCGTGGCGGGGGTCCGCCACACCCGGTCGCCCGCGGTCGAGCCGTCCGACCATCGGTCGAGCACGAACGGGACGCCCTGGGCGTCGGTCTGCGCCGGCACGCCGAGCCGCAGGTCGAAGCCCGCCCAGGAGGTCAACGTCGTCGGGCCGGTCACGGTCTGCCCGTTGACCGTGAGCGTCCGGCCGGCCGGCGCCGTCGCGAGCGTCACGGCGACCTTCTGCGGCTGCAGGTCGCGCGTGACGGTCGTGGAGACGCCCTGCGAGTCCGTCGCGGTCAGGCTGACCCGGAGGTAGCTGTTGGCCGCGGCCGCGAGGTCCTCGGGCCCCGGAGCGGTGAACGTGAGCTCGTTGCCGGGCGCCGGGGCGAGGAAGGGGTGCGTGTGCTGGTCGTGCACCCGGATCACCGACCAGCTCAGGCGTGACCCGGGCAGCCCGCCGTCCTGCGCGTCGGTCGCCGTGCCGCTCAGCCGCACGGTGCTGCCGACCGCGAACGTCGCGCCCGCCGCCGGGGAGGTCATCGTCACCGTGGGCGCGGTGTTGCCGGAGCTGATCCGCGTCGTCACCGGGGTGGACGTCGCGCCCGCGGCGTCCCGGACGCGCAGCGTCGCGGTCCACGTGCCCGCGGCGTAGACGTGCTGCACCGTCGGGCTCGTGGTCGTCGCGTCGGGCGTGCCGTCGCCGAACGACCACAGGTAGGTGAGCGCGCCACCGTCGGGGTCGCTGCTGCGCGAGCCGTCGAGCGTCGTCGTGAGCGGCGCGGGCCCGGTCGCCGGGGAGGCGGAGACGACCGCCGTCGGCACCCGGTTCGCCGTGCCGGTGTACGCGATCCGGCGGATCTCGCCGCCGTTGGCGTACGTCGTGTAGTACAGCGCCTGGCTGCCGGCGTGCGGCCCGAACTCGAGGTGCACCGCGCCGCCGAGCCCCGTCGCGAGGTCCGTGCGCGTCCCGCCGACGAGCATCATGATCTTGCCGCACACGTAGTCCGCGAAGAGGTACGCCGAGTCGTAGGCGGCCGGCCACGCGCCGTTCGGCACGAACGCGCCGCCGGTGATCGAGCCGCAGCCCGTCGGGCGGCCGTAGTCGTGGATCGGGTTCGTCATCCCCGCGGGGAGCGGCCCGCCGCAGTTCGTCGTCGAGCCGGTCTGCGCGCAGTGCCCCTCCCGCACCGGCCAGCCGTAGTCGGCGCCCGCGGTGCCGAGGTCGATCTCCTCCCACGAGTTCTGGCCCACGTCGTTGACGTGGAACACCGTGCCCGCGGCGTCGGGGTCGAACGCGAACCGGAACGGGTTGCGCAGGCCCCACGCGAACGTCTCCTGGCAGATCGTCCCCGCGGGCGCCGGGCCGAGCCGGCAGCTCGCGGTGCCCGCCCCGAGGAACGGGTTGCCGGGCGCCGGGGCACCGGTCGTGCGGTCGACGCGCAGGATCTTGCCGAGCAGCACGTTCCGGTCGCGCGCCGCGTCGTTGCTGCCGCCGCAGCCGCTGTCGCCTTTGTAGTCGCACCCGCCGTCGCCGACGGAGACGTACAGGTAGCCGTCCTTGCCGACGTGCACGTCACCGGCGTTGTGGTTGTTCGCCGACGAGTAGATCCCGTCGAGCAGGATCCGCTCGCTCGCCGGGTCGACCGTGTTGTCGTCGCGGAGCACGAACCGGGAGACTCGGTTCACCGGGGCGCCGGGCGGGTTCGCCCCCTGGCTCGCCGGGCACGTCGAGCTCGTGCCGCGGGCCGTGTAGTACATGTAGATCGCGCGCGTCGCCGGGTCCGGGTCGACCGCGACGCCCAGCAGGCCGCGCTCCCCGTTGGTGCAGATCCGGCCCGCCAGGTCGAGCGCGGGGGTCGCGAGCAGCTGGCCCGCCGCGGTCCGCACCCGCAGGCGCCCCGCCTGCTGCGTCACGAGCATGCGCCCGTCCGCCGTGAACGCGATGGCCGTCGGGTTGTCGACGTCCGCGACCAGCGCGTCCGTGAACCCCGCGGGCACCGTGGCGGCGCTCGCCGGTGGACCCGTGAGGGCCGTGAGCCCCGCCGCGACCACTGCTGCCACCACGACCGGCACGACGCGCCGCATGCGGATCATCGAGGTCCCCCGTCTTCGTCGACGCCACCGAGGCTCCGAGCATCCTCGGGTCCGCGGTGCGCCGCAACGGGCGGGGCGTCAGGGCACCGGGACGTGCTCCTCGCGCGGCACCGGCACCCGGTCGTGCTCCTCCCGCGGCGCCGGCGCCCGGACGTGCAGCAGCACCGCGCAGAGGACCGTGAGCACCAGCAGGACGGCCAGCCCGGGCAGCGTCCGCGCCCCGGGGCTCTCGACGACCAGCGCCGCGCCGACGGAGACGACCGCGGCGGCGCGGTGCCGGGACGCCACCGCGAACGCCGCCAGGGCGACGAGGACGACCTGCGGGGCGATCCAGTAGTACTGCCACATGACCGGGTCCAGCAGCAGCCGGGTCGTCAGCACGGCCAGCGGGACGAGCCACGCCGCGTACACCGACCGGCGACCGAGCCGCGCGACCGCGACGCCGACACCGAGCACGACGACCGCCTGGAGCAGGCGCAGCGACCACGGGAACTCCTCGAGGTCCGGCAGCACCGCGTGCACGGCGGACATCCCCGTGACCGGCCAGGCGAGCTCGAACATGCGGAAGCTGCCCGTGGCGACGAACGGCCCGTAGGTGAGCGCGACCGTCACCGCGCCTGCGCACGCGGCCCGCACCAGGTCGGGGCGGGCGGCGCAGAAGATCACCGGCGCCCCGAGCACACCCCACGGCTCCCACGCCGCGGAGAGCGCCACGAGCACCCCCGTCGTGGTGCTGTGCCCGCGCCGCGCCGCGTGGGCCGCCACGACCCACAGCGCGGGGACCGCGACCTGTGCGGGGTGGCCGCTCGAGACGGCCCACGGCAGGTCCTCGCCGAGCACGACGAGCGCGCCGGCCGCGGCGCCGACGTACACGAGCGGTCGCATCCGGGACGGCGACGTCGCGCCGCTGCGGGCCGCGCGCCGGCGCAGGGGTCCGCGGGCTAGCGGGGCGAGCACCGCGACCAGGTACCCGAGCACGAGCGCGAGGTTCCCGACGGCGTGCGCGACCACCCAGCCCGCCCCGGTGCTCGGGCCGACGAGCTCGAGCACGCCGAACGGGAGCAGCTCGAGCGGACCGGCCTGCACCGCGGGGTCCCGGAACACCTCGGACCACGCGCCGCGCAGGATCGCCGCGCCGGCCGGGCCGAAGTACGCGAGGTCGGCGGGCTCGGGCTGCCCCGTCCAGACCGGCGCGTACGACGCCACGACGACCACGGGCACGAGCAGGAGCGCCGCGAGGGCGGCGGCGTGGACGGCGCGGGCGGGGACGAGCGCGCGCTGCACCGCCCGCCACCGCAGGAGCCGCAGCCGCGCACGACCCCCGCGCGGAGCGCCGGCCGGGCGGACGACGCTGCTTCCGGGCGCAGCAGGGCGCGCGGCGGTGACCCTCTCGGCCGTCTGCGTCACCCCAGACCTGTCGGCACCTGCGGCGCCGGGCTTGAGCGGCGCCTACTTCGCCTCGGCGTAGCTCTCGACGACGGCGACCTGCAACGCGAAGTCCACCGGCGAGTCCCCGAACAGCAGCCGCCCCGCCTCGGCAGCGGAGTCGGCCACCGCGACCGCGACCTCGTCCGCCGCGTCGGCCGGGGAGTGCACCATCACCTCGTCGTGCAGGAAGAACACCAGGTGCGGCCGCCCCTCGATGCTGCGCAGCCGCCGGCGCAGCGCCGCCATCCAGCACAGCGCCCACTCGGCCGCCGTGCCCTGGACGACGAAGTTGCGTGTGAACCGCCCCCAGTCGCGCCCCCGGCGCCGCGCCGCCCGGACGTCCTCGGCGTCGGCGCCCTCCGCGGCCGCGGCCAGGAGCTCGGCCTGCCGGGCCGCGTCGGGCCGCGGCGACGAGCGCCCGAGCCACGTCGAGACCACGTCGCCCCGCTCCCCCGCGCGGGCCGCCGCCTCCACGAGGCCGACCGCCCGCGGGTAGGCCCGCGTGAGCTGCGGCATCACGACCGCGCTGGCCCCCGTCGTCGCCCCGTAGATCGCGCCGAGCATCGCGTACTTGGCCTGCTGCCGGGTCTCGACGATGCCCGCGTCGACGATGCCCTGGTACAGGTCGGCCTGGCGCCCGGCCGCCGCCATCGCCGCGTCGCCCGACATCGCCGCCAGCACGCGGGGCTCGAGCTGGGCGGCGTCGGCGACGACGAGCCGCCACCCCGGGTCGGCCCTCACCGCGCCGCGGATCACCGCGGGCAGCTGCAGCGCGCCGCCGCCGCTCGTCGCCCAGCGCCCCGTCACGACGCCGCCCGGCACGTAGTCGGGCCGGAACCGCCCGCCGTGCACCCACGCCTCCATCCACGCCCAGCCGTTCGCCGACAGCAGGCGCGCGAGCTTCTTGTACTCGAGCAGCGGGCCCGTCACCGGGTGGTCGAGGGACCGGATCTCGTACGTGCGGGTCGAGGTCACGTCGAGCCCCGCGAGCCGCAGCCCGCGCAGCAGGTCGGGCTGCGAGTCGAGGTTGAGGGACGGCTGGCCCAGCAGCGCCCGGACCTCGTCCGCGAGCGCCTCGAGCCGCGCGGGCCGCCCGCCGCCACGCGGGCGCTCCCCGAGCAGCCGGGTCAGCAGCGCGTCGTGCTCGGCGACGTCCCACGGCATCCCGTCGTGCCGCATCTCCGCGGCGATGAGCGCGCCGGTCGACTCCGCGGCCAGGAGCAGGCGCAGGCGGCCCGGCTCGTCGGCGCCCGCGACCGCGGCGAGCTGGCGGCGCAGCTCGTCGAGCACGTCGAGCGGGGTCTCCTCGTGCTCCCGCGGGTCGTCGAACAGGCTCACCTCGACGGCGCGCGGGGCGTCGGCGCTCGCGGGCGGCAGCCCGTCCCACCGGCCGCGCGGCGCACGGGCCAGCTCCGAGCCGGCGCTGAGCGCGCTGCCGCGCAGGATCGCGTGGCACAGGCGCAGGTCGTGGCAGCGCTCGACGCGGACGCCGTCGGCGAGCAGCGGCGGGTAGCGGCGCGACGTGTCGTCCCACACCCAGCGCGGCGGCTCGGGCGGGCGATCGCGGTCGCGCACCGTGGCGGGGAGGTCGGCGGTCGCGACCTGGACCTGCTCGCCCGGCTCGCCGTCGGCCGTGACGTCCTGCAGCACGACGGAGTCCCGGCGCACCGGGTCGTCGGTCAGCAGCACGAAGGACACGGTCCATTCTCGCGGCCCCCGCCCACACGACCGCGCCGGGCGTCCGCGCGGACCGTGGGGGCCGCGGGGCCCGGCACGACGCGCGGCGCCCCTCGCCGGACGGCCGGGCCACCGACGCCCCCGGCGACCGAGTCGTCCGCCCCCCGTTCGCGTCCCGGACGGACGCGGGCCACGCGGGCGCCACCGGCCTCGGCCAGCCTGGCGGACCATGCGCCTCCCCCTCGTGGCCCTCACCGCGGCCGCCCTCGTCCTCACGTCCGCCACGACGGCACCCGCCGCCCCCGACGCGAGCGGCACCCGCCCGCCGGGCCCGGGGTCCGACGAGCCGCGCGTCGTCCGGGCGACCACGGAGACCCCCGCGCTGTTCGACGACGAGGCGGGCGGCGAGGCCGACGCCGACGACCCGGCGATCTGGGTCGACCCGCGCGACGCGGCGTCGAGCCTCGTGATCGCGACCGCCAAGACCGGCGGCCTGCGCGTCTACGACCTCGCCGGCCGCGAGCTCCAGTCGGTCGCAGCGCCGCCCGCGCCGGGACCCGACGCCGCGCCGGGGCGCTTCAACAACGTCGACGTCGTGCTCGGCGTGAAGCTCGACGGCCGCAGGGTCGACGTCGCGGTCGTCACCGACCGGGGCCGCGACCGCCTCCGGTTCTACGCGATCGACCCGAAGGCGGTCGCCGCCGGCCGGGCGCCGCTGCGCGACGTCACCGCGGCCGACGTGCCGCTGCTGTTCTCCGCCGACGAGGCCGAGGTCGACGAGCAGGCGACCGGCTACGGCCTCGCGACGTACTCCGACGACGGCCGCCACTACGCCGTCGTGAGCCGGCGCAGCACGAGCGACCTCGGGCTCGTCCAGCTCCACTCCTCGCGCGGGCGGCTGGGCTACGCGGTCGAGGACACGCTCACGCTGCCGTCGACGTTCACGCTGCCCGACGCGACGTCGTGGAGCCCGTGCGTCGAGCCCGGCGAGGGTCCGCAGGTCGAGGGCATGGTCGTCGACACCGCCGCCCGCGTCCTGTACGCCGCGCAGGAGGACGTCGGGCTGTGGGCCCTGCGGCTCGACGTGGACCGCGAGGAGTTCCGCACCGGGCCGCGCGACCAGCGGCTCGTCGAGACGGTCGCGGAGTACGGCGTGCCGGCGACGTTCGACGCCGCGACCGAGGAGTGCGTCGTCGGTGACGAGGACCCCGGCTTCGGGGGCCGGATCCGTGCGGACGTCGAGGGCGTGACGCTCTACCCGACGGGCCGGCGCGACGGGTACCTGCTCGTCTCGAGCCAGGGCGACAACCGGTTCTACGCGTACGACCGCCGCACGACCGACCCCGTGGGCAGCTTCGTCGTCGGGGACGGCCCGACGGTCGACGGTGCCGAGCACTCCGACGGCGCCGCCGCGGTGAGCACCCCGCTGCCCGGGTACCCGCAGGGCCTGCTCGTGGTGCACGACGGCGAGAACGGTCCCGACGAGGTCGGCGCCGACGGCGAGGTCCGCCCGAACGCGAACTTCAAGTACGTCGACTGGCGCGCGCTGGGGCTCCCCGGCCGCTGACCTGCGCGAGGGCGGGCGCACCCCGTACGAGGTGCGCCCGCCCTCACGCCGCGCCGACCGCCGCCCCGTCGGCGGACGCTCCGGCCGTGCCGGTCCGCCGTGACCCGTACGTCCGCACGGCGTCCCGGAAGAACTCCGCGGCGTCCTCGCGGGCGGCCGCGACGGCCGTCGGCGAGCGCCGCACCGACATCCACTCCTCGTGCCGGAGCTCGCGCTCGACGAGCGTGCGGATCGGCGCCGGGACCGCCCCGACGCCGAGCTCGCGCGTCGTCGCCTTGAGCGCGACGAGGTCCTCGACGGCGCGCACGACCGGCGCCCCGAGCGGCACCTGCGCGACGAGGTCCTGCAGGCGCATCGGCGGCACGGCGGACGTCGGGTGCTCGCGCAGCCAGAGCACCGCGAGCGCGGGACGCAGCGCGTAGAACAGCTTCTTCAGCGGCATCCGCCCGTCGGCGGTCAGGAACCGCGCCCACTGCGTCTGCCCGAGGTGCGCGTAGTGCGTCGCGACGCGCGCCCGGTCCGCGACGCGGTCGGCGAGGGCGAGCAGGTCGCGGCGGAACACCTCGTCGCCGCGGTAGACCAGCGGCGAGCCCGCCCACTCCGGCACGGTCGCGTTGCCGCGCACGAGCAGCTGCACGGCCTTGCGCAGGTCCCACCCGTTGACGTCGAGCACGCCGTCGGGCGCCGACTCCAGCACGTCGCGCACGTCCCACGGGCTGAGGTAGTCCTCGTCACGGCGGACGTAGACGAACCGGCAGTCGTAGTCGCTGTCGGGCGACGGGAAGCCCCAGGCGCGGCTTCCGCTCTCGATCGCGAGCGGGATCGCGACGCCGTGCCGCTCGACGAGGTCGTCGAGCAGCGCGTCGACGCGCGCGACGGCGTCGGGGGCGAAGGTGTCGGGGAGCTGGCGCACGCGGCGACGGTAGCGGCGCCGGCACCCGGCGAGCGCGGGATTTTCGCGCCCGGCCCGGACGCACGCAGCCGCCCCCGCCGGCGACGGCGAGGACGGCTGCGTGGTGCGGGTGAGGTCAGCGCGCGACCATCGCCGCCCAGGTCAGACGGCCGACGATGCCGTCGGCGACCAGGCCGTGCGACCGCTGCCAGGCGCGGACCGCGGCCTGCGTGCGGGGGCCGAAGCGCCCGTCCGGGTTCGCGCCGACGATCCGCTGGATCACCGAGACGGACGAGCCGACCGCACCGCGCGAGATGCCGCGGGCGATCTGCGCCGCCGGGATCGAGGTCGCGGTCACCGGGGCGGCCGCCGTCCCGCCGTTGGCGGCCTCGACGATCGCGGCCCACGTGAGCGGGCCGACGATGCCGTCCGCCACGAGGCCGTGGGCCCGCTGGAACGCGATGACCGCGGCGCGGGTCGCGGCGCCGAAGCGACCGTCCGCCTCGACGCCGACGACGCGCTGGATGATGGCGACCGACTCGCCGACCGCACCGCGACGCAGACCGGCGCGGACCACGGAGGCGGGGATGGCGTCGACGGTGAGCACCGGGGCGGCGACGGGCGCCGCCGGGGCACCGGGCGCGACGACGTCCCAGGCGTAGTCCAGCGCGCTCCAGCCGGCGCCGCGCTCGACGACGACGCGGATCGTGTGGCGACCCACCGAGAGCCCGGTGAGCTCGAACGTGTTGCCCTCGACCATGACGGGCGACGCCGACTGGGCCTCGGGGTGCAGGTCGACGACGTAGCCGAGCGCGTAGTCGCCGGCGTCGACGTTCACGGTGAACCGCGCGGTGGTCGACGTGGTCGACGCCGCCGGCGTCGCGGCCCACGAGATGGCGGGCTTGGGGGCGTCGACCGCGACGATCGTCAGGGTGCCCGTGTTGGACCGCTCCACCTGACCGTTCGCGCCCTCGGTGCGGGCGTGCGCGACGTACTCGAGGGTGCCCGTGCCGCCCTCCCAGGCCGACAGCGTCAGGATGTGCGTCTCGGGGTCGAAGCCGACCTGGACGTCGCCCGCGTTGCCCCACACGTCGATGGACTCGAGCGCGCCGGTGCCCAGGGTCACGAGCTCGGACAGGTCGACACGGAACGTCTCGCCGGCGGTGAAGGTGAGGGTCTCGTCCTTGACGGTCGGGGGCACGACCTCGACGCCCTCGGGGTTCTCCCCCTCGACGGGGGTCTCGCCGTCGATCGGGCCCTCGACCGGGGCCTCACCCTCGACCGGGGCCTCGCCCTCGACCGGAGCCTCGCCCTCGACCGGCGTCTCGCCCTCGGCGGGGGTCTCGCTCTCGACCGGAGCCTGCACCTCGGGGGTCCCCTCGGCCGGGGACCCGCCCTCGACGGGGGCGTCGCCCTCGGCCGGCGCGTCCACCGACGGCAGCTCCTCGACGGGCGCCTCGGGGCCGGCGGGCGCCTCGACGCCGGTCTCGACGGGACCCTCGACGGGCGTCGCGGCGGCGGCGCCGACGCTCCCCGCGGTCAGGACGGTGGCGATGACTCCGGCGGCGACGAGGCGCCGCGCCCGGGGAGCAGACATGCGTGCAGACATTCGACGAGCGCCTTCCGTAGCGGACCGTCCTCGTACGGGAAGGCCTCGAGACCCCTATCGGCCGCCATGACCAGGACTTTCGGCCCTGGCGCGGAGCAGTCCGGCCATCCGTCCGGGCCGCCGGAGCGCGGCGCTCCGGTGGAGCACGACCCGACCCCGTCCTAGCCTCGGGAAGATGACGAAGCCGATCCGCCGCACCGCCCACGTCGCGCTCGACCACACGCTCGGCGCGACCCTCCTCGCCGCGCCGCACCTGCTCGGGCTCAGCACTCGGGCCCGGGTCTTCTTCGGCGCGTTCGGCGCCGTCACCGTCGCCGTCAACGCCCTCACCGACAGCCCGATCGCGGTCCGCCGGCTCCTGTCGTTCCGGACGCACCGCGCGATCGACCTCGCCGCGGACCCGCTGTACCTCGCGCTGCCGCTGCTCACGGGCATCGCGAAGGAGCCGCGGGCCCGCGCGCTGTGGCTGGGCTCGGCCGCGGTGCTCGGGGCCGTGGTGGCGCTCACCGACTGGGACGCTCCCGCCGACAGCTGACGGCGCACCCGCGGCGCTGGCTACGCTCGCCGGATGATCGGACGCGTCGACGAGGTCGTCATCGACTGTGCGGACCCGGGCCTGCTCGGGCGGTTCTGGGCGGACGTGCTGGGCGGTGAGCACCGCGTGCGCGACGACGACTGGCACACGCTGCGCTCCCCCGGCTCGCCCGACCTCGCGTTCCAGCGCGTCCCCGAGGGCAAGACGGTCAAGAACCGCCTGCACCTCGACGTGCTGGTCGAGGACATCGAGGTCGGGACCGCGCAGGCCGAGGCGCTCGGTGCGGTGCGGCAGGGCGACGTGCACCACGACGTCGCGGGCTCGTTCCAGGTGCTGCTGGACCCCGAGGGCAACGAGTGGTGCGTGGTCCGCTCGAACGCGTGACGCCCGGGCGTCGGAGCGAGGCGACCGGGTTCCGGTCCCGCGGGCCCCGGCGCCCACCCGGCCGGGCGGTGCGCGCCAGGGTCCGCGGGCGCGAGCTCAGCGCAGGCTGCGGAAGAACGCCCGCACGTCGTCGACCAGCAGGTCCGGCGCCTCCATCGCCGCGAAGTGCCCGCCGCGGTCGAGCTCGGTCCACCGCACGACGTGGTTCTGCTGCTCGGCGATCGGCCGCAGCGTCAGGTCGCCCGGGAACAGCGCGACCGCGGTCGGCACCCCGGAGCTCACCAGCTCGGCGCCCCAGCTCCCCGACTCCCGGTACAGCCGGGCCGACGACCCGATCGTCCCGGTGAACCAGTACACGCTCACGTCCGTCAGCAGGGCGTCGCGGTCGACGGCCTTGTCGGGCAGCTCGATGCCGGGGTTCGTGTACGTCGCGAAGACGTCGACGAGCCACGCGAGCAGGCCCGCGGGCGAGTCGGTGAGCGCCGGGGCGAGGGTCTGCGGGCGCGTGCTCTGGATCGCCGCGTAGCCGCCGTGCGCCTCCCAGCCGCCGAGCGCCGCGAGCCGCGCCTGGTCGCCCTCGGACCAGCCGCTGCTGTCGACGTCCCAGCCGGGCAGCGTCATGAGCGCGTTCACGTGCACGCCGACGACGTGCTCGGTCGCGATGCGCCCGACCTGCGGGCCGACGACCGAGCCGACGTCGCCGCCCTGCGTGCCGTACCGGTCGTAGCCGAGCCGGCGCATGAGCTCGGCGACGACCTCGGCGTACCGGTCCGTCGAGCCCTTCCCCGCCGCCGGCGTCGGCCCCGAGAACGCGAAGCCGGGCAGCGACGGGATCACGAGGTGGAACGCGTCGGCCGGGTCGCCGCCGTGCGCGCGCGGGTCGCTCAGCGGACCGATCACGTCGAGGAACTCCACGACCGACCCGGGCCAGCCGTGCACCAGGACGAGCGGCAGCGCGTCGGGCTCGGGCGACCGCACGTGCAGGAAGTGCACGGTCTGCCCGTCGACGTCCGTCACGTGCTGCGGGTGGGCGTTGAGCCGGGCCTCGTGCTCGCGCCAGTCGTAGGCGGTGCGCCAGTGCTCGGCGAGCTCGCGGACATAGTCCGTCGGGACGCCGTACGTCCACCCGACGTCGGGCAGCTCGTGGGGCCAGCGGGTGCGCGCGAGGCGCTCGTGCAGGTCATCGAGGTCGGCCTGCGGCACGTCGATGCGGAACGGGCGGATGCTCTCGTCGGTGGTCATGCGTCGACGCTAGGGAGGGCAGCGGTCAGATCGTGACCGCTTCCCCGACGCTGCCCGGAGGTGCAGCCCGGGATACCGCGCAGGCCGCCGCGGCGAGGGTGCCGAGGACCGTCGGGGCGGGTGCCGGCCGTCCGGGGCCCGGCGCCGCGCCCTCCCCCGGGCAAGCACCGGCCCCGTGCGGCTCGGGGCTGCACGGGGCCGGCGGTGCGCGCCCGGCCGAGGGGGGACCGGTCGGTGCGCGGGACCTGTCCTCCGCACGCTACCTCGCGCGGTGCCCGACGACGAGAGGCCGGACGGGCAGCTCGCCGGGCGACCTCACCGGCGCACCGGCGGACCGGCCGCGATCCGCGCCTCGATCGCCTGCGTGGGCCAGGCGCCGCCGTCCTCGTACCCGAACCGCCACGGGTGCACCGCCTCGACCCACCACGTCGCCCCCGCGGCGGCGTGCGCCCGGACCTCGTCCCCGGCGGCCGGGTCGGCGGGATCGGTCTCGCCGGGCACCGCCACGTCGAACGGTGCGTCGCCGGCCCGGTGGCGCCCGACGAACGCGGTCACGTCCGCGGTGTCGGCCACCGTCCACCGCCCGTCGACCCGCATGGGCAGGACCCCGTCCCAGCGGGCCGCACGCCGGAACGGCCGCCCGCCCGGCCAGGTGCCGCCGACCCACACCGGCACGCGAGGTCGCTGCACCGGCGGCGGGTGCGCCAGCCCACCCCAGTCGTCGCCGGACACGCGGTAGTGCACACCCTCGTGCCGCACGACCTCGCCCGACCACAGCCGGGTCAGCAGCTCGAGGTGCTCGTCGAGCATGTCGCCGCGCACGACCGCGTCGGGCTCCTCGCCGCAGTGGTCCCACTCGAACGGCATCGCGCCGATCCCCACGCCGAGCGTGATCCGTCCCGACGCCAGGTGGTCCAGGGTCGTGACCTCGCGCGCGACCTTCACGGGCCGGCGCCGCGGCAGCGGGGTCACCGCCGTCCCGAGCCGGATGCGGCTCGTCCGGGTCGCCGCGACCGCCAGGGCGATCCACGGGTCCACGACGTCGACCGGTCCCGGCGGGAACGCGAACAGGTGGTCCCAGAGGAAGAACCCGTCCCACCCGGCCACCTCGGCGCTCGCCGCGAGGTCGCCGACGCCGAAGGCGGACAGCCCGACACCGAAGTTGGGGATGCTGACGGCACACTGCACGGCGCGCTCCGCTCGTCGACGTGCGTCCTACCGTGGCACGCCCGTCCGACACGTCAGCCGCCGAGCTCCTCCGCGAGCTCGACGATGATCCCCTCGGGCCCGCGCACGTAGCAGAGCCGGTAGACGTCCTCGTAGCGCTGCACGTCGCCGACCAGCGTGAAGCCGTGGTCACGGACGTGGCCGAGCGCCGCGTCGAGGTCGTCGACCAGGAACGCGACGTGCCGGAGCCCGTGCCGGTGCGACGGGGCCGCCTGCGGGGGCTCCGGGTCCTCGGGTGCGAGGTACCGCGAGAGCTCGAGCCGGTTGTGGCCATCGGGCGTGCTGAGCATGACCATCTCGGAGCGCACGCCCTCGAGGCCGACGACCCGGTCGACCCACCCGCCCTCGACGACGCCCTTCCCGCCGGCCTCGAGCCCGAGCCCGACGAAGAACGCGGTCGCCGCGTCGAGGTCCCGCACGACGACCCCGACGTGGTGCATCTGCCGTACTCCCATGCGTACCAGCATGCTCGCGCGGGGCGCCGCCGCACAGCCCCGCGCACGGTCCCACGGTCCGCGCTCAGCCGGACGCGGTGACCTCGTCGAGGATCTCGTCGATCACCGCACGGGTCACCGCCGCCGCGGCGGCGTCGGTCCCGAGCTCGCCGGCGTAGACGAGCAGCGCCTTCCACAGCGCCCACCCGCGCCCCCGGGCCCACGTGCCGGGGTCCACGCCGAGCCGCTCCCGGTACACGTCGCGGCTCTCGCCGGAGAACAGCGTCCACGCGATCGCCAGGTCGCACGCGGGGTCCCCGACGCCGCACGTGCCGAAGTCGATGACGGCCGACAGCACCCCGTCGCGCACGAGCAGGTTGCCGACCGCGACGTCCCCGTGGAACCACACCGGCGGGCCGTCCCACGTCGCGCGCAGCGCCGTCTCCCACACCTGCGTCGCGAGGTCGCCCGGGACGAGGTCGCCGAGCACCTCGATCATGTCCCGGGTCTGCTCGTCGTACGTCAGCAGCGGGCCGCCGCGGAACCAGCTGTGCAGCCCCGGCGCCGGCCCGTCCGCGGCGTCGACCCCGCGCAGGGCGACGAGGAAGCCGGCCAGGTCCTCGGCGAACGTGGTCAGGTCCTGCACCGTGTCGCGGCCGGCGCGCTCACCCTCGATCCACCCGTACACCGACCACGGGAAGCGGAACCCCTCGCCGGGCCGGCCCAGGGCCAGCGGTACGGGGACCGGCAGCGGGAGCTGCGGCGCGAGCACCGGGAGCCACCGGTGCTCCTTCTCGACGGCGCGCGCGTACTCGGCGGCGGTCGGCAGCCGGACGGTCATGCGGTCGCCGAGGCGGAAGGTCTGGTTGTCCCAGCCGCCGGTCTCGACGGGCCGCACGGGCAGGTCGGCCCACTGCGGGAGCTGCCGGGCGACGAGCCGCCGCACGACGTCCACGTCGACGAGCCGGCGGTCCGGCAGGGGGACCGTCGGCCCGTCGTCGTCCTGCTCGGCGCTGGTCCGGGTGCGCACGCCGGCGCCGGTGTCGGGGGTCACCCGTCCAACGTCGCCCGCCCGGCGCCCGGGCGACAACCGTTTATCGGCGCGTCAGAGGTCCGCGGGGTTGACCAGGAACTCCGCCGCGTCGGCGATCTCCCCGCCCACGGCCGCGTGCAGCGCCCGCGCGACGGCCTGGACCTGCGGCATCGCCCGCCCGCGCGCGACCCGGTGCTGGAACGACGGCCGCTCGAGCTCGAGCTCCTCGATGTCGGTCGGCTCCCACCGCACGCGGTACGCGACGGCGCCGGCCCTGGCCCACGGCAGCTCGCGCAGCAGGGGCGGCAGGACCTCCTCGCCGTGCACCTCGATCGCGAGCAGCCCGTCGACGCCGAGGTCGACGAGCGCGCCGTACCCGGTCTGCGGCGGGGGCTCGGCGAGCATCGCTCGGTCGTACGCCTCGGCCTCGGCGTGCAGGCGCCGGCGCAGGTCCTCGTCCTCGATGCCGTGGCGCTCGAGCGCGTCGCGCAGCCCGGCACCACCTCGCTCGGGGACGCCGAGCGCCGCGAGCCCGGGGCGGGCGTGGCGTCCGGCGTCGGGCGCGGGGCCCTCCCACGGCACGCCCTCCATCGCGAGCCGGGCCCGCGGCAGGACCTGCTGGACGACGGCGAGCGTCTCCTCGGGCTCGAGCCACCCGCGCGTGTAGACGGTCAGGTCGATCGCGGCGTCGATGTCGGGCGTGAGCACGGTGCCGCGCTCCCCGGTCCGCACCGACCCGCCGAGGCGCCGGGCGACGGCCACGAGCCAGAGCAGCACGCGCTCCTCCTCGCGGACCGGCACCGCGTCGGGGAACGCGCGCTTGAGGCCGTCGCGGTCGCCGCCGGGGTACGGGCGCTCACCCCGCTCGCGCGGGCAGGCGGCGTCATAGACCACGGCCGTCGTCGCGGGCAGCCCCAGGCTCAGCGCGTCGCCGGGCTCGACGCCGTACGGGCCGGTCAGCGTCGAGAGCCGCGAGACGCGCAGCACGCCGGGCGTCGCACCAGCTCCCCGGGCGCCACGCGCCCCGGCCGCACGCTGCTGCGGGACGCCGGGCCGGCTCTCCCACCGCGCGGAGGGGAACCGCGAGACCGCGAGGACCTCGACCTCGTCGGGCCCGATGCCCGCGGGCAGCGCGAGCAGGTGCCGGGTCCGCAGCCCGGGGTCGTCGAGCGGCAGGCGCGGGAGCGTCGGGTCCACACCAGCCACGTCAGACGTCCGTGCGGTGGAAGCTCTGCCAGGACCGCGACGCCGTCGGGCCCCGCTGGCCCTGGTAGCGCGAGCCGTAGCGCTCGGAGCCGTACGGGAACTCCGACGCGGAGGACAGCCGGAAGAAGCACAGCTGGCCGATCTTCATGCCGGGCCACAGCAGGATCGGCAGGGTCGCGACGTTCGAGAGCTCGAGCGTCACGTGGCCGGAGAAGCCCGGGTCGATGAACCCGGCGGTCGAGTGCGTGAGCAGACCGAGCCGGCCGAGCGAGGACTTGCCCTCGAGGCGGGCCGCGACGTCGTCGGGCAGCGTGACGGCCTCGTACGTCGAGCCGAGCACGAACTCCCCGGGGTGCAGCACGAACGGCTCGGAGCCCTCGACCTCGACGAGGCGCGTGAGGTCCGGCTGGTCGGCCGAGGGGTCGATGACCGGGTACTTGTGGTTGTCGAAGAGCCGGAAGAACCGGTCGAGCCGCACGTCGATGCTCGACGGCTGGATCATCGCGGGCTCGTACGGGTCGAGCACGACCCGCCCGGAGTCGAGCTCGGCGCGGATGTCACGATCGGAGAGCAGCACGGGGCAACGGTAACGGTCGCCCGGGCGTGCGCGCCGGGACCGACCACCGTCCGGCGGCCGCCCGTGCCGGTGAACGCCGGACGCCCGTCCAGCACGCCGCGCACGTCACCCGGGAACGCGCTCACCCGGCCGTTCCCCCGCGCAGGGGCGGCGGCTATGCTTCCTCCCGTGAGGTCGCATGGGAGCGCTCTCGCACCGACGTCCCACCGGTCCCGACCGACCACCGCGAAGCCGCGGCGAGCACCCGGGGACGGCGCGACACACCCAGCACCCGAGAGGCGCACGCATGCGTTACGGCCACTTCGACGACGAGTCCCGTGAGTACGTCATCACGACCCCCCACACGCCTTACCCGTGGATCAACTACCTCGGGTCGGAGCAGTTCTTCTCGCTCCTGTCGCACCAGTCGGGCGGGTACTCGTTCTACCGCGACGCCAAGATGCGGCGCCTGACGCGCTACCGCTACAACAACATCCCCACGGACGCCGGCGGCCGCTACTTCTACGTCAACGACGGCGGCGACGTCTGGACCCCGTCGTGGATGCCGGTCAAGGCCGAGCTCGACCACTTCGAGGCCCGTCACGGCCTGGGCTACTCCACCATCACGGGCGAGCGCAACGGCCTGTCGGTGCAGACGCTGTTCTTCGTGCCGATGGGCGAGAACGCCGAGGTCCAGAAGGTCACGTTGACCAACACCTCGGACGCCGCCAAGACCGTCACGCTCTTCTCGTTCGTCGAGTTCTGCCTGTGGAACGCCCAGGACGACCAGACGAACTACCAGCGCAACCTGTCGATCGGCGAGGTCGAGGTCGAGGCCGACGGCCCGACGGGCACCGCGATCTACCACAAGACCGAGTACCGCGAGCGCCGCGACCACTACGCCGTCTACGGCGTCAACGCCCGCGCCACGGGCTTCGACACGGACCGCGACACGTTCGTCGGCGCCTACAACGGGCTCGGCGAGGCGGCCGTGCCGTTCGCCGGGAAGTCGGAGAACTCGGTGGCCTCGGGCTGGTACCCGATCGGGTCGCACTCGCTCGAGGTCACGCTGGAGCCGGGCGCGTCGACGTCGTACACGTTCGTGCTCGGGTACCTCGAGAACCCGCAGGACGAGAAGTGGGCGGACGACGACCTGCAGGTCGTCAACAAGACGGGCGCCCACGAGCTGCTCGCGCGCTTCGCGACCGAGGAGCAGACGGACGCCGCGTTCGAGGCGCTCCGCGCGCACTGGACGACGCTGCTGTCCGGCTACTCGGTGTCCAGCACCGACGAGAAGCTCGACCGCATGGTCAACGTGTGGAACCAGTACCAGTGCATGGTCACGTTCAACATGTCGCGCTCGGCGTCGTACTTCGAGACCGGGATCGGCCGCGGGATGGGCTTCCGCGACTCCAACCAGGACCTCCTCGGGTTCGTGCACCTCATCCCCGAGCGCGCCCGCGAGCGCATCCTCGACATCGCCGCGACGCAGTTCTCCGACGGGTCGGCGTACCACCAGTACCAGCCGCTCACGAAGCGCGGGAACAACGACATCGGCTCGGGCTTCAACGACGACCCGCTGTGGCTCATCGCCGGCGTGGCCGCGTACATCAAGGAGTCGGGCGACTTCTCGATCCTCGACGAGCAGGTCCCGTTCGACAACGACGAGTCGCTCGCCGAGCCGCTGTTCGAGCACCTGACGCGCTCGTTCCGGTTCACGGTCGACAACCGCGGCCCGCACGGCCTGCCGCTCATCGGGCGCGCCGACTGGAACGACTGCCTCAACCTGAACTGCTTCTCGACCGAGCCCGGCGAGTCGTTCCAGACGACCGAGAACCAGGCCGGCGGCGTCGCGGAGTCCGTGTTCATCGCCGCCCAGTTCGTCCTCTACGGCGCCGAGTACGCCGAGCTCGCGGAGCGTCGGGGCCTGACCGACGTCGCCGCCGAGGCGCGTGCCGCGGTCGAGGAGATGCGGGCCGCGGTCCTGTCCCACGGCTGGGACGGCGACTGGTTCCTGCGGGCCTACGACTTCTACGGGAACAAGATCGGCACCGACGAGAAGCCCGAGGGCAAGATCTGGATCGAGCCGCAGGGCTTCGCCGTCATGGCGGGCATCGGCGTCGAGGGCACGGACCCGACCACGCCCGAGGCCAAGGGCAGCCCCGCCATCAAGGCGCTCAACGCGGTCAACGAGCACCTCGCGACCGACCACGGCATGGTCCTCCAGCACCCCGCGTACACGAGCTACCAGATCGAGCTCGGCGAGGTCTCCACGTACCCGCCCGGGTACAAGGAGAACGGCGGGATCTTCTGCCACAACAACCCGTGGGTCATCATCGGCGAGACGGTCGTGGGTCGCGGCGCGCAGGCGTTCGACTACTACAAGCGGATCACGCCGGCGTACCGCGAGGAGATCTCGGACGTCCACAAGCTCGAGCCGTACGTGTACGCGCAGATGATCGCGGGCAAGGAGGCCGTGCGGCACGGCGAGGCCAAGAACTCCTGGCTCACCGGGACCGCCGCGTGGAACTTCGTCGCCGTGAGCCAGTACCTGCTCGGGGTCCGCCCCGGGTACGACGGGCTCGTCGTCGACCCGCAGATCGGCCCCGAGGTCCCGGAGTTCACCGTGACCCGGACGGCGCGCGGCGCGACGTACGAGATCCACGTGACGAACTCCGGCACCCCCGGCGCTCGCGGCACGCTGGTCGTGGACGGCACGCCCGTCGACGGCAACACGGTCCCCTACGCCCCGGCCGGGTCCACCGTCCGGGTCGAGGTCACCGTCTGACCCCCCGGGGTCACCGGACGGTGCCGTAGGAGGACACTGCGACGATGCGGTACGGCTACTTCGACGACGACGCGTGCGAGTACGTCCTCACGCGCCCCGACACGCCGCGGTCCTGGAGCAACTACCTGGGATCGCGGCTCTACGGGGGCATCGTCACGCAGAACGCGGGCGGCTTCTCGTTCTTCCGGTCGGGAGGGACGGGCCGGCTCCTGCGGATGCGCTTCAACGGCGTGCCGCAGGACGAGCCGGGCCGCTTCGTGTACCTGCGGGACGACGCCGACGGGGCCTTCTGGTCCGCGTCGTGGCAGCCGGTCGGCACGCCGCTCGAGGGGCCGGACCCGTACGTCGCGCGCGTGCGGCACGGGCTCGGCTACTCGGTGTTCGAGTCCGACCACCGCGGGATCCGCACCGAGATGACGACGTTCGTGCCGCAGGGCCAGGCGTTCGAGCACTGGTCCGTCGAGGTCACGAACACGGGGACGACGCCGCGCACGGTCTCGCTGTTCTCGTACGCCGAGCTGGCGAACGAGTGGAGCCACCAGCAGGACCTGCTGAACCTCCAGTACAGCCAGTACGTCGTGCGCGCGTCGTACTCCGACGGCTTCATCCACCGCCTGAACTCGACGCGCGACGTGTTCAGCGAGTGCTGGTTCACGGTCACGGGCGCCGACGTCGTGTCGTTCGACACCGACCGCGACCTGTTCCTGGGCCCGTACCGCACGCCGCGCGACCCGGTGGCGGTCGAGCGGGGCACGTGCTCGGGCAGCGAGACGGTCGGCGACAACGCGTGCGCGTCGCTGCACGTGCGCGTCGAGCTCGTGCCGGGCGAGACCCGGCAGGTCGTCTACACGCTCGGGGTCGGCTCGCCCGACGCCGAGTGGGGCGACGGCACGGTGACCGTGCGGCCCGGGCGCGAGTCGGTCGCGGAGTTCGCGACGCCCGAGCGGATCGCGACCGAGCTCGCCGCCATCCGCGCCGAGTGGGCCGGGCACCTCGCGCCGCTCCAGGTCACGACCCCGGACCCGCAGCTGAACTCGATGGTCAACGTGTGGCACGCCTACCAGACGCACATGACGTTCAGCTGGTCGCGCGGGGTGTCGCTCATCGAGACCGGCGGGCGCGACGGCCTCGGCTACCGCGACACCGCGCAGGACATCCTCTCGGTCGTCCACTCGATCCCCGAGGCCGCCCGCGAGCGCCTCGACCTGCTGCTCACCGGGCAGACGGCCGAGGGCGGCGCGCTGCCGCTCATCAAGCCGCTCACGCACACGCCCGGCAAGGAGCCGACGCCGGCGCTCGAGGACTACCGCAGCGACGACGCCCTGTGGCTCCCGCTCTCGGTCGCGGCGCTCGTCGACGAGACCGGCGACGCGTCCTACCTCGACACCGTGCTGCCCTACGCGGACGCCGGCGAGGACACCGTGCTCGGCCACCTGGCGCAGGCGCTGCGGTTCTCGCTCGAGCACCGCGGCGCGCACGGCCTGGTCCAGGGCCTCGACGCCGACTGGAACGACTGCATCCAGTTCGGCACCGAGGGCGAGTCGATGTTCTCGACGTTCCTGCTGGCCAACGGCCTGCGCCAGGTAGGTGAGCTCGCGTCGCTCCTCGAGCGCACCGAGGTCGTCACGTGGTGCGCCGAGCAGCTCGAGCTCCTGCTCGAGGACGCCGAGAAGGCGTGGGACGGCGGCTGGTACATCCGCGGGATCTCCGCCGTCGGGGCGCCGCTCGGCACCGCGACCGCCGACGAGGGCCGCATCTACCTCGAGCCCAACGTCTGGGCCGTCATCTCCGGGGTCGCGAACCTGGGCCGCGCGCGCCAGGCGATGGACTCGGTGCACGAGCACCTCGCGTCGGAGCACGGCATCGCGCTGTGCGACCCGCCGCACACCAAGCCCATCGAGGGCATCGGCCTGTCGCTGCTCGTCTTCCCGCCCGGGCACAAGGAGAACGGCGGCATCTTCTGCCACGCAAACTCCTGGGCCGTCGTCGCCGAGGCGATGCTCGGCCGCGGCGACCGGGCGTACGAGTACTACCGCGCGTACCTGCCGGCCCGGTACGAGGACGACGCCGAGACGCACCAGGTCGAGCCCTACGTGTACAGCCAGTTCACGCACGGCCCCGCGTCGCCGCGCTTCGGGCAGTCCCGCAACCCGTGGCTCACCGGGACCGCGAGCTGGACGTACGTGGCCGTGACGCAGCACCTGCTCGGCGTCCGCCCGACCGCCGCGGGCCTGCGCGTCGACCCGTCGATCCCGTCCGCGTGGGACGGCTTCGAGGTGCGACGCCGGTTCCGCGGCCGCGACGTGACCGTCCGGGTCACGAACCCCGACCACGTCTGCAGCGGCGTCGCCCGGCTCACGGTCGACGGGACCGCCGTCGAGGGCGACGTGGCACCCGAGTGCCTGCTGCAGGACGGGTCGGTCGTCGACGTGGTGCTCGGGTGAGCGTCACGACGAGCCGGGCGTCCGCCCGGGCGCAGCGCACTGCGGTGACGGGGACCGTCCCGGCGCCGACGACGACCCGGGGGGCCCACGTGACGACCACGACGAGCACGAGCACGAGCACGCCCGACACGCTGGCGGCCACGAGCCTGCTGAACGCGCTCACCGCGCCCGAGCCGGCCTCCCTGCCCGTCGACCCGCGCGTGGTGACGCTGCGCTCCGACACCTGGGAGCTCGGCGTGCTGCCCGGCACCGGCGGGTCGCTCGCGTTCGGCCGCGTGCTCGTCGACGGCCGCTGGCTCGACCTGCTGCGGCCCGCGCGCCCGACCGTCTACGGCGCCCCGGAGAAGTGCGCGAGCTTCCCGCTCGTGCCGTGGTCGAACCGCATCCGCGACGGCGTCCTGCGCTTCCGAGGGCGCACGTGGACGCTCGCGCACAACGCCGCCGACGGGACCGCGATGCACGGCGCCGTCGCGTCCTACACGTGGCGCGTCGTCGACCGGACCGCGGCACGCGTCGAGCTCGAGCTCGACACCCGGGACCTCGTCGGCGTGAACTTCCCCTGGCGGTTCCGCTCGCGGCTCGTCTACGAGCTCGACGGCACGGACCTGCGCGTCACGACGACGGTCGAGAACGTCGACGCCGAGCCGTTCCCCGCGGGGTTCGGCCACCACCCGTACTTCCAGCGCCGCCTGACGCCGGCCGCGTTCACGACGCCGTCGTCAGTCGCTGCGGACGGGTCCGACGAGGGCGACGCGCCCACGCCCACCCCGTCGACCTCGGCGGGCGCGTCGTCGGGCACGCTCCCCGGCTCCGACGCCGTCCTGCACGTCCCCGCCGACCGCGGCTACGCGCTCGAGTCCGCGATGGCCGTCACGTCCGCCGGGGTGGTGCGCGCCCGCGCCGACTACCGCGAGCCGCGCCCGCTCGGCACCGCCTTCGTCGACGACGTGCTCACGGGCCTGCGCCCAGGCGAGCCCGTGCGCTGGACGTACCCGGACCACGGCGTGGAGGTCCGGCTCGGCATGGACGACGTCTACTCCCACCTCGTGGTGTACCTGCCGCGGCGGCGCACGCACTTCGCGGTCGAACCCGTGACGAACGTCAACGACGGCTTCGCGCTGCACGACGCCGGCGTCGAGGGCACCGGGGTCTTCGTGCTCGAGCCCGGCGAGTCGCGGTCGGGGACGTTCACGCTGTCGGTGGGGCGGGTCTGACCGACGCCGCGCCGTGACAGGCACTGCGGCGGGACGGGCACCACGGTGGGACGGGCGTGCGGCCTGGCTGGCGCCGCGGCACACCGGCCCGGACCGGGGATTCGACGGAACGGGCTGCGTCGGTATGATGGTGCGCGCGCTGGCGCCGGGCCCTCCTCGGAGGGTACGTCCGGCAGTGCGAGCACAGCAGTGCGGGTGTAGTTCAGTGGTAGAACTTCAGCTTCCCAAGCTGATAGCGCGAGTTCGATTCTCGTCACCCGCTCCACCAGAAGGCCAGGTCAGGACGCATCCGACCTGGCCTTCTCGCTGTCCGGTGCTCGCGCAGCCGGACGTCGAGCCGGCCGAACCCCGCCTTCCGTGAGTGGGAGCGCCGACGAGCGGCCCTTCAGCGTGAGCAGGAGGCTGAACAACGCGAGCACGACATGGCGTACTCCCGCGCCCAGGCTGAGCACGAGATCCGTGTGCGTGCATGGGAGGCCGAGATGGAGACACCGAGGAACCGCGCGCGGGCAGAAGTGCGCACAGTCGCGAGCCGCGCCATCGGGGTCGATCTCGGCGTGGTGCTCTCCGCGATCCTGTCGGAACTCGTCGTCGCAGCGGTAACGCAGTCGGACGTGCCGTTCCTCGGTTGAGGGCGACGTCGTGAGTCCTGGAGACCGTGCGCTACCGGGTGACCTGATCGGCTTCGACGTCCTCGGGGACGTGGACGTCGACGCCGCCGACCTGCCGCCTGAGCGCTGGTACGGGCCGGTCGTTCCGCGCATGTCCGCGATGTTCCATCCCGCCGAGCGCTGACCGTCGCGGCGCGCCTGAGGGGCGTCGTCAGCGAGCCGCGCACGGACGACCTACGGCTTCGCCAGCTTCTGCTCGAGCGCCGCCGCCACCAGACCCTCCACCCAGAAGGCGTCCGCCTCGCTCTCGAGGCTCCGGTAGGCCTCGTCCAGCGCATCGCGCGTGTCGCCGGCCGCCACACGGACGTCGTCCGCCGCCGTCGGCGCCGGCTTCTTCACGTGCGCGGCCTTCCAGACGACCAGAAGCGCCGTGATCTCCGCGTCGACCGACCGCAGGCGCGTGTGAAGGTCCTTCTGGGCGGCTGTCAGGTTCTTCGACGCGGCCAGCCGCGCCAGGGTCGGCGTCAGCGTGGTCGACTGCCAGGTGGCGAGCGTCGTGACGTGCCGCTTGCCGTCGGGCAGCCGGGAGCCGGGCTCGGCCAGCATGCCGAGACCCGCGAAGAGCTTCCGGTGCGTCATCAGTAGCTTCAGGAACTGGTTGTTCGGGCCGTACATGACGTCGTACATGCGGGCCGCGTGCGCCCTCTGGTCGGCGTCGAGCGGTGCTGCGTACGTCGTCGACCTGACGGACTGAACGGTCTTCCTGCGGATGCCCGTCGCCGCGACCACCTGGTCGACGGTCCGCTTCTGCGCGAGCAGGTCCCGGATTATCACGACGTCCTGGTCCGCGTGCCGCGCCTCGTGGTACAGCGTCCCGGCGGCGGCCGTGACCTCCGGGTCGGTCAGGAGCCCGATCTCCTTCGGCGGCGTCTTCTGCGCGCTGAATGCCGACGTGTTGACCAGGACCCGCCAGTCCGTCGAGCTGAACACACCGTCCGGGCCGGAGCCGCTCTCCTTGATCGTCCACCGGACCGGCGGCACGCCGGCGGCCTTGAGTTCCCCCGCGACGAGCGTCAACAGGGCCTCGGCGAAGGCCGAGAGGGACATCCTCGGCTGCGCCCGGCGGAGCCGCGCGGCCTCGGCAACGTAGGCGCCCCGGCTCTTCGGCGACTCCAGGCCGTAGGGCGCGCGCTGCACGGTCGGCGCCCCGGCAGCACCCTGTGCCCCACCGAGGAGGAGCCGGCCGACGACGTGGTTGCCCGCGGTCCGCTGGAGCTCGGTGATCGACCCGGCGCGGGGGTGCCACACCCCTGCCGGCGCAGCGACGACCGGGCGACCCGCCCCGCGCACGAGGTGACGGTCGTCGGGCTCTCGCGGTGTGTCGATGCGGTGCTGTCGCACGATGGGACCTTCCGGCTGACCCTCTCGAGGAGCAGAGACGGCCGACCTCGCCACGATACGTCGAGGCGGCCTGGCGGGAGGCGGGCGGAATGCGCTTGGACGCCGCGCGGCCGTCCTCGACACTTGTCCCGGCCCGGGCGGGCCGACGGTCGTCGGTTCTCTGGTTCCGGAGGTCGAGGGTTCGAGTCCCTCCGACGCTGCGGCGTCGTGGCTCAGTGGGAGAGCACCGGACTCCGGTGGTCGCACACCGGTCTCCGGCGGCCACCACCACGCCCGCCCGGGCCGCCAGCCGATCACGTGGCGGAGCGGCGAGGCGGCGAGGCGCACCTCCAGCCGACCGGTCCGCCGGCGACACGGGCCAGTACCCAGAAGGTCCGCAGATAATCGCTGGTCAGCCGCTGTGTAGACCCCTACCGTCATGCACGACAACAGAACACGGGAAGGTTCGGGTGGGCCGGCGACTGTCGGTTACCACTTCTGATGGCCGGGTTGCGGGTTCGAGTCCCGTCGTCACCTCGCGGGTGGCGTAGCTCAACTGGCAGAGCAGGACTCCGGCGTCATCACACGCCCACCCGAACCTCCCGACGAGCGGGCCGAACGGTCCTCGGTTACCTGGTAGACGGCAGTACGGGTTCGACTCCCGGCCCCTCGGGACACCTGCCCGGCGGCGCGAGCCGCCGTCCGGGGACCACCCCCACGCCCGCTCACCCACCACGACGACGGTGGCGGGCCGGAGCGGGTCGGTTACCTCCCTGTCACGGATGACCCCGGTGCTCCGGGGTCACACCCGGCCCGCGCACCACGCCCGCCACCGCCGTCGACCACCGAGAAGAGGAACCACCCATGGACGTCCTGCGCACGCTCGGCCTGCGGCGCACGCCGCAGAGTGAGCGCGCCGACCCCCGCCAGATGCCCAACAGCGCCGGCGGCCACACCTTCGTGCTCGACGACGCCGCGCGCCTGCGCCGCTTCCTGACGCTCGGCGTGGACGGCGGCTCGTACTACGCCGCTCCGCGCGAGCTCGCCCGGGAGAACGCCGAGGTCGTCGGTCGGATGGCCCGCGAGGACCCGGAGACGCTCGTGCGGACGATCGTCGACGTGTCGACGCGCGGCGCCGCCCCGAAGCAGAACGCGGCGCTGTTCGCGCTCGCGTACGCGGCGTCGGTGCCCGAGTCGGCGCAGCTCGCGCTCGCCGCGCTGCCGCAGGTCGCGCGCACGGGGACGCACCTGTTCCTGTTCGCGGGCTACGTCGAGACGTTCCGCGGGTGGGGCCGGGGTCTGCGGCGCGCGGTCGGGGGCTGGTACACGGCGAAGGACGTCGACGCCCTGGCCTACCAGGTCGTCAAGTACCGGCAGCGTGAGGGCTGGTCGCACCGCGACCTGCTCCGGCTGGCGCACCCGCAGGCGGTCACGCCGGAGCTGCGGGCGACGTTCGAGTGGGTCGTACGGGGCACGGTGGGCGACGCGACGCCTGCGCTCGTCGAGGGGTTCGTCGCGGCGCAGTCGGCTACGAACGCCGCCGCGTGGGCCGCGCTGGTCCACCGGCACCGGCTGTCGTGGGAGATGCTGCCCGACGCCGCGCTCGGCGAGACGGCGGTGTGGGACGCGCTGCTCGACGTGGGCGTGCCCCAGACGGCGCTGATGCGCCAGCTCCCGCGGCTGACCCGGCTCGGGATGCTGCCGGACCTCGGCGGGCGCACCGGCGAGGTCGTCGCACAGCTCGTCGACCCGGACCGGCTGCGGTCGGCGCGGGTGCACCCGGTGAACGTGCTCGTGGCGCAGCGGACGTACGCGTCCGGTCGCTCGGCGCGCGGTGCCGGGACGACGTGGACGCCGACGCGGCAGGTCGTCGACGCGCTCGACACCGCGTTCTACCGCGCCTTCGGTGCGGTCGAGCCGTCGGGCACGCGGACGCTGCTCGCGGTCGACGTGTCGGGGTCGATGGGCGTGCCGATCTCAGGGATGCCGGTCACGGCCCGCGAGGCGTCGGCGGCGCTCGCGCTCGTGCAGCTCGCGACGGAGCCGTCGGCCACGGCGGTCGGCTTCACCACGGCGGACGGGGGCGTCGCGGGGTGGGGTGGCCAGGACTGGCACCGCAGCGCCCTGCGGCCGCTCGCGATCTCGCCGCGGCAGCGCCTCGACGACGCCCTGCGCGTGGTCGACGCGATGCCGATGTCGGGCACCGACTGCGCGCTGCCGATGGTCTGGGCGCGCGAGCAGGGACTCGAGGTCGACACGTTCGTCGTCTACACGGACAACGAGACGTGGGCGGGGAAGGTGCACCCGCACCAGGCGCTCGCCGAGTACCGGCGCGCGTCGGGCATCGCGGCGAAGCTCGTGGTCGTCGGGATGACGGCCACCGAGTTCACGATCGCGGACCCGAGCGACCCGGGGATGCTCGACGTCGTCGGGTTCGACGGTGCGGTGCCCTCGCTCATCACGGAGTTCGCGCGTGGGCTCTGAGGGACCGCACCGGCCCGGGAGGGCGGCCAGGGGCGGCACCGGCGACGGTGCCGCCCCTCGGCGCGCCCGGGCAGCGGGAACCTCGGACCCGCGGGCGAGCCGTGCGCGTGAGCTGCACTGCAAGGCCGCCGAGGCCGACGAGGTCGCCGCCCGGTACCGCGCCGAGCGTGACCGGCTGATCCTCCAGCTCCGCGCCGAGGACCCGGAGCGGTGGACGTACACCGCGATCGCCGCCGCGCTGGGCTGCAGCCGCGAGCTCGTCGCCCTGATCGCCAGGCGCGCGCGATGAGGGCGACGACCACCTGCCGATCGACTGTCCTGGCCCGGGGCACTCGGGTAGCACACGGTGCTACATCCGGTGGATGACGACGGTCGGAGTGCGCGAGCTCAGGCAGGACGCGTCCGGCGTCCTGCGCCACGTCGAGGAGGGCGAGCGTGTGGTCGTGACGGTGCACGGGCGGCCGGTCGCCGACCTCGTGCCGCACTCCGAGGCGCGTCCGATGTGGCGTCCGGTCGCGGAGCTGGCGGCACTGTTCCCTGGAGTGGACGACCCTCACTGGGACGAGGACATGGCGCTCGTCGACGGTGCCGCGCGCGACCCGTTCGAGCGCGACACCCCTCGGTGAGGCTGATCCTCGACACGAACGTCCTGATCGACAGGCTCGTGCCCACCGGTCGCGGCGACGAGGCAGCCATCAGCATGGCGACCTTGGCCGAGCTGCGCTTCGGGGTGCTGATGGCTCGCACCCCCGAGAGCAGGGCGGCGCGGATGCGGGTGCTGTCGGGTGCCGAGAGTGCGCTGACAGCGCTTCCGATCGACGACGCGGTCGCGTCGTCCTACGCACTGCTGGCGACGAAGACCGTCGCCGCGGGACGGCAGCCCCGCGCCCGAGCGTTCGACCTGCTGATCGCCGCGACCGCGCACGCGCACGGCGGCGTGCTGATCACGAGCCCCGTCGGGGACTTCGCGGGCCTCGAGGGCGTCCTGGAGGTTCGCGAGCCGTAGCGCCAGGGCCACCCTCGCACCTGACCGGTGAGGCGAGTCTGGCGCGAGGGCGGCCCGGCCTACCTGGCTCCTTGACCCCGTCAGGCCAGCGTCGCCGTGTCGATCACGAAGCGGTAGCGCACGTCCGACGCGAGAACCCGCTCGTACGCCTCGTTGATCTGGTCGGCCGAGATGAGCTCGATGTCGGCGCCCAGGCCGTGCTCGGCGCAGAAGTCGAGCATCTCCTGGGTCTGGCGGATGCCGCCGATCATCGACCCGGCGTACGAGCGCCGGTTCGCCAGGAGCGAGAACACGTTGACGCTCATCGGCTCGGCGGGGGCACCGACGTTGACGAGGGTCCCGTCGACGGCGAGCAGCCCGAGGTAGGCGTTGACGTCGATGCGCGCGCTGACGGTGTTGACGATGAGGTCGAACTCCCCGGCGAGGTCCTCGAACGTGGCGGCGTCGCTCGTGGCGTAGTAGCGGTCGGCACCGAGGCGGAGCCCGTCCTCCTGCTTCTTGAGCGACTGGGACAGCACCGTGACCTCCGCGCCCATCGCGTGCGCGAGCTTGACGGCCATGTGCCCGAGCCCGCCGAGGCCGACGACGGCGACCTTCTTGCCCGGACCCGCACCCCAGTGGCGGAGCGGGGAGTACGTGGTGATGCCCGCGCACAGGAGCGGCGCGGCGGCGGCGAGGTCGACACCCTCGGGCACGCTGAGCACGAAGTCGGCGTCGACGACGACGTGCGTCGAGTAGCCGCCCTGGGTCACGGTGCCGTCGCGGTCGGTCGCGCCGTACGTGCCGACCATGCCCTCCAGGCAGTACTGCTCCTCGCCCTTGCGGCAGTTCACGCACGCGCCGCACGAGTCGACCATGCAGCCGACACCGACGCGGTCGCCGACCTTGTGGCGGGTCACGTCCGACCCGACCTCGGCGACGATCCCGACGATCTCGTGGCCGGGGACCAGCGGGTACTGCTGCGGGCCCCAGTCGCCGCGCACGGTGTGGATGTCGGAGTGGCAGATGCCGGCGTACGCGACCTCGATGAGGACGTCGTTCGCTCCGACGGCGCGGCGCTCGATGGTGGTGGGCTCGAGCGGCTCGGAGGCGGCCGGGGCGGCGTAGGCGTGCACGCGCATGGGTGTGTCCTTCGGTTCGGGTGGGGCTCGGGACGAGTCTCCATGACATCCCGGCGACAGGCCCGGCGGGAGTCCCTGCCGTGGGGTGTACTGCGAGGGCACCCCAGGCGGCTCAGGTCTCCTGGCGCGCGTCGAGCCCGAGGCTCGCGAGCTGCTCGGTGCGCCCCCACGACGCCAGCAGGCGCAGGCGCTCGGCCGACGCGGACCCCGGCTCGGCCGTGTAGACGAGCAGGACGTGCCCAGGCTCCGCCGTGATCGCGAGCTCCTCGTACGCGAGCACGAGCGGGCCCACCACCGGGTGCGTGAAGTGCTTGGTGCCCGAGCCGTGCGTCCGCACGTCGTGCGCCGCCCACAGCCGCCGGAACGTCTCGCTGCGGGTCGACAGCTCACCGACGAGGTCTTGCAGCCCGCGGTCGTGCGGGTCCCGACCGGCCTCCGACCGCATGACCCCGACGCACATCTGCGCGAACCGGTCCCAGTCGGGGTAGAACTCGCGCGACGCGGGGTCGAGGAACTGGAACCGCGCGAGGTTGGGGGTGCGCCCGCCGTCGCCGATCACCGGGGAGTAGAACGCCCGTCCGAGCGCGTTGGTCGCGAGGAGGTCCTGGTGGGGGTTGCGGACGAACGCGACGCCGTCGGTGATCGCGTCGAGCGCCCACTGCAGGCTCGCGCGCGTGCCGGCCTGCCTGGCGGGGCGGCGACGCGGTCGCCCCGACGTCGGGATCCCGTCGGCCGTCCGGGCGAGGTCGAGCAGGTGCGCGCGCTCGGTGTCGTCGAGCTGCAGGGCGCGGGCGACCGCGTCGAGCACCGACGCCGACGCGCCGGCGATCGCACCCCGTTCGAGCTTCGCGTAGTACTCGACGCTCACGCCCGCGAGCGCAGCGACCTCGGTGCGCCGCAGCCCGGCGACCCGCCGGTTCCCGCCGCCCACGATGCCCGCCCGCTCGGGCGTCACCTTGGCGCGGCGCGAGACGAGGAACTCGCGGACCTCGGATCGGTTGTCCATCCCGTCAGGCTAAGTCGGAGCCCGCGGCGGAGGGAGACCCTGCGGGTACACCTCTCGGCGCCCCCGTAGCCTCGTGCGGTGGACGACGACCGGGCGCTCGCCCTGCTGACCCGGGTGTACGCGCCGGAGAACCGCGTGTTTCACGGAGGTCGGCACGAGGTCCGCGTCCCGGCGACGGTCGACGCGGCCGACCTCCACGAGCTCGCGGCCCGCGGCCTCGCCCCGAGCACGTTCGTCACGCTCACGCACGACGCGGCGGTCACCGAGCTGCGGGCCCGCGCCCGCGAGGTCGACGAGCGAGCGGCGGCAGACGCGTTCGTCGCGAGCCTCGGCTCGGCACCCGTGCGCTGGAGGTCGCTCCTGCCCGCGACGGTGCTCGGCTCGGCCCTCCCCGACCACGCGTTCGACGGCCGCCCCGACCGGACGTGCGACGTCTGCTTCGTCGACCCCGAGGTCACGGTCGACACCACCGACGCGTGGCGGAGCCGGCGCACGAGCGGCGCGCCGCTGCCGGGGGACGTCGTCGCGTACGTGCTCGCGCTGCGGGAGGCGCCGGCCCCGTGGCCGCCCGCTCCGACGCCGCACGACGTGTGGACGCTGCACCAGGTGCTCCGCACGCTGCGCGAACTGCCGCCCGGGACGCGACCTGGCGCGGCGGCGAAGGCGGTGCACCGGGAACGGCTCCTGCCCGGCCGGCCGCAGCACGCGGTCACGTCTCTGCTCGAGGACCTCGCGCTGCTCGGCGTGCTCCAGACTCCCGAGCACCCCGGCCTCCTGACCCGGTTCACGACGGCCCGCGAGCGCGACCGCCGCCCCTCGGTGCGCGTCGAGGTGTCCGCGCCGCTCGGCTTCTGGACCGCCGAGCACGGCGTCGACTCGGGCGTCGTCGAGCGGCTGTTCGGTCACCTCCCGGTGCCGTCGACCCGGCCCGCGGAGGCCCCGGCCGCGCCGCCGTCGGTCCGGGCGCCGCGCACCGCCCGGACGCAGCCGCTCGCCCCGCACCTGCGCGGCGACCCTGCGGCGGGCGACGTGTACGCCGTCGGCTGTCGCGAGGACGCCTGGGTGCTCGCCTACTGCCACGGCGTCGAGGAGCACGGCGGGCGGCGCTACGGGCGGGTCGAGTACCTCGACGGGATGTTCGACGCGCAACCCGGCGCCGAGGTGATCGCCGGGCGGGGCTTCCGGGGGCGCTCCGACGGCCGGTGGCAGCAGCTCACGTCGCAGCTCTCGACGACCCCGCGGGTGCGCCGGATCGCACGCGACGTCACCGTGCCGCCCGACGACCGGCCCGCCCCGACGAGCACCCCGTTCGGCACCGGGCCCTCGCTGCGGCACATGGCCGGCTGGTGCTTCCCCGAGCTGCGCTAGGCCGCGGGCGCGTGGCCCCTCCGGCGCTCTACCCGGGCGGGACGTGCAGGTCGCTCCACGGGACGGCGGCCACCGCGTGCGCCCAGTTCGTGTGCTCGTGGTGGCCGCCGACGTGCACCGCCACGGGAAGTCGACGACCGTCGAGCGCCACCACGGGTGAGCCGGAGTTGCCACCGATCGTGCTGGCGTCGTGCTCGAGGATCCAGCCTCGCGGGTCGTGGGGGACCTGACCGGGAGCCGCCGTGACCGTTCCGAGGGCGATCCGCTTCACCCCCGACCTGCCCCCGAAGACGCACGCGTACGCCGCCGGCGTCGTCGAGAGCGGCCCGCCCGGGTAGCCGACGACGAAGACGCGCTGCGGCGGCTCGACCTGCGCCCGGTCGAGGTCGAGCCCGAGCGGCTCGGGACTCCCGGCCGCACCCGGGTGGAAGCGCAGCACCGCGACGTCGAGGCCGTCGAAGTTGAGCGAACGTGCGACGGGATGCTGGTGAGCGGCGTCCCCGGGCGTCCCGACCGCCACGACCTCCGTCACCGCCACCTCGTGGTGCGCGCCGCCGGCAGCGACCTCCCCCGTGAGGTCCACCGTGATGCCGTCGGGGAGCGGACCGGGACCCGGTGCGGACGCCCCTCCCGGGCCGCGCAGCTGGCGGAGCACGTGCAGGTTCGTCACGAGGAGGCCGTCGCCGACCACCCAGGCCGTGCCCACGTGCGCGCCGCCGGCGGCGGAGCCGATCCGCCCCGTGCCGGCGCACGCGTGCCGCACGGCGCCCTCCGCCGCCTCGAGGTCGCCCCGCCACGCGGCGAGCGCCGGCTGGTCGAGGTCCACGAACCCGTCCTTGACGAAGCCGACGGGCCGCGAGCCGTCGGCGTGCACCACCGCGGTGACGCCGGAGGCGAGGGCGGCGGTGAACGACGCGGCCGGGCCTTCGGCGAGCACGCGCCGCATCGCCTCGTCGGCGTCCCCGAGCACCTGGGCGACCGCCTCCGGCGGCGCAGCCGGCCCCACCGCACGGTCGACGTACTCGATCTCGGCGCGCAGGAGGTCGAGCTTGTCGAGGCGGAGCGCGTCGTCGCGCCCCTGCCCGACCACCCCGGCCCAGCCGTCGAGCAGCACCGCCGCCGGTGCCCGGCCGAGGTCCTCCACGGGTGTCACTCGATCGTCACCCGCTGCCCGAGCTCCCCGTCGGCGACCGCCCGTCCGGAGCCGACGCCGGCGGCCAGGATCCGCTCGGCGTCGCTGCGCACCAGCGCCCAGGGCACGTTCACGGTCGACACGACGCGGAACCGGTCCTTGCCGACCTTCTCGTCGACGACCTGGTTGGTCGTCGCGGTCGGGCTCTGGACAAGCAGCACGTAGGTGGCCGCCGCGTCGTGGAGCCGTTGCCGAGCCCGCGCGCTCGTCCACAGCGACCTTGCCGCTCCCGACGGGACAGCCATGACCGTGCCGACGAACGTCTCGATCCGCGTCACCAGCTCGGCCGCGAGCGCGGTACGCGGGTCCGGCTCGGCGTCGGCCTGCACCGCGACGGAGGCCATGTCCCGGAGCTGGCCGCAGGCCGTCAGCAGGTCGTCCAGCCGGACGTCGAGCGGGCCCCGCTCGAGCACGCGGAACGTGTCGTGCACCACCTCACGGTCCGCGTCCTCGGCGAGCACGCCCGCGAGCGCGGTGCCGGCGACCGCCGCCGAGGGCGCCGTGGCTGACGTGGTGACCGTGTGAGAGGTGGCGAACAGCGAGAGGACGTGCGGGAGCACGGCCGCGGCGAGCCCGATGGCGGCGATCGACTCGCCGCCGGCCTCCGGCGGGCTGAGGAGACCGTCGGCAGCGGACTGGAGCTCGGCGAGCGCGACGTCGACCTGACCGTGCACGGCGTCGGAGGCGACGAGGTCGAGCTCCGTGGTGACGAGCACGGGCCCCGCGCCGACGCTGGGCCCCACGGCTTCGACGATCGCTGCGCACGCCCGGTCCAGCGCTGACGCGAGCAGCTCCGACTCGTACATCGCGTTGGTCCCGGAGACGGTCGTCGTGCCCCGCTCGACCCCGCTGAGGTCGGGCACGAGGCTCGCGTACCGCCCGGCTGCCGCGGCCACCGAGTCGCGCTCGGCGGCGAGCAGCTTCTGGCGACGCTCGGCCTCCCGCAGCTGCTGTGCGGACCGGCTGAGGTACTCCGTCGCCTCGGCCTCCGCCTTCCGCGCCTCCGCCTCGGCCTTGCGGGCCTCGGCCTCCGCCTTGCTCCGGGCGGGATCGGTGCTCTCGGTGCTCACTGCCGCTCCCCCTCGCGCCGTCGCTGCGGACGGGGACACCGTGGCAGGCGCGCTCCCGGCGGACAAGGTGCTCGCACGAAGGGGCGGCCCGGCTGCTCACCGGGCGGCGCGCCTGCTGGACGCGTCGGTCACCGGACCGACCTGGGCCAGCGTCGGCGGCGCCACTCGTCCCACGTGGCACAGCCCGTCGGTGGGTCGTCGAGCGGCTCGGTGCCGTCGACCTCGCCCGGGGTGGGGACGTCGAAGGCGGCCGCCCACGCGGTGAGCTCCTCGTCGGACATGTGCCACGTCGTGTGCGGCTCCTCCGCCTGGCGCCGGTCGAGCCGCAGGCGCTGCTCCTCGGCGGAGAGCGCGAGGTAGCGCACCTCCGCGACCGCACCGACGTCGGCCGCAGCGCGCCGCAGGGCGGAGCGCTCGTCGCGCGACCACAGCCCGAAATCGAGGACGACCGGCACGCCGAGCACGAGCGCGCGCAGCGCGATCTCGACGAGCCGCCCTTCGATCACGTCCGTCACGGACGGCGGGTTCGCCTCCCCGTAGAGCGCCTTGACCCACTCGTCCTTCGTCAGGCGCAGCGCGTGCCCCTCGGCCTCCAGGCGGCGGGCCTCGGTCGTCTTCCCGGTGCCCGGCAGCCCGACCAGCAGGAACAGGGTCGGTCGCGTCGTCATCACGCCATCGTCGCGGGTCTGGCGTCCGGCCGGCCGCCGTGCTGGTGTGGGCGGCGTGGAAGCGGCCGAGATCGCGCGACGGTTCGGCCTCGGCCGACGTCGGAGGCGTCCAGGTCCGCGTGTACGGGTGGGTCGAGCTCGGGGAGCCCGATCCCCGGCTCGACCCCGAGCTGGTCGGGGCCGCGGTCGGCACGCTCCACCGCATCGCGTCCCCGCACCCCGGACCCGTGCACCCCTGGTACACCGAGCCGGTCGGCGCCGCGGGCTGGGACCGGCTGGTCGACGCACTGCGGAACGCGGGCGCACCCTTCGCCGGGCGCCTCGCCGCGCTGCGCGACGAGCTCGTCGCGCTGGAGAGCTGGATCGAGCCGCCCGGCGGGCTGCACGTGTGCCACTGCGATCTCTGGGCGGACAACGTGCTGCCGGCCGCCGGCGCAGGGCTGTGCGTGATCGACTGGGAGAACGCGGGGCCGGCCGACCCCCGCCGGGAGCTCGCGTGCGTGCTGTTCGAGTTCGCGCGCGACGACCCGGGCCGCGCCCGCGCGCTGCAGGGCGCCTACGCCGACGCGGGAGGTCCCGCGCGGCTCACGCGCACCGCCGACTTCTCGATGCTCGTCGCGCAGCTCGGGCACATCACGCAGGCCGCCGCGACCGACTGGCTGACCCCGAACGCCCGCTCCCCCGAGCGGGCGGGCGCCGCGGCGTGGGTCGGCGAGGTGCTCGACGACCCGCACACTCGGGCGCATCTGGAGGAGCTGCTCGACGCGGTGCGGTGACCTCGCCGGCGCCGCGGTCCGGCGGCCCGCCAGGGTGGCGGTCGGCGCCCCGGGAGCCCCACCCGTGCAGCGGCTCAGCCGACCCGGGCGCCGACCTCGCGCAGCACCGGCAGCGCGCGCTCCAGCATCTCCGGAGTCGCCGTGAGGCTGATCCGGAAGTGCCGCGGCCGCCCGAACACCGTGCCCGGCAGGACGTAGACCCCGCGCTCGGCCAGCGCCGCGGTGAAAGCGACCGCGTTGCCTCCGGGCGCCTCGCCCCACAGGTAGAAGGTGCCCTCGGGGACCGTCAGCGCGTACCCCGCCTCCCCGAGCGCGGCGACGGCCCGGTCGCGCCGACCCTGCAGGGCCGCGACGTCGATCGACACCGTCTCCAGGGCCGGGGCCGCGTACTGCATGAGCGCGTCGGGGAAGCCCCAGCCCAGCGCGAGCTGCAGCGGCAGGATCGCGTCGCGCAGCTCGTCGCGCACCGCGACCGGGATCAGCGGGGACAGCGCGAGGTAGCCGAGGCGCTGGCCCGGCGCGAGCAGCACCTTGCCGTAGGAGTAGTCGACGAGCGTCCAGGGGTAGAGCTCCGCGGGGCTCGTGAAGCCCAGGCCGTGGAACCGGATGCGCCGATAGGGCTCGTCGGACAGCAGCCAGATCCGGCGGCCGTGGCGCGCCGACGCCTCGTCGAGCACCGTCGCGAGCTCCGCGAGGCGCTGGCGCCCGTAGACCCGGCCGGTCGGGTTCGCCGGGGAGTTCACGACGACGATCCGCGTGCGCGGGGTGATCGCCCGCGCGACCGCCTCGACGTCGAGGTCGAACGTGCCCTCGGCGAGCGAGGCGCGGACGGGCACCATGTCGGCGGCGCGCAGCATCGGGGCGTAGAACCAGCCGGGCTCCGGGACCACGACCTCGTCGCCCACGTCGGCGACCAGCCGGAACGCCAGCGCGATCGCCCCGAAGGCGCCCTGGGTCATCGTGATGTCGGCCGCGGCGAAATCGAGCCCGAGCTCGGCACGCAGCCCCGCAGCGACCGCCTCCTGCGCCGGCGCGAGGCTCGTCTTGTACGCGAACCAGTCCTCGGCGCGCGGTTCGAGGTTCGCGCGGATCGCGTCGACGAGCGCCGGCAGCGGCATCTCGTGCGGGTCGCCGAACGACAGGTCGACGACGTCCGGCTGACCGTCCATCGCGCGCAGCGACAGGAAGAACGACGTCACGGGCTCGATCGCGTCGCCCGCCGCCCGGGCCCGGTCCGACAGCTCCATCTCGACAGCCTCCTCACCGGTGGGCCGCACCCTCGCGGTCCCGACCATGATCGGCCGCCGCCGGGTCCGCGTCACCGGAACCGGAGGACGGGCGCGGGGTGCCGCCCCAAGGGGAGGAGCCGGCGGGTCGGCATGCCCTCGTCCCGCCGCCGTGCGTCAGCCGAGCGGCCCGAACACCTCGCCGGGCGCGACGGAGTCGTCGAGCACCCCGTCGAGCACGTCGAGCAGCCGGCGCTCCTCGTAGCGGAAGTGCGTCGTCATCACCGCCTCGACGCCGTCGAGGTGCCGCAGCTTCTCCTCGGTGCTCGCGTCGAGCCGGATGGCCTCCGTCAGGCCGCCGAGCAGGTGCTCGATCATGTGGTGGTCCTGGACGAGCTGCGCGACGACGGGCACGAGGTCGGGGTGCTGCTCCGTCAGCCGCGGGAACAGCGCGGTGTCCTCGCTGCGGTGGTGGCCGCTCAGCGCGGCGCAGAAGCCCCAGCAGTAGAGCAGGAGGTCGGTCGCCGGCGCGTCGGAGGCGCCGGCGTCCTCGAGCTGCTCACGGGCTAGGTCGAGGGCCTCGCGCAGGCGGGCGTGCACCTGGCGCATCTCGTCGGCCCAGGCGCGGACGCGGGCGCGCGGCGACGGGTCGTGGTCGTGATGGTCGTCGGAGGGGTCCTGCAGGGGCTGGGTGATGGGGTGTCCTTCGCGGGTCCGCGCCTCCATGCCTGACGCAGACCGCCACCGGCACGCGACGCAGGCCCGGACCCTACCCGCGGAGCGCGAGGCCCCGGAAGTCCCGGGGGGCCGACGCGCGCGGCGCCGCCCCGGTTCCCAAACGCCGGACCTACCCTGAGGAGTGGCGCACCTCTCGTCCCTCCGGGGCGTACGGCACCCGGCGTTCGCCGTCCCGTCGGGTCCCGTTCACCGGCGCTCGTTACGGTCGGGCGCCGGTGGGCCGCCACGGTCGTGGTCCGCGCACGCCGCACGACCCCGTCGACCGCGAGGCAGGAGCCGTCCCCGTCGTGAGCACCCCGCCGTCCTCGGCCACGCACACGCTCCGGGCCGGTGACCGCACCCCGACCCCCCGGACGCTCGTCGACGTCTTCGCCAGCACCGTCGCCCGGTTCCCGGACGCCCTCGCGATCGACGACGGCGACGAGGTGCTCACGTACCGCGCCCTCGCGCAGGCCGTCGAGGCGCGCGCGGCCCGGCTCGCCGCCGTCGGGGTCCGGCGCGGGGACCGGGTCGGCGTGCGCGCGGCGTCGGGCACGGTCGGGCTGTACGTGTCGGTGCTCGCGGTGCTGCACGCCGGTGCGGCGTACGTCCCGGTCGACGCCGACGACCCCGACGAGCGCGCGCACCGCGTGTTCACGGACGCGGGCGTCGTCGTGGTGCTGGGCGACGGCCCCGAGCCGCTGCGCCCCGACGGCACCCCGGCACCGCGCGTGGGCGCCCGGCACGCGGAGGCGCCGACGCTCGAGGACGGGGCCTGGGTCATCTTCACCTCCGGCTCGACGGGCCGGCCCAAGGGCGTCGCGGTGAGCCACCGGAGCGCCGCGGCGTTCGTCGACGCGGAGGCCCGGCTGTTCCTGCGCGGCGCGCCGGTCGGCCCGGGCGACCGGGTGCTCGCGGGCCTGTCGGTCGCGTTCGACGCGTCGTGCGAGGAGATGTGGCTCGCGTGGCGGCACGGCGCGACGCTCGTGCCCGCGCCGCGTGCGCTCGTGCGGGCCGGGTCCGAGCTCGGGCCGTGGCTGGTCGACCGGGACATCACCGTGGTGTCGACCGTGCCGACGCTCGCGGGGCTGTGGCCGGCCGACGCTCTCGCGGCGGTGCGCCTGCTGATCTTCGGGGGCGAGGCGGTGCCGCCCGAGCTCGCGACGCGGCTGTGGGCACCCGGCCGCGAGCTGTGGAACACGTACGGGCCGACGGAGGCGACGGTCGTCGCGTGCGCCGCGCTGCTGCTGCCCGACGCGACCGTGCGGATCGGGCTGCCGCTCGACGGCTGGGACCTGGCCGTCGTCGACGCCGAGGGCCGCGAGGTGCCCGAGGGCGGCACCGGGGAGCTCGTCATCGGCGGCGTCGGCGTCGCGCGGTACCTCGACCCGGAGCTCGACGCCGTGCGGTTCGGCCCGCACGAGGGGCTGGGCTGGGACCGCGCGTACCGGACCGGCGACCTCGTCGTCGCGGACCCCGAGGGGCTGCTGTTCGTGGGGCGGGCCGACGACCAGGTCAAGGTCAACGGCCACCGCATCGAGCTCGCCGAGGTCGACACCGCGCTCCAGGCGCTGCCCGGCGTCGCGGGCGCCGCGGCCGCGGTCCGCCGCTCGACCGCGGGCGGCACGGTTCTTGTCGGGTACCTCGCCCCGCAGGACGGCGAGCGCCTCGACCTGCACGACCTGCTGCGCCGCCTGCGCGAGACCCTGCCGGGCTCGATGGTCCCGCTGCTCGCGGTCGTCGAGCACATCCCGACGCGGACGTCCGGCAAGGTCGACCGCGACGCGCTCCCCTGGCCGCTCGCGGACGCCGGGGACGACGACGCCGCGCCGCTCGACGGCCTCGCCGGGTGGGTCGGCGAGCAGTGGGCCGCCGTGGTCGGCGTGCGCCCGCAGCACGAGGACGACGACTTCTTCGCGCACGGCGGCAGCTCGCTGACCGCCGCGCAGCTCGTGTCCGCGCTGCGCGCGCGCTACCCCGAGGTCACCGTCGCGGAGGTCTACGACCACCCGAGCGTCGGCGGGCTCGCGGAGCACCTCGACGCGACGTGGCCGTCGGACACCGACCGTCCCGGGGGGTCGGGCGCCGCGGCTCCCGCCCGGACCCGCACCGTGGCCCCCGTGCCGGTCACGAGCCAGGTGGTCCAGCTCCTCGCGCTGCTGCCCCTGCGGGGGCTCGTCGCGCTGCGCTGGCTCACGGTCGTCGCCGCGGTCGGCACGGTGCTGCACGTGGTGTGGGGCGTCGCCTGGGCGCTCGCGGTGCCGTGGTGGTGGCTCGCCGCGGGCTGGCTGCTCACGGTGAGCCCCCTCGGGCGGCTCGGGGTGTGCGCGCTCGGCGCCCGGCTGCTGCTCGCGGGCGTGCGGCCCGGCTCGTACCCGCGCGGCGGTCACGTGCACCTGCGGCTGTGGGCGGCCGAGCGGCTCGTCGACGGCTTCGGTGCCGTGACGCCCGCGAGCGCACCCTGGATCTCGCTCTACGCCCGTGCGCTCGGCGCGGACGTCGGCCGCGACGTCGACCTGCACTCGGTGCCGCCCGTCACGGGGTTCCTGACCCTCGGCCACGGCTGCGCGATCGAGCCGGAGGTCGACCTGTCCGGCCACTGGGTCGACGGGGACGTGCTGCACGTCGGGCGCATCCGCGTCGGACCCGGCGCGACCGTCGGGGCGCGCAGCGTCCTGCTCCCGGGGTCGCGCGTCCGCGGCGGCACCGACGTGGCCGCGGGGTCCGCGGTGCACGGCACGACGGGGTCCGACGAGTTCTGGTCCGGCTCGCCGGCGGTCCGCCAGCACGAGGCGCGCCACCCGTGGCCGACGACCCGGCCGCCCGCGTCGCGCGCCGGCTGGACCGCGGTGTTCGCCGTCACGGGGGCGGCCGTCAGCGCGCTCCCGTCGCTCGCCGCGCTGCCCGCGCTCGCCGTCCTGGGCGCCGCCCTGGCCCCCACGCCGTCGCTCGCCGCCGCCGTCGGACCCGCGCTCGCGTGGACGCTCGTGGCCGTTCCGGTCGCCTACCTGACGTACGCGCTCCTCGTGCTCGTCGGCGTGCGCCTGCTCGCCCGCGGGCTGCGCGAGGGCTGCCACCCGGTCCGGTCCGGCGCCGGGGTGCGGGCGTGGGCGGTCTCCCGGCTCATGGACGCGGCCCGCACGGCGCTGTTCCCGCTGTACTCGTCGCTGCTCACCCCGGCGTGGCTGCGGCTGCTGGGCGCGCGGGTCGGGCGCGAGACCGAGATCTCCACGGTCGTCGGGCTGCCGTCGATGATGCAGGTCAAGGACGGCGCGTTCCTCGCCGACGACACGATGGTCGCCCCCTACGAGCTCGGCGGCGGCTGGCTGCGCGTCGCGACCGCGAAGGTCGGCCGGCGCGCGTTCCTCGGCAACTCCGGCATGACGGCGCCGGGCCGCACCGTCCCGAAGAACGGGCTCGTCGCGGTGCTCTCGGCGACCCCGAGCCGCACGCGCGCCGGGTCGAGCTACCTCGGCAGCCCGCCGGTGCTCCTGGCCCGGGCGCCCGCGGTCGACGACGGCGAGCGCACCTACACGTCAACCCCGGCGCTGCGCCGGGCGCGCGGCGCGGTCGAGGTGTGCCGCGTCGTCCCGCTGCTGGTCCTGGGGCTGCTGTGGGTCGGTGCCGGGCTCGCGCTCCAGGCGATCGCCGCGACCGGCGGCTGGCTGCTCGCCGCCGCGTCGGGCGGGGTGGTGCTGCTCGCCGTCGGGGTGCTCGGCGCCGCCGTCACGGTCGCCGCGAAGTGGGCGCTCGCCGGGCGCTTCCGGGACGCCGAGCACCCGCTGTGGAGCGCGCCGGTGTGGCGTGGGGAGCTCGCGGACACCTTCACGGAGGTCGTCGCCGCGCCGCTGCTCGCCGACCCCGTCACGGGTAGTGTCGCGCTGGTGTGGTGGCTGAGGAGCATGGGCGCGCGGATCGGCCGCGGCGTCTGGTGCGAGACGTACTGGCTGCCCGAGGCCGACCTCGTCCGGCTCGGCGACGGCGCGACCGTCGGCCCCGGCTGCGTCGTGCAGACCCACCTGTTCCACGACCGGGTCATGAGCCTCGACACCGTGACGCTGCGCGACGGCGCGACGCTCGGCCCGCACGGCGTCGTCCTGCCGGCGGCGCTGCTCGACGAGGGCGCCACGGTCGGCCCCGCGTCGCTCGTGCTGCGCGGCGAGACGGTCCCGGCCGGCTCGCGGTGGGTCGGCAACCCGATCGGGCCGTGGCGTGCGCCCGTCGGGGCCTCGTGAGGGAGCCGTCCCCCGCCTCCGGAGACCCGTACGCCTACGGGCACGGCTCGCGCGCGTTCCACGTCGAGCACTACGACCTCGAGCTCGACTACCGCGTGCGCACCAACCGGCTCGCCGGGGTCGCGCGGCTGCGGGTCCGCACGCTCGAGCCGCTGCACGAGCTCGCGCTCGACCTCGGTCCGCTCGTCGTCCAGCAGGTCACCGTCGCGGGCGCCGCGCCCGCGCGGCACCGGCACCGCGCGGGCCGGCTCGTGGTGCGGCTCGTCGCGGAGGCGCCGGCGGACACCCAGCTCGACGTCCTGGTCCGCTACGCCGGGACGCCGCGGCCCGTGCGCAGCCCGTGGGGCGAGGTCGGCTGGGAGGAGCTCGAGGACGGCGTCCTCGTCGCGAGCCAGCCCACCGGTGCGCCGTCGTGGTTCCCGTGCAACGACCGGCCCGACGACAAGGCGACCTACCGGACGTCGGTGACGGTGGAGAACCCGTACCGCCCGCACGCGCACGGCACGCTCGTGCGCCGCACCGGCCGCTCCGGGGCGACGACCTGGGTGTTCGAGGAGACCCGCCCGACGCCGCCCTACCTCGCGACCGTCCAGATCGGCCGGTACTCGGTGGTCGAGCTCGCGTCGGAGCCGGTGCCGCAGCAGGCCCTCGTCCCGCCGCGCCTCGCCGCGGCCGCGCGGACCCGGCTGGCCCACCACGGCGACATCGTGCGGCTGTTCACGCGGCTCTTCGGTCCGTACCCGTTCGCGACCTACACGCTCGTGGTGACCGACGACGCGCTCGAGATCCCTGTCGAGGCGCAGGGCATGGCGGTGTTCGGCTCGAACCACCTGGGCGGCCTCGGCGCGCACCCCGCGGCGGGCGACGAGGGGCAGCGCCTCGTCCCGCACGAGCTCGCGCACCAGTGGTTCGGGAACTCGGTCTCGGTCGCGGGGTGGCGGCACATCTGGCTCAACGAGGGCTTCGCCTGCTACGCCGAGTGGCTGTGGTCGCAGGAGTCCGGCGGCCCGTCCGCGGACACCCTGGCGCGCCGGCACCACGCCCGGCTCGCCGCGCTGCCGCAGGACCTCGTCCTGACCGACCCCGGGCCGGCGACGATCTTCGACGACCGCGTCTACAAGCGCGGCGCCGTCACGCTCCACGCGCTGCGGCTCGTGCTCGGCGACGGGGCGTTCTGGGACCTCGTCCGCGCCTGGACCGCCCGGCACGCGGGCGGCAGCGCGAGCACCGACGACTTCCGGGCGGTGGCCGCGGAGCACGCCCGTCGCAGCGGGGGCGACGCGCTCGCCGCGTCCGTGGCCGGGCTGCTCGTCGCGTGGCTCGACGCCCCGGTGCTGCCGGACCTGCCCGCCGGGCCACCGCCGGGGGCCCCGTCGCGCACGCGCCGCCTGGGTCAGCTCCTCAGGGCGTCGAGGACCGACCTGCCGTCCTGACACCGGACGATGAGGTCGGGCGCCGCGGGACCCAGGACCGCGACGGCCCCGGCCCGTCCGGGCCCCACGTCGAGGTCGGCGACGACGACACCCCCCGGCGCGACCGCGTCGACGCCGCGCGCCCCGGCCGGTGGAGGGCCGAGCGCCCACGCCGACGGGTCCGCCACGAGCCCGGTGCCGAGGGCCTTGAGCGCCGCCTCCTTGCGCACCCAGACCCGGGCCAGCGCGGCCTCCGCCGCGTGCGCCGGGAGCGCGCGGTGCCCGGCGAGCTCCGCGGGCGAGAGCAGCACACCGTCGACCGGGGCGGCCGACACCGCGGACGTCGACTCGACGTCGACCCCGACCGGGCCCGCGACCGTCAGCGCGACCGCCACCAGCGGGCCCGACCGGGTGAGGCTGACGTGGTGCTCCCGCGGCGGGCCGACGACGCGGACCCGGCCGTGCGCCCCGCCGCACCGCACGCACCGCGCCCGCAGCCCGACCGTCGCCGGGGCACACCCGAGCCGCTCCGCCAGCACCCCGCGGAGCAGCACCCGCCCGAGCACGAACCGCTCGGCGGCCGGCGGCGGGAGGGCGCCGGCCCGTGCGCGCTCGGCGTCGTCGAGCACCGTGGCCTGCGCCGGGGTCACGGCCGTGCCGGCCCCCGCCGTCCACACGTCCACGACCACCGGCTCCGCCACGCCCCGATCCTCGCAGGGCCCGGGACCGGCCCCGCAGACGCCGACTGCCCGACGGCGCGCCCGGTCCTCGCGGCCCCGCCGCGCCGAGCACCCGGCGCCCGGGTCGCTGCCGCCCCGGTCGCGCCCCACCGGACCCGGTGCGAGCATCGAACCGGACGGGCGACCCGGCAGTCGGGCACCCGTCCCCGCACGACCACCCCCGCCGCCGCGCGCCCGCGCGGCCACCCCCGCCCCCGGAGGCGCACGCATGGCACGAGGCACCGCGAGCAGCAGGGTCGTCGTCGTCCTCGGCGCGTCGAGCGGCATCGGCCGGGCGACGGCCCACGAGCTCGCACGCCGCGGGGACACCCTCGTGCTCGCGTCCCGGTCGGCGGACGCGCTGGCGGACGTCGAGCGCGAGTGCCTGGCCCTCGTGCCGGGGTCGAGGAAGCACCCGCACGAGGCCGCCGCCGGAGGGTCCCCGGTGCTCGTCGTCCCGACCGACGTGAGCGTGCGCGACTCGGTCGACCGGCTCTTCGAGCGCGCGGTCGAGCGGTACGGGCGGGTCGACGCCGTCGTGCACGCGCCCGCGGTCGTCGGGTACGGGCGCTTCGAGGACATCCCGGCCGAGGTGTTCGACCAGGTCATCGCCGTGAACCTGCTCGGCACGGCGAACGTCGCGCGCGTCGCGCTCCGGCTGTTCCAGCAGCACGGCGGCGGGCACCTCGTGCTCGTCGGCTCGCTGCTCGGCAAGATCGCGACCCCGTGGATGAGCCCGTACGTGACGAGCAAGTGGGCCGTGCACGGGCTCGCGCGCACGATCCAGGTCGAGGCGCGCGAGACCCCGGGCGTCGACGTCTCGCTCGTCACCCCCGGCGGCGTCGACACCCCGATCTACGCGCAGGCCGCCAACTACGCGCGCCGCGAGGGGCGTCCGCCGCCGCCCGTGGACCGGCCCGAGACCCTCGCGCGGGCGATCGTGAAGACGCTCGACAAGCCGGCGCGCGAGCGCTCGGTCGGGCTCGCCAACGCGACGTGGACCGCGGGCTTCCGGTTCCTGCCCGCGGTCTACGACGTGCTCGTGGGACCCGGCATGTCCCGCCTGGGCCTGTCCACGCGAGCGCGCGAGCCGCACGCCGGGAACGTCTTCGCGCCCCTGCCCGACGGTGAGGCCGTCACCGGGAAGTGGGGCCGGCACTGGCTGCGCGGCGTCGCTGTGGTCGCGGTCGCGGCAGGGGCCGTGGGCGCCCGGCGGGTGCTCGCCCGGCACTGATGCGACCCCGGGGCCGCCGTGCCGGTGCGGGTCGCCGCCCCTGGATCGCACGCGGGCGGCCCGCGCCGCCGGTCCGCGCCCGCCGGCTGCCGGGCGCCGGCCCGTCAGCGCTCGTGCAGCACGCGCGCCCAGACCGTGCGTGTGAGCAGGCGCCGGACCTTGCCGGTCCGGCTCGCCGCCCCGAGCGCCGCGCGCGCCGCGTTCCAGCCGGGCGCACCGTGCACGCCGCCGCCCGGGTGCGCCGAGGCGCTCGCGAGGAACAGGCCGTCGACGGGCGTCTCCGGGCGCCCGAGCCCGGGGGTCGGGCGGAAGAAGAGCTGCTGGTGCACGGCCGACGTCCCGCCGTTGACCGCGCCCCCGACGAGGCTCTCGTTCGCGGCCTCGAGGTCGGCCGGGGACTGCACGTGGCGCGCGAGCACCGCGTCGCGGAACCCCGGGGCGACGCGCTCGACGGCGGCCTCGACGCGCTCGACCTCCGCGGCGACCTCGTCGGGCGTCCACCGCACGCCGTGCGGCACGTGGGTGTACGCCCACGCGGACTCGGTGCCGGCCGGGGAGCGCGTGGGGTCCGACGTGGTCATCTGCCCGAACAGCAGGAACGGCCGCTCGGGGATGCGTCCGGTCGACAGGTCCGCGGCCATGTCGACGAACCCGTCGGAGTCGACCCCGAGGTGCACCGTGCCCGCGCCGCGCGCCCCCGGCGCCGTCCACGGGATGGGGCGGTCGACGGCCCAGTTGACCTTGAACGTCGGGTGGTCCCACTGGAAGCGGTCGAGCTCCCGGCCCATGCGCGGGGGCAGGTGCCGCAGCCCGACGAGGTCCCGGTAGAGCGCCGGCGCGGTGACGTCCGCGACGACGGCGTGCCGGACCCGGACGACGGAGCCGTCGTGCGTGCGGACCCCGACGGCCCGGCCGGCCGAGACGTCGATGCTCGCGACGCGCTCACCGGTCTCGATGTGGCCGCCGCCCGCGACGACCCGCGCCGCGAGCGCGTCCGCGAGCGCCCCGGCGCCGCCCTCGGGCACCGGGAAGCCGACGTCCTGGCCGAGCATCGCGAGCAGGTACCCGAACACCCCGCTCCCCGCGGCGTCCGGCGGGACGTCGGAGTGCATCGCGTTCCCGGTCAGCAGCAGGCGCCCGCCCTCGCCGCGGAAGTGCTCGGACCCGAGCCGCCGCACGGGCAGCACCGCGAGCCGGGCGAGGTCGATCCCCCCGGCGACGCCGACCCGGCGCAGCAGCCGGGCGACCGAGACCACCGGCGGGAACGGCGTGAACAGCGCGTCGAGCAGCGGTTCCCGGATCGTGCGCCAGGACTCCACCATGCGCAGCCACGCGTCGCCGTCCCCCGGCGCGAACTCCTCGAGCCCCGCCGCGGTGTCCTGCGCGCCGTGCCGCAGCACCGCGGCGCGGCCGTCGTCGAGCGCGTGCGCGAGCACGTCCGGGGCCTTGACCCAGCGCAGCCCGTGGTCCTCGAGGTGCAGCCCGCGGATCAGCGGCGAGCCGGCCGCGAGCGGGTAGAAGGCGCTGAAGAGGTCCGTCCGGAACCCCGGCGCCGTCACCTCGGCGGTCCGCACCGCCCCGCCCACGGAGTCCTGCGCCTCGAGCACGAGCACGTCCCACCCCGCGTCGACCAGGGCGTTCGCGGCGACGAGCCCGTTCGGGCCGGCCCCGATGACGACGGCGTCCACCGTGCGTGCGATCACGCGTCCTCCAGGGTGTCGTGGGTGCGTCCACGCTCGCACCCGGCCCGGGGCAGGGCAACCGGCCGGGGTGCCGGACCGGCGCGCCGCGCCACACCGCGCGCGAGGTCGGGTCGCGTCGCTCCCGCGTCGAGCGCGGGTCCGGGCGCGTCGGGCCGGTCGTGCGTGCGCGTGTCGGCCCGACCTGCCACGATGCGGCGCATGGACACCGAGGCGTACTGGCAGCTCGTCGACGAGGCACGCACGCGCGCCCGGAAGGGTTCGGGCACGGCGCCCGACGCCGACGACGTCGCGGACTCCCTGCGCGCCGTGCTCGTGGAGCGCGGCGTCGAGGTCGCGCGCGAGGCGGACGCCGCGTACGACGAGCTCGTCGCGACGGTGCACGGCCCGCGGCTGTGGGGCGCGGCGTACCTGATCAACGGCGGCAGCTCGGACGACGGGTTCGACTACTTCCTCGGCTGGCTCGTCGCCCAGGGCCGTGAGGTGTTCGAGCGCGCGGCGCAGGACCCGGACTCGCTCGCCGACGTGGTCGACGAGGACACCGAGGCGGAGTGCGAGGACATGCTCGCCGCGGCGTGGGACGCGTACGAGGAGCTCACGGGCGAGGAGTTCCCCGAGGACGACGACCCCGACGAGGACGCCGACGAGGAGGCGGACGACGACGAGCCCGCCGACGAGCCGTTCTGGGACTTCGACGACGAGGCCGAGATGCGCACCCGCTACCCGCGGCTCGCAGCGATCTTCCTGGAGGACTGAGCGGGACCGGGTGGCGCTGTGACCTCGGTCGCGCCGCCGCTGGGCCGGTCGGCGGCGCCCCGGCCGACGGTGTTCCCCAGGTCCCGGCGCCCGGCCCCGGTTGCAGCCCCCCGCGCCGCGGTTAGCGTGGACGGATGACTGCCAAGCCGACCGACCCGGACCCCGAGAACACGCCCGGCCTCGAACCCGGCGGCGGCGTGATGCCCGGCGACACCCCACCCGGCGAGGCGAGCACGTCCGGCGTCTCGCACCAGGAGCCCGGGCTGCCGTCGGGCCGCAGCCAGAAGCTCGTCTACGGCGTGATCCTCGGCTTCGCGGCGCTCGTCGTCGTGATGCTCGTCGGCTACGCGGTCGGCATCGGGCGCTGAGAGCGCGCCGCGGGTGAGCCGAGGGCTGCCCGCGCGGTGCCCGCTGCCCGCCGGGGCAGCGGGCAGCGGGCACGTGACCGCACCAGTCAGGCCGCGGAACCGCCGAGGAGCTCGGTCCGATGGTGGTCCGCGAGCGTCGCGAGATCCCGGCGGAGCTCCGGCAGCACAGCCTCGTCGAGCGGCTCGGCTCCCTCGAGCGCGGCCTGCACCTCGGCGAGGCAGACCGCGGCGTGGGCGCGCGCGAACAACGGCAGCAGTGGCAGGTCCGCCTCGAGCACGGGCCGCATCTCCAGGTAGCCGCCGACGACGGCGTCCAGCAGCGGTGCCCGCCCGGGTCGTGGGCGGCCGCCCTCGGTGAGGTCGCGCACGGCGTACGCGAGGTCGGCGACGTACCAGGACCACCCGGCCTCGTCGTGGTCGAACGACGTGGGCACGTCACCCTCCCAGGCGAGGTTGTCGAGCTCGAGGTCGCCGTGCACCAGGCCGTACCCGCGGCCGGTCCGCGGGAGCGTGGCGAGCTCCGCCCGGACGGCCCGCGCGGCGTCGACGGCCACCCGGTCGGTGGCCAGTGCCGCGACGGCGTCGTCGACCTGCTCGAGCAACGACGGGAGCCCGGCACCGTCGGACGCTTCCGCCCCCGCCGCGGCGGCGTGCAGGGCGGCGAGGGCACCACCCCACGCGCGGGCGCGCTCCGCGGTCAGCCCCGCGAGGCCCACCGGCTCCCCGGGCGCGGCAACCACGCACGTCACGAGCATCGGGCCGAGCGCCGTGTCGACCTCCTCGACGAGCGCGCCGCGGGTCGAGGGCAGCGGCACGGCCGCACGCACTCCCCGCCCCGCCAGGACGGTGGTGAGCCGGGCGACCGTCCGCACGCGCTCCGCGGACGTCCGCGCGGCGGGCGTGAGGCGCAGGTACGCCCGGGCGGTGGTCGGGGTGCCGGGCAGGACGAACACGTGGCTCGCGCTCGACCGCCACCACCGCGCGGCCCGCGGCGCGTGACCCCACGCGGCGGCCGCGGCGTCGGCCACGGGCGAGCACCAGTCGCGGTCGACCGTCTCGGACATCGCGTGGATCTCGTGGAACGGCAGCATCCCGCGCAGTGTGCCCGGCCGTGTGCACGCCCGACGACGGCATTTCCCGCTTCTCCCGGTGCCTGCCCGGGACGGTCCGCCCGAGCCGGGCAGGCTGCGCGCGGCCGGTCCACCGCGCATCGGGCAGCCCGCCCCAGGCCGGGTCCACTGGGCCGGGCGGTCGCTCGCCGGCCGAGGACGCACCGGAGTCCTGAGCGCGCGCCCTGCGCTGGCAGCCGGCGCCGACCTGCGCCAGGGTCGTCCCACGGGGGACGGCACGACAGGACGGGGTGCGGCATGAGCGGGGCCAGCTGGCCGGTGGTCGTCATCGGGGTGGTGCTCTCCGTCTTCGCGATCGGGACGCGGTGGCTCGTCCAGCACAGCGCAGAGCAGGACCGCGCGTGGCCGTCCGGTGAGGAGCCGCCGGGGCAGCGCATCAGCGACATGACCGCCTTCGGGAAGGCGTGCCTCGGGGTCTTCGTCGTCGCGCTCGGCGGCGGGGCCGTCACGCGGCACCTCGACGCCGGCGGCTTCGGGTGGTGGGCGCTCGCGGCCGTGGTGGCGGGGGCCGCCGGGATGCTCTCCGAGCGACGCCGCCTGCGCCGGCTGGGGCTGCCGCTCGTGCCGAGCGAGGCCGAGCGGCGGGCTGCGCGAGCGGAGCGGGCGGAGCGGGCGGAGCGGGCGGAGCGTGGGTCCGAGCAGCGGGGGACCGGAGCGGCGCACCCGTAGCCGTCGTGCCGCGAGGGTCAGACGATCCCGAGCGCTGCGCCGTTCCTCAGGCACGAACGCGTAGCCGACGAACGCGACGACGTCGAGCACGGTGGGCGACGACGAGCGGCATGACCCGGCCTCGTCGGCGGTGGTGCTCGGCGTACACGACGCCCATGACGACGTCGCCGACGAGCGGCCCGAAGCCTGGTACCGGGGGTACGAGCCGCGCAGCAGGGCGCTCTCGCGGCTGTCCGCCGCGCCTCGGGCAGCCCCGCCCCAGGCAGGCCGGTCCCCGGCGCCGGGCGGCCGCTCAGCGCGCCTCGGCGGCGGCCTCGGCGGCGACCCGGAGGTCGGCCACGAGCGCGGCGAACGCCTCGTCCCACCCCTCGCGCCCGCGCAGCCGGAGCACGGCCGACGGGTGCGCCGTGACGAGCACGCGCGGTGGCGCGTCGGGCGGCCCGACGACGGGCGCTGCGTCGAGCACGCGCCCCCGCCCCCCCCGCCACGGCGACGTCCTCGCCGAGCACCGAGCGGGACGCGGTCGCGCCGAGGCACACCACGACCTGGGGCCGGACGGCGGCGAGCTCGGCGGCCAGCCACGGCCGGCACGCGTCGACGTGCGGGACGCCGGGCTTCTTGTGCAGGCGACGGGTGCCGCGCTCGGGGACCGTGAACCGGAAGTGCTTGACCGCGTTGGTCACGTAGACGTCGGCCCGGTCGATGCCGGCCGCCGCGAGCGCGTCGTCGAGCACCCGGCCCGCGGGACCGACGAACGGCTCGCCGGCGCGGTCCTCCCGGTCGCCGGGCTGCTCCCCGTCGAGCACGAGCCGCGCCCGCGGCCCGCCGGCCGAGACCACGACCTGCGTGGCATCGGCCCACAGCTCGCACCCGCGGCAGCCCGGCGCCGCGGCGGGCAGCGCGTCGACGTCCGCGTCGGGCGGGGCCCAGTGCTCGGCCCGGGCCGCTCGGGCCCCTTCGCGGCGCTCACGGCCGCGGGTTCACACGGGTCCACGGGCGCTCGTCGCGACGCGCCCCCATGCCGGCCGCGCACCGCGGGCACACGCGCGCGACCTCGTCGGCGTCGCGCCCGGTCGCGGGCTGCACGTCCGCCCAGGTGACGTGGGAGAAGCGCCCGAGCGCGGAGCGGTGCAGCGGGAGCCCGCACACGGTCTGGTTGGTCCCGCGCTCCCAGGCGTGGACCTCGCCCGCCGGCAGCCGGACGCCGTCGGGGTCGGTCCAGCTGCTCGACGCGGCCACGGCGGCGTTCTTCAGGGTCTTGGGCACCGGACCTCCTCGTGACGGTGCGACGCCGGTCCGCCGCTCCGTCCCAGGATGCGACGGCGGTCCCGGCCGCGCACGACGACGCCCGCCGTGCGTGCCCGCTAGCGCCCGGTGACCGCGTACGTGATGCGGACGAGGCCGTCCTCGGCCGTCGCGTGGCTCCCCCGGAGGGTGAGCAGGACGTCGTGGTCGAGGTCCCCGAACAGCCGCGCCCCGCGCCCGAGCAGGACCGGCGCGATCGCGACCGTGAGCTCGTCGACGAGCCCTGCGGAGAGGAACGACTGCACGGTGCGCCCGCCGTCGACGTACACGCGGGCGGCTTCGAGCCCGGCCAGCAGCTCCCCGGTCTCGTCGAGCGACCGCGCGACGCGCACGCGGTCGTCACCGACGGGGAGCGTCGTGCTGAGGACGACGACGTCCTTGCCGTCGTAGGGCCACTCGTCGAAGCCGACGGCCGTCTCGTACGTCGCGCGACCCATGACGAGCGCGTCGACGCCCGGGTAGAACGTCTCCCACACCAGCGCCGGCCGGTCGGCGGCGCCGACGACGTGGTCGCGCGGGGCGGGGTCGGTGAGCCAGGTGAGGTCGCCGTCGGGCTTGGCGATGTAGCCGTCGAGGCTCACGCCGATGAAGACGCAGCCGGTCCAGGTGCGGTCGGTCGTCATGTCCAGGTCTCCAGGAGGGTGTCGAGGATGCGGTCGGGCGGGGTCGGCTCGAGCGAGACGGCCCGGCGGTACAGGGCCCCGTGCAGGGTGTCGAGGAGCGTGAGGGCCGCCGCGTGCACGTCGACCCGCGGCGCGAGCGGGACGGCGTCGAGGAGGAGCTCGAGGTAGTGCAGCTGCTTCTGCCAGCCCTCGCGGAGCAGCTCGGCGGAGGCGGGGGACCAGAGGTCGCCCATGAGCTCACCCAGCGCGAAGACCGCCGCGGACGGCGAGGGTGCGTCGAAGTTCTCCTGCACGTAGGCGCGGAGCTCGTCGACCGGTGGGCCGCTGCCACGGCGACCGTCCGGCACGAGGGCGATCCAGCGACGCGCGAGAGCGAGCAGGAGCTGCTCCTTCGAGCCGAAGCGCCGGAGGAGGCCCGCGGCGCTCATCCCGACGTGGGGTGCGACGTCCTGCAACCCCCACGGCTTGTGCTCCGCGCGCTGCGACACCACGGCGTCGATCCGGTCGAGCAGCTCCTCGTCGGAGACGGTCCTAGGGCGGTTCACAGGAAGTTAGTGAATCATGAATCACTAACTCCCCGCCAAGCATGCTCGACCGACCCTGTTCACGGCGGCGGCCCGGGGGGCCTCCCCGCTCGTGCGACATGGTCGTGGCCGCGGCGAGCCCGGTCCTGGTCCAGCAACGCCCCGAGCACGGCCGGCGCGCTCGGGCTCTGCTGGACCGGACGCGCCGAGCGCCACCAGCCCGGGACATGATGGGGTAGCCCCTCGACCGTCGAGGCGCGCCCACGCACCGGGAGGCAGCAGCGCATGACCGACCTGCTGTCGTCCGTGCGCGCGCCCGCACCCGACGCGACCGGGGCACCCGACCAGCCCGGCGGGCCCACGCCCGGCCGCAGCCCCGACTGGTCGTGGCTGCCCGACGCCGCGGACGCCCCGACCGCCTCGGACCTCGCCCGGTACCGCGACGCGACGGATCGCCTGCTCGCCGACCACGGCGTCACCTACGGCGGGACCCCGCCGGTGCGCGCGGACGGCGGCGCGACGACGGCACCCTCCGGACAGCTCGACGCGCCCGACGCCGAGCCCGGCAGCTGGCGGCTCGACCCGGTCCCCGTGATCGTCGACGAGCAGGAGTGGTCGGCCCTCGACCGCGCGCTCGTGCAGCGCACCGAGCTCCTCGACGCCCTCCTGCAGGACGTGTACGGCCCCCGGCGGCTGCTGGGCGACGCGCTCCTGCCGCCCGAGCTCGTGCTCGCGCACCCCGGCTACCTGCGCGCCGTGCACGGCCTGCGCCTGCCCGGGCCGCACGAGCTCGTGCTCACCGCGACCGACGTCACGCGCGACGCGTCGGGGGCGTGGACCGTCGTCGCCGACCGGACGCAGGCGCCGTCGGGTGCCGGCTACGCGATGGAGGACCGCCGCGTCGTCGCGCAGGTGCTCGCGGGGGTCTACCGGCAGGCGTCGATCCAGCGCATCGGCCCGTTCTTCCACGCGCTGCGGCTCGCCCTCGCGCAGGTCGCGCCGCCCGGCGCCGGGTCGCCCCGCATCGTCCTGCTCACCGCCGGCCCGCAGAGCGAGACCGCGTTCGACCAGGCGTACCTGTCCTCGATGCTCGGGCTCCCCCTCGTCGAGGGCAGCGACCTCGTCGTGCGGGAGGGGCGGGTCTGGATGCGCGGGCTCGACGAGCTCGAGCCCGTCGACGTGGTCCTGCGCCGGGTCGACGCCGACTTCTGCGACCCGCTCGAGCTGCGGTCCGACTCGCGGCTCGGGGTCCCCGGGCTCGTGCGCGCGCTGCGGGCGGGCACGGTGAGCGTCGTGAACCCGCTCGGCAGCTCGGTGCTGGAGAACCCGGCGCTGCACGCCTACCTGCCGCGGCTCGCGCGCACGGTGCTCGGCACCGACCTCGCGCTGGGGGCGCCCGAGACGTTCTGGTGCGGGGACCCGACGGCGCTCCGGCACGTCCTGGCCCACCTCGACGAGCTCGTGCTCGCCCCGACCTACCGCGGGCTGCGCTCGGGCACCGTGCACGGTTGGACGCTGAGCGCGCGCGAGCGTGAGGAGCTCGAGGCACGGATCGCCGCCGAGCCGCTCTCGTGGGTCGGCCAGGAGCCCGTCGCCGGCGTCCCCGCGCCCGGGCGGGACGAGCTCGACGGACCGGGCCCGACGGCCGCGGTGCTGCGCACGTTCGCCGTCGCGCGGCGCGGCTCGTACCAGGTCATGAGCGGCGGGCTCGCGCGCGTGTTCCTCGACGAGGCCGACGAGCGCGCGGCCGGGGACGACGCCCGTCCCGGCACCGCGCGCGGGTCCGGCCCGCGCGCGTACGCCAAGGACGTGTGGGTCCTGTCCTCCGAGCCCGACGCGGTGCGCGACCCCTGGCTGCACGCCGAGCAGCCAGCGCAGCGCGTCCTCACCGGCATCTCCCCGCGCACCGCCGAGAACATGTTCTGGATGGGCCGCTACGCCGAGCGCGCGGGCGACGAGGTGCGGGTGCTGCGTGCGGTCGTCGACCGGTGGGACGACTACCACCGCACCCCACGCTCCGCGGGCGGCCGTGCGCTCGCGGCGCTGCTCGCGGCCGTCGGCGCGGACGAGCCCGCGTCGTGGGGCACCGACGGGACCGGGACGGACCTGCGTGCGCTGCTGCTCGACCGCGCGCGGCCCGGGTCGGTCGCGAGCGCGGTCCGCCGGCTCGCGGAGGCGTCCGCCGCGGTCCGCGACCAGCTCTCGAACGACACGTGGCTCCCGCTCGCGAGCCTCGACCGCGCGCTGGCCGACGAGCGCCGGCTCGTCGCGGCCCGCGACCGGCTCGACGACGCCCGCTCCGCCACGCGCGCGCCCGGCCCGCGCACCGGGCCGGCCGAGACGGTCGGGATGCGCGCGGTTCTCGACCGCCTGCTCGAGGCCCTCCTCGCGGTCGCCGGGATCGGCGCCGAGAGCATGGTGCGGGACCTCGGCTGGCGCTTCCTCGACGGCGGCCGCCGGCTCGAGCGCGCGCAGTTCCTCGTCGACTCGCTCGCCGCGACGCTCACGACGCAGCGCTCCGAGGACGTCGACTCGCTCGTGCTCGAGTCGCTGCTCATCCAGCACGAGTCGGTGATCACGTACCGGCGCCGCAACCAGGCCGGCGCGACGGTCGCGACCGTGCTCGACCTGCTGCTGCTCGACCGCACGAACCCCCGCTCCCTCGGCTACCAGCTGGACCGGTTGCGCGAGGACCTCGCGGGCGTGCCCGTGCCGGTGGGTCCGGCGGGCCACGTGCGCTCGCCGGAGACCCGCGACCGGCTCCTCCAGGACGTCGCCGACCTGCTCACCGAGCTCGACACCGCGACCGTCGCGGCGGCCGTCTCCGAGGAGGGGCACCGTGACCGCCTCGCCGAGGTGCTCGGCTCGATGCGCTGGCGCCTGCGCGCGGTCGGCGACGAGATCGCCCGCGTGCACTTCGTGCACCCCGCGCCGAGCCGGTCGCTCGACGACGCGTGGGGAGCCGAGAACGCGCACGCGGACGACGACGACGGCGTCGGGGGCAGCGCGGGCGACGGCCACGACGACGGGCGGCAGCCCTCGTGACGACCGACTCCACGCCCGCTCCCGGGCGCACCTACGACCTCGTGCACCGCACCACGTACGCCTACGACCACCCCGTCACGACGTCGTACGGCCGCACGGTGCTGACGCCGCGGGACCTCCCCGACCAGCGGTGCCACACCTCGACGCTCGACATCCAGCCCCCGCCCGCGGACACCGCCGCGCACGTCGACTACTTCGGGAACCGGTCGACCTACTTCGCGGTCACGGACGAGCACCGCCGGCTCGTCGTGACGTCGCGCTCGACCGTGACCGTCGCCCGCGAGGCCGCGACCGTCGCGGGGCTGCCCGTCGTCGCGTGGGAGGACGTCGCCGACGCCGTGCGGACCGGGCGCGGGCCCGACGGGGCCGCACGGCCCGACGACGAGGTGTGGGACGGCGTGGTGCACGACGACGTCGCCGAGCTGCCCACGGAGCCGGACGGGCCCGTGGACCCGAGCGCCGCGGCCACCGACGGCATCGGGCTCGTGGCGCTGCGTGAGGCGCTGCTCCCGTCCCGGCACGTCGCGCTGACCGACGAGGTGCGGGCGTGGGCGGCGCCCTCGTTCACGCCCGGGCGCGGGGTCGCCGAGCTCCTGGCCGACCTCGCCCACCGCATCCGCACCGAGCTGACCTACCGCTCGGGCTCGACGACGGTCGGCACCACGCAGGCCCAGCTCCTCGCTCAGCGCACGGGCGTGTGCCAGGACTTCGCGCACCTCATGGTCGCCGCGCTGCGCCTGCACGGGCTGCCCGCGCGGTACGCGAGCGGTTACCTCGAGACGATGCCGCCGCCCGGCCGGGAGAAGCTCCGGGGCGCCGACGCGTCGCACGCCTGGGTCTCCGCGTGGGTGCCGGGGGCCGGCTGGGTCGAGGTCGACCCGACCAACGACAAGTTCATCGACGACCGCTACGTCGTGCTCGGCTGGGGACGCGACTACGCCGACGTCCCGCCGCTGCGCGGCGTCATCTTCACCGAGGGGTCCGGGTCGCGTCTCACGGTCTCGGTCGACCTCGTCCCGGCGGGCTCACCGCCGCTGCCCTGACCCGGCGGCGGGCACCCCGGACTGCCGCCGCGGGCCGTACCGGATCGGGCACCGCACGCTCAAGGGGCAAACCGGGCGGCTTGTGGTCCACAGCCCTGTCCACAGGCTGAGGAGCGGGATCGCGCGTCGACCACAGCCCTGTGGACAACATCTGTGGACGACGCGCCGGGGTCAGCGGGACGTGCTCGCCGCCCGGGCCGTGAGCTCCGCGTCGTCGACGAGGTACCCGTCGCTGTCGACCACCGCGCCGCCCGCCGTCCGCGCGAGTGCCGCCACCGCGCGGGCCACGTACGGCGCGATCCGCCCGCGGGCGATGGCGTGCAGCGGCGTCACCGAGTCGCCGCGGTACTCGGCCTCCTCGGGCGGCAGCCACGCGACCCGGTACGCGAACGGCCCGTACTCGCGCCAGTCGAGCGCAGTGAGCACGACGGGCACCTCGGTGGACCGCGCGAACCGCAGCCGTACCTCGCCGTCGTAGGGGTACGTCGCCACGAGCTCGTACGGGGCCGGCGCCGTGGGCGAGCCCGGGCCGTCGTCCCCGCGCGAGTCCCCCGGCTGCGCGGGGAGACCGGCGCTCACCGCGACCCGGGAGCCGCTGAGCAGCGGCCGCACGAGCGGGACGGCGGCCTCCGGGGCGAGCGCGACGGCGGACCACAGGGTCAGGTCCACGCTCGAACGCGGGTCCGGGACCACGGGGTGCGTCCGGTCGGCGGGCAGGATCGCGCCCGCCGAGCGCCGCGCGGCCGCGCTCATCCACGCCAGCACGCCGGGGTCGGCGACCGGCCGGGAGGGGTCGTCGTGAGGCACGACCGCGTACAGGTCGTAGTTGCGCGCGGGCAGCCCGAGCGCGTGCGCCGCGTCGGGGGCGAGAGGGTACGGGCCGCGCGCGGACACCTCCCAGGTGAGGCGGAGCTCCCCCGGCTCCGGCTCGGGGTCGGCGACCATGCCGCGGAAGCGTGCACCCGACATCGGACGTGCGCGGGACCGCGCCTGCGAGGCCGTGACCGGGGCGGTGAGCCAGTCCGCCTGCGCGAACCACGCCGCGGCGAGGGTCAGCAGGTCGGTGGTGTCGGGGACGGCGAGGACGTGGTGGCCGTCCACAGCGAGCGGCAGCGTGCTCATGGCGGCGGACCGTAGCGCGTGAATGCTGCCGTGATGTTTCCCCTGCGTGAGAGGCCCGGCGGGTCCGGCCGGACGCGCCGCCGTTCTCACGCAGGTCTCACCGCACGGCCCGAGCGGGGCCATCCGCTCGCTTGCAGCAGACCGTCTGTCCACAGGCTGCGTCCACAGGGAGGTCCACAGGGTGAGGCACAACTCGTGCCCTGTGCACACGGGTGTGGATACAGCCTGTGGGGAGAAACGGACACGCGGCGCCGCACCCGGTCCGGGGCGACGCCGCGTGCGCGCGGGGGTGGTCAGGCGTGCACGTCGTGGAGGTGGTGGACGACGTCGTGCAGGTAGTAGGCGCCGAGCGTCCGGGCGGTGAACACCGAGCCGTTCGAGCGCCGGCCGGGCCGCTCCCAGGCGTCGCCCGGGACGCCCGCGAACCGCGCCGCCGCCTCCTCCGCGGCCTGCGCGAGCTCGACGGCGACGACCGCCGGGTCCTGCAGGTCGTAGCGGTCCTCGACCGCCGTGGCGTCCTGGTCCCAGTTGGCGAACTGCGGGTCCTCCTCCTCGAGGATCAGCCGCAGCCGCTCCCCGAAGATGCGGTGCACGTCGCGCGTGTGGGCGCCGTACTCGAGGACCGACCACGTCGACGGCTCGGGGCGCTCGCGGGCGTCGGGCCGCGCGAGGGCCTCGGTCCAGCGAGGGACCGACGCGCGCAGCGCCGCGGGGATCCCGGCGGGGTCGACGTCGGAGGCGAGGAACCCGCACTCCGGGCACGCGCGGTCGAGGACCCAGGTCCAGTCCTTGGTGTCAGGCTCGAGGGGAGTCGTCATGCGACGCACCGTAGCGACCGGGCGCCCGCGGGAGGCCGTGGTCCGGTCCGGTCGGCGCGGCGTGCGCGGACGTTGTCCGGATCTTGGCGCACCTCGTCGGACCTGGGGCCGGCGCCGTCGTCCGCCGGGGCGGAGCCCCCCATGGCTCCACCCCGGCGCACGACCCCCTGCTCGGTCCCCCGTGCCAGGTCTGGCCTCCCGGGCTGGTCCGCACCACGCCCCTCCCGCGGTGCGATCCCTTCCGGGAGTGCGCTCACCGTAGGGAGCCCGACGTTGCAGGGGCGTTGCAGCCGTCCACACTGTGGGTGGGTCACTCGCGGAGCTGTGGGTGCGTCACTCGCGGAGCTGTGGGTGGCCAGTCGCGGAGCGGTGCTCCGACCGTCGTCGGTGGGGCCGGGCGGGCCCGACGGGCCGGTCAGCGCCCCGGGCGCCGCACGCCGTGCCCGAACGACCGGCCCAGCCGCTCGAGCCGCCCGCGCGCCCGCACCCACGGCGGCGACCCCGTCGTGCACAGCGACATGAGGTGCTGCCACGCGTGCCAGTCCTCGGTGCCCTCGTCGGTCGCCACCCAGCGCTCGACCGCAACCGCGTCGGCGCTCGCGAGGACCGCCGAGCGCAGCTCCGCGCACAGCTCCTCGCGCAGCTGCTCGACCCCCGGCGCCACCGACCGCGGCAGCACCGGCCCGGCGTACTGCGCGAGGGCGCCCAGCAGGTCGCCGCGGGCGAGCGCGCGCCGGACGTCGTGCACGTCGGTCGTCACCGGGGCGGCCAGCCGGTACGGCCGCGACGGGCCGAGCAGCGGACCGACGACGCGGCGCAGGCGCGAGACCTCGGCGCGGACGGTCACGTCGCTCAGGTCGCCGGGGTGCAGCAGGACCGCGAGCTCGTCGACCGAGAGCCCACGCGGGTGCGTCGCGAGCAGCAGGAGCATCTCCGCGTGCCGCAGGCTGAGCTGGTGCCCGCCGTCGGCCGCCCGATGACCGCCGCGCCCGGGGGCCCGGTCGCCGGCTCCGTCGAGCCGCACGGCACCGCCCGCCGCGCTCACCCCGAGCGCCGTCGCCTCGACGCCGAGCCGCAGCACGCCGCCCGCGGTGCCGAGCACGTCGAGGCGCGCGAGCTCGGGCGGCCGCACGCTCGCCCCGCGCTCGCGGAACCGGCGGGGCGGCGCACCCTCGGCGGCCCGGGCGGCGGCGAGCTCGAGCTCCACGGCCATCACGGTCGCGGTGACGAGGCGCAGCACGAGCGGGGACGCGAGGTGCTCCCGGCCGGTCACGTCGAGCACCCCGAGCACGCGCCCGGTGCTCGGGTCGCGCACCGGGGCGGCCGTGCAGCTCCACGGGTGCACGGACCGCGTGAAGTGCTCGGCGGCGAAGACCTGGACGGGGCTGCGGGTCGCGAGCGCGGTGCCGGGGGCGTTGGTGCCGGTCTGCTCCTCGCCCCACGAGGCGCCCTCGACGAAGCCGACACCGTCGAGCTGGCGGCGCACCGCGGGGTCGCCGTCGACCCACAGGAGGCGGCCGTTCTCGTCGGTCAGCGCCGCGACGATCCCCTCGCCCACGCCGCCCTCGACGAGCAGGCGGCGCACGATCGGGAGCGCGGCGCCGAGCGGGTGGTTGCGGCGGTAGGAGACGAGCTCGGCGTCGGTCAGGTCGACGGTCGGGGCCGGGGACTCGGGGTCGACTCCGCTGCGGGCGCTGCGCACCCACGAGTCGGCGACGACGGTCCGGATGCCGCGGGGCAGCGTCCCGGTCGTGACGAACGTCTCGTGCGCGGTGCGCAGGCTCGCCGTGAGCGCCGACGGGTCGGAGCCCGCCGGCCACGCCGGCCCGTTGCCGTGCATGCGGTGACCTCCCGACCGCGCCGTCGAGCAGATGCGGCTGAGTCTAGGTGCGAGCATGCACACCGGGTAGTGGAGTCGCGAACTGACAGATCGTGCGAGGATGTCAGCATGCCGAAGATCATCGGAGGCTCCCTCCACGAGCACCGCGCGCAGACCCGCCAGAAGCTGTTCGCCGCGCTCTCGAGCCTCATGGCGGACCGCGGGTTCGACGCGATCACGCTTGCCGACATCGCGTCGGCCGCCGGCATCGGGCGCACCGCGGTCTACAACCACTTCCCCGACAAGGAGTCGCTGCTCGTCGGGTTCATCACGCACGAGACCGAGCAGTACGTCGCGACGCTCGAGCGGTCGCTGCAGGACGTCGAGGACCCGGTCGAGCAGCTCCGCACCTACGTGCGGGCGCAGGCGCAGCTCAAGCGCGTCTACCACCTGGCCCCCGGGCCGGACCTGCGCTCGGTGCTCTCGCGCGCGACCCAGCAGCGCGTCCGCGAGCACGTGCACCTCGTCGAGCAGATCCTCCGGCGCATCCTCACCGAGGGCGTCGAGTCCGGCGCGTTCCCGCCCCAGGACGTCGACACCACCGTCCCGCTCGTCAACGCGTGCCTGTCGAGCCGCGGGGTGCCCGACGACGGGCCCGAGCGCGACCACGCCGTCGAGGCGACCGTGACGTTCGTGCTGCGCGCCGTCGGCGCCCGCCTGCCCGTCCTCGCCTGAGTGGCCCCGCGCCCGCGCCCGTCCCGCGCCGACCGACCCGAGCCCCGCGGCAGCCGTCCGCCCCGCGGTCGTGACGCCCGGGCGACGACACCGCCGCGCGGCGACCGCCGACCGGACCGCCGTCCCGCACCCGCCCGCACGCCCGCCACGCACCGCATCGAGGTCACGTACCTGCCCGGGCTCGCGGACGTCGTCGCCGCCGAGATCACCGAGGTCCTCGCACCGGCGCGCCCGCCCGTGCCGGTGCCCGGGCGGGACGACACCCTGACGTTCGCCCACCGCGGTCCGCTCGACGACCCCCGCCTCCTCGCGCTCCGCACCGCGGTCGCGGTGTTCGCGGTCCTCACGTTCGACGTCCCCCGGCCGAAGTCGCTCACGAGCGGCGAGCACCTGCCGCGGATCGCCGCCGCGCTCGACGCCTCCGCGCGGCTCGGCGCCCGGCGCACCTTCCGGTTCGAGGCCGCCGGGCGCGAGTCGAGCGTCTTCCAGCGGCTCGCGGCGCTGCTCTCCGAGGCCAGCCGCATGGACCACCGCGCCGACGACGGCGAGATCCTCGTCCGGTTCCGTCGCACCCCGGGCGCCCGCGCGGGCGGGACGAGCGGCGCGAGCGGGACGGGCGGCGCGGGCGGGGACGCCGGCTGGGACGTGCTCGTCCGGCTCGGCGGGCCACCGCTGTCCGCGCGCGCGTGGCGCGTGGCCGACTACCCCGGTGCCGTCAACGCGACCATCGCGGCGGCGATCGTCCGGCTCGCGGGCGTCCGCGCGCGCGACCGGGTCGTCAACCTCATGTGCGGGTCGGGCACGCTGCTCGTCGAGCGCCTGCTCGCCGGCCCCGCCGCCGTCGCGCTCGGCGTCGACGTGTCCGCGGAGGCGGTCGCCGCGACGCGCGAGAACGTCGCCGCCGCCGGGCTGACCGACCAGGTCCGGCTCGACGTCGCGGACGTGCTCGCCCCGGGCGGGACCTGGCGCGACGCCGGACCGTTCGACCTCGTGCTCGTCGACCCGCCCTGGGGCACCACGCACGGCTCGCACGCGACGAGCGCCGCCGTGCACGCGCAGCTGCTCGAGGCGGCCCACGCGGTGTGCGCGCCCGGCGGCCGGCTCGTCGTGCTCACCCACGAGATCACGGTCATGGAGCGCTGCCTGCGCGTCGCGTCCGGGCTGTGGCAGGAGCGGGCCGCGGTGCGCGTGTTCGCCAAGGGGCACCACCCCCGCATCTACCTGCTCGACCGCCGCTGACCTGCGACGACCCGTTCCGGCCGTCCGCACGCCGCGCGACGCGCCCGCGCGCCGACCGGACCCGTCGCGGGGACCGCCCCCGACCTGGACGACGGACCGGGATCTTTCACCCGAACGGTTCCCGCGGCCTTGCGGACGGGTCCGCGTGCCGGATGATGGCGACGTGACGCCTGCACGAGGACGAGCTGCCGGAGCCCCCGCCGCACCCGCGACCAGCGGGGTGCGCGGCCTGGGGCTCGCCGCGCACCGGCTCGAGCGGTGCCAGACGCTCGGCGAGGTCGCCGAGGTCGCCGCCGCGATGGCCCGGTCGCTGCTCGACGCGCGCTCCGCCGCGTTCTGCCGCATCGAGCAGGAGACCTGCACGGTGCTCGCCGTCGAGTCCCTCCAGCCCGACGACCGCGAGTCCGTGATCGCCCGGACCGCGTTCCGCGCGGAGGAGCGCCCCGCGCTGCGCGGGCTCATCCGCGACCGGCGCAGCTGGGTCGCGCACGTGCGCGACGACGTGGACGACGTCGAGCTCACCGGCGACCCGGTCGAGGTCGCGAGCCTGCGCGAGCTCGACCGGATCAGCGCGCTCGCGAGCCCGATCGTCGTCAACGGGCAGGTCTGGGGGCAGGTCTACGCGAGCCGCGACGCGACCGGCGAGCTGTTCGGCGTGGACGACCTCGCCGCCGCGGAGGTGCTGTGCGCGCTGGCCGCCGGAGCCGTCGCGCGCGTCGACCTCGAGGACCAGGTCCGCCACCTCATCGCCGACGACCCGCTCACGGGGCTCGGCAACCGCCGCGTCGCGGACCACGCCGCGGACCAGGCCCTCCAGACGGGCCTCGAGACGTGCATCGTCATGTGCGACGTCGACGGCCTCAAGCGGGTCAACGACGAGCTCGGGCACGACGCCGGCGACGACCTGCTGCGCTCGGTCGCGGACGTCCTGCGCCGTGTGCAGGACCAGCTCCCCGGCTCGACCGCCGCACGGCTCGGCGGGGACGAGTTCTGCGTGGTCACCGCGGGCATCCCGCGCTCGCAGGTCAGCCAGGTCATCTCCGCGACGGTCAAGGGCTTCCCGCTCGCGCACGGCGCCGCGATCTCGTGGGGCATCGCGTCGAGCGCCGGCGGCCGGGTCGAGCAGCCCCGGACGCTGTTCCGCCGGGCCGACGCCGCGCAGTACCAGGCGAAGCGCAGCCGGGCGCGGGCGGCCCTGGCGAAGCGACGCGAGCTCGCCGAGAACGCCGTGACCGTCGACCGGCTCATCACCGCGGGCGTCGCGGCGATCGTCGGCGCCCAGACCGGGGCGGTCACGCGGCTGTGCGCGCTCGCCGCTGCGGCCACGAGCGCGCTCGGCGGTGCGACGTGGACCGTCCTGCGCGACGCGGGCGACGGCGTCCCGGCGGCCATCGCCCGGGGTGGCACGCCGTCCGCGGACTCGACGAACGTGCGCAGCGTGACCGTCGAGCACTCGCCGTGGTCGGTCGAGGTCGAGACCAGCGCCGACGGCCCGACCGACGAGGCCATCGCCGACGCGCTCCAGGCCCTCGTCGACGTCGCGGTGCACGGCGCGCGCTGACGCCGCCGCCCCAGCGACGCCGTGCCGCGGCGTGGGAGGCTCCCGCCGTGGACGTCCTGGTGCAGTCGGTGCGCACGTGGTGGAGCACGGCCTCGCGCGGCGGGCCCGCAGCGGCGCGGCGCAACGCCGTGCCCGTCGGGTTCCTCCTGCCGACGCCCCAGGCACCGCTGGCGCACGACGTCGCGGTGCGCGAGGCCGACGACTTCGTGCCCTCCTCCAGGTGGCGGGCCGGCCTGCCCGAGGCCGGGCGCACGGCGCCTTAATCGAACAAGTGCGCGCCCCACGCGCGTCCCGTGTTCCGGCGCGCCCGTGCCGCTCCCTACGCTGCGCGGGCCCGGCGTCGTCCCGCGACGCCGCGGCGGCACGTGACCGTCGCCGAGGGTCTCGCACGAGCAGGGGAGCATCGATGAGGAAACCGACCGCACAGCAGATGACAGCACCGGCACCGCCCGGGAGTGGTCCCGCAGGCGCCGCGCCGGGACTCGGGCGCAGGGCTCTCGCGCTCACCGCCACCGCCGCGACCCTCGCCGCCTCGGCGCTGACCCTCGGGGCGTCCGGGGCCAGCGCCGGCGGCGGCACCGACGCGGTCGACCGCCCCGGTCGCGGCGGTCCGCGGACCGTGTGCGCCGACGCGAGCCTGCTGTTCTGCGAGGACTTCGAGCGGCTGCCCGTGGGCGGCGCCGCGAGCATGCGCTGGGGCATCGACACGCGCGCCGGGACGCTGACGGTGGAGAAGGTCCGGACGGCGCAGGCCGGCCAGTACGGTCGGCACGGGCGCCACTCCCAGGCGCTGCGGGTCCACACCGCGGACAAGGGCCGGGCGTTCATGGTCATCCCCGTCGACCCGCCCGGGAACAGCTTCTACGGGCGCATCCGCGTCAAGGTCGACGAGTTCCCGACCGCGCCCGACTGGGCGCACTACACGCTCGTCGAGGCGTCCGGCGAGGGCGCCGGCGTCGTGCGGCCGATCGGCGGGCAGTACGCGCCGACCGTCCCGGGCGTCTTCTGGGGCGTCGGGTCCGACGGCGGGCCGACCGGCGACTGGACGAGCTGGCGGGAGTCGTCCCCGTCGGTCGCCGACCGCTGGCAGTGCGTCGAGTGGCAGCTCGACGCGTCCGACAACCGCGTGCAGGTCTGGATCGACGGCGACCTGCAGGAGGAGCTCACCGTGGACACCGAGACCGCGGGCGGCGCCGACGTGCCGTTCGTGTTCCCGGACTTCGGGGAGGTCAAGGTCGGCTGGCAGCTCTACCAGGGCGGCACGACGCCGGCGGAGTTCGACCTGTGGCTCGACGACGTCGCGTTCGGGACCGAGAAGATCAGCTGCGACGCCTGACGGACGCCCTCGGGGTCCGGTGACGGGTCGGGCGGCTCGCGCAGGTGCGCGGGCCGCCCGACCCGTCGAGCCCGACGGCGCGGCCCGGTCGGGCGGTCGGCGACCACCGTGGCTCAGCCGTGCAGCGGGAGCGTCAGCGTCGCGGGGCCGCCGGCGACGAGCCGGACCGGGACGCCCCAGTCCTGCGCGTTGAGGTGGCACGCCGGGTACTCGATCGCCGGGTCGGCGTCGCAGCTCGCCGCGTGCGCGGTCACGTGCAGCACGCCCTCCGCCACGGCCGGGTTGAGCCGCAGCACGCGCTCGAGCGGGACGTCGTCGCCCGCGCCGTCGAGCAGCAGCTCCGGCGGCGTCGAGGCGACCTTGAGCCGGGTCGACGGGCCGTAGCGGTCGTCGTACTTCTGCCCGGCCGCGGGCGTGAACACGACGTCGAGGCGGACCTCGCCCGCCGCGAGCTCGGTCACGGGGCGCTGCGTGCGGTGCGCACCCGAGTCGAGGATCTCGCCCGCGAGCGCCGCCGGCAGCGCGATCCGCGTGAGCCGGTGCGCGGCGGACTCGACGACGAGCAGCGAGAGCCCCGACCCGCCGTCCTCGGGGGCCAGGACGACGATCCCGCTGGGCTCCGCCAGTCCGGTCGCGAGCGTCGTGACCTCGCCCACCGTGCCCTCCGCTGCGTCGGTCGCGGGCGGCACGTAGCGGCGGACCGCCCCGTTGTAGGTGTCCGCGACGGCGACCGAGCCGTCGGGGAGCACCGCCACGCCGAGCGGGTGCTGCAGCAGCGCCTGGTCGGCGGCGCCGTCGCGGTGACCGAAGTCGAACAGCCCCGCCCCGATCGCGCTGTGCACGGTCGGCGCGCTGCTGGCGCTGCCGGCGGGGCCGTCGGTGCCGTCGGTGCCCGGCTCGACCCACCGCAGCGCGGACGTCTCGGCGTCCGCGAGCCACAGCCGCCCGTCGGGGCCGACCGCGAGGCCCGACGGCTGTGCGAACCACGCGTCGGGCAGCGGGCCGTCGAGCAGCCCCTCGTTCATCGTCCCGGCGACGTGCTCGGCCGAGCCGCGCTCGGCGTCGAACGTCCACAGCGTGTGGTTGCCGGCCATCGCGACGACGAAGGCGCCGAGCGGCGCGTACCAGGCGACGTCCCACGGCGACGAGAGCTTGTGGCGCCGGGCGTCGGGCAGCGCGCCGGCCGCTCCGTCGGTGTCGGCCGCGGCCCCGGCGGCACGAGCGGCGTCGGCGGCGTCGAGCACGTTGTCCACCGCGCCGACCATGTACTGCTCGCCGGTCCCGGCGACGGTGGTCACCCGGCCGTCCGCGAGCCGGACCCCGCGCAGCGCGTGGTTGACCGTGTCGGCGACGAGCACGTCGTAGCCGACGCGCTCGCGCAGCTCGTCGGGCACGAGGCACAGGCCGTTGGGCTCGCTGAACCGCGCCTCCTCGGGCGCGCCGTCGACGAGCCCGCGCTCGCCCGAGCCGATGCGGCGCACGAGCGTCTCGCCGTCCGGCGCGAGCTCGGCGAGCCCGTGGTGCCCGGCGTCGGCCACCAGCAGGTTCCCGCCCGGGAGCGTCAGGGCCTTCGCCGGGAACCGCAGCGTGCCCGACGTCGGCTCCGGCGGGACGTACGGGCCGCTCCCCCGGTGCAGCGTCCCCTTGGCCTCGTGCTCGGCGACGAGGTCGCGGACCAGCACCTCGACGTTGTGCTGGTGCCCCTCGCCGGCCATCTGCGCCACGATGTAGCCCTCGGGGTCGATGACGACGAGCGTCGGCCACGCGCGTGCCGTGTACGCCGACCACGTGGTGAGGTCCGGGTCGTCCAGGACCGGGTGGTGCACCTCGTAGCGCTCGACCGCCGCCGCGAGCGCGACCGGGTCCGCCTCGTGCACGAACTTCGGGGAGTGCACGCCGACGATCACGAGGACGTCGCGGTGCTGCTCCTCGAGCGCGCGCAGCTCGTCGAGGACGTGCAGGCAGTTGATGCAGCAGAACGTCCAGAAGTCGAGGATCACGATCTTGCCGCGGAGCTCCGCGAGGGTCACGTCGCGGCCGCCGGTGTTGAGCCAGCCGCGGCCGGTGAGCTCCGAGGCGCGGACTCGGGGAAGGCGGGTGGTGCTCTGCGTCATGGTCCTAGTGAACCTGACGCCGTGGCGGTCCGCGGAACCCGTCCGCGAAGCGATTCGTCACATTGACCCGGCCGTCACGCGGACCCGAGCCTGGTGGGGTCGCGTCCGGTGGGCCACCCCTCCCTACCCCGGTCGCGACGTCCGGAGCTCGTGGCCCGGACGGCTCCCCCGGCCGGCCGAGGACCGCGGCGTCACCGCTCACGAGCAGGTGACCGGGCGAGGGGCGGTGGTCCGTCCGGCGGCGCACCGGGCGGACCGCCGTCCGCACCCGGCCCGGGCAGGAGGCACGGGCGGGCAGGGCGGTGCGGTCGCCGGTCGACGTGCGGCCGCGTCGGCCGGGCTCAGCCCGCGTGGCGGCTGCGGCGGACCGGCTGGGCGTGCACGGGTCCGGTGACGCGCACGCGGACGTCGACGCCGTCGACGTGCTCGGGCACGGCGGCACGGTGCGCGGCCTGCGACACGTTGACCTGGACGCCGTAGCCGTCCGCACCGCGGGAGATGCCGATCCCGGTGATGCCGTCACGCCCCGCGAGCGTCTGTCGTAGCCGGTCCTTCGCTGCGCGCGCGTGCTCGAGATCCGTCACCGGGATACCGCCTCTCGCGTGGCCGCCCCGCCAGGGAGGGGGCCGGGGGCGAGCGGCGCGGGGGAACTACTGCGCGAGCTCGGCCCCGAGTGCGGCGAGGACGGTGTCGATCGGGTTGAGGTACGTCAGCCCGGTGCCATTGTCGCCCCCCGTCTCGCTCCCCGCAAAGAGCAGACCGAGGGCGATCCCGTCACGTGTGCACACGAGCGAGCCGGAGTCACCCCCGCGGGAGAACGGCCCGGGACCCGTGGACTCGACCTCGATCTGGTCGTCGAAGCGCAGGTCACCCAGCTCCTCGCCGTAGCCGACGACGATGTCGTCGAGCTCGATCGCGGTCACGCGCCCGGTCGTGACGGCCGTCGTGCGCCCGATCTTGACGACGTCCTCACCGCCCAGGGCGACCGCCGTCCGGGTGACGCGGCCCACGGGGTAGTCGAGGTCGACGTCCTGCTCGTCGAGCAGCGCGACCGCGGCGTCGACCGTCGCGGTGCGCCCGGGGGTCAGCGGGACGGTCGCGGCGAGCGTCCCGACGCGGTCGCGCGGCGCACGCCCGCCGTCCGCGGGACCGGGCTGCACGATGACGTCGCCGACCTGCGCCGCGGGCGAGCCGGCGAGCACGTGGTAGTTCGACAGCGCGTGGAGCACGCCGTCGACCTGCACGAACGCACCGAGCGTCCCGGCCGAGACGTCGACGTGGGCGATCGAGATCCCGGGGCGCAGCGGACGCACGCGGGCCGTCTCGCCGGCGGCGAGCGCCGTGATGACGGGCGGGCGGGGGCCCGTGCGGAGCGGGGCCGGCCCGTCGGGCGACGCGGCGCCGTCCGTCGAGCGGTCCGGCGCGGCGGCCGCCTGCGCGAGCGGGCGGATGCGGCCGGTCCGGCGCACGTCCGCGCCGACCGGTCCGATCTGCTCGGCCACCCGCCGCGCGATGGCCCGCACGCGCGGCGACCCGAGCCGGTAGCGCACGGCCACGGCGTACCGGCCCTCGCCGACCGGGGCCAGCCCGAGCCCGAGCGCGGGGACGGTGTCCGTCGCCACGCCGGAGGCGTGCACCTCGCGCTGCGCGAGCTCGTGCACGTAGTCCGCGAGCTGCGACTTGATCTCGCGCGCCTCGTCCCTGTCCATGATGTGCCCCCTTCCGGCGGCGCTCCCCCTGCAGGACGCCGTCCGCCAGCGCGACCCCGGCTGCACCTTCGGGCAGTCCCGCAGTTCGCGACGTGTTCCCAGTGTGCCCGCAGCCACCGACGCGTACCCGACGAGCAGGTCCACGCCGCCCCCGCGGCGCTCGCCGACGAACCGTTTAGGTGCGTTGACGCCCCCGACGGCCCCGCCGAGCCTGGTCCCCTCACCACGCACGCCCCCGCCCGACCACCACGCACGTCCGTCACCACGCACGCCTCTCGTCCGGCCACCCCTCGCGCGCTCCCGCGCGTCCGGCGCCGACGCCGCACCGCCGCCGCGTCCGCCACGGCCGGACGACGGGCCGCGCGGCCCCACGGCGCCCGACCCGGCGCCGCCGTCCCGCACAAGGAGCAGTCATGTCCCTCGGAAGACACACGTTGCGGCGCCTCGCGGTCGCCTCCGCCGCCGCGGTCGGAGCCGCGCTGCTCGTCGGGCTCCCGGCGTCGCCGGCCGCGGCGCACGGCGGGCTCACGTACCCGGCCACGCGCACGTACGCCTGCTACGTCAACGGTGTCGAGAACGGTGCCGGCGGCGGCCTGAACCCGACGAACCCCGCGTGCCAGAACCTGCTCGCGGAGAACGGCAACTACCCGTTCTACAACTGGTTCGGGAACCTGCTCAGCAACGCCGCGGGCCAGCACCGAACCGTCGTGCCCGACGGGAACCTCTGCGGCCCGCTCGCGACGTTCAGCGGCGCCCGCGCGGCCCGCACCGACTGGCCGACGACGACCCTGCAGGCCGGCTCGAAGATCACGATGCAGTACAACGCGTGGGCCCGGCACCCCGGCACGTGGTCGCAGTACGTGACCAAGGACGGCTGGAACCCGAACAGCCCGCTGAAGTGGAGCGACCTCGAGCCGGCGCCGTTCAACGAGGTCACGAACCCGCCGCTGCGCGAGGGCGGCCCGCAGGGCGCCGAGTACTACTGGGACGCGACGCTGCCGAACAAGAGCGGGCGCCACATCATCTACTCGATCTGGACGCGCTCGGACAGCCCCGAGGCCTTCTACAACTGCGCGGACGTGATCTTCCAGGGCGGCACGGTCAACCCGACCCCGACCCCCACGCCCACGCCCACGCCCACGCCCACGCCCACGCCCACGGTCACCCCGACCGCCACGCCCACGCCCACCGCGACGCCGACCGCGACCGCGTCGCCCACCACCGCTCCCGGCGGCTGCTCGGTGAAGTTCGACACCTCGAACGCGTGGAACTCCGGCTTCACCGGGCAGGTGACGGTCCGCAACGACGGGGCCGCGATCCCCTCGTGGGAGCTGCGCTGGACGTTCACGAACGGCGAGAAGGTCACGCAGGCCTGGAGCAGCACGACGACGCAGACCGGCGCCACCGTGAGCGCGAAGGGCGCCTCGTGGAACACCGCGCTCCCCGCGAAGGGCTCGGTGCAGTTCGGGTTCAACGGCTCGGGCGCCCCCAAGGCCCCGACCGCGGTGACGCTCAACGGCGCGAGCTGCACGCTGAGCTGATCCGGCCCCGACCGGCCTGAGGGCCGGCCGCACCGCGGCGGTCCGCGCCGCCGCAGCAGCAGCAGAGCCCCCACCGGCGCACTCCGGTGGGGGCTCTGCCGTGCGCGGGGCGGCCGGTCCGGCGCGCGATGATCGGGGCATGGACTTCCAGGACGTGGTGCGACGCCGGCGCATGGTGCGGACGTACACCGACGCACCCGTCGAGCGCGCGGCGGTCGACCGCATGCTCGCCAACGCGGTGCGCGCCCCCAGCGCCGGGTTCAGCCAGGGCTGGGGCTTCCTTGTGCTCGACACCCCGGTCGACGTCGCACGGTTCTGGGACGTCACCGCGCCCGCGGGTCCGGCGAGCCGCTGGCTGCGCTCGATGCGCGTCGCGCCCGTCGTCGTCGTGCCGCACGCCGACCCGGCGGCGTACCGGGCGCGCTACGCCCAGCCCGACAAGCGGCGCGACGCGGCGGACGCCGGCGGTGGGGCGACCGGACCCGGCGGCGGGGCGGCAGACGACGCCGGTGGCATGCCGTGGGCCGTCCCCTACTGGTACGTCGACGCGGGCATGGCGGCGCTGCTCGTGCTGCAGACCGCGGTCGACGAGGGGCTCGGCGCGTGCTTCTTCGGCATCCCCGCCGAGCGCACCGCGGCGTACCGGGAGGCGTTCGGCGTGCCCGAGCACCTCGAACCCGTCGGCGCGATCACCGTCGGGCACCCGGCCCCGGTCGAGGACCTGCCCGGCTCCGCGGCGCGGCGTCCGCGCCGCGGCGTCGAGGACGTCGTCCACCGCGGCCGCTGGTCCGCCCGGGGCTGACCGCGGACGTCCCCGCACGACCGGGCCGGGCGCTGAAGCCCGCACAGCGGCGGCGCCGGTCGCCCGACCCACGACGCCTCACGCGCGGCGACGGCGCCCGTCCCCGGGTGCGGGGTCGGGCGCCGTCGTGGCCGTGCGTGCGCCGGGCTCCTCGCGCTTCCCCGCGAGGGCCGGCTCGTCGAGCGGTGGTCCGCCCGGTCAGCCGCTCAGTAGGTGGGCGGCGGCGGGGCGGTGCCGTCGTGACGCTCGACGACCGTGTGGTTCGTCGTCTTCTGACGCTGCGCGTTGAGAGCGAGCGTGAGGATGAGCGCGAGGATGCCCGCACCGAGGCAGATGTACCCGATCATGGTCAGGTCGATCCCCGAGATGCTGTCCTGGACGGCGAAAGCGAGGATCGCGCCGAGCACGATCAGGGTGATGCCACCACCGATTCCCATGGTCACTCCTCCGGTCGCGCCGGGCTGGTCCGCCCGGTTCTTGACCCGACTATGGCGTGGACCCGGCAGCGGCGCGCGTCGAGACGGGTGAGACGCGGCCGGACGGGGTCACTCGTCCGTGGGTCGTCACGCACCGAACGCCGCGAGCAGGCCGTCGAGCACGAGGTGCGCGGCGGCGGGGCCGCCCCGCGTCCCCCACGCGGATCCGTCGACCACCGAGACGTGTCCGGCCGCGACGGCAGGCAGCGCGCGCACCGCGGACGACCCCATCGCGGCGTCGAGCGCCTCCCCGTCGGGCCCGAGCGCGTCGAACGCGAAGACGAACAGCCAGTCGGACGCGGGCAGCTCCGCGACGGGGGTCACGGGGCCGGGCAGGCCGTCGGCCGGGGGCGCGCCAGCGGCGGTGGCCGGCCTCCCGGTGACCGCGAGCCCCACCGACGCCGCGACGCCCCCGGCGAACGACGAGCCGTCGAGGACCACGGGGCCGTTCTCCGTCCAGAGCGCGAGCGTGACCGACCGACCCGCGTTGCCCGCCTCGGCGATCACGGTCCGCGCCCCCTCGGTGCGCCACTCGTAGCCGCCGATCCACGTCTCCGCCTGGTCCTCGCGGCCGACCGCCACGCCCACGGCGCGGAGCATGTCGGGCCAGCCGGCGTCGTCCCGCGCGACGAAGGTGGGCGCGATCGCCTCGAGACCCGCGAGCACCTCGGGGGTCGTGGCGTCCCCCGTGACCACGAGGTCGGGCTCGGCGATGAGCACGGCGCCGACGTCCGGGGAGTCGGGCAGACCGGCGTTGACGAGGTAGGTCAGCTCGGGCTTGCGGTCCTGGAGGTACGCGGCGGCGGTGCGCTGGTGACGTCCGAGGCTGATCCCGACCGGCTCGACGCCGAGGATGAGCGCCGCGTCGAGGATCTCCTCGTTGAGGACCGCGACGCGCTGCGGGTACTCCGGGACGACGACCTCACGGCCGACGTCGTCGAGCACGGTCCGGGTCGTGAGGTCCGCGGTCGTCGCCTCGGGCGGGGCGGACACCGCCGCCGAGGTCGCGGGCGGCTCGTCCGCCGAGCATGCCCCCAGCAGCAGGGACGAGCTCACGAGCAGGAGTGCGAGGGTGGTCGGGGAGGGTCGAGGATGCATCAGGACCTCTGTCAGGACGGGCGGGTCGTGGCACGCCGAGCCGGCGGATGTGACAGACCGCGCAAAAGTGAGTAACCTCTCATCTGCGACACCGCTGGCGCGCGCCGATCCTGCCGACCCGAGACCGGGCCGGACGTGGACAGCACGAATCCCCCTGAGGCACACCGGTGGCGCCGCACGACCCCGTACGGGTGCGTGCACGGCGGAGTGCACGCCGCACCGGCGGCGGTCGGTCGCAGGCTACCGCCCCCGCACCACCCGGACGGCCGTCGTCCATCTGGGGGACGCGAGCGGCGTACGAGCACCCGCTCGTCGCGGCCGGGACCCTGCCCGCGAGCGCCCGGGCGGGGCCGAGCACCCGCCGACCAGCAGCGCCGAGCGCGGCGCGTACGGCCCGCGGGTGACGCCACCGGGCCGGTGCTAGGTTCCGAGCCGCGGGCTGCGCACGGCAGCCGGACGACCCAGGCGCTGCCGCGGGCAGGCGACAGACCGGCGAGAGGCGATGATGACCGGGTCCCCGACCGACGTCCCGGGGGTCACGGCTCCCGAGACCGCCGTCCGCCTCGTGGAGGTGCCGCCCTCCCCCGCGCCGAGCAGGACGACCGACCCGGCGCCCGGCTCGTCGACCGGCGTCACGGAGACCGCCGTGCCGTCCCCCACGCCGACCACGACGGCGGACGAGGGCGTGCCGGGCCCGGTCCCCGAGCCGACGCCGACCCCCTCCCTCACCGAGCCGGCGACCAGCACGCCGACCGCGCCCGGTCCGACGTCGACGCCGGCCCCCTCCGGGTCGCCCGCCGAGCTCCCCGTCCCCGTGCCGACGTCGATCGCGCCGGTGTGGACCGACCAGCCGACGGTCGCGGCGTCCACCATCCCGACCGGCGCCCTCGTCACCGCCGCCCTCGTGCTGGTCGTGGTGCTGGCGGCGATCACGCTCGCGATCCTCGGCCGGCGCCGGCGCGCGGGCACCGAAGGGGCCCTGCCTGCGGAGGCCCTGCCTGCGGAGGGCCTGCCTGCGGAGGCCCTGCCTGCGGAGGGCCTGCCCGCGGGCGCCGTGCCCGCGGGCGCTGTGCCCGCGGGCTCCCCGCCGGGGCACGCCCTCGCGACGGCCGTCCCCGCGTCGCAGCCCGCGCCCGACGACGCGGCCGGGCGGGCGGAGACGGTGCGCTTCCTCATGGTGCTCGGCGAGGCGATGATCGACTCGAGCGTCCCCGTCGCGCAGGTCACGCAGACCCTCGAACGCGTCGCCGCGGTCAACGGCGCCCCAGACGTCGAGATCGTCGCGCTGCCCACGGCGCTCCTCGTGTCCGTGCCGAGCGGGGCGCACCCCCAGACGGCGGCCTCGTCCACGGGCGTGCGCCAGCTGCGCCTGCACCAGGTCCAGGAGGTGCTCGAGGTCGCCGAGCTCGCCGAGCGGGGCGGCCTCACGCCCGCCGAGGGGACGGCGCGCGTGCGGGCGGCGGTCGACGCCCCGCCGCTCTACCGGGGGCCGGTGCGCGTGCTCGGGTACATGGGGGTGTCGGCCGGGCTCGCGATGATCCTCGGCGGGAGCCTCGTCGACGTCCTCGCCGCGGCGGCGCTGGGGACCGTGATCGCCGGGGCGGTCGTGGCGGGCACGCGCGTCGCCGGGGCGTACCAGGCGCTGCTCGTGCTGGGGTGCGCGTTCGTCGTCTCCGTCGCGGTGTTCCTGCTCTCCCGCACCGGGGCGGACGTGGGGATGCTCGCGCCGCTGGTCGCGCCGCTCGTGAGCTTCCTGCCGGGCGCGCTGCTCACCACCGCCGCGATCGACCTCGCGACCCGGCAGATGGTGGCCGGCTCGGCGCGGCTCGCGGCGGGCGGCATGCAGCTCGTGCTGCTCGCGCTCGGCATCACGACGGCGGCCGCGCTCGTGGGGGTCCCGGCGTCCGACGTCGGCTCCGCGCCGTACCACCCGCTGGGCTGGGCGGGACCGTGGGTCGGGGTGATCGTGTACGGCGTCGGCGTCGTCTTCCACAACTGCGCGCGGCGCTCGACGCTGCCGTGGATCCTGCTGGTGCTGACCGTCGCCTACGCGGGCCAGGTCCTCGGCGGGCTGTTCTTCGGCGGCGTGTTCTCCGCGTTCGTCGGTGCGCTGCTCATGACGCTCGTCGCGATGTACGCCTCGACCCGCCCGACGGGACCGCCGACGCTCGTGGGCTTCCTGCCCGGGTTCTGGCTGCTCGTGCCCGGGGCGCTCGGGCTCGTCGGCGTCACGTCGATCCTCGGCGACGACAGCCGCGCGCTCGCGACGGTCGTCACGGCCGCGACCACGATGGTCGCGATCTCGCTCGGCGTGCTCGCGGGGCTCGCGCTCGGGACGGCGCTGCGGCACCGCGGGGGCGTGCTCGCGCGCAGCTGAGCGCCCGGCCGCCGGAGCCGCACGGGTCGCGCCGCGGCGCCGGACCGGTCGCCCGGCCCGGCGCCGCAGGCGTCAGCCCAGCAGCTCGGGCAGGTCGGGCGCGTCGTCCCCGGTGAGCCCGAGCACGTGCTGCGCGAGGAACGCCTCGACGACCTGGTACCAGACGACCGCGTGCTGCGGCGACAGGATCCAGTGGTTCTCGTCGGGGTAGTACAGGAACCGGTGCGGCGTCACGCCGTCGTCGTCCGCAGGCAGCCCCGAGTGCGCGACGAGCTCGTACCAGAGCCGCAGTCCCTCGCCGATCGGCACCCGGTAGTCCTTGTCGCCGTGGACGACCAGCATCGGGGTGACGATCTGCTCGACGAACCGGTGCGGGGAGTTCTCGAGCGCCATCTCGTCGGTCATCTCGCGCGCCCAGTAGTACGCGGCGTCCGTCGTCGGGCCGAACTGGTCGAGCGCCCACAGGCTCGCGTGCGTGACGACCGCCCGGAACCGGTCGGTGTGCCCGGCGACCCAGTTGGCCATGTAGCCGCCGAACGAGCCGCCCATCGCCGCGGTGCGGGTCTCGTCGACGTCGGGGCGTGCGACGGCCGCGTCGGTCGCCGCCATGAGGTCGGTGTACGGCGCGGCGCCCCACGAGCCCCAGCCGCGCTGCACGAAGTCCTGGCCGTACCCGGTGGACAGCGCCGGGTCGGGCAGCAGGACGGCGTACCCCTGCGCGACGAGGAGCCACGGGTTCCAGCGCCACGACCACGCGTTCCACGAGCCGAGCGGACCGCCGTGGATCCACAGCAGCAGGGGCGCCGGGTTCTCGGCCGAGGCGCCCTCGGGCAGCGCGAGCCACGACCGGACGCGCACGCCGTCGGCCGCGGTGGCCTCGACGTCCTGCAGCGTCCCCGGGAGGACGGGGGTCGCGGCCGGGCTGCGCAGCGCCGTGGCGGCGACGGGCGTGCCGGACGCGAGCGCCGCGGCGAGGTCGACCCGGACCGGGTGGGCGGGGGCGAGGTAGGACGCCCGGAGCGCGTAGAGGGTCGCGCCGTCGGGGCTCACCTGGAGGTCGGTGAACGCGGCGTCGTCGCTCGTCACGCGCGTGACCGCGCCCGAGCCGAGGTCGACGTGGAAGACCGGCGCACGGCCGTCGTCGTCGGCCACCACGAGCAGGCCGCTGGAGTCGGGGAGCCACGTCGCGCCGTGCGGCCAGCGGTCCCAGTCCTGCGCGAGCGTGCGCGGCTCGCCCGCACCGTCGAGCGCCACGACCTGGAGCGACACCGCGGGCGCGCGGTGCGGCGTCGAGATCGTCTCGCGCTCGAAGGCGACCCAGCGCCCGTCGGGCGAGACGACCGGTGAGCCGAGGTCGGCGGCCGCGTCGTCCACGAGGTCCCGCCGGTCCCCCGTCGCGACGTCGATCGCCACGAGCCGACTGCGGACCGCCCCGCGGGCCTGCGGCACCGACCAGCCGGTGACGACCGTGCCGCCGTCGGGCGACAGCGCGTACCCCTGCTCGACGAGCGCGGCCGCGGCGCCCGGCGTGAGGTCCCGCAGCTCGGGGCGCTCGTCGGGCACCCCCGCGTGCAGCTCCTCGAGTCCCGAGACGTCGTCGGCGCCCACGTCGCTCGTCGCCGCCGCGGGCAGCGTCGCCGCGAAGAGGTGCGGGGTCGCCGGGCCCAGGTCGTGGTCCCAGTAGCGGACCGGGTAGGTCGAGTGCAGGATCGCCGCGACCTTCTTCTCCTTGCGGGCCTTGCGCAGCCGGTCGTCCTTCGCGCCGTCGACCGCGCGCGGCAGGACGTCGGAGCCGACGAGCACGACCGGCGCGTCGGCGGCGACCTTGATCCCGCCGAGCCCGGCACCGCGCGCCGCGACGACGCGTGCCTCGCCGCCGCGCGCGGGCAGCAGCCACAGCGCGGGTGCGGCCTCGTCGTCGGCGCCCTCCTGCGGGTCCGGGTCGGGGCGCGCGCTCGTGAACAGCAGGTCGCCGGTGGACGTGAAGGCGGCGCCGGACTCGCCCTTGGCGCTGCGGGTCAGCCGGCGGGCGGGCTCGCGGCCCTCCGGGTCGACCTCCCACAGCGCGGTCAGGTAGGTCGTGCCCTTCGGGTCGAGCCGGGCGACCGAGGTCACGAGGCGGGAGCCGTCGCGCGAGAGCGCGAGGCCGGACACGCGCGGGAGCGCGACGTAGGCGTCGAGGTCGTGGAACGGGGTGGCGGGGGCCGGCGGGGCGTCGGACGCGGGTGTCGCGTCGGGCGCGCCGGAGCCGGTGCTGGTGTCGGTGGTCACCCTCAGTGGTCTATCACCCGGGCGCCGGTCGGTGCCGGCAACCGGGGCGGCGCGCCCTCGCGTCCGCCCGCCCGCTCCGTCACGGCGCCCGTGCGGCGGCGATGCGCCAGCATGGGCCGGTGCACACCGACGCGCTCGACCTGGCCCGGTCGTACTGGGACACCCTGGTGGAGCCGCTGGTCCGGGGCCGCCGGCCGGGACTGGCGCTCGCCGCGGGCCGGCTGGGCGGCGGCTCCGACGTGCTCGGGCTCGACGACGCGATGTCCCAGGACCACGACTGGGGCCTGCGCCTGACCCTGCTCGTCCCGCGCGAGCACGTGGCGGGGGTCCGGGACGGTCTGGAGTCCGACCTGCCGGACACGTTCCAGGGCCGGCCGACACGGTTCGCGACGACGTGGGACGCCCGCGTGCGGCACCGGGTCGAGGTCGCCGACCCGGACGACTTCGCCACCGCACGGCTCGGCGTCGACGTGACCCGACCCTGGGTCGTCGCCGACTGGCTCACGCTCACCGGTCAGTCGGTGCTCGAGGTCACGGGCGGGCCGGTCTTCGTCGACACCGCGGGCCGCCTGGGCGCCCTGCGCACGCGCCTCACCTGGTACCCCGACGACGTGTGGCTCCACGTCGTCGCGTGCGACTGGCAGCGCATCGACCAGGAGCTGCCGTTCGTCGGCCGGTGCGCCCAGCGCGGCGACGACCTCGGCTCCCGCGTCGTCGCCGGCCGCCTCGTGCGGTCCGCGCTGCACCTGGGGTTCCTGCTCGACCGCCGCTGGGCCCCGTACCCCAAGTGGACCGGCACGGTGTTCCGGACCCTGCCCCGGGCGTCGGCGGCCTGGCCCGCGCTGAGCGCCGCGCTCGGGGCGGACGGCTGGCAGGCCCGGGAGCGGGCGCTGTGCGACGCCCTGGACGTCCTGCTCGACGTGCAGCGCGCGGCCGGGCTGCCCGCGCCCGAGCAGGCGACGCGCGAGTTCCACGACCGGCCCTACCGGTGCGTCGACCCCGCGGTGCCGGACGCCCTCCTCGCGCAGGTCCAGGACCCGGCCGTCCGCGCCCTGGCCCGCGGGGTCGGCTCGGTCGAGCAGTGGGTCGACGACGTCGACGTCCTCGCGCACGGCGAGCGCCGCGCGGCGGTCGTCGCCGGCCTGGAGGCGGCCCTCAGCGACCGCGGGAGTCCTGGTCGGCGAGGCGCGTGAGCATCGCGTTGTACTCGTCCATCTCGCTGTCGCCGTCCCGGTCGACCGCGCGGTCCCGGCGCTTCGCGACCCGCTCCTCCGAGCGCGACCACGCGACGATCACCGCGATCGCCAGCACCAGGGTCGGCAGCTCCCCGATGCCCCACGCGACGCCGCCGCCGCGCTGCTGGTCCGCGAGCGCGGGCGGGCCCCACTCGCGCCCGAGCAGCCCGAACCAGTCGGCGACGAGCAGCGCCTCGCCGCTCATGAGCGCGACGCCGAAGAACGCGTGGAACGCCATCGTCGCGAACAGCAGCAGGATCCGCTGCGTGTACGGGGGCCGGCTCGGGCCCGGGTCGACCCCGACCAGCGCGTTCGCGAACAGGTACCCCGCGAGCGAGAAGTGCACGACCATCGCGACGTGCCCGACGGGGTTGCGCAGCGCCCACTCGAACGCGCCCGTGTAGTAGAAGAGCACCATCGACCCCGCGAAGTTCGCCGCGGCGACGAGCGGGTGGGCGAAGAACGTGCCGAGCCGGCTGTGCACGAGCGTGAGCAGCCACTCGCGCGGGCCCCGGGACGCGTCACCGCGCAGCGTCGCCGGCCGGGCCGGGATCGCGCGCAGCGCGAGCGTGACCGGGGCGGCGAGCGTCAGGAGCAGCGGGACCACCATGGCGAGCACCATGTGCTGGACCATGTGCGCGCTGAACAGCACGTGCCCGTACATCGCCGGGCCGCCCGACGTCGTCCAGAAGAAGATCGCGAGCCCCGTGACCCACATCGCCGTCCGCGGCCACGGCCACGTGTCGCCGCGCCGGCGCAGCCGCCGGACCCACCGCACGTAGACGACGACCCCGGCGACCGCGGCGCTCGCGAACAGCAGGTCCCAGCGCCACTCGGTGAACCAGCGCAGCAGCGTCGGCTCGGGCGGGAGGGCGTGGCCCGTGACGATCTCAGCGGGCGTCGGGCTCGTCGGCGGCTCCTGCGGCACGGGCGGCGCGGTCGACGACAGCGCGACGGCCACGCCGGAGACGGCGCCCATGACGGCGATCTCGACGGCGACGACGCGCCAGAACAGCCACCCCGCACCGGGCCAGGCGCCGGGCTCCGCGAGCCGGGGCAGCGCCGCACGCCGGTGCGCCGCGCCGAGCAGGCCGAGGACGACGAACAGCGCGGCCTTGACGAGCACGAGGACCCCGTAGCGCGTGCCGAGCCCGTCGACGCCACCGAGCCGGATGAGGGCGTTGACCAGGCCGGAGACGGCGACGAGCACGAAGCACCAGCCGGCGACCGTGGAGTAGCGCTCGACGCTGGGGCGCAGGTCGTCCCCGAGCCGGCCGGCCAGCACCGCGAGCGCGGCGAGCGCCCCGATCCACACGGCCGCGCCGACGAGGTGCAGGAACATCGAGCTCGTCGCGAGCTCGTGGCTCGTCGCGCCCGCCGCGTGGCCGCCCTGGGCCTGCTGCCACAGCGCGACGACGGTGAGCCCGGCGCACCAGGCGGCGCCGGTCGGGGTCTGCACGACGAGCGCGAGCGCGGTGACGACCGCGGCGACGACGACGATGCCGAGCTGGTTGCGGCCGAGGTCGACCTGCGTGACGTACAGGCCGAGCTCGTCACCGAACGTCGAGGAGCCGAGCGGGCGGCCCGAGACGCTCGCGTACCGGAGCACGAGACCCGCGACGGACAGGACCGTCCACGTGCCGGCGGCGACGGCGGCGAGCGTGAGGCTGCGTGCGTACGCGGTGCGGGGCGCGCCGGTGGGGGCGGAACCGGTGGGAGCCGAGCCGGAGGGGGTGGAACCGGTGGCGGGGGTCCGGAGCGGGAGGATGCCGACCGCGAGCACGAGCGCGCCGAGCGTCAGCGACCCCGCGAGCTCGGTGAGCGTCGTGGTGACCGGCAGCCCCCACCGGACGAGCGCACCCGGGTCGGCCAGGACCGTCGGCAGCGCGGCGCGCGAGAACCACACGCCGAGCACCGCCGCCACGGCGCCGGCGAGCGCGAGGGCGCCGAGCCGCACGACCGCTCCGCGCCCGGCCGCCGGGGTGCCGGCGGCGGGGCGCACGGCCGCGGGGGTGTGCGTCGAGGTCACCCCACCATCATCGCCCGCACCGGCGCGCCCGCGAGCCCCGGGAGACGTGAGGTGCACCGCTCCGAGGACGTGGGCCCGGTCGCCGGCGACGACCACCGCGTGGCACAGGTGGCTGCCGGACGAACCTCTCCCGACGCGCCTGTCGATTCCGGCGAGGCTCGTCCGTCAGTGTGGTGACGGCCGCACGGGGCGGCCCCGCAGGAGGAGCGACATGACCCAGTACGCCATCTACTTCCACCAGCAGTGGGTCGGGGACCACCCGGCCGAGTGGTTCCAGACCCGCGTGGAGCCCAGCACGGCGGTCGTCCGTGACATGGAGGCGGCCGGGGTGCTCCTCTTCGCCGGCGGGCTCGAGGAGGACCTGGCGGACGCCTTCAGCGCCGACGCGACGAGCGGGACCCTGTCGATCACGGACGGCCCCTACACCGAGACCGCCGAGTACCTGGGCGGCATCACGATCATCGACGTGCCCGACGTGGAGACGGCCAAGATGTGGGCGGGCAGGGTCGCCGAGGGGTGCGGCTGGCCCCAGGAGGTCCGGGTCATCCGGTAGGCCTCGGGGACGCGTGGCCGCACCGGTCAGCCGGTGCGGCCAGCGGCGACGGCGGGGCCGAGCACGGCGGGATCGGCCACGTGGCCCTCGACCTCGAGGGTGTGCCGCGGGCGTCGGGCAGTGCGGCCGCGGCCGCCGCCGAACCTCCCGGAGGCCGAGGGGCCGCTCCGGGAATAGTGTCGTGAAGCAACTAGTTGCGTCGACGGCTGGACCTGGCCGACGCCCGCACCCCTCCCGGACCGACCGCCCGGGACCCCAGCACCTCCGCCCCTCCGAGAGGCCCGCGTTGTCCACGACCCCAGCCCCCCGCGTCGCTCCGCCCGCCGACGCGCCGACCGGCGCCGCTGCCGCGACCTCCGGCCCGACGCACCGCGAGATCGTCACCATCCTCGCGGGGCTCATGCTCGGCATGTTCCTCGGCGCGCTCGACCAGACGATCGTCGCCACGTCGATCCGCACGATCGGGGACGACCTGAACGGGCTGTCGCTCCAGGCCTGGGTCACCACGGCGTACCTCATGGCGTCGACCATCACGACGCCGCTGTACGGCAAGCTCTCGGACATCTACGGGCGCAAGCCGTTCTACCTGCTCGCGATCAGCCTGTTCGTCGTCGGCTCGCTGCTGTGCGGCACGGCCGACTCGATGTACCAGCTCGCGATCTACCGCGGGGTCCAGGGCCTCGGCGCGGGCGGTCTGATGGCGCTCGCGATCACGATCCTCGGGGACCTCGTCCCGCCGCGGGAGCGCGCTCGCTACCAGGCGTACTTCCTCGCCGTGTGGGGCACGTCGTCGGTCATCGGGCCGGTCATCGGCGGGTTCTTCGCCGGCGCGGACACGATCCTCGGGCTCGACGGCTGGCGCTGGATCTTCCTCGTCAACGTGCCGCTCGGTGCGCTGGCGATCGTCGTCGTCGCCCGCGTGCTGCACCTGCCGCCGGTGCGCCGCGCCCGGCACCGCATCGACTGGCCCGGCGCGCTCATGCTCGTCGTGGGTCTCGTGCCGCTGCTGCTCGTCGCCGAGCAGGGTCGCGAGTGGGGCTGGACGTCGCCGCGCGCGCTGCTCTGCTACACCGTCGGGGTCGTCGGGATCGGGCTGTTCGTGGTCGCGGAGGTCGTCGCCAAGAAGGACGCGCTGCTGCCGCTGCACCTGTTCCGGAACCGGACCTTCTCGGTCGGCGCCGGCGCGAACGTCGTCATCGGGCTCGGGATGTTCGGCGGGCTCGCGACGCTTCCGCTCTACCTGCAGATCGTCAAGGGCCTGAGCCCGACGGAGGCCGGCCTCACGCTCATCCCGTTCACGTTCGGCATCATGGCCGGCTCGATCGTCACCGGGCAGCTGACCTCACGGACCGGGCGCTACAAGTGGTTCCCCGTCATCGGCACGGTCCTCATGGGCATCGGCGCGCTGATGTTCTCGCGGCTCACGCCCGACACCGTGCTCCTCGAGGTGTTCGCCGACTCGGTCGTGTTCGGCCTCGGGCTCGGGTTCACGATGCAGCCGCTCGTGCTCGCGGTGCAGAACGCCGTCCCGGTGCAGGACATGGGCGTCGCCACGTCGTCGTCGCTGTTCTTCCGGCAGGTCGGCGGGACGCTCGGGACGGCGGTCTTCCTGTCGATCCTGTTCTCGACCGTCGGGGAGAACATCCGCGACGCGTTCGCGCGCCTCGCGCGCACGCCCGACTTCCAGGCGGCGCTCACCGACCCGGAGGTCGTCGCGGACCCGGCGAACGCGCCGGTGCTCGACATGGCGCAGGGCGGCGGGGGCGCGCTGCCCTCGCTCGACGACTCGTCGTTCATCAACGCCCTGGACCCGCGCCTGGCCCGGCCGTTCCTCGACGGCTTCGCCGAGTCGATCAGCACCGTCCTGCTCATCGCTGCGGCCGTCATGGTGCTCGGCGTGATCCTCACGGTGCTGCTCCCCGAGCTGCCGCTGCGGAACGTCTCGGGGATCCAGGGCCGGCTCGAGGACGAGGCCGCGGCGGACGCAGCGGAGGCGGAGGCGTCCGACCTGACGGCGGCGGTCTCGGGTTCCGGTGCGGTCGCGGGCGCGGCGCCGACCGCTGCCGGAGCGGGGGGTGCGGTGGACGGCCGGCCGACGGCGGGCGACGCCACGCCCCGGACGCTCGGCGGCGTGCCGGACGTCGCCGCGGACGACCGGAGGCGCTAGCCGCCCACCCGCTCGACCGGTCAGGTGCGGGCGGTTGTCCGGACCTGCTCGCCGTCCGCCACGACGCGGTTCTTGCCGCTCACCTTCGCGAGGTACAGCAGCCGGTCGGCGACACCCACGAGCTCCTCGGGGTCGGTCGGCCGGTCCACGTGCGTCACGCCGATGCTCACCGTGACGGCGAGCCCGGGCGCGCGGCTGCCCACGTCGAGCGCGGCCGCACCGGCGCGGATCCGCTCGCACAGCGCGAGCGCGTCCTCGGCGGAGGTCGACGGCATCGCGACGACGAACTCCTCGCCGCCGACGCGCGCGACGACGTCGTCGGCCCGGCTGAGCGTCTGCAGGGCCCGGGCGACCTCGCGCAGCACGAGGTCGCCGGCGGGGTGCCCGAACCGGTCGTTGACGCACTTGAAGTCGTCGATGTCGAGCACCGCGACCGCGAGGCCCGCCGCGTCGGGCGTCGCCGCGAGGTGGAGCATCGCCTCGTCGAGCGCGCGCCGGTTGTTCAGGCCGGTCAGGGGGTCGCGCCGGGACAGCACCCGCAGCTGCGCGGCGAGCTCGTGCGAGCGGCTCAGCGCCTCCTCGAGCTCCTCGGTGCGCGCGGAGACCCGCGACTCGAGGTCCTTGTTGACCTCGGCGAGGTGCCGCGCGAGCTCTTCGGCGCGGACCTTCTGGTCGACGGCCGACGTGAGCGCCGAGTCCATCGCCGCGCGCTGCACGACCGCCGTGAGCGCGGTCACGCACGCGATCGCGACGCAGTAGACGGCGAGCTGGTCGGGTGTGATGGCGGTCAGCCGCCAGTCGAACGCGCGCGCGAGCACCACGCCCTCGGCGATCGCGGCCAGCAGCACCACCGGGACCCACCGCGCGCGCACCAGCGCCCCGGCGATGGTCACGAAGACAGCCATGAACAGCGGCGAGTAGCTGCCGTCGCGCCCGTGCACCGACGGCACGACGAGCACGGCGAGGAGCTGCACGATGAGGATCGCGGTGGCGACGCCGAGGTGGCCGCGCCGCGCGACGAAGGCCGCCGTGAAGCTCAGCGCCGACGCCGCGACCAGCGTCACGACCGTCGCCTCGGCGTACGGGAGCACGGTCACGACCGGCGTGAGCAGCAGCGCGAGGATCCCGAGGCCGGTGCCGACGGCGACGACGAGGGAGGCGCGGCTGCGGCGCACGAGGTCGGGCTCGGGCACGACGAGGACGCGCCTGACCGCGGCGACGACCTGACGCACCTGCTCTCCCTCCACCCGCACGTGCCTGCTCACGACTGATCGGCACGGCCCGACGGATCTGAGCACTCCACGGGGTGGGCCGGGCCACGTCAGGATCACAGCAGCGACCCGCACGCGCAGCGCGAGACGCGCCCCTCGCCCCTCTCTCGCCGGCGTCCGACGGGGTCGCTGCAGGGAGCGACGTCACGGCCGACCACGCGGTGGGCGGCGGGTTGACGTCACCCGTTCGTGGGCTAGTTTAGGCGCTTACTTAGGCAAGCCTCACCAACTTTGGCACCCACACCACGGAGTTCCCGCGTGCACGAGCTGCTGTCCTCTGCGACCGCCGACCACTACGCCGCGACGATGCGCGAGACGGTCGACCGCCTCGCGGACCGCTTCCGCGAGACCCGTCGCCCCTTCTCCGGGGCGACCCGCGAGGAGCTCGGCGCGCTCGTCGACGCCGTCGACCTCGACGGCCCGGGCCAGGGCACCGCGGCGGCGCTGCGCGAGGTCGACGCGCTGTTCGTCCGGAACGCCGTCTGGTTTCACCACCCCGACTACGCGGCCCACCTCAACTGCCCGGTCGCCGTCCCGGCGGTCGCCGCCGAGGCCGTCGTCGCCGCGGTCAACGCCTCGCTCGACACCTACGACCAGTCGACCGCGGGCACGCTCATGGAGCGCCGCCTCGTCACGTGGACCGCGGAGCGCATCGGCTTCGCCGCGGGCGACGGCATCTTCACGTCGGGCGGCACGCAGTCGAACCTGCAGGCGCTCCTGGTCGCGCGGGACCACGCGCTCGCCGCGAGCGGGGCGGCGCTCGACCGGCTCGTCGTCCTGGCGACCGCGTCGAGCCACTTCAGCGTGCAGAAGTCCGCGCGCCTGCTCGGCCTCGGCGAGGACGCGGTGATCGGCGTCGCGACGGACGAGCTCGGCCGGATGCGCCCCGAGGTCCTCGCCGCGACGCTCGATGCCGCGCGCGCCGCCGGGCGGGTGCCCGTGTGCGTCGTCGCGACCGCCGGCACGACCGACCGCGGCTGCATCGACCCGCTCGGCCCGATCGCCGACGCGTGCGACGCGGCCGGGGTGTGGCTGCACGTCGACGCGGCCTACGGGTGCGGGCTGCTCGTCTCCCCGACCCGGCGGCACCTGCTCGACGGCATCGAGCGCGCCCGGTCCGTGACCGTCGACTACCACAAGAGCTTCTTCCAGCCCGTCTCGTCGAGCGCGCTGATCGTGCGGCACGGCGCGGACCTCGCGCCCGTCGCCTGGTACGCGGACTACCTCAACCCCGAGGGCAGCGGCGAGCCCAACCAGGTCGACAAGTCGCTGCAGACGACCCGCCGGTTCGACGCACTCAAGCTCTGGGTCACGCTGCGCGCGCTCGGCGCGGACCGGCTCGGCGAGATGTTCGACGCGGTCGTCGACCTCGCCGCCGCCGCGCACGACCTCGTCGAGCACGACCCCGACCTGCGTCTCGTGGGCCGCTCGCAGCTCAGCACCGTCCTGTTCCGCTACCAGCCGCCCGGCGTGCCCGACGCCCGGGCCGACGCGCTCGTCCCGCTCGTGCGCCGCGCGCTGTTCGACGCGGGCCGCACGATCGTCGCGAAGACCGTCGTCGACGGCCGGGCCTGCCTCAAGCTCACGCTGCTCAACCCCGACTCGACCGTGGAAGACGTCCGCCGCGTGCTCGGTGCGGTGCGCGACGCCGCCGCGGCGCTCGACGGCGGGCGCGAGCTCGCGACCGGGCTCGACCGCGAGCTCGACGCGGTGCTCGACGGCGACCTGGACGGGGCGCTCGCGTGGTGACCGCGGCCGCGAGCACGCGTGGCCCGGCGGGTGGGTCCGCCGCGACGGGCGGCGGCCGCGTGCACGACGTCGTCGGCATCGGCATCGGCCCGTTCAACCTCGGCCTCGCGTGCCTGAGCGCGCCGCTCGACCTCGACGCGGTGTTCCTCGACGCGGCCGACGAGTTCCGCTGGCACCCCGGCATGATGATCGACGGCGCGACGATCCAGGTCCCGTTCCTCGCGGACCTCGTGACGATGGCCGACCCGACGTCGCCGTACTCGTTCCTCAGCTACCTCAAGGCCACGGGCCGGCTGTACGCGTTCTACATCCGGGAGAGCTTCTACCCGCTGCGCGCCGAGTACGACGCGTACTGCCGGTGGGCCGCCGCGCAGCTCGACTCCCTGCGCTGGGGACGTCGGGTCGTCGCGCTCGAGGTCGACCCCGACGACGCCGACCTGTGGCTGGTCCGGGCCGTGCGGGGCGGGTCGGCCGCGGGGACGGGCGGCGCCGGCGCCGGCACCGGCACCGGCACCGGCACCGAGGAGACCTACCGCGCGCGCCACGTCGTGCTCGGCACCGGGACCTCGCCGGTCGTGCCGGCCGCGCTGCGCGGGCTCCTCGGGCCCGACGGCTCGGGCAGCCCGGGCAGCTCGGGCGACCCGACGGGTCGCCTCGCCGTGCACAGCGCCGACTACCTGCCCCACCGCGAGCGCCTCGCCGCCGCGCCGTCGGTGACGGTGATCGGCAGCGGGCAGTCGGCGGCGGAGGTCTACCGCGACCTGCTCGGCACGCTCCCGGGCCGCGGCGCGCGGCTCGACTGGGTCACGCGCTCACCGCGGTTCTTCCCGATGGAGTACACCAAGCTCACGCTCGAGATGACCTCGCCCGAGTACACCGACCACTTCCACGGGCTCCCGCACGAGCAGCGGCGCACGCTCGGCCGCGAGCAGCGCGCGCTGTACAAGGGCATCAGCGGCCCGCTGATCGACGAGATCTACGACACGCTCTACCGGCTGAGCCTCGACGGCCCGGTGCCGACGACGCTGCTCACCGACACCGAGCTGCTCGCCGCCGACCGGGACGACGCCACCGGCGAGTACGCCCTGCGCCTGCGGCACGCGCAGCTCGACGAGGTGCACGAGCGGCGGACGTCGGCGCTCGTGCTCGCGACCGGGTACGCCGCGCAGGTCCCGGACTTCGTGCTCGGCGTGCGCGACCGGCTCGACTGGGACCCCGACGGGCGGTTCGCCGTCGCGCGCGACTACTCGGTCGACGGCGGGCGCGGGCGAGTGTTCGTGCAGAACGCCGAGGAGCACACGCACGGCGTCACGGCACCGGACCTCGGCTTCGGGGCGTGGCGCAACTCGTCGATCCTGGCCTCGATCACCGGGCGCGAGGTGTACCCGGTCGAGCGACGGATCGCGTTCCAGGAGTTCGGCGTGCCGGGAGACGCGCGCCGGGTCGAGCACGCGGCGGGTGCCCGGTGAGCCCCTCGGCGCTCGCGCGCGGGCCGTGGACCGCTCCGCTGTCGCCCGTCGGGCACCTGAGCCTCACGCGCGTCGACACCGGGGCGGACGCCGCCGTCGTGCACGCGTGGCTGTCCCACCCGGCGTCTGCGTTCTGGCAGATGACGGACCTGTCCCTGGGCGACGTGCGCGACTACCTCGCGGGCGTCGCGACCGACCCGTACCAGAACGCGTGGCTCGGGAGCGTCGACGGCGTCCCCACGTTCCTCGTCGAGACGTACGACCCCGCGTGCCTGCTGCTCACCGACGTGCCGGAGGTCGAGCCGGGCGACCTCGGCATGCACCTGCTGGTCGCACCGCCCGGGGACGTGCCGGTGCACGGGCTCACGTCGGCCGTCATGGCCGCGACCGTGCGGTTCTGCTTCGAGCGCCTCGGCGCGACCCGCGTCGTCGTCGAGCCCGACGTGACGAACACCCGCATCGCCGCGAAGAACGCCGCGGCCGGCTTCCGCGTGCTGCGCGAGCTCGAGCTGCCCGGCAAGCGCGCGCACCTCGCCGTGTGCACGCGCGCCGACTTCGACGCCAGCCCCCTCGGACGGAGCGCCGCATGACCCTCACCGACACGACCACGCCCGCGCCCGACGCACCGACGGGCGCGCGCCCGGCCGCCGCAGCACCGGTGTCGTCGCCGACCCCGGGTCACCGCCTCGACCCCGCGGAGCACCTGCGACCCGAGACGATGGCGGTCGCGCACCGCCACCTGGTCGCCAAGGCCCTCGCGGAGTTCTCGCACGAGCGGCTGCTCGCCCCGGTGCCCGACGAGGCGGAGGGGACCTACCGCGTGACGCTCGACGGCGGCCGCGTCGTCTACCGTTTCCGCGCGCGGCGCACCGCGCTCGAGCACTGGGCCGTCGACGAGGCGTCCCTCACGCGGGACGTCGACGGCGGGCCCGCGCCCCTCGACGCGCTCGACCTCGTGCTCGAGCTCCAGCCGCTGCTCGAGATCCCGGACGCGCTGCTCGCGGTGTACCTCGAGGAGCTGTCCTCGACGCTCGCGAGCGCCGCGTACAAGGCGCACCACGGGGGCCCTGCCGTCGCGGACCTGCTCGGCGCGGACCTCGCGACGGTCGAGCGCGCGATGACCGAGGGGCACCCGGGCTTCGTCGCGAACAACGGGCGCATCGGCTTCGGCGTCGCCGAGCACGCGGCGTACTCGCCCGAGGCCGCGGCGCCCGTGCGGCTCGTGTGGCTCGCGGTGCGGCGGGAGTCGAGCCACCTCGCGCTCGGCGCCGGGGTCGACGAGGACGCGTTCTACCGTGCCCAGCTCGGGGACGCCGCGCTCGACCGGTTCGCGGAGCACCTGCGCGCGCTCGGGCTCGACCCCGCGGACTACCGCTACCTGCCCGTGCACCCGTGGCAGTGGGAGCACCGCGTCGCGATCACGTTCGCGGCCGACGTCGCGCGCCGCGACCTCGTGCTGCTCGGCGAGGGCGATGACGAGCACCAGGCGCAGCAGTCGATCCGCACGCTGCTCAACCGCTCGCGCCCCGACCGCGACTACGTCAAGGTCGCGCTCGCGATCCAGAACATGGGGTTCCTGCGCGGCCTGTCCCCCGCGTACATGCGCGCCACCCCGGCGATCAACGACTGGGTCGCGGAGCTCGTCGCGGGCGACCCCACGCTCGTCGAGGCCGGGTTCCGGGTGCTGCGGGAGCACGTGTCGATCGGCTACACCGGTGACGTGTACCACCGCACCGCGCAGCCGAGCGCGCACCGCAAGATGCTCGCGGCGCTGTGGCGGGAGAGCCCGGTGCCGCGCGTCGAGCCCGGTCAGCACCTCGCGACGATGGCCTCGCTGCTGCACCGTGACGCCGCCGGGGACGCGTTCGTCACGGCGCTCGTCGGCGCGTCGGGCCTCGGTGCGCACGAGTGGGTGCGCCGGTACCTGCACGCCTACCTGCGCCCGCTCGTGCACTGCCTGCGCGCGCACGACCTCGCCTTCATGCCGCACGGGGAGAACCTCATCCTCGTGCTCGACGGCCACGCGGTCGCCGGGGCGTTCATGAAGGACGTCGGCGAGGAGATCGCCGTGCTCAGCGACCGCCCGCTGCCCGACGAGGTCGCGCGCGTGCGTTCGGTCGTCGACGACGAGGAGAAGGCGCTCGCGGTCTTCACCGACGTGTTCGACGGGTTCTTCCGGCACCTCGCCGCGATCCTCGACGCCGACGGCGTGCTGCCCGAGGCCGCGTTCTGGGCGCTCGTCGGCGAGTGCGTCGACCGCCACGCCGCCGACCACCCCGACCTGACGAGCGGGGTCGACCTGCGTGCGCCGCGGTTCGCGCACTCGTGCCTCAACCGGCTCCAGCTCCGCAACACGCTGCAGATGGTCGACCTGACCGACCAGTCGGGGTCGCTGATCTACGCCGGGACGCTCGCCAACCCGATCGCGCGCGACGCGGTGGTCGCCGCGCCATGACCGCCGAGCTGTTCCGCGACGCGTGGGGGGTCCCCCACGTGCGCGCCGCCGACCACCTCGAGCTCGCCGAGGCGCAGGGCCGGGTCACCGCGCGGGACCGCGGCTGGCAGATCGAGGTCGACCGGTGGCGCGCCGAGGGCCGGCTCGCGGAGCGCATCGGGCCCGCCGGGCTCGCGTGGGACCGGTTCGCGCGGCAGGCCCGGCTCGCGGACACCGCGCAGCGCGCGTACGACGCGCTCGACGACGACGTGCGCGCCTGGGTCGACGCGTACGTGCGTGGTGTGGACGCGGGGCTCGACGCCGCGCCGCGCCCGGTCGAGCTCGCCGCCCTCGACGAGCGGTTCGGGTCGCCGACCCCGCACGAGCCGTGGCCGGCGTGGGCGCCGCTCGGCGTGATGCTCGTCGCGCACGCGCTGTTCTCGACCTTCCCGCGCGTGCTGTGGAATGCGCACGTCGAGCGCACGCTCGGTCCGGCCGGGCTCGCGGTCCTCGGGGGCACCGATCCGGCGGAGCCGCGCGGCGGTGCGGCTGCGGACGGCGCGCCGGGGCCCGCGGACGGCACCCCGCCCGACGACCCGACCGAGGCCGGCGGCGTCCCCACGTCGGGCAGCAACGCGTGGGCGCTGCACGGCTCGCGGACCGCGAGCGGCCGGCCCCTCCTGGCCGGCGACCCGCACCGCCTGCTCGAGCTCCCCGGCGTCTACCAGCAGGTCCGTCTCGCGTGCCCGGGGCTCGACGTCGTCGGGCTGGCGTTCCCCGGGGTCCCCGGCGTCCAGCACTTCGGGCACACCGGCACCGCGGCGTGGGGCATCACCAACGCGATGGCGCACGGCGTCGAGGTGTTCCGCGAGCGCGTGCGCCTGCGCGGCGAGGACGTCGAGGCGCTCGGGCCCGACGGGTGGGAGCCCTCCGAGCGGCTCGTCGAACGCGTGGCGGTGCGCGGCGGGGCGGCCGTCGAGGTGGAGGTCGTCGAGACAGCGCGCGGGATCGTGCTCGCGGCGGAGCCGTGCGGCGCCGACACCACCGTCCACAGCGTCCGCTTCCCGGCGCGAGCCTCCGCCGACCTCGGGTTCGCGAGCCTGCTGCCGCTCCTGCGCGCCCGCACGGCGCACGACGTCGTCGGCGCGCTCCGTGGCTGGGTCGACCCGGTCAACCGCGTGCTCGCGGGCGACGCTGACGGCACGGTCCTGAGCGCCACGGTGGGCCGCGTCCCCGCGCGCCCGCGCACCGAGCGACGCCTCCCGCAGGACGCCTGGACGCCCGCCGGGCGCCCGGCCCCGTGGCGGGGTCCGCTCCCGCCGGTCGAGGTGGCCGACACCGCCGTCGACGCCAACGAGCGCCCCGCGCGCGCCGAGGTCGACCTCGGCCTCGCGTACGCGCCCCCGCACCGCGCGGACCGCATCCGCGCGCTGCTGCACGAGGGTCGCGCGGACCGCCTCGGCCCCGAGGACATGAGCGCGATGCACGCCGACACGCTGCTCGGCGGGGCCGCGGGCCTGCTGGCGTGGGTCGAGCGCGCGGACGGCCTCACGCCCGCCGCCGACCGGCTGCGCGCGCGGCTGCTGGCGTGGGACCGGCACATGGACGCGTGCAGCGCGCCCGCCGCGACGTTCGCCGCGTGGCGCTCGGCCCTCGTCCGGCGGCTCGCCGCGCACCCGGCGCTCGCGCCGCTGCACGCCCCGCACCCGCACGGCGAGGCGCTCGACCCCTGGTTCTCGCTCGCGGCCCGGGTGGCCGACGCCCTGCCCCGCCTGCTCGACGACACCGCGCTCGGCATCGACGCGGCGCACGAGGTCCGCGCGGCGCTCGAGGAGGTCGCGGCGGGCGCGGCGGTCGACGACGCCTGGGGCGACCGGCACCGGGTGCTCGCGTCGCACCTGCTCGACGAGGTGCCCGGCTGCACCGCCCCGCCCGTCCCCGACGTGCCGCTCGCGGGCGACGCCGACTGCGTGCGCTGCACCGGCACGACCCCGTCGCTCACCGACCGGGCGTGGCGCGGCTCGGTCGCGCGCTGGGTCTGGGACCTCGCCGACCGCGAGCGCAGCCGCTGGGGCGTGCCGTTCGGCGCGAGCGGCGACCCGCGCAGCCCGCACTTCACCGACCAGAACCCGCTGTGGGCCCAGGCGGCGACCGTCGAGGTCGTGACCGACTGGGACCGGCTGACCCCCGAGGAGCTCGCGTGACCACCGCCCACCCGCCCGCAGCCGCACCGGCCCCCGAGCACGTCCGCCTGGCCGCCGGCCCGCCCGGCGCGACCGTCGACGAGCGCGTCGTCGAACCCCTCGGCCTGGTGCGCACCACCGTGCTCGACCCGGTCGCCGACCTCGACACGATCCACGCGTGGGTCACGCAGCCGGGCACCGAGTTCTGGGGCCTCGGCCACCTGACCCGCGAGGAGCTCAGCGAGCTGTACGCGTACGTCGACTCGCTCGAGACGCACCACGCGTTCGTCGTCCGCCTCGGCGACGAGCCGCTCGCGCTGCTGCAGACGTACGACCCGCACCACGACCCCGTCGGCGAGTGCTACCCCGTGCAGCCGGGCGACGTGGGCCTGCACCTGCTGATCGGCTCGCGCGGCAGCGCCCCGGCGCCCGGGTTCACCGCGCACCTCATGAGCTACCTCGCCGCGTTCCTGCTCGGCCAGCCGGGAGCCCGGCGGCTCGTCGTCGAGCCCGACGTCCGCAACGACCGCGCCGTCGCCCGCATGGTCCGCTCGGGCTTCGAGCTGGGCCCCGAGATCGACCTGCCGGACAAGCGCGCCCGTCTGGCGTTCCTCACCGCCGACGCGGCGGCCGCGGCCGCGACCCCCGTCCCCCGCTGACGACGCGTCCTCGTCCTCGACCCCCACCCCACACCCGGAGAGCCCCGTGCCCACGATCACCGTCACCCACGCCCCGAGCGGTCTCGTCACCGCGCACGTCGAGCGCACCCAGCAGATCAGCCCGCACGTCGTCCGCGTGACCCTCGGCGGGGAGGACCTGCGCCGGTTCGAGCGCCGCGGCTTCGACCAGTGGTTCCGCCTCGCGGTGCCCGTCGACGACCACGCGCGCCTCGACAACCTCCCCTCCCGCCTCGACACGCGCGGCTACCTCAGGTACCTGACGCTGCCGCGCGCGACCCGCCCGGTGATCCGCAGCTACACCGTGCGCGAGCTCCGCCCCGAGGTCCCCGAGCTCGACATCGACTTCGTGGTGCACGGCACCGACGGCGTCGCGGGCCCGTGGGCGCAGCGGACGCCTCCGGGCGACGAGGTCGCGCTCATCGACCAGGGCTGCGGGTGGGCGCCGGTCCCCGCCGACTGGACGCTCCTCGTCGCGGACGAGACGGGCCTGCCCGCGGTCGCCGGGATCCTGCGGGACATGCCGCGCGACGCCGTCGGGCACGCGCTCGTGGAGATCCCCGACGCCGACGACGCGCAGCACGTCGACGCGCCCGAGGGCATGGCGGTGCACTGGGTGGTCCGTGCGCCGGGCGACCGGCCCGGTGCGCGCGTGCTCGAGCACGTCCGCGAGCTGTCGTGGCGGTCGGGAGTGCCGTACGCGTTCGCCGTCGGCGAGTCCGGGCTGGCGACCGGGGTGCGCCGTCACCTCGTCGGCGAGCGCGGCGTCCCCAAGGCCAACGTCACGTTCTGCGGCTACTGGAAGCTCGGCAAGAGCGCCTGAGCCGCCGGACCGGGCCGCACGACGACGACCGCGGCGTGGGGCGCGGTCAGGACGGCGCGTGCCCGTCAGCGAGGCTGAGGTACGCCGCCGGCACGGCGTCGGTGAGCCACACGCCGTTCGCCGAGCGGTAGAGCACGAGCCCGTCGTCCTGCATGCGCCGCGCGTCGACCTGGAGGGTCACCGGCCGCCCGTGCCGGCGCCCGACGGCCACCGCGGTGTCGCGGTCGCCGGACAGGTGCACGTGCTGCCGCCGGCGCGGTTGCAGCCCGGTCGCCAGGATCGCGTCGAGCGTGCGCTCCGCCGTCCCGTGGAACAGCACGTCCGGCGCGGGCACCGGCACGAGCCCGAGGTCGACGGCGACGCTGTGCCCCTGGCTCGCGCGGATCCGCGTCCCGTCCTCGCTGAACGCGAACCGCCGCTTCTCGTTCTGCTCGACGACGGCGTCGAGCAGCTCGCGCGTGAGCGGCACGCCCGCCGCGGCGGCCCCGGCGAGCAGCGCGTCGACGTCCGCCCAACCCGCCTCGTCGAGCCGCAGCCCGGCCCGAGCCGGGTCGTGCCGCAGGACGAGGCTGACGAACGTGCTGAGCGGCACGAGCGCGGCGTCCATGCGGGGAGTCTGCCGCAGCAGCGCCGCCTCTCCCGCCACCGACCGGGTGCAGGATTGGCCCCGACCGACCCGCCGAGCCCCGAGGACCCCCATGACCAGCACGGGCGCGAGCACCGCCGAGCACGACGCGTTCGGCCCCTGGATCGACGAGGTCCGCTCCCCGCAGGACGTCCCCCGGCTGTTCCGCGCGCACCCGCTCGACCTCGACGCCGCGCACCTCGTGCTCAAGGTCCCGCGCAACCTGTCGCGGCGTGACGCGACCGCCGACATGGACCTGTACGACCACCTCGTCGTGCTGGCCGGCGACGAGCTCACCGTGCTGAGCCGCCTCGACGCCCTGTCCGACGCCGGCGAGCCGCCCGCGTCGGTGGACGACGAGGCGCTCGGGTACCGGACGTGGTCGTCGCGACCGAGCGACGTCGTCGCGATGCGCGACGTCACGAGCATGCTCGACGCGCGGCTCGACCTCCTCACGCAGGACGGCCGCGCGCTGACCGTGCGGTACAACGGCTCCGCGGCCGAGGGCGTCCAGCGCCTCGTCGACGCGGTCCGCGCCGCGCACGACGGGAGCACCGGGCACGCCGGCAGCGCCGCAGCCACCGAGGGCAGGGGGCCGGTCGTGCTCACGAAGCCGGCCGCCGCGGACGGCCCCACCGGCTCCGGCCCTGCATCGCCCACCCCCGCACAGCCGACGGACCCGCCGCTCGCCCCGTCGGCGCTCGGTCCCGAGGACGTCGGGCTCGTCAACGCCTACCGCGAGCTCGCGCGGCGCCTGCCCGAGCTGCGGCTCCTCGCCCTGCACCCGCGCCGACGCCTGCGCCCTGCGGCGTCCGACGCGGTCGCTCACCTGCTCCACGCCGTGTCGCCCGCGACGCTGCACGGCGCGGTCGTCGGGCAGGACGAGCGGTGGCTCGAGGTCCTCGGGCGTCGCGCGTGGCTGACCCGCGGCCGGGCACCGGACCACTCGCGCTCGCGGCTCACGGTCGCGCGCTCGGCGATCCGCGGCGTGCACGCGGCCCCGCACCCGGTGTACGGCGGCGTGACGCAGGTGACGCTCACGCTCGTGCTCGGCGGGCCGGGCGTCGAGCTCGCCGCGCCGACCGGCTCGGACGCGGAGCGGGTGCTGCTCGCCGCGCGGTGACCGCCGCTCGTCTCACGCCGCCCGACCCGCTGCGACCGAGCGGTACGTCCTTCTCGCCGTCCCTCAGACGCCCGGTGCCGGCGCCGATCCGGGCGCCAGGTCGTACGTGACCCACGGCGTCGCGTCGGCGTGCTGGTCGTACAGCGCCCGCGCCCGCGCGTTGTCCGCCGCGGTGATCCAGCGCACGACGGTGAGCCCCTCCGCGGCGGCGTACCGCTGCAGGTGCTCGAGGACCGCGGTGCCGACACCCTCCCGCCGGCGGTCCGGGTGCGTCACGAGGTCGTCGAGGTACAGCCCGGTGGAGGCTGCCAGGGGGCGGGCGAACCGGCGCACGTGCGCGAGCCCGCCGAGCCGGCCGTCCGCGTCGGCAGCGACCCACGCCTCGACCTCGTGCGCCGGGTCGAGCGCCCACGCCCACACCGTGTCGAGCGCCGACTCGTCGTCGGGCGCCGCGTAGAACTCCCGGTAGGCGCGGTACAGCGCGCGCCACGCCTGCTCGTCGGCCGGCGTCACCCGGCGGACCGTCCACGTGCTCATCGTCGTCCCCTGACCGGACCCGCGGGCGGGGTCCGCGGCGACCCTAGCCAGCCGCGCCGCCGCGCCCGTCCCGCGTCCGTGCCCGGGGACGCGGGGCGCCGCTCAGCCCCAGACGAGTCCCTGCGCCGGGTCCTCGAGCACCTTCGCGACGTCCGAGAGCACGCGCGCCCCCAGCCCGCCGTCGACGAGCCGGTGGTCGAAGCTCAGCGCGAGCTGCGTGACGTGCCGCACGCGGATCTTCCCCTTGTGCACCCAGGGCTGCTCACGGATCGCGCCGAACGCCAGTATCGCCGCCTCGCCGGGGTTGAGGATCGGGGTGCCGGTGTCGATCCCGAAGACCCCGACGTTCGTGATGGTGATCGTCCCGTCGCTCATGTCGGTCGGGGTCGTCTTCCCGGCGCGCGCGGTCGCGGTGAGATCGGCGATCCCGACGGCGAGCTCCTTGAGCCCCATCCGGTGCGCGTCCTTGATGTTCGGCACGACCAGCCCGCGCGGCGTCGCGGCCGCGATGCCCAGGTTCACGTAGTGCTTGTAGACGATCTCCTGCGACGCGTCGTCCCAGCTCGCGTTGATCTCCGGGTGCCGGTCGACCGCGAGGATCAGGGCCTTCGCCGCGACGAGCAGCGGCGTGACGCGCACGTCGGTGAACTCGCGGTCCTCGCGCAGCCGGGCGACGAGCTTCATGGTCCGCGTGACGTCGACCGTGTGGAAGACCGTGACGTGCGGCGCCGTGAACGCGCTGGCCACCATCGCCTCGGCGGTCCGCTTGCGCACCGACTTGACCGGGACGCGCGTCTGGCGGCCGTCGTGCGAGACGGTGCCCTGCGCGAGCCACGGCGCGTCGTCGCCCGCGTACGTCGCGAGGGCCTGCGGCTGGGCGCTCGCCTGGTAGGCGACGACGTCTTCGCGCGTGACGATGCCGCCCGGTCCCGTCGGGATGACCGACCCGAGGTCGATGCCGAGGTCGCGCGCGAGCTTGCGGACGGGCGGCTTCGCCAGGGCGCGCTCGGACGCGGCGGCCCGGGCGGCGGTCGCGCCGTTCGGTGCCGTGGCGGCGGGGGCGACCGGCGCGGTGCGGGTCGGCGCGGCCGGAGCCGGGCGCTGCCCGGACGCGGGGGCCGACGACGCGGCCGGGGCCGAGGTTGCCGCGGGCGGGGCGAGCGGGGCGGGAGCGGCGGGGGCAGCGGCAGCCGAGGAGGCGACCGGCGCCGCGGCCGGCGCACGGGAACCGCCCGTCGGGCCGGCGGCACCCTGCGCGACACGCGGGCGGCGGGCGCTCGACGCGTCCGCGACGCCGTACCCGACGAGCACGGCCTGCTTGCCCTCGGGGGCAGCAGCGTCGGCACCGGCGACCGCGGCCCCGGCGTCGACGTCCGGGACCGGCGCAGGCGCCGCGGCACCCGACGGGTCGACGTCGACGACGATGATCGGCGCCCCGACGTCCACGGTCGTCCCGGGCTGCACGAGGATCTCGGCGACCACGCCCGCGTACGGGCTGGGCAGCTCGACGAGCGACTTCGCGGTCTCGATCTCGACGATCGTCTGGTTGAGCTCGACGGTGTCGCCGACGGCGACGTGCCACTCGACGATCTCGGCCTCGGTCAGGCCCTCGCCGGCGTCGGGCAGGTGGAACGTCTGGTGCGTGGGCACGTCGGTCTCCTCAGAACGCCAGGCTGTCAGAACGCCAGGGTGCGGTCGACCGCGTCGAGCACGCGGTCGAGCCCGGGCAGGTACTCGTGCTCGAGCTTGGACACCGGGTACGGGCTGTGGAAGCCGCCGACCCGGAGCACGGGCGCCTCGAGGTGGTAGAAGCACTCCTCGGTGACCCGCGCCGCGACCTCGGCGCCGCTGCCGTACAGGGTCGGGGCCTCGTGCACGACGACGCAGCGGCGCGTCCGGCGGACCGACTCGACGACGGTCGCGGTGTCGAGCGGGGAGATCGTGCGCAGGTCGACGACCTCGACGCTCGTGCCCTCGGCCTGCGCGGCCGCGGCGGCCTTGAGCGCGACGGCCACCGTCGGCCCGTAGGCGACGAGCGTCACGTCGGTGCCGCTGCGGACGACCTGCGCGCGGTCGAGGCCGGTGGGCGCCGAGGCGTCGTGCGGCGCGGCGACCCCGGCGGCGAGGTCGACCTCGGCCTTGTCCCAGTACCGGCCCTTGGGCTCGAAGAACAGCACCGGGTCGGGGGACGCGATGGCCTGCTGGATCATCGTGAACGCGTCCGCGGGGTTCGACGGGCTGACGACCCGGAGGCCGGCGGTGTGCGCGAACAGCGCCTCGGGCGACTCGCTGTGGTGCTCGATGGCCCCGATCCCGCCGCCGTACGGCACGCGGATCACGACGGGCAGGTTCAGCCGGCCGCGCGAGCGGTAGTGCATCTTCGCGAGCTGCGTCGTGATCTGGTCGAACGCCGGGAAGATGAACCCGTCGAACTGGATCTCGCACACCGGGCGGTACCCGCGCAGCGCGAGCCCGATCGCGGTGCCGACGATCCCCGACTCCGCGAGCGGGGTGTCGACGACCCGGTCCTTGCCGAAGTCCTTCTGCAGGCCGTCGGTCACCCGGAACACGCCCCCGAGCGCGCCGATGTCCTCGCCCATGAGCAGCACCTTGGGGTCCTGCTCGAGCGCCCGGCGCAGCCCGACGTTGATCGCCTTCGCGAGCGAGATCTTCTGGACGTCGGCGCTCATCGCGCGCTCCCCTCGGCCGCACCGGTCACGAACGACGCCTCGTACCCCTCGAACCAGGCACGCTCGGCGTCGACGACGGCGTGCGGGGTCGCGTACACGTGCTCGAACAACGTCGACGTCGGCGGTGCGGTGAACCCGTGCACCGTCGCCCGGACGTGCTCGCCGAGCGCCGCGGCCTCCGCGTCGACCTCGTCGAGGAAGTCCTGCGAGAGCTCGTCGGTCGCGGTGAGGTGCAGGCGCAGGCGGTCGATCGGGTCGCGCTGGCGCCAGTACTCCTCCTCCGCGGCCGAGCGGTACCGGGTCGGGTCGTCGGACGTCGTGTGCGCCCCCATCCGGTAGGTGAACGCCTCGACGAGCGTCGGGCCGCCGCCGGACCGCGCCCGCTCGAGCGCCTCGAGGGTCACCGCGTACGACGCGAGGACGTCGTTGCCGTCGACCCGCACGCTCGGCACCCCGAAGCCCTTGCCGCGGTCGGCGATCGGGACGCGCGCCTGGTGGCTCGTCGGCTCCGAGATGGCCCACTGGTTGTTCTGGCAGAACAGCACGAGCGGCGCGTTGTTCACCGCGGCGAACACGAGCGCCTCGTTGACGTCGCCCTGCGCGGTCGCACCGTCGCCGAAGTAGGTGACGACCGCGGTGTCACGCTCGGGGTCGCCCGTGCCGACCGCGCCGTCGCGCTGCACACCCATGGCGTACCCCGTCGCGTGCAGCGTGTGCGAGCCGATCACCAGCGTGTACAGGTGGAAGTTGTGCGCCTGCGTGTCCCAGCCGCCGTGGTCGATGCCGCGGAACTGCCGCAGGATGTCTGTCAGGTCGAGGCCTCGCACGTGCGCGACGCCGTGCTCGCGGTACGACGGGAAGACGTAGTCCTGCGGGCGCAGCGCGCGGCCGGAGCCGATCTGCGCGGCCTCCTGGCCGAGGCACTGGGCCCACAGGCCGAGCTCGCCCTGGCGCTGCAGCGCGGTCGCCTCGGAGTCGAACCGCCGCACGAGCACCATGTCGCGGTACATGCCGCGCAGGTCGTCGGGCCTGACGTGCGCGACGAGGGGGTCGTAGGTCGCGTCGTGGACGCGCGCCCCGGTGGGGGTCAGCAGCTGGACGAGTCCGTCATCCGTCAGAGGGCCGTTCGGGCTCACGCGGTGACTCCTTCGTGCGGGGCGAGACGGGGGCACGAGCGCTGGTCGTAGCAACCTACGTCAGCGTAGGCTACGTAACCGTAGGTTGGCGGGGAACCCCTCGACAACCGTCGCCGTGCCGGTTTGTCGGTATCCCACACCCCGGGGTGCCGGTCCGCACAGCGAAGAGGCGGGCACGTGCCACCGGTGATCCGGAGCGCGCGCCCGCCTCTTGTGCGTCCACCCGCGGCTGGCGCCCGTCGGCCGCGGGTGCGTGCCGCCGTCCCGGACCCGACGCGACCCGACACGTCCCGCCGTGCGCCGTCGATCTCACCCGCGCGAGACGTGCGTCTCCCCCACGCGCGCTCACGACGCGCCCGCACGCGCCGATGACACAGACGCAGGCCCCCGCGCACCCCACCCGGCGCGCGGGCACGGACGACAAAGGCAAACCCGTCGCGAGGCGGAGACGCAAAGCCATGGGACCCCCGCGGTCAGCCAGGCCACCGAACCACGGAGCACACGTGCACATCAGCCCAGCCGGCTCGCCGGCACGTCGCCCGCGCACGCCCCGGCACCGGCCGGCGGACCGCGTCACCCTCCCGTCGAGCGGCGGGACACCGGCCCGGCGCGGGCTGCGCGCGCTCACGACCCTCGCGCTGACGACGGCCCTCGTCGCGACGGCCCTGACCTCGGCCCCCGCGGCGGAGCGCACGGACGGCCGCGGCACCGTCTCCGCAGCACCCTCGGCCGGGACGACGTCCGCGCCCGCCGGACCCGTCGACGCACGGGGCACGACGACGGTCGGCGGGCAGGTGCCGGCTGCGGTCGACGGGGCGCTCGACGGGGGCGTGCTGCCCGGCGAGCCGGCCGACGCCGCACGGCTGCTCCGCACGGTGACGCCGGCGCCGGCGGCGGCGACGACCGGGACGTCGGCAGGTGCGGTGCTCAGCTCCGCGCCGCGCGTCCCGACCTCGCCCGCGCCCGCGGCGCTGACCGCCGCCGCCGGCGCGACGGCGCCCTCCGCCAGCAGCGCTCCCGCACCTCGCATCGCGGACCTCGTGCGCGAGGCCGTCCGACCGGTCGGCGGCCCCGACCCGTCGCTCGTCTCGCTCGAGGGTCGCACCCGGGTGAGCCCGCGGACCGCCGACCTGCGCCGGGCCATCCCGCCGACGAGCTCCGTCCGGCGCCCGACGCCCACCCCGAAGCCGGTCCTCCCCGTCCGACCGACGCCGACGCCGTCAGTCACCCCCACCCCGACGCCGTCCGCCACCCCGACCCCGACGGTGAGGCCGGCCACACCCACCCCGTCGGCCACACCTACCCCGTCGGCCGCACCCAGCCCGACGGCCACGCCCAAGCCCTCCGCCACGGCCACCGCCACGCCGACGCCCACGCCGAAGCCCTCCACCACCGCCTCGCCGTCGGCCATCTCCTCCCCTACGGCCACCCCCACGCCGTCGGTCACGCCCACGCCGTCGGCCACACCCACCCCCACGGCCAACCCGACGCCGGCGTCCTCCGTGACGCCCAGGCCGACGACCACCCCTACGCCGACGCCCTCCGCGACGCCCACTCCGTCGACGACCCCGAAGCCCACGGCGAGCCCCACGACCACGGCGACGCCGACGCCGACGGCCAGCCCGAGCCCCTCCGCCAACCCGAGCCCGACGGCGAGCCCGACACCGAGCCCGACCGTCTCGACGAGCCCGGCACCGAGCCCGACCCCCACCCCCACACCCACGCCGTCGGCCCCGTCCCCCACGCCCACGCCGACCCCCACGGCCAGCCCCACCCCCACGGCCACACCGACCCCCACCCCCACACCCACGCCGTCGGTCCCGTCCCCCACGCCCACGCCGTCCCCCACCGCGAGCGTCACGCCCCCGCCGACGCCGACCACACCCCCGGTCCTCACCGCCTCGCAGCAGCTCACGCCCGCGCAGGGCCTGCACTTCGGCGCGTTCGCAGGGACGCGGGACGCGCCGGACACCGAGACGGCCATGCGTGACCTGGAGTCCCTGGTCGGGCGCAAGCTCGACCTGCTCCGCTGGTACGCGATCTGGGACGACCCGATGCCGCCGTCGTCGGTGCGGCAGTCGGTCGAGCGTGGTCGCACGCCGGTCCTGTCGATCCTGCCGAAGCTCCGCAACGGCACGAAGCTGCCGTGGGCCGAGGTCGCGAGCGGCGTGCACGACGCGCGGATCCGCGAGCAGGCGGCGGGCGTGCGGTCGCTCGAGGTCCCGCTGTACCTCGTCTTCCACCACGAGCCCGACTACTCCCCCGAGTACGGCTCGCCCGCCGACTACCGTGCCGCGTACCGGCACTACGTCGAGGTGTTCCGCGCCGAGGGCGTGACCAACGTGGCGTGGACGTGGGTCATGACCCCGGCCGCGTTCAACAGCCCGCCGACGACCCCGACCAAGGTCGGCGCGGACGACCTGTACCCCGGCGACGACGTCGTCGACTGGGTCGCGCTCGACCCGTACAACTGGAACGGCTGCACGACGGGTGTGCCGCAGCGCTGGCGCACGATGGCGGAGATCGCGACCCCGTTCCGCACGTGGGGCATCGCGCACGGCAAGCCGCTGATGCTCGCCGAGTGGAACTCGTTCGAGGACGCGCTCGACCCCGAGCGCAAGGCGAACTGGTACCGGGAGACGATGTCGACGCTCGCGGCGTGGCCCGAGGTCAAGGCCGTCACGGTGTTCAACACGACCGGCAACTGCGAGTGGTGGATCACGTCGTCGGAGCGGGCGGTCGCCGGGTTCGCCGACGCCGGGGCGCGCGCCTCGGCGCACGGTCGGGCCTCCGCGTGGCTCGAGCCGTCGACGCTCGTCGGCCCGTCGCCGCTGGCCGTGACGTTCGACGCGTCACGCAGCACCGGCAGCGGGCACCCGAACGGGACCGGCGTGACGCGCTGGACCCTCGACTTCGGGGACGGCACGTCGACGGGCGGCGAGGGTCAGCCGCCGTCGACGATCCCGCACACGTACGCGGGCGGCTCGTTCCGGGCGGTCCTGACGGTGACGGACGCGGCAGGGACCACGAACGTCGACCGCCACACCGTCACGTCCGCGGCGGCACCCCGTGCGACCACCTCGGTGCGGAACGTCACCGCGACGTCCGTCGAGCTCAACGCGTGGGTCGAGACCGGCGGCATCGTCGGGCACGCGCAGATGGAGTGGGGTCCGACGACGGCGTACGGGAGCGCAAGCCCCGTCATGGATCTCGCCGCCGTCCTCAACAAGACGCACCTCGCGTTCACCGTCCCGGACCTGCAGCCCGGCAGCACGTACTACTGGCGGCTCACCGTGACCACCGCCGCCGGCAGCACCGTCCTCGACCACACGACGTACACCGCCGGCCCGCCGACGACGACCTGGGCGGGCGCCTCGCTGGTCACGACCGGCTCGGCCGAGCCCTACGCCGGGGTGCACCCGCACCGCGCCGCGACGACGGCGTACCTCGAGTGGGGGACGACGCCGGCGCTGGGCCAGGTCACGGCGACGCAGGAGCTCACGGCGCTGACGTACGAGAAGACGCTGCGCTACCCGCTGACCGGGCTCGCGCGCGGGACCACGTACTGGTTCCGGGTCGTCGCGACCAACGAGCACGGCACGCTCGTCGGCCCGACGAAGTCGTTCCGCACGGCGCCCTGACGGCGGGGACGGGGACCGGGCGTGGGAGCCGGGCGCGGGAGGCGGCGGGCCCGGCGCGGGCGCCGCGTGACGGCGTGCCGGACGGTGCGGCCCGGCCTCAGGCGGTGAAGCTGACGTCCGCCGCGTCGACGACGCCGCCGGAGCGCCCGGGTGCCGACTGGTAGCGCCAGTAGAGGTTGGTGTGCGCGATGACCTGTGCGGGCGGCGGCGCACCCCACGGGCTCTGGTCGTCGGTGGTGTGCGCGTCGCCGACGAGCGTCACGTCGTACCCGCGGGTGAGCGCGCCGTGGATGGTCGAGCGGATGCACGCGTCGGTCTGCGCCCCGGCCACCACGAGCCGCCCGACGCGCGCGGCGGCGAGCACCTCCTCGAGCTCCGTGCCCTCGAACGAGTCGCCGTAGAGCTTGTGCACGAGCGGCTCGGCCTCGTCGCGCACCAGCTCCGGCACGTACTCCCAGGACTCGCTGCCCAGCGCCAGGTCCTCGTCGGAGTGCTGCACCCACACGACCGGGACGTGCTCGCTGCGCGCCCGCTCCACGAGCGTCGCGATGCGCCCGACGACCGCGTCACGCTCGTGGGCCTCGGCGACGACACCCTTCTGGACGTCGATGACGACCAGGGCGGTGCCCGGGCGGTCGGTGAACGTGGTCATGGGGCTCCTCGGACGCGCGCCGGTGTGGTCGCGCTCACGGTAGGACGGCCCACCGACACGCCCTCACACGCAGGTCCCCGGGTCCTCGCTCGTGCCGACGAGGACGAACAGCATCCGCCGGAGCGCGGCCACCTCGGCGCCGCTGAACGCGGCCAGCGCGGTGGACTCCGCCTGCTCGGCGTCGGCCGCGACGGCGCGACGGGCCTCGTCGCCGGCTGCCGTCAGGGCGAGCACACGCGCCCGGCGGTCACGGGGGTCGACGCTGCGCTCGACGAGCCCGGCGCGCTCGAGCCGGTCGAGCTCGCTCGTCAGCGTGGTCTTGTCCATGCCGAGCGCGCGGCCGAGCTCGATCTGCGTCAGGCCCGGGGACTTGTGCAGCGCGCTCAGGACGATGTGGTCGCGCAGGGAGCGGCCGTGCTTCTCGGCGGCGGCCCCGGTCGCCGCGCGCATGCGCTGGGCGGCGCGGTGCAGCAGCCACGTCATCTCGGAGTCCGGGCCGGGGCCGAGGGTCGGCGGGCTGCCCGGGGGGACCGGCGTCGCGCTCACGGTCGCGCACCTCCCTGCACGGGGGTGGACCCCAGCACGGGGATCGGGTCGTACGCGGAGACGTCGTGCGACGGGACGACGTGGACGACGTCGCGCAGCGCGATGCTGCGGTCCAACCCGGTCCGGACGAGGTCGGCGTCGACGTCCGCCAGGCGGCGCAGGAGCCACGGACGCGCGGCGCGCCGCTCGATGCCGTCGAGCTGCCACGTGAGGTCCCCGATGAACCCGTACCGCTCGCCCGTCGGGAGGGAGACGAACACCACCACGGAGCCGGGCGTGTGCCCGCCGGCCCGGGCGACCACGACGGACCCGTCGCCGTGGACGTCGTGGCTCGCCGGGAAGCCGAGGTACGGCGGCCCGTCCCACGCGTACTCCCGGAGCTCCCGCCCGGCGGAGACGGCCCGGAACACCGCGCCGTGGGAGTCGGTGGACCCGTACTCCCGTTCCTCACGCGTCAGCCAGATCGGCACGTCCAGCGAGTCGAGCCCGCTGACGTGGTCCCAGTGCACGTGCGTCACCAGGACCCCGAGCAGCCGCGAGACGTCGTAGCCGACGGCGTCGAGCTGCTCCCGGACGGTCCGCCCCCGCTCGAACGGCGCCCGCTCGATCCTGGGGAGGAGGCGGACGTGCTCGTCGAGGTGCGCGCCGAAGCCCGCGTCGATCAGGAGGTCACCGTCGGGGTGCTGGACGAGCACCGACGTGGCGGCGAACCGGCGACGGTCCCGGAACCTCCCGCCCGTCACCGCGAACACGCCCGCGTCTCGTAGGTCCCGGTGGGGAGCTGGTGGAGCCGGACGGAGGAGGGAGTCGCGGCCGGCGGCAGAGCGGCCGACCACGGAGCGGGCGCGGGGGTGCGGGTCACAGGCGCGACAGTACGAGTTCGGATGATCCGACACAAGAGCGTTTCTCCCGGACAGCAGGCGCGACGAGGCGCTCACCGGCACCGCGCGGCGCAGGCGCTGGGTCCCCCTCCCAGCGCCGCGCGGGCGTGGCGCTCCGCGACCCGCGCGGTGCAGACGGGCGGCTCCCCGTCACGCGCCCGCCGCGGGCCCCCGCCCGCCGACCGACGCCTCGAGCTCGACCGTGACCTGCCCGAACGCCCGGGCGAAGTCGAGCACCGCCACCTCGTCGGTGATCTCGGGACGGCGCACGCGCCAGCGCGCGCGGGTGCCCGTTCCCGGCGCACCCGGGGTCGGTGCGCAGTCGATCACCCAGACGTCGGGGCCTTCGCTGTCGGCCCGGACCCGCCAGCGCCGCACGGCGCGCCACGGCACGTGCACGACGTCTGCCGGCCGGAGCCCCGCCGGCCGGCCCTCGATCAGCCAGCCCGGCACACGGAGGCCGTGCAGGTCGGCGGTCAGCGACCTCAGGTCCGGAGGCGCGTCGCGCAGACGCCGGCGGTTGATCGGCCCGGGACGCAGCGCGACCGTCAGCTCCGGCGTGCGTCCGGTCGGGTCGAGGGGCGCGAGCGTGCGCCGCCGCGTGTCACGGAGCAGCTGCCGGTCGTACGGCGTCATCGACTGGAGCCCGACGAGCACGACGGCCACGAGCGCCGCGGCGACCACGAGCACGACGGTCACCACGGAGCCGTCGACCCGGGCGCGGGAGGCCAGCACGAGCCCCACCCCTGTGCCGAGGAGGACGAGCAGCCCGCGGGCGGTCGAGATCGCCGAGGCACGCACCCGCAGCCCGCGGGGAAGCGTCCCGAGGACGTACTCATCCTGCACGCATCGAGCGTAGGCACCGGTCCGGGCCGCCCACATCGGCCGACCGGGCGTCTCCACCCACCCGGGACGGACCCCGCACCACGACAGCCGGACGCCACGCGCCCGGTCGACGGACGCCGCCCGTCGCGAGGCGGGACGCGCACGCCGGCAGGCGGACGTCGGGACGCGCGACGCCGTCAGCGGCGGAACGACTCCGCGACCTCGAGCAGCACCGCCGTCGCCTCGGGCTCGCCGACGCTGACCCGCACCCCGTCGCCCGCGAAGGGCCGCACGAGCACCCCCGCTCGGGTGGCCTCCTGCGCGAACGCCGTGGCGCGCTCGCCGAGCGGGAGCCACACGAAGTTCGCCTCGCTGTCCGGCACCGTCCAGCCCTGCACGCGCAGGCCCGCGAGCATGCGCGAGCGCTCCTGCACGACCGACTCGACGCGCTCCAGCAGCTCGTCCTTGGCGCGCAGCGACGCGAGCGCCGCCATCTGCCCGACGTGGGAGACGCCGAACGGCGTCGACGCGGCACGGATGCCCGCCGCGAGGCGCGGGCGCGCGACGGCGAACCCGACGCGCAGGCCCGCGAGCCCGTACGCCTTGGAGAACGTGCGCAGGACGACGACGTTCGGGTGCTTCGCGAGGACCGCGAGCGCGTCGGGCACGTCGGGGTCGCGCACGAACTCGACGTAGGCCTCGTCGAGCACCACGAGGACGTTGCCGGGGACCTGCTCGAGCAGGTGGGCGAGCTCGTCGGCGCGGACCGCCGGGCCCGTCGGGTTGTTGGGGGTGCACACGAGGACCGCGCGGGTGCGTGGCGTGACGGCCGCGGCCATCGCCGGGAGGTCGAGCCGGCCGTCGTCGCGCACGGGCACCGGGACCCCCTCGGCGTGCGCCAGGGCGACCGCGATCGGGTACGCCTCGAACGAGCGCCACGGGTAGACGACCTCGTCCTTGGCGTTCACGACCGCGTCGAGCACGTGGTTGAGGACCGCCACGGAGCCGGTACCGGTGACGACCTGCGCCGGGTCCACGCCGAGGTCCGCCGCGATCGCCTCGGTGAGCTCGGTCGCGTACATGTCGGGGTACCGGTTGACGTCCTGCGCGGCGTCGCAGATCGCGGCGACGACCGAGGCGAGCGGCGGGTACGGGTTCTCGTTGGACGAGAGCTTGAACGCGGCGGCGCCGACGGGCACGCGCGCACCGGGGACGTACGCGGGGAGGTGGGCGACGGCGGGACGGAGCGGGACCTGGGTCACGGTGCCCAGCATGCCAGCACGCGCCGACGCACCTGCGTGCACCCACCGGCCGGGTTTCCGGCCTGCGCGCGCCCGCGGTGGCAGGATCGCGACCATGGGTTTCGTGCTGCGGGTCCTCATCAACGGCGTCGCGATCTGGCTCGCGACGCTCCTGCTGTCCGGGCTGACGGTCGTCGGGGGTGACAGCACCGCCGAGCGCGCAGGCATCATCCTGCTCGTCGCCCTGATCTTCGGGATCGTCAACGCGGTCGTGAAGCCGCTCGTGGCGCTCCTGTCCCTGCCGCTGTACATCCTGACGCTCGGGCTCTTCACGCTCGTGGTCAACGCCCTGATGCTCATGCTCACGGCGTGGATCACCGAGCGCGCCGACTGGGGCCTGCGGATCGACGACTTCTGGACCGCGCTCGTCGGCGCGCTGATCATCGCGGTCGTGAGCTTCGTGCTCAGCGTCGCGGTCCCGAGGAGCCGGGACTGACGACCGTCCCCTGGTACTCGGTGACCGTCGCGGTGGTGCCGGGCGCGCCGTAGATCCGGTCCTGCACGGACGCGTCCCAGTCCCGCAGCGACGGGTGGGCGGCCGCGCGCTCCGCCATCCGCTCCGCCGACCGGACGTAGACCTCGGGCGAGTGCGCGTCGATCACCCCGCGCGCCGCGAGGCGGTCCCGGACGTCGGGCGACTGCGCGAGCTCCACGCGCACGGACGTGCGGTTCGGCGCGTCCGTGCCCGGGACGGCATCCGTGACGGGGACCAGGTCGGTCGCGTGCTCCAGGCTCAGGAGCCGCACGTCGGGGGGCACGGGCATCGGGGCCACGGGCGACCCCGCCGTGAGCACGTGTGTGATGGTGAACCGCTCGCGCACCCCCGGGTCAGCGGCCACGCGTGCGGCTGCCATGCCGCCCTGGCTGTGCCCGGCGAGCATCACCGGCTCGCCCCTGCGCACGCCCGCCTGCGTGAGCGCGCCCACCACGAGCCCCGCGGAGGCGGCCGCGATCCCGGCGGTGAGCCGTAGGTTCGAGGGGTCGTTGAGCGGGTTGGTCGTCCAGGGCACGTGGTCCTCCGTGCCGGGGACGGCCACGACCCAGGACCTCGTGCCGTCGGGGTGGTCGAGCCGGGACACCGCGACCGTCCCCGGCGCTCCCGCGTAGCCGGTCCGCACCTCCGCCAGCACGTCCGCGGTGCTGCGCGGGCCGTCGGCGGTCCTCGGCCAGCGGGGCAGCACGGGCACCAGGAGCGTCGGCTGCACCGGTGCGACGCCGAGCCGCTGCGCGAGCGACGGGACCACCGGGACGACGCGCACCTCGCCGGTGCCGAGGCGGCGGGCCAGCGGGGCGACCGCCTCGCCGACGGGGGCCCGGACGGGGAGCTGCAGACCGGGCCGCAGCGCCCGCAGGTAGGTCGCGACGCCGTAGAGCATCGTCTCCGCGGCGCCCGAGCGCACGAGGTCGGCCGGCCCGACCCACCGCCCCGTGCTGCGGTGCACCGCACCCTCGAGGACGAGCCCTCCCGCGAGCCCCGCGACGACCACCTGGCCGGCGGCGAACCGCAGCGGCGTCTGCGCCAGCAGGGTCGCGCCGACGGCGGTGAGTCCGCGGACGACGCGCTCGGCGCCGCTCTCAGCCGCCGCGTAGCCCTCGGCCGCGCGGTCGAGCGACCGCGCGAGGTCCCGCACGCGCGCCGCCGTCGCCGCTGGGGTAGTAGGCCCGCGACCCAGCGGTGCGAGCGCCGCACGCGCGTGCTGCCCGGCCGTGAGCCCGTCGGGTCCGGCCCACGTCACGCGCTCGGCGGTCGCGAGCGTCGCGGTGGCGTCGTCGAGCAGGTCGGCGGCGGAGCGCAGCTCGACCGCGGCGCGACGGAGGTCCTCGAGCCGGGCCACCGTGCCGCCGTAGCCGCCCGTGACCCGGATGCCCCCGGGTTCGGCGGCGCACCCGGGCGCCCGGTCGGCGACACCCCGGCCGAAGGGGCCGGCGGCGTCGTCGGAGCCGTCGGCGGCTCGGTCGGCCGTCACCCCGCACCGCCGGGCACGCCCGCTGCCGCCGCCGCGGTCCTCGCCGCCGCGAGCGCCTGCAGAGCCGTCGCGCGGTCGGCCGCCCGGACGTCCTCGAGCGCGGCCTCGACCAGTGCGGCGGTCGCGAGCACCTGCCGGTGGGCCTCGTCGAGCGCCTCGCGGTAGCGCGACGCGGCGTCCGAGACCCAGTCGACGTGCTGGGCGGCGGCGAGCCGGCGCGCGGCGTCGTGCACCGTGCCCGCCGCGCGCGCCACGAACGGCGCGACCGCGCCGGCGCCGCCACCGGTCCACCCGGACGGCGTCCCGCCGCTCCACCCGGTCCCACCCCATGCCTCTGCCATGCGCCGGACGCTAGGGCGACACGCGCGGACCTCCCGCCCGCCCCCGCACTGGCCGTGCGAGGTCGCCGCGCGGAAAAGGCTGGGGGTGTCCGAGCCGCTCCCCGGTTACCCTCACCCGGTGTCCCGTCCCTCGGCGCCGCTCGGCGTTCTGGCCGTCGTCGTCGGCTCGCTGCTCTTCGCGGTCAACGGCACCGTCGCCAAGATCGCCATGCAGGCCGGCCTCAGCCCCACGCGGCTCGTCGAGATCCGCTCGCTCGGTTCCGCGGTCGTGCTCGTCGCCGCGGCGCTCGTCTTCTCCCGCGGGTCGCTGCGGCTGCGCGGGCGGGAGCTCGCCGTCATGGCGGTGCTCGGCGTCGTCGGTGTCGCGCTCGTGCAGTGGTTCTACCTCGTCGCGATCTCCCGGCTGCCCGTCGGGCTCGCGCTGCTCATCGAGTACACCGCTCCCCTGCTCGTCGCGCTGTGGGCGCGGTTCGTGCTGTGCGAGCAGGTGCGCGCGCGGGTGTGGTGGGCGCTCGCGGCGTGCCTGGGCGGGCTCGCGCTCGTCGCGCAGGTCGGCGACGGGGTGGTGCTCGACGCGATCGGGCTGCTGGCGGCGGCCGCCTCCGCGGTGTCGCTCGCGTGCTACTACCTGCTCGGCGAGCGCCTGCTCTCCGAGCGGGACCCGCTCTCGACGCACGCGTGGTCGATGGGCTTCGCCGCGCTCTTCTGGATCGTGCTGCAACCGCTGTGGACGTTCCCGGTCGGGACGCTCGGTGAGGCCGTCGCGCTGCCCGGCCCGCTCGCGGGCGCCGAGCCGCCGATGTGGCTGCTCGTCGCGTGGATCGTGCTGCTCGGCACCGTCACGCCGTACCTGCTGTTCCTGTGGGGCATCCGGATGCTCGGGGCCGCGCGGGCCGGGCTGCTCGGGATGACCGAGCCCGTGGCGGCGTCGGCGGCCGCGTGGCTCGTGCTCGGCGAGGCGATGACGGGCGTGCAGCTCGTCGGCGGCGCGGTCGTGCTCGGGGGGATCGTGCTCGCCGAGACCGCCCGGCCGCGGGTCGTCGCGGCCGACGCCTCGGACGCCTCCGACGGCTCCGACCGGGACGCGCGGGACGACGCGATCGTGCTGCCGGAGAACGTCGTCCCCTGACGCGCTCGACGTGCGGAAGCCCGTGGCCGGGGTTGGATGGGGCTGTGACCAGGAAGTTCACCGCCGCCACGGTCGCCGCCGCTCTCGGGCTCGTGCTCGGGGGCTGCTCCGCGACGATCCCGACCGACCCCGACGGGACGCTCGACTCGCTGCGCGGCGGGGTCGTGCGCGCCGGCGTCTCGGTCAGCCCGCCGTGGACCGACGCCGAGGCGGGCGAGCCGAGCGGGCTCGAGGTCGACCTCGTCGAGGACTTCGCCGGGACGCTCGACGCGCAGGTCGGGTGGACGGTCGCGGGCGAGGAGGAGCTCGTCGCCGCGATGGAGCGCGGTGAGCTCGACGTGCTCGTCGGCGGCCTCACCGCGACGTCGCCCTGGGCCGACAAGGTCGCGCTGACCTACCCGTACCTGACGACGACCGGCCCGGAGGGCGAGAAGGAGCTCCACGTCATGGCCGTCCCGTCCGGGGAGAACGCGCTCATGACCGAGCTCGAGCGGTTCCTGCTCGACCAGGAGGTGCAGCAGCCGTGACACGCTTCGGGCACACCGAGCTCCCCGACGAGCAGGAGCAGGCGCTCCGCCGGGCCGTGCCCGAGCAGTTCCTGCCCGGGCTGCGGGCGGCCCAGGACGACGACGCGCCGGCTGGCACCCGCGCGCCGGACCGCCCGCGGTAGGCACGCCGGACCGGAACGGCCGGAGGGCGCGCAGCCGCGGCCGCACGCCCTCCGGGTCGGGTTCAGCGCATCAGCGCGTCGTCCACCGCTGGTTGGCGCCCGCGTTGCACGTCCACAGCACGACGCGCGTGCCGTTCGCGGTGCCCTTCGCGTTCACGTCGAGGCACAGGCCCGACTGCTGCGCGACGACCGAGCCGTTCGGGCCCGGGGCGAACCGCTGGTTCGCCGCGCCGCTGCAGCCCCAGATCACGAGCGCGGTGCCCGCGCTCGTGCCGCCGTCCTTCGCGTCGAGGCACATCGTCCCGCCGAACGTGCGGAGCTCGCCCGCGGCCGTGAAGGTCCACGCCTGGTTCGCGGCGCCGGTGCAGTCCCACACCTGGACGCCCGTGCCGTGCGCCGACGAGTTCCCGGCGACGTCGAGGCAGCGGCCCGACTGCGCACCGACGAGCTGGACCGTGCCCGTGGGCGCGGGCGTCGGGGCGGCGGTCGGAGCCGTCGTCGGTGCCGTCGTCCGCGTCGGGACCGGTGCCGGGGTCGTCGGGGGCGTCGTCCCGCCCGGGACCGTGATGTTCGGCCACGGCGCGGCCGGCATCCGGTCGCCGAGGAAGAACGACGGGTGCGGCGGCTGGTTGTAGGCGGTGTTCTGCCAGGCCAGCGCCTCGCGGTACTGCAGGTCGTGCAGCAGCGTCGGGATGCGCAGGTCGGTCGGTGCCGACGTCGTGTAGATCCGCAGCGCGGTGTTGTCGGTCGTCGGCCAGATGATCTCCTCGCGCCAGTCGCCCAGGATGTCGCCCGAGAGCGACGGCGTCTGCTTCGTGGAGTTGTTCGAGTGCACGCCCGACGCGGTGAGCAGGCGGGTGTCGCCGGTCGGCGTGTACTTGTCGACCCGCGTGCCGTCGACGAGCTCGCGGACCGCGTCGCCGTCCCACCACGCGAGGAAGTTGTGCGCCGACGGCTTGCGGCCGACGTCGACGCCCTTCGTGTTCTTGAGCTGGCTCACGGCCGACGACCACGACTCGGCCCCCGGGCTCCCCGCCCAGACGTCCGCCGAGACGCCGCGACCGTTGTCGCTGCCGCTCGGGGTCTGCCACAGGACCTGGCCGGTGCGCGCGTCGGCGAGGAACGAGCCGGGCTTGGCCTTGTCCTCGTCGACCTTGAACAGCTCCAGGCCGGGGCGCGACGGGTCGAGGTCGCCGACGTGCATCGCGTCGCCGTGGCCCATCCTCGTGTTCCACAGGGGCTTGCCGGTGTCGTCGACCGCCATCGCGCCGTAGACGATCTCGTCGCGCCCGTCGGCGTCGACGTCCGCGACCGACAGGTTGTGGTTGCCCTGTCCGGCGTAGCCGCTGTGGGCGTTCGAGTCGAACGTCCACCGCTTCGTGAGCTTCCCGTCGCGGAAGTCCCAGGCGACGAGGACCGACCGCGTGTAGTACCCGCGGGCCATCACGATCGACGGGCGGGTGCCGTCGAGGTACGCGGTCGCGGCGAGGAAGCGGTCGACGCGGTTGCCGTACGAGTCGCCCCACGACGAGACCGTGCCGCGCGGCGGCTCGTAGCTCGCGGTCGCGCGGGCAGCGCCGGTGCGACCGTCGAACACCGTCAGGAGCTCGGGGCCGGCGAGGACGTAGCCCCCGGAGTTCCGGTGGTCGGCGGACGCGCTGCCGATGGTGACGCCCTTGCCGTCGACGGTGCCGTCGGCGGTCTTCATGACGACCTCGGCGCGGCCGTCCCCGTCGTAGTCCCACACCTGGAACTGCGTGTAGTGCGCGCCGGCCCGGATGTTCTTCCCGAGGTCGATCCGCCAGAGCCGCGTGCCCTCGAGCGTGTACCCGTCGACGTAGACCGGGTCGGTGACGCCGGACTGCGAGTTGTCCTTGGCGTTCGCCGGGTCCCACTTGAGGACGATGTCCAGGTCGCCGTCGCCGTCGAGGTCGCCGACCGACGCGTCGTTCGCGGCGTACTGCGCGCCGGGTGGGCTGATCTTCACGTCGCGGTAGCCGGGGCCGAAGTCGAGCGCCGTCGAGGCCGTCTGCTCGGCCCCGTTCACGACCGCACGGACGGTGTAGGTGCCGCCCGTCCAGCCCGCATGCAGGTAGTTCGTCGCTCCCGTGACCGGCGAGGGCGTGACGCGCGTGCCGTCGCGGTAGACGTGGAACGCGACGTCCTTCGGGTCGGTGCCGAGCAGCCGCCACGTGACGAGGGTCCCGCTGCCGGAGCGGACGCTCACGGCGCCGCGGCCGAGGTTCTCGAGCTGCTTGGGGCTCCCCGCGGCGGCCGCGGGAGCGGCGGCGAGCGGGGCGAGCGCACCCGCCACGAGCGCGGCGGCGAGGGCGACGGGCAGGGCTCTCGACAGGAGACGGTGTCGTCGCCGCGCCGGGTGTGCCAGGGACATGGGAACTCCTCCAGGCCGTCGGCCGGGCGGGGGCACGGCCGTGCGGGTGCCGGTGTCGGCATGCACCGGGGACGGGTCACCTCCGCGGCGCCGCGGCGAGCCCGCGGGGGCGGGCACGCCGGTGTACGACGATGCAGAAGGACGGTGCACGGCGACGCTAGGCGACCGCGGAGCGCTCCGCGGGCGGTTCCGGATGAGAGTGTTCTCGCCGCCCGGCCGGCTCAGGGCGCTCCGGAGCCCGGCGGCCGCCACCGCCCCAGACCGAGCACCACCACCGCCGCGAGCGCCGCGACGACGGCCCCGAGCCGGAACCACGACGCCCCGCTCGCCGGCTCCCCCGCCGCGAGCACCGCCGCCGCGGTCAGCGTGAGTGCCTGCGCCCCGAGCTGCAGCACCACGAGCCCGCGCAGCTCCGCGACGACGAGCGCCACCTCGACGCGGGTGCCCCACCGGGCCTGGGCCGCCGGCGCGGCGGTCCGGAGGAGCAGGTGCACCGCGAGGACGAGCCCGCACGTGCGCAGGTCGACGGCGACCGGCTCCTGCAGCAGGCGCACGGCGACGACCACGAGCAGCGCGGCCGGGGCGATCCCGCCCGGCTGCAGGACGGTGAGCGCCACGCACCCGACGGCCACGGCCAGCAGAGGCACCCGCAGCCCGCCCGTCCCCACGTCCGCGAGCCCGGACAGCGCCACGACCAGCGCACCGAGCACCGCCAGGGCGCCGCGCAGCACTCCCCCGGGCACCGTCGCCCCGAGGTCGACGAGCACGCGCTCGTGCCGTGACGACCGCCACGCCGCCAGGCCCGCGCGCGGCGTCGGCGGCCGACGCCATCCCGTCGTCAGCGTCTCTGCGAGCCGGCTCACCGCCCGGCCCCCACGCCCGGGCGCCGGTGGGACTGCCGCGCCAGCTGCCCGAGGTCGACCCACGGGTCACCGGTGGCCCATGCCACGAGCTCGACCCCGGCGGCGGTCAGCGCCGCGAGCCGGTCCGACCGCTCGATGCTGACGAGCCGCAGCGCGAGGCGCTCCTGATCGCTCAGCGTCGTCTCCCGCCCGCGCGGCAGCACGTCGACCGCGACGACCCGGTGCCCCGACCGCCGCCACGACGCGGCGGCCTGCGCGGCGTCGTCGTCGAGGAACGTCGAGAACACCACGACGAGCGCACCCGACGGCAGCTGCGGCGGGCGGACCCGGGTGCGCGGGTCCCCCTCGGGGCGCGTGAGGGCGAGGCTGTGCACGATGCGCGCGAGCTGGCGCCGACCCCCACCGGGCGCCACGGGCCGGCGCCGGACACCCAGGTCGTCGAGCCCGACACGGTCCCCCGCGGCCACGAGCTGCTGCGCGACCGACGCGGCGGCCTCCCGTGCGACGTCGAGCGACGTGGCGTCCTCGGGCCGCACCGGACGCAGGCCACCCCACGTCGCCGGGTCGGGCCCGACGTCGTCGCGGGAGTCGACCACGAGCATCGCGACCGCCTCGGCGAGCGCGTAGGAGCGCCGCACGTACAGCTCGGACAGGTCGGGCGCGCGGCGGGCCGTGACCCGCCAGTCGATGCGCCGCAGCCGGTCGCCCGCGGAGAACGGGTGCACGTCGCGCAGCCCCCCGCCGTCCCCGGGCCGCCGCGACTCGTGCGCGCCCGTGAGCCCGCGCAGCCGCCACGGCAGCGGCAGCGCACCGAGCGGTCGCGGCGCCGGGAGCACCATCACGCTGTGCGGCTCGGTGCGCACCGGGTCGGCGATCGTCGCGAGGCCGACCCCGAACGCCTGCACGTCGGCGTGCGCGAGCTCCTGCGGACCGGTCCGCACGGTCCGCACCGCGACCGGGACCTCGCGGGTCCCGGTCACGCGGACGAGCACCTCGACGGTCCGCGAGCCCGGGCGTCGCACGCGCAGCAGCGCCGCGTCGGTCCCCGGCGGCCCCTCGACGCGCAGCACCGAGCGCAGCTCACCGCCGGTCTGCGCCTCGTCGGCCGGCCGGACGCTCGCGCGCACGGATCCCCCGGGCCGGCGGGCGAGGTCCCACGCCGCGCCCACCAGCGGGGCCGCGGCGACCAGGGCCACGTCGGGCCGGCCGGCGAGCGCACCGACGAGCAGCAGGAGCAGCCCGGCGGTGAGCCCGATCGCGCAGGCGCTCGTGCGCGGCCACGGGTCACCGGCGGGCGGCTCGCTCACGCCGCCCCCGCACCCGCGCGCACCGCCCCCGCGCGTGCCGTCGTCGGGCCCGCGACCCGCTCGAGCAGCTCCCGCACGACGTCCTGCGGCTGGACGCCGGCGGCCCACGTCTGCGGTGTGAGGGTCAGCCGGTGCGCGAGCGCGGGCACCGCGACGGCCTTGACGTCCTCGGGCGCGACGAAGTCCCGGCCGGACAGCACCGCGAGCGCGCGCGCGACGAGCAGCAGCGCCTGCGACCCGCGCGGCGACGCCCCGACCTCCACCGCGGGGTGCTCGCGAGTCGCTGCGGCGAGGTCGACGCAGTAGCGCACCACGTCCGCGTCGACCGGGACGGCCTCGACGCCGGCCTGCATCGCGAGCAGCGTCGGGGCGTCGACGACCGTGCGGACCGGCGCGGCCTCGTGGCGGCGGTCGAGCCGGCGCAGCAGCACGTCGGTCTCGGCGTCGCGCCCGGGGTAGCCGACCGCGAGGCGCACCATGAACCGGTCGAGCTGCGCCTCGGGCAGCGGGTACGTGCCCTCGTACTCCACCGGGTTCGACGTCGCCATGACGTGGAACGGCTCGGGCAGCCGGTGCGTCTCGCCGTCGACGGTGACCTGCCGCTCGGCCATCGCCTCGAGCAGCGCCGACTGCGTCTTGGGTGCGGTGCGGTTGATCTCGTCGGCGAGCAGCAGCCCCGCGAACACCGGCCCGGGCCGGAACGCGAACGACGCGGTCGCGGGGTCGAACACGCTGGACCCGGTGATGTCGGACGGGAGCAGGTCCGGGGTGCACTGCACGCGCCGGAAGTCGAGGCCGAGCGCGCTCGCGAGGCTGCGCGCCGCGAGGGTCTTGCCGAGCCCGGGCACGTCCTCGAAGAGCACGTGGCCGCCCGCGAGCACGGCCGCGAGCGCGGTGCGCAGCGCGTCCTGCATGCCGACGACGACGGTCCGGACCTCCGCGAGGACGGCGTCGCTGCGCTCGGCGACCTCGGTGACGGACAGCGGGGCGGGCGTGGTCATGGGTCCTCCGACGTCGGGGGGCGGGGTCACGGGCGGGTGGCTGAGGGCGGGTCGGTGACCGTGGACCGGGCAGCCTCGGGCTCGGCGGGCGCGGGCCGGGCGGCTGCGGGCCGGTCGGCTGCCGGCCGGTCGGCGGTCGGGCGGGCGGCCGCGGGCGGGCCGGCGGGCACGAGCGCCTCGAGGCGCGCGACCGTGTGCTCGACGTCCGCGAACCGCGGCATCCGCCCGGCGGCCGGGTGGAGGGTCGACCACGCTCTGGGCCCGAGCATTTCGGCGGCGCGCGCGTCGTCCTCGGGGTCGTCGAGCCGGAGCCCGACGCGCGCGAGGCGGCTCGTCGCCGTCCGGCGCAGGCGCTGCACGACGCGTTCGCCGACCCGGCCGTCGCGCCCGCGCATCGTCCAGGACAGGTGCGCGAGCTCGGTGCGTGCGCCGTGCCGGTCGGGCGAGGGCTCGCGCGACCAGCGCTCGTCGGGCCGCGGGTCGAACGTCGCGCCGACGAGCGCGAGCCCGACGGCGCCGAGACCCGTGAGCACCGCGTGGAGCGCGTGCATCCCGACGAGCCAGGCGACCGCGCCCACGACCACGCCGCACACGAGCGCCCCCAGGACCGGACCGCGCACGCCCTCGACCGCGGCCCGGCGGCGCGCGGCGCGTGCGGCACGTGCGGCCCGGTCGTCGCCAAGCAGCCCGGCGTGCACGTCGTTCATGCCGGCACCCCGGGGTCGCGCCCGGTCGCCGTCCCGGTCGGGGCCCCACCGCGCTCGGCACGAGCATCGTCGTGCCGTGAGCCGGCCTCGTCGTGCCCCGTCCCGGCCCCGTCGTCCCCGCTGCCGCGCCGCAGCCCCTGCCGCGCGCCGTGCGCGAGCCCGTCGGCGAGCACGTCGAGGCAGCGCCGCGCCGCCGCGACGTCCGCCGCCGTCACCGGGTGCGCGCTGAACCGCGCGGCGAGGTAGAGGTCGAGCAGCGTGCGGGTCGCGGCGGGGTCGGCCCGCGTGGTGCCGAGCACCTCGACCGTGAGCTCCGTGGCGGTCGTCGAGCGCTCGCGCACGATGCCGGTCGTGGCGGCTGCCTGCTCGAGCGCGACCCACGCGGCGACGACCGCGTCCCCCGGCGGCACGTCCTCGTCGAGCCGGCGGCCGGCGGCCGCGACCCCCTCGCGCAGCTGCGGCACGGTCACGCCCTCGACGAGGTCCACCGCAGCGGTCGCCGGTGCGGCACCCTCGGGCACCGCACCCCGGCGCGCGAGGGCCGCGAGCGCACGCCGCACGAGCAGCGCCAGCACCACGAGCAGCGCGAGCACCCCGAGGACGGCGACCACCCGCCCGGTCGCGCTCACGAGCCCCGACGGGAGGGCTCCGGGCTGGAGGTCGAGCGGCGGCGTCGTCGGGAGCGGCCGCTCGGGCGGCGGCTCGGGCAGCGGGACCAGCTCCCACGCCGTGGGCCGGCCGGTCACGGTCCAGGGCCCGGCGGCGGCTGCGGCGAGCACCACGCCGACGACGAGCACCACGACGGGAGCGACGCGGCGGGCGGCGCGCCCGGACGACGGCATCGGCGGCGTCCCCATGACCCTCCTCGGCCTCGCGCGGGCGGTGCGCGCCCACCCTACTGACGCGTCTCTGGGAGCGGATGCCACGGTCCGGCACCGCGCTGCTCTGGGATGATGGGCCGCATGCCCGCTGACGCCTCGACGCCTCACGCCCGGACCTCGCTCGCCGAGGTGCAGCCGCCGATCGCGCTCGGCCCGCTCGACGGCCGGTACCGCGCGGCGGTCGCCCCGCTCGTCGACCACCTGTCCGAGGCGGCGCTCAACCGCGAGCGGGTGCACGTGGAGGTCGAGTGGCTCGTGCACCTCGCGACGCAGCAGGTCCTGCCCGGTGCCCCGGCGCCGTCGGACGCGGACATCGCGTACCTCCGCGCGGTCGTCACGGACTTCGGCGCCGCGGACGTCAAGGAGCTCGCCGCCATCGAGCGCGTGACGGTCCACGACGTCAAGGCCGTCGAGTACTTCCTCAAGGAGCGCATCGCCGCGGCACCGTCGGTGCTCGGCGAGGGCACGGTCCTGCCGGCGCTGAGCGAGCTCGTGCACTTCGGATGCACGAGCGAGGACGTCAACAACCTCAGCTACGCCCTCATGGTCCGCGGCGCCGTCCAGCGCGTCTGGCTGCCCGCCGCCCGCGCGCTCGTCGACCAGCTCACCGCCCTGGCGCGCGAGCACGCCGAGGTCCCGCTCCTCGCGCTCACGCACGGCCAGCCCGCGACGCCGACGACGCTCGGCAAGGAGCTCGCCGTCCTCGCGCACCGCCTCCGCCGCCAGCTCCGCCGCATCGAGGGCGCCGAGTTCCTGGGCAAGCTCAACGGCGCGACGGGCACGTTCGGCGCGCACGTCGTCGCCGTCCCCGGCGCGGACTGGCCCGAGGTGAGCCGCACGTTCGTCGAGCACCTGGGCCTCACCTGGAACCCGCTGACGACGCAGATCGAGTCGCACGACTGGCAGGCCGAGCTGTACAGCGACCTCGCGCGGTTCAACCGCGTGCTGCACAACCTCGCGACCGACGTCTGGACGTACATCTCGAACGGGGTCTTCGTGCAGATCCCCGTGGCCGGGGCGACCGGGTCCTCCACGATGCCGCACAAGGTCAACCCGATCCGCTTCGAGAACGCCGAGGCCAACCTCGAGCTGTCGAGCGCGCTGCTCGACACGCTCGCCTCGACGCTCGTGACGTCGCGGCTGCAGCGCGACCTCACCGACTCCACGACGCAGCGCAACATCGGCCCGGCGTTCGGGCACTCGCTGCTCGCGATCGACAACGTGCGCCGCGGCCTCGGCGGCCTCGCGGTGGACCGGGAGCGCCTCGAGCGCGAGCTCGACGCCAACTGGGAGGTGCTGGGCGAGCCGGTGCAGTCCGCGATGCGGGCCGCGGCGGTCGCCGGGGTCGCCGGGATGGAGAACCCGTACGAGCGCCTCAAGGACCTCACGCGGGGTCGCCGGCTCACCGCGGAGGACATGCGGACCTTCGTCGCGGGCCTCGGGCTGCCCGACGACGTCGCCGCGCGCCTCGCCGCCCTCACCCCGGCGACCTACACCGGCCTGGCCGCGCAGCTCGTCACCTACCTGGACGACTGACCGAACGGTCGACATCGTCGCAGGTCAGGGCATGTGAGAGCCCTCTCACCTGGTGTTCGACCCGTTCTGCGAGGACACAGCCCGCCGCTGAGCGCCATCTGACGGGCTAGAGCGAATGGGTGAAACCTGGACAACCGACCGGTTCGCCTGCACAATCGTGACTCGATCCGGTTCGTCCGGTTACATCCGATTCTCGGCGAGGTTGCCCACGTGACGCTCATGCAGAAGGCGATCACCCCCGCACTGACTCGCGCTCACCTGAGCGTCGGTCACGACCGGGTGGCTGGCTACGTGGTCCGCGCCGACGACGTGGCGTTCGCCACGACCCCCGCGCAGCTCTTCGAGGTCCACGGCCTCGGGTACCCGGGGACGCCGTTCAGCCCGTACGCACCGTCGATCGACGTCCTGCGGTTCGAGTCCTCGCCGCAGCTCCAGTACCGCGACGTGCCGGGCTACATCGTCCCGCTGTGGTGGCTCCGCCACTCCCGCATCCCCCCGGGCGCCGAGCTCGTCCGCGTCTTCGCGGACGGCACCTCGATCCTCCTCGGCCGCTACGGCGACGTCGGCACCGGCTGGAGCGTCACGCAGATCGGCGCCCACCGCCCCGCGCTCGCGTCGCTGTCCCGCTGCGTCGGCCCCGTCGCCAAGTGGCACGGCGCCTACCTCGAGGCCGACGTCATCGACGAGGGCCGGACGGTCACCCTGGCGCTCGCGAACCCGCCGCTGTCCGAGACCGGTTTCCAGCAGGCGCCCTCGGGCCGCTGGTTCCGCCGGGTCCCGCGCGAGGACGTCAGCGAGCTGTTCGAGCTCGACCTGACGGCGCGCTGGAACGGGCTCGAGGTCCGCGTCGTCGACCAGTGGCAGGACGCCCAGCGCTACGTCGTCGCCCGCATCTCGCACCTCGGCGACGACATCGAGCGCGCCGAGCGCCTGCGGCTCGACCGCATCGAGGCTGGCGTCTACGAGGCGATCGTCTATGCTGCTGAACTGACAGATATCCAGACAAACCAGGTCGTCCCCGCGACCTGGGCGCCCGGCCCCGCACAGCGCGCGTGGGCATGAGAGCGTTCGTCTAGCGGCTCACGCCGCACCCCCGAACCGCGCGCCGGGCCTGACTCCCCCCCGTTCAGGCCCGGCGCGCACCTCGTTGTCCGGGACCCCGCGACTCACGTACCCGTACGTGGACGTCGCCAGGAGGGCTCGCGCGCAGGCTGGCACCGGAACCCACCGGGCGCGCACCGGCTCCGCGGGCTACCGGCTCCGACCCGGCATCCGGCTCAGGCCGACGCCACCTGCGGGCGGAAGACCCCCGACACGTCCGGCACCGGGATCGCGGCGAGCTCGGCGAGCGCCGCCCGGTACGCCACCTCGTCCCCCGCACGTGCGGCCTCGCGCGCGCGGACGGTCGGCCCGTGCAGCGCGGCGCGGGTCCGCCGGCGCAGCGAGCGCGCGGCCCGCTCGTCGAGGGCGACCGCCACGTAGGGCGCGACGTCGGGCTCGCCGTCGTCGGTCACCGTCCCGGCCGCCGGGTACGCCGGGTGCGAGGCGTCCGCCGGGTCCGGCACCACCGCAGGGTCCGACACCACCGCAGGGTCCGACACGTCCGCCCGCTCCACCGCGGCGACCGACCGCGACCGCGCGTCGAGCCGGACCGCCGCCCGGGCCAGGGCCCACGCCGCCGCCATCGCCTCGGCCTGCTCGGCGCCGTCCACGAGCGCCTGGTCGAGCCCGCCGAGCACGCGCCGGCGCTCCGCGACGACCGCGGGGTTCCACTCGCGCACGCGCCGCTCGGCATCGAACTCCGCGGCGGTCCGCTCGACGATCGCGCGCGCGGCCTCGACCGGGGCGGAGTGCTCGTCGGGCGCGTACTCGGCGACGGTGGTCAGGCTCACGAGGCGGACGCCCGGCAGGTCGCCCACGCCGGGGTCGACGTCGTGCCGCAGCGCGAGGTCGACGACGGCGAGCGGACGGTCGACGCCCGCCCGCGCGGCGGCGAGCGCCTCGACCTCGAGGACCGCCCCGGCCGCGCCGCTGCACGCGACGACGAGGTCGACGTCCGCGAGCTCGTCGTGCAGGTCCTGGCTCGTCACCGCGCGCACGCCGCGGGCGGTCGCGAACGCGCGTGCCCGGCCGCTCGCCGAGTACACGCGGACCTCGCCGCACCCGCGCGCCTTGAGGGCGGCGAGGCTCGCGCCGGCGTAGGAGCCGGTGCCGATGAGCACGCACCGGACGTCGGGCCAGGCCGGCAGGCCGTCCTCGACGAGGTCGAGCGCGACCGAGACGACCGACCGCCCGGCGGCGCCGAGCCCGGTGGTCGCACCGACCGCCCGGGAGGCGCGGGAGGCCGCCTGGAAGAGGGCCTCGAGCGCCGAGGTCGTGGTGCCGTCGCGCCGGGCCGCCGTGAGCGCACGGCGGACCTGACCGGCGATCTCGCGCTCCCCCACGACCATCGACTCGAGGCCGGACGCGACGGAGAACAGGTGCTCGGCGACCTCGGCGCCCGTGGCGGCGTGGACCTGGCCCGCGACGCGCTCGGGCGCGTAGCCGGAGCGGGCCGCCACGACCCGCGCCGCACCGGACCGGGCGTGGTCGAGCGCCTCGGCGTCGTCGACGTCGAGGTACAGCTCGAACCGGTTGCACGTCGCGAGCACGACGGCACCGGACACGGCGGGGCAGCCGGCCACGATCTCGCGTCCGACCGCATGCGTGTCGGCTGAGAGCCGTTCCAGCACCGAGAGGTCGAGGTCGTGGTGGCTGGCGATCAATGACAGCAGCACCACGAGTCACGATTGAATCACCCTCGGGAATGTCCGGCACAATCGAGGGGTGACTCTCCCCTCGACACACCCGCTCGTGGACGGCCGCACCACGAATTCCGCGCTCGTGAGCGCATTCTCCGGTCGCCGCCCCGAGCGGCTGCCGGTGTGGTTCATGCGGCAGGCCGGCCGGTCCCTGCCCGAGTACCTGCGGGTCCGGGAGGGCGTCGCGATGCTCGACGCGTGCCTGCGGCCCGAGCTGGCCTCGGAGATCACCCTGCAGCCGGTCCGGCGGCACGGCGTCGACGCGGGCATCTTCTTCTCGGACATCGTGGTGCCGCTGCGCCTCGCGGGGGTCGACGTCGACATCGAGCCCGGCGTCGGGCCCGTGCTCGGCTCGCCGGTGCGGACCGCCGACGACGTCGCCCGGCTGCGCGACGCCGGTCCGCTGACCGCCGAGGCGCTCGCGCCCGTGAGCGAGGGCGTGGCGCTGACGGTCGCCGAGCTCGGGTCGACGCCGCTCATCGGCTTCGCGGGCGCGCCGTTCACGCTCGCCGCCTACCTCGTCGAGGGCCGCCCGTCGCGGGACCACCTCGGCGCGCGCACGCTCATGCACGCGGACCCCGACACGTGGCGCCAGCTCACCGAGTGGGCCGCGGACGTCACGGGGGCGTTCCTGCGGGCCCAGGTTCTCGCCGGGGCCAGCGCCGCGCAGCTCTTCGACTCGTGGGCGGGATCGCTCTCGCTCGCCGACTACACCCAGCACGCCGCGCCGTCGTCGGCCCGCGCGCTCGCGTACGTCGGTGGGCTCGGCGTACGGACCGTGCACTTCGGGACCGGGACGGGCGAGCTGCTCGCGGCGATGCGGGACGTCGGCGCGGACGTCGTCGGCGTCGACTACCGGGTCCCGCTCGACGAGGCCAACCGCCGGCTCGGCGGGCGCACGCCGCTGCAGGGCAACATCGACCCCGCGCTGCTCGGCGCGCCGTGGCCGGTGCTCGAGGCGCACGTGCGGGACGTCGTCGCCCGCGGGTCCGTCGCGCCCGCGCACGTCGTCAACCTCGGCCACGGCGTGCCGCCCGAGACGGACCCGGACGTGCTGACCCGGGTCGTCGAGCTCGTGCACTCCCTCTGAGGGGCGTCGTCGTGCGGCGCGACGGGTCGGCGGGGACCGGGCACGGGGACGTCGCCGGTGAGCCCGGGGCGGTCACCGGCCCGCGTCCCGCCGCCGCGCACGCAGCCGACGACGGCTCCGGGGCGCCTCCCCCGACCTGGGGCGCCGTCGTCGTCGGCGGGGGCGTGGCGGGGCTGGTCGCCGCACGTGAGCTCGCGCGCGCCGGGGTCGCGGTGCTGGTCCTGGAGCGAGGGCCGGCACCCGGCGGCGCGGTGGGCGCGCACGAGGTCGCGGGGCTCGTGCTCGACACCGGCGCCGAGTCGTTCGCGACGCGCGGCGGGACGGTCGCCGAGCTCGCCGCCGAGCTCGGGCTGACGTCGCGCGTCGTCCTCCCGGAGCCGCTCGGTGCGTGGGTGCAGCTCCCGGGGCTCGCCGGCCCGCTGCCGCGTGCGGGGCACCTCGGCATCCCGGCCGACCCGTGGGCCGAGGACGTGCGCCGCACGATCGGGCGGGCGGGCGCCCTGCGGGCGAGCCTCGACCGGGTCCTGCCCGCCTGGTGGGCGCCCCGGGGCGACGCCGCCACCCTCGGCGCCCTCGTGCGGGCGCGGTTCGGGCGGCGCGTGCTCGACCGCCTCGTGCGCCCCGTCGTCGCCGGCGTCATGGCGGCCGACCCCGACGACCTCGCGGCCGACTCCGCGTCGCCCGGGCTGCGTGCGGCCCTCGCCCGCGAGGGGTCGCTCGGGGGCGCGGTGCGGCGGCTGCGCGCCCTGGCACCGGCCGGGTCGGCGGTCGCGTCGTTCGACGGCGGCATGCACGTGCTCGTCGACGCGCTCGTCGCGGAGGTCGTCGCGCACGGTGGGGTCGTGCGGACGGGGGCGGACGTGACGGCGGTGCGGCGGGCCGGCGCGGGGGGCGACGGGCCCACCGGCGCCGACGCGCACGGCCAGGACCCGCCGGTCGCGCAGCGACGCGCGGCCGGCTCCGGCGCAGCCGCCACGGACGACGCCTCCGACGCCGGAAAGACCACGGGTGCCGGCTCCGGGGGGACCTGCTTCGAGGTCGCGCTCCGCGGGGAGCCGCCGGTGAGCACCGCCCGGCTCGTGCTCGCGACGCCCGCCGGCCCCGAGCTGCTCGCAGCCGGCCTGGCGCCGGAGCTCGCGGGCCACCGGCCGGACGCGGGCGCCGACGTGGTGCTCGCGACGCTCGTGCTGGACGCCCCGGAGCTCGACGCCGCGCCGCGCGGCACGGGCGTGCTGGTGACGCCCGACGTGCCCGGTGTGCGCGCGAAGGCGCTCACGCACGCGTCCGCGAAGTGGGTGTGGGTCGCGCGCGCGGCGGGTCCCGGGCGCCACGTCGTGCGGCTGTCCTACGGGGTCGCCGACCGCACAACCGGGCCCCTGGCCGACGACCCCCGTGATCTCGACCCCGCCGCGCTCGCCGCCCTCGCGCTGCGCGACGCCTCGACGCTGCTCGGGGTGCCGCTGCGACCCGAGCAGGTGCGGGGCACGGCCCGGGTCGCGTGGTCGCAGTCGTTGCCGCGGCCGAGCGCGGCGCACCGGGACGTCGTCGCGCGCGTCCGGACCGCCGTCGAGGGCCTGCCGGGGGTCGCGGTGTGCGGGGCGTGGGTCGCCGGGAACGGGCTGGCGTCGGTCGTGCCGGACGCCCGGCGCGCCGCGCGGTCGCTGCTGGGGAATGGGATCACCGAAAAGGCGTGACGCGTGCCACACTGGCGTCGACGGGAACTGTTCTGACAGTGGGTCAGGAACAGGTCACATTTCTCGCGAAAATGCGGCGACGGCCCCGCGGGATTTCGCCGGCAGCGCACGGTCGCCCCCACTTTTCGACAACCCCCGCCGGGTGGACGACACTGGAGCCATGCCCTCGACCGTTCGTATCGGCACGCGCGCGAGCACCCTGGCGCTGACCCAGACCGGGCACGTCGCCGACGCGCTGGCCCGGCTCGGCGGCTTCGACGTCGAGATCGTGCACGTCCGCACGGAGGGCGACCGGCTCACCGGCTCGCTCGCGACGCTCGGCGGGACGGGCGTCTTCGTCACCGCGCTGCGCGACGCGCTGCTGGACGACCGGTGCGACGTCGCCGTCCACTCGCTCAAGGACCTCCCGACCGGCCCGGCCGACGGGCTCGTGCTCGGCGCGGTCCCGCCCCGCGAGGACCCGCGCGACGTGCTGTGCGCGCGCGAGGGGTGGACGCTCGCGACGCTGCCGCCCGGCGCACGCGTCGGCACCGGGTCCCCGCGCCGCGCCGCGCAGCTCCGGGCCGCCCGGCCGGACCTCGACGTCGTCGACATCCGCGGCAACGTCGACACCCGCCTGCGCCGCGTCGCCCCCGGCGACCTCGACGCGGTCGTGCTCGCGCGCGCCGGGCTCGCCCGTCTCGGCCGGCTCGACGCGGTCACGCAGGAGCTCGACCCCGCCGTCATGACCTCGGCCGCGGGGCAGGGCGCGCTCGCCGTGGAGGTCCGCGCGGGCGTCACCGACCCGCAGCTCGCCGCCGCGCTCGCCGCGCTCGACGACCCGGCCTCGCGCCTCGCGGTCGCCGCCGAGCGTGCGCTGCTCGGGCACCTCGAGGCCGGCTGCGCGGCCCCCGTCGGCGCGCTGGCCCGCCTCGACGCCGCCCCGACGGACGACCCGGCCGCGGCCGACGCGCGGCTCGACGGTGCGCCCGGTCACGTGCTCACGCTCGACGCGGTCGTGGTCCGCACCGACGGCTCGCAGCAGCTGCGCCGCTCGGCCCGCGCCACGCTCGCGCCGGAGTCGCCCACCGTCGACTCGGTGACCGACGTGCCGGCGGACCCGCGCGGCACCGGGCGCCTCGTCGGGCACGTCGACCCCGAGCGCCACGCCGCCGCGGAGACGCTGGGCCGCACGCTCGCGGAGGAGCTCCTGGACGCGGGCGCGGCCGGCCTCGCCGAGCTCGGTCCCCGCTGATGCCGGGCCGCATCCCCGACGGGGTCCTGCGCTCCGACGTCGACCCGGCGCGCCTCGCCGGACCCCTCGCGGGCGTCCGGGTGCTCGTGCCGCGCGCGGACGACGGCGCCGACCCGCTCGTCATCGCGCTGCGGGCCGCGGGCGCCGGGCCCGTGCCGGTCGCGCTGATCCAGACCGTCCCGCCCGAGGACCCGACCGAGCTCGACGACCTGCTGCTCGCGCTCGGCTCGCGCTGGTACACGTGGCTCGCGATCACGAGCGCGGCGGCCGTGCCGGTGCTCGTGGACCGCGCGGAGGAGGTCGGGACGCCGCTCGCCGAGCTCGTGCAGGGCACGCGCGTCGCCGCCGTCGGGCCCGCCACCGCGCGGGCGCTGCGCGCCGAGGGCGTCGAGGTGGACCTCGTGCCGTCGGGCTCCTCGTCGGCCGCGACGCTGCTTGCCGTCTGGCCGGCCCTGCCGCCGGCCGGCGACCCGGGTGACGGCGGCTCCTCCGAGCCGCACGCCGCCGAGCACGACCCCGGGCGCGTGCTCGTCCCGCACGCCGACCTCGCCGCACCGACGCTCACGACCGGGCTCCGTGCCCGCGGGTGGGAGGTCGACGACGTCGTCGCGTACCGGACGGTGCGCGGGCCGGACCCCGACCCCGGGGTGCACGAGGACTGGACCGCCGGGCGGCTCGGCGCGGTGCTGCTGACGTCCGGCAGCACCGCCCGGAACCTCCTCGACCTGCTCGGTGAGCCGCCCGCCGACACGCTCGTCTGCTGCATCGGCCCGTCGACCGCCGCCGAGGCGGCGCGCCTCGGGCTGCGCGTCGACGCGGTCGCCGAGGAGCAGACCCCGGCCGGACTCGTCGCCGCACTCGTGCGCGCACGGGCCGCGCCGGAGCCCGAGCTCGCGGTACCGCCCACCCCCAGCCGACCGACCGACTCCCCGTCACCCGAGGTGACCGCATGACCCAGCCGACGATCCCGGCCGTCCCCTCCACCCCCGCTCGCGCCGTGCCGACCCCCGGCCGCACGCGCCTGCGCCGCCTGCGCCAGAGCCCCGCGATGCGCCGGCTGGCCGCCGAGACGCGCGTGCACCCCGCCGAGCTCGTGCTGCCCGTGTTCGTCAAGGAGGGGCTGACCGAGCCGCGACCCCTCACGTCGATGCCCGGCGTGCTGCAGCACACGCGCGACTCGCTGCGCCGCGCCGCCGTCGAGGCCGCCGAGGCCGGGCTGGGCGGCGTGATGCTGTTCGGCGTCCCCGAGCGCCGCGACGCGACGGGCACCGGGGCCACCGATCCCGACGGGATCCTCAACGTCGCGATCGCGGACGTCGCCGCCGAGGTCGGGGACGCGCTCGTCGTGCAGGCGGACCTGTGCCTCGACGAGTTCACGGACCACGGGCACTGCGGCGTGCTGACCGCGTCGGGCGCCGTCGACAACGACGCGACGCTCGTGCGGTACGCGGAGATGGCGCTCGCGCAGGCCCGGGCGGGCGCCCACCTCGTCGGGCTCAGCGGGATGATGGACGGTCAGGTCGCGGTCGTGCGGGACGCGCTCGACGGCGAGGGCTTCCTGGACACCGCGGTGCTCGCGTACGCCGCGAAGTACGCGTCGGCGTTCTACGGACCGTTCCGCGAGGCCGTGGAGTCGACGCTCGAGGGCGACCGGCGGACGTACCAGATGGACCCGGCCAACCGCCGGGAGGCCGCGCGCGAGGTCCTGGTGGACATCGCCGAGGGCGCCGACGTCGTCATGGTCAAGCCCGCGCTGGCCTACCTCGACGTGCTCGCGGACGTCGCCGCGATGTCGACCGTGCCGGTCGCGGCCTACCAGGTGTCCGGCGAGTACGCGATGGTCGAGGCGGCCGCGGCGAACGGCTGGATCGACCGCCGGCGCGCCGTGACGGAGTCGGTGCTCAGCATCCGGCGTGCGGGTGCCGATCATGTCCTGACGTACTGGGCGGTGGAGCTGGCCGGATGGCTGCAGGAGGAGAACAGATGAGCGGGCACACGCCGGAGACCTCCGAGCGGTACTTCGCGCGTGCACGCGGCGTCATCCCGGGGGGTGTGAACTCGCCGGTCCGCGCGTACGGGGTCGTCGGCGGCACCCCGCGGTTCATCGCGTCGGCCAAGGGCCCGCACATCACGGACGTCGACGGGCGCGAGTACGTCGACCTCGTGTGCTCGTGGGGCCCGGCGATCCTGGGCCACGCGCACCCGGCCGTGCTCGACGCGGTGCACGCCGCCGCCGACCGGGCGCTGTCGTTCGGCGCCCCGACGCTCACCGAGGTCGAGCTCGCCGAGGAGATCCGCCACCGGGTCCCGGCCGTCGAGCGGCTGCGGCTCGTCTCGACGGGCACCGAGGCGACGATGACCGCGATCCGGCTCGCGCGCGGCGCGACCGGCCGCGACCGCATCATCAAGTTCGCCGGCTGCTACCACGGGCACGTCGACGCGCTCCTGGCGTCCGCCGGCTCCGGCCTCGCGACGCTCGCGCTGCCCGGCTCGGCCGGTGTCACCGCCGCGGTCGCCGCCGAGACGATCGTGCTGCCCTACAACGACCTCGCCGCCGTCGAGGCCGCGTTCGCCGAGCACGGCGAGACCATCGCCGCCGTCATCACCGAGGCGGCGCCCGCGAACATGGGCGTCGTCCCGCCGCTGCCCGGCTTCAACAAGGCGCTGTCGCGGATCGCCCACGAGCACGGCGCGCTGCTCATCCAGGACGAGGTGCTGACCGGTTTCCGCGTCGGCCCGTCGGGCTGGTGGGGGCTCGAGGGCTCGGTCGAGGGCTGGGACCCGGACCTGCTCACGTTCGGCAAGGTCGTCGGCGGCGGGCTGCCCGTCGCCGCGGTCGGCGGCCGGCGCGACGTCATGGAGGGGCTCGCCCCGATGGGCCCCGTCTACCAGGCGGGCACGCTCTCGGGGAACCCGGTCGCCACCGCCGCCGGGCTCGCCACGCTGCGCGCGGCGGACACCGCGGTCTACGGCCGGGTCGACACCGTCGCCGGGGTGCTGCGCGGCGCGCTGACGCAGGCGCTCGCCGCCGAGGGCGTCCCGCACGTCGTGCAGTGGGCCGGGAACCTGTTCAGCACGTTCTTCGGCGAGGACGCCGCCCAGCACGGCGCGCGCGACTACGCCCAGGTCCAGGCCAGCGAGTCGTGGCGCTACCCAGCGTTCTTCCACGCGCTGCTCGACCACGGGGTGTACGCACCGCCGTCGGGCTTCGAGGCGTTCTTCGTCTCGGCCGCGCACGACGACGACGCGGTCAACCGGGTCATCGACGCGCTGCCGGCGGCGGCGAAGGCGGCTGCGGCGGCGACCCCACCGGCCCGCTGACGTCCGGCCCGCCGCGCGACGAGACCCGCCGCGCGGCCCGGTCCACCCCGGGACGCTGCCGCCGAGGGGCGGTCGCGGGGCGACGGGCACGCGACGAGGCGCTGGGCGGGTCGTCGCGCCCCACGTCGACGTCGTGCCGGGCGGGCACCGCACGCGGCCCGAGGGCGGCCGCCGGGGAGCGGTAGCCTGCCGGACGTGAATCCGCCCGGGACCGACGCGCAGGCGGCCCTGGTCGACGAGCTCGAGGACGAGCGCCGGTACCTCGCCGACGCCCGCGCGGCGCTCGGGCGCATGCGGGACCGGGCCGAGGCGCTGCTCGAGGTCGGGGCCGGCACGGTCGGGGACGCGTACGCCGCCGAGCGGCTCGGGGTCGCGCTCGTCCGGCGCGTCCGGGAGCTCACCGTCGACGAGGACACGCCCCTGTTCTTCGGGCGGCTCGACCTCGCGGAGCCCAGCGGGGACGCGGCCGACGACTCCACCCGGTTCTACATCGGCCGCCGGCACGTGACCGACGACGTGAGCCACCCGCTCGTGCTCGACTGGCGCGCGCCCGTGTCGCGCGCGTTCTACCGGGCCAGCGCGCGCGAGCCGCAGGGCGTCGTGACGCGGCGGCGGTTCGGGTCGTCGGGCGGCGCGCTCACGAGCCTCGAGGACGAGCACCTCGACCGGGCGGCGGCGTCTGCGAGCTCCGACGGCGCCGCCGGGGACAGGTCCGGAGCCCCGAGCAGCATCCTCACCGCCGAGATCGAGCGCCCCCGCGTCGGGCCCATGCGCGACATCGTCGCGACGATCCAGCCCGAGCAGGACGAGCTCGTGCGCGCCGACCTGTCGGTGTCGCTGTGCGTCCAGGGCGGCCCGGGCACCGGCAAGACGGCGGTGGGCCTGCACCGCGCGGCGTTCCTCTTCTACACGCACCGCCAGCGGCTGCAGCACGCGGGCGTGCTCATCGTCGGGCCCAACCGCACGCTCATCCGCTACATCGCGCAGGTCCTGCCGTCCCTCGGCGAGCTCGACGCCGAGCAGGTGAGCGTCGGCGACCTCTACCCGCTCGACGTGGGCGCGACGGACGCGCCGGAGGTCGCGGTGCTCAAGCACGACGTGCGCCTGGCGGCCGTCCTCCACCGGGCGCTGTGGTCCCGGGTCGCGCCCGCGACGGCACCGGTCACCGTCCCGCACGGCTCCTACCGCTACACGCTCTCCCCGTCAGCGCTCGACGAGCTCGTCACCGAGGCGCGCGCCCAGGCGACGACCTACGGTGGCGGGCGCGAGCGGCTGCGCTCACGGATCGCGGCCGCGCTGAGGCGCACGGTCGAGAACCGCAGCGCCGAGGCGCCGAGCGAGTCGTGGTTCCGCAGCACGAGCCGGAGCCGCCCGGTCACCCAGGCGCTCGACGCGGTGTGGCCGGCGACGACCCCCGAGGCGCTGGTGCACGCGCTGCTCTCCGACGGCGCCGCGCTCGCCGCAGCCGCCGACGGCATCCTCGACGACGCCGAGCAGGAGCTGCTGCTCTGGGCGAAGCCGGCCCGCACGCCCCGCGCCGTGCGGTGGAGCGAGCACGACGCGGTGCTGCTCGACGAGGTCGCCGGGCTGCTCGACCGGCCGCGCGGCTACAGCCACCTCATCGTCGACGAGGCGCAGGACCTGTCCCCCATGCAGTGCCGGGCGCTCGCCCGCCGCAGCACGCACGGGTCGGTGACCGTGCTGGGCGACCTCGCGCAGGGCACGACGCCGTGGGCGGCCCGGAGCTGGCACGACACGCTGACGCACCTCGACAAGGCCGGCGCCGAGGTCGTCCCGCTCACCACCGGGTTCCGCGTGCCGCGCGTCGTCATGGAGTACGCGAACGCGCTGGTCCCGTCGCTCGGGACCGGCCTGCCGGTGACGTCCTCGCTGCGGCATGACGGCTCGCTGCGGGTGCGGCAGGTCGGTGACCTGGTGGCCGGCGCCGCGGAGGAGTGCCGGGCGGCGCTCGACTTCGAGGGGTCGGTCGGGCTGATCGTGCCGGACTCGCTCGTCCAGCACGCGGCGCGGGCGCTCGACACGGCCGGGCTGGCGTGGGACCGGACCGACGCCGAGGTGCCGACCGGCCGGATCGCGCTCGTGCCCGCGTCCGTGGCGAAGGGCCTCGAGTACGACCACGTCGTCGCGGTCGAGCCGGCGCGGGTCGTCGCCGAGGAGGCCCGCGGGCTGCACCGGCTCTACGTCGTGCTGACGCGTGCGGTGTCGCGGCTCGTCGTCGTCCACCTCGAGCCGCTGCCCGAGGCGCTGCGCTCGCGCGACGCGGCCTGACCGTCCGGCCGGGGTCCGCGCCGTGCGACGGCACCGGCCCGCGCCGGAGCCGGGTGCCGGCGGGTTACCGTCGGTGGGTGCTCCTGACCTATCACCGCGAGGCCGCGGCTCGGCTCGATCCCCTCACCCTCTACCGGATCCTTCGGCTGCGCGTCGACGTGTTCGTCGTCGAGCAGAGCGCCGCCTACCCCGACCTCGACGGCCGCGACGTCGAGGACGGCGCCGAACAGCACTGGGCCGCCGACGGGCCGGACGTCGTCGCGACCCTGCGCGTGCTGCGCGATCCCGACGGTGCGCTCCGGGTGGGCCGCGTGGCGACCGCCGCTCGTGTCCGTTCCCACGGTGTCGCCTCCGAGCTCATGCGCCGGGCCCTCGACCGGTGCACCGAGCTCGACCCTGGGGCGTTCGTGGTGCTCGATGCGCAGGCACACCTGGCAGACTGGTACGCCCGGTTCGGCTTCGTCGCGCACGGCGACCCTTTCGAGGAAGACGGCATCCCGCACGTCCCGATGCGCCTCACCCCAGCGGTCCCGTGACGTCGGGTGCTGTGCGTGAGGAGCGTCGGCCCAGGGCGTGAGCTCCCTGGGGCTGCCCGACTGCCAGGCACGTGCTCGACCGTTCGCCGAGGCACATCGCCGTCCACCCCGGCGTCGGTCGTCAGCTCGTCGTCAGACGATCGCGCAGAGTGGGGACGCCCTCGCCGACGAGGGAACCGAGAGCTGCGGTCCGACCGGTGCAGGCGAGCAGCAGCGTCTCCGCCGTGCCGCTGACCACCGGACCCTCACCATGAGCGAAGTCGATGTCCTGCGCCTCGAACCGCAGGCCAGCCAGCGCGCCCTTCGGCACGAGGCCCGCGGGGGCCGTCATGAGGAAGTCCAGCGAGCTACGCAGCCGCAGTTCGGGGATCTCGCGGTGCAGCTGCAGCGGCCAGCGGACGTCGAGGCCGTGGACCAGGACGTCCAGCAGGGGCGCCTCCGGACCTGATCCCGGCGGGGTGAACCGGGCACCCGCCTTGCGGTGCAGCACCTCGACGATCTCGTGGAAGGGACGTCTGGCGAGGCGCCGCGTCACTCGCTCGTTCGCCCGGTCGAAGTTCCCGCCCGCCAGGAGGACGGCCAGCACGACCCTGGGCGTGCTCACCTCCAACGGCATGGTCAGGTGTGCGAGCACGTCGTGGACGCTCCAGGCCTCGCACAGGCTCCTGGTCGTCTGCTGCTCGGGGGTCAGGGCGGCGACCTGCTCCGCCAGTGCCCGCCGCTCGTCGGCGATCTCGTCGAACGCATCCATGAGCCGATCCTGGCACCCGACGTCACACCTCCGGGCCTGAACAGTCCTGACTCGGGACCCCAGGCCTCGGTCAGGAAGCGGGTGACTCGTGGGCGGCCATCTCCTCGGCCAGCTCCATGCAACGCAGGCGCGCCGGGGAGAAGTCGTAGGGCATCTTCCCGCTGGCTTCCAACGCGCTCATGGACCCGGGCCCCGCGCCGAGGCCGTCGCCTGCGTCGTCCTCACCGTCGTCAGCGGGATCCGGGTGCACCTCCTCCCAGGCGTCGAGGAACGCGTCGTCGCTCTCCGCGAGGCCGGACTCCTCGATGACGGCGTGCAGCGCCCGTTCGAAGGCGTGCCGTTCGGCAGCCACCTGGGCCACGCGGGGGTCGTCCACGGCGACCGTGTCGTCGAGTGCCTCCTCGGCGGCGTCGACGCGGTCGGACGCCTCCTGCAGGTCCGGGTGCGTGGCCAGGGCGATGAAACGGGTGGCCTGGACGGCCGCACCGAGCGGGCCGAAGATCCGCTCGGTGACCAGCAGGGTGTCCAGGTCCCCCTGGCGCAGCGAGCCCTCGGGCAGTCCCCTGAGGCGGCTGGTGACCACGTCGGAGAGCAGCCCCATCCTGCTGCCTTCGGCGCGCATGCGCTGCACGGCGGTCCGCTGCCGCTGCAGCTCTGCTTCCCGGGCGACGAGGGTCCTCTCCAGCCGTTCCAGGATGCCCGCGACGTCGTGGTCGCCGCCGGCACCGGTGGGAGCGGTGTCGGCGAAGGCGTCACGGATGTCGTCCAGGGCGATCCCGGCGTCGGCCATCCTGCGGATCCACAGCAGCCGGATCATCTCGTCGTACCCGTAGCGGCGGCGGTCGTCACCGCCCCGCTCGGGCTCGGGGAGCAGGCCGATCTCGTGGTAGTGACGGATCGCCCGCGGCGTGGTGCCGACGAACGAAGCCGCGTCACCGATCAAGACCCGGCGCGGCGGGACGAAGGACGAGTGCACGAGCTGGCCTTCCTCGGCGGGGCGGGACGGGAGTCCACGAGACCACATGACGCTACGGAAGGTGCAACTCCACGCACGGCGGCCAGCGCCCAGACCGTGACCGCCCGTGGCTCGCCGGAAGATCTCCTTGCACCCCGACTGAACGCACGTTTAGTGTGGGTGGCATGGCAGGGACGGCCCGGGCGGACGACCTGACGGCGCGCACGCGGATCCGCGACGCCGCGGTGGCCCGGTACGGGCGCGAGGGGTTCGGCGTGGGCCTGCGGGTGATCGCCGAGGACGCCGGGGTGAGCGCGGCGCTGATCCTGCACCACTTCGGGTCGAAGGACGGTCTGCGCGCGGCGTGCGACGCGCACGTCCTCGCGGAGATCCGGCAGTCCAAGGAGCGGGCGCTGGGGGCGGGCAGCACACAGGACGTGCTGCTGCAGCTGGCGTCCATGGACGAGTACGCGCCGCTGGTCGGGTATGCGCTGCGGAGCCTCCAGGCGGGCGGGGACCTGGCGCGGGACTTCGTCGAGCACTTCATCGCGGACGCCGAGGTCTACATCGCCGAGGCGGTCGACGTCGGCACGATGCGGCCGAGCCGGGACGAGAAGGCGCGGGCCCGCTACCTGACCGTGCAGGGGCTCGGCGCGCTGCTGCTGGACATGACGCTGAACCCGCCCGCCGACCCGACCGACGTCGTCTCGATGCTCCACGGGTACCGGGACCGGATGATGCTGCCGACCGTCGAGCTGTTCACGCACGGCCTGATGACGGACAACACGATGCTCGACGCCTACCTGCTCTACGTGTGCGACCCGCCGGAGGCGCCCGACGCTGCGCGCAGCGCCTGACCCGGCGGAGCCGCTCGCCCCGCCGACGACCCTGTCCCGGCGGTACCCCACGAGAGCGTGAGTGCGATGTCCCCTGTCATCGACGTGCAAGCCCTGACCAAGTCCTTCGGCGCCGTGCGCGCGCTGGACGAGCTCGACCTGACCGTGACGCCCGGCGAGGTGCACGGGTTCCTCGGCCCCAACGGCGCCGGGAAGTCCACGACCATCCGGGTGCTGCTCGGACTGCTGCGCGCCGACTCCGGCACCGCCCGGCTCCTCGGCGAGGACCCGTGGGCAGACGCGGTCGCCCTGCACCGGCGGTTGGCCTACGTGCCCGGCGACGTGAACCTGTGGCCCAAGCTCACGGGCGGAGAGGTCATCGATCTGTTCGCGAGCCTGCGTGGGCGGCTCGACCCGGCGCGCAAGGCCGCGCTGCTCGAGCGCTTCGACCTCGACCCGACCAAGAAGACCCGGACCTACTCCAAGGGCAACCGGCAGAAGGTCGCGCTCGTCGCCGCGCTCGCGAGCGACGTCGAGCTCCTGGTCCTGGACGAGCCGACCTCCGGGCTCGACCCGCTCATGGAGCTCGCGTTCCAGCAGTGCGTGCAGGAGGTCACCGCGCGGGGGACGACCGTGCTGCTCTCCAGCCACATCCTGGCCGAGGTCGAGAAGCTCTGCGACCGGGTCACGATCATCCGCGCCGGGCGCTCGGTGCAGAGCGGCAGCCTGGCGGACCTGCGCCACCTCACCCGCAGCACGGTGCGGGTCTCGACGGCCCAGGGCCCCGAGGCCGTGCGCCTGCTCGACGGGGTGCACGACGTCGTGCGGGACGGGGAGAGCCTCACCTTCACCGTCGACGACGTCGCCCTGTCCCGCGTGATGGCCGAGCTGGCGGGCGCGGGCATCACGAACCTCACGGTGACCCCGCCGACGCTCGAGGAGCTGTTCCTCCACCACTACGACGGCGCGACGAGCGCGGTCGGCGGTGCGCGATGACCACGCTGACCCGCACGCACCGGACCACGCCGGACACCGCCCCCGCCCCCGGCACGGCGCTGACGGGAACCGGGCGGCTCCTGCGGTTCGCGCTGCGCCGCGACCGGGTCCGGATCGCCGTGTGGGCGCTGAGCATCGGGGCCCTCATCGGGTACTTCGGGGCAGCCATCCCGGTCGTCTACCCCGACGCTGCCGCGATGCAGACCCGGGCCGAGATCATGAAGGACCCGTCGGGGGCGTTCATGACGGGACCTGGCTACGGCCTGGACGCGTACTCGTTCGGGGTCATGATCGCCAACGAGATGCTCGGGATGATCGCGGTCGCGGTCGCGCTCATGTCCGTCTTCCTGGTGGTGCGGCACACGCGGGCCGAGGAGGAGTCCGGCCGCGCCGACCTCGTGCGCGCGGGCGCGGTGGGACGCGGAGCCCCGTTGACCGCCGCGCTCGGGCTGCTCGTCGTGGCGAACGTGGCGGTCGGCGGCGTGCTGCTGGCCGCGCTGCTCGGGAGCGACCTCGACCCGCTGGACTCGCTCGCGGTCGCGGCCGGCGCCGCCGCGGTCGGTCTCACCTTCGGAGCCGTCGCAGCGGTCACGGCGCAGCTGAGCGAGCACGCCCGGACCGCGTCCGGGATCGCGGGCGCGCTGCTCGGGCTCGCCTACGTGCTGCGCGGGGTGGGCGACGCGCAGCAGCGTGGCGGCAGCGCGCTGTCGTGGATGTCACCCGTCGGCTGGGCCCAGCAGACCCGCGCGTTCGTCGACCTGCGGTGGTGGCCGCTGCTCCTGGCCGTCGGGACGACGGCGGTGCTCGTCGCCGCGGCGTTCGCGCTCGTCGGCCGCCGGGACGTCGGCGCGGGGGTCGTCCCCTCTCGTCGGGGGCGCCCCGCCGCGCGCCGGGACCTGCTGAGCCCTGCCGGCCTCACCCTGCGCACGGAGCGGGCCACGATCGCCTGGTGGGCCGTCGGGCTGTTCGCCTTCGCGATCCTCACCGGCTCCATGGCTCAGGGCATCGTCGACAGCGTCGAGGCTCAGCCTCAGCTCGCGGAGGTCTTCGGCGGCACGGACGCCGGCGACGTGCTCCGTTCGACCCTGTCCGCGTTCCTGGCGTTCTTCGCCATGGCGGTCGCCGTCTACGCGGTCGTCTCCGTCAACCGGCTCAACCGGGAGGAGGACGAGGGCCGCACGAGCCTGGTGCTCGCGACAGCGGTCAGCCGCACGTCCTGGCTCGGCGGGTCGCTCGCCGTCACCGCCCTGGGGTCGGCGCTGCTCCTGCTGACCTCCGGGTTCGGCCTGGGCGCCGGGGTCGCCGGCTCCGTCGGGGACCCCGCGCTCGTGGGTGAGTTCACATTCGCCGCCCTGGTGTACCTGCCCGTCGTGCTGGGCTTCGTCGGCCTGGCGGCTCTCGCGCACGGCCTGCGCGCCGGCACGTGGTGGCTGTGGGTCGTCCTGGTGGTGTCGATCGTCGTCGGCCTGTACGGGCCGCTGTTCAACCTGCCCGACGCCGTCCTCGACGGTGCGCCGTTCGCCCTGGTCCCCTCCGCTCCGTACGAGGCGGTGACGTTCGCGCCGCTCGCCCTGATCTCGGCCGCTGCGGCAGTCCTGGCCGCGGCCGGCGCCGGGGCGCTGCGCCGTCGCGACCTGACCGCCTGAGCCGCCGCCCGAGTGCGGGCGAGCCGCACGACGACGGCGCGCCGAGACACGAGCCCAGGGAGGACAGGAGGGAGCGGCGCGCGCCAGGTCTACCCAGCGTCGATAGTTAGTGACTAACATTCGGACATGGGACGGTCGGAGGAGACGCGGGAGCGGCTGCGCGCGGTCGCTCTCGCGCTCTTCGTGGAGCGGGGCTTCGACGCCACGACCGTCAACGAGGTCGCCGCGGCGGCCGGGGTCTCGCACATGACGTTCTTCCGGCACTTCGCCACCAAGGAGGACGCGGTGCTCGACGACCCGTACGACGAGCTGATCGTCGACGCGGTGCTCGCTCAGGCACCAGGGCTGCCCGTCCTGGAGCGGGTCCGGCTCGGGATCGACGCCGCCTGGTCGGCGGTGCCGGAGCCCGTCGAGCGGGAGACGCGCGACCGCGTGCGACTCATCGCCGGACACCGCGGGCTCATGGCGCGCGCGTGGGAGAACAACCGGCGTACCGGGGACCTCGTCGTCGAGGGACTCCTCATGCACGGCGCCGACCCGCTGGAGGCGCGCGTCGCGACGGCGGCATGCCTCGCGGCCGTGATGGAGGGGCTGCTGCAGTGGGGCGGGTCCGCCAGCGGTGGCGCGCTCGGCCCCGTCATCCAGCAGTCCCTGGGCTACCTCGGACATCCCCGGTCGCCCGTCGAGGGCGCGCACCCGCGTGAGGCGGAGGAGGAGCAGCGATGAGCACGCCGACGCCCGCGACCAGCGGCACCGACACGCTGCTGCGCCTCTCCGGCGTTCGTCGCACCTTCGGGGCGGAGATCGCTGTCGACGCGCTCGACCTCGACGTCCACCCCGGCGAGGTCCACGCGATCGTCGGGCTCAACGGCGCCGGCAAGTCCACGCTCATGCGGCTCGCGCTGGGGATGCTGCGCCCGGACGCGGGCACGGCGCTGATCGGGCTGCCCGGCGAGGAGCCGGTCGCCGCCTGGCGCGCACCCGCCCGTGTCTGGGCCGGCGTGGGGCACCTGGTCGAGTCCCCGTTCGTGTACCCGGAGCTGTCCGTCACGGAGATGGTCGTCGCGGCGGCGCGCCTGCGCGGACTGGCGCGCCCCGCAGCCGCTGCGGCGGCGCAGCGGGTCCTGACCGAGCTCGAGCTCGGGCACTGGGCCGACCGCAGCACGCGGACGCTGTCGATGGGCAACCGGCAGCGCCTCGGCCTCGCGTGCGCCGCCGTGCACGAGCCGCGCCTGCTGATCCTCGACGAGCCCTCGACCGCCCTCGACCCCGCCGGCGTGCTGCTCGTGCGGACGTGGGTGCGACGCACCCGCGACGCCGGCGCCGGGGTCCTCGTCTCCAGCCACCACCTCGACGAGGTCGCCCGGACCGCCGACCGGATCACCGTGATCCACCGAGGTCGAGCCGTCGGCACCCTGCACCCCGACGGGGTGGACCTGGAGCGTCAGTTCTTCGCGATGGTCTACGCCTGCGAGCAGTCCGCCCATCCCGACACCTCGCCTGCGGGGAGCGCCCGGTGAGCAGCGCCGCCTTCGAGGTCGAGGCGCTCAAGCTGCGCCGGTCGTCGGTCGCCCGCACCGCCGCCGCAGCCCTCGTCGTCGGGACGTGCGCCGTCACCGCCGGCTTCACCGCCGTGGGCCTCGCCGACGGCACCAGCCAGATGGCCCTCAAGGTCCGCCCGATGCTCGACGGCACCGGCTGGACCGCCTACCTCGGGATGCTCGCCCAGATCCTCTCGGTCGCGACCCTGCTCGCCGTGGGGGTCGTCGTCGCCTGGACCGTGGGCCGGGAGTTCACCGACGGCACGGTCGCGAGCCTGCAGGCGCTCCGGACACCTCCCGCCACGATCGCCTGGGCCAAGCTCGCGACCGTGCTGCTCGGCGCGACGGCGTGCGCGCTGGCGACGATCGCCCTCGCGGTCCCCCTCGGCCTCCTGATCGGACTCGGCCCGCCCGGCGCCGACGCGGCGCCAGCAGCGGCCCGGGCCCTCGCGGTCACGGCACTCATGACGCTGCTGGCTCTTCCGCTCGCCTTCGTGGCGAGCGCCCGGCGCGGCTACCTGCCGGGCGTCGGCGCCCTGCTCGGCCTCGTCGTGGTCACCCAGATCGCGACCGTGGCGGGAGCGGGTGCGTGGTTCCCGTGGGCCGCGCCTGGGCTGTGGGCCGGCATGGGCGGGCAGGCCGCCGCAGCGACCGTCACGCCCACGCAGCTGCTCCTCGCCCTGCCGGTCGCCTCCGCCGGGGTGGCGAGCACGATCCGGTGGTGGTCGACCGCGGAGCTGCGCTGAGCCTCGCCCGCCCGCCCGTCGGACGAGCGCGGCGCCGCTCGGGTGCGGGTCCCGCCGGTCACGAGACAGGACGCCCTAGGCGACCGGCTCGTCGTGCGGCTCCTCGACCGCGCCCCGGGAGCGGCTGCGGTACTCCCGGCTGCGCGCCGAGAGGATCGCGGCGCCGACCGACGCGGCCAGCAGCGAACCGGCGAGCACGCCCACCTTCATGTGCTCCTCGGACTCCGATCCCGCACCGAAGGACAGCTCGCCGACGAGAAGGGACACGGTGAACCCGATGCCGGCCACGAAGGACATCCCGAGCAGGTCGAGCCGCTTGATGGTCGGGTCGAGACCGATCCCAGGCAGTCTCGTGACGAGCAGCGTCGTGCCGGTGATGCCGATCGCCTTGCCGAGGACGAGGCCGGCGACGATGCCGAGCGCGATCGGGTCGCGCAAGGACTCGCCGAGGCCGGTCAGCCCGCCGACCGCGACGCCCGCGGACAGGAACGCGAACACCGGCACGGCGAACCCGCTGGAGACCGAGCTCCACCGGTCGGCGAAGTGCGCGGCGAGCCCCTCGTGGACGGGCTCACCCTCGGGTGTCTCACCGACCCGGACGTGGGCGCGGGCCGTCGCCGCGACCGGCACCGCGAAGCCGAGCAGGACCCCGGCGACCGTCGCGTGGATCCCGGAGGCGTGCACGAGCGCCCACGTGGTCACGGCCAGCGGGAGCAGCACCCACCACGCACGGACCCCCCGCTGCACCGCGACCGCGAAGAGCGCGAGGGGGACGAGCGCGAGCAGCAGCGGGGTGAAGGCCAGGTCGTCGGTGTAGAAGACGGCGATGATCGTGATCGCCAGCAGGTCGTCGACCACGGCCAGGGTGAGCAGGAACGTCCGCAGCGCCGGGGGCAGGAACCGCCCCACGACGGCGATCACCGCGACCGCGAAGGCGATGTCCGTCGCCGCCGGGATCGCCCACCCGCGCAGCGCCGCGGGGTCGGACTGCAGGTTGACGAGGGTGTAGACGAGCGCGGGGACCACGACACCGCCGACGGCGGCGGCGATCGGGACGGCGGCGCTGCGCGGGTTGCGGAGCTTGCCCGCGACGAACTCCTCCTTGAGCTCCAGCCCGACGACGAAGAAGAAGATCGCCAGCAAGCCGTCCGCGGCCCACGCGGCGAGGCTGAGGTCGAGATGCAGCGCGGGCGGGCCGAACGTGAAGGTCCGCAGGTCGGTGTAGAACCCGGCCGCGGGGCTGTTGGCCAGGACGAGGGCGAGCACGGTGGCGCCGAGCAGCAGGGCACCGCCGACGGCGTCCTGCTTGAGCGTCTGGTGCAGTCCGCGCCAGATCGCGTGCGGGGCGGTGCGCACACCGGTTCGGGGGTCGGTCATGGGAGCTCCATCGGACGAGGGGGCGAGTGTCGGCACGCAGGCGTCGCCGCACCCCCGTCAGGATGGAGGGGGGCGCAGCGGTCAGGCGCGTGGCGGCGGGCAGCCGGCGATCTCGCCGTGCGCGTTCGTACCCCACAAGCTCATCCACCCGTTGGTGCCGCACGTCCGCTTCGTCAGCAGCATCCGGTTCGGGTACGCAGCCAGCCTCCGCGCCAGGGCGCGGGAGAGACGAGCCACGGGATAGACCATGCGTCGAGGCTACCGGCGGACGCCGAGCCTCGCCGTGACCGCGACCACACGAGCCGGCTCGCCTGACGATCCGCCAGTGGGTCGTGCCGCCCGTCGCCTCGACCGCCCGACGGCTTCGACCACAGCGACGGGCGCCCGCCGCACCCGTGGCTTCAGTACGGTCGCCGACCCCTGTGCCCCCTGAGGCCGGACCACCTCGTCGTCCGCGTGGGCGGGCGCCGGCGCGAGCGCGGCGGGGCACCGTCATGACCGGCCCCGGGCAGGGTCCTCGTCGGGCCGGCGGACGGGGCGTCCGGGGCTCAGCTCCGGTGCCGGCGGTCTGCCGGAGATCACCCCGGTGCTCCTGGTTGCGCCTGCTCCGGACGGGTGAGCGAAGCCGTCGGCCCGCTGCTCCTCCCTTAGCCTTCGAGCGCCGAGAGCGCCACCGGGCGCGGGAGACCACCGAGACCGAGGGGCCAGGCCGTGCAGCACAGGACCTTCGTGATCGCCGTCGCCGCGATCGTGACGGGCGCCGCCTCGGCAGCCGCGCTCGTGTTCTGGCCGACGCCCCCTCCCGGCCGGGACCCCGATCTGTGGCCGGTCGAGACGCTGGCGGCGGACGCCGCCGTTGCCCTGCCCCACGTCCTGCACGTGGCCCCTGCGGGCTGCCCCGGCTTCTCGATCTCCTCCCCGGTGCCGGAGTACTCCCGGAACGTGCCCGGCTCGGACTCCTACGCGATCAAGCTCGACTCGTCGCACTTCACGCTCGCGGTGTGCCTCGGGCCGGTCGAGGAGACCGGCGGGGCGCGCGGGACGGTCGCCGAGACCATCGGGCACCACGAGGTCGACGGCGGCGGCTTCTGGAACAGGAACCCCACCGTCGTGAGCAGCCCGTACGGCGAGCTGGCCCGGGTCGACCGCGCGTTCGCCGCCACGGACGCGCCGCGGCTCACGGACTGGATGGTCGACCACGGCGGCTACACGTACGCCTTCGGTTACCTCCACCCGACCGGCGACGCCGGCCGTCACCGCGACGTGGAGGCGATGATCGCCTCCGTCACCTGGGACGAGTAGCAGAGCGCTCGACCACCACGACCACCACGAGCCCGGCCCCCGGGGCGGGCGCTGACGTGCGCGGCCGGCCGCCCTAGTGGGTCCAACGCAGAGGGCAGATCGCGAGCAGCCTGGTGGCGGGGAGGTCCCCGGCCCGGAAGGGGTCCCAGCCGGCGAGGTCGCCCTTGTCCAGGTACTCGGCGAGTGGTGGCGGCGGCTCGACGTCGTAGCCCTCGTGCTGCATGCAGCGCCACGAGTCCAGGTCCTTCGCGTGGGCCTCTCGGGCCTCGCTGTCGGTGAAGGCCTTCGGGCCCCAGGTGTAGCCGTTGTCCTCCTCGCAGCGTCGGAGGTCGTCGAGGCGGGCGCGGGGGTCGTCGTCCTGGGAGCCGTCGCGCATTGCACCGAACGTGCCGTCCGGGTTGATGGTGACGTTCCACCCGAGCGCTTCCAGGCAGCTCCCGACCGAGCTGGCGTACTCGGCGCGTTCGCGCTCCTGCTCGGCGAACCACGCCGGCGGCTTCCAGGTCTCGCCCTGCTCCGCCGGTGCGGTCCGCTCGGATCCAGGTCCCAGGCCCAGCACGGCGGCGGCGCCGGCGGCTCCCGCGAGCCCGACCATCGCCAGCGCGGCCACGGCGCGGGTGCGTCGGCGCAGACGGCGTGCCCCCGGCACGACGGGTCGGGTGTCGATCGCGATGTCGGGGGCGACCAGGTCGACCCGGTCGCGAAGGCTGCGGGCGAAGTCCTCGTCGGTGCTCATCTGCTGGTCTCCTTCCCGTCCGCCGTCGAGGGGTCGATCACTCCGGTGCGTGGTCGCCCGCCCGCCGAGGCGCCGGCGCTCGTGCGGGGGTCGCCGAGCGCGACGCGGAGCTGGGCCAGGCCGCGCGACGCCGTGGACTTCACCGTCCCGACGGACACCCCGAGGTCGTCGGCGACCTCCTGCTCGGACAGTCCGACGAGGTGGCGCAGGACGACGACCCGGCGCTGCCGGGTGCTCAGGGTCTGCAGCGCCCGGACGAGCTGGTCGCGGTCGGCGTGCAGCCGCGCCTCGGAGGGCACCGTCCCGTCGGGGAGGTCGTGGGGTGCGGTGAGCACCTCCCGGCGGACCTTGCGCCAGGCGTCGATCCGGGCGTTGGCCAGCACGCGTCGGGCGTAGGCGAGCGGGTCGCGCTGGCGTGCGCGCGGCCACGCGAGGTACGTGCGCATCAGCGCCAGCTGGACCAGGTCCTGGGCGCGGTGCTCGTCGCCGGTGAGCAGCCACGCCGTTCGCGCGAGGGCCGGCGCGCTCTCGCGCATGAACGCGGCGAACTCCGCCTCGTGGTCCGGGTCGTCAGTGCTCACCCGGGCCGCGAGGAGCTCGACGTCGACGCGTTCCTCGGGGACAGGGGGGCCACCGGGTTCCACGGCTCTCCCCCTTGTCGACAGTGTCCTCATACCCGGTACACGGACCGGCGGCCCGAAAGGTTGAGCGCACATCCTCGCTCCCGTCGACCGGGCCGATCCGGCGGCCTGGGACCTCCGACCCGGTCAGGAATACCCCCAGGGGGTACCGTGTTGGGCAGGACGACGGCACCGACCAGAGGAGCGATCGTGCACGGCTACACCGGAGACAAGGACGACTACCTCAAGCGGCTGCGGCGCATCGAGGGCCAGGTCCGCGGCATCGCCCGCATGGTCGACGAGGACGTCTACTGCATCGACGTCCTCACGCAGGTCGCCGCGGTGACCAAGGCGCTGCAGGCCGTGAGCATCGGCCTCGTCGAGGACCACCTCGCGCACTGCGTCGTCGACGCGGCACGCCAGTCCCCCGAGGACGGCGCCGCGAAGGTCAAGGAGGCCGCCGACGCCATCGCCCGACTCGTCCGCAGCTGACACCCACCCACTCCCGAGAGGACCCCTCCCATGAGCCAGACCACCACCTTCTCCGTCGACGGCATGACGTGCGGCAACTGCGTGCGCCACGTGACCGAGGAGCTGCAGACCATCCCCGGCGTGCGGGACGTGGCCGTCGAGCTGCACGCCGGCGCGTCGTCCCCCGTGACCGTCGTGTCCGACGAGCCGCTGACGGACGACGCCGTGCGCGCGGCCGTCGAGGAGGCGGGCTACGCGGTGACCCCGAGGGGGTCGCTGCTGTGAGCGCACCCAGCACCGCGCGCCCCGAGCCGGCCCGCGACCTGCCCGTCGCGACCGTCGAGCTCGCGGTCGAGGGCATGACGTGCGCGTCGTGCGTCGCGCGCGTCGAGAAGCGCCTCGGGCGGCTGCCGGGGGTCACCGCGACCGTGAACCTGCCGCTCGAGTCGGCCCACGTCGAGATCCGCGTGCCCGACGACGGCGGCACCGCCGACGAGGCCGCGCTGGTCGAGGCCGTGCGCAAGGCCGGGTACGACGCGCGGGTCACCGGGCGGCGCCCGGGACCGGCCGTGGACGTGCAGGACGCGCTCACCGCGAACGACGCCGTGCCGCCCGCCGAGACGGTCCCCGCACCCGCGCACCACGGCACGCACGACACCGCCGCGCACGCCCCGGCGCAGCACGACGCCCACGCGATGGACCCGTTCGAGCACGCGCTCTCGGGCCACTCGATGGGCGAGGGCCACAACATGGACCCGGGCGCCGACATGTCCGCGCCGACGCCCGACCGCGGGGCCGACCTGCGGCGCCGGCTCGTCATGGCCGCCGTCCTGTCGCTCCCGGTGCTCGTGCTCTCGATGATCCCGGCGACGCAGTTCCGCGGCTGGCAGTGGGTCGTGGCCGCGCTCGCGCTGCCCGTCGCGACCTGGGCGGCGTGGCCGTTCCACCGGGCGGCCGCGAAGGCCGCCCGGCACGGCGCGTCGACCATGGACACGCTCGTGTCGATCGGCATCGTCGCGGCGACCGGCTGGTCGCTGTGGGCGCTGCTCCTCGGCGGCGCCGGGACCCTCGGCATGCGCATGGAGCCGACGCTGTTCCCCGCCGACGCGGCAGGGCACGGCCTGGCGATGCCCGAGCTGTACTTCGAGGTCGCGGCGATCGTCACGACGTTCCTGCTCGCGGGCCGGTACGCCGAGCACCGCTCGCGCCGCCGCGCCGGGGACGCGCTGCGCGCGCTGCTCGACCTCGGCGCCAAGGACGTGGCGCTGCTCGTGACCGGCCCCGACGGCCGGCGCACCGAGCAGCGCGTGCCGGTCGACCGGCTGGAGCCCGGCGACGAGTTCGCCGTGCGGCCGGGCGAGAAGGTCGCGACCGACGGCGTCGTGGTCTCGGGGACGAGCGCGGTCGACGCCTCCCTCCTCACCGGTGAGCCCGTGCCGGTCGACGTCGGGCCCGGGGACGCCGTGACCGGCGCGACCGTCAACACCTCGGGCCACCTCGTGGTGCGCGCGACGCGGGTCGGCGAGGAGACGCAGCTCGCGCAGATCGGCCGGCTCGTCGCCGCCGCGCAGACCGGCAAGGCGCCCGTGCAGCGGCTCGCCGACCGGATCTCCGCGGTGTTCGTGCCGATCGTGCTGGTGCTCGCCGTCGCGACGTTCGCCGGGTGGATCGTCACCGGCGGCGGAGTGCAGGCGGCGTTCACCGCGGCCGTCGCGGTGCTGATCATCGCGTGCCCGTGCGCGCTCGGCCTCGCGACCCCGACGGCGCTGCTGGTCGGCACCGGGCGCGGCGCGCAGCTCGGCGTGCTCATCAAGGGCCCGCAGATCCTCGAGGAGACCCGCCGGGTCGACACCGTGGTGCTCGACAAGACCGGCACGATCACGCAGGGCCGCATGCGGCTCGTCGACGTCGTGCCCGCCGAGGGCACGTCCGTCGCGGACGTGCTGCGGTACGCGGGTGCGGTCGAGGGGATGTCGGAGCACCCGATCGCCCGTGCGATCGCGGACGCGGCCGGCGAGGCTGCGGCCACCGGGCGCTCGGACGCCGGCACGGGGACGGCCGGGGCCGACGGAGTCGAGATCGGCTCCGACGAGGTCCGCGAGTTCCGCAACGAGCCGGGCCGTGGCGTCGTCGGCGTCGTCCGCACCGCCCACTCGGGGGTCGGGCTCGCGCGGCGCGTGCTCGTCGGGCGTCCGGCCTGGCTCGAGGAGCAGGGCGTGCGGACCGACGAGCTCGCGGAGCGGTTCGCGGCGTCGGAGGCGGACGGCGCGACCGCGGTCATGGCCGCGTGGGACGGCTCGGCGCGCGGCGTGCTCGTGCTGCGCGACCCGGTCAAGGAGACGTCCGCCGACGCGGTCGCGCAGCTCCGGGCGCTCGGGCTGCGGCCGGTGCTCCTCACGGGCGACAACGCGGGTGCCGCCCGTGAGGTCGCCCGCACCGTGGGCATCCCGGAGGCGGACGTGGTCGCGGAGGTGCTGCCGGCCGACAAGGTCACGGCGGTGCAGCGGCTCCAGGCCGAGGGCCGGCGCGTCGCGATGGTCGGGGACGGCGTGAACGACGCCGCCGCGCTCGCCGCGGCCGACCTGGGGCTCGCGATGGGCACGGGCACGGACGTCGCCATCGAGGCGGCCGACGTGACGCTCGTGCGCGGCGACCTCCGCTCGGCGGCGCAGGCGATCCGGCTCTCGCGCCGGACGCTGCGCGTGATCCAGCAGAACCTGTTCTGGGCGTTCGCGTACAACGTCGCGGCGATCCCGCTCGCCGCGTCGGGGCTGCTCAACCCGATGATCGCCGGTGCCGCGATGGCGTTCTCGTCCGTCCTCGTCGTCGGCAACTCGCTGCGGCTGCGCACCTTCGCCTGAGCGCCGCCCGTCCGGCCCCGTCGTGCAGCCGCGCGGCGGGGCCGGCCCGCGTCGTGGGCGGGCCGAGCGGTGCTCCGGCTCGGCGCTCCACCCGGGTGAACCCGTCATCAGGCCCGGGTGAAAGCCGATGGGTCGGGCACGGACGAGGACGGACGAGGGCAGACGGGTGGAACGGACGACGCGTGGGCACGAGCGGCGCCGCGGCGTGCCCGCACACGCCGCGCCCCCGCACGCCGCGCCCCCGCACGCCGCGCCCTCGCACGCCGCGCCCCCGCACGCCGCGCCGCCCCCGACGACGCCGTCGCGCGCCGAGCCCGTCGCCGGACCGTTCGGGGACCCCGCGCTCGGGACCCGACGCCACCGGGCCAACGCCTCCGCCTCGCGCGTGCTCGCGCGCGTGCCGCTCCCCCTCGCCGTCCTCGGCACGCTCGTCGTCGCCCTCCCCGCCCTGCTCGCGCTGCACGCCCAGGGCTGGGTGCTCGGCTCCCCGTGGGTCCTGACCGGCCTCGTCCTGCTGCAGGTGGTGCTGCTCAGCGAGCGCGTCGAACGGCTCGTGCGCGGGAGGGAACCCGGTGGGCGCCCGCTCGTGACCCTGCTCGGCGCGTTCGCGCTGGTCGCGGTCATCGCGTGGACGGCGGGCTGGAGCGCGCTCGTGCCGGCCACGGTGCTGCTCGTCGCGGTCGCGCACGTCCAGCGCTCCGGCAGCGGCGTGTGGCCGCGCGCCGGTGCCGCGGTCACGCTCCTCACGGTCGCCGGCCAGGTGGCGACGCAGACCGGCTGGGTCGCGAGCGCGGTGCCGGTCTGGGCGAGCCACGTGGCCGCGGGCTGGCTGCTGCTCGTCACGTGGCTCACGCTCGCCGACGTCGGGCTCTCGGTCGCCGCCGACGCGTCCGTGACCGACGCGCTCGCCCGCACCGAGGCGCGGCTGCGCGCGCTCATGGACTCGGCCACGGACGTGCTCACGGTGAGCGACGCGGACGGCGTGCTGACCTACGTGAGCCCCGCCGCCGAGCGCACGACCGGCCACCCCGCCGAGAGCCTCACCGGCACGTACCTGCTCGACCTCGTCCGCCCCGAGCACCGTGCCAAGGCCGCCCGCCAGCTCCGCGAGGTCATGGCCCTCCCAGGTGCGCGCCGGACGCTCGACGTGCCGCTCACGCACGCCGACGGCGAGTCCCGCTGGTACGAGTGGAACGTCCACAACCTCCTGGCCGACCCGCTCGTGCAGGGCCTCGTCGTCGACCAGCGCGACGTCACGGACCGGCGCTACCAGGAGGAGCAGCTCACGCACGCCGCGTCGCACGACGACCTCACCGGGCTCCCCAACCGGCGCGAGCTCCTGCGGCTGCTCGGGCTCGGGCTGCGCGCCGTCGGGCCCGGCGCCGCGCTCGCGGTGCTGTTCGTCGACCTCGACCGGTTCAAGGCCGTCAACGACACGTACGGGCACGCCGCCGGGGACGAGGTGCTCATCGAGGTCGGCCGGCGGCTGCGCACGCACCTGCGCCACGGCGACGTCCTGGCCCGCCTCGGGGGCGACGAGTTCGGCGCGGTGCTCGTCGAGGTGCGCGACGACGTCGAGATCGCGGAGCTCGTCGAGCGGCTGGAGGAGGTCGTCGCGCAGCCGATCCGCGTCACCGGGGGCGTCGTGAGCGTGGGCGTCAGCATCGGCGCGGCGATCACGACCGACCCGTCGACCGAGGCCACCTCGCTGTTCACGCGCGCGGACACCGCGATGTACCGGACCAAGCACGTGCACCGCGCGGCGCGCGCCGCGGGCGGGCCCGGGACCCCGATCGCGTCCTGAGCCGACGAGCACGGCCGCGCCGCCCGGTGAGCCGGGGGCCGGTCCGGCTTCGACGACGCGTCGCCCCGGGCGCGCCGGTCACGGAGCCGGGCTCAGCCGTCCGCGGGCGGCCGCGGGGGTGCGCCGTCGTTCACGGCCACCCGGTCCCGCCCGCCCGTCTTCGCCCGGTAGAGCGCCTCGTCGGCCGCGGAGTACAGCGCCCGCAGCGTCCGGACGCCGTCCCGGGCGTACGCGACGCCGATGCTCACGGACAGCGCGAGCGGCCCCTCGGGCGTCGGCAGGGGGTGCGAGCGGACGAGCTCGGCGACCTCCTGGGCGAGCGTCTCCGCGGTCCCGCCCGCGCGCTCCGTCACCAGCACCGCGAGCTCGTCGCCGCCGAGCCTGCTCAGCACCATGCCGGGGCGCTCCCGGCTGCGCAGGAGCGCCGCGACGTGGGCGAGCGCGTCGTCCCCGACGGGGTGCCCGCGGCTGTCGTTGATCGTCTTGAACCGGTCGAGGTCGAGCACGAGGAGCGCGGTCGTCGTGCGGCCCTCGCGCGCGAGCGCGGTGTGCGCCGCCTCGTCGAGCACGCGCCGGGTCGCGAGGCCGGTCAGGGGGTCGATCGCCGCGAGCGCGGTCAGCCGGGCCACGAGCGCGTCGCGCTGCTCCCCCGAGACGACGAGCAGCACGGTCATCACCCCGAGCGTCGCCCCGACGAACGCGACGTCGGTGACCGCACGCTCGAACGGCAGCAGCGCGAGGGCGAGCACCGCGTCGGCGGCGACGGTCAGGACCGTGATCCCGACGGCGGCCGGGCGGCGCAGCTGCGAGCTCGCGAACAGCACGGGGAACGCGAGGAAGACCTGCCCGGCCGCGCTCGCGTCGTCCGTCGCGAAGTCGAGCGAGGTGATGAGCACGACCCCGCCCGCCGGGAGCGCGACCCACAGCGCCGTGGGGGCCCGGTGCCCGCGCCGGTACAGGAGCGCCGCGCACGGGATCGCCACGGCGGCGGCCGCGAGCACCGCGACCCGCTGCCAGCCCGACGCGATGCTCGGGTCCACCGCGGCGAACGCGAGGATGACGACGGCGCCGACGAGGATCAGCACAGCGGCGGACCGGGCGGCGGCGACCCGGTCGCGCGGCTCGCTCCACTGGCCGGACGACACACCTGATCATCGGCTGTCGGGGCGCCGACCTGAACACCTGGGCGCTCCTCCGCGCCGCACGTCCACGCGGCGGACGCTCCCCGTACCGCCCCCGACGCACGGTCGTCGCGGGCGGCGCCTAGCCCTCCGCCCCGGGGAGCACGTGCGCGCGGGCGACGTCGAGCACCGCCGCCGCGAGCGCGTCGTCCGCGACGCCGTGCCAGGTGCCCGGCAGGCTGCGGTGCTCCCCCCGGGGCAGCGCTGCGGCGACCCGTGCCGCCCAGCCGGTGAGGTCCGGCGAGCTCCCCGCGCTGTCCACGACGAGCGCCGGGACCGGCACCGCGTGGAGCGTGCCGAGCGTCGTCTCGTCGCCGAGCCGGCAGTCGTGCACGAGCGTCGGCGCGAGGCGCTCGAGCGTGGCCCGCACGTCGGGCGGTGTCTGCGCGAGCACCTCGGGCGGGACGCCGATCCCCTCGTGGAACCGGTCGAGGGCCTCGGCGTGCCGGCCGTGCGCGACGAGGTCCGCGAGGTCCGCCGTGAACGCCCGGGACCGTGCACGCTCGTCGGCGTCGTCGTCCCCGAGCGGCGGCTCCACCAGGAGGAGCGCCGCGACGTCGAGCCCGGCCGCCGCGGCGTGCAGCGCGAGCAGCGCGCCCGACGAGAACCCGTGCAGCAGCACCGGTCCCCCGAGGGCACCGACCAGCGCCGCGAGGTCCTCGACCTCGCGCTCGACCGCGTACGGCGGGGTGTCGGTGCTCGCGCCGCGGCCGCGCCGGTCGTACCGGACGACGGTCAGGTGCGGGGCGAGCAGCGGCGCGAGGCCGTCGAACGCGGAGAGCGTGCGGTCGTGCAGCGCGGGCTCGACGAGCACGACCGGGGGCCCCTCGCCGGTGCGGTCGTAGGCGATCACGGTCCCGTCCGCGGAACGGACCGTGCCCTCGACGCGGGCCGCCTCCTCGACGCGGGCGGGGCCGGCGGGCTGCGGTGCGGTGTCCATGGACGGGCAGACCGTCCCGCCGCGCCGGACTCATCGCCCGGCGCGGCCGGTCACCGGAAGCGGCGGCCCTCGTCGCGCCGGTAGGCCGTCACGGCCAGCACCGCGAACAGCACCGTCCACCCGACGAGCACCGGCAGCGCCAGGGCGTACGCGGGGTACCCGGTGGCGACGTCGATCACGAGGTCCCGCGCCGCCCGCGTTGGCAGCGCGCGGGAGATCGCGTTCATCCACCCCGGGAAGACCTCGGGCGGCATGAACAGCCCGCCGGCGAACGCGAGGGGGAACAGCACCGCCTGCACGACCGCGATGGCCGCCTTGTTGCTCAGCGCGTAGCCGATCGCGAGCCCGAGCAGCAGGAACGGCAGCGCGACGACGGGCACGCACGCGAGCGCGAGGAGCAGGCGCTGCGGAGTGATCGTGGCCTCGGTGAAGACGACCGCGATGGCGATCAGCGGCACGAGCGCGAGCAGGCACCAGACGATCCCGTTGACGACGCGGCCCGCGAGCCGGGGTGCCGCCCCCGCGGGCAGCGTGCGCAGGTACGGGTCGAACGGCATCGCGCGGTCCTCCGCGACGCCCGCACCGAACGAGAACAGGCACGTCGAGATGATCGCGAACGTCGCGAGCTGCGCGGCCGCGGCCGTCGCGATCCCGGGGTTCTGCGAGACCTCGGGCTGCGGCACCACGAAGAAGAACATCGCGAGCGTCGGGAACAGCAGGTTGCCGATGACCGCGATGGGCACGCGGACGGTCTCCAGGAACTGGAAGCGCGCGTGCAGGAGCGTCAGGTGCAGCGGGCTGCGCGGGGCGAGCGTCGTGGTGGTCATCGCGGGGCTCCCTGGGTGACGGCGTCGGACGTGGCGGCGTCGGACGGGGTCGCGGCGCCGGGGGTGGGGACGGTGCCGGACGAGCGGGCGGTGCGGGCGGCGTCCCGGACGGGCTCGCCCCCGGTGAGCACGAGGAACGCCTCCTCGAGCGAGGCGCCGCGGACCTCGAGCCCGCTGAACGGCACGTCGTCGCGCACCAGGGCGCGCACCACGGCGTCGGCGTCGGACGCGAGCAGCGTCCAGCGGTCGCCGTCGCGCTCGGCGCCGACCACCCCGTCGATCCGGGCGAGGGCCGCGGCGGCGTGCTCGGGGACGGAGACCAGCACGCGCCGGACGGCCACGAGGTCGAGGACCGCGCCGAGCGAGTCGTCCGCGAGCACCCGCCCCTCGCCGATCACGACGACGCGCTGCGCGAGCGCCTCGATCTCCTCGAGGTAGTGGCTCGTGAGCAGGACCGTCGCGCCGTCCGCGTGGTACTGCCGCAGCGCGTCCCACAGCACGTGCCGGGCCTCGACGTCGAGCCCGGTGGTCGGCTCGTCGAGCAGCACGAGACGCGGCCGGCCGACGAGCGCGAGCGCGACGGCGAGCCGGCGCTTCTGGCCGCCCGAGAGCCCGCCGGTCTGCCGGCCGGCGAGGTCGCCGATCCCGAACCGCTCGAGCACCTCGCCGCGCGGCATCGGGTCGGGGTAGTGCCCGGCGACGAGGTCGACGACCTCACCGACCTTGAGCGTCGGCGGCAGCCCGGTCTCCTGCGGCGTCGTGCCGAGGCCGAGGCGCGCGGCCGCGTCGCGCGGGTCGCGGCCGAACAGCCGGATCTGCCCCGCGTCGGGCTTCCGGATCCCGCTGACGAGGCTGAGGAGGGTCGTCTTGCCGGCGCCGTTGGGCCCCAGCAGGCCGACGAGCTCGCCCTCGCGGACGTCGAGCGACACGTCGTCGAGCGCGGTCACGGCACCGAACCGGCGCGTGACGCCCTCGACCTGCACCACGTGGTCCACCACTGCGTCGTTCATGACTGCGCTCCCTTGAGGAGGTCGGTGAGCCGGCGCGAGTAGCGCTCGAACGCGTGGCGTCCGGTGCTCGTCAGCTCGAGGTAGGTGGCCGGGGTCCGGCCCTCGTGGGTCTTCGTGACGACGACGTACTCGGCCTCCTCGAGCTTGCGCACGTGGGTCGACAGGTTGCCGGCGGTCATGTCCAGCAGACGCTGGAGCTTGGGGAAGGAGACCCGGTCGCCGCGCGGCATCGCGGCCAGCGTCGCGACCACCCGCAGGCGGGACTGCGCGTGGATGACCGGGTCGAGGTCGTCGTCGGTCACCAGCCGCCCTTCCGCCGCGCCACGTGAGCGACCGCCGCCGCGGTCAGCATCCCGCCGCCGCCCGCGAGCGCCATCAGCAGGTAGGAGCCGGGCACCCCGAGCAGCGTCGTGGCCCCGGCGACGAGGGCGATCCAGGCGCCGAGCAGGAACATCCGCCAGTCCTCCCACATGGCTGCGCCCGCGGCGTAGAGGACCCCGACGACGAGCGCCGAGAGGGCGTTCCAGCCGAGGGCGAGCACCTCCCAGCTCGCGCCGGCCCGGGTGAACCCGATCATCGTGAGCACGACCGCGCTGAAGCCGATCGTCCACGTCCAGCCGAACATGGCGCCCGAGCGCGCGCTGGCGCCCCGGATGCCGGCGGTGCGGCGCGCGATGTGCGCGATCGTGACCGCGAGCGCCCCGCCCAGCAGCACCCCGAAGACCGTGAACGCCGTCCCGTCCGGGTGGCCGGACGACCCGCTGCGGGCGGACGACCAGAGGACGAGGTAGCCGACGAGCCACGCGACGCCCCAGGCGCCGAACAGGATGCGAGGGTCGGGCGCGACCTGGTCACGGACCCGGGTGCGCTGCGCCTGGATGATCGCGAGGCTCTCCGCGAGGTCGAGCGGGTCGTCGGGCGCGTCGTCGGGTGCCATCGGTCGTCTCCCTGGAGCTGCAGAGTGCTTTGCATTGCAAACTACTCTGCGTGAACGCCGGAGGACAAGGGCCCTGCGGCGCCTCCGGGCAGACGAAGGCCCCGCCGCGCTCACGGGGAGCAGCGGCGGGGCCGGCGGCCGGGCTCAGGGCCCGGCGTCAGGCGGTCTGCTCGGCGTGCTCGCCCTCGCCGATCTCCTCGACGAGCTTGGCGTTGAACGCCGGCAGGTCGTCGGGCACGCGGCTGCTCACGAGGCCGGAGTCCACGACGACCTCCTCGTCGACCCACGTGGCACCCGCGTTCGTCAGGTCGGTGCGCAGGCTCGGGTAGGAGGTCAGGGTCCGGCCGCGGACGACGTCGGCGTCCGTGAGGATCCAGCCGCCGTGGCAGATCACGCCCACGGGCTTGTGCTGGGCGAACACGTCGCGCACGAACGCGACGGCCTTCTCGTCGAGGCGGATCTTGTCGCCGTTCGCGACGCCGCCGGGCAGCACGAGCGCGTCGAAGTCGGCCGCCGACGCGTCCGCGGTGGTCCGGTCGACCTGCGCCTCGTGGCCGTTCTTGCCGGTGATCGTGCCGCCGTCCGACGACACGAGCACCGCGCTCGCACCGTGCTCGGTGACCGCCTGCCACGGGCTCGTCAGCTCGCTGTCCTCGAAGCCGTCCGTGGCCAGGAACGCGACCGTCTTGCCGGTGAGGTGGGACATGCGTGCGGCTCCTCTCGCTGGGGTGTGCGGTCCTTCGACGGTAGGCGCGCCCGCGACCGACGGCACCCGGAGCGGCGCCCCGGGCGACCACCTACCCTCGGAGCATGACGACGGCACCGGGCACCGCGCCCGCGCCGTCGTTCCCCGCGCTCCGGCGCCGGCTCACGACCGAGGTCTGGATCGTGCTCGGCCTCTCGCTGGGCCGCTCCGGGATCTACGCGCTGGTCAACATCGTCGCGCGGCTCACCGAGGGCACACCGCTCGCCGAGCAGTCCGCGACCCTCAACGCGAGCCGCTCGCCGCGCCCGTACGTGGACCTGACCTACCAGCTCCTGAGCATCGGCTTCGCGCTCGTGCCCGTCGCGCTCGCGCTCTACCTGCTCTCCTCGCACGGCCGCAGCGCCGTCCGGCTCATCGGGCTCGACGGCACGCGGCCCGGGCGCGACCTGGGCGTCGGCGTCGGGCTCGCGACGCTCATCGGCGTCCCCGGCCTCGCGCTCTACGCCGCCGGACGCGCCCTCGGTGTGACGGTCGAGGTGCAGGCGTCGGCGCTGAACGCCGCGTGGTGGACCGTCCCGGTGCTGGTGCTCGCGGCGCTGCAGAACGCGCTGCTCGAGGAGGTGATCGCCGTCGGCTACCTGACCGAGCGGTTGCGCGAGCTGCGCTGGCGGACCCCCGCGATCATCGCCGCGAGCGCCCTGCTGCGCGGCTCGTACCACCTCTACCAGGGCATCGGGCCGTTCGTCGGGAACGTCGTCATGGGCGTCGTCTTCGCCGAGTACTACCGCCGGAGGCGCCGGGTCATGCCGCTCGTCGTCGCGCACACCGTGCTCGACGTCGTCGCGTTCGTCGGGTACGCGCTCGTGCCCGCGGAGTGGCGGGACGCGCTCGGGCTGAGCTGACGGCCTGCGGCGGTCCGCGGCGGTCTCAGCCCTGGCGGCGCACCATCTCGCCGATCCAGATCGGAGCGTACGGCGACGTGCAGCCGGGCGGCGTCGGGTAGTCCTCGAGGACCCGGAGCCGCTCGCCGATCGCGAGCGCGCGGGCCCGGAGCGCGGGGTGGTGGATGCCGATCATCGCCAGGCACTCGTTCATCGCCCACTGCAGGTTCCCGGGGGCGTCCTTCATGTGCGCCTCGACGAGATCGAGCAGCCCCGGCAGGTCGAGGCCGTCCGGCCGCTTCACGACACGGTCGCTGGTCAGCGCCCAGCCCGAGCCCGCGACGGCCGGGTCGGGGTCGTCGAACCACGCCGTGCGCAGCCCCTCGACGTGCGGGCTCTTCTTGACCACGTAACCGACGAGCCAGTCCCGCACCTTGGGCACGCGCGCGTCGCGCAGCATCGCGTCGAGCTCGGCCTCGGAGAAGTCCTTGGGCCGGCAGACCAGGATCGCGACGAGCCGGGCGGCGGTGTCGCCGGTCGCCCAGAGCTCGAGCGCCAGGTCGTGCTGCGTCGTGAGCCGCTTCGCGACCGCGCGGAGCTGCGTGAGGTTGACCCCGTGGTCGTCGCCGTGGCGCTCGTTGACCGCGCGGATGCGGGGGTCCTCGAGGGCCGCGAGCTCGGCGCGCACCTCGTCGACGCTGACCTGGGGTGGTGCGGGTCGTGCCGCCACGGCGACCTCCTCCGTGCTGGGTGTGGTCCCAGCATGCACGGCGGTGCGCCGGGCGTGGGGCGGCACGCCCGCGCGGCGGTCCGGTCGCGCGGGCGAGACCGGGTCAGCCGGGCGGTCGGGTCGGCCGGGTGGTCGGGCCGGACCAGCCGCGCTGGCGGCCGGGTCAGCCGAGACGGCGCCGCAGCCGCGCGATCCCCACGAGGACGCCACCCACGGCCACCATGCCGAGCCCGACGAGCCCCGGGGTGACGTCGGACCCGGTGCGCGCCAGCGCCGACGCCCGCGCCTCGCGCGAGGACCGCGGGCGGGTGCCCGGGTCCGGCCGGGCCGAGGACGGCGCGCCCGGACGGGCGGAGGGAGCGGCAGGGTCGACCGGGGCCACGGGGACGACGGGCGTCCCGGGCGGCACCGGGACGCCCGGGACGACCGGGTCGGCCGGGGGCGCCGGTACGACCGGGGGCGCCGGGTCCTGCGGAGCCGGCGCCGGGGCGGGCGCGGGAACCACCACGACGACCGAGGTCTGCGCCTCGCCGGGGACGTACGACCAGAGGTCGAGCCCCTTGGCGTCACCGAAGCTGCCCGTGCACTGCGTGTTCGTGTTGGCCCCGTCGCCTGCGCCCGCGCCGAACGCCCGCTGGGTCGAGGTCGTGTCGAAGCCGGCGTCGGGGTCGGCGAACGCGACCGACGGGCGCGTGCCCACGCCCGCGCACAGCAGCTCGCCGGGGGTGCCGACCGTCACGCCCGCGCTCGTCACGTAGCCGCGGTCGTCGTAGAACGCGCGCGTGCAGTTGGTGCCCGTGCTGACCTCGCCGGTGAACGGGCACACGCCCCCGGGAGGGTTCTCGAGCGTGATGCTGGGACCGCCGCGCAGCGAGCTCTCCACGTCGAGGATCGGCGCGTGGTACTCCCCGCCGCGCAGCGTCGCGCGCACCGGGTACTGCCCGGCCGGGAACGCGGCGCCCGTGTTGTCGAGGCCGTCCCAGGCGATGTCGTGCGTCCCGACCCCGACGAACCCGCGCAGCACGCGGTTGCCGGGCGCCCCGGGGTCGAGGTCGACGCCGTCGCGCGAGAGCACGATCTCGTAGGCCCCGGCCGTGGCGGTGCTGAAGCGCAGGCCGCCGCCCTGACCCTCGAACGCGACGGCGCCGCCCGCCGAGCCGGCGAACCCGAGCGGCCCCATCACGGGCTCGGCGCCCTGGGTGGGGATCCCGAGCGCGGCGAGCGTCTCGGGCGCGAGCGGCTCGACCGACACGGGGTACTCGGCACGGGCCAGGCGGGCGCCGCCGAGCATGCTCGTCAGCGTCTGCTGGTTGCTGCCGGAGCCGAGCACGTCGCGGTGCAGGGGGGTCACGCCGTCGGCGTCGTAGAAGCCGACCGGGTTGCCGTAGAAGACGAAGCCGAACGGGTCGAACGACCGCGTCGAGACCCGGTAGCGGAAGCCGTCCGTCGTCGTGATGTAGGTCGAGAAGTCGGTGGGCCGGTCGCTGCCGCCCGTGAAGCCCGCGTAGACGTAGGTGAACGCCCGTCCGGGCAGGTCGACGGTCGAGCCGGCTGCCGCCGGTCGCACGGTGAGGTCCCACGCGGCGACGGTCGTCGAGCTCTCGGCCTGCGCGACGACGTCCGTCCCCACCTGGGCCCGCGTCGGCACGCCGCCGGAGAGCGCGCCCCCGGGGCCGACGGAGCCGTAGAACGCGACGCGGTGCAGCCCGGTCGCCGTGACGGTGTGGACGCACGGGACGTAGCCGTCCGGGTTCCCGGTGCCGTCGACGGACCGCGCGCCGGCGAGCTCCTGGGTGCGCGTCGAGATCAGGCCGAGCGCGGGGTCGCCGCTCGCCTCGCGCTGCGCCGCACAGCTCGAGGCGGGCGCGGGCAGCGTCGCCGCCTCGGTGTCGGTGACGGCCCCCGGCTCCCACACGGCGATGTCCGCGAGCCCGGGCGCGACACCGAGCGCCGACGAGCCGAGGAGGAGCTGCTCGCCCTGGCGTGCGAGAACCGTGAACAGCGTCCGGCGGACGATGTGCGTGCCGTCCGCGGGTCCGTAGGTCGCGACGTTCCACTCGATCGGCGCGCGGCACCCGGCGCCGGTCCCCGTCCCGCACGCGGCGTCGTCGGGGAACAGGTCCCCGCTGCCGACGCCGGCGGCGGGAGCGGCGGTGAGCCCCACGCCGAGGGGCAGTGCGAGGGCCGCCAGGGCGAGCAGGATCCGGCGCCGGCGGAGCGGTCGAGGTCGAGGCATGCCCTACCCTCACCCGTCGGACCGAATCCCGTCCAACCGGTCAGTTGTCCAGGTCAGCGGCCCGCATCGCGCGAAGACCCCGCCTCGAGCGACGCTCAGCCGAGCCGCGAGAACCGCGATCCGCCGTACTTCTTGTGCACCGCCTGCTTGCTCACGCCGAGCATCGTCGCGATCGACGCCCACGGGATCCCCGCGACGCGCGCGCGCCGCACGACGACGGCCTCCCGGCGGTCCGCCTCGCGCCTGAGCTGCGCGAGCGCCGCCAGCGCCTGCAGCGGGTCGTCGCCGTCCGCCTGCCGCACGAGCATGCTCATGTCGACCTCCTCCATGTCCGCCTCCCAGTCCGTCCGTCAACCTGGGTTGACCAGCTCGAGGCTACGTCGCCAGAGGACGGCCGTCAACCTGCGTTGACGGCCCTGCGCGTGCCGCCGGCGAGCGGGCCGGGCGCGCACCCGCACCGTCGTCACGCTGCGAGACGGTTGGCAGCACCCTGTCATCCACATACGGTTGACAGCATGCTGTCAACCGAGGAGGGCGACATGGGAACCGTGGTGCTGTACGGCCTGGACACGATGGCCGACTGGGAGTACGCGTACCTGACCGCCGGGCTGACCGTCGCCGCCGAGCAGGGCGACGACCGCTACCGCTTCGTCACCGCGGGGCCCACCGGGACCACGCAGGTCACGACGACCGGCCGGCTCCGGGTGCTGCTCGACACCGAGCTGGACCAGGTCCCGTTCGAGGCGATCTCGGCGCTCGTGCTCCCCGGCGGCGAGTCCTGGGGCGAGGGCCACGAGCAGGTGCTCGACCTTGCGCGCCGCTGCGTCGACGCCGGCGTGCCCGTCGCGGCGATCTGCGGCGCGACGCTCGCGCTGGCCCGCACCGGCCTGCTCGACGACCGCGAGCACACGAGCAACGCCGCCGACTTCCTCGCGCCCGTCCCCGGGTACGCCGGGCACGCGCTGTACCGCGAGGCGCGCACGGTCGTCGACCGCGGCGTCATCACCGCCCCCGCGACCGCACCCGTCGACTTCGCCCGCGCGGTCTTCGAGGCCCTCGACCTCTTCCCGGCGGCGATCACCGAGGCCTGGTACGGGCTCTACACGACCGGTGAGCGGCGCTTCTACGACCAGCTCACCGGCGCGGGCGCATGACGGGACACCCTGGGGCGAGCGACCCGCCGTCGGGCCGCTCCCCGGCGGGCGACGCACTGACCGCGCTCGTCCTGCCCGTGTTCGAGCTCAACGGCGAGCTGCTCGCCGCCGCACGCGACATCGCCGAGCCCGCCGGCCTGACCCCCGCGTGGTGGCAGGTGCTCGGCGCGACGCTCGACGAGCCGCTCACGGTCTCGGACGTCGCGCGCCGCGTCGGCCTCGGGCTCGCCCGCCAGAGCGTCCAGCGCACCGCGGACCTGCTCGTGGAGAAGGGCTGGGCCCGCTACCTCGACAACCCCCGGCACGCGCGCGCCCGGCTCCTCGAGCCGACCGCGCGCGGCCGGGAGACGCTGCTCCGCCTGCGCGAGGCCCAGCACGCGTGGGCCGACGCGGTCGGCGCGGCGGTCGGCGCCGCGGAGCTGCAGGCGTTCCGGGCGACCGCGGAACGCATCGCCGGCGCCTCACGCGCGTACCGCGAGCGCCCGGGCACCCGGTAGCCCGCCGTCGGCAGCCGCGGTGGCGCGGCGTCGGGCCGGCGTCCGGGCGGCGACGCACGGCCCCAACGTGCGGACCTGCCCCACGGGCCCGGCCCGCCCTTGTCCCGCGGAACCGGCGCGAGTACGCCTGGGAGGGGCACCACGCCCCACCCGTCTGGAGGCACCGCCGTGAGACGCCCGCTCATCCTCGCCCTGGTCGTCTGCGCGACGACCGCCCTGACCGCCCTCGCACCGTCCGCCGTGGCGGGCCCCCTGCCCGTCGGTCCACCCCGGACGCCCGTCCCGACCGCGGCCGTCGACCTCGGGACCCTCGTCCCCGGCACCGAGACGGTCGCGACCGCGGTCAACGCGCGCGGCGAGGTCGTCGGGGTGTCCGGGAGCCGCGCGTTCCTGTGGTCCGACGGGGTGCTGACCGACGTGTCGGCGCTGACCGGACTCACGTACCTGACGCTCACGGACATCAACCGCCGCGGGCAGGTCGTCGGCTCGTACGTGTCCGACGAGGACGGCACCGAGCACGCCGTGCTGATCGACGGCGCGACCGTCACCGAGCTCGGCGAGGGCACCGCGCTGCACGTCAACGACCACGGCGTCGTCGCGGGACTGCTCGGCGGCGCGCTCGGCGGTGCCCCCTTCCGGTGGGAGCGCGGGGTCCGCACCGACCTCACCGAGGTCCCCGGCCGCGCGGTGTCCCTGAGCCGCGTCGTGGACCTCAACGAGCGCGGCACCGTGCTGGCCCAGGTCGTCGGCCCGGAGAGCGACTTCGAGGACCTCGGCCACCGGCAGGGCTACGTCTGGACGCGCGACGGTGTGACCCTCCTCGCCGACCCCGCGCTGCGCTACGTCGTCCCGTCCGACCTCGACGACCGGGGTCGCGTGACCGGCTTCACCGGCGTGCCGGACGCGCCCGGCTCCACCTCGGCGTTCGTCTGGTGGCGGGGCGAGCTCACGCTCCTGCGCGACCCCGTGCAGGGCTGCTTCGAGAACGGCGTGGGCCTCGACGACCACGGCCGCGTCCTCGTCGGCACGACGTGCCCCGCGAACGGCGTGGGGCTCACCGAGCACGCGCTCTGGGACGACGGCGACGTCACCCCGGTGGAGCCCCCGGCGGGTGCGACGCTCCGTTCGCCCGTCGTGCTCGGCGCCCAGGGACTCGTCGCCGGCGTGCTCAGCCGCCCGGACGCGGCACCGCGGGTCGGCGCCTGGCGCGACGGCCGGTGGAGCGAGACCGCGGTGCCCACCGCGGAGCAGCTCCGGGTCGTCGACGTGAGCCCCCGGGGGCACGTCCTGATCCAGACGGAGGGGCGCGCGCTGCTGTGGACCGTGCGCCCGCGGTCCTGACGCGGGCACCCGACCCTGAGCCGACCCCGAGCGCAGCGCGACCGGGGTAGTCCCTGGGACCGACCCAGGTCGCGCCGCCGTCCGCCTCCAGGCTCGACTTCGCCCGGCGCACGCGAGAACACCGGAGCCGGGAGGGGCCCGCTGCCTACACTCGCCGGTATGCCCGAGCTGCCGACGACCGCGCGACTCGGTCTCGGCCCGTCGCCCGACGACGACGCCGACCGCCTCGCGGGCGTCGAGATCGTCGACACCCCCGCGGTCCGCGTGCACCACCCGAGCGACCTGCTCGGCGTGGTCGTCGGGACGCTCGGGATCGCCCTCGTCCTCGTCGCCGCGACCTACGCGCAGAACACCACGACGGGCGTCGCCGAGGACGTGCGCGGCTTCTCCTCGCTGCTCGGCCAGATCCTCGTCTTCCCCGTGACGGTGCTCGAGCTCGTCGTCGTGGTGCTCGCACCCGTCGCCGTGCTCACCGAGCTCGCGATCCGGCGGCTCGGGCGCCAGCTGCTGGAGGCGCTCGCCGCCGCGCTCAGCGGCCTGCTCGTCTGCATGGTCATCGCGTGGGCCGTGCACACGTTCGGGCCCGAGGAGCTCGTCACCGGGATGTCGGTCCGCCTCCGGGGCGACTGGGTGCTCACCGTCCCGCCGTACGTGGCGCTCATCGCGGGCCTGCTCACGACGTCGGGCCCGCGGACCCGGCGCCGCACCGTCGCCTGGTCGTGGAACCTGCTCTGGGTCTGGGTCGGCGTCGTGCTCATCACCGCGCAGGTCTCGCTGCCGGGCCTCGCCGTCGCGCTGCTCGTCGGGCGCGTCGCCGGGCTCGGCGTCCGCTACCTGTCCGGGGTGCGCTCCGAGCGCGCGTACGGCGTGAGCCTCGTCGACGGCGTGCGACGCGCGGGCTTCGAACCGGTCCGGATCGCCCGCGTGCCCGACGCGCACGCGGAGCACGCCGACGGCCCGGCCACGCCCGACGCGCCGACCACGACCACCCGCGCGATCGCCCGGTACTCCGACCACCGCGTCTACGACCTCACGACGGCCGACGGGCAGGACCTCGACGTCGTCGTGCTCGACGGCGACCGCCAGGTCGTCGGCATGCTGTCCCGGCTGTGGCGCTCGCTGCGGCTGCGCGGGCTCGACGGGCGCTCCGTCGTGTCCCTGCGCCAGGCCGCCGAGCGCGCCGCGCTGCTCGCCTACGCCGCCCGTGCCGCCGGCGTCCGGACCCCGCGCCTGCTGAGCGTCTCCGAGGCCGACGACTCGATGCTGCTCGTCCAGGAGGCGCCCGGGTCCGCGCGCCCGCTCGCGGACCTCGACCCCGAGGAGATCACCGACGAGATGCTCGAGGAGGTCTGGGCGCAGCTGCGGCTCGCGCACGGCGCCGGGATCGCGCACCGCGCGCTGACCAGCGACGTCGTGCTCGTCGACGTCGTCGTCGGGCGGCCCGTCGTGTGGCTCGTGGGCTGGGAGCAGGGCGACGTCGCGTCCTCCGATCTCGCCCGCCGCATGGACGTCACGCAGCTCGTGGCCCTGCTCGCGCTGCGGGTCGGTGCCACGCGCGCCCTGGAGTCGGCGTCGCGCGTGCTGCCCGACGAGGACATCGCCGCGGTCGGCCCGCTGCTCCAGACCATCGCGCTCCCCCAGCGCACGCGCGACGAGATGCGTGCGCACAAGGAGGTCCTCGCCGAGCTGCGGTCCGCGCTCGTGCAGCGGCTGCCCGAGGCGGACGTGCACCCCGAGCAGCTCGTGCGGTTCGGCGCCCGGACCCTCCTGACGATCTTCCTGACGACGGTCGCCGTCGTCGTCGTCCTGACCACGATCAACGTCGACGAGATCATGACCGCGGTCGGCGAGAGCGACTGGCGCTGGAGCCTCGTGTCGTTCGGCCTCGGCCTGGTGACCCTCGTCGGCGCGGCCCTCGCGTTCGTCGCGTTCTCGCCCGTGCGCCTGCCGGTGTGGCGCGCGACCCTCGTGCAGACCGCGGCGACGTTCGTCGCGCTCGCCGCCCCCGCCGGGATCGGCCCCGCGGCGCTCAACCTGCGGATGCTCACCCGGCGCGGGGTCTCGACGGGACTGGCGGCCGCGACCGTGGCGCTCGTGCAGGTCTCGCAGTTCGTCGTGACGATCCTGCTGCTGCTCGGGCTGTCGATCGCGTCGGGCACCCGGCAGGCGTCGCCGCTGCCCGCGTCGCCGCAGATGTTCCTCGCGATCGGCATCCTCGCGTTGCTCGTCGCGTCCACGCTGCTCGTGCCGGCGGTGCGCACGTGGGTCGCCTCGAAGACGCTGCCGATGCTGCGCCAGACGTGGCCGCGGCTCATCGAGGTCGTCGGGCAGCCGCGCCGCCTCGCGCTCGCGTTCGGCGGGAACGTGCTCATGACCATGGGCTACGTGCTCGCGTTCGACGCGGCGCTGCAGGCCTTCGGGCAGCACGTCTCGCTCGTGCAGGTCGCGCTGCTCTACCTCGCCGGGAACACCGCGGGCTCCCTCGTGCCGACCCCGGGCGGCCTCGGCACGGTCGAGCTCGCGCTGTCCGCGGGCCTGACCTCCGTCGGCATCAACGCCGGTGTCGCGGTCTCCGTGGCGTTCCTGTTCCGCGCGCTGACGTTCTGGCTGCGGATCCCGATCGGCTGGGCGGCGATGCGGTACCTGCAGCGCAAGGGCGAGCTCTAGGCGGACCGTGGTGCGCGTCGGACCTCCTCGGTAGCGTCGGGGCCCGACGGCAGCCGACGAGGCGGGAGCAACCATGGCGCTCGAGTTCCAGGTGACCTTCGACGCGGCGCGGCCGCGCGAGCTCGGCGAGTTCTGGGGCGAGGTGCTCGGCTACGTCGAGCAGCCCGCGCCCGAGGGGTTCGCGTCGTGGGACGCGTTCCTCGACGCGCAGGGCGTCCCCGACGACGAGCGGGACGCGGCGTACTCGGTCGTGGACCCGACGGGGACCGGCCCGCGCCTGCTCTTCCAGCGCGTGCCCGAGGGGAAGACCGCGAAGAACCGCGTGCACCTCGACGTCACGTGCGGCGGCGGGCGGGACGTCCCGCTCGACGAGCGGCGGCGTCGCGTGGACGCCCGCGCCGCGGAGCTCGTCGACCGCCACGGCGCGCGGCGGATCGGCGACGGCACCGAGCCCGGCGGCTACTGGGTCGTGCTGCAGGACCCCGAGGGGAACGAGTTCTGCCTGCAGTGACGTCGCAGGGGTCGCTCAGGCGGCGACGACCCCGCCGTCCACGAGCTCGACCGGGAACGCCGCGAGCGGCTCCTCCGCCGGACCCACGATCACCGAGCCGTCCTCCGGCGAGAACACCGAGCCGTGGCACGGGCAGACCAGCGCGTCGCCGTCGGCCACGACCGTGCAGCCCTGGTGGGTGCACACCGCGACCAGCGCGACCACGGTGCCCGCCGTCGGCTGCAGGAGGAGCAGCGGCACGTCGTCGGGCCCCGTCACCGCGAGCGCACCACCGACGGGGACGTCCGCCAGCTTCGCGAGGACGCCCGAGCCGCCGCCGGCCGACGCCCCGCCCTCGGCGCCCGCGGGAGCCCCGTCGGCGTCGGACGGGCCCGCGCAGGCCGCCAGCACGAGCGCGGCCGCCCCGAGCGAGGCGGCGCCCGCACCGCGCAGCACGCTGCGGCGCGTGAGCCCGTGGCACGCGGAGCCGCACGCACCGGCGGCGTGCGCGGCCCGGGTGGGCGCCCGGTCGGTCGGCGTGGGGTCGGTCGTCGGCGTCATCGTCGGGCTCCTTCGGGCCGTGGCTCACGGGTACCCAACCACGGGGCACCGCCCGCCACCGGGGACGAGGGCCGCGGAGACGACTCAGGGCAGCACGCGGGTGCGTGCTGCCCTGGGTCGGGAGAGGAGCGGGGTGCGCTCAGGCGGCGTACTCGCGCTGCGTCGGCACGAGGTCGTGACGCGCGGAGCGGACGGCGGCCATGCGGGCCCACGAGGCGAGACGCGCGGCGGGCGCGGTGTCGCGGTCGGGGCGGGGCGAGTCGGTCTCGGCGGGCTCGTACTGGCCGAAGAATCCACGCTGGTCCATGAGGCACATCCATTTCGTTCGGTAGCCCGGCTGACCTGCGTGGGTCCCGTGGCTTTGCGTCCCCTCCTTGCGGAGGGTTTGCCTGTTCGCTGACAGAGGAGACATTAGAGGACTATGAGAGCGCGTGGAAGGCCTCCGTGCCACTCGAAGCCGGACATAGCCCCGTTTCACCCGCTCGGCGCACGGCGCGCCTGCGTGACGTGGGACAACGATGTCGCCCGGTCGTGGAGTCGTCGTATGATGTGACTCAAGTCACACCCGTTGACTGTGAGACGAGGGCCGGTGCCGGACATCTCTCAGTGTCGGGCCGCTCGGCGCGGTCCGACCGGGGAGAGTGGTGCGGACGGCCCGCAGGGGGGACCGTCCGCACCACCACCCCGGCACCCCCGGCCCTGAGGTCGGCGCGCGGCGACGCAGCGCCCACGCCGGGTCGAGCCGGCCCCACGGTCTGGACGTCGCCAGGGCAGCGATCGCGCCGAGCCCCCGGACCGGCCTCGCTAGCCTGGCCAGGTGGACGCCGACGAGCCGGAGCTGGTCCTCGCCGCCGACGGCGTCACGCACGTCGCGCGCCGCGGCGACACCGTCCGCCGCCCGGTGCGGCCCTTCACCGCGACCGTCCAGGCGCTCCTCGCCCACCTGCACGCCCGCGGGTTCGACGCCGCGCCCCTCCCCCTCGGCTACGACGAGCAGGGTCGCGAGGTGCTCTCGTTCGTCCCCGGTGACGTCCCGGTCCCGCCGCTGCCCGACTGGGCCGTGACCCACGACGCGCTCACGACGCTGGCCCGCCTCGTCCGCCGCGCGCACGACGCCGCCGAGGGCTGGGAGCCGCCCGCCGACGCCGTCTGGGGCGACCTTCCCGGAGGCCCGACGACCCGGCCCTCCCCCACCGACGGGGCGCCGCCCGGCGCACCGCCCGAGCCGGTGCTCGTCGCGCACCAGGACTACTGCCCCGGCAACGTCGTCTTCCGGGACGGCCTGCCGGTGGCGTTCATCGACTTCGACCTCGCCCAGCCCACGACGCGCGTCGCCGACGCGGTCAACGCCCTGCACTGGTGGGCGCCGCTGGTCGACCCCGTCGACCGCAGCCCGGCGCTGGCCGACGCCGACGCCGCCGAGCGCGTGCGCGTCTTCGCCGACGCCTACGGGATGACGGCCGAGCAGCGCGCCCTCGTCGTCCCGCGGGCGCTGTGGCGTGCGCGCCGCTCGACCGCGCGGATGCGGGCGGCGGCGGAGGTCGACCCGGTGTTCCGACGCTGGTGGGACGAGGGCGTCCAGGAGCGCGGGCCGCGCGCGGAGCGATGGCTCACCGCCGAGGCGCCGCGCATCGCCGAGCGGCTGCGCTGAGGCGCCACGCCTCGGGGAGCGGCGACTCGACGGTCTCCCCGGCGACCCGCCGAGCGCGGCCCGGCGGTTCTCGACGCGGTCGACGAACGACAGGCCGACGTGCGCACGCTGCGCCGGGCGCGACCTGCCGGACGCTGCGAGACTGCCCGGATGAGCGCCGGGCCGACCGACTGGGTGAGCGGGGAGCGCGTCTTCGCGCCGCCCACCGGGACCGTCGACGTCGACTGGCTCGTCCCTGCGCTCCTCGAGGCGGTGCCGTCGGTCGAGCCCGCCACCGCACGCGCCGCGCTGGTCGCGGTGTGGACCGCGCGCCGCGCCGGGACGGCGGCCCCGACGGGCGACGAGCTGGCCCGCGCGGCGCAGACGGTCGTCGACGAGGCCGTCGCGCTGTTCCGCGCCGGACCGCCCCGCCCGGGTCAGCCGCCGTGGACCGCCGCCAGGAAGGCCTCGAGCAGCGGGCCCGACGTCGTCGAGCCGTAGTCGCCGACCTCGACGAACACCGCGACCGCGAGGTCGCCCTGGACCGCGATCATCCACGCGTGGTTCTGCAGGGCGTCCACCGGACCGAACTGCGCGGTGCCGCTCTTCGCGAGCACCTCGCCGCCGGGCGTGTCCTGCAGGAAGTCCCCGCCGCCCTCGGTCACGAACGCGCGCATCATGCCCCGCAGCGCCTCGGCCTCGGCCGAGGTGAGGGGGACGGGCGTCGACGTGCTGGTGGCGGCGGCCTCCGACGGTGCGGCGGACGCGCCGGCGTCCTCGGCCCCCGCGTCCGGGGCGACCGTCCCGCCCTCCGGCGGGACCACGAGGCGCGGGGTCACGAGGGCGCCCGCACCGACCGACGCGGCGACCCGGGCCATCGCGAGCGGCGACGCCTCGGTGCGGCCCTGCCCGATCATCGACGCCGCGTGGTCGGTCCCCTCGGACTCCGCGGGGACGGCCCCGAGGAACGCCGGGAAGCCGACGTCGGCGGACGCACCGAGGCCGAGCGACGCCGCGGCCGACGCGAGCGCCTCCTGCGGCACCTGGTCCCGCGCCCCGATGAACGCCGTGTTGCAGGAGTTCGCGAGCGCCGAGCGCAACGGGATGTCGCCGATCGCGTCCGCAGGGTAGCCGGGGTAGTTGCGGAACTCGCGGCCCTCGACCGAGACGGTCGGCGGGCAGCTCAGCGTCGAGTCGGGGGTCAGCCCCGCGCGCAGCAGCGCGAGCGACGTCGCGACCTTGAGCGTCGAGCCGGGCGCGTACTTGCCGACCGTCGCGGTCGACAGCCCCGCGCTGCCCGGACCGCTCGCGGCGACGAGCACGTCGCCCGTCGACGGGCGGAGCGCGACGATCGCGGACGGCACCTCGAGGGGCTCGAGGATCGCCTCCGCCGCATCCTGCAGCCGGACGTCGAGCGTCGTGACGAGCGGCTGCCCGGCGACGGGCTCCGAGCGGAAGAGCTCGCGCTCGGCGACGCCGTCCGCGGCGACCGCGACGACCGCGAGCCCGGGCAGTCCGCGCAGCTGTGCGTCGTACTGCCGCTGCAGGCCGCTCAGCCCGGCGACGTCCCCGGCCGCGACGGCGCCCTGCGACTCCTCGACGATCTCGGCGGTCGCCTCGCCGACGGTGCCCAGCAGCGGGCGGGCGAAGCGTCGGGTCGGGGCGAGCGGCAGCGTGCCGGCCACGACGTTGACGCCGGGCAGCGCGCCGAGCGCGTCGGGGTCGTACGCCGGGTCGCCCGCACGCACGACGATCGCCTGCACGAACGCCTTCTCGCCGGCGGCGGCGACCTGCGCGGCGTACGCGACCGGGTCCATCTCGAGGGCCGTCGCGAGCCCCTCGGCGGCGGCGGGCTGCTCGGGCGGGGCGACCCGCGTCTTGTCGATGCCGATCCTGAACACGTCGCGGCTCGTGACGATCGGCTCGCCGTCGGCGCCGAGCACGTCCGCGCGCGCGGCGGGGGTGCGGCGCACGGTCAGCGTCTCGCCGGGCACGAGGTCGCGCGCCAGGAGGTAGGACGACCAGGCGGCCTGCCACTCGTCCCCGACGCGGGTCAGGCGCGCGGTCGTCTCGTACGTCCAGTCGGTGTCGCTCGCGTCGACGTCCCACGTGTAGGTGAGCGTCGCGGTCGCCTGCTCCGGCTCCTCCTCGTCGACCTGGGGCTTCCCGGCGGTCACCGTGGGCTGCCAGGGCGCGAGCCCCTCGAACGCGGCGGTGCGCTGCGCGGCGGCCTCGGCGGCGGTCGCACCGGTGAGCGTCACGTCGTCGAACGTGCCCGTCGTCAGGGCCTCCGCGAGCGCGTCGGCGGTCACCTTCGGGTCGGGCCCCTCGGGCGTGCACCCCGTGACCCACCCGAGCGCGAGCACCGCACCGAGCACCGCCGCGACCCGCCGCCCGGCCGTCCCGCACCCGGCCGTCCCGCGCGCGGCCACCCCGCGTCCGCCGTCCGCGCGTCCGGCGACCGCACTCCCGGTCTGCGTCGTCCCGGCTCCCGCGTCCCCTGCTCGGCCCTGCACACCACGCTGCACCACGACGCCCACGTCGGATCCCTTCGACCCCCTGCGGCCGCGCGGCTGCCTCCGCGCGGTCCGCCCGTCATCCTGCCGGATCGGGCGGCCGTTTCCGGCGGGAACGCCTCGCGAGCCCGCGGTCCGACGGGACGCCTCACGGCGGGACCGGCCGACGCCCCGTCCCGGTCGGTCGGGACGCGTCAGCGCCCGCTCGCCCGCAACCCGTGCAGGACGTGGCGCAGCGTCGCGAGCGCGACCTCCGTGCTGCCCCCGTCCGCGAGCCAGAGCGCGAGCTCGTTCATCGCGCCGCTGAGGACGGCCGTCGCCGCGCCGACGTCCACTGCGAGGTCGTCGAGCGCATCGAGGCCCTCCCGGAGCAGGCGCTGGGAGCCCTGCGCGTCGAGCCGGCGCCACTCCTGCCAGCCGAGGACCGCGGGACCGTCGGTCAGCAGGACCCGACGGACGTCGGGTGCGACGCTCGCCCGCAGGAACGCGACGCATCCCGCGTCGAGCGCGTCCCACCCCTCGCCCGTCGCGGCGTCGGCCACCGCGGCGGCGACGGACTCGTGCACGTCGGCGAGGACCGCGACGAACAGGCCCTGCTTGTTCTCGAAGTGGTGGTAGACCGCGCCGCGCGTGACCCCAGCGGCGGCGGCGACGTCGTCGACGCGCAGCGCGGCGTACCCGTCGCGCACGAGGAGACGGCGCGCCTGGGCGCGGATCTCCCGCTCGGTCCGCTCGCTGGCCTCGCGGCTCGCCCGTGGCATCCTGCCGGCCCCCTCGCTTTACGTGCACCGTGTATGTATCGTAGCCGGTGTCGATACGTACACCGTGCACGTAAAGGAGAGCCCGATGGTCACGAGCATCTACCCCGTCCTCATGAGCGACCGGGTCGCCGAGACGGCGGAGTTCTTCCGCAGCGCGTTCGGGTGCGAGGTCACGTTCGAGAGCGACTGGTACGTCTCGCTCCGCGCCGGCGCGTGGGAGCTCGCCGTACTCGACGGGTCCCACCCGACCGTCCCGCCGGCCTTCCGCGGGACGGCCCGCGGCGTCCTCGTCAACGTCGAGGGCCGCCGGGTCGCCCTCGACCTGAGGTCCGAGGAGTTCGGGCAGCGCCACTTCATCCTCGTCGCGCCGGGCGACGTGCTCGTCGACGTGATCCAGCCGATCCCGTTCACCGGGGCGTACGAGGGGCTCGACGCACCGGCCCAGCCCGCGCCGGTCGCGCAGCGGCCCGCACGTCGCGCGCAGCCCGCGAGCTGAGCGCCGCCACGCACGGACCGTCGGGCGCGTCGTCGCGCCCCGCGCGCACGGAGCGCGTCAGCTCGTGCGGGCCTCCCGCTCCTCGGCGGGCTCGTCGATCCCCGTGACGGTGGTCAGCAGGAACACCGAGTCCTCCACGGCCGTGACGCCGTGCCGCTCGTGCGTGATCTGGTGCAGCGAGCCCGTCGGGAGCGTGACGTCGTCGTCGCCGCTCGAGGAGGTCACCCGGACGAGCCCGTGGAGCACCTGGAGCGTCGCCGCGTGCGGGGCGTTGTGCTCGCCGAGCTCCTGCCCGCCCGCGAGCGCGATGACCGTCTGCCGAAGCTCGCCGTCGTGCACCACCCGCTCCGCGCTGCGCCCGTTCGGGGCCTGCTGCGCGGCCTCGAGGTGTCGCCAGGTCAGGGTCTGCAGGTCGGGCATGTCGCTCCTCAGGTCGTCGTGCGCTCCATGCTGGCCGTGCGGACGGGCATGCGCCACTCCCGCGACCGGGCGTCGAGCCAGCCCAGCAGGACCGCGAGGTACGTGTCCCGGGCGGGCCGCGCGGACAGCGCGAGGTCGTGCACGCCGCCCTCGATCGGCTCGTACGTCACGTCGGCGCCGAGCAGCGGTGCCCGGTACGCGATCTGGCGGACGTCGAGCACCGTGTCGGAGCAGCGCAGGTCCGGGTTGTCCTCGCTGTTGGGCCCGCTGCGCGCCGCCGAGCACACGAGCACGGGGACCCGGGTGTCGAGCCCCCGCGAGAGCCGGGCGTGACCCCGGCGCACGGCCCGCAGCCAGCCGGCGCGCGGCGGGTAGCCCCCGGGCGGCTTGAGCGCGAGGTCGTACTCCCACTCGCCGCCGTTGCTCACGTGCAGGCTCCGCGAGTACGCCGACGGGCCACCGCCGATCACGCGGTGCGGGTCGAGCGGCCCGAGCGCGTCGAGCACACGCGTCGAGACGACCCGGTCGAACCAGTGCGCGTTGAGGTCGAACCAGGGGGAGTTGAGCACGAGCGCGTCGAGCAGGTCGGTCTCCCGCACGCTGTGCGCCCACAGGCTCGCGGTGAGCCCGCCGGTCGAGTGCGCGTTGACGACGAGCCGGTCGTGCCCGAGCTCGTCACGCAGGATCCGGGCCGCGAGCGTGAGGTCCTCGGCGTACTCGCGCAGGTCGGTGCAGTAGTGCGGGGTCGTCCACGAGCGGATCGAGCGCCCGCAGCGTCGCAGGTCGAGCGCGTAGAACGTGTACCCGTGGGCCTCGAACGCCTCGGCGAGGTGGGTCTGGAAGAAGTAGTCGTTGTAGCCGTGCACGTACAGCACCGCAGGTCCGCGCGGGGCGGGGTCGGCGGCGGCGGACGGGGCGCGGCGCACGAGCGTCGCGACCAGCGGGCCGTCCTGGTCGGCCCCCAGGTCGAGCGTGCGCGCCTGCCACCCGGGGAGGGCGTCGTGCTGCCAGTCGGTCACGAGGTCATCGTGCCCCGTGCGGCGCGTCGTCGGGGGCGGTACCCGACAGCCGGGCCGAGCCCGACGCGCCCCGGCCGCCGACCTTCACCGGGAGCAGCAGCACGAGCCCGAGCAGCAGCACGAGCATGATGCCGAGGATGCCCCAGTACTGCGCGCCGGCGACCGCGATGGTCGTCGAGAACGCGAACGAGGCGAGGAAGCCGGCGGCGCGCCCGGTCGTCGCGTACAGCCCGAAGAGCTCGCTCTCGTGGCCCTCGGGGCTCAGGCGGGCGAGGAGCGAGCGGCTCGCGGACTGCGCGGGCCCGACGAACACGCACAGCAGCAGCCCGAACACCCAGAACGCCTGCTGGCCCGCGTCGTGCAGCACGAACACCGCGGTGCCCGCGACCACGAGCCCGACGAGCGAGCCGACCACGACCGCCTTCGGCCCGATCCGGTCGTCGAGCCAGCCCGCGGCGACGGTCGCGAGCCCGGCGACGACGTTCGCGGCGATCGCGAACTGGATGACCTGGCCCGCGGAGAACCCGAACGTCGTCGAGGCGATGATCGCGCCGAACACGAACACGCCCGAGAGCCCGTCGCGGTAGACGGCGCTCGCGACGAGGAAGCCGACCGTGGGCCGGCTCGTGCGCCAGAGGCGGACCACGTCGGCGGCGAGCGAGCGGTACGCGGCCACGACGCCGCGGCGCTGCGGCCGGCCCTCGACGGGGAGCTCGGGCACCGCGAAGAACACCGGCAGGGCGAAGATCCCGAACCAGATCGCGGAGACGAGCACCGCGACGCGGATGTCGAGCCCGTCCTCGCTCGTGACCCCGAACCAGCCGACGTCGGGGTTGATGAACCCCACGAAGAGGATGAGCAGCAGCACGATGCCGCCGACGTACCCGGCGCCCCAGCCGATGCCGCTGACCTTGCCGACGGTGCCCGGCGTCGAGACCTGCGCGAGCATCGCGTTGTAGTTGACGCCCGCGAGCTCGAAGAACACGTGCCCGACGGCGAGCAGGAAGATGCCGAGCAGCAGGTTCTGCTCGAGCGAGGCCGGGTCGGGCGTGACGAAGAACATCGAGATGCTGATGAGCACCGTGATCGCGGTGTGGATGCCGAGCCAGCGCTTGCGCCGCCCGGTGCGGTCGGCGCTCGACCCGGTCACGGGGGCGAGCAGCGCGATCAGCACCCCGGCGCCCGCGAGCCCCCAGCCGAGCCACGCCGAGTGGTCCGCGAGCGCCGCGTCGAGCAGCGCGTTCGCCGGCCCCTCGCCCCCCGGCTCCGCCTCGGCGGCCGCGACGGTCGCCGGGTCGACGAACGCGTCGGACGTGATCCACCGCGTGAACACGAACGTCGTGATGACGGCCTGGAACGCGGCCGACCCCCAGTCCCACAGCGCCCACGCGAGCACGCGCCGACGGGGGACGGGGACGGTCGCCGTCGCCCGGGGGGTGTCCTGCGAGGTGTCCGCCACGCGCGCAGCGTAGGTCGTCTACTCGTCCAGCGGGAGACCCTGACGTTCCGGGAGGGTGAACGCGCCGACCGCGGCGACCACGAAGACGGCCGCGAAGACCCCGAACAGCAGCGTCGTGCCGCCCGCGTCGCGCAGGAACGGCACGGCGAGCGGGGCCAGCACCGAGGCGATCCGCCCGAAGCCCGCGGCCGCGCCGGAACCCGTCCCGCGCACCGACGTCGGGTAGAGCTCGGGGGTGACCGCGTACAGCGCGCCCCAGGCGCCGAGGTTGAAGAAGGACAGCAGCATCCCGGTCACGAGCACGCCCTGCTCGGTGTCCGCGGACGCGAACAGCGCGGCGGCCACGGCGGAGCCGACGAGGAACGTCGACAGCGTGCGCCGCCGCCCCCACACCTCGACGAGCACGGCCGAGGCCGCGTACCCGGGGAGCTGGGCGAGCGTGATCCACAGCGTGTACTCGAACGACCGCACGAGCGTGAAGCCGTCGGCCACGAGGATCGTCGGGAGCCAGATGAACGCGCCGTAGTACGCGAAGTTGACCGTGAACCACACGACCCACAGCGCGACGGTGCGGCGGCGCAGCGACGGCGCGAACAGTGCGGCGAGCCGGGTCCCGCGCGGCGCCGGTCGCGCGGGCGGGGTGCGGGTGCCGTCGGGCCCGACGGGGTCGGACTCGTCGGGGGACGGTCGGCGCGGCCCGGGCACCATCGGCTTCGGGGTCCACGACCCTCCCGCTGCCGGGGTCGCGGGGGCCACGAACGCCGGCTCGGGCGCGACGCCGGCGGACCGCTCGAACCGGGTCACGACGGCCTCCGCCTCGACGACGCGGCCGCGGGACTCGAGGAACCGCACCGACTCGGGCAGCACCGAGCGCACGACCGCGGAGTACAGCGCGGGGAGCGCGCCGATCGCGAGCGCCCAGCGCCACCCGTTGTCGGACGCGGGGACGACGAAGTACCCCACGACGGCCGCGAGGCTCCAGCCCACGGCCCAGAACGCCTCGAGCGCGACGACGACCCGGCCCCGGATGCGCGGCGGCGCGAACTCGCTGACGAGCGTCGACGCGACCGGCAGCTCCGCTCCGAGCCCGAGGCCCACGACGAGCCGCAGCACGATGAGCGCGGCGACGGACCCCGCGAGCGCCGACGCGCCCGTGGCGAGCCCGTACACGAGCAGCGTGAGCGCGAACACCGAGCGCCGCCCGACGCGGTCCGCGAGCAGCCCGCCGAGGCTCGCGCCGAGCGCCATCCCGACGAACCCGGCCGACGCGATCCACGACAGCTCCGTCGGCGACGTACCCCACTGGACCGCGAGCTGGGCGAGCACGAACGAGATGAGCCCGACGTCGAGCGCGTCGAGCGCCCACCCGGCACCCGAGCCGAGCAGGAGGCGAAGGTGCTCGCGCGTGAAGGGCAGCGCGTCGAGGCGTTCGGTCCGGGTGGGGGCGGGCGGCGGGGTCATGGGTCTCCTTCCCGGTCGCTTACCTTCCACCGCGGGGCCGACGCGCACAACTCGCCGACCGGGTGCCGCCGGCTGCTCTGCGCCGCCCCCGCCCGCGCGGCCGGGCACGGCGGCGCGGGACGGCGTCAGCAGCGCCCACCGCTACCCTCCGACGCGTGGGAGCAGCCGAGCGCGAGGACGACCGCCGCCCCGACGCCGACGCGTCCCACCTCGTGGTGATCGGTGGCCGTTCCGGCGTCGGCAAGACGACGACCGCGCTCGCGCTGCACGCGCTCCTGCGGGCCGACGACGTCCGGCACGCCGTGGTCGAGGGCGACAACCTCGACCTCGCGTGGCCGCCGCCGCCCGCCGCCTGGACGCCGAGGCCCCGGCAGGGACCCACCGGCTCGCGACCGACGGCGAGTCTCCCGAGTCGCTCGCCGTGCGGGTGCGGGCCCTCGCCGGCTGGTGACCCGGGCCGCGCTCAGCCGGCGTCGACGCCCACGACCGTGTGCTCGTCCGCCTCCTGGTGGCGGCCCACCCAGGCCTGCTCGACGACGAGCACCCCGACGAGCAGCGCCACGACCAGGCCCAGGGCCGCGAGCGGCCGGACGGCGCCGAGCACCGGGACGGCAGCGAGAAGCAGGAGCGCACCGGCGGTCCGCACCACGGGCCACGCGCCGAGCGCACGGCGGACGAAGAGGCTCGCGCCCGCGAGGAAGCACGCGAGCCCGCCGCCGAGCGCCGCCGCGGAGAACGTCCCGAGCGGCTCGGTGTCGCCGACGTGCGCCATCGCGCCCTCGATCCCGAGCGCCGCGAGCACGGTGCCCGCGACCACGACGAGGTGGAGGTAGCTGTAGCCCTCGTTCGCGAGCCGGGCCCGCTCGACGCCGTGCGTGGCGGCGAGGGCGTGCTCCGCGGGGCGGGCGTACCGCGCGAAGTAGGTCCACCACAGCGTGATCGAGACGAGCATCGCGAGCACCGCCCCGAGCAGCGTCGCGCCGCCGACCGCCTCGCCCGCCGCGCCGACCCCGACGCCGATCGCCAGCACCGACTCGCCGAGCGACAGGATCACGACGAGGCCGTACCGCTCGGCCAGGTGCGTCGTCGACGCCAGCCGGAACTCGGTGCCCCGGGTCGCGAGGTAGGACAGGGCGGGCTCGAGGACGACCGCGCCGAGCCAGCACCACAGCCGGGTCGCCGGCGGGGCGGACGCCCCGAGCACGAGCAGCGCGGCGGACGGGGCGAGCGGGAGGAGCACCGCGCGCACGACGCGCCGCCGCATCGCCGGGTCGTCGACGTCGCCGAACGCGTACACCGCGGCGTGCGCGGCACGTGCCACGAGGTAGGCGGACACCAGGACGACGGGCGCGAACCGGTCCCCGCCGTGCGCACCGAACGCCTCGGGGAGCACCAGCCCGCCGACGAACAGCGCGACCATCGCCGTCGTCATGGCGACGCGGACCACGCCCTCGTCGGCGTGCGCGTGGTTCGACAGCCACGCGAACGCCGTCCACGACCACCAGAGCAGCGCGAGGACGACGAGCCCCTGCACGATGCCGACGCCGTCGTGCTGGTGCGCCATGAGGCGGCTCACCTGCGTGAAGGCGAACACGTACGCGAGGTCGAAGAACAGCTCGAGCGGCGTGGCGCGGTGCCCCTCCCGGCTCGGGACGGCCGGCAGCAGGCGGCGCGAGCGGTGCACGCCGACGGGCACGAGGCGGCTCACGCGGTCACCTCCGCGGGCGCCGCGGCACGCAGCCGGTGGGCGTCGCTCCCGGGCGGCGCCCCGAACTGCCGGTGGTACTCCCGGCTGAACTGCGACGCGCTCTCGTAGCCGACGGCGCGCGCGGCGCCGGCGACGTCCCTCGGGTCGAGGGCGAGCCGCACGCGCGCCGCCTGGAGCCGGATCTGCTTCTGGAACTGGATCGGGCTCATCGCGGTGACGGCGCGGAACGCCCGGTGGAACGCCGACGGGCTCATGCGCGCGAGCTGCGCGAGGTCCTCGACCCGGACGGTCTCGGCGTAGTGCTCGCGCAGCCACCGCACCGCGTGGCCGACGTGCTGGTGGCTGCTGTCGGCGAGCCCGAGCTGGCGCACGGTGGCGCCCTGCTCGCCGGTCAGGAGCAGCCACAGGATCTCGCGCTCGACCATCGGCCCGAGCACGGCCAGGTCGCGCGGACGGTCGAGGAGGCGCACGAGGCGCAGCACCGCGTCGAGCAGCGCGGGCGGCGCGGTGCTGACGGCGACCCCGGGCGGCACGGCCCGTCCGCGTCCGGCAGCGACGAGCTCACGCGCCGCGGGGTGCAGGACGAGCTCCGCGACGACCGAGGGGCGCAGCGTGAGCCCGACGCCGAGCGCCGGCCGCTCGGGGCTGGCCTCCGTGAACTGCCCCGTGACCGGCAGGTCGAGCGAGGCCACGAGGTACTGCCCGGCGCGGTAGTCGAGGACGCGATCACCCAGCGCGAGCCGCTTCGCGCCCTGCACCACGACGGCGAGCACGGTGCCGGTCGTCGCGGCCGCGGGCTCCCCGGGGTGCTCGACGAGCGCGACGTGCACGCCTTCGGGGGTGCTGGTGACGCCCGCCCGGGCGTGCCGGGTGATCAGGGTGCGGAGCTCGTCGAGGGCCATGGCCCGACCCAAGCACCGCAGGCCCGGGCGGGGTACCGGTTCCTGCCGTACCGAGCAGGATCAGGCACGACGACGCCCGGATCGGTCCAGGGGGAGCCCGGTGCGCGCGGCGTGACCCGTGGTCCCGGCTGATCGCACCGGACCACGATGATCGGGCGCCGAGGCACGCACCGTCGGCAGAGTGGGTCACGGAAGGGGGCACCGTGATCGCCTGGCTCAACCACCTCGTGGACGTCGTCGAGGAGGACCTCTCGGAGGACCTCGACGTCGCCCGCCTCGCCGCTGCGCTCGGCACGACCGAGTACCACCTGCGCCGCATGTTCTCCGCCCTGGCCGGGATGCCGCTGTCGGAGTACGTGCGGCGCCGGCGCATGACGCTCGCCGCGGCGGAGGTCGTGGCGGGCAGCCGGGACCTCCTGGACGTCGCCGTGCGGCACGGGTACGGCTCGGCCGAGGCGTTCGGCCGGGCGTTCCGGTCCGTGCACGGCGTCGGTCCCGGCGAGGTCCGGCGGGACGGCGGCCCCCTCCGCACCCAACCCCGTCTCAGGTTCCGCCTGACCGTCGAAGGAGCTCACCCGATGGACGTCCGCCTCGTCTCCCGACCCGCCTTCCGCCTCGCCGGCCGTGCGGCTCGGGTCCCGCTCGTGCACCACGGCGTCAACACGGCGATCCAGCGGCACGTGGCCTCGCTGGCGCCGGAGGAGCACGCGCGGCTCAGGGCCGTGAGCGACACCGAGCCGCACGGCCTGCTCGCGGTGAGCGCCGACATCGACCCCGACCGGCGCGAGGGCACCGAGCTGACGTACCTGCACGGGGTCGCCGTCACGGAGGCGGCGACGGTTCCCGACGACCTCGACGTCCTCCCGGTGGCCGCGGGGTCGTGGGCGGTGTTCCGCGCGGCGGGCCCGTACCCGCAGACCCTGCAGACGCTCTGGGCCGCGACGGCGACCGAGTGGTTCCCGTCGAACCCGTGGCGCCTGCGCGAGGGGCCGGAGATCGTCGCGGTGCTCGAGCGGGCGGACGACTTCAGCACGGCCACGGTCGAGCTCTGGCTGCCGGTCGAGGGCGGGTAGGCGGGCGCGCGTCGGGTCGACGGACGAGGTGCCCGTTCAGCTGCCCGAGCGGGCACACCGGCTGCCGGACGGGCTCCTAGCCTGACGTGAAGCGGGCACGGCGCGGCGTCGGGGGGCGCGATGGGCAGGGGATCGGGCGCGTCTCGGCAGCCGCGCACCGCAGAGTCGGAGCCCGGCCTCGACCACGCGGACGCGCGAGGCGCACCCCTCGCCTTCCCTGCCCCCGCCGGACCGGTCGCCTGGCCGGCCGGAGACGCCGGTCGGATCGCGTCGTGGCAGCGTGCCGCCGGCAACCGTGCGGTCGGTCGGATCCTCGCGCGGACCCCGCCCGCCGGCGACCGCACGGGGACGCTGCTCGCGCCGACCGTCCAGTCGCCGGTCCAGCGATGGGCGTGGGTCGCCGGGCAGCGGGTCCTGCCGACCGCCCCCGGGCTCGACCCGGCGATGGCGGCGCTCGCGTCCGACGCCCGGGTGCACGACTACCAGGACGAGCCGGAGCTCCGCGCGCACGCCGCGGGGACGACCGACCACGTCGGGAACCTCCCCGGGCCCGTCAGCGCGGGCACGTGGGTCCGGTTCCCACGCGGGGGGACCAGCCTGCTCGGCGAGGACCACACGCTCGTCACTCTCGACCAGGTCGTGCGTGCTGTGGGCTCGACCAGCTTCGTCCACGAGACCTTTGCGGTCGACGCGATGACGCCGGGATCCGCGCTCGCGACGGAGTACGCGGCGCTCAAGGGGCCCGAGCTCGCGACGTTCGGCGTCGCGGGGTCCGCGAACCCGCAGCAGTACGGCGCGGAGTCGCTGTTCCCCAAGCTCGGCTACGCGCTCAACGAGGTGGTCCGGTACCTGCGCGACGGCAACCTGGCGCCGCTCAAGGCCGGCGGGTACGTCGGCAAGCCGTTCCTGCGCGCACTGCGGACGGCGTGGGCCCACAGCGCGGACGTCGCGGCCCAGGTCGCTGCGCTGCGCGCGCAGCGAGGGCGTGTGCCGCGCCCGCTCGGCCAGCTCGCGCGCGCCTACACCCGTGCCCTGCCGACGCTCGGCGCGTTCGTCCACGGCCTCCCGCCGACCGGCTACCTCGGCGACGCGCTGGACACACCGGCGCACAGGCCGCTCGTCGCCCCCCTGGGCCGGTTCTGCGGCACCTTCGTCGCCGTGATGCTCGCGCGCGTCGGTACGGACACGGGGCTCCCCGTGGGCGAGCGCGCGCACCTCGCCGCGATGCCCCGGGCGACGCAGGCGCAGCGCAGGACCGTGCTCTCCGAGTGGCGTGACCGCTACTTCACGCACACCGTGACGGCCGCCGTCGCGCGCGGCGTGCGGTACGCGGGGATGGGCAGCCTCCACCTCGACTACCTGCGCCAGCGGGGCCTCCCGAACGGCAGCCACGCCTTCTACATGAACGGTGCGCACCTCGCGGCCGCGGAGCAGCTCACGCAGGCGCGCGCCGGGTCGGTCCACCCGTGAGCGCGTCGGCGTCCGCCACGCCCTACCCTCCGGTGCGAGCAAGGCTGATGCGCACGAGCCGGTCGCCGGGCGCGGCGGACCGGCACACGGCCCTGACCGTCTGGCTGTCGGGGACCGCGTTCCACGTCCGCGACGAGACCGGCCGCCGCGCGACCGACGTGCTCGCCGACGTGACGGGCCCGCGGGGCCTCGGCGCGGTGCCGCGGTCGGTCGAGGTGCTCATGGACGACGAGTCGCGCGCGCGCCGTGGCCCGGTCGGCACCACCGACCTCTACGGCGACTGGGAGCGCGGCGAGGGCCGCGTCCAGGAGGTGGGCGGCGAACGGTGGTCGGCGAACGTGCGGACCCTCGCCGTCGTCGCCGAGCAGCTGCTGGTTGCGGAGCGCGAGCGCCGTCTCGTGTCGCAGGCCGTCGTCGAGGTGCTCGGCCGGCGCTGCGCCGAGCTGCACGACACGGTGGAGGGCGTGGAGGACGGCCGACCGTTCCGCAGCGAGGTCCGGCTGCTCGTCGCGGAGCCGTTCGTGCTGCTGCGGGAGGTGCGCGACGCCGGGATCCCGGCGCTCGCCGCGCGGTCCGAGGTCGTCGAGCTGGACGAGGGCCCTCAGCGAGGCGCGGACCTGCACCCCTGAGCCGGGTGCGGCGCCGTGGGTGCCGGACGACGGTGCGTGCGGGTCGCCCGGTGGGGCGACGGCAGGACCGCCGTCGGGTCCGCGACCGGCTCCCGGCTGATCAGGTCTCGGCTGCGGTGGACCGGCAGGCCGGGGAGGTACACGAGTCGGCGCCTACAGCCGGGCGAGCAGCGCGTCGGCGAACCGCTCCGCCGAGCCCGGCACGAGGTCGAGGAAGAGGGACGGCTCGACCAGCTCGAGCTCGATGAGCAGGGGCGCGTCCTCCGGGCCGACGAGGTCCACGCGCGCGTACAGCAGCGCGTCCGACCCACCGGGCACGCACGCGAGCGCCGCCTGCGCGACGGCGACCTCGGCGTCGGTCGGGGTGTGCGGCGCGTCGGTCCCGCCGTAGCTCGCCTGCACGCGGAAGTCTCCCGCGGCGGGAGTCTTGCGGACCCCGTGCGACACGCGCCCGCCGATGACCACGACCGACCGCTCGCCGGTGGCGATCTCGGGGAGGTAGGGCTGCACCAGCACGTCGCCGCTCGCGGTGAGGGTGCGCAGGTGGTCCGCCGCCTCGGTCGAGCCGGTCGGGAACCGCCCGAGACCCCAGGCGTTCGCGGAGACCGCGGGCTTCAGCACCACCTCGGGCGCGTCGACGTCGGGCACCGGGCCGTCGCTGCCGGCGGGGACCAGGGTGGTCGGCACGGTGGGGACCCCGGCGTCCGCGAGCTCGAGCAGGTAGGACTTGTGCAGGTTCCACCCGACGACCGGCAGCGGGTTCAGCACCGGCGCGGCGAACGCGCCGAGCACCGCGCGGAACTCCTCGGGGTGCTCGTGGTAGTCCCATGTCGAGCGGATCACCACGACGTCCGCGGGGACGTCCGCGACCGAGGGCTCACGCCACGGCGAGACCGTCACCGTCGCGCCGCGGGCGCGCAGTGCGTCGACGACCTCGGGCGTCTCGGTGTCGTGGCCGTCGGGGTCGTCGAACGTCAGCAGCAGCACGTGAGGCACCGGGCGATGCTCGCACGCGAGGCGGCGTGCTCGCCTCGGGGACGCGCGGGCGTCCGGGCGCCTCCCAGCCCGCGGTGAACAGCCAGGCCCGCCTCGCGGGGACCGCCGGCGTCTCGCGCCAGCTCGTCGTCGACGTCGAGCGAGGCAAGCGCCCCGGCACCGAGCTCTCGCGGGTGCTGGCGATCGCTCGTGCGCTCGGACTGGGCGTCACCCTGGCTCCCCTGCCTGACGACGAACCCTCCCCGTTCGACGCGATGCTCGACGACATCATGGGCGGGAACCGGTGAGCCCGGCCTCCAAGGAGCTCGTCGTCGTGCTGTACGGGCAGCCAGTCGGCACCATCGCCCGTAAGGGGCCCAGGCTGACGTTGATCTACGACCCCGACTACCTCGCGGGCGCCAACCCCACCCCGCTGTCGCTGAGCATGCCGCTGGCCGCCCAGCCGTACGCGAACCGGTACGTCGAGGCACACCTGCGCGGCCTGCTGCCCGACCATGCCGAGGTCCGAGCCCGATGGGCGTCGCACTTCGGCCTGCAAGAAGTACCCGTCCGACGGCGGCCCCTCCGTCCCGGACGCGATGGCCGACGCGATCCGGGCCATCCCCGCGACGGCGCACGACCGCCACGTGCTGACCGACCAGATCCACCCGAGAGTCGCGCAGCTGTGCGAGGTGACGCTCGCGGGGCTGGATCGAACGCGCCGGGTCGGCAGACGGATCGTGGCTCCGGTGCTCACCGAGCTGGAGGCCGTCGGAGCGCACTCAGGCCCGCCCCAGCCCGGCACCAGGACTGGTGACCAGCCCCGCCCGCCGCGCGACCAGCCGGGGTCTTCCTCACCGGCGAGGTGTGAGGTGGGCGCTCACCCGAGCTCCCACTGCGTGTCGACGACGCGTCCGGTCTCCCCGCGAGGAGTGCAGGTCGGGCAGTCGGACGTCGCCTACGCGCCGGGTTCCCCGCCGCGCTCGATGACGTACGGCATGAGCGCGCCGGGCACGGGGTCGACGCCCGGACCGCCCGCGTCGAGCCACCCCGCGAGCGCCCCGGTGAGCTCGTCACCCGCCACGCGCTCGAACCAGACGGGCCGGCCACCGGCCGTGCGGCGGGCGTCGCCGCTCGGGCGCGCGACGACCACGTCACCGCGCTCGCACTCGTCGAGGCACTCGGAGAGCGTGAGCTGCGCGGTGCCGCGGGCGGCGAGCGCCCGGAGGCGCGCGAGCTGACCGCCGTCGAGCGCGTCGTCGGACCCGAGGGTCTCGCCCGCGCACAGGCTGCACGCGGTCAGCCCCGGGACGGCACCCGGGGGCCGCGTCCCGCACGCACGCTCGCTCGTCACGCCGTCGAGGATAGGTCGCCCGCCGGCACCCGGCGCCCACCGGGAAACCGCTCGACCGCACCGCGGCCCGGTGCGACGCTCGCAGGATGACGGCGTGGGCGGTGGTCGAGGCGGTCCTCCCGGCGAGCGTCGAGGACCCGGCGGCCGGGGCGGTCGTGGGCGCGCACCGGCTGAACGCGGAGGTGCAGCGGCGCACGTGGGGCCACGACGACTTCACCGAGCCCGTGCAGCACTGGCTCCGGACGCTGCGGGACCAGGAGTACGCCGAGCGGGTCGTCCTGGTGGCGGTCGCCGCCGCGCCGGGTGCCGCACCGCCCGCGGGGGTCGCGGGGGTCGAGGACCGTGACGTGGTGGGCGCCGTCGTGGTCGAGCTGCCGCGCGCCGGCAACGCGCACCTCGCGGAGCTCGAGGTCTGGGTCGACCCGGACCGCCCCCTCGAGGGGATCGGGACCGCGCTCGTGGACGCCGCCGAGCGCCTGGCGGCCGAGCGCGGCCGCACCACGGCGCTGGTCACGACGGCCCACCGCGGGGAGCCGCCCGCCGGGCACCCGGACGCGCTCACCGCCGCGTCCGGCCGCGGACGCCTCGACGCCTCCGTCCCGGGCGTGCGGTTCGCGGCGCGGCGCGGGTACGTCCCGGAGCAGGCCGAGCGGTACAGCGTGCTCGACGTCCCGCTCGACGACGCCGCGCTCGCCGCCCACCTCGACGGCGCCGCGTCGGTCGCCGGGCCGGACTACCGCGTGCACTCGTGGACCGACCGGGCGCCGGACGCGTGGCTGGACGACGTCGCGGTGCTGCTCACGCGGATGAGCACCGACATCCCGCAGGCCGCCCTCGACCTCGAGGAGGACCCGTGGGACGCGGCCCGCGTGCGGCACCGCGAGGACGTCGCCGCCGCGACCGGGCGCGGCTTCCTGGTGACCGTCGCCGAGCACGTGCCGACGGGACGCCTCGCCGCGATCACGCAGCTCGAGCACTCCGTGTCGCAGCCGGCGTGCGCGTGGCAGGACGCGACCCTCGTGCTCCGGGAGCACCGGGGCCACCGGCTGGGGATGCTGGTCAAGGCGGCGAACCTGCGGCACACGGCGCGGGTGCGCCCGGCGACCCGGCGGGTCCACACGTGGAACGCCGAGGAGAACGCGCACATGCTCGCGATCAACGTCGCGCTCGGCTTCCGCCCCGCCGGCGTCGAGGCGATCTGGCAGCGGACGCTCTGACGGGCGCGGCGCCGCCCGGCGGCGTCACGGTCCGACGGCGCACGCGCGCGGTGGGCGTACCGCGGCTCCGTGGCCCTGGACCGGACGCCGGGCGACCGTCAGGCGCCGACGCCTCCCGCGGACGACGGCCGTCCCGCACCTGCGCCGTCCCGACGCGTCCGCAGCGCCCCCGGCGCACCCGCCGGGACCACCGGGCGCCCCGGCGGCACGGGCTCGACCCGCACGTACGGCTCGCCCTGCGCCGGGCGCGGGTCGACCCCGCCGCGCTCGGGCCACAGCGACACGGCGCGCTCGGCCTGCGCGGCGATCGTGAGCGACGGGTTGACGCCGAGGTTCGCGGTCACGGCGGCGCCGTCGAGCACGTGCAGCGTCGGGTAGCCGTGCACGCGCTGGTACGGGTCGAGCACGCCGTCCCCGGGGGTCGCGCCGATGGGGCAGCCGCCGAGGAAGTGCGCGGTCATCGGCATCGCGACGAGGTCCCCGAGGCTGCCCCCGGCGACGCCGCCGAGCTCGTCGGCGAGGAGCCGCGCGGTCGCGTGCGCCTGCGGGACCCACGTCGGGTTCGGCTCGCCGCTGCCCTGCCGCGACGTGAGTCGGCGCAGCCGGACCGGCAGCGGCAGGCCGAGGAGGCGTGGTGCGAGGGACGTCGTCAGGGAGTTGTCGAGCGACTGCATGACGAGCGCGATCGTCGTGCGCTCGCTCCACCGGTACGGCACGAGCGCGCGCACGGTCGTCACCGGACGCGTGACCAGGCCGCGCGCGAGCGAGCCGAGCCAGCCGTCGACCCGCCGCACCGCGGTGCCGCCCGGCACGAGCGCGGTCTGCAGCAGCGCCATCGCGTTGGAGCCGCGGCCGTAGCGGACCGCCTCGACGTGCGTGGCGTCGTCGACGAAGAACGACGACGTGATCGCGACGCCGGTCGACAGGTCGCGCGCCGGGTCGACGCGCGGGGCGCTCGCCCCGACGAGGGCCTCCGAGTTGGTGCGCGTGAGCTCGCCGAGGCGGGGGGACAGGGCCGGCAGGGCGCCGCTCGCGCGCATCCGGTGCAGGAGCGTCTGCGTCCCGTAGGTGCCCGCCGCCAGCACGACGTGGTCGGCGTGCCAGGTCGACGCGGCGGCCCCTGCCCCGGACGCGGCCCGGTCGCCGGCCGCCTCCCGCCCCCGGCCGCCCGCGCCGTCGCGGCTCCCGTGCCGCACCGCGCCGCTCGCGCCGTCACCTCGGTCGCGTCGTCGGGCACCCGCGCCACCCAGGAGCTGCCCGAGCCGGCCGCCGGTCGCCCGGGCCGTGACCTCCCAGCCCCCGCCCGGCCGCGGCGCGAGGCCGGTCACGGTGGTGAGCGGCTCGACGTGCACGCCCGCGCGCTCGGCGAGGTGCAGGTAGTTCGTCGTCAGGGTGTTCTTCGCGCCGACCCGGCACCCCGTCATGCACGAGCCGCACTGCGTGCAGCCCGCACGCTCGGGGCCGGCGCCGCCGAAGAACGGGTCGGGCACGCGCACGCCCGGCTCGCCGAACAGGACGCCCACGTCGGTCGGCCGCACGGTCCCCTCCCGGCCGAGCCGGGTCGCGACGCGGCGCAGCAGCGCGTCGGCCGGCGTCGCGGCGGGGTTGCGCGTCACGCCGAGCATGCGCGCCGCCTGGTCGTAGTGCGGCGCGAGCTCGTCCTCCCAGTCGGTGATCGACGCCCACTGCGGGTCGTCGTAGAACGCGCGCAGCGGCCGGTACAGCGTCGTGCCGTACACGAGCGAGCCGCCGCCGACCCCTGCCCCGGCGAGCACGAGCGAGTCTCGCAAGAGGTGGATCCGCTGGATCCCGAAACAGCCGAGCGCGGGCGCCCACAGGAACGTGCGCAGGTGCCACGACGTGCGGAAGTCCTCGTCGGCGAACCGCCGGCCCGCCTCGAGCACCGCGACCCGGTACCCCTTCTCGGCGAGGCGCAGCGCCGCGACCGAGCCACCGAAGCCCGAGCCCACGACGACGACGTCGTACCGCTGCACCATCCGCGCATCGTGGCACACGGTCGCCGGCCCGTCGGGCGTGCCGGCGCGCCATCCGGGCGGCCGTGCGACGTGCGGGGACGCGGTCGAGGAGGGGGCGCGCGACGACGTCGCCCTCGTCGTCCACGAGACCCGCTGACCGACCCGCCGCGGGCGTGGGACCTCCGCCACTCGCCGTGCCGGGGACCGTGAGGGAGCCTGGACGGATGGACGTCTCCGAGCCCGCCACCCCGCTCCTGCCCGAGCGGGCGTCGGTGCGGGCCGCGGCGCACCTGCTCTCGAGCGCGCTGCGCGGGGACCCCGCCTTCTCCCACGTGCTGCCCGAGCCGCGCGTCCGGCGCCGCGCGCTCGACGCGATCCACCGGATCGGGCTGACCGACGGCCTGCGCCACGGGCACGTCCTCGGGGTGCACGACGACGCGGGCGTCGCGGGGGTCGCCGTCTGGTACCCGCCCGGCGCGTACCCGATGACGGCGCTGCGCAAGCTGCGGACGCTCGCACCGCTCGTGCCGGTCGCGCTGCGGCACCCGCTGCGCACGGCCGCGCTGGCCCGGTTCGGGTCCGCGGTCGAGGCCGGTCTCCTCGACGCGGTGCCGCCCGAGGGCGCGTGGTACCTCGAGGTGCTGGGGGTTCGACCCGACGCGCAGCGTCGTGGCCACGGTCGGCGGCTCGTCGAGCCCGTGCTCTCCCGCGCCGACCGGACCGGGACGGCCTGCTACCTCGAGACGTCGCGCGAGGAGAACGTGCGCTACTACGAGGGCTTCGGGTTCCGTGTGGTCGGCGAGGTCACCGCGCTGAGGCCGCACGGGCCCGTCGAGGCGCAGATGCTGCGGCAGCCGCACGGGCGCTGACGCCTCGTCCGCGGCCCGTACCCGCGCGGGCGCCGGCGCTCAGCGGGTCGGCGCGCCCGCGTGCCGCAGGACGTCCGCGAGCGCTCCGAGCGCGCCGGGCACGACCGCGTAGTACGCCCACACCCCGCGCTTCTCGCGCGTGAGGATGCCCGCCTTGACGAGCGTCGTGAGGTGGTGCGACACGGTCGGCTGCGCGAGGCCGACGACGTCGTTGAGGTCGCACGCGCAGACCGCCTCGCTGCTCGACGCGATGTGCGAGAGCAGCTGCAGGCGCGCAGGGTCGGCGAGCGCCTTGAGGATGCGCGCGAGGTTCTCGGCGTCGTCCCGGGCCAGCGTGCCCTCGTCGAGCGGCGTGCAGCAGGCGGTGACGTCGAGGACGGGAAGCAGCGTGGGAGCACTCACAGGTCAATCGTGCCTCACGCATTGACATCTGTCGATACCTGCGCCACTGTTCATACATCGACGCACATCGATGCGTTTCCGCCCGCGGGTCCTCCCCGGACCCGACCGACCGTGGAGGACGACATGACCGAGAACCTCGTCGCGCAGGTGCGCAGCCGCTACGCGGAGGCCGCGCTCGCCGTGACCCGCAGCACGACCCCGAGCAGCACCGGCACGACCGGGGAGGCGAGTACGGCGTGCTGCACCGGAGCCGTGGCCGCCCCCGACGCCCCCGCCGCGGCGGCATGCTGCGGCACCACGCAGGCCCTCGAGACGGGCGACCGGTTCGGCGGCGCGCTCTACGACGCCGACGACGCCGCCGCGCTCCCCGAGGCGGCGCTCCTCGCGTCGCTCGGCTGCGGCAACCCGACCGCCGTCGCGGACCTGCGCCCCGGCGAGCGCGTGCTCGACCTCGGCTCCGGCGGGGGCATCGACGTGCTGCTGTCCGCGCGCCGCGTCGGCCCGACCGGCTTCGCGTACGGCGTCGACATGACCCCCGAGATGCTCGACCTCGCGCGCAGCAACGCCGCGACCGCGGGCGCGACGAACGTCGAGTTCCTCGAGGGCCGCATCGAGGCCGTGCCCCTGCCGGACGCGGCGGTCGACGTCGTCATCTCCAACTGCGTCGTCAACCTGTCCGTCGACAAGCCTGCGGTGCTGTCCGAGGTATTCCGGGTGCTGGCGCCCGGCGGCCGCGTCGGCATCTCCGACGTCGTGGCGGACGACGACGTGACGCCCGAGCAGCGCGCCGAGCGCGGCAGCTATGTCGGGTGCATCGCCGGGGCCCTCTCGCGCCAGGAGTACCTCGACGGGCTCACCGCCACCGGGTTCACGGACGCGAGCGTGACCTTCACGCACGAGGTGGCGCCCGGTCTGCACGGCGCGATCGTCCGGGCGGTCAAGCCGTAGTCGCACCGGCACGCCCGGGCCCGGCGGCCCGTCGAGCCGCCGGCCCGGGCGCGAGGACGCGGGTCAGCAGCTGCCGTCCACCCTGCCCTCGTCGGGCGGCTCGGCCTGCGTCGCCGCCGTGATCGCGCGGGCCGCGGCCGCGAGCTGCGTGAGCTGCTCGGGGCTGAGCACGTCGACCACGAGCCGCCGCACCGCCCGGACGTGGCCGGGGGCGACCTCCTCGAGCCGCGCGAGGCCCGAGTCGGTGAGCCGGGCCTCGGTGTGCCGCCCGGCGCGGTCCGTGCAGCTCCGCCGCTCGACCCAGCCCGCGCGCTCGAGCCGCGTGACGGCGTGCGAGAGCCGGGACAGCGACCCGCGCGCGAGGGCGGCCAGGTCGCTGAGGACGAGCGTGCGGGCAGGCGCCTCGGACAGCGCGGCGAGCACCTGGTACTCGAACGTGTTCAGCCCTGCGTCGCGCTTGAGCTGCGCGTCCAGGGCGGGCGGCAGATCCATGAACAGCCCCATCAGGGCCCGCCACTCGCGCTGCTGCTCCGCGGAGAGCCAGGGGACCTCCGGACCCACGGCGGGGGCGCGGGGCGCGTCGGCGGTCACACGACGATCCTACGTCACGACTTGAACATTCAACACGTGCCGTCTACGGTGCCGCTTGAACGCTCAAGTCCCTACCGTCAGGAGAATCACGTGACCGTCCTCCGCGTCGACGCCAGCATCCAGGGCGACCGCTCCGCCAGCAGCGCCCTCGCCGACCTCGTCCTCGACCGCGTCGTCGCCGCCCACCCCCACGCCGCGGTCGTGCGACGCCACCTCTGCGCCGACCCGCTGCCCGCCGACGCCTGGGCGACCGCGATCTCCGGGAGCTTCACCCCCGAGGCGGACCGGACCGAGGCGCAGCGCGCAGCCGTCGCCCTCGCCCAGGAGGTCGCCACCGAGCTGCAGGACGCCACGAGCGCCGTGCTCGCGCTGCCGTTGTACAACTTCGGGGTGTCCCAGCACGCGAAGACGTGGATCGACCTCGCGATCGCCGGTGCGCCCCAGGGCACGCGCCTGCTCGAGGGGACACCCACCGTCCTCGTCACGACCCGTGGCGGCGCGTACGGCGCGGGCACCCCGCGCGAGGGCTGGGACCACAACACCGACTACCTGCGCCGCATCCTCGTCGACGTCTGGGGCGCCGACCTCACGGTCGTCGAGCGCGAGTTCACGCTCGTGGGCGTGAACCCCGCCCTCGACGACTTCGCCGAGGTCGCAGCGCACATGCACACCACCGCGCGCGAGGCCGCGGCCCAGGCGGGGGCGGCGCTCGCCGCGCGCCGCGCCGCCTGACCGGCACGCGCCCGCAGCCGCCGTCACCGGGCGGCGCGGCGGGCGCGCACCGCGGACCGTGAGCACCAGCGGGAGGCCCGAGGACCCGGCGCCGGGCCTCCCGCGGCGCACGGCCGCGACCCCGGCGCGCCGCCCACCTGCGCTCCCGGCGCGCCCCACGGTCGCGCCCGTGGCAGGTTGACGTCATGAACGCCTTCCGCCGACGCCCCGGGCGCGCCGCATCGTCCGCCGCGCTCGCCACGACGGTCCCGAGCCCGACGCATCGTCCGACCCCGCCGCCCCCGACGGGCCCGTGGCACGACGGCCTGGGCCGCGCCGCGACCCGCAGCGCGCAGGCGCTCCTGGTCCTCGCGCTCGCGTCGGTCCTGGTGTGGGGGCTCACGCAGGTCAAGCTGCTCGTCATCCCGCTGCTCATCGCCGCCATCCTCGCCGCCGCGTTCAGCCCGCTCGTGCGTCTGTTCCGGCGCTGGGGGTGGCCGCGCGCGCTCGCGACGTGGGCGGCCCTACTGCTGGGGCTCGGGACGCTCGGCGTCGTGCTGTGGCTCGTCGGGCGGGGCATCCGCAAGGAGTGGCCGACGCTCGTCGAGGAGGCCGACCGCGGGCTCGGGGAGCTCGAGAAGTTCCTGCTGCAGGGCCCGCTCGAGATCACCGAGGAGCAGATCGCGTCCGCGCGCGAGGCGCTCACCGCGGCGCTCACGAGCGACCAGGTGCAGAGCGGCGCGATCACCGGGGCCACCGCCGCGGCCGAGGGCGTCGCCGGGCTGCTGCTGGGCGTCGTCGTGCTGTTCTTCCTCATGAAGGACGGCCGCAGCATCTTCGGCTTCCTCATCCGGCCGCTGTCCGAGGAGCGTCAGGCCCGCGCGTGGCGCGTCGGGAACCGCTCGGTCGGGGTGCTCGGCGGCTACGTGCGCGGCACCGCGATCGTGGCGTTCGTCGACGCCCTGGTCATCGGCCTGGCGCTCGTCATCCTCGGTGTCCCGCTGGCGCTGCCGCTCGCGACCATCGTGTTCCTCGGTGCGTTCGTCCCGCTCATCGGCGCGACGGTCGCCGGCATCCTCGCGACGTTGGTCGCGCTCGTGACGAACGGCCCGACGACCGCGCTGATCGTCCTCGTCGTCGTGATCGCCGTGAACCAGCTCGAGGGCGACCTCCTCGCGCCCGTCGTCATCGGCCGCGCCCTCGCGCTGCACCCGCTCGCGATCCTGCTCGCGCTGACCGCCGGGACGATCCTCTCCGGCATCATCGGCGCGCTGCTCGCCGTCCCGATCACCGCGGTCGCCTGGGCGGCGATCACGGAGTGGCGGGCACCGGAGGGCGACGGGCCCGGGGGCGGGACGGCGATGCCCGGCCGGGTCGCGGACGCCCGCCGCTGACGGGCGCCGCCCCCGGCCTCACACGTACGACGCGTACGCCGGCAGGTCCAGCACGCCGTTGCCCGACAGCCCGATCACGACGACCTCCGGCTCGGTGACCGACCGCGCGTGCGCGAGCGCGGCGGCGACGGCGTGCGTCGACTCGGGCGCCGGGACGATCCCCTCGGCGCGCGCGAACTCGACGCCGGCGGCGAACGCGGTGTCCTGGTCCACCGCGACGGCCTCCATGAGCCCGAGGTTCACCGCGTGCGAGACCATCGGCGCCATGCCGTGGTAGCGCAGGCCGCCCGCGTGGATCGACGGCGGCACGAAGTCCTTGCCGAGCGTGTGCATCTTGAGCAGCGGCGTCAGACCGGCGACGTCGCCGTGGTCGTAGCGGTACTCGCCCTGCGTCAGCGACGGGCACGCCGCCGGCTCGCACGCGACGACGCGCGTCGTCGTCCCGTCGCGCAGGTTCTGCCCGAGGAGCGGGAACGTCAGCCCCGCGAGGTTCGAGCCGCCGCCCGCACAGCCGAACACGATGTCCGCCTGCCGCTCGCCCGCGTCGGCGAGCTGCACGAGCACCTCCTGGCCGATCACGCTCTGGTGCAGCATCACGTGGTTGAGCACGCTGCCGAGCGAGTAGTGCGCGCCCGGGTCCTTGACCGCGGCCTCGACGGCCTCGCTGATCGCCATGCCCAGGGACCCGGTCGTGTCGGGGTGCTCGGCGAGGATCGCGCGCCCGGCCTCGGTCAGGTCCGACGGCGACGGGTGGCACACGCTGCCGTACGTCTCCATCTGGAACCGCCGGTAAGGCTTCGCGTCGTAGGACGCCCGCACCTGCCACACCTCGCACGTGAGCCCGAGCAGCGCGCACGCCATCGACAGCGACGCACCCCACTGGCCCGCGCCCGTCTCGGTGGTCAGGCGGGTGATCCCCTCGACCGCGTTGTAGTACGCCTGCGCGACGGCGGTGTTCGGCTTGTGCGAGCCGACCGGGCTCACGCCCTCGTACTTGTAGTAGATCCGGGCCTGCGTCCCGATCGCCCGCTCGAGCCGCGCTGCCCGGATCAGGGGCGAGGGGCGCCAGAGCGCGTAGATCTCGCGGACCGTCTGCGGGATCTCGACGTAGCGCTCGGTGGAGACCTCCTGCGCGATGAGCGCCGCCGGGAACAGCGGCGCCAGGTCCGCGGGCCCGAGCGGCTCCCGCGTGCCGGGGTGCAGGTGCGGCGGGACGGGCTCGGGGAGGTCGGCGGCGAGGTTGTACCAGTGCGTCGGGACGGTCGAGGGGATCACCGTCCCCAGCGGGTCGGTGCTGCGGGCCGTCACGGGGGTCTCGTCGGTGAGCGCCATCGCCGTCCGTCTCTGTGCGGGGTCCGCGCGCGGGCCCGGTGAGCCGTCTGTCGCCGCGAGCGTAGCGCCGAGGCGCCGGGCGGTCCGGGCCGCGACGGGCCGGGTGACGCTGCGCCGTCCGGGGGACCCCTCGCCCGGACGGGTGTCCAGGAGTGGCATCCTGCTCGCCATGCCCGCGCGCGTCCGTCACGTCCTGCTCCCCGGCCGGCACCACCTGGTGACCCGGTTCCAGACGGCGTACCTGCACGCGCTGCTCGGCGGGGAGCTCGCGGACTCCGCGGGCGAGCCGGTGGAGTGCGACCTCGACGCGAACGTCGTCTGGGCCGTCACGTCGGCCACCCACAGCGGCACGCGGCGCAACCCGCTCCCGGCCCACCGGCGCGAGGCGATGATCGAGCGGGTCACGGCCGTCGAGGGGCTGCCCTCGGTCGTGGCGCCCGTCGCCGACGTCCCGCCGAGCCCGCGCTTCGCGCGCACCGTCCTCGCGAGCGTCGAGCTGACGACGGGCGTGACGGCCACGCCGCTCGACACGGTCGTCGCGTGCTCGACGCCCGAGGTCGCCGCGATGTACGCCGACCTGGGCTTCCGCGTCGTCCCGGTCGAGGACGCGTGCGACGTCGTGCCGGACCGCCCCTGGGACGTCCTCGAGCTCCTCGCCACGGGTGACGAGCGCTGGCGGGACCTCGCGCACCCCGAGGTCGTGCACTTCTACGACCGGTACCGGCTCGACGCCGCGATCACGCTGATCCACGAGGACCCGACCGTCTCGACCGAGGGCGACCTCACGACGACGCGCGACTACCGCACGTACACCGCGGCGTTCGACGACGCGTCCGACCGCAAGTGGGACCTGGTGGCGCCGTTCGTCGTGCCCGGCCGCGTCGTCGACCTCGGCTGCGCGGCCGGCGGGCTGCTCGAGCGCGCGTCCCGCGACCCCCGGCTCGCCGAGTCCGACCTGTACGGGGTGGACATCTCGCGCCACCTCGTCGCCGAGGCCGAGCACCGGCGCGCGCAGGGCGTCTTCGCGAACCCGAACGTCTTCTTCGCGCAGCGGAACCTGCTGCGCTCCCCGGTGTTCCCGGCGGCGACGGTCAGCACGACCCTGACCGTCGCGCTGACCCACGAGATCTCGAGCTACGGCGCCGGGCGCGACGACCTCGAGCTGCTCGCGAAGCGGATCTACGAGCACACCGCGCCCGGCGGGGTGTGGGTGTGCTCCGACGTGCTGGGCCCGCTCGACGGGGACCGGCTCGTGCACCTCGCGCTCGACGGCACGAGCGCCGGTGCCGAGCCCGTGGACCTGAGCGGGTGGACGCGCGAGGCCGTCGCCGCGCACGTCGCCGCGCTCTCGCCCGCCGAGCGGCTCGTGCAGCTCGCCCAGGACTTCCCGGCGCTGTCCGGCGGCGCGTGCGACGTGCGGTGGGTGGACGGCTCGGTCGCGGAGCTCACGCTGCGGGCCGCGGCGGAGTTCCTGTACACGCGCGACTACGTGGACTCCTGGCTGTCCGAGTGCCACGAGCGGTTCTGCGACATGACGTGGCCCGACTGGGTCGCGCTGCTCGAGGGCGTCGGGTTCGTGGTCGACCCCGCGAGCGGGCCGTGGCGCAACGAGTGGCTCGTCGAGAACCGGCTGTCCGTCGGGGCCGCGCTGCGGGACGCCGCGACCGGCGAGCCCGTCGAGTGGCCGGACACGCACGTGACGTTCGTGGCGCGGCGCCCGCTGTAGACCGCCGCTGCCCGGCGACGGCCGGGTCGACCGCTAGGCCGACGCGCGGTCCACCGCCGCCTCCGCCGCCGCCCGCTCCACCGCCCCGACGAGGTGGTCCAGCACGTCCCCGGGCGTCGCGAGCCACGCGGGCAGCCACACGCGCTCGACCGCCGGCCAGCGCAGCAGGCGCGAGAGCACCTCGGTCGGCAGCCCGTCGCGGTCGCCGACCGTGCGCCGTGCGGCCCAGCCGGGCCCGTCGAGGAGGACCGCGACGAGCGGGCGCCCCGGGGCGGCGGCGTCGGCCAGCGCGAGGTCGACGCGGAAGTCCGAGAGACCCACGTCGGTGCGGACCGCGATCCCCCGCTCGCGCAGCGCCTCCGCGACCTGCTCGCGGTGCCGGTCGACCGCCGAGGAGCGCCGTGCCGGGACGGTCGTCGCGCGCGACCGGCTCGCCGCGAGGTCCAGGTACGCGCGCAGGTGCTTGATGCCGACGCTCTGGGTCTCCTCGGCGCGCAGCTGCTCGGGGTCGAACGACGAGAACACGACGACCTGGCGCCGTGCCCGGGTGACCGCGACGTTGAGCCGGCGCTCGCCGCCGTCGCGGTTGAGCGGCCCGAAGTTGAGCGGGAGGTACCCGCGGTCGTTCACCGAGAACGCGGTCGAGAACAGGATCGTGTCGCGCTCGTCGCCCTGGACGTTCTCGAGGTTCTTGACGAACAGCCCCTCGTCCGAGCCGCCCGCGGAGCCGCTGCGCTCGAGCGCGTCGGCGAGCCGCTCGTCGCCCGAGTCCCGCAGCAGCGCCTCGATGAGCGCGCGCTGCGGGGCGTTGAACGTGACGACCCCGATCGACGGCAGGCCGTCCGGTGCGGCGTCGAAGCGGCGGCGGATCTCGTCGACCACGGCGCGGGCCTCGACCGGGTTGGTGCGCAGCAGCCCCGCGGTGCTCTCCCCCGGCCCGCCCCGTCGAGCGGTGCGGTGGAACGTCCCGTCGACCCGCACGAGGCTCACGCCGTAGCCGCCGGGCCCGGGGTCGGCGGCGCCGGACGTCGGCGCGGGGAACGAGCTGAGCCGGTCCTCGTAGTACTGGTGGTTGCTGAACGCGATGAGCGACTCGTCCTGGCTGCGGTAGTGCCACGACAGCCACCGGCGGGGCACGCGCGCCTGCACGCACTCGGACAGGATGCTCTCCTCGTCCTCGACGGCCAGGGCGCCCGTGAGCACGCCCTCCACGAGCCCGTCCGCGGTCTCCGGGTCCACGCCGCCCTCGGCGCCCTCCTCGTCGCTCCCACCCGTGACCTCGGCGAACGACGTCGGCGGCATCTGCTTGGAGTCCCCGACCACGACGACCGCGCGCGCCCGGCCCATCGCGCCGACGGCGTCGGCCACCCGGATCTGGGACGCCTCGTCGAACACCACGAGGTCGAACAGGCCCGCGCGCGCCGGGAAGAACCGGGCGAGCGAGTCGGGGCTCACGAGCACGCACGGCATGACCTGCGTGAGGAGCTCGCCGTACGTCGCCATGAGCCCGCGCACGCCGAGCCCGCCGCGCTGCCGGGCGAGCTCGCGCACGAGCCCTCCCATGTCGCCCTGCGCCGACGACGCGTCGAACGGACGCGCCGCCGTGACCTCGCGCGGGAGCGCGGTGCGCTGGTGGTCGCGGACGGCCGCGGCGGAGGACAGGAAGCGGCCGATCGCGCGGCCGTGCGCGACGGGGTCGAAGCCGTCGAGGCCCGTCGCGGTGCGGCGCTCGCGGGCCGACGCAATCGCGATCCCCCGGTCGAGGGCCCGCACGGCGTCCGCAGCGTCGACCGCGCCGACGAGCAGCAGCTCCCGCGCCGAGGTGAGGCGGGCGCGGCGCAGGGGCTCGAGCGCCCCGACGAACGCGACCCAGCGCTGCAGCGGGAGCGGGTCGATCCCCGCCGAGCCCGCGACCGCCGCCGGCTCGGCGTCGTCGACGTCCCACCCGTCGCCGAGTCCCGCAGCCGGCGAGACCCCGGCGCCCGCGCCCCCGACGCGCTCCGCCGCCGTCGCCGTCCAGCGCGCGACGAACCCGTCGGGCGTCGTCCACCGGGCGACCTGCCGGGTCGTGGCCTGGACGGTTGCCGCGAGCGCCGTCGTCGTCCGGGAGGCGCGCTCGAGCACGGCGACGTCGGCCGGGAGGAGCGGGAGGCGCGCGACGTCGTCGACGAACGCCCGCAGCGCGCGCACGAACGGGTCCGCCGTGGGGTCCCCGCCGTCGGGGTCGACGGCCTCGCCGGCCCACGTGAGCCACGCGACCTGGCTCTGCACCGTCTCGAGCGCCTCGGGCAGCAGCGGGTTCCAGCCCGCCGGGAGCGTCACGCCGGCGAGCCCCTGCACCCGGAACGCGAGCGTCTGGACCGCGACCTGCACGCGGGCGAGCGACGCGGCGACGTCGAGCACCTGCCCGGCCTTGAGCGTCGTCCCCGGCCGGAGCCCGGGCTGGAGCTGCGCACCGACCGCGAGCAGCCGGCCGCGGCGACCCCACCACCCCGACGACGCGGCGGCCTGCGCCTGGCGGGCGAGGTCGGCGAGCGGCAGGTCGAGCGCCGCGGGGACGGCGAGCGCGAGCCCGTGGTGCTCGGCGGCGGCCGTCGCGGGGAACGCGGCGATCTCCTCGACGAGCCGGGCCGCGGTCGTGCGCCAGCGCTCGGTGCGGGTCTCGTCGAGCGTCTCGACGCGGACCGGCGGGGCGGCGCCGAGGTCGGCGAGCACCTCGAGGTCCTCGTGCGTCCGCGCGGCGGCGAGCACCGTGGCGGTCGTCCCGCTCAGGGCCCGCGCCGGGGCGAGCGCCGCGTCGACGTCGGCGACCGCCCGTCCCACGGCGGTCACGTCGAGGCGCTGCGGGTCGGCGAGCCCGACGAAGCCCCACGGGTGGTCGGGGCGCGGGCGCACCGGGTCGGCGGTGTCGGGCAGCAGCTCGAGCGCGCGCCGCAGCGCGGGGACCTCGGGGGCGCCCGTCGTCACGAGCTCGACGGGCACGGGCAGCACCTCGGTCGTCCCGACGGCCGGCGGCGCCGCCGCGCCCCCGGTACCCGCGGTGCCCGGCACGCGCCGGCGCCCCGCACCCTCGGTCAGCGCGAGCAGGCTCGTGCGCGCCGAGTAGAACGACAGCCCGACGCCGTTGGGCTCGTGCAGCCGCTCGGCGTAGCGGGCGAGGGCCCGGCGGGCCGCGCGGAGCGTCTCCTGCTCGGCGGCCAGCCCCTCCTCGTCGACCTCGACGACGTGCTCGAGCGCGGTGCGGACCTGCGCGCGGACCGCCGAGGGCTTGCTGCCCTTGTCGTGCAGGTCGAGCGAGAACGGCCCCATGCCGACCTCGTCGAGCCGCGCGCGGACCACGTCGAGCGCCGCGCGCTTCTCGGCGACGAACAGCACCCGGCGGCCCTCGGCCACGGCCCGGGTCAGCAGGTTCGTGATGGTCTGGGACTTGCCCGTGCCGGGCGGGCCCTCGAGCACGAACGTGCGGCCGGCGACCGCGTGCGCGACGGCGTCGAGCTGCGAGGCGTCCGCGGGCACCGGGCACGCCGCCGCGAGCTCGTCGAGGTCGACCGCCGCAGGCTCGGGGGCGGGGTCCGCGAACACGGCCGTCGGCGACTCCACGAGGTGCCGGACCAGCGGGTTCTGCGTCAGCACGTCCCAGTGCTCGTCGAGGTCCTTCCAGAGCCGGAACTTCGCGAACTGCAGGATCGCGAGGTCGGCGGTCTCCTCGACGCGGTAGCCGAGGCCCTCGGTCGCGAGCGCCGTGCGCAGGGCGAGCAGCGCGGCGTCGACGTCGATCCCGGCGCCGTCGAGCGCGGGCTCCGCGAGGCCCGGGACGGTGAGCCCGTGCACCTGGCGCAGCTTCTCGAGCAGGCAGTAGTTCGGGGTGCTCGCGCCCGTCTCGTCGAGCTCGAGGCGGTACGCGTGCTCGCGCGAGCGCGTCACCAGCCGGACCGGCGTGAGCACGAGCGGCGACCGCAGCTCGCGGCCGTCGAGCGTCCAGACCAGCGAGCCCGACGCGAGGTAGAGGTTGTTGGCGCCGGTCTCCTCGACGACGGTGCGCGCCTTGTACGCGAGCCCCCGCAGCCGCGTCGCGTACCCGGCGGCGGGCAGGTCGGTGTAGAGCGCCTGGCGCCGGGCGAAGAGCTCGGCACGCTGCTCGGGCGGCAGGTCGCGGCCGCTCGTGGCACCACGCGCACGCTGCACCTCGTCGAGCTGGTCGGCGGGCAGCAGGTGCACCGCGCGGCCGTCGTGCAGCGCGTCCTCGACGGCCCCGAGGCCCCCGGCGGGCACCGCGAGCGCGATCCCCGACCGCGGCGTGAAGTGCACGAGCCGGTTGCGCAGCGACAGGTCGAGCAACGAGTTCTTCCACTGCGCGACGCGCGGCGGCACGGGCGCCCGGCCCAGCGTCCCCGTAGCGGCGGGGCGCACGTCGGCGTCGGCCGCCTCGCGCTGCGGGACGGTCGTGCGGTCCTCCCCCGGCCGGTACTCGGTGATCGTCACGGTGCCGTCCGCAGCGCGGGTGTGCGCGGGCAGCGGCAGGACCCCCGCGCGGCGGGCCCGCCACACGTCGACCACGCCGAGCACGCGCGCGAGGTCACCGGTCAGCCAGCGCGCGTACGCGGCGTCGTGCGCCTGGGCGGCCGTCACCGGACCCGGGCGGGCGGCGCCGGCCGCGTCGCCGCGCGCGGTCACGAGGGTCGTCTCGACGAGCCGGACGAGCCCGAGGTCGACGAGGTTGACCACCGCGGCGACGTCCGGCACCTCGCGCTGCGCGATCGCCGCGAGCGCCGCCTCCTCGCGCCAGTACCCGAGGAACGCGTGCCCCTCGACGAGCCACAGCAGCGGGCGCACCCCGACGTGCTCGAGCGCCGCGGCCATCGTCACGACGGTGTCGAGGCAGGTCCCGACGCGCCCGTCGAGCACCTCCTCGGGCGTGCGGACCTTCTGCCCGACGTCCGACCACGACGCGGGCGGCTCGCTGTACCGGATGCCGCGCGCCGTCATCGCGTCGAGCACCGCGGCGACGGCCGCGTCGACCCGCTCGGGACCCTGCTGGTACCCGGCCGTGGACGCGTCGCCCGTCCGCTCGGCCAGGAGCACGCACGCCTCGTCGACGAGCGTCCGCACCGCCGGGTGGTTCGGCATGACGAACGCCGCGAGCAGCTCCATCGCGAGCACCGGCGGCACCGCGAGCCACTGCCGCGGCGCGAGCAGGTCGACGTGCACGGTCCGCTCCGCGAGCAGGTCCTCCTCGCCGAGCACCTGCACCACGACCTGCGCGGGCCGCTGCTCCTCGATCTGCAGGACCGCCGCGGGGTCGAGGCGCAGGTCGACGTCGGTCAGGACGGTCTGCGCGTCGGTCTCCAGGTCGACGAGCTGCTCCCACGGCGTGCCGACGCGCCCCTCGACGTCCCGCACCTCGACCTGCACGACCGCGCCCCGCACCGCCGGACCCGTGTGGTGCACCGCGATGCGGCTCACGACGGGGAGCCGGTTGTGCGCCATCGGGTAGGAGAGCACGGGCGCGGCGTCGACCTCGACGGTCGTGCCCGCGCGGCGCACCGGGCTCGGCGGGGCGGGCGGCAGGGTGCTCGGGGAGCTCTCGTCAGGCATCGAGTGCGAGGCTAGCCCGGCGGGGCGACAGCGGCGCAGGCCCGCGCCGGTGGGGCGGCGGCCGTACAAGCCCGCGGCGGTGGGTCAGCGCCGCTGGTCTGCGCCCGTCGGTCAGCGCAGCGCCGTGCGGGCGGTGCGCCGGGCCTCGGCGATCAGGTCGGCGCCGCGCCGGTCGAGGAAGTCCTCGAGACGGGCCCGGTCGACGTACCCGATCTCGCGCAGCGCGGTCCCCACGGCGGTCTGGACGAACCGCTCCGGGTCCGCGGCGAGGAGCTCGCACAGCGCGAGCGGGTCGTCGAGGTCGCCGGACCGGATGATCGCGTACGCGGCGACGACCGCGGCTCGGCGGTGCCAGCGGTCCGCCGAGCGGGCGAGGTCGAACAGGACGTCGCGCGGGCGGTCGAGCAGGTAGAGCCCGACGACGCGGGGAGCGGAGCGGTCGATGTAGTCCCACGTGTCGATCCGGTCGAGGCGCCGCACCCACAGCTCGTAGAGCGCGCGGCGCTCGTCGTCGGTGATCCGCGGGTGGCGCGCCCGGAAGTCGAGCACGCTGACCGCGACCATGCGCTCCTCGTACGCGTCGCTTTCGAGGAGCCGGTCGACGTCGCTCAGCTCCATCGCGGCGTGCGCCTGCGCGATCGCGAAGACGGTCCGCATCCGCACGCCGACCACCGTGGTCCGGTCGTCCGTCAGGCGCTTCGCGATCTTCGCCCGCTCGTCCTCGTCGGCGGCCTCGGCGAGCGCCGCCCGCACCGACTCCACGGTGGGTCCTGCCATCGCGCACCTCCCGGTCGTCCCTCGACGAGGACGGTACCGAGCGACTCCGGGCATGAAGAAGACCCGTTGCGCAGGGGGCAGGCAACGGGCCTTCTGGTTGAAACATTAACCTACTACCGGGCGTCGCGGGCACTTTTCGCCGGGTGATCCGGGACCGGTCCCCACGCCACGGCGCTGACGTCTGCCTTTGCCCGCCGACGCGTCGCGCCCCTACGGTCGTGCCAGCCGCGGGGGGCCTGCGGCACATGCCACGACGACGAGGTACGAGCATGCACAGCAGACGCACCATCACCACCCTGACCCTGTCCGCCGCGCTGGCGCTCGGCGGGCTCGCCGCCGCGACACCGGCGCAGGCGTACGACTACCTGCACGACGGGGTCCGCATCCGCACCGAGCCCTACACGTACGCGGGCGTGGTCGGCGCCGGGTACCCCGGGCAGGGAGCCGAACGCCTCGGCCTCGCCCGGGGCAGCACCTACTCCTACAGCAACCAGTGGGGCACCGGGACGTCGTCGCTCTGGGCGCGGAACCGGAACCTCGTCACCGGCGCGGTCGGGTGGAGCGGGTCGTTCCTGATCTCGTGAGGGGCGCGACGGCGGTGCCCGGGTGCGCCCGGCGCCGTGCGGTCCCCGCCCTGGTCGCCGCGGTGCTCGCTGCGGTGCTGGTGGCCGGGTCGGCCGGGTGCGGCCCGGGCCGGGTCGAGCCCCGCGCCGGTAGCCCCACGTCGCTCCCCGGCACCCCGGCGCCGGACGGCCCGGAGCCGGCGGCGTCGGGTCCGGACGCGGACCCGTCGGGGAACCTGCGCCTGCTCGCGGAGCACGGGCCGCCCCCGCTCGACGCGTGGGGGTGGAGCTCCGCGGAGGCCGGCACCGTCGCGCGCGCCGTCGAGGAGCTGACGGCGCGGTGCATGGCGGAGCACGGCTTCACGGTCGAGCGCGACGCGGGCGGCGGTGACGACGCGGCGGGCGACGGCGGGACGGGTGGCGACGGCGACGCGGGCGGAGCCGACGGCGTCCTCGGCGAGCCCGTGACCCACTGGGGCGGGTTCCTCGGGCTCGTCGGCCTCGACCGGGCGCGAGCGACGGGCTACCAGGTGCTCGACGTCGACGCCCGGCTCGCCGAGCGCGCGCGCCTCGAGCGCGAGGCGGCCCGCACGCCCGACCCCGCCTACGTCGCGGCGCTGACAGGCGAGGGCGCACCCGACGCCGACGCGCCGGACGGCGGCTGCAGCGGGTGGGCGTTCGGCCGGGTCACGCCGGCGGACCCGGCCGTCGACCGGCGCATCCAGGAGCGGCTCTACGGCGAGGCGCTCCAGCGCGCGGAAGGGAACCCCGCGGTCGTGCGCGCGCTCGACGGGTGGGTCGCGTGCATGGCGCGCCGGGGGTACGACCTCGACGCGGTCCCCGTGCCGGCCAGCACCGACCCGGTGACCCCCGAGCTCGTCGAGCAGGCGGTCGCCGACGTCGGGTGCAAGGACGAGACCGACCTCGTGGACACCTACGTCACCGTCCTCTACAGGGCCGAGCGCGCGCTCGCCGCGGAGCACCGGGCCGTGCTCGACGCGTTCGCCGCGTGGGGCCGCGAGCGCGTCCGGCTCGCGGCGGAGGCGCTCGCCGGCTGACGCCGGTGCCCGGGCGCCGTGGGCGCGCCGGTGAGCGGGGTCAGCCGACGAGCCAGAACGCCCCGAGGGCGAGAGCGCCGAGCGTCACCACCAGGAAGATCCCGACCCACAGGATCCCGGGCGTCCGCGTGAGGTTCCCGAGGATGTCCGCGTCGGACTGCCCGCGCCCCCGGGCCCGGCGGCGCGAGTGCTGCAGCTCGAGCACCGCGCGCGGCGCACCGAGCAGCAGGAACCACGTGACCGTGTAGGCGAACGTCACCTGCCACTCCAGCGGCGCCCACCACGTCACGCCGACGAGCACGACACCGCTGACGAGCACCGTCCACAGCCCGTACCAGTTGCGGATCTGCAGGAGCAGGAGCGCGAGGGCGAGCACGAGCAGCCAGAGCAGCCCGACGGCGTACCCCCGCCCGAGCAGCCACGCTGCGCCGAGCCCGAGGACCGCCGGCCCGACGTACCCCGCGAACGCCGTCGCGACCATGCCCGGCCCGCGCGGCCGCCCCACCGACACCGTCAGCCCCGACGTGTCCGAGTGCAGCCGGATCCCCGCGAGCCGCCGGCCCGTGAGGACCGCCACCGTCGCGTGCGCGCCCTCGTGCACGATCGTCAGCGCGTGCCGCGTCAGGTGCCACAGCCTCGGCAGGGCGAGGCACAGCAGCGCCACCCCCGCCGTGACGACGACGACGGCCGGGACGGCCGGGGCCTGCGTGCTGGTCGCGCGCTGCCAGATCTCGCTGATCAGGTCCACGGATCACCTCCGGTGCGCAGCCAACCAGATCCGAAGGGGTGGTGTTGACACGACACCGGCCGAGCCGCGCCGCCGGTCAGCCCGCGGACGTCCCGTGCCCGTGCGGCGTCGCGGGCTGCGCGGCGCCGGCGACCTGCGCGGCGACGTCGTCGGTCGTCATCAGGTGCGCGCCGATGCCCGCGATCTCCGCGAGCCCCTGCTCGGACGTGCGCGAGATCGCGTCCCGCACGACGACGACCCGGTAGTCGCGCTCGCTCGCCTCGATGACGCTCGCGCGCGGGCAGTTCGGCAGGTTGCACCCCGCGACCACCACCGTGTCGACGCCCCAGCGTCCGAGCAGGTCGTGGAGCGGGGTCTCGTAGAACGCGCCCCACCGCGGCTTGTAGACCACCAGCTCGCGGTCGGCCAGCTCCTGGGGAGCGCCGGCCAGCAGGCGCTCGTGGTCGAGCGGCGCCGCGTGCGGCGTCAGCCCCGGGGCCAGGCCGCTCCCGGGACTGCCCGGCAGCACGACGGACGCGCCGGACGCCAGGAGCGAGCGCCGGGGCCGGTCGGCGTTGCTCCCGTCCGGCAGGTACAGCCGCACGACGTGGACGACGGGCCGGCCCGCAGCACGGAACGCCTCGACGAGGCGCGCCACGGCCGGGACGACCTCCGTGGTGCCGGGGACGCCGTAGGGGCGGTCGCTGAGGAAGTCCTGCTGCAGGTCGATGGTCACGAGCGCGGACGTCGCGAACCGCGGGGCCGTCTCGGGGTCGACCTCCCGGGCCGCGTGAACCGTCACCCCCGGCGGCGTCGCGTCGTCCGGGGACAGCGGTGCGCGCAGCCGGTGCATGTCGCCTCTCCGTCTCGTCGTGCTGGACGTGGGGTGCCGCCGGGGACGGCGGCCGGGCCGTCAGGGAGCGGTCAGCGCGACGTCCTGCCCGACGGCCACGATGCGGGCCCCCTCGGGCACCACCTGGACCTCGCTCAGCGCGACGCCCTCCGGCAGCCCGTCGAGCGGCACGGGGATGCCGCTGAGCCGGTCCTCGAGGCGTCCCGGCAGGTCGGCGACGTCGACCGAGACGCCCCCGATGCTCACGGTCGTCACCCCGACCTGCAGCGCGCCCTCGACGACCGACGGGGCGAGACGGGCGGACAGCTCGAGGCCGAGCACCGAGCCGGACGCGACGAGCTCCGCGCCGTCGGTCGCGAGGTCCGCGTCGACCTCGCTGTGGTCGCGCACGAGCTGCTCGAGCGACGCGGTCGGCACCGTCCCCGTGAACCGGACCCGCGCCGCGGTGTACGGCTCCGACGTGGTCACGCCCGTGGCGGTCGCCTCGACGTCGACCAGGTCGGTGCCCTCGAGCACCACGCCGTCCGCGTGCGCGACGACCTCGTCGACCGACCCTGCGAGGAGCTGCGTGAGGAACGGGAAGCCGCCGAGCTCGACCGTCGGCGTGCCCGTGACGTCCAGCCGGCCGGCGAGCTGGTCGACCGCCGCGCGCTCGACCTCGGCCTCCGCGTAGCGGTCCACGACGAGCAGCCCGCCGACGAGCACCCCGATCCCGACGATCCCGACGACCACTCCGCGTGCACCCATCGGGCCAGCGTAGGGACCGGCGGGCACCCCGGGCGGTCGTCGGTCCCCTGGTCACCCGTGCGTGGCGACCAGGTCCGCGCCCCCCGTGCGTCACCGGCGCGCGGACCGGCGGGTCCACACCTGCGCCCGGGCGCCTCGACGGGCACCCGCCGCCGCCCTGGCTACCGGCCCGCGGCGTCCGCGAGGACCTCGCCGATCACGTACCGCGCGTTCGCCGCGAGCGGCTTGTTCGTCCCGACGTAGTACGGCAGCTGCAGGCACGCCTGCGACAGGGACCACGCCCGGCTGCGCAGCCACGTGGCCTCGTCGACGTCGAGCGCCTCCCGGAGCACCGGGCGCAGCGCCCGCGGGAGCAGGTTCCAGGCCACCTGGAGGTCGACCGCCCGGTCGCCGCGGCTCACCCCCGCGAAGTCGATGAGCCCGGTCAGGCGCCCGCCGCGCACGAGCAGGTTGCCCGGGGCGATGTCGCTGTGGATCCACACCCCGGGCGGCTCGCACGTCGGGAGGTCGAACGCCGCGTCCCACACCGCGGTGACCGCGTCCGTGTCGATGCCCGGCATGCCCCGCATCGCCGCGATCGACTCCCGCGTCACGGCGTCGCGCGCGTCTAAGGTCAGGCCGCGGTGGTTCGGGGGCCCGCCGGGCACGTCGAGCGCGTGCAGCACCGCGAGGCACCCCGCGAGGTCGTGCACGAGCTGCTCGGTCACGTCCGCGGGGCCGGGCGGCGCGCCCTCGAGCCACGTGTACACCGACCAGGGCCACGGGTAGCCGTGGTCCGGCGCACCGAGCGCGAGCGGCACCGGCGTCTCCACGGGGAGCGCCGGGCCGATCACGGGGAGCCAGCGCTGCTCGTGCGCGACCCCGTCCGCCGCCCACGGGATGCGCGGCAGGCGCACGGCCAGGTCGTCGCCGAGCCGGAACATCGCGTTGTCCGTGCCGGCGGACGACGCGTGGACCACGGGGAGGTCCGCCCACCGCGGGTGCTGCTCCGCGACGAGCCGGCGCACCAGCGCGGCGTCGACGACGACCTCGTCCACGTGCATCCGGCCTGCCGCCACGCGCGCCTCCGTCCCGACGGGCCGACCGGTCTCCTGGAGGGAGCACCGGCCCGGCGTCGCTCCCCCGGGTGCCAGCCTCACCCGACCGCGGGCTCCCGCGCCGCTCCTTTTCGCGGGCGCTCCGGCGGGACTGCTCCTGCCCCGGCGTGCTCCGTCAGGGCTGCTCCTGCCCCGGCGTGCTCCGTCAGGGCTGCTCCTGCCCGCCGTGCTCCGTCGGGACTGCTCCCGCCCCGGCATGCTCCGTCGAGCGACTTCTGCCGGCACGGCTCCGCCGGGGCACCCTCCGTCCGCGCCGGCTGCCTCGGACCGTGCTCCTGCCCGAGCGGGCTCCCTCACGACGCCTCCGCAGCCCGGACGCACCGGTGCCCGGGTGCGGCGGCGAGGAGCCGAGCACCCGGGCACCGGGATCACGCGACGACGGGACCGTCGTCGTCAGCGGGGACCGGACCGGCCCCGCCGGCGGAGGCTCAGGAGCGCACGCCGTCCGACGAGCGGACCGTGCCGCCGACCCCGCCCGCCTGGCCACCGACCAGCGCCCCGACGTCGAGCCCGGTGAGGGACTTGATGACGTCCTGGCCCTCGCTCAGCACCTGCGCGACCGTCTTGGTGAGCGACGACGCGCCGTCGGTCGAGACGACGGTGAGGTTGTCGATGCCCGAGATCGGCTCCGCGGCGGCGCGGACGATCTCCGGCATGAGCGCGATGACCTGCTGCGCGAGGACGGCCGCACCCTGCTCGCGGAGCGCCTCGGCCTGCGCCTTGGTGGCCTCGGCGGCGGCCAGGCCCTCGGCGCGGGCCGCCTCGGCGCGCGCGAGACCGAGCGCCTCGATGGCCTTGGCCTGTGCGAGCTGGCGGTCGCGGTCGGCGTTGCCGGCGCGGATCGTCGCCTCGGCGGCGGCCTCGGCGTCCTGCACGGCGGCGATCTTGTTCGCCTCGGCGATGCGCATGCGCTTGAACGCGTCGGCCTCGGTCGCGGCGTTCGTGGCGTCGCGGTTGGCGTTGGCCTGCTGGACCGCGGCGTACGCGGCGGCCTCGGCCGGCTTGCGGACGTCGATGTCGAGCTGCTCCTCGGTCACGCGGGCCTGCTCGGAGAGCGCCTCACGCTGCAGCGCGGCGACCAGGCGGTCCTGCTCGGCGCGCGCGAGCTGCCCGGCGGCGTCGGCCTCGGCGTTGGCGCGGTCCGTCTCGGCCTTGATGCCGGCCTGCTTGAGCGACAGGTCGCGCTGGCGGGCGGCGATCTGCTCCATCGCCTGGATCTTGGCGAACTCGGAGACCTGCTGGGCCTCGGCCTCCTTGACCTCGGCGACCTGACGGGCGCGGGCGGCCTCGGCGCGGCCGAGGTTCGCGAGGTAGTCCGACCCGGGCGTCGAGATGTCGGAGATGTTGAGCAGGTCGACCTGGAGCCCCTGCTCCGCGAGGTCCGTCTTGGTCGACGCGACGACCGCGTCCTGGAGCGACTTCCGGTCGGAGATGATCTGCTCGATCGTCATGTCGCCGATGATCGCGCGCAGCGAGCCCTCGAGGGACTCCTTGATGACGTCGTTCAGCGTCGCCTGCTGGGACAGGAAGCGCTGGGCCGCACGCCGCACGCCCTCCTCGTCACCGCGGACCTTGAAGTTGATCGACGCCTTGATCGCGAGCTTGATGCGGTTCTTGTCGACGCCCTCGACGGTGATGCCGATCTGCCGCTGCTCCAGCGAGATCGGGAAGCCCTGCTGGAGCACGGGCCAGATGAACACGCGCCCGCCGACGACGACGCGCTGACCCGAGTCGGTCGCGACGGCGTTCTTGCCGGCGCCGCGACCGACGATGATGAGCGCCTCGTTCGGCGGCACGCGGCGGATGCGCTTGGTGATGAGGGCGATCAGGGCGACGAACGCGATGATCAGGGCGGCGACCGCAGCGACTACGGCACCCCCGTCGAGAAGCTGGTCCATGGTGGTCCCCGGTCCCCCGGGGCTCCTTTCGTCGGCGTGCTCGGTCTGCGGTGCGTGGGTGCTGCGGGAGAGACGTGGTCCGGGCCTGGGGCGCTGCGGGTGGTGCGGGTGCCCGGACCGGGGGTCCGGACGGAGGTGGCGCGCGGTCAGCTCACGCGCGGGTCACCTGGACCCGGGAGCCGGACACGGCGACGACGACGACGCGCGTCCCGGGCTCGATGGTCTCGTCGGCCCACGCGAGGCGGTTCTCGAGGTCGCGCACGCCCTCCAGGCGGACCTCGCCGCCGCCGGGTCCCGTGGTCGCGGTGGTCACGCCGTACGCGCCGTCGAGCGGGGGCGGCGGGGCGTCGTCGCTCGCGGCCAGGGCCGTGATGACCCGCTGCGAGACGAGGGCGGCGACCGCGGCGAGCGCCACGGCGATGGCGTACGCCCACCCGGTGCCGAGGTCGTTCGCGACGGCGATCACCCCGGACGCGCCGAACACCACGGCGCCGATGCCGATCGCCGAGCCGGAGAGCCCGCCCTCGCCGAAGCCGACCTCGTCGAACATCTCGCCGAAGACCAGCGAGACCACGAGGAGCACGAGCCCGAGCGCTCCGAGGACGGTGAAGACGAGCACGGTGAGGACCTTCCTGGCGGGGGGCGTGTGCGCACAGTGTGGCAGCCCGCCGTCGGGCGCCGCAGCCGCTTCCCGGGCGACCCCGCGGGCCGTCCGGCGACCGGGCTGGGGGTGGGCGACGCGCACCTGGCCTGAGGAAACGCGGTGGCGGCGTGTCGGCGGCGCGCGGCACAGTGGACCTGGCCGACCGCACGCAGCGCCGTCGGGACCACGAGAGCGCGGGGAGCACGTGACCGACCCAGAGACGTCCGGCACCGGGACCTCCGCCGCACCCGGCGCGCCCCCGGCGGCGCCGAGCACGAGCCCCTTCGTGCCCGGGCTGCGCGCGACGACCCTGGGGATGCTCGCGCTCATCGCCCTCGGCGCGTTCGAGGCGCTCGCCGTCTCCACGGCGATGCCGAGCGTCGTCGCCGACCTCGGCGGGTTCGAGCTGTACGCGACCGCGTTCGCGGGGCCGGTCGCGGCGGGCGTCGTCGGGCTCACGGTCGCGGGCCTGTGGTCGGACCGCCGGTCCCCCGTCGCCCCGCTCCTCACCGGCGTCGCGCTGTTCCTGGCCGGGCTCGTCGTGGCGGGGCTCGCGGGCAGCATGCCCGTGCTCGTCGCCGGCCGCGTCGTCCAGGGCGTCGGCTCGGGGCTCTACAGCGTCGTGCTCTACGTCGTCGTCGCGCGCGTGTATCCCGAGGCCACCCGCCCGCGCGTGTTCGCGGCGTTCGCCGCGGCGTGGGTCGTCCCGGGGCTGATCGGGCCGTTCTTCGCCGGCGTGATCGTCGAGCAGCTCGGCTGGCGGTGGGTGTTCCTCGGCGTGCCGCTCCTCGCGGTCCCCGCGGTGCTCGCCCTGTGGCCCTCCCTCGCCGCGATCCGCCAGGCCCCGCCGGCGTCCTCGGACCCGTCGGGCCCCGACGCGGCCGGCAGCGTGCCGTCCGGCACGCCCGAGCAGGAGGCGTCGGACGGCGCCGACCTCGGCCCGTCCGACGCGCGCCGGTCCGACGCCCGCACCTCGACGCACCTCGTCGCCCTCTCGGTCGTCGCCGCCGTCGGCGTCCTCGCGCTGCACCACGGGGGTCAGCAGCGGGGCGCGCCGGCGCTCGCGTGGACCGTCGCGGGCGGGGTGGCCGTCGCGCTCACGCTGCCGCGCATGCTGCCGACCGGGACCCTCCGGGCGGCCCGCGGGCTGCCCACCGTCATCGCCCTCCGCGGCCTGCTCAGCGCGGCGTTCACCGCGGCCGAGGTCTTCATGCCGCTCCTGCTGCAGACGCACCGGGGCCTCGGTCCGTCGGCGGCGGGCGCGGTGCTCACGTGCGCGGCCGTCAGCTGGTCGACCGGCTCGTGGCTGCGCGGGCGCGGGTTCGGCGGGTGGTCCGACGTCCGGTGGCTGCGCGTCGGAGCCGGGGGCATGGTCGTCGGGATCGCCGTCGTCGCGCTCGTCGTGGTGCCAGCCGCTCCGGTCGCGATCGCCTACGTGGGCTGGACCGTCGCGGGGCTCGGCATGGGTCTCGCGTTCCCGACGACGTCGATCCTGACCCTCCGCCTGTCGCCGCCCGAGAGCCAGGGCGCCAACAGCTCGGCGCTCCAGATCATGGACTCGGTGAGCATCGCGCTCGTCCTGGCGCTGAGCGGCGCTCTGCTCACGGCGCTCGGCGGGCCCGCCGAGCTGCGGGCGTTCGCCGCGGGGTTCGCGCTCGCGGCGGCGGTCGCGCTCGTCGCCGCGCTCGTCTCGCACCGGACGGTGCCGCGGCGCTAGCGCCACGCGGCCGTGCCCTCACCCCGCGCGGCCGACGACGACCGTGCCGTCCACCTCCTCGTCGCGCACCACGACCGGCACGAGCCCTGCGCGGGCCATCGCGTCGGCGGTCACGGGCGCCTGGCGCTCGCTCGTCTCGATCAGCAGGTGGCCGTGCGGCGCGAGCCACCGCGGGGCGACCGCGGCCAGGCGGCGGTGCACGTCGACCCCGTCGGCACCGCCGTCGAGCGCGACGGGCGTCTCGTGCTCGCGGGCCTCGGGCGGCATGAACGCGATCTCGCCGGTGGGCACGTAGGGGGCGTTCGCGACCAGGACGTCGACCCGGCCGAGCAGCGAGCGCGGCAGCGGCGCGTCGAGGTCGCCCTCGTGCACGTGGCCCCCGACCGGCTCGACGTTCCGGCGCGCGCAGCGGACCGCGGCGGGGTCGAGGTCCGCGGCGTGCAGCTCCGCACCGGGAACGCGCGCGAGCACCGCGACACCGACGGCGCCCGTCCCGCAGCACAGGTCCACGACGACCGGGGGTCGACGCGCGTCCTCGCCGCCCGGGTGCGCGGTGCCGCCGGCGCCGGCCCGCGCACCGTCCCGGGCGTCCGACGGTCGGCCGCCCGTCGCCCCGTCCGGCCCTGCACCGTGCCGGCCGAGCCGGCGCACGGCCTCGCGCACGAGCAGCTCGGACCGCCGTCGCGGCACGAACACCCCGGGTTCGACGACGACGCGCAGCCCCGCGAAGGCGGCCCACCCGAGCACCTGCTCGAGCGGGAGCCCGGCGACCCGGCGCGCCACGAGGTCCGTGAGCTGCGCGGGCGTGCGCGCCTCCGCGAGCAGCAGGTCGGCCTCGTCCTCGGCGAACACGCACCCGGCGGCACGCAGCACGCGCACCACATCCGCGCGGGTCTCTGCGGCGGGCCCGCCGAGGTCGAGGGGTTCACGCGGGGCGGGCACGTCGGACGGTGCGGTCACGGGGGTCCTTCCGGGTCGACCGCCCGACCGTAGCGCCGCCGGGTCGCCCGACCACCGGCACCGGACCGCTCGGGCACGCGGTCAGAACCGGCGCGCCGCGATCCCCGGGTACTCGAGCACGAGCCCCGCGGCGTCGACCTCGAGGTCGCACGCGGTGTCGAACGCCGGTGCCGTGTACGCGAACCGCTCCCCCGGACCGTCGTGGTCGACGCGCGCGTACGTCTGCTCGAGCCGCTCGACGCCCAGCCCGACGGCCCGGACGTAGACGGCCGGCGCGGGCCCGCCCTCGCCGACCGCGAGGCGCAGGCGGTGCACGGGCAGCGTGTTCGTGACGGCGGAGGACTCCAGGTCGACGTCCAGGCAGCCGTCGAGGCGCGGGTCGGGCTCGCCGTCGATGCGCCAGCCGCCCGCGCCGTCGCCGTCGAGCACGAGCGTGCGCTCGCCGTCCGGTGACAGCCCACGGACGTGCGCCCGCCGCGTCGTCCAGGTGGCGTCGACGTCGATCGTCGCCTCGACGACCCACGGCTCGCCGTCCTCGACCGCGGTCGTGCACGTCGTGATCAGCCACCCACCGTCGAGGCCCGTGAGGTGCGCGACCTCGAAGCCCTCACGGGCCGTCCGGTGCTCCCAGGCGGCGAACGGCGGCGGGTCGACGAACGGGGTCATCGCCCGAGTCTTCTCGCGGACCGGACACCACGGAAGAGGCAGCGCCGTGCCGGTGTTGCGCCAGTCATGCCACCAGCGACGAGCGCGCCGACCGTGACCACCGGTCCGGGCGCGACCCCCACGAGCACGATCCCCACGAGCCCCGACACCGCGGGCACCCCGGCGGCGCTGCCCGCGCGCACCCGCCTCGGCGTCGGCCTCGTGCTGCTGCTCTCGGCGCTGACCGCGATCGGCCCCCTCACGTTCGACACCTACCTCGCCGCGTTCCCCGAGATCGGCGCCGACCTCGGCGCCTCGACGGCCGCCGTGCAGCTCACGCTCACCGCGTCGCTGGCGGGCCTCGCGCTCGGTCAGCTCTTCATCGGGTCGCTCTCGGACGCGTACGGGCGTCGGCGGCCGCTGCTCGGGGCGCTGGTGCTGTACGTGCTGGTGTCGGCGTCGATCGTGCTCGTCGAGTCGGTCGCGATGCTGACGGTGCTGCGCGTCGTCCAGGGCTTCGCGGCGGCGGCCGGGATGGTCCTGTCGATGGCGACGATCCGCGACCGGTTCGAAGGTGTCGCGGTCTCCAAGATGATGGCCCGGCTCATGCTCGTCGTCGGCGTCGCACCGGTGCTCGCGCCCACGATCGGCGCGCAGCTGCTCCGGTTCGGGTCCTGGCGCCTCGTGTTCGGCTTCCTCGCGGTCGTCGGGCTCGTCCTGCTCGTGATCGCCTCCGTGGCGCTGCGCGAGTCGCTGCCCGTCGAGAAGCGGCGCACCGGCGGCACCCGCGCGGCGCTCGGGTCCTACCGCGTGCTGCTGACGAGCCGCACGTTCCTCGGGCTGGCGTTCCTGTCCGCGACGTACATGGGCGCGATGTTCACGTACGTCTCGGCGGCTACGTTCGTGTTCCAGGACGGCTACGCGCTGTCCGCGCAGGAGTTCGGCTGGGTGTTCGCCGCGGGCGCCGCGGGCATCACCGCGGGCTCGCAGGTGTACGGCGCGCTCGTCGGGCGGTTCGAGCCCGAGCGCATCCTCGCGTGGGCGGTCGCGGCGGGCGTGCTGCTCGTCGTGGCCCTGCTCGTCGTCACGGCCGCGGGCGGCGGGTTCTGGCCGGTGACGACCCTGCTCGTGCTGGTGCTGACCACGGCGGGCTTCGTGATGCCGTCGGCGCCGGCCATCGCGCTCGCGGCGAACCCGCAGCGCGCCGGGACCGCCGCGGCCCTGCTCGGGGCGCTGCAGTTCGGCCTCGGTGCCGTGATCGCGCCGCTCACGAGCGTCGGCGGGCAGCCGACGGCGCTCCGCATGGCGGTCGTCATGACGGGGACGATCCTCGTCTCGGCGGTCCTGCTCCTCGTGACGCGGGTCGGGATGCCCGCGCGCCGGGCTCGCGCCGTCGCCGCCTGACCTCGGAGCACCACCGGCCCGGCTCGGCCCTGCGTGGCGCCGACCGGGCCGGCTCCGTCGGTGGACCGGCGGCCTGGCGCCGCCCGTGCACGGCGGCGTGGCCCGACCCGCACGACGTCCCCACCCGGCTCCTGCCTGACGTTCACCTGCCGTTCAGGCGCCTCGGCGACAGTGGGTCGTGGACAGGGCCGGCGCCGCGCCGGTCCGCCGGGAGGCCGACCACCATGACCACGACCCTGCTCGACCAGCGCGCCGCGGCGTGCCCGCCGCCGGAGCCCCTCGCCGCGGCGGACTGGCTCACGGCGACGCTGCGCCCCACGGGCGTGCTCGGCCGCGAGGACGCCGTCCGGCTCGCGGACGTCCTCGGGCCGCTCTCGTCGACCGCGTCCCTCGTCATCCTCGACCTCGGCGCGGCACGGATCGGGAGCCGACGGGTCGCCGCGGTGCTCGACGAGGCCGGCGCGCGCCTGGAGCACCGCGGCGGCGGCCTGATCTGCGTGAACGTCGACGCGGACGACCGCACGCACCTCACGGCGGCCGGCGGGCACGCCGTCGTCGTCGACGCCCCCGCAGCCGCGGGACCGGACGAGGTCGACGACCAGGACGCGTGACGGCCGGCGCGACCGGCTCCTCCACCCCCGACGATCACCCGCGGCCCGCCGTGAGCGGCCCCGCGCGGGTGGATACGATGGCGCGCGCTCGCCCGTACCCCGGGCTCGTCCGTCGGAGGGAGGGTCGTGGCCGAGACGCTCGACCCCGCGCCGGCGACCGGCGGACCGGGAGCGACGACGGCGCGGCCCGCCCGGCAGTGCGTCGCCGGGGCGCGCGAGGACCTGCGGGCCGCACCGAGCGCCCGCGACGGTGCCTCGTGATGGCGCCCTCGGCGCGGGGCGGCAGCGCGCGGCTGCGCGTCGCCGCCGTGCCCGCCGCGGCGCGCGAGACGCGGCACTGGGCGGTCGACCTCCTCACGGAGCACGGCGCCGACCCGTCCGCGGTGCGCACGGTCGAGCTGCTCGTGAGCGAGGTCGTGACGAACGCGGTCAAGTACGGGGCGGTCGCCGACGCGATCGCCGTCTCCCTGCGCTGCAGCGACGGCTCCGTGACGATCCGGGTCAGCGACGACAGCACCGTGCGTCCCGTCGTGCGCCGTGCCCGCCCGAGCGACCTCGGCGGGCGCGGGATGGAGCTCGTCGAGCGCCTCGCGGACGACTGGGGCGTCGACGTGGACGCCCGGCGCGGCAAGACGGTCTGGTTCCGGGTCGCCCTGCACTGAGCCGGGCCGGCGGGCTCCCCCGACCGTGGCTCACCGCGCGCCCGCGCTGCCCGGCCGGTAGGAATGGGCGGCATGACTGTCGTCGGACTCCATGCCTCGCACGAGCAGGTCCACCCCGCCGCGCTGCTGCGCACGGTCCAGCAGGCGCAAGCAGCGGGCTTCGGCGCCGCGATGTGCTCGGACCACCTCGCCCCGTGGAGCGAGCGCCAGGGCCAGTCGGGCTTCGCGTGGTCCTGGCTCGGCGCCGCGCTCGCCACGACCGACCTGCCGATGGGCTGCGTCAACGCGCCCGGGCAGCGCTACCACCCCGTGATCGTCGCGCAGGCGTCGGCGACGCTCGCGGCGATGTTCCCCGGGCGGTTCTGGGTCGCGCTCGGCTCGGGCGAGAACGCCAACGAGCACATCACCGGCGACCCGTGGCCGCCCAAGGCCGAGCGGGACGCCCGCCTCCGGGAGTGCGTCGACATCATCCGTGCGCTGCACGCGGGCGAGACGGTCACGCACCGCGGCCTGGTGACGGTCGACGAGGCGCGCGTCTGGACGCTCCCGGACACCCCGCCGAAGCTCATCGGCCCGGCGGTCACGTCGGCGACCGCGCGCGCGCACGCCGACTGGGCCGACGGCCTCATCACCACCAACCAGCCCGTCGAGAAGCTCCGCGAGATCGTCTCCGAGTACCGGGGTGCGGGCGGGCGCGGCGACCTCGCGCTCCAGGTGCACCTGTCCTGGGCGCACACCGAGGAGCAGGCGCTCGCGATCGCGCACGACCAGTGGCGCACCAACATCTACGACCCGCCGGTGTGCTGGGACCTCGCGACGCCGCAGCACTTCGACGTCGTCGCCGCGGACGTCCCGCCCGAGCAGGTCCGCGGGACGGTGCTCGTCTCGGCGGACGTCTCGCGGCTCGTCGACCAGATCGGCGAGCTCGTCGACGTCGGCTTCGACCAGGTCTACCTGCACCACGTGGGCCAGGAGCTCGAGGAGTTCGTCGACGTGTTCGGCGAGCGCGTCGTCCCGCAGCTCGCGGGCGCGTCGTCGGGCACGGCACCGGCCGCGTCGTCGGGCACCCCGTCCCCCGCCGCCCGGCCCGCCCACGCCGACCCGCATGACCCCCACCTCTACGCCCCCGAGCACCAGCAGCCCGGCCCGGAGGCCGAGGTGGGCCACGCATGAGGATCACCGACACCTCGGACCTGTGGTGGAAGAACGCGGTGGTCTACTGCCTCGACGTCCAGAAGTTCATGGACTGGGACGGCGACGGCACCGGCGACTTCGCGGGCCTCGCGCAGCGCATCGACCACCTCGCCGACCTCGGCGTGACGTGCCTGTGGCTCATGCCCTTCTACCCGACGGCCGACCGCGACGACGGCTACGACATCACCGACTTCTACGGCGTCGACCCCCGCCTGGGAACGCACGGCGACGTCGTCGAGATCATCCGCACCGCACGCGACCGCGGCATGCGCGTGATCGCGGACCTCGTCGTCAACCACACGTCAGACAAGCACCCGTGGTTCAAGGCCGCCCGGTCGAGCAAGGACAGCCCGTACCGCGACTACTACGTGTGGCGCTCGGACCCGCCGCCGAAGGGCACCAAGAAGGACGTCGTCTTCCCGGACCAGGAGGACAGCATCTGGGAGCTCGACGAGAAGACCGGCGAGTGGTACCTGCACCGGTTCTACAAGCACCAGCCCGACCTCAATGTCGCGAACCCCCAGGTGCGCGACGAGATCGCCAAGGTGATGGGGTTCTGGATGGAGCTCGGGCTCTCGGGCTTCCGGGTCGACGCCGTGCCGTTCCTGCTCGACGGCGCAGAGGCGAACCCGCGCGACGACCTCGTCGACCCGCACGAGTACCTGCGCTCGCTGCGCTCGTTCATGAACCGCCGCTCCGGCGACGCGATCCTGCTCGGGGAGGTCAACCTGCCGTACGAGCAGGCCGTGGAGTTCCTCGGTGGCAGCGACGGCGACGAGCTGACGATGATCTTCGACTTCCCCGGGATGCAGGCGACGTACCTCGCGCTCGCGCGGGGCGACGCGGCGCCGATCGTGGACGCGCTGAAGGCCCGGCCGCCGCTGCCGCGCGACGCGCAGTGGGCGACGTTCCTGCGCAACCACGACGAGCTCACGCTCGACAAGCTCACCGACGACGAGCGCGCCGAGGTGTTCGCGGCGTTCGGGCCCGACAAGGACATGCAGGTCTTCGGTCGCGGCCTGCGCCGCCGGCTCCCGCCGATGCTCGACGGCGACCCGCGGCGCGTCCGGATGGTCTACTCGCTGCTGTTCTCGCTGCCCGGCACCCCGACGCTGTTCTACGGCGAGGAGATCGGCATGGGCGAGAACCTGGCGTCCGAGGGCCGGCTCGCCGTGCGCACCCCGATGCAGTGGAACGCCGGCCCGAACGGCGGCTTCTCGACGGCACCGGCCTCGCGGCTCACCGCACCGGTCGTCGAGGGCGGGTTCGCCCCCGAGCACGTCAACGTCGCCGACCAGCGGCGCGACCCCGACTCGATGCTCACGTTCATGGGCCTGCTCGTGCGCCGGTACCGCGAGTGCCCCGAGCTCGGCTGGGCCACCGTGGACGTCCTCGACCAGCCGCACGCCCACGTGCTCGCCCACCGCAGCTCGTGGGGCGACGGCTCGCTCGTCGCCGTGCACAACCTCGCCGCGGAGCCGGTCACGGTGCCGCTGCACCTGCCGGACCTCGGCGCGGACGTGCGGTTCGTCGACCTGCTCGAGGACGGCATGACCCCGTGCGGCGAGGACGGCCGCGTCGAGGTCGCGCTGCCCGGGTACGGGTACCGGTGGCTGCGGGTCGTCCGGCCGGGGTCGCGCCGGCTCGTGTAGCCGGTGCGGCCGAGCCGGTACGTGCCTGCCCTGCTCGGTCGGTTCCGGTGCGTGCCGGCCGGGCTCGGTCCGCGCCGGTTCGCCCGTGCGTGCCCGTGCGTGCCCGTGCCGGGCGGTCCCGCGGTTAGAGTGCGTCGTCGTCGCTGAGATCGCGACGAGAGCGGAGCGCACGATGACGCAGGACCACCCCGGGCAGCCGGGGGACCCCCGCACGGACGAGCACGCGGCCGGACCGGACGACGGTCTTCCCGATCTCCCGCCGGACGAGCAGCTCGAGACGTTCGTCCTCGAGGCCCGCACGGTCCGCGACCACCTGGACGACCTCGCGTCGCGCGCCGGGACCCAGCTCCTCGCGGGCACCGAGATCAGCATCTCGGTGCGCCACCGCGGGCACGACCGCCTCGTCGCGACCAGCACCGCCCGCGCGGGCCTGTGCGACCAGACCGAGTACGACACGGGCGCGGGACCGTGCGTCACGGCGATGGACCTGCTCCAGGTCGTGCTCGTCCCGGACATCCTCGAGGACACGCGCTGGGCGTCGTGGCGCCGGGTCGCCCTCGACAACGGCTTCCGCTCCGCCGCCGGGATCCCCGCGCACGTCGCGGAGGGCGTCGAGCTGTCCGTGAACCTCTACTCCGAGGAGCTCGACCCCTGGGACGCTGACGTGCTCGTGCGCGGCGACGCGTTCGCGCAGCAGGTGGCCCAGACGGTGAGCCTGTGCCTCGAGGTCGCGCGCCTCACGACGGCGCACGCCGACGCGGTCGCCGCGGCGGACGCGCGGGAGACGATCAACGAGACCATCAGCCGGACGATCGCGGAGAAGCAGGGCACCGTCGCGGACGTGCTGGGCCGGCTCGCCGATCGCGACGCCTGAACCGGCGCTCGACGCCCGGCGCCCGGTCCACCGACGCGTCAGGCGCCGGACGCCCTGTCCGGCGCCCCCGGCACGTGGCTGAGCTGCTACGCGGCGTGGTCGGGCAGCCGCGCGACCTCGGAGTAGAAGCGGTCGATCTGGTGGATCGCCGCCACGAACTCCTCGAAGTCCACGGGCTTGGTGACGTACGAGCTCGCGTGCCCCGTGTACGCGTTGACGATGTCCTCCTCGCCCGACGACGTCGTCAGCACGACCACCGGGATGTGGCTCAGGGCCGGGTCGGTCTTGAGCGCGTGCAGCACCTCGCGCCCGCTCATCCGCGGCAGGTTGAGGTCGAGCAGGATGAGGTCCGGGAGCGGCGCCTCGGCGTACGCGCCCTCGTGGCGGACGTGCTCGAGCGCCTCGATGCCGTCGTTGACGACCATGAGGTCCTCGCTGCGCCCGAGGTCCGCGTACGCCTCCCGGATCATCAGGACGTCGCCCGGGTCGTCCTCGACGAGCAGGACGCGAGGGCGGCGGCGCGGGACGGCGGTGCTCACAGAGCGGCGTTCCGGGGTGGAGGTCACGCTGAAGGGTCCCACGCCGGAGACCCGGCCGCTGCGGGACGGGCATCCGGCACGACCAGGGCCTTGACCATCTACTTGCATTTTGCAAGTATCGACGTCATGAGCCTCTTCATCACCTGCCCCGTCGAGAGCGTCGAGCGCGCGACCACCTTCTACACCGGCCTCGGCTGGACCCTCAGTGCCGAGATGTCCGACCACAACGTGGCGTGCTTCGCGATCGCGCCCGAGCAGTACGTCATGCTCGGCAGCCGCGAGATGTACGCCGCCGTCGGCGGCGTCGAGGAGCTGGTGGGCGGCCCCGACACCCCCTCGAAGATCACGGTCTCCTTCGAGCTCGGGAGCCGCGAGGCGGTGGACGACCTCGTCGAGCGCGCCGGGGCCGCCGGCGGGCGGATCGGCGACACCGACGACTACCCCTTCATGTACCAGCGACAGTTCGACGACCCGGACGGGTACCACTACTCACCGTTCTGGATGAAGCCGGACACCGATCCGACGGCGTGAGCGACCTCGCCGCGGCCCTCGACGTCGTCGGAGCACGATGGGCCCTGCTCATCGTGGAGCGGCTGCTCGACGGGCCGCAGCGCTACAGCGACCTGCAGCGGGACCTGGGAGCGCCGACGAACATGCTCGCGACGCGCCTGCGCGAGCTCGAGGCGGCCGGCGTCCTGTCCCGTCTGCCCCTCCGGCACAACACCCGCGCCTACGCACTGACCGCTCGCGGACTCGCCCTGCGCGAGGCGATCGTCGCGCTCGGGCGCTGGGGCAGGGACGACGCCTAGGTGCGGCGCGGGCACGAGGTCCGGCGTGAACCTCACTCGTAGCTGATCGCCTGGAGCACCGGCAGCCGCGCCGCACGGGCACCGGGCCACACGGCGGCGAGCACCCCGACGACGACGGCCAGCGCCAGCATCGCCGCGAGGCTCGCCCAGGGCACGACGAGCGTCCCGAGGCCCTCGTCGGCGAACACCGTCGGCATCGCCGAGGCGAGCGCGACCCCGACGCCGAGCCCGACGACCGTCCCGAACACCGCGGTCAGCACCGACTCGATCGTGACGGTTCCCGCGAGCTGGAACCGGCCGAGCCCGACCGCGCGCAGCAGGCCGATCTCCCGGGTCCGCTCGATCACCGAGAGCGCGAGGGTGTTCACGATGCCGAGCACCGCGATCACGACCGAGAGCCCGAGCAGCGCGTAGAGGATCACGAGCACCTGGTCGATCTGCGCGGCGATCTGCGAGACGTACTCCTCCGAGTCGAGCACGGCGACCACCACGTACGGCTGGACGGCGCGGGTCACGCCGGCCCGGACGTCGCCCGCGTCGGCCCCGTCGTCGAACGTCACGAAGGCGGTCGACAGGAACGTCTGCTGCTCCGGGACGAGCGCGCGGAACAGGTCGGCGGGGAGCACGACCGAGGTCCCGATCGCCCGGGAGTCGATCACGGCGCCGATCTCCACGGTGCGCGCCCCGCCCACGCCGACGACCGTGAGCTCGTCGCCGACGGCCCAGCCGGCGTCGTCCGCGGCCGACTCCTGCACGGCGAGCCGTCCCGCGGCGAGCGCGTCGCCGAACGAGCCGTCGATCTCCTCGATGTCGAGGCTGCGCCCGACGGCGCCGGGCTCGATGCCCGCGACGAGCCCCGCGTCCCCCGGTCCCGGGGTCCGTCCGGCCGGGGCCACGAGGACCGACCCGGCGAGGAACGGGTCGACCGCGTCGACCCCGGGCACTCCCAGCACGTCGTCGACCGCGCCGGTCGGGATCGAGCTCGACCCGGCCGACTGGAGGATGAGGTCCGCGTTCGCCTCGGCCTCGACGATCGCGCTCGTCGACGCCTGGGCGGACGCCGCGAGGACCGCGGACGCGCCGACGAGCGCCATGCCGATCATGAGCGCGCCCGCGGTGTTCGCGGTGCGGCGGGGGTTGCGCACGACGTTGCCGCGCGCGAGCCGGCCGAGCGGGCGGACGGTCGCGACGAGCGGGAGCGCGAGCACGCCGATCGACCAGCGCGCGATCACGGGCGAGAGCAGGAGCGTGCCGATGAGGACCGCCCCGGCGCCGACGCCGAGCACGAGACCCGCGTCTGCCCCGTCGGGGGACCGGACCGACGACACGACGGCCGCGACCCCGGCGACGACCGCGAGCGACCCCAGCGCGGCCCGGACGCGCAGCGAGCGCTCGGGCACCGCGACGTCGTCGCGCATCGCCTCGACGGGCGGCACCAGAGCCGCACGGCGGGCCGGGAGCGCCGCGGCGAGCACGCTCACGACGGTCCCGACGAGGATCGAGACGACGACCGTGAACCCGTCGAGCGGGATCTCGCCCGAGAGCGCCATGCCCATACGCTCGAACACGACCTTGAGCACCTGGACCAGGCCGACGCCGCCCGCGACGCCGAGCGCCGAGCCGAGCACGCCGACCGCGGCCGCCTGCACGAGGATCGACGAGAACACCTGGGCGGGTGAGGCCCCGACGGCGCGCAGCAGCGCGAACTCACGCATCCGCTGGCGCACGGACATCGCGAACGTGTTGGCGATGATGAAGCCGCCGACGAACAGCGAGATCCCGGCGAAGACGAGCAGGAACGTCGTGACGAACCCGAGCTGGCTGTCGATCTCGGCGCGGGTGTCCTCGCGGAGCGAGTCGCCGGTGACCGCAGCCGCCTGCGCCCCCTCGGGGACGCCGGCGAGCGCCTCCTCGACCCGGTCGACGAGCTCCGCCTCGGTCACGCCGTCCTCGGCGTGCACGGCGTGCAGGGGGACGAGCCCGTCGGGCGCGTACGCGGCGGTCGCCACCTCGGCGTCGAGCAGCACGATCGTGGCACCCGCGAACGGCGTGCCCCCGGTGGCCTCGCCGACGACCTCGACGGTCCGGAGGTCGTCGCCGAGCACGACGGTCGTGGAGTCCCCGAGCGCGAGCCCCGAGCTCTCGAGCGTCGCCGCCTCGACCGCGATCTCGCCCTCGCCCTCGGGCGCGCGGCCCGCGGTGAGCTCGAGGGTGTCGTCGCGCGGGTCGTAGGCGAACGCGAAGGACGGCGCCTGGGTGCTCTGCACGGCGGTGCCGTCGGCCCCGACGAGCACGATCGGGCCCTGCAGCGCCGGGATCACGTGGTCGACGCCCTCCACACCCTCGAGCGTCGCGGCGAGCGCGAGCGGGACGGGGTTGAGCCCGGAGTCGCCGCCCGGCTGCGAGCCGCCGACCGTCTGCGTCCCCTGCACGTAGGCGTCGGCCGTCGTCGTGCTCTCGACGATGCCGGTGAACGTCGACGACAGCATCGTGCGCAGCGAGAAGGTGCCCGCCACGAACGCGACGCCGAGCGCCACGGCGAGGACCGACAGCACGAACCGCACGAGGTGCGCGCGGATGCCCCGCAGGGCCACGCGCCTCATCGTGCGGACCGGGCGGCGGTGCGCTGAGCGGCGGCGGACCGGTCCGCGGCGGACTGCGCGGCGGCGGCGAGCGCGTCGAGCACCGACGCGGGGGTCGGGTCGAGCAGCTCGCCGACGAGCAGCCCGTCGGCGAGGAACAGCACGCGGTGCGCGTAGGACGCGGCGGTCGGGTCGTGCGTGACCATGACGATCGTCTGGCCGAGCTCCTCGACGGAGCGGCGCAGGAAGCCCAGCACCTCGGCGGACGACGCGGAGTCGAGGTTGCCGGTCGGCTCGTCGGCGAACACCACGGCGGGCTGCGACACGAGCGCCCGCGCGCACGCGACACGCTGCTGCTGGCCGCCCGAGAGCTCGCTCGGCTTGTGGTGCAGGCGGTCCTGGAGCCCCACCGCGGCGACCACGGCGTCGAGGTGCGCGCGGTCGACGGGCCGCCGGGCGATGTCGAGCGGCAGCGTGATGTTCTCGAGCGCGGTCAGCGTCGGCACGAGGTTGAACGCCTGGAACACGAACCCGAGGCGCGTGCGGCGCAGCCTCGTCAGCCTGCGCTCGTTCATCCGGCTGACCTCGTCGCCGTCGACGACGACCGTGCCCGACGTGGGCCGGTCGAGGCCCGCCATGCAGTGCATGAGCGTCGACTTGCCCGAGCCCGAGGGGCCCATGATCGCGGTGAGCTCGCCGCGCCGGAACTCGACGTCGACGCCGGCGAGCGCGTGCACCGCGGTGTCGCCGTCACCGTACGTCTTGCGGAGCTCGCGCGCGTACGCGATCGCCGTCGCCGTGGGCGGCGTCGGCGGGCTCGTGGGGGTGCTCGTGGTGGCCGGGCTCGTCGGGCTGGCGGTGCTGCTCATGCGGGAGGCCCCTCGGTGGGTCGGACTGCTGCCGTCCCTCATCGTGGCCCGCCGGGGCGGCGCGGGCGATGGGGGAACCCCCTGGTCAGGCCCCTGCCCGCCCCTGAGCGCACCCCCGGGGGCGGCCCCGCGGGCGGCCCCGCGGGCGGCCCCGCGGGCGGCCCCGCGGGCGGCCTCAGAGGCGCTCGTCGGACCGTCCACCGGGTCCCCCGAATTGCTGTGGCGCACGTCACATCATGCGCCTAGCCTGACGTCAGGCGCAGGGACGGGGGCCGACGATGATGTGGTCGTTGCTGGTGGTCTTCCTGGGCCCCGCCGTGCTCTTCGGAGCCCTCATGGCGCTCTTCCCGTCCCCCGAGGAGCCGGCCCCGTGGCGCGTGCGCCTCGCGCGCGTGCTCGAGCGCGGCGCCGACCGCCTGCGCCGGCGGGAACCCGGACCGCCCGACCCGTTCGTCGCGCTGCGCCTGCAGACCCGGCTCGGCGTCGTCGCCGACCACGCGCGCGCGCTCGAGGGCGAGCCCCGGACGTTCGCGCTCGCCGAGCGCGTCATCGCCACGCAGCTGGCCTACGACCAGCTGCTCGCCGAGGCGTGCCGGCTCGCGGGCGTCGAGGTCCTGCAGCGCGCCAAGGGCGACCCGCAGGAGCGGTTCCGCGAGGAGGTCGAGCTCGCGGCCCGGGGCTGGAGCTGGTGAGGTCGCGTGCGGCGGGCGGACCGCCCCCGGGCGTCCGTCCCGGTTCGTGGCGCGCACGGCGGTGATGTCGGCATTCTCACCCGGCGCGTTCGTCCCGGTTCGTCCGCGCGTGTCCCGGTCGGGCCGGCCGCGGCCGTCGGAGCCCGCTTACCTCGGCGACGATCCCGGCTTACGGTCGGGGCATGACCGTGACACGCGCGCAGGAGGCGGAGGACACCCGCGTCGACGTCGTGCGCCGGCTCGGCGTGCTCGACACCCCGCGCGAGGAGCGGTTCGAGCGCGTCGTGCGCCTCGCGCAGAGCCTCTTCGGCGTCGAGAAGGTCGCCGTCGCGCTCGTCGACCGCGACCGCGTCTTCCACAAGGCCGGCGTCGGCATCGACGCTCGGGTGCACCCGCGCGAGGCGTCGTTGTCCGCGCTCGCCATCGAGCACCCCGACCTGCTCGTCGTCGAGGACGCGCGCGAGGACGCCCGGTTCCGCGACAACCCCTACGTGACCGGTCCGATGGGCATCCGGTTCTTCGCGGGCCAGCCCCTGCACGGGCAGGCCGGGTACCGGGTGGGCACTCTGTGCCTCGCCGACTCCACGCCCCGCACCTTCGGGGAGGAGGACGCGCGGCTGCTGCGCGACCTCGCGCTGTGGGTCGAGAAGGAGCTGCTGGTCCACGAGGAGCTCGAGCGCGCGTCCCAGGTCCAGGCCGGGCTGCTGCCCCGCAGCATGCCGGACCTGCCGGGCTACGAGGTGTCGGGCCGCTGCCTTCCCGCGCGGGCCGTCGGCGGGGACTTCTACGACTGGCACCCCGTCGCCGGCGGCGTCGCGCTCACGCTCGCGGACGTCATGGGCAAGGGCGGCGGCGCGGCGATCATCGCGGCGACCGTGCGCGCGGTCCTGCGCAGCTCGGCGCGGCGGGGGGACGTCGCCGCCTCGCTCGCGGACGCCGAGGCCGCCCTCGAGGCCGACCTCCTGCGCACCGGCAGCTTCGTGACCGCGTTCCACGGGAAGATCGACCCCGAGGCGCACGTCCTGACCTGGTGCGACGCCGGCCACGGGCTCACGCTGCTGCTCCGCGCCGACGGCACGACCGAGCGGCTCGCGTCGCAGGGCCCGCCGCTCGGCGCGGTCCCCGGCACCGAGCGGGTTGCGGCCCGGGTGCCGCTCGAGCCCGGCGACCTCGTGCTCACGCTGAGCGACGGCGTGCTCGACGCGCTCGACGCCTCCGGCGGGACCCTCGAGGCGCTCGCCGTCGTCGAGAGTGCGGCGCGCGGCGCGCCGTCCGCGCACGAGGCCGTCGCGCAGGTGCTGTGGGCGCTCGGGGCGAACGACCGGCCCGACGACCTGACGATCCTGGCCCTGCGCCGCGAGACGGACTGAGCCCGGCCGGGTCAGGCTTGCTCGACGCAGTCGCGCACGAGGTCCACGACCGCGGGTTCCCCGGCGTCGTGCGCCGAGAGGTTGACCGCCACCCGGCCGTGCGGCGGCAGGAGCCCGCCGCGCGCGGGGTCAGCCCGCGCGGACCGAGAGCGTGCTCGACCCGTCCGGCAGGTGCCGGACCTCGATCCGGTCGGCGATCGACTGCTTGAGCGTCTCGACGTGCGACACCACGCCGATCACGCGGCCCCCGGCGCGCAGCCGCCCGAGCTCGGCGAGCACCACGTCGAGCGTGTGGGGGTCGAGCGAGCCGAAGCCCTCGTCGACGAACAGCGTCCCGAGGTCCATGCCCCCCGCCTCGGCGGTGACCACGTCGGCCATGCCCAGCGCGAGGCACAGCGACACGTAGAACGTCTCGCCGCCCGAGAGGGTCCGCGGGTCGCGCTCGAGGCCCGTCGAGTGGTCGACGACCCGCATCGACAGCCCGGTGCGGCGCGTGCGCACGTCCTCGCGCTCGTCGCTGCGCACGAGCTCGTAGCGCCCGTCGGACATCAGGAGCAGGCGGTCGTTCGCGGCGGCGACGACGTCCTCGAAGCGGCGGACCAGCACGTACGTCGCGAGCGTGAGCGCGCGGGAGTTGTCCGAGCCGCTCGCCGTGGCGAGGTTCGCCATCCGCAGGACCGGACCGGCGTCGGCGTGCGCGCGGGCCAGCGTGGCGACGGCGGCCTCGACCTGCGCGAGCGCGGAGCCGGCGAGCGCGGCCTGCTGCTCGGCGACGGCGGCCGCACCGGCCGCGGCCGAGGCGGCGGAGCGGCACCCCTCGCAGGTTGCGCGGGCCTCCTCGACCTCGCGCCGGGCGTCCGTGGCGGCGGCCGCGTCCTCGGGCAGACCGGCCAGGGCGGGGTCGGCGAGCGCGTCGCGCACCCGCAGCACCGCCGCGTCGTGCCGCTGGACGCGCGCGTCGAGCGCGGCCAGCTCGTCGGCGCGCAGCAGCGCCGAGCGCACGTCGTCGGTGTCCAGGAAGCCCTGCTCGGTCACGGCGTCCGCGAGCTCGGCGCGTCGCCGGCCCCGGTCGGCGCGGGCCTGGGCGACGGCCGTGAGCGCGTCGAGCACGGTGGTCGCCGCTTCGACGCGCACGAGCTGCGCGGCGCGCCGGGCAGCCACCGTCGGGTGGTCGCCGCGGGCGTCGAGCACCTCGCGCTCGTCGCGGGCGACCTCCTGCTCGCGGGCCGTGAGGCGCTCCGCCTCGGACGCGCACAGCGTCTCGAGCTCGGCCCGGGCGGACCGGGCGCGCTCGGTCTCGTCGTCGTGCGCGACGAGGGCCGCCTCCGCACGTCCGAGCGCCGCGACGCCGTCGTGGGCCATGGTGACGAGCAGCCGCGCCTCGTCGAGCCGGTCCTGCGCCTCGGCCGGCGTGAGGTCGCCCGCCTGCTCGCGCAGGCCCGCGAGGCGCTCGGTGAGCGTCGCGACCTCGGCTGCGCGCTCGTCGAGCACGCCGGTCGCCGAGACGCGGGCGTGCTCGGCGGCCTCGACCTCCTCGGCGCTCGCGTGGTCGGGGCTCAGCGCGGCCTTGGCCGGGTGCTCCGTCCCGCCGCAGACCGGGCACGGCTCGTCGTCGGCGAGCGTCGCGGCGAGCTCCCCGGCGATGCCCGCGATCCGGGCGGCGCGCACGGCGGCCTCGCGCTCGACGGCGGTCCGGGCGGCCTGCGCGGCGGCGTCGCGGCGCCGCGTGACGGCCTCGAGGTCGGTGCGCGTCCGCTCGCTCGTCCGGACCGCCGCGAGGACCTGCTCGGCGGCGGTGAGCTGCGCGCGCCGGCCGGGCAGCTCGGCGACGAGCCCGCGCGCACCCTCGACGGCCGCGACGATCTCGGCGCGCTCGACCGGGCGCGTCGCGAGCTCCTCGGTCAGCCGCGCGCGCTCGGCGCGGGACGCCGCGAGCGTCGTCCGGAGGTCCTCGACGCCGCGGCGGCGGTCCGGCAGCCCGGACTCGAGCTCCGTGAGCCGCGCGAGCGTCGCCGCGAGATCGGCCGCGCGCGCCCGCTCGGCCTCGAGCTCGTGGGTCAGCGCGGGGCCGGCGTGGCCGTGCGCGTCCTCGGCGTCGCCGGGGAGCGTCGCCGCGCGGTGCCCGAGCAGCCCGAACACGCGGGCGTGCTGCGGCACGAGACCCGCCGGTGCGGCGTCGACCGCGGCGTGCACGGCCTTCTCGGCGCTCGCGACCTCGGTGAGCGCGGCGTCGACACCGGCGAGCAGCGCCCGGACCACCGCGGCACGGCGAGCCCGGTCCCGGCGGGCGACCTCCTCGGTGTGCTCGTCCGCCCGTGCGGCGAGCTCGTCCCGCTCGGCCCGCAGCGCGGCGCGGCGCGTGAGCAGCTCGACGGTCCGCTCGGCCGCCCCGACCCGGGTCTCGGCCTCGGTCAGGGCGCGGCGCGCCTCGGTGTCCCACGCCGACGCCTCGAGCGACCCCGCCTCGAGCAGCCCGGCGCACCGGCGAGCGGCGTCGGCGGTCTCGAGCGCGGCGTCGTCGGCCAGCGCGCGCAGCTCGTCTGCGCTCTCGCCGTCGAGCCCGGCCGCGCCGACGAAGTGCGCGGTCGCCGTGACGAGCTGCGCGCGCGCCTCACCGGTCGCGCGCAGCGCCTCACGGCGCAGCTCCTCGAGCCGACGCTGCAGCCGCTCGTAGACCTCCGTGCCGAAGATCTTCTGCAGCAGCCCGCGGCGGTGCTCGGGGTCGGCGCGCAGGAAGCTCGCGAACTCGCCCTGCGGCAGCACGATCGTCTGCACGAACTGCGCGCGGTCGAGGCCCACCACGCGCTGCAGCTCGGCGCCGGCCTCGTCGAGCCGGGTCGAGACGATCTCCCCCTCGGGGGCGGCCCCCGGACCCGCGAGGTCGCCGCCGCCCGCCTCCGCCGGGCTCTCGGCCGGCAGCCGCCACAGCTTCACGGTGGCCTGCTGGCGCGCGGTGCCCGTGCCGCGCTTCTTCGGTCGGTCGTACGCGGGGGTGCGGCGCACGCGGAAGACCCCGGCGGACGTCTCGAACACGAGGTCGACGACGCTCTCGTCGTCGGGCCCCGCGAACCCGGACCGCAGCCGGTCCTCGCTCGTCGACGCCGAGGCGACCTTGCCGTACAGCGCGAACACGATCGCGTCGATGAGCGTCGACTTGCCCGCGCCCGTGGGGCCCTCGAGCAGGAAGAGCCCGGACGCGCCGAGCTGCGCGAAGTCGACCGTGAACCGCCCCGCGAACGGGCCGATGGCCTGGAGCGTGAGCGTGCGCAGGTACATCAGGCGCTCCGGTCCAGCGCGACGACGTCCTCGTACGCGCGCCGCAGGACGGTCCGCTCGGCCTCCGTCGGCTCGGCGCCGCACACGTGCGCGACGAACTCCGCCGCCACCTCGAGCGGGTCGTGCGCCGCGGTGACCTGCGTCGCGGCGCGCTCCGTACCCGTGCGCTCGGGCGGCCGGTGCTGAATCACGAGCGCGTGCGCGAACCGCTCGCGGACGCGGCGGAACAGGTCGGGCGGCCGGTGCGCGTCCGTGACGGTCACGCGCAGCCAGTCCTCGGTGTGCGCCGCGCCGGCCGGGCCGAGCAGGTCCTCGAGCGGGCCGGACAGCTCGGCGAGGCGGCGCGGCACGGGCGCCGGGAGCAGGGTCACGATGGGTGCGCCGCCGCCGGGGGGCAGCTCGACGAGCGTCGTGGACTTGGCCTGGCGGAGCTCGGAGAAGGAGTAGGCGAGCGGAGAGCCCGAGTACCGCAGCACCGGGTGGACACCGCCCGCACCGCCGGTCCCGCCCGCCCTGCCGGCCCGGTCAGCGCCGTCGGTCCGGTCCGCGCCGTCAGTCCTGCCCGCCGCGTCGGTCCCGCTCCCGCCGCCGGCCCCGCCTGCACCACCCACGAGCTGCGGACCGTGCAGGTGCCCGAGCGCGACGTAGTCGACCCCGTGGAAGACCCCGGCGGGCACGTGGTCCACGCCGCCGACGCGGATGTCGCGCTCGGAGTCGCTCGGCTCCCCGCCGATCACGAACGCGTGCGCCATCACGACCGAGCGCGGGGCGGGCCGGCCCGCGGCGGACGCCTCGGCGGCCCGGCGGGCCAGGTCGGCGCGCACGAGCGCCGTCGCCGCGGTCATGACCGACTCGTGCGACCGGGCGGGCGCGTCGAGCCGGTGCCGCACGACGTCGGGGTCGAGGTACGGCAGCGCGTACACGAGCGCGTCGCCGTCGTCCGAGGGGAGCACGACGGGCGTCGCGAGGTCGCCGACCTGCGCGCGGACCCGCACGCGCTCGCGCATGAGCTCGGCGCCGAAGCCGAGCCGCGCCGCGGAGTCGTGGTTGCCGGGGGTCAGGACGACGGTCGTGTGCTCCGCGAGGCGCGCGAGCGTCGCGGAGAGGAGCTGGACGGCCTCGACGGGCGGGATCGCGCGGTCGTAGACGTCGCCGGCGACGAGCACCGCGTCGACCGGGTCGGTGCGCACGACGTCGACGAGGTGCTCGAGGTACGCGGCCTGGTGGTCGAGCAGGTCGACGCCGTGCAGGGTGCGGCCCAGGTGCCAGTCGGAGGTGTGCAGGAGCCGCATGCCTCGAAACTAACCGACACCACCGACGCTGCCTGCGCGGGCCGCGCGGGTGGGCTCGGCCGGGACGGTCGGTGTGCTGGGGGTGGCGCGGCGCGTGCGCCCGGTGCTCAGGACGTCGTGGCGCCGTCGGCCGGGGCGACGTCCTCGAGGAGGATCGCCTCGCCCATGCCGATCATCTCGAGCAGCTCGAGGACCGCGCGGTGGGGGTCGCGCAGCGTCACGGCCTGCCCCGACTCCGCCGCGGCGAGGTGCAGCTGGAGGATGAACGCGAGCCCCGACGAGTCGATGAAGCGCACGTCCGTCGCGTCGACCACGACCGGGTCCGTCGTCGCGAGCGCGAGGGCCATCGACGCGCTCGCCTGGTCGCGGAGGCCTCCGTCGACCTCGCCCCACATCCGGACGCAGGTGCGTCCGCCGGAGCTCACCACGTCGATCCCGCCCGTGGCCTCGGCCTGCTCGATCAGCCCCATCGCTCCTCGGCTCCTGCTCGTCAGCGCACGTCCTCGGCACGGCGTCCGCCGGCCGGCCCCCTGTGGCGTTCTCAGGGGAGAACGCGCCGGGCTCGTCCTCGGTTCCTGAGGACCTGCCCATGACGTGCCTCGACGATACCCATCCCCGCGGACATCACCACCGGAGCGAGCCGAATCACCCCCGGGCGTGACGGACGGCCGCCGGGAGGACCGTTCCTCCCGGCGGCCGCCGGTCGTGCCGCCCCGGGGGCCGCCGGAGCGCGCTACGACCGGCGCTCCGGGCGCACGGTGAGCGTCGCAGCGGCGGTCGTGGCGGTCTCGCCGGCGCCGGTGAACACCGCTCGGTAGCGCGTCCCGGTGAGCCCCTGGTGCGCGGTGAGCGTGAGCGTGCTGGTCGTGCCGTAGCCGGTGGCCGCCGACGTCACGCGCGCCCCGGGCACCGGTGCCCAGGAGCGTCCGCCGTTGCGTGACACCTCCCACCGCGCGGACGGCGCCGGCGACCCGGACGCCGCCGCGGTGAACGACGCCGTCGAGTCCTTCGCCGCGGTGACGGCACGCGGGTGGCGCGTGACCACCGGCGGTGCCGGGGCGGTGACCGTCAGGGTCGCCACCTCGCTCGTCGCGGTGCCGTGCGGGTTGTGCAGCACGGCGCGCCACGACCGGCCGTCGTCGGCCGCGGTGGCGGCGTCGAGCACGAGGGTCGACGTGCCGTCGGCCCCGGTGACGGGCTGCGCCTCGACCGTCGTCCACGTCGCGCCGCCGTCCGCCGACGTCTCCCACACCGCGACGGGGCGCGGGGTGCCCGTGCCGGCCACGGTCAGCTCGACGCGGTCGCCCGGGGCGGCGGTGACGTCCTGCGGCTGCGTCGTGACGGTGGGGAGCTCGACGGTCTGGTCGAACGTCGGCCAGCCGTCGACCCAGGCGATCTTCTGGATCCCGAGCGTCGGGAAGAACGGGATCTGCTCGTTCGACGCGTCGTAGTAGTGGAACGCGAGGTAGCCGTCGGCGACGGACTGCCCGCCGGGACCGACGATCGCGCCGTGCGCGTCGAGCACCACAGAGCCGCCACCGCCGAACAGGTCGCGGCCCTCCTTGTCGAGGTAGGGGCCGGTGACGTCCGTGGCGCGCCCGACGGCGACCTTGTAGGTGCTGTCCCCGCCCTGGCAGCAGCGGTCGAACGACACGAACAGGTAGTAGTACCCGTCGTGCTCGTAGATGTACGGCGCCTCGATCGGGTTGCCGGGCATGAAGCGGTCCGCGATGTTCACGGCCGTCTCACGCCAGTTCGCGACGGGCTTGCCGCTCGGCCACTCGAGCTCGACGAGCCAGATGCCGTACCAGAACGAGCCGATCGCCATCCACGGAGTGCCGTCGGCGCCCTCCACGATGCCGGCGTCGATCGCGTTGAACGTCGCGCCGTTCGGCAGGCCGACGACCGGGCTCGAGACGACCTCGCCCTGGTCGACCCACTCGTAGTCCGGGTCGGTCGGGTCGAGGGTGGTGTTCGTCGCGAGCGCGGTGAGCGACGTGTTGGTGCCGAAGACCGACGCCGAGTAGTAGAGGTAGTAGGTGCCCTCGTGCTCGTAGACCTCGGGCGCCCACAGGTTGTCGAGCCCCGGGAGGCGCTCGTCGAGCCACGCGGGGATCTCGCGCCAGATCGTGCCGGAGTACTCCCACGTGGTGCCGGCGTCGTGCGAGGTGGCGATCTGGATCGTGCCGCCGTTCTCGCGGTTGACCCGGCCCGTCGAGAAGACGTACCAGGTGTCGCCCTCGATCACGAGCGCGGGGTCGTGGATCGGGGACGTCTGGCCGACGACGGTCTTGCCGCCGGTCGGGTCCTCGGCGAGAGCGGCCGGGGTCGGGGCGACGGAGGACGTGACGGCGGGGACGGCGGCGGGCGCCGGGGCGGCGGCCGGGTTCCCGGCGAGCGCGGACGCGCCGACGGGTGCGGCGAGAGCGGCGGCGAGGAGGGCGGCGGTCGCGGCGGCGACCCGGGCGGACCTGCGGAGGTGACGCGTCACTGCGGATTCTCCCTTCGCGCTCTACAACGATGTAGAGCAACGTTGAAGAACATACCCAGGAGCCTGGAACATCGTCAATGGCCACCTCGTCGGGTTCCCGGGCCCGGAGGACTCCGCGGCCCGCCTGCGAGGCCCCGCAACGCACGGCGCCCCGAGAGACCCGGGTCGACGTCGGCTGGTGCCCCACGGACACGACGACGATCGTCCGGGCCGAGATCAGCACGTGACCGCGGCACACCGCACCCGGCCGCGCCGCGCGGGGCGGAGCACGCCGTGCGGCGGGTGCAGGCTCCCGCACCCGCCGGTGACGCGGGCGGTCAGGCGGGGGTGCCGGCGTGGGTGTGACGGCCGCGGCCGTGCTGGGCGTGCCAGTCCAGGACGAGCAGCGTGGCGTCGTCGGTGAGCGCCTGGCCCGTCGCCTCGAGGACCCGGTCGGTCAGGTCGCGGGTCGCCTCGCGCGGGTGCAGGTGCGCGGTCGAGGCGATCAGCGCCGGCAGGTCCAGGTCCTCGGCGTTGCGCTCGAGCATCCCGTCGGTCACGAGCACCAGCCGGTCCCCCGGGCTCAACGCCACCTCCGTCGTCGCGTAGCTCGTCTCGGGGAACATCCCGAGCGGCACGTGCGACGGCAGCTCGAGGCTCTGCACGGCGCCGTCCCGCAGCAGGTACGGGAGGGCGTGCCCGGCGTTGACGAGCTCGAGCACCCCGGTCACCAGGTCCAGGCGGCCCAGCAGCCCGGTCGCGAACCCCTCGCCGGCGACCGTGGCCTGGTGGGCGCACAGAGCCGCGTTCGCGGCGTCGGCCTGCTCGAGCAGCGAGAGCCCGTGCCGGCGCGCGTTGCGCAGGGCACCGACGCACAGGGTCGCCAGCAGGGCGCTCGCGACCCCGTGGCCCATCGCGTCCGTCATCGACAGGTGCAGCACGTCGCGGGCCAGGCTGTAGTCGTAGGTGTCCCCGCCGACGCTCGCCGACGGCTCCAGCCACGCCGAGAGGGTGAACGACCCGGCCTCGCACGTGTAACCCAGCGGCAGCAGCCGGCGCTGGATCTCCGCGGACAACGAGTAGGGCGTGCTGCGCTGCGCCCACTCGAACAGGTCCGTGTGCCGCCTGCTCGCCACGACGACGAACCCCAGCAGGTGAGCCGTCCTCGTGATCTGCGCGACCTGCGCGGCGTCCGGCTCGGCCGGCAGCACGAGCTCCAGCAGACCGAGCGCCTCACCCCGCTCGGTCACCGGAGCGAGCACCGTCCAGCTCTCGCTCGCCCCCGGCTCGGCTTCGGACCGCAGCACCTGGACCGACTGGGTCCGCAGGGCCCGGGCACCCACGTCCCCGTCGAGCGGCTCGCTGACCGCCCGCTCCCCACCGTCGCTGCGAGCGTCGTCCTGGTCCGCGCCGTGGCCGGTGTCGGCGTCGACGCGCGAGAGGCGCACGAGGGCACGACCGGACAGGTCCGCGATCAAGAACGACACCGACGAGGCACCGAGCCCGTCCGCCAGAGCGCGGGTCGCGGCCTCGACCGCCTGCACCGGTGAGGCGTCCTCCACCGCATCCAGCACGCCGTCGAGCGCCACGCCCGGGCCTCCGTGGTCATTCACCTCACGAGCATAGGGGCGGCGACCCGGCCGGCCTCCGGCCCTGGTCACCGAGGCCCGCCGCGGACGCCGACGGGCATCGGGACGTCTCGTTCGACCTCGGGCCGCACGGACGCGACGGACGATGCGGCCCGTCGTACCCCCGTCGTGCCGCCGCGGGCCCTCGCAGAGGCGCGCGGCGGGGGTACGGCTCGTCAGTGCGCGTGCTGGGTGTCGCGGTGCGCGTCGTGCTCGTGGTCGTCGCCCTCGATCTCCTCGGCCAGCAGGTAGGACCCACGGCCCAGACCGCTGCGCCGAGGAACCCGACCCAGACACCCAGGTCGGTGGCGAGGTCGTCGCCACGCTCGAGCCCACCCATCGGGTTCAGCGCGAAGGCCAGGCACTGGAACGCCGCGGCGATGCCGACAGCCATCGCTCCACGACGCCGTCGACGCGACGAGGCCCCCGCCTTCCGGCGAGGGCCTCCGGCTGCCCCCCGTCAGCGAGATGTGCGGGCACCCGTCTCCATCGTAGGCGCGACGGCGGCGACTGCCTCACCGGCCGCCGACGACATCCGACCGCCTGCACGTCGGGAGGCCCGACCCCGTGCCCTCACCGCGCTCGTGGAGCCGCAGGACGCCCCGGCCTCCTGACGAGGCGAGCCCGACGCGGCGACCGTTACGTCAGCGCGGCGGCTCGGGCTCCGTCACGTCCGCGACCGTCGCGCCGAGCGCCAGCACGAGGTCGTCGCCGTCGACGGTCGCGGAGACGCCGTGCGCCCCGCCGCCGATCGACGCGGGCCGGCCCGGGACGCGCTCGTCGGCGACGACCGGCCACGCGTGCGTCGACCCGAACGGCGTGATCGTCCCCCGCTCGTACCCCGTGACGGCGAGCGCGGTCGCCGCGTCGGGCATCGACATGCGCGTGACGCCGAGCAGCGCGCGCAGCTTCGGCCACGAGATCGCGCGGTCGCCGGGCACCAGCACGAACAGGTAGTCGTCCTCCGCGCGGCGCACGACGAGCGTCTTGACGATGCCCGCGGGGTCGATGCCCCGGACCTCGGCCGCCTCGGTGAGCGAGCGGACCGGGCCGTGGCGGACCACCCGGTAGTCGATCCCGGCGGCGTCGAGCGCGGCGGTCGCCCGCTCCTCGCCGGGCGTGCGGGGCTCGGCCGGCGCGGTCTCGGGCTGCGGGTCCTGTGCCATCCGCCGAGCGTACGGCGCACGGGCGCAGCGCACGGGCGCAGCCGGGCGGGGCTCAGCGCCCGACGACCCCGCACCACCGAGGCGGGCACGCGCACCCCAACGTTCCGGGCTCCTCCCTCGTTGAGGCTGTGTGAGCCCACGACGCCCCGCCCCGCCCAGGAGACCCGCGTGAACCGCTGGCAGGACGTCCTGGCGGAGGTCGTGCAGGAGCGGCGGCCGGCGCTCGTCGGGTACGCGTACCTGTTCACCGCGGACCGCTCGCGCGCCGAGGACCTCGTGCACGACGCGCTCGTGCGCACCGCGGGCCGGGCGCGCACGCTGACCGACGTGCACACCGCCGAGGGCTACGTGCGCCAGGTGATCCGCACGCTGTTCCTCGACTCGGCACGCCGGCAGACGTCCTGGCGGGCGAGGCTGCACCTGCTCGCGGACGCCCGCGACGTCCCGTCACCCGAGCGCGCCGTCACCGCGGGGCTCGACGTGCGGGCGGCGCTCGCGGAGCTGTCGCCGCGGGAGCGCGCGTGCGTGGTGCTGCGCCACGTCGACGACCTCACCGTCGCCGACGTCGCCGCCGAGCTCGGCCTGAGCACGGGCGCGGTGAAGCGGTACCTGTCCGACGGGACCGCGAAGCTGCGGGCCGCACTGGGGCCGGACGCCGGCGACGAGGTGCCGGCCGCCACGACCTTCCTGACGATCAGCCCCACCGGGAGGACCGACCGATGAGCCCGCTGAGCGACCTGCTCACCGACCTCGCGCGCAGCGAGTCGCACGTCGCCGCCGTCACGCACGACGGGTCCGCCGAGTTGCGTGCGGTCCTCACCGAGGCTCGCCGCGCCGGACGACGGCGGCTCGCGGTGACGCTCACCGCGTCGGCGGCCGCGGTCGCGCTCGCGGTGACCGCCTCGACGTTGCTGCGCGAGCCGACCGCACCGACGCCCGCGGGGCCGGACGGCACCGCGAGCGCCGCACCGACCCCGCCGGCGACCCCGGCGCCGACCGCTCCCGGGCTGACCCGGGGACGGGTGGCCCCGCACCCGCAGGAGCCCTCGATCGCCTGGACGATGTCGTCCGTGGACCTCGTGCCCGGGTCGGACCCGGCGAACCCGCCCCGGATCCCGTCGATGGGCGGCTCGCCGTACCTCGGTCGGGTCGCCTTCGGGGCGGGCGGCACGACCGTGCTCGTGCTGGGCGACGGCACGGGCCCCGTCCACGTCGTCGGGGTGGACGCCGGGTCGGGCGTCCGCCGCTGGTCGACGGACCTGGTCGAGGAGCGGGACGAGCCGGGGACGCACGCGTGCGGAGGCGTCGACAGCGCGGGGCAGCTCGTGTGCGTCGGGTCCACGGCCGGCGCCGGTCCGGTGCTGCAGGTGGTGGACCTCGCGGACGGCCGGGTGACCCGGGAGGTGGCGACGGGCTTTCCGGTCCACTCCCTCGTGGTGGCGGGCGACGTCGCGATCCTGCGCGGGTTCGACGACGCGGGCGTCGAGCGGGTGACGGGCGTCTCGACGGGCACCGGCGAGCAGCTGTGGGTCGAAGCCGGGAAGGCGCCGGTCACCCACACGTCGACCGTCTCGGTGGGCGTCGACGGTGGCTTCGCCCTGATCGGGGACGACGGTGATCCGCGTGCGCTCGACGTGCGGACCGGTGAGGAGGTCTCGGACGCGCTCGGGCTCGACCTCGGCCGGGTCCTCGACGTGTGGGTCGCTCGACCGGGCACCGGCGTGCGGCTCGTGCACGACGCCACGGGGCCGGTCGTCGTCCACGACGCCCAGGACGGGGCACCGCTGTGGGAGCTCACAGCCGGCAGGCCGGCGGCGATCGTCCCAGGGACGGTGCTGCGGGTCGACGGCGGCGCGGTGTTCGCTCACGACGAGCGCACGGGTGCGATCCGGTGGTCCGTGGCGGACGGCAGCGGCGGCGGCCCGGTCGAGGTCGTGGCCTTCGACGGGCAGCGGGTGGTGCTCGCGCACCAGGACACCGACCGCCGGTACACGATGCTGAGCGCCGTCGACACGTCGACCGGGCAGACGACCTGGACCCTCCCGGTCGACGCGCGCGACGTCGTCCTCGCCGGCGACCGGATCCTGCTCGAGCACGACGGCGGACGCCTCACGGCGTTGACGCCCTGACCCGCCGGTGCGTTCCGGCACCGCGGTGCGCACGGCGGAGAAGGACGTTGCACCCGCGCACCTTCCGGGTCCTCCCGACGCCCTACGGTCCCTCGGCGGGGCGGCGTCCCGTGGCTGCGCTCCGGCTCGATGGCGTCCGGTCAGCGGTACAGCGCCGCCGCGAACGCCGCCGCGGACTCCGGCGAGCTCGCCATGCGCCAGTCGGTCTCCTTGTTCTCGTCGAACCAGATGACCCCGAGCAGGCCCTGGCCCGCCGACCACGTGATCAGGTCGTCGACCCACGCGGCCTTCGAGCCGCCGAGCTCGCTCGACGCGGTCTCGGTCACGAGCAGCGGCTTCGACGGCGCGAGCACGCGCAGCTCGGCGAACGTCTGCTCGAACACCTGCCGGCCGGAGACCCACGTGCCCCAGGAGACCGAGGTGCCCCAGTTGTAGCCGTCGACCCCGAGGACGTCGACGTACGCGTCACCGGGGTACAGCGACGTGAGCGGCGTCGAGCCGGGGTAGACCACGTTGGGCGCCCAGACCCACTGCACCTCGTCGGCCCCGCGCGCGGCGAACACGTCGTGCACGTGCCGCCACGCGTCGACGTAGTCGGCGGCGGAGTTGCCGTTGACCCCGGCGGACCAGGGGTACCAGTCGCCGTTCATCTCGTGCGCGAACCGCATCATCACCGGGCGGTCCCAGGCCGCGAGCGCGTCGGCCCACTGCACGAGGTACGCGTCGAAGTCGCCGGCCGTGACGCGGTCGAGCGCGTACGCGGGCTGGTTCACGCCGTCGGTCCACACCCACGGCTCCCACGTGACGACGGGGACGGCGCCCGCGTCGGTCACGGCCTGGAGCTTCGCGACGTCGGGCGCCTCCCCGAAGCCGGTGTACCACTCGAGGTAGGCGGGGACGTGCCGCAGGATCGCGGTGGTCTCGGCGAGGCGCCCGGCGTCCACCGGCCCCCACGGGATCGTGACCCCGACCGGGACGGCCCACGCGGTGCTCGAGCCGGAGGTGGGGGTGGGGGTCGGCGTCGGCGTGGGGGTGGGCGTCGGCTTCACCTTGCCACCCTGCACCTTCGTCGACGTGCCGGACGCGGTGGACGTCGTGGCCGACGCGCCCGGGGAGGTGCGGCCGACCGCGAGCTCCACGCGGGCGTGGAGCGGGACGCGCAGCGTGGAGTCCGACGCCGCAGGGGACTCAGGGTCCGGGATGGCGCCGTCGTGCGGGCCGTACGGCGCGGTGGCCACCGCGAGGACGGCCACGAGGGCGGCGGCGGTGGCGAGACGGAGGAACGGCACGGGGAGTCCTTGCGCGGGGCGGTGCGGGGTGTCGACCTCCTGATCGGACCGGTGCCCGGCCGGTGCAGGCGTCCCGCGGTGCGACGCCCGGTCGGCCCAGTCCCTTTGTCGGGGTGCGTCCGCAGGTGTCACTCTCCCGGTGACCGCACCGTCAGGATCTCGTCTGCGTGGACGTCGAGTCCGGCGCCACCTCGACCGTGTCCCGCGTCGCCGTCGGCAGCGGCGGGATCTCCTCCACGTGGGTTCCCCGCAGGTGGTGAGGTCCGGCGGCGGCCGCACCCCAACTTCCCCGCCCCGGCGCGCGTTGTGGGGGTGAGGGTGCACGGAGCGGTCACCAGCCGGTGACGGCCCGGCGCGAGGACAGGAGGGGCGGCCGTGCCGGACTGGCAGGACGTGCTCGAGGAGGTGGTCCGTGACCGCCGGAGCTCGCTGGTCGGCTACGCCGCGCTGTTCACGGTCGACCGGTCGCTCGCCGAGGACCTGGTGCACGACGCGCTCGTGCGGACCTTCGCGAAGCCGCGCGACCTGACCGACGTGCACACCGCCGAGGGCTACGTGCGCCAGGTGATCCGGACGACGTTCCTGGACCACGCCCGCAAGCAGCGCACGTGGCGGTCGAGGGCGCACCTGTTCGCGGTGACGGACGACGTCGCGTCGCCCGAGCACGCGACGACGGCCGTCCTCGACGTGCGGGCGGCGCTCGCGACGCTGGCGCCGCGCGAGCGGGCCTGCGCCGTCCTGCGCTACTTCGACGACCTGCCGGGCGCGGAGATCGCGGACGCGCTCGGGCTGAGCCCCGGCGCGGTCAAGCGCTACCTGTCCGACGCGACCGCGCGGCTGCGGGTCCTCCTGGGGCCCGACGCGCTGCCGCCGGACGCCGACCTCGACACGATCCCCGTGACCCGCACCGGACGGAGCCAGGCATGAGCCCGAACCTGCGCGACCTCCTGCACGAGCTCGCCGGCACCGAGACCGCCGCCGCCGCCGCGACCGCGCCCGACACCAGCACCGAGGTCCGCCACGTCATGACCGACATCCGCACCCTCCGCGCACGCCGCACCGGCGCGATCTCGGCCGTCGCCGTGACGGTCCTCGCCGTCGGCATCGCCACGGCGACCGCCCTGACGCCCGCACCGCGGGACCCCGCGGTCGACCCGGTGCCGACCGCCACCGCGACGCCCACGCCCACGCCCACCGCGAGCGCGAGCGCGACCACGACACCGACGCCGACCGCCACCGCCACGCCCGAGCAGCCCGCCGGGTGGGGCGTCGTCGGGTCGCTCGCCCAGCCGCCCCGCGCACTGTGGTCGCTCACCGCGGGCGACGTACTGCCGGACCCGGCGGGCGGTCAGCCGACGACGTTCGTCGACGTGCGCGACGGGTCCTGGTACGGCGACTTCGAGGCCGTCGACGCAGGCGACGTCCTCGTGACGTTCGTCACCGCCGAGGACGGGCAGAACGCCCTGACCGGGATCGACGCCGTCACCGGCGCCGTCCGGTGGGTGCAGCGGCAGGGCGTCGAGCGCCCGACGACCTGGACGTGCTCCGGGACGAGCTCCGAGGGGCTCGTGGTGTGCCTGGGCTCGTCCGCCGAGGACGAGCCGGAGCTCCAGCTCCTGGACCCGCAGGACGGGACGGTCGTGCGGACACTGCCGGTCGAGCCCTGGGTCGTCTCCACGGGCCTCGCGGGGGACACCGTCGTGGTGCACGGCAAGCCCGAGCCGACGACCGCGCGCTGGGACGGCCTCGACGCCGTGACCGGGCGGACGGTGTGGTCGCACGTCGAGCCGGGGGCGGCGAGCGACGAGCCGGTCTACGGCGACGTGTTCGCCCAGACGCAGGTCCAGGGCACGCACGCCCGGCTCGCGGGGTTCACCTACAGCGCGGTCATCGACACCGCGACGGGCGAGCGCTCGACGACGGGCCCGCAGGACCTGGGCGTCGGGCGGGATCCCGCCGTGTGGTCCGTCGCACCGGGCGCCGTCGTCCCCCGGCTCGTCCCGGTGACGACGTCGGCCGACGGCGGGATGAGCGCGCTCGCCGCTCACGACCCGCGGGACGAGACCGTCCTGTGGGAGGCGGGCGCCACGCGCGTCGAGGGGCTCGTCGGCGACACGGTGCTCGTCGAGGACGCGGCGGGAGTGTCCGCGCTCGACCTCGCGACCGGAGCGGTGCGCTGGTCGACCGACGCGGGGACCGTCGTCGCGACGGACGGCGAGCGGGTGCTCGTGCACCACCACGACAGGCAGGAGCTCGTCGCCCTCGCGCTCGCGGACGGCTCGACGGTCTGGTCCCTCCCGGCTCCGGCGGGCTCGATCGTCGGGACGTCGGTCATGCCGCGGCACCTCGCGGTCTCCGGGCCGCGCGCGGTTCAGCTCTACGCCTGGTGACGCGAGCCTCGGCCGTCCGGGCAACGGGCGGCCGAGGGCTGACCGGCCGCGGAGGCGTGCGCGGACGCCTGCGGGGAATCAACGCGCGGTGCACCCGCGGCAGCGGGGAGAATGGTCCGTCGTGAGCACTGCGCGCGAGGAGCGACCGGCGACGCCGGACGGGACCGGGGCACCGGGCCGTCGGGGCGGGCGCGGTCGTCGTCGCGGGCCGCGTCGTCCCGACGCGGAGCACCGCACCGACGAGAGCAGTCGTCCTCAGCGCGAGCGTCGGCCCGACCGCCGGCCCGACCCGAAGCAGGGCGACGCCCAGCGCGCCCGCCGCGCCGAGCTGCGCCACGCCGTCGTCGTCCCCCCGATCACGTACCCCGAGCAGCTCCCGGTCTCGGCGCGCCGCGACGAGATCTCCGCGGCGATCCGCGAGCACCAGGTCGTGATCGTCGCGGGCGAGACGGGCTCGGGGAAGACGACGCAGCTCCCCAAGATCATGCTCGAGCTCGGCCGGGGCCGGGACGGGCAGATCGGCCACACGCAGCCCCGGCGGATCGCGGCGCGCACGGTCGCGGAGCGGATCAACGAGGAGATCAGCGGCCCGGGCGTCCCGCTCGGGGACCTCGTGGGGTACCAGGTGCGGTTCACCGACGAGTCGAGCGCGTCGACGCTGGTCAAGGTCATGACGGACGGGATCCTGCTCGCGCAGATCCAGCGCGACCCGATGCTGCGCGGCTACGACACGCTCATCATCGACGAGGCCCACGAGCGCTCGCTCAACATCGACTTCCTGCTCGGCTACCTCACGCGGCTCCTGCCGCAGCGGCCGGACCTCAAGCTCGTCATCACGTCGGCGACGATCGACTCGGCGCGGTTCGCGGCGCACTTCGCGGGTCCGCCGACGCCCGAGCACCCCGACGGCGTCCCGGCGCCGGTCGTCGAGGTCACGGGCCGCACCTTCCCGGTCGAGATCCGGTACCGGCCGCTGCGCGCGGACGACGCGCTGCCCGCGGCCGACGGGGACGGGTGGGACGACGACGGCACCGGGCCGGACGGTGCGGCGCTGACCGGGCGCGCGTACCCGAAGGGCCGCCCGGGGAAGGGTGCCGGGTCGCCGAGCAAGGGCAAGGGCCCCGGCCGCGCGCAGGTCGAGGACCGCGACCTGATGCAGGCGATCTGCGAGGCGGTCGACGAGCTCGCCGCCGAGGGCCCGGGCGACATCCTCGTGTTCTTCTCGGGCGAGCGGGAGATCCGCGACGCGGAGGACGCGCTGCGCGCGCACCTGGGCGACCGGGCGGCGGACCTGCGCGGCCCGTCGGCGGTCGAGATCCTGCCGCTGTACGGGCGGCTCTCCGCGGCCGAGCAGCACCGGGTGTTCGAGCAGCACGGCACGCGCCGCGTCGTGCTCGCGACCAACGTCGCCGAGACGTCGCTGACCGTGCCGGGCATCCGGTACGTGATCGACCCCGGCACGGCCCGCATCTCGCGCTACTCCAAGGCCACGAAGGTCCAGCGCCTGCCCATCGAGCCGATCTCGCAGGCGTCGGCGAACCAGCGCTCGGGCCGGTGCGGGCGCGTCGCGGACGGCATCGCGATCCGGCTCTACTCCGAGGCCGACTTCGAGTCCCGCCCCGAGTACACCGAGCCGGAGATCCTGCGCACGTCGCTCGCGTCGGTCATCCTCCAGATGATCTCCGTGGGGGTCGCAGCCACGCCCGACGACATCGCGCAGTTCCCGTTCGTGGACCCCCCGGACGTGCGCTCGGTGCGCGACGGCGTGCAGCTGCTCACCGAGCTCGGGGCCCTCGCGCCGACGGGCGGGGCGCTCACCGAGACCGGACGGGCGCTCGCCCAGCTGCCGATGGACCCGCGGCTCGGCCGGATGATCGTCGAGGCCGGGCGCCGGGGCGTCGCGCGCGAGGTCATGATCATCGCGGCGGCGCTGTCGATCCAGGACCCGCGCGAGCGCCCGGTCGAGAGCCGCCCGCAGGCCGACCAGCAGCACGCGCGCTTCGCCGACCCGACGTCCGACTTCCTCACGTACCTGAACCTCTGGCAGTACCTCAAGGACGCGCAGGCGGACCTGTCCGGCTCGGCGTTCCGCCGCCTGTGCCGCTCCGAGCACCTGAACTACCTGCGGATCCGCGAGTGGCAGGACGTCGTCACGCAGCTCCGGGAGCTGGCGAAGCCGCTCGGCATCGTCGTGAACCCGCCGCGGCGGCGGGAGAAGGCGGGGAGCGTCGGGGTCGCGCTCGCGGGCGCACAGGCCGAGAAGGAGCCGCGACGCCGGACCGCGCCCGGTGCGGAGCAGACGGTCCTCGCGTCCGACACCGAGGGCGGCCCCGAGAAGCTGCGCCTCGACTGGGACGCCGACCGCATCCACCTGAGCCTGCTCGCGGGCCTCCTCAGCCAGATCGGCATGCAGGAGGCCACCGAGGTCACCCCGCCCGCCGGGAACCGCGGCCGCAAGGACTCCCCCGCCCGGCGCCCCGACCGACGTGCGCGCAACGAGTACCTCGGCGCGCGCGGCGCCCGGTTCGCGATCTTCCCGGGGTCCGGCCTCGCGAAGCGCCCGCCAGCATGGGTCATGGCCGGCGAGCTCGTCGAGACCTCGCGCCTGTGGGGGCGCGACGTCGCGCGGATCCAGCCCGAGTGGGCCGAGGAGCTCGCGGGGCACCTCGTGAAGCGCACGTACTCCGAGCCGACGTGGTCGACGAAGCAGGGCGCAGCCATGGCGCTCGAGCGGGTGCTGCTCTACGGCGTCCCGATCGTCGCGCAGCGCCGGGTGCTGTACGCCAAGGTCGACCCCGAGCACGCGCGCGAGCTGTTCCTGCGGCACGCGCTCGTCGACGGCGAGTGGACCACGCACCACGAGTTCTTCCACGAGAACCGCCGCCTGCTCGCGGAGGCCGAGAGCCTCGAGGCCCGGGCCCGCCGGCGCGGGCTCGTGGTCGACGACGACGTGCTGTTCGCGTTCTATGACGAGCGCGTCCCGGCGGACGTGGTCTCCGCCCGGCACTTCGACACGTGGTGGAAGACGGCCCGGCGCACCCAGCCGGACCTGCTGACCTTCACGCGCGAGCTGCTCGTGTCCGACGAGGACGCGGTCAGCGCGTCCGACTTCCCCTCGACGTGGCCGCAGGGCGAGCTCGAGCTGCCGCTCACCTACCAGTTCGAGCCCGGCACCGAGGCCGACGGGGTCACGGCGCACGTCCCGCTCGTGCTGCTCGCGCGCGTGCGCCCCGAGGGCTTCGGGTGGATGGTCCCTGGCCTGCTCGAGGAGCTGGTCACCGCGACGATCCGGTCGTTGCCCAAGCCCGTCCGGGTGCAGCTCGTGCCCGCGCCGGACGTCGCGCGGGGCGTCGTGGCCTGGTTCCGCGAGAACCTCGCGTCGTGGCACGACACCGTGCGCGCCGCGGACCTCGCGCCGTCGTTCCACGACGCGTTCGCGCAGGCCGTGCGCGCGCTCCGGGACGTCGACGTGCCGCTCGACGCGTTCGACGACGAGAAGCTCCCGCCGCACCTGCGCATGACGTTCCGGGTCCAGTCGGACCGCGGGGTCGTGCTCGACGAGAGCAAGGACCTCGTGGCGCTGCAGCGCCGGCTCGCGGCCCGGACGCAGGACGCCGTGAGCTCCGCGGTCCGGACCGCGGTGCGCGACGCGATGCGGGAGGCGGGGACGAAGGCGGGCGCGCGCGGACGGGACGACGCGACGGCGACGGCCGCACCGGCCGCCGCCGCTCCGGCCGCCCCCGACGCCGGCACGGCACCGACCTCCCCCGCCGCGGCACGCGGCGCCGCGGACCCCGCGGTCGCGGCGGCGATCCCCGAGCGCACCGGCCTGACCGCGTGGCCGGCCGACCTGCCCGACGACGCGCTCCCGCTCACCGTCGAGACGACCGGTGCCGGGGGGCTGCGCGTGCGCGGCTATCCCGCGCTCGTCGAGGAGCCGTCGGGCACGGTCGGGCTTCGGGTGCTCGCCGACGCGGGCGCGCAGGTCGAGGCCCACCGCCGCGGGCTCCGCGCCGTGCTGCTGCGTGAGACGTCGCTCGCGACCGCACGCGTGACGACGCGGTGGACCGGCACGCAGGCGCTCACCCTCGCCGCGAGCCCCTACCGCAGCACGGACGCGCTCGTCGCGGACGTGCAGCGCGCGGCCGTCGACCACCTGCTCGCCGAGCACCTCGCGGGCCGCCCGGCCACGGAGGTCCGCACCGGCACCGCGTACGCCGCGCTCCGCACGCACGTGCGCGAGCGGCTCGAGGACACCGTGCACCGGGTCGTCGCCGACGTCGTCGCGGCCCTCACCGCGGCGCGCGAGCTCGACGCCGACGTCCGCGGCTCGTCGAGCCTCGCGCTCCTCGCGACCCTGCAGGACGTGCGCGAGCAGGCCGCCCGGCTCGTGTTCGACGGCTTCGTCAGCGCGACCGGCGTGACCCGGCTCGTGCACCTCCCCCGGTACCTGCGGGCGGCGCGGCGCCGGCTGGAGAAGGCCGCCGAGAACCCGCAGCGCGACGCCGACCTCGCGTGGCAGGTCCACGACCTCGCCGAGGCGTGGGACCAGGCGGTCCGCCGCGCGGCCGGCTCGTCGCCCGACCCGGCCCGCGACGCGTCCCTCGCGGACGTCCGGTGGATGCTCGAGGAGCTGCGCGTGAGCCTGTTCGCCCAGCAGCTCGGCACGCCGCAGCCCGTCTCGGTCAAGCGGATCCGCACCGCGCTCGCCTCGACCGCCTGATTCCGCCGCGGCTGACCGACTTGTCCCGGTGGCGCCGTGACCAGCGCCGATGCCAGTTCATCCGCACGGGTGAGATCCCGGGTGAGGTCGGTCTGCCCGTCTCCCGCACCCGGATATGCCCGGGTTATCGTCGACCCATGATCGGTCCAGACCGCGACGAAGCGGGACGTGAGGTGCTCGACGCTCTCGCGGGATCGACCACGACGCCGGACCCGGAGATCCTCGCCGCGGTGCAGGAGGGCCTCATGGCCGTCCCGGCAGGCTCCCCGAGCGCGTGGTTCGAGGTCCCGCGGCAGCGCACGCGCACGCGTCCCGCGAACCTCACGACCCGCCGCACCGCCGAGCCCTGAGCCCTGAGCCCGGCGGGACGGCTCGCGCGTCCGCTCCGCGCGCGAGCCGTCCGAGCTCGGGCAGCCCCGGTCAGGAGGCCGGCACGGTGTCGACCCACGTGGTGCCGGCGGTGCGGTAGCCGTTCACGCGGGCGATGACCTCGGCCGGGCTCACCACCTCGTTCTTCGCGTGGTAGAACCAGTCGACCTGCTGCGTGTACGTCCGCGGGGTGCTGCTGCCGATCTGCCCGCCGCTGATGAACCACAGGTTGAAGTTCACCGACTGCAGCGTCTCGGGGTAGTAGTCGCCGCCGTGGGTCGCGAACAGCTGACCGTCGACGAAGTACCTGATCTGGCCGTCCACGACCTGCAGCACCAGGTCGTGCCAGCCGGCGTAGCTCTGCCGCTGCTCGGTGTGGGTGTTCACCGCGATCCACGGGTCGTTCTGGTACGTCTCCCAGGACGTGGCGTAGAGGATGTTGCTCGGCTCGCCCCAGCCGCCGTTGGGCAGGTACTCGAAGTCCTGCTCGGAGTAGTCCGGGTCGAGGTCCCGAGCCAGGGGCGTGATGGTGAAGAAGGTCTCGACGACCGCGTCGCCGTCGGGCCCGCTCTCCGGCGCGTCGGTGAAGAAGACGCGTGCGGCATAGGTCCCCTCCAGGAACTTGCGCTGGTGCAGCACCTCCGACTGCTGCGTCCCCGCACCGGTGCCGTCCGTGGAGGACCTCAGCTGCAGCGCCTTGTTCGACCCGGAGACCGTCGGGAAGGAGACGTTCTCCTTGAGCCACCTCGCCCCGGGGATGCCCGGGCCCCCGGCGTTGGTGCGGATGGTCCACTGATGGGCCGAGATCGACGGGTCGTCGGCGTTCGCGTAGCTGAAGTCGTCGAACACCACCGCGCCGTCCCCCGGCGGGGTCGTCGGGGTCGTCGGCGTCGGGCTGGGCGTCGGGTTGCCGCCGGTCGGCGGCGTACCGGAGACGAGCTCACCGGCCACGAACACCGCGATCCTCGTCGAGGACGCGTACGCGCTGCTCGGCCCGTACGAGTAGTCGTCGCTCTGGGTGATGCGCTGCCAGTCGGAGCGGTGGAACCGCAGCTGCAGGTCGCCGGTGCTGCCGCCCGCCGCCAGGGTGCCGGAGGTGAACCCGACCTCCAGGTAGCGATCGGCTCCGGTGGACCCGCCTGCGATCGTCCCGAAGGTGCCGGTCACGGTCGAGCAGGACACGACGGCCCAGGAGCACGCGAACCGGTACTGCTGCGCCGGGGAGTCCGCTCCGAAGTAGTACCGGATCTTCACCGTGCTCAGCGGGACGGAGGTCGAGCCGCCGTTGCGCAGGACGAACCACGGTTCGACCTGGTCGACGGTCGCCCCCGCGGCACTCGTGCGGTACTGCAGGCTGATCGAGGGTGCGGCCTGCACCGGGGCGGCGACGCCCACGGCGACCACGGTGGCCACCGCGGCGCCGGCCCACCAGGCCAGCTGTCGGATCTTCATCGGTGATGTCCCTTCTTCTAGGTGCCCAGGCCCAGGCGGGCCAGGTGCGTCGGAAGCCTGGAGAGGAAGTCGTCGTAGGCGCCGGCGGTGCCCCACGCGACCTCGGCGAAGGCGCACAGACGGGGGAACGCCTGCCGCTCGACGTCGGCGGGCGTGGCCAGGTACTCGGTCCACAGCTGGGCCTGGACCCCGAGCACGGACCCGGGTCCGTCCGTCCGTGCCGGCGGGTCGAACGCGTAGGCGTCCGCCAGGGCGAGCACCCGGTCCGGACCGAACGGCCCGTCCTGGAGCTGCGTCGGGTAGTCCAGGTACGTGCGCGTGTGCGGCGTCAGGACCACGTCGTGCCCTGCGTGGACGGCGACGAGCCCGCTGTCCTCGCCCAGCCACGGCATCGCGACAGCGCCGGACGGCCCCCCGGGCTTCTCGTACCAGAACACCGCGCGACGTCCGCGGCTCTCGACGTGATCGGCGAGGCGACGCGTGAACCACGCGCACGCCGCGTCGGGGCCGGCGAGGCCGAGGTCGTCGATGCGCTGGAGGGCTCGGGCGCTCGCCGCCCACTCGTCGGGCCGGCACTCGTCACCGCCCAGGTGCACGTACGGGCCGGGGAACAGGTCCATGACCTCGTCGAGCACGTCCCGGAAGAACGCGACCGTGCTCTCCTCCAGGTTGAGCGTGTGCGGGCTGATCCCCCACCCGCGCCACACCTCGACCGGTTCGCCCGGCTCGTTGCCGAGGTCGGGGTAGGCGGCGAGCGCCGCCTGCACGTGCCCGGGCAGGTTGATCTCCGGCACCACGGTGACGCAGCGCTCGGCGGCGTAGGAGACGATCTCGCGGACGTCGTCGTGCGTGTAGTGCTCCCCGCTGAGGTCGGTGAGGCGGGGGTGCTGCGTGATCTGCAGGCGCCAGCCCTGGTCGTCCGTGAGGTGCAGCTGCAGGACGTTGAGCTTGTGCTCGGCCAGCAGGTCCACCAGGCGCAGGACGAAGTCCTTGGGCATGAAGTGCCGGGCGGTGTCGAGCATGACCCCACGCCAGGCGAACCGCGGCCCGTCGACGATCGTGCCCAGGGGCACCCGGTCGAGGGCGCTGAGCGTGACCCGTCCGTAGTGCTCGCCCGCGGGGCCGCCGCTGGCCAGGACGATGGCGTGCGGCGCGACGTCGAGCCGGTAGCCCTCGGGGTCGAGCGCCGGGTCGTGCACGGTGCGCACGAGCGCGGGGTCGACCGCGATCGTGCCGCCCGTCGCGGTCACGTGCCGCGGCCGAGGGACGAGCAGGAGCTCGTCCGGGTCTGCGTCCGTCACGTGCGGTCCTCTCGTCGTGCAGGGGCACGGTGCGCCCGAGCCTCCGGGTCGGTGGGGGTGCGGGTGGGGGTCAGCCCTTGACGGCGCCGGCGACGATCCCCGAGGTCACCCGACGCTGCAGGACGAGGAAGATCACCAGGACCGGCAGCATGAACAGGGTCGAGGCGGCCATCGTGGCGCCCCAGTCCGTCCCGAAGACGTTGCCGAAGGACGACAGCCAGACCGGCAGCGTGCGGTTGTCCTGGTTCTTGATGATCAGCGCGTTGGCGAAGGCGAACTCGTTCCAGGCCGTGATGAACCCGAACAGCGAGGTCGACATCAGGCCCGGCGCGAGCAGCGGGAGGACGACGCGGCGGAACGCCTCGAACCGGCTCGCCCCGTCGAGCTGCGCCGCCTCTTCCAGCTCGGGCGGCACGGAGGCGAGGAACCCGCGCAGGGTGACGATCGTGAAGGGCAGCGTGCTCATGAAGTAGATGAGGGTGAGCAGGGAGAGCGTGTCGAGCGTCCCGGTGTCGCGAGCGATGATGAACATCGGGATGAGCAGGGCCTCCCACGGCGCCATCTGGGCCATGAACACCATGAGGATGAAGCCCTTCCTCCCCCGCCACCGCATGCGCGCGACCGCGAACGCCGCCATGAGCCCGATGACGAGCGCCAGGAGGACCGCCCCGAGGGAGACCAGCGCGCTGTTGCGCCAGAACAGCCCGAACTCGTCCACCGAGACGGCCGAGCGGAAGTGCTCGACGGTGGGGTGCAGCGGGAGGAAGTGCGGGGTGTCGGCCTGGATCTCGGGCGTGGGCTTGAAGGCCGTCAGCACCATCCAGTAGACGGGGAAGACCGAGACCAGCAGGACGACCAGCGCCGCAGCGTTCAGCGGCACCCTCCGGACGGCGCGACGTCCGCGGGCGGTGAGGGCGAGAGTCGTCACGGGTCGACCGCCTCGGTCCGGTACATGTGCCGCAGGTGCGGCACCAGCACGACGAGCAGGATCAGGACGGTCATCGTGGAGACGACGGCTCCGAAGTCGTACCTGTGCAGCGACTGCGCGACCTGGAAGGCGTAGACGGGCAAGGTGGTGGTGGCTCCCCGGGGCCCGCCCTGGCTGACCGCCCAGATCTGTGCGAAGCACTTGAACACCCAGATGATCTCGAGCGAGGTGATGAGCCCGAACAGCGGTCGCAGGATGGGGAAGGTGATGACGCGGAAGATCTGCGGCGCGCTCGCCCCGTCGATCCGGGCCGACTCGAACAGCTCACCGGGAACCGTCGTCAGGCCGGCGTAGAGCGTCAGGGCACCGAACGGCACGGACTGCCACACCACGAGTAGGACGAGGATGACGAAGGTCGCGTCCCCGTCGGCGAACCACGTGTACCCGTCGAACTGCTCGAGCCCGACGCTCGTCAGGAACCAGTTCACGACGCCCAGCCGGGACTGGAACATCCACTGGAAGACCGTCGTCGCGGCCAGCACGGGCACCGCCCACACCAGCACCAGGGCACTCATGACGGCGAGCCGCATCCGGCGGCCGAGGCGCGCCAGCATCAGCGCGACCAGCGTCGACAGGACCATGATCAGGACGACGTTGACCGCGGTCCACAGCAGGGTGCGTCGCAGAACCGCCCACAGCTCCGGGCTGGCCAGGACCTCGCGGTAGTTGTCGAGACCGACCCAGGTGGCGTCGCCGCGGATGAGCTCGCCCATCCGGAAGTGCTGCAGCGAGATGACGACGCTCCGCACCAGCGGGTAGAAGAGCAGCAGCAGGGTCCCGAGGACCGTCGGGACGACCAGCAGATAGGGCCACAGCGCCGGCCGGCCGCGACGAGCCGTCAGCCGTCGGGGACCTGTCGGGTCCTGCGCGTCGACCGGCGGGTCGACCACGGGCTGGTCCAGGGCATGGGAGAGCACGTCGTTCCTCTCGGAGGGCGATGGTCTCCGGGCCGCCCGCTCACCGGTCGACGGTGGGGGACGGGGCGGCCCGGGGTCCGCTCACGAATCGGTGTCGAGGATCTGCGTGATGGTCGCGGAGGCCTGCTCGGCCGCCTCCGCGGGGTCGCCACCCGTCAGGACCTGCGTCATGTACTCCTTGATGACGTTGTTGGCCTCGACCGCCGCCCAGCTCGGGGAGCTGGGGGTCGCTCGCCCGTTCGTCGCGCCGTGGGCCATCGCGGCGGCGCCCTCGCTGCCGACCAGGGCGTCGGCGAGCGAGACCCGGTTGGGCACGTAGGACATGGCTGCGGCCATCTGGTTCTGGAACTTCTCCCCCGCGAGCGCCTTGACCACCTCGTAGGCCAGTTCTTGGTGCTGGGACGCCTCGGGGATGATGAGGTCGGAGCCGCCGGTGAACACGGCGCCCGGCTTGTCGGCGGTCGGTCCGGGGATCGGGAAGAAGCCGAGCTTGCCGTCGAGCTCCGGGTTGGCCTCGATGATCGCGCCGGCACCGCCGGGGGCGGAGATGAGCTGCGCGACGGTGCCCTTCGCGAACACGTCGGCCTGGGGCGGGTTGGCCTCGTCGGAGTCCTTGGGCCCCTCGCCGAGCGCCTGCAGCTGCGCGTAGAAGTCCATGCCCGCGAGGGCCTCCGGGGTGTCCAGAGCGCCGCGCCACCCCTCGCCCTCCTGGACGGCGAGGTCCCCGCCCTCGTCCCAGATGAATCCTGCGAGGACGAACCAGTTCTGGCCCGGCAGGTAGATGCCCTGGTTGCCACCGGCGTCGAGCTTCTGGGTGTCGGCGATCCAGGCGTCGCGCGTCGTCGGCGGCTCGGTGATGCCCGCGGCGGCGAACAGGTCCTTGTGGTAGATGACCACGCGGTTGGCGGCGTACCAGGGGATGCCGTACTGCTTGCCGTCGATGTTCCCGGGCTCGGCCAGGCCCGGCAGCCAGTCGTCGCCCTGGAGATCGTCGATCTTGTCGGTCAGGTCGACGACACCGCCGCTGGCCGCGTACTGCGCGACCTGGGTGTTGCCGACCTCGATGACGTCCGGGGCGTCGTTGCTCGCGAGCGCGCTCGTGACCTTCTGACCGATCCCGTCCCACTCCTGGATCTGGATGTCGAGGGTGGTCCCCTCGTGCGCCGCCTCGAAGTCGGCCCGGAACTGCTGGACGACCTCGTCGGAGAAGCTGTCCTTCATGAACCAGACCGTCAGCTCGGCCGCCTCGGGCGTGCCGCTCGAGGACGGGCTGGACGCGCCGCAGGCCGCAAGCGTGCCGGCGAGCAGCAGAGCCGCGGAGGCGGCAGGCAGGCGGGACTTCATCGTCACCCTCCAGTGGTCAATTATTGGTAAGCAACACGACCTGGGGAGAGCCTGGACTCGCCCGCGTGCTGTGTCAAGAGGCGGAATCATGCGCAGCCGATGCCGGACGTGGCAGCGCAACTGGTAAGGTTTGGTAAGGTGCGGGCGTGACACTGAACGTGGGCCCCGGCCTCAAGCGCGATGCCGTGCGCGACTACCTGCTCGACCTCGTCGCCGGCCGCGGTCCGGGTGAGGCGATCCCGTCCGAGCGCGACCTCGCCGCAGTTCTCGGCGTCTCCCGACCGACGCTGCGGGCCGCCGTCGACGATCTGGTCCGGTCCGGCGTGCTGGTACGCCAGCACGGGCGCGGCACCTTCACCGGGCCCCACCGGGTCACCCAGGCGCTCACCTCGACGCCGTCGGGCTCGTTCTACGCCCCACCCGCCGAGGGCGAGTGGAGCAGCAAGATCCTCGACTTCGGCACGATCGTCGCGGGACCGCAGCTGGCGAGACGCCTGCAGCTCGCCCCGGCCGCGCCGGTGCTCCGGGTCGTGCGCCTGCGGGTCGTCGACGAGGAACCGATGGCCATCGAACGCCTGCACCTGCCGTACGAGCTCGTGGTCGGGCTCGAGCCGGACGACATGGTCGCCGGGTCGTTCTACCGGCTGCTGCGCGAGCGCTTCGGCGTCGACGTCCGCAGCGCGGTCCAGACGCTGGAGGCGACCGTGACCGACGGGCCGGAGGCCGAGCTCCTCGAGGTGCCCGAGCACTTCCCCGCGCTGATGGTGGAACGAACGACCCGGGACGTCACCGGGCGCATCGTGGAGTTCGTCCGCTCGGTCTACCGCGGCGACCGCTACCGCGTCACGAGCGAGCTGCACTTCGACACCGCCTCGGGGTGACCGGGCCGTGGAGCGGCTCCGACCGGTCGGTGCGACCGCCACCCGTCCGGGACGGTCACCGGCCGGGTCCGGACGGGTGCACCGAGCGGGCGCGTCGAGTTCGACCTCGGCGACCGCGATGATGTCCGGGTGACTCACGACGCGGGGCAGGACCGGACGGGCTCGACGGCCGTGGTGGTGGGGGCCGGCATCGGCGGGCTGTGCGCGGCGGTCGGGCTGCGGCGGCGCGGGTGGGACGTCACCGTCCTCGAGCGCGCACCGGGCTTCACCCAGGTCGGCGCAGGCCTCACGATCCTCGCGAACGGCCTGCGCGGGCTCGACGCGCTCGGGCTCGGCGACGCCGTCCGGGCGCAGGGCAGCCCCGAGGCGTCGGGCGGGATGCGCACGCCCGACGGGCGCTGGGTCATGCGGGTCGACGCCGCGGAGATGACGCGCGCGCTCGGCACGTCGGCCCTCGGCATCCACCGCGCGACGCTGCACGAGGTGCTGCTCGCGGCGCTCCCGCCGTCGGTGCTGCGCACGGGCGTCGAGCTGCTGTCCGTTGAGGGCGGCGTGCGCCCGGGGGTCGTGCACCGGGACGCCACCGGCACCGAGGTCACGCTGCGCCCGGACCTGCTGGTCGCGGCCGACGGCATCCACAGCCAGGTGCGCACGACGCTGTGGCCCGGCGCACGGCCCCCGGCCTACGGCGGCTCGACCGCCTGGCGCGCGGTGACCCGTGACCCGTGGCACGGCGAGCTCGTCACCGCGATCACGTGGGGCCCGGGAACCGAGCTCGGCATGGTCCCGCTCGGCGACGGGCGCGTGTACTGGTTCGGGGCCGTCACGGCCGAGCCCGGCGGCCGGGCACCGGGGGGCGACGAGATGGCGGAGGTCCGCGCGCGGTTCGGCGACTGGCACGACCCCGTCCCGGCGCTGCTCGACGCGACCGACCCCGACGCGGTCATCCGCAGCGACCTGCTGCACCTGCCGCCCGTCGACACCTACCACCGCGGCGCGGTCGCGCTGCTCGGCGACGCCGCGCACGCGATGGTCCCCAACCTCGGTCAGGGCGCCAACCAGGCGATCGAGGACGCGGTCGTGCTGGCCTCGGTGTGCGACCCGGCGGGCGACGTCGTGCGGGCGCTCGCCGTGTACGACGCGCAGCGCCGGCGCCGGTCGCAGGGCGTGGCCCGGGCGGCGCTGCGCGCGTCGCGCTACGGCCAGCAGCTCCGCCACCCGCTCGCGCTGCGCGCCCGGAACACGCTCATGGGGCTCGTGCCCCCGCGCGCCGCGGTGCGCATGGCCGGCGCGGTCGCGGCGTGGGAGCCGCCCGTCGTGCCGACCGCGCCGACGCGCGCGGGCTGACCCGGCGCCCGGTCGTCAGCCGCAGGTCAGCCCGGAGCGCAGCGCCTCGAGGTTGCTGCGCATGACCGCGGGGTAGTCCGGCGCGTCGTCGCCCTGTGCGGGGGGCTGCGTCTCGAGCGGGTCGAGCACCGCCGTCCCGACGCCGAGCTCCTCGGCCAGCGCCGCCGCGAGACCGGGACCCGCGGACCGCTCGAAGAACAGCGTCCGCACCCCCGCCGCCGTGACGACCTCGCCCACGTCGCGCAGCCGCGCCGGGGACGGCTCGACCTCGGGGTCGATCCCGGTGATGCCGACCTGCTCGAGGCCGTACCGCTCGGCGAGGTAGCCGAACGCCTCGTGCGACGTCACGACGGTCGCGCCCACACACGCCGCGAGGCCGTCGGCGAGCTCGGTGTCGAGGGCCGCGAGCTCGCCGCCGAGACGGTCCGCGGCGGCCGCGTAGTCGTCCGCGTTCTCGGGGTCGGCGTCGGCGAGGGCGTCCGCCACCTGCGTGCCCACGGCGGCGAGCAGCGTCGGGTCGAGCCAGAAGTGGGGGTCGCGCGCGTCGGAGCCCTCGCCGCCGGGCCCGATGCCCGCACCCTCGGCGGCGTCGACGACGTGCTCCTGGTCGCGGGTCGCGACGGCCTCGTCGGCGGCCGGCTGGAGGCCCGAGAGGTACACGACCAGGTCGGCGTCGCGGAGCTCCTGGACCTTGTTCGGCGAGATCTCGAGGTCGTGCGGCTCACCGCCGGGCGGCACGAGGCTCGCGACCTCGACGTGCGCGCCGCCGACCTGCTCGACGACGTACTGCAGCGGGTAGAAGGACGCGACGACGTCGAGCGTCCCGTCGTCGTCGGCGCCGGCCGGGGCGCAGGCGGACACGGCGAGCCCGACGAGCGCAGCGGTCAGGACGGCGGCGGTGCGCGTGCGGTGCGGGTGGTGCGTGCGGGGGGTCATGGGGGTCCTCGGTGTCGGTGCGGCGGGCCGGCGCAGCGGGCCCGCGGGGTCTCGGTGCGGCGGCTCGTCCGGCGCGAGCGGTGCGGCGCGCTCGGCCGGTGCGGGCGGTGCGGCGGCTCGCCCGGCGGCCGGTGCGGCCGGGTCGCGCGGCAGAGGTGCTGCGGCGCACCAACGGCGCCGGACGCCCCCGGTTCGGGAGCGTCCGGCGCCGTCGCCCTCAGCAGCGCGCGGGTGACGCGTCGCCTCAGTCCTGGTGCGCCTCGTCGGCGTGCTCGTCGTGCGCGTGCTCGTCGCCCTCGCCCTCGGCGTGGTCGTCGTGCTCGTGCGAGGGCGCCTCACCCGAGACCCCGTTGAGCTCGTTCGGCGTGACGGTGAGCTCGGCGCTCTTCCACACCTCGCCCTTCGCGTAGTCGACCGCGTGCAGCGTGTCGGTCGACGGGTCGGTCACGTACGCGAGCCCGTCGAGCACGAGGAGCGTCGGGCGCGGCTCCTGCCACTCCTCGGGCTCCTCCCACGCGCCGATGACGGGGATCGAGCGCACGAGCGCCTTCGTCTCGGGGTCGATCACGTGCAGCGCGCCGTCGGTGCCGAGCACGAGCGCCTCGCCGTCGTCGCCGCGGCCGAGCGAGCGGAACGTGTAGCTCGACGGCAGGTCGACGAGCGTCAGCCCGCCGGTGCGGGTGTCGATGAGCGAGACGCGCGTGGGGCGCTCGAGGTCGGCGTCGGGGTCGGACTTGTAGTCGCCCAGGACGATCGGGGACTCGTCGCTGCCGGCCTGGTTGCCGATGCGGCCGTACGCGTCGGGGCTCGCGACCTTGGTGATCGTGCCGTTCGCGTAGACGAGCGCGCCGGTCTCGCAGCCGATGACGACCGCGTCGTCCGCCGCGACCGCCTCGCCGTGCACGCCGGGGCAGTCGGCGTTCGACGTGAGCTCCTCGCCGTCCGCGTCGAGCACGCGGATGCCGGTGCGCTCGTCCTCGGTGCCCTCGGAGACGACCATCGTGCCGTCCGCGAGCTCGACCGCCACGCCGTGGTGCGCGCTCGGCGTCGTGAGCTCGCGCGTCGCGAGGTCCTCGTCGGCGACGTGCGCGGAGTCGAACGACACGATCTCGCCGGTGCCGTCGTCGAACAGCACGGTCCGGCCGTCGTGCACGACGACGTGGCCGGGCTTCTCGGCCGCGAACGTCACGTCGGTGAGCTCGGGGTCGGCCGTGTAGTAGTGCGCGTGGTCGCCGTGCGGCTCGCCCCACGTGCCCGCGTCGAGGAGGCGGAAGCCGCCGGTCGTCGAGACGAACAGGTGCCGTCCGTCGCCGGCGGGGTTGAGGCGGTTGAAGCCGTCGAGCTCGACGTCCGCGAGCGTCTCGAGCGTCGTGGCGTCGAGCACCTGGATGCCGCCGTCGTACGTGAGGGCGAGGCGCGGCGTGACGGTCGCCGCCTCGGTCGCGCTCGTGGTCTCGCTCGGGGAGGCGCTCGGCGCGGTGCCGGCGTCGCTCTCGGCGGCGCACCCGGCGAGCAGGGCGAGCGGGACGGTCAGCGCGAGGGCGGTGTACCTCGCGGTCGGACGGACTCGGGTCTGAGCAGGCATGAGGGACTTTCCGTGACGCGGGTGGTGAACGCCGACCACGCTAACAGACTTGCGACTGATTCTCGTTATGCCCACGACCGCTCCCCGAGCCACGGCGCGAGCACGTCCTCGCGCCCGAGCCACGACGCGAGCCCGGCGTCGAGCTCGGCACCCGTCATGAGCACGTCCTCGAACGCCTCCACGAGCCCGGCCCGCTGGTCGCCCGTGCCCGTCAGCACGAGCCGCGTGTCCGCGTCCGCGTCACCCCACGTGCCCGCCTCGCCGACGCTCAGCTGCCCCCCCGCGCCGTCCCACACGCACACCGAGTCGGGCCGGCTCGGCACCCAGAACCGCCCTCGCGCGCGCACCCGGTCGGGCGCGAGCCGGCGCACGTGCTCCACGAGCCGCTCCGGGTGCAGCGGCCGCTCGGAGCGCAGGTCCAGCGTCCAGACCCCGTGCGCGGTCGATGCCCGGCGTGCCGGCGCGACGTGCAGCGGGTCGAGCCGCCGGTCCCCGCGGTGCACGTCGTGCTCGGCGCGCAGCAGGGCCCCGAGGTCGGCGCCGTAGAGACCGTCGACGCGCCGCCCGTCGCGGGCGCGCAGGTGGTCGAGGAGGTCGGACGCGACGGGGTGGTCCTCGCGCGAGCCGGCGACCAGGACGGTGTCGGCGTGGGCGACCTGGGCCGCGAGCGCCTCCCCGACCGAGCGGCGGTCGTCGGCGGTCAGCGCGAGCCCGCGCTCGTCGAGCAGGTCGTCGCCGAGCACGTCGTCCTCGAACGCCTCGACGTCGACCGCGGTGACGACCTGGGCGAGCCGGAGCCGGCGCAGCGCACCCCGGCCACGGGCCTCCCACCCGAGCGCCCGCACGACCGGCAGCGACTCGGCCGAGACGGGGAGGGCGAGGACGACGGAGTCCCAGCGCGGGTCCCGCGCGAGGCGGGCGAGGGTCGGGACGGCGTCCTCACGCACCGCGCAGCTGAGGCAGGCGTGCTCGAGCGGGATCCGCTCGTCCTCGACGACGCCGCCCGCGTCGAGCACGAGCCGGCGGATCGAGCCGCCGTCCTCGTCGTCGTGGATGTCGTGGCGGACGACGACGGCGCGGGGGTCGTCCATGACGAGGCCGAGGACGGCGGAGTCGCGGACGACCGGGTCGACGGTCGCGAGGGTCAGCAGCGGGGTGCGTCGGTTCATGGGCACCGACCCTAGCGCTTGACGCGAATGATTCTCAGTACTTACGTTGACGCCCATGTCAGCCCGCTGCCAGGTCCTCGGCACGACGCCGGGGTTCGGCCACTCCGTCTCCCACTCGCACGTGCGCACCAAGCGCCGCTTCGACCCGAACATCCAGCGCAAGCACTACTGGGTCCCGTCGCTCGGGCGCCGCATCACCCTGAACGTCTCGGCGCGCGGCATCAAGACGATCGACAAGCTCGGGATCGACGTCGTCGTCGCCCGCATCCTCGCCCGCGGGGAGAAGGTCTGATGGCCGGGAAGCGGACCGACGTCCGGCCTGTCATCAAGCTGCGCTCGACCGCGGGCACCGGGTTCACCTACGTGACCCGCAAGAACCGCCGGAACACCCCGGACCGGCTCGTGCTGACGAAGTTCGACCCCGTCGTCCGCCGCCACGTCGACTTCCGCGAGGAGCGCTGAGATGGCCAAGAAGAGCAAGATCGCCCGCGATCAGCAGCGTCGCGTCGTCGTCGAGCGGTACGCCGAGCGCCGTGCCGAGCTGAAGGCCGCCGCTGTGAACCCGCACCTCCCCGCGGCCGAGCGCGAGGCCGCCCAGGCCGCGCTCCAGGCGCTCCCCCGCGACGCGAGCCCGGTCCGGCTGCGCAACCGCGACGTCGCGGACGGCCGACCCCGCGGGCACCTGCGCACGTTCGGGCTCTCGCGCGTCCGGTTCCGGGAGATGGCCCACCGCGGCGAGCTCCCGGGCATCACGAAGTCCAGCTGGTAGCCCGGCCGGGAGCCGGGCAGACAGGAGAAGCAGATGAAGCAGGGCATCCACCCCGCGTACGGCCCGGTCGTGTTCCGGGACATCTCGGCCGACTTCGCGTTCCTCACGCGGTCGACCGCGACGTCGTCGAAGACGATCGAGTGGACGGACGGCAACACCTACCCGGTCATCGACGTCGACACGTCGAGCGCGAGCCACCCGTTCTACACCGGCACCGCACGCGTCCTCGACACCGCGGGGCGCGTGGAGAAGTTCCGTCGGCGCTACGGCACGCGGAGCGGCGCGGGGACGACCGCCGCCGACCGCACCGCCGACGACCGCGCATGAAGGTCCGCGCGTCGCTCGCGTCGCTGAAGAAGAAGGACGGCTCGATCGTCGTCCGCCGGCGCGGGAAGACCTACGTGATCAACAAGCGCAACCCGCGCTGGAAGGCGAGGCAGGGCTGATGGCGGTCCCCAAGCGGAAGATGTCGCGGAGCCGGACGCGGTCCCGCCGCGCGCAGTGGAAGGCGACGACCGTCGACCTGGTGACGGTCCGCGCGCCGGGCGGCACCGTGGAGGTCCCGCGCCGCCTGGTCCGGGCCGTGGAGCGCGGGCTCGTCGACGTCGAGGCGCTGCGCCGCTGACCCCGCCCGCGGCCCGGCCGGGCGGGGGCACCGGCGCCTCCGCCCGGCCGGCACGTCGACCCGTCAGCTGCGCGGCTTGCCCGCGCACACCACCCCGACGCACTGCGGGTACACACCGTTGGCCCACGCCCGGTTGCCGCCGAGGTCCGTGACGCCCGGCGCGTGGATGCCGCGGCCCGTGTTGTGGTGCGCGACGTTCCCGCCGACCTCGGTCCCGACCCCCGCGGTGACGATCGCGTCCCCGTTGCCGACGAACGTGTTGCCCTCGACCGTCATGACGCTGCCCCACCCGACGAGCGGCCCGGTCGAGGTGAACGCGACGCGGTTGCGCTCGAACGTGTTCCCCGCGACGTACCCGCCGGCCTCGCCCAGGTCGAGCGCCACGTCGTTGTCCACCAGCACGTTGTCGACGACCCGCACGTAGGAGGTCGTCGGCGCGACCACGGTGTCGCTGCCGCTGATCTCGTTGCCCTCGAGGTCCAGGTAGCCCATGAAGTGCCCTCCCGTGTCGATCACGCGGTTGTCGAGCAGCACGCTGTCGCGGACCGTGAGCCCGGACTCGGTGAGGTCGTCGGCCACGACGTCGTTGCCCTCGAGCCGCGAGCGGTCGATGACCACGCCGGCGGTGTCGATGCTGACCACCGTGCCGTTGCGCAGGAACTCGGAGTCCTCGACGAACCCGCCGCCCCCGAACAGCCCGCCGAACACGAGCGCGTTCTCCTCGAACCGCGTGCCGCTGTACCGGAAGTCGGCCCGGTGTCGCCCGAAGAGCGAGTCGACCCCGAGGTCGGTCACCTCGCCGTTCCCGGTGAACACCACCCCCGAGAAGCTGAAGTCGCCGACGAACCCCTCGCCCTCGGGGTCGGGCGGGATGACGGCGTCGACCGCGGTGGTCCAGCCCGAGACGGTGCCGTCGACGACGGCCTGCGTCCCCCCGAGCGTCACGCGCAGGCCCGTGCCGGAGCCGCCGCCGTCGAGGGTGTGCCCACGCAGGTCGAGCGTGACGTCGCCGACGAGCGTGATCCCGGCGCCGGCGCACGCGGCGTCGGCATCGAGGTAGGCGTCGGTCGTGACGACGTCCCCGCACGACACGGCGACGGGAGCGGCCGCCGCGGGTGCGGCGAGCGCGACGGACGAGACGGCGGCGACCGCCGCGGTCAGCGCGGCGACGAGCGGACGAGACCTCATGGACGACCCCCTGGTGACTCCGGAAGGACCCCCGCGGGTGCACGGGTGGCCGGAGCGTCCAGTCCAGCGGCGGGGCGAAATGCCCGACAAGTCCGTTCCCGGGTGAAACGGCTTCCCGAAGGTGCCGCGCGCCCTCACACCGTCCGGCGCCGGAAGAGGCGGCCCGCGAGCGCCCGCGCGACGACGAAGAACCCGGCGCACCACGCGAACGCGACGAGCGCGTCGCCGCCCGGCATCCCGACGAGCGCCGCCCGCAGGGTGTCGGTCACCGGCGTCACGGGCTGGTAGCGCGCGAACCACTCGAGCGCCGCCGGCATGGTCTCGGGCCGCACGAACGCGCTCGACACGTAGGGCAGGAACATGATCCCGAAGCTGAACCCGCTCGCCGCCTCGGGGCTCGACGCGACGACCCCCACGCACACCGCGAGCCACGTCAGCGCGAGCACGTAGGCCGCGAGCAGCGCGACGACGAGCAGCCACTCCCCCGGGCCCGCGGACGGCCGGAACCCGAGCAGGAACGCCACGCCGACCACGAGCGCCGTCGACACCGCGTTGCGCGCGAGGCTCGCGACGACGTGCCCGGTCAGCACGCTCGACAGGCGGACCGGCAGCGACCGGAACCGGCTCATGATGTCGCCGGTGACGTCGGAGGCCACCGCGACCGCCGTCGTCGAGGCGCCGTACCCCGCGCACAGCAGGATGATCCCGGGCACGACGAAGTCGACGTACGCCATCCCGGTGTCGATCTCGCCGCCGAAGACCGTGACGAACAGCAGCATGATCACCACGGGCAGCGCGACGGCCATGATCAGGGTGTCGGGCTCGCGCACGGACCGGCGCAGGCTGCGGCCGATCATCGTGCGTGCGTCGTGCGCCGCCCAGCCCAGCAGCGGGCGCTCGGCGGCCGCACGGGCGGCGTGGTCCAGGGTGCCGTCGACGGGCCCCAGGGGTGACGGTGCGAGCGTGGTCATGATGCCTCCGCGGTGACGAGGTCCTCGGTGCGCGTCGGGGCGCCGGTCAGGGTCAGGAACACGTCGTCGAGCGTGGGGACGGCGACGCGCCAGTGGTCGACGGGGAGCGCGCGGGCCTCGACGCCGGCGAGGATGCGCCGCACGTCGGCGACGCTCGCGTCGGTCTCGATCCGCTCGCTCGTGCCGTCGGCGAGCGTGAGCTCGACGTGCGCGGACCCGACGCGCCGCTTGAGCTCGGCGGCCGGGCCCTCGGCGATGACCCGCCCCTGGTCGAGCACCACGACGCGGTCCGCGAGCCGGTCCGCCTCGTCGAGGTACTGGGTCGTGAGCAGCAGCGTGGTCCCGGCGGCGACGACCTCCCGGATGACGTCCCACAGCGCGAGCCGGCTGCGCGGGTCGAGGCCCGTCGTCGGCTCGTCGAGGAAGATCACCTGCGGCCGGGCGAGCAGGCTGACCGCGAGGTCGAGCCGGCGCCGCATGCCGCCCGAGTAGGTCCGGGTGAGCCGGTCGGCGGCGCCCGCGAGGTCGAACAGCTCGAGCAGGTCGGCGCTGCGGCCGCGGACCTCGCGCCGCCCGAGGTGGGCGAGGTTCGCCATGAGGTGCAGGTTCTCCCGGCCGGTGAGCAGCTCGTCGACCGCGGCGTGCTGCCCCGTGAGGCTGATGACGTGCCGGACGCGCTCGGGCTCGCGGACGACGTCGTGTCCGGCGACGGTCGCGGTGCCGCCGTCCGGCCGGACGAGCGTCGCGAGGATGCCGACGGCCGTGGTCTTGCCGGCGCCGTTGGGACCGAGCAGCGCGAGCACCTCGCCGCGCCCGATCTCCAGGTCGAGGCCGTCGAGCACGGGGGTGCCGCCGTAGGACTTGCGCAGCCCTCGGGTCAGGACGATCGGGTCGGTCATGGGTATCCCTATCTGTGTATGCCGCACACTGTGCTGTTTATGATGTACACAGTTCTAGGATCGGGTCAAGGAGGTGCCGTGAGCGCACACGAGCAGGACCCGACCGGCGCGCCCGACGGCGCCCCCGGCGGCACGGCCGTCGACCCGGTCGCCGGTGGGCACGGGACGCGGGCCACCGACGCGCGCGAGGCGCGGGGCCCGGGCGGGCGCGACGCGGACACCGCGCGTGAGCAGGACGCGCAGGCCGCCGACGAGCGCGAGGCGCAGGCGGCTCGCCGCGAGGCGGAGCTGCTGCGCCGCGACCGGGAGAAGGCGCAGCAGGCCGCCACCAAGGAGACCGAGCGGCTCCGGCGCGACCGCGAGAAGGCCGCCCAGACCGCGGCCAAGGACGCCGAGCGCGCCCGCCGCGACCAGGAGCGCGCGGCGCGGGCTGCCGCCAAGGAGGCGCAGCGCGCCCGCGCCGAGCGGGAACGCGAGCTCCAGCAGGCCGAGCGCGACGCGGCGCGCGCCCAGCGCGAGGCCGAGAAGGCCGTCCAGGCCGCCGCGCTCGCGCAGCAGCGGGCCGCCCGCGAGGTCGCCGAGGCCCGGCGCCGCGCCGCGCGCGCCGGCCTGGCCCCCGCCGACGAGGCCCACGAGCGCCCGGTCCGGCTGCCCCGCGACGTCGAGATCCTCTGGCGCGCCGCCGAGCCGCCCCGCCGGGGACCCCGCCCGAGCCTGACCCTCGACCGCATCGCCGACGCGGCGGTCGCGCTCGCCGACGCCGAGGGGCTCGCCGCGGTGTCGATGGCCCGGCTCGCCGAGTCGCTCGGCTTCACCACGATGTCGCTCTACCGGTACGTCTCGTCGAAGGACGAGGTCCTCGCGCTCATGGCCGACGCCGCCGTCGGGCCGCCCCCGGCACCCGAGCCCGGGCTGCCGGGCGGCTGGCGGCCCCGCCTCGAGCAGCTCGTGCGCGCGCAGGGCCCGCTCCTGCGGGCGCACCCCTGGCTCGCGCAGAGCGACGCGGCGCTGCACGCGACCGGCCCGCACCGGCTCGCGTGGATGGAGGGGATGGTCGGCGCCCTCGACGGGACGAGCCTGCACGCGGCGGAGAAGCTCGGTGTCGCCGCCCTGCTCGCGTCGCACGCGCTGAGCGAGGCGCGGCTCGCGGGCGAGTTCACCGCCTACGAGCGCGCCGCCGCCGAGCCGCAGGACGACGACACCCCGCGCGTCGCCGACTACGGCGCGATCATCGCGGCCCTCGTGCGGCCCGACGAGCACCCCGCGCTCGCGCGGGCCGTCGAGGAGGGCGCGTTCGCCTTCGACGGCCCGCCCGACGACCCCGACCTCGACTTCGGGGCCCGGCTCATCCTCGACGGCGTCGCGGCGCTCGTCGCCACGCGGGCGAACGGCGCCGCCTCGCCGTAGGACGGAACCGGGGCGCGACGGACGACCCGGCGTGCGGCCGGAGGGTGTGGTGTCCGGCCGGGGGTGCGACGACGCGGTGGCCCGCCCTCCGGCCGCGCACCCACCGCCCCGTCCCGGTGAGCGCCGACCCCGACCCGCGGGCACGCCCGTCGCGGCGTGGGCGGCGCACGGCAGGATCGCCGCATGACCCCCACCGAGACCCCCGAGCCGGCGGCCGTCCCGCTGGCGACCCCCGGCGCACGCTGCTTCGGCGACGGCAACCCGCTCTACGAGGCGTACCACGACGAGGAGTGGGGCGTCCCCGTGCACGGCGACCGGGCGCTGCTCGAGCGCCTGGCCCTCGAGGGCTTCCAGTCCGGCCTCGCCTGGATCACGATCCTGCGGAAGCGGCCCGCGTTCCGCGCGGCGTTCGCCGACTTCGAGCCGGAGGCGGTCGCCCGGTTCGACGACACCGACGTCGCCCGGCTCCTGGCGGACGCGGGGATCGTCCGCAACCGCGCCAAGATCGAGGCCACGATCGCCAACGCGCGCGCGGTCCTCGCCCTGCACGAGGCCGGGCGCACGCTCGACGAGGTGGTCTGGTCGTTCGCGCCGGCCGGCGCCGGTGCGCGCCCACGGCCCGCTACCTGGACCGACGTGCCCGCGCAGACCGACGAGTCCAAGGCGCTGGCCCGCGAGCTCAAGCGCCTGGGCTTCCGCTTCCTCGGACCGACCACCGTGTACGCGGCGATGCAGGCGTGCGGCCTCGTCGACGACCACCTCGCGGGCTGCCCGGTCGTCGCGGGGCGCTGAGCGGCACATCGTCGCCTGTTCGTCATGCCTGCGTCGTCCGCCCGACATGCGTGCTCCTTAGCGTCGGAGCGACAACGAGAGAGAGCGGGGCACCGATGACCCTCACGCTGACGCTCGTCCGCCACGGGCGCACCTACTTCAACGCACGACGGATCATGCAGGGACGCTGCGACTCGCCGCTCACGCGCGACGGCCGCGCGGGCGTCCGCACCACCGCCCGGCACCTCGCCGGCACCCCGTTCACCGCGGCGTGGTCCTCGCCCTCGGGCCGGGCCGTCGCGACCGCCGTCGAGCTGCTCCGCCCCCACCCCGAGGTCCGCCTGCGCACCGATCCCGGGCTGCTCGAGTACAGCTTCGGCATCTACGAGCGGAAGCACGAAGGGGTGCTCGACGAGGTCGTCTCGTGGCCCGAGCTCGTCACGGAGGTCCTCGCAGGCCGGCACCCGGGGCTGCCCGGCGGGGAGCCCGGGGCCGAGTTCATGCACCGGACCCGGGACGTGTTCGCCCGCATCGCCGCGCAGCACGACGACGGCGGGCACGTCCTCGTCGTCGGGCACGGGCTCGCGCTCGGCGCGTACCTCGCGACGGTCGACGAGGTCGGCCTCGTCCCGCTGCCCAACGCGTCGGTCTCCACCGTCCAGATCGAGCCCGACGGGTCGGCGCGCCTGACGAGCGTCGCGGTCGACGTCGCCGGCCAGGGCCACGTGGCGGCCCGCCCGATGCGCGCGCCGACCCCGGTAGCCTCGATCGCCTGACCCGCACGCCGCCCGACCCGCACCGCCCAGGCCGACCCGCACGCCGCCCGACGAGCACCGCTCGGCGCACACGTCACGGGGTCGCGTCCTCGCGGCGGCGCGCCCCAGGTCACGGGCAGACCGCCGAGCCGTGGACGGGCTCATCTCGGTTGGTGAGAGGCATTGCTCAGCATGCGGGACCGGCCCTATGCTCGGCTCACCATCCAGAGCGGCCGAGAGTCCTGGCTCGTCGACGCCGCAGCAACCCCCCTCTCACGAGGGTGTGGGTGCTTCCGCCAGGTTCGATGGAGTTGACGATGACGTGCACGTCCCCGTGTCTGCGACCCTCCCGGGCGGCCACCCCGCACCGGACCGCCTCATGAGCGCGCCCGTGACCGACGCCGCGCCCGACGCCGCGCCCGACGCACCCCCCGCCCCGCGCGACACCTTCACCGGCGACTCGGTCCGCCCGGCCCCGGGTGCGCGCGACGTGCTGGCGCCGGTCGACCGGCCGACGGTGTCGTTCGAGCTGTTCCCGCCGCGCAACCCGGACGCCGCCCCGAAGCTGTGGGCGACGATCCAGGCGCTCGGCGAGGCCCGCCCCGACTTCGTCTCGGTGACCTACGGGGCGTCGGGCAAGACGCGCGACACCACGCGAGGGCTCGTCCGCCGCCTGCTGCGCGAGACGTCGCTCAACCCCATCGCGCACCTGACCTGCGTCGGGACCTCGCGCGCCGAGGTCACCGCGGTCGTCGAGGAGTTCCTCGACGAGGGCGTCCGGTCCTTCCTCGCGCTCCGCGGCGACCCGCCGGCCGACCAGCCGGACTGGCGCCCGCACCCCGAGGGCCTCGAGACCGCGAGCGAGCTCGTCGCGCTGCTCCGCGAGATCGAGGAGCGCCGCTGCCGTGCGAGCCTCGCGCAGAAGGTCCGCGCGACCGTGCGGCCCCTGTCGATCGCCGTCGCCGCGTTCCCGCGCGGCAACGCCGGCACGGGCAGCACCCGGGCGCAGGACGTCGCGGCGCTGCTCGCCAAGCAGGAGGCCGGCGCCGACTTCGCGATCACGCAGGTCTTCTTCGACGCGGGCAGCTACCTCGAGCTCGTCGCCGAGGCGCGCGAGGCCGGCGTCACGATCCCGATCATCCCGGGCATCATCCCGACGACGGACCCCGCCCGGCTCCTGCGGGTCGAGGCGCTCACCGGCGTCCCGGTCCCCCGGCCGCTGCTCGAGCGGCTCGGCTCGGTCGAGGACGACGCCGAGCGCCACCGTGTCGGCATCCGCGTGAGCGTCGACCTCGTGAACGCCGTGCTCGACGGGGGCGCCCCGGGCGTCCACGTCTACACCTTCAACACCCACCATGCCGCGCTGGACCTGCTCGAGGGTGCACACCTCGGCGGCGGGGCTCCGACAGCTCCCGACCGCTCCCCCAGGCCGCAGGCCGGCACACCCAGCCCCGTCCCCGCCCCCACGAACTGATCGAGGACCCACGATGACCAGCACCACCCCCGCGTCCGCGCTGCCCGAGTTCCCCGCCGGGACGATCCTCGGCTACCCGCGCATCGGGCCCCGCCGCGAGCTGAAGAAGGCCATCGAGGCGTTCTGGGCCGGCAAGACGTCCGCCGAGGAGGTCGAGGCGGTCGCCGCCGACCTGCGCAAGCGCACCCGCACGCACCTCGCCGGCCTCGGCCTGCGCACCGACGTGCCCGCGATCCCGAGCGCGTTCTCGTTCTACGACCAGGTGCTCGACGCGACCAACCTCGTGGGCGCCGTCCCGGCCCGCTTCGCCGACCTCGTCGACGCCGAGGGCCGCCTCGACCTCGCGGGCTACTCGACGGTCGCCCGCGGCCGCGGCGAGGACCTGCCGCTCGAGATGACCAAGTGGTTCGACACGAACTACCACTACCTCGTCCCGGAGATCGGCCCGGAGACGGAGTTCCGCTACGCGAGCGACCGCACCGTGCGCGAGTTCGTCGAGGGCCTCGCCGACGACGTCCTGACGCGCCCGGTCCTCGTCGGCCCGGTCACCTACCTCGCGCTCGCGAAGCCGACCGAGACCGCGCCCGAGGGCTTCACGCCGCTCGACCGCCTCGCGGACCTGCTCCCCGTGTACGCGACGGTGCTCCGCGAGCTCGCGACGGCCGGCGCCACGTGGGTCCAGCTCGACGAGCCCGCGCTGGTCTCCGAGTCGCTCGACGTCCCGCTCGAGCGCGTCCGCGAGGCGTTCGCCCAGGCGTACACCGTGCTCGCGACCGAGCTCGCCCGCCCCGAGCGCCCGGCGATCCTCGTCGCCGCGCCCTACGCGGACCTCGCGGAGAGCCTCGACGTCGTCGCGGCCTCGGACGTCGAGGGCGTCGCGCTCGACCTCGTCCGCGGCGCGGCCCCCACGGCCGCCGTTCCCGGTCTCGCGGGCAAGGTCGTCGTCGGCGGTGTCATCGACGGACACAACATCTGGCGCGCGGACCTGTCCGCGGAGCTCGAGGTGCTCGAGCGCCTCGAGACGCTCGGCGCGGCGCAGGTCGCGGCCGGCACGTCGACGTCGCTGTTCCACGTGCCGCACACGCTCGAGGACGAGCCCGCGCTCGACGCGACGCTGAAGTCCTGGCTCGCGTTCGCCGACCAGAAGGTCGCCGAGATCGTCACGCTCGCCGAGGGCCTGGCGGAGGGTCGCGAGGCCATCCACACGCAGCTGCTCGAGGCGTCGGACGCGGTCCGCTCGCGCGCCACGGCGCCGGGCGTCGTCCGCCCCGAGGTGCGCGAGCGCGTCGCGTCGCTCACCGAGGACGCGTTCAACCGCGGCCCGTTCACCGAGCGCAAGAGCGCCCAGGCGGAGCGCCTCAACCTCCCGCCGCTGCCCACGACGACCATCGGGTCGTTCCCGCAGACGCCCGAGATCCGCAAGGCGCGCGCGGCGCACGACAAGGGCGAGCTCAGCACCGAGCAGTACGAGGAGGAGATGCGCGCGGAGATCCGCCGCGTGGTCGAGCTCCAGGAGACCGTCGGCCTCGACGTTCTCGTGCACGGCGAGCCCGAGCGCAACGACATGGTCCAGTACTTCGCGGAGAACCTCGACGGGTTCGCCGTGACGCAGAACGGCTGGGTCCAGTCCTACGGCTCGCGCTGCACCCGCCCGTCGATCCTGTGGGGCGACGTCTCGCGGCCCGCCCCGATCACGGTCGGCTGGACGCACTACACGCAGTCGCTCACGAGCAAGCCGGTCAAGGGCATGCTCACGGGCCCGGTGACGATCCTCGCGTGGTCGTTCGTGCGCGACGACCAGCCGCTCGGCGACACCGCGAACCAGGTGGCGCTCGCGCTGCGCGACGAGATCACGGACCTCGAGGAGGCCGGCATCGCGATCGTGCAGGTCGACGAGCCGGCGCTGCGCGAGCTGCTCCCGCTCAAGGAGAAGGACCACGCCGCGTACCTCGACTGGTCGGTGCGGTCGTTCCGCCTCTCGACAGCCGGCGTGCGCCCCGACACGCAGATCCACACGCACCTGTGCTACTCCGAGTTCGGGCAGATCGTCGGCGCGATCGACGGCCTCGACGCGGACGTGACCTCGATCGAGGCGGCCCGCTCGAAGATGGAGATCCTCGCCGACATCGCGAACGCCGGGTACCCGCGCGCCGTCGGCCCGGGCGTCTACGACATCCACTCCCCGCGCGTGCCGGGCGAGGACGAGGTCCAGGAGCTGCTCACGGCGGCGGTCAAGGCCATCGACCTCGACCAGCTCTGGGTCAACCCCGACTGCGGCCTGAAGACCCGTCGCTACGCCGAGGTCACGCCGTCGCTCGAGAGCATCCTCGCCGCGACGCGCGCGGTCCGGGCGACGCTCGCCTGACCTGACGCACGACGGCCCGAGGCCGGGGAGCCCGCGGGCTCCCCGGCCTCCGGTGCGTCCGGGCCCTGTCGGCGCGTCAGCCCGTCGCGTCGGCGCGCTCGCCGGACTGCGTGATCGCGGCGGCCTGGGACGCGCTGTGCTGCACCTCGATACGGCGCGGCTTCGCCTCCTCGGCGACGGGGATCGTCAGGGAGAGGACGCCGTCGGCGTACGTCGCCTCGATCTTGTCGAGCGCGAGGCCGCGACCCACGGTCAGCTGGCGCACGTACGTGCCGGACGGACGCTCCTGCACGAGCCACTGCACGCCCTCGGCACCCTGGTGGGTGCGCTGCGCGCGGATCGTCAGCGTCTGGTCCTCGACGTTCACGTCGATCGTGCCCGGGTCGGCGCCCGGGAGGTCGGCGTGGAGCACGTAGTGGTCCCCCGACCGGAACAGGTCGAGCGGCATGGACGCTGCAGCGCGTGCGGAGCCGAACACCTGACCGACGAGCCGGTCCATCTCCTGGAACGGGTCGAATCGCGTAGCCACGACCATCACCTCCTCGCGGCGAGGCACCGGACCGTCCGACGCCTCGGTACGGGCCCCCTCCGGAACCGTCCGGAGAGGACTGGCTACGTCTCTTTTTTAGCACTCTGCTACCGGGAGTGCCAAGCCCTGCGCGACCGCTCGACCCGGTCCTGCGCGCGACGCCGCCCCCGTCGCGCCCGCCTCCCTCCGCGCGGGCCGACGCGACGTACCAGCCCTCGCGCGGCCTCCTCGTGCGCGCGGGGCTAGCCTCGTGGCAGGAGGCGGCCGGGGGGACCGCCACCGGAGCAGGGGGTCGGCATGGACGTGACCGGCACGGGCAGCGACGGCATCGCCGTCGAGATCGACGCGATCGCGCGCGCGCACCCGCACGACGGGACCCTCGAGGACGCGTGCGCGCGCCTGGTCCACCTGCTGCGCCAGCACGTCCGCATGGACGTCGGCTGGACGAGCGAGTTCGTCGGGACCGAGCAGGTGTTCCGCATCGTCGACGTCGAACCCGGGCACAGCGGCCCGGCGGTCGGGACCCGCACCTCGCTCAACGACGCCTACTGCTCGCGCGTGCTCAACGGGACGATGCCCGCGCTCATCCCGAACGCGCGCGACGTGCCGGCCGCCACCTGGCTCGACGTGACCCTGGCGCTGCACATCGGCTCCTATCTCGGTGTGCCGCTGCACGCGCCCGACGGCACGCCGAACGGCATGCTGTGCATGATCAGCAGCGGCGTCGCCCCGCAGCTCGACGAGCACGCCCTGACCACCGCACGGCTCGTCGCCCAGGTCGTCGACGACCTGCACCACCGGGCGCTCGGCGAGGGGGCGGCGCGCCGCGAGCGGGCCGCGCTGCACACCCGCGTCGCCGCCCTGTGCTCGGGGCTCGGCCGGCACTCCGTCTACCAGCCCATAGTCGAGCTCAGCACGGGCGTCGCCGTGGCAGCCGAGGCGCTCACCCGCTTCGAGGCGTCCGACCGCGCGCCGGCCGGCTGGTTCGCCGCGGCGCACAGCGTCGGGCTCGGCCGCGAGCTCGAGGTCGCGGCCGCCCGGTGCGCCCTCGACGCGCTCCGCACGCCCGGGAGGGTGCCCCCGGGCTGCGCGATCGCCGTCAACCTCTCCCCCGAGCTCGTCGTCGGGGCGCTCGACGAGCTCCTCGACGACGTCGACGTGTCCCGGGTCGTCCTCGAGCTGACCGAGTACGCCCCGGTCGCGGACTACGACGCCCTCGAGCGCGCCCTCGCACCGCACCGCGCCGCCGGGCTGCGCGTCGCCGTCGACGACACGGGTGCCGGGTACGCGAGCCTCACCCACGTGCTGCGCCTGCGCCCCGACGTCGTCAAGGTCGACATGCAGCTCGTGCGCGGCGTCGACACCGACCCCGTCCGGCAGGCCCTCGTCGGGGCCCTCGCCCGGTTCTGCGCGGTCGCGGGCGCGCTCGTCGTCGCGGAGGGGGTCGAGACCGAGGACGAGCTCGTCTCGCTGCTGGACCTGGGGGTCGGCCTGGGCCAGGGCTTCTTCCTCGAGAAGCCGTGCCGTGAACCGCGGTGGGACGGGTTCCCGCACCACGCGACGTCGCTGGCGGCCGGCGGCGGCTGAACGCTGCCGGGCCTGCGCGGGCACTGCGCCGAACCGGTGCCGACCGGCGCCGGCCGGTCAGTCCGTCACGTACTGCGCGGCGAGCGCCTCCACGATCCGGACGTCGCCGTCGAGCCACGGCACCGTCGTCCACTGCCCGAGCGGGAGCCACTGCAGCGCGTCGTGCTCGACGAGGGGCTCGGGGATCCCGTCGACCACCTCGGCCATCCACAGCCGCATGACGTAGGTGTCGGTGAGGCGCCACGCGCCGCCGTCGGGCCCGACGAGCTCGTGGCCCAGGCCGACGCGGACGCCGAGCTCCTCGCGCAGCTCGCGGTGCAGCGCCTCCTCGGGGGACTCGCCCGGGTCGACCTTGCCGCCGGGGAACTCCCAGCGTCCGGCGAGGCTCGCGGGGGCGGACCGGCGGGCTGCGAGCAGCTCGCGGGGGGAGTCGAGGTCGTCGACGATCGCCGCGGCGACCACGAGCACGGGACGCGTCATGCGGGCGATCCTGCCAGTGATGCATGTCGGGCGCGTGACGTGGCGGGGGCGCGGCGGGCGGGGTGCGCGCGGGGAGCGGGCGGTGGCCCGGCCGGTGCGGGCGGCAGCCTGGCCGTTGCGGGCGGCAGCCTGGCCGGCGGGTGCGCCGGCGGCGGGGCAGGCGGACGCGTGGACGATGGGAGGCGGACCGGGGAACAGCGGCCGCGGGGGCGCGGGCGGCGAGGGATGCCGCCGCGCGGTCCGGCGTCGTGCGGGACGGGTCGCGGCCGACGTCGGCGAGGGCTGCTGACCGGGGTCGGCGCACCGGGGGTACGGCCGGTGCGTGCGACAGGCAGGTGCGGGTGGTGCGTCCGGCGGGACTGGTCCGGCCGGGCTGCTCGTGCGGGCCGGACGTGCGTCCGGCCGGGCTGGTGCGTCCGGGGTGGGCGCCCGGGTCGTGCGGTGCGGGTGGCTGCGGGTCAGCGCAGGCCGGCGGCCTCGGCCCAGGCGACGGCCTCGGCGCGCGTGGAGACGCCGATCTTGCGGTAGACGCTGCGCACCTGGGACTTGACGGTGTTGCGCGTGACGAACAGGCGCGTCGCGATCTCCTCAAGGGTGACGTCCTCGGCGAGCTCGGAGAGGACGACGCGTTCGCGCCGTGTCAGCGGCTCGGCGAGGGGCGTCGTGACGGTGCGGTCTGCCTCAAGGATGCTCATGGTGTCCTCCGGGTCCGGACGGCGTCCGGTGACCCGGCGCCGTGTCGTGCGGCTGTTACCGGATGAGATCGGCAGGCGCGGCCGATATGACGCCGAAATCACCCACGAATCACCCCGGTGTCGCCGTGGCACGTGCTCGGGGCGACACTCGAAGGTGAACGTGCAGGTCACGGAGATACACGGAGGACACCGGGAGAACCGGGTTCACCCGTTCGGACCAGCCGTCGCGGACGTTCCCCGCCCTTCGGGGCAGCCCGCGGAGCCGGGTGGCGCGTGGTGGGCGCGCGCGGTGGCGTGGACACCGCCGCGGCACGCGCCCCCGCGGGTCAGCCGGCGACCTGCGCCGCGTACTCCTCGGAGGTCAGCACGGGCCCCGTCTCGGCGACCTCGACCTTGAGCAGCCAGCCGGCGCCGAACGGGTCCGAGTTCACGAGCTCGGGGGTCTCGACGACCGCCTCGTTGACCTCGACGACCGTGCCCGAGACGGGCGAGAACAGCTCGGAGACCGACTTCGTGGACTCGATCTCGCCGATCACGGCGCCCGCGGTGATCGCCTCGCCGACCGCCGGGAGCTCGACGTAGACGATGTCGCCGAGCGCGTCGGCCGCGGTCGAGGTGATGCCGACGGTCGCGGGCGCGTCGGCGCCGGCGCGGGTGTCGACCCACTCGTGCTCGACCGTGTACTGCAGGTGCTCGGGGAAGGCGCTCATGGAGGTGTCCTGTCGGGTCGGCCGGCGGCGCCGGTGGTCGTGGGGCGGTCGGGTCGACCGCTCGCGCGAGCGGTCGGTCGAGCGGTCGGTCGAGCGGTCGGTCAGCGAGGACGACGGTAGAAGGGAACGGGCACGACGACCACCGGCTCGCGGCGACCGCGGACGTCGACCGCGAGCTCGCGGCCCTCGCCGCACATCTCGGGCGTCACGTACGCGAGCGCGATCGGGTGGCCGAGCGTCGGCGACGGGGCTCCCGACGTCACGTGCCCGATCACCGGGGCGTCCGGCGCGGTGCTCATCACGACGTCGTACCCGTGGCGCGCCGCCCGCTTGCCGAGCCCGCGCAGACCGACGAGCACGCGCGCCGGCTGGGCACCCTTGCGCGACGCGAGCACCGCGCGGCCGACGAAGGGCAGCGGCGTACCGTCGGGCCCGGTCTTGTCGAGCTTCACCACGCGGCCGAGACCCGCCTCGTACGGCGTGGTCGTGGTGTCGAGCTCGTTCCCGTAGAGCGGCATCCCGGCCTCGAGGCGCAGGCTGTCGCGCGCGGACAGGCCCGCGGGGACGAGCCCGAGGGGCTCCCCGGCGGCGAGCAGGTCGCGCCAGAGCTCGGCGGCGGCCTCGGCCGGGACGAACAGCTCGAAGCCGTCCTCGCCCGTGTAGCCGGTCCGGGCGACGAGCGCCGGGACGCCCGAGACGGTGGCGTTGACCGCGGCGTAGTACTTCAGCTCGCGGATCGGGTCCACGTCGACGGGCTCGGCCGCGGACGTGACGATCTCCTCGGCGCGCGGACCCTGCACGGCGATGAGCGCGGTGGTCAGCGAGGCGTCGTGCAGCGTCGCGTCGAACCCGGCGAGGCGCTCGGTCAGCGCGTCGCGCACCACGGCGACGTTCGAGGCGTTCGCGACGACGAGGAACCGGTCCTCGGCGAGCCGGTAGACCACGAGGTCGTCGAGCACGCCGCCGTCCTCGCGGACGATCATCGTGTAGCGCGCCCGGCCCAGCGCGAGGGCCGTGAGGTCCCCGACGAGCGCGTGGTCGAGCGCCGCGGCGGCCCCCGCGCCGGAGACCTCGAGCTCGCCCATGTGCGAGAGGTCGAACAGCCCCGCGGCCGTGCGGACCGCCTGGTGCTCGGCGATGTCGCTCGTGTACCGCAGCGGCATCTGCCACCCCGCGAACGAGGTCAGGGCGGCGCCGAGGGCGACGTGCTCGTCGTGCAGCGGGGACAGGACGTCGCTCACGGGCGGGCTCCGATCGGGTCGAGGGTGCCGTCGCCACGCGGGCCGCGCGCGACGGGAAGGGCGGGACGAGCGGGCGTCGCGGACGGCGCCGTGGTGACGGCGGAGCGCCGGCCGAGCCGGAGCGGCCGGGACCCGGAGGCCCGGGTCACGAGGTGTACGCCTCGATCGGCGGGCACGTGCAGACGAGGTTGCGGTCGCCGTGCGCGCCGTCGATCCGGCGCACCGGCGGCCAGTACTTGTCGCTGCGCACGCTCGCGAGCGGGAAGGCCGCGAGCTCGCGCCCGTACGGCTTGTCCCAGACGTCGGCCGTGACGGAGCCCGCCGTGTGCGGCGCGTTCCGCAGCGGCGACTCCGTGAGCGGCCAGCGCCCGGCGCCGACCGCGTCGATCTCGCCGCGGATCGACACCAACGCGTCGACGAACCGGTCGAGCTCGGCGAGGTCCTCGGACTCGGTCGGCTCGACCATGAGCGTGCCCGCGACGGGGAACGACAGCGTCGGGGCGTGGAAGCCGTAGTCCATGAGCCGCTTCGCGACGTCCTCGGCCGTGACGCCCGTGTCCTTGGTGATCTGGCGCAGGTCGAGGATGCACTCGTGCGCGACGAGTCCGTTCGGGCCGGTGTAGAGCACGGGGAAGTGCGGGGCGAGGCGCGACGCGAGGTAGTTCGCGCTGAGCACGGCGGTCTCGGTCGCGCGGCGCAGACCCTCGCCGCCCATGAGCGCGACGTACGCCCAGGAGATCGACAGGATGCCGGCCGACCCGAACGGCGCCGCGGAGACCGGGGCGGCCGCGCCGGGACCGGGCAGGCCGGGCGACGCGAAGGCGGCCGCGGACGGGCTGCCCGACGAGGGCGCCGCCGAGCCGTCGGCGACCCCCGAGCCGTCCGCCGCAGCCGTGGGCCGCGCGTCTGACCCGTGCTCGGCGCCGGGGTCCCCGGGCAGGAACGGCACGAGGTGCGCGCCGACGCCGATGGGTCCGACGCCGGGGCCACCGCCGCCGTGCGGGATGCAGAACGTCTTGTGCAGGTTGAGGTGCGAGACGTCGCCGCCGAACTCGCCGGGCCGCGCGAGCCCGACGAGCGCGTTGAGGTTCGCCCCGTCGATGTAGACCTGGCCGCCGGCCTCGTGCACGAGGTCGCAGACCGTGCGCACGTCCTCCTCGTAGACGCCGTGCGTCGACGGGTACGTGATCATGATCGCCGCGACCTGCGGGCCGTGCTGCGCGAGCTTGGCGCGCAGGTCGTCGAGCTCGACCGAGCCGTCCTCGGCGGTCGCGACGACGACGACGCGCATGCCCGCGAGCGCCGCGGAGGCCGCGTTCGTGCCGTGCGCCGACGCGGGGATCAGGCAGATGTCGCGCACGGCGTCGCCCTCGGCGCGGTTCGCCGCGTGGTACTCGCGGATCGCGAGCAGCCCGGCGAACTCGCCCTGCGAGCCGGCGTTGGGCTGGACCGAGACCGCGGCGTAGCCGGTGATCTCCGCGAGCCACGTCGACAGGCTCTCGATGAGCTCGGCGTACCCGGCCGCCTGCTCGCGCGGCACGTACGGGTGGATCGACGCGAACTCGGGCCAGGTCATGGCCTCCATCTCGACCGTCGCGTTGAGCTTCATGGTGCAGGAGCCCAGCGGGATCATCGTGCGGTCGAGCGCGAGATCCTTGTCGGAGAGCCGGCGCAGGTAGCGCATCATCGCGGTCTCGGAACGATTCACGTGAAACACGGGGTGCGTGAGGTAGCCGCTCGTGCGGACGGCCCACGTGGGGAGGTCACCGGACGCCAGCGGCACGTCGGTACTGGTCGCGGGCCCGGCGGCGTCCTCGTCGGGGCGCGGCTCGGCGTCGGCGGCGGACCCCAGCGCCTCGGCGACGGCGGCCAGCACCGTGCGCACGTGCTCGCGCGTCGTCGTCTCGTCGCACGCCGCCTGGACGTGGTCCTCGTCGGGCGCCCACAGGTTGACCCCGCGCTCGGCAGCGGCGCGGACGACGGCCCGCGCGCGACCCGGCACGACGGCCCGGACGGTGTCGAAGAACGTCTCGTGCGCGACGGCGACCCCGTGCGCCCGCAGCCCGTCGGCGAGCGCGACCGCGCGCGCGTGCACCCGCTCGGCGATCGCCCGCAGCCCGTCGGGCCCGTGGTAGACGGCGTACATCGAGGCCGTGATCGCGAGCAGCGCCTGCGCGGTGCAGATGTTGCTCGTCGCCTTCTCGCGCCGGATGTGCTGCTCGCGCGTCTGCAGCGCGAGCCGGTACGCGGGGGCGCCGTCGGCGTCGATCGACACCCCGACGAGCCGGCCCGGGATCATCCGCTCGAGGCCCGAGCGCACCGCCATGAACGCGGCGTGCGGCCCGCCGTAGAACAGCGGGACGCCGAACCGCTGCGCCGAGCCGACGGCGATGTCCGCACCGAGCTCGCCCGGCGGCGTGAGGATCGTCAGCGCGAGCAGGTCGGCGGCGACCGTGACCAGCCCGCCCGCCGCGTGCGCGGCCTCGATCAGCGGCCGCAGGTCGCGCACGACGCCCGAGACCCCGGGCGCCTGGACCACGACGCCGACGAGGCCGCCCGGGCCCAGGTCGGGCAGGCCCGCGCTCAGGTCCGCCACCACGACCGGCAGCCCGATCGCCTCGGCGCGACCCCGCGTGACCGCGACCGTCTGCGGCAGGCACTCGGAGTCCAGCACCACGACACCCTCGGGCCGGCCCTTGACCGAGCGCCGCATGAGCGCGACCGCCTCCGCGACGGCCGTGGCCTCGTCGAGCAGCGACGCGTTCGACGTCGGCAGGCCCGTGAGGTCGCCGATCACGGTCTGGAAGTTGAGCAGCGCCTCGAGCCGGCCCTGCGAGATCTCCGGCTGGTACGGCGTGTACGCGGTGTACCAGGCCGGCGACTCGAGGACGTTGCGGCGGATCACCGGCGGCGTGATCGTGTCGGAGTACCCGAGCCCGATCATCTGCGTCATCACGGTGTTCTTCGCGGCGATCGCGCGCAGGGCCGCGAGCACCTCGGCCTCGCTGCGGGCCGCCGGCAGGTCGAGCGGGCGGTCCGTGCGGATCGAGGCGGGGACGGCGGCGTCGACGAGGTCGTCGAGCGAGTCGTAGCCGAGCTGCGTGAGCATCGTCGCGAGCTGTGACGTGCGCGGGCCGACGTGACGGTCCGTGAAGTCGCGCGCGGCGTCGGTGCGGTGGGACAGCTCGTCGGCGCTGAGGTGCGTCACGGCGGTCTGGTCGAGATCGGTCACGAGGGCCTCCGGGGGTCGTCCGGCGGGCACCGGGACGGACGGGTGGCCTCCCCGCTCTGTCATCCGCGCGCCCGGGGGCACGCGACCTGAGAGTTTTGCCGGTCCGCCATGGGCCTCGCGGTGAGCGGGACCCCGGGGCGCGCCGGCTTGCACCGTCGGTGGGCCGCCCGTCGCCGGGTGGCCGCTTTCCAGAGTTGCCTCGCCGTGGCGGTACGGGGGCCTGAGAGTTTCCCGGGGAGGGACTTGCTCCTTCGGCGCCTCCCGGACGGCTCGGCCCCTCGCGGGATCCGGGCCGACGACGGGAGGACTCTCCCGCCACGGTTCGAGCAGCGTGTTCAGTTGAGGACTGCGGCGCTCAGCGTACCGCTGCACGGGGCTCGCTGGGCGGCGCGGGTTGCGACCGACGGCTGATGGGGGGCGCTGGCGCCGACGCACCGGTCGGAGCGGATGACCGGGACCGGTGCGTCGGTGGAGCGGCACTCGCCGCCGGCGTGCTGGACGACCGGCGGCGGGCGCCGCTCCCGGACGGCGGGTCAGGCGGGGCTTACCCCCTGGCCGTCGTCGGCGCGACGCGGAGGTCGAGGGACGTGACCGGCGGGACGAGCTGTGCCACCTGCCCGGTGAACGGGTCCACCGACACGATCTCCTGCCCACCCGCGGCGGTGGACCGGCGCACGTGCACACGATCGCCGGCCGTCCCGTGGAGCGGCGCCGACAGGTCGCTGCTCCAGGGCAGCGTGGTCACGGTGCCGCTCTCGTCCACGGCGGTCCACGACGGCGTCCCCAGCACGACGAGGCGCCCGGCGACCATGGTGGCGCCGACGTAGGACTGCGCGTCACCGAGACGTCGCGCCGGGGCGTCCCCGGACGCGGGCGCGAGCCACAGCTCGGACGTCTCCGCCTCGCCGGTCAGGGACGGCCCGTCCGGCTGGCACCGCAGGACCACGCGGTCGTCGTCCCACCAGGTCCACACCCCGCACGCGCCGGGCGCGTCCGGGTACGGAACCGTCACGTCGCCGATGACCGCCAGGTCACGGGTGCGGACGAGCCGCAGACCGTCGGCGTCGTTGAGGACGAGCGTCGAGCCGTCCGGGCTGCGGACGAACGCCTCGTCGCTCCGGGCGCTCTGCCGCATCGCCCCCAGCGCCCCCACCTCGACCCCGTCCCGGGTCAGCCGCTGCACCCGGTCGACCTGGGTGTACCCCTCGGTCCACGCGACCCGCCGGGTCACGAGCACGTCGGTGGTGCCGTCCCCCACGAAGGTCGCACCCACCCACTCCGTCTCCGGCACCGGGATCTCGGCGAACGTCTCCCCGCTGAGCAGGTCGCGGACGGCGAGGTACCCGGTCCGGGTGTCGCCCAGGCTCACGCCCGTCGAGACGAACGTCACCACGGCCGTCGAGCCGGGAGCCCAGTCCTCGACCGTCCCGCCGTCCCAGGTGGCGGAGTCGATCGTGAGCGGGACCGGTGTCGGCACCTCGAACCGGTCACCTGAGGGGCTCACCAGGTACAGCACCGGTGGCGGCGCGTCCGGGACGTCCGGCTCGACCTCCCATGGGACGCTGACCGTGACGAGGTGCCAGCCCGGTCCGGCCGCCTCGAGCATCCCGGCTCGCAGCGGCTGCGCCGGCGGCAGCAGCGGGTGCACCGTCACCTCACCGAGGACCGCCGGCTCCTCGGAGGTCGGCGTCGGCGTCGGCGCGGGGGTACCGGTCCGGGTCACGGACGGGCTCGGGGCGGGGCTCGTGCGGGTGACGGACGGGCGCGGGTCGACCGGGACCTCGTCGGTCCGGTCCGCGGCCTGGACGCCGAGCGCGCCGACACCCATCACGGTGGCGGCGCCGAGGCCGGCCGCGGTCGCCCGCAGCGCACGGCGGCGGCGGACCCGGGCGGTCAGGGCCCGCACCTCGGCGTCGAGGCCGGCGGCCGAGAGGTCGGACCCGCGCGACTCCTCGTGGCCGAAGCCCTCGAGCGCGGATCGCAGGTCGGGGGTCATGATGCGCTCCTCGTGGTTCGGGTCGTGACGGGGATGACCTCGGGGTCGTCGGGCCACCGCACGGCGTCCCCGAGCGCGGACCGCAGCCGGCGGGCGCCGTCCGACAGGTACCGCTTCACGGCGCCGTCGCTGAGGCTGAGCTCGGCGGCGATGTCCGCGACCGTGCGGTCGTCGATGTACCGCAGGACGACGCAGGCCCGCTCCCGCGGGGGCAGGTCGCCGAGCGCCGCGCGGACGTCGATCCCCGTGGCGGCGGTCTCGTCGGGCGAACGGCCGGTGCGGTCCCCGGCGAACAGGTGGGACGCGTCCCGCCACGTCCGCCGGCGCCGGGTCGCGTCCAGGAACGACGTCCTGATCGCCGTGCGCACGTATGCCTCCGCCGACCGGGCGTCCGGCCAGGTGCGGGCCCGGGAGAACGTGCGGACGACCGCCTCCTGGACGAGCTCCTCCGCCTCCACCCGGTCACGCGTGAACAGGCACGCGTACGCGATGAGCGCCATCCGGCGTGTGCGGACGACCTCCTCGAGCAGCTGCTCCCACTGGGCCACGAGATTCCCTCCGACCGTTCCCGACAGATGACAGAGCACCAACGCACCACGCGCCCGGAACGTTGGGTCGGGGCGTCCTGCGGGACCCTGTCGCGGGTCGGTCCGGTCACGAGGGAACCCGCCGAAGTCAAGGATTATTGACTTTGCATGTCAACCTTCCTTAACATCTCGCCATGAGCAGTCCCGCCCCCCGCACCCAGGCCCGACCTGGACGGGCCGGTGCGGACAGCGCCGTCCGGCAGCGGCGGCGCGCGCTCAGGATCACGCAGGCCGAGCTCGCCGAGGCCAGCGAGGTCAGTCGGCAGACCATCATCGCGATCGAGCAGGGCGACTACGCCCCGTCCGTCTTCCTGGCGCTGCGCATCGCGCGGACCCTGGGCTCGACGGTCGAGGACCTGTTCGGCGCTCCCGAGCCGCACCCCGGAGGGTCAGCATGACGACGAACGACCACAGCGTCCTCGGCCGTGCCGCGGACCGCCTCATGGACCTCGACTCCCCCGTCTACGGCGACGAGCGCGAGCGCGCGCTCGTCATGGAGGCCTACACCTTCGGCGCGACGACGACCGTCTACGTCTGCATCGGCGCCGCCGTCGTCAGCGCGGTCCTCGGTGGGCTCCTGCTGCCCGTCGCGCTCCTCCTCGTGGCGACCCTGCCGTCCTTCGCGAGCATGTGGTACGCCCGGCGGCGGGGTGTCGACCTGCTCGCGATGTCCGAGCGGGCGACCGCGCGCGAGCGGCGCACCGCCGTGCTGACCCTCATGGGCGGCGTGCTCGTCGTCCTCGGGGCGATGCTGGTCACGGTGCGCACCGGGCACGGGCTCGTGCCGCTGCCGGAGCCCACCGGGACGGCGTCCGAGGTGCTCGACGACGTGCTCGTCGGCGGGATCCTCGGCGGCATCGCGGGCGGTGCGGTCGGCCTGGTCGTCCAGCTCGTGCGTCGACGGACCCGCCCGGTGGCCGACGGCGCGGAGGACGGCGACGACGACCTCGACGACTGAGGCGGGTCAGCCGCGCGCCGCGTCGAGCACCGGGACGAGCTGCTCCTCCTCGTACGCGAGGTGCCGGCCGAGCTCGTCGACGAGGCGGTCGACCTCCCGCAGCGTGGCGTCCCGGTCGGCGGTGTCGCGGTCCGCGGCGTCCTCCCCCACGGCGGCCTGCAGCTCGTCGAGCAGGGCCTTGATCTCGGCGTGCTCCGCGCGGAGCCGGTCGAGCACCGGCGCCAGCGACGGGTCCTGCCCGAGCATCGGGAACATCCCCGTGTCCTCGCCCTCGTGGTGCCGGTGCAGGCCGGAGCACACCGTGAGGCACGAGACCCGCAGCTGCGCGCCCAGCGTCGTCCCGCCGCGCGCGATCTCGTCGCGCACCAGCGCGAGCTCGCGGCGGAACGCGTCGTGCAGCAGGACGAGCGCCTGACCCCACGACCCGCCCTGCGGCGGGCCCGTCGAGACGCGGTGCAGCGCGACCACGGGGATGACCCGCGTCGTGCGCGCCTGGTACTCGGCCCACTCGGGGTCCGCCTCGACCGCGCGCGCGTACAGCCGGTCCCGCTCCTCGCCGGTCAGGACCTCCGCGCGGGCCTCGTAGGTGAACACGCCGTCCTCGACCGTCACGGTCGGGTCCGCGACGAGGTTGTGGAACCACGCCGGGTGCGTCGGTGCGCCGAGGGACGACGCGATGACGAGCACGCGGTCGCCGTCGGGCAGGTAGCCGAGCGGGGTCGTGTGCGGGCGCCCGGTCCGCGCGCCGCGGGTGGTGAGCAGCAGCAGGCGGCTGCCCTCGTACTCGGCGACGCGGCCGTGGCGTGCGCGGAACTCGTCGACGATCCGGTCGTTGTACGCGTTCGGCATGGACGCTCCCCTGCGGTCTCGCGAGCGACGCTAGACCCGCCCGGGTGCCGCGGGCAACGGTCCCGGGCGCCGGGGCGCGGGTGCGGCGGACGACGGCCGCGGCTGGGGACGTGCGGTGGCCGGCGCGGCGGGAGCCCAGGTCAGAGACCCAGGACGACCGTCGCCGTCGTCGTCGCGCCGCGCGCCCGCGCCGCCTGCACGACGTCGACGACGTCCGCGAACGAGCCCTCGACGAGGACCGGCTGCCCGGCCGACGTGTCGCCCGACCACCGGACGGCCGCGTGCGGCGGCGGGGTGAACGGCACGTGGTCGGGCATGACGACGACGCCGGCCGCGCGCACGGCCGGGTCCTCGGCCGAGCGCACCTCGACCGAGCGGATCACGGACAGCCGCTCGACCGTGCGGACCAGCAGGTGCTGACGCCGGGCGGTCGCGCGGAACGTCACCGCGATCGCCCCGACGTCGCCGTCGACCGCGCCCGTCGCGAGCGACTCGAAGCTCACGCCGCGCGTGGAGAACACGCTGGTCAGCGCCGTGAGGGTGCCCGGCCGGTCGGCGCCGCGCACGAGCACGACCCACCGCTCGCCGCCGTCCCCGTCGCCCGGCGGGCGCCCGCCGTCCCGCACGCGCGCAGCGCCGGCGCGCTCCGCCTCCACCCCGCCGCTCCGCGCGCCGCCGTCCTCCACCCCGTCCTCCACCTCGTGCCCGGTCACGCCACCGCCCCCGTCCGCCCGAGGCCCCACGGCGCGAGGCTCGCGTCGATCCGGTCGCGGCACCGCACCAGCAGCTCGGCCTCGTCAGGCTCCGGCTCGTCGAGCAGCGCGCGCGTCCACCCCTCGGGGCCGAGGACGACCGGCACGCCCAGCACGCCGTCGAGCGGGGTGCCGCCCACGCCGACCTCGCCGTCGAGCAGGACCTGCCCGGCGACGACGATCTCCCGGCCGTCGAGGAGCGTGTCGACGAGGTCGACGGTCGCGCTCGCCGTGCCGGCCGCCGTCTTGGCGCCGCTCTGGTGCGTCATCCAGGGCCGGGCGACCGCGCGCAGGTCCGGCGGCCACGAGTCGATCAGGTCGAACGCCGCCCCGATGTCCTCGGCGGCGAGCGCGAGCAGCCGGGTCTGCGCGTCGGCGATCTCGTCGCCGAACGTCGCGAGGGTCCGCCCCCGCCGCAGTGCGTCGATCGCGCGCCGGCGCTCCGCCCGGTCGAGCCCGCTGACCCGCACGGTCGACCACAGCGGCACGAGGTCGGAGCCGTGCTGGCCCGCGACGAACCCGCCGATCCGGTGCCGGCGCAGCCCGAGCGACACGGCGATCTCGCGCCGGAACCGCAGGGTGTCGAGCCACGCGCCCATCCCGATCACGCGGTGCCGGCCGAGCGTGCGCGCCATCACGGCGACCCCGAGCTCGACGGGGTTCGACACGACGACGACGACCTCGTTGCCGGACCCGTGCGCGGCCAGCGCCCGGGCGTACGCGTCGAACACCGCGTGGTTCTCGGCCGCGAGCCGCGTGCGGTCCGTCGACGCCCCGGCGCGCGGCGGCGCGGTGACGCCCGCGCAGACGACCACGACGTCCGCGACCACGTCCTCGGGCGCGAGCGCGACGTCGATCAGCGGCGCGTGCTCGTCGTACGCGTCGACCAGGTCCGCGCGCAGCCCGTGCGTCGCGCGCGCCGACGACCCGCCCGTGCGCCCCACGAGCTGGAGCCGCGACGACGTCGGCAGGACCCGCCGCTCGACGAGCTGCGTGCACACCTGTCGCCCGACGTCACCCGTCGCTCCCAGCACCGCCACGTCCATGCCCCGAACGGTACGACGGGCGCGTGTCCTGCAGGTTGCGTCCGGAGCAGGCGGCCCCGCCCCTTGCACGCCGTCGGCGCGCGCGGGGATCATCACCGCACATGACCGACGAGCCGGCGGCCCAGGAGTGCGTCTTCTGCGCCATCGTGGCGGGCCGGGCGGAAGCCAGCATGGTCCTCGAGGACGAGACCGTCGCGGTCTGGATGGACCTGAACCCCGTCACGCACGGGCACCTCCTCGTGGTGCCACGCAAGCACTCCGTCGGCCTCGACGACCTCGATCCCGTCACCAGCGCGCACATGTGGTCGGTCGGTCACGAGATGGCTCGGGCGCTGCGACGGTCGAGCCTGGGCTGCGCGGGGATCAACGTCCTCGTCTGCGACGGCGAGGCCGCCTCCCAGACGGTCTTCCACGTCCACCTGCACGTCATCCCCCGCTACCCGGGAGACGCCCTGGGGGCACCCTTCGCGGTCGAGACCCACGAGCGCGAGAAGTCGCTGCGCGACAGCGACGCGCAGGCGGTCAGAGCCGCGATGGTGTCCCGTCCCGTCGCGCCGGTCCTCCCCGCCGAGCCTGGCGCCCCGTCCGCACCCCGAGGAGAATGGGGCGCGTGAGCACCGACGCGCTCGTCCAGCCCTCCGTCCTGTCCGTCAGCCGCAGCCCGCGGCACGCGTTCAGCAAGCCCGTCGAGGACGAGATCCGGCTCGTCGCGGGCCTGGGCGTCGAGGGGGACGCGCACTGCGGCGTGACCGTCCAGCACCGTTCGCGCCGCCACCGCCCCGACCCGCCGCCCAACCTGCGACAGGTCCACCTCATCCACGCCGAGCTGTTCGACGAGGTCGCGACGGGCGGCTTCGTCGTCCGGCCCGGGGAGATGGGCGAGAACGTGACGACCCAGGGCGTCGAGCTGCTGTCGCTGCCGCGCGGGACGCGGCTGCACCTGGGCCGCCACGCGGTCGTCGAGCTCACCGGCCTGCGAAACCCGTGCAGGCAGATCGACGGGTTCGCGGACGGCCTCATGCGCGCGGTGCTCGGGCGCGACGCGGACGGCAACCTCGTTCGCAAGGCCGGCGTCATGAGCATCGTGCTCGCCTCGGGCCTCGTGCGGGCCGGCGACCGGATCGACGTCGAGGTCCCGGTCGGGGCCCACGAGGTCCTCGCGCCCGTCTGACGTCAGCCGGGCGCGCTCCGACCGCCGCCGCGCCCGCGCGCCAGCCGCCCGCGCGTCAGCCGCCCCCGCCGAGCGTCGCGACGAAGCCCAGCAGCACCCCCACGACCGCCCCCACGACGGCCTGGGCGACGGTGTGCTGCCGCAGCCGCACCCGCGACCAGACGAGCGCCGCGAGCACCACCGCGCCGGCCGCGCCGACCACCGGGAACCACCCGAGCAGCAGCCCGACCAGCGTCCCCGCGAGCAGGCCGTGCGCCGAGACGTCCCGCCGCGCGCCCGCGAGCGCCACCAGCCCGGTCGCGAAGTAGGCGACGAACGCGCGGACCACCTCGTCGGGCACGCCGAGCGCGACGCCGACCGCGAGCGCGACGAGCTCCGCGGCGAGCACCCAGGGGACCGCCCGCCGCCGGGTCACAGAGCCGGGCCCGCCGGCGAGCCGCACGAGGGCGAGCGCCAGGAGCGTGGCCCCGGCGAAGAGGCCGACGGTCAGCGCGACGGCTCGTCCCCGGCCGTCGGGACCGCCGGCCCACGCGGCGACGACGGTCGCGAGCACCGTGCTGGGCAGCGGTCCAAGGACCCGGCTCAGCGCGCGGGCTGCCCGCGCGTCGTGCCCGTGGCCGGCCGGCTGCGGGGCGGGGTGCTTGTCTCGGGATGTCCGGTCTGAGATGCTCCACGACAGTTCATGCGATCGACCCGACCGGTTCATCTCAGCAGGTCCTCCCAGGACGGAGCGGCATGGCGGAGCAGGACGAGCCAACCACGGTCGGCACCGGGCTCGCCGCCAAGCTCGACCGGCTCTTCACGACGATGCGCCCGTCGCCGGACCGCGAGTACACCCACGACGAGGTCGCCCAGGCGATCGGCCGCACCGCCGGCGGACCGTCGATCTCCGCGACGTACGTGTGGCAGCTGCGCACCGGTCGGCGCGACAACCCGACGAAGCGGCACCTCGAGGCGCTCGCGGCGTTCTTCGGCGTGCAGCCCGCCTACTTCTTCGACGACGATCGGGCGGGCGAGATCGAGCGCCAGCTCGCGCTCGTCGCTGCGATGCGGGACGCGGGCGTGCGCTCCGTCGCCCTGCGCGCGTCCGGCCTGTCGCAGCAGAGCATCGACGCCCTGCTGCTCATGGTCGAGCGCGTCCGCGAGCTCGAGGGCGTGCACGGCAGGACCCAGGGGGACACGAGAGATGACCAGCGCCCGACGCCGGGCTGAGGAGGCGCTCGACGGGCTGGGCCTGCGCGGGCCCACGACCGTCGACGCCCTCGTCCAGCACCTCGCGGAGCAGCGGCAGCGGCCCCTGCTCGTCGAGACGGCACCCGCTGCCTTCTTCACGGACACCGCGTGGGGCGCCTGGTGGGAGAGCGAGCACCTGGACCTGGTCCTCGTCCCCGAGGACGCCGACCCCGTGCTGCGCGACCACACGGTCCGCCACGAGCTCGCCCACATGATCCTGCGGCACCCCGGGTCCGCGTGCTCCGGAGAGGCGCTCCGCGGCGTCCTCGCCCGTGTGCTGCCCGACCTCGACGCCGGCACGGTCCTAGGTGCGCTGCACCGACGCAGCGACTACGGCGTCGCGGCCGAGCGGGAGGCCGAGGTCCTCGCGTCCCTGCTGACGCTGCGCGACGCGACCGACGCGGACCGCCTCGAGGACCGGGAGGCGGAGGCGCTGCGCCACGCGCTGAGCGGGAGGCTGGGTCGTGGCTGAGCTCGTCACCGCCGGGGTCGTGGTCCTGTGGGCCGTGACCGTCGTGGAGGTCGTGCGCGCCGTCCGCGGCACCGGCACGCGGTCGCTGCTCGTGGCGGTCGCCGCCCTCGCCGCGGGCCGGACCCTCGACCTCGACGCGGTGGGCGAGGCGCTGGGGCGCACGACCGCGCTCGCCGCCGTCGAGCACGCGCTCGTCGTGGTCAGCGCCGTGGCGGTGGTGGCGTTCACCCACCGGATCACCGGCGAGCGCCGCACGGTCCCGCGGCCGGTCTGGGTCGTGCTCGCGGTCATGCTCGCGGCGCCGCTGGTCGACGCGGGCGGCTTGCTGCCGGCGACCGCGGAGGGCCGGGCCGCCGTGTACGCGTCGTCGGTCCCGTGGCTCGTGCACTGGGTCGCGTTCCTCGTGACGCTCGCCGTCGCCCTCACCGCCGGCGCCCGCATCGCGCTGCGCAACGGCCGCCTCACGCGTGGGGTCCTCGGGGTGCGGCTCGTCGGTCTCGGGGCCGGTCAGGTGCTCGGCGTGCTCTACACCGCGCTCAAGGCGCTGCACCTCGGGGTGCTGGTGGTCTCGCCGGGGTCGGACGTCCGGCTGGTCGGCACCGCGGAGCAGGCGGCGCTGAGCTCGGCGATCCTGCTCGTCGCGACCGGGCTCGTCGTCGGCTTCGCCGCCACGGTCGCCGCGGACGTCGCGACCCGCCGGCGGCTGTGGGTGCTGTGGCCGGTGTGGGCGGACCTGTGGCCGCACGCACCGCACCTCGACGACACCCCACCGGGTCGCCTCCGGACGATCTTCTCGACCGACGCGCGCATCCGCGAGGTCCGGCTCGTCGTCGAGATCGGCGACGCGCTGCGCGCCCTCACCCCCTACGTGCCCGCGCACGACCACACCGACCCGGTCGCGTCCGCCGCGGCGCTGCAGCTCGCGTCCCGACGGGTCGGGCAGGGCCTCCCGCCGCCGGCGGCGTCGGGGCCGCGGCCGGCCGAGGCGGGGTTCGCCGCACGGACGCGCGAGCTGTCCACGCTCGCGCGCGCGTGGCCGCGGGCGGCGGCCGTCCGGGCGCAGGTCGTCCCCGGCGCGGAGGTCGAGGGCGGGGACGACGCCGTCGCGGCGCAGGTCCGGGCGTCCGGGGACGGACCGCCCGGGCTCGCGGAGCGCACGCCATGAGCGGCGGGGCACACGTCGTGCGCCGGCGAGCCACCCCCAGACCGCGGCGCCCGACGTCCGCGGCACACAGGCTGCACCCCGGGCGGACGACGGCGCTGACGCCGTCAGGATCGACCCGGACGTACACGCGCACGACCGGCTGCTGACACCACCACGACAGCAGCCGCCACCACCCGAGCGACCAGCCCAGGAGGGCACCATGCACGGAGCGACCGGCACCGAGAGCACGACGGACGAACGCACGGACGAGCACACCGACGCACGCGTCGACCTCGACCGCGCCGACGACCGCACGCACGACCTGACCGAGAGCGCCCTGTCGCCCGACGAGGTCGCGCGGACCCACGACGTCGAGGACGCGCGCCCGCTCGTGCGGCACGGCTCCGACCTGCTCGACCTCGTCGCCGGCGGCGTCCCGTTCGCGGTCGCGCACGACGTCCGCGCGGCGACCCCCCGACGCGCGGACCCCTCCGGCGACTGAGCCCGGTCCGGGCAGCGCCGTCCGGCTCAGGCCGGTCGTGGCGTCACAGCGTGCGCTGCCACGCCACGACACGGTCGACCGCCTCGCGCACGACGTCGACCGACGACGCGAACGACAGCCGCACCCAGTCCCGCCCGGCGACGCCGTCGAAGTCGGTCCCGGGCGTCAGGGCGACCCCCGCCTCGGCGAGCAGCCGCTCGCACCACGTCACGGAGTCGAGCCCCGACGCGCTGATGTCGGCGTAGAGGTAGAACGCGCCGTCGGCCGGCGCCACCCGGTCCCAGCCGAGCTCGGGCAGCCGGTCCAGCAGCAGGGCGCGCGACTGCGCGTAGCGCGTGACGTTCTCGTGCGCCGCCGCGTACCCCTCGGGCGAGAACGCCGCGACGCCGGCGTGCTGGGCGAGCGCGGGCGGGCACAGCGCGACGTTGCTCGCGAGCGCGTCGACCGGCACCACGAGGTCCTCGGGCAGCAGCAGCCACCCGAGGCGCCAGCCCGTCATCGCCCAGTACTTCGAGAACGAGTTCACGACCACGGCGCCCTGGTCGAGGAACTGCGCGGCGGTCGCCGCCCCGGCGGACCCGACGGCCTCGGCCGCGGCCAGCCCGCCCGCGACGGGCACCGGGGTGCGGGGGGCACCCAGGTCCGGGGCGCCACCGTCGGGCACCGACCCGTACGTGATGCCGTGGTAGATCTCGTCGCTGACGAGCCGCACGTCGAACTCCGCGCACCAGGCCGCGAGCGCGGCGAGCTCGTCGGCCGCGATCATCGTGCCCGTCGGGTTCGCGGGGCTCGCGACGACGACGCCGTCGAGGCCGCCCGCGTAGTACGCCTCCTGCAGCTGGGCGACCGTCGGCTGGTAGCGCGTCCCCGGGCCGCACTCGAGCTCGACGACCTCGCACCCGAGCGACGCCAGGATGTTCTTGTACGCCGGGTAGCCGGGGCGGGCCAGCGCGACCCGGTCGCCGACGTCGAACGCCGCGAGGAACGCGAGCATGAACCCGCCCGACGACCCGGTCGTGACCGCGACGCGCGACGGGTCCACGTCGACGCCGTACCAGCGCGCGTAGTGCCCCGCGATCGCGGCTCGCAGCGGCGGCGCACCCAGGGCCTCGGTGTACCCGAGGCTCCCGGACGTGAGGATCTCGATCGCCCGGTCGCGCACGACGTCCGACGCGCCCGTCGACGGCTCGCCCGCGCACAGGTTGAGCACCGACTCCCCGGCGGCTCGTCGGGCGTTGGCGGCCGCGAGGACCTCCATGACGGCGAACGGCGGGACGTGGGAACGGCGCGAGACCTTCATCCGCCCATCTTGGCGGTTGCTCGGCGCGTGCACCCCACGGGGGTGCTCAGCCCGCGAGGTCCGGCAGCACCGTGCCGCGCTTCTCGAACCACGCGAGGGAGTCCGCGATGCCGTCCTGCACCGACCGCCGCGCCTCCCAGCCGAGCACCTCGCGCGCCCGGTCGCTGCGGGTGTAGGCGCCCGCGGAGTCCCCGGGCCGGCGCGGGTGCTCGACGACCTCGACGCGGTCGCCGGTGACCTCCTCGAACGCGGCGACGAGCTCCTTGACGGTCGTCCCCGTGCCCGTGCCGAGGTTGACGACCGCGTGCCGGTCCCCCGCGAGGGCGTCGTCGAACCGCTCGAGCGCCGCGACGTGCGCGAGCGCGAGGTCCCACACGTGCACGTAGTCGCGGATGCCCGAGCCGTCGCGCGTGTCGTAGTCGACCCCGGTGAGCGCGAACGGCTGCCCCGCGCGGTGCCGGTCGACGAGCTGGCCGAGCGCGTGGCTCGGGGCGGCGAGCTGCAGGCCGGTGCGCAGCTGCGGGTCGGCGCCGATCGGGTTGAAGTACCGCAGCGAGAGCACGCGCAGGTCGGTCGCGGCCGCGATGTCCTCGAGCACGCCCTCGACGACCATCTTGGTGCGCGCGTACGGGCTGGTCGGGGCGAGCGGCGAGGACTCGTCGACGCTGAAGTCGTCGCTCGGCCGGTACATCGACGCGGAGCTGCTGAAGATCAGCCGGCGGCAGCCGCGCTCGACCACGGTCTCGACGAGGTCGATCGTCTTGGTGACGTTGGCGCGGTAGTAGTCGATCGGGTGCGCGACCGAGTCGGGCACCACGATGAGGGCCGCGCAGTGCACGACGGCGGCGATGTCCGGGTTCTCGTCGAAGACACGGTGCACGAGCGCGCGGTCGGAGATGTCGCCCTCGTAGAACACCCGCCCCGCGGTGAACTCGCGGCGGCCGGTGACGAGGTTGTCGAGGACGATCGGCCGGTGGCCCGCGTCGAGCGCCGCCGACGCGATGGTGCTCCCGATGAACCCGGCGCCGCCGGTGATGAGGATGTCCATGTCTCCCTCTCGCTCGCTCCGCGCCTCGTGCGGCACGGACGTCCTGTCGTGCTGGCGGCGCCGGCTCCCCGGCTCCCGCGTCCCGCCCCGGTCCCGCTCCTCTCGCGACCCCGTCGCTGCCGTCAGACCGTGCCCAGGAACCGGGTGACGGCGGCGGTCCAGCGCTCGCGCGCCTCGGTGCTCGCCCCGGGCGACGGCAGCCCGGTGAGCGTCACGACGAGCGTCGCCGCCCCGCCCGCCCTCGGCTCGCTCGCGACCGCGACGGCGTACCCGTCGCCGGCCCTGCTGCGCCAGTGCATCCGCCGCTCGGTCCCGCTGAGCCGCGGCTCCCCCGCGGCGAGGGCCTGCAGCTCCGGGTCCGCGGCGGCGAACGCCGTCCACCGCTCGAGCAGCTCGGCCATCGCGAGCGGGGTCGTGCGGCTCATGCTCGCCTGGAACGTCCCGTCGGGCTGCTGCCCGGGCAGACGCCGGCCGACGTGCTGCTCGTAGGCGACCGTGACGGACTGCGCCCACCAGCCGGCGCTCTCCGTCCCCGTACGCGCCAGCTCGTCGTGCACGTGCTGCGCGATCCGCCCGTGGTCGAGGTCCGCGGCGCCGATCGCGTCCATGAACCGCAGCCACTCGTCCCACGGCCGCTGCGTCGCGCGCTCGATCGGCGCGATCCGCGGGTTCGTCGCCATCGTGGCCGTCCTCCCGGCAGGTGCAGCGCGGGGTCGCCGCGCTCTCGTGGACAGCCTAGGAGAGGCGGAGGTCGCGGCGGGCCGCACGCTGCCGGAGCGACGACGGCGTGCCGTCCGGCGCCCCCGCCTCGTCACCGGGCCGGGACGCGCACGCCGTGGCACGCTCGTCGCACAGGGACACCTCGCGAGGCTGCTCTCCCTGCCGCGACGACGAGGGATCCCACCCCATGACGAGCCTGCCCACCCACGCCTTCACCGCGCTCGGCGACGAGCGGTTCGTGTCGCTCACGACGTTCCGCCGCACGGGCGAGCCCGTCTCGACGCCCGTGTGGGTCGTCCGCGACGGCGACACGCTGCTCGTCACGACGCCCGACGACAGCGGCAAGGTCAAGCGGCTGCGGCACACCGCGCGCGTCGAGCTCCGCCCGTGCAGCCGCAGCGGCTCCGTGCCCGACGGCGCGGTCCCCGTCCCGGGCGACGCCGAGCTCGTCACGGACCCCACCGAGGTCGCGCGCCTCTCGGACCTGTTCCAGGACCGCTACGGCCTCGAGTACCGGGCGTTCATGCTCGTCGAGCGCCTCGCCGCGCGGCGCCAGAAGCCGCGCGTCATCGTCCGGATCACCGCGGAGGGCTGAGGCGGAGCTCGTTGCCGTCGGGGTCGGCGAGCTCGACGGCGCCGTCCTCGACGCTGCCGATCCGGGTCGCGCCGAGCCCGACCAGCCGCTCGACCTCGGCCGCGAGCGCGTCCCCGGCCGCGCCTGCGCCGGCCGGACCGGCGCCCGCGGGATCCCCCACCAGCGCGAGCTCGAGCCTCTGCCGGTTCCTGCCGTGCCGCTCCGGCACGGGCGGGCCGCCCCACGCGACCTTGGTGCCGCCCTCCGGCGACTGGACCGCGGTCTCCTCCTGCTGGTCCCACACCAGGGGCCAGCCGAGCGCCGCCGCCCAGAAGACGCCGACGTCCCGCGTCCCCTCGCAGGCAACCTCCCCGAGGAACCCGCACCCGGCGAGGAAGGCGTTGCCGGGCTCGATCACGCAGAGCGCGTTGCCCTCCGGGTCGGCGAGCACGACGTGCCCCTCCTCGGGGCGCTGCCCCACGTCCAGGTGACGGGCACCGAGTGCGAGCGCGCGCCTCACCACGTCCTGCTGGTCGTCGGGGGTGGTGCTCGTGAGGTGCAGGTGGATGCGGTTCTGCCCGGCCTTCGTCGAGCCGCTCGGGACGAACCGGAGCCCGACCTGGGTGTCGGGCCCCGTCAGCAGGACCCCGTGAGCGTCCTCGACCGGCTCGCGGCCCAGCACCCGGCCCCAGAAGGCCGCCACTCGCGCCGGGTCGTGGGCGTCGAACGCGACGGCGGCGAGGCGGCAGGGCACGACTCGAACGCTAGGCGCCGGCCGGGGCCCGGACAACGGTCGGCCAGGGCGACGCACCGTCGTCGGACCTGACGGGACGCCGGGCTCGTCCGCCTCCCTCGCTGACCGGCAGACGTCCGACCCCTCGCCACGCTGCACGCCGGACGCCGGACGCCGGACGCCCGCCCACCGTGCTCGGTACCGTGGCCGGATGCCGGCGCTGATCGAACCGACGACCGCGCTTCACGCCTCCTGGCGCGCAGCCCACGAGGAGTGGGGGCCGGGCCTGCACGAGGACGGCTTCGGTCTGAGGCCGTCCGACGAGGTGGGGTCCGACGCGGGTTTCCGCACGTGGGTGGCCCGGCTGACCGGCGAGTCCGCACCGGCGGGACGAGTCGACCCCGGTGCGACGAGGCCCACGTACCGCTGGATCGTGGAGGGCCAGACGGTGCTGGGCGGGATCGCTCTGCGCACCGGCCCTCACGACGTCGTGCAGCGCCTGGGCCACATCGGGTTCGGCGTCCGCCCCTCCGCGCGACGGCAGGGCGTCGCGCGCTGGGCACTGGGTCAGATGCTGACCGAGGCCGCCGCGCAGGGGCTGGACCAGGTGCTGCTCGTCTGCGAGCGCAGCAACACCGCCTCCGCCGCGACGATCGAGGCGCTCGGCGGCCTGCTTGAGGGCGGCCCGCACGCCGGCGACCAGGACGTCCGGCGCTACCGGATCGCTGTCTGAGGTGCGCGCGCGACCGCCCCCGGTACTGTCGGCCGGACCAGCACCCTCCGTCGTCAGGAGTCGTCGTGGACCAGCCCGAGGCGCAGTCGGACGTCGTGGACTACACGCAGCTGCCGGAGCGCGTCGCGCTCGAGGACACGATCACCACGCAGGAGAGCCGGGTCGGTCCTGATCCGACGATGGGCCGCGACACGGAGACCGAGTTCCTGCTGCGCAACGCGGGCTGACCGCGCGCCGACCGCACCGGCTCGCACGCCTGCACCACGACACCACCCCCCGCGCCGCCGGGCACTATCCGGCGCGCACGGTCGCGTGGCAGCATCGCGAGTATCGAGTTCCCTCCGCATCGGGGTCCCGCGTGAAGACGGTGTCTGACGAGGTCGAGCAGGAGGTCTCCACCGGGTCGCTGCCCGCCTGGGACCGGGTCGAGGAGCTGGCGCGCTCGGCGCACGCACGGTTCCGGCACGACGACGAGGGCGCCGTGGCCACCTACATCCCGGTGCTCGCGGAAGTCGACCCCGCCCTGTTCGGGGTGTGCGTCGCGGAGGTGAGCGGAGCCGTGCACGAGGTCGGGGAGACCTCGTACGAGTTCTCGGTCCAGTCGATCTCGAAGGCGTTCGTCTACGCGCTCGTGTGCGAGGAGCACGGGCACGAGGTGGTGCGCGAGCGCGTCGGGGTCGACAACACCGGCCTGGCGTTCAACTCCGTGATCGCGGTCGAGCTCAACGACGGGCACCCGATGAACCCGATGGTCAACGCCGGCGCGCTGGCCACGACGGCCCTCATGCCGGGCGCGTCGTTCGCGGAGCAGTGGGAGAACGTCCGCACCGGGCTGTCGCGGTTCGCCGGCCGTCAGCTCGAGCTCGACGGCGAGGTGTACCGCTCGGAGTCGGCGACGAACGCGCGCAACAAGGCGATCGCGCGCCTCCTGCAGAGCTACGGGCGCATCGACCTGGACCCCCTCGAGGTGGTCGACGTCTACACCCGCCAGTGCGCGCTGCGGGTCGACGCCCGCGATCTCGCGGTCATGGGGGCCACGCTCGCCGACGGAGGGGTGAACCCGGTCACCGGGGAACGCGTCGTGTCGGCGCAGGTCTGCCGGGACACGCTCGCGGTGCTCGCCTCGACCGGGATGTACGAGCGCTCCGGGGAGTGGCTGTTCGAGATCGGCCTGCCCGCGAAGTCGGGCGTCACCGGGGGGATCGTCGCGATCGCACCGGGCAAGGGCGCGATCGGCACGTTCTCCCCGCGTCTGGACCCTGCCGGCAACAGTGTCCGCGGCCGGCACGCGACCGCGTACCTGTCGCGGGCGCTCGGTCTCAACATCTTCGCGTCCGCGGCGCAGGCTGCGGCGACCGGCGTGCCCGACGGGGTGGAGCACAGCGCATGAGCACGAGCGAGACCACCGGCACGACGCCGACGCCCGCCGCCACGCCGGTCGAGGAACGCCGGTCCTGGCTCCCCATGGTGAGCCTGTTCCTGGCCCAGGTGCTGATGTCGTTCAACGTCGCCGCGCTGCCGGTGTCGCTGGGGGGCATGGTCGAGGACTTCGGGGTCCCGCCGACCGTCGTGAGCTCGACGATCGTCGTGTACGGGCTCGTGGTCGCCGCGCTGGTCATGACCGGCGCCAAGCTCGGCCAGCGGATCGGGTGGGTGACCGTCTTCCGGATCACCGTGGGCACGTTCGCCGGCTCGGCGCTGCTGATGATCTTCTCCCCGACCGTCGGCTGGGCGATCGCCGGTCAAGCCGTGGCCGGCGCCTCCGCGGCCATCATCGTCCCCTCGCTGGTGGCCCTCATCGCCGAGAACTACCGCGGGTCGCAGCAGGCGACCGCGGTCGGGTCGCTCGGCTCGGCCCGGGCGGTCTCCGGGGTGAGCGCGTTCTTCATCGGTGGTGCGCTCGGCACGTTCGTGGGCTGGCGACCCGTCTTCGGGGTCGTCCTCGCGCTCGCGGTCGCGGTGCTCGCGTTCAGCGTCCGGCTGCGCGCCGACCGGGGCGACCCGGGTGTCCGCATCGACCTCGTGGCGGCCGCGATCATCGGCGCCGCCGTCGTGCTCCTGACCCTCGGGTTCAACAACCTCAACGCCTGGGGGATGTTCTACGCCTCGCCCGCCGCCCCGTTCGACCTCGGCGGCCTGTCACCCGCCCCGGTGCTGGTGCTGACCGGGCTCGTCCTCGGCCAGGCGTTCTTCGCGTGGACCCGGCGCCGCACGGCCGCAGGGAGGGTTCCCCTGGTCGATCTCAGCGTCCTCGCACGAGCCAGCGAGCGCGCCGCGGTGTACGCGATGTTCGTCGTCGTCGCCCTCGAGGCGGCACTGAACTTCACCGTCCCGCTGTACATCCAGATCGTGCAGGGTCGCACCCCGTTCGACACCGCGCTGGCGATGATGCCGTTCAACCTCACCGTGTTCGTCACCGCGACGCTCGTCGTGCGCTTCTACCGGCGCTACCCGCCGCGCACCATCGGCGTCGTCGGCTTCGCCCTCACCACGGCGGCCCTCGTCTGGCTGTCGTTCGTCGTGACGAACAACTGGGAGACCCTCCCGACGATCCTCGGACTGGTCGTCTTCGGCGTCGGGCTGGGCTCGCTCGTGACGCTGGTCTTCAACGTGCTCGTGACCGCCGCGCCGAAGTCGCTCGCCGGTGACGTCGGCTCGATCCGGGGCACCACGCAGAACCTCGCCTCGGCCGTCGGGACGGCGCTGGCCGGTGCGCTGCTCGTCACGATCCTCTCCGCGAACGTCGGGCGTGCCGTGGTCGAGAACGTCGAGCTGCCGCCCGCGCTCGTCGCCCAGGTCGACCTGGACGCCGTCAACTTCGTCAGCAACGACGACCTGCGCACCGTCCTCGCCGGCACGGACGCCACCGAGCGGCAGGTCGAGGCCGCCGTCGCCGTCAACGAGGCGGCACGCCTGGACGCTCTGCGGCTCGGGCTGCTCGTCCTGGCCGGCGTGAGCGCGACCGCCATCGTCCCCGCGAGTCGGCTGCCCCGGTACCGGCCCGGCGAGATCCCGGACCCGGCACCCGCGGGGGGCCGGTGACGTCGCCCACGCCACGAGCATCGAGGAGATGCAGCGGGTGGCGCACGGGCTCCCGTCGAACCACTCGCCCGCCTTCGCCCCGGTCATCGAGCCGACGCTGGCGACCGGGGTCGCCGCCCTGGTCGCCGGCGTCGGCTTGGCTGCCCGTGGCTCGGCCCGCAGCCGACCGACCGAGAGGCGCACCATGAGCTCGAACGTCACCCCTCCCTCGCGCTGGAGCACGATGGGCCGGCGCGCGCTCTCCAACTGGGTCGTCCTCCTGTTGGTGCTGCTCGTCGTCTCCCTGATCGCGCAGAACCGCCAGCGCGTGAGCATCCACCTGCTGTTCCTGGAGATGACGTCACCGCTCTGGTTCGTCCTCTTCCTCACCACGCTCGCCGGCGCCGTGATCGGCGCCCTGAGCAGGCGACGGCGACGCACGCGCGGCCGCTGACAGCGCCGAGGGCTCAGCGCCCTCGCTCCTCCCAGCGCCACTGCGCGAGGCTTCCCAGCCCGAGCACGTAGATGCCCGCCAGCGTCACGACACGCCACACGACGGTGCCGGCGATCAGCTCCGGCTCGAGCTGGGGGCTCGTCGCCGAGACCCACGCCGCCACGAGCAGGGCGTCGAGGACCCCCAGCCCGTACAGCGGCAGGGCGGTGACGACGAACAGGAGCAGGAAGAGTCCGACGATCTCCACGGAGGGCAGCTCGGCCGCCCCGACACCGACGGCTCGCAGCGCGACGACGAGCAGCACGCCCTCGGCGAGCACCATGCCCGTCAGGGCGACCATCGACGGCACGAGCCCGCGCCGCAGCCCGCGCTCCGCGTTGGCGCGCGTCTCGACCAGAACCGACGCCCACCGCTCGGGGTCGGCGGCACGGTGGAACCGGCGCACCGCCCGCGCGGCCGTCCGGCCCAGCCAGGCGGCGAGGTGGTCCGCGCGTGCGAGCAGCAGCAACGCGGTCAGCAGCACGGCCGCGACCAGGGCAGAGGCCAACGCCGGCCACACCGTCCCCACGTCCGCGCCGCGCGGCACGAGGAGGACCAGGCCGAGCAGCGGCGCACCGAACCGGATCGTGTAGAACTTCACCGAGTTGATGGCGCTGCCCGCCAGGCCCATGACGGGGTCGAGACCCCACGACCGGAACATCGCGACGCGGACCACGATGTCCGAGGGTGTCGGGGCGAACGTCGCCAGCAGGCTCGCGGTCAGGTCGCTCTGGACGGAACGCACCAGCGAGAGGCCCGGGACGTAGTAGGCGAGGGGCGCCGCGCTGAGCACCTGGCGCACGAGCAGCAGCACCACGAGGACGACAGCGGACGGTACGGAGACGAGACCGAGCGACGCGCGCACGGCACGCCAGTCGACGTGCCCCAGCAGCAGTTCGACAGCGAACCACGCCGACACCGCGACCGCGACCCACACCACGGCCGTCAGGAGCCGGCGGCGCGTCGGGCGCACGGCGCGGCCACCGCTCCGGCCCGAGAAGCCCGCGGTCGACGTCACAGGCCCACGCTAGGCGTCCGCCAGGGCTGCGGGTGCGAGCGCATCGGCCGCACCGTCACCAGCCGCGCGTGCCGTCCGCTCCCTTGAACGGTCCGACGACCCGGCTCGTGCGCCAGCCGCCGTAGAAGTCGCCCTCCTGCGCCTCGACGACCTCGTCGTCGACCGTGCAGCGGGTCATGCGGCCCGGGTACAGCGCGACGTACCCGGCGAGCTGCTCGTACCCGCGGCTCGGCGACGCGTAGCCCCACGCGGCCTGCCGAGCGCGCACCTCGCGACCGGCGTCGTCGTGCCCGACGACGTCCCAGTACGTCGCGCGGCCCTTGAACTCGCACCACGACGTCGCGCCGGGAACCGGGACGAGGGCGGCGGGCGCGACGTCGTCGGGGTGCAGGTAGTACGCCGGCGGGTGCGACGTCTCGAGCACGCGCAGGCTGCGGCGGGTGTCCGCGACGACGGACGCCCCGAGCAGGACGACGACGTGCTCGTCGCTCGGCTCGACGCGCGGCGGGCGCGGGTAGTCCCACACCGACTCCTGGCCGGGCTGCGGCTCGACGGCCGCACGCCCGCCCGGCGGGGGCGTGCGCGGGCGCCAGGCACCGGGCGCGGTCACGCCGGGTCGCCCCCGACGAGCCGCACCGGCCCGGCGTCGACGGGCGTGCGGAACAGCGCGTACGGCTTGCTCCGCAGGTCCTCGCCGCGCTGGTAGGTCGCCTGGCGGTGCAGCTGGTTGGCCGTGACGTAGAGGTGGCCGTCGGCGGCGACCGACATCGTGTCCGGCCAGAGCAGCCGGGGGTCGTGCACGAGCGTCTCGTAGGACCCGTCGGGCAGCCGCCGCAGGACGGCGTCGTGCTCGTACGCGGTGACGTAGACGCGACCCCGGTCGTCGGTCTCGAGGCCGTCGGCGCCCGTGCCCTTGTCGCCCTCGTCGACCACCGTGGCCGCGACCGCGGCGTCGTCGAGCGTGCGGTCGACGAGCGCGTCGACCGAGACGCTCCACAGCCGCCGCGACGCGAGCGGGCAGTACAGCAGGCGCTCGCCGTCGTGGCTGATCGCGATGCCGTCGGCGCCCATCGCGACGGGCTGCGGGTCCTCGTCGGGCGACGGCTGCTGGACCATCGGCCGGCCCTCGACGACGGGCCGGAACTCGCTCCACGGCAGCGCCTTGGTCGACGCGTGCTCGTGCAGGCGGCGCCACGCCTCGCCGGTGGCGAGGTCGACGACGATGATCGCGTTCGGCCCCGAGTCCGAGGAGTCGGTGATGAACGCGGTGCCCGCGTCGCCGCGGCGCAGGTCGAACCGCACGTCGTTGAGGTAGGTGCTCGGCAGCGCGACCGACGGGTCGAACGTGATCACCTGGACGACCTCGTCGGTCGCGAGGTCGACGCACACGAGCTTGGGGCCGCCGGGCTTCGTCGGCTGGAACAGCGGGCTGCCCGTGTCGAGCACCCACAGCCGGTCCGCCGGGTCCACGACGACGCTCTGCACGGACACGAACGCCCCGGCGTCGTCGTCGCCCGACGGCGAGTTCCACGCCTCGTCCGGGTACGCGACGGCGACCCCGTCGCGCAGCTCGGTGACGGTCGCCGGGACCTCGTCGCCCCACAGCGGGTAGTTGACGAAGACGCGGCCCTGCGCCGAGACCGTGACGCCCGTCGGCATCGGGCCCTCGAACGCGTGCACGAGCTCGAGGGTCGCGACGGGCTGGTCGGTCGCCTGCCCGCTCGAGCCCGACCCGTCGTCGCCCTGCCAGCTCACCGCGGCGGCCCTGCTCGCGCCGGTCATGCGGCCTGCCCCGGCCGCAGCAGCACCTTGGTCCAGCCGTCGACGCGCCTGTCGAACTGGTCGTAGCCGTGCACGGCCTCGTCGAGCCCCAGCTCGTGCGACACGATGAACGACGGCGTGGCGCGGCCGGCGACGATGAGGTCGCGCAGCTGGCGGTTGTAGCGCATGACCGGCGCCTGGCCCGTGCCCATGTGCTGGCCCTTGGTGAAGAACGTGCCGTAGTCGAACCCGACCCGCCCCTGCTGCGCGCCCTCGTCCTGCGCGCCCGGGTCCTCGGGGACGTACACGCCGACGACGCCGATGCCGCCCGTCGTGCGGACCGTCTGCACGAGGTTGTCGAGCACGAGCTCGGGGTGCTCCTCGCCCGAGTGGTCGTGCGCCTGGTAGCCGACGGCCTCGACGCCGCAGTCGGTGCCCCGGCCCTGCGTCGCGTCGAGCACCTGCTCGACGGGGTCGCCCTGGGAGAAGTCGACCGGCACCGCGCCGATGCTCGCCGCGAGCGCGAGGCGGTCCGGCTCCTTGTCGACGACGAACACGCGCGCCGCGCCGCGGATCAGCGCGCTGTGCGCGGCCATCAGCCCGACGGGCCCCGCGCCGTACACCGCGACGTCGTCCCCCGGCTGCAGGCCGGCGAGCACCGTGCCGTGCCAGCCGGTCGGGAAGATGTCGCTCAGCATCGTGAAGTCGTTCTCGTGCTCGGTGCCCGTGGGCAGCTCGAGCAGGTTCACGTCCGCGAACGGCACGCGCAGGTACTCGGCCTGGCCGCCGTCGTACGGGCCCATGTTCGCGTAGCCGTACGCCGCGCCGTCGACGCCCTCGGTCGGGTTGGTACGCGTGCAGAACGACGTCCAGCCCTGCAGGCAGTTCCGGCAGGTTCCGCACGCGATGTTGAACGGCACGCTGACCCGGTCGCCGACCTTGATGCGCGTGACCGCGGGGCCGACCTCCTCGACGACGCCCATGTTCTCGTGCCCGAGGACCTTGCCCTCCTCGACGGTCGTCCGGCCCTCGTACATGTGCAGGTCCGAGCCGCAGATGTTCGTGGTCGTGACCCGGACGACCGCGTCGGTCGGCTCCTCGATCCGCGGGTCCCGGACCTCGGTGACCTCGACCTGACGGGGGCCTCGGTAGACGACTGCGCGCATGGTTCTCCCTGGGGTGGTGGAGGGGGGTGCCGGGTCGTGCGTCCAGGTCCCATCGTGGGCACGCGGCTCGCGCAGCCGCATCTCGGGAAGCGCTACGCCGTGCCCGTCTCACGCCGGTCGAGCTCCTCGCGCACGTGCTCGACGATCGCGCCCGCCGCCGCCTCGACCACGTCGAGGCACGTCTCGAAGTCCTGCGGCCCGCCGTACCAGGGGTCGTCGACGTCGAGCAGGTGCTCGGACGTCTCGTCGTCCACGTGCGGCGCCGCCGGGTCGAACGAGCGGTACATCACGACCCGCCCGGCCACGCGCGGGTCCGCGGCGAGGCGCCGCAGCGCGCGGGCGTGCACCGACGTCATCGCGAGCACCAGGTCGCGCGCCGGCAGGTCGACGGCCCGCACCTGCTGCGCCGTCCGGTGCGGCACCGGGTACCCGTGCGCCGCGAGCACCGCACGCGCGCGCCGGTCGATCGGGTTGCCGTGCTCCTCGTTGCTGATCCCCGTCGAGTCGACGACGACCCGGTCGCCGAGCCCCGCGTCCTCGAACCGGGAGCGCAGCACGACCTCCGCCATCGGCGAGCGGCAGATGTTGCCCGTGCAGACAGTCATGACGCGGTAGGGGGTGCTCATGCGCCCATCATTCGGCACACGGTCCGCCGGCGTCGCGCGGGCGGTGCGCGGGCGTCGCGCGCCCTGCTACCGGCCGATCCCGCCCGCGATCATGCTCGTCACCACCACGGACGTGATCGTGACGGTGGAGAAGCCCGCGACGATCATCTTGGGCAGGATGTCGCCCTCGATGGCCGCGACCTCCTGCGGGGTCTCGCCCGCACCCCGCGCGGCCTCCTGGCTGAGGATCAGGGTGCCGGGGAACCCGTAGAGGGCGGTGAGCCCGATGCCGATCGACATCGGCACGCTGTACCCGAGGAGCTTGCCGGTCACCCCGGCGAACAGCGCGATCCCGGCGAGCCCGAACACGAAGGCGAGCAGCAGCGGGAGCGCGAGCGCACGCACGTCGGCCGGCGACACCCCGGCGAGCGGCGCGAACACCAGGATGAGGATCGAGATCATCATGAGCCCGAGCGCGTCGATGCCCGCGAGCGTCGACGGCTTGAGGACCCCGGTCGCACGCAGCGTGATCCCGAGCAGCAGCGCGACGACGAACGTGTTGAGCACGCCGTCCGTGAGGTCGTTCACCCCGATCGACACCAGGACGACGAGGCCGATGACGAGCAGCGTGCCCGCGGTGGTGCGGAGCGCTGCCGGGAGCCGGGTGGCCGTCTCGGCCCGCGCGTCGACGGCGGCGGCCGGCCGGAGGTCGCCCGCGCGGTACTCCTGCTTGAGGCGCTGGGCCTCGCGACGGAGGATCACCGACGTCAGCGGGAAGCCGACGAGGCCCTGCAGCGCGGCGATGAGCACCGGGAAGATCGCGACCGCCGTCAGCCCGTAGCCGAGCGCCGCCTCCTGCACGATCAGCACCGAGATCGTCCCGCCGCTCAGGGCCCCCGTGCCGGCGATCACGAAGTCCAGCGCGCTCGCGACCCCCTCGTAGCCGCCGGGCGCCCGGTCGCCGAAGAGCGCGGCGGCCGCGAGCAGCGCGACCCCGATGCCGAGCACCGTGACGATGCCGACGATGAGCGTGCGCCACTGCCGGCGGAAGTCGTCGATGCTGATCAGCGTGCCGAGGTGCACGATGATGAACCCGACCACCACCCCGCCGAGCCCGAGCAGCGCGGAGCTCGAGAGCAGGTCGTCGGGAACACGTCGGTGAGGAACCCGACGAGGAAGATCACCGACGCGACGAACAACGACGACAGCAGCGACCGGGTCTTCTTGGCGACGACGTCGCTCACCGTCCACACGGCCATGACCACGACGAACGCCAGGACGGGGTTCACGCCGTCACGTCCGTCAGCGTGATCCGCTCGCCCGCCGCGCCGAGCGTCAGCGTGTCGCCGTCGAGCTCGTACGGCACCGAGCCCTCGAGCAGGGCGACGAGCCACTGGTCCTGGTCCATGAGATCCGCGTCGCAGGCCATCATCGTGCTCGCGAGCTGGGGCGCCCGCAGGACGCCGTCGTCCCACGTCGCGTCCCCGAAGAGCGTGTTGCAGCCGGCGTTCACGCTCACCCCGTCGGAACGCACGATCAGCGTGATGACCGTGCCCTCGACGAGGGTGCGGCCCTCGACGTCCGTCGACTCGAAGCTCCGGCCGGCGAGCTCGTCCCCTGCGGTCGACCCCGAGGCGGACGCGCAGGCCGCGAGCAGCACGACGACGACGAGCGGCAGCGCCGCGGTGCCGAGCAGCCGTCGCGCGCGCGGTCGCCCGGTCGGGGTCGGCGTGGCGGGTCGCGCGGTCCGTGCGGTGCTCATGACGGCTCCTTCGGGCGGCTGTCCGGCGGCCGGTACCCACGATGGCGACGAGGCGGGCGGCACGGCTCCGGGGTTTGCTGCTGTGCGGAAAGGGGCGGCACGTCGGTCGGCCCGATTCCGGTCGGCGGGTCGGTGAAATCTGCCGAGGTCGTATTCCCCGCCGCGCTTCCATGCGTCGTACGACCCGAGCCCGGGTCGCGGGGACGTAGGTGTTCCCGGCATTCTTCCCGGAGCGCGCTGGGCCGACCCGAGAAATCAGCTCGTGAGCGCAATTCCCGGGTTAGCACGACGACGCGCTCCGGTCAGGGTCGGCGGTGGCAGACGGGGTGGCGGGACGCCCAGGACGCGCAGATTCGTCCGCTCCCCCGCAGCCGCCGTCGGCATCACGGTGCTCTCGACCGGCCCTCGACTGCAGCGCGCACGAAGGCCTCCTCCATGTCCAGGACGGTTCAGCCGAAACGAACGTAACAGCGCCGCCGCAGCGCGGGCCCGCCCTTTCGGGCGGTGATTCCCGGGAATCTCTGCGGACGACCGACGGAGCGCACGGTGCGAGCGACCCCACCCGTGACGCGCGGGCGGACGTGCTTTAGCGTGGGGCCAATTCGCGCACGCCGGCCGAGCACAGAAGGGCCACCATGTCGGACGCGACGACCAGCCTGGTGGTCCTCGCGGCGTGCGTGGTGCTGTTCGTGTGGAACCGGCTGCCCGTCGGCGTGGTGGCGATCCTGACGGCGTTGAGCCTGTACGTCACGGGCCTGCTCACGGCGGAGCAGGCCCTCGCGGGGTTCGGGGACCCGGTCGTGGTCTTCATCGCGTCGCTCTTCGTCCTGAGCGAGGGCCTGGAGTCGTCCGGGGTCACCGCCTGGGCGGGCAAGCAGCTCATGACCCGTGCCGGCGACGACCGCAGCCAGCTCCTCGTCGGGCTCATGGCGATGGCGGCCGTGATGGCCGCCCTCGTGACGCCCAACGGCGCTGCGGCCGCGCTGCTGCCGGTCGTCGTGCTCGCCGCGCGGCGGTCCGGGCACAGCGTCTCGCAGCTGCTGATGCCGTTGGCGTTCGCGGCGAGCGCCGGGGCCCTGCTGGTGCTGTCCGGGAGCACGGTCAACGTCATCGTGTCCGACGCGCTCGCCGAGACGACCGGTGAGCGCTTCGGGTTCTTCGAGTTCGGGCTCGTGGGGCTGCCGCTCGTGGTCGTGACGGTCGCGGTGGCCCTGGTCGCGGGGCGCCGGCTGCTCCCCGAGCGGACCCCCTCGGTCCTGCCCGCCGACTTCTCCCGTCACGTGGAGACGCTCGTCGAGCACTACGCGCTCGACGTCGGGTTCTTCCGGCTGCGCGTGCAGGCGGGGTCCGACGTGGTCGGGCGGCCGTGCGCCGCGGTCGACGTCCCGGCGGGCGTGACCCTGATCGGGGTCCAGCACGGATCGGGCGGCCCCGCCGAGCCGGGGCCGACCTGCAGGTCGGGGACGTCGTGGTGGTCAGCGGCGAGAACGCGGGGATAGCGACGCTCGTCGAGGGCCACGCGCTCGCCGTCGCGACGACGCCACTGACGCGGCAGACCCGGGAGGCGCTGCTCGGGCGGGAGGTCGGCGTCGCGGAGCTCGTCGTGCGTCCCCGGTCGCGGCTCCTGGGAGAGGTCGTCTTCCCGGGCGTGGTGCGGTCCGGGGTCACCGTCCTCGGGGTGCGCCGGCTCGGTCGCGACGTGGGCGCGCGGCGCGTGCACCTCGCCGAGGGCGACGCGCTGCTGGTGCACGGCGCGTGGCCGGCGGTCGAGGCGCTGGCCGGCGACGCGGACGTCCTCGTGACGGACGACCCGGCCCTGGTCCGCCGGCAGACCGTGGCGCTGGGCGCGAAGGCGTGGCGGGCGATCGCCGTGTTCGTCGCCACCGTGGGCCTGCTGGCCAGCGGAGCGGTCCCGCCCGCGGTCGCCGCCCTCGTCGGAGCGACGGCGATGGTCGTGACCGGGGTCGTCGGCGTGCCGCAGGCGTACCGGGCCGTCTCGTGGCAGACGGTCGTGCTCGTCGGCGGGCTCATCCCGCTCTCGGTGGCGATCTCCTCGAGCGGGGCCGCCGACCTCGTCGCAGGGTGGCTCATCGGCGCGGTCGGGGACAGCAGCCCGCGCGTGGTCCTGACGGCGCTGTTCGTGCTCACGGTGCTGCTCGGGCAGGTCGTCAACAACACCGCGACCGTGCTCATCGTCGTCCCGGTCGCCGTCGCGATGGCCGAGGAGGCGGGGATCGCCGTCGCGCCCGTCCTCATGCTCGTCGCGGTGGCCGGCGCCGCCTCCTTCCTGACCCCGATCGCCACCCCCGCCAACATGATCGTCATGGGCTCGGGCGGCTACCGGTTCTCCGACTACTGGAAGCTGGGCCTGGTCACGACGCTCGCCTGGTTCGTCGTCGCGATCGTGCTCGTCCCCGTCATCTGGCCGACCTGAGGAGCACGACATGACCTTCGACCCGACGCCCTCACGCGCGCTGCTCGACGCGGTCTCCGTCCGGGTGGCGCCGCCCGGGACCGATCCGGGGCGCGCCCTCGGGCTGGCCGTGACCGCGACCGGCGACGTCCCGTCCGGGATCCCGCTCGACCGCACCGGGCTCGTCGAGTGGGGCTTCAAGGCCGGGGTCGGCGAGACGCTCATCCTGCCCCGCGAGGGTGGCGCGGTGATCGCGACCGGGGTCGGGGACGCCCCGGACGAGGCCGCCGTGCGCGACGCGGCCGCGGCGTTCGCGCGGGCCGCCGGGCGGGACGCGGTGCTCACGACCGACCTGGCCGCGGCAGGGCCGTCGGTCGAGGGCGCCGCGCAGGCCGTCGTCGAGGGCGTCCTGCTCGGCCGCTACCGGTACGACGTCCTGCGGTCGGAGCCGGACGCCGTGCCCGTCCGCGAGATCGTGCTGCTGGTCGACGACGCGGACGCGGACGACGCCCGGCGCGGGGCCGACCGCGGGCTCGTCCTCGCACGCGCCGCCAGCCTGTCCCGGGACCTCGCGAGCACCCCGGCGAGCCACCTCACCGCGCCGGACCTCGCGGACGTCGCGGTCCGGCTCGCGGCGGAGCACGGGCTCGACGTCCGCGTGCTCGACAAGGCCGCGCTCGTCGAGCTCGGCTGCGGGGGTCTGCTCGGGGTCAACGCCGGGTCGGTCGTCGAGCCCCGCATGGTCGTGCTGCGCCACACCCCGGCCGGCGGCTCGCGCGGTCACCTGGGCCTCGTCGGCAAGGGCATCACCTACGACTCCGGCGGCATCAGCCTCAAGCCCTCGAACGCGATGCACGCCGCGATGAAGGCGGACATGACCGGCGCGGGTGCGGTGCTCGCGGCGATGACCGCGCTCCGCGACCTCGAGGTCCCCGTGTCCGTGAGCGCCTACCTGGCGTGCACCGACAACATGCCCTCCGGCTCGGCGACGAAGCTCGGCGACATCCTGACCACGCGCAGCGGGCGCACCATCGAGGTCGTCAACACCGACGCCGAGGGACGGCTCGTGATGGCCGACGCCATCGCCCTGGCGCGCGAGGACGACGTCGACGCGATCATCGACGTCGCCACCCTCACAGGTGCCTGCCTCGCTGCGTTGGGCACCCTCACGGCGGGGGTGTTCGGCAACGACGACGACCTCGTCGGGCTCGTCCAGGCCGCCGCCGCACGGACCGACGAGCGGGTCTGGCGCCTGCCGCTCGACCGGCGGTACCGCCGCCAGCTCGACTCGGAGGTCGCCGACATCAAGAACCTCGGCGGCGAGCACGCCGGGGCGATCACCGCGGCGCTGTTCCTCGCCGAGTGGGTCGGCGACGTGCCGTGGGCGCACCTCGACATCGCCGGCACCATGCGCTCGGAGACCGACGACGCGTGGCGCACCAAGGGCGCCACCGGCTTCGGCGCCCGCCTGCTCCTCGAGGTCGCCGCCACGTTCACCGCGGGCCGCTGACCCAGCCGGCGCCGCGGACGTGCCGGTGCCGGCCGCCCGGGCGGGCGGAGGTCAGGAGATCGTGAACCGCACCGACGTCGTCGACACGAGCGTCGCGCCCCACGCCCCCGGGTCCGACACGAGGTCGCCGGCGGGCTGACCCTCGAGCGGGTCGGCCCCGAGCGGGTCGGGGAACGCGAACGGCACGCCGAGGTAGTCGAGCACCGCGTGGACCTCGTAGTCGCCCGTGGGCAGGTCGCGCCCGGCCGTGACGTCACCCGGCTCGCCGTCCGGCGCGCAGACCGTGAGCGGGAGCGTGCCGGTGAGCTGCTGGGTGCTCAGGACGCGGCGCTGGTCCGTGCGCGGGACGCCCGTGCCGTCGTCGAGGTAGCCGGTCGCGACGACGACGCCGTCCTTGCTGACCGCGACGCGTGCGCCGTGCTCCGGCAGGAGCGAGCGCAGCCGGTGCTGCGGGAGCGTCCACCGGTAGTCGGTGGTGAGGGTGAGCGGCTGGCCGGCGAGGAGGGTCGGCGGGGGCGTCGGCGTCGGGGTGCCGGTCGGCGTCGGGGTGGGCGTCGGCGTGTCCGTGGCGGCCGGCGTCTCGGTGGCGGCGGGCGTGCCCGTCCCCGTCGCGGCGACGGCCGGCGTGGCGGCGGGGGTGCCCGTCGGGGTCGCCGTCGGGGCGGGGGTCGGCGCCGGCGTCGGGATCGCGGCGGTGAACGCGAACGCCAGCGTGTCGCGGCCGACCGTCGGGTTGCTGGGCGCCTCGGCGACGAGCGAGCCGCAGACGCCGAACGGGAGCCCGGAGACCCCGCCGGGCAGCACGACCGGACCGGTCACCGGTGGCGTCGGGGTGGGGGTCGGCGTCGGCGTCGGCGTGGGCGACCCGGTCGGGGTGGGGGTCGGTGTCGGGCTGGCAGTCGGGGACGCGGTCGGCGACGGCGACGCGGTGGGCGCCGGGGTTGCCGTCGGGCTCGCGGACGGCTTGGCGGTGTTCTTCGGCGTGGACCCGCGCTGCGCCGTGCCGCGGTTCGGCGTCCGTCCGGTGGTGGACTTCCCCTTCGTCGTCGACTTCCCGGGCCGGGCCTGCGTGCCGGAGCGGGGCGACGTGCCGGCGCGCGGGGAGCGGTCGGCCCGCGGGTCCGGGGCCACGTCCTCCGTGTCGGGCGGCAGCAGGTCCTCGTCGTCGACGGCGACGCGCGGGGCGCGGGTCCGGGACGGCGACGGCGTGGGCGACGCGGACGGCTTCGGGGCCGCCGAGAGCGACCCGTCGCGCACGGCCGACTCGGTCGCCCGCGGCTCGACGGCCGGCGCGGCGCCCGAGAGCGCGAGGGTCGCGGCGAGAGCCACGGTCAGGCCCGCACCGACGCGAGCTCCCCGCCCGATCCGACGCGCCGTGGTCCGAACTCGTGCGTTCATGAGCCCCCCTGCTCCGTGCGGCGAGCGGTCGCAGCGCAGGTCACGACCGCCCGGTGTGTCGCATTCATCCTGCGCGCGTCGAGGCCGACGCGCCAGCCCGTCGGCGCGTCGGCCTCGCGGCGCGTCGCCCCTCAGTCGGTGCTGCGCACGATCGTCCGGACGCCGACCCAGAGCCCGAGGGCCGCCGTCGCGAGCGCCGCGACGGCACCCCACAGCACGGTCGTCGAGCCCAGGTCCCCTGCGAACAGCGCACGCTCGGCGTCCACGACGTAGGAGATCGGGTTCACCTGCGCGGCAACCTGCATCCACCGGGGGCCCGCCTCGAGCGGCAGCAGCATCCCCGAGAGGATCAGCGCGGGGAACAGCACGGTCTGCTGGACGACCCAGAACATCCACTCGTTGGACCGCACGGCGATCGCGAGCGCGTAGGAGAGCGACCCGAGGCCGACCCCCAGCACGGCGATCAGCACGAGCCCGAGGACCGCACCGAGGGCGTCGGGCGCGAACCCGAACGGCAGCATCACGGCGATCACGACGAGCGACTGCACGACGATCGGCACCATCTCCTTGAGCGAGCGCCCGACGAGCTGCGCCGAGCGCGGCAGCGGGGTCACGAGCAGGCGCTCGTGCGCGCCGGTCTGCATCTCGAACTGCAGGTTCGACCCGGTCGTCGACGACCCGAACAGGGTCGTCATCACGAGGATCGACGGGACGAACCACAGCCACACGTCGCCGCCGGGCAGCCCGGCGCCGACCGACCCGGCGAGCAGCGGCCCGAACAGCGCGAGGAAGACGATCGGCTGCACGAGGCCGAACACGACGGTGAACGGCTCGCGGACGAGGGGCCGGAGCTCGCGCGTCATGACGAGCACGACGTCACCGGTCCAGCTGCGCCGCGCGGCCGTCCGGGGTGCGGCGGTACCCGCGGACAGGGCGCCGGGGTCGGGGACCGTCGAGGTGGGGGTCGTGGTCGGGGTGCTCATGCTGCGTCCTTCCGGGCGACGCGCACGTCGCTGCTGGTCGAGCCGTCGGTGGAGGTCGGCGCGGGCGCCGCGGCGCTCTCGCGCAGGGTGCGCCCGGTGAGCGCGAGGAAGACGTCGTCGAGCGTCGGCGTGACCGACTCCGCGGCGGCGAGCAGTACGCCCGCGTCGGCGGCGGCGCGCACGAGCCCGGGGACCGCACCGGCGCCGTCGCCGACCCGTGCGGCGACCTCGGCCCCCCGCACCGTGACCTCCCGCGCGCCGGGGACCCGCTCGACGAGGGCGGCCACGATCGCGGCGTCGCCGACGTCGGGCACCCGGACCCTCACCCGGTCGCCCGCGAGGTCCCGCTTGAGCGCGGCCGGCGTGTCGTCGGCGATGACCTGGCCGTGGTCGACGACGACGACGCGCTCGGCCATCTGGTCGGCCTCGTCGAGGTAGTGCGTCGTCAGCACGATTGTCATGCCGTGCTCGGCGCGCAGGCGGGCGACGTGCTCCCAGAGGTTCGCGCGGTTGTGCGGGTCGAGGCCCGTCGACGGCTCGTCGAGGAACAGCAGGCCGGGCGCGTGCACGAGCCCGAGGGCGACGTCGAGCCGCCGCCGCTGACCGCCGGAGAGGTCGGCGACCTTGCGCCGCGCGAGCTCGGTGAGGTCGAGGGCGTCGAGCAGGTCGTCGGCGCGCCGCGCCGCGGAGCGCCGGTCGAGGCCGTAGATCGCGCCCTGCGTCGCCAGCTCGTCGCGGACGCGCTGCTGGTGGCCCGCGCCGTTGCCCTGGCCGACGTAGCCGATGCTGCGCCGGACCTTCTCGGGCGCCGCGACGACGTCGTGGCCGGCGACCTCGGCCGTGCCGGCGGTCGGCCGGATCAGGGTCGTGAGCAGGCGGATCGTGGTCGTCTTCCCCGCGCCGTTCGGGCCGAGCACGGCCACGAGCTCGCCGGGCGCGACGTCGAGGTCGATGCCCCGGACCGCGTGCACGGTCTCGGTGCGGCTCACGGGGAAGTCCTTGGTGAGCCCTCTCGTGCGGATCATGGTGCTCCTTCACAGCGGTGTCGGGTGGTGCCGGCACGCCCCACTCTCTCGGCAGAAGCGGCCGGATCCTGTCCGCTACCGGACGCATGATGGGCACATGACCACCGAGGCCGCGAACCCCTCCGCCCGGCTGCTGACGCTGCTCTCGCTCCTGCAGTCGCGCCGCGACTGGCCGGGCGACGCGCTCGCCGGGCGCCTCGGCGTGAGCCCACGCACGGTCCGGCGCGACGTCGACCGCCTGCGCGGCCTCGGCTACCCGGTGCGCGCGACCAAGGGACCCGACGGGGGGTACCGGCTCGGCGCCGGGGCCGAGATGCCGCCGCTCCTGCTCGACGACGAGCAGGCCGTCGCCGTCTCCGTCGCGCTGCAGACCGCGCACACCGGGGTCGACGGGGTCGACGACGCGGCCCTGCGCGCGCTCACGACCGTCCGCCAGGTCATGCCCGCGCGGCTGCGGACCCGGGTCGACGCGCTCCAGGTCACCGCGGTCAGCCGGCCCGGCGCCGCACGCACGAGCGTCGACGCCGACGTCCTCGTCGCCGTGGGCGCCGCGGTGCGCGCCCGCGAGGTGCTGCGCCTCGACTACGCCGTCCCGCGCGACCTGGCCGAGCCGAGCGGCGACGGCACCCCGACCGACCGCGCCGACCGGGGCCCGGCCGACCCGGCGCCCGTGCCGCCACGCCGCGTCGAGCCGCACCACCTCGTGACGTGGGGCGGGCGCTGGTACCTCGTCGCGTGGGACCTCGACCGCGCCGACTGGCGCACGTTCCGCGTCGACCGCCTGACGCCCCGCACGCCCACGGGCCCGCGCTTCACGCCGCGCGAGCTGCCCGGCGGCGACGTCGCCGGCTTCGTCGCGCAGCGCTTCGCGGGGACGGGCTGGGCGTGCACGGGCGAGGCCGTGCTGCACGCACCGGCCGACACCATCGCCCGGTGGGCCTGGGGCCAGTCCGTCGTCGAGCCGCTGGGCCCCGACCGCTGCCGGGTCGTCAGTGGCTCGTGGTCGTGGGGCGGGCTCGCCGCCTACCTCGGGATGTTCGGCTGCGAGGTCGAGATCCTGGGCCCGCCCGAGCTGCGCGACGCGGCCCGCGAGCTCTCCGCACGGTTCGCCCGCGCCGCGGGAGCCGACTGACCCCCGCGGCGACGGGCGACCGTGCCGCCCCCCGCGCGGTCCTGCGACCCGGTGCCGCCGCAGCAGGCGCGCCGGGTGACCTGGCTGCCGGGCCCGTGCGCCCCCCGGCAGAACGAGCCCGGCACCCCAGGAGGAGGCGGGCGCGGCCCGCGAGATACCTGGCGCCGGGTGAGACCTGGGCGGTACACCGGACGCATGAACGTCCCCGAGCGCGTGCGCTGGGCCGTCGACCGCCTCGGGCTCTGCGGCGGAGAGCACGTGCTCGAGGTCGGCGGTGGCCCCGGGGTGTCCGCCGGGCTGATCTGCGCGGCCCTGACGACAGGCCGGCTGCTCGCCGTCGACCGCTCCCCCACCGCGACGCGGGCGACCGCCGAGCGGAACGCGCCGCACGTCGAGGCCGGCCGCCTCGCGGTGCTCGGGCGGGCGCTCGCGGACCTCGACCCGGCGGACGTGACGGGGGCGCTCGGCGGCCGCGTCGACGTGGCGCTCACCGTCGACGTCAACGTCTTCTGGGTCGACGACGCACCCGCCGAGGCCGCCGTGCTGCACCGCGTGCTCAGCCCCGGGGCGGTGCTCCACGTGCTCTACGGCGCCGGCGGACCCACCCCGGCGGACCGCGTCGTCCCGCGCGTGCGCGCCGCGCTCGGCGGCGCCGGGTTCGTCGACCTCGCCGACGTCGCCGAGCCGCCCGGCTTCGGGGTGCGAGCCCGCCGGCCGTGACCGCACGGCCGGACCGGGAGCGCACGTCGCGTCGGCCCCCGGGCACCCGTGCACACGGGCCGCCACCGGGTCGGCGCGGCGGGCGCGCAGGGCCCGCTGGGGCCAGCACCTCACATGCGCCGCCCGGCCGCCGATGGGCAGGCGCCACGGCACCGCGCCCTGGCGAGGACAGGGCGCCACGCCCTGCCGCGACGACAGGGGGACCCGGTGGGCGTGCTCACGAGGCGGAAGCCGCAGGCGGCGGCGCACGAGGACGCGCGGCGGACCTCGGCCGAGGTCGACGCGCTCGGCGCCGTCGTCGAGAAGCTGGGCGAGGTCGGCTCGTCGTGCGCCGGGGTCGAGGCGGTGCTCGAGAGCGTCCGGAGCGGGTTCGGGTTCGACTACGCGTCGGCGTGGCGCGTGCGCGAGGGGTCCGACGAGCTCGAGCTCGCCGCGCAGACCGGCTCGCTCGGCGCGGACCTCACCCGGATGACGACGACGCACCGCATGACGCGCGGGTTCGGGCTGTGCGGCGTCGCGCTCGCGAGCGACGAGATCGTGGACCTCGTCGAGCTCGGCGACCACCCGGCCAACTGCGCGCGCGGCGAGGCGAGCCTGCGGGCCGGCGCCCGGGGCGCGATGGCGCTGCCGATCCGCCGCGACGGCCGCGTCGTCATGATGATGGACTTCCTCTCGTCCCGGCCGGGCACGACGAGCGCCACCCGCCCGGCGGTGCTCCGGGCGCTCGCGCAGGTCGTCTCGCAGACGCTCGCGATGCTCGAGTCCGCCGAGACGCTCGAGGAGGCGGCCCGCGACCAGATGGCCGTCACGACGGTCGTCGCCGAGGTCGGGTCGCAGCTCGACGAGCAGTCCGCCGTGCAGACCGCCCTCGACGCGGTGCGGTCCGAGTTCGGATGGGCGTACGGGTCGTTCTGGGCGCTCGACCCCGCGGCGCGCGTGCTGCGGTTCTCGGTCGAGTCGGGCACCGCCGGGGACGAGTTCCGGCGCGTCACCCTCGGTGCGAGCTTCGCGGAGGGCGTCGGGCTCTCCGGGCGCGCGTGGCGAGCGCGTGACCTCGTCTTCGTCCCGGACCTCGGTGAGCTGACCGACTGCGTGCGCGCCCCCGCGGCGCAGCGGGCCGGCGTGCGCTCGGGCGTGTGCCTGCCCATCATCGTCGACGGCGCGGTCATCGGGACGATGGACTTCTTCGCGACCGAGACGATCGAGCTGTCCGGCAGCCGCCGGGGCGCGCTGCGCAACGTCGCGCGCCTCGTGTCGCAGCGCCTCGACATCCTGCGGCGCGCCGCGCGCGAGTCGGTCGCGGCGACCGAGCTGCTGGGCAGCGTCGAGCAGCTGTCCGCGAGCGCCGCGGAGGCCGGTGCCGTCGCGCTCGACGCCGTCGCGCAGGCGTCCGCGATCGCGGGCGAGGTGCAGGCGCTCAGCGACGCTTCGGCCGCGATCGGCGACGTCATCCGCGTCATCACCTCCATCGCCGACCAGACGAACCTGCTCGCGCTCAACGCGACCATCGAGGCGGCGCGCGCCGGCCAGGCCGGGCGCGGGTTCGCGGTCGTGGCGACCGAGGTCAAGGAGCTCGCGGGCGAGACGACCGTGGCCACCGGGCGCGTCGGCGAGCGCGTCGAGGACATCCAGACGAACACCGCGACGGTCGCGCGCGGCATCCAGGCCATCACCGCGACGATCGGGCGGATGGACGAGGTGCAGACGCGGATGAGCCAGGTGCTCGAGGAGCAGCGGGCGATGGCGCGGGCGTTCGAGACGCGCTGACGCTCGACGCTCGAGCCGGCGCACTGCGGTCACGGGTCCGGACGGGCGCCGGCGGCTGCCCGTCGGACGCGCACGACCCCCGCGGCCGGCGCACAGCCGGGGGCGGGGCCGTCCGGCCGTGCGTCAGAGCGTGACGACGAGCTTGCCCTGCGTGTGCCCGCCCTGGGCGTGCGCGTGGGCCTCCGCGACCCGGTCGAGCGGGAACGCTGCCTCGACGCGCGGCGTGTAGGTCCCGCGCGCCCCGGCCTCGGCGGCGGCCTCGAGAGTCGCGGCGGACGCGTCGTCGGAGCCGGTGACGGTCACCCCGAGCCGGCCGCCACCGAAGTCGGCGACGGTCGCGACCCTCGCCGGGTCGCCGACGATCGCCACGATCTCCGCGAGCGACCCCGAGCCCGCGGTGTCGAGCGCGGCGTCGACGCCGCCCGGAGCCAGCGCCGCCACGCGCTCCGCCAGCCCGTCGCCGTAGACCGTCGGCGTCGCGCCGAGGGAGCGCAGGAACTCGTGGTTGCGCTCGCTCGCGGTGCCGATGACGCGCGCACCCCGGGCGACGGCGAGCTCGACGGCTGCGCTCCCGACGCCGCCGGCCGCACCCTCGACGAGCACCGTCCTCCCGTCGAGGTCCCCGAGCGCGTCGAGCACGGCCCCGGCGGTCGCGGCCACGAGGCCCGCGGCGCCGGCCTGCTCGTCCGACCACGCGTCCGGGGCGGCAGCCCACGTGCTCAGCACCGCGTGATCGGCGGTGGTCGCGTCGCCGAGTCCGAACACCCGGTCGCCGACCTGCACGCCCGTGACGCCCTCGCCGACCTCGTCGACGACGCCGGCCGCGTCCTTGCCGGGGATCGCCGGGAGGTCGAGCCGCATGCGCTCCTGGAACCAGCCCGCCCGGAGCTTCCAGTCGAACGCGTTGACGCTGGCCGCCCGCACGCGGACCCGGATGCGGCCCGGGCCCGCGTGGGGCTCGGGGGCGTCCTCGACCGTGAGGACGTCGGGGTCGCCGTAGGTGTGGTGCCGGGCTGCGCGCATGGGCGGTGCCTCCGGGTCCGGCCCGGTCGCCCGGGCTCCTGCGCCGTGGCCTCCACGGCACGGGCGGGAACGTCGCCGGCCCGGGCGCGCATTCCCGGGCGGCTCGTCGCCGCGCGCGTGCGGCAGGCCGGCGCCGGCGCTCAGCTCTCGCAGCCGACCCCGTCCCCGTCCCGGTCGAGGTGCTTGCCGTAGCCGGGGTCACCGACGCGGACCGGGGCCGCGCCGGCGGCCCGCGCGGCGTCGCAGTTCTTGTACGCGACGGCCGGTGCGGGCGCGGCGGCCGGCGGCGGTTCGGGAGCGGGGGGTGCGGGGACGACCGGGAGCGGCACGACCGGAGTCGCGCCGACGGGTGCCTGGGCGACCGGCGGGGCGACGGGCTGCTCGACGACGGGCGCAAGCGGGGCGGGCGAGGGCTCGGCCGGGGCGGGGGGCGGTGGGACGGTCGACCCCTCGGGGAGCGGCTGGTCCGGGCACGCCGACAGCACGCTCACCATCGCGGCACGCTCCGCCTCGGTCACCCACAGCCCGTACGTGTACTTCACGCCGACCTGCCGGGCGACGTACGCGCAGCGGAACGGCTTGTTCGGCGGCAGCCAGGTCGCGGTGTCGCCGTCGCCCTTCTGCGCGTTGAGCGGCCCGTCGACGGCCAGCAGGTTCATCGGGTCGTTCGCGAAGCGGGTCCGCGTCGCCTCGTCCCACTGCTGCGCGCCCTTCTGCCACGCGTCGGACAGCGCCACGACGTGGTCGACCTGCACCGCGGTGCTCGTCGCGTTCCCGCGGACGAACTCGATCGTGCGGCCGCTGTACGGGTCCGCGAGCGTCCCGGTGAGGACCACGCAGTCGCGCGTGCCGGGCTTGGACGTCTGCGGCTCGAGGTCCCGCGCGAGCACGTCGTTGCGGGTGTCGCAGCCGTTGCGGTCGACGTCGACCCACCCGCTGCCGAACAGGTCGCGGTCGTACCCCGTCCTGGGTGCGCGGCCCTTGACCTCGAGGAGCGCGGCCGTGGCGAGCGCGGTCTGCGGGACGGCGGCCGCGGTCACCGCCAGGACGTCGACCGCGGGCGCGAGCTCGGGCGCGGGGAGCGCGGCGGCGAGCTCCTCGACGGTAGGTGCCGTCGCCGCCGGGGTGGGCGACGACGTCGGGCTCGCCGGCGCCGCCTGACCTGCAGCTCCGGCGGACCCCGCACCGCACGCGCTCGTCAGGCCCAGGACGCCCGCGAGCGCGAGGGCCAGGAAACCAGGACGCGGTCGGCGGGAGGCGTCCGACGGGCTCCGGGGAAACGGCGCGGCAGCTGTCACGTCCTGGCTCTTCGGCACGCTGACCTGCGCGCTTGAGCCGGTTCACCACCTCGCTCGGGATGCGCACCGCCGGCGCGCGCGCCATCGTGGGCGCGTGACGACGAAGCCGGAGAGCACCCTCGAGGACGGACGCCCGGGCGACGACCCGGACCAGACCCAGTGGCACTTCGGCATGCGGTTCTTCATGTTCTGGCTCATGCCGCTCTTCCTGATCGGCGGCGCATTCGTGTGGTGGCCGATGGTCCAGGAGCTCGCCGCGGGGATCTACCCCGACAGCCTGAAGGGCTTCCTGCTCGTCCTCGCCTACCCCGCCGCGGTCGTCGGGTGGCCCTGCATGCTCGTGGCGTACCGGCGGGCGAAGCGCCGCGGTGAGACGCCGGTCCCCGGGTCGTACAAGCCCCGGCGTCCGGCGCCGCGACGCTGACCCCCGACCGCCCGCGGGGCGTTCACCCCGCGGGCGCAACGAGCTCCGGCCCGTTGTTGCGCACGTTCCCGACCGCCGGGCCGACCTCACGCGGGAGCAGGTGCGGCTCGGGGACCGCGTCGAGCAGCGAGCGCACGTCGTCGGTCGAGGTCGTGCCGAGGTCGAGCCACTCGTCCCACAGCGCGGGGGGCAGCAGCAGCGGGGTCCGGTCGTGGATGTGCCCGAGGGCGTCGGTCGCGGAGCGCGTGATGACCGTGACGGTCCACAGCCAGCGCGCGGGGTCGTCGGCGGGGCGGGACGGGTCGGGCCACAGCTCGTAGAGGCCCGCGGCGGCGAGCCCGTGCTGCGCGCCGTCGGCCGCCGTGAGGAAGTACGGAACCTTGCGTGCGGGGGTCTTCTGCCACTCGAAGTACCCGTCCATCGGCACGATCGCGCGGCGTCGGGCAGCGGCCTTGCGGAACGCGGGCTTCTCCGTGACGGTCTCGATGCGCGCGTTGATCATGCGCGCTCCGACACCCGGGTCCTTCGCCCACGACGGCACGAGGCCCCAGCGCACGGTGCGGAGCTGGCGCTGGGGGCGCTCGTCCTCGACGCGCTCGAGCACGATGCGCACCGGGTCGGTCGGCGCGACGTTCCACGACGGGCCCGGTGCCTCACCGAGGATCTGGTCGACCCGGTACTGGTCGGCGAGCTCGTCGTCCCGCCGCGTACTCGCATACCTGCCGCACATGCCGCACAGTCTCGACGCAGCCGCCCACACACCGCCACGCGCGAGCCGGTCACCTGTCCGGCTCCGGTCGCGGGATCACGCGTGCCCTCGCAGGATCGAGGGCATGACCCCCACCCCGGACCTGACCGCCGTCGTCCTCGTCGGCACCCTCACCCCGTCCCCCGCCCCGTCGAGCAGCGAGCTCCTCGGCCGCCAGGTGCTCGACGCGCTCGGCGAGCACGGCGTCACGGGCACCGTGATCCGCCTCGTCGACCACGACATCAAGCCGGGCGTCGAGAAGGACATGGGCGAGGGCGACGCCTGGCCCGCGATCCGCGAGCAGGTCCTGGCCGCCGACATCCTCGTGCTCGCGACGCCGATCTGGCTCGGCCAGCCGTCCAGCGTGACCAAGCGCGCGCTCGAGCGGCTCGACGCCGAGCTCGGCGAGAGCGACGACCAGGGACGCCTGCTCACCTACGGCCGGGTCGCCGCCGTGGCGGTCGTCGGGAACGAGGACGGCGCGCACCACACGAGCGCCGAGCTGTTCCAGGCGCTCAACGACGTCGGCTTCACCGTCCCCGCCGCGGCCGTGACCTACTGGGTCGGCGCCGCGATGCAGGGGACGGACTACCAGGACCTCGAGGAGACGCCGGAGGAGACCGCCACGACGACGGCGACCCTCGCGGCCAACACCGCGCACCTGGCGCGGCTGCTGCGCCAGTCGCCGTACCCGCCGAGCTGACGCGAGACGACGGCGCGTCGCCGGTGCACCACCGGCGGCGCCGTCGGCCCGACCGCCCGTCAACGCGACGCCACCCGTGGAGTGTGGCCGGACGCGTCTACGCCCCGAGCCGCCCGAGCGCTCGCCGCTCCCCCGCCCCGGCCGACTCCAGGATCGCGTCCGTGAGCGCGTCGGGGTGCTGCGGCAGCGCGAGGTGGAAGCCCTGGAAGTGCGTGGTGCCGAGCTCCTGCAGCGCGCGCAGGGCCTCCTCGGTCTCGACGCCCTCGACCACGACGGTGCGCCGGAGGTTGTGGCCCAGCAGCAGCGCCGACGAGATGACCGCGGCCGACTCGACGCTGCCCGGGAGCGCGTTGCTGAAGGACTGGTCGATCTTGAGCACCGACGCGGGGATCTCGACGACCCGGCCGAGCGTCGAGTGCCCGGTGCCGAAGTCGTCGATCGCGAGGTGGCAGCCGAGCCGGCGCAGGCCGTCGATGACCTCGGCCGGGAACGTCGAGGAGTCGAGCGGCCCGTTCTCGGTGATCTCCAGCGTGAGCCGGTCGCCCGCGAGGCCCGCCGCGGACAGGTCGCGCGTGATGCGCTCGAGCAGGCCGGGGTCGCTCAGCTCGGCGGGCGACACGTTGACGAAGAGCCGCCGCGGCGCGCGCCGGCCCAGCACCGCGTCCCACGTGACGAGCTGGCGGCACGCGGTGCGCAGGACCCACGCGCCGAGCTCGACGATGAGCCCGCTGCGGACCGCCGCCCCGATGAACGCGCCCGCGGAGAGCAGGCCGTGCCGGGGGTGGCGCCAGCGCACGAGCGCCTCGACCGCGTACAGCGCACCCGGCGCCGCGAGCGGGTCGGGCCGCGCGGAGCCGATCCGCGGGTCCATGATCTCGAGGATCGGCTGGTAGTGGACCTCGAGCTGCTCCTCGCGGATCGCCGTCTCGAGCTCGCTCGACAGCTGCTCGTAGGAGATGGCCTCGGCCTGCTCGGACGCGTGCACGACGGGGTCGAAGAGCTGGAAGCTGCCCTTGCGCCGGCGCTTCGCCCGGTACATCGCCGCATCGGCCTGCGACACGAGCAGGTCGGACGTCACGCCGGGCTCGTCGCTGACGGCGATGCCGATGCTCGCGGACGGCTGCAGGAGGTGCCCCTCGGTGAGCATGGGCAGCGCGAGGCTGTCGCAGATGCGCTGGGCGACCCCGCACGCGGCGTCGGCGGACGCGAGGTGCTCGAGCACGACCACGAACTCGTCCCCCGCGAGCCGCGCGAGCAGGTCGTCGGGCCGCAGCGCCGCCCGGATCCGCTCGGCGCACGTGAGCAGGAGCTGGTCGCCGAGGGCGTGCCCGTACGTGTCGTTGACCCGCTTGAGGCCGTCGACGTCGATGAACAGGACCCCGACGGTCGACAGGTCGCGGCGCACGAGCGTGAGCGCCTCGTCGAGCTGCTCGAAGAACACGCGGCGCGTCGGCAGCCCTGTCAGCGGGTCGTGCGCGGCCTGGTGCGCGAGCTCGCCCTGCGCCTGCGCGGCGGCCTCACGGTCGATCGCGACGACGAGGTACGACGCCGCGAGGTTCGCGAGCGTCCGCACGGCGGCCAGCTCGCCGCGCCCGAGGCCCACCGGCTCCGCGCGGTAGAGCGTCAGGACGCCGAGCGCCTCGCCGCGGGCGCGGAGCGGGACCGCGGTGACGCTCGGCAGCCCGAGCTCGGTCGCGCGCTGCTGGAAGTGCGGCCAGGTCCCCTCTGTGCGCAGGTCCTGCGCCGCCACGACGCGCCCGGAGGCGTGCGCGTCCGGTGCCGGGCCCGCCTGGAGCGCCTCCTGGACGCGGTCGAGCTGCTCGACGCGGCGCTGCGTCGCGTACGCGACGACCAGGAGCTCGCCCGTGCGGCTCGGCGTCGAGACGCCCGCGCCGGCGAGGCCGAGCAGGTCGGTGACGCCCTCCGCGAGCTCCTGGAGGATGTCCTGGACCGAGAAGTCCCCGGTGACGGTCGCCGAGAGCTCGTCGACCAGCGACAGCATCGCGCCCGCGTCGACACCGGCGACCACGTCGCCGTCCGGGGTGTGGGTCATGTGCGCTCCGTGCCCTGCTCGACCAACGGTGCCCGCGCGGGGGTGGCGGACACCTGTGCCGGGTCACGCGGAAGGCAGCACCCCGGTCGGACGCTCGCACGCCATCCCTGCCCCCGCTGGCGACGCTAGCGCGCGCACCCCGGGCACGCCCGTCCCGGGCTTCACCCGGGTGAGCATTCACCCGACGGACCTGGGCATACCGGGAGCATCCGCCGGAGCGGGGTGAGCCGACCGGGCGACGGCGGGGCGAGGGCCGGGGGCACGACGACGGCCGGCACGCTCCCGTGCCGGCCGTCCGCGACCCGTGCGCCCGCGAGCGCACCACCACGTCGTCAGGCGCTGCGCTCCGTGAGCACGACCGGGCCGTCGGGCGTGATCGCGACGGTGTGCTCGGCGTGCGCGGCGAGCGAGCCGTCGGCGGAGCGGATCGTCCAGCCGTCGGGGTCCATGACGTAGCCGTCGCCGCCGGCCATGAACCACGGCTCGATCGCGATGACGAGGCCGGCCTTGAGCCGCTGGCCCGACCCGGCGCGCCCGAGGTTCGGCACGTGCGGCTCCTCGTGCATCGTGCGTCCGACGCCGTGCCCGCCGAAGTCCGCGTTGATCCCGTACCCCGCGCTGCGCCCGACCTCGCCGATCGCCGCCGAGATGTCGCCCATGCGGGCCCCGGGCTGCGCGGCGGCGATCCCCGCGGCGAGCGCGCGCTCCGTGGTCTCGATGAGCCGGGTCGCCTCGGGGCTCGGCGTGCCGACCTGGAACGTCAGCGCGGAGTCGGCGACCCAGCCCTCGACCTGCGCGGCGAAGTCGATGCTCAGCACGTCGCCGTCGCGCAGGACGTAGTCGGACGGCAGCCCGTGCAGAGCGGCGTCGTTGACCGACGTGCACAGCACGCCCGGGTACGGGATCGCGCCGAACGACGGGTGGTACCCGAGGTACACCGAGTGCGCGCCGGCCTCGCGGATCAGGCCGTGCGCGTGCGCGTCGAGGTCGCGCAGGCTCACGCCCACGGCCGCGACCGACCGCAGCGACGTCAGGACGTGCGCGATGAACGCGCCCGCGGGTCGCATCTGGTCGATCTCGGCAGGACTCTTCAGCTGGGCCATCGCACTAGCCTCTCACCGCCGCACGGCGGTCCGGACGACACCCCGCACCGGTCAGCGCAGGATCCCGCGCCCCCGCACCTCGGTGAGCCACTCGGGGTACTCGACGAGCAGCAGGTCGAACAGCGCCTGGTCCTTGACGAGCGTGAGGTCGCCGACGGGCTGGTAGTCCGCGTTGTCGACGACCCGGCCCGAGAGGTCGTCGAGCTTCTGCAGGAACGGGATGTCCTCGTCGCCGATGCTGAGGAACTTCCAGAACACCGGGCTGCCCGAGGCGTCGCGCAGTTCGTTCGTCGCGGCCGTGCGGCTCGTCGGGGCGCCGTCGGTCAGGAACAGCACGTACACGGGGACGTCCGCCGTCGCGCCCGGACCGGTCAGCCCGTAGTGCTCCCGCACCGCCCGGATCGCGCCCGCATAGTCGGTCAGCCCGAGGTGTCGCCCGGCGCGCAGCCGGTCGACGCCGCCGCGGTAGTCGTCGAGCGTGAGCTCGCCGGCGTGCCACGCCTCGGTGCCGAAGAAGAACACGTCGATCGAGCCGTCGTCGTCGAGCTGCGTCCCGAGCGCGAGCACCCGCTCCGCGAGCGCCTGCATCTGCCCGCTCGCGTACGCCGCGCGCATCGAGCCCGAGTGGTCCAGGCACAGCGCGACCTTCGCGGCGTGCCCCTCGAGGTCGTGCTTGCTGAGGTTGAACTGCGCCTTCTTGGCGAGGTTGACCAGCTCGGGTGCGCGGGTCTGGAGCTTGTCGAACGAGATCGCCATGAGGGGCCTTCCGGGGGGTGCGGTGCGGGGGTGCCGCACCACCCTGCCCCACGGTGGTGGCGTGCGTGGCGGGTTCGGGCGGCGGTCGCCCGGACGGCGGTGGCCGTTCACCGCCTCGAAGCCCCCTGGCGCGCTCGAAAAAATCTGCGCCTGGACCCTGCCCCGCCGCCTCGGTCTGGCTGTGCGACCACCCGACCCCTCACATGACCGCCTGCTCAGCCCGGACGGAACATGGAATCGGCGGTTGCGATGGCTCCCACGGAGCTCTCGAGCAGTCAGACAGTGACTGACGCGCGAGGTTGACGGAGAACGAACCGAGCAGCCTGCCGACCTCGGCGCACTCGGCGTGGTGGCCACGTTCGTGCTGGTCCTCTACACCCAGACCCTCGCCACGCTGGCCGAGGTCGCGACCGACACCTCGACCGGCGACCTCGACGCGCTGCGCTCGGTCTCGCCGTTGGTGCACGTCGTGCTTGCACTGCTGGTACTGCTGGTGCTGCTGGGCGCCATGGTCTTGTCGGTGTTCAAGCCCAAGGGGCTGACCGCGCGCGGGTGGTGGCTAGGTCTCGCGGGCCGCGGGGTCGACGGCCTCGGCGCTGTGCTGCAGCTTGGTCCCGGGTTCGACGCCGGCTTCCTCGAGCCGCCAGATGAGCTCGCCGATGGTGCGCTGCACCTCGCGCCACTGGGCTTCGGGGTGCGTGGCACCACCGTCGAGGGCGCGGTGGGCGTCGAAGGACGTCAGGTACGCCTTGAGTCCGGCGCGCAGCAGCATGAGCTCACGCCCGGTGAGGGTGACCTGGTGCGGTGCGTCGATGTCCACCCGGCCGCCTGCGGGGTCAGCTGACGCGGATGAAGGTGGGGTTGGTCTGCCAGATCTCCCGGATCTGGATGGTCTTGCCCGGGCGGGGGGCGTCGACCTGCATGTTGTCGCCGGCGTAGATCGAGATGTGCCCCGGGGACCAGATGAGGTCGCCCGGCTGGGCGTCGGCGCGGGAGACGACGGTGCCGGCGCCGCGCTGGGCGGAGGACGTGCGCGGGAGGGTGATGCCGACCTGGGCGTACACGTAGGACGTGAACCCCGAGCAGTCGAACCCTTCCGGGGTGCTTCCCCCGGACAGGTAGGGCACGCCGACGTAGCGGGCCGCGATCTCGACGATCGCGTTGCCGTTTGCCGACGCGGGGACCGCAGCACCGACCGGCTCCGCCTCGGCCGCGGGCGCCTCCTGCGCGGCGGGCTCGGCTGCCGCGGCGCGGGCCGCGCTGCGTGACGCATCTGCCGGCGCGGGCTCGGGCTCGGCCTCGACGACGGGCGGCGGGGCGACCGCGGTCAGCGTGGGGGCCTCGAAGCCCCAGACGGCGTCGGGGGCGGCGGTCACGACCGGGGAGGTGTGCACCAGCGCGTGCGCGGAGGCGGTCAGCGCGGCGGTGTTGATGCCGGCGACGCTGGCGGCGTGCGTGCCGGACCCGTGCGCCGAGGCGGGCACGGCCACCATCGACAGGAGCAGCCCGGACCCGGCTGCTGCGACGGCCGAGCGGCGGCCCGCGGTGGCCAGGCCCGCACTGGTCGCGGTGGCGAGGTCGTCGAGAGAGGTCGTGGGGCGACCCGGTGAACGGCGACGGCCGCGGGTGGCGCTCGAAGGCATGGTGAACCTCTCCAGACGCCTACGAGGTGAGCTGTCGGGTTCGGGCTGGAGAACACCCGGCCGGTCAGGTTGGACCGGCTTCACCCCAAGGACACCGCACGGATGCCCAACAAGTGGGTCCCCCGCTCCTGCCAGCAGGACTCGAACTGACCGCGGGTGGTGGCAGGACTCGGCGATCCACCTCAGGCCGCCCCAGGAGGGTGGGGCGGGTCGATCCTAGGTGCCCCCTCGCGCGAATGTCACGGCGAGATCACGCTGGGAGTGCCACACGCCGCAGCACGTGCCGATCACCGCGACATGACCGCCCGAGCGGGAATGCCCACGCACCGGGGCACGTTCTGCGCTGGCATACCCCCCATGGGTATCCGTAGCGCGTAGGTCGTCGAGGAGGGCCGGACCATGAGCACGTCGCATCCCGAGCACCACACCACCCCGCCAGGTGCCGAGCACCACGGCCACCACGGCACGCCGGCGACGGTGACCACGGGCCCGGAGCCGGCGGCTCACGGCGAGCACCCGGTGCACGCCCAACACCACCCCGACCACGGCGCGCACGGCCACACCGACACCGCCCACGCCCACCACGATCACGACCACCAGGGGGCGGCGCCCGCGGGTGGGCACCAGCACGGGCACAGCGGCCATGGCGGGCACGGGGACCACGTCGGGCAGTTCCGGCGGCTGTTCTGGTGGGCGCTCGTGCTGGCGGTCCCGACAGTGCTGGCCAGCGGGATGTTCGCGGCGCTCCTGGGGTACCAGCTGCCCGACGCACCCGCGATCGAGTGGATCTCCCCGGTTCTCGGCACGATCATCTATCTCGTCGGCGGGCGACCTTTCCTGGTCGGGGCGGTCAGCGAGCTGCGGGCACGCAAGCCCGCGATGATGCTGCTCATCGGCATGGCCATCACGGTCGCGTTCGTCGCGTCCTGGGGCTCGAGCGTCGGGGTGCTGTCCCACGAGCTCGACTTCTGGTGGGAGCTGGCGCTGCTCGTGGTCATCATGCTGCTCGGGCACTGGGTCGAGATGCGGTCCCTGGCCCAGACGTCCTCCGCGCTGGACTCCTTGGCCGCGCTGCTGCCCGACGAGGCCGAGCGCGTCGACGGGGACACCATCACCGTCGTAGCCCCCGCCGACCTGCGTCTCGGGGACGTCGTGATCGTCCGCCCCGGCGGGCGGGTGCCCGCCGACGGCGTCGTGGTCGACGGGTCCGCCGACGTCGACGAGTCAATGATCACCGGGGAGTCCCGCCCGGTCCGGCGCGCGGCGGGCGACCACGTCGTGGCCGGGACCGTCGCCACGGACTCCGCGATCCGGGTCCGCATCGACGCCGTCGGGGACGACACCGCCCTGGCCGGCATCCGCCGCCTCGTCGAGCAGGCCCAGTCCTCCTCCACCCGCGCCCAGCGCCTGGCCGACACCGCCGCCGGCTGGCTGTTCTGGTTCGCGCTCGGCTCCGCCGCCCTGACGCTGGCCGCGTGGCTGACCTGGGGCACCCCGGAGACGGCCTGGATCCGCGTCATCACCGTCCTCGTGATCGCGTGCCCCCACGCCCTGGGCCTGGCCATCCCGCTGGTGGTCTCCATCGCCACCGAACGCGCCGCCCGCGGCGGGGTGCTCGTGAAGGACCGCATGGCCCTGGAGCAGATGCGCACCGTCGACACCGTCCTGTTCGACAAGACTGGCACCCTGACCAAGGGCGAGCCCGCCCTGACCCACATCGCCGTGACGGGCACCCGCACCGAGGACGAGCTCCTCGCCCTGGCCGCGGGCGCCGAGGCCGACAGCGAGCACCCGCTCGCCCGCGCCATCACCGCCGCCGCCACCGCCCGCTCCGTGCGGGCCGCGCGGGCGAGTGAGTTCCGGGCCAGCACCGCGGTCGGGGTCCGCGCCACCGTCGACGGGCACGACGTCGCCGTCGGCGGGCCCCGGATGCTCACCGAGCACCACGCGGACCCGCTGGCCCAGACCCAAGCGTGGGCCGAGCAGGGCGCGATCGTCCTGCACGTGCTCGTCGACGGGCAGGTCGCCGGCGCGCTGGCCCTGGCCGACGAGATCCGCCCCGAGTCCCGCCAGGCGGTCGACGCCCTGCACGCCCTGAGTGTGCACGTGGTGATGATCACCGGGGACGCCGAGCCGGTCGCCCGCGCGGTCGCCGCCGAGATCGGGGTCGACCAGGTCTTCGCCGGGGTCCGCCCGGAGAACAAGAGCGAGAAGGTCGCCGAGCTGCAGGCCCAGGGCCGGCGCGTGGCGATGGTCGGGGACGGGGTGAACGACGCCCCGGCGCTCGCCCAGGCCGACGTCGGCATCGCGATCGGCGCCGGCACCGACGTCGCGATCGCCTCGGCCGGGGTCATCCTGGCCAGCGACGACCCCCGCTCGGTGCTGTCCGTGATCGAGCTGTCCCACGCGTCGTACCGCAAGATGCAGCAGAACCTGTCCTGGGCTGCCGGGTACAACCTCATCGCCGTCCCCCTCGCGGCCGGTGTGCTCGCACCCGTCGGGTTCGTGATGCCGATGGCGATCGGGGCGATCCTGATGTCCGCCTCGACCGTCGTGGTGGCGCTCAACGCCCAGCTCCTGCGCCGCCTGGACCTGCGTCCCGAGGCCAGCGCGCAGGCGGTCCTCTCCCGCCGCGGCTGACCCCGGCCCCCCGGGCACCGGGACGGCTTCATCGAACCTTGATGCAACGACAGCCTCGCCCGGGCATCCCCCGGGCGAGGCTGGCCCGGTGGACGTGCCCACCGCACGCCCGTTGCCTGATGCCTCGCCCGGGACACCTGTCCCGGGCGGGGCACCTCGACGTTGGGAGACCTCATGAACCGCGCTCGACGGCGCCTCACCGCGACCGTGATCGCCTTCGGCGTGACCCTGGCGGTCGCCGCGTGCGCGCAGGACCCCGGCCCGGCCACCGCGCCGACCGGCCAGGCGACCACAGCGTCCGACGGGCACGCCCACGCCCACGCGGACGAGACCGACAGCGCCGGCCTGCCGGGGGCGCACACGCACGGGGTGGGGATCAACCCGGCCGACGACCTGGTCTACCTGGCCACGCACGAAGGGCTGTTCCGTTACGACGAGACGGGACCGACGCGGGTGGGGCCGGTGATCGACCTGATGGGCTTCACCGTCGCCGGGCCGGACCACTTCTACGCCTCGGGTCATCCGGGGGCCGGGACGGACATGCCGAACCCGGTGGGGCTGATCGAGTCCACCGACGCCGGCGAGACCTGGACCGCCCTGTCGCGGGAGGGCGAGTCGGACTTCCACGCCATGACCGCCTCGAGCACGAGTGTGGTGGCGTTCGACGGCGCAGCCCTGCAGGCCACGAGCGACGGGGTGAGCTGGGGTGACCTCGACGTCCCGGTGCCGCCGTTCGCGATGGACGTCTCACCCGACGGGCGCACGATCGTGGTCACCAGCCACGAGGGCCCGGTCCGTTCCACCGACGCCGGCGCGAGCTGGGACCGGCTCGACGGGGCGCCGCTGCTGCAGGTCGTCGACTGGGCGGACACCTCGACCGTCGTCGGGCTGACCCCGGACGGGGACGTCACGCTCTCCGAGGACGCCGGCGCCACCTGGGCGCCGGCCGCGACCCTCCCGGGACCGCCGCAGGCCGTGGCGGCGCGCCGCGCGGCCGACGGGACGCTGCGCGTGGTGGCCGTCACCCAGGACACCGTCCTGGAGTCCGTCGACCTCGGGGCCGGGTTCGGACCGTTGCCCGGAGCCTGATCGCAGGGTTTGACCAGGAGTGCGGCGGGGAGATCAACGGGATCTTCATCCGATGACCAGCCGGCGTGCGGGGTTCGCGCCGAAGAGTCAGGGACGAGACCTTCCCCCTTGAACGCCTGGAGCCTGCCCATGTGGACCCCGACCTGCCGCCCGATCCTGCTCACCACCGCCGTCCCGAGCACCCTGCTGCTGCTCGCGGCGTGCAGCACCGGCGCCACTACCCCCGCCGCGGACGACGCCGTCCCGACGCCGTCAGCCGAGACGCCGGCGCCGACCGGGGTGACCGGCACGGTGTGGGTCGCCAACGAGGGCGAAGGGACGCTGACCGCGATCGATGCCGACTCCGGTCAGGTGCTGACCACGGTGACCGGGATCCCCAGCCCGCACAACGTGCAGACCAGCCCGGACGGGTCCACCGTCTGGGCGGTCAGCGGGCACAACAAAGCCCTCGTCGCCCTGGACGCCGAGAGCTACGAGCTGCGCGGGACCGCGGCCACCGGGACCAGCCCCGTACACGTGGTGCTGACGCCCGACGGGTCCTCGGTCTACGTGACCAACTCCGGCGAGGACTCCCTCGACCGGTACGACGCCGCCACCCTCACCCCGACCGGCCTGCCCAACGGCAGCTCCTTCACCCCGCGCACCGGCGCACGCTCCGCCGCTGCCGCCGCACTCACCGTCCCGGACTACTCCACCGGAGCGGACAGCGGCGACTCCAGCGCACACAACGACGACCACCACGGCTGACCCCAGCCGAACCGCAGGACTCAGCGAAGCGCCCGTCCACCGGGACGGGTGCCGAAGCTGCGCGCCGTCTTCGTGGGCGCCGGTACGCGGCCGGGCGCCTCGTCGATGAAGTTTCGATGGAGGTCACCCCGGGGACCTACAGGTCCCATGTGCCAGGGCCGGCCCGCGACGACAGTGCACTCAGACACCTTTCGTCAGGAGCTCCCCATGCATCCCGCTCTGGTCCGGCTGCCGGTCGCCGTGGCTCTCGCCCTGCCGCTGGTCGGCGCATCCACCCTCGCGCTCCCCGCGCCGGCAGCCGCGGCCGCCGTGCACCAGGACACCGCCGAGCACGAGGCCACGTCGCACGACCACGCCGCCACACAGCCGAGCCCCGGCACGCCAGCAGACGACCCCGCGCTCGACCCGGCGGCCCCTACCCGGGACGCGCCCGGTGCGGAGCCCATGGCAGGCACGGACCACGCGGACGCCGGTGAGGGATCGACGCACGAGGAGGGCCACGACTCCGGCAACGGCTCCGACGAGGTGCCGGCGGACACCGGTGTCGCGGGCGGTCATGACGAGACGACTGGGGAGCACGCCGAGAGCGGCGGCCACGCCGAGGAGAATGCGGCGCCCGTTGCCCGGCCGCGGGCCGCGGTGCTGTCCACGTTCGTGGGCGTCAACGCCGCGGTGCTGATCGCCGCCGCGGTGCTGCGCCGCCGTGACGGCAACCGGCCTCGCCACCGGCCCCGCCCGGCCGGCACCCCGACCACCGCCTGACCGCCCGAAGGACACGACGATGACCACCCTGACCCCGCGCCCGCCTCCGCCCGAGGTGACGGTCGACCACGACGTCACGCCCGGCCCCGATCTGACCCCACCGCCGGTCGGGCGGAACCTGATGACCATCCCGTGGGTCGCCCGGTCGTTGCGGTCCGGCTGGTACCCGAAGATCTTCCAGATCCCGGTCGCCGCGGTCTTCGGGCTGGTGGCCTACCAGCTGCTCGCCGGCCCGGACTCCGCGCACGACAACGCGGGCACCGCGCTGATGTGGGTGCTGTGGTGGCCGGTCATCCCGATCGTGTTCGTGCTGCTCGGCCGGTTCTGGTGCGCGGTGTGCCCGTTCGGGGCGCTGTCCGACGCCGTGCAGAAGATCGTCGGGGTCAACCGGCCCGTGCCGAACTTCCTGAGGAACTACGGCATCTGGATCATCGACGCCTCGTTCCTGGCCATCACGTGGGCCGACCACGTCTGGGGCGTCGTGGAGTCCCCCTGGGGCTCCGGGGTTCTGCTCCTGCTGCTCACCACCGCGGTGATCGCCTCCGGTGCCCTGTTCCAGCGCCGCACGTTCTGCCGGTACCTGTGCTTCCTGGGGGGCCTCTCCGGGAACTACGCCCGGGTTGGGATGGTCGAGCTGCGCGCCGACTCCGGAATCTGCAAGACGTGCAAGGCAAAGGCCGTCTGCTACAACGGCAACGACAAGGTCGCCGGCTGCCCGCTGTTCACGTTCCCCCGCACTATGGAGGACTCGGCGAACTGCAACCTGTGCGCGAACTGCATCAAGTCCTGCCCCAACGACGCGATCCAGGTCCGGCTGCGCAAGCCGACCAGCGAGCTGTGGTTCATCACCAAGCCGAAGATCGAGCAGTCGATGCTCGCGATGGCGATCATGGGCATCGTCTTGATCCAGAACATCACGATGCTCGAGGTCTGGGACGGGTTCCTCGCCCGCATCGAGGCCCTCACTGGGATCACCAGCTACGCCGTGATCTTCACCGTCGCGTTCACCGTCGCGGTGTCCGTGCCCGTCGGACTGCTCGCCCTCGCCTCGCGGATCGCCGCCCGGCGGAACCTCGAGGACACCCGGCTCAACTTCGCGCGGTTCGGATACGCCCTCATCCCGCTCGACGTCGCCGGGCACCTCGCGCACAACCTCTTCCACCTGCTCGCCGAGGGCGCCTCGGTCTACTACGCGGTCGCCAAGCTGTTCGGCGCCGGCGCCGGCGCCGGCGTCTCGGCTGACCCGGCACTCGTGAGCACCGGCACCATCCAGGCACTGCAGTTCGCGCTCCTGGCCCTGGGCATCGCGGGGTCCGTCTACACCGCCAAGCGCATCGCCTACCGCCGGTACCGCACCGCCGCCCGCCGGCGCGCCACGCTCACCCCGTACGTCGCGATCATCGCCCTGCTCGGGGCGATCAACGTGTGGATGTTCCTGCTGCCCATGGCCCACCGCATGTGACCCGCCGGGGTCACCGGGGAGCACACGAGGCAACGACTGAGGAGGGTGGTGCGCGATGGGTGCGTGGGTCGTCGGCGCGGTCGCGCTGGTGGTTCTGGTGGTGGCCGTGGCTGTGTGGGCGGTGACCCGGCTGTTCCCCTCGACCCCCGCACCCGGCCACCCGCGCGCTCCCGCGCAGCGTGAGGTGCGGGAGTGATCAGGTCGCGGGCAGGGTGAGGGTGAAGGTGCTCCCGGCGCCGGGACCGGCGCTGACGGCGGTGATGGTGCCGCCGTGGGCGTGCACGAGCGCCTGGCAGATCGCCAGGCCGATCCCTGACCCGCCCCGGGCGCGGTCGCGGGCGGTGTCGGCGCGGTAGAACCGCTCGAAGAGGTGCGGCAGGTGCTCACCGGCGATCCCCTCACCGGTGTCCGTGACGCTGATCCGCACCCCCGCAGCGCGCGCCAGGGCGGCGCTGAGGGTGACCGTTCCGCCGGCGGGGGTGTGCCGCAGCGCGTTGGCCACGAGGTTGTCCAGCACCTGCGCCAGGCGCAGCCGGTCGACCACGACTGTCGGCAGCCCGGCAGCGACGTCCTGGGTCAGCTCGACTCCCCGCGCGGTGGCGCGTTCCCGTGCCGCGCTGAGCGCAGCGGTGACCAGCTCACCGGGGTCGGTGGGGCGGAGGTCCAGAGCCAGGTCCCCGCTCTCGGCCCGGGTCACGGCGGCCAGGTCCTCCGACAGCCGGGTCAGGCGCGTGGCCTGGTCTCGCAGCAGGGTGACCGTGGCCGGGTCGAGGGCCTGCAGGCCGTCCTCGAGCGCCTCGAGGTAGGCGGTGATCGTCGCCACGGGGGTGCGGACCTCGTGGGCGACGTCCGCGAGCAGGCGTCCACGCAGACGCTCCCCGTCCTGCAGCCGGGTGGCCATCCGGTTGAACGACGCGGCGAGGTCGTCGAACTCCCGGCCCATGCCAGGGGGCGAGACCCGGGAGTCGTAGCGGCCCGCGCCCAGGCTCGATGCCGCGGAGGACAACGCCGCCAGGGACCGCCCGATGCGGCGGGTCAGCACCACCGAGACCGCTAACGACGCGACTCCCGCGCCGGCCAGGGCGAACGCCAGAGCCAGCGTGCTGGCGGAGCGGAACGCCTGCTCGGCGTGCAGGACGGCCTCGTCGTGGTCGTCGAGCCCGGCCTGGAGCATGTGCTCGTGGAAGACCGCCGGACCGACCAGCCACGCGACCGCCCACGCGGTGATCGCCCCGACCACCATGACCAGCACGATGCCGGCCAGCAGCCGCCCCGCAAGCCCCCACCGCGACGGCCCACCCCAGGTCGTGGTGGTCACTGCCCGGGCCCGATCCGGTACCCGACACCGCGCACGGTCCGGATGAACCGTTGCGCCTCGGCGCTGTCCCCGAGCTTCTGGCGCACGTGCAGCACGTGCACGTCGACCAGGTGCTCGTCCCCGACCCAGCCCGGGCCCCACACCGCCTCGATCAGCGCAGGCCGGCTGAACACCATCCCCGGCCGGGCGGCCAACGCGGCCAGCACGTCGAACTCCGTGCGGGTCAGTGCCACCGGCTCCCCGTCGACGTGGACCTCGCGGGCCGCCGCGTCCAGCGTCAGCGACCCGACGGTCGTGACCGTGGTGGCCGGTGGCGGGTCCGTCGGGACCGGGGCGCTGCGGGGCCGGCGCAGCAGGACACCGACCCGGGCCATGAGCTCGCGTGGGCTGAACGGCTTGGTCATGTAGTCATCCGCACCGACCGACAGCCCGATCAGGGTGTCGACCTCCTCGGCCCGCGCGGTGAGCATGAGCACGTAGCAGTCGGAGAAGGTGCGCAGCTGGCGGCACACCTCGACCCCGTCGACCCCGGGCAGCCCCAGGTCCAGGACCACGATGTCCGGGTCGACCTCGCGCAGCACCTCCAGGGCACGCGCGCCGTCGAAGCACACGTGCACCTCGAAACCGTCCCGCTCCAAATACCCGGCCACCAGCCGCGCCAGGGGCTCCTCGTCATCGACCACGACCGCGCGCCGGCCCACCGAGATGCTCACGCACCCCATTGTGTGCCGCCTCTGCCACGCCCCGGCGTGCGAACGGCGGCTTCATCAAACCTTGATCGAACGACGATCACGGGTTCAGGCCCACCCGTCAGGCTCAAGAGTGCCGCCTGCCCCGCCCAGGCACCCCGTCACCACCCCGAGGAGAACGCCATGAGCTGCTGCCAGGACACCACGACCCCCACCGTCGAGACGCTCGCTGCGCAGGCGCCGACGACGTGCTGCTCCACCACGGCGACATCCACCACCAGCCAGGACAGCTGCTGCACCACCAGCGCGCCGGCCTGACCGGCCCACCACCACCCTGGGAGATCCCATGCGCCCCACCCGACGACGCGTCACCGCTGCCGCGGCCGCGCTGACCCTGGCGACACTGGCCGCGTGCTCCGGTCAGAGCGACCCCGCGGCCACCGAGCCGGCCGACCAGGAGACGACCGCGAGCGAGACCGCTGACGCGGCCGCGCACAACGAGGCCGACACCGAGTTCGCGCAGATGATGATCGCCCACCACCAGGGCGCCATCGAGATGGCCCAGATGGCAGCCGAGAAGGCCACCAACCCCGAGGTCCAGGCCCTGGCCGAACGAATCGAAGCGGCTCAGGACCCCGAGATCGAGCAGATGACCGGGTGGCTCGAGGCGTGGGGCGAGGAGACCACCGCGATGGACCACGGCGGCATGGACCACGGCGGCATGCAGATGGACGGCATGGACCAGGAGCAGGCCATGTCCGAGCTCGCCGGACTGGAGGGGGCCGCGTTCGACCAGCGGTTCCTCGAGCTCATGACCGCTCACCACGAGGGGGCCGTGGCGATGGCCGAGCAGCAGCTGGAGGAAGGCGAGAACGCTGACGCCCTTCAGCTCGCACGCAAGATCATCGACGACCAGACCGTCGAGATCACCGAGATGCAGAACCTGCTGTCTGCCAGCTGACCCGCCACGAGGTCGGCCGCCCTGTCACGCGGGCGGCCGACCTCGTGGCGCGCGGGCATGGTGAAGAGCGAGCGAGGAGTTGGCAGTGCATCCAGGGAGCGTTCCCGGGGTGTCCGACAGCTCCACGCACCCCTCAACGCGCCGAACGCGGCCCGGCCTGACGGCGTGCAGCCTGTGCGCCGGAGAGACCCTTGGCACCAGTGACCCGCTCCAGGGTGGCCAGATCGCCCGGCTGCGCGCGCTGCACGAGCGCGGTGTCGCGGACCTCACCGTGTCTGAGTGCCTAGACGAGTGCGATCGCGGAGACGTGGTGGTCGCCCGCCCCAGCCCAGCCGGACGTCGCCTGGCCGGTCGGCCGGTCTGGTTCGAACGCCTCGCCGGCGACGCGCCCGCCGAGGAGCTTGAAGCCTGGCTCAGGCGCGGCGGTCCGGGCTGCGCAACCCCACCCGCCGCCCTCACGCCCCACCAGATCGCCCGCTCCACGCCTGCCGACCCTCTCGACCACTAGGCCGCGAGCGGATCAGCGTCCTAGCTCGACCTGCCGAGCCTGACCGACCTGCTGCTGGACCGACCGCCCCGCCTTCGCACGCGGCGGGCTAGCGACGGTTGCCGAGTCCAGAGCTGTCGTCAGGCGCCGCTGTCACCCCTCGACGCTAGGGGACAGCCGACCGGGCCGCCGCGCGACCGGTCCGCAGTGGCCGGGCTACGCGGACGGGCCGGGCCGTGAGGTCGTGGGCGAGTCCGCTGCCTCCCGGGCGTCGTCGTGGTGCCCTCGAGGCCGGAAGACTCCCGGCTCCGGCGGGGTGCCCACAAGGTTCTCGATGATGGTGGCGGCGACATCACGGAGCTTGACGTTGCGATTCTGGGACGCGCTGCGCAGGATCTTGAACGCCTCGGGCCGGGTGCAGCGGTTCTCGGCCATGATCACCCCGAGCGCCTGGTCGATCACCGACCGCGACTCCATGGCCGCCTGCAGGTCGGCGCTGACCTGCGCCTGATCGCTCAGCCGCAGCTGCAGGGGCACCGCACGGGCGATCACGTCGGCGTACATCTCAGCCCGCTCGGCCACCCGGCGCTCTGCTGCACCTGCCCCGTAGACGTTGAGCACCACCCGGGCGCCGTCCCCCAGCAACCGCACCAGCCCGATGACCGACGTCAGCACCTCGGGCTGCCGGCTCACAACCGTCGGGCCGCCCGGGCGGTGCACGGCCAGGGCGACCCCCGACGCACCCAGGCGGCGAGCGACCGTGTCGGCGGCCGCCTGCACGAACCCGTCCAGCGACGTGCTCGACGCGACCAGGTCGTGCATCTCCACGGTCGCGTTCGCGCGCTCCTCGACGAGCGTCGTCCTCGTCGGGTCCGGGTGGGAGGTGCCAGCCGCGACCTCACCACCGGCCGGCCCTGCCGGGTCGGGCGCGTGCTCAGGCGCGGGTGAGGTGGGCAGCTGGATGTCGCACGCGGCCAGAGTCGCGCTCGCCTCCACGCTCAGCGACCGGACCGTGAACCTGCCCTGGGGTGCGGCGTCGCGCAACGCCAGCAGGGCATGCACACCCTGGGACCCAAGCAGCTGCACGGCACCAAGGTCCACCTCGACCGGCAGACCCCCGCGCTGCACGAGGCCCACCACCGCCGTGAACGGCCCCGCCAGGTTCGCGTCGAGCTCACCGGCGAAGGTCACCAGCACACCGCCCGTCGACCGGGACACCGTCACGTCCGCGCACAGAGTGTGGACAGGGGGAAGGAGATAGGTCTGCATCAGGATCCTCGGCGGACTGCGTTCGCCCGGCATGAAGCCGTTCATCGCAGACGGTCCACTCGAAGGAGCGGGCTCAAAGAGCCGACGACATCTCCAGCATGACCCCTGCTGTCAACCGGTGGAAGTGCGCCGAGTGGCGATCCGCTGCGCTGGGCCGCGCGGTTGAACGCTACGGACGTGAACCTCCGGCACCAGGGGCACACGAGCAAGCGAGGCGAAGCCTCCCGGGCCACGGCGGAGCGATGGAACCCCTACCCGGAACAGCCGAGTTGCCGCGCGAGCTCAGTTCCACCTCCGACCTCGACCTCGAGACCGCCATCCGCCGCCTCGCGGATGCCGTAGCGGCGATCGTGCCCTCGAGCGTCGGGATCAGCCTCACCCTCGCCGACAGCGCACTCACCTTCACCCTCGTGGCCTACTCCCAGATCGCCGCCGAGCTCGACGCCGCCCAGGACATCGACGGCGGACCGTGCGTCGACACCGCACTCACCGGAGCCGACTTCACCGTCGGCGACATGCTCGCCGAAGACCGCTGGCAGCACTTCGCGACCGCCGCCGCGCACGTACGCAGCAGCCTGTCGATGCCACGGATGATGCCGGGGTCGGACAGGGCTCGATCACCCTCGACGCCGCCGACCCGCACGCATTCGACCACGCCCAAGAAGCGCTGCAAGCGGTCCTGGGCCCCGGCGTCCAGTACGCGATCGCCAACGCTGACCTCCCCTTCCGCACCCGCACCTACGCCCAGGACGCTCCCCAGGCACTGGACGACCGAGACGTCATCGAGCAAGCCGTCGGCTACCTCATCGGCCAGGACCGGATCGACCCCCACAGCGCCCGACGCACACTCACCGACGCCGCCGATCGCGCCGGCCTCGACCTCCCCGCCCTCGCCCTCGCCCGAACAATCGTCCGCACCTACTGTCCCCGCACGTCCGCGGCCGCCGCCCTCTCAGCCGCCGCGTCTCAGTTCCTTGCCTAGAGGACGGTGTCTCCGTGCGAACCATTGCCGCGGCTGCGCCCGACCTACCAACGACTCGCGCCGTCAGGTGACTTGCTGTCCGCGCACCCCCGTCCCACCGCCAGTCCCGGCCCTCGATGGGCCGCCGCACGCGCCTCCACGCACAACCTGCGCCCCGCACTGACCACGAGCGAGAGACCCACGAGACAGACGGCTGTCACAGTCCGTTCGGCTCGATCCGAAGAAGTCACCTCAGTGGAGGTCGTGCAGGGCGGATCCGTCGCCGGACTGCGCGAGGGTGATGACGCTGAGTGTCCCGTCACTCTCGAGCACCACGGCTGCCACCAGATCTAGCCCTCCGACGCCTGTGCTCCGCACTGCCTGTCGCACCTCAGCGAGGGTGACGCGCTGCTGGCGCATGCGGTCGTCCAGCGGTACACCGTCGCGCAGCAGCACCGTGGGCCGGGAGGTGACGAACGCGCGACCTCGGGGCAAGCGTGCCGATCCCCAGGACACGAGGAACTGCACACCCACGAGGAGCACCATGGCGGCGACACCTTCAACCCACGACACGTCGGTGCTCAGCAGGATCGTGGCAAGGGTGGATCCCAGGGCCACCGTCACGACGAGATCGAAGGCGTTGAGCTTGGCCAGCGTCCGTTTGCCTGAGAGGCGGAGCAGGACCACGAGCGTCACGTAAGCCGCAGCACCGACGAGGCCCACGCGAATCAGATCGCTCCAGGAGTCGAACCACATCCCCCTTGCGTATCAGCCGACGCGGCCAGGCGCCCGACGACGGCGCGGAGGTCCTGTCGTCCGGCGGCCGATGAGCTGCCGTGGATCAGGCGTGGCTGGAGCCGGCGCGGAAGAGGGAACGGCGCACGGACGCAGCGTGGCGGGTGAGCTCGGTGACGTCGTGATGCTGAAGTCCGGCATTGGTGAACGCCGCCTCGAGGAGATCGACGTGTCTGACGAGGTCCGCGCGAAGGTCCGCCGTGGCGGCGTGGTCGCCGACGCGCTCGAGGACGTCCAGGGTGGCGTGCATGACCTGTGGTGATGAGGCTGCGTACCACCTCATGCTGTCGATCACCGCCCCGATGAGGTGACGCGCGTCCACTGCCGGGGCGTGCACCCTCAGGGAGCCGTTCTTGTCCAGGCGTGCGGGCGATGGTGGTGTGCGCGCGACGAGTCGGGCGAGGCCCGCGGAGAGGTCGTTGAGGGCGTTGATCGCGGTATAGGGGTCGTTGGTGCCCGGTGAGAGCGCCCGGACTGCCATCTCTGTGAGCTGCTGGACGGCAAACTCTGGGTCCTGGTGAGGGCTGCGCGCGTCAGCGATCTGCGTCGCGGACCGGATGGACCGGATCAGCCGGTCGTCGGCCCGATCCGGCGGATGGATCAGCACCGTGACCGTGTTGTCGAGGACGTACTCGCCGGGGCGCACCTGCAGCGCGAGCAGCACGTCGTACCGCCGAGCAGCGTCCATCAGCTCCTCGTCACGGATGGACTGGATGTAGCCGCAACGCTCGGCGGTGACCGGCGCACCGTGCGCTTCGACGATCGCCAGCGCAGCGGTCGTGTGCTCCTCGTGCGCGGGCTGGGCACGTCCGACGTCGTCGGGATAGAGCCGGTCGATCACCCGGAGGAGGTCGGAGCGCACGGCGCTGGCGAGCGTCGAGACCTGGATGGAGTCGCTGATGTGGTGGATGAAGTAGATGAGGACGGCGACGTTCACCACGGCGAGGATGACGGCGGCGTTGACCGCGAGGTGGGGGACGAAGACCTCGGCATCCTGATTGCCGGGGTCGCCCAGCACGCGGATGGACCGAAGGGTGATCAGGCTGTAGAGAAAGGTCGAGACGAAGACGCCCAGGACCGCCTGGTTGCCCCTGTCTGCCATGAAGTTGCGTACCAGTCGGGGCCCGTAGGTCGACGAGGTCAGCGCGAGCACTGCCATGGTGATGGAGAAGGTCGTACCTGCGACCGCGAGGCTGGACGAGGCGATAGCCCCCAGGATGTCCCGGCTCCCGCTCTCCCCGACGCGGTACAGGAAGACCGATGCCCAGCCCGGTACGAGGAGGTCGCCGAGCCGGCGGTCGAGCGCGATGAAGGTCTCCGCGAGCACGAACGCTGCCGCGCACATGAGCGCCGGGATGAACCAGAACCGCTCGCTCAGACGTTGCACGAGAGTCATCCCGCCCACCATGCCAGGGATCAGGACGGATCTGCCGCGATCATGCCGGCACAGGCCCCCATGGTGTGCCGCTGACGCGCCTCGCCGCGGAGTGCCGGGCGCGCCCGCGCATTCATCCCTGACGCCGTCCGCGCGCCGACCGGGGCGGGCACGGGGACACTCGACCCATGCTTGTCACTGGCTCCTCGCTCCGCTGGGTCACCGTGGCGCCCGAGGGCGAGAGCCGCGAGTTGTCCCGAGCGGGCAGCGGGTTGGAGCTGCCGGCGATCGAGCCACGCCAGCTGGCCATCGGGGCCGGCGTCGTCGTCGTCGGCATCCTGCTCGCGAGGCTGGTGCGTGTGATGGTGCGCTGGTGGCTGGCACGCCGGCACACGCCCTCCTACGCGCGCGTGTTCTCCACGCTCGCTGCCTTCCTTCTGGGCGCCCTCGCGGTCGGCGCGGGCCTGACCGTGGCCTTCCCGAGCGTGCAGCCCGTCGACGTCCTCGGCGGCCTGGGCATCGTGTCTGTGGCCATCGGCATCGCATTCCAGAACGTGCTCGCGAACCTCTTCGCGGGCGTGATCATCCTCGTCCGCGAGCCGTTCACGGCCGGTGACCAGATCGCTGTCGGTGCGACCCAGGGCACGGTCGAGGAGGTGAACCTGCGCGAGACGGTCGTGCGGACGTTCGACGGACGCCGCGTCCTGGTCCCGAACAGCACCGTGCACGGCGAAGTCCTCACCGTCCAGACCGGCTACGCACACATCCGTACGACAGTCACGATCGGCGTCGACTACTCGACCGACCTCGGCCGGGCACGATCGATCGCGCTCGATGCGGTTCGCCGGGTACCCGGCGTGGCGGACGATCCCCCGCCGGAGTGCCTCCTCACCGAGCTCGCGCCGTCGACGATCAACTTCGACCTGCGGTTCTGGTCCGGCGCTCGCCAGCTCGAGGCACTCGAGACACGCGACCGCGTCATCGAGACCGTCGCCCGAGCGCTCATCGATGCGAAGATCGACATGCCCGCCGACATCAGGGTCGTGCAGCCGTCACCCGATCTTCTGGCCGCGATCCACCGACGGTCGGCGGAAGAGCGGACCGGCGACCGACCGGACGAGGACCGCTGACCCACTCGCGCGCACCTTCAAGGCCCTGGCCGACCCGACCCGGGTGAGCCGTCAGTAGTCCTCTTGACGCTGGGATGCAGTTCCCAGGCTGCTGTCTGCCACGCGGGGCGGGACCCGCCGTGAGCGAGGCCACAGACCTCAACTCTCACGCAAGGGTGGAGTCCAGCGCAGGTTGACCGCTTCTGCGGTTTCTGGCCGCCGACTTCTCGCACAGTGCTGCGCGCCACCTGACCACTGATCCGGCCGTCATCACGTGGGCGGGGACGCCGCGAGGCGGTGCTCTTCGGTCGCCGCGTGCGTCCGCGCTCACTAACCGATCTCGCGTGCTCGTCTCGCGCGACGACGGTGCGCGCCTTCACGTCGGCGGAAGAAATCGGAGCTGGTTGTGGGAACGGACGCCTGCACGGCCAGCACCCCAGCGGACAACGATCGCCCGGCGAGTAGCCGTTCATCGCAGACGGTCCACGCAAAGCGAGCAAGCTCACAAGCCAACGACCCCTCGGGCATGACCCCGGCTGTCAACCCATGGCGTGCTTCAGCCAAACCGACCGCGCGTGTACGGGTCGTTTCAGTCGGCGTAGGGCAGGCGTTTCGGCAGCACCACCGGTGGCGAGGGTGCGGGAGCGGTGCCAACCTTGCGGGTGGCCCGGCGATCGATCGTGGGGCCGTACCCCTGGATATCGGAGACACCCCCCATGAACGCATCGAAGGGCTCGACCGGGACGCATGACACCCGCCGCGCGAAGAGCACCGGCCTGGCCGTGGCCGCGGCCGGCATCGTGGTGTTCAACATCTCCCCCCTGCTCAACTGGGTCAACCCCGCCGACGACGCCGACCCCCGCACCGGCTACGAGACCGACTCCCTGGTCCCGTTCATCGCCTACCTCGGCCTGGGCCTGCTCGTGGCCCTCATCTACGCCGGCAAGCGCGCCCGCCGCGGCCAGCACCGCGGTCTGACCCTGGTCTCGATGGCCGTCGGCATCGCCGCCACCATCCAGTGCCTCGCCTTCGCCCTCAACCCGATGGGTGGCCTCGAGCGTGGCGACGACCTCGCCACCGACCTGGGTGTGTGGGTCGGGTTCCTCGGCGCAGCGGTCTGGGCCGTCGGGTCCTACCTGCTCGCCAAGGAGATCGAGGGCGACGACCACGACTACGACACCCACCGCACCCACGACGGGCACTGACACCAGCCGCGGCGCCGGCTATCCAGGCGCTGCAGCACCGGGCGGCCCGTCCGACGGCACGCCGGTGTGAGCTCAGGCAAGGCCCCGCTGCACACACGAGCAGCGGGGCCTTCGCCCGTACGACGGTTCAAGCGCGGTACCGCGTCGCGACGAGCCGCGCCAGCCCTCGCGCCGGCTGACGCCCGTTCATGGCCGGAGCTAGCGTCACTGCGATGACCCACACGCAGGCACTGACGGTGACCTTCCCCTGCAGGCGGCGCGATAGGCCTCGTAGGCGCGCGGGTGATCGAGCGACACAGGCCGCCCATGGCTCGGCAGGCAGCCAGACGCTAGGCGCAGAACGGCGGGTAGGCAGGGCACGACGAGCACGTCCACCTCGCTGTGATCGCACGACGCGGCGGGACACCCTTGAACCTGACTTCGAAACACCGGCGCCGCTGCGTCCGGGAGCCGCCGCTCACCGCCGCTGAGCGACGTCCCACTTCCTTGGTTCTGAGACAGGCCCTGCACGGACGCACCGATGTCGGAGTCCGAGGTCCTCTGCACGGTTCCGTGGGCGTGGACAGGTGCTGTGCACGGAAGGGCGGACCTTCGGCGGACCTGGACTCGCCTGCACTACGGTCGATTTGCTCCGTACTCCTGTGCACGACAGTGAGAGGCTGGGCATGGTCGATGAGCCGTCGGTCCTCGAGCGGGGTGTGCTGACTGCGCCGGCGGAGGTGTGGGCGGTCGCGGTTCGCCGGGCGGAGGTGATCGGTCCGCTGGCCGGCGCCCCGACGGTGGGCCACCGTGCCGCTGATGCCGCGGCGGCGGAGCTGGGGGTGTCTCGGCGACAGGTGTACGCGCTGCTGGCTCGGTGGCGTGTTGGGTCCGGCGTGGTGTCGGACCTGGTCCCGGGCCGGTCCAGCGGCGGCCGGGGTCGGGAGCATCTGCCCGAGCCGGTCGAGACGGTGATGCGCGACGTGCTGCGGAGTCGGTACGTGTCCCGGCAGCGCCGCTCACTGGCGGCTGTGCACCGCGAGGTCGCCCGCCGGTGCCGAGCTCAGGGCCTGCGGGTGCCGTCGCGGGGCACGTTGGCGCGCCGCGCGGCGAGGCTGGACCCGGTCGCCACGACCACGGCCCGGCAGGGCCGGGATATCGCGCGGGCGTTGCGGGCCGCGGGCGGGGTGCCGCCGGCGGTGACGGAGGTGTTGCAGCAGGTGCAGATGGACCACACCTCGATGGATCTGATCGTGGTCGACGAGCGGCACCGGCTCGCGATTGGCCGGCCGTACCTGACGGTGGCGATCGACGTGTTCAGTCGCTGCGTGGTCGGGCTGGTGGTGACCTTGGAGGCGCCGTCGGCGTTGTCGGTCGGGTTGTGCCTGACGCACACGGTGATGGACAAGCGGAGCTGGCTGCAGCGGCTCGGCGTGGAGGTGGTGTGGCCGATGAGCGGCAAGCCGCTCGAGGTCTACGTCGACAACGCGGCCGAGTTCAAGAGCGAGGCGCTGCGTCGTGGCTGCGAGCAGCACGGCATCACCTTGCGGTGGCGCCCGCCAGGGCAGCCGCACTTCGGCGGGATCGTCGAGCGGGTCATCGGCACGATGATGCAGCAGGTCCACGAACTGGCGGGGACCACGTTCTCCAACCCGCGCGAGCGCGGCGGGTACGACTCGGACGCACGGGCGGTGCTCACGGTCCGGGAGTTGGAACGGTGGCTGGCCCTGGCGGTGGCCTCGTATCACGGGCAGGTGCACTCCACGCTTGGGCAGACCCCGGCCGCGGTGTGGGCCGCAGGGACCGCCACGTCAGCGCCGCTCACGGTGACCAGCGAGACCGCGTTCCTGGTGGACTTCCTCCCGGTGATCCGCCGGAGACTCACTCGGACCGGGTTCGTCGTGGATCACGTGCGCTACTTCTGTGACGCGCTCAAGCCGTGGGTCGCCCGCCGTGACCACCTGTACCCGTTCATCCTGCGCCGCGACCCGCGGGACCTGAGCCGGATCTGGGTCCTCGATCCCGACGAGAACTCCTACCTCGAGGTGCCGTACCGGACGCTGGCTCATCCGCCGGTCACCCTGTGGGAGCAGCAGGCCGCGGTGGCCCGGCTGCGGGAGCAGGGGCGCGCCCAGGTCGACGAGGCGGGCCTGTTCCGGATGGTCGAGCAGATGCGCGCGATCACCGACACCGCTGCCGCGACGACCCGCCGGGCCCGTCGTGATGTGCAGCGCCGCGCCGCGCAGCCACCGGTGCAGGTCACGACCACCGGCCCCGGGGTGCCGCCGGCGGCACCCAGCGTGCCGGCGGCGGCCGCGCAGCCGTTCGCGGTGATCGAGCAGTGGTGAGCGGCGGCGAGGATGCCGCGGACCTCGCGCACCTGCACCCGGGTGCCCGGGCGGTGGCGTTGCTGCCGGTCGAAGAACGGCTGCGACACGTGCGTGCCGAGCGGTGGATCGGCTACTCCCGCGCGACGGACGCGGTGAACCGGTTGGAGGAGCTGCTGACTTGGCCGGCCCGCCAGCGCATGCCCAACCTGCTGCTGCTTGGCCCGACGAACAACGGCAAGTCGATGATCGTGGAGAAGTTCCGGCGCCAGCACCCACCGGTCTCCCATTCGGGGCACGAGGAATTTCCGGTGCTGGTGATGCAGATGCCGTCCGAGCCGTCGGTGCTCCGCTTCTATGTGGCGCTGCTCTCCGCACTCGGCGCGCCGCTGCGGCCCCGGCAGCGCCTTGCCGAGCTCGAGCAACTCGGCCTGGCCCTGCTGCGCGCCGCCGGAGTGCGGATGCTGGTCGTCGACGAGCTGCACAACGTGCTCGCCGGCCGCGGCGACGTGCGCCGCGAGTTCCTCAACCTGATCCGGTTCCTCGGCAACGAGCTGCGCATCCCGCTCGTGGGGGTCGGCACCCGTGAGGCGTACCTGGCGATCCGCTCCGACGACCAGCTCGAGAACCGGTTCGAGCCGTACCCCCTGCCGCTGTGGGAGGCCGGGTCCGAGGCGTGCTCGCTGCTGGCCAGCTTCGCCGCCTCGTTCCCGCTGCGCCGGCCCTCGCCGATCGCGACCGAGGAAATGGCGGTGTACCTGCTCACCCGCAGCGAGGGGACGATCGGTGAGCTGACCCGGCTGTTGACCGACGCCGCCGTCGCGGCGCTGGGCTCCGGTGAGGAGTCGATCAACCAGCGCACCCTGCTGCTGGCCTCCTACGTCGGGCCCACCGAGCGGCGCCGGCTGTTCGAGCGGGAGCTGGTGTGAGCCCCCGGTGGCCGCTGCACCCGCAGCCCGGCCCGCTGGAGGCGCTGTCCTCCTGGCTCGCCCGCATCGCCAGGATCTACACCTGTCGGTGGGCGAGCTGCTCGCCGGCAACCTCGGCCTCGCGGGCCTGGCCGTCCCCGATGACTTCGACGACGATCCGCCCGCGGCCCTGCTCGCCGCGCTGGCCGACCGTACTGGCGTGGATCTCGCCCGGATCCAGGGCATGACCTTGGCCGGGTGGCGTCCATGGTTGCTGGACACCGTCGAGGCTCCCGACACGCAAGCGGCGTTCGACGCCTACGTCCGCGCGTACTCGGTGCTGCTAGCACCGCGGACCGGAGGCGCTGGCCAGGTGGCGCGGTATCAGACATGGCGCGGTCCGTGGCGGCCGCGGCACCGGCATGACCGGACCTGCCCGGTGTGCGCCGCGCTGCCCGACCGGGGCCGAACTCTGCTCGGCCGGCTGCCGCTGATGGTGGGCTGCGGAGAGCACGGCTGCCGCCTGCAGGACACCGTCACCGTCCAGCTCGAGATGGCCGTGCACGGACGGCCGCCGGCTCCAGTTGCGGTACCCGAACCGCTGGCGACTCTGGACCGCTACACCCACCAGGCCCTGCTCAGCGGCCGGGTCAACCTGCCCGGCCGCGACGTGCACGCGGGTGTGTGGTTCCGGCTGCTGCGCACGCTGGTGCACGAGCTCAGCCTGGCCCCCGGCACGATGGGCCGGCGCGAGGGCCGGACGCTGGAGCTGGTCTGGCAGAGTTCCGGGCACCCGGTCAGGGCCGGGCTGCGGCTCTGGCAGCCCTACGAGCACCTGCCGTGGGGCACCCAGGAGACGATGCTGCACGCCGCCGCGGTCCCCCTGCAGCTGGCCACCGACGGCCGTATCGCCGCCCGCGGCGTCCTGGGCGCTGCCATACAACCGGCACCGTGGCGTCAGGTGTACGCCGGCGATCCACCCTCGCGGTACCGGGCCGTCTGGCTCGACGCCGCCGCCGCGGCGCAGACGATGCTCGACCATGCCCGCACCGATCGGGCCAGCGCCCGGCAAGTCCTGGCCGTGCTCACCAAGGGCAGACCCCACCGGGCAGTGCACGAGCGGGAGATCGCCTTCCTGCAGCGCAACAGCGTCCCGGCCGGGTTCCTCCCGGACGCCGACGAGCTCGATCTCTCGTTCCCGGTGGACCTGCGGGAAGGCACCGGTCAGCCGGGTGCGGAGGCCGCGCGCAGGTAGTTGTAGAGCGTCTCGCGGCTGATGCCGAACTCCTTGGCGAGGGCGGACTTCGGTTCGCCGGTGGCTGCGCGCTCGCGCAGCTGCTGCGCTCGCTCGGGGGTGAGGGCGGGCCGTCGGCCGGTGTACGCCCCGCGTTGCTTGGCCGCGGCGATGCCCTCGCGCTGGCGCTCAAGGATCAGGGCGCGTTCGAACTCGGCGAACGCGCCCATGACCGACAGCAGCAGGGTGGACATGGGGGAGTTCTCGCCGGTGAAGGTCAGGTGCTCCTTGACGAACTCGACCCGCACTCCCTTGGCGGTCAGGGTCCGCACCAGGCGGCGCAGGTCGTCGAGGTTGCGGGCGAGGCGGTCCATCGAGTGCACGACGATCGTGTCGCCGTCGCGGACGAACGCGATGAGCTCGGCGAGCTGGGGCCGAGCGGTGTCCTTGCCCGACGCCCGGTCTGTGAAGACCCGCTCGACCTCGACCCCGTCAAGCTGGCGGACCGTGTTCTGGTCCAGGGTGCTCACCCGGATGTACCCGACGCGCATCGTCCCCGCCTCTCTACCCGCGATGTGTCAGGTTGAACTCTAAGAAGTCGCAGGGCAGGCGTCAAGAAACGATGATATGGACCCTATCCGGACGCTGTTCGGCGGGGTCGGGTGGTGTGGTGTTGGGGTGTACCCCAAACCGACAGCCTCAGTTCGCCGGGGCGGCAAGGGCTGCCCGTCGTGGCGCAAAGGGACCCCGCTCGACGAGAGCGGGCCAGCAGCATGGGCGAGCCGGCATCGCGACTGGTGTGATGACGCGGATCCCCCGACCGATCGAGGTCGTGCTCCAGCCGGTCGCTGCCGGCAATCGTCGCTGACGGCGCGGTCGCGATCATCGCGTTGGCAACAGCCCCGCGCGTCGTCCCTGCTTGGCGACCGAAGGAGGGGCCGGTGGCGGAACATTGCAGCGCCGACTCTGCGGTAACAGCCCTTGTGTGTCCGTCGCGGCGTGTGGTCCGGTGAGGTGGGTCGCACCGCTACGGCGGTTTACCCGTATCCGGCTGATCGTTCGGGGGGAGATGTCGATGTTGCGTAGTCGCGTAGGCGGGGTCGTGGGGGCCATGGTCGCCGTGATGGTGGCGTCCGGGGCGGCGCTCCCGCCCGAGGTCACCTCGGGGGAGGAGGCGCAAGCCGAGGAGGTGAGCGCGGTAGTCGCGATGACACCCATGACCTTCCAGCCCTCAGAGGGCGCTCAGGGATCAGGTCTGGAGCCGAGAGCGGCGGAGCCTGCCCCTGCGGTGCAGACCTTCTCCGTCTCCGGTACAGAGGCCGAGGTCGAGGCGGCGGTAGCCGCGTGGAGGGATCGCGTCACGAAGGGTGAGTGGAGTCGTCCACGCACGAGTGTCCGCGGGGTCGTTGGGCCGTCGAGTGGGCACTCCCCGGCAGCGAAGGACATTCGGACAGGAAGCTGCGGCTGGTCGAGCATCGAGGTCCGTGACTGGCGGTCGGAAGGAAGCAACGATCGAAAAGGGTTCATGAGCGCGGCCTTCAGTCTCAACCGGTCCGGCTTTCAGTATGCCACCGATGTTCTCCTGTTCAGTACTTCGATAGTGGATGGTCGGACGGCTCACCTGCCCGATTCAGGTAATCTCAATGGACGTACTCTGTGGCGCAAGGAAACTGTTTTCTACGTCCCGAGCGCGCAGAATTACGGGGGGACCTTGATCAACGCCGAGGTGACGACTGAGAACGGGGTCTGCTACACGGGCGGCCCCCGCGTCGACGGCGTCCCGATCAGCTAGCGGCGCTGATGAGGTTCGTATCTGGTGCTACGGGTCCGTCGGTCGAGCGTCCCCGTGGTGCGCACTTCCCGGTCTGGGGCGTGCAGGACCCGCCGCTGCATCCGCGTGCGCTCGGTGCGTACGCGTACGCCGGTGACCTGCTGTCGAGCATCGAGCTTCTGCACGGAGCACGTGGACAAGCCGGAGGGTGGGTCGCTGCGACGACGTACTCGCCCGAGTACGTCCAAGGGAGCGGCGCGGGAGCGATGCGCGCCGTCGAACTGCTATGGGAGTCCTACCAGGCTCAGGCGACACTCGGACTGGCGCACGACCTCGGCGGCTCGGTGGCAGCAATACCGGTCACTGTGCTGCTCGAGTCCCGCGAACAGGAGGTCGTGCCTGTCGTGGCCCTCGAGCACCTGGCTCTCGCAGGTGTTGACCTGCCCGATGGGGGAGCGATCACCCTGGAGTGGAGCGGCCCAATTGCGGATGGCCGGATCGCCCTAGTCCCCGTCGAGGACTTGGAAGTCTACGAGTAGGGACGCGCCGCGCACGTGGCGATGCAACGATTGACAGGACCCCCGGCCCACAGCGCCGGGGGTCCTGTCACATCCGGCGGCCGGCGTGCTGTCAGGTGGCGCCCGACGGACCTGAGTTCGTTGTCCTGAACCGGAGCGCCAGCGACCGCCGACCACTGACGACCGTCAAACGCTTGTTCACGCGACCCCGGTGCAGAGGGGCGCGAGCACCCGTGCACGCGACTGCGAACACCGACAACCGAGACCTCCGGCCCGCGCAGCAGGCCGTCTCAGAAGCTGGTTCGAAACAACGCGTGTCATCGAAGGCGGTCGTGCGCCTTCTGAGACGAGCTGTCGATGACGCCTCGGCTACGCGCGGTCAGCACCGCTCGCGAGCCACCACGGCCGGCTGGGTGAGGACTGCGCCCGACCGACCGTCGCGCCCGCCTGCTCCGAGCCGAGTCCTTCACTCCCCCGGCGGGACGACCACGACCTTGCCGGGGACCTGCCCGGCCTCGGCCTCCGCGTGGAGCTCGGGCAGCTCGCTGAGCGGCACGCGGCGGGCGATCTCGACGCGCAGCTCGCCGCTGTCGACGAGCGCGACGAGCCGCGAGAGCACGTCCGCGTCGGGGTGGAGGAACACCGTGACCGCGCGCACCCCGCGCTGCGGGTCGGCGGGCGTCTCGACCCTCGGAGTCGTGGAGACGACGACCCCGCCGTCGCGGACCCGCGTCGCCAGGGCGGTGAACAGCTCGGGGGTGATCGGCGCGAGGTTGAGCAGGACGTCGACGGGCTCGACGACTGCGTCCAGGATCGAGGTGGTGGTGTGGTCGACGATCTCGTCGGCCCCCGACGCCCGCACGCTCTCCCGGCTGCGCGGGCTCGCGGTCGCGACGACGTGGGCGCCCGCACGCTTCGCGAGCTGCACGGCGTACCCCCCGACGGGACCGCCCGCGCCGTTGATCAGGACGCGCTGGCCTGCCTGCAGCCCGCCCGCCTCGAACAGCGCCTGCCACGCGGTGAGAGCGACGGACGGCAGTCCGGCGGCGTCGGCCAGGGGGATGCGCGTCGGCGCCGGGACCAGCGCGACGGCGGGAGCGACGACGTACTGGGCGGCCGAGCCGTCCGCGGCCATCGGGAGGAACCCGACGACGTCGTCGCCCACCGCGAGGCCGTCGACCCCGTCGCCGAGGGCGTCGACCGTCCCCGAGACGTCGTAGCCGGGGATGTGGGGCAGCGTGATCGGGATCGGCAGGAACCCGCCGCGCATCCCGCCGTCCGCGGGGCTGTACGCCGAGCCGGCCACCCGGACCCGCACCTCGCCGGCCCCGGGTACGGGCTGGGGCACGTCCTCGTAGCGCAGGACCTCGGGACCGCCGGTCTGGTGGAACAGCACTGCCTTCATGATCGATCTCCGTCCGTCATGTGCTTCGGGTTCGAAGCAACTGCGGACGACGCTAGACCTACTTCGAATCAGAAGCAAGTGCTACGGACTCGAAGCATTGATACACTTGTGCCATGTCCCCGACCCCGCGCTCCCTGGACGCCGTGCAGCTCGGCGCGTACTTCGCGCTCATCGAGGCGAGCAGCCTGCTCCGGCACTCCGTCGAGCAGCAGCTCCAGGACGCGGGCGGGCTCAGCTACGTGCAGTTCCAGCTCCTGGCGACGCTCGGCGACGCGCCGGGGGGCAGCCGGCGCATGACGGACCTCGCGGACGGCGTCGTGTACAGCCGCAGCGGCCTGACGTACCAGGCCCAGACGCTGGAGAAGCGAGGGCTCGTGGTCCGCACGCCGTCGCTCGAGGACGAGCGCAGCGTGACCGTGACCCTCACCGACGAGGGTCGCGCGGTCCTCGGGGAGGTCCTGCCGGGTCACGTCGCCGTGGTCGACGACCTGCTGCTCGCGCCGCTGTCGCGGGAGGACGTCAAGACCCTCGCCGACATCCTGGGCCGGGCGAGGGACCACATGCGCCGGACGCCGCCCCGGTCCGCAGCGCCGCGACGGCGCAAGGCCGCTGCGGGGAGCGGCGAGAGCTGAGGGCCGGGGACAGGCTCGAGCGTCGTCGAGATCGGCCGTCCCGCGGTCCAGCGGCACACCTGGTCGACGCCGCCCTCATCCGCGACGCCACGCGCCGGCGCGACGTTCGCCGAGGGTGCGGCCGGTCCCGGAGAGTCATGCGGCAGGGCTCCGGCCCGGCTCGACGACGGCACCCAGCCCGGTCAGGCGACGGCGTCATCGTGCCCGTCCTCGGACCCGTCCGAACGGGTGGCGGTGCGGGTGGATTCGCGATCTCCCGTCCCGGTCCGGGGCCGACGGCACTCTAGGTTCGGTGTGACTCGTCGCGGCGACCGGAGGGATGCAGGGTGCTGGATGCGTGCCGGGAGTGGGCCGACTCGGTCGTGCGCGACTCACCTCTCCTGCGGCGGAGGTACATCATGAACGCCGCAACGTGGGACGAGGCTGACGCGCGGTTCGAGCGGTTCGTCGCGGCGCTGGCCGAGCGGCGCGCCCAGCTCCGGCAACGCATCACGGAGACCGGCGGACCGGAGCTCGACAGCACCCTCCAGGGCCTGGACGCACTCAACGCGTGGTACATCGACACGGCGCTGGCCGACGAACCGGATGGCATGGACTGGCGCCCGGAGTGGCTGCCGGGCCCGAGCGGACCCACGCGAGGCTCAGACGGGGAGCGCGCAGCGTCGCCGCAGGTGCTCCGACTGTGGGAGCTCGTCGGGGTCTACCTGGGCGACCTGACCCTCGCCCGGTTCCCTCGTTCCCGGTGGGTGTGCTGGCGCGACCCGTCCAGGGGGCTGGTATTCAACGGAGAGCCGATCGTCGACATCGGGCTCCCGCGCTTCCCGCTGAACGTGCTGTCGCGGGCCAACGCCACCGTCCCGCGGACGTACAGCTTCCACGGCACGGGCGCCGAGTGGGACGTTCCCGCCGACCCGACCTGGCTGCGCAGGAACCTGACGCACGCGTTCGAGCTCGCCGACGAACGCCTCGCCACCGATCGGGCCCGCTGGCAGGAGGCCCCCACGGGACCCCGCGCCCGCCGGCGCCGCACCACGACGTACCCGGGCTGGCGCAACCTCTGACACGGACGCGCTGTCCGCCCCGTACCGCATCGGAACTCCGCCGCGGTTGGGTGGCCGCGACTCAAGCCCGTGCACCCCACGTCCTCCGCCTGCGTCTGGGCAGGGAACAGCCCGTGGGCCGGACCCCTGTCGGGGCCCTGCCGCGCTGGACGAGTGCGCGGCTCCCACGGGCTGCGGTGGCTGCCTGGATCTCGCTCGCCGCCCGGCGGTCCTGAGGACCAGCGGGCACCGGGTGGATCGAAGCAATCCGTCCGAGTACTCGGGCGACTAGCGGACAGTCACCTCACGCGTCCGAAGAGAAATCACTTCAGGACCACCTCCTTTCCCATGTGCCCACGACGCTACGTCCGGCTCCGGCGATCCGCCAGAGGTTTTTTATTCGCCCAGGGCGGACACGCGTCGAGCGTCCCCGAGTCACGAGCGGCCGGTCACCGGCCCGACAACCGGTGACCGGCCGCACCGTCAGGGCGTGGGCCGCTCGACGAGGTGCTGCGTGTACGCCGGCACGGTGAGGAACGTCGGGTAGTGCTCGTCGAGCGCGACCTCGCGCAGCAGACGGGCGGCGTCGTCGTACCGGTCGCTCCCCGAGCGCGGCAGCTCGTCCAGGACCGCACCCAGCACCCGCTCGACGTGCTCGGCCGTGATCGTGGTGCCCTCGGCCGTGACGATCCCGTGGTGCACCCACTGCCACAGCTGGGAGCGGGAGATCTCGGCGGTCGCGGCGTCCTCCATGAGGTTGTCGATCGCCACGGCGCCGCTCCCCCGCAGCCACGCCTCGAGGTACCGCAGCGCGACGGACACGTTGCTGCGGACGCCCGCGTCGGTGACCGCGCCGGGCTCGCCGCCGCCGGCCGACGGGATGTCGAGCAGCTCGGCGGCGGTGACCCGGACGTCGTCGCGGAGCCGGTCGCGCTGGTCCGGGCGGTCGCCCAGCGCCTCGTCGAACACCGCGCGGGCCACCGGGACGAGGTCGGGGTGCGCGACCCACGTGCCGTCGTACCCCTGCCCGGCCTCGCGCTCCTTGTCGGCCCGCACCTGCTGGAGCGCGCGCTCGGTCACCTCCGGGTCGCGGCGGTTGGGGATGAACGCCGACATGCCGCCGATCGCGTGCGCCCCGCGCCGGTGGCACGTCGCCACGAGCAGCTCGGTGTAGGCGCGCATGAACGGGACCGTCATCGTGACGCGCGCCCGGTCCGGGAGGACGAACCGCGGGCCGCGCGACCGGAAGCTCTTGATGATGCTGAAGATGTAGTCCCACCGGCCCGCGTTGAGGCCCGCGCAGTGCTCACGGAGCTCGTAGAGGATCTCCTCCATCTCGAACGCCGCCGTGATGGTCTCGATGAGGACCGTCGCGCGGATCGACCCGCGCGGCAGGCGCAGCTCCTGCTCGACGAACACGAACACGTCGTTCCACAGCCGCGCCTCGAGGTAGCCCTCGATCTTGGGCAGGTAGAGGTACGGGCCCCGGCCCCGCGCGATGAGCGCGTGCGCGTTGTGGAACAGGTACAGCCCGGCGTCGACGAGGCTCGCGGAGGCCGGCGTGCGCTGCCCGGCGCGGTCGGTGAAGCGCAGGTGCTTCTCGGCGAGGTGCCAGCCGCGCGGGCGCATCACGATGGTCGGCGTCGTCGGGCCGACGCGGTACTCCTTGCCCTCGTCGGACGTGAAGTCGACCCGGCCGCGGATCGCGAGCGCGAGGTTCGCCTGCCCGCCGACGACGTTCTCCCAGGTCGGCGACGTCGCGTCCTCGAGGTCCGCGAGCCACACCTTCGCGCCCGAGTTGAGCGCGTTGACCGTCATCTTGCGGTCGGTCGGGCCGGTGATCTCGACGCGGCGGTCCTCCAGCCCCGGGCCGGGGCCGGCGACGCGCCACGTCGGGTCCTCGCGGACGTGCCGGGTCTCGGGGCGGAAGTCGGGGTCGAGCCCGTTCGCGAAGCGCTCACGGCGGCGCTGGCGGGCGAGCAGCAGGTCGTGGCGGGGACCCGTGAACCGGGCGTGCAGCGCGGCGACGAACGCGAGCGCGTCCGGGGTCAGGACGGTGTCGCTCCCGGGCACGACGGCGCCCAGGACCTCGATCGTCGGGGTGGTGGTGCTCGGCAGCGGGGCCGACGTGGTGGTCGTCGGCTCGGTCAGCGTGGACATGGCGTGCTCCTCTCGGGGGCGTGCGGAGACGTGCTCGGGTGGTGCGCGACGACTGCGGTGGCCGGTGGTGCGCGACGGCCGCAGCCACGCGGGTGGTGCGGGACGGCCGGGGCCGGAGGGGCGGACGGTGCGGGGCAACGGGCCCCGGGTCGCGGGGACCCCGCACCGCCCGCGGGCGTGCGTCCGCTCAGTGGGCGAACTGCGACGCCTCCGTGGACCCGGCGAGCGCGAGCGTGGCGCTCCGGGGGTCGATCGCGGTGGCGACCTTGTCGAAGTAGCCGGTGCCGACCTCGCGCTGGTGGCGTGTGGCTGTGTAGCCGTCGGGCTCGGAGGCGAACTCGACCTCCTGGAGCTCGACGTAGGCGCTCATGCCGCGCTCGGCGTACCCGCGGGCGAGCGAGAACATCGAGTGGTTGAGCGCGTGGAAGCCGGCCAGGGTGATGAACTGGAACGCGTACCCGCTGGCCGCGAGCTCCTTCTGGAAGCGCGCGATCGTGGCGTCGTCGAGGTGTGAGCGCCAGTTGAACGACGGCGAGCAGTTGTACGCGAGGAGCTTGCCGGGGAAGCGCTCGTGGATCCGCTCGGCGAACTCCCGGGCGAGGGCGAGGTCGGGCGTCGACGTCTCGACCCACAGCAGGTCCGCGTACTCGGCGTAGGCGGTGGCCCGCGAAACGACCGCGTCCAGTCCGGGGCGGACCCGGAAGTAGCCCTCGGGCGTGCGCTCGCCGGTGAGGAACGGCTGGTCGCGCTCGTTGACGTCGGACGTGAGCAGGTCGGCGCCGAGCGCGTCGGTCCGGGCGACGACGACAGTCGGGACGCCCGCGACGTCGGCGGCGAGGCGAGCGGCGCTCAGCGTGCGCACGTGCTGGCTCGTCGGGACCAGAACCTTGCCGCCCAGGTGGCCGCACTTCTTCTCGGCCGCGAGCTGGTCCTCCCAGTGCACCCCGGCGGCGCCGGCCGCGATCATCGCGGCCATGAGCTCGTAGGCGTTGAGCGGTCCCCCGAAGCCGGCCTCGGCGTCGGCGACGATCGGCGCGAGCCACTCGCGCGTCCGGCGCCCGCCGTTCTCCGACGCCTCGATCTGGTCGGCGCGCAGCAGCGCGTTGTTGATGCGCCGCACGACCGCGGGGACGCTGTTCGCCGGGTAGAGGCTCTGGTCCGGGTAGGTCTGGCCGGAGAGGTTGGCGTCGGCGGCGACCTGCCAGCCGGAGAGGTAGATCGCCTCGAGGCCGGCCCTGACCTGCTGCACGGCCTGGTTGCCGGTCAGCGCGCCCAGCGCCGGGACCCACTCGCGGGTGTGCAGCAGCTCCCAGAGCCGCTCGGCCCCGCGGCGGGCGAGCGTGTGCTCCTCGCGGACCGAGCCGCGCAGCGTCACGACGTCCTCGGCGGTGTGGTCGCGGCGGACGCCGGCCCAGCGCGGGTCTGTGGCCCACTCGTGGGCCAGCTCCTCGGGCGTCTGCACCTGGTCGCCGGGCCGGGTCGCGCCGGTCGCCCGGGGCGCGCCGGCGGACCGCTCCTGTGCCGTGCTCGTGCTCGTCGGCCCCGTCGTCGCGGTCGTCTCGTTCACGATGTCCTCCGGTTCTTCTCGATGGTTCCCTCGTGCAACCCACCCTGGACCCGCGCCGACCTGCGGGAGCCCGCCCAGCGTGCAGAAGATCGGGGATCCTTCTCCTCGACAGAAGCGGAGCCGGTCTGCGACCGTCGAGCATGGCGATCTCCACCGAGGCGACGAGGCCCGGGCAGTCCCCCGACCCGGCGAGACGGGGCGGTCCCCGCGCGCGGACCGGTGCGGACCGCCGCGGGCCCGGACCGCGCGAGGCCGCCGACGAGCGGACCGTCGGGATCCGGCCGACAGCGACGGAGCCCACCGCGCGGCCCCGGACCGTGCCCGACGACGGCGCGCAGCCGGGCGTCGACACGCTCGTGCTCGGGCGCCGCGTCCGGCACCTGCGCACCGCGCGAGGCATGACGCTCGACGACCTCGGAGCGGCGATCGGGCGCGCGGCGTCGCAGGTGTCGATGCTGGAGAACGGCCACCGCGAGCCCAAACTCTCGCTGCTGCAGCAGGTCGCGCACGCGCTCGACGTCCCGCTCGCCGAGCTGCTGCGCGACGAGGCCCCGAGCCGGCGCGCGGCCCTCGAGGTCGAGCTCGAGCGGGCCCAGCGCGGCCCCCTGTTCGCGTCGCTGCAGGTCCCGCTCGTCAAGGTCGGGCGGTCGCTGCCGAGCGACGCGCTCGAGGCCCTCGTCCGGCTCCAGGCGGAGGTCCAGCGGCTGCTCACCGAGAAGGCCGCGACGCCCGAGGAGGCCCGCCGGGCCAACGCCGAGCTGCGGGCGACGATGCGCGCGCAGGACAACTACTTCCCCGACCTCGAGGAGCACGCGCGCGGGCTGCTCGCCGCGGTCGGGCACCCGGGCGGACCGCTGTCGCAGCGCGGCACGGCCGACATCGCCGCGCACCTCGGCTTCTCGCTGCACTACGTGCACGACCTGCCGCACTCGACCCGCTCGGTCACGGACCTCGAGCACGGCCGCATCTACCTGCCGCACGGGCTCACGTCCTCGGCGGACCCCCGCTCCGCGCTGCTCCAGGCCGTCGCGAGCCACGTCCTCGGGCACACCGAGCCGCGCGACTACGGGGACTTCCTGCGCCAGCGCGTCGAGACGAACTACCTGACGGCCGCGCTCCTGCTGCCCGAGGAGGGCACCGTCGCGCTGCTGCGCGAGGCGAAGGCCGAGCGGCGGCTCTCGGTCGAGGACCTGCGCGACGCGTTCGCCGTGACCTACGAGACCGCCGCGCACCGGTTCACGAACCTCGCGACCCGGCACCTCGGCATCCCGGTGCACTTCATGAAGGTCCATGAGAGCGGCACGCTGCACAAGGCGTACGAGAACGACGGCGTGCGCTTCCCGTCCGACCCGCTCGGCGCGATCGAGGGACAGCCGGTGTGCAAGCACTGGACCGCGCGGGTCGTCTTCTCGATCCCCGACCGGTTCAGCCCGTACTACCAGTACACCGACACCTCGTCGGGCACGTACTGGTGCACGTCCCGCGTGCATGGGTCGCCCGAGGGCGAGTTCTCGGTGTCCGTGGGCGTGCCGTTCGCGCACGTGCGGTGGTTCCGCGGCCGTGAGACGTCGGAGCGGGCGGCGTCCCGCTGCCCGGACGCGACGTGCTGCCGCGAGGCGCCCGAGGAGCTCGCGACGCGCTGGGCGGGGCGGTCCTGGCCCAGCGCGCGCCCGCACGCGAGCACGCTCGCGGCGCTGCCGACCGGGGCGTTCCCCGGGGTGGACGCGACCGAGGTGTACGAGTTCCTGGACCGCCACGCGCCGTGACGGACGGGATACTTCCCTCGTGACCTCCGACGCGATCCTGCTGCCGGCCCCGTGGGCGATCCTCCTCGTGGTGACGGGCCTGTGGAACCTGCTCATCTGGCCGCGGTTCTGGCAGCGCATCGCCGCCGACCCGCGCTCGCGTGACGCGTCCGGGCGGGCGACGCGGTTCCTCACCGTGCACGCCGTGCTCATCGGGGTCTCGCTGGTCCTCGGCGTGGCGGTCGGTGTGCTGGGCGTGCTCGCGCTCGCCTGACCGGCCGGACCGGCCCGCCTCGCCCCGAGGCAGGCGTCAGGCCGACTCGCGCACCACGAGCGTCGGCTCGAAGATCGACGACTGCACGAGCGGCTCGCCCGCGTCGATCTGCGCCAGCAGCAGCCGGGCCATCTCCGCGGCCATCTGCTCGACGGGCTGCCGGACGGTGGTGAGCCGCGGGCGCGCCTGCTCGGCTGCGGCGCTGTCGTCGAACCCGACCACGGCGACGTCGTCGGGCACGCGCCGGCCCGCGGCGGCCAGCGCACGGAGGGCGCCCTGCGCCATGAGGTCGTTGGCCGCGAAGATCCCGTCGAGGGCGGGGTTCTGCTCGAGGAGCAGCGTGGCGGCCGCCTCGCCGCTGTCGAACGTGAAGACGCCCTCGACGCTCGGGACGAACGCGTGTCCCCGGCGGGCGGCGGCGTCGCGGAAGCCGCTGAGCCGCTCCCGCGCCGCACGGACGCCCTCCGGACCGGCGACGACACCGAGCGAGCGGCACCCGCGGTCGAGCAGGTGGTGCGCGGCGAGCCGGCCGCCGTCGGCGTTCGCGACGTCGACGTAGCTCACGGGCATGGGCTCGGGCGGGTGCGCGAACACCACGACCGGGCGCCCGGTGCCCATGACGAGGCGCGGGAGCGGGTCGGCGCCGTGCGTCGAGACGAGCAGCGCGCCGTCGGCGTTGCCGAACCGCAGGTAGGCGAGGGCCTGGTCGCGCGCCGCGTCGCTGTCGGCGACGAGCAGGACGGGGTGCACGTCGTGCGGGCGCAGGGCGCGGATGAACGAGCCGACCGTCCGGCCGAAGAACGGGTCGGCGAGAACACCGGGGAGGTAGAGCTCGTCGTCGGGCTCCTGCTCGGTGCCCGAGATGATGACCGCGACCGTGCCGGTGCGGCGGGTGACCAGCGAGCGGGCGGCGCGGTTGGGCACGTAGCCGGTCATGGCGACGGCCTCCATGACCGTGGCCTGCAGGGTCGGCTTCACGTGGCGCTGGCCGTTGATCACGCGGGAGACCGTCGCGCGCGAGACACCGGCGACGCGGGCGACGTCCTCGAGCGTCGGGGCCGCGACGGGCGTCCGGGTCGGGTCCACGTCCCGACGATACCGCAACGGAGAGCGCTCTCATCTTTCGACCCACCGGAGGGCACCGCACCGGGGCTCCGGGGCCGGACATGGGCTCGGCGACGCCCAGGACGCCGGGGGATAACGGAAAAGGCGCCCTTGACACCCACCGACGACCGGCTCAGACTCGCCAGATTGAGAGCGCTCTCCGAGCCGGGACCCGGCTCGCCGCGAGGACGGACCCGCTGCCGGACCCCACGGCACCGCCAGCGCCGCACGACCGGCCCGACGACGAGCCGGTGAGCCACCCGGGACAGAGCCGTCCCGCAGAGAGGACCGACGATGCGCATCCCGCCCCCGCCCGCACCGACGCCCGGACCGACGCCCCGACCGGCGTCCGCCCGCACGCCACGACCCCGCCCGCGGGCCGTCCTCGCCGCCGCGACCGTCGCCGGCCTGCTCGGCTCGACCCTCGTCGTCGCCGGCGCCACCGCGGCCCACGCCGCCCCGGTCCTGCTCTCGCAGGGCCGCCCCGCGACGGCATCCTCCGTCGAGAGCGCCGACTACACCCCGGCCCGCGCCGCGTTCGACGGGGACCTCGGGACCCGCTGGTCCAGCGCGTTCCGCGACCCGCAGTGGCTCCAGGTCGACCTCGAGCAGCGGGCCGCGGTCGACCGCGTGGAGCTCGTCTGGGAGGGCGCCTACGCGACGGCGTACCAGGTGCAGGTGTCCGACGACGCGGCGTCCTGGACGACCGTGCACTCGACGACCTCGGGCGACGGCGGCACCGACGTGCTCGACGTCGACGGCACCGGCCGGTACGTCCGCCTGCTGTCGACGGCGCGCTCGGGCGGCTACGGCAACTCGCTCTGGGAGATGCGCATCCTCGGCACGCCGGCGGGCACCGACCCGACGGACCCGACGGATCCCCCCGACCCCGACCCGGCGTACGTCGACCCCGGCCACCCGAACGTGCCCGTGCGCGACTCCGGACCGAGCAGGGTCGAGGTCGTCGGCACCGAGGGTGCCTGGGACCTGCAGGTCGACGGCCGCCCGTTCACGGTCCGGGGCTTCACCTGGGGACCGTCGTTCAGCGCCGCCGAGCACTACATGGGCCCGCTGGCCGCGACCGGGGCCAACACGATCCGCACGTGGGGCACGGGCGCGGACACGGTGCAGCTGCTCGACGCGGCCGCCGCGCGGGACGTCCGCGTCGTCATGGGATTCTGGCTGCTGCCCGGCGGCGGCCCCGGCAGCGGCGGCTGCATCGACTACCGCACCGACGCCGCGTACCGGTCGACGACCAAGGCCGACATCCTGCGCTGGGTCGAGCAGTACAAGGGCCACCCGGGCGTGCTCATGTGGAACATCGGCAACGAGGCGATCCTCGGCCTGCAGAACTGCTTCACGGGCACCGACCTCGAGCAGGTGCGCCACGCCTACGCCGCCTTCGTCAACGAGGTGAGCGTCGCGATCCACGCCGCCGACCCGAACCACCCGACGACGAACACCGACGCCTGGGCCGGCGCGTGGCCGTACCTGAAGGCGAGCGCACCGGACCTGGACCTGCTGTCGATCAACGCCTACGGCGACGTCTGCAACATCCGGGCGAGCTGGGAAGCCGGCGACTACGGCAAGCCGTACATCCTCACGGAGGGCGGCGCGGCCGGGGAGTGGGAGGTGCCGGACGACGAGAACGGCGTGCCCGACGAGCCGAGCGACCTCGAGAAGGGCGCCGCCTACGTCAGCTCGTGGCGCTGCATCCGCGAGCACGAGGGCGTCGGGCTCGGCGCGACGTTCTTCCACTACGGCACCGAGGGCGACTTCGGCGGCGTGTGGTTCAACGTCCTGCCGGGCGACAACAAGCGGCTCGGCTACTACGCGATCGCGCGGGCCTGGGGCGTCGACACGTCACGGCTCAACACCCCGCCCCGCATCACAGGCATGCGCGTGCCGGGCGCGACGAGCGTGCAGGCGGGCCGGACGTTCACCGTCGAGGTCGACGTCACGGACCCCGACGGCGACCCGGTCGAGCACCACGTGATGCTCAACAGCAAGTACGTCAACGGTGCGGGCGGGCTCGCGCGGACCACCGCGACGCGCACCGGACCGGGGCGCTTCGAGGTCACGGCGCCCGAGCTGCTCGGGGTCTGGAAGGTCTACGTCTTCGCGGAGGACGGCCGGGGCAACGTCGGTGTCGAGACCCGGTCCTTCCGCGTCGTCGCCCCCGCCGTGGCCGGCACGAACCTCGCCCTCGGCGCGTCCGCGAGCGCGTCGTCGTTCGACCCGTGGAACGGGGACTTCTCCCCCGCGCGGGCCGTCGACGGCGACCCCGCGACCCGGTGGGCGAGCCAGTGGGGTCCGAGCGCCTGGTACCAGCTCGACCTCGGGTCCGTGCAGTCGTTCGACCACCTGCAGCTCGTCTGGGAGGCGGCGTTCGCCCGGTCGTACACCGTGCAGGTCTCCGACGACGGCACGACGTGGCGCAACGTCAGCACGGTCACCGACGGCAACGGCGGGATCGACGGGATCGACGTCACGGGCCGCGGGCGCTACGTGCGGCTGAACCTGAACGAGCGGGGCACCGACTGGGGCTTCTCGCTCTACGAGCTCGGCGTGTACCGGCGCTGAGCACCGGGCGAGGGCGGTCCTCCGGCCGCCCTCGCCCGACCCCGCCCGCCCGGTCCCGGGACGGGTGCTGCCCACCGCGCGGCGCGCGGCGACGACGAGGTCGAAGGAGCACGCATGCCCAGCACCCACGAGCGCACCACCCCAGGGTCCCCTGGCGCGAGGTCACCCGTCACCGGGCTCCCGCCCGCACCCGGCGCGCGCGCCACCCGACCACGGAGCGCGCACCGCGCACCGGCACGCACCCGGACCCTCGGTGTCCTGGTGGCCGCCGGTCTCGTCGCGGCATCCGCCGTCGCCACGTCCGTCGCCACCGCGGACGACGCCGCCGCCGTGCCCGGGACGCTGCTGTCCCGGGGCGCGCTGACCGCGGCGTCGAGCTCGGAGTCCGGCGGGCTCGGGCCGCGCTTCGCGGTCGACGGCGACCGCGCGACCCGCTGGGCCAGCGCCCCGGGCGACGACCAGTGGCTGCGCGTCGACCTCGGCGGGCCGCACCCGCTCGAGCGCGTCGTGCTCGACTGGGAGGCGGCGTTCGGGAAGGACTTCACGCTCCAGGTGTCCGACGACGCACGCGCGTGGCGCACGGTCGCGACCGTCACCGGCGGCACGGGCGGGGTGCAGTCGTTCGACGTCGCCACCACGGGCCGGTACGTGCAGCTGGTCGGGACCGCGCGCGGCACCGCCTACGGCTACTCGCTGCACGAGCTCCAGGTGTTCGGCGACGGCGAGCCCGCGGCGCCCGTCGACCCGCCCGTGCACGGCGACGAGGTGACGCACCACGAGTTCCAGGCGAACTGCTCGTTCTCGCACCTGCTGCGGGACGACCCCATCGTCTTCCCCGGACGGCCCGGCGCGTCGCACCTGCACACGTTCGTCGGCAACCGCTCGACCGACGCGTTCTCGACCCCGGCGTCGCTGGTCGCGAGCCCGGCCTCGACGTGCACCGTGCCGCAGGACCGCTCGTCGTACTGGTTCCCGGCGCTCTACGAGGGCGACACCCCGGTCCGGCCGGACATCCCGATGACGATCTACTACAAGTCGGGGATCGACGACCACACGAAGGTCGTGCCGTTCCCCGCCGGTCTGCGCTTCGTGGCCGGCGACATGATGGCGACGCCCGAGACGTTCCGGACCGCCCCCGGCGCCGTCGAGGGCTGGGAGTGCGGCGACATCTCCAAGCGCTGGGAGATCCCGGCCCACTGCCCCGCGGGCACGCAGCTCAACATCCGCTACCAGGCCCCGAGCTGCTGGGACGGGGTGCACCTCTCGCCCGACGCCGCGTCGCACATGGGGCACGGCTCGCACATGGCCTACCCCGTCGACGGGCAGTGCCCGCTGACCCACCCCGTCGCGGTGCCGATGCTCGAGTTCAAGATCGCGTGGCCCGTGAGCGGCGACATGGCCGACGTGCACCTCGCGAGCGGGACCGACCAGTCCTGGCACTACGACTTCGTCAACGCCTGGGAGCCCGAGGTGCTCGAGCGGCTCGTCGAGCACTGCATCAACGGCGGCCTGCAGTGCAACCCGCGCGGCTACGACCTGTACAAGCCGCACCGCGGCACCGTGCTCGACGAGCGGTACCGGCTCGTGCCGTGACGCGTGCGCCCGGCGTGGCGGCTCCCGCGGCCGTCACGCCGGGCGGTGCACCGCGAACGTCAGCTCGACCGGCGCGGGGTCCGCGCACCGGGCGCACGGCGCAGCCCCCGGTGCCGTGCGTGCGGCCGGGCGCCGTGCCACGCCGGCGGCCCGCAGCCGCAGCACCCGGTCCACGACCAGCCCGAGGAGCAGGCCGCCGGCGACCCCGACCGCCATGCCGACGAGCGGGTGGTGCGCGGCGAGCAGGTGCCCGGCGCCGACCCCGAGCAGCACGGAGCACCCCGCCCACAGCACGGCGGCGAGGGCGGCGATCGCGCTGAACCGTCCGCGGGGGAACCCGACGGCCCCGGCCGTCATGTTCACGAGCACGCGTCCGCCCGGCGTGAACCGGGCCGCCAGGATCAGCACGGCGCCGCGCCGCTCGAGGGCACCCTCGGCCCAGGCGAGCACCTGGCGGCCCTGGCGTGACCGGACGAGGCCGCGACCGCCGCCGGGGAGCCGCCGTCCGAGCGTGTACGCGACCTGGTCGCCCGCGAACGCGCCGAGCGCCGCGACGACGCCCACGACCACCGGAGCCGGACCCCGCCCGGCGGCGCCGAGGGCGGCGAGCGCGACGACGGCCGACTCGCTGGGGACCGGCGGGAAGAACCCGTCGACCACGGTGACGAGCCCGAGCAGGACCACGGCCCACGGCGTCCCCGCGAGCTGACCGACCCAGTCGGCGCTCACGCGTCACGCCGGGTCGAGCACGCGTCTGCCATGTCCCGATCCTCGGGTGTCACCTATCGATAGTCAATCGTTTCTTGTCGACATTCGGTGAACGGGCGGCGAAGGTTCTTCCAACGCCGGGCGGCCGCGCGCGGTGTGACGCACACGACTGCCGCTCGCGGGAATCCCGCAGAAGACTTGACACTTCAAGTAATTATGACGACCGACATCCTCAGCCCGTCCGAGACCCCGCTCGTCCTCGACGAGCCGACCGCCGACCTGCTGTTCCGCGAGGCCCGCACGGTCAACACCTTCTCCGACGACGAGATCACCGACGCGCAGCTCGCCGCCGTCTACGATCTCGTCCGCTGGGGCCCGACGGCGATGAACACGAGCCCGATGCGCGTGCTCGTGGTCCGCACCCCCGAGGGCCGCGCACGCCTCGCCGCGCACATGGCCGACGGCAACCGCGCCAAGGCCGAGCGCGCGCCGCTGAGCCTCGTCGTCGCGACGGACGTCGACTTCCACGAGCACATGGGCCGCCTCGCCCCCCACATGGCCGCCGTCGCCGAGGGCCTCGCCGGTGCCCCCGAGGCGCGCGCCGCGATGGCCCGCGACAACGCGTTCCTGCAGACCGGGTACCTGATCGTCGGGCTCCGCGCCGCCGGCCTGCACGCCGGCCCGATGGGCGGGTTCGACGCCGCCGCGCTCGACGCGGACCTGCTCGCGGGCACGTCGTGGCGCTCGGTGCTCGTCATCAACGTCGGGCAGGCGCCCGCAGAGCACGACGACATCCCGACGCCCGCGACCTACCCGCGCCAGACCCGGCTCGACTTCACCGAGGTCGCCCGCACGGTCTGACGGCCTCCCGCACCTCGCCGGGCCGGGCTCAGCCGTCGCTCGAGAGCACCTTGATCGCGCGCTCGAGCAGCGAGCGCAGCTGCTCCTGGTCCTCCCGGTCGAACTCCGCCGAGAGCCGGTCCTCCACGGCACGCGCCGCGGCGTCCGCCTCGCTGAGCACGGCCCGGCCGGTGCGCGTGAGCTCCGTCACGAGCACCTTCTTGTGCACCGAGGACGGGTCGCGACGGATGAGTCCCTTGGACTTGAGGTTGCCCAGCACGGTCGCCATGGTCTGCGGCGTGACCATGCAGGCGCGCGCGAGCTGGGCACCGGACAGCCCCGGGGAGTACGAGAGGACCATGAGCGCGGCGTACTGCGGCACGGTGAGGTCGAACGGACGCAGCGCCTGGCTCTTCCGCGCGATCAGCGCCTGCTCGGCCCTCTTGATCGACTGACCCAGACGCGCGGCGATCTCCGCCTGGATCCTGGCCGACTCAGCCTTGCTGCTCATGTGACCCCTTCGTCGCGTCGTGTCAGGGCTCTGATTGACGTCCGGTTCAGCCTACTGGTCCCTACCGGACCACGGTTTCCCTCCGGTCACCAATCGGGGTGGTCGCGCACCGGACCACCGCCGGGCCTGGTCAGAGGCGTGCGCCCGGGGGCTCCCACGTGCAGGACCCGCGTCCCGGTCGAGGCCGGCGACCCGAGCGCGACGTGGGCCGCGGCGACGTCGTCGAGCGGGTGCGCGCTCACATCGAGCCCGACGGTCCCGTCCGCGACCGCGTGCAGCGCGTTCCGCAGGTGCCCGAGAAGCCGCTCGGGAGCGGCGGCGGCCAGCGCTCGCAGGTCGTACCCGACGAGGCTGGTCCCGGTCCGGCGCACCCAGCTCGTCGCGACGACGTCGTCCTCGGCGGAGCTGTCGCCGTGCACGACGTGCCGCCCGCCGAAGCCGAGCGTGGCCGCAGCCGCCCGCCCGACGGCGCCGCCCAGCGGGTCGAGCACCACGTCCACCCGGCGCCCGCCCAGCGGGTCGTCCAGCAGGTCGTCCCGCTGGGTGAGCCCGTCGTACGTCACGACGTGCCGGGCACCCCAGCTGTGGGCGCCGGCCCGAGCGGCGTCGTGCCCGACGGCGGCCACCGCGCTCGCCCCCTGCGCGATCGCGAGCTGGACCGCCGCCGAGCCGACACCGCCGGCCGCGGCGAGCACGAGCACCGTCTCGCGCTCCTCGACCCGCGCCGCCTCGACGACCCCCCAGGCGGTCGTCACGTCGCACGGCACCGCGGCCGCGACGGCGTCGGAGAGCCGTTCGAGCTCCCCCTCGAGCGGGACGACCGCCGACGCGGGCGCCACCACGAGCTCCGCGGCCCCTCCGCCGGCGAGGACCAGCGCCACGACGCGCTGCCCGGGACGCAAGGTGGTCACCGCCGCGCCGACGGCGACGACCCGGCCGCTGACCGCGAGCCCCGGGACGTACGGGAGCTCCACGGCGACCTCACCCCGGCGGGCCAGGAGGTCGGCCGACGTCACTCCCGTGCAGGCGACCTCGACCAGCACGTCCCCCGCTCCCGGGACCGGCTCCGGGACCTCGACGACCCGCAGCACCTCGGGTCCGCCGTGCTCCGCGAGCTGGACGGCACGCACGGCGGCTCCTCGGGACGGTCGGACGGGACGAGCGGGACGAGCTGGTCGAGCGGGGGCGCTGCCCGCGCGGCCCTGCGTGCACGAGGCCCCGACCTCGACGCCCCTCGCACCGGTGCGAGCCGCGCGGCGGCGAGCATCCCGGTGCCGCCGAGGCCGGGGCTGTCAGCGGGCCCGGCTCGGGGCCGGGCGGGTCTCGGCGGTCGCCGCGAGCGGCCCCTCCCCGGCGAGGACCTCCCAGCCGCGCTCACGGGCGAGCCGGGTGAGCACGGGGTCGGCGCCGACGACGACGGGGGTGCTGACCTGCTCGAGCATCGGCAGGTCGGAGTCGTGGTCCCCGTACGCCCAGGACGGCGTGCCGGGTGCCAGCTCGTCGAGCACCGCGGCGACCGCGGCGGCCTTGGCGTCGCCGATCATCGGGGTGCCGATCCACCCTGTGTAGCGCCCGTGGGCGATCTCGGGACGAGAGCACAGCACGCGGTCGACGCCGAGGTGTGCGGCGACGGGCTCGAGGCACGCCGGGAAGGAGCCCGAGACGAGCACGATCGCGCGGCCCGCAGCACGGTGCACGTCGAGCTGCGCGTGCACGGCGCCGTCGACGAAGCCCTGCAGGAGCACCTGGGCGAACCAGCGGCGGCCGGCGGCGGCCATCTCCGCGACGGGCTCGCCCGCGATGAGCCGGTAGTAGGCCGCGTTGGCCTCCTCGCGCGGGAGGTCCGCGCGCAGCAGGTCGGCGAGCGCGTCGAGGCTGCGGGCCCGCTCGACGGGGGCGAAGCCGCGCACGTAGTACTCGTAGAACGAGACCAGGCTCGTGAGGCGCAGCAGCGTGCCGTCGACGTCGAAGAACGCGACCCCGGTGGGCTCGCCACCGCCGCCGGCGGTCGTGGCCTCGTCCGGGAGACGGGGGATGGTGGCGGTCATGTCAGCCTCCAGGTGAGCACGGGTGCAGAGCTGGCGAGCGACGGCTGACGCCCTCGGTCGTGATCGACGCTATCAGAACGCGTACCTCTAGCAGAACCCTGATACTCGGGTTCATCGCGCGTTCACGCGCGCCGATCACCCGCTCATGCGGGGTGGCGGGTCCCGACCGCGGCGATCGGGAGCGCCGCACGGACCGCGTCGACCGTCGCGCGGGCGCCGGCCAGCCCGCCCTCCGCCGCGAGATGGCCGTCCGGCCGCACGAGCAGGAACCGCGGCGCACCGCCCAGCACGCGGCGCAGGGCCGGTGACGCGAGCGGCCCCAGGTCCGTGACCCGCACGTCGGGCAGCTCGGCGGTGATCGTCGCGGCCCGCTCGGGGTCGGCGGGACGTCCGGGACGGCCCGGCCACAGCAGGAGCGTCCACGCGTCGGCGTCGAGCACGGGCCAGGTCCGCGCGCGGGGCCAGTCACCACCGTCGTCCACGAAGGCCGGCACCCGGTCCCCCACCCGCAGCGACCGGCTGCCCAGCAGCGGCGTGCGCCCCGGGGCGTAGCTCGTGTCGAGCTGGGCGAACATCGGCGCGGCGCGCTGGAGCAGCCGGGTCCGGTCCGCGACGACCACCGCGGCGTCGCGCAGCCACCGGCGCCACGGGCTGCCCAGGAGGCCCAGCCGCGTCTGCACGCCGGTCGCGGCGGTGACCCGCACGGCCGCCGCGCGGCGCTCGGTCTCGTAGGTGTCGAGCAGCGCGTCCGGGGCCTCGCCCCGGATGACGGCCGCGAGCTTCCAGCCGAGGTTCACCGCGTCCTGCACGCCGGTGTTCATCCCCTGGCCGTTGGCCGGGCTCATGATGTGCGCGGCGTCGCCGACGAGGAAGCACGCGCCCTTCCGGAACGCCCCGGCCGTCCCGAAGCGCACCGCGAACGCCGCCGTCCACTCCGGCTCACCGACCGTGCCGGAGCCCGGGGCGCGCTCGTCGAGCAGGCGCTGGAACAGCTCGCGCGGCGGCGGCGGGCCGTCGGCCGTCGGCAGGCTCATCGCGACCCGGTAGACGCCCTCGCGCAGCGGGGCCAGGCCGATCATCCCGGCGCCGGACCAGAAGTAGTGCACCGTGCGGTCGGACGGCCCGCCCTGGACGGGGGCGTCGCAGATGCCGAACGCGACGTTGACGGGGGCCGCGGTGAACGGCACCTCGAGCAGGCGGCGGACGGTGCTGTGCGCGCCGTCCGCCCCGACCACCCAGTCGAACCGCTCGTACGTCACCTCGCCCGAGGGACCGCGCAGCGACACGTGCGGGCCGCCGTCGCGCGCGTCGGGGTGCGACAGCACGAGCAGCTCGGTGCCCGTCTCGACCGTCCCGCCGAGCTCGAGGACACGCTGCGCGAGGATCTCCTCGGTCGCCGTCTGCGGGATCGTCACCGCGAACGGGTAGAGCGCGTCGGGCACCGTGGAGATCCGCACGGTCCCCTTGCGGCGGCCCTCGGACCAGAACGCGACGGCGTCGACCCGGTGCCCGCGCTCGAGCAGCCGCGGCGTCACGCCCGTGCGGCGCAGGAGCTCGAGCTGGCGCGGCCAGAGGATCGCCGCCCGGGAGTGCGCCGGGGCCTGCGTGCGCTTGTCGACGACCCGCACCTCGATCCCCCGTCGCAGCAGCTCGCACGCGAGGACGAGACCGACGGGCCCGGCGCCCACCACCAGCACACGCGGCTCAGGCACGAGCACCCTCCAGGGTCGGCGGCGCGGGCCGCACGGTCGGTTCGTCGCCGCGGGACGACCCCGCGGGAAGGCCGTGGTGGGCGCAGCCGGCGCCGGCCCGGACCACCGCGCCGAGCGTCACGCGCCCGCCCGGCGGACCGCGAGCGGTCCCGGCAGCGTGTCGAGCGCGAGCTCGATGGTCGCGGCCGGCCGGTCGCCCTGGACGACCCGCACGGCGACGGTCGAGCGCGGCGGCTGGTCGGGCGCCGACCGCACGGGCGGACGAGGGGCCTCCAGGTGCAGGACCGTCGGCTCGTCGAGCTCGACGTACTGCAGGAACCGCCCCGTGATCGCGCCGACGTGCGTGTGCTGCGCGGACAGGCCGTGCGTGTCGGCGAGCGCGACGAGGGCGAGCTGGCGGGCCGCCTCGGTGAGCACCATCGCGGGCACGTGGTCCTGCGCGTGGTCGAAGAGGCTCGCGTTGGTGAACGGCAGCCGCAGCACGCCGCGGAGCTCGTGCTCGTCGGCCTCGATCGCGGTGAGCACGACGTTGCGCTCGTGCGCGCGGGCGACGAGCGCGGGGTCGACGGGCGGCGGCACGGGCGCGTCCCGCAGTCCGGCGCTGGTCACGAGGGTCGTGCGGCGGCGCGTGTCGCGCAGCGCCCGGTACGCCATCGGCGAGGCGAACATGACCTCGGTCGACACGCGCCCGACCTCGGTCTCCCCGACGGGTTGCTGGACGAGGAGCGTGACCCGGTAGGTCAGCGAGCGCAGCACGCCGTGCACGGTCCGCGGCCGCTCGATCTCGACGAGCAGCCGCAGGGTCGCGGGCGCGTAGCCGACCGGGATGTCGCCGATCCCGGGGAACGCCATGTCCCACGAGCGCAGGACGAAGTGCTGGCCGAGCGGCACCCCGAGGTAGGCGTGGGCGACGAGGGTCTCGGCCTGCCGGCAGCACTCGAGGAGCAGCAGCGGGTCGACGCGCGCGACGCGGCCGGTGTGGTCGCCGTAGTACGCGTGCTGCGGCGGGAGCTGCGCGCCGACCTCGTACGTCGCGTCCCCGACCTGGGCGGAGTCGGTCACGAAGACCTCGCTCAGCGCGGCGCGGTGGACGAGCCGGCGGTCCGCCGTCGTCCGGTCGCTGAGCCCCGGGCCGTCGAGCGGTCTTCGCGTGACGTCCAGGGACTCGGTGATCATGGACTCCCCCCTGAGGCATGAGCGGTGCGGAGCCGAGAGGTCCACCCGGCAGCACGGGGCCCGGGTGCGACGTCCGTCTGCTGTCACCTATCAGGGCTCTGTGACCTGTCCGGACAGTAGCAGAGGCATCCCGGGGCGAACCAGCGACAAAGGGATGAACGCGACACGACGTCGAAGCGCTTACGCGCGGTCTCCAGCGGATCCCGGCCGCGCGTGCGCGGACCCGGGAACACCTCGGCGTCGCCCACGGTTCACGCCACCATGACGACCATCGGACTCATCGGCAGCGGACACATCGGCGGGACGCTCGCGCGCCTCGCCGTCGAGCACGGGTACGACGTGGTGGTGAGCAACTCGCGCGGCCCGGAGACCCTCACGGACCTCGTCGCGGAGCTCGGCGACCGCGCACGTGCCGGCACGGCGCAGGAGGCGGCGGAGGCCGGGGACGTCGTCGTCGTGACGATCCCGCTCGAGGCCTACCGCACCGTCCCCGTCGAGCCCCTCGCGGGCAAGGTCGTGATCGACACCACCAACTACTACTGGCAGCGCGACGGCCACATCCCCGAGCTCGACGCGCAGGAGACGACGAGCTCCGCGCTCCTCCAGGAGCACCTCCCGGAGTCGTCCGTCGTGAAGGCGTTCAACCACATCACCTCCGCGGACCTCGGCTCGCGCAGCACGCCTGCCGGCACCCCCGGTCGCCGTGCGCTCGCCGTCGCCTCGGACCACGACGACGCGAAGGCGCAGGTCAGTGCCCTGCTCGACGAGCTGGGCTTCGACGCGGTCGACGCCGGGACGCTCGCCGACAGCTGGCGCATCGAGCCCGGCACCCCCGGCTACGGCCCCGACCTCGACGCCGACGGGCTGCAGGCCGCGCTCGCCGCGGCGACGCGGGGCGCCGCCGCCTGACCCCGCGTCGGGTCGCCCACCGAGCGCCCCGAGCCCCGCACGACGACCCGCCCGCCCGGCAGCGCACCCGCGCCGCCGGGCGGGCGCCCGTGCGTCCAGGAGAGGACTCTCACCCGCTGCTGGACGCCTGCCCAGGCGAGATGGCCCGGGTGGTGCCAAGGTGTGCGCCATGAACACGTCAGTGCGCTCTGCAGCAGCCGGAGCGGGCAACCACGGCCTCCTCGAGAAGGGCGCACGCCTCGGCTACGCCGCGAGCGGGCTCCTGCACCTGCTCATCGCGTTCGTCGCGCTCCAGCTCGCGTGGTCGACCGGCGCGCAGGAGGCCAGCCAGGCGGGCGCCCTCCAGACCCTCGGGAGCACCGGGCCGGGCTCCGTGGCGCTCTGGGTCATGGTCGTCGGGCTCGCGCTGCTCGGGCTGTGGCAGCTCACCGAGGCCGCCGTGCTGCAGGAGACCGGCGACCGGCTCAAGGCCGCCGGCAAGGGCGTCGTCTACCTCGTGCTCGCCTGGACCGCGTTCGGCGTCGCGCGCGGCTCGGGCTCGGGCGGCGGCTCGGACCAGTCCATGTCCGTGACCGCCTCGCTCATGGAGCAGCCGTTCGGGCTCGTGCTCATCGGGGCGGTCGGCGTCGGCATCGTCGCGATCGCCGTCTACCACCTGCACAAGGGCTGGAAGAAGACGTTCCTGCGCGACCTCGTCGGGCACCCCGGGACGTGGGTCGTGCGCGCCGGGCAGGCCGGGTACGTCGCCCGGGGCATCGCGCTCGCGATCGTCGGCGTGCTGCTCGTCTCGGCCGCCGTCACCCACGACCCCGCGCAGTCGCAGGGTCTCGACGGCGCGCTGCGCACGCTGCTCGAGGCGCCCTTCGGCAAGCTCCTCCTGACGCTCGTCGCGCTCGGGTTCGCGGCGTTCGGCGTGTACTCCTTCGCGCGCGCCCGGTACGCGCGCGTCTGACCCCGTCGGCACCCCACCGGGGCCCCGGGTCACCGGGTGCGCCCGCGCGGGTGGCGACGACGGCCGCCGGCCGGACCCCGGGACAACGACGTCCCGGGGTCCGGCCACGTGGCGGCAGGGCCGGCTCGGGACCGGTCAGCGCCAGGTGCCGCGCTCGCGCAGCACGTCGCGCAGGAGGTCCGCCCGGTCGGTGACGAGGCCGTCGACCCCGAGGTCCAGCAGCGCGCGCATCTGCGCCGGGTCGTTCACGGTCCACACGTGCACCTGGCGACCCGCGGCGTGCGCCGCCGCGACCGTCCCGGCGTCGACGACCCGCACCCGTCCCTGCGCGACCGGGACCTGGAGGCAGTCCACGGACCGCAGCGCGCGGGCCGCCACGCGGGGCAGCCCGGTGCGGCGCGCCGCCACGAAGCGCGCCACCTCCCCCGTCGCCGCGGACGTCGCGACCGGACGGCTCAGCGCCGCGAGGGTCGCCCGGCGCCGCGCCGCGGAGAACGACGCGACGCAGACCCGGTCGTGCGCCCGTGTGCGCTCGACGGCCGCGGCGACCGGGGCGGCCGCACGCACGTCCTTGACGTCGACGTTGACCCGCAGCTCCGGCCAGGTGCCGAGGACGTCCTCGAGCAGCGGGACCGGCTCGCGGCCCCCGATGAGCGCGCGCCGGACCGTCGCCCACGGCAGGTCGCCGACGCGGCCGCGGGCGTCCGTCGTGCGGTCGAGGGTCGCGTCGTGCAGCGCCACCGCGACGCCGTCGGCGGTCGCGTGCGCGTCGGTCTCGACGTAGCAGAACCCGAGGTCGCGGGCCGCCGAGAACGCCGCGAGCGAGTTCTCCCCGCCGTCGGGCGCGAACCCGCGGTGCGCGAGAGCGACGAACCCGGAGGGGTCGTCGAGGTAGGGGTGCCGGGCCACGCGGGTCACCGCGCCCCGGCGTCCACGGACCCGCCGGGGTCCACCGCCCCGGAGCCGTCCCGCACGGCGCGCGGCGTCGCGGCCAGCCGGTGCTCGACGAACGCGACGACGCCCGCGAGCACCATCCCGGCGACGAGCCCGTGCAGGGTCCGCGCCGCGGTGGACCTCATGCGGCGACGCGGCGCGGCGCGGCGGGTCATGCGCCGACCCTAGCGGCGGGTCGCGGGCGTGGCCCGGGGACGGACCGGGCGGGCGGGGCCTCCGGCCGGTGGTCCGGTGGGACGGACCGGTCCGGAGCGGACCACCGCCGGTCCGGACGCGGCTCACGACCGTCCGGTGACGACCCGACAGGACGCGAGAGAACTCGTCCGAGATCTCGTCGTCCGAGATGTCCTCGTCGCGGGATCCCGTTCGTCGTGCCAGTACGCAGCCGCCCCACCCAGGGCGCACGACCCAGGAGGTCCCCATGCAGTTCGTGATGCTGGTCCGCGTCGACCCCGATGCCACCCCGACCGCCGACGAGAGCGACCCGAACGCCTGGGTCGACGTGCACGTCCCGCGCCTCGGCAAGCGTCTCGAGGGCAACGGTCTGCGCGACGTCGAGACCGCCACGACGGTCCGGGTCCGCGACGGGCGCACGCTCGTCGCCGACGGCCCGTTCGCCGAGTACAAGGAGCTCATCGCCGGCTACGACCTCATCGAGGCCGAGAGCATCGACCGCGCCGTCGAGATCGCCGCGCTGCACCCCGTCGCCCGCTTCGGGTCGATCGAGGTGCGTGAGGTCTGGCCCTTCTGAGCCGGACCCGCACCCCCGTCCCGTCGCACACCCCCTTCCCGTCGCACACCCCAGGAGGAACCATGCAGTACATGCTTCTGATCGCCGCCGTCCCCGACGCCCCCGCGCGCGAGCCCGACCGGACGCCCCCGACCGCGTGGGTCGAGGAGATGCAGCGGCGCGGCGTCGACCGCGGCGGCTACCGGCTCCGGCTCCCCGGGGAGACCCGCACGGTGCGGGTCCAGCAGGGCGAGACCCTCGTCGTGCACGGCCCCTACGCCGAGGCCGCCGAGCAGGTCGCCGGCATCGGGATCATCGAGGCCGCGGACCTGGACGAGGCGATCGAGGTCGCCGCGAAGCACCCGTCGGCCCGGCTCGGCGCGATCGAGATCCGACCGCTGTGGGCGGAGTGACCGACGTCGACGCGGCCCTCACCTCGGCGTTCAGCGCCGAGTGGGGGCGCGTCGTCGCCACCCTGATCCGGCTCACCGGCGACTTCGCGCTCGCCGAGGACGCGGCGCAGGACGCGTTCGTGGCGGCCGCGCGGCGGTGGCCGGTCGACGGCGTGCCCGACCGGCCCGGCGCGTGGCTCACGACGACGGCACGCAACGGCGCGCTGGACCGTCTCCGGCGTGCGACCACGGAGGCACGCAAGCTCCGGGAGGTGGCGGCGATGGACGCGCTCGAGCTGCACGGCCACGTCGCGGAGGAGAGCGGTGAGGCGAGCGCCGTGACCGACGACCGGCTGCGGCTGATCTTCACGTGCTGCCACCCCGCGCTCCCGCTCGAGGCACGCGTCGCGCTCACGCTCCGGACCCTGTGCGGGCTCACGGTCCCGGAGATCGCGCGCGCGTTCGGCGTCGGCGAGGCCGCGATGACCAAGCGGCTCGTGCGGGCCCGGCAGAAGATCGCGCAGGCGGGCATCCCGTACCGGGTGCCGGCCGACGAGGTGCTCGGCGAGCGGCTCGACGGCGTGCTCGCCGTGCTCTACCTGCTGTTCACGGAGGGCTACTCGGCGACCGAGGGGCCCGACGTGGTGCGCGCGGACCTGTCCGCGGAGGCGATCCGGCTCACGCGGGTGCTCGCGGAGCTCGTGCCGGGCGACGCCGAGGTGCTCGGCCTGCTCGCGCTCGAGCTCGCGCACGACGCCCGGCGCGACGCCCGGACCGACGACGGCGGCGAGCTCGTGCCGCTCGAGGAGCAGGACCGCACGCGGTGGGACGCCGGCCAGGCGGCGGCCGCCACCGAGGTGCTGGTGCGCGCCCGGACGCTGACCACCGAGCCGGGGCCGTACCTGCTGCAGGCGGAGGTCGCGGTGCTGCACGCGACGGCCGCGACCGCCGAGGCGACCGACTGGGCGGCGGTCGCCGGGATCTACGCGCAGCTCGCGCGCCGGGCACCGTCCCCGTACGTCGACCTCAGCCGGGCGGTCGCGGTCGCGATGGCCGACGGGGTCGACGCCGGGCTCGTGCTGCTCGACGCGCTCGCCGCGTCCGGGCGGCTCGACGGCAACCACTACCTCCCGGCGGCGCGCGCCGACCTGCTGCGCCGGGCCGGTCGGGGTCCCGAGTCGGCCGAGGCGTACCGCGCGGCGCTGACGCGCGTGACGAACGACGCGGAGCGGCGGTACCTGCGCCGGCGGCTCGCGGAGGTGTCGTGAGGGGGCCGTCCGTCAGTGCGCGTGGTGGTGTGCGTGCTCGGTCCCGTGCGCGGCGCCGTGGAGCTGGTGGACGACGGCGTGGCCCTTGCCGCGGCCGATGAGCCACCGGTTCACCGGGACGGTCACCACGAAGGCGACCGCGAGCGCGACGGCGAGCGCCCCCCAGAACAGCCGGCTGTCCAGGTGTGCGTCCATCGCGCCGGGCACGGCGAGCATGATCGCGTTGTCGACGACCTCCATCACGGTGATCGAGACGGTGTCCGCGGCCAGGGCGACGGGGATCGCGGCACGCAGCGACAGGCCGGACCGCATGACCGGGGTGATGGTGAAGGCGTAGCCGAACACGAACGCCAGGGCGACGGCGAGCACGATCGTCTGCACGTCCGACCAGCCGAGCGCGGTCCCGACGACCATGCCCAGGATCTCGCCGATCGCGCAGCCGGTGAGGCAGTGCAGCGTGGCGGAGATCGCCAGGCGCGTCAGGGCCCGACCGGTCGGGCGCGGGGTGGGGCCGGTGTGGTTCATCGCTGCTCCTCGGGGTGGTGGGTGGTGGGTGGTGCGCTGTGCTGGCGGGTCCGGGTGGTGACCAGCACGCCGACGACCAGTGCGGCGACCGCCAGGAGAGCGGCCTGGGCGGTGAAGGCGGTGGTGTACCCGTGGCTGAGGGCGTCCGTCGCCGCGTCCGTCGGGCCGTTCCCTGCCGTCGTGGTGGCCACGGTGGTCAGGACGGCCACGCCGATCGCGGCGCCGACCTGCTGCGCGGTGTTCATGACGGCCGAGGCCACGCCGGTCTCGCGGTCGTCGACCCCGTGCACGACCGTCAACGTCAGGGGGAAGAACGCCAGCCCCAGGCCGGCCGAGGCGAGGAAGAAGGGCACCATCAGGTCGCGCCAGTAGCTGGCGCCAGGGTCGAGGGCGGACAGCCAGAGCAGGTCGGCGATCGCGAGCGCGAGCCCGGGCAGCGCGATGACCCGCGGCGGCAACCGCTCGACGAGCGTGGACCCGATGCCGGAGGCGACGACGATGCCGACGCCGAACGGGAGCGAGGCGGCGCCCGCCTGCAGCGGTCCGAGGCCCATCACCTGCTGCAGGAAGAGCGTGGCCAGGTAGAAGGTGCCCATCAACCTGCCGCCGATGAACAGGACGGCGAGGTAGGCGCCGCCGCGGTTGCGCTCGGTGAGCAGGCGCAGCGGCAGCAGCGGGTTGCGGCCACGCGCCTGCGCGACGACGAACGCGACGAGCAGCACGGTGGCCAGGGCGAACGCCCCGAGCGTGCCCGGGTCGCTCCAGCCGTGCTCGCCGGCGCGGGTGAACGCGTAGGCCGCAGCGGCCACGCCCCCGGTGCCGGTGACCGCGCCCAGCGTGCTCAGCGACCCGGAGCTGCGCTGTCCTTCGCGCAGGGTCCGCGTGCCGAGCAGGACCGCCAGACCGATGGGCACGTTGATCAGCAGGACCCACCGCCAGCTCAGCGCGGCCGTCAGGAGACCACCGAGGACGACGCCCCTCGTGATGCCGAGCGCCGACATCGCGGCGTAGATCGCCATCGCCTTGTTCCGGGCCGCGCCCGTGGGGAACGTCGTCGCGATCACCAGTAGGGCCGTACCGAGCGCGGGCGCCTGGGTCGCCCGGGCGCCCGTGCCGGCGCCGGCGCCGGCGCGGAGGGAAGCAACGTGGTCGGCCATCAGGATTTTTCCGGCGTGGACGGGTGTACCCCCCTGGGGTATCCGCCGATGCAACGCCATACCCCCCCTGGGGTATTGCCGACGGAGGGTGACGCGCCTCACGCGCCGGCCCGGTCCACGGACTCCCCGGGCGCGCTGGTGCCGCGCGCCGAGTCGTGCGCCGAGCCGCGCCCTACCGTGGTCGGCATGTACGGGACCGCGCTGTTCGACATCGACGGGACCCTGTGCGACCCCGGCAGCGGCATCACCGACGCCGTCCGGCACGCCCTGGCCCGGCTCGGCATCGCCGAGGACGACGAGGCCGCCCTGCGCCGGTTCGTCGGCCCGCCGCTCGAGCACTCGTTCCGCGACTACTACGCCCTCCCACCGGACCAGGTGGAGCGCGCCGTCGCGCACTACCGGGAGCACTACCGCGACGCGGGCCTCTCCCTGTACCGGCCGTACCCCGGCGCCGCCCACGCCCTCTCCGACCTCGCGGCGGCCGGCGTGCGCGTCGGCGTCGTCACCGCGAAGATCCAGGCGTTCGCCGAGGAGGCGCTGCGCAGCACCGGGCTCCTCGACCTCGTGGACACGGTCCACGGACGTGCCCCCGACGAGGTCGTCACCAAGCAGGTCACCCTGCGCGCCGCCCTGCGCGAGCTCGCGGCACCGCCGGCCACGGTCGTGATGGTCGGCGACCGCGAGCACGACGTGCACGCCGCCCGGGACAACGGCGTCGACTCCATCGGCGTCCTGCACGGCTTCGGCACCGCGACCGAGCTGACGTCCGCCGGCGCCACCCACCTCGCGCGCGACCTGGACGAGGTCCGCCGCATCGTGCTCCGCACACCGCAATGAGCACGACCCGGGCCGGTGCGGGCGCCTAGCATCTGGCAGTTGTGAGCCACCTCGTCGAGACCGTCCTGCCCGGGCGCCTCGGCGTGCCCTTCCGCTGGCTCGTCGGCTCGGCCTTCGTGACGAACCTCGGCGACGGGCTCGCGCTCGCCGCCGGGCCGCTGCTCGTCGCGTCGCTCACGGACGACGCCCGGCTCGTCGCCCTCGCCGCGACGCTCCAGTGGCTGCCCCCGCTGCTGTTCGGGCTGTTCGCGGGAGCGCTGACCGACCGGCTCGACCGCCGGCTCATCGTCGTGTGCGTCGACGGCGCGCGCGCCGTCGTGCTGGGGGTCCTCGCGGCGGTCATCGCGACCGGGAACGTGTCGATCGCGATCGTGCTGAGCTCGCTGTTCCTGCTCGGCACGGCGGAGGTGTTCGCGGACAACGCGTCGGGGACCCTCGTGCCGACGCTCGTGCACCGGGACGACCTCGCCGTCGCGAACTCCCGCATCCAGACCGCGTTCCTCACGATGAACCAGCTCGCCGGGCCGCCGCTGGGCGCGGCGCTGTTCGCGGCCGGGACGGTGCTCCCGTTCGGCACGCAGGCGGTCGCGGTGCTGCTCGGCGCGGTGCTCGTCTCGCGCGTCGTCCTGCCCGCGCGGGACCCCGCCGACGCGCCCGCCCGCACGCACCTGCGCCACGACATCGCCGAGGGCTTCCGGTGGGTCGCGCACCACGCGGCGGTCCGGACCCTCGTCCTGACGATCCTCATCTTCAACGTCACGTTCGGCGCCGCGTGGTCGGTGCTCGTGCTCTACGCGACCGAGCGGCTCGGGCTCGGCGAGGTCGGCTTCGGGCTCCTGACCACCGTCAGCGCGGTCGGCGGGCTCGCGGGGACCTTCTCGTACGGGTGGATCACCCGGCGCGTCAGCCTCGGCGACCTCATGCGGATCGGGCTCGTGATCGAGACGCTCACGCACCTCGCGCTCGCGCTGACCCGGACCGCGTGGGTCGCGCTCGCGATCTTCTTCGTGTTCGGGGCGCACGCGTTCGTCTGGGGCACGACGTCCGTCACGGTGCGGCAGCGGGCCGTGCCGACGGCGCTGCAGGGCCGGGTCGGGAGCGTCCACCTCATCGGGGTGTTCGGCGGGCTCGTCGTCGGCTCGGGGATCGGCGGGCTGCTCGCCGAGCGGTGGGGCGTGACCGCGCCGTTCTGGTTCGCGTTCGCGGGGTCGGCGGTGTTCGTCGTGCTGCTGTGGCGCCAGCTCGCGCACGTCGCGCACGCCGACGAGGCACCGGCGGCCGACGCGGCTCCCGTCGCCGACCGCTAGCCCGCCGCCCCGGGCCTGCCGGGACAGCGGGCCGCCTCACGCCGCCACCGACCTCACCAGGGGATGGGGCCCGCGTCGCTGACGTAGGCGCCGGTCGGGCCGTCGTCGGGCAGCGTCGCGAGCTGCAGCGCCACCTGCGCCCCCTGCTCGGGCGTGCGCGTCCCGCGGAAGCCGTTGAGGTCGGTCGCGACGTAGCCCGGGCACGCCGCGTTGATGAGGACGTTCGTGCCCGCGAGCTCCTTGGCGTACTGCACGACGACGGCGTTGAGGAACGTCTTCGACGGCGAGTACGCCGCGGAGATGGGGCCCGTGTCCGCGCCGGGCGTGGTCTGCAGCGTCAGGGAGCCGACGCTGCTCGACATGACCACGACGCGCGGGGACGCCGAGCGGCGCAGCAGCGGCAGGAGCGCGTTCGTCACGCGGACGACGCCGATGACGTTCGTCTCGACGACCGCGCGGATGGTCGCGGGCTCGATCGTCGTCGGCTCCTGCGGCGCCCCACCGGTGATCCCGGCGTTGTTCACCAGCACGTCGAGCCGCCCCTCCCGCTCCTCGAGCTGTGCGGCGGCGGCCGCCACGCTCGCGTCGTCCGTCACGTCGAGCGGGACGCCGAACGCGTCCACCCCCGCGGCCCGCAGCTTCTCGACGGCGTCCGTGCGGCGGCGGTCGTCGCGCGCGCCGACCCCGACGCGCCACCCGAGGGCCCCGAGGCCCGCTGCGATCTCGTACCCGATGCCCTTGTTCGCGCCGGTGACCAGCGCTGTCGTCTTCTCGCTCATGCCGACCAGCCTGTGCGCCGGGGTGCCGGGGGGTCCAATACCGCTTCGGTGCGATCGATACCCCGGCGGTATCGATGCTCGCGTGCGTGGTTACGCTGGACGGCATGGAGACGCGCGAGCTGCGGTACTACGTCGCCGTCGCCGAGGAGCTGCACTTCGGGCGGGCGGCCGAGCGCCTCGGGATCGCGCAGCCGCCGCTCTCGCGCGCGATCCGCCAGCTCGAACGCCGCCTCGGGGTCACGCTGCTCGAGCGCACGAGCCGTGCGGTCACGATGACCGAGGCGGGCGAGGCGCTGCTGCACGAGGGCCGCGCCGTGCTCGACGCGGTCGAGGCCGCCGAGCGCCGCACCCGCCGCGCCGCGCACGCCACGACCGGGGCTCCCGGCGTCGTGCTCGCGACCAAGGCCGGCGCGTCGACCGAGCTGCTCGCGAAGCTGCTCGACGCGTACGCCGCCGAGCCCGACGCCGTCCCGGTCGAGGTGCTGCTGAGCGGCATCGGCGAGCAGTCCCGCGTGCTGCGCGACGGCCGGGCCGACGTCGCGCTGCTGCACCTGCCCTTCGACGACGTCGCCGGCTTCGACGTCGAGGAGCTCCGCACCGAGGGCCAGGTCGCGCTGCTGCCCGCGGGGCACCCGCTGACCGCGCGCCCGCACCTGCTCCTCGCCGACCTGACCGACGTGCCCGGGCTGCCGCTGCCGCGCTGGCCCGCCGCGGACGGCACCTACGCCGACGGGCCCGGGCCGCCGGCCCACGACCACGCGCAGCTCGTCCAGCTCATCGCGCTGGGCCGCGCGTGCGCGATCGTGCCGGAGTCCGGCCGGGTGCTCGTGCGCGGCGACGTCGCGGTCGTCCCGGTGCTGGACGCTTCGGCTGTGACGACCGTGATCGCGTGGCCGCCGCACAGCCGCTCGCGCGGGGTCGCGGGGCTCGTGCGGACGGCGACGAGCCTGTAGGCCGACCGCCCTGGTAGCGCGCCATCGCCGCGTGCGACCCGGACGCCGCGCTCGACGTGGTCCGGCGGGCGACCGGACCGGCGCACCTGCTCACGGAGCGCGACGCGGCGTTCACGCGCTGACGCGGCTCGGCTCCGGGACCAGCCGCAGCACCATGAACACGTCCGCCCGCTCGTAGGGCATGTCGATCTCCTCGCGGGGCACGTGCGTGAAGCCGACCGACTCGTAGAGGCGGACCGCCGGTGCGAGGCGGGTCGAGCTGCCGAGGAACAGCGATGACGCCCCGAGCTCCCGGGCGCGCTCGACGGCGGCGGTGATGACCCGGCGCCCGACGCCCCGACCGCGCAGCGCGGGGTCGACCGCCATCTTCGAGAGCTCGTACACGCCGTCGGCGGCCGGGCGCAGGGCCACGCAGCCGACGACGCGGCCGTCGAGCTCGGCGACGAGCACCTCGCCGCCGGGGTCGACGATCACGCCGACCGGGTCGTCGAGCTGGCGCCGGTCCTCGTCCTCGAGCGTGAAGTGGCGGACGATCCACTCCTCGTTGAGCGTGCGGAACGCCGCGGCGTCGGCCGGGGTCGCGAGCGGGCGGATCGTGAGGTCCATGGCTCCATCACAGCGGGTGCCCGGCGACACGTCCAAGATCTTGTTCGTCTCGACTGAGATGCTGGGCGTATGGACATCGAGCTCCGGCACCTGCGCTACTTCGTCGCCGTCGCCGAGGAGCTCCACTTCGGCCGCGCCGCGCAGCGCCTGCACATGGCCCAGCCGCCGCTCTCGCAGGCGATCCGCCAGCTCGAGGCCGCCGTCGGCTGCCCCCTGCTGACCCGCACGTCGCGCTCGGTGCGGACCACCCCCGCCGGCGACGCGTTCCTCGACCGCGCGCGGCGCACGCTGCGCAACCTCGACCGCGACGTCGGCGAGGCCCGGCGGATCGGGCGCGGCGAGGCCGGCGTGCTGCACCTCGGCTACGTGGGGTCCGTGATGATGACGCTGCTCCCCGAGGTGCTCCGGCGTCACCTCGACGAGCTCCCGGGCGTCGAGCTGCGGCTGCACGAGTCGTTCACCACCCGCGTCGTGGACGGGCTGCTCGACGGCAGCATCGACGCGGGGGTCGTCCGCGACCCCGACCCCGTGGCGGGCCTCGTGACCACGCCGCTGCTCACGGAGGCCTACGTCGCCGTCGTGCCCGCGACCCACCCCGCAGCGGGTGCGACCGAGGCGTCGGTGCTCGCGCTGCGCGACGACCCGTTCGTCGGACCTCCCCGCAGCGCCGGTGCGCGGGCGTTCGAGAAGCCGCTGAGCCTGTGCGAGGAGCGCGGCTTCCGGCCCGTCGTCGCGCACGAGGCGAGCCACTGGCTCACGATCCTGCGCCTCGTCGGCGCGGGGCTCGGCGTCACGATCGCCCCCGAGTGCGTGCGCACGATCGCCGGCCCGGACGTCCGCTGCCTCGCGCTGCCCGAGGCCCGTGTCCGCAGCGACGTCGCCCTCGTCCACCGCGAGGGCGAGACGCGCCCGATGGTCGCCGCGTTCGAGCGGGTCGCCGCCGCGTCCGTCGGGCGCGCCTCCGCGTGAGCCCGCGCCCCGGTGCCGTCGCCGCTCGGCCGCCACCGGCACGGGGCCGGCGACCGTCTCACTCGCCGCAGTCCCACCCGGACACGACGGCGGTCACGGGCGACCCGGGGTCGGTCCCCGCGGTGACGAACGTGTACGAGTCCGGGGACCCACCGACGGCCGAGAAGTACGGCGGCGTCGCGACCGGCTCCGTCCGGCTACCCGGGACGCGGAGGTCCGGGTGCGCGGCACGGACCGCGGCGAGCGGGTCGCCGACGCGCACACCCTCGGCCGTCCGGACGTCGACCGCGCGCCACGGCGCGTCCTCCTCCGGGTGCGGGGCCCGGACGTCCGCACCCATCACCGTGCCCCGGTCGGTGCTCACCAGGAGCGACAGGGTCCCCCACCGCAGGTAGCTCCCGGGCCCGTGCCCTCCGGGGCAGAGGCCGAGCGGCGTGACCTCGGGCGGCCCGCCGAACAGCTGCGTGAGGTGCGCGCTGACCGCGTCCACGTCCGCCTCGACGCCGAGGTGGTCGACGGCGCCGCCGCGCCCGAGCACGACGACCGGCACCTCGGCCGGCGTCACGGCGGTCGGGGTCGGTGCCGGCACGTGCGTCGGTGCGGGCGTGGACGACGGCGTCGCGGCGGGTGTCGGCGACCCCGTCGGTGCGGGTGTCGCGGGCACGCTCGGCGAGGTCGACGCGGCCGGGACGGGGCTCGTCGGGGACGCCGCGAGCGCCCACTGCGTCGCGAGCACCCCGGCGGACAGGACGGCCACCGCCCCGGCCACCACGGCGGCACCGCGTCGCACCCGGTGACGGACGACTCTGCTGGTCATGTGACGAAACCTCCGGGCTCGGGCGGGGTGCGCGACGGCTCGCGCCCCCTCGGCTCGCTGACGCCACCAGGCCGCGACCGCGGGGCTGCGCCCGCACCGTGCGCTGTCGTCGTACAGCACTCTCACCATGACCAACGCGCCCGGACCCCGGATCGTTGGGTCGTGCGGACGGCGCGGGCGGGACGCGCCCGTGCCCGGCCGGACGCGCGGGACGCGCCGGACGGGCGGTGTCGAACCGGGACGAACCGCCCGGTGCGCACTACCGTGCGCGCATGGCCTACCCGTGCCCGCGCTGCGGCCACCACGTCCTGAGCGCCCCGCCCGGCCCGGGCGTGCACTGCCCCGTGTGCGCGACGCGTGAGGTGCCGGCCCCCACCCCGCGGACCGACGACGCCCCGGCGTGGGCACCGATCCCGGGCGGCACGTCCGCGGCGGGCGAGCCGCACCTCAACGGTGACGCGCGCATCGGCCACCCCGCACGGCCCGAGGCGGACCCGGCGCCCGAGCAGTTCCCGACGCCGCACGTGCCCGGGTGGGGACCGCGGCGCCCGGACCGGCTGATCTCGCCGCGCAGCACCGGGTCGTGGCGCACGCGCGCGCGGCCTGGAGCACCGCGCGGAGCGCTCCGCCCGCGGCCGTCGGGAGTCGGCCCGGAGAACGTCCAGCCGGCCCCGCCCGCACCCGACGCCGAGCCGTCGACCCCGGCCGGGTCGCGCCCGGCGTCGTCGACGTCGCGCGTGCGGGCCGCCGTCGGGCCGGGTGCCGCCGCGCTGCGTCAGCACGGCGCCCGGGTGCGCGTGGTGGTGGCCGCGACCGACGACCGCCTCACCGACGACCACCTGTGGCTCGCGCGCCGGTGGGGGCCGCGGGTCGTGGGCGTCGGGCTCGTCCTGACGCTGCTCGCGACGGGATGGCTGCGCGTCGTCCTCGGCGTGCTCACGGGCGTCGCGCTGCTCGCGCTGCTCGGGGCGCTGGGGTGGACGTGGTGGCGCCTCGGCCCGCGGCGGTGGTGGGTGCTCGGCGGGGACGCGCGCCGGGACCAGCTCGCCGAGATCCACGCCGACGCGGTTGCGGCCAGCACGGCGCCGGGCATCGAGCTCGTGCGCGTGCGACGCGTCCACCACACCGCGAACCACGGGTCGCGCTGCCTCGTCGAGACGGCCGCGGGGGCGTCGCGCGACGCGTGGTTCTGGCACGCGCGGCCCCGGCGCGGTGCGGTGCTGCTCGTGCGCGCGCAGCCGGCCAACCCGGCGCACACCACCGACCTGCACCTGCTGCACGTCGGGTCGGAGGCGACCGGGCCCGGCATCGTCCAGCGGCTCCCGCGGGCGAGCTGGCGCGCGGGCGAGCGCGGCCGGCGACGCGACGCGGGCACCGCGGGCGAGGCGGCGGGCGACGTGCCCGCGGACGACGGTGGCGCCGCGGCGCCCTGACGAGGGCCGGAACCGCGCCGGTCAGCCGCCGAGCTCGACGATCCCGTTCTGGTAGGCCCAGACGACCGCCTGGAGCCGCGACCGCACGCCGAGCTTGGGCATCGCGCGGGCCAGGTGGGACTTGATGGTCGACACCTCGAGGACGAGCGCGCCGGCGATCTCCTCGTTGGACATCCCCTGCGCCAGCAGCAGCAGGATGTCGAGCTCGCGCGGCGTCAGGAGCTCGGTCGCGCGCGCCGCCGTCACGGGCTGCGTCCGGCGTCGTGTGACGACCTCCCGGAGCACGCGCTTGGTCAGGGCGTTCGCGAGCATGCCCTGGCCGGCGGCGACGGACCGCACCGCGTCGATCAGCGTCTGGGGCTCGGCGTCCTTGAGCAGGAAGCCGGACGCGCCCGCCTCCAGGGCACCGAACAGGTACTCGTCCACGTCGAACGTCGTGAGGATCAGGACGGGCACGGGGTCCTCGACGTCGGGCCCGCACAGCGCACGCGTCGCGGTGATGCCGTCGGTGCCGGGCATGCGGATGTCCATGCACACGACGTCGGGCCGCAGCGCGCGGGCCAGCTCGACGGCGGTCGCCCCGTCGGCCGCCTGCCCGACGACGGTGATGTCCGGCTCGGTGCCGAGCATCGTCGTCAGCCCGGCGCGGACGAGCGGCTGGTCGTCCGCGACGACGACCCGGACGGTCCGCGCCGTGCCGTCGCTGCCGGTGCCGGTGCCGGTGCCGGTGCCGGTGCCGCTCCCCGTCATGGCGCGTCTCCTCCCGTGGTCGTCCGGTCCGCCGCGGGGACGACGAGGCGGACCTCCCACCCCCCGGCGGCACGAGGACCGTAGCGGAGCGTGGCCCCGGTGACCTCGGCGCGCTCCCGCATCCCGACGAGCCCGTACCCGGGCGGGTGCGGCGGGGCGGCGGCGCGGGCCGGCGGCGCGTCGTTGCGGACGGTGACGACGAGGGCGACCCCGTCCCGCGCATCGAGGCGCACCTGGCACGTCGCCCCGGGCGCGTGGCGGGCGGCGTTCGCGAGCGCCTCCTGGACCGTCCGGTACACGACGAGCTGGGCGAGCGGCCCGACGGAGCCCGTGGCCGCGAGCTCGTCGACCGGCCCGGCACGGTGCAGGGTCACGTCGACCCCCGAGCCGCGCGCGCCCGCGACGAGCTCGGCGACGCCCGCGACCGTCTCCATCCGGACGGAGCCGTCCGCGTCGTCCGGCGCGTCGGTGTCCCGCAGGAGGACGACGAGGTTGCGCAGGTCGCGCAGCATCGCGGTGCTCTGCTCGCGGACCTGCGCGACCGCGACCTTCGCCCCCGCGGGGTCGACGTCGATCTGCCGGCCGATCGCGCCGGTCATCACGGCGATCCCGGACAGGTGGTGGGCGGCGATGTCGTGCAGCTCGCGTGCCATCGCCGTGCGCTCGCGCTCCACGGCGACCTGCACGAGCGCGTCGCGTTCCCGGGTGAGCGCCGCGAGGGTGTCGGCCTGGGCCTCGCGCGCGTCCCGGCGCGCGCCGACGACCGTCGCGGCCAGGACCGGGAGCCCGACCGCACCGACCGCCTGGAGCGCTCCGGCGGCGACCAGGACCAGGGCGGCGCTGCCGATGAGGTGCTCGCTCGCCGCGACGCCGACCGCGACGAGGGCGGCCGCGACGGCGAGCGCCGGCCGGGGGCGGCCGCGGCGGTGGTCGACCGCGGTCTCGTACGCCGCCACCAGCACCGCGACGAGGGCCGTGCCGACGCCCTCCCCCAGGACGGCGAGCGCGGGCACCCCGGCGGCGACCGTGACCAGCACGCCGGGGGTGGCGCCTGGCCGCGCGGCGAGCGCCCCGGCCTGGGCGGTCAGGACCGCGACGGCCCACCACCAGGCCGGCGCGCCGAACCCCGGCACCCCGACGGCGACCGTCGGGTCGGCCGCGTGCAGGAGGGTCGCGGCGGCGAGGAGCACAGCCGCCAGCCCCCCGCAGGCCACCGGCACGGCGAGCCGTGCGGGGCGCAGGGAGCGGCGGGGGCGCTCGGTCACGCGAGTCACGATAGGGGCGCCCGTCCGCCCCGGTAGGCGAGACGCCCGCGGGTGGCGGCGACCAGGGCGCCGCCGACCACGACCGAGCCGAGGATCAGCGCGTGCTGGAACGTGTCGCGGTCGACCGTCGGGAACATGTCGGCCCCCGCGACCGAGGCGAAGTTGTTGACGCTGACGTGCAGCAGCATCGCCATCGGCAGGCTCTCGTGCGTCGAGTTGAACACCCACGTCATCACGACGTTGAACACCACGCAGAACACCACGAGCCCGACCGGGCGGTACCAGGGCACGACCGGCCCGCCGCCCCACTCGGTGAGGTACAGCGGCAGGTGCCACACGCCCCACAGCACGCCGACCAGGACCACCGCGGGCAGCGGACCGAACCGGCGCTGCGCACGCGGCAGGGCGAAGTCGCGCCAGCCCGGCTCCTCCGCCAGCCCGGTCGTCACCATCTGCATGAGCAGGCCGGGCACGAACGCCACGAGCACGGTCGTGGACGGCGCGTGGACGACCCCGCCGGTGAAGACCATGAGCGACAGGATCATCGCGACCGGGACGCCGAGCAGGATGCCCGCGTACCACCACCACCCGACCCCCCACCGCCACAGGCGCCGGGCCCACGTGCGCAGGCCCGCCCGCCCGTCGCAGAGCACGGTGACCAGCAGGGCCGAGCCGATCGGGCCGAGGTAGGCACCGGGCAGCATCCCGAGCAGCTGCCCGCCGCCGCTCCCCCCGGGGAACGCGAAGTCCCACACGCCCAGCCCGTGCCGGGACAGGATGTACGGCAGCCAGGCGATCCAGCTCGCGAGGTTCGCGAGCACGAAGAAGGACAGCAGCGGGCGGCGCCGCACGAGGCCGACGACGCCGCCCGTCGGTGCGGTCGATGGCGGTTCGAGCACAGCGGTGGCGGTCATGACAGGGCCCCTCTCGTCGACGTCGTGCTGACGTGACGACGCTAGGAAGCCGGGCCCCCCGCCCGCGCCGGGCGCAGGATGGCGATCCTGGGACTGCATCGAAAGGTGCAACCGCCCCGGGGGCCGCACCGCGTGCGTCAGCGCCGGGTCGTCACCACGTCTGCAGCAGCGTCCAGATCCACTCCCCGATGAACTCGAGGAACTGGCGCACCGCGGGCCCCGCGGGCGTGGCCCCGAGCACGAGCCCGAACAGGATGCAGACCACCGCGATCTCCGCGCGCACCTGCCGTGAGCGCATCAGCAGGACGACGATGATCCCCAGCAGCACCGCGACGGTGACGACGCTCATCGCGTCGCCCCCGGTCGTGCGTCGAACCTCGAGCTCCCCGCGATCCGCATGATCCGCCGTCTTCCGTCGATCCCCCGTGGTGTCCCGAGCGGACATACCGTACTGAACCCACCCGGATCGGCCGAGAGGCGCGCGGCCGCGCCGCGATGAGTCCGGGCCCCACGGCCGGTCCACCCCTCGACCGCACCCGACCGTGCCGTCGTCGCGCCGTCACCCACCGGAGGACCCCATGGCCCGCACCACCTCAGCGCCCGTGACCACCGGGACCCTGGACGCACCGGGCGTCCGGCTGCACTACGAGGTGCGCGGCGACGGGCCCGTCGTGGTCCTCGTCGGGTCCCCGACGGACGCGCGCCCGTTCACGCCGCTCGCGGAGCTCCTCGCCGCGGACCACACCGTGCTGACGACGGACCCGCGCGGCATCGGCCGCAGCCCGCTCGACGACCCCGAGCAGGACTCGACCCCCGAGCTCCGCGCCGACGACCTCTCGCGCCTCCTCGCGCACCTCGGCGCCGGGCCCGCGGTCGTCGTCGGGTCGAGCGGCGGCGCCGTGACGGCCCTCGCGCTCGCGCAGGCACACCCCGAGCAGGTCCGCACGGTCGTCGCGCACGAGCCTCCGCTCGCGGAGCTGCTCGACGACCGCGAGCACCGCCGCGCCGCCACGGACCGCATGATCGCGACGTACGTCTCGGACGGACCGGGGGCCGCGTGGGCGCTGTTCCTCGCGGAGGCCGGCCTCGACGAGGCAGGCGAGGACGGGCCGTCGGGTGCGCAGCCCGAGCCGGCGGACGGGTTCGCCGGGCGCGACCCGCAGGAGGTCGCGGACGAGCGCCGGTTCTTCCTGCACGAGCTGCGTGCGACGACCCGGTGGGTCCCCGACGTCGTGGCCCTGCGCACCGGGACGCCGCGCGTCGTCGTGGGCATCGGCGAGGAGTCGACCGGTCAGCTGTGCGACCTCACGTCGACGGCGCTCGCGCAGCAGCTCGGCGTCGAGCCGGCACGGTTCCCCGGCGACCACGTGGGCTTCGCCGAGCACCCGGAGGCCTTCGCGCGGCGGCTGCGCGAGGTGCTCGACGCGGGCTGAGGGGCCGGCGCGGCCGGGCTCAGCCCCGGACGCGCACGAGGAACCGGTCGAGGTCGTAGCCCTGCGTGACCTCGTTCCACCGGACGTTCGGCGGCCCGTCGGCGACCACGTCTCGGCGCAGCAGCGTGGTCACGAAGACCTCCGTCTCCATGATCGCGAGCGGCGCGCCGGGGCAGCGGTGGTGGCCGTCGCCGAAGCTCATCAGGGTCGCGGGCACGCCGCGCGGCAGGTCACGGCCGGGGCACAGCCCGAGGGGGTCGTCGCCGACGACGGAGTGCTCGGCGTTGACCGCGCGGATGTCGACGTCGATCAGCGTGCCCTCGGGGAGGTCGACCGGGCCGTCGGGGCCGGTGAGGGTCAGCGGCGCGGTGGTCCGGCGGTACAGGTGCCCGACGACGGGCTCGAGCCGGAGGGTCTCGTCGAGGATCGCGAGGCGCTCCTCCCGGCCGGCCGCGCGGTACCGGGCGAGCAGCGCGGGGTCGTCGAGCAGGTGCCAGACGGCGACGGTGATGAACTCGCGCGTCGTCGCCATCCCCGCGGCGCCGTACGTGACGCACTCGGTGAGGATGTCCAGGTCGCTGAAGCCCTGCTCGACGAGCTGGGCGATCACGTCGTCCTGCCCGGGTGCGCCCGCGGCGGCGCGGCGGCGGTGCGCGCGGATCGCGGGCCGGACGTCGAACCAGTGGAACCGCGCGAGCGCCGAGTTGCGGCGCAGCGAGCGCACGAGCGAGCCGAGGTCGGTGACCTTCTCGGTCGAGTCGCCCGCGAAGAACGCGTCGAGGCGGCGGCTCATGCCCCGCACCGACGAGCTCGTCAGGCCGATGACCCGCCCGGCGACGTGCACCGCCATGAGCAGCGACAGCCGGCTGAGGTCGACCGGGCGGCGCGTCCCGATGCTCCCCACGAGCCGCTCGCTGACCTCCTCCATGAGGTCGCGGTAGTCCTCGGTGACCTTGGGCGCGAAGAGCCGGGCGGCGGCCCGCCGCTGCGTGTGGTGCTCCTGACCCTCGAGGTAGAGGATCGGCGGCCGCATGCGGGGCCCGGCACGGTGGATCCGGTCCCCGCCGAAGCCGGCCTGCCGGACCCCCTCGGACGCACGCAGGACCTCCCGGGCGACGTCGAAGGTCCGCACGACCCAGCGCGGCTCGTCGCCCGTGGTGCTGAGCTCGAGCGCGGGCAGCGCGGCGTCGTCCGGGCGGGTCAGCTTGCGGACCGGGCAGCCGGGCGCGGGCGTGGTCTCCGTTAACCCGTTCGAGTGAGTCGTCACACGTGCACGATGCCTGACGAGGGCCGCGAGCGCACCCGGTCAGCCGCCGTGCGGGGCCGGCGCGAGGTGGGCGCCCGTACGGTCCACGGCGGCGTCGGGCGCGAGCGCCTGGCTGCGGAGGCCCTGCACGCGCTCGGTCCGCGTCGGGTAGCCCCACAGCTCGACGGTCTGCACGGCCCAGAAGGCTGCGAACTCCAGCACGAGCAGCGCCTCGACCAGCAGGACCCCGCGCTCGGCGCCGCCCTCGCCCTGCCGCAGCACCAGCTCGACGACGAGCGTCAGCACCATCGACGCCGCCACGACCCAGTACGCCGTCGAGAAGCGCGACGACGGCTCCTCCCGCCGCGACGAGAACGCGTTGGCGACCACCACGACGACGATGCCTGCGAACATGACCAGCGCCGCACCGTAGTGCCCGTGCCGCTCGAGCCGCTCGGGTGCGAGCACGTACGCCGCGGCCACCGCGCCGAGGACGGCCCAGCGGACCCACCGCCAGAACCGGCCGGGCCCGTCGAGCTCGCGGGTCGGGCGCGCGCGCCGCCCGATCAGGTAGGCGAGGAGCTCGGTGAGCGCCGCGGCGACGAGCACGGCGCCGACGTTGTTGCGCACGCTCGCGCTCACGTCCCACGCCGGCAGCCCCGGGCCCCCGCACAGCGGCTCGGGCCGCACCGGGACCATCGCGACGACGAACGCGAGGTAGCCGGAGATGCCGAGCACGACGTCCTCGGTGTCGGAGCTCCCGCGGTAGACGACGAGGCACGCGCCGAGCGCGCACAGCGACCCGACGACGACCCCGTGCGCGGCCGTCCAGTAGTAGGCGCTGATCGACGTCTGCCAGCAGCCCGCCGCGACCGCCTGTCCGACCACGGCCGCCGCGAGCATCACGAGGAGGACGATCGTGGCGAGCCGCAGGTAGCGGTAGGTCTCCCGCTCCGTCGCCATGGCGCCAGTATGCGTTCGGCCTCGCGGGCGCGCTCTGCGAACCGGCCTCGCCCCGGGGGTGGGGTGGCGCGGGTGGACGACGGGACCTGCGGAGCCCGGCGGGACGGCGGTCGTCTCGACCGGCGCCGGACCGGGCGCGTGCCTAGCCTGGCGGTGGGCCGTGCCCCGCGGCCCACCCGAGGAGGAGGTCACGATGAGCGAGAGCACCGACCGCACGCCCGAGGCGGACGACACGGTCGACGAGATCCTGGCCGAGGAGGAGACGACCGAGGAGGACGCGCGGTCCTTCCCGGAGGTCGGGTCCGACGACGACCCCGGCAGCATGATGAACATGTGACCCGCGGCGCGGCGCGGCGGCGAAGGGGACCGAATGGCGGGCGAACGCACGTATCCCGCGTTGCCGTGCGCCGACCTGGATGACGCGCTGGCGTTCTACGGCGCGCTCGGGTTCACCGTCACGTTCCAGCAGCGCCGCCCCAACCCCTACGCGGTCGTCGAGCTGGACGACATCGCGATCCACCTGTTCGCCATGGACGGCTTCGACCCGGCGACCTCGTACGGCAACGCCATCATCACGGTCGCAGATCCCGGCGAGCGCCACGCCGCCTTCACGGCCGGACTGCGGGCGCGATTCGGCAGGGTCCCGGTCAAGGGCATCCCGCGCCTGCTCCCACCGCGGCGCAAGGCCGGCACCGCGACCGGCTTCTCGGTGGTGGACGTCGGCGGCAACTGGCTCCGCTTCTACCGGGCGGGTTCGTCCGAGGACGAGGTGACGGAGCGGCGATCCGGGCTGGGCCGGGTGATCGACGTCGCCGCACGCCAGGGGGACGCGCGCGGTGACGACGCGCAGGCGATCGCGGTGCTCGACGCGGGGCTCGTCCGGTTCGCTGACGCCCCGCCGATCGAGGTGTTCGAGGCGCTGCTCTACCGCGCGGAGCTCACGGTGCGCACGGGAGGGGACGCGACGCCCGACCTCGCCGCCGCGGGCGCGCTGCTCGCCGAGCACGAGCTCGGCGAGCAGGCGGGGCGGGCGTGGGCGGACGCGGCCGAGGCGGCGCGGCCCTAGCGCCCGCCGGAACGGCTGCGCGCTCGGACCCGCGGCGATCGACGTGCCGCGCGGCCGCGGTGGAGCCGTCGGCCTGCCCCGGGCGCGCACTCTTGTGCGCAGTGCCGTCGGCGACTAACGTACAACTTTATGGTTGTAGGTAGGCCGGACGACGACGACGTGGACCGCCTCTTCGGGGCGCTCGCCGACGCGACGCGCCGCGACATCGTGCGACGCGTGATGGGCTCCGAGGCCTCGGTCTCGACGCTCGCCCGCAGCTACGCGATGAGCTTCGCGGCGGTGCAGAAGCACGTCGCCGTCCTCGAACGGGCCGGCCTCGTCAGCAAGGAGCGCCGCGGACGGGAGCAGATCGTGCGCGGCGACATCGGCACCATCCGGGCAGCCGTGCGGCTGCTCGACGTCTACGAGGAGCTCTGGCGCGACCGCATCGGCCGCATCGAGGACCTCCTCGCCCTCCCACCCGAAGGAGACGTCCGATGACGGTCGTCAGCACCACCAAGGACGAGGAGGCGCTCAGCCTCAGCATCGTCGCCGACCTCGCCGCACCGCCCGCGCGCGTGTGGCAGCTCTGGTCCGACCCGCGCCAGCTCGAGCGCTGGTGGGGCCCGCCGACGTGGCCGGCGACGTTCGTCGACCACGACCTCACCGTCGGCGGCCGCGCGACGTACTACATGACCGGTCCCGACGGGGAGAAGGCGCGGGGCTGGTGGCGCTTCGACTCGGTCGACGAGCCGTGGTCGCTCGCCTTCGAGGACGGCTTCTCGGACGACGAGGGGAACCCGAGCGACTCGATGCCGACGCTGCGCGCGCAGGTCGTCCTCGAGGAGATCCCCGAGGGCACGCGCATGACCGTGACCTCGCGCTTCCAGACCGCCGAGCAGATGCAGCAGCTCGTCGAGATGGGCATGGTCGAGGGCCTCACCGGCGCGATGGGGCAGATCGACACGATCCTCGCGGAGGGCTGACCGGCCGCACCTCGCGGTCGCCCGACGGTCGTGGACGCAGCGGGCCGGGCTCCACGGGGCCCGGCCCGCCGACGCGCGCAGCCCGGACACCGCACCGACCATGGACCGGTGACCTACCCCTACCGGCTCGGCTTCCCCGTCAAGGTGCTCGGCGCGGGCGGGCTCGCCTCCGCCGACGCCCGACGGTGGCAGAGCGGCCCGCACCTGTCCCGCTCGCTCGAGCTGCTCGACGCGGTGCTCGACCACCTGCGGACCATCGACGTCACCGTGTTCCGGCTCTCGAGCCAGACGATCCCGTACGGCACGCACCCCGACCTGCCGCAGCTGCACTACCGGCGCCAGCTCGACGAGTGCCGCGACCGGCTCGACGCGCTGGGTGCCCGGGCCCGGGAGCAGGGCCTGCGCCTGTCCACGCACCCCGGTCAGTACACCGTGATCAACTCCGCGGACCCCGGCCTCACGGCACGGTCGGTCGCGGACCTCGAGCAGGACACCGCGCTGCTCGACGCGCTCGGGCAGGGTCCCGAGGCCGCCGTCGTCGTCCACGTGGGCGGCCTCTACGGCGACCGCCCCTCGGCGCTCGACCGCTGGGCGCGCGCCTACGAGACGCTGTCGCCGAGCGCGCAGGCGCGGCTCGCGCTGGAGAACGACGACGGTCCGTTCGGCGTCGCGGACGCGCTCGAGCTGCACCGCCGCACCGGGGTCCGCATCGCGTACGACCACCACCACCACCGCTCGACCCCCGGCTCGGTCGCCCTGCCGCCCACCGAGGCGCTCGCCGCGACCTACCGGACCTGGGCGCCCGGCGTGCGGCCCAAGGTGCACCTGTCGAGCCCGCGCGTCGACCTCGAGCACGTCGACCGGAAGGTGCCCGGGACGCGCCGCACCGAGCACGTCCCCGTCACCCCGAGGCTCACGCCGCACGCCGACTTCATCTCCCCGTTCGACCTCGTCGACCTGCTCCGCAGCGCTCCCGGGCCGCTCGACGTCATGCTCGAGGCGAAGGCCAAGGACCTCGCGGTGCAGCACGCGCGCGACGCCCTCGCGCGGCTGTTCCCGGACCTCGCCGCCGCCGAGGAGCGGTCGGCGCCCGTCGTCTGACCGTCCGTCCGGTGGGCGCCCGGGTCGGCCACGAACCGCGTCACGACGCCCCGCACCGCCGCGCCGCCAGGTGCGCGTCGAGCCCGTCCGTCGTCGACGTGGACGCGGCCTCGAGGTCGACCCGTACGCGTCGGCGAGCGTCAGGACCGACCACAGGCGGTCGGCGAGCCCGCGCGCGCGCCTCGTCGCCTGGCGAGGCCGGGATCAGCCCTGCTGCTCGACCAGGTCCGCGAGCTCGCTGATCTGGGCGACGACCGCGTCGCGCGACGAGGTCACCGGCAGGGCCGCCCGCGCGACCCACGGGAGCTGGCGGATCAGCGCGGCGAGCTCGGCGCGCTGCCACGGCGGGACGTCCTCGAGCGCGAGGCTCCCGAGGTTGTGGTCCGCGATCGTCCGCAGGTGCCCGGCGAGTCCTGGGTCCTGCGCGCGGTCGGCGAGCGTCTCGACGACCCACGCGAACACCGACGAGGACACCGACCAGTCACGCCCGTCGGGGAGGAAGATCACGCCGCCCATCAGTCACCCACGCTTCCGCAGCAGCCCCCGTGGAGTCTCGGTTCCCGAGACGACGACCGTAGCCCGACCGGACCCCGCCACGCCCGGCGAACGCGGTCACCGATGTGCGCGGCGCGGCCGTACGACGACGAGGCGCGTGCCTCCGGACGCCGCGACAGCCCTCATCCGCCGACCATCGTCGCCACCACGGCGACCACCGCGACCACCGCGACGCCGATCGCGATCCAGTTGAGCGTCATGACCCCGCGGTACCCCGCGCTGCGCGGCTTCTCCCCGCCACCGGCGATCGCGCCCCTGAGGAACACCACGGACGGCGCCTCGTACCGCAGCTCGACGCGCTCACCGGCCGGCAGGACGACCGACGCACGGCCGGCCTTGCCGCCGAGGTAGGGCACGTGGACGCGCAGCGTCGCGTCGGCGGGCGTCACGGGGAGCGGGTGCGTGCCCCAGCCCTGCGCGACGAGGTTCCCGTCGAGCGAGATCTTGGGGCTGCAGGCCTCGTAGATGAACGCCTGCGCCGGGTGGCCGAGCGTGATGCTGGACCAGCCGGCGGGCGGCGCGCCGGGGGCCGACCCGTCCGGTGCCGCGTCGGGGTAGAAGTCCCACCCGAGCGGCGCGGGCGGCCAGGACGGGTCCGGCTGCCAGCCCGGCGGGGGCGTCCAGCCCTCGGGGACGGGCGGCCAGCTCGGGGGCGGGGTGAAGCGGGCAGCCATGATCGGCTCCTTCGGGTCGTGCTCGGAGAGCTCGGGGGTGGACGTCCGCGCGGCGAGGGCCCCGCTGCGGGGTCGCTCGGGTGGCGCCGGGGACAGCGGTGCGCTCGGGGGTGCGGGGCTCAGCCGATCACCTCGAGGCACAGGAAGCGCGCCCCGTCCTCGAGGTAGCCGGCCGGGCTGGTGCACGAGACGGCCGAGTCGACGACGCTCGTCACCCGGTAGGCGGCCGCGTCGTCGTCGCAGGCCACCGCGTAGACGTCGGACGTGCCCGCCGACCAGCAGGAGCCGACGCCGTCCGTCGCGACGTCGTCGCCGACCACCTGGCCCAGCACCAGGACGACGGCGACGGCCGCGAGGACGCCGCCCAGGACCAGCCTCGTCGGGCCGACGCTCGCGACGAACCCGGCGGCGCGGCCCGGGGTGGGCGGCGCGGTCCAGAACTGCCAGCCCTCGGGCGCGGGCGGCCAGGCCGGGTCGGGCAGGTGGCCGCGGCGCGGGTCGAAGCCCGCGGGGACCGTCCAGCCGGGCGGCGGGGCGAACGCCGCGTCGGCACCGGGCGCGAACGGGATCGTCGGGACGCTCACGCGGCACCGCCCGGCTGCGGGTCGTCGGCGCGGCGCGCCGTGGCCGCGATGCCCACGGCGTGCGCGGCGCTGAGCCCGACGGCGGCGGCGTACCCGGCCACGAGCGCCGAGCGGTCGGCGGTCCGGTCGTGCCTGTCGGCGAACGTCAGGACGCGGCGCAGGAACTCCTCGCGGCCCTCGGTCGTCATCGTGTGCGCGAGCGGCCGGAGGTACGCGAGCGTGACGTCGGGGTCGGCGAACGCGGCCACGTCCTGCGCGAGCGCGGCGTGGTCGTAGGCCGGCGACACCCCGGCCGACGTCGCGAGCAGCGCGACGGCGAGGTCACGCAGGGCGGGGCCGGCCGCCCCGGAGACGGCGACGAGGTGCGCGACGGCGGCGCGGTTCGCGAGCCCCACCTGGTGCTCGAAGAGCTGCGTCGTCGGCTCGCCGAGCACCGCGTCGCGGAACGCGGTGCCGCAGCGCGTGCACTCGACGTGCGGCTCGAGCCGGCGCAGCGGGATCACCGGGACGAAGAAGAACGTGAACCACTGCCGCGGCTGCACCCGCCGGTACTCCGCGTCGACCCCGCACTGCGGGCAGTGGAACTGCCCCGTCCCCAGCACCGCGTTGAGCACGCGCATGCCCCAGATCACGAACACCGTCGACACCCCTGTCTGCCGGTCGGACACGACCGGCGTGGCCCCTGCTCGTCCGTCCGGCCACTCCGGCGACGACTGCTGCGCCCGCACACTAGCGCTGGTCAGAGCCTCGCCAGGGCGGTTCCGGGAACAGGTTCCCTCGACCCCGCCGTCCCGTCGTGGCATGCTGTCGCCGCTCCTTGCCCCACCGGTGATGGCCCCGGCGCGCCGCGAAGCGCCGCCCGCGATGACACGCACCGCCCGCCCGAGCACCACCCGTCCCGGAGGGTCCGCCCCTCACGACCGATGAGCGGCGCACGCGCACCCCAGGGCGCCCCGCCCGTGAGCCCTGTCCGGGTCCGCAGCCGCAAGGACCTGCGCCACGAGCGCCGCCGCCGCGCGCACGGCTGCTGGGACCACCTCGTCGTCGCACCCCTGTGGCCGCTGCACGGCGTCAACCTCGGCACGCTCCTGCGCACCTGCGACGCGGTCGGTGCGTGCCTCGCGGTGCCCCGCCTGCCGTGGGTCCCCGAGGCGCTCGAGCGCGGCAACACGCTGCGGCGCCCGGCGTGCGTGCACTGGACCGGCAACCGCGTCCGGTGGCTCGCCGAGCAGCGCGACGCCGGGTCGGCGGTCGTGGGCGTCGAGCTCGCCGACGAGGCGATCCGGCTGGGCGACCTCCCCGCGGCGCGGCGCCGGACCGTCGTCGTGCTCGGGCACGAGCAGACCGGCATCCCGCCCGAGGCGCTCGGGCTGCTCGACCAGGTCGTCGAGATCCCGATGGTCGGCACGGGGGCCAGCCTGAACGTCGCCGTCGCGGGGTCGCTCGTGCTGTACCGGCTCGCGGGGCTGCTGTGACGGGCGACGCTCAGCGCGTCCGGGACGCACGGGGGTCCTCGGTGGGTGCGACGGCGGTGGCCCGTGGGCGACGGGCAGCGCGCCACGATGCCATGAGGAGGGCTGCGGAGCGCGGGATCATGCGCGGCGGGACGAGCCGCTCGACGACGGCACGGGCGCGTCGGGATCGTGCCCCGGTGCGGGCGACCGCTCCGGCGCGGGCGACGGCTCCGGTGGCTCCGGTGCCTCCGCGAGCGACGCGTACCAGTCCGCGTACGGCGTGGTGCGCGCCAGGTGCCGTGTCAGGTCCGGGGCGCCGTCGGACCACCACACCGGCCCGCGCTCGCCGAGGGCCCGCTTCGCGGCGTCGACCCGGGCGCGGGCGTCCTCGCGCCGCTCCCGGTCCTCACGCCGCATCGCCGTCTGCTTGTCGCGCCGGGCCCGCATGAGCTCGCGGGTCAGCTCGTCGCGGCGCTCCGGGGTGAGCCCAGGGTCGGAGCACCGCCACAGGCGCCCGCGGACCACGAGGTAGCGGCCGTCCGGCGTCGTCAGCGGGGGTCCGGTCATGCGACGAGGCTAGGTCGGGGCGCGGGCGTCGGCAGCGCGGGGAACCCGCCGCGGGCTCGGGGCGGCCGCGACCGCGTGCGCGCGCGGGGACGTGGCAGCGCGGCCGACGAGGGTCAGAACCGCCCGCCGCCGCCCCGGCGCCCGCTGCTGCGCCCCGAGCTCGAGCTGCGGCGCGACGACGAGCTCGACCGGCGCGAGCTCGAGGAGGACGACCGGCGCGAGCTCGACGAGCTCCGACGCGACGACCCGCTGCTCCAGCCGCCACCCGAGGACGAGCCACCCGAGCCGCCCCAGCCGGCGAGCCACCCGCCGCCGGAGGACGACGACGAGCCCCAGGAGCCGCCCGTCGACCAGCTCGGGGTGGGGTCAGGCCGGGCGGCCGCGCGGGCGATCGCCGCCTCCGTGCAGGCCAGGGTCCGCGCCTCCGCGAGCAGCCGGGACGCGTGCTGGGTGTGCGCGAGCGCCCCGACCGGGTCGGTGTCCGCGAGCGCCTCGGCCTCGCCGGCGAGCCGCTGCGCCTCGGCGAGCCTCGTCCTCGGTGCCGCGCTGAGCACGGCGGCGTCGAGGCGGACGAGCTCCGTGACGGAGCCGATCTCCGCGCGCACGGACGCGAGCGTGGCGGCGAGCCGGGCACGCGCCCGGGCACGGTTCTCCTCCTCGGCGCGCAGCGGCGCGAGCAGCCCGTCGAGCCGCTCCTCGGCGGTGGTCAGCGCCGCGAGCGTCGCGAGGGGGTCGGCGGCCGCGCGCGGGTCGGCGGCCGCGGACCGGGCGGCGCGTGCAGCGTAGACCGCGGCGGTCACGGCGTCGTCGTCGGGTGCCAGCCGGGCGGCGTCGTCGACGTCGGCGGCGAGCGAGGCCGACGCGGCGTCGATGCGTGCGGGCGCCGCGGCGAGGTCGTCGCCGGCCCGGCCCACGGCGTCGAGCAGCGCGACGGCCTGACCGAGGCAGCCCTCGGCGGTCCGCGCCAGCCCGACGGCCGCGCCCCGGTCGCTGTCGAGCGCGGCGGTGCCCTGGGCGACGACGGTGCGCGCGTGGTCGAGCAGCGCGGCCGCACGGTCCACGTGACCGGCCACGGACTCGAGCGCGGCGGGTGCGTACGTGGCGCCGAGCGCGTCGAGAGCGGCCCGGGCCGCGGGCAGCCGCCCGGCCACCTCCTCGGTGCGCAGACCCAGGTCGGTCAGCACCTGCGGGGCCCGGGCGTGCAGGTCCCGGAGCGTGTCGAACGCCGACTTCTGGGCGTCGAGCGCGGCGTCGGCCTGGGCGCACAGGTCGAGGACCCGGCCGAGCATCGCGCGGCGCTCGTCGCGCGTCTCGCGCTCGTCGTCGTCGAGCTGCTGCCGGACGGCGAAGGCCGCCGCGAGGGTCGCGCGGGCGTCGGCGAGGACGTCCTCGAACACGCGCGTCGCCTCGGTGCCGAACTGGGCCTGGGCGAAGCCGAGCTCCTGCGTCGAGGACTGCACCGCCTCGTCGACCGCCACGAGCGCCGCACCCGCCCGCTGCTCGAGCTCCCGGAGCGGCACCGCGGCGGGCCCGGGGGTCGCGGACCGCCGGCGCCGCAGGAGCACGCCGCCCACCCCGACCGCGCCGAGGACACCGGCGCCGACGAGCCACGGGGCCGCCCCCGAGCCGGACCCGCCGGACGAGCCGCCCGAGCCGCCGCCGTCGGCCACGGCCGCGTACCCCTCGGCGGCCGCGACCGCCGCACCGGCCCAGTCGTCGTCGCTCAGCGCGGGCTCGACGTACTCGGTCTCGACGACGCGCAGGTCGTCGTCGGTCAGGGCGATCGCCCCGTCCACGGACACCTGGTACCGCCGGTCCTCGACGGCGACCGCGAGCAGGATGTCGTCGGGCCCGAGGTCCGAGAGACCCGCGGTCCGGTCCGCCCAGTCGGCGGCGTCGAGGCCGTCGAAGGTCGCCACGTAGACCACGAACAGCTGGTAGGGCGTCGCGTCGGCGAGCTCGTCGAGCGCCGCGGTGACGTCGTCGGTCCCGGTTCCCAGGACACCCGCCAGGTCGGTCACCTCGTCGCGCAGGTCCTGCGGGGGCTCGGCCGCCGCCCGTCCGGCTCCGGCGAGCAGGGTGAGCAGCGCGAGCAGCACGGTGGCGACGGCGGCGCCGGCGCGGCGCACGGTCGGAGCGCCCGGCACCGGGGCGGGATCGGTCATGCGCCCAGGGTGCCAGAGGCGCGGGCGCGACCGGGGTGGTCCTCCGGGTGAGGCGCGGACGCGACCCGGGTGATGCTGCGGGTGAGGCCCGGTGGCACCGGCCTGCCGGTGGTCGCCTACGGGTGCCCTGGAGACGGCTGTGGGTGGCGCCCCGGGGGAAGGGCACCACCCACAGCCGACCGCGACGGGACTAGCCCGCGTACGTCTCGAACTCCGCGATGCGCGGGGTGCCCGAGGCGGACGTGATCTCGAACGTCACCTTCTTGAGCGACGTCGAGGAGAACGAGATGACCCCGGCGCCGCTGCCGGTGGCCAGCACCGCGCCCGTGTCACCGTTCAGGACGCGCCACGAGCCGATCGTGCCGCTGCCCGAGGCGGTGCGGATGTTGATCTTCGACACCGACTTCGCGGAGCCCCACTTGACGGAGACCTTGCCCGTCGAGCCGCTCGGCGACCAGTACGTGCTCAGGTTGCCGTCGACGACGTTGCCGTAGCTCGTGCCGCTCGCCTTGCTCGAGCCGTCCGCGCCCGCGCCGATGCTCAGGTTGGTGCCGGTCGGCGTGCCCGACGTCGGGGTCGGGGTCGGGTTGCTCGTGGCCGTCGGCGTCGGGTTCGACGTCGGCGTGGCCGTCGAGGTGGGGTTCGGCGTCGGGTTCGTCGGGGTGCACGAGCCGTCCGAGACGCGCAGGCCCTTGTTGGCGCCGGCGGTCTGGCTCACGATCGCCGGGACGCAGCTCGCACCGTCGAGCCGGTAGGAGTACGGGACGCTCACGGTCGTCGTCGACGCCATGCCCGGGCCGGCCGGGTTGGTGTCCGTGCCCTTGCTCGACCACGTGACGTTGTCGAGGATGTTGCCGGCCGTCTGCCAGGTGCCGGCCTGGTCCGTGTAGAACGTGCCGAGCACGTCCTTCGAGTCCTCGAAGTAGTTGTTCTCGACCTTCGCCCTGGCACCGGCGCGCGAGTTGATGCCCGACTCGTGCAGGTTGACGTAGTGGTTGTTGTAGATGTGCGCGACGCCGCCGCGGAGCAGCGGGGTGCGGGAGTCGATGTTCGAGTACAGGTTGTGGTGGAACGTGATGTTGCCGCTGCCGGTGTCGGACTCGCTCGAGCCGATGAGGCCGCCGCGGCCCGAGTTCCGCAGGATCGCGTAGGAGAGCGTCACGTTCTCGACGTCGTTCTTGAGGTCGAAGAGGCCGTCGTAGCCGGCGGACTCGCCACCCGACGCCTCGAGGGTCACGTGGTCCACCCAGACGTTGCGGACCGTGCTCTCCATGCCGATCGCGTCGCCGCCGTTCGACGTGGGCGAGCCGGACTTCTTGACGTTCTTGACCGTGACGTTCTGGAGGATGATGTTGCTCGAGTCACGGATGTGGATGCCGAGCTGGTCGAACGTCGCGCCGCTGCCGACGCCCACGATCGAGACGTTGCTGATGCCCTTGAGCTCGATCACGCCCGCTGCGGTGCTGCAGCCGGCGCCGGAGACCTGCGACGTGTTGCCGTGGTTGATCGTGCCCTCGACCTCGATGACGATCGGGGTCGACTTGCTGGCGCGGGCGCAGAGCGCGGCGTGGATCGCGGTGCCCGTGGTGGCCCGCACGGTCTGGCCGCCGGCACCGCCGGTGGTGCCGGCGGCGAAGCCGTTGGCGGTGCCCGAGACCGCGGCCTGCGCTCCCGACGTCGCCAGGGCGGTCAGGCCCATCGTCGCCGCCAGGGCGAGCGTGGCTCCTGCTGCCAGGGGACGTCGTGCTCGTGCTGCTCTCATCGGTGCCTCTCCTTCGTCTTTGAACTCGGGGCGTTGCTGTGGTGCTGTGCCGGGTGCTCCCGGTGTGACGCCGTGCGTCCGCGGGTGGCCGTCTCCGGCGTGGACGCCGCTCCGTGGTGGGTCGGCGTGTGCTGTGGTCCCGCTGCGTGGGGGACTGTCGGGTGGGCGTGCGCTGTCGTCCCGCTGCATGTGGGACTGCCGGCCTCCGTGGGTGGCGCAGGCGGGCCGCGCGGACCTTCTCGACGCACCCTCGGGAAGCGGTTTCCGCAGACTAGGAGAACGCTTTCCCGATGCGCAAGGTCTAAACGTTTCACAGCCTCCGGACCGCTCCGCGTGAGTCCGGTGCGAGTGAGCGGTGCGGCCACCGAACGGCGGGACGACGCGCCGCAGCGAGACCGCGGCGCCACGCTGGCGCCACGACTACGTGTTCGCGGCCTGAGTCGACGCCGCCACGCCCCGCCTGAGGAGCCAGCCGTGCGCTCGAGGTGCCTGCCGTTGCGGGAACGGATCACTCAGGGCGCGATTGGATACGTGGCGCACTGGCACGTACCCAGGCCTGCAGCCGACGGCGGTGCGGCGCCGCCAGCCCGGGCGTCCCGTCGAGCCGCTCGAGCACGATCTCGGGCTGCAGCAGTCCGCACGTCAGGAGGGCGTGCACGAACTCCCTGTCCTTCTCCCGGAACGCGGCGAGCTTGGACACCGCCAGGTCGTGCCGTTCGAGGCAGTGTGCACGACCCGGCGCCGACGACTGTGACTGCCAGATGACGACGCGCTGCTCCCAGCCCGTCGGCAGAACGACCAGCCCGTCGATCTCGATGCCTTGGGCGTAGTACCCGTACACCTGGTGGAAGCCGGAGTCCTCGCCGATGGCGCCGTCGACCCGGAGCGCCTTCTCACCCGCGTCCGCTCCGAAGAACGCGACGTCGGCCTCGATCGATCCGACCGCCTCGTCCGGCAGATCGTCCTCGTCGAAGCTCCCGAGGATCGACTGCGACCCGACCAGCAGGACCTCAGCGTCTCCCGCGATCGTCGACGCCGCGCGCAGGATGTGGGCGAGCTCGCTGCGCCTCATCGCGCCGACCGCAGGACCGCGGCGCGCTCGTCCTCGCTCAGGACGCCCGCGAACGGCGAGTTCTGCCGGAGCTCACGCGCACGAGGGCTGGGAGACGTCAGGACCTCGAGAAGCTCGTCGACAGGGCCGGCGAGCAGGTCCTGCCACTGCTGGAGCCACGAGGCCGTGCGCCCGCGCGTGTGCCGGCTCTGCATCTGGCCCAGGTTGGTGCGCGCGACTGCGAGGACCCCCTCGGGGTCCTGCACGAGCTTGCCGGCGACGGCGTGCGCCAGACGCAGCGAGCGGCGCTGATCCGCGGCCATCCTCGTGGTGCCGTACCGAAGCCGTTCCACGTCGCTGAGCCGGACCCGTCGATGCGTGCCGACGCTCTCGAACGGCAGGTCGCCGCGCGCGGTCAGGTCCACGACGTGCTGGCGAGAGACCCCGAGCATGCGCGCCGCCTCACCCGTCGTGAGCAGACCGTCTCCGCGGACGTGTGCGGGAGCGGCGAGCGTCGGAGCAGACATATGACCATCCTATCCCCAACAAACACAACTCGCGTGTACCATCGTTGTGTTTGTGGTGGAACGCGGTGGTCGGCTCAGCCGGTCAGGGCGATCGTGCGCCGCCCCTCGCCGGGGTTGGCGCGGACGAGTGGTCCTGGGCACGGCCACGCGCGTCGTCACCGGCCGGCGTCATCGTCACCCGTCCGCTGACCCGGCAGTCGGGGCGTGCGGCCGGCGAGCTCGGCGGCGGCGATCGCCTCGCGGAGCTGCGAGGCGAGCGGAACGCCGGGCCCGTCCCACGGCCCCGCCTCGAGCAGACGCCGGAGCGCGTCGAGGTACGAGGCGTCGGGGAGCGCGGTCGCTGCCTCGACCCAGATGCTGCCGACGCCGTCCCGCTCGAGCTCGGACCGGATGCGCGGCACCACTCGCGCGTCCCCCCGCTGCGCGAGCGCGACCGTGGCCTCCGCAGCGGTGTCGCCGACCGGGTCCGCGGTCGATGCGAGCAGCTCCGACCGGACGCGCGGCGAGTCCACCTCGACGACCTGGAACCCGAAGGCGGCCCAGTCCCGCACGTCGGGGTCGGGGTCGCGCAGCAGCCGCAGCAGCACCTCCACCTCAGGAGCCGTGGTGTCTGGGGGCTCGTCCAGGAGCGCGGGGAGACCGACGGCCACCTGCCAGCGGACGTTCTCGTCGTCGTCGTCCGCGAACCGCACGAGCTCCCGGGCGGCGCGGTGCCGCGTCGCGTCGTCCGGCCGCTCGCGTCCGCACCCGATCTGGTGCAGCGCCCGCGCGGCGCTCCACCGCAGGTACCGGTCGTCCAAGGGCGTCACGCGCGCGGCTTGGTCGAGGACCGGTCCGGGGGCACCAGTCGTCACGTCGGGCGTCACGCATGCCAGCAGGTCGAGGGCGGCGGCCCGGACGTCGGACACATCCGACGCGCCCCAGACCGTCGCGAACCGCAGCGCCGCCTCGACGCCCTCCATGACGACGGCCTCCTCGACCACGGTCCAGTTCTCGTCGTCGTCGGTCGCCGACACGAGCCGGTCCAGGTACGCGTCCGCGGAGGTCACGCCTCAGTATCGGGACTCCCGCGACGTCGGCGGGATGGCCGGCGCCCGGCCACCCGGACGGTCGAGCAGCACCGTCCACGAGCGCGCGCACGGCTTCAGCCGTACCGTCGCCGGCCCGGCCCGGCACACGATCAGCTCACCGCCCCGGCGCGCCCGCCGCCTTCACCGCGAGCACCGGGCACCGCGCGTCGAGCAGGATCTTCTGCGCGGTCGACCCCATGAGCAGCTTCCCCACGGGCGAGCGGTGCCGGATGCCGATGACGAGCACGGACGCGTCGACCTCCTCGGCGATGTCCAGCAGCGCGTCGGTCACGTCGCGCACGACGGGTTGGCGGACCTCCGCCTCGATGCCGAGCGAGTCGAGGAGCGTCTGCACCCCGGCGACGTCCGACTCCCCCGCGAAGCGGTCGTCGACGGTCGACGTCCCGGTCGTGGCGTTGACGACGAGCAGCGGCTCGCCGTGCGCGCGTGCCTCGTGCGCGCCGCGTTCCAGCGCCGCGCGCCCCCGGGCGTCGGCCGTCCAGCCCACGACGACGGTCATGACCTCACCTCTTCCTCGAGCGCCTCGACCTCGTCCTCCAGCCGCTCGGGTCCCTGCCGGCCGGGGATCAGCCGCAGGACGAGCGGTCCGAGCAGCAGCACCGCGATCACCACGTAGACCAGGACCGCGACGGGTTCGCTCCACAGCGCGGAGACGTCCCCGCGCGAGAGCTGCAGGGCCTGCCCCAGCTGCTCCTCGAGCCGCGGCCCGAGGATCACGCCGACGATGAGCGGCAGCACGGGCAGCCCGAAGCGCCGCATCGCGAACCCGAGCGTGCCGAACAGGCCGAGCAGCGCGACGTCGAACCACTGGAAGTTGACGCTGTACGCGCCGAGCACCGCGAAGAACAGGATGCCCGCGTACAGGTACGGCCGTGGCAGGCGCAGGAGCTTGGCCCACAGCGGCGCCATCGGCAGGTTGATCACGAGCAGCAGGGTGTTGGCGACGAACAGGCTGGCGAGCAGCGTCCACACGAGCTCGGGCTCCGCCTCGAACAGCTGCGGGCCGGGCTGCAGGCCGTAGCCCTGCATCGCGGCGAGGATCACGGCGGCGGTCGCGGTCGTCGGCAGGCCGATCGCGAGGAGCGGGACGAGCGTGCCCGCGGCCGACGCGTTGTTCGCCGCCTCGGGTCCGGCGACGCCCTCGATCGCGCCCTTGCCGAACTGGGCGCGGTGCTTGCCCGCGAGCCGCCGCTCGGTGATGTACGAGAGGAACGTCGGCATCTCGGCGCCACCCGCGGGGAGCGCGCCGAACGGGAACCCGTACGCCGTCCCGCGCAGCCACGGCTTCCAGGACCGGCGCCAGTCCTCGCGGTCCATCCACGGGCGCCCGACCGGGATGACCTCGAGCGGCCGGCGGCGCAGGTGCGCGGCGACCCACAGGGCCTCCCCGACGGCGAAGATCGCGACCGCGACGACCACGATGTCGATGCCGTCCGCGAGCAGCGGGTTGTCGAACGTCAGGCGCGCCTGGCCCGTCGTGGTGCCGACGAGCCCGATCGCGAGGCCCAGCGCGAGCGCGATGAACCCCCGCAGCTTCGAGCTGCCGAGCACCGAGGTGACCGCGACGAGCGCGAGCAGCATCATCGCGAAGTACGACGGCGCCCCGAGCACGACGACCCACTCGGCGACCGTCGGGGCGAGCGCGACGAGCAGCACCGTGCTGATCGTGCCCGCGACGAACGACCCGATGGCCGCGGTCGCGAGCGCCTGCGCCGCGCGGCCGGTCTTGGCCATCTTGTTGCCCTCGAGCGCCGTGATGACCGACGACGACTCCCCGGGCGTGTTGAGCAGGATCGACGTCGTCGAGCCGCCGTACATGCCGCCGTAGTAGATGCCCGCGAACATGATGAGCGCCGCGCTCGGGGACACGTTGTAGGTCACGGGCAGCAGGAGCGCGACGGTCATCGCCGGGCCGATGCCGGGCAGCACGCCCACCGCCGTCCCGAGCAGCACGCCGACGACCGCGTAGACGAGGTTCTCGGGCTGGAGGGCCAGGCTCAGGCCCGTCAGCAGGGCGTCCATCACCGGGCCCCCTCCGTCGCGACCGCGCGCATCACAGGATCCCGTCCAGCACGCCCGCCGGGATCGGGATGCCGAGCCCGACGTAGAACCCGTACCAGGACGCGACCGAGAGCACGGCGCCGATCAGGAGGTTGCGCACCCAGTGCCGATTGCCCAGCACCGTCGCGGCGCCCGCGAACAGCAGCGCGCCGACGATCGCCCAGCCCAGCCAGTCGATCAGCGCGACGGTGGCCACGAGCACCCCGGCGAGCCCGGCGAGGGTCCGCCAGTCGGTGCTCTGGTCGAGGTCGACGTCCTCGCCGGACTCGGCCTCGGGCCGGTCGCCGCGGGCGGTCGCCACGGCCAGGATCGCCGCGAGCACGACGAGCGACGAGCCGATGACCCACCCGAACGCCCCGGGCTGCACGGCCTGGTCGGCGAAGCCGGGGCCGAGGCCCGCGGAGTCGACGACCGTCCACACGCCGATCACCGCGAGCACCGCGGCGAGCCCGTACTGCGCGCGGTCGGGCCCGAGGTCGGCGTGGGCGTGCGCGGTGGCCGGGATCGGCGTCGCCCGCACCTCGCCGGCCGGCATCGTGCCGCCGTCGCCGCTCACAGCAGCCCCAGCTCGTCGAGCGTGCTCGAGACGCGCTCGTCCTGCTCGAGCAGGAACGCCTCGAAGTCGTCACCCGTGCGGAACGCGTCGACCCAGCCGTTGGTCTCGAGCGCCTCCTGCCACGCGTCGCTGCCGTGCATCTCCTCGAGCAGCGCGACGTGCTGGTCACGGACCGCGTCGGAGATCCCCGGCGGCGCGAGCACCCCGCGCCAGTTGGTGAACACCAGGTCGATGCCCGACTCGACGAGCGTCGGCGCGTCGACCGCGTCGAGCCGCTCCTCGCCCGACACGGCGAGCACGCGCAGCGACCCGTCGGCGAGCTGCCCCTCGAACTCCCCGAGGCCCGACGTGCCGACGTCGATCTTGGCCCCGAGGAGCGCCGTGGTGAGCGGTCCGCCGCCGTCGTACACGATGTAGTTGACCTCCGTCGGGTCGACGCCGACCGCCTGCGCGAGCTGCATCGGGAACAGGTGGTCCGGCCCGCCGGGGCTCGACCCGCCGCCGACCCGGATGCTCCCCGGGTCCGCGCGCCACGCCTCGACGAGGTCGTCGACCGTCTCGAACGGAGAGTCGGCGGGCACGAGCAGGCCCTCCTGCTCCTCGATGAGCTGCGCGATCGGCGTCGCCCCGCTGACGCGCGCGTCCGACCCGTTGGTGTACGTCGCGCCGACGACGCCGAGCCCCATCGTCATGAGCAGGTCCTCGGCGCCGCGCTCGTTCACGAGCCGCTGCATCGCGACCGTGCCGCTGGCCCCGACGACGTTGCTGACCTCGAACCGGCCCGTCAGGTCCTCGGACTCCATGACCCGCGTCGCCGCGCGCCCGGTCTGGTCGTACCCGCCGCCCGGGGAGTTCGGGATCATCATCCGCAGCCGGCGGTTCTCGCCCCCGTCGTCGCCGCGCGTGACGCCGCAGCCGGCGAGAGCGAGGAGGGCGACGAGGGCCCCCGCGAGCGCGGCGTGCCGACGTCGGCGGACGACCCCCATGCAGAACACCTCCTCGTGCCTGCTCCGATCCTGGCCCTGTCGGGGCGAGTCGGCACGTCAGGAGAGCGGACGCGGCCTGGAGGGGCGCTCCGGCGACACGCGGCCGTCGACGCCCACGAGGCGCCGCGCGGCGCGGCCCGGCACCTCCTCCGAGGTGCCGGGCCGTCACGTGGACCGCGGGAGCGGGACGAGCGCTCGGTCAGTCCACCGTCGGTGCGCCGGGCCGCAGGCGGCGACGCACCGTCAGCACGCCGGCGCCCGTGCCGAGCAGGCCGAGCCCGACGAGCAGCGCGAGCGCGACGTCGGCGCCGGTCTCCGACAGCCGGCCGGGGAGCCCGCCGGAGCCGGCCGCCGCCCGGACGACGGGGGTCCCGGCCGTCGCCCCACCACCAGCGCCGCCACCCGCGCCGCCGGGGCCCGCCGCGCCGTCCACCGGGACGGCCCGGCCGACCGCCGCCGGCGAGACCGGGCTGTTCGCCCGGACGTACGCGACCGACGCCGCGAGGTCCACCTGGCCCGAGTCGACGCGCGCCGCACCGGCCGCGAGCGCCGCGAAGCCGTCGCCGCCGGACGCGAGGAACGAGTTCGCCGTGACGCGGTAGGTGGCGACCGGGTCGAGGGGCCGGCCGTCGACCTGCACGCCGGCGACCCGCTGCCCGACGGGGGCGGACGCGTCGTACGTGTACGTGACGTTCTCCGAGAGGCCCAGGTGCACCTTCGTGCGCGGGGCGCTGGCCGTGCCCCACTGCTGCTCGAGGAGCTCGTCGAGCTGCGCGCCCGTCAGCTCGACGACGACGAGCGTGTTCGCGAACGGCTGCACGTCGGCGACCGCCCGGTACGTCACGTCGCCGTTCGCCGTGCCGACGAGGTCCGCGCGCAGGCCGCCCGGGTTCATCACCGCGAGGTCCGCGGGCGTGCCGCCGAACGCGGGGTTGTCGGCGCTCGTCGCCCACAGGTGCATGTCCGCGACCAGGTTGCCGAGCGGCGACTCCAGCGACCGGTCGACCTCTCCCGCAGCGTTGCGCGCCCGCAGGACGTCCGCGGTGAGCCTCCCGACGACGACCGAGCCGGACTCCTTCGCGTCCGCGACCGCCCGGTCGACGATCGTCTGCACCGCCGGGTCCGCCGGGTAGGCGGGGGCGCCGCCGACGACCATCGGCAGCAGGTCCTGGCGCGCGGCGACCACGCGGTCGGACGCCGTGTCGTACGTGAGCTCGACGCGCGCGAGGTTCTGCCCGTACTGCCCGCCCTGCACGACGGGGCGGGGGACGTCGCTGCCCGCGACCGGGAACGCGCACGCGTAGGTGCGGTGGGTGTGCGCCGAGAAGATCGCGTCGACGTCGGCGGACGTGCCGCGCACGACGCGCCCGAACGCGCTGGTCTCGGCCGCCGCAGCGGCGCAGTCGCCGGTCTCGGCGCCGTCGTGCACGAGCGCGACGGTCACGTCGGCGGCGTCCTGCGCCTCGAGCTGCGCGGCGACGCGGTTCAGCGCGGCGACCGGGTCGCCGAAGTCCAGGCCCGCGACACCGGCCGGCGACACGAGCGTCGGGGTCTCCGCCGTCACGACGCCGACGAACGCGACCCGCACGCCCGAGCGCTCGACGACCTCGTACTCGGGCAGCACCGGGTCGGTCGTGCCCTCGGTGTAGACGTTCGCTGCCAGGTAGGGGAAGTCGGCGAGCGGCTGCACGCGGTCGGTGAGGTCGTCGATCCCCTGGTCCAGCTCGTGGTTGCCGACGGCGGAGACCTCGAGCCCGGCGGCGTTCAGCACGTCGATCGTCGGGACGTCCTTCGCGATCATCGACGGGAACGTCGACGCGCCGATGTTGTCGCCCGCGGACACGAACACCGTGTCGGGGTTCTCCGCCCGGAGCTGCCGGACGGCGCCCGAGAGGACCGCCGCCCCGGCCACCCCGCCGCGCAGGTCCGGCTCGAGGCGGCCGTGGAAGTCGTTCGTGCCGAGCAGCTGCAGCTCGACGAGGTCGTCGTCCGCGGCCGCGGTCTCGACGGCGAGGAGCGTCGTGGTGCCCGAGACCTCGTTGCCGACGGCGAGCACCGGCTCCCCGGTCGGGGAGTCCGCCGCCGGGACGAACGCGATCGACTCCGGCCCCAGGTCGCCGGCGGCGGCCAGGTCGCCGCCGTCCTCGACGGACACGGAGAAGTCGCGGTTGTTGAGGTAGCTGACGAACGACGCGGCGCGCGGGTCCGTCACGTCGTACACCGCGACCCCGCCGACCCGCTCGAACCCGACGAACGCGTAGGTGCGCCCGTCGACCTCGCCCAGCGCGACGGCCTCGGGCTCGGGGCCCTTGTCGTCGCTGCGGCCCTCGAGGTTCGACTCGCTGTGGTTGGAGCTCACGAACTGCGGGGCTGCGGCGTAGGTGATCTCCTCGAACGACGAGCCGGAGTCCCAGACCCGCTCGCCGGCGGTCGTCCAGATGGAGAACGAGCGGGAGCCGAACGCGTGGAGCTCCTCGTAGCAGCTGCCGTCGGCGCTGAGGCCCGAGGCGGTGCTGACGTTGAGGCGGCCCAGGGCGGCGTCCCCCGTGAGCGCGGCGAGCGGCGCGCAGACCGGCGCCAGCCCGTCCTTGCCGAGCGCCTTCACGCGGGCCGGCTCGGCGTAGTCGCCCCACTCGCGGGCGTCGCCCTCGTTCGCCGTGACGAGGTAGGTCGCGCCACCGGCCTGGTACGACGCGATCGCGTCGGGCTGGTGGAGGCCGCGCAGCCCGTCGTAGGTGCGCAGGCGGAAGCCGCTGTCGCGGTCCGACGGGTCGAGGGGCACGACGGCGTGGTCCTGGCTGCCGAGCGCGGTGATCTTGGTGACGGCGGCGGCGTCGAGGTCGACGGTCGCGAGCGCGTTCGCCTCCTGGAGCGTCACGTACGCGGTCGAGCCGACGACCGTGACGTACTCCGGCTCGAGGTTGAGCGACGGCAGCAGCGCGGGGGCGCCGGGGCCGGTCGGGCCGAAGACGCGCACGCCTTCGGGCAGCGCGCCGGGCGTGTCGAAGGCCGTGAAGCCGGCCGTGCGGACCGCCTCCTGCGCGGGCGCGGAGACCCCGGACGGCAGCGCCACGACGCTCACGGACCCCGCGGGGTCGACGCTGTAGTCGTCGGCGGGCTCGGCCTCGTCGGCCGTCACGGCCCACGCCCCGTCGGGCGAGACGGCCACCTTGTCGGGCTGCGCGCCCACGCGCACCGCGCCGAGCACCCCGAGGGTCGTGGCGTCGAGGAACGCGACCCAGCCGCGCTCGGTCTTCGTCGCGTGCTGCACGGCGACCACGACCAGGCCGTCCGCGCGCACGTCGACGGAGTTCACCGACGCACCGGCGGGGATCGTGCCGCCGAGCGCGTCCTGGATGCCGGCGACCGCGATCGTGCCGGCCTTCGTGGGCTTCGTGACGTCCGACGCGTCGAGCACGTCGACCTCGCCCGACACGGCGTTGACGACGAACAGGCGCTCCGTGGCGGCGTGGAACACGACGATCTCGGCGGCCGACGCGTCGAAGACGCCGGTCTCGTACGTGCCGAGCGGCGACAGCGTGACCGCCGCGCCGGGAGCGGCATGGCGCACGGGCTCGACGACGAGGTTCGCCGACGCGGGCGCCAGCAGGACGGGCACGAGCCCGGCGGTCAGCAGCGTCGCCGCGGCGACGGTCGCCGTCGCCCGCCGGGACCGGGTGCGGGGCGCGTGGGGGCGCGGGTCGCTCACGGGAGTCCTTCCTCCACGGGTGCCGGCGGGTCCGGCGGGACGGAGGGACCGTAGGTGGAGGGTGCGACCGCGAGGGGAGCGGTGGGCGACGAGCGGGTGAACGCGCGGTGACCTGCGCGGACGCCGCGCTCGCGGCGGATCCCCGCGAGGATCCGCCGCGAGGGCCGGGCCGCCTCACCGCGCCGTGGTCGAGCCTCCGCCGGTCGGCACGAGCGCTGCTGCCCCGCTGGCGTCTCGGCCCGCGAGCGGCACCGCGGCCACGACCGCCTCCCGCCCGTACGCGAGCCGCCGCACCAGCACCTCGAACGGCCCACGCCGTCCGGCCCGGTGCATGCCGGCCGCGACGGCCACGGTGACGAGCCACACCCCGACCGCGAGGACCGCTGCCTGCGCGGTCCCGATCCGCCCGCCCAGCCCGAGCCCCCACGCGCTGAGCAGCGGCGCGAACATCACCGACTGCAGCAGGTACGCCGTGAGCGAGCGCTCCCCGGTCGCGGCCACCGCCGCCAGCGCACCGCCGCGCGCCCGCTCGCCCCACACCGCCGCGAGCCAGCCGAACAGGCACACGTACCCGAGCCCCATCACGTCCCCCGCCACGTGGTGCACGAGCTCCGCGACGCCGAGCGTCGTCTCCCCGGGCCGCCACACCTGCGCGACCGCGAGCGCGTACGGCAGCCCGCCGACGAGGTTGACCACCGCGGCGGCCACCGCGACCTGCCCGAGCCGGCGACGGTGCTCCGCCGGGCGCGTGAGCCAGCCCGCGCGGGCCAGCAGGATGCCGACGACGACGTGCGGGACGAACATGAGCGACACCGTGAACAGCGACGTCGCGGTCGCGACGGTGAGGAGACGCTCGCCGACGGTCGCGAGGTAGCCGAGGGTCGCCGGGTCCTCGGCGACCGCGGCACCCGGGTCGTCGCCCGAGCCCGCGTCGAGAGCACCGAGGACCGCGACCGCACCGGCGGCCATCGAGAGGACGTACGCGACGACGAACCACCGCACGAGCGTCGCCCGGGACCGGTGCAGGAACGCGAGCGCCACGAGCCCCGTCGCGCCGTACGGGGCGAGGATGTCGCCGGCGAAGAGGAGCGCCGCGTGCGCCAGGCCGAGCGCGATCAGGGCACCGCTGCGGCGCGCGAGCACCCGACGCGTCGCCCTCCGGTCGGCCCCGCGGGCGGCGAGCCGGGCCGCCATCGTCGCGAGCCCGAACCCGTAGAGGATCGCGAACATCGGCTTCGACCGGCTGTCCACGACGAACGCGACGACCCCGTCGACGAGGTGGTCGAGCGACGAGCCGCCGGCGGGGCGGCCCCCCGCGTCGAGCCAGCCGGCGTCGGACCACAGATAACCCCACACGTTCGCGGAGGCGATGAACAGCAAGAGCATCCCGCGCGCGAGGTCGGGGGCGACGGACCGGGCGACGGACGCGGGCGCCGGGACGGAGGTGGGCAGGGATCGTGGTGCGACCGGCGCGTCCGCGGTCGGGAGGTGGCTCATGGTCGACGACGGTAGGGACCGCTGACCTGCGCAGACACCCGGCAGGCCACCGGACGGACGGGGGGCCAGCCCCCTACCTCGCGTGCTCCGAGGGGCCGCTGGTGCCGCCGTCCGCCGACGACGGTCCGTCAGCTGCGGCTCTCGAGCACCGCGAGGTCGCGCTCCGCGTACCGGCGGTGCCACCACTCCTCGTTCAGCACGACCCGCAGGCACTTCCGCGGCGTCAGCATCTTCCCCTCGTCGGGCCATCCCGGGCCCACGAGCGGCGGGCCCGGGACGTCGAGCTGCTCGTCCGTCAGCCTGTCCAGCGCCCGCCGCACGAGAGCCATCGCTGCGAGGCGGACCGCGAGCGCGTCGTCGAGCGCCGGGCGGGCGTCCCGGTCGTGCGGCACCCCCTCCCGTGGCTCCATCCCGTCCCACGGCAGCGACAGCGGGTGCCACGGGCTCGGGTCGCCGAGCACCCCGCGCCCGACCCAGGCCTGGGACGCGAACGCGAGGTGGCGGAGCGTCTGGACGAAGGACCACTCCTCGCCGACGGACTCGTGCAGCCGCTGCTCGGGCAGGAGGCGCGCCCGCGCGACGGTCTCGGCCCACAGCCGCTCGTTCACGTCCCACGCCGCGCGGAAGCCGTCCGCCGTGGTGGCCCGCAAGAGCGCGCGCTCGGGGTGGCGCCGGTCCAGCTCGGCCTCGACCAGCGGGACCACGTCGACCCCGTTGACGACGAGGCTCTCGATCTCGCCGTCGATCGAGGTCCCCGAGACCTCGACGTCCCGCATGACCACGCCGTGCAGCCCGACGGCGCGGAACGTCGAGCCGGTGAGGTCGACGCGCAGGAAGCGCGCGCCGGTCAGGTCGATGTTCTCGAGCGCGGTGCCGCGCCGGTTCTCGATGTCGTCCATGCCCGGACGCTAGACCCGAGGTCCGACAGCGGGACCGGCCGCGGGCCGGCGCAGCGCGTGCATCGTCGGGCCGCGCTCCCCCAGCCGCACCGCACCCGCGTGCACGAACCCGCGCGCCTCGTAGAAGCGGACGTTCGCGTCGACCGTGGTGTTGACGTGCGCGGGGAGGTCGCCGGGGAGCTCCGCGAGCGCGGACGCGACGAGCGCCACGCCGATGCCCTCGCCGCGCCGGTCCGCGTCGACGCCCAGGAGGTGCAGCAGCGCGTGCGGCTCGTCGGGCAGCTGCCCGTGCATCGCGGCGAACCCCTCCCGCACGACCGCGAGGTGCTCGGGCGGGAGCAGGAGGGCGCCCATCGCGTCCCCGGGGAGGACGGGTCCGCCGTCGGCCGCGGTCGCCCCGGCGGCGGCGGGCACGGACCACGCCGCCGCCCCGACCGCCCGTGTGCCGTCCGTCGCGAGCCAGACCGTGCCCGCGACGACGTACGCCTCGATCGGCGCCCACAGGAACGCCGCGACGGCGGCCTCCCGGTGCGGGTGGCCGGCGAAGATCCAGTCCATGAGCGGGTCCGGCGCGAGCGCCCGGGCGAGGACGGAGCGGGTCGCGGGCAGGTCGGCCGGTCCGGCGCGGCGCACGCGCACGGCGTCCGCCGTGGTGGCCTCCCGGCCGACGTCGGCCGTCCGCGCCATCGCGACTCCTCGGGGCGGTCCTCCCCGCCGGCCTCTCGGGTGCGGTCGGCGGCAGTCCATCGTGGCGCGCGGGGTGCGACGGCGCCAGACCGTGGCCCGGCGTCACGCCGGCAGCGGCAGCCCCCGCGGGCCGAGCACCTCGATCGACGTCGGCGTGGGCCGCGTGTCCGGGACGGGGACGCCCCAGACCGGGTTGCCGTCCGCGTCGAACGGCAGGACCTGCGCGCGGGCGTGCCGGTTCGGGTCGAACAGGGGGTCGACCGTGATCTCGGTGTAGGTCCGGGCGTGGTAGACGAGCACGACGTCGCCGTCGGGCGTCTGCGTGAACGAGTTGTGGCCCGGGCCGTACTGGCCGTTCTCGGGCGAGCTCACGAAGACCGGGTCGGGGCTCTTGGTCCACGACGCGGGGTCGAGCAGGTCGGCGTCCGCCGGGGCGGTGAGCAGCCCCATGGCGTAGTCGATGCCCGTCGCGGCGCCCGAGTAGGTCAGGTAGACCCGGCCCCCGTGCACCAGCACGGACGGGCCCTCGTTGACGGAGAAGCCGCGCACCTCCCAGTCGAACTCGGGGCGGCTGAGCAGGACGGCCGGGGTCGCGAGCGTCCACGGGTCCGCCATGCGCGCGACGTACAGGTTCGAGTGCCCGGGGATCGCGACGTCCTGCTGCGCCCACACGAGGTACTGGGTGCCGTCGAGCACGACGCTCGTCGCGTCGAGCGCGAAGGACTCCCAGCCCGTGTCGACCTGCCCGCGCTCGACCCACTCGCCCGTGAACGGGTCCTCGGCCTCGTTCTCGAGCACGAAGATCCGGTGGTCGAACGTCTCCGCCGCGCCCGGGACGTCGGCCGTGCCGTGGTCGTGCGGCGCGGCGGCGAGGTAGACGTACCACCGGCCGTCGACGCGGTGGAGCTCCGGGGCCCAGATGAGGTGCGACATCGGCCCGTCGGCGTGCCGCTCCCAGATCGTCACCTCCTCGGCGTCCTGCAGGTCGTCGAGGTGCTCGGCGCGCCGCAGGACGACGCGGTCGTACTGGGGGTGCGACGCGGTGAAGTAGTAGGTGCCGTCGTGCAGCAGCACGCACGGGTCGGCGCGCTGGAGCACGACGGGGTTCAGGAAGCTCATGGGGGTTCTGACCTCGGGAGGGACGGGACGGGCGGACGCGGTCACTGGCCACCGAGGCCGGTGGTCGCCACGCCGCGGATGATCTGGCGCTGGAAGAGCATGAAGACGACGACGAGCGGCAGGCCGGCGAGGATCGCCGACGCCATGACCTGCGCGTAGCGGACCCCGAAGCTGCTCTGCACCTGCACGAGGCCCACCGGGAGCGTCAGCAGCGACGGGTCGGTCGTGATGATGAACGGCCACAGGAAGTTGTTCCACGCGCCGATGAACACGAAGATCGCGACCGCCGCGAGGATCGACCGGGACAGCGGCAGGACGATCTGCAGGAAGATCCGCAGCGAGCCGGCGCCGTCGACCCGCGCGGCCTCCTCGAGCTCGTTCGGCACGCCGTCGAAGAACTTCTTCAGGATGAAGACCATCGCCGGGGCCACGAGCTGCGGGAGGATGATGCCCGCGTACGTGTCGGCCATCCCCCACGCCAGCATCTGGCGGTACAGCGGGACGATGAGGATCTGCGGCGGCACCATGACGCCCGCGATCGTGAGCGCGAACAGCACGTTCCGGCCCCGGAAGCGCGTCCGGGAGAAGCCGTAGGCGGCCGACGCGCACAGCGCGACGGTGAGCACGGTGACGACGACGGCGACCACGGTGCTGTTGACGAACCAGGTGATGAGGTTGTCGTTGCTCAGCATCGAGCGGTAGGCCTGCAGCGTGAAGCCGTTCTCGGGCACGAGCTCGAGCGGCACCGCCGTCGTGTCGCCCTCCTCCTTGAGCGAGGTCACGAGCGCCCACGCGAGCGGGGCCAGCCAGAGCAGCGCGACGACCGTCAGCGCGGTGGCGAGCGCCGCCCGGACCCACAGGGGCGAGCGGAGCGCGGGCACGGCGTCGGGCGACCGGCGGCGGCTGCGGCGCAGCCCGACCGGGTTCGTCGGGGCGTCCGTCACGGCGGCCATCAGGACTCCTTCCGCGAGGTCAGGCGTGCCTGGAGGACCGCGACCACGATGATGAGCAGGAAGAACGCGTAGGAGATGGCCGACGCGTAGCCGAGCCGGTAGTTCACGAACCCGGTGTCGTACACGTACTGGAGGATCGGCGAGGCGTTGCCCGCGGGACCGCCGCTGCCGCCGTAGAGGATGTACGCCTGGTCGAAGAGCTTGAGCGACGCCAGGACCTGCAGCACGATCACCAGGCCGGTCGTGACCTTGAGCAGCGGCAGCGTGATCGAGAACAGCCGCCGCCAGCCGTCCGCGCCGTCGAGCGACGCGGCCTCGTAGACCGTCGCCGGGATCGCCTGCAGCGCCGAGAGGTACAGCAGGAAGTTGAACCCCACGGTCCACCAGACGGTCACGAGCACGACCGACCACAGCGCCATGTCGGGGTTCGTCGTCCACCCGACCGGCCCGAGCCCGACCCAGCCGAGCACCGCGTTGAGCAGCCCGAAGTCGCCCTGGAAGAGCCACTGCCAGATGAGCACGACCGTCGAGACCGGCAGCAGGAACGGCGCGAAGTAGGCGAACCGCCAGAACCACTGACCGCGGGTGCCCGTGTGCACCAGCAGCGCCATGACGAGCGCGACGAGGACGAGCGGGACGGTGCTCAGCACGGTGAACAGCAGCGTGATGCCGAGCGTGCGCCACACGAGCGGGTCGGACGCGAGCTGCGCGTAGTTGTCGAGCCCGACGAACTCCGCCTCGGGGCTGACGAGGCTCGTGTCGGTGAAGCTCATGCCGAGCCCGTAGACGAGCGGCCAGAGCAGGAACGCGGCGTAGACGAGCACGAACGGCAGGACGAACCACGGTCCCCCGCGTCCCACGCTCAGGCTGCGCCGGGGGCGGTCGTCGCGCACCGCCTGCCCGACGAGCGCCGGTCCGCCCGCGCGCGCCGTGTTCTGCGCGCTCCCGACGGCGCTCACACCGGGCTCCCGAGCGTGAGCTGCTGGTCGAGCCAGCCGATGAGGTCGTCGGCACCCTCGTCGGGCGTCAGCGCTCCCGAGGTGATGCCCTGCAGGGTCTGGCCGGCGCGGGACATCAGCGTCGAGCCGGAGCCGGAGAAGTAGGCGTCGGGGTCGAACTCCACCACCTGGGCGGCCTCTCGGTAGGCGGACTGCGGTTGGAGGGCGAGGTACTCGGGGCTCTCCGCGACCGAGGACAGGGCCGGGATGTGACCGCCGCGGGCCCAGTCGAGCGAGTTCGTCAGCATGGACACCGCCATGTCGTAGGCGGCGCTGCGGGCCGCGGGGTCGACCCGGAGCTGCCGGGGCAGCACGAGGCTGTGGCTGTCGGCACGGACGTACGGGACGTCGCCGAACACGGCCGGGAACTGCGTCATGGAGAACGGCGTCCCGGCGTTCTGCGCGGTGACGATCTCCCAGGGCCCGATGAGCAGGAAGCCGGCCTGCCCGCTCGCGAAGCTCGCCGGTGCGGCGGGTCCGTCGAGGGTCTTGGAGGCGATCGTGCCGTCGCACATGGTCTGCATGAAGGCCATCGCCTCGACCATCGCGTCGCGGTCGACCTCGGCGGGCCCGCCCTCGGGCAGCTCGATCCGCCCGCCGAGCTGCCGGAACAGCGACCAGAAGACCATCCAGGTCGCCAGGGCGTCCGCGGCGCCGAACGCGATGCCGTTGGCGCCGGTCACCGCCGCCGCCCGCCGCCCGGCGTCGAGGAACGCCTCGGCACCCTGGATCGGCGCGAGCGTCCCGTCGGCCGCGAGCAGCCCGGCCTGCGCGCAGACGTCGGTGTTGTAGAAGAGGACGAGCGGGTGCGTGTCGAGCGGGAGCGCCATGAGCTTCCCGTCGATCGTCACGCGCTCGAGCACCGGCGCGGGGAACTGGTCGGGCGTCACGCCGCGCGCCTCGAGCTCGGCGAGGTCCCACTCGTCGACGAGCTCCTTGCCGAAGGTCGCGAGGCGGGACGCGTGCAGCGTCGCGAGGTCGGGTGCCCGCCCGCCGGCGCACGCCATCGCAAGCTTCGTGTAGTACGGGGCTCCCCAGGCGAGGGTCGTCGCCGTGACGTCGGTGCGCGGCGCCTCGTCCCGGAACGTGTCGACGAGGCCGACCATGCGCTCGCCGTCGCCACCCACGAAGAAGTTCCAGTAGGCCAGCGGGACGGCCGAGCCGCCCGGCGGCGAGCCGCAGCCGGCGAGCGCGGTGATCCCTCCTGCGGCGACCGCGGCGCGCAGGAACGCGCGGCGGGACAGCACGTGCTCGGTCATCATCGACGCCTTCCGCAGGGATTTACTACGTTGTAAAGAGTTCACCCGCGACCGTCCGCTGTCAAGCGTGGTGCGGTTCTCACTTCTCCTGACGGGCCCTCTCGCTGCCCCTGAGCAGGGCGTTCGCGTGCGTGCGCACGTCGCCCAGGGGCAGCCGAGCGGCCACCGGTCAGCCGAGCTGCAGCAGGAACATGTTCCAGCTGGCGGGTGCGAGCTCGGCGGTCAGGACGCCGTCGTCGACCTTGACGCCGCCATGCGCGCGGGGAACGACGCGGTCGGGGTCCGACTCGGTGTTCGCGGCGGTGAGGTCGTCGTCGGCGAGGACGAGGGCCTCGGCCAGCGCGGCGTCACCGAAGGCGCGCAGGCTCGTGCTGAGGGACACCGGCTCGGACGGGTGCCGGTTGACGACGAAGAGCGCGACGCGGCCCTCCTCGGCGTCGTAGGTCGCGACCGAGTCGAGCACCGGGACCTCGCCGTACGTCGCCGTGGTCATCGTCGGGGCGTCCAGGCGCAGGTCGAGCACCGTGCCGCGCGCGTGCCGGGCGGTCTGGGCGAACGGGTGGAAGATCGACTGCCGCCACGCCGGCCCACCGGGCTCGGTGCGGATCGACGAGATCGTGTTGACGAGCTGGGCCTGCGAGGCGGCCGTCACGCGGTCGGCGTGGCGCAGCAGCGTGATCAGGAGCGACCCGACCACGACCGCGTCGAGGACCGTGTAGGCCTCCTCGCTGGTCCGCGGGGCCTCGGTCCACTCCTCCGGGAGCCCGCCCTGGCCGCTCTGCAGCTCGCGCAGGTACCAGACGTTCCACTCGTCGAACGAGATGTTGATGCGCTTGTCGGAGGAGAGCTTGGCCCCGATGTGGTCCGCCGTGGCCACGACCTGGTGGATGAACCGGTCCATGTCCGCGGAGCACGCCAGGAAGCTCGCGTGGTCCCCGTCGAGCAGCTGGTAGTAGGCGTGCGCGGAGACGTAGTCGACGACCTCGTAGGTGTGCTCCAGCACGGTCGCCTCCCAGGCGCCGAACGTCGGCATCGCCCGGCTCGAGGACCCGCAGGCGACCAGCTCCAGGTCCTTGTCGAACTGCCGCATGGCGAGCGCGGTCCGCGCGGCGAGCCGCCCGTACTCCTCGGCCGTCATGTGGCCGAGCTGCCAGGGCCCGTCCATCTCGTTGCCCAGGCACCACATGCGGATGTCGTGCGGCTCCTGCGCGCCGTGCTCGATCCGCAGGTCCGACAGCGCGGTGCCCGCCGGGTAGTTCGCGTACTCGAGGAGCTCGATGGCCTCCTGCAGGCCGCGGGTGCCCAGGTTCATCGCCATCATCGGCTCGACGCCGGCGACCTTGGTCCACCGCATGAACTCGTTGAGCCCGAACGCGTTCGTCTCGATGGTCCGCCACGCCGGGTCCAGCCGCGTCGGGCGCTTCTCGGCCGGGCCGACCCCGTCCTCCCACTTGTACCCCGACACGAAGTTGCCGCCCGGGTACCGCACGGTGGTGACCCCGAGCTCGCGGACGAGGTCCAGCACGTCCCCGCGGAAGCCGTCCTCGTCGGCGGTGGGGTGCCCCGGCTCGTAGATGCCGGTGTAGACGCACCGCCCCATGTGCTCGACGAAGGACCCGAAGATCCGGCGGCTGACCGGGGCGACCACAAAGGCCGGGTCGATGGACACACGTGCTCGCTGCATTGCGGAAGCCTTCCCCCGACGGATTTACGACGTTGTAAACCGTCGCCCGGCGAGGTCCCTGCTGTCAAGCGGGCGCGGTCCGCACGCGGCGCGCTGGTGCAGGACGAGCCCCTGATCCGCGACCGGTACGAGGGCGCCGCCCTGGCGAGCGAGCTCCCACCGCCGCCCACCGCCTCCCCTAATCGATTCCGCATCCGCAGCACCGGAGTCGGCCCCGGACCGCAGCCCTAGCGTGGAACGAGCGCTCCCGCGACGACCGTCCCAACGCCGGGCCGGTGCCGTGCGTGGTGACCGCACCACCACGTCGTCGGCCCAGCAGAGGACTGCCATGTCACCGCTCCCCCACCGCCGCGCGCTGCACCGGGGCCGGGTCGCCGTCCTCGCGGTCGCCGCCGCGCTGGCCGTCTCCGGCGTCGTCGCGCCGCAGGTCGCCGCCGCCGCGCCCGACCCGGGCTCGCCGGTCAAGGTCAACCAGGTCGCGTACGTGCCCGGTGTCGCCAAGGTCGCGACGCTGGTCAGCTCGTCGACGTCCCCGGTCCCGTGGACGCTGCGGAACGTCGCCGGCGCGGTCGTCGCCGAGGGCCAGTCGACCGTGCGGGGCGCCGACGCGCTGTCCGGCGACCGGACCCACCACATCGACTTCTCGGCGTTCGACACGGCGGGCTCGGGCTACGTGCTGTCCGCGGGCGGGTCGAGCAGCCTGCCGTTCGACATCTCCGCCGACCCGGTCAAGAAGCTGCGGTACGACGCGCTCGCGTTCTTCTACCACCAGCGCAGCGGCATCGCGATCGAGTCGCAGTACGTCGGGAGCACGTACGCGCGCGCGGCCGGGCACCTCGGTGTCGCGCCGAACCAGGGCGACACGAGCGTCCCGTGCCGGCAGTCGTGCGGGTACAGCCTGGACGTGCGCGGCGGCTGGTACGACGCCGGTGACCAGGGCAAGTACGTCGTCAACGGCGGCATCGCGACGTGGCAGCTGCAGAACGCGTACGAGCGGACGCTCCACGTGGCGGGCGCGGACCGGTCGGCGCTGGCCGACGGCACGCTGGCGATCCCCGAGCGCGCGAACGGCGCCCCCGACGTGCTCGACGAGGCGCGCTGGGAGGTCGAGTTCCTGCTCCGCATGCAGGTGCCGGCCGGCCGCACCGACGCCGGGATGGTGCACCACAAGATCCACGACGAGAGCTGGACGGGCATCCCGACGATCCCCGCGCAGGACAGCCAGCGCCGGCTCCTCTCGCCGGTGAGCACGGCGGCGACGCTCAACCTGGCCGCGGTCGCGGCGCAGGCCTCGCGCCTGTGGAAGACGCTCGACCCGGCGTTCTCGGCGAAGGCCCTGACGGCGGCGCAGACCGCGTACGCGGCGGCCAAGGCCAACCCGAACCGGCTCGCGTCGAGCACCGACGGCACGGGCGGCGGCGCGTACAGCGACGCCTCGGTGACCGACGAGCTCTACTGGGCCGCCGCCGAGCTCTACGCGACGACGGGCTCGGACACCTACCGCGCCGACGTCACGGGCTCGTCGCTGTACCGGGGCGGCAGCTTCGCGCAGCGCGGGTACGACTGGGGCTGGACCGGCGGGCTCGGCGACACGACGCTCGCCCTCGTCCCGACCGGGCTCCCGGCCGCCGACGTCGCGGCCACCCGCGCCGCGATCGTCGCGTTCGCCGACGCCGCCCTGACCCGTGCGAACGCCCAGGCGTATCCGGCGCCGAACAACGCGGGGTCGGTCTACCACTGGGGCTCGAACGGCCAGGTCGCCAACAACGCGAACGCCCTCGCGCTCGCGTTCGACTTCACCGGCCAGGCCAAGTACCGCACCGGCGTCTACGCCGCGCTCGACTACGTCCAGGGCCGCAACCCGCTCAACGTGTCCTACATCGCGGGCTACGGCGAGAAGGCCGTGCAGAACCTGCACCACCGGTTCTGGGCGAAGCAGGCGGACGCGTCGCTGCCGATCGCGCCGCCCGGGTCGTTCTCCGGCGGACCCAACAGCGAGCTGCAGGACCCGATCGCCGCCGCCCAGCTCGCCGGCTGCGCGGCCCAGAAGTGCTTCGTCGACCACATCGAGGCGTACTCGGTCAACGAGGTCGCGATCAACTGGAACTCGGCGCTGGCCTGGCTCGCGAGCTGGGCGGCCGAGCACGTGGGCACCGCACCCGCGGTCGACACGACGCCGCCGACGGTCCCGGGCACGCCGACGGCGAGCGCAATCACGGACACCTCCGTCACGCTCACCTGGACCCCGTCGACCGACCCCGAGAGCGGCGTCTCCGGCTACGAGGTCGTGCGCGTCGCCGGGGACTCGCTCGAGATCATGGCGTCGACGACCGCGACCTCCGTCACGGTGACGCGCCTGGCCGCCGACACCGCGCACACGTTCGTCGTCCGGGCCCGCAACAACGCCCGGCTGTACGCGGACTCGCAGCCGATCACCGTGCGGACGACGGGCGGTGTCATCCCGGTCGACACGCCGCCGACGACACCCGGCGCCCCCGTGGCCTCGGCCGTGACGCAGACGGGCGCGACGCTCACGTGGACGCCGTCGAGCGACGACACGGGCGTCACCGGGTACGACGTGCTGCGCGTCCAGGGCGGAACCCAGACGGTGGTGGCGACGTCGACCACCCCGTCGGTCGCGCTCACCGGGCTGACGGCGGACACCGACCACACGTTCGCCGTGCGGGCGAAGGACACCGCGGGCCAGCTCTCGCCCTCGTCGCCGAGCGTCGCGTTCCACACCCTCCCCGCGGTCACCACGCCGCCCGGCGGCTGCAAGGTCACGTACTCCGCGAACTCGTGGGGCAGCGGGTTCACCGGCTCGGTCACGCTGACCAACACCGGGTCGACGCCGTGGACGTCGTGGAATCTCGCGTTCACGTTCCCCGGCGACCAGAAGGTCACGCAGGGGTGGAGCGCGGTCTACAGCCAGACCGGCCCCGCGGTGACCGTGAGGAACGCGGCGTGGAACGGGTCCGTGCCGGCGGGCGGGTCGACGACCTTCGGGTTCAACGGCTCGTACAGCGGCACCAACGCGGCGCCGACGGGGTTCACGGTGAACGGGGCGGCCTGCGGCTGAGGCACTGCGGCACGACGACGGCCGCCGGTCCCCCGACCGGCGGCCGTCGGTGCGTCCGACCTCCGACACGTCCGGCCGGCCTCGTGTGTGCTCGGCGTGTCCGGCAGTTCTCGCGGGCTGTGCCCGGGCACGCGCCGGCGTGCGCACAGGATCCCCTCCGGCCCTTCGGCAACGCTGCACCGCACGCGGGAGCGCGCGCCCTAGGGTCGTCGCGGCCGGGTGGGTCGGCCGCCGCGCGGCCCGCCGCCGGGCGCGACGAGAGGGAGGCCGACGTGCAGCAGTACCTCCACGTGTTCGGCGGCCTGATCGCGGTCCTCGCCCTGGTCGCCGGCGCGTGCGGCGTCGCCCTCGCGCTCCTGGGCGCCCGCGCGGTGCGGGCCGGAGGCACCTGGTCGTCGTACCTCGCCCGCGTCGGCCCCCGGGTCGCCTTCGCGGTGCTCTGCCTCGGCACCGCGTTCGCCACGCTGACGCCGGCCGGCACCCGCGACGGCCGCGCGATCGACCTCGTCCCGCTGCGGACCGCCCTGGCCGCGGGGATGACCACGACGACCCCCACGCAGATCGCCGGGAACCTGGCGCTGCTGTTCTGGCTCGGGCTCCTGCTCCCGGCGGTCTCGTCGCGCCGCTGGTCCGTGCTGCGGATCACGGCGGTCGTCGCGGCGACGTCCGCGGTGATCGAGGCCGCGCAGTACGTGCTCGGGCTCGGCCGGGTCTCGGCGGTCGACGACGTGCTGCTCAACACCCTCGGCGGCGGGGTCGCGGCCGTCCTCGGCGTGCACCTGCTCGCGCCGCGGGTCCGGCGGCACCGCACGGCCGCGAGCGCGTCGGAGATGCCTTCCCTCGCTCCCTCGGACCGACGCATCCTGGACGCGTGAACCTCGACGCCGACCTGCTGCTGCGCCGGGGACGGCTCGACGACCTGATCGCGCTGGCTCCCCTGTCCGGCTCGGCGGACCGCGCGCACGCCCGGCTCCGGGCTGCGGGGACGGGCGACGAGGCCCTGCTCGTGGCCGAGCACGACCGCCGGGTCGTGGCCGCCGTGAGCGTGCGCTGGCAGCACGACTGCGACCCACCGCACCCCTGGCTGTACGGCCTGCACGTGAGCGCGGACGTCCGGCGCCACGGGTTCGGCACCCTGCTGCTCGCGGCCGCGGAGACGGTCGCGAGCCTGCGCGGCGTCGGGGCGATGAGCCTCGACGTGGACCGCGACGAGACCGGGCACGTCGCCTTCTACGAGCGCCGCGGCTACGTGAAGGTCGGGCCGCATGAGCACCACTGGCGGTCCGTGAGCGCGACGACGGGAGAGGTCGTCGCGGAGGGCGCCGCCGACACGTGGATCCTGCGTCACCGCCTCGGGTCCCCCTGACGGCACCACGCCACGCGGCCGTGCGGGGCACGCGGCGCGGCAGCGGAGCCGGTCGACGCTCCGGAGACGCCTCGCGCAGCACGCACCCGCGACGCACACTGGACCGGACGTCGAGTCGAAGCCGGGGGGCTTGGCCGGGTCGTCACGCCGGGGGGCCACCATGACCATCTCCATCCGCCACGCCGTGCTCGCCGGGCTCGCCTCGGTCGCGCTCGTCCTCGCCGGTGCGGTACCGGCGGCGGCGGTCGTCGAACGCCCGACGTTCCTGTGCAGCGCCCTGCTCGCCGGGCAGGGCAGCGGGTACGTCACCGGGCGCGTCGAGGGGGACCTCGTGGTCGACGCCTCGTGCGCGGTGGGGAGCGCGACCGTCACGGGTGACGTGCTGTTCGACGGCGCGTACTTCCTGGGCATCTACTCCTCGACGATCGAGGGCGACGTGCGGCCGGCCGAGGGGCGTGACGTCGGGCGGGTCGAGGCGTACGGCTCGGTGTTCGGGGGCGACCTGACCCTCGGCCCCGTCGCGCGCGTGGGGGGCGCGAGCATCGGGGGCGACCTCGTGCTGCGGGCGACGCCCGACGTGCCCCAACGGCCCGCCGAGTTCTGGGAGGCCTACATCGACGACGCGGTCGTCGACGGGTCGGTCCGCGGCTCGACGCGAGCCCTCACCCTCGAGCGCGTCGAGGTCGCCGGCAGCTACGACGTGGCGGCGACGGGAATCGCGCGGCTGCGCCGGACGACCGTGGACGGCGACGTGGCGGCGCGCGGGGACAGCCGGGTCGTGGTGCACGACGCGGTCGTCGGCGGCTCGTTCACCGCGGACGGCACCCAGGACCTCCTGCTGTGCCGCGGCGAGGTCGGCGGCGACCTGACGGTCCGGGGCGTGCGCGTCTGGAGCCGGGTCGGCGAGGAGGGCACCCTGCTGTGCCGCTCGCGGGTGGGCGGGTCGCTGCACGTCGTCGACAACCCGTCGACGGTGGTCGTCGGGTCGGTCCGTGTGGCCGGGGACCTGCTGTGCAGCGGCAACACGGGCAGCCGGGTCGTCGTGCAGCGCCCGGTCCTGGTGGTCGAAGGGACCCGCACCGGGCAGTGCGCGTAGGGCTCGCCGCAGCGGGCGCGGCAGGTGCCGGTGCGGTGTCGGGGACGGCGCGGTGCGGGTGCCGCGTCGGGCGTCCTCGGTGCGGCTGTCGGGAGCAAGCGGTGTAACGCGTCGGCGGTGGCGACACCACCGACGCTCCTCATACCGGGTGCGCGGCCTCCCAGGTCACCGTCGCCCGCACGCCGCCCTCCGGCCTCGGGACGAGGTCGAGTGAGCCTGCGTGCACGGCGACGATCCGCGCGGTCAGCGGCAACCCCAGGCCGTGCGACCGCGTCGCCCCGTCGCCGCCGCCCGACGCCCCGGCGTTCCCGCCGACGACGTCCACCCGACGCGTGAACGGCTCGAGCGCGAGCCGGAGCTGCCGCGCGTCGACGTGCGCGCCGTCGTTCTCGACGCAGAACCGCACGTGACGAGCGGCGCCGACATCGGCCGCACCGTCGCCGCTCCCCTCGCCACCGTGGAGCGTCACCTCGACCCGACCACCGTCCGGACGGTTGTGCCGGACGGCGTTGCGCAGCAGGTTGTCGACGGCGCGGAGCAGCAGCGTCTCGTCGCCGAGCACCGTCGCGGGGTCGATCCGGGCCGTCACCGTGACGCCGCGGCTGCGCGCCTCGGGCGCCAGGTCCTCGACGGCGTCGGCCACGAGGACGTCGAGGTCGACGGGCCGGTGCACCACGGCTCCCTGGTCGAGCGCCGCGAGGTCGAGCAGCGCGGTGACCAGGTCCGTCGCGCGCTGCGTCGTCTCGTCGAGGCGCTGCAGCAGCACGGGCAGGTCGACCTCGTAGGGGTCCTCGCGCGCGACGTCGACCATCGCCCGCATCACCGCGAGAGGCGTGCGCAGCTCGTGCGACGCGTTCGCCGCGAACCGCCGCTGCGCGTGCAGGTCGCGCTCGAGCCGGTCGAGCATCGAGTCGAACGTGTCGGCCAGGTCGGTGAACTCGTCGCGCCGGGACCCCTGCGACCCGACGCGCCGGGTCAGGTCGCCGTCGGCCGCGGCCCGCGCCGCGGCGTTGAGGTGCTGCAGCGGCGTCAGCACCCGCCCGGCCAGCCACCACCCGCCGACCGACCCGACCACCGCGAGGACCGCGAGCGCGAGCGCGCACGCCTGGACCACGGCGTCGAGGATCTCGCCGCGCGACGCGATCGGGCTGCCGAGGTCCCTCGGGTTCGCCGCGGTGAGCGGGTAGTTGGGCACGAACCGCAGGACGGCCCAGATGCACACGGACATCACCAGGCCGGCGACCAGCAGGAACGCGACGTAGCTGACCGTGAGCCGCAGCCGCGCGCTCGTGCGCAGGCCGGCCCGGGCGCCGTCGGGGCGTGTGGTCATGACGCCCCCAGGACGCAGGTCGTGCGGCATCCCACGCGGGCGCCGGTCGCTTCCGCGGCGCGCGCGTCGTCCGGCACGCCGCCGGCTCGCGTGGTCACGACTCCCCCGGCTCGCCGACGCGGTACCCGACGCCCGGCACGGTGTGGATGACCCACGGCTCGCCGAGCCGCTTGCGCAGGTCCGAGATGGTGATGCGGACGGCGTTGGTGAACGGGTCCGCGTTCTCGTCCCACGCCCGAGCGAGCAGCTCCTCGGCGCTGACGACTCCCCCACCCGCGCCCACGAGCACCTCCAGCACCGCGAACTGCTTGCGGCTCAGCCGCACGTACTGCCCGGCGCGGAACACCTCGCGCCGGAACGCGTCGAGCCGCAGCCCGGCGAGCTCGACGACGGGCGGCCCCGCCGCCGGACGCCGGCCGAGCGCGCGCACCCGCAGCACGAGCTCCTGCATCGCGAACGGCTTGGTCAGGTAGTCGTCGGCCCCGAGCCCGAACCCGCGCGACTTGTCGTCGAGCGTCCCCGCAGCCGTCAGCAGGAGCACGCGCGTGCCGAGCCCGGCGGCGACCACCTGCCGGCACACCTCGTCGCCGTGCACGCCCGGCAGGTCCCGGTCGAGGACCACGACGTCGTACGCCGTGTGCGAGAACCGTTCGAGCGCCTGCTCGCCGTCGTCCGCGAGGTCCGCGGCGATCGCGTCCCGCCGCAGCGCCGTCTGGACGGCCTCCGCGAGGTACCGCTCGTCCTCGACGACCAGAACGCGCACCGCGACCTCCGGTCACCTCGACGACGGACCCGGCGAGTCTAGGCAGCGGCGCATATGGAGAACGTCTGCGATTTCACCGACGCCCTCACAACACCCCGGCGCGTGGGCTGGGCGTATGACCACTCGATCCCCGCACCCGCCCGCCCCGCCACGACCCCGCCCGACGCGCCCCCCACGCCGGACCGTCCCGGCCCGCGCCGCCGTCCTCGCGCTCGTCGCCGTCGCCGTCCTGGTCAGCGCCGCGGCTGCCCTTCCGAGCGTGCTCGCCCTCGTCTCGGGCGGCCCCGCCCCGACGCCGCGCCAGCTCGCCGCCGACGTGCTGCACTCCTCCGACGAGGCCCGCCTCCGCGAGACGAAGATCGACCCGTTCGACGACACCCACCCGGCCATCGCCGGCCTCGACTCGGACCTGCGAGCGGCCGTGCAGGCGGTCGCCCGCGACGCGCACGACCGCGGCGTCGACCTCTGGGTCACCTCCGGTCTCCGCACCGCGGCCATGCAGCAGGACCTGCTCGACGACGCCGTCCGCAAGTACGGCTCGCTCGCCGAGGCGCGCCGGTTCGTCGCGACACCCGAGGGGTCGAGTCACGTCACCGGCCAGGCGGTCGACATCGGCCCCACGGACGGCGCCGACTGGGTGGTGCGGCACGGCGCGCAGTACGGGCTGTGCCAGACGTACGCGAACGAGATGTGGCACTTCGAGCTCGCGACGACGCCCGGCGGGGAGTGCCCGGAGCAGCTGCCGGACGCGGGGTGAGGGGTGGGCATCGTGATCCGGTGCTCGTGGTCCCTGTGGGGGTCTCCACCTACCGGGTGGGCGCTAGGGTCTCGCGCCATGGAGGAGCCCGAGCAGCACGTCGTCCTGTGCATGAGGGCCGACCTGCCTCAGCCGACCACATCTGCGCGGGCGATCCTCGCGGACTGCGGCTGCCTGGTGTGGGCCGCTCCCGCGACCCTGGCGTTCCTGGACACGGACCCCGAGATCGTCGCGATCTGCGGACTCTGCCTGGCCCAGACCGGCGTGGAGGTCGATGAGCTGCGCGTCGTCCCGAGGGCCCCGGACGAGCGTCAGCCCTAGCGGCCGAGCCGGTCCTGGGGTGCCCGCTTCCCCAGCGTCGAGGGTGACGCACCAGGAGGACCTGCCCGGCGCTCCGGTCTGTGTCGAGCTCTCTCACAGGGCGAAGCCTCTGTCGCCGCCACAGGTCGCGACACGCTAGAGCGCCGCTGCTGCCGCCGTCGCGACGTCGTGGTCGTCCTCCACCGTGCTCCCGCTGACCCCCACGGCCCCGATCACCTGACCGTCCACCTCCAGCGGCAGCCCACCGGGGAAGGTGATCAGGCCACCGTTGGACACCTCGATGTTGAACAACGGCCCCCCGGGCTGCGACAGCTCCCCGAGGGAGCCGGTGGGCATGTCGAAGTAGCGCGACGTGCGCGCCTTCCTGATCGCGATGTCGATGCTCCCGAGCCACGCGCCGTCCATGCGGGCGAAGGCCTTGAGGTTGCCTCCGGCGTCGACCACGGCGACGTTCATGGCCAGACCCCGGGACGCGGACTCCGCGAGCCCTGCCTGGACGACTGCCTGCGCCTGCTCGAGAGTGATGTCGCTCATCGGGTCCTTCTTCCGTGTCGGACGGCCGCGAGGTGCGGCCGTCGGATGCTGCTGGTTGCTGCTCCTTCGAGCGGCAGAGGACCGGCCGCGGAAGGCCCTTGTCGGCGGAGTCGAGCACGTCGTCGCAGGCGCCGCTGAGTGCGCGGGGTCGACCACGATCGCGGTGGTGCTCACTCTTCTCCTTCGGACGGGCGAGTGCGCGCGGGACGGGACGCCCACGCCCTCTACAGAGCCTTGACACGAGGTGACCGCGAGCGGAGTCTCGCTCTCACGGTCCTTCCGCAGGGGGCGCGCGATGCGGCGCAAGCACATGGTGGTCGCTGCTCTCGTGGCAGCGTGCGAGCAGGAGCACCTCGACCACCTGAGAGCCACGACGGGGGTCGCCGTCGACGCGCAGACCCTGCAGGAGCTCGTCGCCGGCCTCGACCGGAGAGGGTGAGGACCATGGACGGCAGGTCGCGCATCTCGGTGGGACTCCGGCTGACCGCCGCAGTCGCCACCATCGCCGTGGCCATCGTCATCGCCGCGGTGTCGTGGGAGGACTCCGGGGCGTTCGCGCTGGTGCTGGCCGGCGTGCCCATGCTCGCTGTGGCGCCCTTGCTGCGTCCGCACCTGCGCCCCCGGACGGCGGCCATCGCGACCTGGGCGGCTGCCGGCATCGTGCTCGCGTGGGCGGTCCTGACCGGCCTCGGGACGGGGGCGTACTTCGCGGCACCGGGCGTGCTGCTGCTGGTGGCGGCCATCGCGAGCCTGGCGCGTGCGCCGGCGCCGGGGGCCACGGCCAGCACCACGCCGTCGGTGCGCTGAGCACCCGCCGCCTCACGGAGCGCGCGCGGCGCTCGCCCGCTCGCGGTCACCAGCCGGGGCCTGCCCGCCTCGACCCTCGCCGGGCGCGCCGCGCCGGGCGTGGGCCAAGGGGTGCGCATGGGCATGGGCGACCGTGGCGACGCCGAGCTCGGACGCGACCGACAGCCGCTCCCGTAGCAGACCGGTCGGTGGGCGCCGTCCGACCCGTCGAAAGTGCACCGTCCCCGGCCCATCGGGCAGCGTGCGGCACCCCGCGGCAGGCCGGCGCCGAAGTCGGCCTACCGTGGCCGGAACACGCACGCCGGACCATCGGCACCAGCCGTCCGGGCGCCGTAGGCCGACGGTGACGACCGCGTCGGGAGGCAACGTGCGCACACCGTCGGATCGGCCCGCCGAGCAGCTCCCGCCGTTCCCCCGGCCGCGCGAGGCACCGCGCGGCGCTCCGCTCCTGCGCCTGCAGCGGTCGGCGGGCAACGCTGCGGTCGCGGGCGCGATCCGTCAGCGCTCCCCCGACCAGCTCCTCACGCTCCAGCGCGACCTCGGCACGCTCGCCGGGCCCACCAGCCTGACCGGGGCGGCCGCGATCATCCCGTTCGCCACGTTCGTCGCCGACGTCGAGGCCGTCGAGCGCGCGAACCCGACCGACAGCCCCCAGGACGTGCTGACCCGCATCCGCGTCCGGTGGTACAGCGGCATGGCGTTCGAGCAGCTGATCCCGCGCGCGCACGCGTCCGACGTCGTCCCGAACCTCTCGCCGGGGGGTGCGGGCTTCTCCGTGGTGCCGCGCAACCTCGGTGCCGTCGCCCCCGACGCGCAGGCGCGCCTGACCGCCCACGCCGACGAGAACGGCGTCGGCGACAACCCGTCGCCCTACCTCGGGCTGCCGAACGGTGAGCAGATCGACGCAGGGCACCTCTTCCTGACGCTCGACGCGCTCGCCCATCCCACGACAGCGGCGCCCTACAGCTCCTTCGGCGTCCCCAACATCGACCCGGCGTCGTGGGCGGCCGACGTCGGCATCGCCTCCGTCTGGCTCACGAAGGCCGAGGAGGGCAACCCGGACTCGCGCGCGCCGAGCAACCCGGTGCCGCCGAGCGCCGACGACTACTGGCGCATGTCGGCCCCCGAGCAGGACCTGCTGGGCGACGTCGACGGCTTCGCACTCCAGGACCAGTGGTCGACGCAGCCGACGCAGACGCTCTCGGCAGCCCTGCGCGCCTACTACGGCGGCGCACCCTCCGGTGTAACGGGGGTCAGCCGACGGTTCCGCGCCTTCTGCGCCGCCAACGGGCTCACGTACCAGCAGAGCGGGACGTCCGTGACGTGGGACGCCGCCTGGCGGGCACCGACGATCGCCCGCATCGACCGGTTCAACGACCTGTACGGCGCGGGCACGTCCGGCGCCGCGTTCGGGTCGGTCTTCGGTCCGTCGCACCGCACGTGGCCCCACACGCCCGCGATGCTGGACCGGTTCCTCGCGTGGCTCAAGCCGCGGCTCGAGGCCGAGCTGCGCGCCGCCGCCGTGCCGTGACGGCGTGCAGGCTCTCGCTGCGGACCTGAATCAAAGTCAGCGGCACGCCCTACAACGCCAAACTCCCGGCCAGAGACCCTGACCGGGGGTTTCAGTACTACGAGGGCAATCCCTCTCGGGAGACACCCACCTGTGGGTGGTTCCCGAAACCCGCTGACCTCAGGCGACACAGGACCCCCCGCGGGCCCAGGCACACCTGCGAGCGTCGTCCCGGCACACCCTTGATCACTCGCTCAGAGAGCGATCAGCTGGCAGCGTCCACTGACTTTCCCGTGCGTGAGCTCCTCGCAGCTGACCCCGTCGATCACGGGGATGTGCCGGTCCTGTCTCTCGAGTCACCTGCTCGATCAGCTTCGCCTCACCTTCTCCCTGTGCCGGGAGCGGCCGTTCAGCTGACCGATCCGCATCACCCGTATGCACCAGGCATGCCTCACTCCGGGCCCAGCCGCCGCTCCTTGCACGAACGAGGCGGCTTGGTACTCCTACCGGTCGGAGACCTCCCAGAGCTCGAGCACGACCTCGTAGTCGTCGCCGAGGTCGGTCTGAAGCGCGCGCTGGAGGCGCACTGCTTCCTGAGCGTGCGCGTCAGCACGCTGCGGGTCGTCCCAACCGTGCTGGTAGTCGTAGTGCTCGTTGAATGCCCGCGCCCATGCCTTGAGCTCGCCGGCAAGGTGCCCGGTGACCGGCAGGGCACCTTCCTCAGCCGGCCCACCGGGGAGCCAGAGCGGCCACTCGATGGTGTACTCGTTCATCAGACGGACGCGGATCGTCACTGTCAGCACCCTCCACCGGGGATCGAGGTGATCACCCCCACAACGCCAAAACTCCCGGCCAGAGAACCCTGACCGGGAGTTTCAGTACTACCAAGGCAGTTCTTTCGGGAACCACCCACCTGTGGGTGGTTCCCGAAACTCACTGGCCTCGCTCGACGCTCTACCTGACGCTGGCTCCGGCACACCTCTGTGACGGGGCCAGGCACACCACGATCTCGATGGACGTTCGGTGCTCCACGATGGTGGTGTGTCCCTCACGAGCTCGTCGCTGCGGCGGCCTCGCCCACGCGATCAAGAGACGAGCAGTCGACCGTGCCCTTGCCTCACACGTACCGGATCACCCAGTACGACCCACGAGACCGCGACCCGTCCGGCGCATATATCGGTGAGGTCGACAACGTCAGCGACGAGGGACCGCTCGAGGCCGCGTACCTCGACGCCGTCGAGGCCTTCGCTCGCGAGGTCGGAGTCACTCGCCTGGCCGTCCGCGACCCCAGCGTTTCTCACAGCCCGGAAGACACCCCGTACAGCCCGGACGACGTCCTGGTCCAGATCTTCGGTCCCGGCCTCGTGGGCCTGTACGACGGCGCGACGATCGACATCGCCGCAGCGCGGGAGATCGTGCGCGGCATGCTCCGCGGCGACGGGAAGCGCGTCTGGTGCCTGCTCGAGGCGGAGGGCCAGATGGCCGTGAGCGTCGGCTGGGACGTCTACATGTTCATCGCCACCGATCGTCCGTGCCCTGCAGCCGTCGCGGCGACGGCCGCAGACAGCCTCTTCCCCGAGGACTGGAAGGTCTCACCGCACACCCGCGACGACGCCGAGCTCGAGCGGTGGCGCACGCAGCACACACCGATCGACGACGCCTTCTGGGCACGCATCGACGAGCTCGTCCGGCTGCACGGCGGGGTCCTCGTGGAGGAGCGTGCCGCGTGGACCCGCTGGCACCGGGTGACCGCAGAAGGCGCCCGACCGGCGCTGCGCCCACGCTGCCTGGTGTGGGTGTGGCCCGACCTGACGACGGATAAGGCCGCGGTGATGCCCCACCTCGACACGGAAGACCCGGACGACGTCGAGGGCACGGTCGTCTGGCAATCACCCGACGGCCGCCTGCACGACGACTGCTTGTCAGCGGAGGAGCTGCCGCGCATCCGTGCAACTCTCGACGCGGCGACGCGGGTGTGGTGGCGTTCGGACTACGCCGACGGGTTCGCTCCTCTGATCGAAGCCGTGAACCCCGACGACGACGGCGTCATCCGAGGACGCTGGGAACCACTCGAGTCGCTGGGGACCTGAGATCGTCCACTTCGTCCCATGCGGCACTACCGCAACTGGCAGAAGGGTGAGAGTTCCATGAGAAGCCTAGGCGAGAGTCTCGCTCCGTGGTTACAGTGCGAGTATCACTCCCTGTTACAGAGGTCGGGTCCCGCGCATGTACCTCGGCCGTGAGGTCTTCCCAAGTGCTCCTCTGGCGATCGTTACCGCCGAGATGCGGTTCGGCTATGAGCCTCGTCTCAAGGACGACCCAGTCCGGGATCGCTTCGCCGAGGCAGTCCGCGAAGCGTTCCCTGTGCTGTCCATCGAGCAAGCGGTCACCTTCACAATGTCGAGCGTCGGTGGACCGGAAGCGACGACCATCCCACAGGTGCGAGCCACGACAACCGATCGGCAGGCGACCGTCACCCTCAACGCGACGTCGCTCAGTCTCGCCATGTCTGGCAACACCTATGTCGAGTTTGCGAGTAGCTTTGCGCCTCTAATGGCCATCTGCGTCAAGGCGCTCCATCAGGCGGCAGGCAACGTACCGCTTCAGCGATTGGGGTTGCGGTACATCGATGAAGTCCGACCGCCCACGGCACCGCCGGACGGAGACTGGTCGATGTGGGTGAGGCGGGATCTCTTGGGCGCGACGGGGGCACTTGAGGCCGAGGTCTCGGGTCATAGGTCGTCCACCACGTTCCGCAGCGGTCCGGGGAGGACTATCACCTTCAATGCGGGGCAGTTTGATGGCGGGACGGTTATTGACGCCGCACTCCCGTTTGCTCCGGCAGAGATTGAACAAGGACCGGTCTTCATAATCGACGTTGATAGCGCATGGGAGCCCGGCGAGCACACGCCGCTTGACCCAGACTCTCTAGAACAGGTGCTCGCAGAACTTCACGAGCCGGTGGGCGGCATATTCCAGTGGTCCATCACAGAAGCATCGCGGGAGTTGTTTAGGCAACCCAAGGGGGAAACCAGATGAGCAGTCTCGTTCTTACGAGCCCGAACGCAATACGTGAGGCAACTAGCACGCCGGGGACCAGCTGGGACAGCATCGATATGTCCTGGCAGGATTTGGATGTCGCCATGCGTAAGACTCGGCACGCACACCGGCGGCTTGGCAATCAACTAGCCAGCGATCATCACAGCCTTTACGAATCGGCGTACGAAATGGAGTTTCGCGCTACGAATCGCATGTCGGTTCCCGAGATCCTCGACGAGATCGCGGCGACATTCGGGCTGCCATGGGTGGACCTGTCTCGAATCGTTGCCGTTTCGGTCCCAGGTATCCGTAAGTGGCGTCACGCGGGCGGCGTCACTGCCGAGAACCGTTCCTCCATCGCTCGAGTCCTCGCTTTCATGCGCGTCCTACGTGTTCGCCTTGCGATCCCGGAACCAGCCGCGTGGATGAACATTCGGCTTGTCGACGGCTACACTGTCACGATTCGCCATCTGCTCTCCGCCGCCAACGTGAGCACACTGCTCGATTTCGCCGCCGGGAATATTCGCGCCGAGGATCTGCTGGACGGAATCGATCCAGAATGGCGCGCCCGTTGGGTGTCAGCTGACGAAGTCGTGGTCTTCGACGACGGGATGCCAGCTATCGTTCGTCGTTCATAACGATGGAGCCGGCTCGACTCGAGGACCTCCCGCACGTCGAAGATCTCTACGACTATCGGGGGGCTGTGCCCAATTGGCTCCCCTATCAGCAGGGCGACGTCTTCGACGGCGTGGAGCTTCCAAATCTCACCTCGGGGCCCGTGATGGTTTTTATGCACCCATGTAGCATGCGCCAGAAGACTGGAATGCGGGAGCGCCTCACGGTGCTTCAGGTTCGCACGGAGTCGCCACGGAAGCTCCTCGACGATCCGGAACGTTGGCGCAATCGCAACAAGGTGATGCCATTGCCCGGCCTGCGCAGCGATACCTCAACTCACGTCGCGGATTTCATGGAGATCGCCACCGTCCAGGTGTCCGAACTACCGCGAACCGCACGCATCGCACAGCTTTCCACCGGAGGTCGCTTGCATTTGCAGCATCGGCTCGTATTTCATCTCACTAGACACGCGCCGAAGATTGATGATCTCGAGGTCGCCACATCGGGCGTCGAGCTAGAGGCGCTACAGCAAGCGGACTGGGTAGAGATGGCCTGCGGCTCCCAAGACGACGCGCCACTCGAGGTGGTTGAGAGCCACGAGCTGGAGTATCAGACCTTCCTTGACGCACCAGAATATGCGCCCTCACTGCGAGAGATGCTGTACAGCCCGCGCGCCCCAGAGGCGGTTCGAATGATTCAGCGAACGATCGCCGGCATGCGGGAGACCCCGACTTCTTAGAGGAAGTCCGACTGCCACCACCTCGGTTCTACAGGCCACTGGTTGGTGACGGACGATACATGTCGCTCCCAACCGTGGGCGGCGCGGCCGTGCAGCATCTCGAGGGATCAGGGCAGCTGAGCTCTGGCCGCCCACGGTGCGGGCCAGACCATGTTGTGGCTCCCAAGTTTCCGATACTCACCGCCCCACGTGCGGCGCGTCGCCGACAGAATCTCCGCCGGCGGCGCTAGCGTGCAAGCACGGCCCCGTACCGCGGTGCGGCAAGCCGAGTCACTTCTCGGGCGATCTCGCCTGTGGCGCCGAGCGACAACTTCATCGATCCACCGTACTCCTGACGGTCTGACCAGCCGTGCGACGCCTCACAAGAGGCTCAGAGCTACATCGCACAGCGGCCAATCGAGACAGGAGGTGGGAGAGATGAAGGAGCCAGGCAGCTCGATCCACGTACCCCCGGCGCGCGCCGGCCGACCTTCGTCGCGCCCTCGGGACCTGAAGCCCCACGAGCTGGTGCGGGTGGAGATCCGCATGCCCGCGGCCGTGGCAGGGCCGCTGTTCGCCCGCGCCCAAGCCACGCACCGTCCCGTCAGCGCTCTCGCCTCTGACCTTCTGGCGGCCGCCCTCGCCGAGGACGCCGGAAACGCCATGGGCTGACCCGCTCGGCGCAGGGCGCCGACCCTCTGACATGCGAAAGGCCGGGACAGCCATCCCGGCCCGATCGCCTTCACAGCGGTTCCCGCCGCTGCTCGAAAGAGAACCCCGCGTCGTGAGGAGCTTTCGTGCGCCCATCTTCAGATTCCAGAACTACTCCCGTCAACCGACACGCCGCCGGCCCGCTCACGCCCGAGCAGGCAGTGGCCGGCTACATCCCCGAGGCGCTGCGCCCCGAGGACTGGGCACCGGTCGCCGAGTTCGCGCGCGCCGTCGCGGTCGACGTGCACCCCGTCGATGACCGCAGAGCCGTCGAGGCGATGCGGACGCTGTCGCAGTTCCTCGTGTGGACCCATCGCGAAGGGCTCCCGCTGGACCGCGAGCAGGTGTTCACCCCGGACGTCGTCAGCCGGTACATCCAGGTCGGCTGCGCCCACCTGTCAGAGCCGTCTCGAGCGACGCGACGCTCCGATCTACGCCGGTTCGGGGCCGCGGTCACGACGAAGGCCCCGTGGGAGCCACCCGAGGAGCGGCTCCGCGCCAACCAGCGCATCGCTCCCTACACCGCCGAGGAGGTCACTCGCTTGCTCGAAGTCGCAGGCCAGCAGCGCACCCCAGTCCAGCGGCGCCGGCTTCAGTCCTTCCTCGCCCTCGGACTCGGCGCAGGCCTGTACCCGCGTGAGACGTGGCGTGTGTCGACCCATGACCTCGTCGAGCGGCACGGGTTCCTGTGTCTTGCCGTGTCCGGTCAGCACGCGCGCGTGATCCCGATCGGCCCACCGCACGACGGCACCCTGCGCGGCATCCGAGAGGACGACCCCGGGTCGTTGATCCTCGGCTACGCCGCTGCTGACTGGGATCGCTCGCGCCTGTCGAAGCTCCTGCAAAACATCGAGCTCCCGTCGGACGCCCCGCGCCTGCGCCTGAGCCGGCTACGTGTGACCTGGGTCAAGGACCACCTCGAGCACGGGGTGCACCTGGGAGAGCTCGCCCGGATCGCCGGCGTCGCGTCGTGGAAGATCTTCGGCCACGTGATGCCGTTCATGGCCCCGCAGCCCGAGCACGAGGTGTTCGCCTCGATGGTGCGGCGATGAAGCGCCGCACCATCGAGGCCAGGCCCATGACCTCGTCTACCGGTGTCAGCCGCGTGGTCTACACCCCACCCGTGTTGTCCACCGCACAGAAGGTCAGGCGAGCCCGAGCCTGGGCCGATCGCGAGGTGGTCAACCGGCTCGTCGTGTCCCGGACCCGCACGGTCGGTCGTCACCGCGCACTGCCACTGGATGCGGTTGCGGCGGCGATGATGCTGCACGCTCTCGGGCGTCCGCCGGCGATGACGATCGCCGGCGTCACGCGGACGTTGTGGTCGATGTCGCCGAGCGAGAGGTTCGCGCTCGGCTTCCCGCCGGGGAGCGTGGTGCGGTACCGATGCGTCCTGTCCGGGTTCCACGCCTTGACGGAAGCGATGGGAGCGGGCTTCTCTGTGGGTCACAACCACGAGCTGACCGCGGACGAGGCGACCGGTGAGGTCGACGACTGCCCCGACGGATGTCCCTTCACCGCCGCGAGCCTGGATGAGGTCGCCACAGGCCTGGTCCAGGCGAGCATGCCGTCCGCTTGGACGCCACCAAGCGTCGTGGCCATCGACGGCACCGACATCGAGTCCGCCTACCGGGCCCGCGCCCAGAGCCCCGCGGCGGACGCCCACGATCGGCGTGCCGCTGACAGGGACGCGCGCTGGGCCAAGCGCACCAGCACGGACCGGCGGCCCACCGAGCTCTACTTCGGCTACGAGGCGCACATCGCGACCTACGCACCCGAACCCGCCGGAGAACCGCTCCCTCAGCTGGCCGCCGGCCTCGCCCTGCGCCCGGGAGTCCGGGACCGCGCGGGTGCCGCTCTGGGGATTCTCGATGCCCTGCGGGGCGTCAACGAGGTCCTGCTCGACCGCGGCTACACGACCTCACGCGCGGTGAACCTCGCGCGGCCGCTACGCGAGCGCGGGATCACGATGACCATGGACCTGCACTCCAGCCAACGCGGCGTGCGCCCCGGCCCGATCACCGGGTCACTGTGGATTGACGGCGCGCTGTACTCCGACGCGTTGCCCGATCCCCTCCGACACCTCGAGCCGCCCAAGATCGGCGAGAGCGCCGCCGAGAAGGCCCGCGCCCGCGAGCTGTTCGACAAGCGGGACGCCTACCGGTTCACCCCGCTAACCCGTCGGCGCGACGAACGCGGCAGCCAGCGGTGGAAGGGACCCGCCCTCGCCGGGCACCTGCGCTGCCCGAACACCCCGGCGTCGATGCGGCTGGGACGACACCTGCCCACCGCTCGCTGCGTTCGTGGGGGCGCGTGCGCCTGTGGGAAGACGGTCACGGTGCGCGACTCCGAGCTCGAGCGCGACCGCCAGCCGCTGGCGTGGCAGTCGACTCGGTGGGCGCTGTCGTTCAACCGTCGTAGCCTCATCGAAGGGCTCAACGCTCAGCTGCGCTACCAGGTCCGCAACGTCAACCGCGGCTACTTCCGCGTCCCCGGACTGATCGCCACCACCCTGCTCCTGGCGATCACCCTCGCAGCGCACAACGTCGACCGGCTCCACGGCTGGCACCTCGCCCGGCACCTGCCCGACCCCTGGCAGGTCGAGCTCGGCGAAGAGCCGTCCACCGTGCCCCTCGACCGCCACACCTGGACCCGAGGTCGCCGCAGGCCCTTCCGCGAGTAGAGCGGCCGAGCACCAGCCACTGACCACCTCGGCCAGCCACCGGGGTACGCGAACCACCACGCCGGCGTCAGCGTGCCCGCGCAGCATCTCGTATAGCCCAAACCGCCACACCGAGCCCTGTCGAGGCCCCTCGACAGGGCTCGGCGGCGTCCGCGAGCGCCGCCGAACCGCCCAACGCGCCCCGGGAAGCGCGAAAACTCCCGGCCAGAGACTCTGACCGGGAGTTTCGGTACCGCTCAGGCGGTTCTTTTCGGAACCACCCACCTGTGCGCGAGGGGGGATTTGAACCCCCACGCCCTTTCGGACACTGGCACCTGAAGCCAGCGCGTCTGCCGTTCCGCCACTCGCGCGCGCCGCAGAACGTTATCACGGTCGGACCACGCCTCGGCACCGCCCCACCCGACCGCCCGGACGACCCGACACACGCCCAGCCGACCCACCCCCACACCCCATCGCAGCCCCACGAACACGCCCCCATCACCACATCCACCCCCCAGATCCCGAACGACTCGACAGGATCAGCCCTGCGAACCCGCCCCGAGGCCCCCACCGTGGATACGATCAAGGCCGATACCGGATCCCGGCCCGCCCGCGCACCCCCCACGGCACGTGAGCACCGCCGCCCCGGCACACCTGGACGCAGCAACGACCGCAGCACGACCGACGCACGAGGGAGGTGAGGGCGTGGGCATCCTCGACAAGTTCGAGCACGGCGTGGAACGGGTCGTGAACAACGCCTTCGCCAAGGCGTTCCGCAGCGAGGTCAAGCCGGTCGAGCTCGCGAGCGCACTGCGCCGCGAGGTGGACGACCGCGCGGCCGTCGTGGACCGGGACCGCACCGTGGTGCCGAACGAGTTCACGATCGAGCTGTCCCCCGACGACCATGCGCAGGTCGACGCGTGGGGTGCGGAAGCGCTGGCCGACGAGCTCGCGGCGAACGTCACGGACCACGCGGCGAGCCAGCGCTACGCGTTCGTCGGGCCCGTGACCGTGTCTTTCAGCGAGCACGACGACCTCGAGACGGGCCGGTTCCGGATCCGCAGCGCGACGGTGCGCGGCGCGGTGGCCCCGGCTGCGGCGGCAACCCCGAGCACGCGCCACCCGCTCGTCGACATCGACGGCCAGCGCTACCTGCTGACCGGCCCCGTCACCGTGATCGGCCGCGGCTCGGAGGCGGACATCATCGTCGACGACCCGGGCGTGTCCCGGCGGCACCTGGAGATCCGCGTCGGGTCGGACGGGGTCGTCGCGAGCGACCTCGGGTCGACGAACGGGCTGTACGTCGAGGGCCACCAGGTCCCGGCGGCGACGCTCCTCGACGGCAACACCCTCACGATCGGGCGCACGCGCATCATGTTCTGGACGGGCGCGTCCGATGACCGGGACGAGTGAACGGCCGGTATGTCTGAGCTGACGATCACCCTCCTGCGTCTCGGCTACCTGGTCCTGCTCTGGCTGTTCGTGGCCTCGGCGATCGGGGTGCTGCGGCGCGACCTGTACGGGACGAAGATCGTCGACCGCCGGGGCCGCTCGAAGGGCCCGGCGTCGGTGGCGCCCGGCCAGACCGCCCCGCCCAAGGCCCAGAAGAGCCAGCCGCAGGGCAAGCCCGCCAAGAGCGCCCCCACCCGCCTGGTCGTGACCGAGGGCCCGCTGCGCGGCACGACCATCCCGCTCGGCGTGTCGTCGGTCCTGATCGGCCGCGCGCCGTCGTGCACGCTCGTGCTCGACGACGACTACTCGTCGTCCCGGCACGCCCGGATCTTCCCTCAGGAGGGCGGCTGGTTCGTCGAGGACCTGGGGTCGACGAACGGCACGTTCCTGGGCGACAAGAAGGTCGAGCAGCCGACGCCCGTGACCCCGGGGGCGCAGGTCCGCGTGGGTCAGAGCGTCCTCGAGCTGCAGAGGTAGCGCCGCCGTGAGCATCGCGCTGCGGTACGCCGCACGGTCCGACGTGGGTCTCGTCCGCTCCAACAACCAGGACTCGGCGTACGCCGGGCCGCACCTGCTCGTCGTCGCGGACGGCATGGGCGGGCACGCGGGCGGCGACGTCGCGTCGTCGGTCGCGGTAGCGGCGTTCGCCCCGCTCGACGGGGAGTCGCACGGGCCCGACGACGCGCTCGACGAGCTCGAGCACGCGCTGGACGCGGCGCGCGACGAGATCGTGGCGCGCACGCAGGCCGACCCCGAGCTGAGCGGCATGGGCACGACCGTCACGGCGATCCTGCGCGCGGGCAACAAGCTCGCGATGGTCCACCTCGGCGACTCCCGCGGCTACCTGCTGCGCGACGGCGTGCTGAGCCAGGTCACGACCGACCACACGTTCGTCCAGCACCTCGTCAACACCGGCAAGATCACGCCCGAGGAGGCCGAGCACCACCCGCAGCGCTCCGTCGTCATGCGGGTGCTCGGCGACTTCGACCCGGACGTCGCGCCGGACCTGTCGGTGCGCGAGGCGCGGCCGGGCGACCGCTGGCTGCTGTGCTCCGACGGGCTCTCGGGCTTCGTGAGCGCCGACACGATCGCGGAGACGCTCCTGGGCCTCTCGGACGTCGACGTGTGCGCGGACCGGCTCGTGCAGCTCGCGCTGCGGGCGGGCGGCGGCGACAACGTGACGGTCGTGGTCGCGGACGTGGTCGAGCTCGACGACGTGCCCGACGGCGGCGGACCGACGACCGCGGCGAGCGTCGTGGGCTCGGCGGCCACCTCCCGGCACCGCCCCACGTCCGCGGCGGACTCCCCCTCGGCGCGCGCGGCGACGCTCGCGAAGAAGGTCGCGGCCGCGCAGGCAGCCGGTGACGCCGACGAGCACGGAGACACAGCCGGGCTTCTCCCGAGCGCCGGCGCGGGCACCGACGAGGACGACGACACCGACGAGGTCGACCCGCGCCGCCGCCGGCGCATCCGCGTCATCGGCTGGTTCCTGTCGCTGCTGCTGCTCGCGGTGCTCGGCGTCGCGGGCTACCTCGGCTACCAGTGGACGCAGACCCAGTACTTCGTCGGCGCGGAGGGCGGGGACGTCGTCATCTACCGCGGGATCCCGCAGAGCCTCGGCCCGATCGCGCTCTCGACCGTCGCGGAGCGCGGGGACGCGCGCGTCGACGACCTGCCCCCGTACGTCCGCGAGCGCCTCGACCAGAACATCCAGTCCGACTCGCTCGACGACGCCCGGCACCGGGTCCAGCTGCTCGAGCAGTCCGCTCGTGAGAACGCGGCGACGGACTGATGGCCACCATCCAGCCGCATCGGGTGCGCCCGGGGCGCGGCGTCGAGCTCGCGCTGCTCGTGCCCGCCCTGCTCCTCGGCCTCGCCGCGTACGCGCTCACGGGCCTCGGCGTGACCGGGGAGCTCCCGGGGAACGTCGTCGGCTACGGCGTCGGCATGGCGGCCCTCGCGCTCGGCCTGCACGTGGTGCTGCGCTGGCGCGCGCCGTACGCGGACCCGGTGATCCTGCCCGTGGCGATCGCGCTCAACGGGATCGGCCTGGCGATGATCTACCGCGTCGACCTCGGGATGGTCGCGCGCGGTCGCGAGCAGGACTTCGCGACGCGGCAGCTCGGGTGGACGACGGTCGCGCTGCTGCTGGCCGCCGGGGTGCTCGTCGTGCTCCGGGACCACCGCACGCTGCGCCGCTACACGTACACCGCGATGGTCGTCGGCCTGCTGCTCATCGTGCTGCCGCTCATCCCGGGCCTGGGCGCCGAGATCAACGGCGCGCGCATCTGGATCCGCTTCGCCGGCTTCTCGCTGCAGCCCGCCGAGATCGGCAAGCTCGTGCTCGCGGTGTTCTTCGCGGGCTACCTGGTGACGAACCGCGACACGCTCGCGCTCGCCGGGCCCAAGGTCCTCGGCCTGCAACTCCCCCGCATCCGTGACCTCGGCCCGCTCGTGCTCGCGTGGGCCGTGTCGATCAGCGTGCTCGTGCTCGAGCGCGACCTCGGGACGTCGCTGCTGTTCTTCGGGCTCTTCGTGGCGATGCTCTACCTCGCGACGGAGCGCACCAGCTGGGTCGTCATCGGCCTCGGGCTGTTCCTCGGCGGCGCGGTGCTCGCGGCGACGACGTTCGGGCACGTGGCCGCGCGGTTCGACGTCTGGCTGAACGCGCTCGACCCCGAGATCTACAACCGCGCCCCCGGGGGCTCGGGACAGCTCGTCGGCGGGTTGTTCGGGCTGGCGGGCGGCGGGCTGTTCGGCACCGGCTGGGGCAAGGGCCGCCCCGACCTCGTGCCGTACGCGGAGTCGGACTTCATCGTCGCGTCGCTCGGCGAGGAGCTCGGCCTGACCGGGCTGCTCGCGATCCTCCTGTGCTACCTCGTGCTCGCGGAGCGCGGCCTGCGCACGGCCATCGGGGTGCGCGACGGCTTCGGCAAGCTGCTCGCCGGCGGTCTCGCGTTCGTCGTCGCGTTCCAGTGCTTCATCGTCGTCGGCGGCATCACGCGGATCATCCCGCTGACCGGCCTGACGACCCCGTTCCTCGCGTACGGCGGCTCGTCGCTGCTCGCGAACTGGATCATCGTCGCGCTCCTGCTCCGCATCTCCGACGACGCGCGCCGGCCGGCCCCCGACCTCGTCCTCGGCCCGCCGCCGGGCACGACGACGGCGCCGCTGCCCGTGCGCACGCCCGGCTCCTCGCGCGCCGGGGCTCCCCGTCGCGAGGGCGAGCCCGAGCCGAGCGCCGACCCGACCGAGCGCATCGCCGGCCCCGGGGGGGTGCGCTGATGAACACCCCGCTGCGCCGCCTCGCGACCGTCGTCGTCGGCATGTTCGTCGTCCTCATGGGCGGCGCCACCTGGGTCCAGTTCGTGCAGGCCGACAAGCTCAACAACGACGGGCGCAACGTCCGGACGCTGTACCGCGAGTTCGGCCGGGCGCGCGGGCCGATCGTCGTCGCCGGCGAGGCGATCGCGTCGTCCGCCCCGGTCGACGACGCGTTCAAGTACCAGCGCAGCTACGCGAACGGCGAGCTCTACGCGCCCGTGACCGGCTTCTACTCGATCGTGCACCGCGGGACGATGCTCGAGCAGGCCGAGAACGACGTGCTCAACGGGCAGGCCGACTCGCTGTTCCTCTCGCGCCTGCAGGACCTCATCACCGGCAAGCAGCCGCAGGGGTCGTCGATCGAGCTGACGATCAACCCGGCGGCGCAGCAGGCCGCGTGGGACGCGCTCGGGGACCAGCGCGGCGCCGTCGTCGCGCTCGACCCGTCGACCGGCGCGATCCTCGCGCTCGTGTCGAAGCCGTCCTTCGACCCGAACCAGCTCGCGACGCACGACTCCGCCGCAGCGAACGCGGCGTACCAGGCGCTCCTGGCGGCCGAGGGCAACCCGCTCGAGAACAAGGCGATCCAGGGCCCCACGTACCCGCCGGGCTCGACGTTCAAGCTCATCACCGCCGCGGCGGCGCTCGAGTCGGGGCGCGCGACGCCCGAGTCCGTGCTCACCGCGCCCGACGAGCTCGCCCTCCCCCAGACCAGCGCGACGGTCAAGAACTACGGCGGCTCCTCGTGCGGCTCGGGCGGGCAGACGACGCTCGCCGACGCGCTGCGCGTCTCGTGCAACACCGCGTTCGCCCAGCTCGGGCTCGACCTCGGGGCGGACGCGCTGCGCGAGCAGGCCGACAAGTTCGGCTTCGACAACGACGAGCAGTACGTGCCGATGAAGGTCGCGCCGAGCCGCTTCCCGGACGAGGTCAACGCCCCCAACACGGCGTTCTCGGCGCTCGGGCAGTACTCGGTCACGGCGACGCCGCTGGAGATGGCGATGGTGTCGGCCGCGATCGCGAACGAGGGCGAGCTCATGGAGCCGTACCTCGTGCAGACGGTCCGGACCGCCGACCTCGACGTCGTCCGCGAGGCGGACCCGAGCCGGATGTCCCAGGCGGTCTCCCCCACGACCGCCGCCGCGCTGCGCGACATGATGGTCGGCGTCGTCGAGAACGGCTCCGGCAAGGCCGCCCAGATCTCGGGCGTGCAGGTCGCCGGCAAGACGGGCACCGCGCAGACCGGTCGCGAGGACGAGTCGCCGCACGCCTGGTTCACCTCGTTCGCCCCGGCCGACGCCCCGCGCGTCGCCGTCGCGGTCGTCGTCGAGAACGGCGGCGCGGTCGGCAACGAGGCGACCGGCGGCAAGGTCGCCGCGCCCGTCGCGAAGGCCGTCATCGAGGCGGTGCTGGGCCAGTGAGAGCAGCAGCGGGCGTGGTGCTCGGCCAGCGGTACCGCCTCGTGCGGGAGATCGCCGTCGGCGGCATGGGTGAGGTGTGGGTCGCGCACGACGAGTCCCTCGCGCGCGACGTCGCCATCAAGGTGCTCCGCGAGGAGTTCGCGGGCGACCCCAACTTCCTGTCCCGGTTCCGTACCGAGGCCCGCAACTCCGCGGCGCTCTCGCACCAGAACATCGCGCAGCTCTACGACTACGGCGAGCAGGAGGGCTCCGCGTTCCTCGTCATCGAGCTCGTGCTCGGGGAGCCCATGAGCGACCTGCTCGAGCGCGAGCCCGTGCTGCCCCCGCGCAAGCTGCTGCCGATCCTGGCGCAGACCGCCCGGGCGCTGCACCACGCGCACGACGCCGGCGTGGTGCACCGCGACGTCAAGCCCGGCAACATCCTGCTCGGGCGCGGCGGACGCGTGAAGATCACCGACTTCGGGGTGTCGCTCGCGACGAACCAGGTGCCGATGACGGCGACCGGCATGGTCATGGGCACCGCGCAGTACCTGTCGCCGGAGCAGGCCGTCGGGCAGCCCGCGACGCCGCACTCCGACCTGTACTCGCTCGGGATCGTCGCGTACGAGGCCCTCGCCGGGAAGCGCCCGTTCACGGGCCCGACGGCGGTCGACATCGCTGTCGCGCACGTCAACGCGCCCGTGCCGCCGCTGCCCGCCGCGATCGACAAGCGGCTGGCCGGCATCGTGCTGAGCCTGCTCGCGAAGGACCCGCGCGACCGCCCGCCGTCGGCCGCGCAGCTCGCGCGCATCCTCGACGAGATGGTCGAGCGCACGCCCGCGACCGGCGTCGCCGTCGTCGTCCCCGCCCGCCGCTCCTCGGGTCGCGGGGGGACGACGATGATCGCCCCCGGCTCGGACGTGCGCGTCGCACCCCCCACGCAGCAGCCCGGGCCCCGCCGCGCCGCCCCGCCGCCCGCGGGGCGCGCCGCGCCGCCGGCACCCGCCGCCGCGAAGTCCCCCGCCGCCCCTGCGTCGATCCCGCCGCCCGCACCGCACGGGCACCTCGGCGACGACGACGGGCACCCGCCGTCGTACCCGCCGCGCCGTGAGCTCCGCGACGCGACCGAGGTCCGGCGCACCGCGGGCACCCACCGCGCGCCGACCCGCGCCGGGTGGATCACCTCGACCACGACCGGCACCCGGCTCGGGAAGCTCGGCCGCCTGACCTGGCCGCTCGTCGTGCTGATCCTGCTGGTCGTCGCGCTCCTGGGGGCGGCCCTGGCCGATAGGCTCACCGGCGCCGAGGGCGGCTCTCCCCCGGGCGAGCCCGTGCTGGGCGCGACCGGCACGACGAGAACGACGACGACCGTCACGGCCCCGGCGACCGGGACCGGCGCGGCTGCCGGCACCCCCACGGCAGCCGTCCGCCCCGGATACGCTCTCCGGGACGGCCTCGATGGGATGATCACGGAACGTGCGCGGGTTGCCGACGGGGCAGCAGGCACGTGGACGACGACAGCGAAGGACGCCTAGTGGTGGACGACGGATCCCGGATCCTCGGAGGACGGTACGAGGTCGGTGAGCTGATCGGCCGCGGCGGCATGGCCGAGGTGCACATCGGCCACGACACGCGGCTCGGACGGACCGTGGCGATCAAGGTCCTGCGCTCCGACCTCGCACGCGACCCCTCGTTCCAGGCACGCTTCCGCCGCGAGGCCCAGGCCGCCGCGTCGCTGAACCACCCCGCGGTCGTCGCGGTCTACGACACCGGCGAGGACCTCGTCACCGAGCCCTCGGGCGTCGTCGCGCACGTGCCGTTCATCGTCATGGAGTACGTCGAGGGCCACACGGTCCGCGACATCCTGCGCGACGGCAACGCGGTCCCCATCGAGGAGGCCGTCGAGATCACGGCCGGCGTGCTCTCGGCTCTGGAGTACTCCCACCACGCGGGCATCGTGCACCGCGACATCAAGCCCGCGAACGTCATGCTGACCCCGACCGGCGCGGTCAAGGTCATGGACTTCGGCATCGCGCGCGCCGTCGCGGACTCCGCGGCGACCATGACCCAGACGCAGGCGGTCATCGGCACCGCGCAGTACCTGTCCCCGGAGCAGGCGCGCGGCGAGACCGTCGACACGCGCTCCGACCTGTACTCGACGGGCTGCCTGCTGTTCGAGCTGCTGACCGGGCGCCCGCCGTTCGTCGGCGACTCCCCCGTCGCCGTGGCGTACCAGCACGTCCGCGAGGCCGCCCCGGCGCCCAGCATGTTCGCCGCGGACGTCCCCGACTCGCTCGACCGGATCACGCTCAAGGCCCTCGCCAAGGACCGGGACTCCCGCTACTCGACGGCCGCCGAGTTCCGCACCGACCTCGAGGCCGCCGCGCGCGGGGGCCACGTCGGCGCTCCCCCGGTCGGTGCGCTCGTGGCCACCGGCGCGAACGACGACGCGACGCAGGTGTTCGGCGCCGCCGGCCCGGCGACGACGCAGGTCGTGGCCACCGGCCCCGCACCGTGGGCGCCGACCGGCCCGGGCACGACCGTGCTGCCCCCCACGGGCGCCGCGACCGGCGCCGCCGCCGAGGAGGACGAGCCGAAGAAGAAGCGCTGGCTGCTGTGGACGCTCATCGCGGTCGCGGTGCTCGCCGTCGCGGGGATCATCGCGCTCATCGCGTCGAACGCGAACCGGGAGGCCGAGCCGGAGACGGTCACGGTCCCGGCGATCGTCGACATGCCCGCACCCCAGGCCAAGGTCGAGATCGAGGGCGCCGGCCTCGTGTGGGCCCAGGAGGAGGTCGCCTCCGACACGATCGCCGAGGGCAACGTCGTCTCGAGCGACCCGGCGAGCGGGGAGCCGGCCGAGAAGGACTCGACGGTGACGGTCCAGGTCTCGACCGGACCCGACACCGCGACGGTCCCCGACGTCACGGGCCTGACCCAGGACGCGGCGCGCGCCCAGATCGAGGGCGCCGGCCTCACCGTCGGCTCCATCACGCCCGAGGACAGCGCCGCGTTCCCCAAGGACCGGGTCACCAAGACCGACCCCGCCGCGAACGCCTCGACCAAGGCCGGGTCCGCCGTCACGGTGTTCATCGCGAGCGGCAATGTGGTCGTCCCCGAGCTCGTCGGGCAGCCGCAGGGCGAGGCGGAGAAGGCGCTCGCCGACCTCAGCCTGAGCTCGACGACCGCCGAGGTCGAGACGAACGAGCAGCCTCCCGGCACGGTCGTGAGCCAGAGCCGGGCCGCGGGCGACCTCGTCCCGCAGAACTCGTCGGTGCGCCTCGAGGTGGCCGTCGCGCCGACCGCGCTGCTCATCCCCGACGGTCTCGTCGGTCAGTCCTGGGACCAGGCGAGCCGCACGCTCTCCGGCCTCGGGCTGCAGCCGCAGCGCCGCGACGTCGACAGCGACCAGCCGAAGGACACGGTCATCAAGACCGACCCGACGCGCGGCGACGAGGTCGAGCCGGGGTCGGTCGTCGTCGTGGACGTCTCGCGCGGGCCGCGCAACGGCCAGCCGAACCCCACGCCGACGGTGCCGGCGCCGGGAAACAACGGCTGACCCACCGGCGCGTCCTCGACGCGAGGTCCGCACACGACCCGCGAGGGTTCGGAGCCTTCGTCGCGCTGCGGTGCGTGATGCGGTGGCACGACGCCGGTACGCGCCGGCCCGGAGCCGCGCGGACGCAGCCCTGTCCCCGGGAGGGCCGGTCTCTACGACCGCACGAGCGGGTTCAGCCCCTCGGACCGGGCGACGGCGTCGGCGTCCCCGCAGACGGCCAGCCAGTTCGCGAGCAGCCGGTGCCCGCCTTCGGTCAGGACGCTCTCGGGGTGGAACTGCACGCCGTGCAGCGGCAGCGTGCGGTGCTGCAGACCCATGACGACGCGCCCGTGCGCGGACCCGACCTCGGCGGTGACCTCGAGCTCGTCGCTCACCGTGCCGTCGACGACCGCGAGCGAGTGGTACCGCGTCGCGGTGAACGGCGTCGGCAGGCCCGCGAGGACGCCCGTGCCGTCGTGCTCGACGAGGCTCGTCTTGCCGTGCATGAGCTCGGGCGCGTGCGTGACCGTGCCGCCGAAGACCTCGCCGAGCGCCTGGTGCCCGAGGCAGACCCCGAGCATCGGCGTCGCGCTCTCGGCGCAGTCCCGGATGACCTGCATGCTCGACCCGGCCTCGGCCGGGGTGCCCGGCCCGGGCGAGATCAGCACGCCGTCGAACCCGGTGCGCTCCTCGACCGGCGGGACGGCGTCGTTGCGCACGACGACCGTCTCCGCGCCGAGCTGGTTCAGGTAGCCCACGATCGTGAAGACGAACGAGTCGTAGTTGTCGACCACCAGGATCCTGGTCATCCCTCACCCACAGTCGTGTCGTTGAACGGCATGAACGGCGCGATCGCCGGGAACACCCACAGGAAGCACGCGGCGAGCACGGCCAGGGCCGCGGCCGTGAGGATCACGACGCGCACCGGCGCCGGGCCCGGCAGGTGCCGCCACAGCCATCCGTACATCATGCGCCTCCGAGGAGTTCGGCCGGGATGCCGTCCGCGACGGGTGCCCAGTAGTCGAGCGTCCCGTGCACGATGAACCGCTCGCGCGCGGAGAACATCGGGTGGCACGTGGTCAGGGTGATGAACCGCTCGGTCGGCGCGGCACCCGGGTCGCCGGGGACGGGGGCGACGACCTCGGTCTGCGCGGGCGTGACGATCTCGGTCGACGTCACGCGGTACACGTACCAGGTGTCGGCGGTGCGGACCACGAGCGGGTCGCCGGCCTGGAGCTCGGCGACCCGGTTGAACGGCTTCGCGTACGTGGTGCGGTGGCCGGCCATCGCGAAGTTGCCGACGGCGCCGGGCATCGCGGTCCCCGGGTAGTGGCCGATGCCGAGCACGTCGAGCACGCTGTCGCGCTCGACGCCCTGGCTGATCGGGCGCTCGGGCTCGCCGACCCACCGCGGCACCTGGATCGTCGCGAACGTCGTCGCGTGGTCGGGCTCGGCGGCGACGGGCGGCTCGTCGCGGCGCGGCGCCGCGACGACGGGACCGACGGGCTCGGTCGGCCCCTCGGTCGCGCCCGGCGTCGGGGCCGTGGGCGCGACGTCCCAGTCGAGCTCCTGGACGATGTCCGCCTGCGCGCGGTTGCCGACCACGTCGGTCCACCACAGCTGCCAGACGAGGAACGCGAGCAGCAGCACACCGAGCGTGATGAGCAGCTCGCCGAGGACGCCGAGGAGCCCGAACGCCGCCGAGCGGCCGCGCGACGACGTGCTCGAACGGCTGTGCCGGGGGTTCGACCGGGTCGGGGCCTCGACGCTCACGCGGAGTCCTCCGCCCGCGCCGCGCGGTCCTGCTCGTCGTCGCGCGCGTCGTCGCCGTCCCGCGCGTCGGCGGTCCCGCCGTCGGGCAGCCCGGGCAGCACCTCGGTGCCCTCGGGGACGCGCGCGTGCTCGAGCTCGGTCGCGCCCTCGTACGCGGGCAGGGTCAGCGGGTCCGACGCGACGGTCACGGACCAGCCGAGGCCGACCGCGTCGACGTAACGCAGGTAGTTCTGGATCTCCGGGGACGCGTAGAGCGCGCGGCGCAGCGCGGCGGGGTCGCCGACGGCCCGCACCACGTACGGCGGCGAGTACGGCTGGCCGTGCAGCGAGAGCACGTTGCCGATGCACTGGAACGCGCTCGTCGAGATCACCCGCTGGTCCATGAGGCCCATCGCCTCGGCGCCACCCGCCCACAGCGCGTTGATGACCGCCTGGAGGTCCTGCTGGTGCACGACGAGGTCGTCGGGGCGGACCGACGTGGGCCGCGCGGCGTCCGCCGGGGCGTCCTCGAGCTCGACGATCAGCCCGGGCCCGGTCACGGGCACGAGGCCGGCCTCGAGCTCCGCGGCCGGTGCCAAGGGCTCGATCACGATGCCGTCGAGCTCGGCCTGGGCGGCCGTGAGGCGCTCGACGTCCGAGCGCAGCGTCGCGACCTCGTCGAGCAGGACGCCGAGCCGGCGCTCCTCGACCTGGGCGAGCCCGGCGAGGTCCTGCGGGTGCCGCTCCCCCGTCGTCCGGGCCAGCCGCGCGTTCGCCGCGAACAGGGCCCCGGCCAGCGCGAGGACGAGCGCGACGGACAGCGTGCCGCGCGCGGCACGGGCAGCACGGTGCGGGTGGTCGGGCACTCGTGCTCCTCTCCGGCGATCTCGCCACTACGCTAAGCCACATTCTGGCGGGTCGGTGCCGACGTGCCCCGGCCTGCCGTACCGCTGGAACAGGAGCAGCCGTGCCCGAGTCGAAGAACCGCAAGAAGGCGGCCTACACGCCGCCGCCCGCCGCAAGCGGCCCCCAGGTGAGCCCGCGGTGGCTGGTGCCCGTGATGCTCGGCCTGATGATCCTCGGCCTCGTGTGGATCGTCGTCACGTACATCATGCGTTCGGAGTACCCCGTCCCGGGCATCGGGCAGTGGAACCTCGCGATCGGCTTCGCCCTGATCCTCGCGGGCTTCGCCCTCACGACGCGCTGGCGCTGAGCCTCTAGGCCTCGCGGCCCGACGGAGGTGTGCGTCGGCGGCCCGCGTCGCCCTCGACAGGTCGGCGGGCGACGTTCCCCACGAATGCCCCATCCGTCCCCACGCACGCGACCGGAACCCACAGGCAGATCCTCGGTCATAGGACGTTTTCAGCGCCCTGACCTGCGGCAACGTGTTCTTCGTCCCCAGCGGTGGACATCTCTGTGGACAACTACACAGGTGTAATTCACCACCTGTGCGGAACGTTGGGGAAATCGGGTCAGACCAGGGCGTACTTCGCGAACGCGAGCCCCACGAGGAGCAGCCCGACCAGCACAGGGGCACCGACGGTGACGGCGGTGCGCCGCTCCCGCGGGGCGTAGGCGAAGGCCGCGGCGAGCGCGGCGCCGACGACGAGCCCGCCGAGGTGGGCCTGCCACGCGATGTCGGGCAGCACGAAGCCGATGACGATGTTCAGGCCGATCACCACCGCGATGCCGCGGACGTCCCGCCGCATCCGGCGCATCACGACGAACACCGCGCCGAACAGCCCGAAGACGGCGCCCGAGGCGCCCACGGTGAGGGTGTACCAGGACTGCTCGAGCGGCGACGCGAGCAGCAGCACGCCGACCGAGCCGGCCACGGCGCTCAGGCCGTACAGAGCCGCGAACCGTGCGCGGCCGAGGGCCTGCTCGAGGAACGGACCGACCATCCACAGCGCGAGCATGTTGAAGACGATGTGGATGACGCCGGCGGGGGAGTGCAGGAACGCGACCGTCAGGAACCGCCACGGCTCGACCTCGCCGGCCGCCGGCCAGAACGCCCACCGCAGCGTCCACTCGGAGCTGACCTGCTGGAGCACGTAGCTCACGACGCACACCGCGATGATGGCGATCGTCACGACCGGGCGGCCGGCGCGGACCGTCCCGCCGAAGATCGTCCGGTTCGCGGGCGTCGCGCGCGCGGCCTCGGCGACGCAGTCGACGCACTGGACGCCGACGGCAGCCTGCCGCTGGCACTCGGGGCACGTCGGACGGCCGCACCGCTGGCAGCGCACGTAGGACACACGGTCCGGGTGACGCGGGCAGACGGGCGGACCCTCGGGCGGGCCGGTGGGCGCAGCGGCAGGCTGGTCGGCGCTCATGCGGGGATCGGGACCGCTCAGTCCTCGATCGTGACCGAGCTGATGACGACGTCCTCGACAGGGCGGTCGCCGCGGCTCGTGGGCGTCGCGGCGATCGTGTCGACGACCTTGCGGCTCGCGTCGTCCGCGACCTTGCCGAAGATGGTGTGCTTGCCGTTCAGGTGCGGCGTCGGGACGACCGTGACGAAGAACTGCGAGCCGTTGGTGCCGCCGGTCTTGCCGGTGATCGGGTCGCGGCGCAGGCCGGCGTTCGCCATCGCGAGCAGGTACGGCTCGCCGAACTGCAGCTCGGGGTGGATCTCGTCGTCGAAGCTGTAGCCCGGGCCGCCCGTGCCGGTGCCGAGCGGGTCGCCGCCCTGGATCATGAAGCCGGGGATCACGCGGTGGAAGATGACGCCGTCGTACAGCGGCGCGCTGCTCTCCGCGCCCGTCTTCGGGTCCTTCCACGCCTTGCTCCCGGTCGCGAGGCCGGTGAAGTTCTCCACCGTCTTCGGCGCGTGGTTCGGGAAGAGCTCGATCCGGATGTCACCGGCGGTCGTGTGCAGTGTCGCGAACATGCCGCCCATCTTCCCACGCAGCGGCGCGCCTGCGCGGGGAGCGGGCAGCCGCCCAGGCGTGCCCTCGCGGGGGCGAGCACGAGCGCGCTAGGGGTACGCCGGCGGCGAACACCCAGGCCAGGACCGCGGCCGCGGCGGCGCCCGTTCGGGCCCGGGACCTGCGTGTCGACCGGTCTGGTGGCAGAGTGTGGGGCTAACGCAGCCGACCCAGCCGCAGAACCGGGGAGTGGACATGACCTTCGCCATCCGACGCCCGAATCTCGAGTCCGTGGACACGGACAAGCTCAAGCTCCAGGCCGCAGAGAAGGCGGCTGTGCTCGCCGCCGCCGCGAAGGTCCAGGCCGCCGAGGCAGCCGGACAGGCCGCAGGAGTCGCCGCGCACGCCAAGGAGTGGGGCACGCCCAAGGCCGAGGCCGCGCTCGAGTGGATCGTGCCGCGCATCGAGCACCTCTACAAGGAGAGCCTCAAGGCCGCCGTCCCGCGCGTGGAGCGCGCCGCCGAGGCCGCGTCGCCCGCGATCGACACCGCGCACGACAAGCTCGTCGACGAGCTCATCCCGAGCGTCGTCGCCGCCGTGAACGCCGCCGCCGTCAAGGCGGGCGCCATCGCGGAGAAGGCCGCCGAGGCCACCGCACCGCAGAAGTCGCATCGCGGGGCGAAGATCTTCTGGATCCTCGCGGGCGTCGCCGGTGCCGGGGCGGCGTTCGCCGCGTGGACCCGCTCGCGCGCGCAGACCGACCCGTGGGCCGAGCCGTGGGAGCCGACGTCGGCCGACACGTCGAGCAACGGGCTCCGCACCCGGGCGCACGATGCCCGTGAGGACCTCACGGACCGCGTGGGCGGCGCCGCGGAGGCCGTCGGCGAGGCGGCGGGCGTGACGGTCGCGAAGAGCCGCGAGGCGGCGCAGCGGGCGGCCGAGAAGGTCACCGAGGCGCGCGAGGACCTCACCGAGAAGGTCAGCGAGGCCACGAAGAAGGCGACGACGCGCCGCTCGGCGTCGAAGAAGCCCGACGCGGGCCTCGGCGGCGCGGACGAGGAGCTGACGGACACGACGGCCGTCGCTCCGATCGTCCCGGCGACGGGCGAGATCCCCGACCCGGTGGTCGAGACGGCGCCCGACCGCACGGGCGACGAGGACCGGACGGACCGCGGGACCCTCTGACCCCGTACTGACCAGCGCGCCCCCGACAGCATCGGGACGGCCTCCACCGGCCGTCCCCGGGCCACGAGTCCGCCGCCCGGCCCTGCAGAGCACTGCGGGCCGAGCTGCGGACTCGTGGCACGTCCGGGCAGGTCAGCGGCGTGGTGCCCGTGCAGGTCACGGAGCTGCTCGTTCGAGCCGACGGGTGGGTCCGTGCGCGGCCGCCCGCTCCCCACGTGCCCGGACGACCGCCGTGAGGGCGCCCGCGCTACGCTCGCCGCGCCTGGCCCGAGCCCGTGCCCCGCTGTCGATGCGCGGGAGCATTCGGCTAATCGTTTAGGCGGTTGACGCCGTCGTCGCCCCCTCCGGACGATGCCGGAGGCGGACCGCCCGCGAACAGCTCCGGGTGGCGTTCACGCGCGGGCGTGGAGAGAGGGACGGCGCGGATCCCGCCGGACCGGGCACGACGACGTGCCCACCCGTTTCTCCAGTGCCGAAGAAAGGGATCCCATGTCTCGCCTCGCCCCGGCGCACGACGCCCCGGCCCCAGCGCCACGCGGCCGGCGTCGCCGCGCCGTGGTCGCCGGCTCCGCCACCGTCGCGCTCGCCGCAGGTGCGCTCGTCGCGCCGATGCTCACGACCACCGCGGCCGCCGCCCCCGACTTCAACTACGCCGAGGCGCTGCAGAAGTCGATGTTCTTCTACGAGGCGCAGCGCTCGGGCGACCTGCCCGCGAGCAACCGCGTCTCGTGGCGCGGTGACTCGGGCCTGGCCGACGGCTCCGACGTGGGCAAGGACCTGACCGGCGGCTGGTACGACGCGGGCGACCACGTGAAGTTCGGCCTGCCGATGGCGTTCACGTCGACGATGCTCGCGTGGGGTGCCCTCGAGAGCCCGGCCGGCTACACCAGGGCGGGCCAGCTCGACGAGATCAAGGACAACCTGCGCTGGGTCAACGACTACTTCGTCAAGACCCACACCGCCCCCAACGAGCTCTACGTGCAGGTCGGCAACGGCACGGACGACCACAAGTGGTGGGGCCCCGCCGAGGTCATGACGATGGCCCGGCCGGCCTACAAGATCACCGCCGCCTGCCCGGGGTCCGACGCCGCGGGGGAGACCGCCGCGTCGCTCGCCGCCGCCTCGATCGTGTTCAAGACGGACGACCCGACGTACTCCGCGAAGCTCCTCACGCACGCCAAGCAGCTCTACTCGTTCGCCGACACCTACCGCGGCAAGTACTCCGACTGCGTCACCGACGCCGCGTCGTACTACAAGTCGTGGTCCGGCTACCAGGACGAGCTCGTCTGGGGGGCGTACTGGCTCTACAAGGCCACCGGTGACGCGACCTACCTCGCCAAGGCCGAGAAGGAGTACGACGGGCTCGGCGTCGAGAACCAGACGACCACGCGCAGCTACAAGTGGACCGTCGCGTGGGACGACAAGTCCTACGCCGCGTACGCGCTGCTCGCGATGGAGACCGGCAAGCAGAAGTACGTGGACGACGCGAACCGCTGGCTCGACTACTGGACCGTCGGCGTCAACGGCGCCAGGATCAACTACTCGCCGGGCGGCCAGGCCGTGCTCGACACCTGGGGCTCGCTCCGGTACGCCGCGAACACCTCGTTCGTCGCGCTGGTCTACTCCGACTGGATCACGGACGCGACCCGCAAGGCGCGGTACCACGACTTCGGCGTCCGGCAGATCAACTACGCGCTCGGCGACAACCCGCGCAAGTCCAGCTACGTCGTCGGCTTCGGCGCCAACCCGCCGCAGAACCCGCACCACCGCACCGCGCACGGCTCGTGGCTCGACTCGCTGACCAACCCGGTCAAGACCCGGCACGTGCTCTACGGCGCGCTCGTCGGCGGGCCCGGCTCCGCGAACGACGCCTACACCGACGACCGCGGGGACTACGTCGCCAACGAGGTCGCGACCGACTACAACGCCGGCTTCACCAGCGCGCTCGCGCGGCTCGTCGAGGAGTACGGCGGCACGCCGCTCGCGAGCTTCCCGACGGCCGAGGTGCCCGACGGCGACCAGTTCTTCGTCGAGGCCAAGCTCAACCAGCCGCAGACCGGGATGTTCACCGAGGTCAAGGCCATCATCCGCAACCAGTCGGCGTACCCGGCGCGCAGCCTCACGAACGCCAAGCTCCGCTACTGGTTCACGCTCGACCCCGACGAGCCGGCCTCGAACATCAAGGTCACGACGAACTACACCGAGTGCGGGACGAACCCGCCGGCCGTCGTCGCCGCGGGCGGCTCGCTGTACTACGCCGAGATCGACTGCACCGGGCGCAACATCTACCCCGGCGGCCAGTCGCAGCACCGCGCCGAGATCCAGTTCCGGGTCGCGGGCGGCCCGACGTGGAACGCCGCCAACGACCCGTCGTTCGCCGGCCTCGCCTCCGGCACGGCCGACCCGGTCAAGACCAAGGCGATCACCCTGTACGAGGGCGGCACGCTGATCTGGGGCACCGAGCCCGGCGACGTCGTCGAGCCCGACCCCGACACCACGGCGCCGTCGGTCCCCGGCACGCCGGTCGCGTCGTCCGTCACCGGCACGTCCGCGACGCTCTCGTGGACGCCGTCCACGGACACGGGCGGCAGCGGGCTCGCCGGCTACGAGGTGTACCGGGTGCAGGGGACGACGGCCACGCGCGTCGCCACCACCACGACGCCCGGCTACGCGCTCACCGGCCTCACGCCCGACACGGCGTACACCTACGCGGTCGCCGCGAAGGACACGGCCGGCAACGTCTCGGCGCGCGGCACCGCCGTGACGTTCCGGACGACGGGCGTCATCGTCGACCCGGGCCCCGACACGACCGCCCCGACCGTCCCGGCGGCCCTCACCGCGGCCGGCGTGAGCGCCACCGGCGCGACCCTGACCTGGACCGCCTCGAGCGACCCGAGCAACGGTCAGGACCACGTCAGCGGCGTCGCCGGCTACGACATCGGCCGGGTCTCCGGCACCGCGACGACCGTCGTGGCCTCGTCCACCGGCCCGACGCACGCCCTGACGGGCCTCACGGCGTCGACGGCGTACCAGTACGCCGTGCGGGCCAAGGACGGCGCGGGCAACGTCTCCGCGTGGAGCGCGCCGGTGTCGTTCACGACCACGAACGGCACCACCACGCCGCCGTCGTCGTGCAGCGTGAAGTACACCGCCAACACGTGGGGCTCCGGCTTCACCGGCGCGGTGCGCATCACGAACACGGGCTCCGCGGCGCTCAGCTCGTGGACGCTCGCGTTCGCGATGCCCGCCGGGCAGACCGTGACGCAGGGCTGGAGCGCGACCTGGTCGCAGACCGGCACCGCCGTCACCGCCAAGAACGCCGCCTGGAACGGCTCGCTCGCCGCGGGCGCGTCGATCGAGGTCGGCTTCAACGGCACGCTCACCGGCACGCACGTCGCCCCGACCACCTTCACGGTCAACGGCGCGGCCTGCACAGTCGGCTAGACCTGGCGTCCGCGTCAGGATCACGCCGGCGCGGGCGGCAGCACACAGCGGAGGGCCGCTCCCGGGACTCACCCCCGGGAGCGGCCCTCCGTGGTGTGAGGATGCGTCACGGCCACCGGTCGCGTCCAGCGGCAAGAGCCGACGGGGTGAGCCGGACGGACCCCGAGCAGCTCCCGCACGTCACGGGTTCTCGAGCAGGAAGTCGCGGAGCGCGGCCTCAGCCTCCCGGGATCCGGGACGCAGGTGCTGGTGAGGCTCCCCGATCTCGTGCCCGCGCTGGAGCCACTCCATGAACTCCCGGCGCCGTTCGACGTCGGGCAGCCGTCCCCTGAGCCAGCCGGACTCCTGGAGCTCGGACTTGTTGCCGTCGCTGATCCGTGTACGGCGCGGCATGTCCTCGTACTCGTCGTGGTCGTCGTCATGACCGCCACCACGACGACCGCCGCGTCCGGACATCGACATGAGCCCGCCGCTGGCGATGCCCACCTCCCCGGCCACCGCGACCGGCACCGTGTCGACCGCGATCATCACGAGCTCTCCGTTGCGCCCCGCGAAGACGAAGCCCGACAGCGCGGGCGGTGGACCGCCGCCGCCCGCGGCCGGCGCGATGCGACGCGTGAGGAGCAGGATCAGGGCGTCGACCGAGAGGCCGGCGACGGCGTGCGAGAACTCCATGCCTGCCGCGTCGAGGTCCGCCTCCGTCGTCGCATTCCGCGCTGCCGCAAAGCCCATGAGGTGGTCGATCGCACGCAGCAGCGCGACACCCGTGAAGACGACGGTGAGCAGGATCGCCACGTCCGCCGCCCAGCCGACGGGCGTGACCTGCGACGCCCCGAAGGCGATGAGGAACGACACGACGGCGACGACAAAGGTCTCCGGTGTGAACACCTGAAGGAGCCTCTCGCGCAGTGCCGTGTCGATGCGGGCGCGCGCGAAGGCCTCGATCATCCGCTCGGTCGGCGTCATCGCGGCGATCTGCTCCGGTGTGAGGCCTGTCGCAGCGGGCACAGATCCTTGTGCCGGACCCGCGGACGTCGTGCCTGTGCTGCTCGTGGGGCCGACGGTGGAGGCCCGCGGCTCGCCGGGGGCCGTGAGCTGGGCGACCTGGGACCCCGGTCCGACGTTGGGGTTGCCGGTGGCGCCGAGGTGCAAGTAGGACACCTGCTCGTCGGTGAGAGCGGCGAGCCTGCTGGCGATGTCGTCGCGACTGAACCCGTTGAGGAGCTCGGCCGCCGTCCGATAGTCGCCGGTGGAGTCAGCGGAGCGCAGCGCTGACTGGTACCGCTCGTCCAGCGTGCCCGCGCTGTCGACGTCCTGACGTTGCACAACGGAGTGCGCCGCGACCAGTCGACTCACAGCCCCGTTCCCGGCGCTGCGCTGCAGGTGCGTCATGCCCCTGGGCCCGGAGAGGTCACGGCTGAGGCCGACCACCCGGACCCGGCCCGGCACATGGTCGCCCTCCGCACCCGTCCGGCCGGCGGTACCGCGCACGGAAGACACGCCCAGAAGGCTCGAGACCGTAGCCGTGTCCGACGTCGCGGGCGCCGGAGCGCGTGCGACGTGGGCGGACACGGTCGTCGCGGAGCGGCGCACGTCCACTGCATCTCGGTCGGCGGGCATACGCAGCCTTCCCCTGGTTCGCTCCAGCGAACCAAGCGATCGCGGCACCAGCAACGCTCGGAGAGCGGATCTGCTCGCCCGGACACCCACGAGTGCCCGAAAGGGGTAGCTGCGATCGTCGAGGGCCGCAGTGGCTGGGTGCACGCCCGATGTACCCGCCGAGGCTGCTGGGCAGCCTGGCCAGGGGAACGCGTCCAGTGCTGCACCTCGTGGCCAGAGCCGCTTCGCGGTGGTGGCGAGAACGGCACGGACCTGCGGTGAGCTCAGAGGCTCGAACCCTCAACCCCCTGCTGGCACAGCGTCGGCGGCGTGGTCCGAGGCATGGGGACTACTGCTGGGCCTCGACGACCCAGTCCTCCGCCGGAGCGGGGTAGCACGTGCCGGCGCCACCCTCGTAGCCGTCCGCGAAGGCCCGGGTGCGCTCGAAGCCTGTGCCGTGCGCCTGGGGGTCGGTGAACGGGGTGCCGGGGACGTCACGGGCGGCGAAGACCGCCAGCGTCGCCTCGTCGAGGTCACCGGCCTCCAGCAAGCCCTGCTCCTGCACGTCCCTCGCCCACGCCCCGGCGAAGCAGTCCGCCTGGAGCTCCCGGAGGACCCCGAGCTGCTCCTGCTCCGGGAGGCGGAACTGCATGGCGTGGCCGTACTCGTGGGCGAGGACGAACGCCGCAGCGAAATCACCGGAGGAGACGTAGAAGGGGATCATCAGGCCGGTCTCGTCCCAGGCAATGAAATCCCCGGCCGGGCAGTAGAAGGCGTTCTCGGCCGGTGCCTCCTGGTCGCCACAACGGGGCCCGGGCTCCTGCTCGGGACGGTAGTACACGAACTGGGTGGGACGGGTGTACGAGGCATCGAAGGTGGCGGGGAGCTCACGGGCCCAGAACTCGTCCAACGAGGCGATCACACCCTCGAGGGTCGCCTGGTACTCGTCGTACACGAAGGCGGTGTTGGTGTCGGTCCGGATGGCCTGCGTCTCGGCCGGCGGGTCCTCACCGAAGACCCCGGTCTCCTCGGCGTTCTCAGCCTGCGCCTCCTCGACGGCGGACTTGATGTCGTCGACGATCTCCTGGGCTCGGGCACGGTTGGTGCCGTCGCCGATGGTGGTGTCGAACCCGCACCCCGTGAGGGCGAGAGCGACAGCGACGACCAGCACGACCGGCCGCAGACGGGACAGGGAAGGCACGGGAACCTCCAAGGGCGGGTGCGCTAGCGGGAGGGGGTGCACGAAGGGGGGCTGCACGAAGGAGCAGAGCTCTCACCGGGAGTCTGCCGCAGAACGTGCTGCTTCACCCCCGGAGCGGGGGGACACGGGGGTCATCCGCGCGACACCCTGTGGCAGGGGAACGACGACCACCCCTGCAGAAAGCCGCGCACGTGACACAGCACAGGCCCTCTCCGACACACGGAAAGGGCCTCACCACTGGTGGAGCCAAGGGGACTCGAACCCCTAACCCCCTGCTTGCAAAGCAGGTGCGCTACCAATTGCGCCATGGCCCCTGGGTGGAACCACCGGACCGGGGTCCGGCTGCCGCGGGGGAGGACTACTCGAAGGTGTCCGTGACCTCGGCCCACAGGTCCCGCTCGTCGCGGTCCTGCGTGTACCGCTGCCAGGCGTAGAACCCGGCTGCGGCGACCGCCGCGAGGAGAAGCACCTTCTTCATGGATCCCCCACGGGTCGGGAGTGGGCCTAACAGGACTTGAACCTGTGACCTCTTCCTTATCAGGGAAGCGCTCTAACCGTCTGAGCTATAGGCCCGTGCGCGCACCGTCAGGACGACGGGGTGCGCCGGATGAGACTACCGCAGCGCGGCACCCGGCCCAAACCGGGTTCCGCTCACTCGTCCGTCAGCGTGAGGTGCACCCCGCCGACCAGCGCGGCCGTGAGGTTGTAGAGGAATGCGCCGATGGTCGAGAGCGCGGTGATGAGGAAGACGTCGATGACGGCGACGAGGGTCGCCGCGGAGACGATCCGCTGGAACTCGACGTACTCGAGGATGTTCACGGGGCTCTCGGCGCCGAGGACCTCGCGCACGAGCGAGTCGGCCTTGGCGAAGACCTGCATGCCGTCGAGCGTGAGCCACACGACGGCCGCGGCGACCACGATCATGATGCCGATCGCGACGGAGAGCAGGAACGCGAGCTTCATGACCGACCAGGGGTCGACGCGCGAGAGCGCGAGACGCACCCGGCGCGGTGCCCCGGGGACGGCCTTCATGCTCCCGGTCGCGGGACGCGGGGACTGGCCGTTGACGGTGCGCTGCGCACCGGTCGCGGTGGCGCTCATGGTCCGCTCCTCGGCACGCGGGTGGGCGGCCGACGCGAGGGCGGCCTGGGTCTTCGCTGCGGCCTTCTTGAGGGAGGACGCGACAGAGCCGACCGCGACCTGCAGGGGCGACGGCTCCTCGGGGTCGGCCGGCGGCGGCGGGTCCACGGCGGTCCGCGTCGACGAGGGCGCCGGGCGCTCCTCGGTGCGCGGCGCGGGCGTGTCCACGGGCTCGCGCGACGGCGTGTCCGCGTACGCCGCACCGGGCGCCGGGGGCGCCTCGGTGTCGACCGCGGCCGAGCCGGCGGGCCTCAGCGGAGGCGTGGACGACGACGGGCGGGTCGCCGGTGCCGTCGGCCGCTTGCGCGGCGGGATCGACGGAGGGGCGGACTCGCTGCTCATGCATCCTCCTGCGCGGATGTCTCCGCGGCGGTCGGTGCGTCCGACCCGCCCTGCGTAGTGGCGTCAGTGTCCGCCGCGACGGCGTCCCCCGACTCGTTCTCGTCGTCCACGGTACCCGCATCGTCCGCCAGGTGGCGCTCGATGTTGCGGGCGACCGCGATGATGCGGTCGTTCGCGTCCGGCTTGGCGAAGATCACGCCCTGCGTCGCGCGACCGGTCGCGTTGACCTCGGAGGTCGCGGAGCGGACGATCTTGCCCCGCTCCATGATCACCAGGACCTCGTCCTCCGGGTCCGTCACGAGCGCCCCGACGAGGTCGCCGTTCGCCTCGGGGAGGTTCGCGACCTTGATGCCGAGGCCGCCGCGGCCCTGGACCCGGTAGTTGTCGGTCGTCAGCGCGGTGCGCTTCGCGATCCCGCCCTGGGTCACGGTGAACAGGAAGGCGTCGTCGGTCACGACGTCCATCGCGAGCAGCTCGTCGTCGGAGCGGAACTTCATCCCCGTGACGCCGGACGTCGCGCGGCCCATCGGGCGCAGCGCGTCGTCGGTCGCCGTGAAGCGGATCGACTGGCCCTTGCGCGAGACGAGGATGAGGTCGTCGGTCGAGTCGACGATGCGCGCCGACACGAGCTCGTCGGGGTTGCCCTCGTCGTCCTCGCGCAGGTTGATCGCGATGACGCCGCCCGAGCGGTTGGAGTCGTACTCCGAGAGGCGGGTCTTCTTGACCAGGCCGCGCTTGGTCGCGAGGACCAGGTACTCGGCCTGCTCGTAGTCGCGGATGTCGAGCACCTGCGCGATCTTCTCGCCGGGCTGGAACGCGAGCAGGTTCGCGACGTGCTGGCCCTTGGCGTCGCGGCCGCCCTCGGGCAGCTCGTACGCCTTCGCGCGGTAGACGCGGCCGAGGTTCGTGAAGAACAGCAGCCAGTGGTGCGTCGTCGTGACGAAGAAGTGGTCGACGATGTCGTCCTCGCGGAGCTGGGCCCCGCGCACGCCCTTGCCGCCGCGGCGCTGCGCCCGGTAGTTGTCGCTGCGCGTGCGCTTCACGTAGCCGCCGCGGGTGATCGTGACGACCATCTCCTCCTCGGCGATGAGGTCCTCGATCGAGACCTCGCCGTCGAACGGGAGGATCTTCGTGCGGCGGTCGTCGCCGCTCTTCGCGACGATCTCGGCGAGCTCCTCCTTGACGATCGTCCGCTGGCGGACGTCGGAGGCGAGGATGTCGTTGAGCTCGGCGATGACGGCCTCGAGGCGCGCGTGCTCGTCGAGGATGTTCTGGCGCTCCAGGGCGGCGAGCCGGCGCAGCTGCATTGCGAGGATCGCGTTCGCCTGGATCTCGTCGATCTCGAGCAGGTCCATGAGGCCCGTGCGCGCCTGGTCGGCGTCGGGGGAGCGGCGGATGAGCGCGATGACCTCGTCGAGCGCGTCGAGCGCCTTGAGCAGGCCGCGGTAGATGTGGATGCGCTCCTCGGCCTGGCGCAGGCGGTACTTCGTGCGCCGGACGATGACCTCGAGCTGGTGGGACGTCCAGTGCCGGACGAACGCGTCGATGCTGAGCGTGCGCGGGACCCCGTCGACCAGCGCGAGCATGTTCGCGCCGAACGTGTCCTGCAGCTGCGTGTGCTTGTAGAGGTTGTTCAGCACGACCTTGGCGACCGCGTCGCGCTTGAGCACGATCACGAGGCGCTGGCCCGTGCGGCCCGACGTCTCGTCGCGGATGTCGGCGATGCCGGTGATCCGGCCGTCCTTGACCAGGTCCGCGATCTTCAGCGCCAGGTTGTCGGGGTTCACCTGGTACGGCAGCTCGGTGACGACGAGGCAGATCCGGTTCTGGATCTCCTCGACCTGCACGACGGCCCGCATCGTGATCGAGCCGCGACCGGTGCGGTACGCCTCCTCGATGCCGCGGTGGCCGAGAATCGTCGCGCCCGTCGGGAAGTCCGGGCCCTTGATGCGCTCGAGCAGCGCGTCGAGCAGCTCCTCGTTCGACGCCTCCGGGTGGTCCAGGTGCCACTGCACGCCGTCGGCGACCTCGCGCAGGTTGTGCGACGGGATGTTTGTCGCCATGCCGACCGCGATGCCCGCCGAGCCGTTGACCAGCAGGTTCGGGAAGCGCGAGGGCAGGACCGACGGCTCCTGGGTGCGGCCGTCGTAGTTGTCCTGGAAGTCGACGGTGTCCTCGTCGATGTCGCGGACCATCTCCATCGACAGCGGCGCCATCTTGCACTCGGTGTACCGCGGCGCGGCGGCCGGGTCGTTGCCGGGGGAGCCGAAGTTCCCCTGGCCCCACACGAGCGGGTACCGCATCGACCAGTCCTGCACGAGGCGGACCAGCGCGTCGTAGATCGACGTGTCGCCGTGCGGGTGGAACTTGCCCATGACGTCGCCGACGACGCGGCTGCACTTCGAGAACTGCCGGTCCGGGCGGTAGCCGCCGTCGTACATCGCGTACAGGACGCGGCGGTGCACCGGCTTGAGGCCGTCCCGCACGTCGGGGAGCGCGCGTCCGACGATCACGGACATCGCGTAGTCCAGGTAGGACCGCTGCATCTCGAGCTGCAGGTCGACCTGGTCGATGTTCCCGTGCTCGGCGCCGGCGAAGTTGTCAGTCAACGGTTCGGTCCTCTTGTTCAGGCTCGGTGCTGCTCAGGTGCTGCTCAGTCCAGGGCGTGCGGGGTGGGCGCTCGTGGGCGGCGCCGCTCAGATGTCGAGGAACCGCACGTCCCTCGCGTTGCGCTGGATGAACGAGCGCCGGGCCTCGACGTCCTCACCCATGAGCACCGAGAAGATCTCGTCGGCGGCCGCGGCCTCGTCGAGGTTGACCTGCAGGAGCGTGCGGTGCTCGGGCGACATCGTGGTCTCCCACAGCTCCGAGTAGTCCATCTCGCCGAGACCCTTGTAGCGCTGGATCGCGTTGTCCTTGGGGATCCGCTTGCCGGCGGCCTGGCCGTCCTTGAGGTACTGGTCGCGCTCACGGTCCGAGTACACGTAGTCGTGCGGCGCGTTCGACCACTTGATCCGGTACAGCGGCGGCTGCGCGAGGAACACGTTGCCGTTCTCGATGAGCGGGCGCATGTACCGGAACAGCAGCGTGAGCAGCAGGGTGCAGATGTGCTGGCCGTCGACATCGGCGTCGGCCATGAGCACGATCTTGTGGTACCTCAGCTTCGCGAGGTCGAAGTCCTCGCCGATGCCGGTCCCGAACGCCGTGATGAGCGCCTGGACCTCCTGGTTGGCGAGCGCCTTGTCCAGGCGGGCCCGCTCGACGTTGAGGATCTTGCCGCGGATCGGGAGGATCGCCTGCGTGCGCGGGTTGCGGCCGCGGACCGCCGAGCCCCCGGCCGAGTCGCCCTCGACGATGAAGATCTCGCACTCCTCCGGGCGGTTCGACTGGCAGTCGCGCAGCTTGCCCGGCATGCCGCCCGACTCCAGCAGGCCCTTGCGCCGGGTCGCCTCGCGGGCCTTCCGGGCCGCCATGCGCGCCGCCGCCGCCTGGATCGACTTGCGGATGACGTCGCGCGCCTCGGTCGGGTGCGAGTCGAGCCAGTCGCCCAGCTGCTCGTTGACGACGCGCTGCACGAACGCCTTCGCCTCGGTGTTGCCGAGCTTCGTCTTCGTCTGGCCCTCGAACTGCGGCTCACCGAGCTTGATGGAGATGACGGCCGTGAGCCCCTCGCGGATGTCGTCGCCCGTGAGGTTCTCGTCCTTCTCCTTGATGATGTTCTTCTCGCGCGCGTAGCGGTTGATGAGCGAGGTCATCGCCGCGCGGAAGCCCTCCTCGTGCGTGCCGCCCTCGGTCGTCGTGATCGTGTTCGCGTACGTGTGCACCGACTCCGAGTAGGCGTTGGTCCACTGCATCGCGATCTCGACGGAGATGCGGCGCTCGGTGTCCTCCGACTCGAAGTCGATGATCTCCGGGTGGACGACCTCGACCTTCTTCGCCGAGTTCAGGTGCTTGACGTAGTCGACGAGCCCGCCGTCGTACTTGTACGTGACCGTGCGGCCCGCGGACGTCTCCTTCGCGGCGTCGGGCGCCTCGTCGGTCGCCGGGGCGTCGGTGATCTCGTCGCCCGTGCCGGTGTGCTCGGGGCGCTCGTCGGTCAGGGAGATCTGCAGGCCCTTGTTGAGGAACGCCATCTGCTGGAACCGCGCGCGCAGCGTCTCGAAGTCGTACTCGACGGTCTCGAAGATCGACGGGTCCGCCCAGAAGGTCTGCGACGTGCCCGTCTCGTCGGTCGCCTCCTTCTTGCGGAGCTCGCCGTTCGGCTTGCCGCCGTCGTGGAAGGACTGCTCCCACACGAAGCCGTCGCGCTTGACGACCGTCTCGACGCGCGTGGACAGCGCGTTGACGACCGAGATGCCGACACCGTGCAGACCGCCCGAGACCGCGTAGCCGGCGCCGCCGAACTTGCCGCCCGCGTGCAGGATCGTCATGACGACCTCGACGGTCGGCCGGCCCTCGGTCGGGTGGATGGCGACGGGGATGCCACGGCCGTTGTCGACGACGCGCACGCCGCCGTCCGCGAGCAGCGTCACCTCGATGTGGTCGCAGTAGCCGGCGAGCGCCTCGTCGACCGAGTTGTCGACGACCTCGGAGACGAGGTGGTGCAGCCCGCGCGCGCCCGTCGAGCCGATGTACATGCCCGGGCGCTTGCGGACGGCCTCGAGCCCTTCGAGGACGGTGATGGCGCTCGCGTCGTATCCGCCGTTGGACGATGCGGGGGTGGTGCCGTCGGGTGTGCTGGTTCCGGCGGTGCTGCTCTGCTCGGCCACGGGCGGTGGTGCTCCTCAAGGTCTCGCACGCGCGCGGAGGTGCCGCTGACGCCCCGGAGGGCGGATCGAGGGCAGATCACTCCACGACGCTGGAGTTCCGGGCGCAGACGCGCCAGGAATGACCTTCACAGTCTACCTGGCGGACGAGCCTGGACCCCCGATGTACGGGCACCTCACCCCACGGGTGTCGCGGGCGGCTGCGTCGGGGTGGCCCGAGGGGCCGCCACGGGGTGGCGCGGGCGCGTCTGCGGGGTCGCGCGGGCGGTCATCCCCACGTGTCGCGGGGTCCGCGGCCGGGGACCGACCGGGGGCCTCGCCCGAACCCCGGGCCCGACGGGCCGACCACCCGGACCTCGCGCACGACACCCTCCCCGACGTCGTCGGCGAGCCGCAGCAGCAGGCGCGGCACGAGCAGCCGGACCTGCGTCGCCCACGCCGTCGAGTCGGTCCGGACCGTCAGGACGCCGTCCTGGAACGTCTCCGGCTCGCAGTGGTCGGCGATCTGGTCGCCCACCACCTCGCGCCACCGGCCGATGACCCCGCCGACCGACACGTCCTGCACCCAGCCCCGGTCGCGCAGCAGCCGGGCGAGCGTGTCGCCGACCGTCTGCGGATCGCGCGCGTCCTTGCCCGCCGAGCCCTTCGGCGGGTCCAGCGGGCGGCGACGAGGCTCCTGACCTGGGCGGAAGCCCCGGGCACGGGCTGCGGCCTTCGCGCGGTTGAGCGCCTCGCGGGCGACGAGCGCCGGGGGAGTGAGCTCGACGAGCTCGCCGATCGGGACGCCGTCGGGAGCCTTCGGCGGAGCGGGCTCGGGCAGGACGTCGTCGGCGTCGAACGGCTTCTCGACCCACGGGGTCCCGTCCTCGTCGGGCGGCTCGGGCGGTGGCGCGTCGGACGGGTGGGGCTGCGCGGGGTCGGCCGACGCTCGCGGGGTCGGTGAGCGCCGGCGACGGCGCACGGGCTCGTCGCCGGACGAGAACAGGTCGTCACCGGCGCCCGCGGGGAGCCCCGGGACGGGGCCTGTCCACAGCGGGTCCTGCGGTCCGGTGTGCCGCGGACGTCCCGGTGTCGCGGCGTCGTCCGGGGACCGGCTGCGCGTCGGGGACGTGTCCTGCTGCGCGTCCCGCCGGTCCTCGGCCCCGTCCCGCGCGGGGTCGCTCCCATCCCCGGCCCCGCGCTGCCCGCCCGTGCGCGGGCCCTCAGAGGACACGCGACACCTCGCCGGCCATGACGTCGACGCGGGCACCCGCGAGCTGCTCGGGGACGTCCCCGGCGACCGCGGCCGTGATGATCACCTGCCGGGCGGGGGCCACGAGCTCCGCGAGGCGGGTCCGGCGCCGGGAGTCGAGCTCGGCGAACACGTCGTCGAGCAGGAGCACGGGCTCGCCGTCATCGCCCCAGCCCATTGTCCACAGGTTGTCCACACCCGTGGACGACGAGGTCTCGTCCGGTCCCTGCGTCAGGAGCGTGTAGGACGCGAGGCGCAGCGCGAGCGCGAACGACCACGACTCGCCGTGGCTCGCATAACCCTTCGCCGGGAGCCCGCCGAGCGTGAGCACGAGGTCGTCCCGGTGCGGGCCGACGAGGCACACGCCCCGCTCGATCTCCTTGGGTCGCAGCCGGCCCATCGCCTCGAGCAGCTGCGCCTCGACGAGCTCGGGCGCGGGCACCGGGGCAGCGGGTGCGGCCGAGGGGCCCGTGCCGGGTGCGCCGGGAGCGCCTGCGCCGACGGGGCCGGTGCCGGGAGCGCCGTCGCTCCGACCGCCGCGCGGGCCGGGTCCGTCGCGGCCGTCCGACTGCTCGAGCGCGGCGTCGAGCGTCGAGCGGTACGACACGACCGCGGCGCCCTGACCGGAGCTGACCTGCTCGTACGCGCGCGCGACGTGCGGCCCCATCGCCGCGACGATCGCCAGCCGCGCGACGATGACCTGCGCGCCCGCCTGCGCGAGCTTCGCGTCCCACACGTCGAGCGTCCGCAGGTCGGCGCTGCCGCGCGAGCCACGCACCGCCTGCGCCGCCGACTTGAGCAGCGCGCTGCGCTGACGCAGGACGCGGTCGTAGTCGGCCAGCACGCCTGCGAGCCGGGGGGTCACGAGCACCGCGAGCTCGTCGAGGAACCGCCGGCGGCCGTCCGGGTCGCCCTTGACGAGCGCGAGGTCCTCCGGGGCGAACAGCACGGTCCGGAGCAGCCCGAGCACGTCACGGGCCCGACCGGGCGCCCCGCCGTTGACCCTCGCCCGGTTCGCCTTGCCGGGCGTGACCTCGATCTCGACGAGGCTCGTGCGCTCCGACGCCCCGGTCGCGGGGTCGGCCTCGCGCACGATCCGCGTCCGCACCACGGCCCGGGACGCGCCGGCGCGCACCAACGCCGCGTCTGACGGCACACGGTGGCTGCCGAGCGTCGCGACGTAGCCGATCGCCTCGACCAGGTTCGTCTTGCCCTGGCCGTTCGGTCCGACGAGGGCCGTGATCCCCGGCTCGAGCGGGAGCTCGACGTGCGGGTACGACCGGAAGTCGGTCAGCGAGAGGTGCGCGACATACATCGGTGGGGCTAGCCGGCCGAGGTGACGCCGCCCGGGGTCTCCGGGGCGACGTGCTGACCCGCCGCGCGCACGGCGTGCCCGCCGAACTGCTGACGCAGCGCAGCGACGGCCTTCATGGCGGGGGAGGCGCCCTGGCGCGACGCGAACCGCGCGAACAGCGCCGCGGAGATGACCGGGAGCGGGACGGCGGCGTCGATCGCCTCGTCGACGGTCCAGCGGCCCTCGCCCGAGTCCTCGACCCAGTCGTCGATCGCCGCGAGCTCGTTGTCCTCCTCGAGCGCCTTGACCAGCAGGTCCAGGAGCCACGACCGCACGACGGTCCCGCGCGTCCACGCCTTGAGCGTGCCCGGGACGTCCGTGACGATGTCCTTCGCCTCGAGCAGCTCGTAGCCCTCGGCGTACGCCTGCATCAGGCCGTACTCGATGCCGTTGTGCACCATCTTGGCGTAGTGCCCGGCGCCGACCGCGCCGGCGTGCACGAAGCCCTCCTCGCGCGGCCCCTCGGGACGCAGCACGTCGAACACCGGCAGGAGGCGCGCGACCTGCGCCTCGTCGCCGCCGACCATGAGCCCGTAGCCGTTCTCGCGGCCCCAGACACCGCCCGAGACGCCGACGTCGATGTAGTGGATCCCCTTCTCGGCGAGGGCGGCGGCGTGCACCGCGTCCTCGGCGTAGTGGGAGTTGCCGCCCTCGATGACGAGGTCACCGGCGCCGAGGAGCCCGCCCAGCTCGTCGATGACCGCACGCGTCGGCGCGCCCGAGGGCACCATGACCCACACGATCCGCTCGCCCGCCGACATCGCGGCGACGAGATCCGCGAGCGACGCGACGTCCGAGACGTCGGGGTTGCGGTCGTACCCCGTGACCTCGATGCCTCCCACGCGCAGGCGCTCGCGCATGTTGGCACCCATCTTGCCCAGCCCGACCAGTCCGATGTGCATGGGGTCAGCCTCTCGTTCGTCGTGCCGGTGCGCGACCGGGCCGTGGGGGCCGGTCGCGTGCTCCCGGGGTGGGGTGCTCCCTGGTGGGTGCGGTGCCGCCGGGCGAGCCTGCCCCGTCGAGAGCGGGACGGCGGGCCGGCACGGTGGTGCGCCCGAGGAAGCGGGGAAGGTCAGCTCGCGAACCGGATCGGCACGAGCAGGTAGCGGTACTCCTGCAGGTCGTCGCCGTCGAGCGACTCCTGCCCGGTGAACTCGACCGGCTTGTTCGGGTGCGTGAACGACATGCGCACGAACGGCGTCGTGAGCGCACCGAGGCCGTCGAGCAGGAACTGCGGGTTGAACGCGACCGAGATGTCCTCGCCGACGAGCGTCGCCTCGAGCGCCTCGGACGCCTGCGCGTCGTCGCCCTGGCCCGCGTCGAGCACGACCTCGCCCTCGGTGAACGACAGCCGGATGGGGGTGTTGCGCTCCGCGACGAGCGAGACGCGCTTCGCGGCGTCCGCCAGGGTCTGCGTGAGGACGATCGCGTGGATCGGGGTCTCGTCGGGGAACAGGCGGCGGACGGCGGGGTAGTCGCCGTCGACCAGGAGCGACGTCGTGTGGCGGCCGCCGGCCTCGAAGCCGATGAGGTCGACGCCCTGACCGGTTGCGAGCGCGACGTTGACCGAGCTCGACGAGCCGAGCGACTTCGCGGCGTCCGAGAGCGTGCGGGCCCGGACCAGCGCGACCGTCGAGATGTCCGGCGAGGCGGGCGTCCAGGTGAGCTCGCGCAGCGCGAGGCGGTAGCGGTCGGTCGCGAGGAGCGTGATCTTCTCGCCCTCGATCTCCATCCGGACGCCCGTGAGCAGCGGGAGCGTGTCGTCCCGGCTCGCGGCGATGGTCACCTGGGCGACCGCGTGGGTCAGGGCGTCGCCCTCGACCGTGCCGGTGACCGCGGGCATCGCGGGGAGTGCGGGGTAGTCCTCGACCGGCATCGTCAGGAGCGTGAACCGGCTCGCGCCGCAGGTCACGGTGACCTTGGTGCCGTCGAGCACGACGTCGACCGGCTTGGCCGGCAGCGCGCGCGAGATCTCCGCGAGCAGGCGGCCCGAGACCAGGACCGTGCCGGGCTCGCTCACGTCGGCGGCGATCTCCGAGCGGGCCGAGACCTCGTAGTCGAAGCTCGAGAGCTGGAGCGTGCCCGAGGCGTCGGCCTCGATGCGCACGCCCGCGAGCACCGGGACCGGGGGGCGGGTCGGCAGGCTGCGAGCCGTCCACGTGACTGCTTCGGCGAGAACGTCACGGTCGACGCGGAACTTCATGCCCCACCCTCTCGGTCCTGGGGTCGCCGGACGCCGGTGACCCGCCGGCCCACGGCGGTCGAGCCGCAGGCGCTGCGAACCCGCGCTCGTGAGGATCAGCGCCGCGGGACGACATGCGAGGGGACGCCTGGCTGCGGTGCGGGAGCACGGGTTGCTCGGAAGACTACGCGAGTGGCGATGACGCCGGTACCGGACTGTGGACGGCGTCGTCGGTGAGTCCTCGGCCGTCGTCGCGCTGCCCCAGCGCCCCTCGGTCGGTCGATCGGCCCAGGAGGTCTTCGAAGGTGTGTGGATTTCTCCGCTGAAGATGAGTCGTCATCGTCATAGCGTCTGTGCACTCTGTGGACAAAGGCCGTTTCCGCAGGTCAGCGCCGCTGTGGCCGTGTGCACGGCGTGTGGGTCGGACCCGTGGACATCTCCGGGCCCCGGTGGACGGGAAGAATCGCCACGGCGTCGTCCACGGGGACGGGGTGTGTCGTCCACATGCGCGCAGCGTGTCGTCCACCGTCATCCACAGGTGTGTGCACAGGTGTGAACATTCGTCCCATGCCTCTCTTGGGCTCGGGTCGAGGTCGTCCCCAGACTTGTGGACGGGGTGTGGACACGCGCGACGAGGCACCCCGTCTCCCGCGCGATCACGTGCGAGCGGGCCGTGCACAGGCTGGGGACGCCCACCCGAGCGAACAGCACGAAGGGCCGGGGACACGTGTCCTCCGGCCCTTCCTGACGTCGTGGGGGCTCAGCCGCGGTTCTGCTGCTTGATCCGGTTCGTGAGCTCTGTGACCTGGTTGTAGATCGAGCGGCGCTCCGCCATGAGCTCGCGGATCTTGCGGTTCGCGTGCATCACCGTCGTGTGGTCCCGGCCGCCGAACGCCTGTCCGATCTTCGGCAGCGAGAGGTCCGTGAGCTCGCGGCACAGGTACATCGCGATCTGCCGGGCCGTCACCAGCACCCGGGAGCGCGACGAGCCGCAGAGGTCGTCGATGCTCAGGCCGAAGTACGCGGCCGTCTGCCCGATGACCTGCGTCGCGGTGATCTCGGCGGTGTTGTCGTCGGTGATCAGGTCCTTGAGGACGATCTCCGCGAGCGACAGGTCGACCTGCTGCCGGTTGAGGTTCGCGAACGCCGTCACCCGGATCAGCGCGCCCTCGAGCTCCCGGATGTTCGTCGAGATCTTCGACGCGATGTACTCGAGCACGTCGTCGGGCGCCTGGAGCTTCTCGCTGCCCGCCTTCTTGCGCAGGATCGCGATACGCGTCTCGAGGTCCGGCGGCTGCACGTCGGTGATGAGGCCCCACTCGAACCTCGACCGCATGCGGTCCTCGAACCCGTTGAGCTGCTTGGGCGGCAGGTCGGACGTGATCACGACCTGCTTGTTGGCGTTGTGGAGCGTGTTGAACGTGTGGAAGAACTCCTCCATCGTCTGTTCCTTGCCCTGCAGGAACTGGATGTCGTCGATGAGGAGCACGTCGACCTCGCGGTAGCGGCGCTGGAACGCGCCGGCCTTGTCGTCGCGGATCGAGTTGATGAAGTCGTTGGTGAACTCCTCGGAGTTCACGTACCGCACGCGCACGCTCGGGTAGAGGTTCTGCGCGTAGTGCCCGATCGCGTGCAGCAGGTGGGTCTTGCCCAGCCCCGAGTCGCCGTAGATGAACAGCGGGTTGTAGGCCTTCGCGGGCGCCTCGGCCACGGCCACCGCCGCCGCGTGCGCGAACCTGTTCGACGAGCCGATGACGAAGGTCTCGAACAGGTACTTCGGGTTCAGGCGGGCCGGCTCCGTCGGGGGGACGGGCCGGCGCGACGACGGGCGGAACGGCTCGCGGGCCGGCTCGTCGTCCTCGTCGTGGTCCGAGCCGCGCACCGGGCTGTGCTCGGCGACGGGCGTGGGGAGCGGGCGGAGCTGGGGACCGTCGCCGTCGATGGGGGCGAGGTCGGCGTCGACCGTGATCGCGAAGCGCGCCTCGCGCCCGAGCGCCGAGGACAGCGCGCTCACGACCTCCGTGCGGACGCGCGTCTCGAGGTACTCCTTGGTCAGGTCGTTGCCGACCGCGAGGAGCATCGTGCCGTCCAGGAGGCCCAGCGGCTTCGCGAGCTTGACGAAGGCGAGCTGCCGCGGCGTGATGTCCGGGCTCTGCTCGAGCTCGACGACGGCGTCGGTCCAGACACGGGTCAGCTGCTCGTCCTGTGGTGACAC